>CBDAUK010000001.1:0-59029 GCA_965200555.1 Dehalococcoidia bacterium | reverse complement strand
AGCTGCTCCCGTAGAAGCGCTTGCCGTGCGGGCTGCAGCCCGGCCCCAGGTGCGCGACCTCGTGGAGCATCGTGATCGCCAGGCCCTGCCACTGCCGCGCCGTCCCGCTCACGCAGATGACGCGCTCGGCGACGTGGCAGTGCGCGAGCGCGCCGTAGCGCAGGCTGCGGGCGCGGGCGCGGCCGTCCACGGGGCAGCCGTCCCAGTGGATCCGGCGGATCGTCGGGAAGGCGTCGAGCCACTGCTCCTCGGTCCAGGCGTCCAGCTCGGCCTTGCGGTCCATCACGTCGGCTCCCTCTCCCGATCCTCGACTCTGCAGGGATCCTATCATGCGATGTAACAAGGCGTCAAGCATATGTACCAGCGTCTTTCAGGTTTTTTTTCTGGCGCCGCCCGCCTGCAGGGGGTCCAGCGCGCGGTAGTGCGCGGACTCCGCGGGGAGCGCGTAGCGCAGCGACTGCGGGGGGGGCCAGCCGCGCTCGCGCATCTCCGCGGGCGCGACGGGGCGCGACAGGGCGCGCGGGCGCTCGATCGCGATCGCCGTCAGCTCCCGCAGCCGGCCCGCGTAGCGGCGCACCTCGGCGGCCGCGAGCGCCGTCCCGTCCATCGAGGCGCAGGCCTCGACGTCCAGCTCCAGCGCCGCCCCCGCGTCGAGCCGCCCGGCGACGCCCTCGCCGGGGAGGTAGATCCAGACCGGCTGCCCCCGCCAGCGGCGCGACGCCCAGCGCCGGCGCAGCTCGCGCGTCTTGTGCCCGTCCAGCATCAGCCACCACCAGCGATGCCTCAGCGCGACGACCAGCTCCGGGCGGTCGCCCGTCACCGCGGCGCCTCCGCGTCGGCGAGCACGGCCCCGGCGGCCTCGGCCGCGAGCGCGAGCACGGCCTCGATCGCGCGCTCGCGCTCGTCGCGCGCGTCGTCCACCGCGTCCCAGGCCGCCTCGGCCGCCTCGACGCCGTCGTCCCAGTGGATGTCCACGGCCATCGCCCGGCGGTACTCCGCATCCGCGCGCGCGTAGCGCCGCGCCGCGGCGAGGAAGAGCCGCCCCAGCTCCGCGTGCGCCGAGGCCGCGGCGACGGGCGGGGAGGTCATCGCCGCCTCCGGGACCGCACCCACTCGGCGAGCGTCGGGCGCTCGTGCGGGCGCAGGCTGCGCCACTCGCGCACCAGGTCCGCCCGGACTCTCGCGTCGCGCGTCAGCGCGGCGATCGCCCACGCGCAGACCGCGCAGCAGGCGACCGTCCACGCCTGCGCGACCGACACGACCAGGCCGAGCAGGAAGAGCGCCCACGGCCACAGCAGCGGGCAGTCCCAGAGGTCGAGCCACCCCCCGACGGGACCGCTCACGGCCGCCCCCGCTCGCGCTCGCGGTGCTCGTTCTTGAGCGCGAGCTTCTCGGCCCGGCGCGCCTCGGCCTTCTCCGCCGCCCGGCGCGCCTTGACGTCCCCGTAACCCTTGCCCTGCTGCAGCACGAGGCGGCGCAGCCGACGGCGGTTGTCGCCCCGGTTGCCCCCCTTGCCGCCCCTCACGACGGCTCCGCGATCGGCGTCCACCAGCTCTGGCGCCCGAGGCCCTCGCCGCTGCGCCCGGCCGCTCCCGCCAGCCGCAGCCGCTCCAGCGCCTCGCGCACCCCGTCGATGCGCCGTCCGAGCCGCGCCGCGACGTCGTGCGGCCGCGCCCGGCCGCCCCCCGCCTCCGCGGCCTCCCGCAGCGCCAGCAGCACCTCGGCGTCGAGGTCGTCCTGCCGCACGCGCCCGCCCGGGCGCCTCGTCGAGCGCAGGTCCGCGGCCGTGGGCGCGCGCGTCGGCCCCGCCCATCCGCAGGCGTAGCAGCAGGCGTCGGCGCCCCATCGCCCCAGCGCCCCGGCGCAGCGCGGACAGCGCGCCGCGCTCACGACGCCGCCCCCGCGTCCTCGCGCCCGTACTCGCGCCGGGCCGCATCGCCGAGGTACTCCAGCGCGCGATCGCGCGCGTCGCGGGCGGCGTCCTCGGCGTCGTAGAGGCGCGCCCGCTCCGCGCCCATGACCGCGCCCGGCCGCTCGTCCGCGGCCGCCTGCGCGTCGTCCAGCGCGTCGGCCGCGGCCGCGTAGGCGCGCGCGGCGTCGGCGACGCGCCGCAGCCCGTCCGGCAGCGTCGTCGGGGGGCGGCCGCTCACGACGCCGCCCCCTCCGGGCGGATCCGGCGCACGAGGTCCTCGACGGCGTCCAGCGCCGCCCGCCCGTCCCGCGTGATCCCGTAGTGCGCGCCGTGGCCGCGCAGGCCGTCCAGCCGCAGGCCGTCGATGCGCGCCAGCAGCCCGGCGCGGACCAGCGGCGAGAAGTCGAAGCGGGGCGGGACGCCGGCGGCGCGGCGCGCCTCCAGCTGGTTCGGGCGCTCGCCGAGCGCCGCGGCCTCGCGGTAGGCCGCCAGCACCGCGGCCAGGCGCCGGGCGCGCTCGCGCCCCGTCCGCCGCAGCCCGAGGCCGCCGAACACGATCCGCGCGGGGCCCCCGGGGAGCACGGGCCGCGGGGCCTCGGCCCCGGGCCCCGCGCCTTCGGCCTCGATGCGCATCGCCGCGCTCCCTCCCGTCGCCCCGCGGCGCGCATACTGGCGGCGCGCCCGCGCGTATGTCAAGCGGTAACGCGCGACACCGGCGGGAGCGTGACGCCCGTACCGGCGTCGTCGATCTCGGGGTGGCCGTAGCCGCAGCCCCCGTAGGCGCAGACCGCGCGCAGCAGCTCCGCCAGCGCCCGGTTGCGCGCGCCGCGCGCGACGAGGACGCGCCGCCTCGCGTCCGCGCCCGGCTTCCCGCGCCGCTCCGCGGCCTCCCGCACCTCGGCGCGCCCGGCCGCCAGGTGCTCCGAGCACGCCGCGGCGTAGGCCGCCGCGGCCGCGAGCGCCGCGGTCTCGCGCCCGCGCGCCTCCGCCTCGCGGTCCCGCCCCCGCGTCACGCGGACGGGGCCTCCCGCGCCGGCGCGCGCGCGACGCCCAGCTCGTCCAGCAGCTCGCCGGGCCCCACCTCCAGCCCCCGGCGCATCAGCTCGGTCCCCGCCCGCAGCTCCCCGATCAGCGCCGACTCCAGCCGGGAGGGGTGCAGGAGGGGGTACATCGCCGGGATCCGGCTGTACACGTCCTTGAGCAGCAGCCGGTCGCCCCCGAACGCCCCCGCGAGCGTCGCGCGCGCCGCCTCGAGGTACTCCTCCTTCGCCCGCAGCCAGCCGGCGTTCGGCGGCTCGCGCTCCGGCGCGGGGGCCTCGGGCGCGGGGTCCATCGCCAGCCCCGGGGGGTACTCCCGGACCTCCGGCGCGCCCGCGCCCCCCGGCTCCGGCGCCTCCCCGGCCTCCGGCTCCCCGCCGTCGTCCAGCGGATCGACGGGCGTCAGGCCGCGCGCCAGCACCTCCTCGCGCGACAGCGAGCGGCTGCGCCAGACGTTGTGGTTGCGAACCTCGGTCTCCGGCTGCCCGGCGAACGACGCCCGGAACCGCGCGTCCTCCGGCAGCCGGTGCCAGAGCCGGTCCGCGGCGCGCGCCGGGTCCGTCCCCGCGTACTCCTGCGCGTGACGGCGCAGCCGCATCCCGCCCGGACAGACCACCCGCCCGGACGGCTCCGCGGTCTTCGCGCCCGTCCGCTTCGCGAGCTGCGCGATCGTCTCCGGGGGGCAGTAGCGCTCCGCCGGCGGCAGCGCGCCCTCCACGGTTTCGAGGAGGCGCTCCACCAGCGCGATCAGCGCGTCCAGCTTCGCGCCCAGGTCCTCGCTCACGTCGCCACCCCCTCCAGCCGGTGCCCGCAGCGCGGACACGTCGGCGTCGCGCCCCCGAGCGCCGGCACTCCCGCCAGCTGTCTCCACGCCGTCTCCGCGTCGGCCCGCGCGGGCCTCTCCTCGGCCGCTCGGATCGCGCGCAAGGGGCCCGTGTGGTCCACGTAGCCGAGCGCGCGCCCGATCGTGACGAGGTCGTAGCCGTACCTGCGCCCGAGGATCCACGCCGCGCTGCGCCGCGCCGCGGCCACGCGGGCGGTCGGGCGGCCGTGGCGCCCCGGGGCGCGTACACGTCGCCGGGGGCGCAGCCGGCGACGCGCGCGGCCGCGCGCACCGCCGCCTCGACGCGCCTCGCCAGCAGTCCCGCCCCGGCCATCGCCCGCGCCCTCCCCGGCCCCGCGTCCGCGATCGTGCGCCCGCGCCCGGCCGCTTGTCAAGCGGTAGGCGTCGGCGCCTCCGAGTGTGGCGGCGACGGAATCCACACCGGGACGGGCAGGGATGGGAGGTCTCTCCGGATCGTCGTAGTAGAGGGGGGGAAATCCTGTGGATAAGTGCCGAAACGCCATACGCCGCAAGCGGAGTCCCTGTGGATAAGACTGTGGATAACCTGTGGATAAGTGCCCCGCGACTGTGGATAAGTCGGTCCGGGGGCCGTCGCGCCGCAGCCCTCCCGGGGGAGTTATCCACAGTCGCGGCGAGTTATCCACAACCTGTCAACAGAGTTATCAACACCCGCGGGGGAGTTATCCACAGCGGATCCACGGGCGTGGACAGGGCCGGGAGTGCGTCAGCCGATGAAGTCCGCGGCGCCTACGCCGGCGGCCGCGGCGGCGAGCGGCACGGCGATGCGCCCGAGGTTGGAGTCGAGGAAGCGCAGTGCGATGCGCCGGTCCGCGGCGAAGACCGCGACGGGGCGCAGCTCATCGATGATCGTGTCCAGCCGCTCGCACTGGCGATCGAGGATCAGCAGCGTCCAGTCGCCGTCCTCGGCCTCCCCGGCGACGACCCGCGCGCGGGCCTCGGCGATGCGCACGTCCAGCAGGTCCGGCATCAGAACCTCGTGACGTCCACGTGCAGGTCGAACCGCAGCGTCCCGGCCACGGCGATGCCCGCCAGGTGGTCCGACTCCGAGCGCCACCACATCGCTTCCTCGCCGGCGATCATCCCGGCCCGCACCTCGAAAGTGAACGCCTTGCCCTCGCGCGCGCCCGCGTTGAGTCGGTACACCGCGAACGAGGAGACCAGCAGGCCGTTCCCGGCGTTCCCCGGCTGTCCGTCGTAGGCGGCCTGGTCGCGCAGGTGCTGGCGATCGAACCGCCGGTCCACCAGCGTCTGATCGATGGAGTACTGCGCGACGCTCCCCGGCCCCACCTCGATCTCGCCGAAGATCGCCGCGGTCGCGGCGTAGTCGCCCGCGGGGATCGAGAGGCTGCGCGTGACGCCGACCGCGGCCTCGTGGTCCTGGTCGTCCACGCCGTTGACCATGTCCCAGTGCGCCGTGACCGTGCGCTTCGCGACGCCCGGGATCAGCACCTTGCGCTCGTCGAATTCCAGCGGCGTGTACTTCTCGATCCTCACCTCGGCGCCCTCGCCGAGGATCGCGAACTGGTGGATGTAGTACGCCCAGCGGTCCTGCCCCGGCGCGTCCGCGAGGAAGATCCAGTCGGCGCCGGCCACCACCGCGTCGGGCGTGTCCGTCTCCGTGACGCGCAGCCGCCAGACCGAGAGGTCGGCCTTTTCCGTCTTGAGGATGCGGAAGACGATCCAGGCGTTCGCGCGGGCGGGGGAGACCTCGAACTCCGTGCGCCCCCAGTCGAGGTCGCCGGGGATCGCCGCGGGCCTCGCGGCCTGCGGCATGTCCGAGATGCCCGACAGCGTGAGGTGGCCAGCCCACAGCGGCTCGTCGATCGCGCCCGCCAGGTCCTGCAGCGCCCGCGGCAGCCGCGCGGCCGGGACGCGGCCGCCCCCGACCTCGGCCCAGTCCTCGACCAGCGCCTTGACGCGGGCGTCCACGGCCGCCTCGTCCAGCCCCGACTCCTGCGGCAGGTCCTTGATCGCCGAGGCGTCCAGCCGGTCCGCGCCGTTCAGCCCCGCGAGCGCGTCCCGGATCTCGGCCGCGGTCTGGTCGGCGGTCGCGCCGGCCTCGATCGCGTCCAGCTTGGCCTCGTCGCCCGCCGTGAACGCCCGCCCGTAGGCCGCGATCCGGGCGTCGATCGCCGTCCGGCCCCAGCGCCTGTCGAGCTCGGACGTCTGGATCTTGCGGAGCTTGGAGCCGGACGAAACGGATTCGTCCTCCAGGTAGAAGTCGTCGGCGTCCTCCAGCTGCGCCTCGTTGAGCTTGGGCGTGGAGGACAGGTGCGCGCCGTCGAGCGAAGACTGGATGCGGTCGTAGGTGTCGGAGTCGATGATGCCCGACGCCGAGCCGCTCGCGAGCGGCAGCTTGGACGCCGGCCAGGCGTCGTCGTTCGTCGCGAGGGCCTGCGGGCGCAGGTCGATCTCCTCGACGTCGATCGTGACGGCGTAGTCGCCGATGTTGTCCGCGCCGAAGAGGAGCTCGCCGTTCGCGCGCCTCGCGACGTACAGCCGGTCGCCCCCGTCCCCGAACGCGATCGCCGAGGACGCCGAGAGCTGGTCGCCGGGGCTGGCGGGCGGCTCGGCGAGCAGCGCGGACAGAGCGAAGGAGTGCTTGGCGTCGGCCCCCCCGGCGACCGTGACCGTCAGCTTGCTGCCGGGGAGCGAGGCGGGGAGGGACGGCGCCCCCGGGATCTCGCCGGCGGCGTTGCTGGCCGCGATCACGACGCTCGCCGCGGCCGCGAGGTTGCGCGTGCGCCGCAGCGCGGCCCGGAACGTCCGGCCGTCCACCACGTCGTCGTCGCCGTCGATCAGCGCCTGCACGGCCGCGGCGCCGAGGCCGGAGCCGCCCGTGTAGGTGACCGACGAGCTGCCCCTCGCGCCGACGTCGCTGTCGGCCATCAGCGCCCGCTCCGGTAGACGCGCGCGCCCGCGGCGCTCGCGCGCGCGCGGTAGCGCGCGTCCGCGCTCACCCAGATGCTCTTGGTGCCGACGTCCGAGAACGTCGTCTGCTCCACCCAGACGCCGCCCGCGCTCAGCCGCTCGACGTAGACGGTGACGCCGCCCCCCGGATGCGTGTCGCAGGTGAAGAGGCAGATGCCGGAGCCGTAGGCGTCGGAGGCCGCGGGGCCGTCGATCGGGGCGAACGGGTCGCCCGTGGCGTCGCCGGTGTCGAGGATCAGCGTGTCGGCCATCGCCTGCGTCCGTTCCCCCGGAACGTCCGCAGCCGGCCTCGGGTCCGCCCGGCCGCCGCTGCGCCGCCAGTCTAGCACGCGCGGCGGGGAGGCGGCGCCCGGCAGGCGGCATCGGGGGGCGGGCGCCGCCGGAACCCCGGATCCGCGGAAGGACGACGGGTCCGCCTGCGCGCCGCAGTATACGTCCGCGGGACGGGCGGCGGACCGCCCGCCCCGCGGCCTGCCTCCCCGAGAGTAGAGGGAGGACTTCCGGACCTTTCCGCCTGCGGCCGACGTGACGAGCGGCCGCGACGACTGCGAGGACCGGCGTTGCGCCCATCCTGCGGCCCGCCCCCGCCCGACGTCAAGCGGGCGTCAGGCCTCCAGCACCGTGAGCAGGAAGTCCGCGATCCCCGGCCCCGACACCCGCTCCCGGATGCCCTCGACGAACCCCGTGAGGTCGAGGCCGGTGCGCGACTCCACCACCCTCACGCGGTCGCCGAGCTCGAGGCCGTAGCAGGCGTCCAGCGCCGCCGCGCTCTGGCTCGCGGGCACCCTCGCCCGCACCCAGCCGCGGGGCTGCGCGCAGTAGTCGGCCCAGGCCTGCGCGATCGCCTGCGCGTCCGCGGCGCTCACGTAGGGCGCGATGTCCACGAGCCGGACGCGCTCCCCGAACGTCGCGATGCTGGCGTCGTTCTTCGCCGCCGCGGTCTCTGCCAGGTAGCGCCCCGGCACGGCGAACAGCGCCAGCTTCCGCAGCGTCGCGCCGTTGCCGCTGATCACGGCGTCGTAGCGCGTCGGGGAGACCTCCACGCCGGTGACGGTCGCCGAGCCGGAGTGGGTCCTCCAGAGGAAGCAGGCCGTGCCCGCCTCGTAGGGGTCCAGCCCTTCGAGGTCCAGCGTCATGCCCCCCGCAGGAACGGTCAGCTCGTCCTGCTCCCAGAGCAGCGTCGCGCCCAGCGTCACGACGAGGATGTCGGACTGCGAATGCGTGATCGGATGGAGGTCTCCGAAGATCGGCTGAGGTTGGACGGCCACGTCGTGGCGCCGGAGTCGAGCCGTCGCTTGCCGGCCCAGACGCCCTGACGCTGATGGGAGTCAGAGGGCGGGTTAGGATTGACGGAGACGAAGTCCCAATCGGTGTTCGGGATGAGACCGCCCGACCCTCCCTGCCAGCGCCAGCCGCTGAACAGGAGAGGCCGGTCGGTGACGAGGTCGGCAGGGACCTCGGCGATCGCGCTCGCCGAGTTCGCGGCGAGGCGGCCCGACGAGTAGGGCCAGACGGCGGCGTATTTCCCGCTCCCCGCGGCCACGCGCCAGACCTTGTAGCGCAGCGTCCTGGCCTCGCTCGTGCTGAGGGAGAGGGTGACCGCCGTCGGGTCGCCGGTCCTCCATATGCGCCAGGAGAGAGGTCCTGCCGTTCTCCAGCCCCCGCCCCCGGCGACCCGGAACGGCGTGATCCCCGCCCAGCCGTCGCTCCATGCCAGCCCGATCACGATCAGGTCTCCGTCGTCGGGCGCGCCGAGTTGGATGGTCTCCTCGGCGTAGCCCAGGCCTCCCCTGTAGACGATGTTCGCGACGCCGGAGACCGCTGCCGCGTCGGCGGCGTCGGCGTCGTCCAGCTGCGAGCGGACGGGCGTGCCGACGCGGTATTTCACGCGGATGGAGTTGACCACCTCCGTCTGCCCCGCGGAGTCGATGCCGGAGAGGACGGGCGCGGCGTCTCCGCTGAACGTCCTCTGTAGCGCCGTGCTTCTCGTCGCCGTGCCGCGGTGCCCGTGCGGCTCGAAGACCAGCGCGCCGTCCGAGGCCTCGTAGAACCGGGCCAGCGGGCCGTCCGTCCGCACGAGCCTGTTGATCGAGGCGAGGACGTCCTCCTCGGGATCCAGCCACCAGTCCGTCAGCGTGCGGGCGGATTCGCCGAGTCGCCGCAGCGCGACGCCCTCCGCATCGAGGATGGCGGCGATCGCCTGGTCTATGCGGTTGCCGGCCTGCGAGGCGACGGCGACGCCGGAGGCCTCGCGCAGGCGCGCCATCACGCCGGTGACCTCGCCGATCGAGCGGTAGCGCAGGGGCTGCTCGTCTATGCGCGTCAGCAGGCCGTCGTAGCGCAACCGCGGAGGATTGGTGCGGCCGCCCAGCGCCAGCATCCTCGCGCCCAGCGCCGGCGCGTCGCGCCGCGTCGTCAGGTCGAAGTCGCAGGACGGCACGATCGGCTCGACGCGCGGGATGCGCCCCCCGTCGGGTGAGCCGTGGATGCGGCAGCCGTGCTCGACGTTCAGGCCGTGACCGGCGAGCACCCAGGGCGTGTCGTCGACGCCGATGCGGAGCGTGTAGCCGTAGGTCCCTGCCGGCAGGCTGGCCGGCCCGAACGCGGCTTCCTCGTCGCCGAACGCGGTCGCCGTGAAGTAGGTCATGCCGCCCGCGCCGGCGTTGCGGGCGCGCGTCGCGCCCGCGGTCGCGCGCAGCATCCTCCGCTGGCTCCCGACGCTCAGTTCGAACAGCAGGTCATCGATGCGGTGCGCGCCCGCCAGCGTCAATGTTCCGGGCTGCCACCAGCCGAAGTAGAGATCGTCGTAGAACCGCAGGAAGGTGCGGCGCGAGGTGCGCGCCGCGTTGTAGAAGACGAAACGCCGCTCCGGGTAGGCGACGCCTGCGGCGGAGTAGGCGGGGACGGTGAGTTCGTCGCCGGCCTCCGAGGCGATCGAGAACCTGTTCCGCGCCGAGGCGGAGACGACGACGCCCTCCGCGGTCTTGTCGTAGAGCAGCTCCATCAGCCAGACGGTCGCCGCGGTCAACGGTAGCCCAGCCTCATGGCGCGGTCGTTCGCCTCGACGACGATATCGAGCAGCTCGCGCTCGCCGACGTAGACCCGGATCTCGGGCGCCCGGCCGCCGCGCCCGCCCCCGTCGCCGGCGAAGGCGGGCGCGGGCGCGAGCGGCCGCGCCGCGTCCAGCCCGCGCGCGACCGCGGCCTCCAGCGTGCGGGCGAACGACGCCAGCGGCAGCACCGCCTCCGGCCCGCGCTCGCCGACGACCGCGGTCGTCGGGGACGCCACCACCCCGCCCTCGGCCAGGCGCGGGATCGAGACGGGCGGGATCTCCGGGATCGTCGGGACGCCCCACGGCCCCGCCCCGACGGACTGGCCGAACGGCAGGTCCAGTTCGATGCGGGGGAACTCGATCGAGTTCCAGGCCTTGATCAGGGCGTTCCAGGCGTCGACCCAGGCGTTCGGGACCGCCTCCAGCAGCGCGATCAGGCCGTTGACGGCCGCCTTCGCGCCGTCCTTGAGGCCGTCCCACATCGCCGTCATGACGTCGCCCGCCCGGTCGCGCAGCCATTCGAACGGCGCCAGCAGGTCCCCCTTCGCGAGGTCCAGCAGGTCGCGCAGCGTGTCGAGCTGGCTGCCGAGGACGCCGCGCACGCCGTCCAGCACCGCGTCGGCGATTCCCTTGATCTCCTCCCACGCCCGGCTCCAGTCGCCTCTGATCAGCGCCATCACGGTGTTGACGACGCCGAGCGCCACGCGCAGTCCGGTCTCGATCGCGATCGACAGGTTGGTCATCGCCATCTGCACTATGCGTTCCATGTACGGCCAGACCCGCTCGAACACCGCCGCGGCCGCGTTCGCGACGCGCGCGATGAGCGCGCCCGCGGCCTCCAGCGTCGGCCCGACGTCCTCGCGGAACGCGGCCGCGAACTCCTGCAGCGTCGGCCGCAGGGAGTCCTCCCACCACGACACGATGTTCCCGAACGCCTGGCCGAGCAGGGGGACGGCGACGTTGGCGACCTCCTCGGCGACGCGCCGGATGTCCTCGCCCCAGAGCCGCCAGACGACCAGCGCCCCGGCGACCGCGGCCGCCACCAGCGCGAGCGGCAGCAGGATCGCGCCGATCGCGGCCGCGGCCGAGATCAGCGCCGGCACCAGCGCGGCCGCGATCGCGACGCCGAGCGCGGCGATCGCGCCGACGAGCGCCTCGCGGTTGGAACGCAGGTACTCGGCCAGGGGCCGGATCGCCCCGTCCAGCAGCTCCCGCAGCGGCGGCAGCGCCTTGCGGATCGCCTTGCGCGCCTCTCCCGCCAGCTCCTCCAGCCGTCCCGCGATCTCGTCGATCGCCTTGCTGATCCGCGGCTCGTTGGCCGCGAACCACCCGCCGAACGCCCCGAGCGCGGCCGTCAGCGCCGGGAGGATGCGCGACCCCAGCTCGATCATCAGCGCGCTCCCCTGCGCCTTGATTTTCGCGATCGCGGCGTGGAACGTCTTCTGCATCTCCTCGAACGCCGCCGCCGCGGCGCCGGTCGCGTCGGCCTGGTTCTGCAGCTGGCCCGCGAACTTGTCGCTGTTGCTCCCGCTCAGCGCGAGGACCGCGGTCGCGGCCTGCACGTTGCCCAGCATCTCCAGCAGCACCGCCGAGCTGCCCCCCGCGTGCTCGGAGATGCGGTCGATCACGCCCTTCAGGCCGAATTCGGCGAACGCCTCCTCGATGCTGTCCAGCCCGAAGAGGTCGCGCACCTCGGACGGCTCGATGCGCGACACCGAGCTGAAGATGTTCTTGATCCCCGTCCCGGCCTCGCGGGTCGAGAAGCCGCCGAGCGTCAAGGTCGCGACCGCGGCGTTCATCTCCTGGAAGCTCACGCCGGCGGCGTTCGCGAGCGGCGAGATCTTGCCGATCGTGGACGCCAGCTCGCCGAAGGTCGTCTTGCCTCCCTTGACCGTCGCGAAGAGGGAGTCGGCCGCCTCGTCGGCCGTGAGGCCCTGGCCGGCGAAGGCGTTGACCGCCGTGCTCAGCGCGTCCACGGCGGTGAGCGTGTCCGAGACGCCCCCGACGCCCGCCTTGGCCGAGGTGCGCAGGAAGTCGATGACGTTGTCGCGCGGGACGCCCGCGGAGATGGCCTGGTAGAGGCCCGACACGAGGTCCCCGGCCTCGACGCCCAGCTCCTTGGAGAGGCCGAGGATGTCGCGCCGGAACTCCCCGATCTCGTTGTCGGAGAGGCCCCCCAGCAGCGTCCCGACCTCGCGGATCCCGGACTCGAAGTCGGCGGCCATCTTGACCGACGCGACGCCGACCGCGGCGACGCCCGCGACCGCGGCGCCCCCGGCCGCGGCCGCGACGAGGCCCGCCTTCTTGAGGTTGCCCTTGAAGCTCGAGAAGGCGGCCTTGGAGGCGTCGCGCGCGCCGATGACGTACTCGGCGTCGGGCTTGCCGCTCCCGAACGCCACGTCAGCGGATGCGCCGGCGCGAGCGGGCGCGCTGGGCGGTGCGGTCGGCCTCGTTCTTCTCGCGCCGGGCGCGGCCCCGCAGCATCTCGCGCCTCAGCGCGTGCGCCCGGAAGAGGCGCGCCGCGGACGCCCGGTCGAGGTCGTCGTAGGTCCAGCCGAGCGTCTCCATGATCTCCCACTCGACCAGCGGCCAGGGCAGCGGAGACTCGGCGCCCGGCAGGTAGCCGGCGGCGTAGGCCTCGGTCAGCTCGCTTTTGGGGGCGTGAAGATGTGGCCGGTCACCGTCCGCAGCGAGGCGGTGACCAGCGGCACCGGGATCAGGTCCCAGGCCCCCGGGCCGTAGGGGATCGGCTCCCCCTCTTCGTCGACGAAGTCCCAGTCCGCGACCGCGTCGCGCAGGAGGTCGAAGTGCCAGGTCCCCATGAGCTCCAGCGTCTCGGGGTCGGCGTCGGCGATGTCGAGGTCGGAGGCGGCCTTGCTGCGCACGATCGCGCCGAGCGCGCGGCGCACGACGCCGGCGGGCACGTCCCGGACCTTGACGCGCCAGCCCGTGAAGTCGGGGGGCTCGGGCCGGCCCGCGGCCTCGGCCTCGGCGATCGCCTCCGCGGTCGGGGCCTCCAGCTCCAGCCAGACGGCCGGGGCCGGGGGCATCCGGCGCTTCTTCCTGGCGGCCACTACTGCGTGCCCTCGGTCGGCTCGCCGGTGACCGTCCCGCTCAGCTCGACCATCACGGCGTCGTCGCGCCCGGCGTTCTTCGCCGAGGACGTGAACAGCACCTCGGCCGTGTCCTTGGGCTTGCCGGAGCCGTCGCCGAGCGGGCGCACCTCCAGCGTCCGCACGCTCCCGACGATGCCGCGGGTGACCACCGCGGTCCCGGTGTCCGCGGTGTCGTCGTAGTAGCAGGTGAGGCTGACCTCGGCGCCCTTGAGACCGGCGATGTAGGCGCGCCACTCGGTGCCGCCCATCCCCGTGACCTCGGTGGTCTCGCCGTTGATCGTGATGGTCAGGGACTCGACCTGCGAGCCGATATCGCGGGGCGTCCCCCCGGAGTCGTCCAGCAGTACGCCGGTGTCCTTGCCTACGCCGGTCGCCATCGGGACCTCCCAGGGCGCGAAACGGGCGGGCCGCCGGCGCGGGGCTGCGCTCCCGCTCCGTCAGCCCGCCCGGGTTCTGCCCTGCGGCGGCCGCTGCGCCGCCAGTATCGCACGCGCGCGCGCGCGATGGCAAGGCCGCCCGCGCGCCGCTACCCTCGCCCCATGCCGGTCTGCCTCGAGGTCGTGCGCTGCGCCCACTGCGGCCGCAGGGTCGCCCGCGGCTGCGCCGACGGCTGCCCGGGGTTCGGGCCGGTGTACTGCCGGCGCGAGGTGCGCGCCGACGCGCCGGAGCACGTCTGCGGCGACGGCCGCCCGCGCATGACGTCGCACGCGCTGACGGGGGCCTGCGACCCGGACGACTGGCCCTCGCACCTGCTGGAGGCCGGCGACCGGGGGCCGTGCCTGCGCTGCGGGCGCGCGGTCGCCCCCCCCGTCGGCGGCGACTTCTCGCACGCCGTCTACACCCGGGACCCCGCGCTGGCTACCTGTCGGCGCGCCCCGTAGGCGCCGGGCGCGTCAGCCGCCGATCGTCGCGGCCTTCTTGCGCAGCTCGCGGCGCGTCCGCATGGCGAGGTCGGCGGCGTCGGCGTACCTCCGGGCGGCGCGCTTGAGCAGCTCCAGGCTGTCGGGCTTGCCCTTGCGGTAGGCCGTCGCCTGCTCCTGCAGCATCTCCTGCGCGGCCTCGAGGTGCTCGTCCGCATGTACGTAGGCATGCGCCGCCTCTTCCAGCGTGGGGTCGTTCACCCGACGCGCGCCAGCGCCTTGAGCGCGCCCTCGATCGCGTCCAGCCGGGCGCCCGCGTTGACGCGCTCCAGCGCCGCGACGCGCGCCGCGAGCGCCGCGGCCTCGGCGCTGCCGGCCGCGGCCGCGGCCTCCGCCGGGACGCGCCCGCGCGCGACGTCCTCGGCCGCGCCCCGTTCCGCCCCCCGCACCGCGGCGAAGAGGCGGTCGTAGTCGAACAGCGGCCCGGGATCGGTCTTCCCGAGCTTGACGCCGTTCTGGGTGTCCTCGTGGCCCAGGAAACCCCGAGGGATCGGCTGGCCCCGCAGCTGCCTCCAGCGCCCTAGGCGCACGAGGGGCACCGGGTCCTGTCCCCGCGCCCGCTGGTCGGCGCGGATCCACGCGCACCAGGTCCCGCCGGCGACGTACTGCTCGGGGCGGTACGGCTCCTGCGAGGCGCTCTGCGCGTACTCGATGCTCGCGCCGAGCTCGTCGGCCCCGTACTCCAGTCGGGGGCCGAGGCCCCCGTAGCCGGCCGCCCAGGTCGGGCGGACGTCGAGGACGCTCCCGGAGTGGAAGCGCGTCAGCAGCGGCTCGTTGGGGTCCACCCCGATGACCGCGAGCGCCGAACTGCCCCAGCTCCCGTGGCTGGACCCGCGCGGGAAGGCGCGCGAGTCCGAGAACCAGTTGATGGTCGCCCCGGCCTGCGCGCCCTGCGCGCCCTGGCCCCGGGTGGAGTGCTTGATGATCATCGCGAGCGGCAGCGTGCGCTTCGCGGTGCGGTTGGAGGGCAGCGTGCGGACGGCGCCGGGGGCGGCGATCACCGCCGCGCTCCCGTCACGCCCACGGCGCGGGCTCCGCCTCGTCCAGCAGGACCTCCTCGCGCAGCCCCCCGGTCGGCACCGCGGCGTTGAACTCCAGCGCGGCCTCGCCGAGGCGGCGCAGCGCGTCGCCGCCGTCGTCTCCCGAGCGCGCGAAGTCGCGCGCTCGCCGGACCAGCGCGTACAGCGCCGCGCGGTCCTCCGGGTAGTTGTCCCGCGGGCGGTCGTCCGCGTCGCCGACGCGCAGCGCGGACGGGACGGCCAGCGGGCCCTCCCCGTCGCCCTCGTTCGGCGCGGCCGCGGGCGGCTCCTCGCCGGCGGCGCGCACGACCGCCCGCGCCAGGGCCTCGCGCGCCCGGTCCCTGCGCCCGCGCGCCTGGCCGATGCGGTGCATGGACTCGGCCTTCGCCTCCTTGCCGTCCGCGAGCGGATGCTCGCCGAGCGCGGCGCGGTGCAGGCGCTCGGCGGCCACGAACTCGCGCAGCTCGACGCCCCAGCCGGGCGCGCGCCGCGCGCCCCAGGCCTCGGCCGCCCGCCCCAGCAGCCCGCAGGCGTCGGTCTCGGCCCGCTCGGCGCGCGCGTACTCCACCGCGTAGAGGCCGAGGTCGTCGTCGGCGCGCGCCAGGGCCTCGGCGCGCTCGGCGACCGTGCCGCCCCCGACGTATTCGGGGTCGCTCCGCAGCACCTGCTCGCGCACGTGGCCGGCCTCCGCGAGGCGCTTGTGCGCGCGCTCCAGCGCGGTCCCGGAGAGGGCGTAGGCGACGGCCGCCTCGCGCAGCGCGCGGTGGGGATCGTCGCCCCGCTCCAGCGCGCGCTCCGCGGCTTCGCGGGCCTCGGCCTCGGGCGTGACGCCCATCGTCGGTCCTCCCTGTCCTCAGTCGTCGTCCTGCGGATAGGCCTCGCACGCGCGCCGTCCGAGCTGCGTCAGCGCCTCGGACGGGCGGGGGTCGATCCACTGCAGCGTCCCGGCCTCCTGGCGCGCGACCGAGATCGCGTAGCGCTCGGCCGCCCGCAGCAGGGCGCGCTCCGGCATCTCGGCGTCGGGGATGTCGCCGCGGTACTCGCGCGCCATCAGCGCGGCGTCCAGCCGGGCGCGGCGTCGTCGCAGGCGAACGGCCCGTTGGCGCTCACCCCGCGCCCGGGCGCGCCGCCCAGCGTCTCCAGCGCGGCCAGCACCGCGTCCGTCGTCGGCCCGTCGAGGCCGCGGAGGCTCCCCGCCTCGTCGCCGTCCACGTACAGCGTCAGCCGCTCCCGCCCGTGCTTCCCGGTGCGCCTGTCCAGCATCAGCAGCGCGTCGCCCATCAGGCGTCGTCCGGCATCGCGGGGTCCTCGAACCGCACGCGGGCCTCGAAGTGCACGTCCACCTCCCCGGACGGCAGCCCCGTCCGGGTGTACTTCAGCGACCCCTCGCTGAAGACGTCGCGGTACTCCAGCACGAGCTTCTCCAGCCGGTTCGCAGCCTCGATCGCCTTGATCGCTCGCGCCCTCGCGTCCATCAGGCGTCGTCCGGCATCGCGCCGCCGAGGTCGCCGCTGCCCGTAGGGGCCACGGCGTCGGGCGGGACGTCGCCCTCGTAGAGGACGCCGGCCGCGGCCATCTTGTCGGCCAGCCGGTCGCGGATGCGCCCCAGCTCGTCGTGATCGCTCACGCCGTCGATCGCGTCCAGCAGGTCGTCCAGCCCCCCGTGCGCGATCGTGCGCAGCTCGCCCGGCGTCAGCGCCGCGCCCCCCGCGCTGTCCGCAGCCGTCGCCGCGGTCACGGCCGCCGCGGTGCGGTCCCAGCCCGCCGAGCGCATCAGCCCCGTGACCGCCTTGAGGACCAGCGGGCCGAGCAGCGTGCCGAGGCTGCCCCCCAGCAGCGCGCCGTTCTGGGTAGCCGACGGGTCGCCGTCGCCGATGAGCGGCCCGACGAATGCGCCCAGCGCGCCGAGGATGCCCGCGCCCGCGAGGCCCGCGCCGGACTTCCCACTGTTGGCGACGCTCGCCTTCGCGCGCGCCCGCCTGCCGTTCGCCGGCGCGGCCTGGCCGGCCATCAGGCGAGGCTCCCGCGGACGGAGATCTCGACGCGCGGCTCCGCCCCGCGCAGCGCGACGTTGAGGTCGACCACCGGCTCGATCACCCCCCGCGCGCGCAGGAAGTCCTCCAGCTCGCGCAGGAACCCCGTCCGGTGCAGCTCGACGGCGGTCGTCTCGGCCATCAGGACCTCCCGTTGAGGCGGCGCACCAGCCGCAGCGCCTCCCCCGGGCCGGTCGCGACCGCGACGAGGCGCGTCCGGCCGTCCGCGTCCCACCGGTAGATGCCGGTCTGCGCCCCGCGTTCGCCGCCCGCGTAGTACACCTAGCCCTCCGTCTCCGACTCCGTGCGCACGTCGTCCTCCAGCCGCTCCAGCACCGAGGCCAGGCGCTCCAGCGCCGCCGCGATGCGCTCGAACGCCGTCGCCGCGCGCGCATCCTCCGCGCTCATCTACGCCTCCACGTCCCGGATGCTCCCGTGGTCCTCGGCCTCTTGGCCCGCCTGCAGCGCCTCTTCGCGGTCGCGCCGCCAGGCCGCGTAGGACCCGGCCTCGTAGAGGCGCATCAGCTCGGCGCCCGCCTGCGCGATCGCGACCTCCAGCGCCGCGGCGTTCGCGTCCACGACGTCGCGCAGCGCATCGATGCGCCCGGTCAGCTGCTCTTCCAGCGTCGCGATGCGGCTGCCCTGCTGCGGTTTCTGCGCCTCCAGGTCCCCGAGCCTGCGGTCGTAGTGCGACTGCGCGTCGAGGATCGTCTTGTCGGCGGCGCGCGCCGAGGCCAGCCCCGACTCCGCTGCGGCGACGCGCCCGGCCAGCTCCCCGAGGCGCTCGTCCAGCCCCCCGGCCGTCGCGGCCACGTGCTCGCGCAGGTCGTCGTCCAGCGACGCCAGGCGCGCCGTGGCCGGCAGCGCCTCCAGCGCCTCCACGCGGGCCTCGAGGTCGTCCGCGTTCGGCGTTCGCGTCCACGACTCCAGCGCGTCGAGGCGGTCGTGGATCCCGTCGGTCACGTAGCCCCGCAGCTTGGCGGCGCGCGCCGCGCGCCCGGCGGCCGCGGCGCGCCTGTTGACGTGCCAGCGGTCCAGCGCCCAGAGCAGGGCGGTCGCCGCCCACGCGAGGATCCAGTGTTGGACGTCGGCGAAGATCGGCCACTCGGACGGCATGCGTCACCTCCAGCAGGGCGCCACGCCGCGCCAGCCCGCTGCTGGCCAGGCGGCGCGGCGCGGCGTACCGGAAGCCTAGCACGATGACGCCCGCCCGTGTCGCGGGCGGGCGTCGCCGGAATGTCACTCCGGGGCGAGTATAAGGCACGCCCGCCCGTGTCGCGGGCGGGCGTGGGTCAGGAAACGGCCGGCTGCGCCTCCGGGTGGTTGCCCGCCCCCCGGAGGGGGTGCGTTACCGACCAGGGAAATGGTCGGCAACCAAAACCCGCTCCGCTCGGAGTCCCGCTCACGGCGGGTTTTAGCACGTGGCGATTTGGTCGGCAACCAACCGCCCGGGCGCGCCCTAGCGCGTGCGCCGGAACGACTCCAGGTCCAGCCGCACGTCCGCCGGCAGGCTCTTGACGTACTGGACCGCGGTCGCCGTGATCCCGAGCGTCGCCATCCCCGAGACGTCCGTGTACGCCGCCTTGACCTGGCGGTGCGCCCGCGCCGCCAGCGCCGTCGCCGCCGAGCGGATCGCCGGCTGCGCCAGCGCCCGCGTCAGCTCCGCCCCCGCGTCGTGCGCCGCGGCCGCCGTCCCGTGCTCCCCGCGCCGCACCGTCAGCCCCGCGTCGTCCGCGGCCGTGCAGTACAGCCGCTCCTCCCCGAGCGCGAGCACCGCCCCCGCCCAGCGCGCCCCCCCGGCCAGCGGGATCGCGGTCGCGTCCGCGGCCAGCGGCGCCCCCAGCGCCCCGACCGCCTCCTCCCCGTCCTCCGGGTAGCCCCAGGTCCCCGTCACCTCGACCGCGGCCACGGCCTCCGCCGCCTCCGCGAACGACCGCCCCCCGATCGCGTACAGCCACTTGCGCGGCAGCCGGTTGAGCGGCCCCGCCCGGTAGTCCACGCCCTCGGTCCACTCCGCCGGCGCGTCGCGCCCGACGGCGACGCGCTCGATCGCGACCAGGTCGTCCGGAAGCCAGAGCCGCAGCGGGTCGGGGCCGCGGTTGACGAGGCGCGCCCCCCGCTCGGCGCGGAAGCGGCGGCGGCAGAACCTGTCGATGCGCTGCGCCGCGGCCTCGCAGAGCCGGATCAGCCAGTCGGGCGGGGCGTTCGCGCCCGACGTCTCGGCGTCGAGCTCCTGCCAGATTTCCCAGGGCGTGGCGTAGGCGTGCACCGCCTAGCCGTCCTCCGACAGCTCCCGGATCGTGCGCGCCAGGCCGTCGCGGTCGAGGTCGCCGACCGCGAGCGAGCCGTCCGCGGCCAGCAGCCAGCGCCGCAGCGTCTCCGCCGCCGGGCGGCGCGAGTCCACGCTGAAGCCGTCGGCGTCGCCGCCGTGGAGCACGTACCACTCCCCGCCGTCCTCGCGCCGCTCCTCGATCGACTCCAGGCCGTCCACGCCGAGCCGCCAGGCCGCGACCGCCTCGGCCAGCTCCTGCGACGGCGACGCCCCGGGGCCGACGCTCCCGTCCTCCCCGCGCGCGCCGTACAGCTCCGAGCCGTCGTCCCCGTAGCCGACGAGCACGGGGCCGGCCCCGTCCTCCCCCGCGGGCGCGGGCGCGTCGCCCGGCGGCGCCGCGGCGCGCCCGGCGCGGATCGCGTCGATCAGCTCCTGGCGGCGCGTGCGCGAGCCGACGCCGTCCACGTGCTCGGCGACGGCGATCTCGAGCAGCGCGGGCCGCCCCAGCAGGTCCAGCCCGTCGCCGTCCCCGTCCCCGCCGCCGTCCTCCGGCGCCTCGGCGCGCTCGAAGCATCCGGGCGCGTCGCGCAGCAGGTACTCCCCGAGCCAGTCGTCCGCGTCCACGTGGTCGCCCGCGCCCCAGGCCACGTCCTCGCCCGTCAGCGGATGGCGCGCGCCGTAGGGCGCGACGACCTTGAGCCTCACGAGATCGCGTACCGGGCGTCCACGCCCAGGGCGTAGACCCGCAGGTTGCGGGCCGCTGCACCCTGCGAGGCGACGCTGAGGACCAGCGCGTGCTCCTCGTCGGCGTCCAGCGCCCCGGGGACGTGGCCGCTCCCCGACGCCCCCCCGAGCTGCTCGGAGGACCAGAAGAGCGATCCGTCGCGGTCCAGCTCCAGCGTCCACAGCGTCTTGACGTCGTCGTCCACCGTCAGCCCGCCGGCCCCGATGTCGCCCGCCTCCTGCGACGCGGCCGCGTCGCCCTTGTTGTGGGGCGTCAGCAGCGCCGCCCCGGCCGTCAGGCCGCTGTCGAAGTACAGCCCCGCGAGGTCGTCGTCGGTCAGGCTCACCGTGGTCCCCGCGCCCGTGACGCGCTCGGTCATCCCGTCCGCGGCCGCGCCGCAGAACCCGAAGAAGACGGCGACGTCGGTCAGGTCGTCCACCTCGATGAGGCAGCTCGCGCGCACCGGGCCGTTGAGGTCCGGCTGGAAGACCACGGCCGTCCCGATCGCCGCGACGTCGCCCGCGCCCGCCGAGGACCGCAGGTCGCAGCCCCCGTTCACGCCCCCGCCGATCAGGCCGCTGTCGGCCTGCGCGATGCCGGAGCCGAAGACGCGGAAGCCCTGCGGCGTCAGCGCCGAGGCGTCGGCGTTCGCGGTCGCCTTGAGGTCGCCCCCGAGGCCGTAGCGCTCCTCGACGACGAGGCGGTTGAGGTCGCCCGCGAGCAGGAGGTCGCCGGCGACCGCCTCGGGGTGGACGCCCCGCACCGAGCGCGAGAGGCGGTGACGCCCCGCGAGCGCGTCCGGCAGCCGGATCGTGCGCCGTTCGTTGATGGCCACCCGGACCTCCTAGACCTCGACGTTGTAGCCGACGGCGACGCCCTCGGTGTCGCGCGCCTGCACCGTCACGCGCTGCGAGGCGACGAGGTAGGCGCCGTCCGCGAACGGCACCCGCTCGCGCTCCATCATCATCCGGCGGCGGTAGCCGACCCGGAACTGACGCCGGTTGAACAGCAGGATCTGGCTCTTGGTGTTGTTGGCCGGCGTGTCCTTGTCCACCTTGCCCGCGGCGTTCGCCTTGCCGAGGTGTTCGGAGGCGTGGATGCGGATGCCGTCGATCGCGTTGAGGCCGCCCGTGCGCACCGTCGCGCCCGGGCCGAACTTGTCGACCGTGACCACCTCGTCGAGGTCCAGCATCGAGTAGGACGCCGAGGACTCCGCGATCAGCATCAGGTCGCGCGTGCGCAGCCCCATCCGCCCGTTCGCGCCCATCAGCGCCCGCATGTCGCGGATCCGCTTCGTCGTGATCGCCCCGACGTTGAGGCTGTCGCTCGGCGTGGTGACCAGGCCGAGGTGGCGCAGCCCGTCCGCGACCAGGAAGTGGTCCTTGTCGTCGGGCGTCCCGGCGATGTCGTTGATGTTGCTGTTGGCCGCGGTCGTGGTGTCGCCGTTGATGATGAGCGACTCGACCGCGTCCTCCATCGCCTCCTCGGTCTGGCGGCGCAGGTTGGGGAGCAGCGGGAGGATCGAGTCCTCGTCCAGCTCGGCGGTGTAGGGGATGACGGCCATCAGCTTGCCGGTGCGCATCGTGAGGTTCGCCGTCCCCGCCCGGCTGATGCCAGCGGGTCCGGGGAAGGTGAAGTCCGTGGCGTTGGTGGCCGCGGGGGCGCGCCGGATCTCGGGGTCGGCGGCCTCCAGCGGGATCACGTAGGGGTCGGAGGGCATGTCGATGACGTTGCCGGCGCCGGCGATGAACGCCAGCACGGCGTTCTCCAGCCGGATCCGCTCCCACTGCATCGAGGTCCAGAGCGTCGGGACCCACTCCTGGCCGAAGCCGGCCAGGTCGTGCTCCATCAGCTCGTCGGCCTTCATCGCCCAGGGCGCGCGCACCTCCCCGGCGCCCGCGCCCCCGGCGCGCCCGTCCTCGATCCAGGCCTTGTGCGTGTACTCCCCGAGCGACTTGAGGTGGGGGCGCTCGGGGTCGCCGCCGGCGTAGAGGCGGGAGGCCTTGAGGGCGGTCGCGCGCAGCATCGCGTCGCTGACGGGCTGGCCGCACGCCTTGAGCGCCATCGCTCCGGCGCAGAGGTCGGGGACCTCCAGCGCGTCGTAGCGCGAGAGGACGGCGACGCGGGGCGCGTCGGCGGCGGTCAGCTCCGAGAGCGTCGGGAGCTTGAGGCCGAGCTTGACGGCGCGCTCGGCGATCTTGGCCTCGTACTCCTCGATCGCCTTCGCCGCGACCTCGGCGTCGCGCTTCTCGGCCGCGGTCTTCTCCGCCTCGGCCTGCGAGGCCGCGGCGGTCTTGGCGGCCTCGGCCTCGATCATCGCCTTGCCGATGGCCGCGCCGAGCGCGGCGACGGACTCCTCGCCCAGCGTCACCGTCGCGGGCGCCGTCTCCGGCGCGGTCGGGGGCGCGGGCGCGTCGGGGGTCTCGGTCGGCATGTCTGCCTCCATCATCTTGCGGCCGTGCTCGACCGCGAGCTGCAGCGCCCCCGGCGTCAGCGCCAGGGCCTTGGCGACCTCGAAGGTCGCGAGCGGATTGGACGGGGGGACGGAGACCACGGAGATCTCCGCGAGGTCCCAGCGCGCGATCGCGCCGGAGTCCAGCGTGTACTTGCGTCCGCCGACGCTGAGGGCGTTGAGGTGGCCCTGCTCGGCCAGCTTCCAGACGCGGTCGGCGTCGGGGTCCCCCGACGCGATCTCGCCCTCGACCCAGAGGCCGTGCGCGTCCGGGCGCACCAGCGTCCAGGTGCCGATCCGGGACTTGCCCATCCGGGGATCGAGGCCGTGGTTGTAGAGCATCGTCCCGGTCGCGCGGAAGTCGTCCAGGGAGGCGTCGAACGCCCCCGGCATCATCGTCTCGCCGTCGCGGTCGGTGTTGCCGAAGACGGAGGCGTAGCCCTTGATGCGCCGGCGGCCGCCCTCTTCCGAGACCGCGCCCTCGAACTTGAGGGCGAGGCGCGCGCCGTCCACGGTCTTGGAGTAGTCGGAGAGCGGCCGGAACGTCGGCGTGACCTCGGCGCCCTTGGCCCACGAGATCTCGGCGCGGGGCGCGTCGCCGCCCTGGTTGACGATGCGGTAGGGGTATTCGACGTAGCGCGACTCGCCGGCGCCGCCGTCGCCCTCGCGCTGCATCTCGTAGAGCGTGACCTTGAGGCCGGGGGGGCCGGTGTAGGCGGCGACGCTGACGTAGGCCGATTCGCCGAGCTGCGCCTCGGCGGCCTCGCGCAGGCGCTTGCGGACGAGGTCGGCGTCCATCTGCTCGGGCATCGCGGCTCCGTCGCGCGCAAGGCGGGAGGACCGCAGCCCGTCGAGTTCTGCCCGGATGGCGGCTGCGCATCGCAGCTTACTGGACGCGCGCGCGGGCGCGCAAGGAGCGGCGCTACGGGATCCCCGGCTCGCACCAGCCGCAGAGGTCGATCGGCTGCGGGGGCTGCCCGTCGCGGTACAGCCACCAGCCCGTGAGCGCCGGGCCGCCGCGCCCGCAGTTCGCGCAGCGGCCCGGCGCGACGCCCCCGAGGCGCTCGCCGATGCCGCGCGGGGCCGGCCAGCCGCCCTCGGGCATCCGCCGCGGCAGCTCGGGGAGCGGGGGCGGCCGCGGGGGCGGGACGACCGGCGGTCCCTGGTGCGCGGCCTCGCGCAGCGGGGGGAGCGCGTCCACGATCGCCATCGTCTCCACGCTCACCGTGACGATGCGCTTGACCAGCCGGGGGATGTAGGCGGGGTCGCCGCGTTCGAGGCCCCAGTCGTTCGGGTCGTTGACGATGCCGCTCGCCTTGTCGCGCTTGACGCGGTAGCTGACCATCAGCCACGTCAGCGCCGAGCGCCCGGCGATCTCGTAGCGGTGCGCGCCGTCCGGGATCCCCGACAGCGTCAGGAAGTCGTTGACGACGATCGCCGAGCGGTCCGGGTCCTTGCGGTCGCCCGCCCAGCTCAGCTTGCGGACGTACCAGCGCTCGGGGCCGTCCGGCGCGCCGTCCCGCCAGACCTCGCGCAGCGGCCACTCGGGCGCGTCCTCGTAGCCGATGTGGAGGTCCAGCAGCCGCTGCCCCGCGCCGGCGAACGCGCGGAAGTCCTCGGGGGTCTCCACCGCGGGGATGCGCGGCAGCATCAGCGCGAGGTCGTCCGCGTAGCGCTCGCGGTAGTCGGGGCTGTGCAGGATCCCGTAGACGTAGGCGAAGCAGGCGTCGCCGTCCACGTCCGGCCCGTAGCGGGCGCGGTAGTCGGCGAGGGCCTCGGGCGTGATGTTGTCGCGCATCCCGGGCGGCGCGGGCGTCACGGGCGCCACTTGCGCAGGCGCGCGGGGTCCGCGAGCCGGGCGAGGTCGCGGCGCAGCAGGGCGCAGTCGCTGCAGTAGACGACGCCGACGGCGCAGCGCCCGCGGCGCTCGCGCGGGAGGCAGCGCCCGCAGAACGGCCCCGCGAGGCGCATCAGACGGGCGGCTCGGCGTCGCGCCAGCGCTCGCCCTCGGCCCGCAGCCGTCGCTCCCGCAGCAGCCGCGCCGCGCGCGTGGTCTGGCGCAGCGCCCGCAGCGACAGCTCCTCCTCGAACTCCCGCGAGCCGGCGTAGACGGCCCAGCCGAAGAGCGACGCGATGCTCTCCGCGTCCCCCGCGGGCGCGTCCGCGGGGTCCATCGAGCGCGTGAAGGGCAGCGGGTGCGGCCAGAGGACGCGCATCCCCCCGCTCGGGTGCAGCAGCTCGACGGCCGCGCCGTCGCCGCCCATCTCCGCGCCCTCGGTGCGGTCGCCGGCCACCTCAGCGCCCCCGCAGCGGCTCGTAGCGCGGGGGCGCGACGTCGTCCGTCAGCCCGCAGACCGCGTCCTCGTCGCCGCGCGCGAGCGCGGCGCAGCCGTCGCAGAGGCAGATCCCGAGCGCGCACCAGGCGCAGCCGGAGTCGTGGTCGTCGGCGCACCCCGACCCGGGCGCGCCGTCCTGCGCGAGGCGGTTGGCCTCCGCGGCCGCGCCGCCGGCCAGCAGCTCCCGCAGCCCGATCGTCCAGCCCCGGCGTCGGCGCGCGAGCGCGAGGTGGAACGCCTGCGCCGCGAGGCCCGCATCGGTCTTCATCGCCCGTCCTCCGTCCGCAGCTCGCACATCACGTCCTCGAGATCGACCGACGCCAGGCGCTCCCCCCACCGCACCTGTCCCGTGCGCACGGGCGCATAGCGCCGGACGACGACGATCGCGCCGGGGACGCAGCCCGCGGCGCGGGCCTCGGCGCCGGCGTCGAGCACGGCCGCGGCGGCCAGGGCGTCGCGCCCGTCGTCGTCCGGCAGCTCGACGCCGCCGGGGGAGCGGCGCGGGGGGCGCAGGCGGTAAAGCAGGGCCTGGCGCGCCCGCACGGCGCGGGGGCGGAGGCTCACGGCGCGCGCGTCCGGCGCGCGGCGCGGCCCCCGTGCGCGCGCAGGCGGGCGCGCTCGCGGTCGCGCTGCGCCTCCAGCATCGCGGCGGAGCGCCGGAGGGCGGCCCCGCCCCGCAGCTCCAGCGCGGGCGGGAGGTCGTCGGCGTCGGGCGGGAGCAGCAGGCGGGCGACCGCGTCGTCCACCTGCTGCGCGCGCCAGGGCTTGCGCCGGACGGCGCGGCGCTCGCGCCGGTTCATCCGCGGGGCGTCGTCGTAGGGCAGCACCCCGCGCTCGGTCACGGGGCGCGCTCCCGCAGCGCCGCGGCCTCGGCCTCGCCGAGGACCTCGCGGGCGTCGGCGTCGCAGCGGGCGCAGCCGCAGTGGTTGGCGCGCACCTCGTCGCGCGCGGCCGCGTCGGCCGCCTCCGCGTCGCGCGCGATGCGCTCGGCGCGCTCCCCCCGCGGCTCGGGCGGCCGCACCAGCGCCTCGACGCGCGAGCGCTCGGCGTCCAGCGCGTGGCGGCGCGCCTCCGCGGCCGTCGGCGCCCCGCCCCCGATGCGCGGCCCCGCGACGAGGCCGGCGCGCCGCGGCTCCGGCGCTCCGAGCAGGAGCCGCGGCAGCTCCCGCGGCGGGGCGTGCTCGGCGCAGTACGCCGCGCTCCCGCTCGCGCGCCCGCAGCCCCGCCGGGCGCAGCGCCCGAGCAGCGCCTGCACCGCGCGCTTCGCCTCCCGCCCGGCCTCGTCGCTCGCGGCGCGGTACGCCGCGGCCTCTTCGGCCGTCGGCGCGCCGCCCGCGATGGGCGGGGCGCAGCCGATGCGCGGCTGGTCCGGCTGCGAGCGGCGCGCCGCCTCGCGCGCCATCCGCGACAGCCAGCGGTCGCGCGCCTCAGCCCACTCGCGCGCCGCCGCGACGACGGCCGGCGGCAGCTCTTGGCCGACACCCAGCGCGTCGCGCACGGCCTCCGCCGTCCGGCGCGCCGCGTCGCACACGCGGTCGCGCAGCGCCTCCAGCGCCAGCTCTTCCTCCGGCGTCGGCGCGCCGCCCGCGATCGGCGCGGGTCCGAGGCCGGCCTGCAGGCGCGCCTCGTCCAGCGCGGCCAGCACGTCCTCCAGTCCGTCGTCCGAGAGTCCGGCGTCGCGCGCCGCGGCCTCCGCCGCGTCCAGCGCGGCCTCCAGCGGCGGCGGCGCGCCGCCCGCGATCGCGTCCAGCAGCTCGCCGTAGGCCGCGCCGACGCTCCCCGGCGGCGCATCCGCCGCGGCCTCCGCGGCCTCATCGCCGGCGGCCTCCGCGTAGGCGCGCGCCGCGGCCTCGATGCGGTGCAGCCGCGCCTCCGCGGGCGTCGGCGCTCCGCCGGCGATGGGCACGGGGCCGCGCAGCTCGCGCATCGAGGCGCCGCGCTGCCACTCGCGCCGCTCCCAGTCCGCGTGCGCGCGGGCGTCGGCCTCGGCGCGCTCACGCTCGGCCTGCGCCGCCCACTCGCGCTGCTCGGCCTCGGTCGGCGCGCCCCCCGCGATCGGGACGGGCGCGGCCTCCGGCTCCTCGTCGTGGAAGGTGCACGGGAACTCCGGCTCCCAGCCCGAGCCCTCGGGCTGGTGGTGCTCGTCGTAGCAGGCGTCGGGGTCCTCGCAGCCCTCACCGCAGCAGCACTCGTCGGGGTCCAGCTCCGGCGCGTCGTCGCAGTCGGCGCACCCGTCCCCGAGCGCGGCCGCGCTCGCGTCGCTCGCGGCCGCGTGCGCCTCCAGCTCCGCGGCCGTCGGCGCGCCCCCCGCGATCGGGACGACGCGCCCGCTGCGGAGCGGCCGGCCGCGGTGCGCGTCCAGCCGCAGGTAGCGGTCGAGGCAGCCGTCGCAGAGCGTGAGGCCGAGGCGCCGGTCGTCCCAGCGGTAGACGGCCGCGCCCGAGTGCGGCCCGCGCCCGTCGCAGAGGTCCGCGTCCTGGCGGCGGGCCTCCGCGGCCAGGGCCGCGGGCATCGCCGCCATCGAGGGCGGGGCCTCGGCGGCGGCCTGGCGCCGGCGCGACTCCGCGGACTCGGCCGCGTGCGTCCGGCTCCGGCAGTCCGGCGCGCAGCGCCACGCGCGCCCGTAGAGCGCGTGGCCGTCGCGGCCGATCCAGTGGCTCCTGCAGTTCGTCCGTCCCATCGCGTCGCTCCCTCTCCCGTCGGCCTGCCTCGTCGGGCGGGGGGCGGCCACTCCCCCCGCGACCGGCGCCGGAGCGCCGGTTTCGGCTGCTAGCTGCGCCGCGCCTCCCAGCGCTCCAGCGCGGCCAGGAAGCTCGCGGTGTCGCCCTCGGGCCGCAGCCCCGCGGCGCGCTCGGAGTCGCGCCGCTCGCGGTAGTCGGCGATCCGCCGCGTCCCCGCCTCGGCCTCGGTCATCGTCGTCGCCATCGCGTCACTCCCTCTCCCTACTCGACTCTGCAGGGATCCTAGCATGCGATGTAACAAGGCGTCAAGCATATGTACCAGCGTCTTTCGGGTTTTTTCCGCGGGCGGGCGGGGACGATGGGGTGGAGTCGGGGAGCGGCCTAGGCGATCGCGGCGCCGAGCGTCAGGGCGTCGCCGGCGTTCTTGGTGGCGCGGAGGCGCCAGTAGCGGCCGGGCGTCGCGACCGCGCCCTCGATCCAGTAGGCCCCGCGGCCCGCGACGGCCAGCTCGGGGAGCGCCGGCGCGAACGCCGAGTCGTCGGCCGAGTGGTAGAGGCGCACCGCGGCCCCGGCCGACGCCTCCTCGACGTGGACCGCGAGCCGCATCGTCCGCGCCCCGGACCCGAGCTCCGAGCCGAGGTCGATCGACGGGAGGTCCGCGGACGCCGCGGCCGCGTCGGGCGACGTGCGGCCGACCAGCACCCAGCCGTCCCAGGCCCCGTCCGAGCCCGTCAGCTCGCAGCCGAGCGTGATCAGGTCGTCGCGCGGGGCCTCGACCGCGGCGCTCTGGACCTGGTAGCGGCGCCCGAGGAACGCCCCCCCGCGGCCGGCCGTCGCGCCCAGCAGCAGCGCGATCAGCGGGGCGTCGGGATCCGAGCCGACCGCGGCCCGGAAGTGGTCGGCGCTCTCCAGCGCGTCCCCGGCCGCGGCCCGGCGGCGGTAGATCGCGTCCAGCGTCGCCGTCCAGCCGCCCGGCCCCGCCCGCTCCATCGTCCGCCAGGCCGAACCGCCCATCCCGGTCTCGTCGAGGGCGTCGGTCTCCGAGGTCGCCTTGGCGTCCGTGTAGTCGGCGCTGAAGTCGAGCCCGGCCAGCCAGACCGCGGCGTCCTTGCCCGAGGCCGGCCCGCGGACGACGGCGACGGCCACCCTACGCCTCCCCGTCCGGCGCCTCGGCGTCCCCGTCCGGCGCGGCCGCGCGCACGGGCGCGATCAGGCCGTTGGCGATCAGCCAGAGCTGCGGGTCGGCGTCCCAGACCTCGCCGGGGGCGCGATCGACGCCCGCGGCGACGAGGCCGGGCCCGGCGACGGTCCAGCCGTCGGCGTCCAGCGCGAGCCGCAGGTGGCGCCGCATCGCGGCCGCGGCCGTCGGGCCGCCGTAGCCGGTGCGGCGGCAGGCGTCGGCGAGCAGCGCGTCCGAGGCCCCGTCCAGCTCGCGCTCCAGCGCGGGGTGCAGGCTCACGCCAGCACCGTAACCTCGACGATCGCGCCGTAGCAAGCGGCCCCGTCCACCTCGATCGCGTCGCCGTAGGCCCGCAGCCCGTCCGCCCGGGCGAACGCCGCGCGCCCCCCGAGCGTGCGGTCGGCCTCGATCGCCGCCTCCACGCCCTCCGGCGACACCTGCTCGTCCAGCCAGCGCTGCGCGCTCGACTCCAGGATCCCGGAGGACGCGAGCACGTAGACGTCCAGCTCCCAGAGCCGCCGCGCGCCGTCACCGCCCAGCGTCGCCGGCGTCTCGCGCCGCAGCCGCACGACCAGACACGGGGGGGACATCCCGCCCGCGAGGGCGGGGTAGACGCGCCGCGAGTCCGAGCGCAGCGCGCCCTCCACGGCCTCCCGGAGCTCCCCGAACGCGACCATCGCCCCCGAGCATAGCGCGCCCTCAGGCCCGGCGTCGGCGCCACCCCCGCATTGAGGTCCCGACGGCCTTGACGCGCTTGCCCGCGAGCCGCTTGACGGCCGCGGCCCCCCCGTCGCGGAACATCCAGCGTCCCCGGATGCCGCGCCGCCCGATCGCCCGGGCGACCGCGAACGCCGCCCCGGGCGGCAGTCCCGCGCGCCGCACCCAGCCGCTCAGCGCCGAGGCCGGCGGCGGCCGCGCCCCCGGCCTGCGGCCGCCCTCCACCCAGACCGCGTACTTGACGTTGGAGTAGGCGCGCGCCCAGCCCTTGCGCTCGTTGACCTCCATCGCGATCGAGCGGTGCAGCGTCGAGGTCCCCGGCAGCGCGTAGGGCGTGCGGTCCTTGACCTCCCGCAGCAGGATCGGCCCGGCCTTGCGCGCGACCTCGCCGCGGGTCTTCCGCATCACGCGCCCCTGCGTCATCCGGCGATGGACGACGAGCTTCGCGTCCGCCCGCAGCGGCCCCCGACGGGCGCTCACGACGCGCCCTCGAACGCGCGCGCCAGGTCGGCGCTGGCCTCGGCCTCGGCGAACAGGGCGGCGTGGCGCGCCGCGGTCCACGCCGCGCGGGCGGACGTGTACTCCCGGCGCGCCCGCGTCAGCTCGCGCTCGGCGGCGTCGAGGTCGCGCTCGGCGCGCACGACGTCCTCCAGCAGCGCCGCGGCGCTCACGGCCGCGGCTCCGGGTGCGCGTCGTGCAGCACGCCGTCCAGCAGGCGTCCCGCGGCCTTCTTCCCGACGCGCCGGCCCTCGGCGTCGTGCTCCCCCCACTGCTTGAAGAAGAACGGCACCCCGGCCTCGGCGCAGCGGTCCCGCAGCTCGCGCGCCCACTCGATGCGCATCGGCCGGGCGCGGGGTCCGCTCTCCCCGCCCGCGATCACCCAGCCGATGCCGTCGAGGTCGAGGTCGCCGAGCGGGCCGAGCAGCGGCTCGCACGACAGGAACCGCAGGCTGGCCGGCAGCTCCCGCAGGAGCGCGACGCGCGAGGTCCAGCGCCGGTTCTCGACGCTGACGCCGAGGTGCAGGTTGGGGCGGTGCAGGTGGACCGCGCGCCACTCGGCGTTGCGCTCCCGCAGCGGGCGCTCGGGGCGCTTGGTCAGCACCTGGAAGAGGTGGCGGGGGCAGTCGCGGATCACGACCAGCGCCGCGGTGACGAACGGCCACGGGACGCCGGGGTGGAAGAGGTCGGACATCGAGTTGACGAAGACGCGCCGGGGGCGCGTCCAGCGCTTCGGGATCCCGAGCCGCTCGGGCCGGAGGCGCAGGTCGAAGCCGTGCTCGTAGGGGTGGCCGGGGACGCCGCGGAAGCGCTCGGCGAAGCGCTCGGCGTAGCAGTGCGCGCAGCCCGGCGACACCTTGTCGCAGCCGGTGACGGGATTCCAGACCTCGTCGGTCCACTCGATGCGCGAGGGCGTCACCGCCTGCTCCCTCCGGCGCGCCGGTTGGCGCGCGCCGTCGCCGCGGTCGGGCGCACCTCGCGCACGCAGGGGGCGCAGACCGCCAGCTCGCGCCCGTCCGCGGCGCGGTAGGCCAGGGCGGCCGCGCCCTCGCAGCCGCGCGCCGCGGAGGCGAGGATGCAGGCCGCGCCCGAGCGCGGCGCGTCCGGCGTCAGGCCGTAGCGCACGCCCGCGCGCGTCAGCCAGCCGAGGCTCCCCGCCGTCACCGGTAGCGCAGGCCGTAGATGCGGCCCTCCCGCAGCGCCAGCTCGGCATTGGCCTGCAGGCACCACTCGATCTCGGCGCGCGACCGGCCCTCGTAGACGACCTCGCCGCTCAGGTCCACGGCCTCCCAGCGCGCGCTCTGGTAGAGGTCGCCGTCGCGCTCTCCGGCCGCCCGCGCGTCGGCGCGCGTGGCGTAGCCGCCCCGCTCGCCGCTCCACGGGTACCAGTTGCGCCAGACATCCAGCGTGACCCGCCTCGCGTCCGCCATCGTCGGCCTCTCCCGATCCTCGACTCTGCAGGGATCCTAGCATGCGATGTAACAAGGCGTCAAGCATACATACCAGCGTCTTTCGGGGTTTTCCGCGGGCGCGCCTCTCAGGAGGCCGCGAACGCCCGCCTCCGCACCGCGACGTTCTGGACGAGGTAGCGCAGCGCGTCGCAGGCGTGGTCGGGGTTGGAGTCGCCGGCGTTCGGCTCCGGCTCGTCCACCCACACCCCCGGCGCCACCTGCTTCGCGCGCCAGTAGCGCAACTCGCGGATCAGTCGCTCGCAGCGCGGATGGATCAGCAGCCGCCGGCGGCCCGCGTGGTCGCGCAGGTAGCGGCGCACCACGGCCACCCCGTCCATCACCCGCTCCAGCGGCGCCCGCACCCGGGCCGCCGACCTCAGCCTCTTCGCGAGCTGGCGCTGGAACTCCTTGGCCGAGGGATCCGGGAAGACGCGCCGGGGCTTGCGGTAGGGGCCGCGCGGGGAGTGGCCGCGCGGCGCGACGTACCAGCTCTCCGGCGACGCGCCGTCCAGCCCGCGGGGCTGGTGGACGGCGTTGAGGAACGCCTCGTGCTCCAGGTGGCGCAGGTAGACCTCGTCCACGATCGCGATCAGGCCGTCCGGGCGCACCTGGCCGAGCAGCACGACCGACGGGTGCTCGTAGCCGGCGTCCGCGCCCCAGTAGACGTCCAGCCCGGGGTCGTACTCGGCGTCCTCCGAGACGTTGGTCGTCCCGTCGTCGCTGAGGTCGCCCGCGAAGTGCTCGTACATCAGCCCCCGGCGCTCGGCGTCCTGCGAGAGGTGCTGCGTGCGCCAGGTGTATTCGTCCGCGAGCTGGAGCGCCGCGATCGCGTCCTGGCGCTTCTTGTGCCCGGTCGCGCGCCGGGCCGCGCCGGCGCAGCCGTTGTCCCAGAGGGGGCAGTGCGGGGGGACCGAGGCCGGGCGCCCGGACGCGGCCGCCTCGGCGTCGAGGCAGGACGGCCGCCCCCCGAACCCGTCGCACGGCTCCAGCGCGTCCAGCACCGACCATCGGAAGAGCTTCGGGGCCTGCTCGGCCTGCAGCGTCGCGCGCATCGTCCCGTCGCTCCGGTAGAGCGTGGACGTGAGCACCGTGACCGCGGCGTGCTCGCGCGTCGAGTGCGGCATCCCGATCGCCTGCTGAAACACCTGCCAGTCCACGAGATCGAATTCGTCGATGCAGAGCATTTGGGGGTGTCCCCCGGAGACCGCGTTGAGGGTGGCCGGCATCACCTCCAGCCGGGAGCCGTTGATCCAGTTGGTCTCCGAGAGGATCGAGCGCTGGACGGCTCCCCGGAGGTCGGGGTGCGCGCCCAGCAGCTCGCGGACGTAGCCGTAGCAGCGGTGCGCCTGGCGGCTGGTCCCCCCGACGTGCGCGATCGCGTAGCCGGGATGGAAGTGCGCCTTGCTCAGCTCGACGAGCGCGAGGCCCTGCGTCTTGCCGCTGTCGCGACCGCCCTGCACGACCATCGCCGGGTGCTGGCCCGAGTAGGCCGCCCAGAACGCCTCCAGCGGGGCCTGCATCCCGTCCACGGCCGGCCTGTAGGCGATCCAGTAGCCGAGGCGGCGCAGCCAGTCGTGGAGGTCGCGGGGGGTGCGGGGGCGATCGACGCCGCGGGGGGGCGCGCCGTGGGCGGCGAGGATGCGGGCGTCGTCAGCCGGATCCATAGCCGCCCCGCTCCGGGAGCGCAGGGTAGCCCTCGTAGTCCGGGAGCGGCATCCCCCGGCGCGCCGCCTCGAGCGCGACGCTCACCGCGGCGCGCTCGCCCGCGGTGAGCTCCGGCGCGTCCTCCTCGGCCTCCAGCTCGGGGGGCGCGCCGAGGTCGCCGTCGGCCCGCAGCACGGCGAGCAGCATCCCCCGGTACTCGTCCAGCATCGCCGCCCGCAGCCCCGCCCCGATCTCCGGGCGGTCGGTCACCGCCCGGAACGCCGCCCACGCCCGCGACGCGAGCGACGCCGCCAGCGTCCGCCGCTCGTCGTCCAGCCCCATCGTCAGCCGCTCGACGTCCACGGCCGTGCGCACGTAGGCCGGGAGCGCCGCGGCCGGGATGTCGTCCAGCCCCGCCTCCGTCAGCTTCCGCAGCCGCTCCGCCGCCGCCGAGCGCAGCGCCCGCGCCAGCGCCGCGTGCTGCCGCGCCGTCTCCGCGGCGCTCTCGATCGTCCCCGCCACCAGCGCGTCGCGCACCTGCTCGTCGCGCGCCCGCGCCTGCGCCGTCCAGCCGTACTTGCTGCTCCAGCCGCGCAGCGTCTTGAGCGCCGGCGGGTCCCCCGGCATCCCGCGCTCCGTCCACACGGCCCGGATCGCCGGGATGCTGCGGGCGTCGCCCAGCTCCAGGTAGAGCGCGAGGCAGAGCGCGCGCCGGTAGGCGAGCACCGTGCGGGGCCAGGTCCCCATCGCCACGGGGACGCGCCTAGCGCGGCGGCGGGGCCGCCGACGGGAGGAGCCGGCCCTGCGACGCGGCCGGGGGCGCGGGGGCCGGGGCGGGCGCGCGGGCGCGGGAGACGTGGCCGCAGACGACGCAGCGCAGCAGGTCGCGGTGGCGGCCGCGCGCGCCGAGGCAGCGCGGGCAGGGGCCGTTGACGTCGGGGGCGCGGGTCACCGGGCGCCGTATTCGAGGCGCCGGGCGGCGACGAGCAGGCGGGCGTCGGGGTCGCGGGCGCCTACCGCGCGCAGGATGCCGGCGGCGACGTGGGGGTCGCCGCCGTGCACGACGTCGGCGCGGCGCTCGCCGTCGGCGGTCTCGTACTCGACGTCGAGGATCCACTGGCCGCGCCAGGTCTCGCGCAGCCCGGCGACGAGCAGGCTGACGTGCTGGCGGGTGCAGCCGAGCTCGCGGGCGAGTGCGGACTGGGCCCCGCGGCGCGCGAGGGCGCCGAGGGCGTAGTCGCGGCGCACCCGGCGCGCGAGCGCCGGGGACTCGGAGGCGAAGCGGCCGCCGTCGCGGGGGAGGTCGGGGGTCAACGGGCGGCCTCGCGCAGGGCGGCCTCGCCGGCGGGGGTGAGCTCGTACCAGCGGGACTTGAGGCCGTCGTCGCGGGGGCGGATCCAGCCGCGGCCCGCGAGGCGGACGACGCGGATATGCGCCGAGCACTTGGAGGCGAGGCCGAGGTCCTCGGCGAAGCGGTCCACGGTCGGGCCGACGGTGCGCCGGCCGTCCGCCCAGACCCGCAGCGCCTCGGCGTCGTCGATCGGGGGGCGGCCGCCGCCCGGGCGCGCGGTCACGGGGTCCCGGCCCGGCAGCGCGCCGCGCGCCAGTAGTCCGTCGCATGCCGGGGGGACGCGGCCGCTTCCGCCTCCAGCGCAGCGTCCTCGGCGAGGGCGCGGCTGGCAGCCGTGACGGTCGCGGACCAGTCGTAGGCAAGGCTTCTGAGGCCCGAGCCGGAGCGGTAGAACAGCAGGACGTCGCAGGTCCAGTCGCGCGCAGGTCCGGCTCCGCGAACAAGGCCCCAAACGGCTTCCAGCCATCGGGTGATGGGACGGAACGCCACGTAGTCGCCCAGCTCGATGCGAGCCTCGCCTTCGGCCAGCGCACCGTTCCGCGTCGCGATTTCCAAGATCGCGGCTTGGCGGCAGCCTGCGTTCGCCTTCGTGGCGTCCACGAACGGGCTGCCCATGTTCTTGTCGAGCAGCACGCTCCCGTTCTGGTCCTCGGCGAAGCAGCGCCAAATCACTCCGCCGGACGTCGCCGCCAGCCCCGTCGCCGCGGCGTGGACGCTCAGCGCGAGCGCGAGCAGCGCGACGCCGAGCGCGAGCGTGTCGATTCGGATCCTCACGGGGCGTCCCCGGCGTCCTCCGGGGCGGCGTCCGGCTCGTCGCCGTCCGGCCTCGACAGCAGTTCCAGCGTGGAGAAGCCCGGGAGCATCCGGCGCCGCGCGCCGGTGTCCGGCGCGATCGTGATCGCGACCTCCTCGCCGATCAGCAGCATCCCGACTCCCGCGACGGCCGCGTAGCGGCGGTGCAGCGCTCCGCTCGACTCGCGCTCCTCCCAGGCCCGCACCTCGTCGGCCCACTCCTCGACCATCTTGACCAGCTCGGACGCCTCTTCGACGACGTCGCGGTGTTCTTCGCGCGCGAGCGCGTGGGCCTCGGCGCGCCCGGCCTCCAGGGCCTCGGCGCGCTCGGCGGCGGTCGCCTCGGGGTCGAGGCCGTCCTCGAGATCGCGCTCGGCGCGCGCGTAGTCGGGGCCGGCCGCGGTCAGCGCCTCGATCCGGTCGGCGGCCGCGGCGCGGGCGGACTCGGGCGTCGCGGCCGGCGAGCTGCCGATCCGGGAGACGACGGCGTAGGGCGGGGACGGGGGCCCGGAGATCGGGCGGGGCCGGGGGACGGTGACGGTCAGCCGGAGGTCGCCCCCCTTCGGCTCCCCGTACGGCGCCTCCTTGATCGGCGTCGCCTCGACGCGCTCCAGCCGTCCCCGAAACTCGATGCCGTCCATCCGGCAGCCCTCCCCGTGCGCGTCCCCCGCGTCCTCCCGTTATGCGCGCGGGGGGCGCGCTTTGTCAAGCGGGGGCGGGGGCGTAGGCGGCGCGGGCGGCGGCGCGCACGGCGCGCAGCGCGAGCTCGGCGTCGTTCGCCGCGCCCGCGGCCCCCGCGGCGCCCGGGGACGGCCCGCGGTCGGCCTCCGGCGGGGGGGCGGCGACGGCGACCGCGGCGTCGGCGCGCGCGAGGTCGCGCGCGGCGTCCAGCAGGGACGCGAGGGCGTCCGGGGGCGGCAGCTCGGGGACGTCGAGCCGCGGGCCGGACGGGGGGAGCGGAGCGCCGGCGTCGAGGCGGGCCTCGACGGCCGCGAGGCCGTGCGCGGCGGCCTCGGCCAGCACGTCGGCGCAGGACGCTCCGGAGGCCGCGGCCGCGGCCAGCGCGCGGGCGCGGGGCGGATCCTCCAGCCGCACGACCGCGGCCTCGCCGGGCGCGACGGGCGCGCCCGCGGCGACGCGGGCCTCGACGGCCGCGAGCCCCGCGTCCAGCGCCTCCCGCAGCACCGCGCTGCGGGAGGCGCCGGAGCGCTCCGCCGCGCGGCGCACGCGGTCGGCCGCGGCCGGGGATCCGCGGAAGTGGAAATGCCAGTCCGCGCCCTCGGCCGACGCCGAGGCGGGAGCGGGCGCGCCCGCCTCGAGGCGGGCCTCGACGGCCGCGAGCCCCGCGTCCAGCGCCTCCCGCAGCACCGCGCTGCGGGTGCGGCCGTCGGCCGCGGCCGCGGCCGCGGCGCGGACGTCCAGCGCGGGGGGCGCGACGCCGGTGACGACGATCGACTGCTTCCTCACGCCCTCATCCTCCGCTCCCGCGCGCACGCGCGCGCGCCGTGGCGGCGCGCCATCTCGCGCTCCGCGGCCTTCGGGTCGCCGGCGTTCGCGCGCAGCGTCGCGCCGCAGCCCGCGCAGCGCCCGCGGTAGGCGTACGGCGGGCCGTCGAAGCGCGCCAGGTCCAGCGTCCTGCTCATCGCGTCCCTCCCCTGCATGCGTCGTGGTACCAACCGGGGGCGTAGTACCGGCGCTTGCCGTCCGCGCTCCCGCACGCATCGCACGGCCTCGTCCTCGGCGCGCCCGCGGGCCGGCGCGGCCCGAGCGCCGCGGCCGTCAGCTCCGCCGCGCCCGCGTCGGCCGCCAGCAGGCCCCGCAGCAGGCCGAGCGTGCGCAGCACGGCCGGCCTGCCGTCCACGCCGGCCGCCCCCGCGCACGCGCCCCGCAGGTCCGCGGCCGTCCAGCGGCCGCCCCCGCGCACGCGCTCCGCGACCGCGGCCGCGGCCGCCCGCTCGCGCTCCTCGATCCGGCGCCAACGCGTGTCCGCGGCCCGCGACGCGGCGCGCCCGCGGCGCGCCCGCTCCGCCAGCCAGCCGTCCGCGGCCGAGGACCGCAGGCCGAGCGCCCGCGCGATGCGCCGCGCCGCGCCCGCCACGTCCGGCGCGTGCGCGTCGTCGTGCGCGCCGATCTCGACGTCGATCGGACGCCAGTACGTCGGGCGCTGCTCGTGGCCGCTGACGCGCACCTCGACGCTCGCGTCGCCCCGCGACAGCGTCCAGTAGGCGCTCTCGCTGAGGTGCGAGGCCGACGCCTCCGAGACCTCGGCGCCCAGCGCCTCGGCCAGGGAACGGAGCTGCCGGTCGTCGCTGCGGTCCACGTGTCGCCCTCTCCCGACTCCACGAGGATCCTATCACGCGATGTAACAAGGCGTCAAGCATATGTACCAGCGTCTTTCGGGTTTTTCCGCGGGCAGGCGCCGCGGGGACGGGGGAGCGGGGGTCAGCCGATGCCCTTCTTCGCCCGCGCCACCGGGGAGCCGGGCGGGCGCGGCGGCGGGGGCGGGGACGGGGACGGGGCCGCGATCGCGCGCCAGGTCACGAGCACCGTCGGGCGCACCCGACGGCGCGAGACCGAGAGCGTCAGGTCCAGCTGGCCGTCCGCGTAGCGGCGCACCGCGTCCAGCACCCCGTCGCCGCGCAGCACCTCCGCCAGCTCCTCCAGCGTCGCCTCGGGCGTCGGCTCAGGCACCGCCGAGCGCCCCCTCGCCGTCCGCGTCCCAGACCAGCTCCCGGCCCCCCGCCGTCCGCATCCGGTGGCGCACCGGCCCGAGGAACGGCGCGAACCGCGGTCGCCGCGCCGTCTCCGCGTCCCGGCGCTCGTGCCCGGCCTCGCGGTCGCACTCCAGCCGCATCCGCAGCGGCAGCGTCACCCCCGCCGGCGCGAACGCGACGTCGCCGCAGCGCTCACTCATCGCCGACCGGCCCGAAGCTGCGCACGCAGTTGGGATGTTCGATCGGGTGGGCGCGCGCGTAGCCGACGGTCCAGACCTGGCCGTCGGCGTCGGCGCACGCCTCGTCGTAGTCCCCGTCGTAGACCAGCACCCGGCGCAGCCCGCGCCCCGCGTACTGGTCCAGCGCGCCCGCGTTGTAGGCCTCGGCCGTCTCCGTGCGCGCGATCAGCTCCGCCCGGCTCTGCTTCCCGGGCGCGCGCTCCGTCCAGCCCCGGAACTGGCGCGTCAGGTCGCGCCCGATCTCGTCGGCCCCCTTGCCGCCGTCGAGCCCCGCCTGGATCGTGCGCCGCACCGCCTCGCGCGTCGTCGCGTCCACCCGCCGGATCAGGGACGGCCAGCGCGCCTGCGCGAACTGCGGCCCCCCGCCCACCGGCGGACCCCCCGCGGCCGCCGCCCCGAACTCCGTGCCCGCCCGGTGCGCGTCCTCCAGCGCCTCCAGCAGCCGCATCCGCACCGCCCGCGACGGACGGCGCGTCGCCGCCCGCAGCGCCAGCCGGCGACGCGCCGCCCCCACCTACGACCCCCACGCCGCGAGCACCTGCGCCCGCTGCTCGTCCAGCCGCGCCGAGATGGCGTCCTCGAAGGTCCGCAGCAGCCGCGCCGCGGGCGCCTTCGCCGCCTCCTCGCCCTCCGCGCCGTCCTCCCCGGCCTCCCCGCCGTCCTCGGCCTCCCCGGCCTCCCCCGCCGGCGGCGCCGCGGGCGGCGCCGGCGCCCGCTTGCCCGCCAGCTCGTCGCCCCCCTCCGGGAGATCCCCGAGCTCCGGGAAGAGCAGCCGGCGCACCTCGTTTTTGGTCACGACCCGGAGGTTCCCGGCCTCGGCCACCTTGCGCAGCTGCCGGTCCTCGTCGATCGGCACCACGCCGTCGAAGCGGAACTCCCACTCCGAGCCCCAGAACGGGCGCAGAGCCGTCGCCGTCAGCCGCTGCGCCGTGCGGATCAGCGCCGGCTCGGCCACCCGGCGCGAGAGGCCGTACTCCAGCGCCTCGGCGTTCGCGCGGTTCACGTCGTCCACGATCCCGAGGCTCCCCTTGCCGATGCGGAAGCCCGCCAGGATCTCGTCGCGCGCGCCCGCGCGCGAGGCCACGAGGTCCGCCTCGTGCGGCGTGAACGCCGTCTTCACCGGCGCCAGCCCCGCCCAGAGGATCATCGGGCGGCCCGCGTTCGCGGGGCCGCCGAAGCTCGCCATCAGGTCCCGCGACAGCTCCCGCGCCTCCTCCGGGTCCATCTCCTCCGTCGTCGAGAAGGCCGCGGGCGGGCGGAACGCCTGGCCGCTGACGTGCTGCTGCCAGCGCGCCGCCTCCACGTCGCCCGCGATCGCCGGGTAGATGCTGCGCACCGTCGGCGTCCCGGCCAGCGGCCCGGCCGGGGAGTAGTTGCGGAAATGCACGACCAGCGCCGGGGGGATGCGCACGCTCCCCCGGTCGCCGTCGAAGCGGTAGTGATCGACGAGGCGGTCGCCGTCGCGCGCGGGGACGGCCTCCACCCGCCCGGGATCGAGCGGCCAGAGGCCCGCGGGCATCAGGGAGCGGTCGAGGACCAGGTACCAGTAGGCCTGCCCGTGGAGGTCGAGATCGACGCTGCCGCGGCGCTGCAGGTCGGCGGTCCCGTCCACGGGGTTGGGGTCCTCCCAGACCGACATGAACGGGTGGTTCGGCTCCGGCTCGCGCGAGCCGTCGGCCAGGCGGCGGTAGACCTGGCCGGGCGCGCGCATCAGGACGTCGGCCTTGAGGTCGGCCGCGTCGCGCACCCAGGAGCTCAGCTCGTAGAGGCGCGCCAGGCGCTCGGACGGCCAGCCGTCCTCGCCGCCCCAGCCGCCCCCGCCGCCGGCGGAGAGCACGCGGGGGAGGCCGCGGTCCTGCTTGACCGCGAGGTCGCCGGAGAGCAGGGCGCCGCCGAGCGCCACCAGGTCGCGTGCGGTCGCGAGCGCGCCCATGCGGGCGATGATATCACTCCAGCCCCGCCCGCTTGCGCGCGCGCTCGGCGTTCTTGGCGTCCAGCTTCGCCCGGCGGCGCGCCGCGGCCGCCTCGGCCGCGGCCGCCTTCGCCGCGTCCTCCCGGCTGCGCCCCGACGTCCGCAGCCGGCGGTCGCGGCGCTTCTTCGCCCAGCGCATCCCCATCGGTCACCCCCCGACGCGCGCGCGCGCCTTGAGGGCGCACGCCAGGCAGAAGATCAGGCGCGCCCGGCCGTCCACCGAGTGGCAGAAGCCGAGCGCGCACGTCTCCGGGCGCCGCCCCTCGTAGTGCGGATCCACGGCGATCCGCAGGAACGGCGCGTGCGTCGTGTTGCGCAGGCGCAGCTCCCCGATGGCCTCGAGCGCGGGGGGGGCGTTGAGGTCGGCGACGAGGCGGTCGTACTCGCGCCGGCGGCCCGCGGCGTCCAGCCGCAGCATCGCCTTGACGCTCCCCGGGCGCTCCGGCGGCAGGAGCGGGAGCTGCGGGTCAGCCGTCGGGGTACGCGGCCTCGGCCGCGGCGGCGAGCGCCCGCAGCGCCTCCCCGCCGCGGAGCGAGGCCGCCCGCGCGCGGCGCGCGGCCTCGCGGCGCGCCGCGGCGTCGCGCTCGAAGCGCAGCTCCGCCGCGGCCGCCCGCGCGCGGCGCGCGGCCGCGGCGTACTCGCGCGCCGCGCGGTCCAGCCCCGCCAGTCCCGCGTCGGACGGCTCCGGGGTCACAGCGGCCGGCAGCGGCCGCAGCGGTGCCGCGCGCAGAACGCGAGGTCCGGCGAGTGGCGCCAGCGCGCCGGGCGGCCGCAGCGCAGCGCCCCCGCGAACGCCGCCGCGACGCAGCGCGGGCGCGGGCGCGGCCCCCGCTTCCCGGTCATCCCGTCCTCCCGTCCCGCCCCGTACGCGACGAGGGCGGCGTCCAGCAGCGCCGCCGCCCCGGCGTCCAGCGCCGCCTGCGCCGCCTCCTCGACGCCGACGGCCCCGCCCGCGGCGCGGTCCAGCGCGTCGGCCGCGGCCGCGTAGCGGCGCGCCGCCCCGGCGACCAGCTCCCGCCCGGAACGATGGGGGGGGGGGGTCACGCCGCGCCGCCCACCTGCGCGTACAGCGCGCGCTCCAGCCGCTCGATCGCCGACAGCCGTCGCGCGGCGGCGGCCTCGGCGCGACTCCACGCCTCCAGCGCGCGCTCCAGCCGCAGCGCCAGCAGCCGCTGTTCGAGCGGCGGCGGCACCTCCGGCAGCGGCATCCGCAGCAGCGCCGACGCCTTCACGCGCGGCCGCGCGCCGCCGCGCTCGGCGTCCGCCCACGCCACCGCCTCCGGCGAGCGCAGCCACCACGCGAGCCAGCCGGCATCGCAGCCGTGGACGGCGAGCACCGAGATCGAGGTGGAGCAGCGCCCGGCGAAGTCCGGCGTCGCCACGCGCACCGCGCGCAGCCGCACGTAGAGCAGCTCGCCGGCCTCGAAGCCGAGCGTCGAGCCGGAGTCCGGCGCGCCGCGGTCCACGCCGGAGACGCGCGGCGGCCGCGGCTCGATGCGCCCGGTCGTCGCGTCGATGGCGTCCGGCGTCACGAGGCGCAGGCGCGCGCGCGCCGGGTCGTCCGCGCGCACCTCGCGATGGACGAGGCGCGCCACCTCGCCGAGCGTTCGGGTCACAGCCGCTGCCTGCGCTCCGGCGGCGCCTCCACGAACTCCGACGCCCCCCGGCGGTCCGCGGGGCCGCGCCAGCGGCCGCCGCCGCGGCCCCGGCGCGCCGCCCGCTCGGCCTCGTCGCGCCCGTAGGCGTCGATGCCCCCGGCGCAGGCCCTGCAGCCGCAGTGGGCCGGGCAGTACGGGAGCGCGCCGCGGTGCTTCTGCGCGGGCGCGCTGCAGTCGGGCGCGCTGCAGCGCGAGCCGGTGGAGGCCTTGCGGCGCGGTTTGGCCCCGGGCTCGAAACGCCGGCGGCGCGGGGAGCCGGTCGAGGGCTCGACGCGGGTCACTTGTCGGCCCGCTGCCGCGCGCGGTCGGCGTCCTTCGCGGCGTCCTTCGCGGCCTTCTGGCGCTCCTGGCGCTTGCGGTTCGCCGTCTTGCGCGCCGCCCGCTCGCCCCGCCCCTCGCGCGCCTGGCGCTGACGCCGGCGGCGGCCGTCGCCCTTGTTCTGGCCGCGCCAGCGGCTCACGGCGCGTCCCCGCGCCGGGCGCGTTCGCGCAGGCGGCGCGCCGCCCGCTCGCACGCGACCGCGGCGCCGACGAGGACGGCCGGGCGCGGCTGCGGGCCGGCGCCGGCGTCCTCGATGGCGCGGGCGGCGTCCTCCGCGGCGCGCACGGCCTCGGCCTCGATGCGGGCGGTCGTCGCCGCGAACGCGCGGCGCGCGGCCTCGGCGGCGCTCACGCGAGGGCCTCGCGCTCCCGCGTCGCCAGCAGCTCGCGCGCCGCCTCCAGCAGCAGGACGCGGGCGCGGTCCAGCTCGCCGTAGGCGACGGGTCCGAGCCGCTCGGCCGCGGCGTACTCCAGCGCCCGCTCCGCCACCGCCGCGGCGTCCGGGTGGCACTCGCACGCCCATACCTCCGGGCGCCCGCAGCAGGCGCAGTCGCGCGCGCTCACGCCGCGGCCTCGATGCGCTCGCAGCCGTCGCAGCGGTGCCGGGAGCAGAAGTAGGCGAAGACGCCGACGAGGCCGGCGACGCCGTGCCTGTAGGCCGGGCGGCGCCGGCAGCCGAGCACGCCCGTACAGCGCGCGCTCACGGCAGCGCCTCGCCGCTCTCGCGCTCGTGCTTCGCGCTGCGCTCGGCGTGCGCGATCCCCCGCTCCACGCACTCCCGCAGCACCGCGCCGACCTTGCGCCCGGACGCCGCGGCCAGCGCGTCCACGCGGTCCTCGGTGACGGGGCGCAGGCGCAGCCCGAGCACGCGGCCGTACCCCCCGAACGCGCCGCGGGCGGTCTCGCCGTCGGTCACCGCGTCCCTCCCCCGCGCCCCCGCAGCGTAGCGCCGGGCGGCGACGGCCGCAGGCGCACGGAGGACCGCGGGGGCGCCCCCGGTCCGCCGCCGCCCGGCTGAAGGACGGGTCACGCGAGCGCCCCGCAGCGCGCCGCGAAGCCGTACCAGGGGGTCCAGCCGCGGCGGTCCCAGAGGGAGCGCGCCCAGGCGGTGGAGCGCAGGGGGTCGAGGCGCAGGGCGTCGGGGAGGCCGTGGACGGAGTTGAGCTGCCAGAGGCCGAGGTCGTCGGAGCCGTCGGCGTTGACGTTGCGGGCGTCCGGTCGCCAGGCGCTCTCGGCCTGGACGGCGCAGGCCGCGCGCGCCCATTCGTCGCGCGGCCAGAACGCCAGCACCGCGCAGCGCTCCGCCGGCGGGGGCGGCTCCAGCCCCGCGCCCAGCGGGCCGTCCTGCGCCCCCGCGCACGCCGCGGCCAGCGCGATCGCCGCGAGGGCCGCGGGGGTCATCGTCTTCTCTTCTCCCATTGGCGCAAGGTATTCGAGATATCCATGATCGCTCTGCGCTGGTCTCTTTTCCTCGGATTGAGCTTGGGCTGGTCGGCCTCGAACCACCTGACTATCAGAATGCCGAGAATCTTCCGACGGAACCAGATGTCCGCATACCACGAGCCACTGAGCATGAACCAGTGGATCCTGCGGTAGGAGAGCAGCGCCGCCGCAGCGATCGCCATCGTTGCGAGAGCCTCTTGGTCGCCGTCGTCCCTAAGGCCCCAGACGTGACGGAAGAAGAAGATCCAAGCGATATTCAGGACAGAGGAGACAAGGCGATGCTCCGAATCAGGAGGGAAGAGCCGTCCGATGGCGGCAAGGGCGCGGATGATCCATCTCATCGCCAGCGCGAGGGCCGCGGTCATCCGGCGTCCTGCGCAGCCAGCCGCTGACGCTCCACGGCGCGCACCGCATCCGCCAACTCAGGCGAGTGCGCCCGCGCGTGGACGGCGGCGTGCGGATGCGGCTCCATCGTCCCGACCGCGATATCGAGGGGGCGGTGCGGGAAGTCGCCGAGGAAGCGCCCGACGGCCTGTTCGGGGTCCTCGATGTCTGCGCGGTAGAGCGCGAACGCGAATCGCCGCAGCGTAGAGGTCACAGGCTCCACCCCGGCGCGCTCCAGCAGCCCGGCATAGCGCCTCTCGGCGCGGTCCACCCAGCTCCGATCCAGCAGCATCGCCATCCAGTCCCTCCAGCTTCGCTAGCGGCCCCGCGGCGCCGCGGGGCGTGGAGCGCCGGGGGCGCTCACGGCGTCGCCCCGGCGTCGTCGGCCAGCAGCCGCTCGACGCGCGCGAGCGCCTGCTGGAGATCGGACACGGGGCCGATGGGGGTCGTCAGCCGCCCCAGAAGCTCCAGCGCCTCGAAGCTGTCGCCAACGATGGGGTCCCGTCTGATGCTCCGCGCGATGTCCTCCAGCTCCACCCGCTCCGGCGTCCTGCCGTAGTACGCGAGCGCGCGTTCGATCCTCGCCTTGAGGCCCTCTGCGTACTTGCGATCGGCGTCGTTCATCCAGTCCTCCTGGCCTTTCCAGCCCGCCCGCGTGGCGGGCCGTAAAGCGGCCGCGAGGCCGCTCATCGCTCCAACACCCGCGGGCAGCTCTGGCCGTCGCCGAGCCTAGTCACTTCCTGCGCAGGCCAGTCCACTCTGAGCACGCATAGCCGGAGGTCGTTGCCGGCCCCGGCAAAGACGACGTCGTAGTTGCCTGCGATGTATGCGGTCTGATCGGTCACCCGGCAGCCGAGCGCCGAGGGGACCTCGCCGACTCGGCGCGCGAGGTCGCATATCGCGCTGTCGCTGCTGGCGGGGCGCAGGACCAGAGGCGGCCCGACGAGGCATCCGCTGGCGTTGACGGCGCGCGCGTCGTCGCTCTCGATCGTGAGGTCGTAGGCGCGCTTCACGCTCACCCAGAGGTTGATCCACGAGCAGACGAACGCCGTGTTGGGGGGCGTGTAGTCCGCGGGGCCGTGGTCGCTCTTGCGGTTGTTCGCGACCGCCGCCACGAGCAGCAGGTTGTTCGTGTCGAGGCCGAACGCGCGCCAGTCGTCCTCTTCCCAGCGGCACGCGCCGCTGTCCCAGGCGTCGCGCTGCGCCACCACGTGGTCGCGCTGTAGCGCCATACGGGAGAGGCTGATGCCTCCGGGGCCGTCGATCACCTCGTAGTCGTTGCCGGTGTATGGCCCCGCGTAGGTGTCGCCGAGGACATCGCGCTCGACGAGCGCCCGCGTGCTGGCGGTAGTCAGCTCGACGCGCGCGTAGCGGCGCGCGCCGACGCATTGGTTGGAGTCGTCCACGGTGAGGCCGGGCACGACGGGCGCCGCGGCAGGAGTCGAGGCCGGCGTGGGCGTAGGCGTCACGCGGACGGGCGGCGGCGTGGGCGTAGGCGTCGCGCTCCACCTGGCGCAATAGGTCAGCGGGTTGAATCGGCGATCGCAGCCCCCATCGATGCGGTAGCGCCGACAGCGCCGCTCCAAGCACGTGCGCCCCTGCTCGTCCGGGGGCGCCATGCTTTCCTGCGCGGTGCGGTCTGCCCCCCCCGCCACTCCGCCGACGCTCCAGCCGCCCAGCCCCGCCAGCCCCGCCAGCAGCGCGAGCGCGGCCAGCAGTCCGATCGTCTTGCTCATCGCAGTCCTCCTAGTCCTCCCGTTCGCCCGGCCCGCCCCCCGGCGGACCCGTGAAGGCGTCACCGCCCGGCGTCCTCCGGCGTCAGCGCGTCCGCGGCGCGGAGCACCGCCTGCGCCGCGGCCTCGCGCGCGCCCCGCAGCTCCCGCACGTCGGCCGCCCGCGCGTTCAGGGCCGCGGTGCGCTCCGGGGTGCGCCCCTCGGCGGTGGGGCCGCGCCGGGGCGGCAGCTCGCGGTCCATCGCCTCCCGCAGCACCCGCCCCGCCTCCGCGTACTCCAGCGCCGCCGCCGTCAGCTCCCCGAGCCTCACCGCGCCCGCCTCCCCCGCGCTCACCGGCCCCGGCCCTTGCGCCCGGACAGCTGCGGCTGCGGCTGGACGTGCGCCTTGTCCTCCGCGCGCCGCTGCGCGTTCTCCGCGGCCTTGCGCTCCTGCGCCTCGGCGCGCCTGCGCCGCGCCCGCGCGTGGCCGGGGTTCGGGGACGCGCCCCCGCGGCGCCGCGACGCGCGTTGCCCGTCGCCCCGCCTGTTCACCGCCCGGCCTTCTTCGCGGCCCGCTCGGCGTTCTTGCGCTCCAGCTTGGCGGCGCGGTTCTCGGCGTACCGGTCGGCCGCGCGCCGTCGGCGCGCCCGCAGCCGCCCCACCTTCGCCACGTGCTCGGTCACTCCCGCTCCCCCTCCCCGGCGTCCTGCGGCCACGCCAGGCGCGCCGCGCCCAGCAGCTCCCAGAGCGCCGCGGCCGCGGCCTGCTCGATCCGGGCGTCGCGCTCGCCGCCGCGCGCCGCGGCCGCCCGCGCGTCGGCGTCGGCGACCGCGAACCGCTCCCCGGCCGCGAGGACCGCGAGCGTCCGCTCGCCGCCCAGCTCCCGGACCTTCGCGATCGCCTCGTCCAGCCTGCGGATGTAGTCGCCCAGCCCGCCGTCCGGCTCCCCGGCGCTCACGCGAGGCCGCCCAGCTCGTCGATCGACGCGAGCGCGGCGCGGAGCAGGCGCCGCACGACCTCGGACCGCTCGCAGTGGCTTGCGTCGGCAACGCGGTCCAACCGCGCGAGCAGGTCCTCCGGGCACTCGAACCCCACGGTCGGCGCGCGCCCGCGCGACTCGTAGGCCGCCAGCGTGCGCGCCGTCCGATCGTGCACCCCCGGCGTCACGCCCGGCGTCACGCCCGGACCTCCCGCTCGTCGCCGCCCCGCAGGGCGGGCAGCCGGTCGCGCGCCTCCATCGCCGCCAGCCCGTGCTCGATCAGGGCGCGCATCGTCGCCGACCGGTCCAGCCCGCAGTACGCGGCCGCCTCGTCCAGCCGCCGCGCCAGCTCCGGCGCCGCGCGACAGGTGATCTGCACGTAGTCGCTCATCCGGTCCTCCCTCTCCCCGGCGGCCAGCGGATCACGACGCAGTCCTCGCAGCGGTGCTCGCCGCAGTAGGCGTCGCGCCCGCCCCGGTGCCGGTACTCGGCCTCCGCGGCGCAGTCCGGCTGGACGCAGCCCGTCACGGCGCCAGCCGCGCCCAGACCAGCCCCCCGGCCGCGATCGCGACGACCGCGCCGACGGGATGCGTCGCGAGCGACAGCGCCGCCCCCGCGAGCGCGCCCGCGAGCAGCAGCCCCGCGGCGCCGTGCGCGCTCACGCGCTCCCCCCGCGCCGCTTGCCCTTGCGCGGCGGCGTGGCGCGCGAGGCCTCGTGCGCGCCCTCCGCGCGCCTGCGCGACTCCGCCTTCGCGTCCTCCTTGCGCGCCGCGTTCCGCTCCGCGGCCGCGTCCTTGCGCGCCCTGCGCGCCGCCGCGATCCCGCCGCCCTCCCGCAGCATCCGCTTCAGCTTCCGCCTCGAGGCCGGCGTCCCCATCGCTCACGCCCCGCCCCGGACGCACTCCAGCAGGTCCTCGTGGGCGTCGTCGAGGCGTCGCGTGGCGCGCGCGATCGCGGCGTTGCCGGCGTCGGGGTCCTGCAGGAGCCGCCCGTGCGCGCGGAAGGCCTCGCGGTAGGCCCCTGCGGCCTCGGCCAGCACCAGCGCGCTCGCGACGCGCTCCGGCGCGCGCAGCTCCGCGAGCGCCGAGGCCGCGCGCGCGACGCGCTCGTCCGCGTCGGTCCACGGCTGCGCGCCGCGGCCGTGCTCGCGCCGGGCGCAGTCGCCGAGGTGCGCGAGCGCGGCCCCGGCTGCCTGGTGCGCCGTGTCCGCGACGCCGGGGTGCGCCACGCCGGCGTCGGCGTCGGCCGCGATGTCCGCGAGGCTGGCGTAGCGGCGCGCCGCGTCCAGCACGCGCCGCCTGCGCACGTCCGCCTCCGCGCGCGCCGTCGCGCCGGGGAGCTCGTCCTCGTCGCGCAGGGCGTCCGCGCAGTTCCGGCAGAGGAACCAGACCTCGCCGTCGTCCTTCGGGACGGTCGCGCCGCAGCCCCGGTCGCATTCGGGGCAGATGCCCGCGCCCGGCGCGCTCACGCCGGCTCCCCCGGCTCCCCGAACGCCGAGCGCGCCGCCTTGCCCAGCGCCTCCAGCGCGACCTTCGCCGCCCAGCTCGCCTCTTCCTCGTCCGCCCGGCGCGACGGCAGCGCGCCCGGGGGCGCGATCGCGGCGTCCTCCGCGGCCGCGGCGCGGGCGTAGGCCCGCCCCGCGTCCTCGAACGCGCGCAGCTGCGCGAGCGTCGGCGCGCCCGGGCGCGTGCGCTCCGGGGCGCTCACCGCGGGACCTCCGCCCGCGCGTCCGCGCCCGCCACGATCGCCGCCGCGAACGCCCGCCCCACCTCGGCCCAGCCGGTCGCCCCGTCGTTGCCGGTCGCGACCGTCTCGATCGCGCAGTCCCCGCACGGCTGCAGCTCCGGGGGGACGTCGGGCGGCGGGCAGTCGATCGCGTCCGCCTCGCAGACGTGGCCCTTCCCCTCCGCCCACAGGAAGCAGTGCTCGGCGGGGTCGCAGCGCGCCCCCGGGTCCCAGGCGAGCGCGAGCCGCCGCAGCGCCTCCCGCATCGCGGCCGGGCGCCGCCCCCACCCGTCCGCGAGCCGCGCCCGCTCGGTCGCGATGTCCAGCGCGCCCACGCTGCAGGCGTAGACCTCGCCGTGCGCCTCGGTCCGGGCTTCGCCCTGGATCCACAGCCGCCCGCCGTCGAGGTACAGCAGGGCGTCGGCCAGGGCCTCCGCGGCCGGGTCGCGCCCGGCCTCTTCGCGCCGGGTCGCGCCCGGCCTCGCGGTCGTCGTCGTCGCGCTCACTCCGCTCCCCCTCCCCGCGCCGCCGCGGGCGCCCGCTCCCCGATCCCGTCCGGCCGCGGGAACCCCGCCGCGGCCGCGCACGGCCAGCAGAGGTGGGCGTCGCGCTGCGACCACACCCGATCGTCGGTCCCGGGGACCCGGCCGCAGTCCCTGCAGCCCCGCGATCCTCCGCGCCATCCCGATCCCCTCTCCCGCGCCCCCGGCCGGCCGTCCGCCGGGGCGTCCGGCGGGTGCGCCTCCGCGGACCTCCCCGGGCGGACGGCCGTGAAGGCCTCACCGGGCGCGCTCCTGGCGGCGCAGCATCCCGGCGCGGTGCGCGTTCTTCGCCGCGTCCTTGCGCGCCTTCTGCGCGGCCTGGCGCTCGCGGTTCGCCTTGCGCCCGGCCGCGCCCTGTCCGCGCCCCTCGACGCTCATCCGGCGCAGCTTGCGCTTGACGTCACGACGCTTGCTCGGCGCCACCGCCACCCTCCGCGCCCGCGGCCAGCAGCCGCCCGGCCTCGGCGACCGCGGCGTCCTCGTCGGCGATCGCCGCCGCGGCCGCGCGGATGCGCCGCGCCGAGTGCTCCGCGAGCTGCGCCGCGGCCTCGGCCATCTCCTGCAGGCCCCCCACCCGGATCGTCCCGGCCCGCGCCGCCCGCAGCGTCAGCGCGACCGCGACCTTCGACACCCGCTCGGCGTACTCGGCCTCCGTCACCTCGCGGTCCTCTCCCGGCGCCGCCCGCCGGGACGCCGGGGGGCCGCTTGCGAACGCCCCGGCGGGCGGCCGTGGAGGCTCGTCCGCGTCCGCGTCCTCCAGCGCGAGCGCCGCGTCCAGCAGCTTCCCGCGCGCGTCCTGGATGCGGTAGTGCGCGAGCAGCGCCGGGCGCGCGGGGCCGCCCGCGGCCTGCCTCGCGTCGGCGCGCTTGAGCGCGGTCTGCGCCGCGCGGTATTCGCGCCCGGCGCGCACCAGCGCCAGCTCGCCCTTGAGCTCCCGGGCGCAGCCCCCGCAGACCACGAGGCCCGACGTCGCGCGCCGCCCGCAGCACCCGCACGCGCTCACGGCCTCAGCCGCCCGCACACGAGATCGCCGTCGCATCCGAGGCCGAGCAGGGTCGCCACGCTCAGCGTGCACAGGAACGCCGCCGCGATCGCGTAGGCGATGGCAACGCGCCTCACCGCGGCCCCCCGTCCCCGAAGAGCGGGAGCGCCAGCCAGACCATCAAGGCGATGACCGGCGCGGCCAGCAGTACCGCCGTCCCGTTGATCTCGATCCCCATCGTCTCCCGTCCTCCCGGTCTTCCGTTGGCGCTCCCCCGGCGCGCCGTGTCGCGCCGGGGGAGCGCGGAAGAGGGTTGCTAGTTGCTCGCCTCCGCGGGCGTCATCACGCCGTCCGCGTCCGCGTCGCCGTTACCGGCGTCCGCCTCGGCGTCCGGCGCGTCATCCGCCTTGCGCTGCCAGTTCGCATCGACCACGCGCACGATCGCCGCGACGAGGTCATGCACCTCCTGGCGCTTGGCCTCGATCTTCGCGGGGGCCTCGAACAGCGACTCCCGCAGGCTGACCAGTTCGGTCACGGCGTCGCGGAGGCGATCCACGCAGTCCGCCAGCAGGTGGCGCGTGATCCCTCCGGCCGCGTCCAGTTCGTGCATCGGGTCGCCGCAGTCCACGGCGTAGGTGACCGGCTCCGGCGCGAGCGTCAGGGTGATCCCCAGCTCTTCGTCCTCCGGCACGAACGCGGGGGACCAGGTCACCGACTCGGCGGCGGCCTTTCCGTTGATCGCGAAGGTCACGGTCTCACCGTCCTTCGCGCCGCAGGCGCCGCCCTCGGGCACGGCGATCGCCCAGCCGCCCGAGGCGTCGGCCTCGGTCGACCCGCACTCGGCGTCGCCGATCGAGGCGGTCACCGTGTCACCGGCCTCCAGCCCCGCCCCGTAGAGGGCGGCGGGGGGGGTCTGCGCGTTGGCGTTGGCGGCGAAGCCGCCGACCGCCAGCGCGATCGCCGCGAAGACCGCGGCGAGCTTGATACCCATGTCTCTCTGTCCTTCCGCTTCCGCTCCCGCGCCCGACACGGCGCGCGCGAGGCTGCTTCCCGGGGCCGTCCGGCCCCGGGTAAAGGCTCGGCGTCCTCCCCCGCCTCCGCCTCCCCGGCGCACGGCCCGCACCGGCACGCCCGGCGCAGCTCCCGCGCGAGGCCGAGCTGACGCGCCCGCAGCCGCTCGGCCTTCGCGCTCACCGCGGCCCCCCGATCATCCAGCGCGCGCAGGACGCGCACACGAACTCCGCGCCGACGACCACCGGCCGCCCGCCCTCGATGCGCCCGAGGCAGGCCCCGCACGTCGCCGTCCGCCGCAGCGCCGGCAGCCGCTCCGTCATCGCGTCCCCTCCCGTCAGCCCGTCGGGGTGGCAGCGGTCCACGACGCCCGTCCAGGGCGCGGGCGCGGGGCCCCCCGTCGTCCCCCCGCTCCCGTCGGCCCGCAGCAGCACGCCGCCGGCGTAGCACGCCCCCCCGGAGCCCTCGATGCTCCCGGCGTCCAGCGCCGCGTCCAGCCCGGCCTGCAGCGCCGAGGCGCCGACCGCGAGGCCCCCGCCCGCGAGCGCGAGCGGGGCCGCCAGCAGCAGCGCGACGGCCGCGCTCACGGCGCGCCCGCGTCGTCGTCGATGGTGGAGGCGACGGGAATCGAACCCGCTGCTCCCCGGCTCAAGTTCACCGGGGCCGCGTCCGCACGCTCCGCCCCCTCGTGGCCGTGGTCGTCGTGGTCCATCGCGTCCCCCCGGCGGCCATACTGGGGCCGCCCGCGCCCGTTTGTCAAGCGGTAGCCTCCCGGGCCTACAGCGCCCGCGCGAGCGCGCCGAGGGAGGCCCGGCGCGCCGCGTCGCGCGCGCGCTCGGCCTCGCGCAGGCGCGCCATCGCGCCCCAGACCTCCGGGGAGCCGGTCGGGGTCGCCCGCAGCTCGCGCTCGCGGGCCTCGACGGCGCGCACGGCGTCGCGCAGCGCGGCGTCGGCGCGCGCGAGCGCCCGCTCCGCGTCGCGCCGGGCGCTCACCGCCGCAGGTCCGCGAGCGCGCTCGCGGCCTCGACCTCGCGCCAGTCGCGCAGGTCGGCGCACGGGGCGCAGAGCGCGACGACGGGTCCGGACCAGCCCGCGTAGCGCCGGCCCGCGGGCCGCCCGCAGCCGGCGCAGGCGTCGCCGGGCGGGGACGGCCCGCAGTCGTCGGCGCGGTCGCCGCGCGCGGCGACGGCGCGCGGCCAGCCGCCGAGGACCGCGACGCGCCGGAAGACCGCGGCCGCGCACGCGGCCTCGGCGCGCTCCCGCAGCTCCCGGGCCGTCACTCGGCCGCCTCCGGCGCGGCGGCCGCGGCCAGCAGCGCCTGCCGGGCGTCGAGCAGGGCGTGCGAGGTCTCGCGCGAGTGCGCGCGCCGGTAGGCCAGCAGGGCCTCGCGGTAGGCGGCCGCGGCGTCCAGCACGCGCGCGCCCGCCTCGCACTCGATGCTCCTGTCGCTCACGGGGCTTCTCCCTCCGGCGGCCAGGCCGCGCGCGCGGCGTCCATCCACGCCGTCAGCGCCGCGTCGAGCGCCTTGCCCGCGTCCCAGGCCCGCTGCGCCGCGGGCCTGTAGTCCTCCCCGGCCGCCCGCAGCCGCTCGCGCTCGGCGCAGTGCGCGCCGTGCTCGGCCTCGGCGCGCGCCCACGCGCGCGAGGCGTCGAGCGCGGCGCGCTCGCGTCGCAGCTGCGCGATCTCCGCGGCCGTCCTCATCGCGTCCCTCCCGCCGGCGGGCGCCCGAGCGCGGCGTCCATCCGCGCGACCGCCCGCAGGTGCGCCGCCCAGCGGCCGCCCGTCTCCGCGAGGTCGTCGGTCCCGCGCGCACGGGCCGCGCGCACGGCCCCGCGGTAGGCCGCGTCCGCGCGCCGCGCCTGGCGCTCGACCTCGTCGCCGTCGCGCTCGATCGAGCCGAGCAGCCGCGCGTAGGCGGGGCTGCCGTCGAGGCGCCAGACCGCGCTGCCGGGCTCGCGCCCCGCGCCGTCGGTGCAGCGCCCGCAGACCACGAGCCCGAGGCCGTGGCCGGACGGCCGCAGGTCCATCTCCGCCGCGGGGCTGCCGCAGTCCCCGCAGCGCTCGGGGAGCGGGGGGACGTCCGCGAGCGACGCCGCGGCGTCGGCCGCGTGCGCGTCCAGCTCCGCGGCCGTCGGCGCGCCCCCCGCGATCGCGGGGGGGAGGCCGAGGTTGCGGAGCTCGATGCGGACCAGCCGCATCCGCGCCCGCGCCGCGCGCATCAGGTCGCGGCCGGCGGCGGCCTGCGCCGTCAGGTGGCGGTAGCGCCCGACGAGCTCGCCGCGCCGCGCCAGCCGCAGCATCCGGCGCGCCTGCAGGTACTCCCCGATCGCGTACTCGCGGCGCGCGTGCGCCCGCCTGCGCAGCGGCGCGCGGAACGCCTCCAGCAGCCCGTCGCTCTTCCGGTCCATCGCGTCGCTCCCTCTCCCGTCGGCCTGCCTCGTCGGGCGGGGGGCGGCCACTCCCCCCGCGACCGGCGCCGGAGCGCCGGTTTCGGCTCGCGCTAGATCGCGTAGATCGTCTGCACCTTGAGCTTCGGGCAGCTCCCCGCGTGGGCGTCGGCCATCGGCGGGGCGGCCTCGGTGATCGTGGCGCCCTCGCCGGTCAGCCGCTCGCGGCAGAGGCCGCAGTACGCCGTCCAGCCGGAGCCGTCGCGCTTCCAGGCCGTGATGATCGGCCGCCTCACCGGCCCCCCGAACACCGGCTCGGTGCTCGGGCGCAGCGCGTAGAGCACCGTGCCGCAGTCGCAGCGCCAGCCGTCGCCGGCGCGGCGCAGCTCCGTCGCGCGGCGCCTCGGGTGCCGGCAGTCGGGGCAGCTCTCGACCGTCGTCGTCTCCATCACGTCCTCCCTCTCCGATCCTCGACTCTGCAGGGATCCTATCACGCGATGTAACAAGGCGTCAAGCATATGTACCAGCGTCTTTCAGGTTTTTTTTCGGCGGCGCCTCGCGGCCCGGGCCTCCCGCGCGAGGTCGGGGGGCGGGCGGCCGGCCGGGGCGTCCGCGGCGAGCCAGGCCGCGAGGCAGCCCGGGTGGACGGCGACGCTCCCCCCGTAGCGGTCGCGCAGGACGGGGGCGCCGCGGCCGCGGCAGAGGGCGCAGCGCGCGGAGGTCAGGGGGTCTGGCGCTCGGCGTCCCCGAGCGCGAGCGCGGCGCGCTCCAGCGCGCGCGCGGCGTCGGCCGCGTCGAGCTCGAGGGCGGGCGGCCGGGCGCCGCCGAAGGCCGCGCGCCGGACGGCGTCCAGCTCGCGCCGGGAGCGGGCGTAGTCCCGGCCCGCCTGCAGCAGGCCGAGGCGAACGCCGAGCGTGTCGCGCTCGGGGACGCCGCAGGCGTGCGCGTCCGCGAGCGCGTCGGCCGCGGCCCGCGGCGTGCGCGGCCCCTCGACGCAGAGGTCCGCGCCGCAGCGGGCGCAGCGCGCGGTCCAGAGGCGGGCGCGCGCGAGGCCGGCCACGCGCCGGCTCACGGCGCGTCGTCCAGCAGCGCGAGGACGCGCCGCGTCCAGCTCCGGCGCGGCTGCGCCCGCAGCGCCCGGGCGCTCTCCAGCGCCAGCCCCCGCGAGCGCCGCCCGGCCGCGGCGTCGGACCCCGCGACGAGGACGCGCACGGTCGCGGCCGAGGGCATCAGCATCGGCGCGGGCGGCGGCGGGACCTCTCCCCCGAGGGCGCGCACGGCGGCCTCGCACCACGCCGTCCAGCGCGCGCAGAGGTCCGCGTCGCGGGGCGGCGCCCAGCCCGTCCAGTCGTGGGGGGGGGTCCCCGGCGGCAGCGCCCGGGCGCGCCAGAGGTCCAGCCAGTCGAGCGCCTCGCGCAGCGCGGCCTCCCGCTGCAGCGCTCGGCGTGCGGGACGACGCCGCTCTCCGGGCGGCCCGCCCACAGCCAGCTGTCGGCGTCGGAATCGAGCTCGGTGCAGAGGCTCAGCCCCCGCGGCAGCCCGGTGCGCCCGTGCGCGGGCGCGACGAGCTTGCGCTCCGCCCGCCTCCCCGCGCTCACCGGCGCCGGCCCTTGCGCGGGCCCTTGCGCGCCTGCTGCGGCTGCGCCCGTTCCGCGTTGCGCCGGCGCTGGTCCGCCTTCTCGGCCGCGTTCGCCGCGGCGGCGCGCTCCGCCGCCGCGACGTTCGCCTTGCGCACGCGCGGGCGCGCGCTCCCGGGCTGGACGCCCATCCGGCGCGCCCGCCTCTTCTGCTCGCCGCTCATCGACACGTCCGGCCACCTCCCCTCGCGCAGCTCCAGCAGCGCGTGCAGCTCGGCCGAGTCCTCCAGCGCGCCGCGCAGCTCCGCGAACGCCCGGCGCTCGCGCGCCCACGCGGCCGCCCGCAGCTCCCCGAGCCGCAGGCACTCGGCGCACCTCGTCTCCCCGTACTCCCCGGGCGGCCCCCGCTCGGCGCCGCACCCGCAGAGGCGGGGGGCCTCAGCGATCGCGCGCGCTCCGCTCCAGCTCGCGCCAGACGGGCGTGCGCCGCACCGCCGCCCAGCGCGCCTCGCGCGCCCGGCGCTCCCGCCCGGGGCCGGGCGGGGCCGAGAGCGCGACGGCGATCGCCAGCAGCCGCGCCGCGAGCGCCGCGAGCGCGACCGCGAGGACGCGCCTCACGCCCGCCCGCCGTATCCGCCCCCGGCGACGCGCCGGGGGCCGCGGCGCCGCTGCCGCGAGCTCCCGGCGAACCCGGCGTCGCTGCCCTTCCACTTCGCGCCTTCGGTCTTCTCGGCCCCGCACTCGCAGCGCATCCGCGACCTGCCCCTCACCGGCGGCTCCTGCAGCCAGTGGTGCCGGTGCCCGTCCTCGGTCATCGCCGTCCTCCCTCAGCCCCGCCACTCGCGCGGATCCGTCCAGGGCCCCCAGCCCGCGCTCCCGATGTCCACGGGCGGCCGCTTGCGCTTCTCCGGCGACGGCTCCTCGCCCGGCCCGCAGAGGCGCAGCAGCGCCACCGGGACGACCCCCTCGCGCCGGCGCCGCAGGCGCGCGGCGTGCAGGGCGCAGACGACCTCGCAGCCCCCCGCCCAGACCACGAGCCAGTCTGCCTCCAGCCCGCAGGGCAGCCCCCCGGACGCGACCTCCGCCCCGTCGTGCGCGCGCATCAGCGCCGGGCGCGGGGAGTCCAGCGCCGCCTCCAGGCAGAGGCCCCCGGGGATGCAGTCGCGGCAGACCTCGTAGACGCGCAGCAGGTCGTTGCGCCCGGCGTGGCGCAGGCGCCGCTGGACCCGCAGCTGCGGCCTGCGCCCGCACCCGGACGCGCAGACCCGCTCCGGGGCGCTCACCGCGCCCGCTCCGGGACGCCGTGCCGCCGGGCGCGCGAGGCGTCGGCCGCGGCGTGCTTCGCGGCCCTGCGCTCCGCGGCCGCCTCGGCGGCCTTGCGCGCCCTGACGTCGGCGTAGCCGCGCCCGGCGCGGATGTGCGCCCGCAGCTTGCGCTTGCGCTCGCGCGTGCGCGAGGTCACGGCGCGCCGTCCGCCAGGCGCTCCAGCGCGCGCCAGGCGCAGTCGTCGCAGAGCAGCAGCCCCCCCGCGGCCCGCACCGCCCGGCAGAGCGGCCCGTGGGGACCGACGGCGCGCTCGACGTAGCGGTAGAGGGGCGCGCCCGGCCCCCGCTCGGCGTTGAGGGCGGCCAGCTCGGCCGCGCCGCTCAGCGCCTCCTGCGCGGTCTCGGCGATCATCGTCCCCTCCCCGCTCCCGCGAACCGCGCGCGCGCGGAGGCGTCCGCCCGCGCGAACGTGCGCTCGGCGCCGCAGGTCCTGCAGACCGCAGGCTCGACGCCGTCCCGCGGCGGCCCGACGATCCAGTGGTGCCGGTGCCCGGGCGCGGGCGGATGCGGGCCGGCCCGCAGCTCGCGGGCGCGCTCCATCAGCGCCGCCGGGCCGCCCGCCTCGCGGATGGCCGCGGCGGCGTGCTCGGCGAGGCTCCCCGGGGACTCCCGCGCGGGCGCGTCCTCCAGCGCCCGGCGCGCCGCCCGGTACGCCTTGACGATGCTCCCGTAGGACGTCAGCGCCGAGGGGTGGCCCCGCGACGCGCGCTCGCGCTCCTTCTGCCGGCAGCGCCGGCACTTGCTCGCCGCCGTGGCTTCCGGGCACTGCGTGCAGAGGCCGCGCTCCCGGCGGCTGTGGTACTCGCCGGCGCGGGGCACTACGGCCAGCCGCCGGCGGCGCGCAGCTCGTCGGCGGCGCGGGCGGCCGAGGCCTCGCGGGCGCGCTCGAGCGGGGGGAGGCCGAGCGCGACGGCCGCGGCCAGCGCCTCGGCGCGCGTCGAGCCGGAGGCGGCCGCGAGCGCGGCGAGGCGGGCGTCGAGGTCCCGGGGGAGCGGGACGGGCGCGTCCCCGGGGCGCCCGCTCTCCGAGCGCACCGCGCGCGTCCAGCCGCGGGCGGCCGCCCGCAGCGCGGCGATCGCGTCCCCGAGGTCGGCGGCGGCCGCGAGGTCCGGGCGCGGATGCCCGGCCCGCGCCGTCGCCTCCGGGGCCGTCGCGTCCTCGGCGTCGGCGCAGGCCTCGGCCGCGTCCAGCAGCGCGCGCAGCGCGCTCACGGGGCGGCCATCGCGGGCGGAGCGCCGGAGGCGGGATCCGCGAGCGCCGACCAGGCGTCCGCGGCCTCCAGCAGCCCCGCCCGGCCGCGCGCGGCGAGCTGGCGGTCGAACGGCTGCGCCCGCGCCGCGCGCGCGCACTCCAGCGCCGCGTCCAGCACGAGCACCGCGGCCAGTGCCTCGGCCGGGCGCTCCGCCAGCTCGCGGACGCGGGCCTGCGCCCCGGCCTCCGCGTCGCGCGCGGCGCTCACGGGCGGCCCCGCCCGCAGCGCTCGATCGCGCGGTCCAGCGCCTCCCCGAGCGGGCGCCAGCCGGGGGCGCGGAGGTTGGCGGCGTAGAGGACCTCGGGCGGATCCATCCAGTCCTCGCGCCACTCCCCGAGCTGCGCCGCGAGCGCGTCGCGCGCCCGCGCGCCGTCCTCCGAGAGCGCTCTGTGCACGCCGCGGTCGGCCGCCTCGATCGCGGCCGTGAGGGTCCAGCGCTCGCGCGCGCGCGGCCGCTCGGGGTCCGGCCGCCATTCCTCGTCGCGCGTCCAGGCGCGGCCGCCGTCCAGCAGCCCGCGGGCGCGCCGCAGCACGGGGACGGCCGCGCGCAGCAGGTCGGCGGCGTCCCCGCGCCCGCTCGCGTGCTCGCCGCAGCGCGGGTGGTAGGTGCGCCGCCCGTCCGCGCGCGGGCGCACCTCGACGACCGCGGCCGGGCGGGTGCAGGGCGCGCGCCGCCCGACGGCGGCGTCGGGGTCCGCGTCGGTCGCGCCGCAGGACAGCTGGAGCGCAGCTGCCTCCGGCATCCCGGCCGCCCGCAGGCGGGCGGCCGCGTCGTCGGGCGCGAGCCGCCCGAACGCCGAGCCGTCGGCCGGCGGCGGGGGGCAGCCGACGGGCGCGACGGCGCCGATCGGCCGGGGACGCGGGGCGGGGTGCGGGAGGACGGGGGCCGGGCGGCAGCACACGCTCCGGCAGTCCGGCGGGCACGGGAACATCGGGGGGATCCCGTCGAGGTCCCCGAGGTCGAGGTGCAGCGCGCGCCGCGGGTCCAGCGAGCGGGCGTCGGCCTCGGCGCGGTCGTCGAGGACCTCGCGCGCGTCCAGCCGCTCGGCCTCGCCGAGCTCCGGCGTCCGCGCCCAGGCGGCCGCCTCGGCGTCGGCGCGCGCCCGCGGCGGGGGGGCGCAGCCGACGGGCAGGCCCCCGTGGACCTCGGCCAGGTGCGCCCGCGCGCGGACCATCGCCCGCTCGGCGCGGCGCGCGTGGCCGGCGGCGTCGCGCCGCGAGCACTCCCAGCCCCAGCGCCCGCCGAGGTCCAGCAGCCGGACCTCGGCGCCGTCCGCGCCGACCGCCCGCAGCAGCCGTCGCGCGTCGCGCTCCAGCGCGGCCGCGTCGAGGCCGCGGACGCAGTCCCCGCATCCGCAGCGGGGGTCGGGGCGTCGGGCGTGGCACGGCCAGCAGCGGGCGTTCGCGCCCCCGACGTCGTCGAGGTCCGCGCCGCAGTCGTTGCAGGCCTCGGCGACGCGCGCGTCGCGCTCGGCCATCGCCCCGGCGTCGGCCGCGGCCTCGGCCTCCGCGGCCGCCTCGGCGCGGGCGTCGTCCTCGGCGCAGCGCTCTTCCTGCGACGCGGCCTCGGCCGCGTCGCAGTCGGCCCCGTGCGCGACCGCGCCGCAGTGCGCCGTGTACGCCGAGCCGGCGCGGGCCGAGGCCCCGCACTGCCTGCAGATCCAGCTCCAGCCGTCGGCGTCGCTCCCGACGACCTCGAGCTTCGCCTCCGGCGCCGGCTCCGGCTCGATCGCGGCCTCGGCCTCCGGCTCCAGCGCGACCAGGGCGGTGTCGGAGCGGCGCTCGATGGTCCACATCGGACCCAGCCACTCGGCGACCAGC
>OZ241365.1:747500-2490836 GCA_965200555.1 Dehalococcoidia bacterium | reverse complement strand
CCGAGGTCAGCAGCGCGCCGGAGCCGATCGCCGCGCTCAGCGAGCCGACCGTCGCCGAGGCGCTCGCGTCCGGCCAACCCGTGCTCGTCGCCATCGCCACGCCCGCCTTCTGCCAGTCGCGCTTCTGCGGCCCGCTCCTCGACCGGGTGGTCTATCCCCTCTACGGGGAGTTCGCGGGCCGCGTGCGCTTCGTGCACGTCGAGCCGTTCGATCTCGCCGAGGCGCGGCGCGGGCGGCTGGTGGCGGTGCCGCTGATGGCCGAGTGGCGGCTGCTGACCGAACCGTGGATCTTCGTCGCCGGCCGCGACGGGCGCGTCGCCGCCAAGTTCGAGGGCATCGCCTCGATCGAGGAGGTGCGCGAGACGCTGTCCGCCCTCGTGGCGGAGGGGTAGCGCGGGCCGGGCGTGAAGCCGGACTACACGGCGCTCGATTTCCCCCCGCCGCCCGCGGACCGGCCGTACGCCGTCGTCTGCATGGTCGCCTCGGCCGACGGCAAGACGGCGATCGAGGGCGACGAGCGCGGCCTCGGCTCGGAGGCCGACCGGCGGATGCTGCACGAGCTGCGGACGCACGCCGACGTGGTGCTGAGCGGGGCCGGCACGATGCGCGCGACGGGCGCCTCGCCGCGCATCCGCGACGCCGGCCTGCGCGCGCTGCGCGGGCGGCGGGGCAAGCCGCCGCAGCCGATCGGCGCCGTGCTCACCGCCTCCGGCGACCTGCCCCTCGGCGCCCCGTTCTTCGCCTCGCGCGAGTTCGGGGCGTGGGTCTACCTCGCGGAGGGCGCGCCGGCGGGACGCCGCGAGGCGCTCGCGGCGGCGGGCCGCCCGGTCGTCGAGGTGCCCCGCGAGGGCGCGGCGGCGGCGGCGATGCGCCACATGCGGACGGCGCTCGGCGCGCGGCTGCTGCTGATCGAGGGCGGCCCCACCCTCAACGGCGAGTGCTTCCGCAACGGCCTCGCCGACGAGCTGTTCCTGACGATCGGCGCCCTCGTCGTGGGCGGCGACGGCCTCCCCACCGCCGTCGAGACCCCCGGCCTCCGCGCGGCGATCGGGTCCTCGGCGCGCCTCGACCTCCTCCACGCCCTCCCCGACCCCGCCACCGGCGAGGTCTACCTGCGCTACCGCGTGCGCCGCTGAGCGCGGGCCGCGCTCCTTGAGCGCCTGAGCGTCGATGTGCTATTTTCGCACACACGCGACCGTCGAGAGGGCACATGGCGCCTCTGGAGCGTCTCCCGGACTGGGCCGCCGTCGGCGCTCGCGTGGCGCAGGCGCGCCGCGCGCTGAAGCTGTCGCAAGCCGATCTGGGCGACCGCATCGGTCTGGACCAGACGGTGATCACCAGGATCGAGGGCGGCAACCGCACGCTGAGCGCCCTCGAACTCACCGATCTGGCGCGGGCCACCGATCTCCCCGTGGACTGGTTCGTCACCGAGTCGCCCCCCGTCGTCGCCAGCCACCGCGCCGATCGCCTCGGCGAGACGACCTTCGCCGACCTGCGCGTGGAGACGCTCGCGCGCGAGGTGGCGCAACTGCGGGAGGCCGACCTCCTGCGCCCCGTCGGCAACGGCCTGGAATTGCAGCGGATTCCCCGGAACGTCGAGGAGGCGGAAAACGTTGCGTTGCTGGTGCGGGCGCATCTCGGCTGCGAGACGGACGGCCCCATCGACCTCGGCGCGGCCGCAGCCGGCCTCAACCTGTACGCCTACACGCTCGATCTGCCCGGCGACCACATCGATGGCGCATACGTGGCGATCGACGAGGGAACGGGCGTCGCGCTGATCAACGGGCGGAACCCCTCGGCACGGCGCCGCTTCACGCTGGCGCACGAAATCGGCCACCACGTCTTTCAGGACGAATACGAGCTCGACTTGTTGTATCTGGACACGGACACGGAGCGTATAGTCAACGCTTTCGCGATCCACCTTCTCCTCCCCCGTGAAGTGCTGGAGCACCAGTGGAACGAGATCGGCGGGCCTGCTGACCACCGCAAGGCGGCTATCGTCATCGGGGCGGAGTACCGGGTCAGCTGGACTGCCCTGTGCACGCATCTGGTGAACATGTATTTGCTCGAACGGAACGCCGGAGAAGCACTTCGTCAAAACCCTCCCAGCCACGCGGAATACATCGAGATTGGAGTCTCCATCGCCGAAGAACTCACGCCCCCGTCCGTCCCCCTGCCGGTACAGCAAGCCGTGCTGAGGGGGTATCGGCGCCACCGACTCGGAGCTGAAAGGACCATTGCGCTTCTGCACGGGACCCTCTCGGAAGAGGATCTTCCCGATCAGGACGAAATTCCCGTCGAGGCATTGGCGGGGGAGCTACGCGGCGCGTGATAGCCGCCATCGCCGGTGCGGTGCTCGCCTTCGACACGGGGCCACTCAGTTGCTTCGCCCGCGCCGGCCGGTGGGACATGCTTGGCGACATCGTATCGAAAAGCCGCTGCACGGCGACGGACATGGTTATCCGCGAGCTGGCCAATGGCGTCGCCAATCACCCCTCGCTAAAGGATGTTCTGGATGCGGAATGGCTCCACGGCACAGCACTCGAAACCCTCGAAGAGGTTAGGCTGTTCGTGGAGCACAGGCGTACGCTGGACGCGGGCGAAGCAAGTACGCTGGCATGGGCCGAAGCCCATGACGCGATAGCGATCGTGGACGAGCGGGCAGGAGTCAACGTCGCGAAACAGCGAGGCATCGCGGTCCACGGGACGCTGTGGCTCATCGCCGAGGCGGTGAATTCCCGTCTCGTCAACGAGCGGCAGGCGAACGCGATCGTGGATGACATGCGGGCCACGCACGCCTGGTTCCCCGATGAGTTCAGCGCGTGGGCGCGCGGGGAGGGACTCATCGGGTAGCACAAGGCCTACCGCGTCGCGGCCTCCCGCCGGACAGCGCCCGCGATTCGGCGCGGGCGGCTACATCTCCTCGCGCCTGGCGCCGCTGAGGTAGGCGGCGGGGTCCTCCTCGAAGGCGAGGCGGCAGCCGCGCCCGCAGAAGTACCAGGTCTTGCCCTCGTGCTCCGAGGAGCCGCCGGGCGGGGCCTTCGTGTCGACCTCCATGCCGCAGGCGGGGTCGATCGCCGTGCCGCCGCCGCCACGCAGCAGGTCGAGCAGCTTCGTCACCATCGAGGCGTCTCCTTCCGCGCCGGCGGCGCTCACCCAGCGGGCGGCCCACCGGCTCCGCGTCGCCCGCCGCCACGCCGCAGGCGCAGCGCCGCGGTGACGAGCATCGCCGCCGCGAGGCCGAACCACGTCAGAGCGTACTCCAGATGCGGCGTCGTGTTCTCGTACCCGGCGAAGCCGGCGACGGGGCGCTCCGGCGGCGCGGCGCGGGGCGGGCGTCCGGCCAGCTCGCCCGCCGCCGCGCGCCACGGGACGACCTCGTAGGGCAGCGTCGCGGCGATCGAGGCGACGTCGAAGCGCGTCCACGCGCCGTCCGCGCCGCGCGTCGCGCGCAGGCTGCGCCCGTGGCGGATCAGCCCCGCGAGGCCGCTTCCGCCCTCCGGCAGCGCCGCCAGCACCGCCGCGCGCTCGTCCGCCGGGTACCAGCCGCGGTTGACGAGCACGGCCGCCCCGCCGCCTTCCGGCCGCAGCGGCACCACGACCTCCTCGCCGCGCAGCCCGAAGCGCGTGCGGTTCGCGATCACCTGCGCGCGGGCGTAGTCCCACTCGCCGTCGAGGCGCAGCCGCCGCCAGTCGAGCTCCTCGCCGGGGAGCGCGGCTGCCTCGGCGGGCGCGAGCGGCGGGGCGGCGACGCGCGCGGCGCGCTCGCGCTCCAGCCCCGCCTTGTAGCCGTGCCGCGCCAGCTGCCACGCCCCGAGGCCCGACAGCACGATCGCGCCGAGCATCGCGAGGCTGATCAGCAGTGCCCCCGAACGCCGGAACCGCATGGCGTGACTGTACCGTGATCGCGTGCCGGAAGCTTGGCGCGCCGGTTGACGTGACGCTGGGCTGCCAGTAGGCTGCGTATGACACGCTGACGGAGCGACTGGAGACCGCAAACATGGATACGCGGCAGTACTGGGTCCACACGATCGATGCCGGCGCAACCGACGAGCAGATCACCGATTACTTGACGTACCTCGGGAACAAATACTACGAACTCATGAAGGTCGAGCCCCGCGGAGATGGCCGGGTGATCTGCATCCTGGAGCGGGCTCGCAACAACGATCCGCCGCAGGATACGCCGCAAGAGTACCTTGTGAAGTCCTTCCACGAGGACACCAGCGATGACGACTTCGCGCAGAGGTTGTCGGAAGATTCGAACCGCCAACTCGTCTCCGTCGTGCCTCGCGATGGCAAACTGACCTGCTTCTTCAGGTTGTTGATGCCGCCCGTGTTCAGCGATTTCATCAAGAGTGAAGGCGAGTGAAATTGCACAAGGCTGCCATCTTCGTACTGATCGTGCTGGTATCCGCTGCCTGCACGAGCAATGGCCTCAGTGTCGAAGAGTATGCGGAGTGGTGCGGAGGCTTGGACACCGCTAGTGTCATCAGTGCCGTTGACTTGGATGGAACATGGAGTGATGCAGTCACCAGCCTGGACGATTTGATCGAAAAATATCAGGGAATTGATCCTCCCGAAGCACTGGCCCGTTACCACAGCGCGTCGCTTGATTTTTGGCAAGGCATTAGGTCATTTGTCGAAACCCTCGAACCGAGTTCGGATGCCCAACCACTGGACCTCTTGGGTACAGTCTTGCTGCTCACCCCACCGTTCATGGCTGCCGAAAACTCCCTCTCGCAGGATGTCCGAGCTATGCTCGAAGAGGCAGGATGTGTATCCGGCGAGTCGGATCAAGCGGACGCCACGCCTACACCGATGTCGGCTGCAGTCGGCGATGTGATCCCCATGGGTAGATTTGATACTGTGGTTAAGGGCATTGAACGCAATGCCATTCGAGTTGAAGATGTCTGGGTGTCGCGCGTGGAAATCGAGTTCACGAACGCCCGCGGAGCCATTGAGCGCATCAGCTATTCTCAGGTTCGGGGAATCGACGCAGAAGGGCAGCATGTCGAACCCTACGATGTATGCCACCGCAACGTAGGGCTAGGTCCCACTTCTCCTTGTTCTAACCCTATGGGGCACGAGGATTTCACCCCTGCCGAAGAGATAAGGCGGTATGTTTATTTCGTAGAATCCCCGGCCTATCCCCTTGCGTTTATTCAGCTCGCTCAGCTCACTGGACCGAACAGCAGTGAAGGCGGTGGATGGGTTGAGTGGGTTGAACCGAGGGTTGCGCTTCCTGCGCCGTGAGGGATCGCGCCGCCGGACGCGCGAGCATCGCGCCCGCTGTCAGTTGAACATGAGCACCGTGCGGGCGACCTCGCCGGCCTTCATCGCGCGGAAGGCCTCGTTCACGTCCTCGAGGCTGCCGCGACGGGTGATCATCTCGTCGAGCAGCAGCTTGCCCTGCCTGTACCACTCGATGTAGACGGGCATGTCGATGCGGAAGCGGTTGGATCCCATGCTGGAGCCCTGCAGCGTCTTGCCGCCGAGCAGCGAGGGGCCGTCGATCTCGACCTTCTGGCCCTGCGGGATCATGCCGACGACGGTGGCGGTGCCGCCGCGCCGGATCGCCTCGTAGCAGGCCTCGGCGGCGGACTTGAGGCCGATCGCCTCGAAGCTGTAGTCGACGCCGCCGGGCACGATGTTCTGGATCGCCTCGACGGGGTCGCGCGAGGAGGCGTCGACGGAGTGGGTGGCGCCCAGCTCGCGGGCGGTGGCGAGCTTCGACTCGTGGATGTCGACGGCGATGATGGTGCGCGCGCCGCCGATGCGCGCGCCCTGGATGGCGGCCAGCCCGACGCCCCCCGCTCCGAACACGGCGACGGTCGAGCCGGCCTCGATCGCGGCGGTGTTGAGCACGGCGCCGAGGCCGGTCGTGACGCCGCAGCCGATCAGCGCGGCGCGGTCGAGTTCGATGTCGCCGCCGATCTTCACGAGCGCGTTCTGGTGGACGAGCATCTCCTCGGCGTAGGTGGCGAGGCCGGCGAACTGCTGGACGCGGTCGCCGCGCCAGGTCAGCGCGGGCTCGTCGCGGGGGCCGCGCACGGGCCGCCGCGAGCACAGGAACGGCTCGCCGCTGAGGCAGCGCTCGCAGGACCCGCAGAACACGGAGAGGCAGGCGATGACGCGGTCGCCGGGCGCGAACTCCGTGACCTCCGCCCCCACCGCCTCGACGTGGCCGGCGGCCTCGTGGCCGAGCACGGCGGGGGTGGGCATGACGTAGAAGCCGTCGTGGAAGTGGACGTCGGAGTGGCAGACGCCGCTGGCGGCGGTGCGGACGACGACCTCCTGCGGCCGCGGCTCGCCGAGGTCGATGTCCTCGATCGTGAGCGGCTCGTGGGCGGCGTGGAAGACGGCGGCGCGCATCGTGCTCCTCCTCGGCGCGCCCCGCGCGGGCGGGGCGGCAGCGCGCGCATGGTGCGCGATGCGGCGCCGCGCTGTCTACGGACGGCGGGAGCCTCGGCGTGCGGGGCGAGGGCCCGTCACGGCGGGAACGGGCGCAAAGGGGGCGGGGGCGAGGGGGGCGCGGCGCACTCATCCCAAAGCGCGCGCCCGCCGAGGAGGCCGGCGTCGCCGCCGAGGGCGGCGGCGACGACCGACGCCGGGGCCAGCAGGCCGCGCGCGGGGGAGCGCGCCAGCGCCTCGCGCAGGCGCGGCAGCACGAGGCCGCCCGCGCCCTCGATCACGCCGCCGCCGATCACCACGCGCTCCGGCATGTACGCCTCGGCGAGGTTGGCGACGCCCGCCGCCAGCGCCTCGGCCAGCCCCCCGAAGCGCCGCAGCGCCTCCGCGTCGCCCTCGCGCGCGCGCCGCGCCGCCTCGGGCCCGCCGGGGCCTCCTCGCGCGAGGGCGAGGCCGGAGCCGAGGCCCTCGACGGTGCGGGGGTCGGCGGCGGCGGCGCCGTCCGAGGGGGCGGCGCGGTAGTCGATCGTCATGTGGCCGGCCTCGGCCAGCGAGCGGCGCGCGCGCAGCAGCCGCCCGCCGATCACGACGCCCGCGCCGACGCCGCTGCTGACGGTGACGTACACCATGTCGGAGACGCCGCGGCCCGCCCCGCGGCGGTGCTCGCCCAGCGCGGCGAGGTCGGCGTCGTTCGCGAACAGCGTGGGCAGGCCCGTCGCGGCGGCGACGGCGCGCGCGGAGATCGCGCCCTCCCAGCGCGGGAGGTTGGGCAGGCGCACCGGCTCGCCGCTCCCGTAGTCGACGACGGCGGGCACGCCCACCACCGCCCCCGCCGGCGGCGCGCCGAGGCCGCGCGCCACCTCGCGCAGCAGCGCGGCGAGCGCGCCGGGGTCGTCCGGCGGCGTGGGCACGGCGGCGCGGGCGGCGAGCGCGCCGTCCGCGGTCACCGCCGCGGCGCGCAGGTTCGTCGCGCCGAGGTCGGCGGCGAGCACGAGGGGCGCGGGAGCGGCGGCGGCGCTCACGCCTCGCGCACCGCGTGGCCGCCGAACTCGCGGCGCAGGGCGGCGAGCAGGCGCGGCGCGAAGCCGCGCTCGTCGCGGGAGGCGAAGCGCGCGAACAGCGCGCCGGCCAGCGCGTCCGCCGCCACGCCGCGCTCGACCGCCTCGATCGCCGCCCAGCGGCCCTCGCCCGAGTCCTCGACCCAGGGCTGGACGCCATCGAGGGCGGGGTCGGCGGCGAGCGCGCGCGCGGCCAGTTCGAGCAGCCACGAGCGCACCACCGAGCCGCGCTGCCAGAGCGCGGCGACGCCCGCCAGGTCGATCTCCCCGTCGTAGGCGCTGAGCAGGCCGAAGCCCTCGGCGTAGGCCTGCATCAGGGCGTACTCGACGGCGTTGTGCGCCATCTTGACGTAGTGGCCGGCGCCGGACGGCCCGACGAGGGCGTAGCCGCCCTCGGGCGCGAGCGCGGCGAAGACGGGCTCGACGGCCTCGAACGCCGCGCGGTCGCCGCCGACCATGAGGCAGAAGCCGTCGCGCAGGCCGTGGACGCCGCCGGAGACGCCGGCGTCGAGGAAGCGCACGCCGCGCGCCGCCAGCTCCTCGCCGCGCCGCATCGAGTCGCGGTAGTGGCTGTTGCCGCCGTCGACGACGGCGTCGCCCGCCGCGAGCAGCCCGCCGAGGTCCGCCACGATCGCCTCGGTCGCCTCGCCGGCGGGAACCATCGACCACACGACGCGCGGCGGCGGCAGCGCCGCCGCGAGCTCGCGCAGCGAGCGCACGTCGCCGAGCGAGGCGTCGAGGTCGTAGCCGACGGCCTCGTGCCCGCGCTCGCGCAGCCGCTCGCGCATCGCCGCGCCCATCCGCCCGAGCCCCACCATGCCGAGCTTCATGCCGCCTCCGCCCCCGCCGTCATCCGGCCCATGCGGACGGCCTGCCGAAAGGCTGCTGGCCGGTCCGGGCGCGCGCGGGCGCGGCGTTCCGCCCGGCTTTCGGGTCGGCGAAGAGGGGCTGCCGCACGGCGTAGTCCTCGTGGACGGCGCGGGGAGCCTGTCGCCGGCTGCGCGATGCTAGAGGCGGCGCGCCGTCCCGTCCAACGCTCCGGCGCCCGCGCACGCCGCTGCGCGAACCCGCGTTCGCGCCGCCGCGCCCTCCTACGCCCCCAGCGCCGCGAGGCCGTCCGGCGCGATGCGCGCGACGGGGCGGCCGAGGGCGCGCAGCGCGTCGAGGTCGCCCAGCGCCTGGGCCTGCTTGAGGCGCGCGAAGCCGTAGCCCGCGCCGGGGATCGGCACGTCCACGGGATCGTCGCCGGCGATCTGGACGAAGACGCCGCGCGCGGGGCCGCCCTTGTGCAGCTGGCCGGTCGAGTGCAGGAAGCGCGGGCCGTAGCCGGCGGTGACGGCCACGCGATGGCGCTCGCGCAGGCGCAGGCGCGCCGCCGCCAGTGCCTCGTCGTGCGCCGCCGACGGCGGCAGGAACGCCTGCAGCGCGACGTAGCCGCCCTCGGCGGCGCCCGCGAGCGCCTCGGCGGGCGCGAGCGCCGAGGGGTCCGCGGCGGAGCCGCCGAGGATGCGCGCGGTGGCATCCTTCGCCTGCTGCACGTTCGGCTGATCGAAGGGATGCACGCCGAGCAGGCGGCAGGCGACGGCGGTCGCGAACTCCCAGCGGAAGCACTCGCCGCCCAGCGCCTCCGCGATCGGCGCCGCGCCGCCCCCGGCGGCGGGAGGCAGCGCGACGACGGGATGGCCGGCGCGCGCGAGCGCCTCGAGGCCGGGCGCGAGGCCCGCGCCCGCCCCGCCCGCGCCCGCCGCGGACAGCGCGACGAAGAGGCGGTCCGCGCCGTAGACCCCGGGCGGGCCGATCGGCTCGCCCTCGACGGGCAGGACGCCGCGGCCGTCCTTGCCCGTCGATTCGGCGACGAGCTGCTCGATCCAGCCGCCGAGGGGCGCGAGGGCGGGGGGCAGGACGAGCGTGAGCTTGTCGCGCCCGGCGCGCGCCGCCGCGCCCATCGCCGCGCCGAGCAGGGCGCCGGGGTTGCGCGCCGCGGGCGCGCGGCAGGCCTCGGCCATCGCGAGGCCGCCGCGCAGCAGCGCGGCTGCGTCCGCGCCGGCCAGCGCCGCGGGCGCGAGGCCGAAGTACGACAGCGCCGAGTAGCGCCCGCCGACGTCGGGCGGGTTCTCGAACAGCCGCCGGAAGCCGCGCTCGCGCGCCAGCTCCGCGAGCGGCGTGCCGGGGTCGGTGACGGCGGCGAAGCGCGCGCCGTCGGGCGCGAGGCCCCAGCAGTACGCGAGGTGCGAGACCGTCTCGATCGTCGTCCCCGACTTGCTCGCGGCGACGAAGAGCGTGCGATCGAGGTCGAGCCGCGCCCGCAGCGCGGCGATCGCGGCGGGGTCGGTGGTGTCGAGCACCGTCAGCCGCGGGCGGCCCGCCGCCCCGCCCGCCGCCGAGGCGAACACCCCCGCCGCGAGGCTCGAACCGCCCATGCCGAGCAGCACGGCGTCGCGCACGCCCGCTGCGGCGGCCTCCGCCGCGAACGCCTCGATCTCCGGGACGCGGGCGAGCATGTCGCCGGCGACGGTCAGCCAGCCGAGGCGGTCCGCGATCTCGCCGGGGCCGTCCGCCCACAGCGTGTGGTCGCGCGCCCACAGCCTCGCGACCGCGCGGTCGCGGTCGATCTCGCCGAGCGCGGCCTCGACCTCGTCCGCGAGCGGGCCGAGGCTCGTGCCCGGCGCGAACGGCGGCGGCGTCATCGCTCCTCCCGCCCCCAGCATAAGGCGGCCGGATGGGACGAGCGGCGCGGCGGCTATACTCGCCTCGCGGCGCGCGAGGCGCGGCGGCGCGGACGAGGGCGGCGGAGGGGCAGCGAGGGGCGATGTACGGGGATATCCTCTACGACGTCGACGGGCGCGTCGCGACGGTCACGCTCAACGCGCCGGAGCGCCTCAACGCCATCACCCCCTCGATGCAGCGCGAGATCGTCGAGGCGCTGGAGGAGGCGGAGCGCGACCCCGGCGTGCACGCCGCGATCGTGCGCGGGGCGGGGCGCGCCTTCTCGACCGGCTACCGCCTCGACGCGCCCGGCGAGGAGGGCGAGGACGGCCGGCCGCGCTCGCCGGCCAGCGACCGCGACCGCATCGAGGACGGCCTGCGGCTGTGGCTCCGCATTCCCGACCTGCGGGTGCCGATCCTCGCGCAGGTGCACGGCTACTGCATCGCCGGCGCGACGCAGCTCGCCGCGATCTGCGACGTCGCCTTCGCCGCCGAGGACGCCCGCGTCGGCAGCGGCCCGCAGCTGCCCCTCGGCGCGGGCTACGTCACCGCCTTCTGGGCGTGGCAGATCGGCCCCCGCCGCGCGAAGCAGTACGCCTTCCCCTCCGGCGACTTCATCACCGGCGCCGAGGCCGCCGCGCTCGGCCTCTTCAACGAGGCCGTGCCCGCCGACCAGCTGGAGCAGTACGTCGCCGGCTACGCGCGGCGCATCGCGCGCGTGCCGAAGGACGTGCTCGCCCTCCACAAGCTCGCGGCCAACCGCGTGCAGGAGATCATGGGCTTCCGCTCCGCCCTCCGCACCGGCGCCGAACTCGACGCCATCGCCCACTTCTCGCCCGGCGTCGAGGCGATGCGCGGCAGCGTGCAGCGCCTCGGCGTGCGCGGCGCCATCGACGCCTGGCGGCGCGGGGAGCCGGCCTGAGGCCGGCCGCGCGACGGGGCGGGCGAGGAGCGCGCGGTGGCGAGGGACGAGGTCGTCGTCGACGCCGGCGGCGAGCCGGTGCGCGTCTCCAGCCCCGGCAAGGTGATGTTCCCCGGGCGCGGCTGGACCAAGCTCGACGTGGTCGGGCACTACCTGCGCTGCGGGCCCGGCGTGGTGCGCGCGGTGGGCGGGCGGCCCTGCATGCTCAAGCGCTGGCCGAAGGGCGCGGGCGAGCCGCCCTTCCACCAGAAGCGCGCCCCGAAGGACGCGCGCGAGACCGCCGAAATCCGCTTCCCCGCCGCCCGCCCCGGCCGCATGGCCGTCGCGCGCACCCTCCGCGACGTGGTGTGGATGGCCCAGCTCAACTGCCTCGACCTCCACCCCTGGCCCGTCACCACCGCCGACCTCGACCGCCCCGACGAACTGCGGATCGACCTCGACCCGGCCGAGGGCGCCTCGTTCGGCGACGCGCGCGAGGTCGCCGCGCTCTGCCGCGAGCTGCTGGAGGAGCACGGCCTCGCGGGCTGGCCCAAGACCTCGGGATCGCGCGGCATCCACGTCTACGCGCGGATCGAGCCGCGCTGGGAGTTCGCCGAGGTGCGCCGCGCCGCCGTCGCCTTCGCGCGCGAGGCCGAGCGCCGCGCGCCGGGCCTCGCCACCGCCGCGTGGTGGAAGGAGGAGCGGCGCGGCGTCTTCCTCGACTACAACCAGAACGCCCGCGACAAGACCGTCGCCAGCGCCTACAGCGTGCGCGAGACCGGCCGCGTCTCCGCCCCCTTCCGCTGGGACGAACTCGCCTCCATCGACCCGCTCGCGCTCGACCTCGAGGGCTTCGCCGCGCGCTGGGAGGAGGCGGGCGACGTCCACGCGGGCATGGAGGAGGCGGCGGGCCGCCTCGACGGGCTGCTGGCCCTCGCCGACGCCGACGACGAGCGCGGCCTGCCCGACCTGCCCTGGCCGCCGCACTACCCGAAGCAGGCCAACGAACCCCCGCGCGTCGCCCCCTCGCGCCGCCGCAGGCCGCCCGCGGGCGGCGGCGAGAGGTAGCGCGCGGTCACGCCGCGCCGCCCGCGCCGTCCTCGCCGGAGCGGGCGCCGCGGCTGCCGAAGTAGAAGCCCGTCACCGTCCCCGCCTCGAGCGCGAGCGTGCTGAGCAGCCCGATCGCCCCCTCGGTCGCGCCCTCGCGCAGCAGCCAGCCCGCCGCCAGCGCGTGCGTCGCGAGGAACGCCCCGAGGATGCCGAGCGCCAGGTACGCCCGCACGCTCCCCGCCGGCTTTCCCAGCGGCCCCGCCGTCCCCGCCCCCGCCGTCGCCGCCATCGCCGCCCCCCCATCCCTGCGCCGCACAGGATGCCGCGCCGCGGCGCGCCCTCGAAGCGCCGCGTGGCGCGCGAGGCGCGGGCGGGGCGCGGCGGCCCCGCGGCCGGCGAGGGGTACAATGGCGGCGGGCCCGTAGCTCAGCGGCAGAGCAGCGGACTTTTAATCCGTCGCGCGTGGGTTCGAGTCCCACCGGGCCTACCAGCCGCGCGCCCGAGCCGGGCGCGGCGGCGCCGGCGATCGGGGCGGCGAGGCGGCATGACCACCTCCGGGAGATGCGCGATCCCTCGAATGGTGGTAGCGCGCACCACCGCCTGCCGCCACCGCGTGACGGCGCTGCTCGCCGTGATCGGCGGGCTGGCCGCCGCCCTCGTGCTGCTGCGCGTCTCCGAGTGGGGGCCGACGTCGGACGAGGACACAGTGCTGTACGTGACCGCCGCCCGCAACCTGCTGGAGGGCGACGGGTTCATCGGCTACGGGGTTCCCTACCAGGGAGCCGCGCCGCTCTTCCCGCTGGCGCTGGCCGGCGCCGGACTGCTGTTCGGCCCCGATCCGCTCGTCGCGGCGGGCTGGCTCAACGCCGCCGCGTTCGGCCTGACCGCCTTCGCGACGGCGGCATGGGTGCGGAGCCGCACGCGCTCCGGCTTCCTCGCCGTCTGGGCGGGCCTCGCCTGCGCGTTCAGCGTGCAGCTCGCCGCGCTCGCCGCGGCGGCGATGACCGAGGCCCTCTTCGTCATGTTCGCCGTGCTCTCGCTGTACGCGCTCGACCGCTGGCTGGAGGGGCGGCGCACCTCGCTGCTGCTGACGGCGGCAGCCTGCGCCGCGCTCGCCTGCGCGACGCGCTACCTCGGCCTCGCGCTCGTCCTCGGCGCGCTGCCGCTGGTGCTGCTGGCGGACGGGCGGCGCCTCCGGCCCACGCGCCGGGGGATCGCGGACGCCGCGCTCTTCGCCGCCGTCGCCCTGCCGCCGCTCGGCGCGTGGATGCTGCGGGGCCTCCTGACCGCCGGATCGGCGACGGGCAAATTCTACCCGACGGGCTGGGACACGTCCGCGGCCCTCGACGTGCTGACGGGCGGGATCGCGAGGCTGGCGCTGGGCGAGCGCGGCTTCGCGCTGCTCGGCGAGCTCGCGGCGGCGTTGCCCTACGGCGACGGCGGCGCCATCGCACTGCGCGCCGCCGCCGTGCTCGCCCTCGCGGGCGGCGCGGCGGCCTCGCTGCCCCTGCTGACCCGCCGCGAGCGGCTGGGGCTCGCGGTCCCGGCCGCGTTCGCGGCGGCCTACGCGCCGGCGATGCTGCTCGCGAACTGGCGCCTCGACTTCGATCTGCCCGCGCGCTACCTCGCGCCGCTGTACCCGCCGCTGCTGGCCGCCGCCGCGCTCGTCCTCGGCGGGCTGCTGCGCCGCGCCTCGGAGCGCGGGCCGCTCGTGCGTTCTGTCGTGCGGGGGGGGGGGGGGGGGGGGGGAGCGAATGCCCGCGCTGGCGCTGGTCGCTGTCCTCGTCCTCTGGCTCCCGCAGCAGGCCGTGGCGAGCTACGCCGACGCCCGCGAACAGCGGTTCTCCGGAGGCGCGTGGTTCGCGGCGAGGCGCTGGGCCGATTCCGAAACGGTGCGTTACCTGTCGGCCATCCGCTCGAAGGACCCCGTTTGGAGCAACTACAGGGGCGCCCTCCTCGTCTTCTCGGACCTGCCCGCGGCGCGCAGCCTGGTCTCCGATCCGGCGGCCGCAGCCGCGGCCGCCGCCGATGCGCGCGCCAGCGGCGAGGACGCATGGATCGTCTGGTTCCACGACGGCTGGCCGAGCGAGTACGGCGTCGCCGACCTCGCCGCACAGCCGGGCATCGAGGTCGTCGCGATCCTCGAGGACGGCGTCGTCCTCCGCGGCGACCCCGACGCGCCGGGCGCGGCGCTCGCCGAACGGCTGCTGGACGGCGCACGGCTGCTCGCCCCGGCGCGCTTCGGCGTGTACCTCGACGAGGCCCGCAACCGGCTCGTCTACGTCCGCGAGGCCTGCGCCGGGGGCGATACGGACGCGCTGTTCGTCCTCCGCGTCCGTCCGGCGGACGCCGAGGCCGCCGGCTCCGGCGACCTCGGCTTCGCGTTCGCCGACCGCGGCTTCCGCGAGGGCGGGCGCTGCCTCGCCGTCCGCAACCTCCCGGACTACGCCGTGGCGAGCTTCGTCACCGGCCAGTGGACGCCGGAGCGGGGCGACCTCTGGTCCGTGCGCGTTCCCCGGACGGGCGAGTTCCGGGACGAGGAGTCCGCCGGCGCGTGGCTCGCGCGCTTCGAGGCCCTCGCCGCACGCGAGCCGGACGCGCGGCGCGCGGGGTTCGCGCTGCACGTCGAGGGCCGCACGCTGACCTTCGCGCGCGAGGAGTGCTCGGCGGCGGACGTCGCCGACCGCTTCTTCGTCCACGTCTACGCCTCCGGCGGCGGGCATGAGGTTGCGCGTCGCGCGCCGCCGCGCCGCGCGATCGACTTCTGGTTCGGCGAGCGCGGCCAGCGCCTCGGCGACCGCTGCATGGCCTCGGTCGAGCTGCCGGAGTACGCCATCGCCCGCGTCGCGACGGGCCAGTACGACGCCTCCGGCCACCTCTGGGAACAGGAACTGCGCGCCCTCGAATGGCGGTAAACCCCGGGTGCGCCCATGATCCCGGTACGGACGGCGCTTACGGCCGCGCCCGCGATCCCGGCGCGGCGCCGGCGATCGGGGCGGCGAGGCGGCATGATCGCGAGCGCGAAGCCGAGGCTGCGCCTCCCCGCGCCGAGGGGGGCGCTGCCGCCCGCGCTGCTGGCGCTCGCGCTCGCCTCGGTCTTCGTCTTCGGCCACGACCGCTCGCAGTTCTACCGCCCCTCGACGCACGACTACGTCTCCGCCGAGACGCTCTCGATCGCATCCCACTTCTCGGCGGAGCACGGGTTCACGGGGGTGCTGCGCTGGAAGCGGGGGGACGGCGGCGAGCCGCTCTACGTCGTCTACAACCGCCATCCGGTGGGCCCGACCGTCCTCGTCCGGCTGGCGATCCTGCCCTTCGGCGACGACATCCCGAGGCAGATCGGCGCGGCGAGGCTGCTCATGCTGGCCTGCTTCGCCGCCGCCGCCGCGTTCGCCTGGCTCGCGCTGGCGCGGCTGCTCGGCGACCGCTGGATCGCGCTCGCGGCGACGCTCCTCGCGTGCTCCTCGTACTACCTCCTCTACTACAACGACATGATCTCGGCGGTGGCGTCGACCTCGCTGCTGGGGGTGACGCTCGCCTTCCACGGGATGGCCGTCTACGCGCAGGAGGGGCGCTTCCGCCAGCTGCTGATCAAGACCGCGGTCGCGCTGCTGCTCGGTTGGCACGCCGCGGGGCCGGTCGCGGCGTTCGCCCTGATCGGGCTGGGCGGCCGGCTCCTGCGGGCGAGGGCCGAGGGCGCCACGCCGCGGGCGGCGCTGGCCGCCCTCGCGCGCAGCCGCTGCCTCGCCCTCGGCGCGTTCGCCGCGCTCTGCTGCGCGCTGTTGCTGGGCTTCAACCTCGCGACCGAGTACCTCGCGCTGCGGGGCGAGGTTCCCCCGCACGAGCTGCCGTCGCTGCGCTCCGTGCTCAGCCGCGCCGGAGCCGGCCCGGCCTACACCGGCGGCTTCGGCTGGGCGGAGTTCGTGCGCGGCCAGCTCGCGGGCGTGGGCGGGCTGACGCTCCCGTTCGCCCTCGCCGAGGGCCGCGGCCTCCCGATGCCGCACTACGGCCTGTGGCCGCCGCCGGACGCGGCGGCGCCGTTCGCGGCCCTCGGCGCCGCGGTGGCGGCGATCTGCTTCGCCGGCCTGCGCCTGCTGCCGCAGCGCGCGCTCTTCGCGGCGCTGCTGCTGGGCGGCTGGGCGTGGGCGATCCCGTTCCGCGGCACGACCGCCCTCCACGAGTTCGAGGCGATCCTCCACGTCGGCTTCCCGCTGACGCTGGGCGCGCTGGCGCTGCCCGCGCTGCGCCGCCTCGGGCGCGAGCGCGCCGCGCCCGCGCTCGCCCTCGCCGCGCTCGCGCTGTTCGTGCTCTCCGCCTGGCGCATGGGCGGCGCCGGCCACGACGCCGCGGCCGCCGCCCTCCAGCGCGAGCTGACCGCCGACTTCCGAGCCATGCGCGCCGCCGCCGAGGACCGCGGCGTGCTCTACGCCGCGATGATGCGGGCGTCCGTGCCCGAGCACGGGCGCGCCGTGCGCGGCGGCTACTGGCTCGCGGGCAGCCGCGTCGCCCTCGACCCCATCGGCTCCGAGGAGGAGTGGGCGCGCGCGACGGCGACGGCGGGGCGCGACCTCGTCGCGGCGTTCGCCGACCTCGGCGGCTCGCTCACGCCGCACAACCGGCGGGCGTTCCTCTACGAGGCCGCCGCGCTGCCCGCCGCCTACGACGCCGTCGCCGCCACCGAGCCGGCGCTGCGCTCGCGCTTCGACGTGCGGCTCGACGGCGGCGGCCGCGCGCTCACCCTCGCGCGCGGCGAGTGCTCCGGGGACGACGCCGCGCGCCCCTTCCGCCTCGAGGTCGTCCCCCTCGGCGCCGGCGACCTCCCGCCCGCCGCCCGCGCGGCCGGCTTCGAGGTCTTCGGGTTCGGGCTGCACGACGCAGGGCTGCGCTTCGGCGGGCGCTGCGTCGCGAGGATCGCGCTGCCGGTCTACCCGGTCGCGGGCGTCCGCATCGGCCAGCGCGCCGGCGATCTGCCCCCGCTCTGGGAGGCCTCGATCCCCGTCGGCGACGCCTCGTTCCCGCTGGAAGCGAGCGGCTGGGGCGACGCCTTCGCGGGTCGCGAGCCGGCGGCGCGCGGCCCCTTCGACGTGTACCTCGACGGCCGCGCGCTGGCCTTCGTGCGCGACGCCTGCATCGAGGCGCACGCGCGCCCCCGCTTCTTCCTCCACGTCACGCCCCTCGACGCCGCCGACCTGCCCGGGGAGCGGCGCGCGTCGGGCTTCGGCAACCTCGACTTCGCGTTCGCCGAGCGCGGGCTGCGCCACGAGGGCCGCTGCGTCGCGCGCGTGCCGCTGCCGGACTACGGCATCGCGCGCATCCGCACCGGCCAGTTCGAGAGCGGCGTGCGGCTGTGGGAGGCGGAGTTCGCGTTCCCCGCCGGCGAGTAGCGCGCCGTTGACGCGCGGCGGCGAGCCCCGACAATGCGAGGCGTGATCCGCGCCCTCGCCGCCGTCCGCCGCCGGCTCGCGCTCCCCCCTCGCCGCGAGGCGGCGCCGCTGGCGCTGCTGCTGCTCGCGCTGTCCTCGGTGTTCGTCTTCGGCGGGGACCGCGGCTATCTCTACCGGCAGTGGGCGCACGACAACCTCACGGTCCAGACCATGACCGTGGCGCGAAACCTTTCGCCGGACGACGGCTTCCAGATGTGCCGCCACCGGACCTTGCGGGACGGCGAGCCGGTCTGCGCCTATCCCTACAACGCCTACCCGATCGGCTCCTACGCACTCGTCCGGCTGGCGGCGGAGGCCGCCGGCGACGGTCTCGCCCGCCAGCTGTACGCGGCGCGGCTGCTCACGCTCGCGTTCTTCGCCGGGGCCGCCGTGCTGGCCTGGCTCGCGCTCGCGAGGCTCCTCGGCGACCGCTGGATCGCGGCGGCCGCGACGCTGCTCGCGTGGTCCTCCTACTACCTCCTCTACTACGCCGATCAGGTCGGGTTCCAGGGTCACGTCCCTGTTCGGGGTGATGCTGGCGTTCCACGGCATGGCGCTCTTCGCGCAGGAGGGGCGCTTCCGCCAGCTGGCGCTCAAAACCGCCGCCGCGCTGCTGCTCGGCTGGCACGCCGTGGGGCTGATCGCGCCGTTCGCGCTGCTCGGCCTCGCGTCCGAGGCGCGGCGGGCGCGGGCGGAGGGGGTCTCGCCGCGGGCGGCGCTGGCCGCGCTCGCGCGCAGCCGCTACCTCGCGTACGGCGTCCTCGCCGCGCTGTGGTGCGCGCTGCTGGTGGGCTGGGCCGTCGCCAACGAGTACGCCGCGAGCGGCGGCGGGACGCCGCTGGCCGAACTGCGGGTCTTCGACTCGCTGGCGCGGCGCAGCGGGTCCGACGGCGTCGGCTGGCCGGGATTCCTGCTGCAGCAGTTCGGCGCGATCGGCGGGTCGGCGATCCCCTTCGCGTTCGTGGACTGGCTGGACCTCGACCTGGCGCAGCCGAGACACGGCTACTGGCCGCCGAACCCGTGGTTCGCCGTCCCCGGCGCCGCCGTCCTCGCCGCCTGCGCCGCGGGGCTGCGCGTCCTGCACCACCGCACGCTGTTCGCGTCGCTGCTGCTGGCCGGCTGGGGCTGGGCCATTCCGTTCCGCGGCTCGGTCGTCCGGCACGAGCAGGATGCGATGTTCTACGCGGGCGCCGCCCTGGTCTTCTTCTCGCTCGCCCTGCCGGGCCTGCGCCGCATCCTCGGACCGCGGCGCGCGGCGCGCGCGCTGCCCGCCGCCGCCCTCGCCGCCGCCGCGCTGTTCGCGCTCTCCGCCGCGTCGATGGGCCGCGTCAGCGGCGACCACGACGCCCGGCGCGAGCGCGAGATCGTCGCGGACGTCGAGGCGATCCGCGGGGTCGCCGAGGGACGCAGCATCCTCGTCTCGCCCGTTCGGCCTCCACCTCGACGGCCGTACGCTGACGTGGACACGCGACGACTGCACAGAGGAGGACTCGTGGACGCCGCTCTTCGTCGAGGCCGCGCCCCTCGACGCGCGGCCCGCCGAGCGCTTCGAGTTCGCGCTCGCCGAGCGCGGCCTGCGCTTCGGCGGCAGGTGCCTCGCGCGCTTCGAGCTGCCGGACTACCCCCTCGCCGGCGTCCGCACGGGCCAGCGCCACGGCGACCTGCCCGCGCTCTGGGAAGCCTCGCTGCCCGTCGGGGACGCCTCGTTCCCGCGAGGCGTCTCCGGCTGGCGCGACGCCCTCGGCCCGCCCGCGCTGTCCTCGGCATTCGAGGTCCATCTCGAAGGCCGCACGCTGACCTACGTGCGCGAGGGGTGCGCGGACGCCGACGCCGCGCACCGCTTCTTCGTGCGCGTGCTGCCGGAGGACGCCGACGCCCTGCCCGCCGATCGCCACGACGCGGGATACGAGTGGCTCAGCTTCTCCTTTGCCGGGCGCGGGCTGCGCCACGACGGCGCCTGCCTCGCGGCCTTCGTGCTGCCGGACTACGCGATCCTCGGCGTCCGCACCGGCCAGTACGCAGGCGACGGCGGCGAGGTCTGGGCCGTCGAGTTCCCGCTCGACCCCGAGGCGTGGCGCGCACGCTACGAGGCCGCCGCCGCCCTCGAGCCCTCGCTGCGCGCGGCGTTCGACGTGCGCGCCGAGGGCCGCACCCTGCACTACACGCGCGAGTCGTGCGCCGAGGGGGACACCGCGGCGCGCTTCTTCCTCCACGTCACGCCCCTCGACGCGAGCGACCTGCCGGAAGAGCGGCGCGAGGCGGGCTTCGCCAACCTCGACTTCGCGTTCGGCGACCGCGGGCTGCGCCACGAGGGGCGCTGCCTCGCGAGCGTGCCGCTGCCGGACTACCCCGTCGCGCGCCTCGCCACCGGCCAGTTCGAGGGCGACGCGCGGCTGTGGGAGGGCGAGATCGAGTTCCCCGCCTCCCGGTAGCGCGCCGTTGACGCGCGGCGGCGAGCCCCGACAATGCGAGGCGTGATCCCCCCCCTCGCCGCCGTCCGCCGCCGGCTCCGCCCCATCCCTCGCCGCGAGGCGGCGCCGCTGGCGCTGCTGCTGCTCGCGCTGTCCTCGGTCTTCGTCTTCGGCAACGACCGCTCGCAGTTCTACCGGCCGGGGCACCACGACTACGTCACGGCGCAGACGCTGACGCTGGCCGCGAACCTCTCGGCGGAGCACGGGTTCGCGGGGTTCAGGCGGCTGGAGCCGGACGCGGACGGCGGGACGCGGTACGTCGTCTACAACCGCCACCCGATCGTCCCGTACGCCCTCGTCAAGGCCGTCGCGCTGCTGCCCTTCGGCGACGACGTACCGAGACAGGTCGGGGCGGCGAGGCTGCTCATGCTGGCGTTCTTCGCCGGGGCAGCCGTGCTCGCCTGGCTCACGCTCTCGCGGCTCCTCGGCGAGCGCTGGATCGCGCTCGCGGCCACCATGCTCGCGTTCTCCCCGTACTACCTCCTCTACTACGGCGACATGGCCTCGTCCGAGGTCGCCGCCCTGTTCGGCGTGATGCTGGCCTTTCACGGCATGGCGGTCTTCGCGCAGGAGGGGCGCTTCCGCCAGCTGCTCGCCAAAACCGCCGTCGCCGTCCTCCTCGGCTGGTACGTCGCGGGGCTGGTCGCGGCGTTCGCGCTGCTGGGGGCGGCGTCCGAGGCGTGGCGGGCGCGGGCGGAGGGGGCCACGCCGCGGGCGGCGCTGGCGGCCCTCGCGCGCAGCCGCCGCCTCGCCCTCGGCGCGTTCGCCGCGCTCTGCTGCGCGCTGCTGCTGGGCTTCAACCTCGGCGTCGAGCACCGCGCGCTGGGCGGCGAGGTTCCGCTCCACGAGCTGCCGACCGTGCGCTCCGTGCTCAGCCGCGCCGGCGCCGACGCGGCCTACACCGGCGGCTTCGGGTGGCTCACCTTCCTGCGCGGGCAGCTCGGCGGCGTCGCCGGGGCGTCGGTTCCGTTCGCGCTCGTCGACGGCCTCGGCCTCGATCTGGCGCAGCCGCACCACCGGCTCTGGCCACCGCCCGCCTCGGCGCCGCGCTGGGCCGCCGCGGGCGCGGCGCTGGCGGCCGTCTGCTTCGCCGGCCTGCGCCTGCTGCCCCACCGGATGCTGTTCGCGGCGCTGCTGCTGGGCGGCTGGGCGTGGGCGATCCCGTTCCGCGGCATGAACGCCCTCCACGAGTTCACGGCGATGTTCCACCTCGGCTTCCCGCTGGTGCTGGGCGCGCTGGCGCTGCCCGCGCTGCGCGGCCTCGGGCGCGAGCGCGCGGCGCCCGCGCTCGCCCTCGCCGCGTGCGCGCTGTTCGCGCTCTCCGCCTGGCGCATGGGCACCGACGGCCACGGCGCCGCCGACGCCGCGCGGCAGCGCGAGGTCGTCGCCGACCTGCGCGCCGTCCGCGAGGCCGCCGGGGGCGGGAGCGTCGCCGTCCGCCCGCTCGACTACGGCCTCGTCCCCGGCAACCCCGCGAACCCGATCCTGCGCGACTACTGGCTGGCGGGCCTCGTCATGCACACCGAACCGCTCGCCGTCGCCCCCGGCGAGGACGCCCCCGCCCGCCACGCCGCGCTGTTCGGCCGCTTCGAGGGCTCGCTCACGCCGGACAACCGCCGCGTGCACCTCTACCGCGCCGATGCGCTGCCCGCCGTCCTCGCCTCGATCGCGGCGCGCGAGCCGTCGCTGCGCGCGGCGTTCGACGCCCGCGCCGAGGGCCGCGCGCTGACCTGGACGCGCGATCCCTGCGCCGCCGGGGACACCGCGCTGCCCTTCTTCGTGCACGTCTTCCCCGGCGCGGACGGCGCCCCGTACCGCGAGCGCGCCTTCGGCTTCCGCGACAGCGGCCTGCGCCTCGGCGGCGCCTGCCTCGGCGCGATCGACCTCCCCGACGGCGCCGCGAGCGTCCGCATCGGCCAGTACGGCGACGGCGGCCCCGTCTGGAGCGGCAAGTTCCCGCTCGACCCAGAGGCGTGGCGCGCCCGCTACGAGGCCGCAGCCGCCGTCGAGCCCTCGCTGTCCTCGAAGTTCGCGGTGCGCCTCGACGGCCGCACCCTGCACTACACGCGCGAGCAGTGCGCGGAGGCCGACGCCGAGGCGCGCTTCTTCCTCCACGTCACGCCCCTCGACGCGAACGACCTGCCGGAGGAGCGCCGCGAGGCGGGCTTCGCCAACCTCGACTTCGCGTTCGGCGACCGCGGGCTGCGCCACGAGGGGCGCTGCCTCGCGAGCGTCCTGCTGCCGGACTACCCCATCGCGCGCCTCGCCACCGGCCAGTTCGAGGACGGCGCGCGGCTGTGGGAGGGCGAGATCGCGTTCGGCCAGTAGCGCGCCGCGCCGCCGTCGTTGACGCGCGGCCGCGAGCCCCGACAATGCGAGCGTGATCCGCGCCCTTGTCCGGCGGCTTCCGCTCATCCCTCGCCGCGAGGCTGCGCCGCTGGCGCTGCTGCTGCTCGCGCTGTCCTCGGTGTTCGTCTTCGGCAACGACCGCTCGCAGTTCTACCGGCCCGGGCACCACGGCTTCATCGCGGCGCAGACCATGACCGTGGCCGCGAACCTCTCGCCGGAGCACGGGTTCGCGGGGTTCCTGCGGCGGGAGCCGGATGCGGACGGCGGGACGCGCTACGTCGTCTACAACCGCTTCCCGATCGGCTCCTACGCCCTCGTCAGGCTGGCGACGCTGCCCGCGGGCGACGGCATTCCGGGGCAGATTCTCGCGGCGCGGACGCTGATGCTCGCGTTCTTCGCCGCCTCCGCCGTGCTCGCGTACCTGTCGCTCGTCCGGCTGCTCGGCGACCGCCGGATCGCGCTCGCCGCGACCCTGCTCGCGTTCTCCCCGTACTACCTCCTCTACTACAACGACTCGATCTCCCCCGAAGAGAGCCCCAACCTGTTCGGCGTCGTGCTGGCCTTCCACGGCATGACGGTCTTCGCGCAGGAGGGGCGCTTCCGCCAGCTGCTGGTCAAGACCGCCGCCGCGCTGCTGCTGGGCTGGCACGCCGTGGCGCTGATCGCGGCGTTCGTGCTGCTCGCGCTGGGCAGGGAACTCGTGGCCGCCCGCGCGGACGGAGGCGGCGATCGTCCTACGGACGATCGCCGCCTCCGTCCGCGCGCGATTCTGGCCTACGGGGCCTTCTCCGCGCTCTGCGCCGCGCTGGTGCTCGGCTTCAACCTCGCCGGCGAGTACCGCCTGCTCGGCGGCGAGGTCGCGCCGCCCGATCTGCCGACCGTCCAGTCCCTGCTGCGGCGGAGCGGGATCGACGCCGCGCAGGCCCACGTCGGCGAACTCGGCTGGCCGACGTTCCTGCGCGGCCAGTTCGGCGGCGCCGGCGGGATGACGATCCCGTTCGCCCTCGCCGAGCGCCTCGGGGCGAACCCGGCGCGGCCGCTCGCCGGCATCTGGCCGCCCGAGGCCTCCGCCCCGTGGTTCGCCGCCCTCGGCGCGGGGGCGTCCGCCGTCTGCCTCGCGGGACTGCGCTTCCTGCCCCATCGCGCGCTGTTCGCCGCCCTGCTGCTCACCGGCTGGTGCTGGGCCGTCCCCTTCCGGGGCGGGACCTCGCTCAGCGAGTTCTATGCGATGTTCCACCTCGGCGTCCCGCTGGTCTTCTGGTCGCTCGCGCTGCTGGGCCTGCGCCGCCTCCTCGGGCCGCGGCGCGCGGCGCGCGCGCTGCCCGCCGCAGCCCTCGCCGCCGCCGCGCTGTTCGCGCTCTCCGCGTGGGACATGGGCCGCGTCGGCCACGACGCCGAGGCTGCCGCGCGGCAGCGCGAGGCCGCCGCCGACTTCGAGGCGATCCGCGGGATCGCATCGGGCCGCAGCGTCCTCGTCCCGCCCCACGCGGTAGAGCGCGTCTTTCTCAACTTCTACCTCACGGGCAGCTACATCCAAATCGACGAAATCGGCACCGAGGACGAATGGCGGTCCGCCGTCTCCGCCGCCCCCGATTTCGTGCTCGCCCCCGTCGGCGCCGGCGGCTCCCTCACGCCCCGCAACCGCCGCTTCCACCTCTACCGCCCCTCCGCGCTCGGCGCCGCCTGGGACGCCGTCGCCGCGCGCGAGCCGACGCTGCGGGCCGCGTTCGGCCTCCGCCTCGACGGCCGCACGCTGACGTGGGTGCGCGAGGACTGCGCCGCGGTGGAGGAGCGGCCGCGGTTCTTCGTCCACGCCGTCCCCCTCGACGCGCGCGGCCGGTCCGCCGAGCGCTTCGAGTTCTGGTTCCGCGAGCGCGGCCTGCGCCTCGGCGGCCGCTGCGTCGCGCGCCTCGAGCTGCCGGACTACTCCATCGCCGGCATACGCACCGGCCAGCTGGCGGGCGGCGATCTCCCGCCCGTCTGGCAGACCTCGCTGCCCGCCGGGGACCCCTCGTTCCCCCGGGGCGCGACGAGCTGGCGCGAGGACGTCACCGCCGCCGAACCGGCGGTCCGCGGCCCGTTCGACGTCTACCGCGACGGCCGCACGCTGACGTTCGTGCGCGACGGCTGCTCCCGGGGGGACGCCGGGCACCCCTTCTTCGTCCACGCCCACGCCGCCGACCCCGGCGACCTGCCGGATGAGCGCCGCGAGGCCGGGTTCGAGACCCTCGGCTTCGCGTTCGACGACCGCGGCGTCCGCTTCGGCGGGGCGTGCATGGCACGGATCGAGTTGCCGGACTACGCGCTGCGCGGCGTCCGCACCGGACAGCGGCGGGACGGCCTGCCTCCCGTCTGGGAGGCCTCGCTGCCCGTCGAGGACCCCTCGTTCCCCCGCGGCGTCTCCGTCTGGTACGAGGACGCCACCGCCGCCGAGCCCGCGGCGCGCGGCCCGTTCGCCGTCTACCGCGAGGGCCGCACGCTGACCTACGCGCGCGAGGACTGCGCCGCCGCGGACACCCGTGCCCGCTTCTTCGTCCACGCCTGGGCCGCCGACCCCGGCGACCTGCCGGAGGATCGCCGCGAGGCCGGGTTCGAGGCCCTCGGCATCCAGTTCGCCTACCACGGCGTCCGCTTCGGCGGGACGTGCATGACGGCGATCGAGCTGCCGGACTACGCGCTCCGCGCCGTCCGCACCGGCCAGTACGACGCCTCGGGCCACCTCTGGGACGCCGAATTCGCGCCCGGCGCCGAGGCGTGGCTCGCGCGCTTCGAGGCCCTCGCCGCACGCGAGCCGGACGCGCGGGGCGCCGGCTTCGACCTGCGCCTCGAGGGGCGCACGCTCACCCTCGCGCGCGAGGGGTGCTCGGCGGCCGACGTCGCCGACCGCTTCTTCGTCCACGCCTACGCCGCGGACGGCGCGCGCGAGGCGATCGACTTCTGGTTCCGCGAGCGCGGCGAACGCCACGGCGACCGCTGCCTCGCCTCGGTCGTGCTGCCGTCCACCGCCCTCGCCCGCGTCGCCGCCGGCCAGTACGACGACACAGGCCACCTCTGGGAGGCCATGCTCGCCGCCGGCGAGTAGGCGCGCCTGCCGCGCCCCCTGGCCCGCCGCGTGGCACAATGCGCGCGGGCGGCGCAAGGAGCGCGAGGAGGGCGGCGCGGTGCGGCTGTACGAGCACGAGGCGAAGGAGCTGCTCGCGCGGCACGGCGTGCCGCTGCCCCGGCGCCGCCTCGCCCGCACCCCGGACGAGGCCGCCGAGGCCGCCGCCGCCATCGGGGGGCGCGCCGTCCTCAAGTCGCAGGTGCTGAGCGGCGGGCGCATGAAGGCGGGCGGCGTGCGCTTCGCCGAAACGCCCGACGAGGCGCGCGAGGCCGCCGCCGCCGTCCTCGGCCTCGAAATCAACGGGCAGCGGCCGGCCGGCGTGCTCGTCGAGCAGGCCCCGTCCGTCGCGCAGGAGTACTACGCCGCCGTCACCTGGGACGCCGCCGCCCGCCGCCCCGTCGTCGTCTTCAGCGACATGGGCGGCATCGACGTCGAGGAGGTCGCCGAACGCCACCCCGATCGCCTCTCGCGCACCCGTCTCTCGAACCTGCGCCCGTTCTCGGACTTCGAGGCGAAGCTCGCGGTGTCGGGGGTGGGCGTGACGGGGGGCCACCTCGGGCGGCTGAGCCGCATCGTCGGGGCGCTCGCGCGGGCGTTTCTCGCGCACGACCTGACGCTGGCCGAGATCAACCCGATCGGGCGGCTGGAGGACGGCTCGTTCCTCGCCCTCGACGCGCACGTGGACATGGAGGATGAGGCGCGCGGGGCGCACGCGGCGCTGCTCGCCGAGCTCGGCGTGCCGGAGGAGGACACGCGGCAGGCGCGCCCGCCGACGCCGTTCGAGATCGCAGGCGCGCAGGTGGACGCCGCCGACACGCGCGGCGTGGCCGGCCGCGTCGTCGAGTTCGGCGGCGACCTCGGCCTCGTCATCGGCGCGGGAGGCGGCTCGCTGACGCTGTTCGACGCCGTGCGCGCGGCGGGCGGCTCGCCGGCCAACTACTGCGAGATCGGCGGCAACCCCTCGGTCGCGAAGGCCGCGGCCCTGACCAGGCTCGTGATCTCCAGGCCCGGCGTCCGCAAGATCGCCGTGATGATGAACGTCGTCTCCAACACCCGCGTCGACATCATGGCGCGCGGCGTGATCAAGGGCGTGATCGAGGCCGGACGCGACCCCGTCGAGGCGATCGCCGTCTTCCGCATCCCCGGCTCGTGGGAAGCCGAGGGCGTCATGATCCTCGAACGCTACGGCGTCGAGTACGTCGACCGCTCCGTCTCGATGCACGAGGCGGCGCGCCGCGCCGTCGAGAAGGCGCGAGGGGCCTGACCCGTGTCGATCCTGATCGGCGCCGACACCACCTTCGTCGTCCAGGGCATCACCGGCCGCGAGGCCGTGACCATGACGCGCGAGCTGCTCGACTACGGCTCGCGGGTGGTCGGCGGCGTCACCCCCGGCCGCAAGGGCCGCGAGGTGCACGGCGTGCCCGTCGAGGACACCGTGCGCGCCTTCACCGAGCGCGGGCGCGTCGACGGCTCGATCGTCGCCGTCCCGCCCGCGTTCGCGGCCGACGCGATCCTCGAGGCGATCGAGGCGGGCGTGAAGCTGATCGTGGTGGTGACGGAGCGCATCCCGCGCGCGCAGGTGGCGCGCGCCGTCGAGTACGCCGCGCAGGAGGGCGCGCGCATCATCGGCCCCAACTGCCTCGGCGTGATCGCGCCGGGCAAGTCGAAGATGGGCGGCATCGGCGGGGCCGCCGACGCCACCCGCCGCGCCTTCGCCCCCGGCGCCGTCGGCGTGATGTCGCGCTCCGGCGGCATGACGACGGAGATCGCCAACGCCCTCTCCGAGGCTGGCCTCGGCGTCTCGACCGCCGTCTCGATCGGCGGCGACGCCATCATCGGCTCCACCTACGCCGAGCTGATGCCGCTGTTCGAGGCCGACCCCGAGACGCGCGGCGTCGCGATCTACTCCGAGCCGGGCGGGCCGATGGAGGCGCAGCTGGCCGCGCACGTCGCCGAGCGCGGATCGCGGCTGCCGGTGGTGGCGTTCATGGCCGGGCGCTTCATGGACGAGATGCCGGGGATGCGCTTCGGCCACGCCGGCACCATCGTCGAGGGCCGCGCCGACACCGCCGCCGACAAGATCGCGCGCCTCGAGGCGGCCGACATCGCCGTCGCCGAGCGCATCGAGGAGATCCCCGCCCTGCTCCGCGAGCGCATGGAGGACTGACCCGTGGCGATGTTCATCCGCGTCGACGTCGACTCCTCGGTGCACGGCGACGCCTCGCTGCGCGCGCGCCTCGCCGAGGTGTGCCCCGTCGACATCTTCGCGGACGAGGGCGGGCGCCTCGAAACGGTGGAGGCCAACCTCGACGAGTGCACGCTGTGCGACCTCTGCGTCGAGGCCGCCGGCGACCTCGTCCGCGTCGTCAAGCTGTACGCGGAGTAAGCGGCGGGCGGGTGGCGGCTGCCGATCCGGGTCGCGCACGCCACTTCGGGCAGGTCATCGAGCGCCTGCCCCATCGGCTCGAAGAACTGCTGGCGGCGCCCTCGCGTCCTCGCGGGGAGCATCCGCCGATACCGCAGGCTCCGGGCATCTACCTGTTCAGCGAGCACGGCGCGCCGGTGTACGTCGGCCAGAGCCGGAACCTCCGGCGGCGACTCGCGGATCACACCAACCAAAGCGGCGGCAGCGAAACGGCAACTTTCGCCTTCATCCTCGCGAAGGATGATGCGGGCCCGGAAGCGTCCGGCATGACCCGCAAGGAGATCCAACGATCCTTCGGCCCGCTCTTCGACCGGACGAAGCAGCGCGTGTCGAGGATGGACGTCCAGTTCATCGTGATGGACGACCCGATCGAGCGAACGATCTTCGAGATGTACGCGGCGCTGCACCTCGGCACGGAGCACTACAACTCGTTCGAGACCCACTAGCCGACGGCCTCTCGCCCGCCGAAGGGTATGATCCCGATGAGCGCAGAGGCCAGCATGGCGCAGGCGCAGGTCGCGGAGGCGTCGGCGACGACTGGGCGAGCACGCGCCGGATGCTGGCGGTCATCGAGGCCTATGCCGCTCCGGCTGCCTAGCCCGCAAGTGCTTCCGCGACCGTCACCGCGGCGCTCTCCATATCCTTGTGGCTCGGTTGGAGGCCACTGACCACCGCAAGCGGCAAGTCGTCCACGATGTCGGTACCCCATTCACGCAACCAGTCGGCGGCCTTCTTGTAGCGGCAGACGATCACGCGGGGAGCGAGCATGACGATCTGTTCCCGCGTGTGGGCGTCGAAGCAGATTCTTGCCATGCAAGAGGTGAGTTTCCCGGAGTCGTCGATGGTCTTGGATCGGGCGATGTTGAGCCGCGCCACTTGGTCGATCGTAAGGGACACGCCCCGCGTCCGGACGCGATCCAGCAGCGGCAGCATGAACTTGCGGTGCAGCGGCCACGGATCGCGGAGCGCCATCCGGCGCTCTTCCGCCAGCACGCGATTGCCGATCCTCAGTGCCGACTGCTCGCTCTTCGCCTCGCTGAACCGCACGACTTCGGCGAAGTAGTCGCGCTCGTTCGGCCCCCTGCTCACGCCACGCCCGGGGTTCATGCCGAGGAACAGCACGCCCGCGTAATCCTCGCCGACGAAGCCCACGTCAGGGGGCGTCTCGGCGCCTCCGTCCAGCACGGGCGCGCCGGGGGCGTCGTCCGGACGGAGCCGGTGGATTCGCTTCTCGTAGTCGGCGCGCCCGTACATCGCGAGCCGATCGCACTGCGAGACTCGCCATGCGCTCAACAGGAACTCGCCGGTGTCCACCATTACGCTTCTCTCTGCGAATGCGTCCCCGCCCCGGCGTACTCCGACTCGTAGCGGGCGATGGCCTCGCCGGCCATGCCGATCAGCAGGCGCGCGGTGTGCGGCAGACGCTCGACAGGGGCGGCGGCCACGATGTCCTCGTCGAGGGTGCGGCCCGCGAACGCCTCGATCTCGCGCATCGCGAGCGCGGCGTCCGAGGCGCGGGACGGCGCGCCGAGGAACCTGAGGCGCCACCCGTGCAGCTCAAGGCCGACGGCCTCGCCGTCGTCGTCCCGCAAGTGCCAGCCGTCGCCGAGGTCGTAGGTGACGGCGGGACGCGGCTCATTGAGGTGCAGGAGCGCGATGTCGTACTCCGCGTCGTACGAGAAGCGGATGCTGCGGACGGCCCCGGCGTCGAGGCGCGGCGCGACGGCCTCGGTCGTCATGTCGCCCCCTTTTCCGGTGCGTACAGGATAGCGTCTCCGGAGCGGAAGCGGCGCATCGGGAACGCGGTGACGACGTTGCCCACCGGCTCGCCGCCTGCCGGATCGGAGCGGTAGGCGACGACGACCTTGAGGTAACGGCCATCGCGCGTCCGTGCGATATGGTGCTTACGGTCGGGGTAGTCGCGATCCCGCAGCACCAGCGAGGGCTGCTCGATCGCCTCAGCTGCCTCCCGTTCGCGATCCCGCAGCTCGGGGTGATCGCCCTCGATCTTCGAGGCCCAGTGCTCGCGGACGCAGATCACCTCGACTCCCTCGTAGTCGCGGACGCGGAACGAGAGGGCTGCGGCGTCGTGCTCCACGGGCGGGCAGAGTACCATCAAAAGCGTAGCGACGAGCGGCGGGAGGCGAGGGCGATGCTGATCTCGGAGCGGATGGCGGAGGCGCTCAGCGCGGAGCTGGCCTACGAGTACGGGGCCGCCATCCAGTACACGATGATCTCCGCCTGGTGCAGCCGCGAGGCGCTCCCCCAGCTCGCCGGCCTCTTCCGCGCGCAGGCCGCCGAGGAGCTGACGCACGCCCAGAAGATCGTCGATTACGTCACCGAGGCAGGCGGCGTCGCCGCCGTCCCCGCCGTCCCCGAGGGGCAGGCCGACTTCCCCTCCGTCGAGGCCGCCGTCCGGCTCGCCCTCGACGCCGAGGTGCGCGTCACCTCGATCTTCAACGACCTCATGGACCTCGCCATCGAGGAGCGCGACCACCTCGCCCGCGGCTTCCTCCAGTGGTTCGTCGACGAGCAGCTCGAGGAGGTCTCGTCGATGGACGACCTGCTCAAGGTCGTGCGGCGCGCCGGCGACAACCTGCTCTACGTCGAGAACTACGTCGCCAGCCGCCCGCCTCCGGCCGTCGCCCCGCCCGCCTAGCCGACACCGTCGCCGAGGCGCGCCCCGCGGCGAGGGGTCGGTCAGGGCGCACCGGGATCGGAGGCGATGCCGGCGCGTTCGAGGTACTCCTCGTGCAGGCGGTCGGTGAGGGCGGCGCGGCCGGCGAGGTCGAGGTACTTGTCGCGGAAGGCCCCGGCGACGCCGCGGCCCAAGTGGCGCGCGTAGGCGGCCATGACGCGGCTGCCCTGGATCGCGACCGCCGTCAGCGGCTGCACGCTCGCGGGCGACCATTCGAGCTTCGGGGCCAGCCCGCCGCCGCCCTCGGGCGAGGGGCGGAGGTGGTGCGTGACCAGCTCGTTCCACGCGCCGTGGACGGCGTCGGCGCCGAGCTGGTGCATGCGGTGGGCGTCGGGCTCGCCGATCGCGGCGAGCTGGGCGTCGACGCCGGGCCAGGGCGGCGCGCTCTCCGCCTCGGGCGCGGCGGGATCGGCGCCGGCGAGGGCGAACGAGCGCGTCAGCCGCCGCCGCATCCGCTGCTCCTGCGGCAGGTCGGCGCCGCCCCGCAGCTCGCGGTTGCGGTCGAGGTGGCCCCAGACGGCGCGGTCGGCGCGGAGGCCGTCGCGCACGAACGCCTCGAAGCGGTCGCCGCTCCCGCGCAGCAGGTAGGCGAGCGCGGCGGTGGAGACGAAGATCTCGCGGTCGAGCAGCAGCTGGAGGTCGCCGCGGCCCTCGTAGGTCTCGGCGGCGAGGCGGCGCGTGAGCTTGACGATGCGTACGGCCAGCCCGCACAGCACGGCGGCGTCCCGCGCCTCCGGCGCGGCGGCGGGCGGCGGCCCCTGCGCGCGCGCCAGCAGCGCCGTCAGCTCGCCGAACTCCGTCACCAGCGCCGCCGCCGTTTCGAGGAACGGGCGCTCCTCGCGCGCCCGCATCAGGGCCTCGCGGTCGACGAGCGCCCACTCCGGCCAGTCGCCGGGGCCGGGCAGCCTGTCCGCGGCCATCGCCCGCCCCCGCCCGCTACGGCGGCAGCGCCGGGCGGCCGTGCGCGGCGATCTCGGCGTCGCGCTCGGCGCGTCGGCGCGCCTCGCCGGAGCAGCCGAGGGCGGCCAGCTGGCGCGCGAACCGCTCGCGCTCGCGGTGCGCCAGCAGCCGCTGGTCGCGCCGGTAGCGCCCCGCGAGGTCGATCACGGCGGCGTGGTAGCGCTTCCACCCGGCGTAGAGGGCGTCGCACTCCGGGCCGTGCTCGTGGCCCCCGGCGAAGGCGGGCTCGGGCGCGAGCTTGCCGCGGCGGGGGCGCGGCGCGCCGCCGCTCACGGCGCGGCCTCGGCGGGTTCGCCGTCGAGCTGGGCGATGCGGCGGGCGTGGCGTCCGCCGTCGAACGGCGTGCCGAGCCAGACGCGCACGATCTCGAGGGCGGTCTCGGCGGACACCATGCGCTGGCCGATGGCGATCGCGTTGGCGTCGTTGTGGCGGCGGGCGAGTTCGGCGGACTCGGCGTTCCAGCAGAGGGCGCAGCGCACGCCGCGCACGCGGTTGGCGGCCATCGCCTCGCCGTTGCCGGAGCCGCCGAGGACGACGCCGCGCTCGCACTCGCCCCTCGCGACGGCCTCGGCGGCGGCGCGCACGAACGGCGGGTAGTCGGCGGGAGCCTCGGAGTCGGCGCCGAAGTCGACGACCTCGTGGCCGGCCTCGGCGAGGGCGGCGGCGACGAGCCGCTTGTAGCGGTAGCCCGCGTGGTCCGAGGCGATCGCGATACGCACGGCGCCGCCGCGCCTCAGCCCGCGGCGGCGAGCAGCTGGCGGCCGATCACCTTCAGTTCGAGGATCGGCTTCACGCCCTCGAAGATCGGCAGCACGAGCGCGTCGACGACGTAGCGGGCGATCGCGTCCTCCTCGGAGTAGCCCCAGCCGCCGTGCAGCTGCTGCGCGGACTGCGAGGCGGAGACGGCCACGTCGCAGGCCAGCAGCTTCGCCATCGGCGCCTCGATGCCGCGCGAGTCGAAGTCGCGGGCGGCGGCGTAGGTGAGCTGCCTCGCCGCCGCGAGGCGCGCCACGATCTCGCCGATGCGGTGCTCGGTCAGCTGGTAGCGGCCGATCGGCTGGCCGAACTGCTCGCGCCGGTTGACGTAGCGGCAGGCCTTCTCCAGCGAGGCCTGCGCGACGCCGCAGGCGCGCGCCCCCGTCTGCAGCCGTCCCACCGCGAAGCCGCCCATCTGCAGCGCGAAGCCGCGGTCGATCCCGCCGTCCTCGCCCACGAGGTTCCCGTGCGGCACGAAGTAGTCGTCGATCGCCACGGTGAAGGAGTGCATCCCGCGGTAGCCCGGCGTGGGATTGGCGGTGCCGGTCATCGAGCCGCCCTCGGGCTGGGTCTGCACCCATTCGAGGCCGTAGTGCGGGTCCTTGGGCACGATGAAGACGGAGAGGCCGCGGCCGGCGGCGGCGGGGTCGGGGTTGGTGCGCGCGAGCATCGAGATCGCGTGGGCGCGGCCGGCGAAGGTGCTCCACGCCTTCGCGCCGTTGAGCCGCCAGCCGCGGCGTCCGCCGGCCTCGGCGGGCGTCGCGCGCGTCTCGAGGCGGGCGTTGTCGGAGCCGACGTCGGGTTCGGTGACGCCGATCGCGACGAGCGTCTCGCCGGAGGCGAGGCGCGGCAGCCACTCGCGCTTCTGGGCCTCGGTGCCGCCGGTAAGCAGCGCGTGGGCGAGGATTTCGGGGCGCGTGTGCAGCGATCCGGCCGCGCCCAGCGAGGCCGCCGACAGCTCCTCGGTCATCGCCGCCATCGCCAGGTAGCCCATGCCGGAGCCGCCGTACTCCGCGGGGATCGAGGAGCCGAAGAAGCCCTGCGCGGCGAAGCCCCGGATCAGCTCGTCGGGGACCAGCAGGTTCTCGCGGTGGATGCGCTGGGCGATCGGCTCGACCTCGGCGCGGGCGAAGGCGCGCGCGGCGTCGCGCGTCAGCGACGCCGCCTCGTCCTCGAGCTCGGCGTCGTTCGCGCCGTTCGAGACGATCGCGCGCCGCCCCAGCTCGCGCACGCGCGCCTCGTCGAGGCCGTAGCGCACGCCCTCGCGCCACGAGGCGGAGCCGGCCGCCGCCGCCGCCTCGGGTCCGAATGCGTCCGGGGACGCCTCGATCGCCGAGCGCAGGGCGTGGGCGGCCTCGGCGGCGTAGACGGCGGCTGCCGTCTCCAGCGCCTCGCCGGGGCCGCGCGCCTCGCGCAGGCGCGCGGCGTGGGCGGCGAGCTCGCGCGCCGCGCGCACCTGCGTCGCGAGGTAGGCGACGCGCTCGGTGTGCACCTGGCGGTCGTCGATCGCCGCGCCGCCGTCCGTCGCGGCCGAGGCGTGCGCCACCGCCGTCCCGATCGCGCGTCCCGCCTCGCCCGCGAGCGCGCCGGCGATCGCGATCGCGGAGGCCTCGGTCGTCGTCATCTCCTGCTCCCGTCCGCCCCGCTCAGCGGGCCTTCGGCATCAGCACGGTGTAGTCGAGGTCGAGCACGACGGCCGGGTGGTAGCGTTCGCGGCCGTCGGCGCCCGCGACCTTGAGCGGCACGTCCTCCCTCGCCGGGTCGGCGTCCTTCGCGGCGGCGAGGCGCAGGCGCAGCGCCCCCGCGTCGGGGCGTCCGAGGTCGATGCGTTCGAGCACCTCGGTCCAGGCGTAGAGGGTGTCGCCGGCGAAGGTCGGGTTGCTGTGCGTCCCCGCGTTGAAGGCGAGCACGCGCACGGCGTGCTCGAGGCCGTTGAAGGAGAGAGCGCGCGCGACCGAGATGACGTGCCCGCCGTAGACGACGCGCCGCCCGAAGCGCGAGTCGCGCAGGGCGTGCGCGTTGAAGTGCGCGCGCGCCGTGTTCTGGTAGAGCCGCGCCGCGATCTGCTGCTCCGCCTCCTCGATCGCCACGCCCTCGGCGTGATCGATGCGCTCGCCCGGCTCGTAGTCCTCCCACCACGCGCGCCCGCCCGTCGCCTCCGGCGCGAACCGCGAGAGGTCGAGGCGCTCCGGCACGCGGAGCGCCCCGGGCGGCACGGAGGCGGGCGGCGAGGGCGCGTCGTCGGCGACGGGCGGCCCGTCCGGGTCGCGGCGCTGGACGAGCACCCAGCGGATCAGCGAGAGCACCTCCTCGCCGCGCTGGTTCGCGCCCACGGTGCGGACCCAGACCACGCCCGTGCCGCCGCCGCGCGACTCGCGGCGGCCGAGCACCGTCGTCGCCGCGCCGATCGTGTCGCCCGGCAGCACCGGCGCGCCGAAGCGCACGTCGGCGTAGCCGAGGTTGGCGACGGCGTTGAGCGAGACGTCGGGCACGGACTTGCCGAACACGGTGTGGAAGACGAGCAGGTCGTTGATCGTCTCGCGCCCGAAGCCGAGCGAGCGAGCGAACTCGGCGTTGCAGTGCAGCGGGTAGCGGTCGCCGGTGAGCGCGACGTAGAGGGCGGCGTCGCCCTCGGTCAGGGTGCGGGGCACGGCGTGCCGGATCTCGAGTCCGGTCTCCAGGTCCTCGAACCAGTTGCCGGTCGTCGCCTTGGGCACGCGCCCCCCTTGCGTCGCTGCGCCGTATTGTAGGGGCGAGGCCGCCCTGCGGCAGCCGGGCGGCGCGCGCGGCGCGCGAGCGGAAGGACGGCAGCGTGGGCACGAAGGAACTCGAAGCGCTGATCGAGGTGCTGGAGCGCGAGACGCAGCAGGGCCGCGAGGGCCACGTGCTCGGCACGTGGACCATCCGCTACGACAAGTCCCGCTCCGCCTTCACCTTCGACAAGTGCGAGAGCGAGGTCTACTGCAACGAGCGCCCCGCCGTCATCGGCGTCGACGGCAGCGTGCTCGACCCCGGCGGCCCGATCGGGTTCTAGCTGTAGTTCCCAGGGAGGTTGTTGACAGGCGAGGAGCCTCGCTGCTGCCGTTGCGTGAGCAAACGACGACGGCGGCAGGAGGCTCCTCGTGTCCCACCCTAACGCACGGTTGACCCCGAAGGCGCGCCTCGACCTCGTGTTGGAGGTCGAGGCCGGCTGGACCCGGGCCGAGGCGGCGCGGCGGTTCCGCGTCTCGCGCGCCACCGCCGGGAAGTGGGTGCGCCGCTACCGCGGCGAGGGCGAGGCCGGCCTGCGCGACCGCTGCTCGCGCCCGCGCCGCTCGCCCGGCATCACGGCGCCGGGCACGGCTGCGGCCGTCCTCGGGCTGCGCCGCGAGCGCGGCTGGGGGCCGCACCGCATCGCCTGGGCGCTGGACATGGCGCCCTCGACGGCCTACGCCGTCCTGCGGCGGGCCGGTCTCCACCGCCGCGACCGGATGCACCGCGTGAGCCGCGAGGTCGTGCGCTACGAGCGCGGCAGGCCCGGCGAGCTGCTGCACCTCGACGTGAAGAAGCTCGGGCGTGTCCCGCCGGGCGGCGGCAAGCGCTTCGCGCCCGGCTTCGCCGAGACCGGCAGCGGCCCGAGGGGCAGGGGCGGCGGCGGCATCGACTGCGTGCACGTCGCCGTGGACGACCGCTCGCGCTACGCCTACGCCGAGGCGCTGCCGGACGAGCGCGGCGTCACCACCGCGGCCTTCCTCGAGCGGGCGATCGCCCGCTTCGCCGGCCTCGGCGTGCGGGTGGAGCGGGTGCTCACCGACAACGGCGGGAACTACCTCAGCGGCGCCTTCCGCGAGATGGCCGCGGCGCACGGGGTGGGGCTGCGGCGGACGAGGCCGTACCGGCCGCAGACCAACGGCAAGGCCGAGGCCTTCATCAAGATCCTGCAGGCCGAGTGGGCGTACCGCCGCGCCTACGACTCGAACGCGGAGCGGCTCGCCTGCCTCCCGGTCTTCCTGAGCGAGTACAATCACGCCCGTCCGCACGGCGGCATCGGCGGGGCCGTCCCCGCCTCCCGCCTGTAAACAACGTCCCTGGGACCTACATCTAGCGGGCCGCACGCCGCGCCGCGAGTGGCGCGAGCGGGCGGCGCGCGCCACACTGCGCCCGTGGCGACCCGCACCGACGAGCAGACCGTCAACGCCGCCCTCGGCGAGACGCTCGGCGGGCTGCGCCGCGGCTGGGAGGTGCTCGCCGACCGCCGCGGGCCGGTGCTGCGCGGCGGCGGCTGGCCCGACGTGCTCGTGCGCGAGCCGGCCGGCTGGCCCGTCGTGATCGAGGCCAAGCACCACCCCAACCACGCCGGCGCCGAGGCATCCGCGAGCGCCCGGCTCGGCCGCCAGCCCGCCAGCGGCCCCCATTCCATCGAGACCGCCATCGCGCTCGTCTACCCCCCGCAGTTCGCCTCGCTCGACGGCGCGCCGCTGCGCGCGGCCATCGACGAGACCGACGCGCTGGAGTACGCGCTCTACTCGCAAGGCGAGGACGGCGCGCCGCCGGACCGCCTGCCGACGAGCGGCTGGCTGCGCGGCTCCGTCCGCGACCTCGCGATGCTCGTCCAGCGCGCCGCCGTCCCCGCGCGCCGCGTCGACGCCCTCGCCGAGCGGCTCGAACGCGGCGTGGAGGAGGCCGCCGAGGCGTCCTCGGAGCGCCACCACTACGGCGGCGACCACGGGCGCACCCTCGCCGCCGTGCTCGGCCAGTCCGACGACGCGCAGGGCCAGACGCGGCGCATGGCGATGACCGTCGTCGTCAACGCCCTCGTCTTCCACGAGGCGCTCGCGCAGGCCGGCTTCGAGGTGGGGCCGGACCTGATGCGCCGCCCCGTGCGGCCCGTCTCCGCCTTCCGCGAGGACGGCGCGTTCGACCGCGAACGGCTGCTCGCCGAGTGGACGGCGATCCTCGCGATCAACTACCACCCGATCTTCGGCTCCGCGAATGCGCTGCTCGACCCCGCGCGCGAGGCAGCACTGCCGGAGGAGACGGCGCAGGCGGTGCTCGCCCCGCTGTGGCGCACCGCGCGGCGGCTGGTCGCGGGCGGCGTCACGCGCTCGCACGACCTCACCGGCGTCGTCTTCCAGCGCCTGATCGCGGACCGCAAGTTCCTCGCGACGTACTACACGCGGCCGACCGCCGCCGCGCTGCTCGCTGGCCTCGCGCTGCCCGCCTCGCGCGCTCCGGGCGGCGCCGACTGGGGCGACGCCCTGACGCTCGCTTCGCTCCAGATCGGGGACTTCGCCTGCGGCACCGGCACGCTGCTCTCCGCCGCCTACTCGCGCCTCTCGATGCTCCACGAACTGCACGGCGGCGACCCCGAGGCCCTCCACGCGCCGATGATGCGCCACGGCCTCTACGGCCTCGACGTGCTCCACATCGCCGTCCACCTCACCGCCGCCATGCTCGCCGGCGCGCATCCTGCCACCCCCTTCGACGGCGAGTGCCTGCTCACCATGCCCTACGGCGCGCAGCCGGGCGGCGAGGTGCGCGTCGGCTCCCTCGACCTCCTCGCCCCGCAGGTGCAGGCGCGCATGATCGGCCGCGCCGCCGCCGTCACCGCCGGCGGACGCGCCCCCGAGGACGTCGACGACCTCGTCAGCCGCATCGGCCACGGCCAGTTCGACCTCGTGATCATGAACCCCCCGTTCACGCGCAACACGAACGAGGGGGACACTCTCGGAGTCGGCAATCCCTCGTTCGCTGCGTTCGGCACGCCTCGCGCAGTCCAGTCGCAGATGCAGGACAGGCTCCGACGTTTGCGAGGCAGCGGTTCTCCCGCATCGGGGAACGCAGGACTGGCTTCGGACTTCACGGAACTGGCGCACCGCAAAGTGCGGAACAATGGCGTCGTGGCATTGGTGCTGCCGCTGAGCGCGCTCAGCGGCAACTCGTGGAGCGGCGTGCGCGCGCAGTGGCGCGACGGCTACCGCGATACGGTGGTGGTGACGATCGCCGGAGCGGGCGACGCCAGCAGCTCGTTTTCGGCGGACACCGGCATGGCTGAGTGTCTGGTGGTGGCTTATAATGCTTATAATGACGGACGGACGGACGGACGGACGGACGGACGGACGGACGGACGGACGGACGGCGGGGGATCTTTGCCGTTCTCAACTCGCATCCCGGTTCTGCCATCCGCGGCGAACTCATCGCTTCCGCCATACGGAGTGCAAGCAACGGCGGCGAGGTGCGGCGACTCGAGGACGGGCCGGTCGGCGGTACGCCGATTCAGCTTGGCGGCGAGCACTGTGGCTGGCTGCTCGACTGCCCGCTCCCGGAGGACGGGCCTTGGCCGCTGACGGGCATCTCTGACATGTCGCTGGCGCAGACGGCGTACCGGCTGGCGCGCGGCGAGTTGATGGCCGTCGGCTCTCCCGCCGATGAGCCTCACCGCCTCCCGATTACGGAAATCGGGCGCTTCGCCGGGCGCGGCCCTTACGCCATGGACATCAATTGGGATTTGACCGACGGAACGCCGCAAGGCCCGTTCGCTTTGCTGAAGCCGATGGTGAATCCCGTCCCCACCTACCCGATGCTCTGGGCGCACGAAGCCAAGCAGCAGCGAAATCTCATCGTCGAACCAGATTCCGAGGGCCAGATCAAGGACTTCCCTGCGGGCCAGGAAAGAATCAACGAGAAAGCCGCTCGCATCTGGGCGACCGCGACGCGCGCTCACTACAACCGCGACCTGCGCTTCAACTCGCAGTCCTTCGTCGTCGCGATGACCGAGCGGCCCGCCATCGGCGGGCGCGCGTGGCCCTCGGTGATCCTCGGCGACCCGGAGCACGAGTACGCCTTCGCGCTGTGGTGCAACTCGACGCTCGGCCTGCTGCTGCACTGGTGGACGGCCAACAAGACGCAGGCGGGGCGAGGCACCACCACCGTCACCGCCATCCCCCGCATCCCCGCCCTCGACGTGCGCGCGCTCACGCCCGCGCAGCACGCCGCCGCGCGCGAGGCGTTCGAGGCGCTGCGCGGCGAGCGCTTCCTGCCCTTCGACCAGATCGACGAGGACCCGGCGCGCGCCGAACTCGACCGCCGCCTGCTCCTCGGCGTGCTGGGGCTGCCGCCCGCGCTGTGCGAGGAGGGCGGCCCGCTCGCGCTGCTGCGCCGCAAGCTGGCGGCGGAGCCGCAGATCCACGGCGGCAAGCGCACCCGCGTCGTGTTCGAGGGCGGCGGCGAGCGCACCGAGCGCCGCCCCCCGCGCTGACCTCGCGCCGCTTCGCGCTACGCGATGTCCTCCAGCCAGTAGCGCATCTTGTGGTCCCACACGATGTGGCCGGTGTATTCGGGGGGCTGGCGGCTGATCCAGACGGCGGCGCGGCCCATCCAGCCGGCGTCGCCGAAGTCGAGGTTGGGGTTCTCCGGGTCGTTGTCGGCGAAGATGTTGCCGGGCGTGCGGATGCGGTAGCCGAGCGAGAGCACGTTGCAGGCGATGCGGTGCGGCTGGAGCTGCATCGCGAGGCCCTGCGTGAAGCGCTCCAGCCCCGCCTTCACCATCCCGTAGAACAGCCCCCCGACGCCCTGATCCTCGTAGGGGCCGGGGCCGGGGAAGAGCGCCGCGCCCGAGGAGACGTTGATGAGGTGGCCGCCCCCGCCCGCCTTGAGGTGCGGCGTCGCGGCCTTGCACATCAGCACCGGCCCGCGCAGGTCGACCTCCCACATCAGGTCGACGTGGCGGTCGCGCACCGTCTCGATGTCGCCCGGCACGAGGATCGCCGCGTTGTTGACGACGATGTCGAGGCGGCCGAACTCCGCGACGGCGCGCTCGACGCAGCCGTAGATGCTCTCCGGGTCGCGCATGTTGGTGACGACGGGGAGCGCGCTCCCGCCCTCGCCCGCGATGGCCTCGGCGACGGAGTGGATGGTGCCGGGGAGGCGCCTGTCGGTGACCTCCTCGGTGCGGGCGGCGACGACGACGCTGGCGCCGTCGCGCGCGAGCGAGAGCGCGATCGCCTCGCCGATGCCGCGGCTCGCGCCGGTGACGATCGCGACCTTGCCATCGAGCTGTCCGCCGGCCATGCCTTTCGCCCTCCCCGCGCCGCGCGACGCCCGCGCGGCGAGCGTACCCTACACCGCCCGCGGGCGGCGGTCATGCCCGGCCTGATCGCCGCCGCGCTCCGCGCCGGGCCGCGAAGAGTCAGCGCTGGCCTCGCCCCGCTCGCTCCGGGCGCGCGAGGGGCCTCTGCTTCGGCTGGTGAACGTGGTTCGGGGCGGCGGCGAGGGCGCCGAGGCGCCTCCCTACCCCTCGAGGTAGCCGAGGCCGAGCGCCGAGCGCACGTCGGCCATCGTCTCGCGGGCGACGGCGCGGGCGTGCTCCGCGCCCTTCGCGAGCGCGTCGCGCACCAGCCGCGGATCGGCCTCGGAGCGCGCGCGCCGCTCGCGGATGGGGTCGAGGAAGGCGTTGAGCGCCTCCGCCAGCCTGCGCTTGACCTCGACGTCGCCGACGCGCCCCTCGCGGTAGCGCCGCTTCAGGTCGGCGACCTCGGCGGCGTCGGGGTTGAAGGCGTCGTGGTACAGGAACACGGGGTTGCCCTCGACGTGGCCGGGGTCGGTGGCGCGCAGCCGCGTCGGGTCGGTGAACATGTCCATCACCTTGCGCGTCACCGTCGCGGCGTCGTCGCTGAGGTCGATGGTGTTGCCGAGCGACTTGCTCATCTTCGCGTTGCCGTCGAGGCCGGCGAGGCGCGGCACGCGGCCGACGAGGCCCTCGGGTTCGGGAAAGACCTCGCCGAAGCGGCGGTTGAAGCGGCGGGCGACCTCGCGCGTGAGCTCGATGTGCGGCAGCTGGTCCTCGCCGACGGGGACGAGGTGGGCGCGCGGCATGAGGATGTTGGCGGCCTGCATGATCGGGTAGGTGAAGAAGGCGACGGGCACGGCGCCGCGCTCGCGCACGACCTGCCGCTTGCCCTCGCGCTCCGCTTCGTCGCGGGCGACGCCGCGCTCCTCGAGCTCCTCGATCTCGGCCTTGAGCGTGGGGTTGCGCTCCAGCCGCCCGAGGCCGACGAACCAGCTCAGCAGCACGGTCAGCTCGGCGTGCTCCGGCACCATGCTCTCGATCACGAAGTGGCTGCGCTCCGGGTCGAGGCCGACGGCGAGCCAGTCGGCGGCGACCTCGAGCACGGCCTCGCGCACGCGGGCGATGTCGCCGGCGTGGTCGGAGACCTGGTAGTCGGCGATGAGGAAGAAGCACTCGTACTCGTCCTGCAGCCGCAGCCAGTTCTCGAGCGCCCCCGCGTAATGCCCGAGGTGGAGCGCCCCCGTGGGCCGCACCCCGGTGAGGATTCGCCGCCGCCCGCCGCCGTCCCCGCTCATCGCGCGCCCCGCTCGCCCGCCCTCGCCGCGCCCGCCCTCGCCCCGCGCCGTCGAGGGTAGCGCGGGCGCGGGGTATACTGTAGACGATGACCAGCGACGAGGGTGGACGCGAGCGAAACTTCAAGGGGGCGGGCGCCGCCCTCGAATTCGCTCTCTGGAGCCTCGACCAGCAACAGCAGACGTTCAGGGGCTTCGACGGGAAATCGGAACGAGCGCTCACGCTCGCCGTGGCGATCCTCGCGGTCTACGCAGCCGCATCCACGACCTTCCCCGGTGCGGACATGTCCGCCGTGAGCAATCGCCCTCTGTGGCTGATTGTGTCCTTGGTACTGTTCGTGATCTTCTTCGCCATCGCCGGGATCTTCTTCCACTCCCAAGCGGCGCTCTGCATACATCTGGGGCCGGGCGGCGAGTACCTGCTGGCGATCTCTGCCAAGAACACTGACCTGCGTACGAGGCAATGGCTGGCGGAGAACATCTATCAGTCCATCGATCACAACGAGGGCGTGATCGCGACAAGGGGCAGGCGCTACAAGTGGCTTGCCTACGCCCTGCTGGCGGAAGCCATCGTGGCCGGTGTCGCCATCCTCATCGCTGTCTCCGCGTGAGCGCTCGCGGCTACAGCCCACGCTTCACGACGCGCTGCGGGGCCGGCGGAATGCCCGACGGCCCCGGCTTCGGCAGGAGCGGCGGCCGCGCCTGGTTCTGCTTCTTGTCCTTGTCCTTCTTGCCCATGCCGCGATGGTAGCACATCCGCCCGCCGCGCATCGCAGGCCGCGCTCAGCCTCGCCGCCACGGCTCGACGGCCTGCCGATCGGCGGCGGGGACGAGCGCGCTGTGCACTCGCGGCAGCAGCTTCGCGAGTTCGCCCTGGTACTCACCGAACAAGAGGCCCACGCCGCGAGCCTCGGGATACTTCCTTTGCAGTTTCTGTCGCACCACGGCCGAGGCCAGAATCTCGGCCAGCATCGCGTTGAAGTGCGGCGTCTCCTGTCCGGGCCAGTTGTCCTGCTTCGGACCGAGGTAGGCCTTCACCGATGGGTCGAGAGCGTTCACCATGAGCGTACCTCCTTCCACATCCAGATACGCGCGCTGCGGGATGTCGAATTCGCCGATCAGCGGCCTGATGCCGGACGCGCCCGCCGAGGTGACGTGCACCTCGGCCTCGGCGACCTCGCCGCCGACGGTCGCGACGATGCGCGCTTTCGCTCCGACACCGGAGCCACGGACCCGAACGGGGGCGACGCCGACGTGAAGCATCTCGTCGTAGCCGAACTCCAGCGGCCGATCCTGCTCCACGAGCTGCACGCCGGGATCGCCGTGGTGTTCGATCATGGACGTCACGTCCCCGGTAGCGACCGTGTCCCACGGGGCGAGCAGGCGCAGCACTCGCTGTGCGCCGTCCCGGACGCCGTACGAGGCCCTGTCGAACTGGACGCTCTCGATCAGCGGCGCGTCGGGCCGACTCCGCCATGCGATCCGACCTTCCGCGGCAGCGCCGCCGACGCTCGTGCGGATCCAGGTGACCGCACCATCGTCACGGCCCGGCGCGCGGTAGGCGCAGGTGTACCAGGCACCGTCCAGCCGGGCGTTCATGTGCACCTCGACGGGATCGTGTTCGCCGTCCTCGTCCACCATCCGCACCGTGACCGCCGGCGGCTCGTCGGCGGGCTGTTCGGGGCGGTAGCGAATGGACACGCGGCCCGGTTCGCCCGGCTCCACGACGCGGACGGCAGACCACCTTGTCGCCGTTCAGCGTCACCTCGCGGCCACGGCGGTCCTCCAGAATCGGCCGCAGCGCATAGTGCCGCCTCAGCCTGTCCATCAGGGTCGATTCGAGGGGGGCGGGGAAGCGGGGCTGGATGTCGAGGGTCACCGTCGTTCCCGTGTCGCGCTTCTCCACGCGGGGCAGTTCGGTGACGACACCCTCGTCGGTCGCGCCCGACCGGTACACGATTTCGAACCGGGTGCGTTCTCCGTTCCGCTTCGACTCCCAGCGCGCCGGGCCGAAGTGCGCCACGTCCTTCGCCCCGCGCCCGAAGAACCCCCGGCGCTGTTCGCCGGACTCGAACCCGCTCGTCCGCTCGCCGAGCCTCCCCAGCCGGTGGAGCATCTCCTGCTGCGTCATCCCGCGCGCCTTATCGGACACGGTGAGGATCGTCGGGCTCTTGCGGTGCCGCTCCCACTCGATGCGGATCTTGCCCTTGCGGTTGGTCGCGACGCCGTCGTAGGCATCGTCGGCGTTGGTCACGAGCTCGACGATCGCGCGGATGGGGTCGGACCCCATCGCGTTCGCGGCGTCCTGCGCGTGGGCCCGCTGCGTGGCGGTCAGCTTGACGTGGCGAGACTGGCCTTCAGCCATCCCAGAAATCCTTCCAGCTCCTGCCGTTTCCCGGCGCGGGCGGCGCCCGCCAGCTCGTCGATGCGCCTCGCGACGGACGGGACGGGCGCGTCGGCGGGCAGTCCGACGGCGTCGGCGGCCTGGAACACGGTCACGGCCTCGCCGCCCGCCCGCCACGCCTCGAACAGGCGATGGGACTTCAGCTGCCGCAACTCCCGATCCTCGGCGGCGCCCAGCACCGAGGCGCCGCTGGCCACGCCGTCGCTCGCCAGGCCGCCGTGCTCCGCCGCCCAGTCGATGCCCTCCGGCGTGAGCAGCCACCCGGCGCGCTTGTCGCCGGTAGTGAGTGCGCCGTTCCTGGGCTTCTTGGCGTCGCGCAGGCCAGTGCCGACGCGATCGATGTCGGGGTACTCGTGCCGCTCCCAGCCGAAGCGGCGGGGGGCCAGCTCGTAGCACTTCACGGCGACGTCTTCCTGATGCTGCCGCGCCGTCGCGCCGCCAAGCAGGTAGAGGGCCAGCGCCGCGATCTGCGGGTTCGACAGCCGCTCCAGCGGCGGCGCGTCCCCGCGGGGCGCGCCATCCGTCGCCGCATCCTCGTCCATGCCGCGATGGTAGCACGGCGCCCTCCCGCTGCCGCCGGGGGCGCGCGACCGGCGGGGGCCGCGCGCGGTAGACTGGCGGCGTGGTACGCGACGAGCTGCGCGCGCTGGTCGGGACGGCGCTCGCCGCGGCGCAGGCCGCCGGCGAGCTGCCCGCCTTCGCCGCGCCCGAAATCACCCTCGAACACCCGCAGCGCCCCGAGCACGGCGACTACGCCGCCAACCTCCCGCTCCGCATCCAGGGCCTCGCCCGCATGAGCGCCCTCGACGTGGCCGAGGCGCTGCGCGCGCGGCTGCCCGCGCACCCCGCCCTCGGCGAGGCGCGCGTCGCCCCGCCCGGCTTCCTCAACCTCAGCCTCGACCCCGCATGGGTCGCCTCCCAGGCCGCGGCCATCGCCGCCGCCGGCGAGGCCTGGCCGCCGCTCGACCTCGGCGGCGGGCGGCGCACGCAGGTCGAGTACGTCTCCGCCAACCCCACAGGGCCCGTCCACGTCGGCAACGGGCGCGGCGCCGCCATCGGCTCCACCCTCGCCCACGTCCTCCGCGCCACCGGCCACGAGGTCGAGGAGGAGTATTACGTCAACGACGCGGGCCAGCAGGTCGCGATCTTCGCGCGCACCCTCTACGCCCGCTACCAGCAGCTGTTCGGCCGCGACGCGCCCGTGCCCGAGAACGGCTACCCCGGCGCCTACGTGCGCGAGGTCGCCGGCCGCATCCGCGACGAGCACGGCGACGCCTTCCTGCGGCCCGAGGGCGAGGAGCCGGACGAACGCCTCGGCGACGAGGGCATCCGCCTCATGATCGAGCGCATCCGCGAGGACCTCGAGGCGATGGGCGTGCGCTACGACCGCTGGTTCTCGGAGCGCTCGCTCCAGCGCGAGGGCGGCCCCTACGGCCGCGTGCTGGAGCGGCTGCGCGAGGGCGGCCACGTCGCCGAGCGCGACGGCGCCGTCTGGTTCGCCTCCTCGCGGCTCGGCGAGTCGAAGGACAACGTGCTGATCCGCTCCGACGGCGCGCCCACCTACTTCGCCACCGACGTCGCCTACCACTACGACAAGTTCGTGGACCGCGGCTTCGAGCGCGTGATCGACGTCTGGGGCGCCGACCACCAGGGCCACGTCTCCCGCGTCAAGGCCGGCGTCACCGCCGCCGGCGGCGACGGCGAGGCGCTCGACGTGCTGCTCTACCAGCTGGTCACGCTCAAGCGCGGCGAGGCCGTCGTCCCCCTCTCCAAGCGCGCGGGCGAGATCGTGACCCTGCGCGAGGTCGTCGGCGAGGTGGGCCGCGACGCCGCCCGCTTCCACTTCCTGCTCACCTCCCCCGGCTCGGCGATGGACTTCGACCTCGATCTGGCGAAGCGGGAGTCCGAGGAGAACCCCGTCTACTACGTGCAGTACGCCCACGCCCGCATCGCCGGCGTGCTGCGGCGCGCCGCCGCCGAGGGCGCCTCGGCCGGCGGCGCCGACCCCTCGCTGCTCGCGCACGAGGCGGAGCAGACGCTGATCCGCAAGCTGCTGCTGCTGCCGGAGGTGCTGGAAGAGGTCGTCGCCGAGCTCGCGCCGCACCGCCTGACGCACTACGCGCAGGAGCTGGCGCAGGCGTTCCACGTCTTCTACACGCAGTGCCGCGTGCTCGGCGAGGAGCCGGCGCTGACGAAGGCGCGGCTGCTCCTGCTCGAAGCCGCCCGCGCCGTCCTCGCCCGCACGCTCGCGCTCCTCGGCGTCGCCGCGCCGGAGCGGATGTAGCGGGACGGCGATGGACGCGCAAGGCGCGCCTGCGATCTCCCATGCGTGGGAGCGGATCGCGGACCTGCCCGACGACTGGCGCGAGCTCTGCCGCGACGACCTCGCGGCCATCCACGCGCAGTGGGTCGAGGAGCGGGAGCTGCTCAGGGACCAAGGCAAGGTCAGGCAGTTTCAGGAACGGCTCGCCACGCTCTGGGCCATCGAAACCGGCATCATCGAACGCCTGTATACGATCGACCGAGGCGTCACGATCGCTCTGGCCGATGTCGGGCTGGACGCGATGGGTCAGTACCATGCGGCGGGAGCGATTTCCTCCGAAGTCCAGTCGCTGATCAGGGATCAGCGCGCGGCGCTCGACATGGTCATGGATGTCGTCGGCGGCCAACGGGTCCTGACCAGCTCGTACGTCAAGGAGCTGCACCGGGGCCTCACCCACAGCCAGGAATACCGGGAGGCGATCGACCAGCAGGGCAAGCTCTTCCACACCCCGCTGCTGAAAGGCGAGTGGAAGAAGCAGGCGAACAACCCCACGAGGCCGGACGGGAGTACCCACGAGTACTGTCCTCCCGATTTCGTCCAGGACGAGATGGATCAACTGCTCAAGTGGCACTCCAAGCACGAGGAGGACGGCGTATGCCCGGAAGTCGAGGCCGCATGGCTCCACCACCGCTTCGCGCAAATCCACCCCTTCGAGGACGGCAACGGCCGCGTCGCCCGCGCTCTCACGGCGGCTGTGTTCCTCAAGAGCGATTACCTGGTGCTTGTCATCCGCGACGACAGGCACCGCGAGCGCTACCTGGACGCACTCGAGTCCGCGGACGGGGGAGACCTCAAGCCGCTCGTCGATTTGTTCGCGGACGTGCAGGCAGCCGATTTGGTCGAGGCCATGGAGTTCATCCGATCGCTCCGGGGCGAGCCTATCGTCAGCCTTGCGGAATCCGTGGCTGCCCGCGCCGGAAGGCGTCAGGCCGCTTTCCGGGTCAGGGCGGATGCCCTGCTCGATGAGCTGTTCGAAATCGCCCGCGTCAGACTGGATGAGGTGTCCGCGGAGGTTGAACGTCAGTTCCGTCAACAGGGCGTATACGTCCAGGCGCGGGCGATGACGGACGACGAGGACAAACGCGACTGGTGGCGCACCCAGATCGTCGAGGCGGCCCAGCACTTCGAGTACTACGCGGAACTGCAGCACCCCCGCTGGCTGAATCTCCGGCTTCGGCTCCCCGATCTCGAGCGGACGCAGACGCGATTCGTGGTGTCGCTGCACGCGGTGGGACGAGCGGCGGACCTGCACACCGCCACCGCATTCCTGTCGACGGCGCTGTCCGGTCAGGAGGACCAGGAATCGAGGGCAGAGCTGGACGCGCTCGGAGAATTCCGCATCGCCTGCCAGCGGCCCTTCCGGTTCAGGACGGAGACGACGGGCACCGAGGGCGTGAAGAACAGGTTCCGCGAGTGGCTCGACGAGACGATCGAGTACGGGCTGAGCGCCTGGGCGGAGCGCTTCTAGGCCCGCCCCGTCTCCGCCGCGCCGGCGCGGCGCCCAGGGCGCTCACGCCGCCATCCGGCGGCGCCACGGGCGCGCCAATCGCGCCGCGCCCGCGTGCGGGCGGCGCGCTACGATGCCGTCCTCGCCGCGGCGCGCTCAGGGGAGGCAGGGCATCGCTCGACGGCTGGCGCGGGCGGGGGTGCGGACGCCGTTCTACGGGTGGGTGATCGTCGGCGTCGGGTTCCTGATCGCGTTCAGCTCGGGGCCGGGGCAGTCCTACGTGTTCTCGGTGTTCCTCGACTCGATCATCGAGGACACGGGACTGTCGCGGACGGCGGTGTCGGCGCTGTACGCGGTGGGGACGGGGCTGAGCGCGCTGGCGGTGGCGTGGGTCAGCCGCATGGCCGACCGCTTCGGGCCGAGGCTGGTCGTGATCCTCGTGGCGGGGGCGCTGGGGGCGGCGTGCTTCGGGATGGCGTTCGCGCGGGGGTTCGCGGCGTTCTTCGCGGCGTTCGCCGCGCTGCGGGCGCTGGGGCAGGGATCGACGCCGATCAACGCGACGCTGATGACGGCGCAGTGGTTCGTCGCGCGGCGCGGGCAGGCGATGGCGGTGATGGGCCTCGGCTTCGCGGCGTCGCTGGCGCTGATGCCGCCGCTGTCGCGCGCGCTGATCGACGCCCTCGGCTGGCGCGAGGCGTACGCGGCGCTCGGCGTGCTGGTGTGGCTGCTCGTGATCCCCGCCGCCGCGCTGTTCGCGCGCGACGCGCCGGAGCAGCTCGGCCTCCACCCCGACGGCGCCGGCGGCCCCCCGCGCGAGCCGGTGACGGTCGCCGCCGGCGGCCGCGACGAGCGCCGCGTGCTGACCTCGCCCGCGTTCTGGCTGCTGGCGCTGCCGCTCACGACCTCGCCGTTCGTGGTGACGGCGCTGGTGTTCCACCAGGCCGGCATCTTCGCCGAGCGGGGGCTGGGGGCGGGGGTGGCGGCGGGCGTGTTCGTGCCGTTCGCCGCGGCCTCGGCGGGGGCGTCGGCGCTGGCCGGGCTGGCGATCGACCGCGCGGGGCCGCGTCCGCTGTTCGTGCTGGCGATGCTGCTGCTGCTGGCCGGCCTCGGCGCGTCGAGGCTGATCGAGGGCCTCGCGTCGGCGGCGCTGTACGCCGCGGTGCTGGGAGCGGGCGGCGGCGTCCAGCGCATCGTGCAGAGCACGATCTGGGCGCACTACTACGGACGGCGCGGCCTCGGGCGGGTGCAGGGATCGGCGACCTCGATCATGATCCTGATGTCGGCGATCGGCCCGCTGCCGCTGGCGGCGATCGAGGGCGCCGCCGGCTCCTACGCCCCCGGCGTGGCGCTGATGGCGGCGCTGCCCGCGCTCTCGATCCTCGGCGTGCTGCTCGCGCGCGTGGCGCCGCCGGAGGCGGCGTGAGCGCCCCGCCGCAAGGAGGGCAGAGGCGGCGCCCCGCCGTCGGCGCGCTACTGCGCGAGGGCGTCGACCTCGGCGAGCTCGGCGGGGGTGAGGCGCCACTCGCCGGCGGCGGCGTTGGCCTCGATCTGCGCGGGCGAGGTCGCGCCCGCGATCACGCTCGCCACGAAGGGCTTCGACGCCAGCCACGCGAACGCGAGGTCGAGCAGCGTATGGCCGTGGCCGCGCGCCCACTCCTCGAGGCGTTCGGCGATGCCCCAGTTGCGGTCGGTCATCACGCGCGCGGCGAAGCCGCCGGAGGCGAGGCGCGTGCCCTCGGGCGGCGCCTCGCCGCGGCGGTACTTGCCCGTGAGCAGCCCGCTGGCGAGCGGGAAGTAGGGCAGCATCCCGAGGCCGAACGCCTCGCAGGCGGGCGCGACCTCGGCCTCCGCGCCGCGCTCCAGCAGGCTGTAGTGGTTCTGCGCCGAGACGAACGGCGCGAGGCCGTCGCGCGCGGCGACGTGGTGCGCGCTCGCGATCTCCCAGCCCGCGTAGTTGGAGTTGCCGACGTAGCGCACCTTGCCGTCGCGCACGAGGTCGTCGAGGGCCCGCAGCGTCTCCTCCAGCGGCGTCTCGCGGTCGGGCTGGTGCACCTGGTAGAGGTCGATCCAGTCCGTGCCGAGGCGGCGCAGGCTGTCCTCGGCGGCGCGCACGATCCAGCGCCGCGAGGCGCCGCGCGCGAACGGGTCGTCGCCCATCTGCATCCCGAACTTGGTGGCGACGATCGCGCGCTGGCGGTCGGCGCCGAGCGCGCGGCCGAGGAACGCCTCGGACTGCGCCCCGCCGTAGACGTCGGCGGTGTCGAACAGCGTCACGCCGAGGTCGAGCGCGCGGCGGACGACGGCGGTGGCCGCCTCCTGATCCATCCGCATCCCGAAGTTGTTCGTCCCCAGCCCGACGACCGACACCTTGAGGCCCGACCGTCCGAGGTTGCGCGTCTCCATTCGGCCCTCCCGCCGCGACGCGAGTATAGGGCGGCGGCGCGCGCTACGCGCCGTCCCGCGCCCGCTCCGCCGCCGCGAACGCCGCCTCGCCGAGCGCGAGCAGCTCGCGCGAGCGCTCGACCCCGGCGACCCACGGCGCGGGCAGCGCGCCGAGGCCGTGGCGCGCGCCCGCCAGCGCGCCAGCGAGCGTCGCGATGCTGTCGCTGTCGCCGGGCGCGTTGGCGCCCTCGAGGATCGCGGCGCGCGGGTCCTCGGGATGGCGCGCCACGACGTACGCGGCCGCGGCGATCGCCTCGTCGGCGCGCCAGCCCTCGAGGCGGGCGAGCGCGCGCTCCGGCGGCTCGCCGTCCGCCGCCGCCGCGATCGCCTCGCGGATCATGGCGGCAGTCGGCTCGTCGCGGCGGGCGGCGGCCTCGGAGAGCGAGGCCAGCACGTCGCCGTGCGGCTCGCCCGCGAGCGCGAGCGCCGTCGCGCGGGCCATCGCCGCGCACGCGGCGACGGCCATCGGGTGGCGGTGGGTGAGGGCGGAGTGGCGCGCGGCCCACTCCCCGGCGCGATCGGGGTCGGCGGCGAAGACGAGGCCGAACGGGTACGCGCGCATCACCGATCCGCAGCCGCCCGCCCCGGGCTCGCCGCCCTCGGACCAGTGCGCGCCGTCCGCCAGCGCCCGCGCGCCCGCGAGGCAGGCGTTGCCGGGGGCGCGGTGGCCGCCCTGCGGGTTGCGCTCCCACTCGGCGAAGCCGCGCGCCGTCTCCTCCATCGTCGCGTCGAGGCCCCAGCCCTCGTCCTGCCCGCGCACGAGCGAGCGCAGCACGATCTCGGCCATCTGCGTGTCGTCGGTGTAGGGGGCGCACTCGTCCCAATACAGCTCGTAGCCCGTCACGCCGCCGGGCCCGTACCTGCTTCGGATCTCCGAGGCCGAAAGGAACTCGGTGGGGTGGCCCATCGCGTCGCCGATCGCGGCGCCGAGCACGCAGCCGAGGGCGCGCGAGCGGCGCGCCCACAGCGCCTCGAAGCCGTGGACGAAGCGCTCCTGCGCGTCGTTTTCGATCGCGCCGCGCCCTCGCGACGCCCGCACCCGGGCGATCGCGTCGCCCGGCGCGGCGCCGAGCGCGACGAGGACGCACGCGCCGATCGTGCCCGCGCGCCCCAGCCCGCCCTTGCAGTGGACGACGACGTGCGTCCCGCCGCGCGCCGCCTCGACGATCCCCGCGACCAGCGCGGCGGCCCCGGCGGGCGAGGGCGGCGTCCCGCCGTCGGCGATCGGGAGGCGGAGCACGCCGCAGCCCAGCGACTCGGCGGCAGGGACGAGGCGTTCGATGCCGAGGTCCGCGAGCTCGCCGTCCTCCAGCAGCGGGACGAGCAGCCCGCACCCGTAATCCTCGCGCAGCCGCCGCAGGTCCGCGCCGAGGTCGCGCTCCCACGCGCCCGTCATCGCATGGCGATCGCGCTTGCCGGGCGCGAGCGTCAGCCCCACGCGGTCCGCGACGCCGGTCGCGGGATCGCGCTGGCCGCGCCCGGAGAGCCAGTCCACCTCGATGGGATGTGTCGCGGACGTTCGCGCCGTCATCGGTCCCTCCCCGCGCCGCCGGACGCGGCGCACGCCTCGCGGGCGACGCTGCGCGCCGCGCGCACGGGCGGCATCGTAGCGCGCGCCGCGCGCGGCCCTCGAAGCGCGCGCGCCGCCGTCAGCGGACGCGGGCGGCGACCATCGCGCGGCCGGGGCGGCGGCCGGCGGCGACGCCGATGGCCGAGGCCAGCGCCTCGAAGCGCGGGGCCGCGTCGCCGATCGCGCCGGCGGCGATGCGCTCGCGCGCGGCGCGGCGGGCGGCCTCGCCGGGGTGGGCGGTGGCGCGCACCTCGGCGAAGCCCGCCGCCTCCAGCGCGGCGGCGAGCCACTCCGTCGTCCAGCGCCGCAGCGCGACGACGGTGCAGCGCAGCGCCAGCGGCGCGAGGCGCTCCAGCAGCGGCGCGCCGAGGCCGTCCGCGACCTCCGGCGTCAGCAGCGTCTCGCCCCACGCGCGGCGGCCCCGCGCCGAGGCCTCCAGCGCCCGCTGGTGCAGCGCCGCCGCCTCGCCGCCGGCGGGCAGCACGAGCGTCCAGCGCCGCTCGGCGGCGGGCTCGCGCAGGCGGCGCACGTAGGTCCAGAGGCGCACCGGCCGACCCCCGGCGACGCCCTCCCACGGCAGCACGCTCTCGATCTCCGGCACGGGCAGCCGCCAGTCCTGGTACGAGGCGCGCAGCGCGCCGCCGGGCCGGAGCACGCGCCGCAGCTCGGCGAACGCGGCCTCGGGGTCGGCGGCCTCCTCCAGCGCCTGCGACGCCGTCGCGAGGCAGAACGCGCCGCCGGCGAACGGCAGCGCCTCCGCCCCCGCCGCCGCGAACGAGGCGTTGGCGAGGCCCAGCCGCGCCGCGTTGGCCGCGCACGCGCGCACGCGCCGCGCCGAGGGATCGGCGCCCACGACCTCCAGCCGCGGCGCCGCCGCCGCCATCGGCAGCGCCGGCCAGCCGTCGCCGGGACCGACGTCGAGCACCCGCCGCGCGTCCTCCGGCGCGTGCGCGAGGTAGTCGGCGACGCGGGCGGCGTCGGCCCAGTGCTCCTCGCGGCGAGGGTCGTAGGGCGTGTCGACGAACGGCAGCCGCCCCCCGCGCTGGCGCGGCATCAGCTCGTACAGCGCCTCCGCCGAGGTCAGCGCCTCGGGCGCCGCGCGGTCCAGCAGCCAGCGCTCGATCGCCGAGGGACGCGGCAGGTCCACGCGAGGACGGCGCGGGGCGCGCGGCGCGAGGGCCTAGAACAGGCCGCCGACGCGGATCGCGCGCTCGATCGCGTAGACGACGAGCAGCGCGGCGGCGATCGCGATCCACTTCCAGTGGTAGCGGCCGGGGTCCTCGAGCAGGTTCATGCCGCCAGCCTACGCCGCCCGCCACGCTGCGTCATGCGGTGGCGCGAGCGGGCGGCGCGCGCCACACTGCGCCCCGTGGCCGCGCGCACGCACGAGCAGACCGTCAACGCAGCCCTCGGCGAGGCGCTCGGCGGGCTGCGCCGGGGCTGGACCGTGCTCGCCGAGACGCCCGGCGCGCTCGACGGCGGCGGACGCGCCGACGTGCTCGTGCTCGAGGCGGCGGGCTGGCCCGTCGCGATCGAGGCCGAACTCGCCAGCCACGCGAACGCCGAGGCCGAGGCGGTCGCGCGCCTCGGACGCCGTCCCGTCCGCAGCCCCCACCCGATCGAGACCGCCATCGCGCTCGTCTACCCCCCTGAGTTCGCTGCGCTCGGCGGCGCCGCGCTGCGCGAGGCCATCGACACAACCGACGCGCTCGAATACGCCCTCTGCTCGCGAGGCGAGGACGGCGGCGCGCCCGACCGCCTGCCCGCGAGCGGCTGGCTGCGCGGCTCCGTCCGCGACCTCGCGATGCTCGTCCAGCGCGCCGCCGTGCCCGCGCGCCGCGTCGACGCACTCGCCGAGCGGCTCGAACGCGGCGTCGAGCAGGCCGCCGAGGCGTCCTCGGAGCGCCACCACTACGGCAGCGCGCGCGGCAAGGCGCTGGCGGGCGTGCTCGAACAGGACGACGACGCGCAGGGCCAGACGCGCCGGATGGCGATGACCGTGATCGCCAACGCCCTGATCTTCCACGCCTCGCTCGCCGAGGCCGACTTCGAGGTGGGCGCCGGGCGCGCGCCGCCCGGCGCGGCCCGTCGAGGCCTTCATCGACGGCGACGCCTTCGACCGCACGGCGCTGCTCGGCGAGTGGGACGCCATCCTCGCCCACAACTACTGGCCGATCTTCGCCTCGGCGAAGGCGCTGCTCGACCCCGCTCGCGACGGCGCGCTGCCCGCGGCCACGGCGCAGGCCGTGCTCGCCCCGCTCTGGGACACCGCGCGGGCGCTGGTGACGGGCGGCGTCACGCGCTCGCACGATCTCACCGGCGTCGTCTTCCAGCGCCTGATCGCAGACCGCAAGTTCCTCGCGACCTACTACACGCGGCCCGCCGCCGCCGCGCTGCTGGCCGGGCTCGCGCTGCCCGCCGACCGCGCGCCCGGAGGCGCGGACTGGGGCGACGCCGAGACGCTGGCCTCGCTGCAGATCGGCGACTTCGCCTGCGGCACCGGCACGCTGCTCTCCGCAGCCTACTCGCGTCTCGGCCTGCTCCACGAGCTGCACGGCGGCGACCCCGAGGCCCTCCACGCGCCGATGATGGAGAACGGCCTCGTCGGCCTCGACGTGCTCAACATCGCCGTCCACCTCACCGCCGCCATGCTCGCGGGCGCGCACCCCGCCACGCCCTTCGGCGGCGAGTGCCTGCTGGCGATGCCCTACGGCGCCCAGCCCGGCGGCGAGGTCAGCGTCGGCTCCCTCGACCTGCTCGCCCCTCACGCCCAGCCCGGGCTGATCGGCCGCGCCGCCGCCGTCACCGCCGGCGGCCGCGCCCCCGAGGACGTCGACGACCTCGTCAGCCGCATCGGCCACGGCCAGTTCGACCTCGTAATCATGAACCCGCCGTTCACGCGCAACACGAACGAGGGCGAAACCCTGGGAGTCGGGCATCCGGCGTTTGCCGCGTTCAACACGCCTCGCGAAGTTCAGAAAGCGATGCAGGCGAGGGTGCACGCAACCGCTGGAGAGCAAGGGATCGGCCACTCGCTCGCGGGGCTGGCGTCGCATTTCGCCGACCTGGCGCACCGCAAGGTGCAGGCGGACGGATCGGTGGCGCTGGTGCTTCCGCTGAGCGCGCTCAGCGGCGGATCGTGGGACGGCGTTCGCCGGCTTTGGCGCGACGAATACCGCGATACGGTGGTGGTGACTATCGCCGGAGCAGGAGACGAAGCCAGCTCGTTCTCGGCGGACACCGGCATGGCGGAATGTTTGGTGGCAACCCTTCATAATAACCGCAGTACCGCAGTACCGCAGTACCGCAGTACCGCAGTACCGCAGTACCGCAGTACCGCAGTACCGCAGTACCGCAGTACCGCAGTACCGCAGTACCGCGAGCCGTGTTCGCCGTGCTCGATCGGCAGCCGGACTCCGCCATTCGCGGCGAACTCGCCGCCGCCGCAATATGGCGCGCCATCGACAGCGGCGGCGTGCGGCGGATCGAGGACGGACCGGTCGGCGGCACGCCGATCGCCCTGGGCGACGAACACTGCGGCTACCTGCTCGATTGCCCGCTCCCGGAGGACGGGCCGTGGCCTCTGGTCGGCATCGCCGATTTCTCGTTGGCTCAGGTTGCGTTCCAGCTCGAGCGGGGCAGGCTTTTTCTCTTCGGAGCCACGGAGGCGGAAGCGTCCCCTCTCTCCATCGCGAGAATCGGGAATTACGCCCGGCGCGGACCTCATGCCAGAAGCATCAACGAACCTCATGGCCCGTTCGCGCTCGTAAAGCCCATCGTCAGTCCCGTCCCCACCTACCCGATCCTCTGGGCGCACGACGCCAGGAGCGAGCGGGGACTCGTCGTCGAGCCGGACTCCGAGGGCCAGATCGAATCCGCCCGGGTTTCGGAACAGGCCACGCGCATCCAGGCGACCGCCACGCGCGCGCACTACAACCGCGACCTGCGCTTCAACTCGCAGTCGCTCATCGTCGCGACGACGGAGCGGCCGGCCATCGGCGGGCGCGCGTGGCCGTCGGTGATCCTCAACGAGCGCGAGCACGAGTACGCCTTCGCGCTGTGGTGCAACTCGACGCTCGGCCTGCTGCTGCACTGGTGGACGGCCAACAAGACGCAGGCGGGGCGCGGCACGACGACCGTGACCGCCATTCCGCGCATCCCCGCCCTCGACGTGCGCGCGCTCACGTCGGCGCAGCACGAGGCGGCGCGCGAGGCCTTCGAGGCGCTGCGAGGCGAGCGCTTCCTGCCCTTCGACCAGATCGACGAGGACCCGGCGCGCGCCGAGCTCGACCGCCGCCTGCTCCTCGACGTGCTGGGGCTGCCGCCCGCGCTGTGCGAGGAGGGCGGCCCGCTCGCGCTGCTGCGCCGCAAGCTGGCGGCGGAGCCGCAGATCCACGGCGGCAAGCGCACCCGCGTCGTGTTCGAGGGCGGCGGCGAGCGCACCGAGCGCCGCCCCCCGCGCTGACCTCGCGCCGCTCGGCGCTCACCCCGCCAGCGCCGCCGCGCGCGCGCCCAGCGGCAGCGCGGCCGTCAGCCCCGGCGACTCGATGCCGCCGAGGTGTACGTAGCCGCGATCCTCCCACACGAGGAAGTCGGCGGCGGGCTCGCCCTCGTCCGACAGCTTGGGGCGGTAGCCGACCTGGCCGGGCGCCAGGTCCTCGCCGCGCAGCGAGGGCAGCAGCCGCCGCCCGGCGGCGAGGAAGGCGGCGCGCGCCTCGCCGTCCGCGCGGTAGTCGAGCGCGGCGTCCGCGCCGAGCCAGGCGGTGTCGGGGCCGAGCCGCAGCGCGCCCTCGACGTCGATCGTGAGGTGCACGCCGAGCCCGCCGCCCGCGTGGTCGGGCAGCGGGTAGACGAGACGCGAGACGGCGCCCGCGAGGCCCGGCCCCACGACGTCGTAGTAGCGCCCGCGGTTGGCGGTCTGGCGCAGCCGCGGCGCGCCCCCGCCCCCGTCGAGGGGGTAGCCCAGCAGCGCGGCGAGGCGCGGCGCGCCGTGGCCGGCGGCGTTGACCAGCGCCCCGCAGCGCAGTTCGGCGCGGCGCCCGTCCGCGTCGCGCAGTTCGAGGCGGAAGCCGCCGCCTTCGCGCTCGGCGGCGACGGCCTCGTGGCGGTAGGCGAAGAGCGCGCCGCCCTCGCGCGCCGCCGCCTCGAACGAGCGCACGAGCGCCATCTGGTCGACGACGCCCGACGTCTCCGAGAGCAGCGCGGCGACGGCAGGCACCGCCGGTTCGAGGGCGCGCGCCCCCTCGCCCGTCAGCGCCGAGACGCCGGGCGCGCCGTTGGCGCGTGCGCGCGCGGCGACGGCTTCGAGTTCGCCGCGCTCCCCCTCGGCGAGCGCGACGATCAGCTTGCCGCAGCGGCGGTGGGGCACGCCGCGGCGCTCGCACCACTCGTACGTCAGCGCGTTGCCCTCGATGCAGGCGAGGTGCTTGAGCGAGCCGGTCGGGTAGTAGAGGCCGGCGTGGATCACGCCGCTGTTGTGCGAGCTGGTCTCGCGGCCGGGCGCCTCGTGGCGCTCGGCGACGAGCACGGAGCGGCGCGGAGCGAGGGCGGCGGCGGCGGCGAGGCCGATCGCGCCCGCGCCGATCACGGCGACCTCGACGTCGGGAGCCGGGCGGTCGGTCATGGCCTCGCCTCGCGGCGAGCATACGCCGGGGCGCCGCCGGCGGCGCGCGAGGGGCGGCGGGCGGGGCGTGCGGCGGGCGCGCCACGCGGAATGCTGCTACGATGGGCGCGCATAAGCCGAGGCTCACGCCGCGCCCATGCCGCCACAGGCCCGCGGAAGCAGCGAGGAGCGCCGATGGCCGTTCGCGCCGCCGCGACGACGCCCTGGCGCGCCGTCCGCGCGCGCCTCGGCGGGGAGCGCGGGCCGCCGCCCGGGCTGTGGCTGCCCGCGCTGCTGGTGGGCGCCGCGTGCGCCGTGCCGCCCGCGTACCTGCTCGCGCGCGCGGCGCAGTCGCCGGAGGCGGCGTGGGAGGCGCTGCGCGCGGGCTCGACGCTGCGGCTGGCGTGGAACACCGCCGCGCTCGCCGCCGCCGCGACCGCCCTCGCGACGGCGCTCGCGCTGCCGATCGCGTGGCTCACGGCGCGCACCGACCTGCCCGCGCGCCGCCTGCTCGGCGTGCTCGCCGCGCTGCCGCTCGCCATCCCCTCCTACATCGCGGCGATGCTCGCGCTGTCCGCCTTCGGGCCGCGCGGGCTGCTGCAGGAGGGGCTCGCGCCCCTCGGCGTCGAGCGTCTGCCCCCGATCTACGGCCTGCCCGGCGCGGCGGCGGTGATCGCGCTGGGGACCTACCCCTACCTGCTGCTCACGCTGCGGCCGGCCGTGGCCGGGCTGGACCCGCGGCTGGAGGAGCTCTCGCGCGGGTTCGGCCACGGGCGGCTCGCGACCTTCGGGCGCGTCGTGCTGCCGCAGCTGCGGCCGGCGCTCGCGGCCGGCGGGCTGCTCGTCGCGCTCTACGCGATCTCCGACTTCGGCGCGGTCGCGCTGCTGCGCCACGACACGCTCACGCTCGCGCTCTTCGCGCGCTACGAGGCCGGCTTCGACCTCGGCGGCGCGGCGGCGCTGGCGCTGGCGCTGGCCGGCCTCGCGCTCGCCCTCGTCGCGTTCGAGATGGGGATGCGGAGGCGCACGCGCTACCACGCGGCGCACGGGAGCGGGCGCGCGGCGAGGACGGCGCCGCCCGTGCGCCTCGGGCGCTGGCGCTGGCCGTCGTTCGCGTTCGTGGCCGCCGTGCTCGCGCTGGCGCTGGCGACGCCGGTGGGGCTGCTCGGCTACTGGCTCGCGCGCGGCCTCGCCGGGGGCGAGGCGCTGCGCGGCGTCGCCGGGGCCGCGGGCGGCTCGCTGCTGGCCGCCGGCCTCGCGGCCTGCTGCGCCGCCGCCGCCGCCTACCCGATCGCGATGCTGGCGGCGCGCCATCGCCGCTTCCCGCTGACGAGGCCGCTCGAGGCGCTGAGCTACGGCGGCTTCGCGCTGCCGGGCCTCGTCGTCGCGCTCGCCCTCGTCTTCGCGGCGCTGGAGACGGGCGTGCTCTACCAGTCGCTGGCGCTGCTGGTGTTCGCCTACGCGCTGCTGTTCCTGCCGCAGGCCGTCGGCGCCTCGCGCGTCGCGCTGCTGCAGCTGCGCCCCTCGATGGAGGAGGCGGCGCGCGGGCTGGGGCGCGGGCCGTGGCGCGTGCTCGCCTCGATCACGCTGCCGCTGACCGCGCGCGGTGTCCTCGCCGGGGCCGCGCTCGTCTTCCTCACCTCGATGAAGGAGCTGCCCGCCACCCTGCTGCTCAGCCCGATCGGGTACGAGACGCTGGCGACGCGCGTGTGGGCGGCGTCGAGCGAGGCGTTCTTCGCGCGGGCGGCGCTGCCCGCGCTCGCGCTGATCGCGCTCTCGGCGCTGCCCTTCGCGCTGATCGCGCTGGCGAGGCGCGATGCCTGACGGCGGCGGCCCGCCCGCGCTGCGCGCCGAGGCGCTGACCCGCCGCTACGGCGGCGTCGCCGCCCTCGACGGCCTCGACCTCGAGGTCGCGGAGGGCGAGTTCTGCGCGATCCTCGGCGCGAGCGGATCGGGCAAGACCACGGCGCTGCGGCTGATCGCCGGCTTCGAGCGGCCCGACGGCGGCACGCTCGAGCTGTTCGGGCGGCGCGCCGCCGGCGGGGGCGCGTTCGCCCCGCCCGAGGCCCGCGGCGTGGGGATGGTGTTCCAGGACTACGCGCTGTTCCCGCACATGAGCGTCGCCGCGAACGTCGCCTACGGGCTGCGCGCCGGCGGCGAGCGCGCGCGGCGCGAGCGCGTGCGCGAGGCGCTGGAGCTGACCGGGCTGGACGGCCTCGGCGGGCGCTCCGTGCACGAGCTGTCGGGCGGCGAGCAGCAGCGGGCGGCGCTGGCGCGCGCGCTGGCGCCCGGCCCGCGCCTGCTGCTGCTCGACGAGCCGTTCTCCAACCTCGACGCGGGGCTGCGGAGCCGGCTGCGCGCCGAGGTGCGCGCGATCGTGCGGCGCGCGGGCGCGACCGCGATCCTCGTCACCCACGAGCAGGAGGAGGCGCTCTCGCTCGCCGACCGCGTGGCGTTCATGTGGCGCGGGCGGATCGAGCAGCACGGCCCGCCCGAGGAGATCTACCGCAGCCCGCGCACGCTGCGCGTCGCCGCCAGCGTCGGCGACGCGACGGTGCTGCCCTCGCGCGCCCGCGGCGGCCTCGCGCGCAGCCCCTTCGGCGACCACCCCGCGCCCTGCGGCGACGGCGAGTGCGCCGTCGTGATCCGCCCCGAGGACGTGCGGATCGCCGCCGGCGGCGAGGCCGGCGTGCCCGCCGAGGTGCTGGACCGCACCTTCTACGGCCACGACCAGGTGCTGACCGTCCGCACCGACGGCGGAACCGAGCTGCGCGTCCGCACCGGCCCCGACGCCCCGTGGCGGCCTCCCGGCCGCGTCGCGCTGCGGCTCGCCCGCGAGCCGCGCGTCTTCGCCGCGGATCGCGCCCCCGCCCGTTGACGCGCGGCGGCGCGCCCCCACAATCGAGGCGTGGACGCGCCCCTCGCCGGCCGCTTGCCGCGCCTGCGCTCCCTCCGCCGCGGCGCGGCGGCGCCGCTCGCGCTGCTGCTGCTCGCGCTGGCCTCGGTCTTCGCGTTCGGCGGCGACCGCGGGCAGTTCTACCGGCCGGGCGAGCGCGAGCTCGCCGTCTCGTTCATGGCCGTCACCGTCAACCTCGCGCCCGAGCACCGCTTCCTCGGCTTCCACCGCCGCGAACTGGGCCCCGGCGGCGAACCCCGTTACGTCGCCTACAACCGCTTCCCGATCGGCTCCTACGTCCTCGCCAAACTCGCGATCCTGCCCTTCGGCGACGACTTCGGGAGGCGGCTCGACGCGGTCAGGCTGCTGATGAAGGCGTGCTTCGCCGCCGCCGCCGTGCTCGCCTGGCTCGCGCTCGCGCGGTGGCTCGGCGACCGCTGGATCGCGCTCGCCGCGACGCTGCTCGCGTGCTCCTCGTACTACGTGCTCGACCTCCACGACGTCGCCTCGGCCGAGACGAGCACCAACCTGCTGGGGATGATGCTGACGTTCCACGGCATGGTCGTGTTCGCGCAGGAGGGGCGCTTCCGCCAGCTGCTGGTCAAGACGGCGGTCGCGATCCTGCTCGGCTGGCACGTCGTCGCCCTGATCGCGCCGTTCGCGCTGATCGGACTCGGCGGCGACCTGCTGCGGGCGCGGGCGGGCGGCGGCGCCCGCCTCGAGGCGCTCGCCCGCGCCGTCCGCTCGCGCTACCTCGCCTACGGCGCGTTCTCCGTGCTCCTCTGCGCGCTGATGCTGGGCTGGAACCTCGGCAACGAGTACCTCGCCTACGGCGGCGACCGGCCGCTGGACAGCCTGCCCTCCTTCCGCTCGATCCTGCGGCGCAGCGGCTCGGAGGCCGCGCACCGCAGCGTCGACACGCCGGCGTTCCTGCGGGGGCAGCTCGGCGCCGTGGCGGGCAGCGCCATCCCCTTCGCCGCCGTGGACCGGCTCGGCCTCGACCTGCCGCAGCCGCGCCACGGCCAGCCCTGGCCGGCCAGCCCGTGGTTCGCCCCGGCGGGGGCGGCGGCGCTCGCCGCCGCTCTCGCGGGGCTGCGCCTGCTGCCGCGCCCGGCGCTCGCCGCGGCGCTGCTGGCGGCGGGCTGGTGCTGGGCGATACCGTTCCGCGGCTCAGCCGCCGTGCACGAGTTCGAGGGGATGTTCCACGTCGGCGCGCCGCTGGTGCTGTGCGCGCTCGCGCTGCTGGGCCTGCGCCGCGCGCTCGGCGGCGAGCGGGCGGCCCGCGCCCTGCCCGCGATCGCCCTCGCGGCGGCGGCGGCGTTCGTGCTCTCCGCCGCGCTGATGGGCCGCTACGGGCGCGACGCCGAAGCCGCCGCCCTCAGCGAGGACGCGGCGGCCGACTTCCGCGCCATGCGCGGCTTCACCGAAGGGCGCAGCGTGCTCTTCGACCCCCTCGCGCGATCGTCCGCCGCGACGCGCTGGCACGCGATCTCGCTGGGACACGCCGGCTACTGGCTCGCGGGCGGCTACCTCCAGCCCGAACCGATCGGCTCGCCCGGCGAGTGGGCGCTGGCCTCCCGCCGCGACTACGCCATCCTGCCCGTGGACCTCGGCGGCTCGCTCACGCCGCACAACCGCCGCTTCCACCTCTACCGCGCCGCCGATCTGCCCCGCGTCCACGCCTCGATCGCCGCGCGCGAACCCTCGCTGCGCGCGCGCTTCGACCTGCGCCTCGACGGCCGCGCGCTCACCTACGTGCGCGAGGGATGCACCGCGCAGGACGCCGCGCTGCCCTTCTTCCTCGAGGCCGTGCCCGCCGGCGGCGGCCCCGCCCGCCGCCTCGATTTCGCGTTCCCCGACCGCGGCGTGCGCTTCGGCGGCGTCTGCGTCGCGAAGGCGGAGCTGCCCGGCGAGCCGATCGTCGGCCTCCGCACCGGCCAGCGCCACGGCGATCTGCCCGCGCTCTGGGAGGCCTCGCTGCCCGCCGGGGACCCCTCGTTCCCGCTCGCCGCGTCGACGTGGCGCGACGGCCTCGGCCCGCCCGCGCTGTCCTCGGCGTTCGAGGTGCGCCTCGACGGCCGCACGCTGACCTACGTGCGCGAGCAGTGCGCCGAGGCCGACACCGCCGACCGCTTCTTCGTGCGCGTGCTGCCGGAGGACGCCGCCGCCCTGCCCGCCGACCGCCGCGCAGCGGGGCACGAGTCGCTCAGCTTCTCCTTCGATCGGCGCGGGCTGCGCTACGGCGGCGCCTGCCTCGCCGCGTTCGTGCTGCCCGACTACCCGATCCTCGGCGTCCGCACCGGCCAGTACGGCGACGGCGGCGAGGTCTGGAGCGGCGCGTTCCCGCCCGACGCCGGGGCGTGGCGCGCACGCTACGAGGCCGCCGCCGCCATCGAGCCCTCGCTGCGCGCGGCGTTCGACGTGCGCCTCGACGTCCGCACGCTGCATTACACGCGCGAGCAGTGCGCCGAGGCGGACACCGAGGCGCGCTTCTTCCTCCACGTCACGCCCCTCGACGCGAGCGACCTGCCCGCGGAGCGCCGCGAGGCGGGCTTCGCCAACCTCGACTTCGCGTTCGCGGACCGCGGGCTGCGCCACGAGGGGCGCTGCCTCGCGAGCGTCGATCTGCCCGGCTACCACATCGCCCGCCTCGCCACCGGCCAGTTCGAGGACGGCGCGCGGCTGTGGGAGGGCGAGATCGCGTTCCCCGCCGCCGAGTAGCGCGTCGTTGACGCGCGGCGGCGAGCCCCGACAATGCGGGGCGTGACCCGCGCCCTCGCCGGACGGCTCCGCCCCATCCCTCGCCGCGAGGCGGCGCCGCTGGCGCTGCTGCTGCTCGCGCTGTCCTCGGTGTTCGTCTTCGGCAACGACCGCTCGCAGTTCTACCGGGAGGTGCATCACGACTACGTCTCGGCGCAAACGCTGGCGGTGGCCGCGAACCTGTCCGCGGAGCACGGCTTCGCGGGGTTCTACCGCCGGAAGCTGGATCCGGACGGCGAACCCCTCCTCCTCGTCTACCACCGCTTCCCGATCGGTTCCTACGCTCTCGTCGGGCTGGCGATCCTGCCCTTCGGCGACGACTTTCCCCGGGCGATCCACGCGGCGCGGCTGCTCATGCTGGCCCTCTTCGCCGCCGCCGCCGTGCTCGCGTACCTCGCGCTGTCGAGGCTCCTCGGCGACCGCCGGATCGCGCTCGCCGCCACGTTGCTCGCCTGCTCCTCCTACTACCTCCTCTACTACAACGACATGATCGCCCCCGAAGCGAGCACCAACTTCTTCGGCGTGATGCTGGTCTTCCACGGGACGGTCGTGTTCGGGCAGGAGGGGCGGCTCCGCCAGCTGCTCGCCAAAACCGCCGTCGCGCTGCTGCTCGGCTGGCACGCCGCCGGGCTGATCGCGGCGTTCGTCCCGCTCGCGCTGGGCAGGGAACTCGTGGCCGCCCGCGCGGACGGAGGCGGCGATCGTCCTACGGACGATCGCCGCCTCCGTCCGCGCGCGATTCTGGCCTACGGCGCCTTCTCCGTCCTCTGGTGCGCGCTCCTGCTCGGCTTCAACCTCGTCACCGAGTACCGGGCGCTGGGCGGCGAGGCGGCGCCGCACCAACTGCCGTCCCTCCAGTCCGCGCTGATCCGCACCGGCGCCGTGCCGATCGAATTCGACTGGCCGGCCTTCCTGCGAGGACAGCTCGGCGGCGTGGGCGGGCTGACGATCCCGTTCGCCGCCGTGGACCGTCTCGGCCTCGACCTGGCGTTCCCCCTCGGCGGGTACTGGCCGCCGAACCCGTGGTTCGCGGCCTACGGCGCCGCCGTCTTCGCCGCCTGCCTGGCGGGGCTGCGCTTCCTGCCCCACCGCACGCCGTTCGCGGCGCTGCTGCTGGCCGGCTGGTGCTGGGCGATCCCCTTCCGCGGCGCGACCGCCGTCCACGAGTTCTACGCGCTGGCGCACGCGGGCGTCGCGCTGGTCTTTTTCGCGCTCGTCCTGCTGGGCCTGCGCCGCATCCCCGGACCGCGGCGCGCTGCCCGCGCGCTGCCCGCGGCCGCCGCCGCCGCGATCGCCGTCTTCGCGCTCTCCGCGTGGGACATGAGCGGCGTCGGCCACGACGCCGCTGCGGCCGGGCGCCAGCGCGAGGCGGCCTCGGACGCCCGCGCTATACGCGCCGTCGCGGGCGGCGGGAGCATCGTCGTCCAGCTGGACGCGAAGGCGTTCGAGCACAAGATGATCCGCAACTACTACCTCGCGGGCAGCTACCTGCAGCTCGACCCGATCAGGACGGAGGCGCAGTGGCGGGCCCTGCCCGGGTACGATTTCGCGTTGCTGCCCGCGGACTTCGGCGGTTCCCTCACGCCGCGGAACCGCCGCATCCACCTCTACCCCCTCGCCGCGCTGCCGGACGTCCACGCCTCGATCGCCGCGCGCGAGCCCTCGCTGCGCGCGCGCTTCGACCTGCGCCTCGAGGGCCGCACGCTCACCTACGCCCGCGCCCCATGCGCCGTCGGCGACGCCGCCGCGCCCTTCTTCCTCCGCGTCTTCCCCGCCGGCGGCGCGCCGCCCGCCGAGATCGCCTTCGAGTTCGCCGAGCGCGGAGGGGTGTTCGACGGGAAGTGCCTGGCGCTCGTCCGGCTGCCGGAGGGGCCGATCGCCGGCATCCGCACCGGCCAGCGGCCGGGCGGCGGCCTGCCTCCCGTCTGGGAGGCCTCGCTGCCCGCCGGGGACCCCTCGTTCCCCCGCGGCGCCTCCACCTGGCGCGAGACGCTGGGCCTCGCCGAGCGCGCGCTGGCCTCGGTGTTCGACCTGCACGCCGGGGGCCGCACGCTCGCCTACGTGCGCGAGGCGTGCTCGGCGGCGGACACCGGGGACCGCTTCTTCCTCCACGCCTACGCCGCCGACCCCGGCGATCTCCCCGCCGAACGCCGCAAGGCCGGGTTCGAGGCCCTCGACTTCTGGTTCGGCGACCGCGGCGGCCGCTACGACGGGACATGCGTCGCCTTCGCCGAACTGCCGGACTACGAGCTGCGCTCCGTCCGCACCGGCCAGTACGACGGCGGCGGCCACCTCTGGGACGCCGAGTTCGCACTGGACGCCGTGGAGTGGCTCGCGCGCTTCGACGCCCTCGCCGCGCGCGAGCCGGACGCGCGGCGCGCGGGCTTCGCCCTCCACATTGAGGGGCGCACGCTGACCCTCGCGCGTGAGGGGTGCTCGGCGGCCGACGTCGCCGACCGCTTCTTCGTGCACGCCCACCCCGCCGGCGGCGGGGAGCGCGCGAACCTCGATTTCTGGTTCCGCCAGCGCGGCGAGCGCCACGGCGACCGCTGCATGGCCTCGGTCGTGCTGCCGCCCTGGCCCGCCGCGCGCGTCGTCGCGGGCCAGTACGACGCCTCGGGCCACCTCTGGAAAGCCATGCTCCCCATCGGCGAGTAGCGTCGCCGCCCGCCGTTGACGCGCGGCGGCGAGCCCCGACAATGCGAGGCGTGTTCCGCGCCCTCGCCGCCGTCCGCCGCCGGCTCCCGCTCCCCCCTCGCGACGAGGCGGCGCCGCTGGCGCTGCTGCTGCTCGCGCTGTCCTCGGTGTTCGCGTTCGGCGGCGACCGCTCGCAGTTCTACCGGGAGGAGCACGACCGGCTCTCGGCCGACACGATCACGCTGGCCGCGAACCTCGCGCCGGAGCACCGCTTCCTCGGATTCGAGCGCCGGGAGCGGCTGCCGGACGGCGGAACGCGGTACGCCGCCTACAACCGCCACCCGATCAGCGCCTACGCCCTCGTCAGGCTGGCGATCCTGCCCTTCGGCGACGACTTCCCGATGCAGATCCGCGCGGCGGGGCTGCTCATGCTGGCCTGCTTCGCCGCAGCAGCCGTGGCGGCGTATCTCGCGCTCGCCCTGCTGACCGGCGACCGCCGGATCGCGCTCGCGGCCAGCCTGCTCGCCTTCTCCTCGTACTACCTCCTCTACTACAGCGACATGATCTCGGTCGAGGCGAGCGCCCCCCTCTTCGGGATCATGCTGGTCTTCCACGGCATGGTGGTCCACGAGCGGGAGGGGCGCTTCCGCCAGCTGCTGGCCAAAACGGCCGTCGCGATCCTCCTCGGCTGGTTCGTCGCGGCGCTGATCGCGCCGTTCGTCGTGCTGGGGGCGGCCGGCGAAGCCGCGCGCGCGCAGGCGGGCGGAGGCGGCCTCCGCGCCCTCGCCGCCGCCGTCCGCGGGCGCTACGCGCTCTACGGCGCGTGCTCGGCGCTGTTCGCGGCGCTGCTGCTCGGCTGGAACTTCGCCAACGAGTACCTCGCGTTCGGGGGGGCGCGCGCTCTGACCGATCTGCCGACCCTCAGGTCGGCGCTGGAGGCGGCGGGCTTCGAGGAGGGCGTCGGCTGGCCGGAGTTCGTGCGCGGGCAGCTCGCCGGCATCGGCGGGATGGCGATCCCGCACGCGCTCGTGGACGGCCTCGGCCTCGCCCTGTCGCAGCCGGGCAGCGGCGCCTGGCCGCCGCCGTCCTCGCAGCCGCCGTTCGCCGCGCTGGGCGCCGCCCTCTTCGCCGCCGCCCTCGCGGGGCTGCCCTTCCTGCCGCAGCGCTTGCCCGTCGCGGCGCTGCTGCTCGCCGGCTGGTGCTGGACGGTCCCGTTCCGGCACATCGCGTACTCCCACGAGTACTACGCGCTGTGGCACGCCGGCGTCCCGCTGGTCCTGTACGCGCTCGCCCTGCTGGGGCTGCGCCGCCTGCTCGGGCGGGAGCGCGCGGCGCGCGCGCTGCCCGCGATCGCCGTCGCCGCCGTCGCGGTCTTCGTGCTCTCGGCGGCGCTGATGGGCGGCGTCGGCCACGGCGCTGAGGCGTCGGCGATCCGCAAGGAGGCCGAGACCGACTTCCGCGCCATGCGCGGCCCCACCGAAGGCGGGAGCGTGCTCCTCGCCGGGGCCCGGACGGCGAGCAACCGGCTGGTCACCGATTACCTCGAATACTGGCTGGGGGGCCGCTTCCTCCAGGACGACGCCTACGGCTCGGCGGAGGAGTGGGCGCGCGCCTCGCGCCACGACTACGTGGTCGTCCCCGCCGACTTCGGCGGCTCGCTCACGCCGCACAACCGCCGCTTCCACCTCTACCGCACCGCCGACATGCCCCGCGTCCACGCCTCGATCGCCGCGTCCGAGCCCTCGCTGCGCGCGCGCTTCGGTCTGCGCCTCGAGGGCCGCACGCTGACCTACGCCCGCGACGGGTGCTCCCGGGACGACGCCGCGCTGCCCTTCTTCCTCGAGGCCGTCCCCGCGGGCGGCGGCCCCGCCGTGCGCCTCGATTTCGCGCTCCACGACCACGGCGTGCGCTTCGGCGGCGCGTGCCTCGCGAGGATCGCGCTGCCGGACGCGCCGCTCGCCGGCCTCCGCACCGGACAGCGCGCCGAGGGGCTGCCCGCCCTCTGGGAGGCGTCGCTGCCCGTCGCCGACGCCTCGTTCCCGCGAGGCGTCTCCGGCTGGCGCGAGACGGCGGAGGCCGCGACGCCCGTGCTGTCCTCGGCGTTCGCGGTCTCGCTCGAAGGCCGCACGCTGCACTACCTGCGCGAGGCGTGCTCGGCGGCGGACGCGGCGGCGCGCTTCTTCGTCCACGTGCTGCCCCTCGACGCGGGCGACCTGCCGGAGGCGCGGCGGCCCTACGGCTCGGAGCGCTTCGCCTTCGGCCTCCGCGACCGCGGCCTGCGCCACGACGGCCTCTGCCTCGCGTCGTTCGTGCTGCCGGACTACCCGATCCTCGGCGTCCGCACCGGCCAGTACGGCGACGCGGGCGAGGTCTGGAGCGGCGCGTTCCCGCTCGACGCCGGGGCGTGGCGCGCACGCTACGAGGCCGCCGCCGCCGTCGAGCCCTCGCTGCGCTCGGCGTTCGACGTGCGCCTCGACGGCCGCACGCTGCACTACACGCGCGAGGACTGCGCCGAGGCGGATACCGAGGCTCGCTTCTTCCTCCACGTCACGCCCCTCGACGCGAACGACCTGCCGGAGGAGCGGCGCGAGGCGGGGTTCGCCAACCTCGATTTCGCGTTCGGCGACCGCGGGCTGCGCCACGAGGGGCGCTGCCTCGCGAGCGTGCCGCTGCCCGACTACCCCATCGCCCGCCTCGCCACCGGCCAGTTCGAGGGCGACGCGCGGCTGTGGGAGGGCGAGCTCGCCGTCGGCGAGTAGCTGTAGGTCCCAGGGACGTTGTTTACAGGCGGGAGGCGGGGACGGCCCCGCCGATGCCGCCGTGCGGACGGGCGTGATTGTACTCGCTCAGGAAGAGCGGGAGCGCGGCGAGCCGCTCCGCGTTCGAGCCGTAGGCGCGCCGGTACGCCCACTCGTCCTGCAGGATCTTGATGAACGCCTCGGCCTTGCCGTTGGTCTGCGGCCGGTACGGCCTCGTCCGCCGCAGCCCCACCCCGTGCGCCGCGGCCATCTCGCGGAAGGCGCCGCTGAGGTAGTTCCCGCCGTTGTCGGTGAGCACCCGCTCCACCCGCACGCCGAGGCCGGCGAAGCGGGCGATCGCCCGCTCGAGGAAGGCCGCGGTGGTGACGCCGCGCTCGTCCGGCAGCGCCTCGGCGTAGGCGTAGCGCGAGCGGTCGTCCACGGCGACGTGCACGCAGTCGATGCCGCCGCCGCCCCTGCCCCTGCCCCTCGGTCCGCTGCGGGTCTCCGCGAAGCCGGGCGCGAAGCGCTTGCCGCCGCCCGGCGGGACGCGCCCGAGCTTCTTGACGTCGAGGTGCAGCAGCTCGCCCGGCCTGCCGCGCTCGTAGCGCACGACCTCGCGGCTGACGCGGTGCATCCGGTCGCGGCGGTGGAGACCGGCCCGGCGCAGGACGGCGTATGCGGTGGAGGGGGCCATGCCCAGCGCCCAGGCGATGCGGTGCGGCCCCCAGCCGCGCTCGCGGCGCAACCCGAGGACGGCCTCCGCCTCGGACGGCGCCGTGATGCCGGGCGACCGGCGCGGGCGCGAGCAGCGGTCGCGCAGGCCGGCCTCGCCCTCGCCGCGGTAGCGGCGCACCCACTTGGCGGCGGTGGCGCGCGAGACACGGAACCGCCGCGCCGCCTCGGCCCGGGTCCAGCCGGCCTCGACCTCCAACACGAGGTCGAGGCGCGCCTTCGGGGTCAACCGTGCGTTAGGGTGGGACACGAGGAGCCTCCTGCCGTCGTCGCTGTTGCTCACGCAACGGCAGCAGCGAGGCTCCTCGCCTGTCAACAACCTCCCTGGGACCTACAAGTAGCGCGCCGCGCCCGCCGTCGTTGACGCGCGGCGGCGAGCCCCGACAATGCGAGGCGTGACCCCCGCTCTCGCCGCCGTCCGCCGCCGGCTCCCGCTCCCCCCTCGCAGCGAGGCAGCGCCGCTGGCGCTGCTGCTGCTCGCGCTGTCCTCGGTGTTCGTCTTCGGCGGGGACCGCTCGCAGTTCTACCGGCCCTCGATCCACAGCAGCACCTCGATCCACACGCTGACGCTGGCCACGAACCTCTCCGCCGAGCATCGCTTCCTCGGCTTCTTCCGGCGCAAGCTCGGCGAAGACGGGGAGCCGCAGTACGCCAGCCTCTACAACCGCTTCCCGGTCGGTTCGTACGCCCTCGTCAAGCTGGCGATCCTGCCCTTCGGCGACGACTTCCCGAGGCAGATCCGCGCCGCGAGGCTGCTCATGCTGGCGTTCTTCGCCGCCGCCGCCGTGCTCGCGCACCTCGCGCTCGCGAGGCTCCTCGGCGACCGCCGGATCGCGCTCGCCGCGACGCTGCTCGCGTTCTCCTCGTACTACCTGCTGCACTACAACGACATCGTTTCCGCCGAGATCGGCACCAACCTGTTCGGGATCATGCTGGTCTTCCACGGCATGGCCGCGTTCGCGCGGGAGGGGCGCTTCCGCCAGCTGCTGCCCAAAACCGCCGTCGCCGTCCTGCTCGGCTGGCACGTCCTCGGACTGATCGGGCCGTTCGTGCTGCTCGGCATCGCGTCCGGGGCATGGCGCGCGCGGCGGGACGGAGGCGGCCTCGGGGCGATCGCCGCCGCCGCCGTCCGCGGCCGCCATCCGGCCTACGGCGCCTTCTCCGTGCTGTGCGCCGCCCTCGTGCTCGGCTTCAACCTCGGCGGCGAGTACCTCGCGCTCGGCGGCAATGTTCCGCTGACCGAACTGCCGTCCCTCGATTCGATCCTGCGGCGCACCGGGCAGACCGGGGCGACGCTCGACTACTACGGGGCCGGCTGGCTCGCGTTCCTGCGAGGTCAGTTCGGCGGCATCGGCGGGGGCGCGATCCCGTTCGCCGCCGTGGACCTGCTCGGCCTGCCGCTGGCGCAGCCGTACTACGACCTCTGGCCGCCGCCGGACACGGCGGCGCCGTTCGCCGTCCTCGGCGCGGGTGCGTTCGCCGCCTGCCTCGCGGGGCTGCGCCTGCTGCCCCACCGCACGCTCTTCGCCGCACTGCTGCTCGCCGGCTGGGGCTGGGCCGTCCCGTTCCGCGGCGAGGCGGTCCTGCACGAGTTCGAGGCGGTGTTCCACGTCGGCGCCGCCCTCGTGCTGTGGGCGCTGGCGCTGCTCGGCCTGCGCCGCGCCCTCGGCGAGGGGCGCGCCGCGCGCGCGCTGCCCGCGATCGCCGTCGCGTCCCTCGCCGTCTTCGCGCTCTCCGCCGCGCTGATGGCGCGCGTCGGCCACGACGCCGAGGCCGCCCAGCGCCAGCGCGAGTGGGCCGCCGACTTCCGCGCCATGCGCCCCGTCGTCCGCGGCGAGAGCGTCGTCGCCGGCCCGATCGACCCGGTGCTGACCTACCGCCAATCGATGCGGAACTACTACCTCGCGGGCAGCTACCTCCAGATCGAGGGCATCGGCTCCCCCGAGGGCTGGCGCGACGCGGCATCCCGCTTCGGCTACGCCGTGCTGCCGGTCGACCTCGGCGGCTCGCTCACGCCGGACAACCGCCGCCTCTTCCTCTACCGCCTCGACGCGCTGCCGGACGCCTACGCCGCCCTCGCCGGCCGCGAGCCCGACGCGCGCGGGGCGTTCGATGTGCATCTCGACGGCCGCACGCTCGCCTGGACCCGCGACGAGTGCCCGGGCGACGTCGCCGTGACGCGCTTCCACGTCGAGGTCGCGCCCCTCGACGCGAACGACCTGCCCGCCGATCGCCGCGATGCCGGGTTCGAGGCGTTCGGCTTCGCGCTCGGCGACCGCGGCGCGGCGTTCGACGGCAAGTGCGTCGCGAGGTTCGAGCTGCCCGGCTACGCGATCGCCGGCGTCCGCGCCGGCCAGCGGCTCGCCGAGCCGCCCCCCGCCTGGGAGCCGTGGGCCGAGCGCCGGCGTCTCGCGCAGCGCGCCGGGGAGCCGCAGTACGACGGCCTGCCCCCCGTCTGGGAGGTCTCGCTGCCCGTCGGCGACCCCTCGTTCCCGCGGGGCGCCTCCAGCTGGCGCGGGACGGCGGAGGCCGCGCGGCCCGTGCTGTCCTCGGCGTTCGGGGTCCACCTCGAAGGCCGCACGCTGCACTACGTGCGCGAGCCGTGCGAGGCCGCGGACACGGCGGCGCGCTTCTTCGTCCACGCCGCCGCGAGCGGCCCGGCGGCCGGGCGCACCGCCTTCGCGTTCCGCGATCGCGGGCTGCGCTACGACGGCGCCTGCCTCGCCGCGTTCGCGCTGCCGGACGGCGCGATCCTCGGCGTCCGCACCGGCCAGTACGGCGCCGGCGGCGAGGTCTGGAGCGGCGCGTTCCCGCTCGACGCCGGGGCGTGGCGCGCCCGCCACGAGGCGCTCGCCGCCGCCGCGCCCGCGCTGTCCTCGGCGTTCGGCGTGCACGTCGAGGGCCGCACGCTGCACTACGTCCGCGAGTCGTGCGCCGACGCCGACACGGCGGCGCGCTTCTTCCTCCACGTCACGCCCCTCGACGCCGCCGACCTGCCGGAGGAGCGGCGCGAGGCGGGCTTCGCCAACCTCGACTTCGCGTTCGGCGACCGCGGGCTGCGCTACGAGGGGCGCTGCCTCGCGAGCGTGCGGCTGCCGGACTACGGCCTCGCGCGCGTCCGCACCGGCCAGTTCGAGGGCGACGCGCGGCTGTGGGAGGGCGAGATCGCGTTCGGCGAGTAGCGCCGCCGTGCGCCGTTGACGCGCGGCGGCGAGCCCCGACAATGCGAGGCGTGATCCGCGCCCTCGCCGGACGGCTCCCGCTCCCGCCCCGCCGCGAGGCGCTGCCGCTGGCGCTGCTGCTGCTCGCGCTGACCCCGGCGTTCGCGTTCGGCAACGACCGCTCGCAGTTCTACCGGGGCGGGCACCACGACTCCATCACGGCGTACACGCTGACGTTCTCCGCGAACCTGTCGGCGGAGCACGGCTTCGCCCTCTTCTGGCGCCGGAAACTGGGCCCGGACGGCGAGCCGCGCTACGTCAGCCTCTACCACCGCTTCCCGATCGGCTCCTACGCCCTCGTCAAGCTGGCGACTCTGCCCGCCGGCGACGACATCCCGAAGCAGATGCTCGCGGCGCGGACGCTGATGCTCGCGTTCTTCGCCGCCGCCGCCGTGCTCGCCTGGCTCGCGCTCGCGAGGCTCCTCGGCGACCGCCGGATCGCGCTCGCCGCTACCCTGCTCGCGTTCTCCTCGTACTACCTCCTCTACTACAACGACATGGTCGCCGCCGAGGAGAGCACCAACCTGTTCGGCGTCGTGCTGGTCTTCCACGGCATGATCCTCTTCGCGCAGGAGGGCCGTTTCCGCCAGCTGCTGGTCAAGGCCGCCGTCGCGATCGTCCTCGGCTGGCACGTCCTCGCGCTGATCGCGCCGTTCGTGCTGATCGGGCTGGGCGGGGAACTCCTGCGGCTCCGCGCGGCCCGGGGCGGCGAGCGCCGTCCCCGGCTGCGCCCGTACCTCGTCTGCGGCGCCTTCTCCGTGCTCTGCGCCGCGCTCGTGCTCGGCTTCAACCTCTTCAACGAGTACCGCGTGCTCGGCGGCGAGGTCGCGCCGCTCGATCTGCCGACCGTCCAGTCCCTGCTGCAGCGCACCGGGATCGACGCCGCGCAGACGCACGTCGGCGAACTCGGCTGGCCGACGTTCCTGCGCGGCCAGCTCGGCGGCGTCGGCGGGATGGCGATCCCGTTCGCCCTCGCCGATCGCCTCGGGCCGAACCCGGCGCAGCCGTACCACGGCCTCTGGCCGCCCGAGGCCTCGGCCCCGTGGTTCGCCGCCCTCGGCGCGGGGACGGTCGCCGTCTGCCTCGCGGGGCTGCGCTTCCTGCCCCATCGCGCGCTGTTCGCCGCCCTGCTGGCGGCCGGCTGGTGCTGGGCGATCCCCTTCCGCGGCCAGAACGCCTACCACGAGTTCGAGGCGATGTTCTACCTCGGCTTCCCGCTGGTCCTGTTCGCGCTCGCGCTGCTGGGGCTGCGCCGCCTGCTCGGGCCGCGGCGCGCGGCGCTCGCGCTGCCCGCCGCCGCCCTCGCCGCCGCCGCGCTGTTCGCGCTCTCCGCCTGGGACATGGGCGGCGTCGGCCACGACGCCGCGGCCGCCGCGCGCCAGCGCGAGGTCGCCGCCGACGTCCCCGCCGTCCGCGCGCTCGCGGCGGACCGGAGCGTGATCGTCAAGCCCGGCCAGATCCTGTTCCCCCGGCACAAGCACCAGACGCGCAACTACTACCTCGCGGGCAGCTACCTGCAGATCGAACCGATCGATTCGGAGGAGGACTGGGACGATCTGCCCGCCTACGACTTCGTGCTGCTGGGCGCCGACTTCGGAGCGTCGCTCACGCCGGACAACCGCCGCCTCCACCTCTACCGGCTCGCCGACCTGCCGCGCTCGTACGCCGCGCTCGCCGCGCGCGAGCCGGCGCTGTCCTCGGCGTTCGACCTGCTCCTCGACGGCCGCAGGCTCCTCTACCTGCGCGAGGAGTGCGCGGGCGAGGACACCGGCGACCGCTTCTTCCTCCACGCCTTCCCAGCCGACCCCCGCGACCTCGAGCCGGGCCGCGCGCCGCGCGCGTTCAACGACCGCACCTTCGAGTTCGCCGAGTACGGCGTGCGCTTCGGCGGCAGGTGCATGGCCGCGGTCCCGCTCCCGGACTACGGCCTCCTCGCCGTCCGCACCGGCCGCTACCACAGCGAGGACGGCCCGATCTGGTCCGCCGATCTCCCGCTCGACCCCGAGGCGTGGCTCGCGCGCCGCGACGCCCTCGCCGCCCGCGAGCCCGCCGCGCGTTCGAGGTTCGACGTACACGCCGAGGGCCGCACGCTCACCTTCGTCCGCGAGGACTGCGCCGGGGCGGACACCGAGGACCGCTTCTTCGTCCACGCCTACGCCCCCGACGGAAGCCGCGAGGCTCTCGACTTCTGGTTCGGCGACCGCGGCATCCGCTACGGCGGCTCGTGCATGGCGCGGATCGCGCTGCCGGACTACGAGGTCCGCTCCGTCCGCACCGGCCAGTACGACGACACGGGCCACCTCTGGGACGAGGAGTTCGCGCTCGGCGCGGAGGCGTGGCTCGCGCGCTTCGACGCCCTCGCCGCGCGCGAGCCGGACGCGCGGCGCGCGGGCTTCGCGCTGCACGCCGAGGGCCGCACGCTGACCTTCGCGCGCGAGGGGTGCACGGCGGCGGACATCGCCGACCGCTTCTTCGTCCACGTCCGCGCCCCGGACGGCGGGCGCGAGAACCTCGACTTCTGGTTCCGCGAGCGCGGCCTGCGCCACGGCGACCGCTGCATGGCCTCGGTCGTGCTGCCGGACCACGCCGCCGCGCGCGTCGTCGCCGGCCAGTACGACGCCTCGGGCCGCCTCTGGGAGGCCGACCTCGCCGTCGGCGAGTAGCCGCCGCCCGCCTCCGTTGAACGTAAGCGGCGAGGCACGATCATGCGCCCCATGCCGATGCGTGGAGCCATGCGGCGAGGTGCGGTCGCGGCGGCGGCGGCCGCGGCGGCGATGCTCGCCGCGGCGCTGCTCGCGGGCGGGGGCCGCGCCGCCGCGCAGGAGGCGGGCGGGTGCTTCGAGCCGCGCCCACGGCCGGGCTACACGCTGGCCGCCTTCGCCGGCGGCGGCCTCGGCCTCCTCGAACGCTGCGCCGAGGGCCTGACCAGCCGCGTCCACGCCACCGGCGAGGACGGCGCGTGGCTCACCCTCGACCCCGGCGCGGACGGCGCGGCGAACGCGGCCTTCCGCGCCCGCTACGCCGGCGGCGCGGCGGCGGGCACGCCCTTCCTGCTGGAGCGGACGCCCCGCCTCGGCCTGCTCGTCCGCGAGCCCGGGGCGTTCGAGGGCTACACGCTGCTGCACAGCCGCCCGGTCCGCTACCTGCTCGACATGCGGGGCCGGATCGTCCACTCCTGGGACCCCGGCTGGGACGGCTTCCTCAGGCTGCTCGAGAACGGCCGGCTGCTGGGACTGCATAACGGGGCGGTCATGGAAGCCGATCCGGCGAGCGGGAACGTGACCTGGGAGTACCGTCTCGAGGGGAGCCACTTCCACCACGACTTCGTGCGGCTGCCCAGCGGCAACGTGCTCCTGCTGGCGAGGCGCTTCAAGACGCGGGACGAGGCCGTCGCCGCCGGAGCCGATCCCGCGTTCGTCCCTCCGAAAGGCCTCAGGTACGAAGCAATCGTCGAGGTCCGGCCCACCCGGCCTTCGGGAGGCGAGATCGTGTGGGAGTGGTCGCTCTGGGACCACCTGATCCAGGACTTCGACCCGGACAAGGCCAACTACGGCGACGTGGCTGCCCACCCGGAACTGGTGGACCTCAACTTCCTGCTCCCGCCCCTCCTCGCGGCCGTCGAGGAAGGGAAGCTGAGCGAGCCCGACGACTGGATCCACGCCAACTCGATCGACTATCACCCCGGGCTGGACCAGATCGTGATCTCCGCCCGCAACTTCAGCGAGCTGTGGATCATCGACCACAGCACGACGACGGAAGAGGCGGCCGGACACGCGGGCGGCGCCGGCGGGCGGGGCGGCGACCTGCTGTACCGCTGGGGCAACCCCCGCGCCCACCGAGCCGGAACCGCCGCCGACCAGCGGCTCTTCTGGCCTCACCACGTCCACTGGATCGAGCAGGGGATCCCGGGCGCCGGCAACCTGCTCATGTTCAACAACGGCCTAGAATTCGGGGGCCACAAGCGCGGCTGGTCGTCCGTCGTCGAGATCGCGCCGCCGGCGGACGGCCGCGGCTACCGCCCCGGCGAGCCGGCGGAGCCGGTCTGGACGTACGAGGCCGATCCTCCCGCCGTGTTCTACTCGGCGATCCTGAGCGGAGCGCAGCGGCTCCCCAACGGCAACACCCTGATCGCCAGCGGCGTCGAGGGCGCGGTCTTCGAGGTCACGCCGGCCGGGGACACCGTGTGGCGTTACGTCAATCCGGGGGGGGGGGGGGGGAGGGGAACGCCTGTTCTCTCCTTTAATAATTCGCTCTACCGCGCCACCCGCTACGCGCCGGACTACCCGGGGCTGGCGGGCCTCGACCTGAGGCCCAAGGGTACGATCGAGCCGCCCGGCCCCGGCTGGCGCGACGAGATCACCGCTGCCGCGCCCGCGGCCCGCGGGCCGTTCGCCGTGTACCTCGACGGCTACACGCTGACCTACGTCCGCGATGACTGCGCCGCCGCGGACACCGAGGACCCCTTCTTCGTCCACGCCTGGGCCGCCGACCCCGGCGACCTGCCCGCCGAGCGCCGCGAGGCCGGGTTCGAGGCCCTCGGCTTCGCGTTCGGCGACCGTGGCGTGCGCTTCGGCGATACGTGCATGACGGCGTTCTGGCTGCCCGACTACGAGGTCCGCAGCGTCCGCACCGGCCAGTACGACGACACGGGCCACCTCTGGGACGCCGAGTTCGCGCCCGGCGCCGAGGCGTGGCTCGCGCGCTTCGACGCCCTCGCCGCGCGCGAGCCGGACGCGCGGGGCGCGGGCTTCGCGCTGCGCCTCGAGGGGCGCACGCTCACCCTCGCGCGCGAGGCGTGCGACGCCTCGGACATCGCCGACCGCTTCTTCGTCCACGCCTACGCCCCCGACGGCTCGCGCGAGGCGATCGACTTCTGGTTCCGCCAGCGCGGCGAGCGTCACGGCGACCGCTGCCTCGCCTCGGTCGTCCTGCCGCCCTCCCCCCTCGCGCGCCTCGTCGCCGGCCAGTACGACGCCTCGGGCCACCTCTGGGAGGCCGAGCTCCCCGTCGGCGAGTAGCGCCGCCCGCCGCCGTTGACGCGCGGCGGCGAGCCCCGACAATGCGAGGCGTGATCCGCGCCCTCGCCGCCGTCCGCCGCCGACTCCCGCTCCCCCCTCGCAACGAGGCGGCGCCGCTGGCGCTGCTGCTGCTCGCGCTGTCCCCGGTCTTCGTCTTCGGCAGCGACCGCGACCTGCTCTACCGCGACGCCGGGCTGTCGTACCTGACCATGACGGTGGCCTCCAACCTGTCGGCGGAGCACCGCTTCGTGGGGTTCGTCCGCCAGAAGCTGGACCCGGACGGCGAGCCGGAGTACGTCACCCACAACCGCTTCCCGATCGGCTCCTACGCCCTCGTCAAGCTCGCGATCCTGCCCTTCGGCGACGACTTCCCGCGGCAGGTCCGCGCCGCGAAGCTGCTCATGCTGGCGTGCTTCGCCGCCGCCGCCGCGTTCGCCTGGCTCGCGCTCGCGAAGCTCGTCGGCGACCGCCGGATCGCGCTCGCGGCCACGCTGCTCGCGTTCTCCTCGTACTACTGTCTCCGCTACGCCGACGTGGTTTCCGTCGAGCTCAGCACCAACCTGTTCGGCGTCATGCTGACCTTCCACGGCATGGCGCTGTTCGAGCGGGAGGGGCGGCTCCGCCAGCTGCTGGTCAGGACGGCGGCGGCGATCCTGCTGGGCTGGCACGTCGCGGGGCTGATCGCCGCGTTCGTGCTGCTGGGGCTGGCCCGCGAGCTCCTGCGGGCGCGGGCGGGCGGCGGCCTCCGCGCCCTCGCCGCCGCCGCCCGGGGACGCTACGCCCTCTACGGCGCGTTCGCGGCGTCGTGCTGCGCGCTCGTGCTGGGCTGGAACCTCGGCAACGAGTATCTCGCGCTGAGGGGCGAGACGCCGCTGACCGATCTGCCGACGGTGCAGTCGCTGCTGGGGCGCAGCCGGCTGACGGACGGACTCGAACACTACCGCGTCGACTGGCCGACGTTCTTCCGCGGCTACCTCGGCGGCATCGGGGGGATGGCGATCCCGTTCGCCGCCGTGGATCGCCTCGGCCTCGACCTGGCCCAGTCGCCCCTCGGCTCCGGGGGCCGCATCTGGCCGGCGAACCCCTGGTTCGCGGTTCCCGGCGCGGCCGTGTTCGCGGCGTGCCTGGCGGGGCTGCGCTTCGTGCGCCACCGCATGCTCTTCGCGGCGCTGCTGCTGGCCGGCTGGGGCTGGGCGCTCATGTTCCGCGGCTCCTACCCCTACCAGGAGTTCGAGGCGATGTTCCACCTCGGCGTTCCGCTGGTCTTCTGCTCGCTCGTCCTGCTGGGCCTGCGCCGCCTGTGCGGGCCGCGCCTCGCCTCGCGCGCGCTGCCCGCCGCCGTCCTCGCCGCGGCCGCCGCGTTCGCGCTCTCCGCGTGGGACATGGGCCGCATCCGCGACGACGCCGAGGCCGCCGCGCGCGAACGGGTGGAGGCCGCCGACTTCCGCGCCATGCGCCCCCTCGCGACCGGCCGCACCGTGCTCTTCGACCCGATCCGGTGGCCCGGCGTTCCGATGCTCATGCGGATCAGCTACTGGCTCCACGGCAGCTACCTCGAACCGGACAGGATCGGCTCGGAGGAGGAGTGGGCGGCGGCGTCCCGCTACGACTACGTCGTCCTGCCCGTGGACCTCGGCGGCTCCCTCACGCCCGGCAACCGCCGCTTCCACCTCTACCGCCCCTCCGCCCTCGAAGCCGCCTGGGACGCACTCGCCGCGCGCGAGCCCGGCGCGCGCTCCGAATTCGAGGTGCGGCTCGACGGCCGCGCGATCGCGTGGACGCGCGACGAGTGCGGCGAGGAGGACGTGTGGCCGCCGTTCTTCGTCCACGCCGTCCCCCTCGACGCGAACGACCTCCCGCCCGACCGCCGCGCGGCCGGGTTCGAGGCCGCCGCGCACTTCTTCGGCGACCGCGGCGTGCGCTTCGGCGGCAGGTGCGCCGCGCGCGCCGCGCTGCCCGGCTACCCCCTCGCCGGCCTCCGCACCGGCCAGCGCGCCGAGGGGCTGCCCGCCCTCTGGGAGGCGTCGATCCCCGTCGGCGACCCCTCGTTCCCGCGAGGCGCCGGCGGCTGGCGCGAGAGGGCGGAGGCCGCGACGCCCGTGCTGTCCTCGGCGTTCGCGGTCTCCCTCGAAGGCCGCACGCTGCACTACGTGCGCGAGGGGTGCGGGGCCGGGGACGCGGCGGCGCGCTTCTTCGTCCACGTCCTGCCGCTCGACGCGGACGGCCTGCCCGAGGCGCGGCGGCGCTACGGGGCGGAGCGCCTCACCTTCGCGTTCGCCGAGCGCGGCGTGCGCTACCGCGGCGCCTGCCTCGCGGCGTTCGCGCTGCCGGACTACCCGATCCTCGGCGTCCGCACCGGCCAGTACGACGGCTCCGGCGAGGTCTGGGCCGGCCAGTTCCCGCTCGACCCCGAGGCGTGGCGCGCCCGCTACGAGGCCGCATCCGCCGTCGAGCCCTCGCTGCGCTCGGCGTTCGACGTGCGTGCCGAGGGCCGCACCCTGCACTACACGCGCGAGCAGTGCGCCGAGGGGGACACCGAGGCGCGCTTCTTCCTCCACGTCACGCCCCTCGACGCGAACGACCTGCCGGAAGAGCGGCGCGAAGCCGGGTTCGCCAACCTCGACTTCGCGTTCGCGGACCGCGGGCTGCGCCACGAGGGGCGCTGCCTCGCGAGCGTGCCGCTGCCGGACTACCCCGTCGCGCGCCTCGCCACCGGCCAGTTCGAGGACGGCGAGCGGCTGTGGGAAGGCGAGATCGCGTTCGGCGAGTAGCGCCGCCGCCCGCCGTTGACGCGCGGCGGCGAGCCCCGACAATGCGAGGCGTGACCGCCCTCGCCCGCCGGTTTCCGCTCCCGCCCCGCCGCCCCGTCCCTCGCGGCGGGGCGGCGCCGCTGGCGCTGCTGCTGCTCGCGCTGGCCTCGGTGTTCGTCTTCGGCAACGACCGCTCGCAGTTCTACCGGCCGGAGCAGCACGACTTCGTCACGGTCCATACGCTGACGCTCTCCACCAATCTGTCGGCGGAGCACGGGTTCCAGCTGTTCCTTCGCCGGAAGCTGAACCCGCAGGGCGAACCGCGTAACGTCACCTGTACCACCGGTTCCCGATCGGTGCGTACGCCCTCGTCAAATTCGCGATCCTGCCCTTCGGCGGCGACATCCCGAAGCAGATTTTCGCCGGGCGTCTGCTCATGCTGGCGTTCTTCGCCGCCGCCGCCGTGCTCGCCTACCTCGCCCTGTCGAGGCTCCTCGGCGACCGCCGGATCGCGCTCGCGGCCACCCTGCTCGCGTTCTCCCCGTACTACCTCCTCCACTACGGCGACATGATCTCCGCCGAGGAGAACACCAACCTGTTCGGGATCATGCTGGTGTTCCACGGCATGGTCCTCTGTGTGCAGGAGGGGCGCTTCCGCCAGCTGCTGGTCAAGACCGCCGTGGCGCTCCTGCTGGGCTGGATCGTCCTTGCGCTGATCGCGCCGTTCGTCCTGTTCGGACTGGGCAGGGAACTCGTGTCTGCCCGCGCGGACGGAGGCGGCGGACGACCTTAGGTCGTCCGCCGCCTCCGTCCGCGCGCGATTCTGTCCTACGGCGCCTTCGCCGCGCTCTGCGCCGCGCTCCTGCTCGGCTTCAACCTCGCCAACGAGTACCGCGCGCTCGGCGGCGAGGTCGCGCCGCTCGATCTGCCGACCGCCCGCTCCCTGCTCGCCCGCACCGGAATCGACGCGGGGGCCTACACTTCCTCCTTCGGCTGGCCGGCGTTCCTGCGTGGGCAGTTCGCCGGCATCGGCGGGATGGCGATCCCGTTCGCCCTCGTGGACCGCCTCGGCCTCGACTTCTCCGTGCCGCGGCACCGCCTGTGGCCGACCGAGGCCTCGGCGCCGTGGCTCGCCGCGCTGGGCACAGGGGTGTTCGGCACCTGCCTCGCCGGGCTGCGCTTCCTGCCCCACCGCGCGCTGATCGCGGCGCTGCTGCTCACGGGCTGGTGCTGGGCGATCCCTTTCCACGGCCAGGTCGCCCTGCACGAGTTCAAGGCGGTGTTCCATGTCGGTTTCCCGCTGGTCCTCTGGGCGCTCGCGCTGCTGGGCCTGCGCCGCGTCCTCGGGCCGCGGCGCGCCGCCCGCGCGCTGCCCGCCGCCGCCCTCGCCGCCGCCGCGCTGTTCGCGCTCTCCGCGTGGGACACGAGCCGCGCCGGCCACGACGCCGAGGCGGCACAGCGCCAGCGCGAGATCGTCGCCGATACGGGGGCGATCCGCGAACTCGCCGCGGGCCGCAGCGTCCTCGTCTCGCTCGCCGACGGCGCGATCGGGCGCTTCCCGCGCAACTACTACCTCGCGGGCAGCTACATCCAGATCGAGGGGCTCGGCTCGCGCGAGGAGTGGCGGCGGGCTGCCGCCTACGATTTCGTGCTCGCCCCCTTCGGCGGCGGGGGATCGCTCACGCCGGACAACCGCCGCATCCACCTCTACCGCCCTGTCGCGCTCGACGCCGCATGGGACGCCCTCGCCGCGCGCGAGCCGGCGCTGCGCGCCGCGTTCGGCCTCCACCTCGACGGCCGCACGCTCACCCTGACCCGCGAGCCGTGCCGCCTCGACCACACCGGGGCGCGCTTCTTCGTCGAGGCCGCGCCCCTCGGCGCGGGGCCAGCCGGGCGCTTCGAGTTCGCGCTCGGCGAGCGCGGCCTGCGCTTCGGCGGCCGCTGCCTCGTGCGCCTCGAGCTGCCGGGCTACCCGCTCGCCGGCGTCCGCACCGGCCAGCGGCACGGCGATCTGCCCCCCGTCTGGGAGGCCTCGCTGCCCGTCGAGGACCCCTCGTTCCCCCAGGGCGCGACCACTTGGTACGGGGACGTCACCGCCGCCGAGCCGGCGGCCCGAGGCGCGTTCGAGGCCTACCTCGAAGGCCGCACGCTCACCCTCGCGCGCGAGGCGTGCTCCCGCGAGGACGCCGAACCCCGCTTCTTCGTCCACGCCTACGCCGCCGACGCGGGCGACCTGCCCGCGGAGCGCCGCGACGCCGGGTTCGAGGCGCTCGACTTCTGGTTCCACCAGCGCGGCGTCCGCTACGGCGGCGACTGCATGGCGCAGATCGCGCTGCCGGAGTACGCACTGCGCGCCGTCCGCACCGGCCAGTACGACGCATCCGGCCACCTCTGGGACGCCGAATTCGCGCCCGGCGCCGAGGCGTGGCTCGCGCGCTTCGACGCCCTCGAAGCGCGCGAGCCGGACGCGCGGGGCGCCGGCTTCGCGCTGCGCCTCGAGGGGCGCACGCTCACCCTCGCGCGCGAGGGGTGCTCGGCGGCCGACGTCGCCGACCGCTTCTTCGTCCACGCCTACGCCGCCGACGGCGGGCGCGAGGCGATCGACTTCTGGTTCCGCCAGCGCGGCGAGCGCCACGGCGACCGCTGCCTCGCCTCGGTCGCACTGCCGCCCGCCCCCCTCGCCCGCCTCGTCGCCGGCCAGTACGACGCCTCGGGCCACCTCTGGGAGGCCGCGCTCCCCATCGGCGCCGTCGGCGAGTAGCGCCGCCTGCGTTGACGCGCGGCGGCGAGCCCCGACAATGCGAGGCGTGATCCGCGCCCTCGCCCGCCTCCTCCCTCGCCGCCCCATCCCTCGCAACGAGGCGGCGCCGCTGGCGCTGCTGCTGCTCGCGCTGTCCTCGGTGTTCGTCTTCGGCAACGACCGCTCGCAGTTCTACCGGCCCTCGCTGCACGACGACATCTCGGCGCAGAGCCTGACGATCGCCGCGAACCTTTCGGCGGAGCACCGCTTCCTCGGCTTCCGCCGGCAGTGGCTGGACGAGGACGGCGAGCCCCGCTACGTCGCCTACCACCGCTTCCCGATCGGCTCCTACGCCCTCGTCGGGCTCGCGATCCTGCCCGCGGGCGACGGCATCCCGGGGCGAATCCTCGCGGCGAGGCTGCTCATGCTGGCGTTCTTCGCCGCCGCCGCCGTGCTCGCGTACCTCGCGGTCGCGCGGCTGGCGGGCGACCGCCGGATCGCGCTGGCGGCGACGCTGTTCGCGTTCTCCTCGTACTACCTCCTCCACTACAACGACATGATCTCGGCCGAGGCCAGCACGAACCTGTTCGGCGTCATGCTGGCCTTCCACGGCATGGTCCTCTTCGCGCAGGAGGGGCGCTTCCGCCAGCTGCTCGCGAAGATCGCCGTCGCGCTGCTGCTCGGCTGGCACGTCGTCGGCCTCGTGGCGCCGTTCGTCCTGCTCGGCCTCGCGTCCGAGGCGTGGCGGGCGCGCGGAGGCGGGGGGGCGCGCCTCGAGGCGCGGCGGGCGCTGGGCGCGCTCGCGCGCAGCCGCTACCTCGCCTGCGGCGCGCTCGCCGCGCTCGGCTGCGCGGCGGTGTTCGGCTTCAACCTCGCGAGCGAGTACCTCGCCCTCGGCGGCGAGACCGCGCCGGGCGACCTGCCCTCGTTCCGGTCGCTGCTGCGCCGCACCGGGTCCGACGAGGCGCTGACCGGCTCCTACGGGATCGGCTGGCTCGCGTTCCTGCGGGGGCAGCTCGCCGCCGTCGGCGCGGCCTCGCTGCCGTACGCCATGCTGCAGCGGCTCGGCCCCGACCTGCTGCAGCCGCACTACCCGTCGTGGCCGCCGCCGGGCGGGGCGGCGGGCGCAGCGGCCGCCGCGGCAGGCGCCGCCGTCCTCGGCGCGAGCCTCGCCGGCCTGCGCCTGCTGCGCCAGCCGCTGCCCGCGGCGGCGCTGCTGCTCGCGGGCTGGGGCTGGGCCGTCCCGTTCCGCGGCTCGGTCGCGCTCCACGAGTTCGAGGGGATGTTCCACGCCGGAGTCCCGCTGATCGGCGCCGCGCTGGCGCTGCTCGGCCTCGGCCGCCTGTGGGGGCGCGGGCGCGCGGCGAGGGCGCTGCCCGCGATCGCCCTCGCCGCGCTCGCGCTGTTCGCGCTCTCCGCCCGCGACATGGCGCGCGTCGGCCACGGCGCGGAGGCCGCCGCGCTGCAGCGCGCCGTCGCCTCGGACGTCGAGGCGATCCGCGAGCTCGCGGCGGGCCGCAGCGTGATCGGCGCGGGCAGCGCGGGCGTGCTGCGGATGGGCCGCGCCGTCCGCAACTACTGGCTGCGCGGCAGCTACCTCCAGCTCGACGCCATCGGAACGCCCGGGGAGTGGGCGCGGGCGTCGGCTCGCTACGACTTCCTCGTCGCGCCCGAGGACTTCGGCGGCTCGCTCACCCCGGACAACGAGCGCCTCCACCTCTACCGCCTCGCCGGCCTGCCCGCCGTCCACGCCGCCCTCGCCGCGGGCGAGCCGGCGCAGCGCGCCGCCTTCGACGTGCGCGCCGGGGGCGGCGCGCTCACCTGGGAGCGCGGCGACTGCACGGCGGACGAGACGGCGCCGCCCTTCTTCGTGCGCGCCTTCCCCGCCGACGCCGCCGACCTCCCCGCGGCCGGCCGCGCGCGGGGGTTCGAGGAGTTCCGCTTCCGCTTCGCCGACCGCGGGGTGCGCTTCGGCGGCGTGTGCATGGCGCGGCTCGCGCTGCCGGACTACGCCCTCGCCGGCGTCCGCACCGGACAGCGCGCCGAGGGCCTGCCGACCGTCTGGGAGGCCTCGATCCCCCTCGGCGACGCCTCGTTCCCGCGCGGCGCCGCGAGCTGGCGCGACGCCCTCGCCGCCGCCGAGCCCGCGGCGCGCGGGCCGTTCGGCCTGTACCTCGAAGGCCGCACCCTGCACTACCTGCGCGAGGACTGCGCCGCGGCCGACGCCGAGGCGCGCTTCTTCCTCCACGTCACGCCCCTCGACGCCGCCGACCTGCCCGCCGACCGGCGCGGGGCGGGCTTCGCCAACCTCGACTTCGCGTTCGGCGACCGCGGGCTGCGCTACGAGGGGCGCTGCCTCGCGAGCGCGCCGCTGCCGGACTACCCCGTCGCGCGCCTCGTCACCGGCCAGTTCGAGGGCGACACGAGGCTGTGGGAGAGCGGGATCGCGTTCCCCGCCGCTGAGTAGCGCGCGGCGCCCGCCATTTGACGCGCGGCGGCGAGCCCCGACAATGAGAGGCGTGATCCCCTCCCTCGCCCGGCGGCTCGGGCCCGGCCGGCGGCCCGCGCTCCCGCCCCGCAGCCCCATCCCCCGCAGCGAGGCGGCGCCGCTGGGGCTGCTGCTGCTCGCGCTGGCCTCGGTGTTCGCGTTCGGCGGCGACCGCGGGCACTTCCACAGGGGCGAGCTGCACGAGCTGCTCTCGGCCCGCACGCTGGCGATCTCCTCGAACCTCTCCGCCGAGCACGGCTTCCTGCTGTTCGATCGCCTGCACCGGCTCGAGAGCGGCGAGCTGAGGTACGTCAACCCCTACAGCCGCTTCCCGATCGGCCCCTACGCCCTCGTCAGGATCGTGACGCTGCCCTTCGGCGACGACTTCCCGAGGGAGACCCGCGCCGCGCGGCTGCTCATGCTCGCGTTCTTCGCGGCCTCCGCCGTGCTCGCGCACCTCGCGCTCGCGAGGCTCCTCGGCGACCGCTGGATCGCGCTGGCGGCCACCCTGTTCGCGTTCTCCTCGTACTACCTCCTCTACTTCGCCGACGCGATCTCAGCCGTGACGAGCACGAACCTGTTCGGCGCCATGCTGGTCTTCCACGGGATGGTCCTCTTCGCGCAGGAGGGGCGTTTCCGCCAGCTGCTCGCCCGCACCGCCGCCGCCGTCCTGCTCGGCTGGTTCGTCGTGGGGCTGATCGCGCCGTTCGTCCTGCTCGGGCTGGTCCGCGAACTCCTGCGCGCGCGCGCGGACGGCGGCGGCGATCGCCGCGCGGCGATGGCCGCCGCCGTCCGCAGTCGCCCCGTCCTGCGGTACGCCGGCTACGGCGCCTTCGCCGTGCTCTGCTGCACGCTGGTGCTCGGCTTCAACCTCGCCAACGAGTACCGCGCGTTCGGCGGCGAGATCGCGCTGCACGAGCTGCCCACCGTGCGCTCCGCGCTGTCCCGCGCCGGCATCGACGACGAGCCGGGGGAGACCACCTACGGCCTCCCCTGGACGACCCCGCTGCAGGTGCTGTTCGGCGGCATCGGCGGGATGGCGATCCCGCACGCCGTCGCCTGGCGCCTCGGCGTCACCCTCGACCTCCAGGCGAGCGGCTCCACGACCGGGGACTGGCCCCCTCCATCCCTCATGCCGTGGCTCGCCCTCGCCGGCGCCGCGCTCACCCTCGCCTGCGCGGCGGGGTTGCGCCGGCTGCCGCACCGGATGCTGTTCGCCACGCTGCTGCTGGCCGGACCGGGCTGGGCGATCCTGTTCCGCGGATTCTTCGTCCCCCACGACTTCGCGGCGATATTCTTCACCGGCAACTCGCTGGTGCTGTACGCCCTCGCCCTGCTCGGCCTGCGCCGCCTGCTCGGACCGAGGCGCGCGGCGCGCGCGCTGCCCGCGGCCGCCCTCGCCGCGGGCGCGCTGTTCGCGATCTCCGCGTGGGACATGGAACGCATCGGCCGCGGCGCAGGGGAGCTGGCATTCCTGCGCGAGACGTCCGACGACTTCCGCGCCATGCGCGACTTCACGACCGGCGGCACGGTGCTCTACTCCGCAATCAAGCGCGCGGACGTCGCGTCGTACAAACACATCCGCTACTGGCTCCACGGCCAATACCTCCGGCCCTACGAGATCGCCACGGAACAGGAGTGGGCCGAGGCTGCCCGCCACGACTTCGTCATCGTGCCCGTGGACATCGGCGGCTCGCTCACGCCCGGCAATGGCCGCTTCCACCTCTACAGCCCCGCCGCGCTCGACGCCGCCTGGGACGCCCTCGCCGCGCGCGAACCCGACGCGCGCTCGGCGTTCGAGGTGCGGCTCGACGGCCGCGCGATCGTCTGGACGCGCGACGGCTGCGCCCAGGACGACGTGTGGCCCCCGCTCTTCGTCCACGCCGTCCCCCTCGACGCGAACGACCTCCCGCCAGACCGCCGCGAGGCCGGGTTCGAGGCCATCGAGTACTACCTCCCGCACTACGGCGCGCGCTTCGGCGGCCGCTGCGTGGCGAGCGCCGAGCTGCCGGACTACCCCCTCGCCGGCCTCCGCACCGGCCAGCGGCCGGGCTCCCTGCCCCCCGTCTGGGAGGTCTCGTTCCCCGTCGCGGACCCCTCGTTCCCCCGATACGCCACCAGCTGGTTCGGCGACGTGACGGCGGGGGAGCCCGTGGCCCGCGGCCCGTTCGGCGTCTACCGCGACGGGCGCACGCTGACCTACGCGCTCGACGGCTGTACCTGGGAGAACAGTGAGGACCGCTTCTTCGTCCACGCCTACGCCGCCGACGCGGGCGACCTCCCCGCCGAGCGCCGCGAGGCCGGGTTCGAGACCCTCGACTTCTGGTTCCGCGAGCGCGGCGTCCGCTTCGGCGGGACGTGCATGGCCCGGATCGAGCTGCCGGACTACGAGGTCCGCAGCGTCCGCACGGGCCAGTACAACGACTACAACATCGGCCACCTCTGGGACGCCGAATTCGCGATCGGCGCCGAAGCGTGGCTCGCGCGCTTCGACGCCCTCGCCGCGCGCGAGCCGGACGCGCGGGGCGCCGGCTTCGCGCTGCGCCTCGAGGGGCGCACGCTCACCCTCGCGCGCGAGGGGTGCTCGGCGGCCGACGTCGCCGACCGCTTCTTCGTCCACGCCTACGCCGCGGACGGCGCGCGCGAGGCGATCGACTTCTGGTTCCGCCAGCGCGGCGAGCGCCACGGCGACCGCTGCCTCGCCTCGGTCCTGCTGCCGGACTACCCCCTCGCCCGCCTCGTCGCCGGCCAGTTCGACGCCTCGGGCCACCTCTGGGAGGCCGCGCTCGCCGTCGGCGAGTAGCGCCGCCCGCCGCCGTTGAACGGACGGCGGCGAGGCCCGATCATGCGCCCCGTGCCGATGCGTGGAGCCATACGGCGAGGGGCGATCGCGGCGGCGGCCGCGGCGGCGCTGCTCGCCGTGGCGCTTTGCGGGGGGGGGGGGGCAGCGCCGCCGCGCAGGAGGCGGGCGGGTGCTTCGAGCCGCGTCCCCTGCCGGGCTACACGCTGGCCGCCTTCGCCGGCGGCGGCCTCGCCCGCCTCGAACGCTGCGCGCAGGACCTCGGCAGCCGCGTCCACGCCACCGGCGAGGACGGCGCGTGGCTCACCCTCGACCCCGCCGCGGACGGCGCGGCGAACGCGGCCTTCCGCGCGCGCTTCGCGGACGGCGCGGCGGCGGGCACGCCGTTCCTGCTGGAGCGGGCGCTCCGCCCCGGCCTGATCGCGCACGAGCCCGGGGCGTTCGAGGGCTACACGCTGCTTGAGGCGCTGCCCGTCCACCACCTGATCGACATGCGGGGCCGGATCGTCCACTCCTGGGACCTGCACTGGCGCGGCCCCCTCAGGCTGCTCGAAAACGGCCGGCTGCTGGGACTGTATAACGGCGCGCTCCGGGAAGCCGACGCGGACGGGAACGTGACCTGGGAGTACCGCCTCGAGGGCAGCTTCTTCCACCACGACTTCGTGCGGCTGCCCGGCGGCAACGTGCTCCTGCTGGCGAGGCGCGTCAAGACGCGGGACGAGGCCGTCGCCGCCGGAGCCGATCCCGCGCTCGTCCCCCCGCGGGGCCTCGAGTACGAAGCGGTCGTCGAGGTCCGGCCATCCCGGCCTTCGGGGGGCGAAGTCGTGTGGGAGTGGTCGGTCTGGGACCACCTGATCCAGGACTTCGATCCCGGCAAGCCCAACTACGGCGACCCGGCCGCCCATCCCGAGCTGGTGGACCTCAACTTCCTGCTGCCGAACCTCGCCCCGGGTTTGGGGGAGGGAAGACTGAGGAGAGACCGCGACTGGATCCACGCCAACGCGATCGACTACCACCCCGGGCTCGACCAGATCGTGATCACCGCCCGCCACTTCAGCGAGCTGTGGATCGTCGACCGCAGCACGACCACGGAGGAGGCCGCCGGACACGCGGGAGGCGACGGCGGCAGGGGCGGCGGCCTGCTCTACCGCTGGGGCAACCCCCGCGCCCACCGGGCCGGAACCGCCGCCGACCAGCGGCTCTTCTGGCCGCACCACGTCCACTGGATCGATCCCGGTCTGCCGGGCGCAGGCAACCTGCTCATGTTCAACAACGGCAACGAATTCGGGAGCCATGAGCGCGGCTGGTCGTCCGTCGTCGAGATCGCGCCGCCGGCGGACGGCCGCGGCTACCGCCCCGCCGAGCCAGCCCGCGTCTGGACGTACGAGGCCGATCCTCCCGCCGTGTTCTACTCGGCGCGCGGGAGCGGGGCGCAGCGGCTCCCCAACGGCAACACCCTGATCGCCAGCGGCGACGAGGGCGCGGCCTTTGAGGTCACGCCGGACGGGGACACCGTCTGGTTTTACGTAAACGGGGGGGGGGGGGAACGCCTGTTCTCTCCTTTGGCCGGCTCTATCGCGCCACCCGCTACGCTCCGGACTACCCGGGGCTGGCGAGCCTCGACCTGAGGCCCAAGGGCACGATCGAGCCGCCCGGCCCCGGCTGGCGCGACGAGATCGCCGCCGCCGAACCCGCGGCCCGCGGGCCGTTCGCCGTGTACCTCGACGGCTACACGCTGACCTACGTCCGCGAGGACTGCGCCGCCGCGGACACCGAGGCCCCTTTCTTCGTCCACGCCTGGGCCGCCGACCCCGGCGACCTGCCCGCCGAGCGCCGCGAGGCCGGGTTCGAGGCACTCGCCTTCGCGTTCGGCGACCGCGGCGTGCACTTCGGCGATACGTGCATGACGGCGTTCTGGCTGCCCGACTACGAGGTGCGCTCCGTCCGCACCGGCCAGTACGACGAGACGGGCCACCTCTGGGACGAGGAGTTCGCGCCCGGCGCCGAGGCGTGGCTCGCGCGCTTCGACGCCCTCGCCGCGCGCGAGCCGGACGCGCGGGGCGCCGGCTTCGCGCTGCGCCTCGAGGGGCGCACGCTTACCCTCGCGCGCGAGGGGTGCTCGGCGGCCGACATCGCCGACCGCTTCTTCGTCCACGCCTACGCCCCGGACGGCTCGCGCGAGGCGATCGACTTCTGGTTCCGCCAGCGCGGCGAGCGTCACGGCGACCGCTGCCTCGCCTCGATCACGCTGCCGTCCCACCCCCTCGCACGCCTCGTCGCCGGACAGTACGACGCCTCGGGCCACCTTTGGGAGGCCGCGCTCGCCATCGGCGAGTAGCGCTCGCCGGTCGCGGGGCTCGCGTGCGGGTCCGGCGCATATTCCGCAGTTGATGACCAAAAAATGGCAGAAAGTGTTGACGGGAGCGGCGCGGGGCGTGACGATGGACGCATGGACAGCGCGCGCGACGAGCTGGCGCGGATCATGCACGAGCGCGGGAGCTGCTCCGTGGCCGAACTGGCCGGGGCGATGGGCGTGTCCCAGGGATCGGTGCGGCGCCACCTCGACATCCTCGCGGGCGAGGGGCTGATCGAGGCGCGGCGCGAGCACCGCCCGCGCGGGCGGCCGCTCGCCGTCTACTCGCTGAGCGAGGCGGGCGAGGAGCGCTCGGCGGCGGCGCACTACGCGCGGCTGCTGGGCCACGTCTATCCGGCGCTGACGGCGCTGGACGCCGGGGACGTGGCCGGCCGCGACGGCGCGGCGATCCTGTGGCGCGTGTTCGAGGGCGTCGCCGGGCGCGTGGCCGGCGACGCCGCGCCCTTCGTGCGCGGCGAGGCGCTGCCCGACCGCATCGGCGAGGTCGTCGCCGCGCTGGGCGCCATCGGCGTGCTCCACGACGCCGCCGACGAGGGCGACGCCTTCCGCCTCAGCAACGTCGGCTGCCCCTGCCGCACCGCCGCGCTCGACACCGAGGCGGCCTGCGAGGCCGACCGCCAGAGCATCGAGCTGCTGCTCGGCGCGCCGGTCGAGCAGGTGGCCACGATCGCGGGCGGCGCCGAATGCTGCGAGTACCTCGTCCGCAAGCCCGCCGCGGCGGGCGCGCGCGCGGGCGGAGCCGGGGAGCGAACGAGAGCGGAGCTGCTGTGAGCACGGACGGAAACGCGACGGCCAGCGCGGCCGGCGCCAACGGGAGCGAGGCGGGCCAGCCGCTGCTGGAGCTGCGCGGCCTGCGCGTCGGCGTCGCCGCCGACCCGGACATCGAGATCGTGCGCGGCGTCGACCTCACGCTGCGGCGCGGCGAGGTGCACGCGCTGATGGGGCCGAACGGCTCCGGCAAGAGCACCCTCGCCAACGCCGTGGCCGGCAGCCCCCAGTACGCCGTCGGCGGCGGCGAGGTGCGCTTCCGCGGCGAGGACGTCACCGCCCTCGCCGCCGACGCGCGCGCGCGCATGGGCATGTTCCTCTCGTTCCAGTACCCCACCCCCATCCCCGGCGTGACGATGGTCAACCTGCTGCGGATGGCGATGAAGGCGCGCTCCGGCGAGGAGCCTCCCGCCCGCGAGTTCCTGCGCCGGCTGCGCGAGGTGCTCGCCACCCTCGGCATCGAGGAGGACTTCGCCCGCCGCTACGTCAACGACGGCTTCTCCGGCGGCGAGAAGAAGCGCGCCGAGATCCTCCAGCTGGGAATGCTGCGCCCCGAACTCGCGATCCTCGACGAGACCGACTCGGGCCTCGACGTGGACGCGCTGCGGACGGTGGCCGAGGGCGTCAACGCGCTCCACGGCGAGCACATGGGCATCCTGCTGATCACCCACTACCAGCGCATCCTCAACTACGTCGCCCCGGACTACGTGCACGTGCTGGTGGGCGGACGCATCGTCCGCTCCGGCGGCCCCGACCTCGCCCGCCGCATCGAGTCCGAGGGGTACGATCCGATCATGCGGGAGCTCGGCGGCGCGGCCGCCCCCGCCACGGCATAGCGGCCCACGCACGGCAGGGAGCACGACATGACCACCACCAACCCCGCGGCGCGCGAGGCCGTCGGCGAGTACCAGTGGGGCTTCCACGACACCGAGGCCCCCCTCTTCCGCGCCGAGAAGGGCCTCGGCGAGGACGTGGTGCGCCAGATCTCCGATCTCAAGGACGAGCCGGAGTGGATGCGCGAGTTCCGCCTCGACGCCCTCCGCACCTTCTTCGAGAAGGGCGACCCCTCGTGGGCCGGCAGCCCCGAACTGCTGGCGGCGATCGACTTCGACGCCATCACCTACTACGTGCGCGCCACCGACCGCGACTCGACGAACTGGGACGACGTCCCCGAGTACATCAAGGACACCTTCGACAAGCTCGGCATCCCCGAGGCGGAGCGGCAGTTCCTCGCCGGGGCCGGAGCGCAGTACGACTCCGAGGTCGTCTACCACAACATCCGCGAGGACCTGGCGAAGCAGGGCGTGGTCTTCCTCGGCATGGACCAGGGGCTGGCCGAGCACGGCGACCTCGTGCGCGAGCACTTCGGGACGGTGGTGCCGCCGGGCGACAACCGCTACGCCGCGCTCAACAGCGCCGTCTGGTCCGGCGGCTCCTTCATCTACGTGCCCCCCGGCGTGCACGTCGAGGTGCCGCTGCAGGCCTACTTCCGCATCAACACCGAGAGCATGGGCCAGTTCGAGCGCACCCTGATCATCGCCGACGAGGGCTCCTACGTGCACTACGTCGAGGGCTGCACCGCCCCCATCTACAGCACCGACTCGCTGCACTCGGCCGTCGTCGAGATCATCGTCAGGAAGAACGCGCGCGTCCGCTACACGACGATCCAGAACTGGTCGAACAACGTCTACAACCTCGTCACCAAGCGCGCCGTCGCCTACGAGAACGCCGTCATGGAGTGGGTCGACGGCAACATCGGCTCCAAGCTGACGATGAAGTACCCCTCGGTCTACCTGATGGAGCCGGGGGCGCACGGCGAGATCCTGTCGCTCGCCTTCGCGGGCGACGGGCAGCACCAGGACGCGGGCGGCAAGATCATCCACGCCGCCCCCCGCACCTCGTCGGCCATCGTCTCCAAGTCCGTCTCGCGCGGCGCAGGCCGCACCTCCTACCGCGGCCTGCTCAAGGTCGAGGAAGGCGCCGCCGACTCCAGCTCCACCGTGCGCTGCGACGCCCTCCTGCTCGACGAGCGCTCCCGCTCCGACACCTACCCCACCATGGAGGTCGACGAGGAGCGCGTGAACATCGGCCACGAGGCCTCCGTCTCCCGGCTCGGCGACGACCAGCTCTTCTACCTGATGTCGCGCGGCCTCACCGAGGAGGAGGCCGGCAAGATGGTCGTCAACGGCTTCGTCGAGCCGATCGTCAAGGAACTGCCGATGGAGTACGCGATCGAGCTCAACCGCCTGATCGAGCTGCAGATGGAAGGCTCCGTCGGCTAGCGGCCCGCGGGCCGCGCGCCGCAGCGCGCCGTGACGACCGACGCCGCCGCCCCCGCCCCCTACGCCGAGGCCGCCGTCCTCGCCGCCGCCGGGGCGCGCGGCGAGCCGGACTGGCTGCGCGAGCGCCGCGCCGAGGCCGCGCGCGCCTTCGCCGCCGCTCCCCTCCCCACGCGCGCCCTCCGCCCCTGGCGCTACACCGACGTCGGCGGCCTCGACTTCGCCGCCTTCGCGCCGGCCGAGCCCGCGCTGCGCGTCGAGGCCGAAGCGCCGCCCGGCGCCTATGCCGGGCCGATCGCGGGCGCGCCCGCGCCGCACGCCGGGATCGCGCGCGAGCGCCTCGGCGCGCTGCTGCCGGCCACCGAGGGCAAGTTCCTCGCCGCCAACGCCGCCCTCTGGAGCGGCGGCCTGCTCGTCCACGCCCCCGCCGGCGCGGCCTTCGCCGCCCCCGTCGCCGCCGAGCTCGAGGCCGCCGCCGCGGACGCCGCCGTCTTCCCGCGCGTGCTCGTGGTCGCGGGCGAGGGGGCCGAGGTCACGGTGGCGCTGCGGACGCGCTCCGGGGCCGCGCCGCTGCTCGCCGCCGGCGCGATCGAGGTCGAGGCCGGGCCGGCCTCGCGCGTGCGCCTGCTGCTCGACGACCGCTGGGGCGAGGCGACGCGCGACTACAGCGCCGTCCGCGCGCGCCTCGGCCGCGGCGCCGACCTCCAGATCGCCTCGCTCGCCGTCGGCGGCCTCGTGCTCAAGCAGACGATCGAGGTCGCGCTCGAAGGCGAGGGCGCCCACTCCGCGATCCGCGCCGTCGCCCTCGGCGACGGCGACCAGCACTTCGACTTCGTCACGCTGCAGGACCACGCCGGCCCGCGCACCACCTCGGACGTCGAGGTCAAGGCGGCGCTGGCGGGCGCCTCGCGCTCGATCTACTACGGCGTCACGCGCGTCGGCGAGGGCGCGGCGGGAGCCGAGGCCAACCAGGAGAACCGCAACCTGCTGCTCTCGCGGCAGGCGCGCGCCGACTCCGACCCCGTGCTCGAAATCCTCACCGCCGACGTGGTGCGCTGCGGCCACGGCGCGACCGTCGGCCCGGTCGACGAGGACGCGCTGTTCTACCTCGAAAGCCGCGGTCTCGACCGCCGCACGGCGCTCCAGCTGCTCGTCTCCGGCTTCTTCCAGTCCGTGCTCGGCGACGTGCGCCACGAGGGCGTCGCCGCCGAGCTCGAGGCGACGGTCTTCGCCAAACTGGCGAAGGCCGCGCTGTAGCGGGCCGGGCCGTGCCGCGCGAGCGCGTCGCCGCGCTGGCCGAGGCGCCCGAGGGCGAGGTGCGCGTCGTCGAGTGCGCCGGCGGGCGCTCGCTCGCCCTCTGCAACGTCGGCGGCGAGCTGTACGCGATCGACAACCTGTGCACCCACGACGGCGGACCGCTGGGCGAGGGGCGGCTGCGCGGCGACCGCGTGATCTGCCCCCGCCACGGCGCCGCCTTCGACGCCCGCAGCGGACGCGCCCTCACCCTCCCCGCCGTCCGCGGCGTCCGCGCCTGGCCCGTCACCGTCGAGGACGGCGCCGTCTACGTCGAGTGCGGGGCCGCGCCGTGACCGCCCCCCGCGACCGCAACGGCGCGCACGGCCCGGCCGGCGCCGGCGGCGGCTACGACCTCGACCGCATCCGCCGCGACTTCCCCGTGCTCAAGCGCGAGATCCACGGCCACCCGCTGGTCTACCTCGACAACGCCGCGACCTCGCAGAAGCCCGTGCAGGTGATGGCCGCGATCACGCGCTTCTACCGCGACTCCAACGCCAACATCCACCGCGGCGTCCACACCCTCTCGGTCGAGGCGACCGCGCAGTACGAGGCCGTGCGCGAGCAGGTGCGCGCCTTCGTCGGCGCGCCCTCGGCGGCCGGCGTCGTCTTCACCCGCAACGCCACCGAGTCGATCAACCTCGTCGCCCACGCCTGGGGCCGCGCCTTCCTCGGCCCCGGCGACGAGATCGCGATCACCGAACTGGAGCACCACTCCAACATCGTCCCGTGGCAGATGCTGCGCGACGAGCGGGGCGTCGCGCTGCGCCACGTGCCGATGCGCGAGGACGGCTCGCTCGACCTCGACGCCGCGCGCGAGGCGATCGGCCCGCGCACGCGGCTGCTCGCCGTCTCGCTGATGTCGAACGCCCTGGGCACGATCCTGCCCGTCGCCGAGCTGGCGGCGATGGCGCGCGAGCGCGGCGCGCTCGTGCTGGTGGACGGGGCGCAGGCCGTGCCGCACATGCCCGTCGACGTCGGCGCGCTGGGAGCGGACTTCCTCGCCTTCTCCGCCCACAAGATGCTCGGCCCCACCGGCGTCGGCGTGCTGTGGGCGCGCGAGGAGCTGCTGGAGGCGATGCCCCCCTTCCTCGGCGGCGGCGACATGATCAGCAGCGTCACCCTCGAACGCTCCGAGTGGAACGAGGTCCCCCACAAGTTCGAGGCCGGCACCCCCGACGTCGGCGGCGTCGTGGGCTTCGGCGCGGCGCTCGACTACCTGACGGCGCTCGGCATGGAGCGCGTCCGCGCCCACGAGCGCGAGCTGACCGCGCACGCCCTCGACCGGCTGGCCGGCGCGCCGGGCGTCACGCTGCACGGCCCGCCCGGCCCCGAGGGGCGTGGCGGCGTCGTCTCGTTCAGCCTCGAGGGGGTGCACCCCCACGACGTGGGGCAGGTGCTGGACGGGCGCGGCATCGCGATCCGCGCCGGGCACCACTGCGCGCAGCCGGTGATGCAGCGCCTCGGCGTGCCCGCGACGGCGCGCGCATCGTTCTACGTCTACAACACCGCCGCCGAGGCCGACGCCCTCGCCGACGGCGTGCGCGAGGCCGCCGCCTACTTCGGCGCCGCCGCCGCCCGCGGAGGCGCTCGGTGACCGCCGCCCTCGACGACCTCTACCGCGAGATCCTGCTCGACCACTACCGCAACCCGCGCAACCGCGGACGCCTCGACGACGCCACCGCCAGCGCCGAGGGCGCCAACCCCCTCTGCGGCGACCGCCTCGCCCTCGACCTCGCGCTCGACGCCGAAGGCCGCGTCGCCGGCGTCGCCTTCGAGGGCGAGGGCTGCTCGATCTCGCAGGCCTCCGCCTCGATGATGACCGGCTACGTCCGCGGCCGCCCCGCAGCCGAGGCGCTGGCCGGCGCCGAGGCGTTCCAGCGCATGATGGTGGACGGCGAGGATCCCGGCGACGACTTCGGCGACATCGAGGCGCTCGCCGGCGTCCGCAAGTTCCCCGTCCGCGTCAAGTGCGCCTCGCTCGCGTGGAAGACCCTCGAACGCGCGCTCGCCGGCGACCGCGCCGCGACCGTCACGACCGACGAGAGGAGCATGACCGATGACTGACGCCGACCCCACCCCCGCGGGCCCCGCCCCCGAAGCGCCCCCCGCCGAGGCCCCTCGCGGCGAGGGCGGACGCCCCAGCCCCGATACGCTGCGCGAGGTGCTGCGCGAGATCGAGGACCCCGAACTGCGGATGAGCATCGTCGACCTCGGCCTCGTCTACCACGTGGACATCGACGACGACGGCCTCGTCACCATCGACCTCACGCTGACCACGCCGGCCTGCCCGATCGGGCCGATGCTGCAGGGGCAGGCCTACCACAGGCTCACCCAGCTCGACGGCGTCGAGGACGTCGAGGTCAACCTCGTCTGGGACCCGCCCTGGGACCCCGCCACGATGGCGTCCGAGGAAGTCCGCATGCAGCTCGGGATCTGGTAGCGGTCCGCCGACGCGGGCTCCGGGCGTGACGCCCGCGCCGTCGCGCCGGCCTCCCGCGCGCAGCCGCCGCGAGGCGCTGCGCCTCGGCGCGAGCGCGCTCGCCGCCGCCGCGCTCGCCGCCTGCTCCGGCGGCGGCGACGGCGAGGACGCCGAGGCCTCGCCGTCCGCCCAGCCGGCCGCGCAGCCGCCGCCCGCCCCCGCAGGCTCGCCGCTGCCGCTCGCCGACGAGGCCGAGCCGTTCGAGGGCCCCGTCGGCGGCATGTTGCGCTTCGGCGTCGTCGGCGAGCCGGACGTGCCCGCGGCGCTCGTCTACGCCACCCTCGTCGCCGCCGACCCGCGCGACGCCGTGGTCCACGGCGACCTCGCCGAGGCCGTCGAGCAGCCCGATCCGCTCACCCTCTCCTTCCGCCTCCGCCCCTCCGCCCGCTTCCACGAGTACGGCGGCGCGGGCGGCGAGCCGATCGGCGCCGCCGAGGTCGCGCGCGACTTCGCCGTCCGCGCCGGCGCCGGCGAGTTCCTGTTCGCGCGCGCCGTCGCCTCGGCCGAGGCCGCCGGGCCGCTGATCCTCACGCTGCGGCTGACCGCGCCCTTCGCGCTGCTGTTCGAGCGGCTCGGCGACGCCGCCGCCGCCGGGGTGCGCGCCGCCGCCCCCTCGCCCGTCGGGATGCCGCTCGGCAGCGGGCCGTTCTCGCCGCGCCGCCTCGAGGACGGCGGCCTCTCCCTGCTCCCGCACCCCGGCTACCATCGCCCCGGCCTGCCCGCGCTCGGCGAGATCCGCATCGTCGCCGCCGAACGCGGGCGCACCCTCGACGCCGCCTTCGCCCACCGCAGCCTCGACGTGCGCGACCTCGACGGCCCCGAGGCCGCCGCCCGCGCTGCCGGGCGCGCCGACGCCGTGGCGCTCGCCCGCCCCTCGCGGCGCGTGCGCGGCCTCGGCCTCTCGCTCGTCGGCGCGAAGGGCGGTCGCGCGGTGCGCTTCCACCCCGCCTTCCAGGACGAGCGCGTGCGCCGCGCCCTTGCCCTCGCGCTCGACCGCCGCGCGCTCGCCGCCCGCGACGGCGCCGCCCCCTCGGGCCCCGTCGGCCCCGGCTTCGCCGCCGACGCCCTCGCCGCCGCCGAACTCGCCGCCCACCCCGCCTACCGCCACGACACCGCCGAGGCCGTCCGGCTGGCGTCGGCCGCCGGCTACGAGGGCCTCGCCTTCGCCATCGAGGCGCCGCGCGCGCAGCCGCTGGCCGGCCTCGCCGCCCTCGCCGTCAGCCAGCTGCGCGCCGCCGGCTTCGACCCCCGCCTCGAACTCGCCGGCCCCGAGCGCCTGCAGGCCGACCTCGCCGCCGGCGACTTCGAGGCGATCCTGTTCGAGCTCGAACCGGCCTCCTCCCCCGACTTCGGCCTGCGCCTCCACGTCTCCGGCGGCCCCTCCGGCGAGTTCTCGCCCTGGGGCTACTCCTACCCCGCCTACGACGACGCGGTGACGGCGGCGCTGGGCGAGATCGACCCCGCCGGGCGCGCACGGCGCTCGCGCGCCGCCCAGCGCCTGCTGCTCGACGACGCCCCCGCGCTGCTGCCGCTGCCCGAACCCGTCGAGGCCGTCGCCGTCGCCTCCGCGCTGCGCGGCTACGAGTACGACGCCTACGGCTTCAACGAGCGCGCCCTCGCCGAACGCTGGCGCCTCGGCGGCGGCGACGGCGAGGACGGCGAGGCGTGAGCGCCGCCGCGCGCGCCGGAGGAGACGGTGGAGAGGACGGCGACGGCGCGCCGCTCTCCCTCGCCGCCCTGCGCGACGCCCTCGAGGACGCCGTGCGCGACGCCTGCGAGGCGATCCGCACCGTCACCGCCCGCGGCGAGGTGCGCGTCGGCCACAAGTGGGGCGAGGGCCCCGTCACCGAGGCCGACCACGCCGCCGACGAGGCGCTGCATCGCCGCCTCACCCCGCTCCTGCCCGGCGCGCACTGGCTGTCCGAGGAGTCCGTGCAGGCCGCCCCCATCGTCCCCGGCGAGCCGACGTGGGTGGTCGACCCCCTCGACGGCACGCGCGAGTTCCTGCGCGGCTTGCCCGAGTACGGCGTCTCCGTCGGCTTCTTCGACGGCGACCGCCTCGTCCTCGGCGCGGCGGGCCTGCCCGCCGAACGCGAACCCGTCGTCTACAGCGGCCTGCTCCCGCCCCCCGGCGCGGCCGGCGCCCCGCCGCCCGAGGCGCGCGTGGACGGCGAGCCGCTGCCGCCCCTCGCGGACGGCGCGGCGGCGGGGGCGGCGGAGCCGGGCCGCATCGTCGTCTCGCGCTGGGACTGGGAGCGCCGCCGCATCCAGCGCGGCCTGCCCTACGAGGCCTACCCGCTCGGCTCGGCGGTGGTGAAGCTGATCCACGCGGCGACGGGCCGCGCCGGCCTCTACCTCTCGACGGGGCCGCGATCGGTGTGGGACGCGGCAGGCGGGGCTGCGGTGCTGGAGGCGGCGGGCGGCGCGCTGATCGGCATCGACGGCCGCCCGCTGCGCCTCTCCCCCCAGCGCGAGCGCATCCCGCCCTTCGTCGCCGGCCCCCGCGCCCGCGCCCTCGCCCTCCTCCGCCGCCTCGGCGCCGGCGCGTAGCGCGCGGGCGAGGTGACGCAGCGTTCCCGGTATAATGGTGGCGCTCCGGGAGGAACGAGTGGCCAGCCGCAAGCTGACGGACGTTGATCGCGTACTGATCGCGCTGGCGCACGCCTCGGGCGGGGAGCAGACACCCATTCCGTACGAGGAGATTGTGATCGAGTCCTGGAAGCGGTTTCCCGACAGGTTCTCGCTGCGGAGTCACCCCGAGTTCCCCGACTCCGCCGAGCAGCACAAGAAGCTGTACGGCCCGCTCCAGCGATCGGGATCCGTCGTGGCGCTGCGCGACAAGCACTTCCGCCTGACGGACGCAGGACTGGAACGTGCGGCCCAGCTGGATCGCGCCCTGTCGGCGAACCGCAGCCCTGCGCCGGGCAGTCGGCTCGGACGCGACGACGAGCGGCTGGTGCGCGCCGCCCTCTCGTCCGAGGCCTACGCCAAGTGGCGGGACGGGCGCGCCGACGACATCAGCGATTTCGACGCGCGGTCGTTCTTCGGCGTCACCGTGACGACCGGCGAAAGCGACAGGAGGGCGCGGGTTGCGGCGATGGACGAGGCGCTGTCCAATGCGGAGTCGAACGGAATCGTGGCGGCCAGCGATCTCCGCCGGCTGTCGGAACTCATCGTGAGCCGCTACCCGAACGTCACGGGACTGGACGCGGTGCGGCCCGGAGGCGACTGACATGCCCGAAGCAGGCCAGCGCCGCCGCATCGCGACGGTGATTTCCCCGGATGTCCTTGACCAGATCGGCAAGGACTTCCGCTTCAATCACGGCAAGGGCGCCGTGGAGTGGCTCAAGAACAGCCTCGACGCCTACCTCGTGCGTCGCACGGGGGGCCTCGAGGAGGAGAGCGGCGGGTGGCCCGTCCACCTCCACCTCATCGACGGGAGGCGCGGCCAGACGGGCCCGAACCTCGCTGTCCTCGACTTCGCCGGCGCCAGTTACGACGACGTGCAGAACTTCCTCCTGACCTGGTTCGACACCTCGGCGGCGACTCGCGGCAACCGGACGGGCGCCAGAGGGTTGACCGGCGGGCACGGCAACGGCGGCAAGTTCTATATGCGCGAGATGTGGCGGCGCAACGCGAGGTTCTGCACCTACCTCGATGGCCGTGCGAGCAGCCTCGTCGTGGACAGGGCCAGCGACGGCACTTGCGGATACTGGGAACACGAGGCATGGCTGCGCGAACGCATCGGCGCCTGCGCCGCGCAGGCCGAGGCGGAGTCGCGGGAGCGGCAACGCCGCGCCGAACTCGACGCGGCGTCGGCGCTGAACCAAACCCTCAACGACTACGCGCGCACCTTCCTCCGCGAACTGGAGACCGAGGTGTTCGTCGACTGGCTCGACGAGGAAGGCGGCGGCGAGGGCGGAGACGGCGCAGGGGCGGGCGGTGGCGGCCGCGGCAACGGGGCTGGTGGAGGCAGCGGCGAGGGCGGCGGCAGGCGGGACGCTCCCGGCGACACGCAGCGCGTGCGACGCCCCCGCTTCCCGCGGATCCTGCTCAGCGGCCACGACGAAGATCCCGCCGAGCCGGGCGCTTCGAGGGCGCTCAGCCCCTCGCACCCGCCGATCCACCAGAACGACGACGACGCCCGGCGCTACAATGTCTGGTGGATCAACACGAGCCACCCCTACGCGAGCGAGGCGATGAGCCGCGGCGGGGTCGGCGGACGCGCGTGGAAGGAGTATCACTTCTTCATGTTCCGCGACATCGTGCAGATCGAACACCTGCGGATGCTCCAGCGTCGCGACTCCGAAATGGCGCTCGACCAGCTGGAGAACGAGCTGATCCAGCGTTCCAGCGACTTCCTGAGCCGCATCACGCAGGACATCGCCGAACAGATTCTGGACTGAACGAATGAAAGAGCATTTCGCCGAAATTGTCGCCGGTTTTGTTTCCGATCTGGACGATCGCCAGCGTCGCATCATCGAATTGCGCTTCGGTCTGTCGGATGGCCAAAGCCGAACGCTCGAAAGCGTCGGCTTGGAGTTCAACGTGACGCGAGAGCGGATACGGCAGATCGAAGTCAAGGCGATGCGCCGCATCCGTAAGCGGAGAAACTACACAAAACTGGCATGGGCAATTCACGCTGAGATCGGCGACGACCGCCGTTCGCCCCTGCGCGCCTACCCCAAGCTCAAGAGCGCATTGGCGGAGGCGCGCTTGGACCACCCGGGGCAGTGGATGGAGCTTCTCGCCAAAGCCTTTCCGGAGTACCACGGGTTCTCCGACCAATCGTCCGAACTCGAACGCCTCCCGTACCAGCTTGGGACGCTTGTGGTGTATCGGTCGGAGTTCGTCGAGGCGCTCACCGCTAAGGGCGTTGCCGCCGACGATGCCGAAACCGTTTGGAGCAACCTCCGCCTGAATGACAACAGGTATTACTGGACCGTCGACGCCGCCATCGAGCGGCAACACGCCGCACTCGCCTACTATGTGCTCAAGCAACGAGGCGAGCCTGCCCACTGGCGCGAGATTCACGAACACGCCGACGACATCGCGGCAGACAAGGACCTGCCGGCCAGCACGCTCTACAACGCTATCGGGAACAGCCCGCTGTTCGTCCGGACCGCACCCGGGACCTATGGACTTCGTGAGTGGGGAGTGCAACCGGTGCGATACCAGAAAGACGTTATCGCCGAGGTATTCGCCGACAACCCTGGCTTCACCCTCCACATGAGGGATGTCGTTGCCAGTCTGGACGCTCGCCAAGCCGGAATCCCTAACGCATCTACTCAGATGTACCTCTACCACAACCATCTCTTCTACGAAGACCTCGACGGGAAGTTCGGCCTCCGCAAGTGGCTGCCGCCTCCCGAGGAGCAGCGTCTCGACACGCCGCGACGGCTGCGCGAGTCGAAGCGCTCGCGCGAGCGCCTGAACAGGTAGCCGCCGCCGCCTGGATGCGCCGTCGGCGGCACACAGACGCCGCGCGGCGCTCAGCGCCAGCCGGCGGGGCGAACTCGACCGACCACAGCTCGCCCTCGCCGGACGTCCACTGGCCCGTGCGGATCGAGGCGATCGCGTAGGCGGGCAGCGCCGCCGTCGTCTCGCACGAGCCGTCGGACGACAGCGCGCCGCGATCGAGGAAGCCGAAATCGAGGTTGTCGAACCCCGAGGCCTCGCGATGCGCGGGCAGGTCGCCCGCGTCGGCCGCGCGAACGTGGAGGAAGAAGCGCGCCTCGACGTCCGGGGGAGCGCAGGAGGCGCGGGCGTAGGTCAGCGTGCGCGCGGCGGCGTCCGCGTAGACCCCGAACCGCCCGCGCGCGGCCGGCTCGCCGTGCCCGGCGGCGATGCGGTCGCGGGCGCGCTCCACCGCCGCCTCGCGGCGCGCGCGGTGCTCCGCCTCGTCGTACGGCCGGCCCCGCGCGGCGCGCAGCACGAGGCCGTCCTCCAGCGCCGCCAGCGTCTCCACGCCGGGCAGGACGCCGACGTCGAACCCCCGGTAGGCGGCGGTACCGTAGGAGTAGCCGTGCCGGCGCTGATCGATCCACACGACGTGGGCTGCGCCCTCGCCGTCCGCCAGCCACGCGATCACCTCATCCATGCTGCCGCCCAGCCAGCGGTGCCGATCCGGGTTCGGATCCCGGTCGGCCAGCCAGGGCAGCCGCGGGTCGTTGCTCCAGGTCGGGCCGTCCGCGATGCCGGCCGCGCGCGCCCAGGCGAGCGTCGGCGATTCCCGCAGGGCGACGTTGGGACTGTCCCTCCGGTACCCCGACGACCACACCCCCGCCGTGTCCTCGAGGCTCGCCCGCGCCGCCGCGCCGACGTGCAGCACGGCGGCGGCGAGCGCGACGGCGGCCAGCAGCCGCCTCGCCGCGCCGCCGATACGCAGCGCGGCGGCGACGGGCGCGGCGGCGGCCCGCAACCGCCTCGCCGCGTCGCCGATACGCAGCGCGGCGACGGACGGCGGACGCTTCGCCGCGCCGGCCGCCGGCGAGGGGGCGCCGATCGTCAGGAGCCGGTCCAGCAGCAGGGCCGCCAGCAGCACCAGCGGCGCGTACGCCGGCGTCAGGTAGCGATCCGTGACGCCCCGCGTGATCGCGAGCGGCAGCACCACCGCGACGATCGCCAGGTACGCCAGCGCGAAGGCGGCGAACGGGAGGGCGGGGCCGGAAGCGCCGGAGCGATGGACCGCGGCGCGGACGATCGCCGCCGTGCACCCCAGCGCCGCCAGCGCGAGCGCCAGCGGCGCCGCCTCGTCCGGCGTCCACGCGGGCGACGCCCAGCGCGCGAGGATGTCCGCCATCTGGTCCAGCGAGTCGGTCAGGGACTGCTGCGCGGCCCACGGCCTCTGGCTCGTCAGCGTCCCGCTGACGCCGACGTTGCGCCACAGCACAGCCTCCAGCGGCAGCGAGGCGGCCGCGCCGAAGGCGGCGGCGTGCCGCAGCCTCGCCGCCCGCGGCCGCGGCGCGCCGACGGGCAGCAGCAACAGCAGCACGCCGACGCCGATCAGCACCACCCCGGGGTAGCGAAGGACCGCGGCCAGCCCGGCGAGGGCCGCCGCCGCCGCGAGGTGCGGCCAGCCCGCGCCCCGGCGCAGGAACGACCCCAGCGCCATCAGCGCGAGCAGCGTCGCCAGGTTGAAGAGCGGCTCCGTCATGATCTGCGAGGAAACGGCGGTCAGCGGCGGGGAGGCCGCGACCGCCGCCGCCGCCAGCGGCGCCAGCCAGCGGACGCGCACGCGGCGGCGCAGCCACAGGCCCGTCGCGAGGATCGTCAGCCCGAACGCGGCCGCGTTGATCCAGCGGCCCGCCTCCGGCAGGTCGATCCCCAGCAGCCGCACGCCGGCCAGCAGCAGCGGCCAGCCCGGCGGCCACCCCAGGAGGTCGCGGCCCTCGAAGTCGCGCAGGCCATCGCCGGAGACGATGTGCGTCGCCACCGACACGTACACCATCGGGTCGTGGGAGACGTCCGCGCCCCACGGCGAGGTGCGGACCAGCACGTGCGCCGCGCCGAGCGCCGCGGGCGCGGCCAGCAGCAGCGCGAAGCCGCCGGGGCGGACCCGGCGCCAGCGCCTCGCGACGTCCACCATCGCTTCCCGTGTCCCGCGTCCCGCCGCGCCCATGCTATCGTCGCGCTCAGCGAGCGTCGCCGGGCGCGAATTCGACGCTCCACAGCTCGCCGCCCGCGCCGAACTGCCCCGTACGCACCGAGGCGATCTCCCACTCCGGCAGCGCCGTCCTCGCCACGCACGCCCCGCCCTCGATCCCCCCGCGCTCGGCGAACGCGAAATCGAGGTTCGCGAAGCCCGAGGCGCGGCGGGACGCGGGCAGGTCGCCCGCCTCGGACGGCGCGACGTGGAGGAAGAAGCGCGCCCCGGCGTCGGCGGGGGCGCAGGGGACGCGGACGTAGGTCAGCGTGCGCGCGGCGGCGTCCGCGTAGACCTCGAACGGCCCGCGCGCGGCCGGCTCGCCGAGGCCGGCGCGGACGAGCGCGCCGAGGCGCGCCGCCTCGGCCTCGCGCGCGCGACGCCACGCCGCCTCGTCGAAGGGCGCGCCCCGACGCACGCGGAAGACGGCGCCGTCGGCGAGCCCGGCGACCCGTTCGGCGCCGGGCAGCGCGCGCAGGTCGAGGCTCGTATAGCCGAACCGCCGCCAGTACGGCTCGCCCTCCAGCCAGACGGCGGTCGCCTCGCCCTCGCCTGCGGCGAGCCAGCGGACGAGGCCGGCGAAGTCGCCCGGGAGCTGGCGGTGGCGGCCGGGAGCGGCGGAGCGGTCGGCCAGCCACAGCAGGCGGCGGTCGCTGCTCCAGGTCGGCCCCGCGGCGGCGCCGCTCGCGCGCGCCCACGCGATCGTCTCCGAGTCGCGCAGCCGCGAGTGCAGCTCCCAGCCCGGCCAGCCCGAGGCCAGCGTGCGCGCCGTCAGGTCGAGGTTCGCCGCGGCCGAGGCCGCCGCGTGCAGCGCGACGGCGGCCAGCGCCACCCGCGCGAGGCCCCTCGCCGTCCGCGCGGGGCGGCCCTCGCCCGCCGCCGCGAGCAGGCGTCCGATCAGGAACGCGGCGGCCAGCGCGAGCGGCGCGTAGACCGGCGTCAGGAAGCGGCTCCCGATCGCCACGTTCCAGTTCCACGGCGCCGCCGCGACGAGCACGGCGAGGTACACCGCCGCGAACGCGAGGAACGGCGCGACGGGGGCGAGGCCCGGCGGCGCCCCTCGCCGCGCGCGCGCGAGCCCCGGCGCGGCGAGTGGCAGCAGGGCCGAGGCGGCGCAGGCGAGGACGGCTGCCGCGGCCGCCGCGCGCAGCGGCCACGCCGACCAGTCGGGCGCGGCGGCGGGCGCGATCCAGCCGCCGGCCGTCGCGGCGATCTGCCCCAGCGCGTCGGCCAGCGCCCCCCACGACGCCTCGCCGGTGCGCGGCCCGGCGAGCGTCCCGGCGGCGGCGAGGTTGCGCGCGGCGGCCAGCGCGGGCGGGATCGAGGCGGCGGCGGCGAAGAGCGCGGCGCGGAGCAGCCGCTCGCGCGGCGGCGCGCCCCCGCGCGCGAGCAGCAGCAGCGCGCCGGCCGCGATCAGCGCCGCGCCGGGCCAGCGCACGAGGGCTGCGAGGCCGGCCAGCGCCGCAGCCGCGGCCAGCCGCCGCCGGCCCTCGCCGCCCCTCGCGGGCGGCCCGCCCAGCGCCAGCAGCGCGAGCAGCGTCAGCAGCGCGAACGGCGCCTCGGCCCCGACGTGCGAGGCCGAGGTCGCGAGCGGCACGGAGACGGCGACGGCGGCGGCACCCGCGAGCGCAACGAGGCGCGAGCTCACGTTCCGGCGCAGCCACAGCCCGGAGGCGAGGATCGCGAGGCCGAAGCAGGCGGCGCCGATCCAGCGTGCCGCCTCGAGCGGATCGGCGCCGGCGAGGCCGGCGGCGGCGAGCAGCAGCGGGTAGCCGGGCGGCCACAGCACGAAGTCGTCGCCCCGGTAGTTGACGAGGCCCTCGCCGCCCAGCAGGTTGACCGCCGCCGAGAGGTAGTTGACGGAGTCCGAGCCCGGCACGGGGCCGTAGGCCGAAGTGCGGACGAGGACGTGGGCGGCGCCGAGGGCGGCGACGGCGGCCAGCGCGAGGGCGAGGCCGTCCGGGCGGGCCGTCCTCGCGCGCGCGAGAGCGCGCCGGAGCATGGCCGGGACGGGCGGCTCCGCCGCTACGTCACCGCCCGCGCCGCCGCGAGCGCGACGAGGTCGTCGCGGGCGATGCCGCGCGGGGCGAGGTCGCGGCAGGCGCCGCAGCGGACGCAGGCGTCGTCGTCGAGCGCGTAGCCGCCGCGCGGCGAGCCGCGGATGGCGTCGACGGGGCAGATCAGGCGCGCCGCCTCCAGCCGCGGGTCGGACTGGTCGGCGACGCGGTAGCGCACGAACCCGCGCCCCCCGAGCCGCGGGTCGGCGGCGGCGACGTGGGCGTCGAACTCCTCGCCGAAGTAGCGCAGCGTGTTCCGCATGATCGTGGGGCTGGCCGTGCCGTGCACGCAGTTCGAGTAGCGCAGCGCCTCGCCCAGCGTCTCGAGGTTGCGGCGATCCTCGGGCCGCCCGCCGCCCGCCAGCACGCGGCGGAACACCTCGGTCATGCGCTGGTTGCCGTGGTGGCAGCTCGTGCAGCGCCCGCACGACTCCTCCTCGAGGAACTCGGAGAACATCACGTTGAGCTCGATCGAGTTCGCGTCCTCGCCGACGAAGACGATGCCGCCCGCGCCGATCAGCACCCCGTGCGCGGCGAACTCCTCCTTCTCGAGCCGCAGCCCCCCGGCGACGGCGGCGGGCAGGTAGCCGGCGAGCGGGCCGCCGGGCTGGATCGCCTTCAGCGCGCCCGGCGCGCCGTCGCTCCGCGTCGGCCCGCCGAGGGCGTCGAGCACGCCGCCCAGCGGCGCGCCCCACGGCAGCTCCATGAAGCCGGTGCGCGCCACGTCGCCGGAGAACGAGAAGATCTTGGTGCCGCTGTTGCGCTCGGTGCCGAGCTCGCGGTACCACTCCGCGCCGTGCGCGAGGATCAGCGCCGCGTTGGCGTAGGTCTCGACGTTGTTGACGTTGGTGGGCCGGTAAAAGACGCCCGCCTGCGCGGGGAACGGCGGCTTGATGCGCGGCATCCCGCGATCGTCCTGGATCGAGGCGATCAGCCCCGTCTCCTCGCCGCAGACGTAGGCGCCAGCCCCCACGATCACCTCGAGCGTGCAGGCGAAGCCGCTGCCGAGGATGTCCTCGCCGAGCAGCCCGGCGGCCTCGGCCTGCGCGATCGCCCCTCGCAGGCGCTCGACGGCGAGGGGGTACTCGCCGCGCACGTAGAGGAAGCCGTGCGTGGCGCCCGTGGCGTAGGCGGCGATCAGCATCCCTTCGAGGATGAGGTGGGGGTCGCCTTCCATGAGCACGCGGTTGACCCACGCGCCCGGGTCGCCCTCGTCGGCGTTGCAGACGAGGTAGCGGTCGCCCTCGGGCGCGCCCGCGAGGAAGTTCCACTTCACGCCGGCCGGGAAGAACGCCCCGCCGCGGCCGATCAGCCCGGCGTCCTGCTGCAGCTGGCGCACCGCCTCCGGCCCGTGGTGGCGGTCGAGCATCCGCGCCAGCGCGCGGTAGCCGCCCGTCGCGAGGTAGTGGTCGAGCGACTCGGGGTCGGTGCGGCCGAGGCGCGCGAGCAGCCGCCGCTCCCGTTCGAGCGCGAGGAAGGGGTGATCGGCGATCGGCGGCAGCCCCGGCCGCCGCCCCTCGATCGTGCCGAGCGCGAGCGCGGCGGCCGCGCCGGCGAGGCCTGCGGCCTCGTCGAGCAGCAGCGCGGCGCGCGAGGGCGTGACGGGGCCGTAGAGGGCCGATGCGCCGTCGGGCCACGTGATCTGCGCCAGCGGCTGGAGCCACTGCAGGCCGTAGCCGTGCACGCGGCCGAGGTCGGCGGCGGCGCCGCGCCCGGCGATGGCCGCCTCCAGCGCGGCGCGCGTGCGCTCCGCGCCCGCGGCCAGCGCCGAGGTGTCCCACGCGAGGTCGATCCTCGGGCGCACGGGCCGCCGCCACGCCTCCCAGGCGGCGTCGGCGGGGGCGCGCAGCGCGGCGTAGGCGTCGAGCGCCACTGCTACTCCCCGTCCTCCGGCAGCCCCAGCGTCCCGGGGTCGGCGCCGCCGCGCAGGGCGCGCGCGAGCTCGACCGCGCGGGCGGCGTCGAGCTTGCCGACGACGCGCCCCTGCAGCCACAGCTGCGGGGCCTGCTCGCAGGTGCCGACGCACTGGCCGAGCGTGAAGGCGACGCGCCCGTCGGGGCTGTCCTCGCCGAGCGCGCAGCCGAGCACCGCCTCGATCGCGGCGCGGATGCCGTTGGCGTTCCGCAGGCGGCAGGCCGGCCCCGAGCACCACGCGAGCGTCACCGGCGGCGGCGGCGCGGTGCGGAAGTCGGCGTAATAGGTGGTCGCGCCGTAGACGTGGGCGGGCGTCAGCCGCAGCCGCTCCGCGATCGCCTCCATCGCCTCGCGCGAGACGTAGCCGTAGCGGTGGTGGACGCGGTGCAGGGCCTCGAGCAGGTCGCCGTCGTCCGGCGCGAGCCCGTCGAGCAGCGCCCGCAGCTCGGCCTTCGCCTCGGTCTCGAGCGGCATCCCGCGACCCGTCCCGCGCCGCCCGGCGGCCCGCCGTGACTATATGGGCGCGCCCGCCCCCGGACAAGAACGCGAGCCGCGCGACGAGGCCGCGATCAGGACAGGGCGGCGAGGATGATCGAGGTGGCGATGCCGATCGCGGCGAGGATCACGGTGGCGACGATGGCCCCGGTCTTGTAGACGGTGAGGGTCAGGTCCTTCTTGGTGTCCTTGATCCGATCATCGATCCGATCATCCATGCCCTCCAGCCGCCTGTCCGCGGCCTCGATCGCGGCGTACAGCATGGCGACGGCCTGCCCCTCGGGCACGTCGGCCGCCTTCATGTCCTGCACCAGCCGGTAGGTGTCCACGCTCGACGCCATGAAGAGCCTCCCTGCGCCGACAGCATACACCGCCCGCCACGCCCCGAGGCGAACCGCGCGCGCCGAGGACCGCGATCAGGCAGGGCGGCGAGGATGATCGAGGTGGCGACGCCGATCGCGGCGAGGATCACGGTAGTGCCGACGGCGACGGCCTTGTAGATGGTGCTGGTCAGGTCTTTCTTGATGCCCTCCAGCCGTCCGTCCGCGGCCTCGATCGCGGCGTACAGCCTGGCGACGCCCCCACCCTCGGGCGCGCCGGCCGCCCTCGTGCCCGGCGCCAGCCGGTGCGTGTTCCGCGCTCGACGCCACGGGAGCCTCCCTCGCGCCGGCAGCATACGCCGACCGCCGCACCTGCGCCCTCAGCGCGCGGGGCGCAGCACATAGGGGCGCTCGTTCGGGAGCAGGTCGAGCATCGCCGCGCCCGAGGCGAATGCGTGCGCGCCGAGGAGCGCGCCGTCCTGTCGGACGGCGACGGGCGCGCTCTCCCAGCCCGCGGGCAGGTCGAACAGCACCGTCAGCGGCTCGCCGAAGCGGTCGTTGCCGAGGCCGTCGGAGAGCGTGAGGCGCACCTCGGCCGTCGCGTCGCCCTCCCCGGCGACGACCTCAACGGCGAGGACGGCGCGCTCGCGCTCGCGCACGTAGAGGGTGACGCGATCCATCGAGGCGTTCCAGAAGTCGCGGGCGGCGATCGCCTCGACGTCCTTGCCGAACTCGTCCGCGCCGTACCAGCCGTAGGCCTCCGGCCAGCCGATCGCGTGGTAGGTGAGGATGATCCACGCGCGCCGCTCCAGCGCGCCGTCGAGGATCGGAAGCAGCTCGGCGTGGTCGTTGACGTACTCCGCGACGCCGGCGAAGCCGATGCTCTCCATCGGCACGGCGGCCAGCGCGTACCAGTCGCGGGGCGACGCGCTGTCGCCGGGGACGTTGTAGTAGGCATCGGGGTCCGTGACCTGCAGCCTGCCGCTGAGGAAGCCCGCGTCGCGCAGGGCGCGCCGCGTTTCCTGTTCCTGCCCGGCGTTGCGCGGGTAGCCGTAGGACACGGGCCGCAGCCCGATGGCCTCCATCGCCTCGCGGGTGCGGCGGAACGAGGCCAGCGCCTCGCGGTACGACATCCGGTCGTGGTCGGCGGCGCCGTGGCCGAAGTAGCCGAACCCCAGCGGCGCGTACTCCGACAGCAGCCTCCCGATGCCGCCGAGGACGTCGAACCCGTACGCATCGGGGTCCAGCAGCTGTTCGGTCACGATCTCGTAGTCCACGGCGACGCCGCGCGCGGCGGCGAGGGCGGCCTCGTCGAACGGGTCGCCGAGGGCCTCGGGGTTGAGCGCGCCGTCGTAGGTCAGCGAGATCGCGGCGGGGCGGTCGCCGCTCCACTTCGCGATCCGCGCGTTGAGCGGGAGGGGCGCGCGCGCCCCGGGCGGCAACGGCGGCGGCAGCCGCGCGGCGAGGTCCGGCGGGCGGCCCTCGACCTCGAATTCGGCGGTCCAGAGGCGGCCCTCGCCGCGCACCCACTGGCCGGCGCGCACGCTCGCGACGGGGTAGCCCGGCAGCGCGACCGAGGCGACGCAGGCGTCGCCCGCCGTCACCGCCCCGCGGCTCGCGAACGCGAAATCGAGGTTCCCGAAACCGTACTCGCGCCTGTCGGCCGGCAGGTCGTCCTCGTGCACGGGAATGACGTGCACGAAGAAGGGAGCCTCGACGTCGGCGGGGGCGCAGGCCTCGCGCACGAAGGTGAGGGCGTGGTCGCTGACGTGGACGTCGAAGAACGCGCGCGCGGCGGGGCCGCCCTCGCCCTCGCCGCCGCCGCGCAGCGCGGCGAGCGCGGCGAGGCCCGCCGCGAGCGCGAGGACGAGCGCGGGCAGCGGCCCGCGCGGCGGCGTCACGCCCCGGCGGCGGGGCGCCCCGCCTCCGCCCCCTGCGCCGTCCGCTCCGCGAAGTCGGCGAGCGCCATCCGCGCGACCTCGGCGCCGATTCGCATCGTATGGCTCTGGCCCCTGTCCTCGGGGTAGAGCTGGGTGTTGTTGGCGAGGTACAGCCCCCCGACGCCGGTGCGGTGCGGCGGTATCCCCTCACGGTAGCGCCAGTGCACGATCGGCTGGCCCGCGCGGTCCTTGAACAGCCAGCTCCCGCGGATCCAGCTGCGGTCGAACGCCGGATTGATGCTCCTGATCCACGGTTCGTAGCGGTCGAGCACCTGCGCGGCGTCCTCGCCCACCACCGGATCGCCGGGATCGGTGTAGTTCGAGAAGTAGACGATATGCTGTCCGCCGTACTCCGAGGCGTCGCGGAAGTTCGTCTGCTCCACCGCCACCACGAACGGGCAGCCGGGGTCGGACGCGGTCAGCCAGTAGATGTCCGACAGCGGGCGGTCGAGCGCGAGCACCAGCACCGTCGCCCACTGGTAGCCGATGCCGTCGAGGAGCGCGCGGTACGCCTCGGGCAGATCGGGGGCGATGCGCGGCAGCACGCCGGAGTGCACGGTGGCGATCACCGCGTCGGCCTCGACGCGCTCGGGCGCGTCCCCGTCCTCGCGCGGCTCCAGCTCGACGCCGGCGGCGCGGCCGCCCTCGATCAGCACGCGGCGCACGGGCCGCGCCGCCTCGACGACGCCGCCGCGCGCCTCGATCGCCGCGGCGAGGGCGTCGACCATGCGGCCGAACGAGCCGCGCAGGTAGCCGAGCTGCTCGCGCGCGAGCAGCCCGCCGGGCCGCGAGGCGAAGCGCAGGTAGATCTTGCTCCAGAACCAGGTCATCGCGATCTCGGGCGCGTGGCGCCCGAACTTGGCGCGCAGCAGCGGACCCCAGACCCGCTCGTAGCCCTCCTCGCCGACCCGCGAGACGATCCAGTCCCTCGCCTTCACGCCCTCGTAGCGTTCCGGGTCGGAGACGCGACGCAGCCACAGCGCGGTCAGCCCCAGCCGCAGCCGCGTCGCCAGCGAGACGCGCCCGAAGCGCAGCAGGTCGCCCGCCGTCGTGAACGGGTAGACCCGCCCCTCCGCCAGCATCCCCACGCGCGAGTCGGTCCACTCGAGGTCGCCGCCCAGCCCCAGCTCCGCGATCGTCTCCGCGAGCACCTCGTCGGAGCGGAAGACGTGGTGGTAGAAGGACTCGACGCGGCCGCCGCCGATCTCGAAGGTGCGGACCTGCCCGCCGAGCACGGGGCCGGCCTCGGCGAGGCGCACCTCGCAGCCCGCCTTCGCGAGCTCCCAGGCGGCGGCGAGGCCGCCGACGCCGCCGCCGACGACGACGACGCGCACCTAGCCGCTCCCGCGCGCGCGGCCGGAGGCCCCGGCGGGGGCCGGGGCATCCCCGGACGGCGCGCGCAGCAGGCTGCCGACGGCGATGTGGCGGCGCCAGAGCAGCGCCAGCCCCAGCAGCACCACGGGCACGATCAGCAGCGCGTGCAGCGCCAGCGCGTAGGCCGTGCCGGCCGCCGCGCCCGCGCCGAACAGCACCACCACCTCGCGCGCCGCGTACTCGTAGGGGCCGACCCCGCCCGAGGTCAGCGGCACCGCCGTCGCGAGGTTCGCCGCCCCGCACACCCCGAGGTACAGCAGCGGATCGAGGTCGAGGCCGAAGCCGAGCCCGACCAGCCAGCAGAGCACGCCCTCGACGGCCCACGACACGACCGAGAGCGCGATCACGGCGAGCCAGGCGGGGCCGCCGCGCACGGCGGTCAGCCCCCGCACGAAGCCCTCGGCCCAGCGGCCGGCGCGGGGGCGGGCGCGGGCGGGCAGCAGGCGCAGCGGCCGCTCGGCGCGCTCGGGCCGGCGCGCGAGCATGGGCGCGACCGTCGCCAGCGCGACCGCGATGCCCGCGAACAGGGCGGTGGCGGCCACGGCGAGGCCGCGCAGCACGTCGTTGCCGCCCGCGAGCGCGATCGTGGCGGCCAGGAACAGCGCCAGCACCAGCCCGTCGAGCGTGCGCTCGACCACGATCGAGCCGAGCGCGGCGAGGCGGCCCGCGCCGTGGCGGTCGTGCAGCAGCTGCGCGCGCAGCAGCTCGCCCGTGCGCGCGGGCGCGACGTTGTTCGCGGCGAGGCCGATCGCGACCAGCGCCGTCGCGTCCCCGTCGCTGATCCGCGCCGTGCCCCCCAGCAGGATGCGCCAGCGCATCCCGCGCAGCCACAGCACCGGCAGGTAGCACAGCAGCCCGAGGACGAGCCAGCCGGGCCGCGCCTCGCCGAAGGCGTCGCGCAGTTCGCCCAGGCCGAGGCTGCGGAACAGCAGCACCGCGAACACGGCGGTGACGGCGAGGCCGACCGCGGCGCGGCGTCCGCTCACGCCCGGCCCCCGGCCCGCGCGTCCGCCACGCTCAGGCGCCCGCGGCCCGCGGCGCCGCCTCGGGCGCGCCGAGCAGGGCGTCGACGAACGTCGCGGCGTCGAACGGCGCGAGGTCGCCGGGGCCGTCTCCGGTGCCGATGAAGCGCACCGGCAGCCCCAGTTCGGCGGCCACCGCGAACACGATCCCGCCCTTCGCGCTGCCGTCCAGCTTGGTCAGGATCACCGAGGTCACGTCCACCGCCTCCGTGAAGGCGCGCGCCTGCGCCAGCCCGTTCTGCCCCGTCGTCGCGTCGAGCACGAGCGCGACCTCGTCGGGCGGGCGCTCCAGCCGGCGTTCGAGCACGCGGCGGATCTTCGACAGCTCGTCGAGCAGCGGGCGGCGGTTGTGCAGCCGTCCGGCGGTGTCCACCAGCAGCAGGTCGTGCCCGCGCGCGCTGGCGGCCTCGGCGGCGTCGAAGACGACGGCTCCCGGGTCCGCGCCCTGCCTGTGCGCCACCACGTCGAAATCGAGGCGCTCGCCCCACGTCCGCAGCTGATCGATCGCGGCGGCGCGGAAGGTGTCGGCGGCGGCGGCGATCACGCGCTGGCCGTCCGCGGCGCCGGCGTGGGCGAGGCGCGCGATGGCCGTCGTCTTGCCCGCGCCGTTGACGCCCGCCACGAGCACGGCGTGCGGGCGCGGCGGCGGCTCGCCCGCGTCCGGCCCCCACAGCCGCCCGCGGCCCGCGGGCGCCTCGAGGATCGCGACCAGCTCGCGCCGCAGCGCCTCGCGCACCTCCTCCGCGCCGCGCGGGCGCGCGGCGCGCACGCGCTCCAGCACCTCGAGGCTGGTGGCGACGCCCGCGTCGGCGCCGATCAGCACCTCCTCCAGCGAGTCCCAGAGCGCGGGGCCGGCGTCGCCGCGCAGCGCCTCGCCGAGGCGCCCGAACCACGAGCGGCGGGTGCGCGCGAGCGCCTCGCCGGTGGCGGCCTCCGACTCCCTGCTGCGGCCGAACAGCCTCACGGCGACTCCTCGCCGCGCGGCGCGCCGCTGCGCTCCGCGCTCCCGCGATCGTAGCCGCGCGCCCGCGTGCGGCCAACGCGCCGCCGCCGGCGGCGCTCCGCGCCTACGAGGCCTGCGGCAGGTCCGCCAGCCGCAGCGAGAGCACGCGCGAGGCCGAGTCCTCGCCCATCGAGACGCCGTAGATGGCGTCGGCGGCCTCGATCGTGGCGCGGTTGTGGGTGATGACGATGAACTGCGAGCGGTCGCACATCTCGCGCAGCGTCTCCACGAAGCGCCCCACGTTCGCCTCGTCGAGCGCCGCGTCGACCTCGTCGAGCACGCAGACCGGCGCGGGGTTGACGGCGAGCAGCGCGAACAGCAGCGCCACCGAGGTCAGCGCCCGCTCCCCGCCCGACAGCATCGCCAGCGAGGAGATGCGCTTGCCCGGCGGCTGCGCCCGCACGTCCACGCCGGCCTCGCCCCCCTCCTCGCCCTCGCCGTCCGCCGAGGGCTCGACGAGCGTGAGCTCGGCGCGCCCGCCGCCGAAGAAGCGGCGGAAGCAGTCGCCGAAGCGCGCGTTGACCACCTCGAACGTCTCGTCGAAGCGCTCGCGGATGCTGCGTTCGAGGTCCGCGATGGCCTCGCGCAGCTGGCGCTCGGCGGCTTCGAGGTCGGCGACCTGCGCGGTCAGGAAGTCGTGCCGCTCGCGCTCCCCGTCGAGGTCGGCGGCGGCTTCGAGGTTGACGGGGCCGAGCGCGCGCAGCTCGCCGCGCAGTTCGGCGACGCGCTCGCGCAGCGCCTCGGGCGCCACGTCGGCGCCGCCGCTGGGGGGCGGGGGCGCGCCCGCGGCGACCGCGGCGGCGGCCTCCGCCGCCTCCTCCGGGGGCGCGACGCCGCCGGGGCGACGCACGGAGCCGGCCGCGTCCACCGTCATGCCGTCGTCCGCGAGCTGGAGTTCGAGCGCCCGGATGCGGGAGGCGCCCTCGCGCAGCTCGGCCTGCGCCTCGATCAGGTCGCGCTCGGCGGCGAACAGCCGCGCCTGGGTGTCGCCGCGGGCGGCGGCGAGGCCCCGCGCCGCCGTCTCGGCCTCGGCGAGGGCGGCGTGCGCGGGGGCGACGGCGGCCTCCGCCGCGGAGCGCGCCGCCTGCGCGTTCGCGCGCCGCTCGCCGAGGTCGCGCGCGGTCAGCGCGAGGTCCTCCAGTTCGCGCGCGATCGCGAGCGCCTGCTCGCGGCGTTCGGCGAGCCGCTCGGCGGCGAGCCGCCGCTCGGCCTCGGCGGCTTCGCGCCGGGCCTCGGCGGCCTCGCGCTCGCCGCGCGCGGCGGCGAGCCCGGCGGTGGCGGCGGCGACGGCCGAGGCCGCCTCGTCGCGTTCCGCGCCGACCGCCGCGGAGCGGTCGCGCAGGGCGGCCAGCCGCCCGTCGACGCGATCGAGTTCGGCGCGCAGCGGTTCGTCCCCGTCGCCGGGGGCGGCGTCCGCGGTCTCCGCGTCGGCGGCGGCGAGCGCGGCGTGGACGAGCCGCAGCTCGCCCGCGAGGCCGACGAGGCGGCGGCGCAGCAGCGCGGTCTCGCGCTCGTGGTCGCGGCGCTGCGCCTCGGCCCCCTCGGCGGCCTCGCGCGCCTGCGAGGCGGCCTCGCGCGCCGCGGCGGCGGCGGCGGCGAGACGGTCCGACTCGGCGTCGGCGTCGGCGGCGGCGCGCTGCGCCTCGGCGATGCGCCCGGGCAGCAGGTCGGCCTCGGCGCGCAGTTCGAAGCCGTCGGCGGCCTGCCCGCGCGAGCCGCCGTGGAGCGAGCCGTCGGGGCGCAGCAGCAGGCCGTCGCGGGTGACGATCGCGCCGAGGCCGCGCTGCGCGTGGCGGCGCGCCGTCTGCAGGTCGTCGACCACGATCGTGCGTCCCAGCAGCGAGTCGACGAGCGGGCGGTGCTCCCGGTCGGTCTTGACCAGCCGCGCCGCGACGCCGACGACGCCGCGCTCGTGGAAGAGGTTGATCGGGTAGCGGTGGGGCATCGAGCGGCGGGGCAGCAGCGTGGCCGCGCCCGCGCCGCGCTCGCGCAGGTGCGCGATCGCCGCGAGCGCGTCCTCGGGCCGCTCGACGACGACGGCGCCGATCTGGTCGGCGAGCGCGGCCTCGATCGCGCGTTCGAGGCCGGCCGGCACGCGGATCAACCCCGTCACGAGGCCGATCACGCCCGCCAGCGGCTCCTCGCCGGCCTCGGGCTCGCGCGCGGCGCGCAGCAGCTCGCGCGACGCCGCGCCGCGGTCGGCGGCGCCCTCGGCGAGCGCCACGAGGAGGTCGCGCCGCGCCTCCAGCGCTCGCGGGCGGTCGCGGCCTCGCGCGCGGCCTCGCGCGCGGCCTCGGCGGCGGCGCGCGCGTCCTCGGCGCGCCGTTCCGCCTGCCCGCGGCGGCGGCGCGCCTCGTCCGCGGCGGCGGCGAGGCGTTCGCGTTCGCGCCGCGCCTCCAGCGCGCGGCGGCCGTAGTCGCCGACCTCGCGCAGCAGCCCGCCGCGGCGGGCGGCGGCGGCCTCGCGCTGCCGCGCGAGCGCCGCGCGGCGCTCGGCCTCGCGCTCGCGGCGCCGGGCGAGGTCGGCGCGTTCGGCCTCGACGCGGGCGCGGCGCGCCTCGGTCTCGGCGAGCTCGCGCAGCGCCTCGCGCACCTCGCCGTCGGCGGCGAGCAGCCCCGCGCGGGCGGCGGCGAGGGCGGTCTCGGCGCTCTCCATGCGCGCGGCGAGCGCCGCGGCGTCCGAGGGGTCCGCGCCGTCGCCGCCGCGCGGCGCCGCCTCCAGCTCGGCGATGCCGGCGGCGATCTCGCCGCGGCGCACCTCCAGCAGCTCGCGGCGCTGCTCGGCGAGCGCCAGCTGCTGGTCGAGGGCGAGCGACTGCTCGGCGATCTCGCGCTCGCGGCGCTGGGAGCGGTCGAGTTCGGCGCGGGCGGCGGCGACGGACTGCTCGGCGGCGGCGATCCGCGGGGCGAAGGCCTCGGAGGCGTCGCGGGCTGCGGCGAAGGCGGCGGCGCGCTGGTCGTGGCGCGCCTGCGCCGCCGCGTGCCCGTCGCGCGCGTTCCGCAGTTCGAGCTCGTACCAGGCCTCGAGGGCGGCCTGCAGCTCGGCCTCCAGCTCGCGGTGGCGGGCGGCGCGCTCGGACTGGCGCTCCAGCTGGCGCAGGCGCGGGGCCAGCTCGCGGATCAGCACGCGCACGTGGCCGAGGTTGTCGCGCGTCTGCGCCAGCCGCCGCTCGGCGCGCGTCAGCTCGGCGCGGTGGCGGTGCACGTCCGCCGCCTCCTCCAGCAGGCGGCGGCGCTCGATCGGGCGCAGGCCGAGCACCTCGTCGACGAGGCCCTGCGTCATCATGGCGTAGGAGTTCTGGCCGACCTGGGCGCGGCGGAACAGGTCCTGCACGTCGAGCAGGCGCACCTTCTGGCCGTTGATGCGGTACTCGCTCTCGCCGGAGCGGTAGGCGCGGCGGGAGACGGTGACCTCGGCGAAGTCGATCGGCATCCAGCCGCCGGAGTTGTCGAGGCTGAGCGTGACCTCGGCCATGCCGCGCGGCTTGCGGCCGTCGGAGCCGGAGAAGATGAAATCCTCGCCGCGGCGGGCGCGGATCGCGCGCGCCGACTGCTCGCCGAGCGCCCAGCGCACGGCGTCGGAGACGTTCGACTTGCCCGAGCCGTTGGGCCCCACGACCGCCGTGATGCCCGGCCCGAACTCGAAGACCTGGCGATCGGCGAACGACTTGAAGCCGTGCGCCTCGACCCGGCGCAGATACACGCGCTACTCCGTGTCCTCCACCCCGCCGCGTTCCCCGTGCGGCCGCTGCGCGGCCCCGCTCCCCGTCCCGGAACGCGCGCGCATGCGCTGGACCGCCTCGCGCGCCGCGTTCTTCTCCGCCTGCTGCCTGCTCGATCCGCGGCCGGAGCCGAGCGCCTCGCCGCCGATCCGCACCTCGACGGCGAACTCGCGCGCGTGCTCCGGCCCGCGCTCCTCGAGCGTGACGTAGAGGGGGCGGCCCAGCGAGGCCTCGGCCAGCTGCTGGAGCGCGCCCTTCGGGTTGAGTTCGGCGGGGTCGTCGTGCAGCGCCGCCAGCTCGGGGCCGAGCGTGCGCTCGATGAAGCGGCGTGCGCCCTCGATCCCCCCGCCGGGGCCGCAGTCGAGGCGGATCGCGCCGACCAGCGCCTCGTAGACGTGCGCGAGGTTGCCCTCGCGCTCGCGGCCGCCGGTCGCGTCCTCGCCGCGTCCGAGCCGCAGCCACGTCCCGAGGTCCAGCCGCGCGGCGGCGCGCGCCAGCGTCGGCCCCTGCACGAGGTGCGCGCGCCACAGCGTCAGCAGCCCCTCCTCGACGTCCGGGAAGCGCTCGTACAGCCGCTCGGCCACGACGAGGCCGAGCACCGCGTCGCCGAGGAACTCCAGCCGCTCGTTCGAGCCCTCCTCGCCGGGGTGCTCGTTGGCCCACGAGGAGTGGGTGAGGGCGAGCAGCAGCAGCGACTCGTCGCCGAAGCGCAGCGCGAGCCGATCCTGCAGGCCGCGGAGCGAGGGGGAAGCGGAGGCCAATCGACAGCCCTTCGGGACGCACGCGCTCCGCCACCGCGTACGATGCCCGCACCGGCGGCGGGGCGCTGGAACCCCGCCCCCAGCGCGCAAATCGTAGGTGTGGACGGCGGCCCGTGTCAAGAACGGCTCACGCGCTTACGCCGCCTACGATCCCCGCCCTCCGCCGCGCCCTCCCCTCCCCCACGCTCGCGCTGCTCGACGCCGCGCTCGCCGCGGCGGACGCGCGCCGGCTCGAGGTCTGGGCGGTCGGCGGGGCGCTGCGCGACCTCGCGGCGGGGCGGACGCCGCGCGACCTCGACCTCGCGCTCGCGAGCGCCGATCCGCACGCCGCCGGGGCGATCGCGCGGGCGGCGGCGGACGCCCTCGGCGCGGACTGCGAGATCGCCGCCGCGCCCCGCTTCGGCACGGCCTCGCTGCGCCGCGGCGGGCACGGCCTCGGCCTCGCCGCGCTGCGGCGCGAACGCTACGCGCGCCCCGGCGCGCTGCCCGAGGTGCGCCTCGGCGCGCGCGTCGAGGACGACCTGCCGCGCCGCGACTTCGCCGTCAACGCGATCGCGCTCGGCCTCGCCGGCCCGCGCCGCGGCGAGCTGCTCGACCCCCTCGGCGGCCTCGCCGACCTCGAGGCGCGGCGGCTGCGCCTCCTGCACGCGCGCGGCTTCGCCGACGACGCGACGCGGCTGTGGCGCGGCGCGCGCTGCGCGGCGGCGCTCGATCTGCGCCCCGACGCCCCCACCGCCGCCGTGATCGCCGAGGCTCCCCGCTGGCTGGCGGCGATCGCCGGGCGCCGCCTGTGGGCCGAGTTCGCGCGCACGGCGGCGAGCGCGAGCGCCGGGGCCGCCCTCGCGCTGCTCGGCCGCTGGGGCGGGCTGCGCGGCGCGCACCCGCGCTGGCGGGCGACCGGGGCCGCCGCGCGCGCCCTTCGCCGCCGCCCCGGCCCGCACGCGCCCGATGCGCTGTGGGCGCTGCTGCTCGCCCCCCTGCCGCTGCGCGACCGCGAGGCCGTCGCGCGGCGCGTCGAGGCCCCTCGCGGCGCCCGCCTCGCGGCGGAGGACGCCGCGCTGCTGCTCGCGCTGCCGCCGGACGCGGGGCCGGCGGCGCTGGCCCGCGCCGAGGCGGCGGGAGGCGCGGGGCGGGAGGCGGCGCGGCGCCTCGATCCGGCGCGCCAGCGCGAGGTCCGGCGCGCGCTGCGGCGCTGGGAGCGCGCGCGATCGCCCCTCGGCGGACGCGACCTGCTGGCGCTGGGCGTGGCCGAGGGGCCGGAGGTCGGCGCGTGGCTCGCGCGCTTGCGCCGCGAACGCTGGCTCGGCACTCTGGACGGCGCCGCCGGCGCGCGCCGCCTCGTGCGCGCCGCGCTCGCCTCCGGGGCCGCCGCCGCCGGGGGCGAGGCGCGAGGCGAAGCACGGAGGGGACGATGAGCGCGCCCGCGAGCGTCCCGCCGGCGGAGCAGGACAGCGCCGCGCCGCCGCCCGCCGAGGGGTCCCCGCGCCCCCGCGTCGAGGGGCCGTGACGCCCCGGCGTCCCGCGCGGCGTGCGCGATCGGGCCGTGGGCGGCGCTGAGCGGCGGCGGCGCGCGCGACGGCGCGGCGAGGGGCGGCGGCCCGCCCCCCCGCTCGCGCGGGCGTTCCGCGGCATCCCCGTCACGCGCGTCGGCCTGCTGCTGCTGATCCTCGTTGGGTTCTGGATCGGCCGCCTCGCCGCGCTGCTGCCCGCGGACGAGCTGCGCGTCCTCGACGTCGTGGCGGCGCTGGCGAGCGCGCTCGCCCTCGCGATCTGGTACCGCCGCCGCGCGCGCGAGTACCTGCGCCTGCGCGCCGAGGCCCGCGAGCGCGCCGGACGCGCGAGCGACCGCTGAGGGATGGACAGCGCGCACGGTGGGGCGCGCTGTCACGATCGGCAAGGCGTAGCCGGATCGGGGGCGTCCCCGGCGGCGACGGAGCGGCGGAACCACGTCGCGCCGTCGGCGGTCGCGGGGCCGCGCAGCGGGAGGTAGCCCGCGCGCAGCCAGAAGTAGAGACCGCGGCCGTTGGCGCGCGCGGCGCGGGCGACGAACGAGCGCACCCCCTCGCGCCGCAGGCGGCGCTCCGCCGCGAACACCGCGCGCGCCCCGAGGCTGCGCCCCCGCCGCTCCGGCGCGATCGCCACGCCGAGGATCGCCTCGTCCGGCGCGGGCCGCTCGACGGTCAGCAGCCCCGCCGCCTCGCCCCCGGCGCGCACGAGACAGCACAGGGCGCCGGCGGGCGGGAGCGGGAGCGGCCCCCCGAAGCCGCGTCCGGCGGCGTCGCGCAGCGCCTGCGCGATGCCCGGGCAGGCCTCGATCGCGGCGTCCGGCGCGGCGGTGGCGAGCGCGACGCCGAAGCCGCGCGCCCAGACGCCGCCGCGAGGCCGCGCCGCGCCCTCAGCCACGGAGCCAGTCTTCGATCGCGCGGGCGGCCTCGCGCGCGGGCAGCGCGCGCGGCTCGCAGCCCGGCGGCAGCGCGCCGAGGAACGCCTCGCCGTACTCGCGGGTCAGCACGCGGCGGTCGAGCACGAGGAAAACGCCGCGCTCGCCGGGGCCGCGGATCAGCCGCCCGAAGCCCTGGCGGAAGCGCAGCACCGCCTGCGGCAGCGTGTGCTCCGCGAACGGGTCGTCGTACAGCGCCGCCCGCGCCGCGTGCACGGGGTCGGTCGGCACCGGGAACGGCAGCCGCGCCATCGCCAGCTGCGAGAGCGCTGGGCCGCGCACGTCGACCCCCTCCCAGAACGAGGCCGTGCCGAGCACGAGCGTGCGCGGGCGTTCGGCGAGCGCGCGCAGCAGCCGCCCCGGGCCGCCGTCGACGTCGTGCGCGAGCACGGCGATGCCGTCGGCGGCGAGGCGTCCGCGCAGCGCCGCCGACGCCGCCCGCACCCCGCCGTGCGAGGTGAAGAGGGCGAGCGTGCGCCCGCGCGCCGCGCGCGCGGCGGCGGCCAGCATGTCGTGCGCCGCGCGCGCGTGGTCCGCACCGTCCGGCTCCGGCAGGTCCTCCACCACCAGCACCAGCACCGCGTCGCGGTAGTCGAACGGCGAACCCGCGTCCAGCGTCTCCGCCTCGGCGAGGCCGAGGCCGCGCACCGAGTAGCCGAAGGAGCCGCCCGCGGCGAGCGTGGCGCTCGTCGCCAGCACCGAGTCGCGGCGCGCGTGGAGTTCGGCCTCGAGGCGCGGCCCGGCCTCGAGCGGGGCGGCGCGCAGGCGCGGGCCGCCGCGTCCGAGGTCGAGCCACACGATGAGGTCGGGGTCGGCGCGCTGCGCGGCGCCGCGCAGCGCGGCGGCGAGGCGGCCGGCCTCGGCGGCGGCGCGGCCCAGCCCCGCGCGCAGGTCGCCGGACGCGGGCGCCGAGGCGTCGGGCAGGGCCTCCGCGGCCTCGCGCGCGCGCTCCAGCGTGCGGGCGAGTTCGCCCAGCGCGAGCTCGGCGAGGAGCGCCGCGTCCTCGACGCCGCCCCACAGCGGCTGGGCGCGGCGGGCGACGGTGATCAGCACGCGCGGCGCGGCCTCGCCGGGGGCGAACTCCTCGATGCAGGCGGCGAGCGCCGCTTCGAGGCCGGGGACGCGATCGCGCACGCGGGCCGCCGAGGCCGCCACGTCGTCGGCCAGCGCCGCCAGGCCGGCGGCCGGCGAGAGCGGGGCGGGGTCGAGCAGCGCGGCGTTGCGGAGCGACGCGGCGAGGCTGCCCGCCGCGCGCACGCTCGTCCCCGCCTCGGCGGCGAGCGCGGCGATCGCGCCGGCGCCCGCGCTCTCGCCGAACTGGCCGGTCGCGACCTCCTCGAGGCGGTGCGCCTCGTCGATCACGAGGTGGCGGAAGGGCGGGAGCACCTGGTCGGCGGCGGCGGCGTTGGCGAGCAGCAGCGCGTGGTTGACGACGACGGCGTGGGCGGCGGCGGCCTCGGCGCGGGCGCGCTGGAGGAAGCAGCTGCCGTCGCGCACGAACGGGCAGCGCCGCGCGAGGCAGTCGTTGGAGTCGGCGGCGAGGGCGCGCCAGCGGGAGCGCTCGTCGTGGCGCAGGTAGAGTTCGGAGACCTCGCCGCGTTCGGTGCCGGCGAGCCAGACGGCGACGCGCGCGAGCACGCGCGCCTCGGCGTCGCCGAGCTCGTCGCGGGCCTCGACGGCCTGGGTCCAGCGTTCGAGGCAGAGGTAGTTGCCGCGGCCCTTGAGCACGGCGGCGCGCAGCGCGCCCGGCGCGGCGCCCTCGCAGCGTTCGGCGGCGGCGGCGGCGGCGGGCAGGTCGCGCGCGGCCAGCTGCTCCTGGAGATGCAGCGTCTGCGTCGAGACGACGACGCGGTCGCCGTGGCGCAGCGCGTGCAGCAGCGACGGCAGCAGGTACGCGAGCGACTTGCCCGTGCCCGTGCCCGCCTCGACGGCGAGGTGGCCGCCGGCCGCGAGGTTGGCGGCGACGGCGCGCGCCATCGCCGCCTGCCCCGCGCGCGGCTCGAAGTCCGGCGCGAGGCCGGGCGAGCGCGCCGCCTCGCGGAACAGCCGCTCGACGTCGGCGTCGCCGACGGGCCGCCCGCCGCCGCCTCCCGCGCCCTCGCCGGGGCGCAGCGGCGGCGGAGGCGGCGCGGGCGCGCGCCGCGCGAGCGCGCCCCGGTCGGCGCCCGGCGCGGGCGGCGCGGCCTCGCGCGCGGCGAGCGCCTCGGCGAACAGCGGGGCGAGCGCCCACGCCGAGCGCGCCGCGATCGCCGCGAGGTCGCGCAGCGTCGCCGACGGCAGCGCGTCGAGGCGGTCGAGCAGCCGCAGCAGCACGCCCGCCGTCGCCTCGGCGTCGGGCAGCGCGCGGTGGCGCGGCCCGGCCTCGACGTCCAGCTCCCCGGCCAGCGAGCCGAGGTCGAGCCGGTCGGCGGTCGGCAGCAGCACCGAGGCCAGCTCCCAGGTGTCGAGGGCGGGGCCGGGCATCGGCGCCCCCGCCTCGGCGAGGAACGCGAGGTCGAAGGGGGCGTTGTGCGCGACGAGCGGGCGGCCGGCGGCGAACACGGCGAACGCGGAGGCGGCGGCGGCGGGCGGCGGCGCGCCGTCGAGGTCGGCCTCGGAGATCGAGGTGAGCAGCGCGATCTCCGGGGGCAGCGGCACGCCGGGCCGCACGAAGGTGCGGAAGCGTTCGCCGGCGCCGTCGCGGCCGAAGGCCACGGCGCCGATCTCGATCATGCGGTCGGAGGCGGGGTCGAGGCCGGTGGTCTCGACGTCGACGGCGACGAAGCGGGAGCGCCCGCTTGCGGGCGTGGAGGTCACGCGCTGGCCGCGGCGACCGCCTCGATGCTGCCGGGTTCGAAGCGCACGAAGCGCGGTTCGCCGCCCTCGTCCGGCGCGCGCAGCACGGCCTCGAAGCGGCCGGCGCGCAGCTCCTCGAGCAGCGCCGCGGCGCTCTCGACGGGGCGCTCGAAGCCGGTCGCGTAGTAGCCGATGCCGCTCTCGGAGTGGGCGTCGCTGCCGCCGGTGGTGGGCTTGCCGAGGATGCGGGCGACCTCCCACGCGAAGTAGTTCTCGCGCGGGGTGTTGCAGCCGTTGGCGACCTCGATCGCGTCGGCGATGCGGAAGGCGGGAAGCTCGGCGGCCTGCTCGGGGGTGAGGTCGAACGGCTTGCCGTTGGTCCGCATCGCCGTCACGTCGTCGAAGACGTGGCGGAAGGGGTGGTTGACGACGAGGAAGCCGCCCACGTCGTCGAGGACGGCGCGCAGCTGCTCGGCGCGGCGGATGCCGCCGACGTAGGACTGGAGGCCGATCGCCGTCATGTGGCCGAGGTCGGTGGAGACCTCCATCCCGAAGTTGACGAAGAACGGGATGTCGGCGTGGCGTTCGAGGAACTGCTCGCGCTCCCACGGGTCCCACATCTTGTCGTGTTCGGTGATGTTGGCGCCGGTGAGGCCGGCCGCCGGGCCGAGCGTCATCAGGCGTTCGGGCTTGAGGGTGCTGTCGGACGACGCCACCGCGGAGTGCAGGTGCATGTCGAGCACGCTCGCCTGAAGCGCCGTACGCAGTTCCAGGACGGGCCTCCGAGCCGCGGCCGCGCCCGCGTCGCGCGGGCGCAGGCGCGAGTCTACGGGATGGCGCGCGCTACGGCGAGCCGCCGGGCAGCGCCACCAGCGAGGTCGTGGACTGGACGCCCTCGATCGCGCGGATGCGCCCGGTGAGGACGGGACGGATGCCGCCCAGGTCCTCGGTCACGACCTCGGCGACGATGTCGTAGGGCCCCATCACCTCGCTCACGGCCTCGACCTGGGGGACGGCGGCGAGGGCCTCGGTCACGCGGCGCGTGCGGCCGGGGTCGGTCACGATCAGGACGTAGGTCTTGACCACGGGCGCCTCCGCGCCGGACGCCGGCGCGGCGCGGGCCGCGCGGTGCTATCATAGGCCCGTCGCGCGCGCGGCGATCGGCCGTGGCCGGTTGAACGTAGCCGCGCGCGGGGCGGATACTCCGCACGGGCGCGCGAGGGGCGCGTCCGCCGGACGCGCAGCGCAAGCGGACCAGCCGCATGAGGCAGCGACGAGCGCGACGTTCCCCGAACCGCGACCGGCGAGGCGCGCACCGCCCGCCGGGCGGCTCCGGCGTCGCGGCGCCGGGCCTCGCGCCGCGTCGCGCCCGTTCCCCGCGCGCCCGGCCGGACCACCGCGGGACGAGGTCGGTTGGATGAGCACGGATCTCATCGTCCGGTTCGCCGGAGAAGGCGGACAGGGCCAGGTCACCGCCGCCGAGGGACTCGCCGAGGCCGCGTCGCGCGTCGGCTACCACGTCCAGACGTACGCGACCTATCCCTCGCAGATCAAGGGCGGGCCGACCTGGGCGCAGACGCGCATCTCGACCCAGCCCATCCTCCACGACGGCGACGCCCTCGACGTGCTCGTCGTGCTCAACCGCGAGGCCTACGACGCCCACGTCGGCGACCTGCGCGAGGGCGGCGTGCTGGTCTACAACGCCGAGGACTTCGAGCTGGAGGCGAACGGCAGCGCGATCGGCCTCGCGGTCGACGAGCTGGCGCGCTCCACCGGCAACCCGCGCGCCGCCAACATGGTGGTGATCGGCGCCGTCGCCGCCCTCGGCGGGATGCCGCCCAACTACTTCGAGGACTTCATCCGCGTCCGCTTCACCCGCGGGCGCGCCAACGACGAGCAGATCATCAGCGCCAACATCCAGGCGCTCGGCCTCGGCTTCGAGGAAGTGCGCCGGACCGGCTTCAAGGTCGCCGACCTCGAGGACCCGCCCGCCGATCAGGGGCCGCGCGTCGTGATCAAGGGCAACGACGCGCTCTCCCTCGGCGCGATCGCGGCCGGCCTCGACGTGTTCGTCGGCTACCCGATCTCGCCCGCCACCACGATCCTCGTGTTCATGGAGAGCAACCTCCACGGCGCCGACAAGGCGGTCGTGCAGGCCAGCTCGGAGATCGAGTCGATCTCGACGATCATCGGCGCCGGCTACGCCGGCCGGAAGGCGATGACCTCGACGGCGGGGCCGGGCTTCAGCCTGATGGGCGAGGGCCTCGGCTTCGCGTGGATGGCGGAGATCCCGTGCGTGGTCGTCGACGTGCAGCGCGGCGGGCCGGCCACCGGCCTGCCGACCAAGACCGAGCAGTCCGACCTGCTGGCCTGCCTCAACCCCGGCCACGGCGACATGCGGCTGCCGGTGATCGCCCCCGGCACCGTCGAGGAGTGCTTCCGCGCCGGCGCGATGGCGCTGAACTGGGCCGAACGCTACCAGGGGCCCGTGATCCTGCTGACGGAGATGCAGATCGCCGAGCGCGCGCAGGACATCCCGCGGCCCGACCCCTCGGCGCTGACGGTCGAGCAGCGCCTCGTCTCCGACGGCTCCGCCGGCAACCGCCGCTACGCGGGCGAGACGCTGAGCCCGTTCCCCGTGCCCGGCGGCCCCGGGGCCTACGTCGCGAACGCCTCGGAGCACGACGAGCAGGGCGACACGGTGCACCAGCCGGACACGCACCTGCCGATGACGCGCCGCCGCTTCGGCAAGCTCGCGCTGCTGGAGGAGGACGACTACGAGTCCGAGTACGCCGCCGCGCCCGTGGCCGTGATGCCGTGGGGCGGGGCGAAGGGCACCTCGCGCGCGGCGTTCGAGGCGCTGCGCGCCGAGGGCGCGGACGTCGGCTGGTGCTACACGATGTACCTCAACCCGCTCCCGCCCGCGCTGCTCGAGGAGCTGCGGGCGAAGGAGCTGGTGCTGGTGCCGGAGCTCAACTACCTCGGCCAGTGCTCGGGCTGGCTGCGGCAGCAGGGCGTCCGCGCCGAGTCGATCACGCAGATCACGGGGCTGCCGTTCAAGGTCCACGACCTGATCGCGCGCATCCGTGAACGCAGCGGCGCCGGAAGGCTGGCCACGGTATGACCAAGCGCAACCCCGACTACGACTTCAAGTGGTGCCCCGGCTGCGGCGACTTCGCCGTCGTGCGCTCGATCGAACTCGCGCTCGCCGACTGGGTCCACCGCACGAGCCGCCCGATCGAGGACACCGTGATGGTGGCCGGCATCGGCTGCTCCGGGAACCTCGTGCACCTGCAGGAGGGGCCGCAGCCGTTCGGCATCCACGGCATCCACGGCCGCACCCTGCCCGTCGCCCTCGGCGTCAAGTCGGCGCGCCCCGACCTCAACGTCGTGGTCGTGGCCGGCGACGGCGACTTCCTCAGCATCGGCGGCGAGCACATCGCGCCCGCCGCCAAGCGCAACCTCGACGTGACCTGCGTGATCATGGACAACGGCGTCTACGGCCTGACCAAGGGCCAGGCCTCGCCCACCACCGAGTTCGGCCAGGTCACGCCGACCACCCCCTACGGCAAGCTCGACGACCCGCTCAACCCGCTGCTGCTGTACCTCTCCTACGGCGTCGGCTTCGTCGTCTCCGCGATCTCGACGCAGCCGCGCGTGCTCGCCCGCCACATCGGCGAGGCGATGGACTTCCCCGGCTTCGCGATGGTGCACGTGCAGTCGCCCTGCACCACCTACAACGACACCTACGAGGCGCTCAAGGGCAACGCCGACAAGGGCATCGAGCCCGGTGCGTGGGACATCCCCGACAGCCACGACCCCTCCAGCCTCGCGAGCGCCCTCGACCTCGCCCAGCGCGGCGGCATCCCCATCGGCCTGCTCTACCGCGCCCGCGAGAGCACCCCGATGCACGATCGCCTCGCCGAGGCGCGCGAGCGCACCCAGGCCAGGCAGCGCACCGTCGACCAGATGCTCGACACCCTCGCCGTCTGACGGCGGCGGCGACGGGCGCCCGCACCCCGGAGGCGGCCACGAGGCCGCCTCCGCGTTATGTAGCGGCACCGGGGCGCGGCGGGTATGCTGCGCCTCGCGGCCTCGAGCGGCGCGGAAGCCGGAGGACGGATGACGGCGCAGCGGCGGCTCTTCGGCGGCCCGCACTACCTCCGCGCCTGCGCCCGCCTGCCCGGCGAGACGCTTCTCGCCGCGAACGAGGCGCTGCAGCGCCTCATGCTCGACCCTCGCTATCCCGGCCTCCACAACGAGAAACTCAACGACGCCGGTCCCCCCGACGCGCCGATCGAGGTGCGCTCGATCCGCGTCGACATCGGCCACCGCATCATCCACGCCGCCGAGGGCGACCGCGTCGTCGCCCTCCACGCCGACAGCCACGACTCGGCCTACCGCTGGAAGGACCGGCACCTCGCCGCCATCCCCAGCCACGTCGCCCGCGCGACGCCGCTGCGCGTCGCGGGCGAGCAGCCGCCCGCGACGGACGCCGCGCACGAAGCCGGCGCCGCGCCCGAGGCGGCGCCCGATCCCCTCGCCGGGGCCTCGGAGCGCGGCCTCGGAGGCTACCTCACGGCGATCGCGATCCACCGCGCCGTCCGCCACGCCTCGGCGCCCGAACTCGGCTACGGGCCGGTGCTGTACCTCTGCTACAACCGCGCGCTCGCGGAGACCGTGCGCGCAACGATCGAGGAGCTCGCCGAACCGGCCGCCGCGCGCCGCGTCTTCGCGTACACCTTCCACGGCTGGGCGACCTGGAGCCTCACCCGCAGCGGCGAGCCGTTCGGCGACGTCGACTGGAGCGGGCAGCGGCTGACCGAGGCCGTGCGGCGCTCGCTGCCCGAGCTCGGCGCGCCGCAGCGCGAGGCGCTGCGGGGGTTCGGCGCGAGGCAGCTCGCCGCCGAGATCCGGCTCGTGCTGCGCCCCAACCAGTTCGGCGCCGTCGAGCAGTACCTCGACCTCGAGCGCCCGCGCAGCCAGGGGCTGCCGCCGCTGCGCCGCCCCCAGCGCGAGGCGATCTGGGCGCTCGACGCGCTGACGCGCCAGCCCGGCCGCCACGCCCCCCAGCCCGACGACCTGATCGAGGCGGCGCGCGCGCTGCGCGCCGAAGACGCCGAGGCGGAGCGCTACCAGGCGGTGATCGTCGACGAGGCGCAGGACTGCAGCCCCGTCATGGCGCGCCTCGCGAAGGCGCTGGTCGCGGGCGAGGAGCGGCGGCTGATGGTCTTCGCCGACCCCGCGCAGTCGATCTACCCCAACGGCTTCCGCTGGGCGCAGCGCGAGTTCCGCCCGCGCGGCGCGCAGGTCCGCACCCTCCGCGTCCCCTACCGCTCGACGCGCCCCATCCACGCCCTCGCCGGCTCCCTCTACGCGGGCGTCGAGGAGATGCGGCGCGAGGTCGGCGAGCTGGGCGAGAGCAGCCGCGACGGGCCGCTGCCCGTGCTCGCCGAGCGCCCCGGCGGCGAGGAGGAGCTGGCGTTCCTCGCGCGGTCGATCCGCGCGGAGATCGAGGGCGGGCGGCAACCCTGGCGGATCGGCGTGCTGACCTCGACCACCGCGCGGCGCGACGAGGCGCGCGAGCGGCTCGCGGCGGAGGATATCCCGGCGCACGCGCTCGACCGCAGCGCGCCGGACGGCGCCAGCGTCACGGTCGCGACCGTGCAGTCGGCGAAGGGCCTCGACTTCGCCTCGGTCTACCTGCTCGACGTGAAGCCGTGGGACGGCTCCGAGGAGGCGCGGCGCGCGCAGCTGTACGTCGCGCTGACGCGCTCCAGCGAGGCGCTCACCGTCGTCTGCCGGCCGGGGACGCGCTCGCCGCTGCTCGGCGACCTCGATCCCGAACGCTACCGCACGCACGGGGGCGAGGCGGCGTGAGCGCCGATCCCGTGCGCTCCGTGGCCGTCGAGGGCGTGCGGCTGCGCTTCGCGGCGGCGCACATGGCCACCCTCGGCGACGACCTCGAACCGCTGCACGGGCACAACTACGCCGTGCGCTGCCGCGTCGAAGGCGCGCTCACCGCCGACCGCTGGGTGATCGACTTCGGCGTCCTCAAGCGCGCCGTGCGCGAGGCCTGCGAGGCGCTCGACCACCGCTTCCTGCTGCAGCGCGACTCGCCCCTGCTCGACGTCCGCGAGGACGGCGGGGCGTGGACGATCCGCTTCCGCGGGCGCGAGTACCGCTTCCCCGCCGCCGACGTCGCCGCGCTGCCGATCGGGAACAGCACCGCCGAGCTGATCGCCGAATGGATCGCCGGCCGCGTCCTCGCCTCGCTCGGCGGCGGCGGGCGCGCCAACCTGCGCCGCATCGCCGTCGAGGTCGAGGAGATGCCGGGGCAGAGCGGCGGCTACGAGCGCGAGCTGCCGGACGGCCCGCCGTAGCCTCGGCGCGCCCCGCGCGGCCCGGCGGCGGCGCGGCCCGCTCGCGTTGACAGCGCGGACGCCCCGCGTACCATCGAGTGGGCGAGGCCGGACGGGCGGGATCGGGGAGCGGGGCGTGCAGATCGACTGGGAACGGGCGATCAACCAGATCTTCGCGCGCCGCCTCACCTGCCCGCGCTGCGAGACCGACTGCGAGGAGCTGATCGTCGGCTACTCGCGCAAGCCCGCGCTCTCGCGCTTCGCGCCGCGCCACCGCGACTGCCCCCGCGGCGAGGACTGCGAGGCGCGCAAGCTCACCACCCTCTGCGCCGACTGCGCCCGCGCCGAGCGCCTGCGCGGCGCCACCGCCGACGCCGGCCAGCTGCTCGAAACCTACATGCTCGACTGCCGCCGCGACCTCGAGGACTCGCTCGACTACCTCGCCGAGTACTGGCGCGACGAGTTCGACCTCGACGACGAGCACTTCGACCGCCCCTTCGAGGAGGTCGATCCCGACGCCTTCCGCGAGGAGACGGAGTGGCGCGGGCGGCTGGAGGAGGAGTACCTCCGCTACCACGAGGAGTTCCGCCGCCTGCGCCGCCGCATCCCCGCCCCCGGCTGGCGCGCCGAGTACGCCGAGGAGATCCGCGCCCTCGGCTACGAGACCGCCCTCGGCGACTGAGGCCCGGCCCGCCCGTCCGCCCGGCGGGCGCGCGCGAAGAGGCGGCCCCGTCGCCGGGGCCGCCTCGCCGGTCGTCCGCCTGTGCGCCGTCTAGCGGTTCTTGAAGACGGCGGGGCGCTTCTCGGCGAAGGCCTTCGGGCCTTCGAGCGAGTCCTCCATGCCGCGGAGGTTGTATTCGAGGGCGGCGGCGGCCTGCTGGGCCTCCGGGATGCTCATGTTGAAGCACTGGTGGATCAGCTGGTTGAAGTTCCGCACCGCGCGCGGGGCCATGCGCGTGATGGTGCGGGCCCAGTCCACGGCCTCCTCGACGGACCTGCCCTTGGGCACGACCTTGTTGACGAAGCCCATCTCGTAGGCGCGCTGCGCGCCGACGCGGCGGTCGCCCATGATGCAGACCTCGAGGGCGTGCGCGGAGCTCATCAGCCGCGGCAGCCAGGCGACGAAGCCCGCGCCCTGGTTCCAGCGCGCCTCGGCGATGTTCATCTCGGCGTGCTCTTCGGCGATGCGGAACGTGCAGTTCTGGGCGGTGGCCCAGCCGCCGGCGATGGCGAAGCCGTTGATGGCGGCGATCGTCGGCTTCCAGCAGCCCAGCTTCTCGCCGATCGGCGTGACGTTCGGCGCGCGCCGCCGGTAGGGGGCGTCGCCGCCCTCCTCCTCCAGCTCGGCCCTGATCTTGAGGTCCTGGCCGGCCGAGAAGGCGCGGTCGCCCGCTCCGGTGACGATCGCCACCCACTGCTCGTCGTCCTCGGCGAAGCGGGTCCAGGCGTCGTACCAGCGGAAGCCCATGTCCGGGTCGCTGGAGTTCATGCGCTCGGGGCGGTTCATCGTGATCAGCGCGATCCGCCCGTCGTCGATGGTCTCGTAGAGCAGCTCCTGGTGCGGCCAGTCCGGCAGCGGCATCCGCTCGATCGGCGCTTCGACGTTTCCGCCGTACCTGTCGCTCGTCAATCTGCACCTCCCCGCTCGTGCTGCCCGCGCGGGCCGCCGCCGCCGTCCTCGCGGGCGGCGGCTCCCGCCGGTGCGCGGCAGTCTAGCAGACCGGCGCGAGGCGTGACGCCGCCGACCGCCGGGCCTCGCGCCCTCCATCGCGGCGGGACGGCGCAGCCGCGTCGCCGCCACCGTCTCGCCGCGCCATCGCCGCCGCGTGAGCGCCGGGGCGTGTCCGTCGCCGCCGGGCGCTGACGCCCAGCCTTCGCTCCGCATGGCGCGAGGCGGACACCACACCCGCATTCCGGAACCAGCCGCGGGCGCGCTTGACGCTACGCACCGGAAGAGTCAGCATATTAGCCGCGACTAACACTGCGAGGCAGCCGCCACAGGAGGTGCGAGGATGACGGGGATGATGGCGCGCGGCGCCGCGATGCTGGCCGCGGCCGCGCTGGCGCTGGCCGCCGCGGCCTGCGGCGGCGACGACGGCGAGGACCGGCCGGTCACGGTCATCGACTCGGGGACGGCGTCCGGCTCGGCATCGGGCTCCGTCTCCGGCGTCACCGGCTCGGCGTCCGGCTCGGCGACGGGCATCCAGACCGAGGGGCTGGCGGCGGGCACCGACAACCCGCTGGTGCAGCAGGCGGTGGACGGCTACCGCGAGTACCTGCTGGCCCAGACGAACGAGATGATCGCCGCCACCGCGACGTTCACCGACGCCGTCCGCGCTGGCGACCTCGAGGCGGCGCGGGCGGCCTACGCCCCCTCGCGCGTGGCGTGGGAGCGCATCGAGCCGATCGCCGGCCTGATCGAGGCCATCGACGGCGCCGTCGACGCCCGCGTCGACGACTTCGAGGGCCCCGACGACCCCGAGTTCACCGGCTGGCACCGGCTCGAATACATCCTCTTCGCGCTCGGCACGACCGAGGGCGCCGCCCCCTTCGCCGACCGCCTCGACGCCGACCTCCAGACGCTCGCGCGCGAGCTGCCGGACATCGAGCTGCCCCCGGCGGTGCTCGCCATCGGCGCGGCCGAGCTGATCGAGGAGGTCTCGGAGGGCAAGATCACCGGCGAGGAGGACCGCTACTCCAAGACCGACCTCTGGGACTTCAACGCCAACCTCGAAGGATCGAAGGCGCTGATCGCGCTGCTCGCGCCCGCGCTGCGCGAGGCCGACGCCGGCCTGCTGGCCGGCATCAACGCGGGCTTCGAGGAGCTCGACGGCACGCTCGCGCAGTTCCGCGACGGCGACGGCTGGGCGCTGTTCTGCCAGGAGAACGACGAGTACCCCTCGGACCTCTGCGGCGGCGCGACGGTCAGCCAGAGCACGATCGACCTGCTCAAGGCGCAGCTGGCGGGGCTGTCCGAGAACATCTCGCTCACCGCCGGCGCGCTCGGCCTCTCGTAGCGCCCACGGCGGCCCGGCGGGAGCGCGCGATGGCGGACGGCGGGGAGCGGGCGGCGGAGGCGGCGGGGCCGGCCTCCCTCTCCCGCCGCGACTTCCTGCGGACGGGGGCGGCCCTCGGCGGCGCCGCCCTCGTCGGCGGCCCGGCGCTGCTCGCCGCCGCCTGCGCGGACGGCGAGGACGGCGAGGGGGCGGCGGACGGCCTGCCGCCCCCCCGCTACGTCGAGTTCCACGGCCCGCACCAGACCGGCGTCACCGCGCGGCCCGTGCCCACGCTCGGCCTCATGGCCGCGTTCAAGGTGCTGGCCCCCGGCCGCGACGCGCTGCGCGGGATGTTCGAGGACCTGACCGACGAGATCCGCGGCCTCATGTCCGGCCGCCCGCCCGCCGTCCGCCACGAGGCGTATCCCCCCACCGACTCCGGCCTGCTCGGCGCCGAACCCCACCCCGACGACCTCAGCGTCGTCGTCAGCGTCGGCGCCTCGCTCTTCGACGAGCGCTACGGGCTGGCCGGCAAGCGGCCGCTCGAGCTGGTGCGGATGCCGTTCCTCGCCAACGACCGGCTCGACCCGGCGCGGACGCACGGCGACCTGCTGCTCAACGTCGACGCGCGCCACCCGGACACGATCCAGTTCGCGATCCGCCAGCTGATGCGGCGGCGGCGGCGCGACCTCGTGCTGCACTGGATCATCGACGGCTACACGCGCGGCGGCGGCAGCAACGACGGCCGCTCCGGCGCGCCCCGCAACCTCATGGGCTTCAGGGACGGCACCTCCAACCTCGACCCGGCCGACGAGGCGGCGATGGAACGCCACGTCTGGGTGCGGCCGGAGGACGGGCAGCCGCCCTGGGCCACCGGCGGCTCCTACCAGGCGGTGCGCGTGATCCGCATGTTCGTCGAGTTCTGGGACCGCACCCCGCTGGCCGAGCAGGAGGCGATCATGGGGCGCCACAAGCTGTCCGGCGCGCCCCTCGGCATGGAGCGCGAGACCGACACCCCCGAGTTCGCGAGCGACCCCGAGGGCGAGGTCACGCCCCTCGACGCGCACATCAGGCTCGCCAACCCGCGCACGCCGGAGACGGACGAGCACCTGATCTTCCGCCGCGGCTTCTCCTACACGCGCGGCTACGACCGCGCCGGGCGGCTCGACATGGGCCTCGCGTTCGTCTCCTACCAGCGCAGCATGGCGAAGGGCTTCCTCGCCGTGCAGGAGCGGCTGACCGGCGAGCCGCTCGAGGAATACATCCTGCCCGAGGGCGGCGGCTTCTTCTTCGCCCTCCCCGGCGTCCCCGACGAGAGCCGCTTCCTCGGCGACGGCCTCTTCGCCTAACCCGCGCCGCGCCGCCGCGAGGCGTCCCCGCGCGCTGCCCGCCCCGGGCGGTGGTATGCTCGGCGGCCCGCGCCCCCTCGACGCGCGCCGGAGACGCCTCATGCAGGTCTTCCCCCAGAACGTCATCGCGATGGTCTGGGACTTCGACGGGACGCTGATCCGCGGCAACATGCAGGCCCCGCTGTTCCGCGACTACGGCATCGATCCCGACGCCTTCTGGGCCGAGGTGGACGGCCTGCCGGAGCGCTACGGGCGGCAGGGCCTCCGCATGGCGCGGGATTCGGCGTACCTCAACCACCTCCTGACCTACGCCTGGGCGGGACGCCTCGACGGCCTCGGCAACGAGAAGCTGCGCTCCTACGGCGCGTCGCTGGAGTTCCACGAGGGGATGCCGGCGTTCCTGAAGGCCATCTCCGACGCGATCGCGCGGGACCGGACGTACCGCCGCCACGAGATCCGCGTCGAGCACTACATCGTCTCGACCGGCCTGCGCCAGATCATCGAGGGTTCCGCGGTGCGGAGGCTGGTGCGCGACGTGTGGGCGAGCGAGTTCATCGAGGAGCCGCTGGGCCTCGGCGGCGCGGTGCGCCCGACGGTCGACGACACCTTCCCGCTCGCCGCCCCCGCGCTGACCCAGATCGGCTACGCCATCGACAACACCACCAAGACGCGCGCCCTGTTCGAGATCAACAAGGGCGTGAACGCCGAACCGGGCATCGACGTCAACGACCAGATGGCGGAGAGCGAGCGGCGGGTGCCGTTCGCGAACATGATCTGCGTCGCCGACGGGCCCTCGGACGTGCCGATGTTCTCCGTGGTCAACCGCTTCGGCGGCAAGGCGTTCGCGGTCTACGACCCCTCCAGCGAGCGCCACTTCGATCAGGTCAGCCTGCTGGTGGAGCAACAGCGCGTGATCACGAGCTTCCCCGCCGACTACCGCGAGGGCAGCGAGGCGTGGCTGTGGCTGCACCGCGCGGCCCGCGAGATCGCCGCCGACATCGTGAACCGCCGCGAGGACGCGCTCCGCTCGGCCACGGCGCACGCCCCCTCCCACGTATCGGGCGACGCCGCCCCGCGCAACGGCCCGTCCGAGGCGTCCGGCTGACGCTGAGCGCGCCTGCGCCTGCTTCGGTCGAGGGCGGGAGCGGGGCCGCTACTCGCTGAGCGCCACTCCGGTGATCACCAGCACCACGATCAGCGCGATCCAGCCGACGGCGGTAGCCGCCATGAAGCCCAGCCCGCCGTAGAAGCCGAGCGCGAACATGTCGCCGTAGGACATGCGCGTCCGCAGCCACGCCCGCCCGCTGATCGGTCCGGGGCTGTGCGCCTCGTTCAGTTGGAGATCGGCCATGCTACTCCTCCCCCGCATGATGTCCGCGTCCCCTACCGCCCGCCGAGGGCGGGGAGTCCGCGCCCCCCTACCCCCCGCCGAGGGCGGGGAGTCCGCGCCTCCTACCCCCCGCCGAGGGCGGGGAGGATGTGCACCTCGGCGTTCTCGGGCACCTGCGCCATGAGGCCGGTGGCGGAGAGCACGCCGTCCACGGCGAGCTGGAGGCCGGGGCGCACGCGGCCGTTCTCGACGATCAGCTCCTTCATGCCGGGGTACGCCTCGCCGAGGTTGTCCATCACCTCGCGCAGCGTCGCGCCGGGCACCTCGACGACGGGCTCGTCGCCGGCGAGCTTCCGCATCAGCGCGGGGACGAAGACCTTCGCCATGCCGTCCTCCCTGCCTCGCCGCCCGCCGGCGCCTCGGGGTCCGGGCGCAGCGGCGGATCGCCGTGCGGCGATTGTATACCGCGCGGCGAGGCGGGCGGCGCGCCGGCGCGGACCGCGAGGCTCCGCCGCGCGGGGGCCGGACGCCGCGCGAGCCGGCGGGAGGCCGCCGGCTCGCGTTCGGTGCGCCGTCCTGCGCCTCGCGGGCGCTCGCGCTAGTCCTCGAGGACGGTCTCCTCGAGGATCTGGCGCGGGGTGAGCGGGAGCGTCGTCATGCGCTGGCCGAGGGCCTGCGAGACGGCGTTGGCGACGGCCGCGAGCGGCGGCACGATCGGCACCTCGCCGACGCCGCGCACGCCGTAGGGGTGGCCGGGGTTCGGCACCTCGACGATGTGCGTCTCGATCATCGGCAGGTCGAGCGCCGTCGGCATCCGGTAGTCGAGCAGGCTGGAGTTCAGCATCGTGCCGTCCTCGGAGTAGAAGTACTCCTCGGTCAGCGCCATGCCGACGCCCTGCGCGACGCCGCCCTGCATCTGGCCCTCGACGTAGGAGGGGTGGATGGCGGTGCCCACGTCCTGCACGGCGGTGTAGCGGAGCACGTCCACCTTGCCCGTCTCCGGGTCCACCTCGACGTCCACGATGTGGCCGGCGAAGGCGGGGCCGGCCTCCAGCGGCGAGACGTCGGCCTGGCCCTGGATCATGCCGCCGGTGGAGGGGAGCTGGGCCGCGAGTTCGCGGAAGGTGAGGCTCTGGCCCTCGCCGGGGCCGCGGATCACGCCGTCGTCGCCGTAGGCGACGGCGTCGCGGTCGGCCTCCCAGATGCGGGCGGCGCGCTCCTCCATCTGGCGGCGGATGTCCATCGCCGCCTCGTGGGCGGCCCAGCCGCCGGCGAAGGTGGTGCGGCTGCCGCCGGTGACGCCGGTGAAGCCGATCGAGTCGGTGTCGGTGACGTGCGGCTTGACGTCGTCGCCGTCGATGCCGAGCGTCTCCGCCAGCTGCATCGCGAGCGAGGCGCGCGTGCCGCCGATGTCGACCGAGCCGAGCACGAGGCTGACCGTGCCGTCGGCGTTGACGTTGGCGTAGGCGCTGGACTCGAAGCCGACGTTGAACCAGAAGCCGATGGCGACGCCGCGGCCGCGGTGCTCGCCCTGCAGTTCGGAGCGGTAGTGCTCGCTGTTGCGGACGGCCTCCATCACCTGCTCGTTGCCGATCGCGCCGAACACGGCGCCGTCGACGCGGCGGGTGCCCTCGGTCGCCGCGTTCCTGCTCCGCAGCTCCATCGGGTCCAGTTCGAGGCGGTCCGCCAGCTCGTCGATCACCGACTCGACGGCGAACTCGGTCTGGGGGGCGCCGGGGGCGCGGTAGGCCGCGACCTTGGGCTTGTTGACGACCACGTCGTAGCCCTCGACCACGGCGTTCGGGATCGCGTAGGGCGCGAGGGCGCACATCGCCCCGGCGGTGAACGGCGAGCCGGGGTAGCCCCCGGCCTCGAACGCCAGCCACACCGAGGCCGCCGTGATCGCGCCGTCGCGCTTCGCGCCGATGCGCGCGCGCACGACGGTGCCCGAGGTCGGCCCCGTCGCCTCCAGCACCGCCTGGCGCGTCATCACCAGCTTCACCGGCCGCCCCGTCTGCTTCGACATCATCGCCGCGAGCGGTTCGAGGTAGACCGGGATCTTGCCGCCGAAGCCCCCGCCGATCTCCATCGGCACGCAGGTCACGCTCGAAAGCGGCATGTCCATCAGCGTCGCCGTCATCTCGCGGATGCCGAACGAACCCTGGGTGCTGGTCCAGACCGTGAGGTGGCCGTCGCGGTTGTAGAAGGCGCTGCCGTTGTGCGGCTCGATGTAGCCCTGGTGGGCCATCGAGGTGCGGAACTCGCGCTCGACGATCACGTCGGCCTCGGCGAAGCCGGCCTCGACGTCGCCGGCCTCGAACTTCGCGTGCTTGGCGATGTTGGTGGGGCGGTCGCCGAGGCCGCCGGGCGGGTCGAACATGCCGGCCACCTCCTGCGTACGCAGGAACGGGTGCAGCAGCGGCGCGTTCTCGTCCATCGCCTCGATCACGTCGAGCACCGGCTCCAGCGGCTCGTACTCGACCTCGATCAGGCTCAGGGCGTCCTCGGCGACGTGGGGGTCGGAGGCGGCGACGGCGGCGACGGGGTGGCCGCGGTAGAGCGCCTTGTCGCTGGCGAGCACGTTGTCGAGCAGCCAGCGGGCGCTGGTCGCCGCGCCCTCGCCCATCTCGACGACCTCGTCGCGGGGCTGGGGGAAGTCGGCGTTGGTGATGACCGAGCGCACGCCTTCGAGCGCGCGCGCCTTCGAGGTGTCGATGCGGACGATGCGGGCGTGGGCGTGGGGGCTGCGGAGCACGCGGCCGTGGAGCAGTCCGGGCGCGCCGTAGTCGGCCCCGTACTCGGCGCGCCCGGTGACCTTGTCGGCCCCGTCGGGCCGGATCGGGCGCGTGCCCACGACCTGGTAGGAGGGCTTCTCGGTGGCGACCATCGGTACTCCTTGCGTGTTGCGCGGTCTCGTTGGTTGCGGCGTCGGCCGGCGGCGTCCCGCGCCCTGCGCGCCGCCCGCGGACGCGGGTCCGCGGGCGGCCGGGGCGCGTCCGGGATCAGGCCTCGGCGGCCTTGAGCACGGCGCGGATGATCTTGTCGTAGCCGGTGCAGCGGCAGAGGTTGCCGGCGAGCCAGTAGCGCGCCTCGAACTCGGTCGGGTGCGGGTTGGCGTCGAGCAGGGCCTTGGAGGCGACGAGGAAGCCGGGGGTGCAGATGCCGCACTGCAGGGCTGCCTCCTCGAGGAAGGTCTGCTGCAGCGGGATCAGCCCGTCCTCGCCGGCGAGGCCCTCGACCGTGGTGAGGTCGGCGTCCTCGACCTCGGCGGCCATGACGAGGCAGGAGTTGACGAGCCGGCCGTCGAGGATCACCGAGCAGGCGCCGCAGTTGCCGTCGTTGCAGCCCTCCTTGGTGCCGGTCAGGCCGATGCGCTCGCGCAGGGCCTCGAGCAGGCTGTCGCGCGTGTCGGCGAGGAACTCCGTGGGCTCCCCGTTGATCGTGGCCGAGATGACGATCTTGCCGGTCAACCTAGTGTCCTCCCACCGAGGGGATGTCCTCCCCGCGTGCGCGCGCCCCGGCCTGCTCCAGCGTCCGCCGGGTGAGCACCGCGGCGAGGTGCTTGCGCTGCCGGATCGAGCCGCGCATGTCGTCGATCGGCGTCGCCGCCTCGCGCGCGGCCTCGGCGGCCGCGGCGATCGTGGCGTCGCCGAGCGGGTTGCCGACCAGCGCCTCGGCGGCCCCGGCGACGAGCAGCGGCGTCGGCGCCACCGCGCCGATCGACACGCGCGCCCAGCGCACGACGCCGCCGTCCATCTTGACGGCCGAGGCCGCGTTGCAGACCGCGATGTCCATCTCGTTGCGCGGGATGAAGCGCAGGAAGCGCGCCCCGCTGTTCGCCTCCGGCGCGGGGAAGCGGATCGAGACCACGAACTCGCCCTGCCCCAGCACGTTGCTGCCCGGGCCGGTGCAGAAGTCCTCGACCGGAACGTCGCGCTCGCCGTTCGGGCCGACGACGTGCGCCACGCCCTCCAGCACGATCTGCGTCGGGATCGTGTCCGCCGACGGCGAGGAGTTGCAGAGGTTGCCGCCGAAGCTGGCCCGCCCCTGGATGCCCGTCCCCCCGATCAGCGCCGCCGAGTCGATGATCGCCGGGTAGTTCGCCTGGATATCGGCGTGGCCGTAGATGGCGTGGCACGGCGCTGCGGCGCCGATCGTCAGGCCGGAGCCCGGGTCCCACTCGATCGCGGTCAGTTCGGGGATGCGCTTGATGTCGACCAGGAGGTCGATCGTGCGCCGCCGCGACCGCGCGATCACGATCACGTCCGTCCCGCCGGCCAGCACGCGCGCGGTGTCGCCGCCGTCGTGGAGCAGCTGCACCGCCTGCTGGATGGTCGCGGGACGTTCCACCGTGAGTGCCTGCAAACGCCTCCCCCTTCGAAACCGCGCGGCGCGACGGCGCGCCGCCGCGCAGCATAGCCGATCCCGCGCCCCGCGGGGCGCCCACGGCGCGCAGTGTGTCAGAACCTCGCCCCGCACGCCAGCGCGCCCGCCCTACCCCCCGCCCCGCCCGCGCCGTACGATGCCCGCCGGCGCCGCCGCGCGGGACCTCGGCGCCGCGGGGAGGCCGCGTGGACGACAAGCGGCAACTGGGGCTGGCCGTCGCCGCCTTCGCCGGCGGCGTCGCGTGGGGCGCGCTGCGCCATCGCCGCGGCGGGCGCTCCTCGACGCTCGCGCTGCTGCAGGGCGCCGAGTGGTTCGTCGCCTGCGGCGGCGCGACGGCGCTCGTCGCGCTGCTGCGCGAGGCCCTCGGCGAACGCGGGCCGGCGGACGGCGAGGACGCGGACGGCGAGCGCATCACCCACTTCCGCCGCGTCGTCACCGAGCGCACGGACGCCGCGGGCTAGCCGCCCGCGCGCGAACCCCCCGATGGCGCGCGCGACGGCGCCCCGCGACGACCGCACCGCCCCCGTCCGCGCACCCGCGTCCCGCGCCGGCGAGGCCGGCCCCGCCGTGCGCCCCGCCGCCAGCGAGGGCGCGCCGTGAGCGGCGACGGGCCCGCTTCCGCGCGCGAGGAGGCGGCGGCGCGCGGCCTCGCGCTGCTCGCGGCGCCGCCGTGGGACGCGCTCCCGCGCAGCCTCGCGCTGCTGCTCGTGCGCCCGCCGCTCCTCGGCGGCGGCGAGGGCGGCGAGGGCGGCGAGGAGGACGCGGACGGCGGCGGGGGACTCGCGGGCGGCGTCCCCGCCGTCCCCGCCTGCTGGCTGCTGATCGGCGCCGCCGACGCGCGCACGCTGCCGCAGCCGTGGCGCGACCCGCTGCTGCGCGACGGCATCCGCCGCGTGCGCGAGGACGGCGACGCACCCGCCGAGCTGACCGCGCTCACGACCGAGGGCTGCGACGCGCTGCTCGAGACCGCGGCCCGCCGCTCGTTCGAGGCGCGCTGGACGCTGCGCCACGCCGAGGCCCTCCACGACCCGCTGGGACGCCTCGACGCGCTCGCGCGGGCCGCGGCCCGCGTCCCGGAGGGCGCGCTGGAGCACGCGGCGCGGGCGCTCTACCTCCAGGCCTTCGCCGCGCTGGAGGCGCTGCCGCACGCCGTCGCGGGCGAGGCCGCGGCCGCGGGCGAGGCCGCGGGCGCCGTCGCGCGCCTCGCCTGCCTGCTGGAGGAGGGCGGCTATGCCCCGGCCGAGCACCTGATCGCGGCGGCGCGGGCGACGGGCCTCGGCCGCCGCCTCCGCCCGTGGCTCGACGGCCTCGCCGCCGCGGCGGCGGGCGGCGACGCCCCGGCCGCCGCCGCCCGCGCGGCCCCCGGCGTGCTGCGCGAACTCGAAACGGCGCTGCGCCCGCGCTTCGCCGGCAGCCCGTGGCTGCTCGACCCCGCCGGCCACGCCTACCGCCTCCCCCGCCCCTCCTGACGCCCGATGGCCCCTCGGCGCAAGGCGCCGGCGCCTCCGCCTCACGGCGCGGCGGCGAGCTCCCAGGCGATGCGCGCGCGGAGCGGGGCGACGCCCCAGCCCGCGAGCGCGGAGACGAGGACGGCCCCACGATCGTTGCCGCGGGCCTCGCCGCCGGACGGGGCCGGGTGCGCCGCGGCGAGGCGATCGAGGTCGGCCTCGCAGGCCGGGGCCGCGCCGCCGGGGAGCGGGAGCGCGTCGGCCTTGTTGAGCACGGTCAGCAGCGGCGCGGCGGCGAGGCCGAGCTCGCCGAGGGTGCCGAGCACCGCCGCGCGCTGCGCCGCCGCCGCGGGCGAGGCGGCGTCGACGACGTGGAGCAGCAGGTCGGCGCTCTCGAGTTCCTCGAGGGTAGCGCGGAAGGCGGAGATCAGTTGCGCGGGCAGCTTCTGGATGAAGCCGACGGTGTCGGTCAGCAGGAACGCGCCGCCGCCGTCGCCGCCGACGCGCCGCGTGAGGGGGTCGAGCGTGGCGAAGGGGGCGTCGGCGGTGAGCGCCTCGGCGCCGGCGAGGGCGCGCAGCAGCGAGGACTTGCCCGCGTTGGTGTAGCCGACGAGGGCGACGACGGGGACGCCCTCGCGCCGCCGCCGCCGGCGGTGCAGCTCGCGCTGGCGGCGGACGCCGCCGATCTGGCGCTTGAGGCGGCTGATGCGCGCGCCGATCAGCCGCCGGTCGGTCTCGATCTGGGTCTCGCCGGGGCCGCGCGCGCCGATCGCCCCCTCCATCCGTTCGAGGTGCCGCCACTGCCCGCGCAGCCGCGGCAGCAGGTACTCGTGCTGCGCCAGCTCGACCTGCAGCGCCGCCTCGCGCGTGCTCGCGCGGCTCGCGAAGATGTCGAGGATCAGCGCGCTGCGGTCGAGCACCTTCACCTCCAGCGCCGACTCCAGCCGCAGCTGCTGGCCGGGCGACAGCTGCTCGTCGAAGATCACGAGCGAGTAGCCGGACTGCGCGCGCGCCTCGCGGATCTCGCCGAGCTTGCCCGCGCCGACGTAGGTGGCGGGGTCGGGGCGGCGGCGGTGCTGCAGCGTCTGGCCGACGACGGTCGCGCCCGCGGTGCGCGCCAGCCGCGCCAGCTCGCGCAGCGACTCGCGGGGCGGCATCGCCGGAGCCGCCCCCCAGTCGAGGCCGACGAGCCACGCGCGCTCCGGCGCGGGCGCAGTCGCGTGCGCCGCGCGCCGGCCGTTCGCCTCGCCGCGCGCCGATCGGGGCGCGCGGCCGTTGGCGGCCTCGCCGCGGCCGTTGCCGCCGTCGCGTGCGCGCTTCCTCGGAATGTGGCGCCTCCTCGCTGCCCGCGGCTCGCGTCCCGCGCCCATTGTAGGCGGCGGGCGGGTGCGCGCGGCGGGCGGCGGGTAGACTGCGGCGGGCGGAGGCGAGCGCGATGGCAGTGCGTACTTGACCTCTTCCGGCGCGCGATCGCCTCGAGGGGGCGGGGGCGCGCCGTCCGCGGCGGGCGGCGATCGCTACAAGTGGGCGGCGTTCGCGGCGATCGGCGTCTCGTTCGTCACGCAGGTGGCGAGCCAGTCGATGGTGTTCGTCGCGCTGTCGCCGATCGCCGACGACTTCGGGGTGACGCTGCGCGCGGCGAGCTGGGTGGTGGTCGCGCAGGCGCTCACGATCAGCGCGCTGATGATGCCGATGGGGCGGCTCGCCGACATCGTGGGGTGGCGGCGGGTGCACCTCGCGGGGCTGCTGCTGTTCGGCGGCGGCGCGGCGTGCGTGGCGCTCGCGCCGACGTTCGGGCTGCTGATCGCGGCGCGCGTGGTGATGGCCGCAGGCAACTCGATGGGCCAGTCGGTCGGCACCGCGATGGTGGTCTCCGTGTTCCCGCCCGAGGAGCGCGGCACGGCCATCGGCAGCCAGACCACGGCGGTCTCGATCGGCGGCGCGTCGGGGCCGATCGCGGGCGGGCTGATCCTGCAGGCGCTGCCGTGGGAGGCGATGTTCTGGCTGCTGCTCGTCCCGATCGGCGCCGCGTTCGCGGCGGGCTGGTTCGTCCTCGACGACGAGCGGCTGCGCCAGCCGCGGGGGGACGGGCGCCCGCCGTTCGACTACGCGGGGGCGGCGCTGTCGGCGGCGGCGATCGCGCTGCTGGTGGTCACGATCAACAACCCGCTCGCGCTCGGCTGGACCTCGCCGCCGATCCTCGGCGGCCTCGCGGCGTCGGCGCTGCTGATCGCCGCCTTCGTGCGCCGCGAGCTGACCTGCCGCGCGCCGATGCTGGACCTGAGGATGTTCGCGCGCCGGGTGTTCAGCATGGCGGTGGCGGCGCGCTTCCTCGGCTTCCTCGGCGCGACGGTGACGCTGCTGCTGACGCCGATCTACCTGATCAGCCTGCGCGGGCTGGAGGCGGCGGCGGCCGGCGGGGTGCTGTTCCTGATGTTCCTCGGGATGGGGACGGCGGCGCAGGCCTCGGGGCGGCTGTCCGATCGCTTCGGGCCGCGCCCGTTCGCCGTGATCGGCTTCGCGGGGATGACCGCGGTGGCGCTGGCGATGTCGTTCCTCGGCGGCGCGACGGGGCTGTGGGCGGTGATGGCGCTGCTGTTCGCCAACGGGCTGGCGATGGGGTGCTGGAACGTCCCCAACAACACCGTGATCATGAACGCCGTCCCCGCTTCCCGGCTCGGCGTCGTGGGGGCGCTGTCGAACCTCACGCGCAACGTCGGCAACGTCGCGGGGCAGGCGGTGGCGGCGGGCGTGGTCGTCGCCGTGATGGCGGCGCGGGGCTTCGACGTGCCGCTCGGCGAGCTCGGCGCGACGGCCGGGGCGGGCGCGGCGTTCCTCGACGGCTGGCGCGCGGTCTACCTGCTGGCGGCGGCGTACCTGCTGGCGGCGCTCGCGCTCACCTTCGCCTCGCGGCCGCCGCGCGGCGCGGGCGCGCACGGCGCCCCCGCGGGTGGTAGTATCGGCGCGCACGGCGGGGGGTGACGGCGTGCGGATCGAGGGCGAGCACCGGTTCTCGCTGCCCCGCGCCGAGGTGTGGGCGCGGCTGCAGGACCCCGCCGCGCTGCGCCGGGCCATCCCCGGCTGCGTCGCCTTCGGCGAGGCCGCGGCGCCCGACGCCTGGGACCTGACCGTCGAGGCCGGCGTCGGGCCCGTGCGCGGCGCGTTCACCGGCAGCGTCGCCATCGCCGACCGCGAGCCCGAAAGCCGCTACACCCTGCGCGCCGAGGGATCGGGGCGCCCGGGCGGCGTGAGCGGCGAGGCCGCCATCGCGCTCGCCGACGACGGCGAGGGCACGCGCCTGCGCTACGATGCCGAGGTCGCGATCCGCGGACCCGTCGCGCGCGTCGGCGGGCGGCTGCTGACCTCGACGGCGCGCACGATGGCGCGGCAGTTCTTCGAGGCGATCGAACGGGACGCGCGCGCGGAACGGGAGGGGGCGGCATGACCGTGCCGATTGCGGTGACCGTGAACGGGCGGCGCCACGAACTGGAGACCGAGCCCCGCACGCTGCTCGTGCACCTGCTGCGCGAGGAGCTGCACCTGACCGGCACGCACGTCGGCTGCGACACGAGCCAGTGCGGGGCCTGCACGGTGCTGATCGACGGCGAGAGCGCCAAGTCCTGCACCGTGCTCGCCGTCCAGGCCGACGGCGCCGACGTGACGACGATCGAGGGGCTGGGGCGGGACGGCGAGCTGCACCCGCTGCAGGAGGCGTTCTGGAACGAGCACGGCCTCCAGTGCGGCTACTGCACGCCCGGCATGATCCTGTCCGGCGTGGACCTGCTGGAGCGCCACCCCGACCCCAGCGAGGAGCAGATCAGGCGCGGCCTCGACGGCAACCTCTGCCGCTGCACGGGCTACGAGCACATCGTCAACGCCGTGCAGGCCGCCGCCGAGGGAGGTACGCGATGACCATGCAGGCGACCCCCGGCCAGCTCGTCGGCCAGCGCGTGCGCCGCCGCGAGGACCCGCGCCTCGTGCGCGGCCACGGCTCCTACGTCGACGACGTCAAGCTGCCCGGGATGCTCCACCTCGCCTTCCGCCGCAGCGACGTCGCCCACGGCGCGATCCGCTCGATCGACACCAGCGCCGCCGAGGCGATGCCCGGCGTCGAGCTCGTGCTGACCGGCGCGCAGCTCGCCGAGACGCTGCCGCCGATGCCCGTCGCGACGCCGTTCCCCGCGCCCGACCACCACTCGGTCGCGCCCGACCGCGTGCGCTACGTCGGCGAGCCCGTCGCCGTCGTCGTCGCCGCCGACCGCTACGCCGCCGCCGACGCCGCGGCCGCGATCGCCGTCGAGATCGAGGAGCTGCCCGCCGTCGTCGACCCCGAACGCGCGATGGCCGGCGACCCGGCGACGATCCACGAGGCGTTCGCGAACAACCTCGCCGTCCCCTTCGCCCCGGCCGGCACCGGCGTCAACCCCGAGACGCTCGAGGTCGAGGACGAGACGGCGCTGGATCAGGCGTTCGCGCGCGCCGCCGTCACGGTCTCGCAGCGCATGGTCAGCCAGCGGCTCGCGCCGAACGCGATGGAGCCGCGCGGCGTGATCGCGCACTGGGAGCCGGGCAAGGACGAGCTGACCGTCTGGTCGACGACGCAGAACCCGCACATCGCGCGCACGCTGCTGGCGGCGATCCTCGGCCTCGGGCAGCACCAGGTGCGCGTGATCGCGCCTGACGTGGGCGGCGGCTTCGGCAGCAAGATCAACGTCTACGGCGAGGACTTCGCCGCCGCCGCCGTCTCGCGCCGCCTCGGGCGGCCGGTGAAGTGGATCGAGGACCGCTCGGAGGCGTTCCAGACCACGATCCACGGGCGCGACGTGATCTGCTACCTCGACCTCGCCGCCGACGGCGAGGGCAAGGTGCTGGCCGTGAAGATGCGGCTGATCGCCGACATCGGCGCCTACGAGATGGTGCTGACGGCGGCCATCCCCACCCTCGTCGCGTTCATGATCAGCGGCGTCTACGACATCCCCGCCGTGCGCTGCGACCTGACCGAGGTCTTCACCAACAAGATGCCGACCGACGCCTACCGCGGCGCCGGGCGGCCCGAGGGCATCTACTTCCTCGAACGCGGCATGGACATGCTCGCCGCCGAGCTGGGCCTCGACCCGGCCGAGGTGCGGCGGCGCAACTTCATCCAGCCGGACCAGTTCCCCTACACCACCGCCGGCGGCATGACCTACGACTCCGGCGAGTACGAGCGCACGCTCGACCGCGCGCTGGAGAACGCGGGCTGGGAGCGGATGAAGGCCGAGCGCGACGCCGCCCGCGCCGAGGGGCGGCTGGTGGGCCTCGGGCTTTCGTTCTACACCGAGATCTGCGGGTTCGGGCCGTCGGCGGCGATGCCGACGGTGGGGCTGTGGGAGCACGCGGGCGTGAGCGTGGAGCGCGACGGCAAGGTGCGCGCCACCACCGGCGCGTCCTCGCACGGCCAGGGCCACGAGACGACGTTCGCGCAGATGCTCGCCGACGACCTCGGCGTGCCGATGGACGACATCGCGATCGTGCACGGCGACACCGCGCAGGTGCGCGAGGGCACGGGCACGTTCGGGAGCCGCTCGCAGGTGGTGGGCGGCACCGCGCTGCTGCTGGCCTCGGGCAAGGTGAAGGAGAAGATGCGGCGCTTCGCCGCGCAGATGCTGGAGACGCAGCCGGGCGACCTCGGCTTCCGCGACGGCATGATCGGCCCCGCCGGCCGCGAGGAGACGGGCGTCCCCTTCGCCGAGGTGGCCGGCTTCGCCTACATCCCGCTGCCCCTGCCCCCGGACACCGAACCGGGCCTGAGCGAGGAGGCGTTCTGGGAGCCGGAGGGCTTCACCTGGCCCTTCGGCTGCTACATCTCGCAGGTCGAGATCGACCGCGAGACCGGCGAACTCCGGCTCCAGCGCTTCGTCGGCGTGGACGACTGCGGCAACGTCGTCAACCCGCTGATCGTGGCCGGCCAGATCCACGGCGGCATCGCCCAGGGCGTCGGCCAGGCGCTCACCGAGGAAGCCGTCTACGACGGGACGAGCGGCCAGCTGCTGACCGGCTCGTTCATGGACTACGCGATCCCGCGCGCACGCGACTTCCCGCGCTTCGAGCTCGACCACACCGTCACGCCCTCGCCCCTCAACCCGCTGGGCGTGAAGGGCATCGGCGAGGCGGGCACGATCGGCTCGACGCCGAGCATCGTCGCCGCCGCCGCCGACGCCCTCGGCGTGCGGCACATCGACATGATGCTGCGGCCCGAGAAGCTGTGGCGCGCGATCCGGGAGGGCTCCGCATGATCCCCGCGGCCTTCGACTACCGCCGCGCCGGCTCCGTCGCCGAGGCGATCGCGCTCAAGCGCGAGGCCGCCGGCGACGCCCGCTTCGTCGCCGGCGGCCACAGCCTGATCCCGATGATGAAGCTGCGCCTCGCCGAACCCTCGCTGCTGATCGACATCGGCCGCGTGCCCGGCCTCTCCGGCGTCACCGCCGAGGGCGGCCGCGTCACCGTCGGCGCGCTCACCACCCACGCCGAGCTCGAGGCGAGCGCGGCGCTGCGCGAGCGCGCCCCGATCGTCGCCGAGGCGGCCTCGGAGATCGGCGACCAGCAGGTCCGCAACCGCGGCACCCTCGGCGGCAGCCTCGCCCACGCCGACCCGGCGTCCGACCTGCCCGCCGTCGCCGTCGCCCTCGGCGCCTCGATCCACCTCAGCGGCGGCGGGGGCGAGCGCACCGTCGCCGCCGAGGACTTCTTCCGCGGCCTGTTCGAGGTCGACCTCGCCGAGGACGAGCTGATCACGGCGGTGAGCTTCGAGCAGGCGGCGGCGGCGCACGCCGCCTACGCCAAGCTGCGCCACCCGGCCTCGCACTTCGCGATCGTGGGGGTGGCGGCGTCGCTGGCGATCGAGGGCGGCGCGTGCGCCTCGGCCCGCGTCGCCGTCACCGGCGCCTCGACGCACGCCCAGCGCCTCGGCGCGGTCGAGCAGGCGCTGGCCGGCTCGGCGCTCGGCGACGACGCGATCGGGGCGGCGGCGGCCCGCGCGCCGGACGCGCTGCGCGACGTCAACGCCGACCTCGCGGGCTCCGAGGAGTACCGCCGCGCGATGACCGCCGTCTTCGCCGCCCGCGCCGTCGCCGCCGCCGCGCGGCGCTGACGCACGACGCCGGCAGCCGGCCCGCGCAATGCGCGGGCCGGCCGCACGGCGCAGGCCGATCGCGACTCGTGGCGTACGACTCGGCGGCGAACAAGGACGCGCTCTACCGGCGGCAGGGCGGGCGGTGCGCCGGCTGCCTCCTCCGGTTCCCGCTACGCAACCTGACGGTGGACCACATCGTGCCGCAGTCGAAGGGCGGCGGCCACGGGATCGGCAACCTCCAGCTGCTCTGCGCCGCGTGCAACTCCATGAAGGGCGCGGGCACGCACGAGGAACTGAGCGCCAGGCTCGTCGCCGACGGCGTCATCGTCGCATTGAGGTCGTTGCCGCTGCTCAGACGCCGCGGCAAGTACGCGCCCGCGACCGGAAGGAGGGCGAACATGGGACCGGTAGCCGCCGCCTTGCTGACGATGGCCTTGCCCTACGCGATGATCGCCGCGGAGAAGCTCGTACCGAGGCTGGCGACGGCCTCGAAGCCGCAAGCGAAGCGCGCCGGCCACGCCGTCGCCGTGGGCGCGCGCAAGGCGCGGGAGCGGGCGAAGCCCGCGGGCCACGCCGTCGCCGTGGGCGCGCGCAAGGCGCGGGAGCGGGCGAAGCCCGCGGGCCACGCCGTCGCCGTGGGCGCGCGCAAGGCGCGGGAGCGGGCGAAGCCCGCCGGCCACGCCGTCGCCGTGGGCGCGCGCAAGGCGCGGGAACGGGCGAGGCCGGCGCGCCGGGCCGCCGCCGAGGACGAGCGCTCGGCGCGGGAGCGGGCGGGGCTGCCCCGCCGGACGCTCGACGCCGCGCTCCGGGTGCGGCTGCGGTCGCCGATCTACCTCAAGGAGGCGGCGTAGGCGTCGGCGCGGGCCGCGCCGCGAGGATCGCGAGGAGACGGCGATGGCGTACCGGCTCGCGCTCAACGTCGGGTGGCGCGAGGACCTCGCGACGCGGCGCGAGGCGCTGCTCGCGAAGATCGAGGCCGCCGACCGCGCCGGCGTCGACTCGGTGTGGGTCGAGGAGGCGTGGGGCCGCGACGCCTTCAGCCTGCTCGTCCAGGCCGCCGACCGCACCGAACGGATCGGGCTGGCGACGGGCATCGTCAACGTCTTCTCGCGCTCGCCGGGGGCGCTGGCCCAGCACTTCGCGAGCCTCGACGAGCTGTCGGGCGGGCGCGCGATCGCCGGCCTCGGCAGCAGCGGGCCGGCGGTGATCGAGGGGCTGCACGGCGCGCCCTGGCGCGACCCGCTGCGGCGCGTCGCCGAGTGCGTGCGCGTGCTGCGCGCCCTGCTCGCGGGCGAGGCCGCCGACTACGGCGACGCCGCGCCCGAGGGCGCGCGCGGGTTCGCCCTCGCCTTCCGCCCGCCGCGCGCCGACGTGCCGGTGTACCTCGCCGCGCTGTCGCCGCGCAGCCTGCGCCAGACGGCGCGCATCGCCGACGGCTGGCTCCCGATCTGGACGCCGATCGAGGCCGCGCCGGAGCTGGTGCGCTCGCTGCGCGAGCGGCTGCCGGACGGCGCCGCCGCCTCGGGCCGCCCGTTCGAGGTGCGCTCGCCCGGCCCCGTGATCCTGACCGGCCGCCCCGAGGCCGTCCGCGCCGAGGCGAAGGAGGCCCTCGCGTTCTACGCGGTTCGCATGGGCGACTTCTACGCGCGCCACCTCGAACGCATCGGGCACGGCGATCTGGTGCGGGCGGTGCGCGAGGCGTGGCGCGGCGGGGGCCGCGAGGCCGCGGCCGCGGCGGTGCCCGACGCCGTGCAGCAGTCGTGCGCGTTCGTCACCGCCGACGCTGCCGAGGCGCGCGACCGGCTGGCGCGGCAGGCCGAGGCGGGCGTCACCCTCCACCAGGCCGACGTGGACACCGACGACCCCGCCGAGGCCGAGCGCCGCTTCCGCGCCCTCGCCGCGTAGCGCCCTCGCCCGCGCGCGGGCGGGGCGCGTCAGACCACCAGCGGGTGGAACACGAGGTGCAGGCGCTCCAGGCGGCTCCGCAGCCACTCGAACTGCCTCCGCCAGTCCGCCTCGTCCTCGAACGACGCGGCGGTTTCGACGTAGATGCGCCGCGACTTCGCGTTCTGTTCCTTGCGCTCCCAGATGAGCATGTTACCGACATCCCGCTCGATGTCCTGCTTCTGCGCGAGCAGCCGGTCGAGGAGGTTCAGGCTGTCCTCGTCTTCGAGGACGACATGCGCCGCTATCGTGTGCGGGCGGCTCAGAGCCGTAGCGGCCAGATGTGCTCCGTGCCGCTTGAAGGGATTGGTATGGCGGATTTTGATCCAGTTCTTCCCGCTCGGGCGGTAAGTCTCGAGCGGGCTGCCCGAAGAGTGCAGGTAGTCGTTGAATTTCGTCCAGTAACGCTGTCTCATTCCCGTCTCCTTACGATTCTCTGTCATGGTATCATAATACTAGAGCGGAGGCGCGCCAAAGTGCAGGACCAACCCGAAAGCGACCAGCTGGAGAAGGAGCGCTTGGCGCTGGAGGCCGAGCGCGCCGCGCTGGAGGCTGAGCGCACTGCGCTACGGGCAGCACGGGCAGCGTCGGACGCCGGTGCTGGCGGACAGGCTGACACGGGCATCGGTACCGGACGACTCGTCCGCATGATCGTTGGCGGGTTCGTCGGCTACTTTGGGGTTTCGTTTTCGGACTGCTCGTCGGGCCTATTCTCGGCTGGTTGAGTGGCGGACTCTTCGTGCTGATAGGATTCTTGATTGTGGCGATCCGGTCTTCGCTCACCCCCGAGGAGCGCTTGGCGAATATGGCCGGTCTGGGAATGATGGCGCTGGGCGTAGCCGTGGGCGGACTCTTGGGAGGCATGTTGGCGGCATACTGGGTGGCTTCGCTGGAGTACTACTAGCATCCAGCATCCGCGCAGACATCGGGCCCCAAGCAGGCCGGCGTCACCCTCCACCAGGCCGACGTGGACACCGACGACCCCGCCGAGGCCGAGCGCCGCTTCCGCGCCCTCGCCGCGTAGCGCCCGCGCCCGCGCGGGGCGAGGGTCACGCCTCGTCCGCGTCGGCGGCGGCGTCGAAGGCGAGGGCCTCGGGGTCGAGGAGGGCGCCGGCGTCGACGCGGGCGCGGGCCCCGGCGAGGGCGGCGTCGAGCGCCGCGGGCGGGGGTTCGACGAGCTCGCCGCCGCGGAGGAAGAGCAGGCCCGCCCGGGGTTCGCCGCCGACGGCGGCGGCGACGGCGCGGCGGTAGACGCCGAGCTGGACGAGGTAGCGTTCGGCGGCCTCGGAGGCGGGTGCGCCGTCGAGGCGGTCGGTCTTGAAGTCGATCACGCGCCAGCCGTCCGCGTCCCGCCACACGAGGTCGATCGCGCCGTGCACGGGGACGCCGTCCCAGTCCCACGCGAAGGGCAGCTCGAACCAGCGCTCGGCGTCCGGCGCGGCCAGCGACGCGGCGAGGGGCGAGGCCGCGAACCGCGCGAGCATCGCGGCGGCCTCGCCCGCGACGGCGCGCACGTCGGAGGCGCCGAGCGCGCGCTCGCTCTCCTCGCGCACGAGCGCCTCGAGGCCGTCGGCGCCGAGCGAGGCGGGCGCGCCGCCGGTGGTTTCGATGGCGCGGTGGACGACGCTGCCGAGCAGCGCGCCGTGGCCGCCGGGGCGTCCGCGGCGGCGTTCGCGCGGCGGATCGGCGGCGGGGAGCGCGGTGGCGGGCGTGCTGGCGCGCACCGGGATCACGCGCGGGCGCGCGAGCAGCGGCGCGACGTAGTCGCGCTCCTCGCGCTCCGCGGGAGGGCGCAGCGGGCGCGGGGGGTCGAACGCGACGGGGTCGGGGGGGACGGCCTCGCGCGCGTCCGCGCCGGGCAGCGCGCCCCGCGCGTGCGCGGCGAGGGCGGCGTGGAGCCAGCCGCCGTCGCCGGCCCCGTCGCCGGAGACGAAAAGGTAGTCGGCGGCGCGGGTGGCGGCGACGTAGAAGAGGCGGCGGTGCTCGGCGGCGTCCTCGCGGTCGTCGCGCAGGCGGAGGTGGTCGTAGAAGCCGGGGCGCGGGCGGCGGTCGTCGTCCTCGCCGCGCAGCAGGGTGGCGGAGACGCCCTCGCCGCGCCGCCAGCGCACGGTCTCCCAGGTGTCGCGCGGCGAGGCGTGCGCCTCCGGCACGAACACGATCGGGAACTCGAGGCCCTTCGCGGCGTGCACCGTCATCACCTGCACGGCGTCGGGGCGGTCGAGCACCGCCGGCGCCTCGCGCACGTCGAGCTCGTCGCGGCGCTGTTCGAGGTAGCCGGCGACCTCGGCCAGGGTGTGGCCGGCGAGGGAGCGGACGATGCGGGCGAGCTTGCGGATGTTGGCGCGCGCCTGATCGCCGCCGCCGATCGGCGCCCACGCCGCCTCGACGCCCGTGAGGTCGAGGGCGCGTTCGAGCAGCGCGTCGGGAGGCGCGGAGCCGGCGGCGCGGCGCAGCGCGCCGAGGACTCTCGCGGCGTGGGCGCAGCGCGCGGCCTCGCCCCCGGCGAGGCCGTCCGGCGGGTCGCGGAGGGCGGGCAGGAGCCTGCGCGAGCGCTCGCGCAGCGCCAGCAGCGTGTCGTCGCGGAGGGCGAAGAACGGCGAGCGCAGCACCCCGGCGAGGGCGATGCGGTCGTCGGGCTCTGCGAGCCAGCGCAGCAGCAGGCCGCAGTCCAGCACCTCCTGGCGGTCGAAGAAGCCGGCGCCGCCGGGCGTCGCGTAGGGGACGCCCCGCGCCTCCAGCGCGAGCTCGAAGGCGTGGACGTTGGCGAAGCGCCGCAGCAGCACCGCGACGTCGCCGGGCCGCGCGGGGTGCGTCCCGCCGGCGGCGTGGTCGTGCACCTCGCGGCCCGCGGCGAGCAGCGCGGCGATCTCCGAGGCCACGAGGTCGGCCTCGGCGCGGCGGCGCTCGCGGTCGGCGGTGGGCTCGCCGTCCGAGGTCCTGGCGGCGATCGGCGCGAGCGTCAGCCACGGGCCGCCGCCGGGCGGCGGCGCGGGGCGGCCCGTCATCGCCTCCATCGCGGCGTCGAACGGCTCCGAGGGCTCGCCGAAGACCTCGGCGAAGAGGGCGTTGAGGCTCGCGGTCAGCGCCTCGTGGGCGCGGAACGAGCGGCTGAGCGAGAGCGTCCCGCCGCCGTGCTCCGCCGCCAGCGCGCGCAGTTCGCCGAAGCGCGCCACGTCGGCGCCGCGGAAGCGGTAGATCGACTGCTTCGCGTCGCCGACGAGGAACAGCCGCGGACGGGGATCCGGCCCCTCGGGGCCGGCGAGGAGCCGGATCAGCTCGGCCTGCGCGGGGTTCACGTCCTGCGCCTCGTCCACCATCAGGCAGCGGAAGCGCGCGCGCACGGCGGCGGCGACCCGCGGGTGGCCGCGCAGCAGCGCCGCGGCCTCCAGTTCGAGGTCGAGGAAGTCGAGCGCGCGGCGCTCGCGCTTGGCGGCCCCGTAGCGGCGGCCGGCGTCGCGGAACAGCGCGCGCAGCCCCGCGAGCGCCTCGAGGGCCCGTTCGTCGTGCCCGTTCCACGCGGGCAGGGCGGCGGCGTCGCGGCCGAGGACGCGCAGCCGCCGGAAGGCGTCCTTGATCCCGACGTCCGGCGACTCGGTGCGGCTGCCGAGGTTCAGCCTCGTGCGCCCGCTCGCCGCGCCGAGGGCGGCGGAGAAGGCCGCCCACTCGCGCGCCGGGGCGGCCTCGCGCAGGGCGGCGGCCACCTCGCGCGCGGTCTCGCCGAGTCGGTCGCCGGCGGCCTCGGCGTCGCGCGCGAGGCCGTCGGCGAGGGCCGCGGCCTCGGCGCGGATCGCGTCGCGCCGCCCGCCCCAGTCGCCGTCGAGGACGGCGCGCACGCGGGCGGGCCAGTCGGCCGGATCGGGGCCGAGGGCGGCGAACGCGGACTCCGCGTCGTCGCGCCGCGCGAGCAGCGGCGGGAGCTGGCGGCCGGCCCAGTAGACGCCGAGGCCGCGCAGGGCGGCGAGGGTGCGCTCGTCGCCGGCCTCGGCGGCGGCGTCGATCGCCTCGGCGGCGGCCTCGCGGCGCAGCAGCTCGGCCTCGTCCTCGGCGAGCACGGTCGAGGCGGGATCGATCGCCGCCTCGACCGGCCAGTCGCGGAGCAGGCCCAGCGCGAGCGAGTGGATGGTGCCGATCGCCGCCTCGTCGAGGTCGGCGCGGTGGCGGGCGAGCGCCGGGTCGGACATCACGGCGCGGCGGACGCGCTCGCGCATCTCGGCGGCGGCGGCCTCGGTGAAGGTGACGGCGGCGATTTCGGGGATGGCGGCGCCGTCGAGCAGGCGGAGGTAGCGCGCGACCAGCACGTGGGTCTTGCCGCTGCCGGCCCCGGCGGTGACGGCGAGGCCGGCGTCGGGCGCCTCGACGACGGCGCGCTGCTCGGCGGTCAGCTCCACGATTTGCGCCGGGAGAACTGGTTGACGCGGCAGACGTGGCGGAAGTCGCACCACGGCGGGCAGGACGGCGTGCGCGGGTTGACGCGGAAGTCGCCCGCGGCGACAGCCTCGCGCGCGGCCCCGGCGTGGCGCGCGGCCTCCTCGATCAGCGCCGCGTCCTCGACGTTCGCGCTGTCGAGGGACCACGCGCGCGCGTGCGGGTCGAGCCAGGCGTAGCGCGCGACGAGGCGTTCCGCGCCCAGCTGCTCGCGCGCCGCCAGCGCGTAGAGCTGGAGCTGCAGGCGGCGTCCCGACTCGACGTCCGAGCGCGGCGTCCCGCGCCCCGTCTTGTAGTCCACGATCTGGACGAAGCCCGGGCCGGCGTCGACGCGGTCGATCGCGCCGGTCAGCCGCAGCGGCGGCGCGACGCCCGGCAGCGCCGCGTCGATCCGCAGCTCGTTGCCCGCGACGCGCTCGACGCCGAGCGCCGCGTTCGCCTCGGCCTCGCGGCGCAGCAGGCCCTCGACGTCGCCCGCCGTCTGCTCCCACTCGAAGCGCCACAGCGCGGCGCGCCCGAACGCGCGCCGCGAGGGCGCCTCGTCCCAGATCGCCCGGCCGCGCTCGCGCATCCGCCGCACGGCGTCCTCCAGCGTGGCGGGGACGAGCGGCAGCCCCGCCGCGGCGAGCGGCCCGAGGGCGTCCTCGACGATGTCGTGGACGACGCTGCCGCGGATCGCGGCGTCGGCCTCGGCGTCCTCCTCCTCGACCTCGTGGAGGCCGAGGGCGTAGCGCCCGAAGAACTGGAACGCGCAGGTGCGCCACGATTCGAGGCGGCTCGCGCTCCAGTAGGCGTCCTCGCCGGTCAGCCGCCCGAGGCCGGCGCCCGCGTCCGTGCCGCGCAGGTCGCCCTCGCGCGGGCCGGCGCCGGCGAACGAGCGCCGCAGCTGCTCGGCGCGGGCCGCCTCGCGCACGACGAGGGGCCACGCCTCGAACCCCTCGGGCCGCCGCCGTTCGCCCTCGCCCCAGCGCGCGGCGAGCGCGACGGCGAGCTCGCGCCGCGAGGCGGCGCGCTCCGGCGGCGCCCCGGCGGACTCGGCGGCGGCGCCGCCGATCCCCGACGCGGCCTCGTGGAAGCGCCAGGCGGCGGCGCGCGGGCGGCCGCCGTCGTCGCGGCGCGGACGCCACAGCGCGAGGCCCGCGTCGGCGCGCGAGGAGGCGGCGGCCCACAGCTCGTCCTCGGTCGCGCGCGGCTCCGGCGGGAGGCCGAGCCCGCCCGCGCGCAGCGCCTCGCGCGCCCGCCGGTCGAGCAGCGCGGCGGCGCGCCGCGGCGCGGGGAACTCGCCCTCGGCGAGGCCGCCGAGGTGAAGCAGCGCGAAGCGCAGCCCGTGCAGCGTGTGCATCGGCGCGAACAGCACGCCGCCTGCCTCGCGCAGCAGCAGCGCCGGGCGCCGCATCCGCCGCTCCAGATCCTCGGCGAACGCGGCGAGCGCGATCGGCGGCGCCCCCAGCGCCTCGTCGATCGCGCGCAGCGCCCCGAGGTCGGCGCGCAGCGCCGCGTGCTCCACTTCGAGGCCGTCGTAGTCCTCGACGGCGGCGCGGGCGAGGCCGTCCGCTCCGAACAGCGCGCCGTCGAGGGCCTGGGCCCACGCCCCCGCCGTGCGTCGCTCCTCCGGGTCCTCGCCGAGCAGCGAGGTCAGCCCCCCGGTCGCGCGCGCCGTCGCCCCGGCGGCGGCGCGCAGGCGGTCCGCGGCGTCCTCGTAGCCGCGGCCGGCGGCGGCGTCCGCCTCGGCGCGGAGGTCGCCCGGCAAGGCGCGCAGCGCCGCGAGGCCGGCGAAACGGCGGTGCGCGCGGCCCGCGCGCAGGGCGCGGTCGGCGGTGTCGCCGTCGACGCCCCAGCGCCGCCGGTCGAGGAAGGCGGAGCGCAGCAGCGCGGCGACGCGCGTCAGCCGCCAGTCGTGCGCGGGCAGCCGCAGCAGCCCCAGCACCCACGCCCCGAACGGGCGCTCGGCCAGCCGCTCGCCCGCCGCCGGGTCGAACGGCAGGCCGTACTCGGCGAAGACGCGGCGGGCGAGCGCGAGGTGGGGCGTCGCCCGCCGGAACGCCACCGCGCAGTCCGAGGGCCGCAGCGACGGGTCGGCGGCCAGCGCCTCCTTGATCGCGCGCGCGATCGCGCGCAGCTGCGCCTCGCCGTCGGACGCCTCGTGCGCCGTCGTCCGCGCCGCCGCGGGACGCGGCGGCAGCGCCTCGCGCCCCGCGCCGGGGACGAGCGCCGCCAGCCGCTCCGCCGTCCAGCGCGCGCGCTCGCTCCCCGCTTCGTCGAGCGCCACCACGACCTCGGTGCGCGCGGCCAGCGCCGCCACGAGGCCCAGCTCGCGCGGGTCGAGGAACTCGAAGGCGTCGACCAGCACGAGGCCGGGCGCGTCCGCGTCCGCCGCGATCGCCTCCGCCGCGAGCGTGGGCCGCTCGCCCGGGTCGCGCCACCCCCGCTCGCCGAGGCGCCGCAGGTACGCGCCGTACACGTCGGCGAGCGCCTCGAGGTCGGCGGCGCCGGCCTGCGCGGCGGCGGCGGCGAGCGCTCCGGGATCGGCGTCCGCGGCGACGAGCTCGCCGACGGCGGCGCCGAGCAGCTCGTACAGCCCCGGCGCGCCGGCGATGGCGGAGAAGCGCCCGGCGGCGCCCCCCGCCTCGATGCGCTCGCGCGCGGCGCGGCGCAGCAGCTCGGCGGCGACCTCGGCGGGCGGGACGGCGGAGGGCGGCGCGTGGCGGCGCGCGAACAGCGCCGGCGTGGTCACGTCGAGGCCCAGCGCGACGCCGCAGGCCGCGACGACGCGCCGCCGGAACTGGTCGCCGTGCCTCGAAGTGGGCACGAGCACGAGCGTGGCGGCGAACGGGTCGGCCTCGCTGCGCCGCGCGGCGCGCCGGACGAGCGCCTCGGTCTTGCCGGCCCCCGCCGGCCCGCCCACGATCGTCAGCCCGCCCACGCCCGACAGCCTACCGCGCCGCGGCGGGGCGCGCAGCGCGCGCCTCGGCGGGCGGCGTATGCTCGCGGCGGAGGCCGTCCGATGCGCCCTCGACGCCTCGCCCCCGCCGACGCGCTCCTCGCCGCGCTCGCGCTCGCGCTCGCCGCGTGCACCGGCGGCGAGCCGCCGCCCGCCGCCGCCACGCCCGAGGCGTCGCCGGCGGCCGAGGCGCCCTCGACGCCCGCCCCCACCGCCGAGGCGTCGCCGACGCCTGCGCCCACCGCCGCCCCGACGCCGGAGCCGCCGCCGGAGGCGGCGTGCGCGAACGGCGTCGCGGTCGAGGAGCCCGAGGAGCGCCCCGGCCTCGTCGCCGACTGCGTGGCGCTGCTCGCCTCGAGGGACGCGCTGCGCGGCGAGGCGTCGCTCGACTGGGGCGGCGACCTCGCGATCGGGCGCTGGGAGGGCGTAGCCGTCGAGGGCGAGCCGCCGCGCGTCACTGGCCTCGACCTGCGCGGCAAGGGCCTGACGGGCGCGATCCCCGAATGGCTGGGCGAGATGGAGAAGCTGAGCACCCTGATCCTCGCGGACAACGCCCTGACGGGCGGTATTCCGCGCTCGATCGGCAGGCTGCCGTGGCTGCGTGAGGTGCGGCTCGCGGGCAACGCGCTGACGGGCTGCGTGCCCTCGGCGTTCGGGGACGCGAGGGGCGACGCCGCATACCTCGGCCTGCCGTGGTGCCTGCGCTACGACCGCCTCGACGCCACAGGCGAGGTCGCCGAGGCGGGCGGCTGGGCAATCCTCGACGCGGGCGGCGAGGTGCTCGCGACGTGGGAGGGGCTGCGCTCCGAGGCGGCGACGCTGCGCGTCCACCAGACCGACGCCGGCGGAACCTCGTGGGCGCCGGAGTTCGGCGCCGTCTCGGAGGGCGACCTCTTCGAGTGGCGCAAGGCGGACGACTGCTGGGTGCGCTACCGCGTCACCAGTGCGCCCGTGCGCCCCTCGGCCGGATCGGGGCGCTGGGAGTTCCCCGTCGAGTGGATGACCTACGCCGCCACAGGCGAGGGCTGCACCGGCGCCGTGGGATCGGCTGCCGCGCTCGGCGCCGACGAAGCTGCGCCGGACGCAGTGCCCTCTACGATCATCGACTCGCCAGTGCGGCATGGGCCGTGGCTGCTCGTTCCCCGAGGCTGGGACGGCGAGATCGAGGCACAGGCCCCCTACTCCGCAGTCGGCTCCGGCGGCGCAAGCGGAGCGTCGACGACGTCCAACACTGGTGTGCACACAGCCGATGTCGCCGTCGCGAGAACGTTCCCGCTCTGGCGCGAACCGGCGCTGCCCCCGGGCTGGAAGTTCGACCAGGCGGAGAGGGGGACGCACAGTGCGCCAGACGACGGGTACAAGGCGTACTTCATCAACGAGTTCAGCTACTTCGGCGCCACAATCTACGTGGCCCGCATAACGGAGTGGCCCCGGCCGCTGAATGTGTACGACGACGGAGGAAGTATCCGCGAAGCCCGCCTGATCGACGGCCACTGGGCGCTGGTGAGGTACGTTCCCTGGGATCGATTGCAGGGCCCGCGGCGCGACAGTATCAGGGGGCTTTCGACGGAGGCGTGGATTTTCGACGAAACTGCGGGGGTTATGTATTATGTGATTGGACTTGATCCGAAGTTCCTCGGCAGCAACGTCGATCCCGTGATCGAAATTGCGCGCAGTCTACTGCCCTCGGAGAGCGCGCCGTGATGCGGTTGCTCGCCTTCGCCGCCACGCTCCTCGCCGCGCTCGCGCTCGCCCTCGCCGCGTGCACCGGCGGCGAGCCGCCGCCCGCGCCCGAGGCGACGCCGGCGGCCGAGGCGACGCCCGCGCCCGCGCCCACCCCCATCGCCACGCCCGAGGCGACGCCGACGCCGGAGCCGCCGCCCGAGCAGGCCTGCGCGAACGGCGTCGCCGTCGCGGAGCCCGAGGCGCGCTCCGGCCTCGTCGCCGACTGCGCGGCGAGGCGATGCTCGATTGGGGCGGCGGCCTCGCGATCGGGCGCTGGGAGGGCGTCGCCGTCGAGGGCGAGCCGCCGCGCGTCACCGGCCTCGACCTGCGCGACAAGGGGCTGACGGGCAGCATTCCCGAGTGGCTGGGCGAGCTGGAGAGGCTGAGCACCCTGATCCTCGTGGACAACGCCCTGACGGGCGGCATTCCGCGCTCGATCGGCAGGCTGCTGTGGCTGCGGGAGGTGCGACTGGCCGGCAACGCGCTGACGGGCTGCGTGCCCTCGGCGTTCGGGGACGCGAGGGGCGACACCGCATACCTCGGCCTCCCGTGGTGCCTGCGCTACGACCGCCTCGACGCCACGGGCGCCGTCGCCGAGGCGGGCGGCTGGGCGATCCTCGGCGGCAGCGGCGAGGTCCTCGCGACATGGGAGGGGCTGCGCTCCGAGGCCGCGACGCTGCGCGTCCACCAGACCGACGCCGGCGGCACGTCGTGGGCGTCGGAGTTCGGAGCCGTCTCCGTAGGCGGCCTCTTCGAGTGGCGCAAGGCTTCCGACTGCTGGGTGCGCTACCGCGTGACGGGGCCGCCCGTGCGGCCCTCGGGGGGATCGGGCCGCTGGGAGTTCCCGATCCAGCGGGTCAGCTACGCTCCGACCGGCTGCGCCGGGGCCATCCCTGCTGCCGCAACGCTTCGCGCCGAGCCTGATCCCCGCGATCTCTACTGGACCGACGTGACTTCTCCGTTCTGGCACGGGCCATACAAGGTATATGCTGTGGAGTCCCCAGAGTGGAGCGGGACTCGGCCCAGCCTCCCCTCTCCTGTTCCCGGCCCCGAGGCGCCCCCTCGCTCTCCGGAAGGACCGTGGCCTACAAACGACCACGCCGAGATCCGGAATCACCCTTACTGGCGCGATCCGGAGATACCCTCCAGCTGGATCTTGACTTTGGCGGGGGCCACCAGTGACGGGTTGAGCGCCTTGTACACGAACACCAGAGACGATGGCATTGCACTGGTGTTCAGCATCACGCGCTGGGACAGGTCGCATCCGATTTATGCTCGGGCGATCAGCAGGGATATTTACACGATGATCAACGGCTATCCCGCCATAGTCTACGGTCACGGTACGCTGGTTACGATTTTCGACGACAGCACTGGGCTTTGGTACAACGTGGCCGGTTACGACCCGAGCATCCGCGAGAACGCCAGAGCCGTCGTCGCCATCGCCGTCAGCCTGCTGCCGGCCGGGGGCGCGCCGTGAGGCGGCGCGCGGCGCGCGGGGCATTGGCCGGAGGCGGCGGGCGGTGCTATGCTCCCTCGCAGCGTCGCGCTCTTTAAGCCGGTCCGGCGAGGCCGGGAAGGACGCCGGGGTGCAGCAGTCGCCGCACGCGCACGACGGCACGCCGCGCGCCCCTCGGGGCGCCGTCCCCCTCCCCGTTCGGCGGGGAGGGTTTTTGCGCCGCGCGACGGCGAACGGCGGGGGCGGGCGTGGCTGAGCCCCCGGCGGCCGGGTACGCGGCGGGCGCGGCGGGCGGGCCGGTGCTCGACGCCGACGGCATCCGCCGCACGGTGCGGCGGCTGGCGCACGAGATCGTCGAGCGCAACGGCGGGACGGAGCGGCTGGCGCTGGTCGGCGTCCAGCGCCGCGGCGCGACGCTGGCCGGGCGGCTGGCGGCGCTGATCGCGGAGTACGAGGACGCGCGCCCGCCCGCCGGACGGCTCGACGTGACGCTGCACCGCGACGACCTCGCCTCGCGCGGGCTGCACAGCGCGCCGCAGCCCAGCGACCTCCCCGACATCGAGGGCCGGCATCTGGTGCTCGTCGACGACGTGCTCTACACGGGGCGCACCGTGCGCGCGGCGCTGGACGCGCTCCACGACTTCGGCCGCCCGCGCCTCGTGCGGCTGGCCGTGCTGATCGACCGCGGCCACCGCGAGCTGCCGATCCGCGCCGACTTCGCCGGCAAGAACATCCCCACCGCGCGCGGCGACCAGGTGCAGGTGCTGCTCGAGGAGGACGACGGCCGCGACGCCGTGGTCGTCATCCCCGGAGGGGAGCGCGCGTGACCACCGGGACCACCGGCGCGGCGCGCGCAGCGGCGCGCGAGGGCGGGGAGCGCGCGGCGCCGGAGCGGGCCGCGGACGCCTGGCGGCGCCGCCACGTGCTCGACCTCGACGACTTCACGACGGACGAGATCGTGACGGTGCTCGACCTCGCCGACCGCATGCAGGAGGTGCTGGAGCGGCGCATCGCGCGCGCGCCGGCGCTGCGGGGGCACACCGTCGTCAACCTCTTCTACGAGCCCTCGACGCGCACGCGCGCCTCGTTCGAGCTGGCGGGCAAGGTGCTGGGCGCGGACGTGATCAGCATCGGCGTGGCGGCGTCGTCGGTGCGGAAGGGCGAGTCGCTGATCGACACGGTGCGGACGCTGCGGGCGATGGGAGCGGGCACGATCGTGATCCGCCACGAGTCGTCGGGGGCGCCGTACCTGGCGGCGCGGCACACGAGCGCCTCGATCGTGAACGCCGGCGACGGGGCGCACGCGCACCCGACGCAGGCGCTGCTGGACCTCTACACGATGCGCGCGCACTTCGGGGACCTGCGCGGCAAGCGGGTGGCGATGATCGGCGACATCGCGCACTCGCGGGTGGCCCGCTCCGACCTCTGGGGGCTGACGGCGCTGGGGGCGGACGTGGTGGTGTGCGGGCCGCCGACGCTGCTGCCGCTGGGCCTCGACGCGCGGCAGCGCCCGCCGCACGCGCGGGCGGCGCTCCCGCCGGTGGAGGTCGAGACCGACATCGAGCGCGCGATCGAGGGCGCGCACGTCGTGATGGCGCTGCGGCTCCAGAGCGAACGCCAGCAGGGCGGCCTGCTGCCCTCGCTGCACGAGTACGCGCTGCACTACCAGGTCACCGCCGCGCGCCTCGCGCGCGCGCGCCCCGACTGCCTGCTGATGCACCCCGGCCCCAAGAACGAGGGCGTCGAGATCGCGCGCGAGGTCGCCGCCGGCGGCCGCTCGATCATCGAGGAGCAGGTCGCCAACGGCGTCGCCGTGAGGATGGCGCTGCTGACGCTGCTCGCCCTCGGCGGCGGCGGGGAGCGCGCGGACGGCGGGGAGGCGGACGCGCCGTGAGCACGCTCGCCATCCACAACGGCCGCGTGATCGACCCCGCGCTCGGACGCGACGGCGTCGCCGACGTCGTCGTCGTCGAAGGCCGCGTCGCCCGCGTCGGCCCCGGCGAGGGCGCCGCCGTCGTCGAGGCCGACCGCATCGACGCGACGGGCCTCGTCGTCGCGCCCGGCTTCGTCGACCTCCACGTCCACCTGCGCGAGCCGGGGTTCGAGTACAAGGAGACGATCGCGACGGGCACCGCGGCCGCCGCCCGCGGCGGCTTCACCACCGTCTGCGCCATGCCCAACACCGACCCGCCGCTGGACCGCCGCTCGGCGGTGGAGTCGGTGCTGCGCGAGGCCGAGGCGTCCGCGCGCGTGCGCGTGCTGCCGCTCGGCTGCATCACCAGCGGGCGCGCCGGCGCCGAGCTCGCCCCGGCCGGCGAGCTGGCGCAGGCCGGCGTCGTCGGGCTGTCCGACGACGGCGACGCCGTGGCCGACGCGCGGCTGATGCGCCACGCGCTGGAGTACGCGACGCGCTTCGGCCTGCCGATCGCGCAGCACTGCGAGGACCCCGCGCTCGTCCACGACGGCCACATGCACGAGGGCTGGGTGGCGGCGCGCCTCGGCCTGCGCGGGCGGCCCTCCAGCGCCGAGGAGACGCTCGTCGCGCGCGACATCGCGCTCGCCGAACTGGCCAACGCGCACCTCCACGTCCAGCACGTCTCCACCGCCGGCTCGGTGGCGCTGATCCGCGCCGCCCGCGCGCGCGGCGCGCGCGTCACCGCCGAGGTCACCCCCCACCACCTCGCCCTCACCCACGAGGAGGTCGCCTTCGCCCCCGGTGATCGCGACCCCGGCGGCGGCTACCGCCGCATCGGCTACCACCCCCACGCGAAGGTGAACCCCCCGCTCCGCGAGCAGGACGACCTCGACGCCTGCGCCGCGGCGCTGCGCGACGGCGCGATCGACGCGATCGCGACCGACCACGCCCCGCACGCGGCGTCCGACAAGGAGATCGAGTTCGACCGCGCCGCCCCCGGCATCAGCGGGCTGGAGACGGCGTTCGGCGTGGCGATGGGCCTCGTCCACGGGGGCGCGATCGGGCTGCCCGCGCTGATCGAGCGGCTCACCGCCGGGCCCGCGCGCGCCTGGCGGCTCGACCGCCGCCCCGGCCTCGAGGGTCTCGGCACGCTCGCGCCGGGCGCGCCCGGCGACGTCGTGCTGCTCGACCCCGAGGCCGAGTGGACGGTCGATCCCGAGGAGTTCGCGTCGATGGGCCGCAACACGCCGCTGGCGGGGCGGCGGCTGCGCGGGCGCGTGGTGGCGACCGTCCACGGCGGGCGCGTCGCGCACGCGCTGGCGGGGGCGGCGGCGTGAGCGCGCGCCCGGCCGCCGCGCGGCTGGTGCTCGCCGACGGCCTCGTGTTCGAGGGCGAGGGCCACGGCGCGCCCGTCCGCGCCACCGGCGAGGTCGTGTTCAACACCTCGATGACCGGCTACCAGGAGGCGCTCACCGACCCCTCCTACGGCGGCCAGATCCTGACGATGACCTACCCGCTGCAGGGCAACTACGGCGTCAACGCGCAGGACGGCGAGAGCGCGCGCGTGCAGGCCCGCGGCTTCGTCGTGCGCGAGCTGACCGCGCTGCCCTCGCGCTGGCGCGGCGAGCGCGCGCTCGGCGACTGGCTGGAGGCCGCCGGCGTGCCCTGCGTCGCCGGCATCGACACGCGCGCGCTGGCGCGGCGGCTGCGCTCGCGGGGCGTCGTGATGGGCACCATCACGCGCGACGAGACGCCCGCCGAGGCGCTGGCGCGCCTCCGCCGCGAACCCCCCTACGGCGCGCAGAACCACGTCGCCGCGGTCTCCACCGCCTCCGCCTACGAGTTCGGCGGCGGCGAGGGCGACGGCGCGGACGCCGATCCCGCCGGGGGGCCGCACGTCGTGGTCATCGACCTCGGCGTGAAGCGCAGCATCATGCGCCACCTCCGCCGCCGCGGCTGCCGCGTCACCGCCGTGCCGCACGACGCCACCGCCGAGGACGTGCTGGCGCTGGGGCCGGACGGCGTGCTGATCTCGCCGGGGCCGGGCGACCCGATGCTGCTCGACCACGTCGCGGGGGCGGCGCGCGGCCTCGCCGGACGGACGCCGCTGATGGGCATCTGCCTCGGCCACCAGGTGCTGGGGCGGGTGTTCGGCGCCACGACCTTCAAGCTCAAGTTCGGGCACCGCGGCGCCAACCACCCCGTGCGCGACGAGGCCACGGGCCGCGTCTACATCACCTCCCAGAACCACGGCTACGCCGTGGACCCGGACGGCCTCGACCCCGCGGTCGAGGTCTCGCAGGTGCACCTCAACGACGGTACCGTGGAGGGGATGACGCACCGCGAGCTGCCGCTCTTCACCATCCAGTACCACTCGGAGGCCTCGCCCGGCCCGCACGACACCGAGTTCCTGTTCGACCGGTTCCTCGCTACCGTGCGAGGGGAGGCACGCCCATGACGCCCACCGTCCGCCGCGCCGGGGAGGCCGACGCCGCCCAGGTCGCCGACATCGTCGCCGAGGTGCTCGGCGAGGGAGTGCCCGTCGCCCTCGACGGGCCGATGGATGCCGCCGCGGTGCGCGCGTGGCTCGACCGCCTCGGCGGGGAGGGGGCGATGTTCGCGTTCGAGGACGGCGGGCGCATCCTCGCCTTCGCGATCGTCGAGCCGCTCGAGGGCGACGCCGGGGCCTGCTTCTACGGGGCGTGGGTGCGCCTCGGCGAGCGGCGCAAGGGCTACGCGACGCGGCTGGCCGAGGCGGCGCTGGCGTTCGCGCGCGAGCGCGGCTACAGCGCCATCCGCGGCCAGCTGCCGGAGGGCAACGAGGCCGCCCTCTCCTACCTCTCGGCCATCGGCGCGATGGTGCCGTTCACCAATCCCGGCGCTCACTTCGAGCTGCCCCTGGAGCAGGAGTAGACCCGTGACCAGCGACGCAGGCGCGGCGGCGGACGCGGCGAGCGAGTACGCGCGGCGGCGCGAGGCCGACTGGGCCCGCTTCGTCGAGGCCCCCGGCTCCCCCGGCGACTACTGGGCCAACTGGGGCGAGGTCTCCCACGGCTGGCGGCCCGAGATCAGCTTCTTCCAGCCCGTGGGCGCCGACTACCCCGAGCTCGCGGACCGCATCGCGCCGCTGCGCGAGGCCCTCGCGGGCCTCGCCGGGGTGGACCTGCCGCCGGAGCGCTTCCTGCACCTCAAGTTCCTGCAGCTCGGCTTCCTGCGCGCGGTCGACATCTACTGGTCGCAGGTCGAGACGTTCTACGTCAACGCCGCGCCGAGGGTGCACCGCGTCGAGCCGTTCACGCTCGCGGTGCGCGGCGTCTCGGCGCGCGAGGACGCCGTCTACCTCGGCGCCGAGGACGGCTACGCGCTGCGCGAGGTGCGGCGCCAGATCGCCCTCGGCGTCCCGAAGGCGGCGCAGGTGTTCCGCGAGAAGGGCATCCGCACCGGTCCCGAGGACGACTTCGTGCCCGACATCCCCGTCGCCTACCTGACGGCGGGCGGCGACCGCGCCGCCATCGCCCGCGCGGTCTCGCCCTTCCTCGAGGCGGACTTCGGGACCTACCCCGTCACCCACGTCAAGATGGGGCGCGTCGCGCCCGACCCCGAGGTGCACTACCCCGACCTCGACGTCGTGGCGGAGATCGGGCTGCTGGGCAAGGACTACCGGAAGGGCTACCACAACTGACCGCGACGGAGCGGGACGGCGGGCGCCCGCGCAAGGTCCTGATCATCGGCAGCGGCCCGATCGTGATCGGGCAGGCCGCCGAGTTCGACTACGCCGGCACCCAGGCCTGCAAGGCGATGCGCGAGGAGGGCATCCACTCCGTCCTCGTCAACTCCAACCCCGCCACGATCATGACCGACGAGGACATCGCCGACACCGTCTACGTCGAGCCGCTGACGGTCGAGGTGCTGGAGCGCGTGATCGCCGCCGAGCGCCCCGACAGCCTGCTGCCCACCCTCGGCGGCCAGACCGGACTCAACCTCGCCGTCGAGCTCGCCGAGGCCGGCGTGCTCGACCGCCACGGCGTGCGGCTGCTCGGCACCCCGCTCGACTCGATCCGCCTCGCCGAGGACCGCGAGCGCTTCCGCGGGCTGCTGCGCGAGATCGGCGAGCCCGCGCCCGAGTCGGCCATCGCCTCCAGCTGGGAGGAAGCCGAGGCCGCCCGCGACCGCATCGGCCTGCCGCTCGTGATCCGCCCCGCCTACACCCTCGGCGGCACCGGCGGCGGCATCGCCGCCACGGCCGGGGAGTACGAGCGGATCGTGCGCGGCGGCCTCGCCGCCTCGCCGATCTCGCAGGTGCTGGTCGAGCGCTGCCTGCTCGGCTGGAAGGAGATCGAGTACGAGGTGATGCGCGACGGCGCGGACACCTGCGTGACGATCTGCAACATGGAGAACCTCGACCCGATGGGCGTGCACACCGGCGACTCGATCGTGGTGGCGCCCTCGCAGACGCTGTCCGACCGCGACTACCAGATGCTGCGGACGAGCGCGCTCAAGATCATCCGCGCGCTCGGCATCGAGGGCGGCTGCAACGTCCAGTTCGCCCTCGCCCCGCGCCCCGACGTCACCCCCTGGCCCGGCGCGGAGGACGCCGACGCCCTCGAATACCACGTGATCGAGGTCAACCCGCGCGTCTCGCGCTCCTCGGCGCTGGCCTCGAAGGCGACGGGCTACCCGATCGCGCGGGTGGCGGCCAAGATCGCCGCCGGCAAGCGCCTCGACGAGATCACGAACGCCGTCACCGGCCGCACCACGGCCGCCTTCGAGCCGGCGCTCGACTACTGCGTCGTCAAGATCCCGCGCTGGCCCTTCGACAAGTTCGCCTTCGGCGACCGCAGCCTCGGCACCCAGATGAAGGCCACCGGCGAGGTGATGGCGATCGACCGCACCTTCGAGGCCGCCCTCCAGAAGGCCGTGCGCTCGCTCGAACTCGGCGGGCGCTCGGCGCTCTGGGAGCACCCCGACTGGGACGCCGCCGAACCCGGCGGCGGCGACCTCGCGGCGACGGACGACCGGCTGTGGCGGCTGCTGGCGGCGCTGCGGCGCGGCGAGGCCCCGCTCGCCCTCGCGCGGCGCACCGGCATCGACCCGTGGTTCCTCGAACGGCTGGGGCGCATCGTGGCGCTGGAGCGGCGGCTGCTGGCCGAGGACCTCACGCCCGAGCTGCTGCGCGAGGCCAAGCGCGCGGGCTTCGGCGACGCCGCGATCGCCACCCTCGCCGACCGCCTGCCCGACCAGGTGCGCGCCCTGCGCGAGGAGTGGGGCCTGCGCCCCGTCTACAAGATGGTCGACACCTGCGCCGCCGAATTCGACGCCGCCACCCCCTACTTCTACTCCACCTACGAGGCCGAGAACGACGCCGCCCCCGAACGCGGGCGGGAGCGGATGCTGGTCGTCGGCTCCGGCCCCATCCGCATCGGCCAGGGCATCGAGTTCGACTACTGCTCGGTGCAGGCCGCGCGCGCCCTCCAGTCCGCGGGCGTGCGCTCGATCCTCGCCAACTCCAACCCCGAGACCGTCTCCACCGACTTCGACACCTCCGACCGCCTCTACTTCGAGCCGCTCGACGAGGAGGCGGTGCGCGACCTGCTGGACAACGAGGCGGGAGGGGCGGAGGCGCCGCCCTCGATCGTGCAGTTCGGGGGGCAGACGGCGGTCAACCTCGCGGGCGGGCTGCAGCGCGCGGCGCTGCCGATCGCCGGCTCCTCCGCCGACGCGATCGACCTCGCCGAGGATCGCGGGCGCTTCGAGCGGCTGCTCTCCGAGCTCGGCGTCCCGCAGCCGCCCGGCTCCGCCGTCACGACGCTCGACGAGGCGCTGCCGACGGCCGAGGCGATCGGCTACCCGGTGCTCGTGCGCCCCTCCTACGTGCTCGGCGGGCGCGCGATGGAGGTGGTGCAGGACGCCAACGAGCTCGTGCGCTACTTCGGCGCCGCCCTCGCCGAGCGCTCCGGCCCGATCCTGATCGACAAGTACCTCGAAGGCCTCGAAATCGAGGTGGACGCGGTCTGCGACGGGGAGCGGGTGCTGATCCCCGGCATCATGGAGCACATCGAGCGCGCGGGCGTCCACTCCGGCGACTCGATGGCGGTCTACCCGCCGCGCAGCGTCACCGCGGCCCAGCGCGAGGCGATCGTGGACTACACCACGCGCGTCGCGCTCGCCCTCGGCGTGCGCGGGCTGATGAACGTGCAGTACGTGATCGCCCCCGCCGCCGACCCGTCCGGCCCCGGCGTGTTCGTGATCGAGGTCAACCCGCGCTCCTCGCGCACCGTGCCCTTCATCTCGAAGGTGACGGGCGTGCCCCTCGTCACGCTCGCCGTGCACGTCATGCTGGGGCGCTCGCTGGCGGAGCAGGGCCACGAGGGCGGACTGCGCCCCGACCGCGACCTCGTGGCGGTCAAGGCGCCCGTGTTCTCGATGTCGAAGCTGATCGGCGTGGACACGTTCCTCGGGCCGGAGATGAAATCGACGGGCGAGGTGATGGGGGTGGACCACAGCTTCGGGGCGGCGATGCGGAAGGCGGCGATCGCCTCGAACGTGGCGATCGAGCGCGAGACGCCGTTCCTGCTCTCGCTCGCCAACCGCACGAAGTCGGAAGCGCTGCCGCTGATCCGCGAGCTGCACCGCCACGGCTGCCGCCTCTACGCGACCGAGGGCACGGCGGCGCTGGTGCGCGGCCTCGGCCTGCCCGTCGAGTTCGTGACCAAGCGGCTGTCCGAGGGACACCCCAACGTGGTGGACGTGATCCGCGACGGCAGCGTGCGGGCCGTTGTCAACACGCTCGAGGGCGGGCGCGCCTCCCACCTCCGCGACGGCTTCCACATCCGCCGCGCCGCGACCGAGATGCCCATCCCCTGCTTCACCTCGCTGGACACCGCCCGCGCCGCCATCGAGCCGCTGTCCGACCCCGGCTCCTACCACGTCCGCCCCCTCGCCGCCTACCGCGACGGCGGACCCCCGGCGGGCCCGTGAGCGCGGGACGCGCCGCCGAGCCTCCCCTCCCCGCCCCTCCCGCCGCCGTGCTGTTCGACCTCGACGGCACGCTCGCCGACTCGATGGCCTCGATCGCCGAGGCGCTCGCCGACACCCTCGCGCGCCACGGCCACGCCGTCGCGGCCGGGGCGCTGACGGCGCAGTTCGGCCCGCCGATGCGGGACGTGATCCGCGCCGTCGCCCCCGTCGGCGCCGCCGAGGCCGACCGCATCCATGCCGAATTCATGCCCCGCTACTACGAGGAGTACATGCCTCGCACCCGCCCGCTGCCGGGCGCCGGCGCGCTGCTCGGCGACCTCGCGGAGGCCGGCCTGCCGCTCGCGATCGTGACCTCGAAGATCGAGCGCGGAGCGCGGGCGCTGATCGGGCGCCTCGGCTGGACGGAGCGCTTCGCGGTCGTGGTCGGGCGCGACACGGCGCCGGAGCAGAAACCGTCGCCCGCGCCGGTGCGCCACGCGCTGACAGCGCTCGGCGCCGAGGCGCCGCGCTGCGTCTTCGTCGGCGACACGGAGGCCGACATGCGCGCGGCGGCGGGAGCCGGCGTCGCCGCCGTCGTCGGCCTCGCCGCCATCCGCGGCGAGGCCGGGCTGCGCGCGGCCGGCGCCACCCACGTCCGCGCGGACCTCGAGGCGGTGCGCCGCCTGCTGCGGCCCGCCGCGCGCGCGGCGGCGCCCGGCGGGGCCGGGGCGCGGCGGTGAGCGCGGGCGGCGCGCTCGCGGAGATCGGCGGCTCGTTCCTGCGGCTCGGCGTGCTCGCCTTCGGCGGGCCGGTCGCGCACCTCGCGATGATGGAGGACGAGTACGTGCGCCGCCGCGGCTGGCTGGGCGGCGACGCCTTCGCGCGCTCGCTGGCGGCGACGAACCTCGTGCCGGGGCCGAACTCGACGGAGATGGCGATCCACCTCGGCCACCGCCGCGGCGGGATCGCCGGCGGCCTGCTCTCGGGCGCGGCCTTCATCCTGCCCGCGGCGCTGATGGTGGGTGCGCTGTCGTGGGCCTACTTCCGCTGGGGCGCGACGCCGCGCGCCGACGACCTGCTGGCCGGCGTCCGCCCCGCCGTCGTCGTGCTCGTGGCGATCGCGGCGTGGCGGCTGCGCCGCCCCGCGCGGCGCGGCCCGCTGCCGATGGCGTTCGCAGCCGCGGCGTTCGCCGTGGCCGTGCTCGCGCCGCCGTGGGCGCTGTTCGCGCTGATCGGCGCGGGCGCGCTCGCGCTGCTCGTGCGCTGGCGCGGCTGGCCCGGGCTCGGTTCGGCGCTGCCCGCCGCGCTGCCGATGCTGCCGCACGGCCCGCCGCTGATCGCGGCGAGCCTGCCCGAGGCCGTCCCGATCGCCCTCGTCCACCTCAAGACCGGCGCGCTGCTGTTCGGCGGCGGCTACGTCATGATCCCGCTGCTCCAGCCCGACGCCGTCGCGCAGGGCTGGCTCACCGACGCGCAGTTCCTCGACGGCGTCGCCGTCGGGCAGGCGACGCCGGGGCCGATCGTGACGACGGCGACGTTCGTCGGCTACGCCGCCGCCGGCTGGTGGGGCGCCGCGCTCGCGACGGCGGCGGTGTTCGCTCCCGCCTTCGTCTTCGCGATGTCGCTCGGGCGCGTGCTCGACCGCCTCGAGGGGTCGCCCGCGGCGACGGCCTTCCTCGACGCGGTGGCCGCCGCCGTGTTCGGCGCGATCGCCGGGGCGGCGCTGCTGCTGCTGCTCGAACTGCCCCTCGACGCGCTCACGGCGGCGCTGCTCGCCGCGAGCGCCGTCGCGCTCGGACGCGGGATCGTCCCCTCCTACGGCTGGATCGCGGCGGCAGGCGCCGCGGGCCTGCTCCACGGCGCGGTCGCCGGCTGACGCCGTGCGGAGCCTCACCGTCGAGGTCACGGAGTGCGCCCGCCTCTACGGCCGGACGCACGTGCTGTGGGCGGAGATGCCGGAGCCGCTGCGCCGCGCCGCGCCCGGCCAGTTCGTGATGGCCTACGCCGGCGAGGGCCTCGATCCGCTGCTGGGCCGCGCGCTGTCGGTGCACCGCGTGCGCGAGGGCCGCAACGGGCCGGAGTTCGCGCTGCTGTTCGACGCCGTGGGGCGCGGCACCGCGTGGCTCGCGGGCCGCTCGCCCGGCGACGCCGTGCGCGTGGTGGGGCCGCTGGGCCGCGGCTACGAGCCGCGCCCGCGCGTGGGGCACATGCTGCTCGTCGCCGGCGGCATCGGCTGCGCGCCCCTCGTGTGGCTCGCCGACCGCCTCGCCGCCGAGGGGCGCGACGTGACGTTCGTGCTCGGCGGCGCCTCGGAGGCCGCCATCTTCCCCCCGCGCCTGCTGCCCGAGGCCGTCGAGGTCGTCGCCGTCACCGAGGACGGCTCGCTCGGCGAGCGCGGCCTCGTCACCGCCCCCTTCGAGCGCCTGCTGCCGTGGGCCGACCAGGCCTTCGCCTGCGGCCCCAACCCGATGTTCGAGGCGCTGGCCGCCGTCCTCCGGCGCGCGGGCTCGCGCAAGCCCGTGCAGGCGCTGCTGGAGGAGCGCATGGCCTGCGGCATGGGCATCTGCTACGGTTGCGCCGTCTTCCCCCGGCGCGGCGGCGTGCGGCTGATCTGCACCGACGGGCCGATGTTCGACCTCCGCGACCTCTACTGACGCAGCGCGACGAGCGGAGCCGCGCGCCGATGCGAAACGCCGTCCGCGTCTACCTGCCGGTGTTCGGCGGCCTCGCCGCCGGCCTCGCCGTCGGCGGCTTCGTGCTCGACGCCGACCCCGCCGTGGCGGGCTGGATCCTCGGCGCGGGCGGAGGGCTGATGGGCGGCGCGTTCGTCGCCGCCCTCGCCGGCAACGTGCCGCTCGCCGGCCGCGGCGGCCACCGCCCCCGCCCCGCCTCCTTCCCCGGCGACGACCTCGGCCGCAACGGCCGCGGCGGAGACGGCTGACGGGGGCGCCCTCGGCGGCTGCGCCGCGCGGCAAGGGCGGCGCGCGGCTGGCGTGCGGGCGGCCTCAATGCTATCGTGGGGCGGCGAACACATGGGCTGCGATGGCAGCGGCGCTTGGCGGAGAGGCGCTGAACTCATGACCGACGGCGATCAGATGGGGGTTGCGATCTTCTGCCTCGAGCAGATGGGACAAGCCACGACCATCGGCAAACACGAGGTAGTGGACGACGACAACATTTGGGAATATTGGGACAGGGTTGAGCGGTACGTCCTCAAACTCGACCACGTCAGCAAGGCGTGTCGCATCCTCGAACGACGAGGGTGGCCCGAGCCGTTTCCGCAGTCGGTTCGCAGCGCCGCCAAGGCGTTTGTCGGAGCGTGGCAGGAGAAGGGCAAGGACTTGCGCGACGCCTACACCCACTACGAGGAGGCCCTGTCCGACTCGAAGCACCGCCTCAGGTGCAAACCGGTAGGTTACCAAACCGTGCGGGGAGTAGATGGTGTGCCTTTCTGGTGGACCGGAAACTCCTGGACAGTAGGGCAAGGCCCTGACTCCGTAAATCTGCTAGGAAAGAAATACAATCTGCACGGCGTTCACGAAGCGCTCATGAATCTGAGGCAGGAGTTCGAGAAAGTGATTAGGCCATGAGCAGGGTGATGGAGTAATCGGATGCTTCCGGGATCGTGCCCTCGACCCTGATGCCCGCGAAGTCCGAGGCGCTCGATAACGAGCATCAGGAGCAATAGCGCCTTGACCGACACGTTGGCCGTAGCAATTGTGACCGGCGCGACTGGTCTGATTGGCGCGCTGATCGGCGCTGGGGCCACCATGTGGTTGGATCGGAAGCGGCGCGTCCATGAACGCATCGGGTTCAACGACACGATCCGCATGGACCTGGAAGGCTATGCCGAGACGTGCCGTCGCCTTGCCGATGAGTGGATCGTCGATCCCAAGGTCCGCCCGCCACTCGATTGGCTCGCCCTCTCTCCCTCCGCCGCGTCGCACCTCCCGCATGGTGTCCGGCACCTTCTGAATTGGCTGGACATTCAACGAGGCAGTGCCCAAACCGCCTATGATACTCTGTCTGCTGGACTACAGGAACTTGTCTCTCTGAGAAAGCCGCGACAACCGATCGCTGCTATGTACACTACTCGTTTCATGCTTCGCAAGTATGTCTGCTCTGTTCAGGTTGTGATGGAAGAGTGGAGGCGTTACGAACGGCGAGCGATGTGGGAGCGCATGAGGTCGTGGCCAAAGAATGATCGGCTCGACAACAAGCGCAAATACAGGGATGTCGGTCATCTCATCGTATCTCAAGCACGCTCCCTTCTTGTAGAGGCGTACGGCTATACGGACACCAGTGAAGAATTGGAGCATTCGCCTGACAAGGCCGCCATGGAGGAGCTTGCTAATGAACTTAAAGTAGTGCTCCAAAATGCTCTCGCACTTGATGAAGAACTTGCATGACGCGGTGCCCACGCACTGAGCAGCGCCGAGCGCTAACCATCGGGGGCGCCTCGACGCGCTACGCGCCGCCCAGCCTCGCGGGGAGCGCACCTCGCAGGGTTGTCCGGGCCGTCGCGCGCCAGCACCGCCTCGGGTTGGGTTCGGCGGTCATTCGCCGGGGCTGGGTTCGAGGCGGAGCAGGGTGGCTGTTCTCGTATCGTAGTCGAGCCGGTAACGAAGCACGACGGTCTCGTAGACGATGACGTGCGTGTCCGCGCCACGCTCCACGAACTCGTTCATGGTCGTCGCGTCCACGCGGAGGGACTGCACCGCGCCTCCGTAGTCGAACCGGCCGTCGATGTCGAGTTCGGCGACATCGCCTGCGACGCCACTCTCATCGACATCGAACCTGTCGTCTTCGGAATCCGCCTCGAGGAAGTGCGCCGACCAGAGCGAGCGGGGCTCGCTGGCGTCCTCCCGCCCCGTGCTCACGCCCTCGCCAGCACCCGCTGGAACAGCTCCTTGCTGGGGGGCGCCGGGGCCTCGGCCGTGTCGAGCTCGACGAACCGCGGGCCGAACCACTCGATCAGGGACTCGTGGGTGATGACGTCGTCCCGGGTGCGCTTCAGCCGCGCGTAGGCGTCGCGCCACGGGGCTTCCTCGTGGGTCATGCGGGAGAGCTCGATCGCCGGGTACTCCCCGAAGCGCGCCCACACGATGCCGAGGAACTTGCGCTGCTCGGGCGTGAACGCCTCCTCGTCGAAGTCTTCCGGCGGGGCGAGGTGCCCTCGCGCGTAGCGGAACCTGTCCCACAGCTCGCGCACGACCGGCCCGTAGGCCCACGCGCGCAGCGGCTCGCCGAACAGCGGTTCGCGCCGGAACGCCAGATGGAAGCCCTGCGCGTAGTAGCAGAGCTTCTGCAGCTTCATGTGCGTCAGGGTCGCGCTCCGCGTGAGGAAGTAGTCGGCCACCCGGTGGACGGTCGCCTGATCGGAGTCGGACATGCGACGCTCCCCGGCGCAGCCGCGCCACTCGCACCTGCGTTCAACGAGCATAAGGTATCCGGCGCTCACGGGGTAGGCCGCCGCGCGCTACCATCGAGGCCCCCGATGGTAGCCGGATCGCGGGCGGGCGGCGGGAGGCCTCGGATGGCGCGGGTGCTGCTGCTGATCCCGAGCGCCAGCTACCGCGCGCCCGACTTCATGGCGGCGGCGGACGCGCTCGGCGTCGAGGTCGTGGTCGGCTCCGACCGCCGGTCGGCGGCGGAGGCGTTCGCGCCGGGGGGCACGGTCGCGCTGCCGCTCGGCGATCCCGAGGCGGCGGCGGAGGCGATCGCGGCGCTGGCGCGCGAGCGGCCGCTCGACGCGGTGGTGGCGGTGGACGACGCGGGCGCGATCGCGGCGGCGCGGGCGTCGGAGCGCCTCGGGCTGCCCCACAACGCGCCGGAGGCCGTCGCCGCCACGCGCGACAAGTCGCTGCTGCGCGAGCGGCTGGAGGCGGGCGGCCTGCCCTCGCCGCCGTGGCTGACGGCGCCGCTCGGCGCCGACCCCGAGGCGCTCGCCGCCTCGGTTCCGCTGCCGTGCGTGGTCAAGCCGCTCGCGCTGGCGGGCAGCCGCGGCGTGATCCGCGCCGACGACCGCGCCTCCTTCGCCGCCGCCTTCGCCCGCGTGCGCGACCTGCTGCGCGACCCCGCCGTGCGCGAGGAGTGCGGCGACGCGGGCGACCGCGTGCTGATCGAGGGCTACATCCCCGGCCCCGAGGTCTCGGTCGAGGGCCTGCTCACGGACGGCGAACTCGACGCCCTCGCCGTTTTCGACAAGCCCGACCCGCTGGAGGGGCCGTACTTCGAGGAGACGATCTACGTCACGCCCTCGCGGCTGCCGGAGGCGCAGCGCGAGCTGGTGCGGGAGACGGCGGCGGCGGCGGCGCGCGCGCTCGGCCTGCGCCACGGGCCGCTGCACGCCGAGCTGCGGCTCGGCGGGGGGCGGGCGTGGCCGATCGACGTCGCGGCGCGCAGCATCGGCGGCCTCTGCTCGCGCACGCTGCACTTCGGCGCGGGCGTGTCGCTGGAGGAGCTGCTGCTGCGCCACGCCACCGGCGCGCGCGAGGCGCGCCCCGCGCGCAGCCTGGCGGCCTCGGGCGTGATGATGCTGCCGATCCCGCGCGGCGGGCGGCTCGCCCGCGTCGAGGGCCTCGAGCGGGCGCGCGCGACGCCCGGCGTCGCCGGCCTCGAGATCACGATCCGCCCCGGCCAGCGCGTGACGCCGCTGCCCGAGGGCAGCGAGTACCTCGGCTTCCTCTTCGCGCGCGGCGACCGCCCCGAGGCCGTCGAGGCCTCGCTGCGCGAGGCCCACGCCCGCCTGCGCGTCGTGATCGAGGACGAGGACGCCGCCCCGCCGGCCGGGGAGGAGCCGCCCCGTCCGCTCGCGTGAGCGGCGTGCTAGGTTGGATCGGGCGCAAGGCGACCGCTCCCGCGGCGAAAGGATCGGGCGAATGCCGAACCCGGTGGTGCACTTCGAGATCGGCGGCGCCGACGGCGCCGCGCTGCAGCGCTTCTACGGCGACGCCTTCGGCTGGAACGTGATGGCCGACAACCCGATGGCCTACGGCCTCGTCGAGGAGCAGGACGGGCGCGGCATCGGCGGCGGCGTCACCGCCGCCGACAGCCCCGGCGTCACCGTCTACATCGAGGTCGACGACCTGCAGGGCTACCTCGACAGGGTCGAGGAGCTCGGCGGGCGCACGGTGCAGGAGATCACGGTCATCCCCGGCATGGTGACGATGGCGCTCTTCGCCGACCCCGAGGGCAACGTCGTCGGCCTCGTGCACTCGGAGACGCCGCCCGCCGAGGAGTAGCGCGGCGGGCCGCGCCTCAGACGGGAACGGGGTCGAGCGAAGCAGCCTGCTCCGCGGTCGGCTCCGCTCAGCAGAACCAGCTCTCGGTCAGGCCGGGCGCCGCCGGCAGCCGGCGCGGCGGCGCCCCGTCCGGCGGCGGGCGTCCCGCCGCCGCGAAGGCGGCGTCGCGCATCCGCGCGAAGAGGCGGGCATGGGCGTCGCCGCCCGCGTCGTGGCCCGTCGCGTCGTGGCCCGTCGCGTCGTGGCCCTCGGCGGCGTGGACCTCGGCGGCGAGGGCGGCGAGGTCGCGCTGCAGCGCGACGGTGCGGGGGTCGAGGGCGCGCCAGCGCCAGGTCAGCGCCTCGCCGTCGTAGCCGCCGAGCAGCCCCTGTTCGCGCAGCGGCCCGATCAGCGGCGAGCCCGGCGGCACGAGCAGCCGCAGCCCGTACTGCACGGCGGGCACGCGCGCGGCGAGGCCGTGCGCCTCGACGAACGCGAACTGGGCGGCGACGTCCCCGGCCCGCGTCCACGGCGTGAACGTCATCCATGTCGGCCGCAGCGCCAGCCCGGCGCGCGCGCACGCATCGAGGGCGGGCGCGAGGTCGGCGGCGGCGTGGCCCTTGTCGAGCTGGCGCAGCACCTCGTCGCTCGTCGACTCGAAGGCCGAGGTCACGAACAGGCAGCCGAGCTCGCGCAGCCGCGGCAGCAGCGGGGCGTGCTCCCGCAGGTGCTCGACCTTCGCCGTCACGTCGAAGGTGAGCGCGGGCCAGCGGGCGTGCAGCGCCTCGGCGACGGCGAGCGAGTGCGGGACGGCGTTGAGGAAGTCGGGGTCGCCGAACGTGAGGTGGGCCGCGCCGAGCGCGACCTGCGCCGCGGCGTCGGCCAGCACCGCATCGGCGTCCACGAGGCGCAGGCGGCCGCCCCAGGCGGCGGTCACGGGGCAGTGCAGGCAGCGGTGGGCGCAGCCGCGGCTGGCCTCGACGTACCCGGCGAGGGCGAGGCCGTCCGCCGTCTCCAGCCGCGCGTAGCGGGCGAGCGGCGGCAGCCCCGCGCGGTCCGGCGCGGGATGGCGCCGCCGCGCGAACGCGCCGCCGTCCCCTCCCCCCGCCGGGGGGTCCCCGCCGCCGCGCGCGGCGGCGCGATCGGCGAGGGCGCACAGCGCCGGTTCGTAGTCGCCGCCGGCCACGGCGTCGACGACGCCGTCCTCGCGCAGGCCGGCGAGCAGGCCGGCGTAGAGGCCGTAGAGCGCGATCGGCGCCTCGGGGCGGAGCGCGCGCAGCCGCGGCGCGAGCGCGAGCGCGAGCCGCGAGGCGGTGTGCATCGGCACGGACAGCGCCACGAGGTCGGCCGCTCGCACGCGCTCCTCGTCGAGCGGCTCGACGGCGAGGTCGATCGCGTCCACGCGGTGGCCGCGCGCGCGCAGCGCGACGGCGGGCGCGGCGAGGCCGAGCGGCTGGTGGCCCTGCTCGTAGGTCGAGAGCAGCAGGACGCGGGCGCCAGCGGCGGCGGGGCCGTCCGCGGGCGCCGCTCCGGGGGCGGCGTCCCTCGCGGGCGGCGGGGACGCCTCGGTGCGGGGCACTACTTCTTCGAGGGCTGGAAGTACGGGTTCGCGCCCGAGGCGTGGTCGGTGGCGTCGGCGACGGCCTCGATCTCCGGCACGGCCTCCTTGATCGCGACCTCGATGCCCTGCTTGAGCGTCACGTCGGCGAGGCCGCAGCCCTGGCAGCCGCCGCCGAGGCGGATGTAGGCGACGCCGTCCTCGACGGCGATCAGGTCGACGAAGCCGCCGTGGGCGGCGATGCCGGGGTTGATGCTGGAGTCGAACAGCTGCTGCACCCGCAGCGCGAGCGGATCGCTCCACGGCGGGTTCGGGTTGTCGAACTCGAACCCGTTGACGCCCTCGCCCTTGTATTCCCAGTGCACGGAGACGCCGTCGAGCTGCTCGGCGCTGGCCCCCTCGACGAAGAGGGCGAGGCCGTCGAAGTCGAGTTCGTAGTCGTCCTCGCGCTCGGCGCCGGCGTCGACCATCGTCAGCAGGTGCTCGAAGCCATCGGCGGTGCGGCTCGCGATCTGGAGGCGGATGCCGGAGACGGGCGGATCGCCGGCGTTGGCCACGAGGTTCCGCAGCCGCTCGATCGCGGGCTCGGTCATCGTGACCTCGGGGCCGCGTTCGTCGATGCCGCGTTCGTCGTTCATCGCCACGCCTCGCCACGAGGGTAGCCGATCGCGGGGCGGGAGGGGAGAGCGCGCGCCCCGGCGCCACGGCCCGCGAACGCCGGGCGGCGCCGGGGTATACTCGGACCCGTCCCGCCGCGGCGAGGCCGCCGAGGCCCCCCGGCGGGAGGGGGGAGCCGCCGACATGGCCACGGACTACGCCGAGATCGCGAAGGACGCCGCCTCGCTCGCCGCGCCGCCCAACCTCGCCGACTACGAGGCGGCGCGCGCGTCCTGGAGCTGGGACGACGTGATCGCCGAGCTTGACCTGCCCGGCGGCTCCTACAACCTCGCCCACGAGTGCATCGACCGCCACGCCGCGGGCCCCCTCGCCGGCAAGGCCGCGCTGATCTTCGAGTCGGCGGCCGGCGAGGTCGAGACCTACACCTTCGCCGACATGCGGCGCGAGGCCAACAAGTGGGCCAACGCGATCGCGGGGATCGGCGTGGGCAAGGCCGACCGCGTCTTCTTCTTCACCGACCGCATCCCCGAGCTCTACTTCGCGATCTTCGGCACGCTCAAGCGCGGCGCGATCGTCGCCCCCCTCTTCTCCGCGTTCGGCCCCGAGGCCGTCGCCGAGCGCATCCGCCGCGCCGAGGGCTCGATGGTCGTGACGACGCCCCGCCTGCTGCCCAAGATCGACGAGATCCGCGGCGACCTGCCCTCGCTCCGCCATGTCGTCGTCGTCGGCCACCGCGAGGGCGCGGAGGCCGGCGCGGGCAACCTCGACTACCTCGAGCTGACGAAGGACGCCGCGGAGGAGTTCGAGACCGAGCGCACCGGGCCCGAGGACTGGGCGGTGATGCACTTCACCTCGGGCACGACGGGGCTGCCGAAGGGGGCGGCGCACGTCCACAACGCGGTGATCGGGCACTACGCCACCGGCAAGTACGCGATCGACCTGCACCCCGGCGACGTCTACTGGTGCACCGCCGACCCCGGCTGGGTGACGGGCACCAGCTACCACATGTTCGCGCCGTGGTCCAACGGCGCGACCAACCTCGTCTACGAGGGCGGCTTCGGGGCCGGCCGCTGGTACGACGCGATCGAGCGCCACCGCGTCACCGTCTGGTACACCGCCCCCACCGCCATCAGGATGCTGATGAAGGCCGGCGCCGAGGCTGCGCGGGCGCGCGACCTCTCCTCGCTGCGCTACGTCATGTCCGTGGGCGAGCCGCTCAACCCCGAGGGGGTGCTGTGGGGGCAGGAGGCGTTCGGCCTGCCGATCCACGACAACTGGTGGCAGACCGAGACGGGCGCGATCATGATCGCCAACTACCCCTCGCTGCCGATCCGCCCCGGCTCGATGGGCAAGCCGTTCCCCGGCATCGAGCCGGCGATCGTCGACGACGAGTACCGCGAGATCACGGAGCCGGATCGCGAGGGCCAGCTGGCGGTGAAGCCGGGCTGGCCCTCGATGTTCCGCACCTACTGGAACGACGAGGAGCGCTACGACTCGCGCTTCCGCGGCGGCTGGTACCTCACCGGCGACCGCGCGAAGCGGGACGCCGACGGCTACTACTGGTTCGTCGGCCGCGACGACGACGTGATCAACACCGCCGGCCACCTCGTCGGCCCCTTCGAGGTCGAGAGCGTGCTGATCGAGCACGAGGCCGTCGCCGAGGCCGGCGTGATCGGCAAGCCGGATCCGGTGGCGATGGAGGTCGTGAAGGCGTTCGTCTCGCTGCGCGAGGGCTACGAGGCCTCCCCGGCGCTGCGCCGCGAGCTGATGGGGCACGCCCGCCGGCGGCTCGGCCCCGGCGTCGCGCCGCGCGAGATCGACTTCCTCGACTCGCTGCCGAAGACGCGCTCCGGCAAGATCATGCGCCGCCTGCTCAAGGCGCGCGAACTGGGCCTGCCCGAGGGCGACACCTCGACGCTGGAGGACGACTAGCGGGCGCGCCGCCCGCGCCGCGGCGCGGGCCGTCCGGCGGGGGGACGACGCTCGATGGCCGCTGCCGACGGGATCGCCATCCACCGCGGCCTCAAGGAGGTCTACTTCGACCGCAGCGACGCCTGCTTCATCGACGGCCGCGCCGGCGTCCTCCAGTACCGCGGCTACTCCATCCACGACCTCGCCGCCCGCTCCACCTTCGAGGAGACCGCCTTCCTCCTGCTCCACGGCGACCTCCCCTCGCGCGCCCGGCTCGAGGCGTTCGAGGCCGAACTGCGCGCCGCGCGGGCGCTGCCGAGCGAGATCGTCGACCTGCTCCGCCTCGTCCGCGGCGCGCACCCGATGGACGCGCTGCGGACCGCCGTCTCCGCCCTCGCCGCGTTCGACCCCGAGGCCGCCGACGGCTCGCCCGAGGCCACGCTCCGCAAGGGCGTGCGGCTGACCTCGCAGCTGCCGACGATCGTGATGGCGCACCACGCCCTCCGCGAGGGCCGCGAGCCGATCGAGCCGAGCGCCACGCTGCCCCACGCCGCCAACTTCCTCTACATGCTGGGCGGCGAGGAGCCGGGCGAGGACGCGGCGCGGCTGATGGACACCGACTTCATCCTCCACGCCGAGCACGGCTCGAACGCCTCGGCGTTCGCGGCGCGGGTGGTGGCGGGCACGCAGGCCGACCTGCACGGCGCGGTGACGGCGGCGGTGGCCGCGCTCGCGGGGCCCTCGCACGGGGGGGCCGCCGAGAACGTGATGCGGATGGCGCGCGAGATCGGATCGCCGGAACGGGCGGCGGACTACGTCAAGGACCTGCGCGCGCGGGGCGAGCCGGTGATGGGCTTCGGCCACCGCGTCTACCGCGCCGAGGACCCGCGCGCCCGCCACCTGCGCGAGGGCGTGCTGCGCCTCAGCCGCGAGAAGGGCGAACCCGGGTGGTACGCCATCCTCGAGGCGGTCGTCGAGGCGATGCGCCCCTACGCGCGGCTGGGCGTGCGCGTCAACGTCGATTTCTACGCGGGCGCGATCTACCACCTGCACGGCATCCCCCAGGACCTGTTCGTTCCGATCTTCGCCGTCGGCCGCGTCCCGGGCTGGACCGTGCAGGTGCTGGAGCAGATGGCCAACAACATCCTGATCCGCCCCCTCCTCCACTACACCGGCCTCCGCGACCGGCCCTACGTGCCGATCGCGGAGCGCGGGAACGCCCCGTGAACGGCCGCGCGGCGCGAGCGGCGCCGGCGGCAGCGCGAAAGGACCACGCATGACCGCCATCGCCACGGACGGCGACGCCCGCGCCGGGGCCGCCACACGCACCGAGACCGACAGCATGGGCGCGGTCGAGGTCGCCGCGGACGTCTACTGGGGGGCGCAGACGCAGCGCTCGCTGCAGAACTTCCGCATCGGCGACGAGCGGATGCCGCGCCCGATCGTCCGCGCCCTCGGCCTCGTCAAGCACGCCTCGGCGACGGTCAACGAGGCGCTCGGCAAGCTCGACGGCGAGCGCGCCTCGGCGATCCGCGAGGCGGCGCAGGAGGTGATCGGCGGCGGCCTCGACGCGCACTTCCCGCTGGTGGTGTGGCAGACCGGCTCCGGCACGCAGTCCAACATGAACGCCAACGAGGTGATCGCCAACCGCGCGATCGAGCTGCTCGGCGGGGAGATCGGCTCCAAGGACCCGGTCCACCCCAACGACCACGTCAACATGTCGCAGTCCTCGAACGACGTGTTCCCGGGGGCGATGTCGATCGCGGCGGCGGAGCAGGCGGTGCGCCACCTCGCGCCGGCGCTGGAGCGCCTGCGCGAGGCGCTGGCGGAGCGGCAGGCGGCGTTCGCCGGCATCGTCAAGATCGGCCGCACCCACCTCATGGACGCGACGCCGCTGACGCTGGAGCAGGAGTTCTCCGGCTACGCGCGGCAGGCCGCGAACGCGATCGCGCGCGTCGAGGGCGCGCTGCCGCGGCTGTACGAACTCGCCCTCGGCGGCACCGCCGTCGGCACCGGGCTGAACGCGCACCCGGAGTACGGCGAGCGCGTGGCGGCGGAGATCGCGAGCCTGACGGGGCTGCCCTTCGTGACCGCCCCCAACAAGTTCGAGGCGCTCGCCGCGCACGACGCGCAGGTCGAGCTGTCCGGCCAGCTCAAGACGATCGCGGCCTCGCTGATGAAGATCGCCAACGACGTGCGGCTGCTCGGCTCCGGCCCGCGCGCGGGCCTCGCCGAGCTGGTGCTGCCCGCCAACGAGCCCGGCTCCTCGATCATGCCGGGCAAGGTCAACCCCACCCAGTCCGAGGCGCTGACGATGGTCTGCGCGCAGGTGATCGGCAACGACGTCGCGGTCAACGTCGGCGGCGCGACCGGCCACTTCGAGCTCAACGTCTTCAAGCCGGTGATCGTCTACAACACGCTGCAGTCGCTGCGGCTGCTGGGCGACGCCGCCGTCTCCTTCGCCGACCACTGCGTGGCCGGCATCGAGCCCAACCGCGAGCGCATCCGCGAGCTCATGGAGTCCTCGCTGATGCTGGTGACGGCGCTGAGCCCGCACATCGGCTACGACCGCGCCGCCGAGGTCGCCCACCATGCCCACGTCGAGGGCTCGACCCTGCGCGAGGCGGCGCTCGCCCTCGGCTACGTCACCAGCGAGCAGTTCGACGAGTGGGTGCGCCCCGAGGAGATGACGCGCCCGTAGCGCCACGGAGCGCGCATGGCGCGGGCGGCGCATCCCTCGGCGGGAGCGCCCGCAGCGGCGCGCCCTCGGCGCGCGCGCGCTCCGGCTACCGGTGGTGGGAGTTGATGAAGACGGCGGCGACCGCGGCGATGGCGCCCGAGATGGCGCCGGTGACGACGTCCGGCGTGTCGCCGAGCGCGCCGATCACCAGCCCGAGGATCGCGCCGGCCACGATCCCGGCTCCGATGGCGGTGAACATGCTCGTCAGGCGCTCGGTCATCGCGCGTTCCTCCTCTCGCGTCCGTCAGAGCACGACGGACGCGGCCCAGGCGGTCCCCGCCAGTGCCGCAAGGTAACAGACGACGGCGATCGGCGTCGCAGCCGAGCGCAGTCCGAGGTCCTTGAGCGTGTGGCGGATGCGGTGCGCCGCGTGGAAGAACGCGAGGAACGACACCCCGAACACCGCCAGCCGGACCGGCGGGCTGCCGAACACCGCGTCCAGCCGCTCGAACCCCACCCCCCCGGCCGGCACGACGAAGCCCGTCACGATGATCAGCATCGGCATCAGCAGCGCGATCGCCACGCCGCCCGCCGAGAACAGCGCCCAGAACAGCGGCTCGTTCGACGGTCGCACGGCTCTGCCCTCCTCCGAGGCCTACCCGGCCAGGAACAGCAGCAGGACGACGGCCGAGGCCAGCGCCCACAGCGCGTAGCTGGCGGCGACGAGCAGCTCGGGCGGCGCGCGCCGCCCGCCGATCTTCAGCGGGAGGCCCTTCGGCACGGCGCGGAACCACGTCACGGTGTGCAGCTGCGCGAAGCCGAGCGCGGCGAGGTGGACGATCCACAGCGCGGGGTGGCGCAGCACCGCGAGCCAGTCCCCGAACGCGCCCTCGCCCTCGCGCACCTGGCCCACGAGGATCAGCAGCAGCACGACGTAGATCGCGGCGAACACCGCCGACAGCTCGCGCAGCAGGAACAGGCGGTACGGCCAGCGGCGGTTCCACCACAGGTTCGAGGCCGTGCGGGGCAGCGGGCGCGCCATCGCCGTCAGCTCCCCCCGCGCCGTCCGGGGCCGAACGGCAGGAACGAGAGGAAGTAGCCGTTCGTCGCCTCCACCTTCGCCTGCTGGATCGCCGCCGCCGGGTCGACGTGCTTGGGGCAGACCTCGCTGCACTCGCCGACGAAGGTGCAGTCCCAGATGCCCTCGTCCGACCAGATCAGGCGCTGGCGCCCGGCGTTGCCCTCGTCGCGCGAGTCGAGGTTGTAGCGTTGCGCGAGGGCGATCGCGGCGGGGCCGACGAAGTCCTCCTCGTGCTCGTACACCGGGCAGGCGGCGTAGCACAGCATGCAGTTGATGCACATGCTGAACTGCTTGAAGTCGGCGAGCTGCGCGGGCGTCTGGCGGTGCTCGCCCTCCTCGACGGGCCGTTCGTCCGCGCGGACGATCCAGGGCTTGACGGCGGTGAGCTTGTCCATGAAGTCGTCGAGCACGGTGATCATGTCGCGCTCGACGGGGAAGCCGCGCAGCGGCTCGACGCGGATCGGGCCGGGGAGGAACTCGCGCAGGAAGGCGCTGCAGGTGAGGCGCGGGTAGCCGTTGACCATCATCCCGCAGCTGCCGCAGACGCCCATGCGGCACGACCAGCGGTAGCTGAGCGTGCCGTCGACCTCGTCCTTGAGGTAGTTGAGCGCGTCGAGGACGACCCACTCGGGGCGGTAGGGCACCTCGTAGCGGCGGAACGAGGGCGCGCTGTCCTCGTCCGGCAGGTAGCGGAACAGCTCGAGCGTCACGGTGCGCGGCGGGGCCTCGGCGGTCACTGCGGCCTCCTTCCGGCTAGTCGCCGTAGGTGCGCGCGGCCGGGGGCCAGCGCGTGATCGCGACGTCGGCGTACTCGACGCGCGGCGCGCCGTCCGTGCGGTAGGCGAGCGAGTGCCGCAGGAAGCGCTCGTCGTCGCGCTCGGGGTGGTCGGTGCGCTGGTGCGACCCGCGCGACTCGGTGCGCGCCAGCGCCGAGTGCGCGACCGCCTCCCCGACGTCGAGCAGGAAGCCGAGTTCGAGGGCGGCGGTGAGGTCGGTGTTGAAGCTGCGGCTGTGGTCGTCGAGCGCGAGGTTCGAGGCGCGCTCGCGCAGCCCGGCGAGGCGCTGCGCCGTCGCCGCGAGGCCGGCCTCGTCGCGGTAGACGCCGACGCCGGCCTCCATCGCCGCGTTGAGGTCGCGGCGCACGGCGGCGATGCGCTCGCCGCCCTCGCGCGGGCGCAGGTAGCGCTCCTCGATCCGCCCCCACTCGGCGGCGGCCTGCGCGCCGAGGCTCGCCGCGTCCGGCTGCGGCTGCTCGCGCGCCCAGCGCGCGGCGGCGAGGCCGGCGCGGCGCCCGAACACCAGCAGCTCGGTCAGCGAGTTGGAGCCGAGGCGGTTGGCGCCGTTGATGCTGACGCAGGCGCACTCGCCGGCGGCGTAGAGGCCCGGCAGGCTCGTCGCGCCGTCGAGGTCGGTGTGGACGCCGCCCATCATGTAGTGCACGACGGGGCGCACCGGGATCGGCTCGTGGACGGGGTCGATGCCGGCGTAGTTCTTCGCGAGCTCGCGCACGAAGGGGATGCGCTCCTCGATGGCGCGCTCGCCGAGGTGGCGCACGTCGAGGTGGACGTAGGAGCCGTAGTCGCCGCCGAAGACGCGGCCGGCGTCCTGCTCCTTCATGAACGCCTGCGAGAGCTTGTCGCGGGGGCCGAGCTCCATCGTCCGCAGCTGGGGGTGGCGGGGGTCGTCGATGGGGACGGGCGCGCCGAGGTCGTAGTCCTCGAGGTAGCGGCGGCCCTCGGTGTTGGTGAGGATGCCGCCCTCGCCGCGGGCGGCCTCGGTGATGAGGATGCCGGTGCCGGGCAGTCCGGTGGGGTGGTACTGGACGAACTCCATGTCCTTGAGGGCGACGCCGGCGCGGTAGGCCATGGACATGCCGTCGCCGGTCTTGATCGCGGCGTTGGTGGTGAAGGGGAAGACGCGCCCGCCGCCGCCGGTGCACAGGATCACGGTCTTCGCGCGGATCGCGTGCATCTCGCCCGTCCGCAGCTCGATCGCGGCGACGCCCTGGCAGCGCCCGTCCTCGACCAGCAGAGCCGTCGCGAACCACTCGTCGTAGCGCTTGACCTCGGCGTGCCGGAGCGAGGTCTGGAACAGCGTGTGCAGCATGTGGAAGCCGGTCTTGTCGGCGGCGTACCAGGTGCGGCGGATACGCATCCCGCCGAAGGGGCGGACGGCCACGCTGCCGTCCTCCTCGCGGCTCCAGGGGCAGCCCCAGTGCTCCATCCTGATCATCTCGCCGGGCGCCTCGCGGACGAACGCCTCGACGGCGTCCTGGTCGGCGAGCCAGTCGGCGCCGCTGACGGTGTCGCGGATGTGCTCCTCGAGGCTGTCGTCGTCCTTGATCACCGCCGCCGCGCCGCCCTCGGCCGAGACCGTGTGGCTTCGCATCGGGTAGACCTTCGAGAGCATCGCGACGTCGAGGCCGGGATGCTCCTCGGCGGCGGCGATGACGGCGCGCAGGCCGGCTCCGCCGCCCCCGACGATGAGGATGTCGTGCTGCAGGTCGGGCACGGGCGATCCCCCGTCGCGCCGCGCACCGCGCGGCGAGGCTGACTATCGCCGCGCGCGCGGCCCTCGGTCAAGCCGATCGCGCCGCCGGACGCCCCGGCTCAGCCGCGGCGGATCACGCCGCAGCCCACGCGGTCGCCGGCGCCCGGCTCCGGGCCGTAGCTGTCGGCGCGCTCGTGCACGATGATCGCCGAGCCGTCGGCGTCGAAGATCGAGGCGTCCGCGCCGTCGTCGAGGGTGATGCCGCTCGTCCAGAAGTCGGCGCGCGCCGTGCCGTCGGCGGCGGCGTGGACGTTGGGCAGGTCGCCGGCGTGGTGGCCGTCGGGGTCGAGGATGCCGTGGCCCTCGCCGCCGGGGGCGAAGTGGCCGCCCGCCGCCGCGAAGTCCGGCTCGCAGGCCCCGGTCTCGTGGACGTGGAAGCCGTGGGGCCCCGGCGCGAGGCCGCGCAGGGATGCCTGGATCAGCACCCCGCGATCGCCCTGCGTCAGCCGCACCTCGCCCATCGCCTCGCCGTCCGGCGAGGCGATCGCGGCGATGCCCACCGCGCCCGCCTCGCGCGCCCCGCCGTCGCCGCCGGACCCGCCGCCGCAGGCCGCGGCCAGCGCGGCGCACGCCGCAATCAGGATCAGGTAGCGCATCGCGGCCCCCCGCTTCCCTCGCCGCCCTCCCGCATGGCGTAGAGGGAGCGGGCGACGATCGTCTTCGCGTCCTCGATCGCGCCGCTCGCGATGGCGGCGTCGATCTCGGCCGGCGTCATCGCGATCGGCGGCGACAGGTCCTCCTCGTCGCCCGTCGCCAGCGGGGCGGGGCGGAGGCCCGTCGCGAGGTAGAAGTCGATGTATTCCGAGGTGAAGCCGGGCGCCATCCACGCCCCGCCGAGGCGCACGATCGAGTCGGCGTCGAAGCCCGTCTCCTCGCGCAGCTCGCGGCGCGCCGTCGCCTCGGGCGGCTCGCCCGGCTCGCGCGTGCCCGCGGGCGTCTCCAGCAGCCGCCGCCCGGCGGGGTGGCGGTACTGCTCGACGAGCAGCCAGCGCCCCTCGCCGTCGATCGCGGCGAGGGCGACGGCACCGGGATGGCGCACCGTCTCGCGCTCCCCCTCGGCGCCGCCGGCGAAGCGCAGCGCGGCGCGCTCGACGCCGAACAGCCGCCCCTCCCACACGACCTCGGAGCGCAGCACCTCGGGCGGCGGGACAGCGGGCGGGGGCGCGTCGCCGGCCATCGGCTCAGGCGGAGGCGGCGCCGTCCCCGGCCCGCGCGCCGAGGTCGAGCGTCATCGCGATCTCGTTGCAGCCGGGGAACTTGGGGCAGCGGTAGCACTCGTTCCAGACCTTGCGCGGCAGCGCCATCACGTCGGCCTGCCCGAAGCCGAGCCGCTCGAAGAAGGCCGGCCGGTAGGTGAGGGCGAAGACGCGGTCGAGGCCGAGCCTGCGCGCCTCGCCGACGCAGGCGCGCACCAGCCGCTGGCCGTAGCCGCGCCCCTGCCGATCCTCGGCGACGGCGAGCGACTTCAGCTCGGCGATGTCGGCCCAGACGATGTGCAGCGCGCCGCAGGCGACGACCTCGCCGCCCTCGCGCACGACGAAGAAGTCGCGCAGGTTCTCGTAGGTCTCGCCCTTCGTGCGCGGCAGCATGTCGCCGCGCGCCGCCCAGAAGTTGACGAGGTCGCTGATCGCGCCCGCGTCGGCCACCGTCGCGCGGTCGGCGACGGCGCCCCCGCCGAGGTCGGCGGGGTAGGCGTCCGGGGGCGCCTCGGTCATGGGTACAGCATAGGGCGGCGCGGCGCGGCGGTCATGGCCCCGGCCCGGCGTCGCCGTCGAGCTGGTGGTCGAGCCGCAGCCAGCCGAGGCGCCGCGCGAGGTTGGCGTAGAACTGCCGCTCCCCGCCCAGCCGCACGAAGCGCGCGACGCGCGGTGAGCGCGTCACGCGCAGCACCGCGCCGTCCGGCACGGGGCGCTCGTGGTGGCCGTCCACGGTCATCGTCGCCTCGTAGCCGCGCGCCATCCGCAGGGTCAGTTCGGCGTCGCCGCGCACGACCAGCGCGTTGCCGTAGGAGAGGTGGGGCGCGACCGCCGCCACGATCAGGTCGGACGAGGCCGGCCACAGGATCGGCCCGTTGATGGCGAGCGAGTAGCCCGTCGAGCCCGTCGCCGTCGCCACCACCACGGCGTCCGCGCGGTACTCGGCGAGCGTCACGCCGTCCACCTCGAGGCCGACCGAGACGGTGCGGCCGAGGCGGTGGCGGCCGATCACCACGTCGTTGAGCGCGTGCAGCGGCTCGGCCTCGCCGCCGCCGGCGAGCACGGCGGCCTGCGCCATCGTGCGCTCCTCGAGGCGTCCGCCGCCGGCGAGGATGTGGCCGAAGGCGGCGTCGGCGTCGTCGCCGGTGGCCTCGGCGAGGAAGCCGAGCCGCCCCATCCGCACGCCGAACACCGGCACGCCGAGCGGCGCGGCGAGGCCCGAGGCCTGCAGCACCGTGCCGTCCCCGCCCACGCAGACGAGCAGGTCGCTGCCGGGCAGCCGCCCGGCGAGGGCGCCGCCGTCGCCGGGCGCGTCGCCGTCGCGCTCCAGCGCCGCCAGCCACGCCTCGCGGCCGGCGGCCTCGGCGCGCTCGCGCAGCCTCGCCGCGAGGTCCGCCGCGCCGGGCACGTCGGGGTGGTAGCAGACGCCGCAGCGCGCGATCGGCTTTCCCGCGCCGCTCACGGGGCATCCCCGCCCGCGGCCGGACCCTTCCGCAGCCACAGGAAGAACTCGCGGTTGCCCGCCGGGCCGGTCAGCGGCGAGCGCACGACGCCGCCCGCGCGCAGCCCGCGATCGAGCGCCCACGCCGCGACGCGCCCCACGGCGCGGGCGTGCGCCGCCGCGTCGCGCACGACGCCGCCGCGCTCCACCTCGGCGCGCGGAGCCTCGAACTGCGGCTTGACGAGCGCCAGCGCGTCGCCGCCCGCGCGCAGCGAGCGCAGCGCCGCAGGCAGCACCGCCGTCAGCGAGATGAACGACACGTCGAGGACGGCCAGATCGGCCGGCGGGTCGAGCGGATCGAGGGCGCGCGCGTTGGTGCGCTCGCGCGCCTCGACGCGCGGATCGGCCCGCAGCCGCGGCGCGAGCTGGCCGTAGCCGGCGTCGACGGCGACGACCGAGGCCGCGCCGCGCTGGAGCAGGCAGTCGGTGAAGCCCCCCGCCGACGCGCCGACGTCGAGGCAGCGCAGGCCGCGCGGGTCGAGGCCGGTGCGGTCGAGCGCGTGCGCCAGCTTCTCGCCGCCGCGGCTGGCGTAGGGCGGCGGCGCGCGCACCTCGAGGGCCGCGCCGGCGGCGACGGGCGCCGCGGGGCGCGTCGCCACCGCGCCGTCCACGCGCACGTCGCGCGCGAGCACGAGCGCCCTCGCGCGCCCCGCGTCGGGCGCGAGGCCGCGCTCGACGAGCAGCGCGTCGAGCCTCGGCCGCCGCCGCGGGGCGCTCCGCCCTGCCGTCTCCATCGCCCGAGGATACCGCCCCGCCGCCGCCCGCGGGATGCGCCGCGCGGCCCGCGCCGCGCTACTCCTCCGCCGCGGGCGTGCCGGCCTGCGCGCCGCCGGCGGGGGCGGCGTCCCCGGCGGGGTCGCCCTCGACGATGTCGATGGCGAGGATGCGGTCGCCGGGGGGCTGCCCGGGCAGCCGCGGGTCGCGGGGGGTGAGCGACTGCAGCACGTCGAGGCCCGACGCGACGCGGCCGAAGGCGGTGAAGCTGCCCTCGAGGTGCGGCGTGGGGGCGAGCGTGAGGAAGAACTGCGAGCCGCTGACGACGGCGCCGCCCTTCGCCATCGAGAGCACGCCGGCGCCGAGCGGGAGGCCGTTGCGCTCCTCGGCGAGGTTGTAGCCGGAGGAGCCCGAGCCGGTGCCCGTCGGGTCGCCAGCCTGCGCGACGAAGCCGGGGACGACGCGGTGGAAGGTGAGGCCGTCGTAGAAGCCCTCGCGGGCGAGGAACACGAAGTTGTTGACGTAGCCCGGCGCGTCCCCGGGCAGCAGCGTGATCCGCACGTCGCCGCGCTCGGTGCGGATCACCGCCTCGTAGGAGCGCGCGGGGTCGATCGTCAGCGGCGGGGGCGCGGCGTAGACGCGGCGGCCCCCCTCTCCGCCCCCGGAGGGGGCCACGGCCGGGGGAGGGGTCGGGGTGGCGGCGGTGGGTTCGGGGCCGGCGGGGCCGATCTGGCCGCCGATCATGATCGCGCCGAGGCTGACGACGAGCACGACGATGCCGATCGCGTAGAAGAGGCGCTGGCGGCGCTGGAGCCAGCCGAAGAGGCCCGGGAACTGGACGTCGCCGGCCGGCTCGTAGGAGGGGCCGCGATCGCGGCGGCGGCGGCGCTGGCGCTCGCGGCGGCGCTGCCTGCGCCGCTCGTCGCTCATGCGCCCCTCGCGTTCCCCGCGAGGCGGTTGACGGCGGCGGCGAGGCCGTCCGGGCGGCTGCTGCTGAAGTAGTAGCGCCGCCCGCGCCGCGCGTCGACGGCGACGCCGCCGCGGAGGAACGGCACGCTGCAGGCACGGGCGCCGCGGCCGTCGATGCGGCTCCAGCGCAGGCCCCAGCCGCCCCAGGAGCGCCAGCGGTACGGCTCCGCCCGCGCCTCCTCGACGTCCTCGCCAGCCAGCGTCGGGCCGAAGGGGCCGAAGCGCGCCCGCAGCGCGCGCTCGTCGACCTCGATGCGGAGCGCGCCGAAGAGGCGCGCGGCGATGGGCAGCGGCGCCGCCGAGGCGAGCACCACGAGGCCGGCGGCCGGCCCGGCGGGGCTGAGCAGCAGCCACAGGCCGAGGACGCCCAGCGCCGCGGCCGGGACGTACAGCGCGAGCGCGAACCAGCGGGAGCAGGTCACGGTCTCGGCGTAGATCATCGGCGGCGGCGTCCGTGCGCGGCAATCGGGTTGGTACCCTCGGCAGGATTCGAACCTGCGCTCCCGGCTCCGGAGGCCGGCGCTCTCTCCCCTGAGCTACGAGGGCGCGCGGTCCAGTGTAGGGACGCGGCGCGCGGCGGGGCAACCGCCGCCGTCAGGCGAGCGACCCGAAGAAGGCGGCGACGTCCTCCGCCAGCGGCTCCGGCGCGCCGCGCGGCGGCTCGCTCGCGCGCACGAGGCGGAACCGCCGTTCGAGAGCCGAGCGCGGCGGCGCCAGCGGATCGCCGGGGGCGGGCGCGAAGGCCGTCGGCGCCCCGGCGCGCCCGCGCGCGCGATCCGGCCGCTCGCGCCGCGCCTCGAGGCGTGCGCGCATCGCCGCCGCCGCGCTGCCGGTCAGCCAGTGCAGCGTCGCGTTCGCGAGCAGCGCGTCGCGGGCGCGGTCGTCCTGCGGTCCCACGCCGTCCCCGCCGCCGTCGGAGCGGTCGAGCAGCCACGCGAGCAGGCCGACCGGCGAGTCGTGGAGGGCGTAGGCGAGCGCGAGGGGGCGGGCTGCCTCGATCGCCGCGAGGGCGGCCCCGGCCCGCTCGCGCGCGGCGAGGCGTGCGCGCCAGGCGTCCTCCTCGGGCGTGCGCTCGGCGTCCGCGGGCGGCGGCAGCGGGGGCGCGGAGCCGAGGTGGAGGCCGGCGACGGCCTCGAGGCGCCCCTCGGCGAGGCGGCCCGCGACCTCCGCGCCCTCGCCCTCGCCGTGCACGCCGTAGCGCTCGTAGCCGAGGACGCCCATCAGCGCGTGCATCCGCTCGGCGACGCGGCCCGGGTGCATCCCCGCGCGCGGCGGCGGGTCGGAGAAGCCGAGGCCCGGCAGCGAGGGTACGACGACCTCGAACGGCGGTCCGCCGCCGGCGCCGTCCGCGAGCAGCCCGGCGGCGGGCAGCGCGTCGAGGAACGAGCCGGGCCAGCCGCGCAGCAGCAGCAGCGGGAACGGCGCCGCCCCGGCGCCGCCGGGCGCGGGCGCGAGCAGGACGCAGTGCAGCTCGCCCTCGGGGTCGCCGAGGGGTCCCCGCAGCTGGGCGAGGCGGTTGAGCCGCGCCTGCACGGCGAACCAGTCGAAGCCGTGGCGCCAGCGGCGGACGAGGCCGCGCAGCACGCCGTCGTCCGGCCCCTCGGTCCCGCCGGCGAACGGGAGGACGGGCCAGCGCGCCGCGTCGATGCGGCGGTGGAGGTCGGTGATCGCGCGCTCGCTGAACGCGATGCGGAAGGGCAGCATCGACACGGCGGCTCCCGCCTCCCGCGGCGCGCGCGACGCCTCGCGCACGGTAGCGGGACGCCCCGGCGCCCCGCAACGCGCGCGAGGCGCGGCGGCGGCGCTCAGTCCTGTCCGCGGCGGCGGTACTGGATCGCCTCGGCGAGGTGGGCGCTCGCGATCTCCTCGCTGCCCGCGAGGTCGGCGACGGTGCGGGCGACGCGCAGCACGCGGTGGAAGGCGCGCGCCGACAGCCCGATCTGCTCCATCGCCGCCGACAGCAGGGGTTCGGCGTCGGGCGCGAGCATCCGCTGGCAGTGCTCGCGCACCTCGACCGGCCCCATTTCGGCGTTGGTCAGCCGGCCGGCGGAGGCGAGGCGCTCGCGCTGACGCTCGCGGGCGGCCTCGACGCGCTCGCGGACGGCGGCGCTGGGTTCGCCGGAGGGTTCGGAGGCGAGGTCGCCGTACTCGACGCGGGGCACCTCCATGAACAGGTCGAAGCGGTCGAGCAGGGGGCCGGAGACGCGGCGCTGGTAGCGCGAGACGGTGGACTCCTGGCAGGAGCAGGCGCGGCGGCTGTCGCCGTAGTAGCCGCAGGGGCAGGGGTTCATGGCGGCGATCAGCAGGATGCGCGCGGGGAAGGTGAGCGAGCCGCGCGCCCGCGAGATCGTCACCGTCCCGCTCTCCAGCGGCTCGCGCAGCGCCTCGAGGGCGGCCCCGGGGTATTCGGGGAACTCGTCGAGGAAGAGCACGCCGCGGTGCGCGAGCGAGATCTCGCCGGGCCGGATCACGCTGCCGCCGCCGACCAGTCCGGCGTGCGAGATGGTGTGGTGCGGAGCGCGGAAGGGCCGCTGCCGCACGAGCGCGCGATCCTGCCCGACCATGCCCGCGACCGAGTAGATCTTGGTCACGTCGAGCGCCTCGGCGGCGCTGAGTTCGGGCAGGATGCCGGGGACGGCGCGGGCGAGCAGCGTCTTGCCGGCTCCGGGCGGGCCTTGGAGCATGACGTTGTGGCTGCCCGCGGCGGCGACCTCGAGGGCGCGCTTGACGTGTTCCTGGCCGCGCACGACGGCGAGGTCGATCGTCGGCGCGGCGGCGTCGGGTGCCTCGGCGCAGGCGCCGTCGGCGCGCCACGCCTCGGGCTCCTCGCGCACCTCGGAGAGGGTGTCGAGGCCGCGCACCTCGACGGCCTCGGCGAGGCGCGCCTCGGCGACGTCGGCGGGCGGGACGACGGCGGTGGCGATGCCCTCGTCGGCGCACATCGAGACGAAGGGCAGCACGCCGTTGACGTGGCGCAGGTGGCCGTCGAGCGAGAGTTCGCCGAGCAGCGCCATGCCGCCGAAGCGGTCCGGCACCTGCTGCGAGGCGACGAGGATCGCGACGGCGATCGGCAGGTCGTAGAGCGGCCCCTGCTTCCGCACGTCGGCGGGGGCGAGGTTGACGGTGATGCGCCGCAGCGGGAACTCGAACCCCGCGTTGCGGATCGCCGAGCGCACGCGCTCGCGCGCCTCCTGCACCGCCGCGTCCGGCAGCCCCACGATGTGGAACGCCGGCAGCCCGCTGCCGATGTCCACCTCCACCTCGACCGGGATGCCCTCGACCCCGACGACCGCTCCGCTCCGCACCCTCGCGAGCGTCATGCCGCGCCTCCGTCCGCGCGCCGGTTCCTCCCGGCGCGGGAGTTGTAGCACATTCGTTCACGCCTGGGAAGGGGGGTGGTCAGCCCTCGGCGCGGGCGACGGAGATGACGCCGCGCACGCCGTCGAGGCGGCTCATCAGGCGCGAGACCTGGGCGCGGCCCGTGGTCTCGAGGGTGAGGTGCACGGTGGTGGTGCGGTCGTCGTGCTCGTGGGTGCGGACGCCGACCATGTTGACGCCCTCGGCGGCGACGAAGGTGCTGATGTCGCGCATCAGGCCGACGCGGTCCCAGGCGTGCACCGCGACGGCGGCGGCGTAGAGCTCGCCGCCGTGGGCCCAGTCGCACTCGACGAAGCGCTCCGGCTCGCCGCCGTCGCGCGTGTTGCGGCAGTCGCGGCGGTGGACGGTGACGCCGCGGGAGCGCGTGACGTAGCCGATGATGCCGTCGCCCGGCAGCGGGCCGCAGCAGCGCCCCAGCGTGACGTGCACCCCCGCCGACCCGAGCACGCGCACGTTCGGCGCCCCTCGCGGGAGCGAGGGGGCGGCGGCCGGGGCCGGGGGCGGCGGCGCGGGCCCCGCCGCGCGCTCCGCCAGCCTGCCGCCGAGGTTCTGCAGCGACACGCCGCCGTAGCCGATCGCCGCCAGCATGTCCTCGTGGCTCTCGTGGCCGAACGCTCGGTGCAGGCCGTCCGGCAGCTCGCCGATGCCCATCCGCCGCCGCTCGCGCTCCAGCAGCTCGCGCCCCCTCGCGACGTTCTCGCCGCGCTCGCGGCGGCGGAACCACTGCCGCACCTTCTGCCGCGAGTGGCTCGACCCGAGGTAGCCCAGCTCCGGGTTGAGCCAGTCGCGCGACGGCCCCGCCGCGCGGCGGCTCCGCAGGATCTCGACGCTGTCGCCGTTCCGCAGCGGCGTGTTGAGCTGGGTGATGCGCCCGTTGACGCGCGCCCCCGTGCAGTGGTGCCCGAGGTCCGTGTGGATGCGGTACGCGAAATCGATCGGCGTCGAGCCCGCCGGCAGCACCCGCACGTCGCCGCGCGGCGTGAACACGAAGACCTGGTCGCGGAACACGTCGGTCTTGACCGATTCGAGGAAGTCCTCGGCGCCCGAGGCCTCCTGCTGCCACTCGATCAGCTGGCGCAGCCAGGCCATGCGCTCCTGGTCCTGGCGGTCGAGGCCGCGCACGTCCTCCTTGTAGCGCCAGTGGGCGGCGACGCCGTACTCGGCGACGTCGTGCATCTCGTGGGTGCGGATCTGCACCTCGAAGGGGCCCCCTCCCGGCCCCACGACGCTGGTGTGGAGCGAGCGGTAGAGCGACTCCTTGGGGTTGGCGACGTAGTCGTCGAACGCCCCGGGGATCGGATGCCACGTCTGGTGCACGACGCCGAGCGCGTGGTAGCAGTCGCCGACGGCGGCGACGAGCACGCGCAGCGCGATCAGGTCGTGGATCTGGTCGAACGACTTCCCGTCGGCGGCGTAGCGCTGCATCTTCTCGTGCGTGGAGTAGAGGTGCTTGACGCGCCCCGTCACCGAGGCCTCGACGCCGGCCTCGGCCAGCGCCTCGCGCAGCTGGCGCTCGATCCGCCGCACGAAGCGCTCGCGCTGCGTCCGCCGCGAGTCGATGACCGCGGCAGCCCGCCGGTACTGCTCCGGCTCCAGCACCCGGAACGCGAGGTCCTCGAGGCGCCACTTCAGCTGCCAGATGCCGAGCCGCCCGGCCAGCGGCGCGTAGATGTCCATCGTCTCGCGCGCGATCTCGCGCTGGCGGTGCGGCTCGAGGTGCTCGATCGTCCGCATGTTGTGCAGCCGGTCGGCGATCTTCACGATCACCACCCGCACGTCCTCGGCCATCGCCAGCAGCATCTTGCGGACCGTCTCGGCGTCGGCCGCGCCCTTGCCGCCGGGCCCCGCCGCCGCCGGGATGTGCTCGATCTTGGTCGCGCCCTCGACGAGGCCGGCCACGGCCTCGCCGAAGCGCCCGGCGAGGGCGTCGCGGCCCACGCCGCAGTCCTCCATCACGTCGTGCAGCAGCGCCGCCTGCACCGTGTGCACGTCCATCCGCAGGTCGGCGACGAGCCGCGCCACGGCCACGGGGTGCACGATGTAGGGGTCGCCGGAACGCCGCAGCTGGCCGCGGTGGCACTCCGCCGCGAACTCGTGGGCCTGCGCGATCGCCTCGACGCGGTCGGGCGGCAGGTAGCGGCGCAGCGAGTCGAGCAGCTCCGCGAAGCCGTCCTCGAACGCCACGGCGGCGGTCGCGCCCGCCTCGGTCGTCGTCATGGGCCGCCCAGCGTAGCACCCCCGCGCCTTGCGGTGGGAGTGCGCCGCCCGCCGCCGTCGCCGCGAGGCGGTACGATGTGCGGACCGCGCGCGGCGAGGAGCCACGGCATGACGGGCGAACGCCTGACGATCGAGCTGGACGGGGCCGCCCTCGCACGCCTCGACGCGCTCCGCGACGAGGACGGCCGCTCGCGCTCCGAGGCCGCCCGCACCCTGATCGAGGAGGGGCTGCGGATGGCGAAGCACCCGGGCATCGTCTTCCGCCCGGGCCCCGCCGGCCGCCGCCCCGCCCTCGGAGACGGCCCCGACGTGTGGTCGATCGCCCGCGTCTTCCTCGACCAGCCGATGTCCACGGAAGAGGAGATCGAGCGCACCGTCGCCCGCTCCGCCGAGCTGACGGGCTGGGAACCCCACCAGGTCCGCATCGCGCTCGGCTACTGCCTCGAATACGGCGACGAGATCCGCGAGTGGATCCGCGAACTCGACGAGTACTCGGACCGCGCCGAGGCGGAGTGGCTGCGGAAGCGGAAAGCCGCCTCGTAGTTGCGGCTGCTGCTCGACGAGATGCTGCCGCCGTCCGTCGCGAGGGCGTTGCGGGAGCGCGGCCACGACGTGGAGGCGGTCGCGGAGCGCCCCGATCTGCGGACGCGATCGGACCTCGCCATCCTCGCCGCCGCCCGGTCCGAGGGCCGCATCGTCGTGACCGAGGACAGCGGCGACTTTCGCCGTCACGCCGTCGCGGAGGCCGCCGCCGGCCGTCCGTATCCCCCGCTCGTTCTCACCAGCGACCGCCGCTTCCCGCGCGGCAACCCGCGCACCGAAGGCCGCCTCGTGACCGCCCTCGGCGCGCTGCTCGCCTCGGGCGAGGCGATCGAGGGCGAGCACTGGCTGCAGCCGCCGGACTGAACCTCGCACCGCGTGCGGCGGCGCGATATGCTGGACAGGCCACGGCGACGGCGGAGACGGGGAACCGCGATGACCGGTGCGGCGGTGGGCGAACGCCTGACGATCGAGCTGGACGGGGCCGCCCTCGAACGCCTCGACGCGCTCCGCGGCGAGGACGGCCGCTCGCGCTCCGAGGCCGCCCGCACCCTGATCGAGGAGGGGCTGCGGATGGCGAAGCACCCGGGCATCGTCTTCCGCCCGGGCCCCGCCGGACGCCGCGCCTCCCTCTCCGACGGCCCCGACGTGTGGCAGGTGGCCTACGCCTTCGTGCACGAGCCGCTGGACACGGACGAGGACATCCTGGACGCGATCGTCCACACCATGGGGGCTATGGGCCTGCAGTACCGGCAGGCTCGGGCGGCGCTGCACTACTACCTCGAATTCGGCGAGGAGATCCGCGAGTGGATCCGCCTGAACGACGAGGAGGCGGACCAAGCCTACGCGGAGTGGCTGCGGAAGCGGAAAGCCGCTTCCTGATTGCGGCTGTTGCTCGACGCGATGCTGCCCCCCTATGTCGCCGAGATATTGCGCGAGCGCGGTCACGCCGTCGACGCCGCGGTGGAGCGCCCCGAGCTGCGGGAGGAAGCCGACGAGGCGATCTTCGCCGTCGCTCGCGACGAGGGCCGGGCGATCGTGACGGCGGACATCAGGGACTTCCGGCGGCTGGCCGTGGCGGAAGCCCGCGCCGGACGCCCGTTCCCGCCGCTGATCCTGCTGTCCAGCCGCCCGTGGCCACACTTCAACCCTCGCATCTCCGCACGCCTCGTCATCGCGCTCGACGCGCTGCTCGCCTCGGGCGAGGCGATCGAGGGCGAGCACTGGCTGCAGCCGCCGGACTGAGCCTCGCGTCGCGTGCGGCGGCGCGATATGCTGGACAGGCCACGGTGACGGCGGAGACGGGGAACCGCGATGACCGGTGCGGCGGTAGGCGATCGCCTGACGATCGAGCTGGACGGGGCCGCCCTCGAACGCCTCGACGCGCTCCGCGACGAGGACGGCTGCTCGCGCTCCGAGGCCGCCCGCACCCTGATCGAGGAGGGGCTGCGGATGGCGAAGCACCCGGGCATCGTCTTCCACCCGGGCCCCACCGGACGCCGCGCCTCCCTTGCCGACGGCCCCGACGTGTGGGAGCTGGCGTACGCCTTCGTGCAGGCGCCGCTGGACACCGACGAGGATGCCGAGGCCCTGATCTTCGAGATCGCAGGGACGATGGACCTGACGTACGAGCAGGTCCGCACCGCGCTGCGCTACTACCTCGAATACGGCGACGAGATCCGCGAGCGGATGCGCCGCAACGACGAAGAAGCGGAGCGGGGCTACGCGGAGTGGCTGCGGAAGCGGAAAGCCGCTTCCTGATTGCGGCTGCTTCTCGATGAGATGCTGCCGCCGGGCGCGGCGCGGGCGTTGCGCGCGCGCGGCCACGACGCCGTCGCCGTGGCGGAGCGCCGCCGGCTGCGGAAGCGGCCCGACAGGACAATCCTCGACGCCGCCCGCGAAGAAGATCGCACGATCGTGACGGCCGACATCGGGGACTTCCGGCAGCTGGCCGCGGCGGAAGCCCGCGCCGGACGCCCGTTCCCGCCGCTGATCCTGCTGTCCAGCCGCCCGTGGCCACACTTCAACAGCCGCATCGCCGCACGCCTCGTGACCGCGCTCGACGCGCTGCTCGCCTCGGGCGAGGCGATCGAGGGCGAGCACTGGCTGCAGCCGCCGGATTGAGGCGCCCGCGCCCCACTACAGCCGCCGGTTGGACACCACGGGCTCCGAGGCCAGCAGACGCCGCAGGCCGCCGAGGTCGGGCAGACCGAGGATGCGCGCCACGCCGGCGTCCAGCGCCGCCCGCGCCGGACACTGCGCCATCGCCGGCAGCCGCTCGAACTCCTCCCCGGCCATCGCCTCGAACAGCCCCGCGAGGCCCTCCCGCTGCTCCTCGCCGAGCGCCCGCACGTCGAGGACGGGCAGCGCCCCGGCTTCGCCCTTTTTGAGCGCGACCCAGCCGCCCCGCGTGCTCGTGCGCTGCGCCAGCAGGGTCAGCAGGCCGAGGCTGCTGTTGAGCCAGACGGCGAGCGCCTTCTCCGTGGTCCGGCTGTCCGTCCCGATCTCCCACCACACGTTGGACAGCACGGGCGCGTCGAGGGACATGGCGACGACGCGGGCGGTGTTCAGCCACAGCCGTTCGGCGACGAGCAGCCGTCCCGCTTTGGCCCACAGCTGGGCGGCCGGTTTCAGGCGGCGGCCCGGGCGAGGCCGCGCGAGCGGCGCGAGGTGCCTGTCCGGCTCCGCCGCCATGCGGAGGCGCTGCTCCGTGTCGTTGCCCTCCACCATCGGGTAGGCCGTCACCGCGTCCGTCGGCTCGAACCCGTCCATGATGTCGCGGCGGTCCGGCCCGATCGCGCCGAGGTCTCCGAGCGGGCACATCGGAACAAATGTACCCCCCCCCCCCCCCGTTTGCCATAACAAAGCCGTCGTCAAGGAGACGGCGGGCGGCCCGCACGACGTCGGCGCGGGCGAACTGGACGCCGGACCACTGCCCGTCCCGTCCGCCCGGCTCCGGCATCGTGAACGCCTCGCCGACGTGCACGCCGTCCACCTCCAGCAATGCCGCGCCCGCGTCCTCGATGCGCGCGGGGGGCGTGGCCGCGACGGCGCGGGCGACGCGGTGGGCGTCGAGCACGCCGTCCGGGTTGCGCCAGAGGTTGACGAAGGTCGTGAGGCGCTCGTCCTCGCCGTCCGCCTCGGGGCGGCGGGTGGCGATCAGCAGCACCTCGGAGAGGGCGGTGCTGTCCGAGAAGTTCCAGCGCAGCGGGTCGTGGGAGGCGATCACCGTGTCGAGGGCGAACTCGCCGCCGATCAGCGCGCGCGTGCTCGCCCACGACGACCCCGTGCTCACGACGGCGGGCAGCACCAGCGCGAGGCGGCCCTCGCCGCGGCGCAGCCTCGGCGCGGCGGCGGCGACGAACGCGGCGCCGAGGCCGGCGGTCGCCGTCGCGCGCCGCTCGCGGAGGCGGCGCGAGAGCTCGTCCTGCAGCGCGCGCCGCTCGCCCGCGGGCAGGCTGCCGAACAGCAGGTTGCCGCCGCCCGAGCGCGTGAACGGCGGGTTCATGATCGCGAGGTCGAGTTCCGGCAGCCGCGCGGTCTGGCCCTCGTCGGCCCCGCGCGAGCCGCGGCCCGACACGCGCTCCGCACCGCGCGTGGCGACGCCCGTCTCGGCGGGCGACAGCGCCATCTGCACGGGGACCTCCTCCGCGGCGAGGAAGTCGAGCGATCCGAGCGAGACGCGCTCGCCGGCGGCGCCGAGGTACATGCGGTAGAGGTTCATGCGGTCGAACTGCACGTCGGGGCTGAGCATGGCGAGGCTGGTGGCGGCGAAGTGCACGGCCGACAGCTGGACGTCGTAGCCGTGGAGCGCCTGCTCGACCATCGCCTTGTGCAGCTCGGCGGCGCGCGCGCCGCCGGCGTCCTCGTGGCGGCGGCGCGCCTCCTCGGCGACGGCCATCAGCAGCGTGCCGGTGCCGCACGCGAGGTCGGCGACGCTGAGCGAGGCGGGGAACTCGTGGTCGCTCCAGTCCACGCCGGGCGGCCAGCCCTCGAACGCGAGCCGCGCCAGCAGCGTCGCCGCGGGCACCGAGGTGTAGTAGGCGCCGGTGAACTTGGCGTCGGTGAGCAGCGTGTGGAAGAGCCGCCCCGACAGGTCGTGCCCCTCGAGGCGGCGCGTCTGCTCCATCGCCCGCGCCAGCGGTTCGAGCGCGGCGCGCTGCGTGTCCTCGGGCGCGTCGGCGACGGCGTCGAGGATGTCGGCGGCCAGCTCGAACACCGGCACGTAGTCGATGCGCTCGCAGATGGCGCGCCAGGCGTCGCGCAGGCCGGCCAGCCCCGGGCCGCCGGCGGGGCCGCCGCGCCGCGCCTCGGCGACGCTCGGCGCGCCGGGGTGGACGGCGGCGAGGCGGTCCTGGAAGGCGAGCGCGTTGAAGAGCACGAGGCAGCCGATGCGGACGGCGGCGGCGCGGTCGCGCTCGCGGTCGGTGCTGGCGATGAGGTCGGAGACGCGGCGGGCGACGCGGGCGTGGGCGGCGATCGCGGCTGCCGACCGCTCCAGCGCGTAGCCGATCGCGCCCGCGGCGGCGGCGACGCGGTCGCTCCCCTCCAGTTCGAGCGGGAGCGCGCGCAGCCAGTCGGCCAGCTCCTCGGCCGAGCCGTCGCGCCAGCGCCCCTCGGGGCGGCGCTCGCCGCGCGAGCCGTGGAGCAGCCAGCGGAGGTCGGAGGCGTCCTCCAGCGCGGCGGCGGCGTCGGCGGCGCGGCGGATGCGCGAGGGGTAGAGCACGCCGACCGCGGCGAGGGCGCCGGGGAACTGCGCGAGGCGCTCGTCGAGCTGGGCGCGCAGGGCGCGCTCGTCGCCGTCCCACTTGCACTCCAGCAGCAGCGAGTCGCCCGTCCGCAGCTCGGCGCGGACGTCGGGCGCGCCCTCGCGGCTGCGGCGCTCGGCGCGCGCCCGCACGCCGCGCGCGGCGAGCAGCCGCGCGAGCAGCGTGTTGACGGCCTCCTCGCGGATCGTCTCGCCGCGCCCGTTCCCGCTCACTGCCCCGCCTCCCCGGCGCGCCGCTCCCTCACTCCCGCCCGACCGCGGACGGGGGATCGCCAGCCGGCGGCTGGCCGCGGAACCGCTCCAGCACGCGGTCGGCGAGCTCCAGCACCTCGTCCAGCGAGGTCCTGCCCTCGAGGTACGCGCGGTAGGCGTCGTGCAGCGCGGAGCGCTTCATCGGCGGACTCCTTCCCGAAGTGACAGCACGACATCCCGTTCGTGCCAGAGCGCCCAGTACCAGTGCCGCGGCTCGATCCGGTGCACTGGCCCCGGCTCGACGCCCGACGTATGGACGGCGAGCGCGCGCAGCGGGAGCGGGCCTCCGCCGGCGTCCGCCAGATCCTGGACGAGGAAAGCGCCGGCGAGGTTCACGAGGCCGTGTTCGTATCGGAGATCGGAGCCGGCGTGCTCTATCGCGTACCTGCAGATGTCACAGGTGTCGGGCGTCGGAGTCGCGTGGTTTTCGATCGGCACGCTGGCTGCTCCGCTGTCTGTCCGCTTACTGGCTCAAGCAGTATAGCGGATGCCGCTCCGCCCGCCTCGCGTCGCCGCGCTCACGCATCCCCCCGCACCACCGAGGCGGCCCCGGCGGCGGGGGTCTCGCGCTGGGGGGCGTCGGCGGCGAGGGGCTTGAGCTGGACGACGCCGCGCGCGGCCTCGTCGTCGCCGACGATGGCGGCCCAGCGCGCGCCCGCGGCGTCCGCGCCGCGCAGCTGCGCGCGCAGCGAGCGGCCGGGGACGCCAGCGCGCACCGCGAGGCCCTCGGCCCGCAGCGCCTGCGCCAGCCGCAGCGCCGCCGCCGGGCCGGCCTCGCCGAGCGGGATCGTCGCCACGTCGGGGGCGGCGCCGCCGTCCCCGGCGGCGGCGGGCAGCGCGCCCCGCTCGCGCAGCGCCAGCAGCGTGCGCTCCACGCCCATCGCGAAGCCCGTGCCCGGCGTCGGCGGGCCGCCCAGCAGCTCGATCAGGCCGTCGTAGCGCCCGCCGCCGCTGAGCGCCGACTGCTGCCCCCCGCCCGCCGGCGCGAACTCCCAGACGGTGCGCGCGTAGTAGTCGAGGCCGCGCACGATGCGCGGATCGACCTCGTGGGCGACGCCGGCGGCGTCCAGCAGCGCGCGCACCCCGGCGAAGTGCGCCGCGTCCTCCGGCGCGAGGAAGTCGAGGATGCTCGGCGCGCCCGTCACGGCGGCGCGGTCGGCGTCCTCCTTCGAGTCGAGGATGCGGAGCACGTTGCCCTCGAAGCGCCGCCGCGAGTCGGCGGAGAGCGCGCCGAGATGCGGGCGGAAGTGGGCGCGCAGGGCCTCGGCGTAGGCGCGGCGGGTCTCCGCCGTGCCGATCGAGTTGACGCGGAGGGCGACGCCGCCGAGTCCGAGTTCGGCGAAGACGGCGTGCTGCAGCTCGATCGCCTCGGCGTCGGCGGCGGGGGAGGGGTCGCCGATGCACTCGGCGCCGAACTGCCAGAGCTGGCGGTAGCGGCCGGCCTGGGGGCGGTCGTAGCGGAACATCGGGCCGAGGTACCAGAGGCGGACGGGCCGGGGGCGGCTGCCCATGCCGTGTTCGAGGTAGGCGCGGCAGACGGCGGCGGTGCCCTCGGGCCGCAGCGCGAGCCGCCCGCCGCCGCGGTCCTCGAAGGCGTACATCTCCTTCGAGACGATGTCGGACTCGCCGCCGGCGGTGCGGGCGAAGACGCGGGCGTCCTCGGCGATGGGCGTCTCGATGCGGCCGTAGCCGAAGAGCCGCGCGACGCGGGCGGCGGCCCCCGTCACGAGGCTCCACGCCGCCTCGTCCTCCGGCAGGAGGTCGCTCATCCCTCGAGGCGCCCTCAGATCGGCCATCGCGCTCCCCGGCGTCGCCGCGCCTCGCAGGGTACGCGCCGCGCCGCCCGCGTTCGACCGCCGCGCCGCTGTATACTCCGGCCGTGGCGATCCGCGAGGCCGTGCGGCGAGGGATGGAGCGGCGGATATTGTTCACCTTGATTAGCACCCCCCCCCCCCCGAACGGGCGTGCTACGCACTCGGGCGCATCGCACCCCTCGCGGCGTGGCTCGTCGCGCTGCTGCTGGGCGTCGCGCTGATCCTCGCGCCGCCCGCGACGGCGCAGAGCACCACCGACTACGACGACGACAACGACGGCCTGATCGATGTCCGCAACCTCGCGCAGCTGAGCGCGATCCGCCACGACCTCGACGGCAACGGCGACCCCTCGACGGCGGGCGCGACGGCCTACGGCGCGGCGTTCCCGAACCGCGTCACGGCGGCGAGCGGGCGCATGGGCTGCCCCTCGGGCGCCTGCACCGGCTACGAACTGCGCGCCGACCTCACCTTCGACGAGAACGGCGACGGCCAGATGACGGCCACGGGCGACCCGACGTACTGGAACAGCGGCGCGGGCTGGGACCCGATCGGCACCGCCCTCACCTTCTACGGCGCGACGTTCCGGGGCAACGGCCACACCATCTCCTACCTGTACGTCAACAGGGCACAGGCGAACGTGGGGCTCTTCACGGGCGTCGTGGGCGCCGGCTCCCTCGTCGACGGCGTCGGGCTGCCGCACGCGGACGTCACCGGGGCCTCCAGCGTGGGCGCCCTGGCCGGGACCGTCTCGGGTGCGATCGTCCGGTCGTACGCCACGGGCAGCGTCTCGGCCAACGGCACGGTGGGCGGACTCGTGGGCCAGAGCTTCGGCGCGATCAGGGCCAGCTGGTCGGCCGTCACGGTCTACGACGGGGCCACGGGAACGAGTCCGGCAGGCGGCCTGACGGGCCACAACACCAGCAGCGGCAGCGTCACCGCCAGCTGGTCGGCCGGCCGCGTCGTCTCCCCCACGTCGCCGGGCGGAGGTCTCGTGGGCTCCAACGACGGCACGGTCACGAACAGCTACTGGGACACGGGAACCTCCGGCCGGTCCACCAGCGCGGGCGGCGTCGGCAAGAGCACGCGCGAACTGCAGCGCCCCACCGCCTACGGCTCGACCGGCAGCATCTACGCGAACTGGAACCTCAACCTCGACGGCGACGCCAACACCGACGACGACCCGTGGGACTTCGGCACGTCGAGGCAGTACCCCGCCCTCAAGTTCGCGGGGCGCACCACGCACCGAGGCCCCGCGTGGATCGAGGCCGACCACTGGAACGCGCCCGTCGCCGGCGAACCCCTCGTGGCGGGCCTCTACACCAAGACCAGCCGCGCGCTCGTCTCGCCCGCCGCGACGATCACGACCTGCGACGGCGTCGCGAACACCGACTCGCGGCAGGCGTGGGTCTGGGAGCGCTCCGACGACGGGCGCACCAGCTGGACCGACGTCTCGTCCTCGAACGGCTCAACGTGCTCCTACGTCTATGTCCCGTCATCGAGCGACGTCGGCAAGTACCTGCGCGCCCGCGTGCCGCGCACCTCGGGCGGCGACGCCTACACCCTCGCCACCGCGGCCGTCGTCGCGAGCAGCGCGGCGACCACGGCGACGGCGACGTTCGCCGGCGGCGACGCCTCGCCTGTGGTGGGGACGGCGGTCACGGTCTCGCCGCTGCCGACGCACAGCGACCGCACCCTCTGGCGCTGGCAACGCTGCACGGCCTCGGACGGCACGGGGACGTGCACGCTGCTCGCGCCGGGGACGCCGAGCTGGTCGTACACCCCCGTCGCCGCCGACGCGGGGGGCTACCTGCGGGCGTTCGTCTACTACTCCTCGGGCGCCTCGACGCCGGTGTGGACGCGCGCCGCGACGGGCTTCACCGGCGCCGTCGCCGCCTCGAACTGAGGGGGGGCGCGGGCGCCGCTCACTCCTCGCCGTAGGCGAAGATCACGGCGTCGTCGAGCCAGGCCGCCCTCCGCAGGCCGGGCAGGTCGAGGTCGTGGGCGCCGTAGGAGGGAGGCGGGCCGAACTGGACGTCGTGGAACAGCACCACGAGGTCGCCCTCGGCCAGCCGCTCGAACAGCGCCCGGCGGTCGGGCGGCGGATCGAGGTTGCGCGAGGGGTCGTCGAGCACGAAGAGGTGGACGAGCGGGCGGGCGTTGGAGTACACGCGGCCCTCGGCGGGGTGGGCGCGCAGCCAGCGGACGGCGGGCGAGTCCCGTTCCCAGTGGCGCACCGTCCACTCGGGGGCGGGGCCCGTGACCGCCTCCCACGCCGCGCGCGTCTCGGCGGCGCCGGCGCGGGCCGCCCAGAGGGCGAGGGGGACGGCGAGCAGGGCGAACGCCGCCCAGCGCCGGACGGCTCGCGCCCTCGGCCCCGCGAACGGGGGCAGCGGCGCGGCGGCGGCGCGCGTCAGCAGGCGGTCGGCGGCGAAGGCGAACAGCACGAGCAGCGGGACGTAGGCGGGCGACAGGTAGCGGTCGTTGAGCGGCGTCAGGTCGGTGGTCGCGACGGCGAGGACCATCGCGGCGAGGTAGGCGAAGGCGAAGGCGCCGGCCACGGGCGCGGTCGCGGCGCCGCGCCCGCGCTGCGCCCAGCGCAGGAAGCCGGCGAGCGCGGCGGCGTCGAGCGCGATCAGCAGCGCGCTGGCGGGCGCGACGGCGGAGACGCCCGGCGGCGGGCGCAGCCATCCCGCGAAGACCTCGAGGGCGAGCCGCAGGTGGCCTTCGAGGGGGACGGCGGCCGGGCCGCGGTCGGCGGCCAGCGCGCCGGTGAGCAGCAGGTTGCGGAGCAGCCACGCCGCGAGCGGCAGCGCGGCGATCAGCGTCCAGGCGGCGAGGTCCCTCGCGCGCTCGCGCGGCGCGGCGCCCGGCCGCAGCGCGAGCAGCGGCAGCATGGCGGCGAGCAGGACGACGCCGGTGTAGCGCGTGAGGCAGGCCAGCGCGGCGGCCCCGGCCGCCAGCAGCAGCGACCGCCGCCGCCCCGTTTCGAGGTAGGCGTCGGTCTCCGACAGCGAGAGGGTGACGAAGAGGACGAAGAGCGGCTCCGACCACGCGAGGGTCGCGGCGCCGGCCACGGGCGCGGAGAACGCGATCGCGAGGCAGCACCACGCGGCGAGGAACCCCGACGCGAGGCGCCGCCGCATCCAGCGCCCGGCCACGAGGATCGTGAGGCCGAACGCGGCGGCGTTGAGCGGCCCGGCGACGTCGAGGGGGTCGAACGGGGACAGGCCGCCGAGCGCGAGCGCCGCCGGGAACAGCGGCGCCCAGTAGGTGGCGGTCCCGCCCCACCACGGCATCAGCCCCTCGCCCTCGAGCAGGCTGCGCGCCATCGAGACGTAGTGGATCGAATCGCCGCGGAGGAGGACGCCGGCGGCGAGGGCGCGCGCGAGCACGAGACCGCCGCCGAAGGCGGCGACGGCAGCCAGCAGCAGCGCGAAGCGGTCGGGCCGCGGCGGCGCGAGGCGCGCGGCGGCGGACGGCATCCTCGCGATCACCGGCGCGCCCCGGTCCGCGTCCGCAGCCGGCGCCCGCTCGCCGCGCCGCCGGTCATCGCCGCTCCCGTCCGCGCCGCCGCGCGCGCATCGTACCGCCGACGGGGCGCGCGGCGGCTGCTACCCTAGCGCCATGCGCGAACGCATCGAGGAGCTCGAGGCGCGGTTCGACGAGCTGACGGGGCTGCTCGGCGAGCCCGAAACCGCCGCCGACCACCGGCGGCTCGCCTCGCTGGCGCGCGAGCGCTCGCGCCTCGAGCCCGCCGTCGAACTGGGCCGCCGCTACCTCGAAACGGCCGGGGCGCTGGACGACGCGCGCGCGCTGCTGCGCTCCGCCGACGACGAGGAGCGCGAGCTCGGCCGCGAGGAGGAGGAGCGGCTCGCGCCCGAGCTCGAACGGCTCGGCGGCGAGCTGCGGATCGCGCTGCTGCCGCGCGACCCGGCCGACGACAAGAACGCGATCGTCGAGGTCCGCGCGGGGACGGGCGGCGAGGAGGCGGCGCTGTTCGCCGCCGACCTCTTCCGCATGTACCAGCGCTACGCCGAGCGCCGCGGCTGGCGGCTGGAGGTGCTCAACGCCTCCGAGGCCGGCCCCGGCGGCTACCGCGAGCTGACCTTCGGGCTGAGCGGCGAGGACGCCTACCGGCGGATGAAGCACGAGTCCGGCGTGCACCGCGTGCAGCGCGTGCCCGAAACCGAGTCGCAGGGGCGCATCCACACCTCGACGGCCACCGTCGCCGTGCTGCCCGAGGTCGACGAGGTCGAGGTCGGGATCGACTGGTCGGAGGTGCGGACGGACATCTTCCACGCGAGCAGCGCGGGCGGGCAGAACGTGAACAAGGTGGCGACGGCGGTGCGCTTCACGCACGAGCCGACGGGCATCGTCGTGGTCTGCCAGGACGAGCGGTCGCAGGCCAAGAACCGCGCGAAGGCGGAGAGCGTGCTGCGCGCCCGCCTCTACGACCTCGAACGCGCGAAGGCCGAGTCGGAGGTCGCCGACGCGCGCCGCGCGCAGGTCGGCAGCGGCGACCGCTCGGAGAAGATCCGCACCTACAACTTCCCCCAGGACCGCGTCACCGACCACCGCGTCCAGCTCACCCGCCACGGCCTGCCGCGCATCCTCGACGGCGAGATCGAGGCGCTGATCGACGCCGTCGCCCTCGACGCGCAGTCGCGGCAGCTGGCCGCGCAGGGCGCCGCGGCGCGCTAGCGGCGCGCCCCCGCCGCGTGGCCGCCGCGCTCGGCGAGCTGCTGCTCGAGGCGGCGCGCGGCCTGATCGCCGCCGGCGCGGCGGACGGCCTCGACGAGGCGCGGCTGGAGGCCGACCTGCTGTGGGGCGAGGCGGCCGGCCTCGACCGCGCGCGCGTCCTCGCCGCCGTCCGCGAGCCGCCCGCGCCCGGGGCGCGCCCGCGCTTCGAGGCGCTGCTGCGCCGCCGCCTCGCGCGCGAGCCGCTGGCCTACGTCCTTGGGCGGCGCGAGTTCCACGGCCTGACCTTCGAGGTCGGCCCCGGCGTCCTGATCCCGCGCCCGGAGACGGAGACGCTGGTCGAGGCGGCGCTGGCGGCGGTGCGCGCCCACCCCGCCGCCCGGCGGCTGGTGCGCGTCGCCGACGTGGGCACGGGCTGCGGCGCCGTCGCCGTGGCCGTCGCGCGCCGCGCACCCTCGGCGCGCGTCTACGCCACCGACGTCTCGACCGAGGCGCTGGCGTGGGCGGGCCGCAACCGCGCGCGGCTGGGGCCTGCGGACCGCGTCGTGCTGCTCGCCGGCGACCTGCTCGAACCGATCGCCGAACCGCTCGACGTGGTGGCCGCCAACCTCCCCTACGTCCCGACCGAGGAGTACGAGCGCCTCCCGCCCGAGATCCGCGCGGGCGAGCCGCGCGTGGCGGTGGACGGCGGCGAGGACGGCATGGAGCCGGTGCGCCGCCTCGCGGAGCAGCTGCCGGCGCACGTCGCGGACGGCCCGGCGGCGGTGCTGCTGGAGCTGGGCGGCGGCCAGTCGGCCGTCGCGGCCGGCCTCGTCGCGTCGGCCCTCGGCGGCGGCGAGGCCTCGGTGCACCGCGACCTCGCCGGCAACCGCCGCGTGCTGGAGGTGCGTCGCGGGTACTAGGCGGCGCCCGGGGACATGGCGATGTCGAAAATGGATTCGAACGGAGCCTCCCCGACGCCCCGGCGGACGGCTGCCGCGTACTCCGAATGGCCGAGGCCGGACAGCGGCGACGCATAGCCGTCCAGAACGTCCGCAAGGCAGTCGCCGAGCGTCTTGCCCCAGTCGCTGGCGCTCATCTGAATGATCGTTCCGCCGACCTCTTCCGCGAGCTCCACGATCCTGCTGCGCCGACCGACGCGATCGACGATGATAAACGTATGCATGTAGTGGTTGACGCCGCTCATCTCAATCTCGCGCTCGAACCTCGTGACCTTGTCCAGCGTGATTTCGGGGTTGCCCGCGCCGATGAATCCGATGTCGAAGCGAACGCCCTGCCCGAGGCTCCAGATCGCGGTAGCGTCGCTTTCGCGCTTGTTTCCGCGGCTGGAAAGCCAGAACGATCGCTCGGAGACGGTTTCCGTGTCCACCAGACCGAAGCCGAGCAGCGACAGCACCGATCCGAGCACCAGTTTCTCGAAGAACTTGCCGTACAGGGATTTCTCCGAGCCGCGGATCGCGAGCGTCTGCGCTCCGATGGCCATCATCAGGGAGTGGGCCCACTCCCAGGTGACCTCGCTGCCGTCCAGCGAGAGGCCGGGCGTTCCGTATGCCCCTTGCGAGTGCCCGGACGACTCCGACAGGCTCTCCCGAAGCGAATGGACATAGTCGTCCCAGGCCGCGTCGTCGGACCTGAGGACGTTCTCGACCTGCTTCCCGGTGAAGCCGAGCACCCAGCGGAGAATGATCCTGTCCGTCGGATTCAGGCCGCGCCGGCGGTACTGCTCGCGGGCCAGCCCCGGGAGGTCCAGCGGCTCCAACCCGGCGCGATCGAAGCTGACATACGTCGTCAGCAAGGCGGCGTTGAGGATACTGAGCCGCCTGCGGGTGAGCGCCTCCGTGGCGCTGCGGATGTTGGCGCCCATCAGCACATCGCCGACGAGCGTACGCAGGGTGGGCACGCCGAGCGTCTGCAGCAGGTCGCGGCCGCGGACCACCAGCAGTTCGCGGGCGCTTTCGGGGAAGTGATCCTCAATCCGCATGAGACCTCAGAACAGGGTGGCGGCGGTGATCGGGGACGTGCCGATGCAGTGGACATCCTCGACCTCTCGCCCGAGCCACTGTACCGCTTTGCGCTTCATGAGCTCGACGTACTCCGGCTCCATTTCCGAGAGCACGAAGCGCCGCTCATGATCGACGCAGGCCTTGCCGACCGTACCCGACCCGGCGAACGGATCGAGGACGACGTCGCCGGCGAACGAATAGTACCGGATCACGTTCTCCGCGAGTTCCAGCGGGAACACCGCCGGATGCTCCGGCGTCGAAGCGGGCTTGATGCGCCAGATGTTCGTTCTCTCGTAGTCCCCTTCGATCCGGGAACGCTCCACCGCTTCCCTGTCGGGATGGCTGCGGATGTTCCAGTCGATCAGGCGCTCTGTCCGTTTGCGATAGACGAGCACGTACTCGGTGACGGGCACCGTCTTGTACTGCAGGGGGTTGCGGTCGGCAGCGAACCGGCGGCCGCGGCCCGTCGCCCACCCGGCGCCTTCGGGTTTCTCCCAGATGATGTCGTCAACGAAGTCGAAGCCCTCCTTGACGATGACGCCGTGCAGGTCGAACGGGACGGCGAGGCGCCGGGACGCCTCGCTGCGGTTCGCGCGGCGCAGCAGCACGGGCGCCACGTTGATGACGAAGAACCGGCCTTCGTTCAGCAGGCGATGGCACTGGCTGACGACCTTGCCGATCTTGGACAGGTAGTCCTCGTAGGCGGCGTACTCGGTGTAGTCCGGCCTCGCATTGAAGTACGGCGGGCTGGTGAACACCAGGTCCACCGACTCCGCCGGGAGTTCCGCGAGCGTCTCCGCGGCGTCGCCCTGGATGATCGTGTTCCGCAGCTCCGACCGAGCGATCGTCCGGGGGCGGACGCGGCGCTTGCCCTCACGGTCCCCGCCGGCCTGTTGCCGCCGCTCCCGGATCACCTCGGCGTCCGTGGAGCGTCCGCTCTGCACGAGGCTCGTGTAGGCGTCGATTACGACTTCGCCGAGCCGGTCTCCGTTCGCTCCCACCACCGGCACGCGCCACACGTGGTAGCGATCGTCGACCTCGGGAAGGCCGAACGATCCCGCCAGTTCGTTCAGGCCCACGCCGGCGAGGTACCGGCTTGCGATCGCCTTCGCCTGCCCCACGTCCCGGACGGCGTACCTCCGCATCTCGTACACGGTGCCGGAGGCTGGCGGCAGGCTGCTCATCGATCGCTGCTCCCTCGGCGCCAGCCTACCCTATCTCCCGTTGCGCCGCCGTCCGCGCGCGGCGAGGCGGCGCGCGGCGAGGGAGGCCTCGCCGCTATCATGGGGGCGAGGGGGACGCGGTGGAGCCCGACCTCGGTCTCGTCATCGGACGCCACGCCAAGCAGGAGCTGGCGCTCCGCAATCCCGTGATGACGGCCTCCGGCACCTTCTCGAACGGCCTCGAGTTCGCGCGGCGCTTCGACCTCGGGGCGCTCGGCGCGCTCGTCTCGAAGGGCACGACGCTGCGCCCGAGGAAGGGCAACCCGCAGCCGCGCACCGTCGAGACGCCGGCCGGCATGATCAACTCGATCGGCTTCCAGAACGTCGGCGCGGGCGCGCTCGTGCGCGACGTCGCCCCCGTCTGGGCGCGCTGGGACGTGCCCGTCGTCGTCAACGTCATGGGCGACAGCGTGCGCGAGTATGGCCTGCTCGCCGCGCGGCTCGACGGCGTGCCCGGCGTGGCCGGCCTCGAGGTCAACGTCTCCTGCCCCAACGTCGAGTCGGGAGGCATCGAGTTCGGGCAGGACCGCGACCTCACCGCCGCCGTGACGGCCGAGGTGCGGCGCAGCACCTCGCTGCCGTTCGCGGTCAAGCTCACGCCCGCCGTCGCCGACCCGCGGCCCTTCGCCGAGGCGGCGGAGCGCGCGGGCGCGGACGCGCTCACGCTCGTCAACACGGTGCCGGCGATGGCGATCGACGCGGCGCGCCGCCGTCCGGCGATCGCGACGGTGTTCGGCGGCCTCTCGGGGCCGGCGATCAAGCCGATCGCGCTGCGCGCGGTCTACCTCGCGGCGTCGGCGACGACGCTGCCGATCCTCGCCGCCGGGGGGGTGGAGAGCGGCCTCGACGCGGCCGAGTTCCTGCTGGCGGGGGCGAGCGCGGTGCAGGTCGGCACGGCGTCGTTCCGCGACCCCGAGGCGCCGTGGCGGGTGCTCGGCGAGCTGCGCGCGTGGTGCGAGGCGGAGGGCGTGCGCGGCCTCGGCGAGATCGTCGGGGCGGCGCGGCGGCGCGACCGGTGAGGCGCGCGGCCTCGATCCTGCCCTGGCTGCCCGCGATCGCGTTCGCGGCGGGCGCGTGGCATCTCGCGGCGTCGCGGGCGATGCTGCGCTGGGGCGCGGACGAGGCGGCGGGGGCGGCGGGGCTGATCGTGGCCGCGGCGGTCGCGGCCTCGCTGTGGCGGCGGGCCGAGGCCGACCGCGCGCGGGCCGCGCTGGAGGCGGGGCGCTGCCCGCGCTGCGCCTCGCCGCTGCGCGAGGAGCACGAGCACGCCCGCGCGGGCGCGGTCGGCGGCCTGCGGCTGCGCGAGTGCGGGGGCTGCGGCTACCGCGCGGCCGAGGCGTTGACGTGCCCGCGCTGTCCGCCGTAGCGTCGCGGCGGCGGGGCGCGAGCCGCCGGGGTGTAGCTCAGCCAGGCGAGAGCACTGCGTTTGGGACGCAGAGGGCCGCAGTTCAAATCTGCGCACCCCGACCAGCACCGCCGCGCCGCGCGAGGGCAGGACGGGCCGGGAGCCGCGATGCAGGAGACGCTGCCGCCCTACGTCCTCGTCGCCCGCATCGGCTCGATCCTCGGCATGTCGTTCGCCCTCGCGATCGGGCTGCTGCTGCTGCTCGGCGGCTTCGTGCTTCCGGCGCTCGCCGCCTTCGCGGCGTTCGCCCCCTCGTTCGCGATCATGGTCTACGCCGAACGCCGCGCCGCCTCCGGCCGCGGCTGACCGCCGCGCGCCCGCCCCGCGCACCTCGCCGCGCTGATCGAGGGCGAGCCGCTGCCGTAACGCCCGCGGGTCAGGCCGACTCGGAGACGGCGGCGTCCTCGGGGTCCTCGCCGACGGCCTGGCCGGATTCGGCGACGAGGAGGGGGCGGCGGCGGTTGCGGACGGTGTCGGCGGAGACGACGCACTTGCGGATGTCGGGGTTCGAGGGCGCGTCGTACATCACGTCGAGCAGGATCTCCTCGACCACGGTGCGGAGGCCGCGCGCGCCCGTGCGCTGCTTGATCGCCTCCTCGGCGATGGCGGTCAGCGCGTCGTCGGTGAACACCAGCTCGGTGTCGTCCATCGCGAACAGGCGCTGGAACTGCCGCGCGACGGCGTTCTTCGGCTTCGTCAGGATCGAGACCATCGTGTCGAGGTCGAGGGGGTCGAGGACGGAGACGACGGGGAGGCGCCCGACGAACTCGGGGATGAGGCCGTAGCGCAGCAGGTCGTCGTGGGTGACGTGGCGGAGGATGCGGGCGCGGTCGGCCTCGGACGCCTTGCGCGAGCCGAAGCCGATGCCGCGGGCGCCGATGCCGGTGCGGCGGGCGACGATGTCCTCGAGGCCCTCGAAGGCGCCGCCGACGATGAACAGGATGTGGGCGGTGTTGATCTGGATGAAGTCCTGGTGCGGGTGCTTGCGTCCGCCCTGCGGCGGCACGCTGGCGGTGGCGCCCTCGATGATCTTGAGCAGGGCCTGCTGCACGCCCTCGCCCGACACGTCGCGGGTGATCGAGGGGTTGTCGGCCTTGCGCGCGATCTTGTCGATCTCGTCGATGTAGACGATGCCGCGCTCGCCGCGCTGGATGTCGAAGTCCGCCGCCTGGATGAGGTGCAGCAGGATGTTCTCGACGTCCTCGCCGACGTAGCCGGCCTCGGTCAGCGCGGTGGCGTCGGCGATCGAGAACGGCACGTCGAGGATGCGCGCGAGCGTGCGCGCGAACGCCGTCTTGCCCGTCCCCGTCGGGCCGATCAGCAGGATGTTCGACTTCTCCAGCTCGACGTCGGTCTGGGCGGGCGAGTCGATGCGCTTGAAGTGGTTGTAGACGGCGACGGCGAGCACGCGCTTGGTCTGGTCCTGCGCGACGATGTATTCGTCGAGCAGGCGGACGATCTCGCGGGGGGTGCGCGGGGGGCGGGCGTCCTTGCCGCGGGCGCCGCCGCCCTGCCCCTCCTCGGCGATGATCTCGCGGCAGAGTTCGACGCACTCGTCGCAGATGTAGACGGCGCCGGGGCCGGCGATCAGGCGTTTGACCTGGTCCTGGTTCTTGCCGCAGAAGGAGCAGTGGTACTGGACGCGGTTGCCGCGCGCGGTGGAGTTCGCCATGGCCTCCCCAGCGTCCCCCGCCGGTTCGGATGGTAGCGGGCGGCGGCCCTAGCCGCCGCTGCCGTTCGAGCGCGCGGCCGCCCCCGGGCCGTCCTCCGGCTTCTGCAGGATCTCGTCGATCATGCCGTACTCCAGCGCCTGCTCGGCGTTGAGGTAGAAGTCGCGGTCGGTGTCGAGGCGGATGCGGTCCATGTCCTGTCCGGTGCGCTCGGACAGGATGCCGCGGATGATCTCGTTGTTACGCAGGATCTCGCGCGCCGCGATCTCGATGTCCGAGGCCTGGCCGCGCGCCCCGCCCATCGCCTGGTGCATGTGCACCGTCGCGTTCGGCAGCGCGTAGCGCTTGCCCGCCGCCCCCGACGCCAGCAGCACCGAGGCCATCGAGGCCGTCGCGCCCACGGCGATGGTCGAGACGTCGGGCCGGATCAGGTTCATCGTGTCGTAGATCGCCAGCCCGGCCGTGATCACGCCGCCCGGCGAGTGCACGTACATGTGGATGTCGCGGTCGGGGTCCTCGCGCTCCAGGTAGAGCAGCTGCGCGACGATCATGTTCGCGATGTGATCGTCGATCGGCGTGCCGAGGAAGATGATGCGCTCCTTGAGCAGCAGCGAGTAGATATCGTACGCGCGCTCGCCGCGGGCAGTGGTCTCCACGACCATCGGCACGACGTTGGCCGGCGAAACCGTCAATGCATCGTCCTTCCGTGCGCGGCTTCCGCCGCCGCGCGCGTCCCGTTCAGTCCTGCTCCGCTTCGTCCCCGGCGTCGTCCCCGCCCTCTTCGCCGCCGCCCTCCTCGCCGCCCTCGGCCTCGTCGCCGTCGGCGCGCGCGCCGCGACGGCGGCGGCTGCGGCGCCGCGCCGGACGCGGTTCGATGTCCTCGTCGGGCTGCGAGGCGATCCCGACGAGGCGCTCCAGCGAGCGCGCGGTGCGGATGCGGTTGCCGATCGAGTCGCGGTACTCGGCGGTGTCGAAGACGCCGCGCCAGCGCGCGCGCACGTCGACGTCCGTGCTGCCGCCCGTCATCCGCTCGACGAGCGCGCCGACCTCGGCCTCGATCTCCTCGTCGGGGGCGTCGATCTCCTCGCGCTCGGCGAACTCGGCGAGGACGAGGCCGCGGCGCAGGCTCAGCTCGGCCTGCTCGCGCAGGGCGTCGCGCACCTCGTCCTCGGTGCGGCCGATCGCCTCCAGCCAGCGGTCGAAGCTCTCGCGCTCGTGGAAGGCGTGGTTCGACTGCTCGTCGACGAAGCGGTCGATCTCGCGCTCGACGAGCACCTCCGGGTAGTCGAGCTCGGAGGTGGCGAGCAGCAGGTCGACGACCTCGTCGCGATAGCCGCTCTCGGCCGCGGCCTCGGCGCGGATGCGGACGTTCTCGCCCACGCGCTCCTCGAGCCGTTCGAGGCTGTCGATGCCGTCCTCGTCGAGGGAGCGCGCGAACTCGTCGTCGAGGTCGGGCAGCACCTCGCGCTTCACCTCGTGGAGGAGGACGCGGTAGCGGGCGGTCTGGCCGGCGAGGTCCTCGGCCTCGTAGTCTTCGGGCAGGGCGTACTCGAACTCGTGCGGCTCGCCGCGATCGAGGCCGATCAGGCGCTCGAGGAAGCCGGGCAGCGAGACGACGCCGTCCTCGGCGACGCGGAATTCGGCGCCCTCCTCGACGTGGGGCGGGTCCTGGCCGCCGACGGCGACGGTGACGTCGGCGCGCACGGTGTCGCCCCACTCGACGGGGCGGTCCACCGGTTCGAGGGTGGCGAAGCGCTCGCGCACTTCGAGCAGCGCCTCGTCGATCTGGGCGCGCGAGACCTCGACCTCCTCGCGGGGGACGCGCAGCGCGCGGTAGTCGCCGATGTCGATGGTGGGGCGCACGGGCACGGTGGCCGTGACGACCAGCGGCTCGGTGGACTTGAGGTCGATCTCGGGCTGGGCGATGGCGTCGATCTCCTGCTCCTCGATGGCCTCGCTGTAGAGGCCGGGGATCAGGTCCTCGATCGCTTCCTGGAGGAGGGCGGGGCGGCCGACCATGTTCTCGACGATGGCGCGGGGGGCCTTGCCGGGGCGGAAGCCGGGGATCCGCACCTGCCGCGAGACCTTGCGCGAGGCCTGTTCGAGCGCGCCTTCGAGGCGCTCCTCGTCGACCTCGATCTCCAGCGACACGAGGGAGCGCGGAAGCCGTTCGGCGGTGACGCCCACTGGCAAGCACCTCGCCTTCGCGCGCCGTCCGGTGCGCGAAGCGCCGCCGGCCCGCCGTTCCCGATCGCGCCGGGCAAGTATAGCACCGCTCCGCCGCAGGCTCGCGCGGGCGACGGGCGCGAGGCGCCCTCGCGCGCCTCGCGTCAGCGCCCGCGCACGGCGTCGTTGAGCGCGTCGCCGAAGAGGGCGAAGGCGAACAGCAGCGCGACCACGAAGGCCGAGGGCACCAGCAGCAGGTGCGGGTGCGCGGAGAACGTGCGGATGCTGCCCGCCTCGAAGATCATCACCCCGAACGACGGCGCCGGCGGCTGCACCCCGACGCCGAACCACGTCAGCAGCAGCTCCGACCCGGCCACCGCGCCCAGCGCCGTCGAGACGCCGAGGATCAGCAGGAACGACACGTTGGGCAGCAGGTGGCGCGCGATCACGTGGCCCGCTCCCGCCCCCATCGCGCGCGAGGCCGTCACGAAGTCGCGCTCCCGCAGCTGCAGCACCTGCGAGCGGATGATCCTCATGCTGCCCACCCAGAAGAACAGCGACAGCGCGCCGAACACCGTGAAGTACGAGGGCACCCCGTTCTCCACGAGGCCGCTCGCGAACGTGCGCTCCTCGAGCCACTGCGCGAAGGCCACCACGCGCGGCGACAGCGAGGCGTTGATCAGGATCAGCATCGGCAGCCCCGGCAGCGAGATGAAGACGTCGCCCACGCGCCCGATCGCGCCGTCCGCGCGCCCGCCGAGGTAGCCCGCGATCAGCCCCAGCGTCGGTCCGATCACGAGGCCGCCCGTCACGATCACGAGCGCCGTGATGATCACCGTCGTGCGCGCCGAGTAGATCGAGCGGCTCAGCATGTCGCGACCGAGGCGGTCCGTGCCCAGCCAGTGGTCCGCGCTCGGCCCCTCGAGGCCGCGCGCGAGGTTCTGCTCGGTGAAGCTGTAGGGCGCGAGCCAGTTCGCGCCGATGCCCAGCGCGTAGATCACGAGGATCACCGCGAGCGCGATCATCGCGATCCGCTTGCGCCGCAGCCGCTGCCAGAGCTGGCCCCACGCCCCGGCCGGCGCGCCCGACGGCTCGCCGTAGTCGATGCCGGGGGCGGCCGCCGTCACTCGTGGCCCGCCTCGCCCAGCCGCACGCGCGGGTCGATCCACGTGTACGCGATCTCGACCGCGAGGTTGGCGAGCACGAACGCCGCCGACAGGATCACGGTGATCGCGAGGATCACGTCGTAGTCGCGGCTCTGCACCGCCTCGAACGCGAAGCGGCCGATGCCGGGGATGCCGAGCAGCGTCTCGGTGAAGAACGCCCCCTCGAGGATGCCGGCCAGCGCGAAGCCGATCACCGTGATCACCGGCAGCAGCGCGTTCGGCAGCACGTGGCGCAGCGCGACCGCCGTCTCGCGCAGGCCCTTCGAGCGCGCCGTCCGCACGTAGTCCTCGCCCAGCACCTCGAGCGCGGTGATGCGGACGAGGCGGGCGACCCCGGCGAAGCCGCCGATCGAGAGCACGAAGACCGGCAGGTAGAGGTGCGGGTCCGGAATCGGCACGGCGATCACCCCGCCGATCCACCACACGTCGAAGATGCCGTCGAGGCCCTCGCCGCCCCAGCCGCCGACGGGCAGCAGCCCCAGCCGGTCGGGCGAGGCGAACAGCCACAGCGCGGGCGGAATGATCACCAGCACCGGCACCGAGGTCAGGAACAGCAGCGAGGAGATCACGAACGGGTCGATCCAGGAGCCGTTGAACCGCGCCGCGAGCAGCCCCAGCGGGATGCCGATCGAGAACACCGCGATCAGCGTGAGCAGGCCGAGCTGGGCGGAGACGGCCATCTTGCTGCGGATCAGCTCGTTGACGGAGAAGCCGCGCTGGATGAAGGACTCGCCGAAGTCGCCGCGGATCACGCCCCCGCCGGAGCCGCCGGGGTAGAGGTCGCCGGCCAGCCAGCGCGCGTACTGCTCGAACAGCGAGCCGTCGAGGCCACGCTCGGCGCGGATGCGCGCCAGCACCTCGGGGTCGCGGTGCTGGCCGGCGGCGACGCTGACCGGATCGCCGGGGCCGAAGCGCGCGATCACGAACGTCGCGAAGGAGACGATCAGCAGGATGACCGGCAGCCACAGCAGACGGCGGGCGACGTAGCCGGCCACGGCGCGCGGCTCCTAGCGATCGACGCTCACGAAGCGCAGCCGCGGCGTCACCATCGGCGGCTCGAACCAGCCCTCCACGTCCTCGCTGACGACGACGTGCGACTGCGAGAAGTAGAGCGGCAGCCACGCCGCGTCCTCGACGATCAGCCGCTCGACGCGGCGGTAGAGGCCGAGCCGCGCGTCCGCGTCCTGCTCGACGCGCGCCTGCTCCAGCAGCGCGTCGACCTCGGCGTTGGCGTAGCCGACGTCGTTGAGTTCGGAGCGGGAGTGGAACTTGAGGTCGAGGATGTCCTCGGGGTCGGGGTAGTCCATGATCCAGCCGGCGTTGAACATCTGGAGCCGTCCGGCGTCCTGGTCGGCGAGGAAGGTGGCGAAGTCGGTCTGCTGGATGCGGACCTCGATGCCCAGTTCCTCGCGCCACTGCTGGATGAAGGCCTGCGTGTCGATGCGGCCCTCGGCCCCGCCGCCGACCTCGGTGATCACGATCTCGGGCAGCGCCTCGGCGGAGCCGTAGCGGGAGGCGGCCAGCAGCCGCCGCGCCTCGGCGGGGTCGAAGGGCAGCGTCTTGTCCTCGGGCGAGTAGCCCGGCAGCTGCGGCATGAGGATGCCGGTGGCGGGCGAGAGCATGTTGTTGAAGGTCACGTCCGCCACCAGCGAGCGGTCGATCGAGTGGCCGAGGGCGCGCCGCACGTTGACGTCGTCGAACGGCGGCACGCTGGTGTTGAACGCCAGGTACGAGATGGTGAACTGCGGGAAGGCGCGGTAGAGCGGCCCGATGTCGCTGTCCGGGTCGCGCGCGCGCTCGATGTCGTTGACGCTGACGAAGGCCACGTCGAGCTCGCCGTTCTCGAAGCGGGTGAGGGTGGAGCCGCCGGAGAGCTCGTACAGCACCTCGCCCAGCCCCGGCTCGCCGAGGTGGTAGCGGGCGTTGGCCTGCAGCACGATGCGCTGGCCCAGCCGCCACTCGGCGAGGCGGTAGGGGCCGGTGCCGTTGGGGCGGCGCGTCCAGCCGCGCGGGTTGGCCTCGATCTGCTGGCGATCGACGACGAACGCCGTCGGGTAGCTGAGCTTGGCGAGGAAGTAGGGCTTGGGCGCGTCGATCGTGAAGCGGATCGTGCGCTCGTCGATCACGTCGATGCCCGAGATCGTCTCCGCGCCCGCGAAGAAGCGCTCGCGCACCCCCACGATGTCGCCGAGGTAGGCGATCGCCGTCGGCGAGGCCAGCTCGCGCGAGGCGGCCCGCTCCAGCGACCAGCGCACGTCGGCGGCGGTCACGCGGCGGCCCTGGTGGAAGAAGACGTCGTCGCGCAGCGTGAAGGTGTAGACCGTGCCGTCGTCCGACACGTCGAACGACTCGGCGAGGTCGAGCGCGATGTCGAGCTCGGGCGTGATCGTGACGAGGCCGCCGAAGATCTCGACGATGTATTCGGCGGAGCCGGCGTCGCCGGCGATGTGGGGGTCGAGCGTGACCGGGTCGTCGCCGGCGAGGCGCAGGCGGCCGGAGCTGCCGCCGCCGCCGTCCGGGCCGCCGCCGTCGCCGCCGGTGGTGACGCCGCCCGCCTCGGAGGCCGGCGACGCCGGGGCGCCGCCGTCCTCGCCGCCGAGCAGCAGCACGGCGGAGAGCCCGCCGACGACGAGCACGAGGGCCGCGAGCACCCCCAGCAGGACGACGATGATCCGGCTCTGTCCGCCCACGGGGCTGCCTCCGCTCGCCGGCGCGATGCCCGATCGGCCCGATCGCCGCCTGCCCGGGGAGCGCGTCCGCCGCGATCATACGGCAGCCGCCCGCATCGGGCAGCCCGCCGCGCCCGCCGGCGCGCCGCGCCGTGCGCCCCCCTCAGCGATCGAGGCGCGCCAGCCGCAGGCGCGGCAGCACCGTCGGCGGCTCGATCCAGCCCTCGACGTCCTCGCCCACGACGACGTGCGAGCGCAGGTGGAACAGCGGCAGCCACGCGGCGTCGCCGAGGATCAGGCGCTCGGCCCGCCGGTAGAGGGCGCGCCGCGCCTCCGCGTCGCGCTCCACCCGCGCGCGCTCCAGCAGCGCGTCCACCCCGGCGTTCGCGTAGCCCGTGTCGTTGAGCGGCGAGCGCGAGTGGAACTTGAGGTCGAGCACGTTCTCCGCGTCGGGGTAGTCGAGGATCCAGCCCGCGTTGAAGAGCTGGTGCGTCCCCGCCTCCACCGCGGCGAGGAACTCGCCGACGGTGGCCTGCCGCACCTCGACCTCGACGCCCAGCTCGCGCCGCCACTGCGCGGCGAGGACGCGCGTGTCGATGCGCCCCACCGAGCCGACGACTTCGGTGAGCGCGATCGGCGGGAGGTTCGCGGCCGAGCCGTACGAGGACGCGGCGAGCAGCCGCCGCGCCTCGGCGGGATCGTGGGGCAGCGCCCCGCCGGCCGGGCCGTAGGCGGGCAGGCCGGGCATGAGGATGCCCGTCGCCGGGGCGCGCATCCCCGCGAAGTCCTCGGCGGCCACGCGCGCGCGGTCGAGCGCGAGGCCGAGCGCGCGGCGCACGTTCGCGTCGTCGCACGGCGGCGCCGCGACGTTGCAGCCGAGGTAGGCGATCGCGAACTGGCCGGACGAGGCGTAACGCTCCGCCAGCGCGCCGCCGGGGTCGCGCACGCGCGCGATATCCGCCTCCGTCACGCGCGCCACGTCGAGCTCGCCCGCCTCGAAGCGCGCCAGCTCGTCCGCCTCGCCGACGCCGAGGTCGAACGCCGCCTCGGCGACGGGCGGCGCGCCGAGGCGGTGGCGGGGGTTGGCGCGCAGCACCAGCCGCTCGCCGCGCGTCCACTCCGCGAGGCGGTACGGCCCCGTCCCGTTCGGCTCCGACGCCCACCACCCCTCCGGGTCCGCCTCGACGCGCTCGCGATCGACGACGAACGCCGCGGGATAGGCGAGCTTCGCGACGAACGAGGCCCGCGGCGCGGCGAGCGTGAAGCGGACGGTGCGCGCGTCGAGGACCTCGAGGCCGGCGACGCCCTCGGCGCGCCCCTCGCGGTAGTCGCGCGCGCCGGCGACGTCGCCGAGGTAGGCGAGCGCGACGGGCGAATCGAGGCGCGGCGAGAGCGCGCGCAGGATCGACCAGCGCACGTCGTCCGCGGTCAGCGCGCGCCCGTCTGCGAAGCGCAGGCCGTCGCGCAGCGTGAACGTGTAGCGCAGCCCGTCCGCGCTCACCTCCAGCGCGGCGGCGAGGTCGAGTTCGGGTTCGGCGTCCGGCGAGATCGCGACGAGGCCGCTGAACAGCTCGACGACGTAGCGGGCGGAGCGCGCGTCGGCGACGAGGGCGGGGTCGAGGGTGACGGGATCGGGGCCGGCGAGGCGCAGGCGATCGGCGGGCGGGCCGCCGCCCCCGCAGCCCGCCGCGAGCGCGGCGAGGACGGCGGCGAGCGCGAGCGCCGCTCCCGCCGCGCCCGCCCGGCGCGCCCTCACCCAGCCGCCGATCCGTCCTCGCCGTCCTCGCCGTCCTCGCGAGGCGCCGAGGTCAGCGCGGCGCCGGCTTCGGCGGTGAGCGCGACGTGCACGTCGGCGAGCTGGCGCGGCTCGACGGCGCTGGGCGCGCCGGTGAGCGGGTCGGCGGCGGTCTTGGTCTTGGGGAACGCGATCACCTCGCGGATGTCGCGCTCGCCGGCCAGCAGCGCGGCGGTGCGGTCGATGCCGAGCGCGATGCCGCCGTGCGGCGGCGCGCCGTAGGTGAAGGCGCGCAGCATGTGCCCGAACCGCGCCTCCGCCTCCTCCTCGCCGATGCCGAGCGCGCCCAGCACCCGCAGCAGCCGCTCGCGGCGGTGGATGCGGATCGACCCGGAGCCGATCTCCTGCCCGTTGCACACGAGGTCGTAGGCCAGCGAGCGCACCTGCCCCGGGTCGCTGTCGAGGAAGCGGTCGTCCTCCTCGCAGGGCGAGGTGAAGAGGTGGTGGACGGCGCTCCAGCCGCCGCCGGCCGCGCGCTCGAACATGGGGAAGTCGGTGATCAGCGCGAACGCGAGCGTGCCCGGGTCGGCGAGGCCGCGGTCGGCGGCGACGCGCCGCATGAGGCCGTCGAGGACGGGCGAGGAGACCTCGTCGGGGGCGGCGACGATCAGCAGCATGTCGCCGCGGCTCGCGCCGCAGGCCTCGCCCAGCCGCAGCAGCGTCTCGCCGTCGAGGTGGCGCGCGGCGGGCGATCGCGTCTCCTCGTGCAGCCGCGCCGGCGGGATCGCGCCGAGCGGCCCCTCGCCGCCGAACGCGATCCAGACGAGGCCGCCCGCGCCCAGTTCGCGCGCCAGCTCCGTCAGCGCGTCGGCCCCGCGCCGCGGGACGTCGGCGCCGCCGGGCACGGCGAAGCCGCGCACGCGCCCCCCCGCCCCGATCGCGTCGCGGAAGACCCCGAACCCCGACCCGAACGCGATCGCGCTCAGGTCGCGGATCTCGAGGCCCGTGCGGAGGTCGGGCTTGTCGGAGCCGTAGCGCTCCATCGACTCGCGCCAGGTCATGCGCGGGAACGGCACAGGCGTCTCGAACCGATCCCCGACCTCCAGCGCGAGGCTCGCGTAGAGGCCCTCGATCAGGTCGAGCACGTCGTCCTGCTCCACGAACGCCATTTCGAGGTCGAGCTGGGTGAACTCGGGCTGGCGGTCGGCGCGCAGATCCTCGTCGCGGTAGCAGCGCGCGATCTGGTAGTAGCGCTCGAAGCCGCCGACGACCAGCAGCTGCTTCCACTGCTGCGGCGACTGCGGCAGCGCGTAGAAGCGGCCGGGGTGCACGCGGCTGGGCACGAGGTAGTCGCGCGCGCCCTCGGGCGTGGCGAGGCCCAGCACCGGCGTCTCGATTTCGAGGAACTCGCGCGCTTCGAGGTAGCGGCGGATGTGGCGCACGACGCGGTGGCGCATCCGCAGGTTGGCCGCCATCCGCTCGCGCCGCAGGTCGAGGTAGCGGTAGCGCAGCCGCGTCGCCTCGTCGACGCTGGTGTCCTGGTTGACGGGAAAGGGCGGCGTCTCGGCCTCGTTGAGGATCTCGGCGGCGCGCGCGGCGACCTCGACGCGTCCGCTGGCGAGCTCGGCGTTCTCCGTGCCCGGCTTGCGCGCGGCCACCTCGCCCTCGACGCGCACGACGTACTCGGCGCGCAGCCGCGAGGCGACGGCGAAGGCCTCCGGCGCGTCCTCGGGGTGGAACACGACCTGCACCACGCCGGTCGCGTCGCGCAGGTCGACGAAGACGAGGCCGCCGTGGTCGCGGCGGCGGTGCACCCAGCCCGCGATCTCGACGGCGGCGCCCTCGTGCGCGAGCCGCAGCCGCCCGCAGTCGTACGTACGCAGCATCGCCCGCGAGTCTCGCACGCCCCGCGAGGGCAGGCCAGCGCGCGCCGCGCCGCGCGCGGCGAGTGGCGCGAGCGCCCGCCGTGCGCCACACTGCGCCCGTGGCGACCCGCACCGACGAGCAGACCGTCAACGCCGCCCTCGGCGAGGCGCTCGGCGGGCTGCGCCGCGGCTGGAAGGTGCTCGCCGACCGCCGCGGGCCGGTGCTGCACGGCGGCGGCTGGCCCGACGTGCTCGTGCGCGAGCCGGCCGGCTGGCCCGTCGCAGTCGAGGCCAAGCACCACCCCAACCACGCCGGCGCCGAAGCCTCCGCGAGCGCCCGGCTCGGCCGCCAGCCCGCCAGCGGCCCCTACCCGATCGAGACCGCCATCGCGCTCGTCTACCCCCCGCAGTTCGCCGCGCTCGACGGCGCGCCGCTGCGCGCGGCCATCGACGCCACCGACGCGCTGGAGTACGCCCTCTACTCGCAGGGCGAGGACGACGACGCGCCCGACCGCCTGCCGACGAGCGGCTGGCTGCGCGGCTCCGTCCGCGACCTCGCGATGCTCGTCCAGCGTGCAGCCGTGCCCGCCCGCCGCGTCGACGCCCTCGCCGAGCGGCTCGAACGCGGCGTCGAGCTGGCCGCCGAGGCGTCCTCGGAGCGCCACCACTACGGCAGCGCGCGCGGCAAGGCGCTGGCGGGCGTGCTCGAACAGGACGACGACGCACAGGGCCAGACGCGCCGGATGGCGATGACCGTCATCGCCAACGCCCTGATCTTCCACGCCTCGCTCGCCGAGGCCGATTTCGAGGTGGGCGCGGCCGGCGCACGCCGCCCGGTGAGGCCCGTCACGGCTTTCGTCCGTACCGGCGGAGCCTTCGACCGCCCTGCCCTGCTCGGCGAGTGGGACGGCATTCTCGCCCGTAACTACCACCCGATCTTCGCCTCGGCGAAGGAGCTGCTCGATCCCGCGCGCGACAATGGGCTGCCGGAGACGACGGCGCAGGCCGTGCTCCGCCCCCTGTGGGATGTCGCGCTGGACCTGGTGAACGGCGGCGTCACGCGCTCCCACGACCTCACCGGCGTCGTCTTCCAGCGGCTGATCGCCGACCGCAAGTTCCTCGCGACCTACTACACGCGGCCCGCCGCCGCCGCGCTGCTGGCCGGCCTCGCGCTGCCCGCCGACCGCGCGCCCGGAGGCGCGGACTGGGGCGACGCCGAGACGCTGGCCTCGCTGCAGATCGGCGACTTCGCCTGCGGCACGGGCACGCTGCTCTCCGCCGCCTACTCGCGCCTCGGCCTGCTCCACGAGCTGCACGGCGGCGACCCCGAGGCCCTCCACGCGCCGATGATGGAGAACGGCCTCGTCGGCCTCGACGTGCTCAACATCGCCGTCCACCTCACCGCCGCCATGCTCGCGGGCGCGCACCCCGCCACGCCCTTCGGCGGCGAGTGCCTGCTGACGATGCGGTACGGCTCGCGTGCCGGCGGTGGCGTCCGCGTCGGCTCCCTCGAACTGCTGGCTCCGCACGTGCAGGAAGAGATGATCGAGGAGGCCGCGGCCACCACTGCGGGCGGACGCCGCCCCGAGGATGTCCGCGACCTCGTGGACCGCATCGGCCACGACCGCTTCGACCTCGTGATCATGAACCCGCCGTTCACGCGACCCGGCGGACATGAGGGTCAGAAGAAACGAGGCAGAGGGAACCTCGCATTCGCCGCATTCAACACCACGCCTGCCGTCCAGAAAGAGATGGGCGCGCGGCTCCGGCGCGTCAGGGGATCGGAAACGATCGCTAACGGCAACGCCGGCCTGGCGTCCGATTTCGTCGAACTGGCGAACCGCAAGGTCCGTGATGGCGGTGCGTCGGCGTTGGTTCTGCCGCTGAGCGCGCTGAGCGGAAGCGCATGGAACGAAGCGCGCAACTGGTGGCTGGAGCAGAATCCCGTAGCCGTCACCATAGCCGGAGCGGGCACGCACGATCGCTCCTTCTCCGCGGACACGGGCATGGCTGAATGTCTGGTGGTGACGGGATATAATGACGGCGGACGGCGGACGGCGGACGGCGGACGGCGGACGGCGGACGGCGGACGGCGGACGGCGGACGGCGGACGGCGGACGGCGGACGGCGGACGGCGGACGGGGCTACTTTGTCGTTCTCAGCCGCCAGCCGGATTCCGCCATACGCAGCGAACTCATTGCCGCGGAAATCCACCGAACCATCGACGGCGGCGACGTACGGCGCCTCGAGGACTGGCCGCTGGGCGGCAGCCCCATCCTGCTCGGCGGCGAACGCTGCGGCTACGTGCTCGACTGTCCCCTGTTTGCGGATGCCCCGTGGACTCTGGCAGGCGTCGCCGATGCGGAACTCGCTCAGGCGGCCTACCGGCTTGAGCACGGCGGCCTGGTAGTTGCCGGCTCGCCCGGCCACGCTCCGATTCCGATGTCCATCGGCCCCATCGAGAGTTTCGGCGATCGCGGACCGCACGCCCGCGACATCTACTCGCCGGGGATGATTCGCGGGCCGTTCGATCTCGTTCATCCGCGCGTCAGCGTGGCTCCGTCCCATCCCATCCTCTGGGCGCACGATTCGAAAGGGGAACGGAGCCTCGTCGTCGAGCCGGACTCCGAGGGGCAGATCAATGCCGTCCCCGCGGGTCAGGAAGAGATCAACGAGAGGGCAGCCCGCGTGTGGGAGACGGCGACGCGCGCGCACTACAACCGCGATGTCCAGTTCAACGCCAACTCGCTCATCGTCGCGATGACGGAGCGGCCGACCATCGGCGGGCGGGCGTGGCCATCCGTCATCCTCAACGAGCGCGAGCACGAGTACGCCTTCGCGCTGTGGTGCAATTCGACATTGGGGCTGCTGCTGCACTGGTGGACATCGAACAAGACGCAAGCGGGGCGCGGCATCACATCCGTCACCGCCATCCCCCGCATCCCGGCCCTCGACGTGCGCGCGCTGTCGCCCGCGCAGCACGAGGCCGCGCGCGAAGCCTTCGAGGCGCTGCGCGGCGAGCGCTTCCTGCCGTTCGACCAGATCGACGAGGACCCGGCGCGCGCCGAACTCGACCGCAGGCTGCTCCTCGGCGTGCTGGGCTTGCCGCCCGCGCTGTGCGAGGACGGCGGGCCGCTGGCGCTGCTGCGCCGCAAGCTGGCGGCGGAGCCGCAGATCCACGGCGGCAAGCGCACCCGCGTCGTCTTCGAGGGCGGCGGCGAGCGCACCGAACGCCGCCCCCCGCGCTGACCTCGCGGCGCTCGGCCGGGTCAAGGACGGCGCTGACGATGGGCTATCATTGCGGACAGCCCATGCCGGGCTGCGGAACGGCCCGGCGGCGGCGGAAGGAGTCCGCGATGAGCGGAGCGCGTCTGAACCTCTGGACGGGTGCGGCGCTGATCGGCGGCGCCGCCGGGGGATTCGCGGGCGTGGCGCTGCCGCTGGCGGCGGTGGGGTTCCCGCCCGACGATCCGACGGCCGCCGACCGCATCCGGCTGCTGCAGGACATCCGCGCCAACGATCTCGCGTACCTCGCCGGCTTCGCCCTCGACGGCGCCGCCAACGTCCTGCTGGTCGTCCAGGCGCCGCTGCTCTACCTGCTGCTGCGGGGGCGCGACCGGGTGCTGGCGAGCCTGTCGGCGGCGATGCTGGCCGCGGCGGGGGTGGTGCTGATGCTGGTGACCGTGCTCGGCTTCTCCGGGCACAGCCTCGCCTCGGACCTGCCGGAGGCGCTGCCGTCCGACGCGCAGCAGCTCGGCGCGGCGATCGAGGGCAGCGCCGGCCTGACCGTGATCGCCGCTTTCGCCGACTCCTCGGCCTCGCTCAGCGACTACGGTTCGGCGATCGGCCTCGCCTTCTTCGGGCTGGGGCTGATCGCGCTCGGCCTGCTGCTCGCGCGCAGCCCTAGGGCTGGCGCGGCGACGGCGGCGGCCTCGGCCGTGCCCGCCTGGATCGGCTGGCTGACGATCGCCGCCGGCGTGCTGCTGGCGCTCGCCTGGCCGAGCCTCGCCGAGCCCGGCCTCGGCGCGATCACGCTGGCCGGCTTCGCCCTCACGATCCTCGCCGCGGTCGCGCTCGGCGGCTGGCTGCTGCGCGCCGCCGGCGAGCCCGCGGCGTTCGGGTAGCGCGCGGCGCCCGTGCTCGCCCCTCGCCGCGCCGCGCCGTAGGCTGGCCCCGCGCAGCGAGGGGCCGCGGGGAGCGAGGCGAGGCGTGAGCGGGGACCGGCGGGCGCTGGCGCTCTACCTGCACATCCCGTTCTGCACCGCGAAGTGCGGGTACTGCGACTTCAACTCCTACGAGGGTCTCGACCACCTCGCGCCGGACTACGCGCGGGCGCTCGTGCGCGAGCTCGGCCTGTGGGCGCCCGCCGCGCGCGGGTACGAGGTGCGCTCGGTGTTCTTCGGCGGCGGCACGCCGAGCCTGACCGCGCTCGCCGACCTGCGCGCGCTGGCCTCGGCAATCCGCGAGCGGTACGAGGTCGCGCCCGGCGCCGAGTGGACGCTGGAGGCCAACCCCGCCGATCTCCCGCGCGAGCGCCTCGAGGGGTTGCGCGCCCTCGGCTTCGACCGCCTCTCGATCGGCGTCCAGTCGCTGCACGGCGACGAGCTGGCGCTGCTCGACCGCCAGCACTCCGGCGAGCGCGCGCTGGAGGCGCTGCGCGACGCCCGCGCCGCGGGCTTCGCCAACCTCAGCGCCGACCTCATCTTCGGCCTGATCGGCCAGACCGCCGCGCGCTGGCGCGAGACGCTGGAGGGCGTGCTGGCCGCCGCGCCCGACCACCTCTCCTGCTACGCTCTCACCGTCGAGCCGGGCACGCACCTCCACTACCGCGTCCGGAAGGGCGAACTGCCGGAGCCCGACCCCGACGTCGCGGCCGACCAGTACGAGTGGACGCGGCGGCGGCTGGCGGAGGCGGGCTACGCGCAGTACGAGATCTCGAACTGGGCGAAGCCGGGGCGGGCCTGCCGCCACAACCTCGTCTACTGGCGGGCGGAGCCGTACCTCGGGCTGGGGGCGGGGGCGCACTCGTTCTTCGCCGGGCGGCGGCTCGCGAACGTCGATTCGCCGGCGCGCTACGCCGAGCTGGTGCACGCCTCGCACGAGCAGCGGGAGCGCGAGGGGCGCGGCGAGCTGCGCCAGATCGCGGGCGGCGAGACGCCGGACGAGGCGACGCTGCGGGCGGACGCGCTGATCCTCGGGCTGCGGCTGCTGGAGGGCGTGGACGAGGCCGCGTTCGAGGCGCGCTTCGGCGTCGCCCTCCGCGAGGCGTTCGGCCCGGCGATCGCGCGCCACGAGGGGCTGGGGCTGCTCGAACGCTCCGGCGGACGGCTGCGCCTCAGCGACCGCGGCCTGCTGCTGGCCAACGAGGTCTTCGCCGACCTGCTGCCGGAGCCGGCCGCGGCGCCCTGAGCGGGCGGCGCGCCTCCGCTCGCCCCCCGGCGCGGCGCGCCGTAGGCTGGCGGCGATGCCGATCCTCGTCTACCGCTGCTCGCACTGCGGGCGCGAGGTGCTCGTGCGCTCGGCCGCGCCGATGAGCCCCGCCGAGGCGCAGCGCCGCGTCGAGGAGGAGCTGCGCGCGGCCACGCGCGGCCCGCGCGGGCGGCTCGCCTCCTCGTTCCAGCTGCGCGACGACATCTGGCTCGGCCTCTCGCAGGCGCGCGGCGACGTGCCCCGCTCCGGCCTCCCCGAATGCTGCCCCGCCTGCGGACGCGCGGGCACCCTCGGCGAATCGCGCACCCTCGAATAGCGCGCCCCGGCACGGCGGGCGGCGCGAGCGGCGAGGGACTACGGGGCGGCCTCGTCGCGGATGGCCTTGAGGCGGCGCACGTTCTCGGCGTCGGGGCCGTCGTCGCCGAAGCCGGGCACCTCCAGCAGCAGCGTCCGGCCGGCGAAGGCGGGCGCGCCGAGGATCGCGCGGAAGCCGTCCGCGCCGATCTCGCCCTCGCCGATGTTCTCGTGGCGGTCGCGCCCGGAGCCGAGCTCGCCCTTCGAGTCGTTGGCGTGGACGACGGCGAGGCGGTCGAGGCCGATCGCGCGGTCGAACTCCGCGGACATCTCCTCGACGCCCCCGGGCGTCCGCACGTCGTGGCCGGCGGCGAAGACGTGGCAGGTGTCGAGGCAGACGCACAGCCGCGGCGAGCGCGCCGCCTCGAGGATCGCGCCGAGTTCCTCGAACGAGCCGATCGCGCCGCGCTGCCCGGCGGAGGTTTCGAGCGCGAGCAGGGCGTCGCCGGGCGCCTCGGCGAGGATGCGTTCGAGCGCATCGAGCACGCGCGGCAGCACGGCGTCGAGGCCCCGTCCGAGGTGCGAGCCGGTGTGCAGCACGACGCCGGACGCGCCCGCCCCGTGCGCCACGCCCAGCGCGTGGACGACCGAGGAGATCGAGCGCTCGTGCTGCTGCCGCGACGGCGCGGCGAGGTTGACGAGGTAGTTGCCGTGCAGCCAGGCGTCGGCGAGGCCGTGTTCGGAGCGCAGCTCGCGGAAGCGGGCATAGGCCTCGGCGGTGTGCTGCGTCTGCCGCCACGCGCGCGGCGAGCCGGGGAAGAGCTGCACCGCCTCGGCGCCGATCGCGGCGGCGCGATCGGCGGCCGTCCAGAGGCCGCCCGAGGCCGAGCAGTGCGCGCCGACGGCGGTGCGCCCGCTCATCGCGGCGGCGCCGCCCCGCCGCCCGCGCGCGCGGCGAGCCGCGCGAGCAGACGCCGCCAGCGCAGGCCGACGGCGGAGCGCTCCAGCGCCGCCCGCAGCGCCGCCGCGGAAGGCGGCGCGCCGCGCGCGTGCTCCAGCGTCGCGAGGCCGCGCGCGAGGTCGACGCGGACGCCGCGCACGCCCTCGACGGCGGCGAGGGCGCGGCGGGCGCGCGACGCGCAGAGGCCGCAGACGAGCCCGTCGACGGCGACCGCGGTGCGCTCGCCGCCCTCGGCGCGGCCCGCCTCGCCGCCGGCGGGCGGGCGGAGGGCGGGCGCCGTCAGCAGGCGCGAGGGGTGGAAGCGGAGGGCGCGCGGCATCGGGCGCATCGTAGCAGCGCCCGGGCGCTCCTTGCCGGGTCGCGGGGGCGGTGATAGATTGCCGCGAGAGGTTGCCAGCCGGGGAGCGAAGCCGTGGCCTACTCGATCGTCGAGACGTGCATCGGCTGTACGGCGTGCGTCAAGAAGTGCCCGGTGAACGCCATCACCGGCGTGCGCGACTCGCTGCACGTGATCGACCCCGAGCTGTGCATCGACTGCGGGGCGTGCGGGGCGGTCTGCCCGCCCGAGTCGATCCTCGACGACCTAGGCGACGTCTGCCGCACGTTCCCGCGCAAGGAGCTGCCGCTGGCGCGCGTGGTCGAGGACAACTGCATCGGCTCCGGCTGCGAGCTGTGCATCCACGTCTGCCCGTTCGACGCGCTGTCGCTGACCGACGCGCCCAACAGCCACGACTTCTACGGCGTCGCGACGGTCGATCCGCGCAAGTGCACGGGCTGCCGCCTCTGCGAGCAGTCCTGCGGCTGGGGCTCGATCTTCATCGACCCGCCGCGCGAGATGCTGAAGAAGCGCGTCTACCCGGTCGAGGTGCTGACGCCGAAGCAGGGCAAGGGCCTGACCCGCGCCCGCGAGACCGCCCCCGCCGGATCGTAGCCCGCAGCCGTGGCCGCGTTCACGCCCCCCGACACCGACGGGGGCGCGAACGGGCGGCGGCCCGCGACTTGTCAACGGCGGCGGCGCTTCTCCCCCGCTCCGAGGAAACCGCGCGCGGCGCGGCGCAGGCGGCCCGCGCGCCCCGAGGCCGCCCGCGCGCGCATCGCCGTGCGCCTGCTGCGCCCCGGCGCGCGGCTGCCCCGCCGCCACAGCGCCCTCGCGAGCGGCCTCGACCTCCACGCCTGCCTCGAGGGCGGCGCGATCGAGGTCGGGACCGGCCCCGTGCGCGTGCCGACGGGCATCGCCGTCGCCGCGCCGCCGGGCCTCGACCTGCAGATCAGGCCGCGCTCCGGCCTCGCCGCGCGCGGCGTGCTCGCCGTCCTCGGCACGCTCGACGCCGACTACCGCGGCGAGGTGTTCGTGACGCTCTACTGCCTGCCGCAGCCGGGCCGCCACGTCGTCGAGGACGGCGACCGCATCGCCCAGCTCGTGGCCGCGCCCCTCGCCCCCGTCGCGGTCGAGGCCGCCGCCGAGCTCGGCGGCACGGCGCGCGGCGTCGGCGGCCACGGCTCGACCGGCCGCTGAGCGCGGGCCGCGGCGGGACGCCTCGCGGCGCCGCGGCGGCCGCCCGCTCGAGTGCGACGGCACGGGCGAGCCGCCACGCGCGGCGCGCCTCGGCCGCCATCTGGCGGAGATTCGCGACGGTCTCGTGGGTACTCGCTGGCGACGCGGGCGAGCTGCGCTGATGCTCGCCGTCGAGGGACGGCCCGCGGCGGAATCCGCGCCGCGCTCCTGCGCCGCCGCTCCGCCCTCTGCTGGCATTTATTTTTGAAGATAGGATTCTTCGATATGTTGCCAACTATGTTCAGGTATGTCGGCGGGCCTCCTGAGTTTCCGTTCTATTGCATCGGCAAACCAATTCGTCCATCGCTCGATGAATTCATTAGGCGATTCATCAATCGCCTCGATTGCCCTTGCGATGTTCCACGCACCCATGCCACGGCTGTCCAGTGCTTGGCCAGCCTCCATTCCGCAGTTCAAGCCAAAAGGACCTTCACCAGCTCGATCCCCTGGCGAAAAAGCCAATTCATGCCATCGAAAGACTCCCGTTCCCAAGGGGTCACAGTACCAGAGGGCATGGCTGCGTCCAGCGTAATGGTTGCGCGGCTGCTGGATCCGTATGTGCAGCGGGCAAGATCCGCGATCGCAGGCAGCGCATCGCGGAGGCGGTTCCGGCGGAGGGATGGTGACCCCGATTTGCGATTGGGCAATCACATCGAAGGCCGGCTTGTATTGACCCCAGACAGCGGGATTCACATACGAAAATTCCCTCCACTCCAGTTTTGCTCCCTTCAGCTCGCATCTCCACCACCTGCTGCCAGATGTCCACTGCGCGGCATGGAGTTCTCGTTCTAGCGTCTCGCGCATATTCTCTTGCATGTTGCGGAGTGTCTCGGTTGCCGCTTGGAGCAAGCCGCGACGGCGTTCTTCATCGTTGCGCTTCTCCTGCTCCGCCGCGGATTGACGAGTGCGCTCCTCCGTTGCCTTGCGGTTGATCGCCTGCAGGCGGGTGGATGTATCGTTCGAGGCCTCGATAGGCCGTCTTACGCGGTTAAGCACGGCGACGGCGGGCGGGCGAGCCTGCGGCACTTTTATGAGGCAATCCATCACGACAGATGCGAGATGGTCCGGAACGCCTACGAGTTGCGGAGGCGTATGCGTCAAGTGTTGTTCGCGGAAGTCCGGGCCGGGGAACGGGAGCGCTCCGGAGAGCATTTCGTGCGCCATCACCCCGAACGCATACACGTCGATAGCGGGCGTGGCCCGCTCCTCGCGCCATTGCTCCGGCGCAGCGTAATAGGCCGACTTCGCGAGCTTCCTTGTGTCGGGCGCGGTTGTCGCCTCGGCATACTTCGCGATTCCGAAGTCGGCGAGGCGCCAGGCATCGTTCAGGAGCAGCACGTTCTCCGGTTTCAAGTCGCGGTGAACGACAGCGGGATGCCGTTGCGCCAATGCCGCCAGCGCCGTCGCGATGTCCGTCAGGATCGGAACGGCAACGTCCGGCTCCAGTCGTCCGCCCTTGGCCTCCAGGTGCGCGCGCAGCGAGACAGAGGCGAGAGGCATCGCGAGAACCCAGGTGTTGTCGTGCTCGCCCTTCGCGATGATCGGGACGACATTGGGCACCTCGCGCAGATCGCCCCCGAGCAACCACTCGCGATCTGCGCCGGGGTCTTTCGGTACGAACTTGAGCGCTACGGATTCGCCGTCCGGCGAGATTCCTTGCCGCACCTGCCCAAAGCCGCCGTCGCCGATCGGATCGCCGACCTGCCACCGCCACCCGTCGATCTCGATATGTTCCACTGGCACCGCCGTGCGCCGTACTGCTTCGCAGGCACTCTAGCATAGATGGTCTGCTGTGACCTTCACAGGGCCGCAGCCGAGATTGTCCGCCATCGGCGCGAGCACTCCTCGCGCAAGCAGAGCCTGAGGCGCTGCCGGCGGCGAGCCGGGCGTAGGGCTGCATGGCGGCGGCGGCGCGTCCGGAGTAGCCGAGCAGCTTCCGCACGTCGCGGGCGGACGCGCCGCCGCGCAGCATACGGACGGCGAAGGAGTGGCGCAGGACGTGCAGGGAGACGCCATCCCGAGGCGCGCGCGGCGCCGGACATGGCGAGGGCCGGCCCGAAGGCCGGCCCTCTCACCGACATCTGCCGTGCGGCGGGGGTGATTGGTTCGCGGCAGATGTTGGCTTCAGCGGGTTCGGCGCCGGGCCGCGGCCCGGCGCCGCCGGTCAGCCGAGGTCAGGCGGCCGCATCGGCGGTCTCCTCCTGCTCGGCGAACACGTAGTGGTAGAGCAGGGCCGCGAGCACGGCCCCGGCGATCGGGCCGATCCACCACACGAGGTGATCGGACCAGGTGTTGTCGATCAGCGCCGGCCCGAACGCGCGGGCGGGGTTCATCACCGCACCCGTGAGGTGGCCGACGGCGAGGATGTCGAACGCGATCACGAGGCCGATCGCGAACCCGCCGATCTTCGGCCCGCGCCGGTCGAGCGCCGTGCCGAAGACCGCCGTCATCAGGAAGAACGTCGCGATCGCCTCGATGCCGACGCCGCTCACGAAGTCGAGGCTCGCGTTCAGCGACGGCGTGCCGAGGTTGGTCGGGGCCGAGCGCAGCACGTCGGGCAGGAAGAGGGCGAGCGCGAGCGCCCCCAGGACGCCGCCGACGAGTTGCGCGATGATGTAGAGGATGCCGGAGACCGTGCCGATGCGCCTCGTCGCCCACAGCCCGATCGTCAGCGCCGGGTTGAACAGCCCGCCCGAGACGTGCCCCAGCGCCGAGACCATGACGGCGATGGCGAGCCCGTGCGCGAGCGCGACGGCGACGACGTCGCCGCCGGCGACGATCGCGCCCGCGCCGACGAAGATCAGGGTGAAGGCTCCCAGCGCCTCGGCGGCCATCTTGCGGCCTTCCGCCACGGGATCGATGCCGCCCACGCGCGCCTCCCTTCGTCCGGTCCGCCGCCCGCTGCGGGGTATTCAAGCAAGGTTCGGCTAACAAGTCAATACGGGTGCTCATTTTCATGATCCGCCGAATCCGCCTCCTCCGCGCGTCCGCTCCCGCGCCGGTCCTCGCGCTGGCCACGCTCTGGCTCGCCGCCGCCGGCCTCGCCGCCGCTTGCGGAGGAGGCGGCGACGTGCGGATCGTCGCCCTCACGCGCACCCCCACCCCCGAGGCCGCCGCCACCGGCGAGGCGGCCCCCGCGCCGGGCCCCGCGGCCCCCGCCCCCCGGCCCTCGGCCGAGCTGCCGGAGGCGCCCGACAACCCGCTCGCGGGCGGCCCGCTGGTCGCGGGCTACCTCGCGGGCGGCGGGGCCGACGTCGCCGGCTGCCTGCCCGAGCTCGCCGCCGCCTGGCGGCTCGCCTCCGTCCGCGGCGAGCGCTGCCTCTTCGCCGACGTCGACGGCGACGGCGCCAGCGAGCTCGCCTACGCCCTCGCCGTCGCCGCGCCGGGCGGCGAGCGCCCCGGCGACGTCTGGTTCTTCGAGGACGCCGCCGGGGGCTTCCGCCTCCGCACCTCGGCGCGCGTGCTCGCCAACGACGTGCTCGAGGACGTCGCGATCGAGGCCGTGGCCGACCTCACCGGCGACCGCTTCCCCGACCTCGTGATCTCGGCGCGCGTCTGCGGCGGCGGCGCCTGCGCGGGCCGCCTGCTCGTCGCCAGCGGCCACCGCGGGACGATCGAGGACCTCGCGCCCCCCGGCCTCGCCCTCTCCGCCCTCGACTCGGTGCGGGCCGAGGACGCCACGGGCGACGGGCTGGCCGACGTGGTGCTGCGCGAGCGCGCCGCGGCGGAGCCGGGAGCCGGCCCCCCGCGCGGACGCGGGATCGTGCTCAACTGGGGCGGCCTCAAGTTCTTCGAGCGCTACGAACCGGACCCGCCGCGCTACCTCTTCCACGCCGTCGCCGACGCCGACGCCGCGTTCGCGGCGGGCGCGTACGCCGAGGCGCGCTCGCGCTACGAGGCCGCCGTCTCCGACACGGCGCTGGTCGACTGGCGCGTCGAGACGGGGACGGGCTCGGGCCGCGCCGAGCTCGCGCCCTACGCGCTGCTGCGCGCCGGCCTCGCCGCGCAGCGCGAGGGGGACGAGGCCGGCGCGCTGGCGCTGTTCGCCCGCGCCGCCGACGGCTACGCCGCCTCGCTGCACGGCCAGGCGGCGGCGATCTTCCGCGAGGCCGCCGAAACCGGCATCTCCCCCGCCGAGGCCTGCACCGCCGCCGTGGGCTACCTGCGCGTCCAGCAGACGCGCTACGCCGCCATCTGGAACTACGGCTTCGCCAACCCCGAACACAGCGTCGGCGACCTCTGCCGGTAACGCGAGGCGGCGCCGCCTGCGATGCCGGCGCGGGCGCGATATCCTGTCCGCGTCAGGGAGCGGCGGCGCGCGAGGGCGCCGCGCCGCCGCCGTTGACGCGCGGCGGCGAGCCCCGACAATGCGAGGCGTGATCCGCGCCCCCGCCGCCGTCCGCCGCCGGCTTCCGCTCCCCCCTCGCAACGAGGCGGCGCCGCTGGCGCTGCTGCTGCTCGCGCTGTCCGCGGTCTTCGTCTTCGGCAACGACCGCTCGCAGTTCTACCGGCCCGAGCACCACGACTGGGTCTCGGCCGATACGCTGGCGCTCTCCGCGAACCTGTCGGCGGAGCACGGGTTCCTGTTGCTCCACCGCCGGAAGCTGAACCCGCAGGGCGAGCCGCGTAACGTCAGCCTGTACCACCGGTTCCCGATCGGTTCGTACGCCCTCGTCAAATTCGCGATCCTGCCCTTCGACGACTTCCCGAAGCAGATTTTCGCCGGGCGGCTGCTCATGCTCGCGTTCTTCGCGGCCGCCGCCGTGCTGGCGCACCTCGCGCTGGCGAGGCTCCTCGGCGACCGCCGGATCGCGCTCGCGGCCACGCTGCTCGCGTTCTCCTCGTACTACCTCCTCTACTACGGCGACATGATCTCGGTCGAGGAGAGCACCAACCTGTTCGGGATCATGCTGGTGTTCCACGGCATGGTCCTCTACGCGCAGGAGGGACGCTTCCGCCAGCTGCTGGTCAGGACCGCCGCGGCCATCCTGCTGGGCTGGCTCGTCCTTGCGCTGATCGCGCCCTTCGTCCTGTTCGGGCTGGGCAGGGAACTCCTGCGGCTCCGGCCGGACGGGGGCGGCGATCGCCCTACGGGCGATCGCCGCCCCCGTCCGCGCCCGTACCTCGCCTGCGGCGCCTTCGCCGCGCTCTGCGCCGCGCTGCTGCTCGGCTTCAACCTCGCCAACGAGTGGCGCGCCTTCGGCGGCGAGGTCGCGCCGCCCGACCTGCCGACCGTCCGCTCCCTGCTGGCCCGCACCGGCATCGACGCGGGTTCCTACACCTCCTACTTCGGCTGGCCGGAGTTCCTGCGCGGGCAGTTCGCCGGCATCGGCGGGATGGCGATCCCGTTCGCACTCGTCGACCGCCTCGGCCTCGACTTCGCGGTGCCCCGGCACCACGTATGGCCGACCGAGGCAGCGGCGCCGTGGCTCGCCGCGCTGGGCGCGGGCGCGTCCGCCGTCTGCCTCGCGGGGCTGCGCTTCCTGCCCCACCGCGCGCTGTTCGCGGCGCTGCTGCTCACGGGCTGGTGCTGGGCGATCCTCTTCCGCGGCCAGGCGGCCCTGCACGAGTACAGCACGCTGAACCACATCGGCGTCCCGCTGGTCCTCTTCGCGCTCGCGCTGCTGGGCCTGCGCCGCGTCCTCGGGCCGCGGCGCGCCGCCCGCGCGCTGCCCGCCGCCGCCCTCGCCGCCGCCGCGCTGTTCGCGCTCTCCGCGTGGGACATGAGCCGCGCCGGCCACGACGCCGAGGCGGCACAGCGCCAGCGCGAGATCGCCGCCGACGTCGAGGCGATCCGCGAGCTCGCGACGGGCCGCAGCGTCCTCATCGGGACCGCCGACGACGTGATCGGGCGCTATGCGCGCAACTACTACCTCGCGGGCAGCTACATCCAGATCGAGGGGCTCGGCTCGCGCGAGGAGTGGCGGCGGGCCGCCTCCTACGATTTCGTGCTCGCCCCCTTCGGCGGCGGCGGCTCCCTCACGCCGGACAACCGCCGCATCCACCTCTACGCGCCCTCCGCGCTCGACGCCGCATGGGACGCCCTCGCCGCGCGCGAGCCGGCGCTGCGCGCCGCGTTCGGCCTCCACCTCGACGGCCGCACGCTCACCCTGACCCGCGAGCACTGCCGCCTCGACCACACCTGGGCGCGCTTCTTCGTCGAGGCCGCGCCCCCTGGCGCGGGGCCCGCCGGGCGCTTCGAGTTCGCGCTCGGCGAGCGCGGCCTGCGCTTCGGGGGCCGCTGCCTCGTGCGCTTCGAGCTGCCCGACGCCCCGCTCGCCGGCGTCCGCACCGGCCAGCGGCACGGCGATCTGCCCCCCGTCTGGGAAGCCTCGCTGCCCATTGAGGACTCCTCGTTCCCCCGCCGCGCGACGACCTCGTTCGCCGACGTGACGGCGGGGGAGCCAGCGGCTCGCGGCAGGTTCGAGGCCTACCTCGAAGGCCGCACGCTCACCCTCGTGCGCGAGGAGTGCTCCCGCGAGGACGCCGAACCCCGCTTCTTCGTCCACGCCCACGCCGCCGATCCCGGCGACCTCCCCGCCGAGCGCCGCGAGGCCGGGTTCGAGGCGCTCGACTTCTGGTTCCACCAGCGCGGCGTCCGCTACGGCGGCGACTGCATGGCGCAGATCGCGCTGCCGGACTACGAGGTCCGCAGCGTCCGCACCGGCCAGTACGACGACACGGGCCACCTCTGGGACGCCGAGTTCGCGCCCGATGCCGCCTCGTGGCTCGCGCGCTTCGACGCCCTCGCCGCGCGCGAGCCGGACGCGCGGGGCGCCGGCTTCGCGCTGCGCCTCGATGGCCGCACGCTCACCCTCGCGCGCGAGGGGTGCTCGGCGGCCGACGTCGCCGACCGCTTCTTCGTCCACGCCTACGCCCCGGACGGCGCGCGCGAGGCGATCGACTTCTGGTTCCGCCAGCGCGGCGAGCGCCACGGCGACCGCTGCCTCGCCTCGGTCCAACTACCGGACTACCCCCTCGCCCGCGTCGCCGCCGGCCAGTACGACGCCTCGGGCCACCTCTGGGAGGCCGTGCTCCCCATCGGCGAGTAGCGCCGCCGTCCGCCGTTGACGCGCGGCGGCGAGCCCCGGCGATGCGGGCGCGACACGCGCCCTCGCCCGCAGGCTTCCGCTCCCTCGCTTGTCCGTGCGGCGGGGGGGTGCGGTATCCTGACGGGCGGGCGGCGCGCGCCCGCGCGCCGCGAGCGGGCCGCGCACGGCCAGCGAGCGAAGCCCATGCCGCCTGCCCCGGCGCTCGCCCTCGTGCTCGTCCTCGTCGCCGCGTACCTGCTCGGCTCGATTCCGAGTTCGTACCTGATCGTGCGCTCGCTGACGGGCGAGGACATCCGGCGCATCGGCAGCGGCAACCCGGGAGCGATGAACGTGCGCGACCACGTCGGGCTGGGTCCGGCGCTGGTGGTGGGCGCGGCGGACATCGGCAAGGGGGCGGCGGCCGTGGCGCTGGCGCACCTCGCCGGCCTCGGCGGGGTGGCGGCGGTGCTGGCCGGGCTGATGGCGGTGGCCGGCCACGACTGGTCGATCTTCCTGCGGCTGAGCGGCGGCAACGGCACGGGCGCGACGGTCGGCGCGATCATCGGGCTGCTGCCCGCGCCGGGGCTGCTGGGGGCGGTGCTGGCGTTCCTCGTCTGGCGGCTCGGCGCGACGCGGCGGCTGGCCGGGCTGCTCGGCCTGCTGGCGGTGATCCCGCTCGCCTACGTGCTCGACGCGCCGCGCACGCCGATGGCGGGCGTGGCGCTGCTGCTGGCGCTGCTGTTCGTGCGGCTGTGGCGCGTCGAAGGGTTCGCCGTGGCATGACCGCGCCCCCCGACGCCGCCTTCGCCGCGGTCGCCGGGCGCTTCCGCGAGGCCGTCGCCGGACCCGCCGAGGGCGTCCCCCTCGCCCGCGCCGCGCTGCTGATCGCGCAGGCCGAGCGCCCCGCCCTCGACGCCGCCGCCGCCGAGGCCCGCCTCGCCGCCTGGGCGCGCCGCCTCGAGGCCCGCACCCACCCCTCCGCCGACCCCCGCTCCCAGATCGAGGCCGCCAACGCGCTGCTCTTCGGCGAACTCGGCTTCCGCGGCGACGAGGACGCCTACGACGACCCCCGCAACCTGCTGCTCGACGAGGTGCTCGAACGCCGCCTCGGCATTCCGATCACCCTCGCCGTCGTCTACGTCGAGGTCTGCCGCGCGGCCGGCATCGACGTGCGCGGCGTCGCGATGCCCGGCCACGTGATCGTGCGCCACGGCGGCGGCGAGCCCGGCGACGCGACCTACGTCGACGTGTTCCGCGGCGGCGCGCTGCTCGGCGTCGCCGACTGCGAGCGCATCGTGCGCTCGATCTACGGCGGGGCGACGCCGTTCCGCGAACGCTTCCTCGACGCGGCGACGCCGCGCCAGCTGCTGCGGCGGCTGCTGCACAACCTCAAGGCCAACGCCCTGCGGCGCGGCGACGAGGCGCGCGCCGGCCGCGCGATCGGCCTGCTGCTCGCGCTCGCCCCCTGGGACCTCGACGAGGTGCGCGACCGCGGACGGCTGCGCGAACGCCTCGGCCGCCACGCCGAGGCGCTGGCCGACCTCGAGACCTACCTGCGCCACCGCCCCGACGCGCGCGACGCCGCCACCGTCGCCGAGTCGGTGCGATCGCTGCGGCGGCTCTCCGGCGCCGGAGCCTGACCGCGCGCCGTGCGCGGCCTCGGCGGCCGGCTCCCCCTCCCGACCCGTCGCCCCCTCCCCGGCCGCGAGGCGGCGCCGCTGGCGCTGCTGCTGCTCGCGCTGTCCTCGGTCTTCGTCTTCGGCGGCGACCGCCCGTACTTCTACCGGCCGGGGAACCACGACTGGTCTTCGGGGCACACGCTCGCGCTGTCCGCCAACCTGTCGGCGGAGCACGGGTTCCTGCTGTTCCAGCGCCGCAAGCTGGACGCGCAGGGCGAGCCGCGGTACGCCAGCCTCTACCACCGCTACCCGATCGGCAACTACGCCCTCGTCAAGCTCGCGATCGCGCCGTTCGGCGACGACATCCCGCGCCAGATCATGGCGGCGCGGCTGCTGATGCTCGCGTTCTTCGCCGCCTCCGCCGTGCTCGCCTACCTCGCGCTGGCGAGGCTGCTCGGCGACCGCCCGATCGCCGCGGCGGCGACGCTGCTCGCGTTCTCCCCGTACTACCTCCTCCACTACGCGGACGCGATTTCCGACCTGGCGAGCACCGACCTGTTCGGGATCGCGCTGGTGTTCCACGGGATGGCGATCCACGCGCGGGAGGGGCGCTTCCGCCAGCTGCTGGTCAAGACCGCCGTCGCGCTGCCGCTGGGCTGGCACGTCCTCGCGCTGATCGCGCCGTTCGTCCTGTTCGGGCTGGGCAGGGAGCTCCTGCGGCTCCGGCCGGCCGGGGACGGCGATGGCGATCGCCGTCCCCGGCCGCGCCCGTATCTCGCCTACGGCGCCTTCTCCGCGCTCTGCGCCGCGCTCCTGCTCGGCTTCAACCTCGGCAACGAGTGGCGCGCCCTCGGCGGCGGGGTCTCGCTCCTCGACCTGCCGACCGTCGGGTCCCTGCTGGCGCGCAGCGGACTCGACGCCGCGCAGTCGCACGTGGGCGAACTCGGCTGGGCGACGTTCCTGCGGGGGCAGTTCGGCGGCGTCGGCGGGATGACGATCCCGTTCGCCTTCGTGGACCGCCTCGGCCTCGACCTCGCCAAGCCCAACCAGCTCTGGCCGCCCGAGGCCTCGGCGCCGCGGTTCGCCGCCCTCGGCGCGGGCGCGTTCGCCGTCTGCCTCGCGGGGCTGCGCTTCCTGCCCTGCCGCGCGCTGTTCGCCGCCCTGCTGCTCGCGGGCTGGTGCTGGGCGATCCCCTTCCGCGGCGCGACCGCCGTCCACGAGTTCTACGCGATGTTCCACCTCGGCGTCCCGCTGGGCTTCTGGTCGCTCGCGCTGCTGGGCCTGCGCCGACTCCTCGGACCGAGGGGCGCGGCGCGCGCGCTGCCCGCCGCCGTCCTCGCCGCCGCCGCGCTGTTCGCGCTCTCCGCGTGGGACACGAGCCGCACCGGCCGCGACGCCGAGGCCGCCCTTCGCCAGCGCGAAATCGCCGCCGACGTGGAGGCGATCCGCGCGCTCGCGGCGGGCCGCAGCGTCCTCGTCTCGCCCGCCAACCACGCCATCGGTCGCTTCGCGCGCAACTACTACCTCGCGGGCAGCTACATCCAGATCGAGGTGATCGGTTCGCCCGAGGAGTGGCCGCGGGCCGCCGCCTACGACTTCGTGCTCGCGCCCGTCGACGCCGGCGGCTCCTCGACGCCCGGCAACCGCCGCCTCCACCTCTACCGCCCCGACGCGCTCGACGCCGCCTGGGACGCCATCGCCGCGCGCGGGCCGGCGCTGCGCGCCGCGTTCGGCCTCCGCCTCGACGGCCGCACGCTGACGTGGACACGCGAGCCGTGCTCCGCGGACCACACCGGGCCGCCCTTCTTCGTCGAGGCCGCGCCACTCGATGGGCGGCCCGCCGAGCGCTTCGAGTTCGGCTTCCGCGATCGCGGCGTGCTCTTCGGCGGCAAGTGCCTCGCGCGCTTCGAGTTGCCGGACTACGCGCTCGCCGGCCTCCGCACCGGCCAGCGGCAGGGCGGCCTGCCCCCCGTCTGGGAGGCCTCGCTGCCCGCCGGGGACCCCTCGTTCCCCCGAGGCGCCTCCGTCTGGTTCGACGACGCGACGGCGGCGGAGCCGGCTGCCCGCGGCCCGTTCGACGCCTACCTCGAAGGCCGCACGCTCACCCTCGTGCGCGAGGAGTGCTCCGGGGCCGACGCCGAGCCTCGCTTCTCCGTCCACGCCTACGCCGCCGACGCGGGCGACCTGCCCGAGGATCGCCGCGACGCAGGGTTCGAGGCCCTCGACTTCTGGTTCGGCGACCGGGGCGTGCGCTACGGCGGAACGTGCATGGCGCAGATCGCGCTGCCGGACTACGAGGTCCGCAGCGTCCGCACCGGCCAGTACGACGCCTCCGGCCACCTCTGGGACGAGGAGTTCGCGCCCGGCGCCGAGGCGTGGCTCGCGCGCTTCGACGCCCTCGCCGCGCGCGAGCCGGACGCGCGGCGCGCCGGCTTCGCCCTGCGCCTCGAGTGGCGCACGCTCACCCTCGCGCGCGAGGCGTGCTCGGCGGCCGACGTCGCCGACCGCTTCTTCGTCCACGCCTACGCCGCCGACGGCGCGCGCGAGGCGATCGACTTCTGGTTCCGCCAGCGCGGCGAGCGCCACGGCGACCGCTGCATGGCCTCGGTCCAGCTGCCGCCCGCCGCCGCGCGCCTCGTCGCCGGCCAGTACGACGCCTCGGGCCACCTCTGGGAGGCCGCGCTCCCCGTCGGCGAGTAGCGCGCCCGCCCGCCGTCGTTGAACGGACGGCGGCGAGGCCCGATCATGCGCCCCGTGCCGATACGCAGAGCCACGCGGCGAGGCGTGATCGCGGCGGCTGCGGCGGCGATGCTCGCCGCGGCGCTGCTCGCGGGCGGGGGCAGCGCCGCCGCGCAGGAGGCGGGCGGGTGCTTCGAGCCGCGCCCGGGGCCGGGCTACACGCTGGCCGCCTTCGCCGGCGGCGGCCTCGGCCACCTCGAACGCTGCGCCGAGGGCCTGACCAGCCGCGTCCACGCCACGGGCGAGGACGGCGCGTGGCTCACCCTCGACCCCGCCGCGGACGGCGCGGCGAACGCGGCCTTCCGCGCGCGCTTCGCCGACGGCGTGGCGGCGGGGACGCCCTTTCTGCTGGAGCGCGCCGCCTCCCACGAGCCGGTAGCGTTCGAGGGCTACACGCTGCTGCACGGAAGCCCGGTCCACTACCTGATCGACATCCGGGGCCGGATCGTCCACTTCTGGAACCCCGGCTGGGACGGCTTCCTCAAGCCGCTCGAGAACGGCCGGCTGCTGGGACTGCATGACGGGGGGTCATGGAAGCCGATGCGGCCGGGAACGTGACCTGGGAGTACCGCCTCGAGGGCAGCCGCTTCCACCACGATTTCGCGCTGCTGCCCAACGGCAACGTGCTCCTGCTGGCGAGGCGCTTCAAGACGCGGGACGAGGCCGTCGCCGCCGGAGCCGATCCCGCGTTCGTCCCTCCGGAAGGCCTCAGGTACGAAGCAATCGTCGAGGTCCGGCCCACCCGGCCGTCGGGGGGCATAGTCGTGTGGGAGTGGTCGGTCTGGGACCACCTGATCCAGGACTTCGACCCGGACAAGGACAACTACGGCGACGTGGCCGCCCATCCGGAGCTGGTGGACCTCAACTTCCTGCTCGAAAACGTCTTCGCGGCCTCCGATCCGAGGAGACGCGGCGGCTGGATCCACGCCAACGCGATCGACTGGCACCCCGGACTCGACCAGATCGTGATCACCGCCCGCCACTTCAGCGAGCTGTGGATCATCGACCACAGCACGACGGCGGAGGAAGCCGCCGGCCACGAGGGCGGAGACGGCGGCAGGGGCGGCGACCTGCTGTACCGCTGGGGCAACCCCCGCGCCCACCGGGCCGGAACCGCCGCCGGCCAGCAACTCTTCTGGCCTCACCACGTCCACTGGATCGCGCCCGGGCTGCCGGTGCCGGCAACCTGCTCATGTTCAACAACGGCATGGAATTCGAGGGCCGCGAGCGCGGCTGGTCCTCCGTCGTCGAGATCGCGCCGCCGGCGGAAGGCTCCGGCTACCGCCTCGCCGACCCGCCCGCCCTTGTCTGGACGTACGAGGCCGATCCTCCCGCCGTGTTCTACTCGCGGTTCCTGAGCGGGGCGCAGCGGCTCCCCAACGGCAACACCCTGATCGCCAGCGGCTCCGAAGGCGCGATCTTCGAGGTCACTCCCGGCGGGCGAACCGTCTGGGGCGGATCTCTTGGTTTCCCACCCCGGCCGCTCTACCGCGCCACCCGCTACGCGCCGGACCACCCGGGCCTGGCGGGCCTCGACCTGAGGCCCAAAGGCGCGGCCGAGCTGCCCGAACCCGTCCGCTGGCACGCCGACGGCGCCGACCCCGAGCCCGCCGCCCGCGGGCCGTTTGCCGTGTACCTCGAAGGCCGCGCGCTGACCTACGCGCGCGAGGACTGCGCCGCCGCGGACACCGAGGCGCCCTTCTTCGTCCACGCCTAGGCCGCAGACGCGGGCGACCTCCCCGAGGATCGCCGCGACGCCGGGTTCGAGGCCCTCGGCTTCGCGTTCGCCGACCGCGGCGTGCGCTTCGGCGATACGTGCATGGCGCGGATCGAGCTGCCGGAGTACGCACTGCGCTCCGTCCGCACCGGCCAGTACGACGAGACTGGCCACCTCTGGGACGCCGAGTTCGCGCCCGGCGCCGAGGCGTGGCTCGCGCGCTTCGACGCCCTCGCCGCGCGCGAGCCGGACGCGCGGCGCGCCGGCTTCGCCCTGCGCCTCGAGGGGCGCACGCTTACCCTCGCGCGCGAGGGGTGCTCGGCGGCCGACGTCGCCGATCGCTTCTTCGTCCACGCCTACGCCCCGGACGGCGCGCGCGAGGCGATCGACTTCTGGTTCCGCCAGCGCGGCGAGCGCCACGGCGACCGCTGCCTCGCCTCGGTCGTGCTGCCGTCCACCGCCCTCGCCCGCGTCGCCGCCGGCCAGTACGACGCCTCGGGCCACCTCTGGGAGGCCGCGCTCCCCGTCGGCGCGGCCTCCGAGTAGCACTGCCGCCGCCGTTGACGCGCGGCGGCGGCGCTCAGGCGGCGACGCGGCGCAGGTCGGTCCAGAAGTCCGGGTAGGAGATCGCGACCGCGCCGGCGCCGGCGATCGTGGTCTCGCCCTCGGCGACGAGGCCGGCGACGGCGCCGAGCATGGCCAGCCGGTGGTCGCCCGCGGCCTCGACCGCCGCGCCGCGCAGCCGCGCCCCGCCGCCGACGGCGAGGCCGTCGGCGCGCTCCTCGACCTCCGCGCCGAGGGCGCGCAGCGCGGCGGCGGTCGCCGCCACGCGATCGGACTCCTTCACGCGCAGCTCCGCGGCGTCCTCGATCCTCGTCTCGCCCTCGGCCAGGGCGCCGGCGAGGGCCAGCAGCGGCAGTTCGTCGATGGCGCGCGGCGCCAGCTCGCCGCCGACGCGGACGCCGCGCAGGGCGGCGCTGCGGACGCGCAGGTCGGCGACGGGCTCGCCGCCCGCGTCGCGCGGGTCGAGCTCCTCGATGTCGGCGCCCATCGCGCGCAGCGCGTCGAGCGCGCCCGTGCGGGTGGGGTTGAGGCCGACGCCGGTGAGCAGCAGGTCGGCGTCGGGGTGCAGCGTGGCGGCGACGATCCAGGCGGCGGCGGCGCTGACGTCGCCCGGCACGCGCACGGCGGCGGGGGCGAGGTCGCCCGCGGGCGGCGTCAGCGTCACCGCCGCGCCCTCGGCGGCCACGTCCGCGCCCATCGCGCGGAGCAACCGCTCGGTGTGGTCGCGCGAGCGCGCGGGCTGGACGACGGTCACGGGGCCGTCGGCGGCGAGGCCGGCCAGCAGCAGCGCCGACTTGACCTGGGCGGAGGCGACGGGCGTCTCGAAGCGCCCGCCGGACAGCGCGCCGCCCTCGATCGCGAGCGGCGGCAGCGCGCCGCCGCCGCGCCCCGCCACGCGCGCGCCGAGGAGGCGCAGCGGCGCGGCGATGCGTCCCATCGGCCGCCGCCGCAGCGAGCCGTCGCCGCTCAGCACGGAGAAGAAGGGGAAGCCCGCCAGCAGGCCGCCCAGCAGCCGCATCGTGGTGCCGGAGTTGCCGCAGTCGAGCACGTCCTGCGGCTCGCGCAGGCCGGCGCGCCCGCGCCCGCGCACGAGCAGCCGCCCGCCGCCGCGCTCCTCGACGGCCACGCCGAGGGCGCGCACCGCATCGAGCGTGGAGCGCGTGTCGGCGGCGTCGAGGAAGCCCTCGACGGCGGCGTCGCCGGCGGCGACGGCGTTGCACAGCAGCGCGCGGTGGGTGATCGACTTGTCGCCGGGCACGGCGATCGTTCCGCGCAGCCGCGCGGCCCGCGCCACCGTCACGCGATCGCCTCCGGCGCCGCCCATGCCCCCACTCTACCCGCCCCCGCCGCGAACGGCAGCGCGCGCGGCGCCCGCGCGCTCCGCGTCGCGCGCGGGCGCGGCTATGATGGCGCGGCGGCGGCGCGGGAGGCGAGGCATGGGCGACCGGCCGGAGCCGACGACGCGCGCCCGGCCCGCCGCCCGCCGGTGACGGCGACGCCGCCGCTGCTGGCGGTGGTGAGCGGGCCCTCGGGCGTGGGCAAGGACGCGCTGCTGGCGCTGCTGCTCGAGGACGGCGCGTTCGTCCGCCCGCTCACGATGACCTCGCGCCCCCCGCGCCCGGGCGAGGCCGACGGCGTGCACTACCGCTTCGTCACGCCCGGGCGCTTCGAGGCCGCCGTCGCCGGCGGCGAGCTGGTCGAGCACGCCGAGGTGCACGGGCGGCGCTACGGCACGCCCCGCGCCGGGCTGCGCGAGGCCCTCGCGAGCGGGCGCGACGTGCTGCTGCAGCTGGACGTGCGGGGGGCGCTGGCGATCCGCGAGGCGGCGCCGGACGCGCTGCTCGTCTTCGTCGCGCCGGAGAGCCTCGGCCAGCTGGAGCGCCGCCTGCGGGCGCGCCCCGGCGCGGACGAGGCCGAGGTCGCGCGCCGCCTCGAGACGGCGCGCGGCGAGCTGGCGCGGACCGGCGCCTTCGACGCCGTCGTGGTCAACGCCGAGGGCGCGCTCGGCGACGCCGCCGGGCGCGTGCGCGCCCTCCTCGACGCCGCCCGCGCACGCCCCGGCCGCCGTCCGCCGTCGGTGTAGGCGGCGCGCGGGCCGTGGCCGCCCGCCGCGCGCGGGGCGTATCCTGAGGGCGCCTGCCAGCGCCGTCCGGGGGGTGATCGGGATCGTGAGCGGCCGCCTCGCCGCAGTCGCCAGCTGGCTGCTGGTGACGGCGGCCGTCGCCCTCGGCTTCGCGATCGCCGCGCGCGTGCACCTCTACGCCCCCCCCGCCGCACAGCCGCCGGCCGCGGCGGCGCCGACGCCGACGCCGCCCCCTCCGCCCTGCGGCATGGCGGACCCCGGCCGCCGCCCGGAGCTGGCCGCCGACTGCGCGGTGCTGCTGCGGATCAAGGACGCGCTGCGCGGCGAGGGCCACCTGAACTGGCGCGCGGCGCTCGCGATCGCGGAATGGGACGGCGTCGCGCTGACCGCCGGCGGTCGGCGCGTGGCCCGCCTCGATCTGGAAGGCCGCGGCTTCACGGGGAGCATCCCGCCCGCGCTGGGAGAGCTGACGGGCCTCACGGCCCTGCGCCTGGACGGCAACCGGCTGACGGGCGAGCTGCCCGTGGCGCTGGCCGGCCTGCCGCAGCTGCGCGAACTCCGCGTCGACGGCAACGCGCTGACGGGCTGCCTCCCCCCGGCCCTGCGCGCACGCTGGGAGAGCGGCCTGGCCGCCCTCGGCTTGCCGGACTGCACCTGCGATCGGGGCCGGGCCGCGCCCGCCGGCGAGCCGGGGCTGGCCGCCGACTGCGCGATCCTGATGCGGGCGAAGGACCGGCTGCGCGGCGAGGCCCCGCTCAACTGGAGCCCGGCCCTCGCGATGGAGGACTGGGACGGCCTCGGTCTGACGGAGCGGGCGCCCCGGCGCGTGGACGGCATCCACCTGCGGAACCACGGCCTGACGGGCGTCATCCCCGCCGGACTCGGCGGCCTGACGGAGCTGACCTACCTGCACCTGGGGGCCGAAAACTACCTGACCGGCCCGATCCCGCCCGAGCTGGCGAACCTCGCGAAGCTGACCCAGTTCTACGCGGGGGGCCGCAACCGGCTCACGGGCGAGCTGCCCGCGGTGTTCGGGAACCTGACGAGGCTGACCACCCTGTACCTCAGCCACAACCTGCTGACGGGGGACATTCCCGATCTGAGCCGGACCCGGCTGGTGCACCTGAACCTGGTGGGCAACCGCTTCACGGGCGGGATTCCCCCGTGGCTGGGCGGCGTCTCCACCCTCGAGCGGCTGAACCTGGGCGGCAACCTGCTGACGGGCGGGATTCCCGCCGCGCTGGGCGACCTGCCGCTGCTGCGGGAGGTGGCGCTGGGCGGCAACGCGCTGACGGGCTGCATCCCCGCGCCGCTGCGCGACGCGGAGCGGCACGACCTCGACGAACTCGGCCTCCCCGACTGCCCCTGACGCCGAGGCCCGATCCGGCGGCGGGCCGCGCGCCCCGACGGCCGGGGCGCGGACGCCGCGCGGGACGCGCCGCACGGCCCGCGCTACGAGGGCTCGTCCCCGTCGTGGAGGCGGAACGACACTTCGTAGCGCCGCACGTCGAGGCCGGGCACGGCGGCCACGGCCATCCGCAGCCGGTCGGAGACATCGCCGGCGATCAGGATGCCGCGCACGGACTCGCCCTCCGCGCACAGCCGCTCGCGCACCCAGCCCATGTACGACAGCACCTGCCCCACCGCCTGCCGATCGGGCCGGTCGCGCTTGGTCTCGATCACGACCCAGTCGCCGTTCCCGTCCCGCGCGAGGAAGTCGAGAACGCCGACCGAGGGATCGCGCGTGACGAACTCGCGCCCCTCGTCGCCGCGATGGAGCGCGAGGCCGGGGAACGCCTCCGCCCAGTGGCGATGCAGGTAGTCCTGGAGATGCAGCTCGAACAGCGCGAGGCCGCCGAAGCCCGCCTCCTCCGCGTCGTCCTCGTCCTCGCCGCCACGCGCCTCTTCCGCGCCGCCCGCCGCCGGCGGCTCGCCGCCGGCCAGCCACTCGGCGACCTGCGCGTAGCTCGCGAACTCGAGGTCGTCGCGCGGGTCGGCGAGGAACGCCTCGCGCTCCCCGCCGGTGAGCAGGCGGTAGCGCTTGCCGCGCATCGAGGGGTCGTCGGTGACGTAGAGCGGGTTCCTCCGCCACATCTGGCCTCCCGAGTGTTTCCTCAGGCGGTCGTTGATGCAGTAGAAGGCGATCAGATGCCGGATCGTGTCGTGTTTCGTATCGGGATACTCCGCCGTGACGCGGCGGACGGCCTCGCCGCCCGTCAGCCAGCGTTCGCCCTCGGCGGCAGCCCCGGCGAAGGCGTCCCGCACGATCTCCCACACGGCCATCGCGTCTCCCCCTCCCGTCGCAAGGCGCAGGATACGCGAGGCGCGGGACGCGCCGTAGAATGCGGCGCGCGGCGAGGCGGGGCGGCGGATGGCGCGAGGGCTGACGATCCGCGAGGCGCGGGCGCACGACGCGCCCGCCATCCAGCGCATCTACAACCGAGAGATCGCCGAGGGCGTCGCCACCCTCGACGAGTGGCCCTGGAGCGACGCGCGCCGCCGCGCGTGGTTCGAGGCGCGGCGCGGCGAACTCACGCTCGTCGCCCTCGGCGGGGACTCCGTCGTCGGGGCCGCGTGGCTCACCCCGTTCGACAAGTCCGGCTACCGCTTCACGCGCGAGGCCTCGGTGTTCGTCGATCGCGCGCACCACCGCCGCGGCGTCGGGCGGCGGCTCGCCGGCGCGCTGGTCGAGGGCGCGCGCGAGCGCGGCCTGCACGCGCTGCTCGCGCGCATCGAGGCGAACAACGCCGCCAGCCTCGGCCTCTTCGCCGCCCTCGGCTTCGAGCGCTCCGGCCTGCGCCGCGAGGTCGGCTACAAGCACGGCCGCTGGATCGACATCGCCGAGATGCAGCTGCTGCTCCAGCCCGCCGCCGAGCTGGAGGCGCGCGCCGCCCCCGGCTTCCGCGCCGCCCTCGTCGCCGACGCCGCCGCGCTCGACGAGGCGCTGGCCGTTCGCCGCGCCGTGTTCGTCGAGGAGCAGGGCGTGCCCGAGGACGAGGAGATCGACCGCTACGACGGCGATCCGGCGGCTGCGGCGGACGCCGTGCACGCCCTCGGACGGCTCGACGGGCGGCCCGTCGCGACCGCGCGGCTGCTGCTCGACCGGCCCGCCGGCGAGTACCCCCACGTCGGGCGCGTCGCCGTGCTCGCCGCGACGAGGGGGCGGGGCTACGGCGCGGCGATCATGCGCCTGCTGCACGAAGAGGCGCGGCGGCGCGGGCACGCGGGCGTCACGCTCGCCGCGCAGGAGCACGCCGCCGGCTTCTACGCGCGCCTCGGCTACGCCGCGCGCGGCGGCCTCTTCCTCGACGCTGGCATCGAGCACCGCTGGATGGACCTCGCGTTCGGCGGCGAGCCGCCCGCCGCGGCGCGCGAGGGCAGCCCGTAGCCGCGCGGCGGCGTAGGCTGTCGCCATGCGCCGACTCCTCGCCCGGCCGCTGCCCGCGCTGCTCGCGCCGCTGGCCGCGCTCGCGTTCGCGGCCTCCTGCGGCGGCGGCGATGACGGCGGCGGGCAGCTGCGGATCGGCTACCTCGCCGACCGCTCGGGCTCGATCGCCGAGCTCGGCGACGTCGTCAGCGTCGGCGTCGAGCTGGCCGTCGAGCACCTCAACGCGGCGGGCGGCGTCAACGGCCAGCCCGTCGCGCTGTTCCACGGCGACACCATGGTCGACCCCGCGCAGGGCGTCGAGGAGGCGCGCCGCCTCGTCGAGGTCGAGGGCGTGCAGGCGATCGTGGGGGCGATCTCGAGCACGGTGACGCTCGCGGTTACGGAGAGCGTGATCGGGCCGTCGGGCGTGGTCATGATCACGCCGTCGGCGTCCTCGCCGGCGCTGTCCGGCGCCAACGATCGCGACTTCCTGTTCCGCAGCGCGCCCTCGGACGTGGCGAAGGGCGTCGTGCTGGCCGCGCTCGCGCGCGAGGAGGGTCTCGACAACGTCGGCCTGCTCTACCGCGACGACGCCTACGGGCAGGGGCTGGCCGAGGTCTTCACCGAGCACTTCGGCGGCGCCGTCGCGGCCGCCTCCTACTCCGCGCAGGGCCAGCCCTCGTACCTGGCCGAGCTGCGGCAGGCGGCGAGCGGCGGGGCCGAACTGCTGGTGGTGGTGGCCTTCCCCGGCGAGGCCGAGGTCTTCCTGCGCGAGTCGATCGAGCAGGGCGTCTTCACGAGGTTCGTGTTCGCCGACGCCACCCGCAGCGAGGACCTCGCCGCCCGCATCGGCGGCGGGCGGCTCGACGGCTCGAAGGGCACCGCGCCCGGCAGCAGCCCCGCCGAGCCCTCGACGGCGGCGTGGAACGCCGCCTACGTCGAGCGCTTCGGCGAGGAGCCGGCGCGCGCCTACGTGCGCGAGGGCTACGACGCCGTGATCGCGATCGCCCTCGCCGCCGAGGCCGCCGGCTCCGCCGACAGCGCCGCCGTCCGCGACCGCCTGCGCGAGGTCGTCTCGCCCCCCGGCCGCACCGTCATCGCCGGGCCGGAGGGCGTCGCCGCCGCCCTCGAAGCCGTCCGCGGCGGCGAGGACGTCGACTACGACGGCGCGGCCTCGCCCCTCGACTGGAACGCCACCGGCGACCTGCAGACGGGATTCGTCGAGATCTGGGAGTACCGGGGCGGCAAGATCGTGCCCCTCGAATCCCGCCCCTTCGACCTCCGCTAGCTAGCCTGCCCGCCCCGCCGCCGCGCGAACGCGCCCCGCGCTCAGTTCGAGGCGGCGACGGCGCCGGTGAAGCCCGTCGCGGCGCGCGTCCACACCGGCGTCGAGGCGCTCGAGGAGTAGTAGACGAACGCCCGCAGGTAGCCGCCCACGTCGGCGGCGACGGGCGTGTAGGACCAGCTCGGCGTCCCCGGCGCGAGCAGCGTGCACGTCCCCGTGCCGTCGTTCGCCGTGCAGCGCTGCCAGCGCCACACGGTGCGGTCGCTGTGCCCCGTCGGCAGCGCCGAGACCGTGACCGCCGTCCCCACCACCGGCGAGGCGTTGCCGCCGGCGAACGTCGCCGTCGCCGAGGTCGCCGCGCTGCTGGCGACGACGGCCGCGGTGACGGGCGTGTAGGCGTTGCCGCCCGAGGTGCGCGGCACGCGGGCGCGCAGGTACTTGCCAGCGTCGCCCGACGACGGGACGTAGACGTAGGAGCACGTTGAGCCGTTCGAGGACGAGACGTCGGTCCAGCTGGTGCGGCCGTCGTCGGAGCGCTCCCAGACCCACGCCTGCCGCGAGTCGGTGTTCGCGACGCCGTCGTAGGTCGTGATCGTCGCGGCGGGGGAGACGAGCGCGCGGCTGGTCTTGCTGTAGAGGCCGGCGACGATCGGCTCGCCCGCGACGGGGGAGTTCCAGTGGTCGGCCTCGATCGACGCGGGGCCGCGCGTGGTGCGGCCCGTGAACTTGAGGGCGGGGTACTGCCTCGACGTGCCGAAGTCCCACGGGTCGTCGTCGGTGTTGGCGTCGCCGTCGAGGTTGAGGTTCCAGTTCGCGTAGATGCTGCCGGTGCTGCCGTAGGCGGTAGGGCGCTGGAGGTCGCGCGTGGTCCTGCTCGTGCCGAGCGCGCTGGTGGACTGGCCGGACGTGCCGGCGTCCCAGTAGCTGTCGGTGGCCGTGCCGCCGCTGCCGGCGGCGCCCACCAGGCCTCCGCCGTTGCTGCTGGCGACCCGTCCGCCCGACCAGCTGGCGGTGACGGAGCCCTCGGTGTACCCGATCAGCCCGCCCGCCTTGAACGAGCTGGTGCCGCCGCTGACCGTCGCCGTCGACCAGCTGGCGCGGACGTCGGTGGTGCCCCAGCCGTACACTCCGCCCGGGGACTGGGAGCCGTGGACCCGCCCCGTGGTCCACGCCCTGTCGATCGTCCCTCCGGTGGCGGCCCCGACGAGAATGCCGGTCCAGTTCGCGCCCGTGACGTCGGCGTGCGGCAGCCCCACGCCGTCGATGGCGCCCGCGGACTGGCCGAACAGACCGACGTAAGCTGTGGAGGCGCGGCTGATCCGCAGATAGCCGATGGTGTGGCCGTTGCCCCGGAACGTCGCGCTCCAGAAGGTGGAGACGTTGCCCATCGGCAGCCAGCCGTTGCCGCTGTTCCAGTACGTCGGGTCGCCCGCCGACGTCATCTGGCCGTCGCCGTTCTCGTCGAAGCTGAGGTCGGCGCGCAGTTCGTAGCCGGTGCAGGTCCCCGAGGGGCAGCCCATGCGCCCGCTCGCCGTCGTGACGCGGTTGGGGAACGCCGCGGCGTACTGGGTGCTGGTGGCGTCGCCGTTGCCGTTGAGGTCGTAGCGGATGGCGTTCAGCTGCGCGAGGTTGCGGACGTCGATCAGGCCGTCGTTGTCGTCGTCGTAGTCCACGGGCGTCGGCGTCGGCGTCGGGGACTGCGCCGCCGCGGGCGGCGCGAGGATCAGCGCCGCGCCCAGCAGCAGCGCCGCCAGCCATGCGGCCGTAGCGGCCGCGCGCCATCCTAGCACGCCTGTTCCGGGGGGGGGTGCTAAGGCAGGTGAACAATATTCCGTCTCTTCCCTCCGTCCGCGGGGTCCGTTCCCCGCGGCCCGCCGCCGCGCATGGTAGCCGATCCCGCGCGCGGGCGGGGCGGGGGCGGCGCGCTCACGCGCCCGCCGTCCGCGCCTCGTCCGCGCGGACGCCGGCGACGATCTCCGCCGCCGCCTCGTAGCGGCCGAACGAGGGCATGACGTAGATGCCGGAGACCCAGCCGAGGCCGCGCGTCGCCTCGATCTGCTCGCGCGCGATCTCGATGCCGGCGGCGGCGCCGCGCTCGCCGGCGTCGCGCATCCGCTCGCGCACGGCGTCGGGCACCACCACGCCGGCCAGCTCGTGGTGGATGAACTCGGTGTGGCGCGACGACATCAGCGGCAGGACGCCCAGCAGCACCGGCGTCCCGCCGAGCGGCCCCAGCCGCTCGAAGAACGAGGTCAGCGCCGCCGGGTCGTAGGCCGGCTGCGTCATCAGCAGGTCGGCGCCCGCGTCCAGTTTCGCGCGCACGCGCCGCAGCTCGGTTTCGGCGTCGCCCGCCGTCGGGTTGGCGGCGCACGCCACGAGGAACTCGGTCGGGCGGCCCAGCGAGTTTCCCAGGAAGTCCACGCCCTCGTTGAGGCGCTTGAGGATGCGGACGAAGCCGATCGAGTCCACGTCCCCGACCTTCGAGGACTGCGAGGCCTCGGGCGGGGGATCGCCGGTGAGCGCGATCACGTTGCGGACGCCGAGCGAGTGCGCGCCGAGCAGGTCGGCCTGGAGCGCCATCAGGTTCCGGTCGCGCGTGGTCTGGTGGACGATCGTCTCGATCCCGACCTCGCGCTGGATGTGGACGGCGAGGGCGATGGCGCTCATCCGCACCCGCGCCATCGGCGAGTCGCCGATGTTGATGGCGTCGGCCCCGGCGTCGCGCAGCATCCGCGCGCCCTCGACGGCCTTGCGCGGATGGTGCCCGCGCGGGGGGTCGATCTCGACCGAGACGACGTAGGCGCCGGCGGCGAGCCTGTCGCGCAGCCGTCCGCCGGCCGGCGGCTCCGGGGGCTCGCCGCCCTCGGGCGGGGCGTCCTCGCCGACGCCGCCGCGGGTGTCGCGCACGGCGAGGCCGGCGGCGCGGGCCGGGGCTGCGGCGGGCGCGGCCGGGCCGGCCGCGGCCGCGTCGAGCGCGGCGCGCATGGCGCGGACGTGGTCGGGCGTCGTGCCGCAGCAGCCGCCGACGATGGCCGCGCCCAGGTCCTGTGCGCGCAGCGCGAAGTCGGCGAAGTAGGCGGGCGAGGAGGGGTAGAGCGGACGCCCGCCGCTGACGCGCGGCAGGCCGGCGTTGGGCGCGGCGAACAGCGGCGGCGTCCGGCCGTCGGCGGCCATCGCGGCGGCGGCGTCGCCCACGATGTCGAGGGCCGCGCGCGGCCCCGACCCGCAGTTGACGCCGACCGCGTCGGCGCCGGCCTCGGCCAGCGCGGCGAGCGCCTCGGCGGGCCGCTCCCCGGCGGGCGTGGTCAGCGCCGCGACGAAGTCGAGGGCGGCGACGACGGGCATGTCGGTGAGGGCGCGCGCCGCCGCGAGCGCCTCGCGCGCCTCGGCGAGCGAGGGGAAGGTCTCGAACACGAGCAGGTCGGCGCCGCCCTCGATCAGGGCGCCGATCTGCTCGGCGAACGCCTCGCGCGCGCGCGCGGGCGCGATCGCGCCGAGGGCGAAGCCGCGCCCGAGCGGCCCCACCGAGCCGCCGACGAGCACGTCGACGCCGGCGATCTCGCGGGCGTCGCGCGCGGCGCGGGCGGCCTCGAAGTTGACGTCGCGCACGCGGTCGCCGAGGCCGGCGCCTTCGAGGTGGAGGCGCGTGGCCCCGAAGGTGTCGGTCAGGATCAGGCCGGCGCCGGCGGCGATGTAGTCCTCGTGCAGCCCGCGCACGAGGCCGCGGCCCTCGGCGTCGAGCACGGCGGCGGGGGCGGGGCCGGTCCAGCCGCGCGCGCGCAGCTCGGCGCCGGTGGCGCCGTCGGTCAGCAGCACGCCGCGCGCGAGCGCCTCGAGGAAGGGGTGGCGCGGAGCGGTCATCGCCGCGGGCGGCGTCAGGCGCCGGCGCGTTCCCGCAGCAGCCCCTCGATCGTCTCGTAGTCCCGCGCCGAGATCTTGTGGAGGTTGCCGCGGAACGCCATCCCCAGCTTCTTCGGACCGAAGTTGCGCGTCTTGTCGAGCAGCCCGGTGATGTCGCGCACGTCCACGTAGGCGCCGGGGCCGGGGACGACGTGGGGGCGGGTGCGGACGCGGTGGGGGAAGGCCTCGTCCTCCTTCGAGTCGGAGCGCAGGCCGATGTCGGCGGCGTCCTCGAACGCTTCCGAGGTGACCTCGACGACGCCGCCGAACTCGACGGCCTTCGTGAGGTAGAAGACGATGCGGTCGCCGGGCCGCATCTCGGCGGCCTGCTTCGCGCGCGAGGCCTTGAACGCGGCGACGTCGAAGCCGCGCTCGCGCAGCAGCTCGAAGTTGCCGGGCGAGCCGACGGCGATCCAGGCCTGCACGGGCGCGGCGCCCCGGCGCTAGGTGCAGGCGCGCGGCGTGCCCTGCGGCTGGCCGGAGGGCGCCTGGAACGAGGAGCCGCACGCGCACGCGGCGGTGGCGTTGGGGTTGTAGATGGTGAAGCCCGACTTCATCAGGTCCTCGACGTAGTCGACCTCGGCGCCGCGCAGCAGGGGGACGGACTCGGGGTCGACGAGCAGGCGCACGCCCTCGGCGGCCTCGATGGCGGTGTCGCCGTCCTCCATGTCGCGGGCGAGGGCCATGCCGTACTGGTAGCCGGAGCAGCCTCCGCCGACGACGAAGACGCGCAGGGCGCCGCCGGCCATCTCCTTCTGGACGAGCAGGTCGCGCGCCTTCTCGGCGGCGCGGTCCGTGACCGTGACGAGGCCGGCCAGCGGCTCGAACGTGGCGGTCATCGCATCCCTCCCGGGGCGGGCCGTCGCTGGCCCCTCGCCCCCTATCATAGATCGCCGCCGCGCCGCTCGTCTAACGCCTGCTTCCCGGCGCGCCATGCGGGACGCCGCCGGTCACGGGCGTTCATGACGCCGCCGTTACGTCGTGCCCGCGGGGTCCGTCTGCCCGGCGAACCGGCTCGCGGGAGCGTCGGGAACGCCCTCCACCCGTTCGAGGATCAGCTGGCAGATCGCCATGCCCGGCGTCAGGATGATGGGCGACGGGCCGAGGTTCATCATCTCCAGCGTGATGTGGCCCTCGAAGCCCGCGTGGATCGTCGGCGCCGTGAAGTGCGCCAGCAGGCCGAAGCGCGCCAGCGAACTCTTGCCCTCGACGCGCGCTGCCAGCCAGCCGCGGTCGCGCACGCCCTCATCGATCTCATGGGGGAGCGAGAGCTTGACGCGCTCGCCCGTGAGGCCGAGCACGAGCCGCCACGGGTGGAGCACGAACCCCGTGGGCGGGATGTTTTCCTGCTTGTAGAGTGTCGCCAGCGTGTCCTGCACGCTGCCGACACCGGGATTCACTCCTACGCCAAGACCCTCTATCGGTACTCGCAGGCGGGCGGAGAGGCGCAGATCGACCGCCGAACTGTCGTAGGGAGTGGACTGCCCGCGCGTCGCAATGCGTGGTCCCGGTTCCGGGTCGATGACTACCCTGCCATCGTCGATGGCCTGCTGGATGGACGTGCTGCTGAGGATCATGCGCCAGGGGCGAGCGGCTCGAGGATGTCCCGTCCGACGGCGACGCCACGGGTGGCGCCGTACACATCGCCGGGCACTTCCACAACCAGGTAGTCATCGTCCTCTTTCTCAGCCATCACACGCACCCGCAACCGCTCGTGCCCTTGACTGTCCTTGTGGAGGAGGGTTCTCGAGACGAGGGTGGTGATCTCCTTACCGCCCGCGTCTTCGAACGTGACAGCCGCCTCGGTGTCGAATTGACCGTCCGTCACTTTGCCGCCAAGCAAGCAGTAGTAGTACATGGCGACTCCACCTGACGTGAGCTGCAGTTGGGCTATTGTAAAGTGTTGATTGCGCTTGTCAAGTTGGCGGAAGCTTCCGGGGGTGTGTTGTGAACAAGGGGGAGCGGCTCGTCGCGCTGGAGTCGGAGCGGGGGGCGGTGCGCTGCGCGTGGCTCGCCGCAGCCGGCGCGGAGGCCGCCGTGCTGATGGTGGGCGGCGGCGACGGCGGCCTCGACGGGCCCGCGGAGGCGCTGTACCCCGACCTCGCGCGCGGCCTGGCGGAGCGCGGGATGGCGTCGCTGCGCGTCGACTTCCGCGTCCACGCCTTCCCCGGGCCGCTCGAGGAGGGCGTGCACGACGTGCTGCGGGGCGTCGCGTTCCTCGCGGGCGAGGGCATCGCGCGCGCCGGGCTGCTGGGGCACTCGTTCGGCGGGGCGGTCGTGATCGAGGCCGGCGTGCGCTCGGAGCGGGTGGCGGCGGTGGCGACGCTGGCGACGCAGACGGCGGGGGCGCAGCGCGTGGCCGAGCTGGCGCCGCGCCCGCTGCTGCTGGCGCACGGCCTCGACGACGCGCGGCTGCCGCCCGACTGCTCGCGGCTGCTGCACCGCATGGCGGGCGAGCCGAAGCGCCTCGAACTGCTGGAGGGCGCGACGCACAGCCTGCGCCAGCGCCGCGAGGACGTGCGCCGCCTGCTCCTCGGCTGGTTCGCCGACACGCTCGCCGCGCCGGACGGCGGCGCGCCTCGCTGACGGCATCCGGTAGTCGAGCAGGCTGGAGTCGGCTATGCTATCGAGAGCCACTGCACGAGAGCAAGCAGCCGCTGGCGTAGCCCTTGGACATGGCTGCGCCGCTCGCGTACTGCGCGCCCGGAGACTGCCCATGCCCGACTTCGACGCCTTCGAACGCTGCGTCAAAGACGCTATGCTCCAGAGCATCGAAGCCATTGACGACTACGCCAATCGGATCGATGACCTCCCGTCGGCCAATATCCCCAAGCTCTTCAAGGGCAGAACCATCGAGGAGCTACAGGATTGGCTGCATAAGGCTCACGGCTCCCTCCGCACGTTATTCCCGGAGGAACCGCGCTTCACCTCTTCCGACGACAATCGGGAGGGAGCCGATCTGCTCGAAGAGAATACGCAACGCCAAATCGAACTCAAAACCGGAGCGGTGACCGATGCGAACGCGGGCCTCTCCACTATCGCGTGGACGCTGAACGACGACACCGGAACGCTGAAGCGCATCATGGTCGATTCCGCAGTCCGCCGCCGCCAGCTGTTCGGGGAAAATGACATGGAGGCAATCGCAGCCTCCAAAAGGGCAACGACAGCTGACTTGCGCGATTACTTCGCAAGTCGCCTCACCGTCGGTCGCTCGGCGCCAAGCCGACTTCAACATTACATCCGCTGCGTCGCCCACGGCGTCACTACGCGGAAAGAATGCGAAGACCTGTACGGTATCCCTGAGTCGGAGTGGGACAAGCGCCTCATTCTCCACGCCTCGTGGGAGCGCGGCTGGTCATCTTTCTCGCGGCCCCTCGGCGATCAGGAAGACATCAATGTCCATCGGATTCATGTCGACACTCGCCTGACCGTCGAGATGAGAGGCGCGGCTTCCGGGGGAACGGCGACCATCTACCCTCATTACAAGAACTCGTTCAATGACGTCCCGGCGAAGCATTGGGTCAAAAACCCGTGCTTCCATGTGTGGCTCAGGTGGTAGGCTGCTTTCCATAGAGCCGTGTGTATTCCTTGACGAGATCTCCCTTGCGGAATCCCGGAACGCTGGTCGTGTTACGCAAAGCCAGATTTCCGTAGTCAATGGCATGCAAACGCCGGAGGACCACTTCGCTGTCGGACTTGAACAACATCCACTGCTTGTGCTTTTCGCATTCGTCCGGATCGGTCACGCGCCGCGAATAATCCTGCCATCCTTGACAAGGAACGGCGAAGTCAAATTCGTTCTCGAATACGCCAAGCGCCTGCTTCGTATTGTTATATTGCCACATCGTGAAGTCGGGATGCCTGATGCTTGGCGGCTCGAACAATCTCCTGTCTTCAGCGGAACACGCCAACTTGGTCCAAATCTGGAATTCCGTATTGACGGAAAAGGTCTTCCCGTCGGGTGTCCGGAAGGAGTCCAGCGACAAGGGGAGCGACCTGATCCATTGGAAGCCGCTCGGCAACTGCTTGTGGATGAAGTATTTCCTGAATATCACCGGGACAATGAACGCAATCGTGTCGGACAGCTCCGCCGCCTGCCGGAAGAACTGGACCGCCAGCCTGCCTCGATCACCGAACGGCGGGTTACCGACGATGACGGTGTGTTCGCGTCCGGTCGGCGGCCGGTAGTCGAAGTAGAACAGGAAGTCCTTTTCCTGCACCTCGGGGTGCCTCGGCTCGATGTCGAAGCCGACCCGCCTGTCGGGGGGCAACAGGTCGTAGAACGCCCCGTCGCCGGCGGACGGTTCGACGAAGAAGGGAGCGTGACTCTTCACGCCCAGTTCGTCCAGCGCCTGCTCCAGCTCTAGCCAGCAACGGCGGGCCGTCTCCCGCTCCGTGTAGAACTGGTCCAGCATATCCGTACTATCTCCCCGGCGGCAGCATAGCACGCTCGCTGGGTGATGCAACCATAGCCCGTGCGGGGTGGCATAGCCCTCGTCCAACTGCGCCGCACGCGACGGGCCGCCGGCGCGAGGCCGGCGGCCCGTGGGTCGCGCGCACGCGCCGCGCGGCGGCGAGGCCCTAGCCGGCGTCGTCCTCGAGTTGTTCGAGGAGGGCGCGGGGCGAGGCCGGGAGCCGGGTCACGCGCACGCCGACGGCGTCGTGGATGGCGTTGGCGACGGCGGCCAGCGGCGGCACGATCGGCACCTCGCCGACGCCGCGCACGCCGTAGGGGTGGCCGGGGTTCGGCACCTCGACCAGCACCGTCTCGATCTCCGGGAGGTCGAGCGAGGTCGGCATCCGGTAGTCGAGCAGGCTGGAGTTGGCCATGCTGCCGTCGCCGCGGTAGTAGTACTCCTCGGTCAGGGCCATGCCGACGCCCTGGGCGGCGCCGCCCTGGATCTGGCCCTCGACGTAGGAGGGGTGGATCGCCTTGCCCACGTCCTGCACGGCGGTGTAGCGCAGCACGTCCACCTTGCCCGTCTCCGGGTCCACCTCGACGTCCACGACGTGGCAGCCGAAGGCGGCGCCGACGCCGGTCGGCAGCACGTCGGCGTGGCCCTGGACGAGGCCGCCGGTGAGGGGCAGCCGGGCGCTGAGCTCGCGGAAGCCGAAGGAGCGCTCGGAGCCGTCCGCGGCGGCGGGGCCGCGCACCACGCCGTCGTCGCCGTAGGCCACCTGCCCGCGGTCCACCTCCCAGATGGCGGCGGCGCGCTCCTCGAACTGGCGGCGGATGTCCATGGCGGCCTCGTAGACGGCCCAGCCGGTGGCGAAGGTGGTGCGGCTGCCGCCGGTGACGTGGGTGAAGCCGATCGAGTCGGTGTCGACGACGCGCGGGTGCACGTCCTCGTAGTCGATGCCGAGCGCCTCGGCGAGCTGCATCGCGAGGGCGGCGCGCTGGCCGCCGATGTCGACCGAGCCGAGCACGAGGCTGACGTCGCCGTCGGCGCTGACCAGCGCGTAGGCGCTGGACTCGAGGCCGGCGTTGCCCCAGTAGCCCATCGAGACGCCGCGGCCGCGGTTCTTGCCGGTCAGCTCGGAGCGGTAGTGGGGGGTCTCCTGGGCGGCGCGCATCACCTCCTCGGCGCCGATGCGCCCGTGGGCGACGCCGTCGGTGCGGCGCACGCCCTCGCGCGAGGCGTTGCGGAGGCGCAGTTCCATGCCGTCCAGTTCGAGCCGGTCGGCGAGCTCGTCGATCAGCGACTCCATCGCGAACGTGCCCTGCGGCGAGCCGGGGGCGCGGTAGGCGGCGACCTTCGGCTTGTTCGTGACCACGTCGAAGGCGTCGGTGCGCTGGTGGGGGATGTCGTAGGAGCCGAACATGCAGCCCGCGCCGGCGGCGACGGGCGAGCCGGGGAACGCCCCCGCCTCGTAGGCGAGGGTCGCCTCGGCGGCGACGAGCGTGCCGTCGCGCTTCGCGCCGATCTTGCAGCGCACGTAGGTGGCGGAGGTCGGCCCGGTGGCGGTCAGCACCTCCTCGCGCGTCATCAGCATCTTCACGGGGCGGCCGGTCATGCGCGACATCAGCGCGGCCATCGGCTCCATGTAGACGGTGATCTTGCCGCCGAAGCCGCCGCCGATCTCCATCGGCACGACCTTCACGCGCGAGACCGGGACGTCGAGCAGCGCGGCCACCTGCTCGCGCACGCTGAACGGCGCCTGCGAGCTGCACCAGACCGTGACCTCGCCGTCCGCGCCCCAGTGGGCGGCGCCGTTGTGGTACTCGATGTAGCCCTGGTGGGCCATCGAGGTCTCGAACTCGCGCTCCAGCACGAGGTCGGCCTCGGCGAAGCCGGCCTCGACGTCGCCGAGCTCGAAGCGCAGGTGGCTGGCGATGTTGCTGGCGTCCTCGGAGCGCTCGTCGCCGGGGACGAAGCGGGCGGCCATCTCCGTGGTGTGCATGTAGTCGTGCAGCAGCGGCGCGCCCTCGGCCATCGCCTCGTGCACGGTCAGCACCGGGTCGAGCGGCTCGTACTCGACCTCGATCAGCGCGAGGGCGTCCTCGGCGACGTGGGGGTCGGTGGCGCAGACGGCGGCCACGGCGTGGCCGGCGTAGAGCGCCTTGTCCGAGGCCAGCACGTTGTCGCGCACCCACTTGAAGGGCGCGAACGTCTCGCCGAGGTCCACCATGTCGCGGTCGATGCGCGGGAAGTCGGCGTTGGTGATCACGGCCTTCACGCCTTCGAGCGCGAGCGCCTTCGAGGCGTCCACGGACACGATGCGCGCGTGGGCGTGGGGGCTGCGCTTGACGCGCCCGTAGAGCATCCGCGGCAGCCGCACGTCGACGCCGTAGGCGGCGCGCCCCGTCACCTTGTCGGCCCCGTCCGGCCGCACCGGCCGCGCGCCGATCACCCGGTACTCCCGCTCCGTCGCGACCACGGCTCGCTCCCTCCACGCTGCGCCCCGCGCGCCGCGCCCCCCCTCGAGGGCCGCGCGGCCCCGCCATCATACCGCCTCGCGCGCGGGGCGCACGCCGCGCGCGGCGGCGGCGCGCTCACCGTGGCGGCGGCTCCGGCTCCGCGGCCTCGCGCCAGCCGCCGTCGAACAGGTACTCCGAGTCGCGCCCGGCCGGATCGCGGACGCGGACGACGCGGGCGCGCTCCGCGTCGCCGGCGTACTCGACGACGTAGAGCCAGTACGCCCCGCCCTTCTCGCGCGCGAGGCCGAACTGCGTGTGGGTGAGGCCGACGGGCCCCGCGTCCCACCCGCCGCGCATCGACTTGACCTCGACCCAGCGCACGATCTCGCCCGCGCCGCCGGCCTCGTAGAGGTCGTAGCCGGCGTTGCCGACCGACGTCGGCCGGAGCGAGGGTTCGCGCTCCCGGACGAGGGCGATCGCGGCCTCTTCGAGCGCCATCCGCTCTTCGTGGCCGAGGCCGTCGGGGTCCGGCGCGTCCCCGGACTCCTCGCGCACCTCGATGTACGACCTGAAGGCGCGTCTGCCGCCCTCGCCGCCCCCGGTGGGCGCGGGCGCGGTGTGCGGCGTGGGTTCGGCGCGGGGCGCGGCCTCGGCGGTGGGCGGGGCCTCGGCGCAGGGCGCGGGCTCGGCGCGGGGCGCGGCCTCGGCGCGGGGTGTGGCCTCCGTGGGCGGCGTGGCTTCGGCGCGGGGCGCGGCCTCGGCGCGGGGTGTGGCCTCCGTGGGCGGCGTGGCTTCGGCGCGGGGCGCGGGCTCGGGGCGGGGCGCGGCTTCGGCGCGGGGCGCGGGCTCGGTGGGCGGCTGCGGAGTCGGGACGCGGCCCGGCGGGGCGGGGACATCCGCGGTGTCCTCGGCGTGTTCGTCGCCGGTATCCTCGCCCGCGTCGTCCGGGGAGGCGGGCGGCGGCGGCTCGGCGAGGCCGAGCGCCGCTCGCGCTTCGTCGACGCTTTTGCCCTCCTGCTCCATCCTTCTCGCAGCCTCCGCAGCCACGCGCAGGAATCCGACATCCCTGATGCCGAACGCCTCCGCGACTTCCGTACCGATGGGCGGGAGGAACGCGATCTTCGATTCGAGGAACGGATCGGACGGCCAGTCCAGTTCGTCGAACCGCACCTCCGACGGTTTCCGGAGGTTCCCCGCGTCGTCCGGCACCCACGCGGCGTCGTTGAGCAGGCGCACCGAGGAGGAATCGAAGTAGTGCGTCCATTGCCTGTAGCGGTACCAGCGGTACGAACCGCGAAATCTGCCCTGATCCGACGCCGCGTCCCGCAGCGCCTCCCAGAGCCTGCGTCCCTTGCGGGCCGTCTCTTCGGCAGGCAGCCCGGGCAGCGCCCCGACCAGTTCGGGCAGGCCGCGGAACATCGAGTCCGTCAGATAGGAAGGCCGGCTCCAGGTGTGGTCCTCGCTGCCCGCCTGCCGCCGCATCTCACGCAGCTCGTCGTTCGAGAACAGGGGCGGTGCGTCGGACCACGCATTGAACCTGTGCTCCGCAACCACCGGCGTCAATGTTCGCGGTGCGCCGCATTCGGCGAGCAGCCGCGTTGCTTCCGGTTCCGGCAGCGCCTGCGGCAAGGGAGCGGTCATCAGAACGGACGGCACACCCTCGAACAGCTCGCGCAGGCGCGGTGTGGCGAGATACGCTTCCGCCGGCTTGACGAAGCGAAGCTCGCCCGTTCCCGCGTCCACCGCCTGAACGAACGCCGTCTCGCGGAGGGCGTCCACCAGCCGGGACTGGAGTGTCTTCGAGTCCGTCCGGTAGATGTCGATGATCTGCCTGAGATCGGACTCGTACTCTTCCGCTTCGATATCGGAGCCGTCGTACTTGGGCAGAATGTCCCTGTTGAGCAGATCGACGGGGTCCGGCTCGCCCAGGCCGAGCGAGCGGAGGAACTCCAGCGTCCCGTCCGTGGCGCATACCGCGGACTTCACCGTCGGGAACGTCGTGGGCCGCCCTGTCGGGAGAAACGCGGCGGGATCGCCTTCGTCCACCGCGACGTGGCTGCCGTCCTCGAGCCGGATCAGGGGCACGGACGCGAGGCGGCGGCGGAAGGCCGGAGCGTTCCGGCTGTGCATGAACAGATACATCCGCCTGAGCCAGGCATCCGATTGCTTCGCGAAGAAAGGCTTGTCCAAGTGGGGCGGCAGGTCATCGGGCGTGATCTCATCCACGCCGCACTCCCGCGTCAGGTAGGTATGGAGCCTCCGCGCGCCGCCCGCCGTGATCTCGTCGCTGAGCCGATATCGGCTTCTTCCTTCGTGCTCCAGAAGTAGTCGCACACCGCCCTCACGTCGTCCTCGGTGAACGGACGCCCGCAGTGCGAGAAGCGGACGCTCCCCCGGTCGAGGACGAAGCGGGCGCCGCGCGGATGGTCGCGGCCCCGCAGCGCGTCCTCGGCGTTCTGGAGCAGCTCGAACAGGAAGTGCGAGCCGTCGCCGTACAGATCTCCCTGCCGTTGACCGAGGCGGGTGGCAAGGCCCTCGTACGTTCGGCCCCCGACGATCCGTTCGTAGTCGACGGACACGGGCGCTGCCTCCAGCCGCCGAGGGCTACGCGGCACGCGCGGCGGCGCGCGTGGCGACCTTGTGGAGGCGGCCGGCCAGCGAGGTCACGGCCGTCACCTCGAGGGCGGCGTGGTCGGCGAGCGTGGTGAGGCGGCGCTGCACGAGGCGGCCCGCGGGCTGGCCGGCGAGCGCGCCCAGCGACGCCGCGAGGAAGGCGTTGGGCAGCCGCCCGAGGCCCCGCCCGCGCGCCAGCGCCAGCGTCGCCACGAGCGCCGCGAGGGCCGAGGACGCGACGACGTTGCTGCCGCACAGCGGCGAGACGGCGAGCCCCTCGTGGCCCTCGCGCAGCAGCCGCAGCGCCTCGCGGGCGCACGCTTCCAGCTCCGCGGCCTCGATCTCGCCCGCGATCAGGAAGCCGTCGGCCAGCGCGAGGCCGGCGAGGCGCCTCGGCCCGCCGCGCGCGAGCAGCACGGCGACCGTGGCGTGCTCCAGCGCGTGGTTGCGCCGGATCGCGTCGAGCAGTTCGCGCATCGCCACGGCCCTCCCCCGCCCTCGGAGGGTACAACGCGCGGCCCGCGCGGGCTGCGGCGAACGCCGCCGCCGCTCGCCGGGCGCGCGGAAGCAGCCGGGGAGCGGCCGCCCGTGCTTGCGCGGCCTGCGCCGCCTCTCGCCATGCACGGCCTGCGAGCCCGCGGCGCGATTGCCGTGCGCGCTTGCGCGCCCCAGCGCCGCGGTTCCGCCGTGCGCGCTTGCCGCGCGCGCAGCAGTTCCGCCGTGCGCGCTTGCCGCGCGCGCAGCAGTTCCGCCGTGCGCGCTTGCCGCGCGCGCAGCAGTTCCGCCGGGCGCGCTTGCCGCGTGCGCGCAGCAGTTCCGTCGGGCGCGCTTGCGCGGCCGCGCAGCGGTTCCGTCGGGCGCGCTTGCGCGCCCGCTCGCGCGGGCATGATCGAGAGTCGCGTGGGCGTGATCGCGCAGCGGTTCCGTCGGGCGCGCTTGCGCGCCCGCGCCACGGTTCAGTAGGCGCGGCTGGTGCCGGGGGCGCCGACCTCGAAGTCGGCCTCGACCTCGACGCGGACGTCGACGGGGGGGCCGGAGGCGTTGGGGGAGACGATGCGGAGCCGGCCTCGGGCGGATGCGGCGGGCAGCAGCGTGGGGTTGACGGTCACGCTCAGCGTCGCCGCCCGCTCGCAGACCGGGGGGTCGCACGGCACCCCCGGGCCGAGCGCCACCCCCGCCGGCGGATCGACCACGATCCAGCCGTCCGAGGGCTCCGCCGCCCACGAGAGGATGCCGCTGCCGCGGTTGCGGAGCTCGATGCTCGCGCGCGCCTCGTCCGGGGCGCCGTCGGTGCGGAGCACGATCGGCGGCGCCGCGAGGCCGATCCGCGGCTGGGCGAGGATGCGCGAGCCGCGCGAGCCGGGCACGTCCGGCGCGATCGCCTCGTTGGCCGGCTGCGGCGTCGGGATGTCCATCCCGTGGTACGGGTACCACCAGTTCGCGAGGGAGAGGGCGTGGAAGAAGCGCGGATCGGCCGGGTCCGGCAGCGCCGCCGCGATCGGCTCCCACAGGGCCCGCCCGCCGGGCGCGGGCGGCGAGGCGAGACAGCCCCAGATCAGCTCCTGGTAGGGATAGCGGTTGCGCGCCTGCGTGCCGTCGCAGCGGTAGGGAGGCCGCGGCGAGGCGCGGACGGGGTCGAAGGGATGGTTCGAGTAGCGGTCGCCCGGCCCGCTCCAGCCGTTGTACGACCAGACGGCGAAGTACCAGTTCTCGAGCAGGCCGGGCGCGCCGCCGGTGTCCGTGCCGGCGACCGGCCGCTGCTCGGGAGCGCGGTTCCACTTGTCGGCGAGGATCGCCGCGCCGCGGGCGATGTTGTGGGCGTAGTGCGTGGCGACGCTGATCTGGTCGGGGCTGGGGCGGTCGTCCGCCCCCAGCGGCACGGTCATGCCGGTCGTGATCTGCATGACGCCGTGGCCGCAGTCGAACGAGACCCAGGCGTCGCCCACCGCCTCGAACGGCACCCCGGCGGGAGCCATCGTCAGGTGCGACTCCTCCCACGCGATCGCCCGCAGCAGCGCCGCCGGAACCTGCCGCCGCCCCGACGCCGCCGCGCGGGCGCCGCGCACTCCCGCCTCGATGTCCGGCAGGCCGAAGTAGGCGTCGCCGGGGAACAGCGCATCGACCGCGGCGGCGTCGATCGCATCGAGGTAGGCGCTGCGGTCCTCGCCGGCCTCGTAGGCGTGGGGCGTCCGCAGGAACGCGCACGCGGCGGCCTCGCGCTCCCCGCCGCCCGCCGCGAGCGGCAGCGCGAGCGCGGCCGCCGCCAGCAGCGCGAGCGCCGCGAGGCGCGGGCGGCGCGGGCGGAGGCGGCTAGCCATCGCCGTCCTCGCCGCCCGCGTCCGCCAGCCAGCCGATCCAGATCAGCTCGGCGCCGGCCTCGATCGCGGCGCGCGTTCCGCCGTCCGGCGAGATCACGACCAGCGACTCGCGCCCCGGGTCCGAGGCGTCGCTGCCGTCGAAGCTGCGCGCCGCCAGCCAGCGCCCGTCCGGGCTCCAGCCGAGCGGCGCGTCGAAACCGCGCTCGGGCGCGGGCAGCGCCGCGCCGCCCGCGCCGCCGCCGAGGGCGATCGTGACGGCCGCGGCCCGCTCGTCGGGGAACGCCTCGACGCCGACCGTGAGGCCGCCGCCGTCCGGGGTCCAGACGGGCGAGAACTGGGAGGCGAGCACCGCGCCGGGCGCGTCCGGCGCCGGCGCGCCGCCGTCGCCGCCCGCGCGCAGGCCGGCGACGCGCACGCGGTGCACCACCCGCTCCGCCGAGACCTCGGGCGCGAGGTAGGCGAGCGCGGCCCCGTCGGGCGAGAGCCGCCAGTCGCGCGCCGCGTGGTCCGAGGCGTGCGCGACGTGCTCCGGCTCCCCGCCCTCGCGCACGCGGTAGAAGTCGGTCCCGCGCGTCGAGAGTTCGGCGTAGAGCGCCGCGCCGCCCTCGAGGGCGACGGGGTAGACGCCGAAGCGCGTGACGGCGCGGTGCAGCGGGCGCCGCGCGCGGGTGGCGAGGTCGACGCGCACCAGCTCCTGCACGCCCTCGGCGGCGGTGCGGCGGTAGAGCAGCGCCGCGCCGCCCTCGCCGAAGACGGGCGGCGAGAGCAGGTCGGCGTCGCCCGCGAGCCGCGTCAGCGTCCCGTCGCGGACGTCGAGCAGCCACAGCACGGCGGGCGAGTCGCCGCGCGGGGAGGCCTCGGGCGGGAGGGCGGCGAAGGCGGCGAGCGGCCCCGCCATCGCGGGCGCCGGCGTGATCGCCCAGCCCCGCGCGTGCGGCACGCTCGCCACCCGCTCGCGCGCGCCGGGATCGGCGGGCGCGGCGACGTAGATCGCGTCGGCGGCGGGGCCGTACTCGGCGAAGACGAGGCGCGGCGCGGCCTCGGGCGGCGCGTCGCCGGGGCCGCCCGGCCGCAGCCACAGCACGGCGGCGAGCGCGACGAGGGCGAAAGCGGCGAGGGCGAGGCGGCGGGTAGCGGTCATGGCGGCCCGTGGCGGCCCGCTCCCCCGCCGGCGCGGGCCGCTGCCGTCCTACGATAGCCCGGAACCACCCCTCGCGCGAGCGGGCGCTACCCCGCGCCGCCGCCGAAGCCCACGCTCCGGGCGGCCGAAATCCGCGAGCGGCACGAGCGCCACGGCCAGCGTAACCAGGAACGCCGCCGCGAAGGCCGCCGCCTTTCTCATGGCGAATCCGCCGACGGCAGCAAGCTGCGCGCGATCTCGAGCGCAGCGTCCGTATCCCAGCCGATAAGACTGGAGCCGTAACCCCACACGCGGTATTCGAGTTCCGTCTCAGGGTCAAAAACGAAGGTGATGATGCTGGCGAGCGGGTCGTGCGCCGGACCTCGCGGGCTGTACCACACGATCGCCGGACGCCCGTCGATGACATGGAAATCGAAAACCGTTTCGCCGTCCTCGGAAAGCGCCTCCTGGAACCCTCCCCGGTACAGCTTGTGGTAGATGCAAATCTCGACCCCGAAGAAGCCTCTGTCGTTGTTGTACATCGCACAGTGTCCATAAACCGGGGAATAGGGCGCACCCGACTCCGCGTACGAGAGGGTCCAGCCTGCGGGGAGCGCAGGAGTGCGCCAGTACGGAAAGAGCCGTGCCGCCTCTGCAGGATCCGAGGTTACGGCGTCCGGCGACCGGTTGGGCACCACCACGGCGGCGGTCTGCGCGCCCCTTGCGTGCGCGGGAAGATGCATCGTGCGCCGTGCCCGGTCGCCTGCCCAGCCGACGGGATAGAACTGGTAGGGGCCGTGGAGCACGGGCCCGGCCACCGCGATCGCCGGGATGACCGACGGCGCGGCCTCGTCCATGCTCAGTACGGCGGCGGCGCCGACGTCGCCCGTGCAGCTATCGCCCTCGGCGGCGGCGTAGGTCATCCACTCGACGGGGAACTCCCAGCGCCCCGAGCCGCCCGAGGGGCGCACGGGGTCGCCAGTGACGTGGTAGCGCACCCAGCAGTCGGACGCCTTGCGCCACTCGAAGAGGTCGCCCTCGGAGACGGCGCCGAACTCCGACGCCCACGACGTGCCGCCGGCGTCGGTCTGGTGGACGCGCAGCGTCGCCGCCTCGGAGCGCAGCCCCTCCCACGTCGCGAGGACCTCGCCGCCCGCGCCGAGGATCGCCCACTCGCCCGCCTCGGCGACCTCGCCCGTGGCGTCGAGGCGGGCGTAGCGCAGGCACCACGGGAGGCCGAGGTATGCGGCGTCGCCCCTCGCGTCCCCGAACGCCGAGGGCACGCAGCCCGTCAGCGCGTTGCCGGCCAGCCGCACCTCGTCCAGCCGCAGCCGCCGCAGCCCCCGAGGGATGCTGCCCGTCAGCCCCTTGTCCCGCAGGTCGAGGCCGGTGACGCGCGGCGGCTCGCCCTCGACGGCGACGCCCTCCCAGCGCCCGATCGCGAGGTCCGCGCCCCAGTCGAGCGCCGCCTCGCCGCGCAGCGCGTCCCTCGAGGCGAGCAGCGCCACGCAGTCGGCGACGAGGCCGGGGCGCGCCTCGGGCTCCTCGACCGCGACGCCGTTCGCGCACGCCGCCTCCGGCGGCGGCTCCGGCGTCGCGACGGCGGCGGGCGAGGGCGGCGGCGTCGCCTCGGGCGTGGCGATGGCGGTGGGCGCGGGCGTCGAGGGCGCCTCGGCCGCCGGCGACGCCTCGGGCGTGGCGGCGGGCGGCGGCCCGCCGCCGGTGCACGCGCCGAGCACGAGCGCGGCGGCGAAGGCGAGGCGGCGAGGGCGCATCGGACGGCCTCCCGCCGCGAGCATACGCCTCACGGCGCGCCCTTCGAAGACAGCCGACTGCGGGCCACGCGCGTCAGCAGGGCGGGATGCCGTCGTGCTCGATTTCCAACGCTGGGTTCTCCGCCAGAGCCTCCGGGACACACCCCGTCAGCCCGGGGCCGCGGAGGTACAGATAATTCAGGTTCGCGAGCTGGCCGAGTTCCGGCGGAATGTTTCCGGTCAGCCTGTTGAAACTGAGGTCCAGCCTCGCCAGGTTCGCGAGCTGGGCGAGCTCCGGAGGAATGCTTCCGGTCAGCTGGTTGCTTCCGAGGTACAGCCTCTCCAAGTTTGCGAGTTGGCCAAGTTCCAGCGGGATGCTTCCGGTCAATCCATTGTAATTGAGGTCCAGCAACGTCAGGTTTGCGAGTTGGCCGAGTTCCGGCGGAATGTTTCCGGTCAACAGGTTGAAATTGAGGTCCAGAAACGTCAGGTTAGAGAGTTGGCAGAGTTCCGGCGGGATGCTTCCGGTCAGTTCATTGTAATTGAGGTCCAGAAACGTCAGGTTCGCGAGCTGGCCGAGTTCCGGCGGAATGTTTCCGGTCAGCCTGTTGAACCCGAGGTCCAGCCTCGCCAGGTTCGCGAGCCGGCCGAGCTCCGGAGGAATGCTTCCGGTCAGCTGGTTGCGACTGAGATCCAGATATTCCAAGTCTGCGAGCTGGCCGAGTTCCGGTGGGATGCTTCCGGTCAATCCGATTTTCGGCCCATGCCCAAGCACGGTCTTGCCCTTGAAGTCCAGTCGTTCCAGGTGCGCGAGTTGGCCGAGTTGCGGCGGGATGCTCCCGATCGGCCCTCTGGCCTCGAAGAGCAGCGCGCGGACGCGCGAGGGTGATCCGCGGAGTTCGACACCGGTCCATACCGTCATGGGCGTGTCGGCGTCCCAGTTCAGCCAGTCGCCACGGAGCGCATCTTTCGAGGCCAGCAGGATCGCGCAGTCGGCGACCAGCCCGGGATTCGCGTCCGGGTGGGTCACCGCCATTCCGTTCGCACAGTCCGGCTCCTGCGGGAGTGGCGGGATGGACGCGGGCGCCGCCACGGACGTAACGGTGGCCGACGACGGGGACGCCTCGACGGTCGGCGGCGCATCGGTGGTCGGGGCGGGCGTTGCGGCGGGCGAGGGCGTCGGCGACGCCTCGACGGTCGGCGGCGCATCGGTGGTCGGGGCGGGCGTTGCGGCGGGCGAGGGCGTCGGCGACGCCTCGACGGTCGGCGGCGCATCGGTGGTCGGGGCGGACGTTGCGGCGGACATCGTCGCCGGGGCCGACGGCGTCGCGTCCGGGGTGCACGCCGCCAGCGCCCATGCGAGCGCGACGGCGACGAGGGCGGCGGGCAGGCTCATGCGCTGTTGCGTCGAGGTCACGCCGCGCATTGTGCCACGGCGCGAAGGCGTCGGCGTGAGGATGCCGTCGCGAGGGCAAGTCGTGCGGCTACCGGCGCCGCACCGAGACGGACGGCCTCCGGCCATCAGCATACGCCGCACGGCGCACCCGCCCGGTGCCACCCGCCGCCCGCGCGCTGCGCTACTGGATGTGCACGACCTCGCGGGCGCGGCGCCACAGGCCCTCGAGGTCGTAGCGGGCGCGCTGCTCGATGGTGAAGAGGTGGACGACGACGTCGCCGAGGTCGGCGAGGCGCCAGCCGTCCTCGGCGCGGCCTTCCCAGCGCGGGCGGCGTCCGGGGGCGGCGGCGTCCACGGCCTCGACCAGCGCGCGCATCTGGCGGTCGCTGCCCGAGGTGGCGATCACGAACCAGTCCGCGAAGCCGCCGTACTCGCCGAGGTCGAGGAGCACCACGTCGGCCGCCTGGCGGTCCGCCAGCGCGTCGACCACGGCGTGCGCGAGCGCGTAGCCCTCCAGCCGTCCCCTCCCCCTCGGCGGCCGCGCGCGGCGGCCCGCCGAGTATAGCGGGCGCGCCGCCCGCGCCTACAATGGGGGCATGAGCGCACCGCGCGTCCTCGCGGCGATGTCCGGCGGCGTCGATTCGGCGGTCGCCGCCGCCCTGCTGCACCGCGAGGGCTACGAGGTCGTCGGCGTGACGCTGCGGCTCTACACCGAGCCGGACGGCGGCGCGCTGCGCTCGCGCCGCGCCTGCTGCGGCGTCGAGGACGTGGCCGACGCCGGCGCCGCCGCCCGCCGCATCGGCATCCCCCACTACGTGCTCAACATGGAGCGCGAGTTCGACCGCGACGTGATCGGCGTCTTCGCCGCATCCTACGCCGCCGGGCGCACCCCCAACCCCTGCCTCGCCTGCAACGACCGCATCAAGTTCCGCGCGCTGCTCGACCGCGCGGGCGCGCTGGGCCTCGACCTGCTCGCGACGGGCCACTACGCGCGCATCGCCGGAGGCGTGGACGGCGCGCCCCGGCGCCTCCACGCCGCCGCCGACGCGAACAAGGACCAGTCGTACGTGCTGTACGGGCTGGGGCAGGAGCAGCTGGCGCGGCTGCGCTTCCCGCTCGGCGGCCTGACGAAGGCGGAGACGCGCCGCGTCGCCGCCGAACTGGGGCTGACCGTCGCGGACAAGCCGGACAGCGCCGACATCTGCTTCGTGCCCGGCGGCGACTACCGCGCGCTGCTGCGCGCGCGCGGCGTCGCCTCGGCGCCGGGCGCGATCGCCGGCGCGGACGGCGCCGTGCTCGGCCGCCACGAGGGCGTCGCCGGCTTCACCGTCGGCCAGCGCCGCGGCCTCGGCGTCGCCGCGCCGGGACGCCGCTACGTCACCGCCATCGACGCCGCCTCGGGCGTCGTCACCGTCGGCGGCGAGGACGAGCTGCTGGCGGGCGGCCTCGCCGCCTCGTCGCCGCGCTGGGTCTCGGCGCCGCCGGAGCCGGGCGAGCGCCTGCTGGCGCGCGTGCGCTACCACGGCGAGCCGTCGCCGGCGCGGGTGGCGGAGCTGGGCGGCGACGGCTTCCGGCTCGACCTCGAACGGCCCGTGCGGGCCGCCGCGCCGGGGCAGGCCGTCGTGCTCTACCGCCCCGCCGCCGCCGGCGAGGGCGACGAGGTCGTCGGCGGCGGCACGATCGAGCGCGCCCTCCCCCTCCGCGAGGCGCGCTGAGTCCTCGCCGCGCGGCGAGGCAGGCCGCCGACGCTCCGCGTCCCCGCGACGGCGCGGCTGCGCGTTTGTCCGCCGCGCGGGGCGCGGCTACGATGGCCGCGCGGCGGCGCGGGCGGACGCCGCGGGGCTGCGAGGGCCATGCGCTACGTCGTCATCCCGCTGCTGGCCGCCGCGGTCCTGATCGCCGCCGTCGCCGCCCTGCTCGCCGTCGCGGGCGTCACGCTCGAGCAGACGCGCGACATCGTCGTCATCGCCTACGGGGTGCTGGGGGCGCTCTTCTTCCTCGTGGCCATCGCCGTCGCGATCGCGATCCTGGCGATCGTGCGCGCGGGGGCCGCGGCCGGGCGCGAGGCGTTCGAGGAGTCGGTGCGGCCGGCGCTGGACGACGCTCGCGCCTCGGTGCGGAGCGCGCGCGGCAGCGTCGAGTTCGTCGCCGACCACGCCGTCTCGCCGGTGATCCGCGCGGCAGCCGCCGCGCGCGGGGTGCGGCGCGGCGCCGCGGCCGCCGCCGTGCGCGCCGTCCGGCGCGGGCGCTGAGCGCCCGCCGTGCGGCTCCCGCTCCGCCGCCGCGCCCGCGGCGCCCCCGCCTACCGGATCGTCGAGGTCATCGGCTCCGACGCGGACCTCGGCGAGGCCGTCGAGGCTGCGGCGGGGCGCATCGCCGAACGGCGCGAGCGCGAGCGGCTGGCCGCCGCCGGGGGCGGCGGAGCGCGCCTCGCCGCGCTCGCGCTGGCCGGGGCGGCGGCGGTCGCCGCGTGGGCGGCGGCGCGGGCGCTGCTGGCGCGCGCCGACGCGGGCGGGGCGGGCGCGCTGCCGCCGCCGCTGGCCCGCGCCGCCGGGGCGCTGGGCGAGGGCCGCGAGGCGCTGCGCGCGGGCCTCGCCGAGGCGCGCCGCGCCGCGGAAGAGGCCGCCCGCGAGCTGGAGGCCGAGTACCGCGCGCGCACCGGGCGGGGGGCCGCGCCCCCGCCGGACGCGCCCACCGCCCGCGAACCCGCGGACGGGGCGCCGTCGTAGCCCGCCGCCCGCACCGCGGCCTATACTGGCCGCGGAGAGGTGTCCGAGTGGTTTAAGGTGCCGCTCTCGAAAAGCGGTAGGCGCAAGCCTCGTGGGTTCGAATCCCACCCTCTCCGCCAGCGCGCCCGTTCGCCGGAGCGCCCGCGCCGGAGCGCGGGCGCGCGCGGAGGCCTCGCGGAGAGGTGCTGGAGTGGCTGATCAGGCTCGCCTGGAAAGCGGGTAGAGGGGCAACCCCCCTCTCGTGGGTTCGAATCCCACCCTCTCCGCCAGCCCCCTCGGCCCGCGCCCCACGGCCCGTCAGCCGGCTCCCGCCTGCACCCGCTCGGCGCGGATCGCCACGCGATCGGCGTAGGTCTTGGTCGCTTCGTCGAACTCGCCGCCGCAGGTCAGCAGCGTGATGCTGTCCACGGTCACGTCGCCGCGCAGGATGGCGCTCCACTCCTCGCCGGCGCCCTCGGCCGGCACCTGCCGCCGCCACACCACCGCGTAGCGGCGCACCACGCCCCCCGTCTCGACCTCGACGATGGCGCCGGGCGAGAGCGCGTCGAGGCCGAAGAACACGCCCCGGCCGCGGTACACCGCGCCGTCCGGCGCCCACGAGATCCCGAGGTAGTAGTCGACGTGGCCGGAGAACACGGCGTTGCCGCCCGCGCCGGGCGCGCCGCCGAGTCCATCCCAGCCGGAGAAGTCGTACCACACCACGTCGTCGGGGCCGGTCGGATTCGGCATCGCGTCGCCGACGTAGCGCGTCCCCAGCGGCGCGTCGACGCCGATCGTCGGGATGCGGATCCGCCCCAGCGTGGCGTCCGGCGCCTCGCCGTAGGTCTCGCGCAGCTGCCGGAGGTTGCTGACGAGCGCCGGGCCCTCGTCCTCCGGCTCCGCCGTCGGCTCCGGCGTCGGGGTCGGGGTCGGCTCGGCGGTCGGGGTCGCCTCGGGCGTGGGGGAGGCGGCGGGCGCCGGCGCGGCCGCCGCCGGCGCGGGCGTCGCGGTCGCGGTCACGGGCGCGACGACCACGGCGGGGTCGTCGCCGCCCCCGCAGCCGAGGGCGAACGCGAGGGCGAACGCGAGGCTGGCCAGCAGGCCCGCGCGGACCGCGAGCGGGAAGCGGCGGCGCGGCGCGGGGGAGTGCGTCGTCATGGGGAGAGTCCTCCGGCAGCGCCGGGCGGCTCCGCGGAGCCGCCTGCTACCCCGGCCACTCCCCCCGATCGTTCACCATGCCGCCCGTTTCCGCAACCCGCGGGCGCAAGAGGGCGCAAAGTCCGGTCGGCGCGGCTGCGGGGCGGGCGGGTGTTACCTTATCGCCGGAATGAACGGCGCCGATCGGTCCGGGGACATGCCAGCCCAGCGGGAACGAGGGAGAGGGGCACCGATGGGCAGGGAGGCGATCGGCTGGATCGCGGCGCTGGCGATCCTGGCCGCGCTGGCGGGCGGCGCGGCGGTGTGGCTGACGGGAGCGGATCCGGCCGACGAGGGCGAAGTGCGGCCCGCCGGCGGGGGAGTGGGTACGCCTGCGCCGGCTGCCACAGCCGATGCGGGGGGCAACGTTGCGGCGGCCCCTGCCGCCACGCCCGGGACGGCAGCGACGCCGGCGACGGTCGAGGCTGCTTCCGCAACGGCGGCCACTCCTGCGGCTGCCACGCCCGAGGCCACGCCCGAGCCGACGCCCGAGCCGACGCCCGAGGCCACGCCCGAACCGACGCCCGAGGCCACGCCCGAACCGACGCCCGAGGCCACGCCCGAACCGACGCCCGAGGCCACGCCCGAGGCCACGCCCGAGCCGACGCCCGAGGCGACGCCCGAGGCGACGCCAGAGCCGACGCCAGAGCCGACGCCCGAGGCCACGCCCGAGCCGACGCCCGGAGGCGACGCCCGAGGCGACGCCCAGCAACAACGCAGCGGCGATCACCTCCATGCGAGAGATCGTACGGGGATTGCGTCCGCCGGCGTACCGGCCGACGGCAGCGGACATGCGCGACCTTGTCGATCGCCAAGACGGCCACATCCTGCCGCGCTCCGGCGGCTGGCAGGTATGCGTGCACCCGTTGTACGGCGGCGAGATCAGCGTGCCCGGCTGGCTGACGCTCGACGAGTTTTTCACGATCGCGGAGATCGCAGTCGGCACTTGGAACGCGCTGCTCGATCCGGATCCGTTCCGCGCGTCCGTTACTGAATGTCCTTCCGACATGTGGGAAAACGCTGGTCGCCCCAAGGACGGCTTGATTATCGTGCAGTTCGATGATGTGGACAAAGTGGGTGGCGGCTACGGCTGGCGGCGCGTGACACTGCATCGCGGCCAGAGCGCAACGTGTGTGCCGGTTGTCTGGTCTGCCGGGACCATCATTCACGAACTCGGACACGCACTCGGCCTCGGTCATCACTCGGAGCGTGGCGTCATGTCCCGCGGTCCGCAATCGTGCCCGCGATTTCCCCACATCCGCGAAGCCACCGTCGCACAGCGCTTCTTCCACGGCGCGCCTACCCGGCTCGAGCACTACCGCGCCGAGCAGCGGCGGCTAATCGCCGCCGAGGCTGCGGCTCCTTCCGGCCCCGCGTTCGTGCCGCCGCTGCGGGACGGCGAGTCCGGCCAGCTGACGATCTGGCGCGGCAGCGGCGAAACGGACGATGCCGTCATCGCCGCCGCGCTCGAGCGCGATTCCTGCTCGCGGGTGGCGCGGGTGGTCGGGTTCGGCCACGAAGGGCTGGAGGATTACGATCGCGGGCACTGGCCCAGCGTCATGATCCTCGCGGAACACCATTCGGGCGAATGGGGGCCGCGCTGGATGCGGGACGGGCGGTTCCGGACGGCCAGCGAGGTGCCGGACGTCGAGTGGTGGGAAGAAGGCTGGTGGGCCGAAGACGCGCTTTTGCTGGTGGACTGCGATTGAGATCACCGGGACCCGGCGCACGCGCTGCGAAACGCGTGCGCCGGGGCCGTCTTGCCCGTTCGCTCCCCGCCGCCGTATGCTGCGCTGCGGCGGGGAGCGAACGGAGACACCCGCATGGACCGCGCCGTCGGCGCTTCCGCCCATTCCTCCACTCCCGTCATCGCCGTCGCGAACCTCAAGGGCGGCGCCGGCAAGACCACTACCGCAGTGTTCCTCGCCAACCTCTTCGCACAGCGCGCCAAGACGCTGCTCGTCGACGCCGATCCGCAGGGATCGGCTCTCGCCTGGGCTTCCGCCTGCGACCTCGACTGCGCCACGGTCGCGATGCCGGGCGCCTCGCTGCACGAGACGATCGGCGACGTCGCCGCCAGTTACGGCTGCGTCGTCGTCGATACGCCTCCGGGACATCTCCCGATCGTGCGCTCGGCGCTGATGGCGGCTTCGCTGACCGTGGTGCCGCTGCAGCCTACGAAGCTCGACGTGTCGCGGGCCGGGGCGATGGTGCAGCTCGCGCAGGAAGCGCGGGAAGCGGGCGGGCGCTTCGAGCTGCGCTTCCTGCTCACGCGCACGCGGGCCCGCACCCGCTCGATCGGCGAAATCAGGGGCGTGCTGGAAACCGGCGGCCTCGACCTGTTCGGCTGCGATTTACTCGAACAGCCAGCGGTCGGCGGTGCGCTCCCAGCTGTCGAGGGGCTCGCCGCCGAAGAAGAGGGCGATCTCGCGGGCGGCGCTGTCGGGGCCGTCCGAGCCGTGCACGAGGTTGCGCCCCGCCTCGAGGGCGAGGTCGCCGCGGATGGTGCCGGGGGCCGCCTCGGCGGGGCGGGTCGCGCCCATCGTCCGGCGCGCGGCGGCGATCGCGTCCGGCCCCTCGAACACCGCCGCCACCAGCGGGCTCGACGTGATGTAGTCCACGAGGCCGCCGAAGAACGGCTTGCCCTCGTGCTCGGCGTAGTGCCGCCGCGCCAGCGCCTCGTCGGCGCGCATCAGCCGCAGCGCGACCAGCCGCAGCCCGCGCCGTTCGAGGCGTCCCAGCACCTCGCCGATCAGCCCGCGCTGCACCGCGTCCGGCTTCACGAGGATCAGGGTTCGCTCCACGGGTCGTCCTCCTTGCGTTCGCTCAGGCGCCCGCCGGCGCGCGCGCCGGGGGCGTGATCGGCGGCGGGCGCAGGTAGACCGCCTCCACCAGCGCGGGGTCGCCCCACGCCCCGTGCAGCGCCGCGAGGCGCACGAGGTCGGCGGCGCGGCGCGCGTTGGCCTCGTCCGCCGCGACCGCGCCGCCCGAGGCCTCGACGGCGGCGCGCAGCACGCCGTCGAGCTCGCCGCACCAGAGCGCGCCGCGCGGGGCGGCGCGCAGGCACGCCCCGGGCTCGTCGAGGCGGGGCGGCTCGAGGGTGGCGGGCGGGGCGGCGGCGTCCGCGGCGGCGGCGTAGGCGGCCCAGGCGAGGCGTCCGCCGCCGGCCGCGTGGACGGCGACGACGGGCGCGCCCGCTGTGAGGTGGGGGAACGCCGCCGCCTCGAGGCGGGAGACGCCGGCCAGCGGGACGCCGAGCGCGAAGGCGAGGCCCTGCGCCGTCGCCACGCCGGCGCGCAGGCCGGAGTAGCCGCCCGGCCCGGCGTCCACGGCGATCGCCGCCAGCGCGCCGCGCGCGACGCTCGCCTCGCGCAGCGCCGCGTCGACGGCGGCGAGCAGCTCGCGCGAGTAGTTCGTTTCGAGGCGCCAGCGGCGCTCGGCGAGCGGCGCGCCGTCCGCCGCCGCGACCGCGACGGCGGCCTCGGCCGAGGCGCTGTCGATGGCGAGGACGGGGCCGCCGGGGGCCGCGCCGCGCGCCGTCATCCGCGTCCGCCGAGGCCGTCGACGATGCGGTGGTAGCGGTCGCCGATGGCGGCGATGGTGAAGCGCCGCGCGTCGGCGTCGCGCGGGTCGTGCTCGATCGCGACGAGCAGGTGCTCGGCGGGCAGCGCCTCGAGGCCGCGCTCCGGCCACTCGACGAGCAGCGCGCCGTCTGCGGCCTGATCGGCGAGGGCGAGGTCGCGCACCTCCTCGGGGTCGGTGAGGCGGTAGAGGTCGGCGTGGTAGAGGAAGCGGGGGCGCTCCGGCGCGGCGCCGGCCTCGGGCAGGTCGTGGCGCGCGAGCAGCACGAAGGTGGGGCTGTTGACCGGCCCCTCGGCGCCGAGGCCGCTGCCGACGCCCTGCACGAGCGTGGTCTTGCCCGCGCCGAGCGGCCCCTGCAGCAGCAGCACGTCGCCGGCGCGCAGCAGCCGCGCGAGCCGCCGCCCGAACGCGCGCGTGCGCGCCGCCCCCCTCGTCGTCACCTGCATCCGGTTCGCGGTGTGCACGCTCGCTCCCGCCGCTGCCCCCAGTGTCGGAGCGGCGCGCGGTAGGCGCGAGCGGCGCTTAGACCCCGTGCGCCGCCAGCACCGACTCCAGCCCCGCGGCGATGGAGCCGATGTTCTCCAGATGGCGCTCGACGTCTTCCGGCGTGAGGGCGGCGCGGCCCCGGCCCCTGTGGTCGGCGTTATGGACGATGCGGTTCCGCCGCTTGGTGATCTCGTCGAGTTCCCCGACCGTCCGGCCGTTCCTCGCCTTGCGCGCGCCGTCGACGAGCTTCGACCAGTCCTTCACCCCGATGGTGGACAGCACCCTGCCGATCTGGTTCGGGGCCGTGCTGGTCAGTTCGCGGATGTGCTCGTCGACGATGAGGCGGACGCCCCGCCCGGGCGTTCGCGCGTACTGTTCCTCGATGTCCGCCCACTCGCCGACGGTCAGCCGGATGTCGCGGAGGCGCTGGGGCAGCGGCTGCTTCGTGCGGTTCGTGATCAGCGGTCCGACGAACTGGATCGCCCGGTCCGCGACGTAGGTTTCGAGGGCGGCGCAGGCCGCGACCAGCGACGACCGCAGCAGCGGCCTGGGATCGCCGTGCCGGTCGAGGAACGCGACGGCGTGCTCGTGGAGCGAGTGGGCGTCCTTCATGTTGTCCTCGAAGGCCTCGAACGGCTCCATGTTGCGTCTCCCCGTCCTCTGCTCCGGCTACCGCGCGCGCAGGTGGTCCCAGCCCGCGGCTTCCGAGGGTAGCGGCTCGCCGCCGGGGCCGAGGGCGATCGCCTCGCCGGGGCGGGAGGCGACGGCGCGGCCGACGACGGCCAGCGGCCCCTCGCCGGCGGCGGCCAGCGCGCGCAGCGCGGCGGCGGGGGCGGCGATCGCCAGCTCGTAGTCCTCGCCGCCGCCGAGGGCCAGCGCGAGCGCGCGCTCCCGCCCCAGCAGCGCCGCCGCCGAGGGGTGGAGCGGCAGCGCGTCCGCATCGACCTCGATGCCCACGCCCGAGGCGCGGGCGACGTGGCCGAGGTCGGCCAGCAGCCCGTCCGAAACGTCGACGGCGCAGCGCGCGCCGGCCGCGGCGGCGGCGAGGCCGAGGGCGAGGCGCGCGCGGGGGCGGCGGTGCGCGGCGAGCAGCGGCGCGGCGCCGTCCTCGCCCTCGCGCCCCGCCTCGATCAGGGCGAGGCCGGCGGCGGACGCGCCCGGCGCGCCCGACACCGCCACGAGGTCGCCGGGGCGGGCGCCGCCGCGCCGCAGCAGCAGCGGGCGGCCCCCGGCGTCCGCGGCGGCGTGGCCGTAGGCGGCGGTGGTGAAGCCCGTGGCGCGCGCGGCGGCGACGTTGCCGCCGGCCACGCGCGCGCCGTGGGCGCGGCAGGCCGCCGCCGCGCCGTCGGCGAAGGCGTCGAGGTCGGCGAGGCTCACGCCGGGGCCGAGTTCGGCGGCGATCAGCACGCAGCCGGGGCGCGCACCCATCGCCGCGAGGTCGGACAGCGCGGTGGCGACGGCGCGCCAGCCGACGTCGGCGAACGACATCGTGCCGCGCAGCCAGTGCGTCCCCTCGGCGAGCGTGTCCACCGTCGCCACGGCGTGGCCGGCCTCGACCGCCCACGCCGCGGCGTCGTCGCCCGGCGGGACGGCGATGTCGCGGGCCGCGGCGTCGCCGAGGCGCGCGACGATGCGGCCGATCAGGTCGAACTCGCCGAGGCCGAGGCTCATGCCGGGGGCGGGGCCGCCGCGCGGCGCAGTTCGTGCGCGCCGCCCTCGCCGCCGCGCTCCTCGATCCAGCCGTCGCGGACGGCGCGGTGGAGGACGCGCCGCAGCGCGTCCGCCGAGCGGCGCGGCAGGCCGCGCCGCGCGTCGGCGAGCGCCTCCGCCTGCGGCCTCCAGCCCTCGCCGAGCGCCGCGCCGAGGGCGGCCCGCAGCTCGTCCTCGGTCGCCGCGCGCGGCTCGGCGGCGGCCTCGGCGGGCTCGTCCGGCGGGGCGGGCGCGAGTTCGGGCTGCAGCGCGGCGGGCGCGGCCTCGGTCTGGTGACGCGCGCGGCGGGGGCGGGGCGGCTCGGGCTCCGCGGGCGCGTCCGGCGGGAGTTCGGGCTGCGGCGCGGCGGTCCCCTCGGCGGCCTCGGCCTCGGGCTGGCGGCGCGCGCGGCGGGGGCGGGGCGGCTCGGGCTCCGCGGGCGCGTCCGGCGGGGCGCTGGCCTCGGGCGCGGCGTCGTCGCCGGCGTCCGGCTCGGCGCTGGCCTCGGGCGGGGCGTCGCCGCCGTCCGGCGGGGCGCTGGCCTCGGGCGCGTCGTCGCCGCCGTCCGGCGGGGCGCTGGCCTCGGGCGCGGCGTCGCCGCCGTCCGGGGGGGCGGGGGCGGAGTGGTCGCCGAGGTCGATTTGGGCGATGGCGGCGAGGGCGTCGCCGTCCTCGATGTTCATGACGGCGACGCCCTGCGTGGCGCGGCTCGTGCGGCTGATCGTGTCGGCGCGCGTCCGCATCACGATGCCCTCGCGGGAGACGAGGATCAGCTGCTGGCCGGGGCGCACGGCGCGGGCGACGGCGAGCGGGCCGCTGCGTTCGGTGATGCGGAAGGTGAGCACTCCCCGCCCGGCGCGGCCCTTCGTCGGGTACTCCTCGAACGCGGTGCGCTTGCCGATGCCGCGCTCGGAGACGACGAGCAGGTCCTCGCCGTCGCGGTCGACGACGAGGCCGATCGCCTCCTCGCCGGCGGGCAGCCGCATCCCGCGCACGCCGCCCGAGGCGCGCGAGGCGACGCGCAGCGAGCCGACGGGGAAGCGGATGGCGCGCCCACCGCCGCTCACGAGGATCGCCGTGTCGCCGTCCTCGGCCGCCCGCGCCGAGACGAGGCGGTCGCCCTCCTTGAGCTTCATCGCGATCAGGCCGGGGCGCCGCACCGACTCGAACTGCACGAGGGGGGTGCGCTTGACCTCGCCGCGGGCGGTGGCGACCACCATCGAGTGGCGGCTGAAGTCGGTGACGACCACCATCGCGGTCACGCGGTCGCCTTCCTCGATGTCGATCAGGTTGACGGCGGGGACGCCGCGCGCCTGGCGCTTGCCCTCGGGCGCCTCGTAGCCCTTGATCGAGTAGACGCGCCCGCGCTGGGTGAAGAGCAGCAGCGAGTCGTGGGTGTCGCAGGCGACGAGGTGGTTGACCGCGTCCTCCTCGCGCGTGGGCGCGCCGGTCACGCCGCGCCCGCCGCGCCCCTGCACCCGGTAGGTCTCCAGCGGCACCCGCTTCATGTAGCCGCGGTCCGAGATCGTCACCACGATCTGCTGGTGCGGCACGAGGTCCTCGTCCGAGATGTCCTCGACGGGCGGCTCGAAGACCTGCGTGCGCCGCTCGCCGCCGTACTCGGCCAGCAGCTCGCGGCAGTCGTCCTGGATCAGCGCGTCGATCTTCTCCGGGTGCGCCAGCAGGTCCTCGAGGTAGGCGATGCGCTCGGCGAGTTCGGCGTGCTCGTCGGTGATGCGCTGCCGTTCGAGCGCGGCGAGGCGGCGCAGCTGCATGTCGAGGACGGCCTGCGCCTGCCGCTCGCTCAGCGCGAACGGCGCCTCCTGCAGCGCCGTGCGCGCGGCGTCCGCCGACTCCGAGCCGCGGATCGCCGCGATCACCTCGTCGAGCAGATCGAGGGCGAGCAGCAGGCCCTCGAGCACGTGCGCGCGCTCGCGCGCGCGTTCGAGGTCGAACTCGCTGCGCCGCCGGATGACCTCGCGGCGGTGGTCGACGAAGGCCTGCAGCGCCTCGCGCAGGCTGACCGTGACGGGCCGCCCGCCGACGAGCGCCAGCATGTTGACGGCGAAGGTGGACTGCAGCGCGGTGAGGCGGAACAGCTGGTTCTCGACGGCGGCGCGCTGCCCGTTGCGCGCGAGCTCGATCACGATCCGCATCCCGTCGCGGTCGGACTCGTCGCGGAGGTCGGAGACGCCCTCGATGCGGCGCGCGCGCACGAGGTCGGCGATGCGCTGGATCAGCGTCGCCTTGTTCACCTGGTACGGCAGCTCGGTGACGACGAGCTGGGTGCGGCCGCTCGCGTTCTCCTCGGCCGCCACGACGCCGCGCATCGTGATCCTGCCGCGGCCGGTGGCGTAGGCCTCGCGGATCGCCTCGCGGCCGAAGATGCGCCCGCGCGTGGGGAAGTCGGGCCCCCGCACATGCGCCATCAGCTCGTCCACGCTCGCCTCGGGGCGGTCGATGAGCAGGATCAGCGCCTCGCAGATCTCGCCGATGTGGTGCGGCGGGACGTTCGTCGCCATGCCGACGGCGATGCCTGTGGAGCCGTTGATCAGCAGGTTCGGCAGCCGCGCCGGCAGCACCACCGGCTCGTTGACCGAGTCGTCGAAGTTGGGCTGGAAGTCGACCGTCCGGCGATCGAGGTCGGCGAGCAGCTCGGTGGCGATGGGCGCGAGGCGCGCCTCGGTGTAGCGCATCTGCGCCGGCGGGTCGCCGTCGATCGAGCCGAAGTTGCCCTGGCCGGTGACGAGCGGGTAGCGCAGCGTGAAGGGCTGCGCGAGGCGCACGAGGGTGTCGTAGATCGGCGCGTCGCCGTGGGGATGGAACTTGCCCATCACCTCGCCGACGATGCGCGCCGTCTTCTTGAACGCGGAGCCGGGGCCGACGCCCAGCTCCTGCATCCCGAACACGACGCGGCGCTGCACCGGCTTGAGGCCGTCGCGCACGTCGGGCAGCGCCCGCGAGACGATGACCGACATCGCGTAGTCGAGGTAGGAGTCCCGCATCTCGTCTTCGATGCGGGTGGGGCGGATGCGCTCGGACGTGTCCTGCACCATCGCCAGCCCCGGCGCGGCGGGGGAGCCGCCGCACCGCCACTATAGCGAGGCGCGCGCTTACGGGCCGCGCCGTCCGCCCCCGGGGCGGCGCGGTGCGCGCCGCCCCGGCTGGCCGCGGCCCGCGGGCGTCAGTCCCCGCCGAGGCCGGCGAGGGCGCGGCCGGCGCGGAGGGCGGCGCGCACGGCGTCGGCGTCCGGCATCTCGGCGTAGACGCGGAGCAGCGGCTCCGTGCCGCTGCTCCGCAGCAGCAGCCACCACCCGCCCTCGAGGGTGAAGCGCACGCCGTCCAGCTCGTCCTTCGCGGCGACGCGGAGGCCGGCCACCTCGGACGGCTCGGCGGACGCGGCGCGCGCGGCCACCGCGTCGCGCTCGCCGGGGCGCAGCGCGACGTCCTCGCGCCCGTAGGCGTGGGGGCCGATCTCGGCGTACAGCTCGGCGAGCAGCCGCGAGGGGGGCTTGCCCGTCCGCGCCACGCAGTCGAGCAGCAGCAGGGCCGACAGGACGCCGTCGCGTTCGGGGACGTGGCCGCGGAAGGCGTAGCCGCCCGACTCCTCGCCGGCCACGAGGGCGTCCTCGGCGATCATGCGCGGGCCGAGGTGGCGGAAGCCGACGGGCGTCTCGTGGACGGGGCAGCCGTGCCGCGCGCCGAGCGCGTCCACCATCTTCGTCGCCGTGATCGAGCGCACGATCGCGCCGCGCCGGCCGCGCTCGGCGAGCAGGTAGCGCACGAGCAGCGCGAACGCCTGGTGCTGGTCGAGGAACGCGCCCCCCTCGTCGACGAGGCCGAGGCGGTCGCCGTCGCCGTCGGCGGCGATGCCGATGTCGTAGCCGCCCCCGCGCACGAGGCCCGTCAGCGCCTCGAGGTTGGGGGCGATCGGCTCCGGGGCGCGCATTCCGGGGAAGGCGGGGTTCGGCTCGCCGCGCAGTTCGTGCACGGTGGTCGCGCCCTCGCCGATCGCGGCGGCGAGCAGCCCGCCGGCGGCGCCGTGCATCGCGTCGGCGGCGACGCGCAGGCCGGCGTCGCGGATGCGCTCCGCGCCGACGAAGGCGCGCAGCGCGCCGAGGTAGCCCGGGCGCGCGTCGAAGCGCTCGATCAGCCGCCGCGCGGCGGCCGAGCCGGGGGCGGCGTCGCGCACGCGCCCGCCGCCGAGGATCGCGGGCACGGCCGCCTCGATCGCGTCGGTGACCTCGGGCGGGGCGGGGTTGCCGGCCGCCTGCTTGATCTTGAAGCCGTTCCAGCGCGCGGGGTTGTGGCTCGCGGTGATCACGACGCCCGCGCCCGCGCCGCGCGCGGCGACGGCGTGCGAGACCGCGGGCGTCGGCGCCGGGGCCGAGGCGAGCGCGACGGCGACGCCGTTGCCCGCCAGCACGCCGGCGGCGGCCTCGGCGAATTCGCCGGAGAGGAAGCGCGTGTCGTAGCCGACGACGACCCCGCGGTCGGCGAGGCCGGCGTCGTGCAGCCAGCCGGCCGTCGCCTGCGCGACGGCGCGCAGGCTGGCGAACGTGAAGTCCTCGGCGATCACGGCGCGCCAGCCGTCGGTGCCGAAGCGGACGGCGCTCACCGCGCGCCCGCGGGCGCGGGGCGGGCCGCGCCGTCGCGCCAGACCGCGCCGTCGCCGAGGGCGGCGCCGGGCGGCGGGCGCTCGCCCGCCGCGACCTCGGCGCCGTGGCCGAGGACGGCGCCGCGCAGCACCGCGCCCTCGCCGACGCGGGCGCCCGACGCCAGCACCGAGTCCTCGACGCGCGCGCCCGCGCCGACCTCGACGCCGTCCCAGAGCACGCTCGCGGCGACATGCGCGCCCGCGCCGACGCGGCAGTCCGCGCCCGCGACCACGCCGTCCGCGAGCGCCGCGCCCTCCGCGACGGCGGCGCCGGGGCCGGTCAGCGCGGGCCAGCCGCCGGGGGCGACGGCGGGGGCGGCGCCGCGCAGCAGGTCGAGGTTCGCGCGGCGGTAGGCGTCGGGCGTGCCGACGTCGGCCCAGTAGCCGTCGTGCCGCCAGCCGAAGATCGCGCGGCCCTCGTCCGCCATGCGCGGGAACAGCTCGTCCTCGACGCGGTGGAAGCGATCGGCGTCCAGCTCGCGCGCGACGTGCGGCTCGAACAGCCACACCCCGGCGTTGGCGAGGTTCGAGGGCGCCTCGGCGGCGGGCGGCTTCTCGGCGAAGCGCGCGACGCGGTCGCCGTCGAGGGCGGCGACGCCGAAGCGCGAGGGGTCGGCGACCTCGTGGAGCGCGATCGTGACCTCGGCGCGGCGCTCGCGGTGGGCGGCGGCCAGCGCCGCGGCGTCGAGATCGGTCACGAGGTCGCCGTTGCAGACGAGGAACGGCTCGTCCCAGGCGGCGGCGCAGGCGGCGATCGCGCCGCCGGAGCCGCGCGGCTCGCCCTCGTAGGCGAACTCGACCTCGAGGCCGGGGGCGCCGCCGAAGGCGCGCTCGATGGCCTCGACGGGGGCGGTCAGCGCGAGCGTGACGCGATCGACGCCGCCCTCGCGCAGCAGCAGCAGCAGCCGTTCGAGCAGCGGGCGGTGGAGGATCGGGACGAGTTGCTTGGGGGTGCGCGGCGTCAGCGGGCGCAGGCGCGATCCGCGTCCGCCGGCCAGCACGATCGCCCGCACCGCGCGCCCCTCGCCGCGCTAGCGCGCGCCGGCCGCCGCGTCCGGCAGCCCCGCCGCGCGCCGCAGCGCCCCGGCCATGTCGAGGCGCTCCCACGGCAGGTCGAGGTCGGGGCGGCCGAAGTGCCCGTAGGCGGCGGTCGGGCGGTAGATCGGGCGGCGCAGGTCGAAGCGGTCGATGATCGCCGCCGGCCGCAGGTCGAAGTGCTCGCGGATCAGCGCCTCGATCTCCGCTTCCGGCAGCGCTCCCGTGCCGAACGTCTCGACGGCGAGCGAGGTCGGCTGCGCCACGCCGATGGCGTACGAGACCTGCAGTTCGAGGCGGCCCGCGAGGCCGGCGGCGACGGCGTTCTTGGCGGCGTGGCGCGCGGCGTAGGCGGCGGAGCGGTCCACCTTCGTCGGGTCCTTGCCGGAGAAGGCGCCGCCGCCGTGGCGGGCGACGCCGCCGTAGGTGTCGACGATGATCTTGCGCCCGGTCAGCCCCGCGTCGCTGGCCGGGCCGCCGGAGACGAAGCGCCCCGTGGGATTGACGTACAGCCGCTCGCGGTCGAAGCCGTCGAGCAGGTGGGGGGGGCAGACGGCCTCGACGACCTCGCGCTCGATCTCCTCGCGGATGCGCTCGGGCGACGCATCGGGGGCGTGCTGGGCGGAGACGACGAGGGCGGCGATGCGCCTCGGGCGGCCGTGCGCGTACTCGATCGTGACCTGCGACTTGCCGTCGGGGCGCAGCCAGGGCAGCGCGCCGGACTTGCGGAGTTCGGCGAGCCGCCGCGTGATGCGGTGGGCGAGGGTGAGGGTGAGCGGCAGGTACTCGCCGCTGTCCGCCGTCTCGTCGCAGGCGAAGCCGATCATCATGCCCTGGTCGCCGGCCCCGACGAGGTCGTAGGGGTCCTCGGAGCCGATCGCGCGCGCCTCGTGCGCGCGGTCGACGCCGAGCGCGATGTCGGCGGCCTGCTCGCGGATCGAGGCGATGACGCCGCACGACTCCCAGTCGAGGCCGATCCGCGGGTCGTCGTAGCCGACCTCGCGCACGGTGTCGCGCACCACCTGCTGGAGATCGGCGTAGGCCTCGGTCGTGATCTCGCCGAGCACGAAGACGACGCCCATCGTCACCGCCGTCTCGCAGGCCACGCGCGACATCGGGTCCTGCGCCAGCATCGCGTCGAGCACGGCGTCCGAGATCTGGTCGCACAGCTTGTCGGGGTGGCCCTCGGTGACGGACTCGCTGGTCAGCAGCAGCGAGGGCGACTCCTGGAAGGTGTTGGTCACGGACTCCTCTCCGGCGGCGCGGGCGCGCTGGGCGCTCAGGCCGTCCCCTCTTCCCAGGACCGCAGGTAGCGCTCCTGCTCCTCCGTGAGGGCGTCGATCGCGATGCCCATCGCGGCCAGCTTGAGGCGCGCGACCTCCTCGTCGATCTCGCGCGGCACGTCGTGCACGCCCGGCGGCAGCGGCGCGCCGGTCGCGAGCCGCTCGGCGCACAGCGCCTGGTTGGCGAACGACATGTCCATGACCGAGGCGGGATGGCCCTCGGCGGCGGCGAGGTTGACGAGGCGGCCCTCGGCCAGCACCACGATCCGCCGCCCGTCGGCGAGCGTGCGCTCCTCGACGTGCTCGCGCGGGCGGCGGCGCGCCTCGGTCATGGCGTCGAGGGCGGCGAGGTTGATTTCGGCGTCGAAGTGGCCGGCGTTGGCGAGGATGGCGCCGTCCTTCATCGCCGCGAAGGCGGGGCTGTCGATCACGTTCACGTCGCCGGTGACGGTGACGAGGATGTCGCCCTCGCGGGCGGCCTCGGCGATGGGCATCACGCGGTAGCCGTCCATCGCCGCCTCGAGCGCGCGCACGGGCTGCACCTCGGTCACGATCACGCGCGCGCCGAGGCCGCTCGCGCGGCTCGCCAGCCCGCGCCCGCACCAGCCGTAGCCCGCCACCACCATCGTCTTGCCCGCCAGCAGCACGTTCGTCGCGCGCACGATGCCGTCGACGGTGGACTGGCCGGTGCCGTAGCGGTTGTCGAAGAAGTGCTTCGTCTCCGCCTCGTTGACGGCGACGATCGGGTAGGCGAGCGCGCCGGCGGCGGCCATCGCGCGCAGGCGCACGACGCCCGTCGTCGTCTCCTCGGTGCCGCCGGTCACGCCGCCGAGCAGGTCGCGGCGGCCGCGGTGCAGCAGCGCCACGAGGTCGGCGCCGTCGTCCATCGTCAGCTGCGGGCCGTGTTCGGCGGCGCGTTCGAGCTGGCGGTAGTAGCGCGCCGAATCGGCGCCGCGCACGGCGAAGGTCGGCACGCCCAGCCGCAGGCTCAGCGCCGCCGCCACGTCGTCCTGCGTGGACAGCGGGTTGGAGGCCGCGAGGCGCACATCGGCGCCCCCGTCGCGCAGCGCCAGCATCAGGTTCGCCGTCTCGGTCGTGACGTGCAGGCAGGCGCCGACGCGCACGCCGGCCAGCGGGCGCTGCTCCGCGAAGCGGCGGCGGATGCCCGCCAGCACCGGCATCTCCCGCGCCGCCCACTCGATGCGGCGCAGGCCCTCGTCCGCCAGTTCGGGGCGGACGGCGCCCTCGTCGTCCGCGGCCCCGGCCGTCATCGCCCGCTCCCCGTCCGCGGCCCCCGCGCCAGCGCCGCGCCGTCCTCGCCGCGCGGCGCGAAGCGGCGCCGCAGCGCCGCGCCCACGCCGAGGGGGTCGCGCCGCCGCATCCGCGCCTCGACGATCGCCGCGCCCGGCTCGTAGCCGAGCCGCCGGTAGGCGCGCACCGCCGGCTCGTTCGCCGGATCGACGGTCAGCGCGACGAGCGCGCAGCCGCGCTCCAGCAGCTCGCGCGTGACCGCGCCCGTGACCGCCCCCGCCAGCCCGCGCCCGCGCGCCCCGGCGTGCGTGAACACGTTGCCGACGACCGCCACCCCGTGGTTCGGCGCGAGGATATGCGTGCCCGCCGCGGCGATCAGCCGCCGCGCCTCGAACGCCCCCCAGTAGACGCCGCGCTCGACGTGCTCGCCGCGGTAGCCGGTCGGGCCGCCGCCGCTCGCGTAGAGCGCGTTGAGCGCGCCCGCGTCGGCGCGTCCGAGGCGGCGCACGCCGCCGCCCGGCGGCTGCGCCGGCTCGCGGAAGCCGTGCGCGCGCACGCTCATGCGCCGCATCCGCAGCTCGCCGCCCAGCTCGTGGACGCGCCTCACGGCCGGCAGGTGCTCCGGCGCGCAGGTCGCGAGGTAGCCCCAGCGCGGCCCGGGATGGAGCGCGAGCGCCGCCCCGACGGCGCCGGCGTCCCCCATCAGCACGCTCGTCCGCCCCGGCGCGCCGCGCGCGTGCATCACCACGCCGCAGCGCCCGTCCTCGCCCTCCGCCGTCCAGAAGCGGGCGCGCGGCAGCGCCTCCGGCTCGAGGCAGCCGAGCGCGAAGGCCGCGTACGCCGCGTCCTCCTCCAGCAGCGCGCGCAGCGCGCGCGGGTCGCGCTCCTCGCGCACCGCGAACGGCGGCGCCGCCGCCCCCCGCTCCAGCGCGCGCGTCACGCCCCGCCCCCGCCCGCGCCGCCGTCCGGGGGGCCGAGGTAGCGGTCGAGCAGCGGCCCGAGGCGGCGCCGCGCCTCGGCCGGCACGGCCTCCGGCGGCGTGATCAGCGCCGTCGCGAGCGCGTCGCCGCAGCCGCAGTCCCCGTCGCCGTCCTCCTCGCGATCGCCGAGGCCGGCCACCGCCCGCGCGACCGCCTCGCGGCCCCGCCCGGCGTTGGCGCGCAGGTTGCGGAGCACCAGCTCGGCGCTCACGTCCTCGGCGGCCTCGCGCCACACGTCCCAGTCGGTCACGAAGCAGAGCGCGGCGTAGCAGAGCTCGGCCTCGCGCGCGAGCTTCGCCTCGGGCAGCGCCGTCATCCCGACGATCGCCCCGCCCCACGCGCGATGCATCGCCGACTCGGCGCGCGTCGAGAACGCGGGCCCCTCGATCACCACCAGCGCGCCGCCGCGGTGCGTCGTCGCGCCGCTCGCCTCGGCGGCGTCCGCCAGCGCCGCCGCGAGGCGCGGGCAGAAGGGATCGGCGAACCCGACGTGCGCGACCACGCCCTCGCCGAAGAAGCTGGACGGGCGCTGTCCGCGCGTGCGGTCGATCAGCTGGCCGGGGACGACGGCGTGGAGCGGCGCGATCTCCTCGCGCAGCGAGCCGACGGCCGAGATCGAGAGCACGCGCCCGACGCCGAGCGCCTTGAGCGCCCACACGTTGGCGCGCGACGGCGCCTCCGCCGGCGTCAGGCGGTGCCCCTCGCCGTGGCGCGCGAGGAAGGCCACGCGCCGCCCGGCCAGCGCGCCGACCTCGAAGGCCGCGCTCGGCGCGCCGAACGGCGTCTCCACCTCGACGCGCTCGGCGTCCTCGAGCGCGTCGAGGCCGTAGAACCCCGACCCCCCGATCACGCCGATCTCCGCCCTCGCGCCCACGCCGGCTCCCGTCCGCCGCCCCTCGCCCCTCACGCTAGCGGTTGCCGCCCGCCAGCGCGAGCGCCCGCGGGGGCGGGGTTCTCGCTCAACGGCATGAGCGTGCTATGCTCGCGACGAGGAGACAGCGCATGACGACCGAACGGACGACTCCGCCGGCCGGGTTCGACACCCTCGCCGAGGCGCGCAGGCTGGAGGCGGCCAGCGTGCCGGCGGAGCACGGCGCGGCCATGCTCTACGCCGCCATCGCCGCCGCGGACGCCCGCGACGCCGAGCTCCGCGAGGAGACGGAGCGACGCCACGCCGACCTCCGCAAGGAGATGGAGCGCAACAACGCCGACCTCCGCAGGGACAACGCGGACCTCCGCAAGGACAACGCCGAGCTCCGCAAGGACGTGAAGCGCGACAACGCCGGGCTTCGCAAGGACATCGAGATCTCGCGGTGGAAGATCGTCGCCGCGCTGTTCCTGGCGTCCAGCTTCGTCATCGCGGGCGTCAAGTTCGTCCTCGAGTGGCCCATCGGGTAATCGCCGACCGCAGGAGCGGGCGACGTCCGCCGATCCCGTCCTCGCGTTCACGCATCCGCCCCTCACGCGATCGAGTCGCTTTTCTGGCGGTTGCAGTCTCCGCACAGGATCTGGATGTTGTCGACGGCAACGCCGCCACCCTTCGCGACGGGGATGACGTGGTCGAACTGGAGGTCGTCCTCGGCTCCGCAGCGCACGCACCGGCCCTCGTCGCGCTCCCACACGAACGCCCGCACATCGTCCGGGATGCGCTCCCGCCTCGTCGCCGCGAGGTCTTCCTCGCGCGCCCTGATCTTCCGCAGGCGGTCGAACCTCGCCTCGCGCTTGCGTTCGCGGTCGTAGAACCTCATCTTTGTGAAGCGCCAGAATCCGACCTTCTCCACACGTCCGTTGGTGACTTTACGCAGGGTCATGTGGTCTCCTCCCGGGAGCACATCGGGCGTGGCAGGCAGCGAATCGACGCTCCGTGCGCGTCCGCTTGCGTCTACCGACTCCCACCGCGCGATCTAGCCGCTTCACGCTAGCGGTTGTCGCCCGCCAATGCGAGCACGAGCGCGATCGTCACGGCAAGGAGTGCCACCCTCGGGCGCGCCGAGGGGGGCGAGGGCGGCGGCGATCGACGCGGCGTAGGGCGGGCGCAGGACGCCGCGCTCGGTGACGATGGCGCCGATCAGGGCGGCGGGGGTGACGTCGAACGCGGGGTTGAGGGCGCGCGCGCCGGGGGCGGCGAGCGGCGCGCCCTCCGGCGTCGCCAGCAGCTCGGACTCGGCGCGCTCCTCGATCGGGATGGCGGCGCCGTCGGGCGTCGCGGGGTCGATCGTCGAGGCGGGGGCGACGACGTGGAAGGGGACGCCGTGCCAGCGGGCGAGCACGGCGAGGGCGTAGGTGCCGATCTTGTTCGCCGCGTCGCCGTTGGCGGCGATGCGGTCGGCGCCGGCGAGCACCGCGCCGACGCGGCCCGCCGCCATCAGCGAGGCCGCCGCGCCGTCGGCGACGAGGCGGAACGGGACGCCGAGGCGGCCCAGCTCCCAGGCGGTGAGGCGCGCGCCCTGCAGCCGCGGGCGCGTCTCGCAGGCCAGCACCTCGGCGACGCGGCCCGCGCGCCAGCCCGCCGCGACGACGCCGAGGGCGGTGCCGCCGCCCGCCGTCGCCAGCGGGCCGGTGTTGCAGACGGTGAGCACGCGCGCGTCCGGCGGCAGCAGCGCCGCGCCGAGTTCCGCCATGCGCGCGTCGGCGGCGCGCTGCTCCCCGTGGATCGCGCGCGCCTCGGCGAGGGCTGCGGCGGCGGCTTCCGCGGGCGGGGCGGCCCCGACGCGCGCGAGCACGCGGTCGATCGCCCAGCGCAGGTTGACCGCCGTGGGGCGCGCCGCGGCGAGCGCCGGGGCTGCCTCGCGCACGGCGCGGGCGGCGTCCGAGGGCGCGCCGTGCGCGGCGGCGGCGAGCGCGTAGGCGGCGGCCACGCCGATCGCCGGCGCGCCGCGCACGCGCATCGAGGCGATCGCCTCGGCGGCCTCGTCCGCCGTCGCGAGGGCGAGGTAGCGCTCCTCGGCGGGCAGCCTCGTCTGGTCGAGCAGCACCAGCCGCCCGCCGCGCCACGCGACGGGTTCGTACGGCGCGCGCGCCGCGTCCCCGGGGTGTGCGATCGTCGCCGTGGCGCCCACGCCGTCATGGTACGCCCCGCGCGCGCCCGCGGCAGCCGCCGCGCGTTGACCGGCCCGCGCAGCGGCGCGTTGACCGGCAGGGCGCGGCGAACCTAGCATCGGGCGATGCCCGCCGAGGAGCGCCCGGCCCCGCCCGACCCGTTCGCGCCCTACGCGCCCTTCCACGACCTCGACCTCGGCGGCTTCAGCGACGACCTGCCGTTCTGGCTCGGCCTCGCCGAGGGGCGCGGGAGCGTGCTCGAACTGGGCTGCGGCGGAGGGCGCGTCGCCGCGCCGCTGGCGGCGGCGGGCCTGCGCGTCACCGGCGCCGACGCCAGCCCCTCGATGCTCGCGCTCGCGCGCCGGCGCGCCGCGGGGCTGCCGCTGCGGCTGGTCGAGGGCGACATGCGCTCGCTGCGCCTCGGCGAGCGCTTCGGCGCGGTGTTCGTCCCGCTCGGCGGGCTGCAGCACCTCGGGACGGCTGAGGACGTGGCCGCGGCGTTCGCGACGATCGCCGCGCACCTCGCGCCCGGCGGCGTGGCGGCGATCGACGTCGAGGCCCCGCACCCCGACGACTGGCTGCCGGGCCACCGCCCCCTCGTCGAGCACTGGACGCGCCCGCCGGACGGCGGCTGCGCTTCCGGGGGCGCGGCCGGCGGCCTCGTCACCAAGCTCGTGGCCGTCGAGGGCCGTCCCGCCGAGCAGCTGCGCCTCGTGACGTACCACTTCGACGCGCAGCCGGAGGACGGCCCGCCGCGGCGGACGACGCTGCGCTTCGCGCTGCGCGTCGTCACCGCGGGCGAGATCGAGCTGGCCGCGCGCCTCGCCGGGCTGCGCGTCGCCGCCCTCCACGGCGACTGGGACGGCTCCCCGCCGGCCGACGGCGACGACCGCATCGTCGCCGTCCTCGAAGGCGGCGAGGGCGCGTGAGCCGCGTCGCGCTCGACGCGATGGGCGGCGACCACGCGCCGGAGGCGGCGGTCGAGGGCGCGCTGCTGGCGGCGCGCGGGGGCGTCGAGGTCACGCTCGCGGGCGACGAGGCGCGGCTGCGGGCCGCGCTGGCGCGGGCGGGGGGCGCGCCGCCCGGCCTCGAAGTGGCGCACGCGCCGGAGGCCGTCGCGATGGGCGAGCGGGCGGCGGCGCGGGGGGCGCTGCGGCGGCGCGAGACCTCGATCGCGGTCGGGCTGTCGCTGGTGCGCGACGGCGCCTGCGACGCCTTCGTCTCGGCCGGCGACACGGGCGCGATCCACGCCGCCGCGTTCGTGCTGCTGGGCCGCCTGCCGGGCGTGGAGCGTCCGGCGGCGGGGGTCGTGATTCCCGCGCCCGCGGGCGAGTTCCTGCTGCTCGACGCGGGCGCCAACGCCGAGGCGCGGCCCGCGCACCTGCTGCAGTGGGCGCGCCTCGGCGACAGCTACATGCGCGCCGTGCGCGGGCTGGCCGAGCCGCGCGTGGCGCTGCTCAACATCGGCGAGGAGGCGAGCAAGGGCACGCCCGCCGCCGTCGAGGCGCACGCGCTGCTGGCGGCCTCCGGCCTGCGCTTCGCCGGCAACGTCGAGGGGCGCGACCTGACGGCCAACCGCGCCGACGTGGTGGTGACCGACGGCTTCACCGGCAACGTCGCGCTGAAGCTGGCGGAGGGCGTGAGCGGGATGCTGTTCGCCGAGCTGCGCGCGGCGGCGGAGCGGTCGTGGCGCGCGCGCCTCGGCGGGTGGCTGCTGCGGCCGGCCGCGCGCGGGCTACGCGACCGCCTCGACTACCGCACCCACGGCGCGGCGCCGCTGCTCGGCGTCGGCGGCGCGGTCTTCATCGCCCACGGCGCCAGCGACGCCACGGCGATCGCGAACGCCATCCGGCGCGGGGCCGAGGCCGCAGCCGCCGGCATGGTCGCCGCCCTGCGCGCGGCCGCCGCCGCGGCTCAGCCGCCCGGGGCGCCCCCGGCGGCCCCGCCGGAGGAGGACGCGGACGCCGGCGCGGCGGCGCCGGAGTAGGCGGGAGCGCCGTCCGGCCCGAAACCGGCCGCGCCGGGCGCGAAGCGCCACCACAGCCGCATCGCCTCGCGCAGCGCGGCGATGCGCTCGGCCTCGTCGCCCCCGCCGAGGCAGCCTTCGAGGTGGGTGTCGAGGATCAGCGCCCCCGCGGTGTCGATGCCGGAGCGCACGGCCATGAGCTGCGTGACCACGTCCTCGCAGGCGCGGCCCTCCTCGAGCATCCGCGCGATGCCGCGGATCTGGCCCTCGACGCGACGCAGCCGGGCGCCGATCCGCTCCGTGGACTCGGGCTCGCCCATCGCTCGCTCCGCAGCGGCCCGCTCGCGCGCCCGCGGGACGCCTTGACATACCCCCGTGGGGTATGCGAGCATCGTAGCCGCCGGAAGCCGAAATCGTCAACGCCCGGCGACGCGAAAGGAACCTTGATGGCAGCGCCCACCGACACCACCGACGCCACCTTCGGCGCCGACGTGCTGGAGCACGACACCCCCGTGCTGGTCGACTTCTGGGCGCCGTGGTGCGGCCCCTGCCGCATGGTCGCCCCCGTCGTGGAGGAGCTCGCCGAGGACTACGACGGCCGCGTCAAGTTCGTGAAGCTCAACACCGACGAGAACCCGATGACGGCGGGCCAGTACGGCATCCGCTCGATCCCCACCCTGCTCGTCTTCAAGGGCGGCGACAAGGTCGGCGAGATCGTCGGCTTCCGCCCCAAGGGCGACCTCGCCAAGCGCCTCGACGCGGCCCTCGCCTAGACCCCGGTCCGCCGGGGGCGCACGCAGCGGGGGCCGCGAGCGGCCCCCGCGCCCTCGTCGGCGGCGCGCAAACGCTGTCCCTCGGGGGTTGCGCGGCGTCGGCGGATTCGCCAGACTGCTCCGCAGAGCCAGATGTGACGCCTTGGGGGCGTCACGCCTGGCTCTCTGGATATCCGAACCCGTCGGGCGGACAGTGGCCCGCTCCGGCATCCGGTACATCCCCGCGAGCCGCCCACGCGCTCGCTTGCGCCACGCCGCCGCCGCTCGCTCCCGGCGCTGCCGACCTACCCCGCGAGCGCCGGATACCTTATGCTCACTGGACGCAGGTGCGAGTGGCGCGGCTGCGCCGGGGAGCGTCGCATGTCCGACTCCGAGCCCGTGACCGTCCACCGGGTGGCCGACTACTTCCTCGTGCGGGCCGAGGAGTGGGGCCAGCGGCTGGGGCACCTCAAGCTGCAGAAGCTCTGCTACTACGCGCAGGGCTTCCATCTGGCGTTCCGGCGCGAGCCGCTGTTCCGCGAGCCGCTGCGCGCGTGGGCCTACGGGCCGGTGGTGCGCGAGCTGTGGGACGATCACCGCTACGCGCGAGGCCCGCTCCCCGTCCCCGAGGACTTCGGCGACGAGGCTCTCACCCCCAGGCAGCGCAAGTTCCTCGACATCGTGCTGGATCGGTTCGTGGAGTACTCCGGCACCCAGCTCTCCCGCTTCACCCACGAGGAAGCCCCGTGGCGGGACGCCTACGAGCGGCTGAAGCACGGCGGGGACGACATCATCACGAACGAGTCCCTGCGCGAGTGGTTCCGCCCGTTGATCGCGGACCTCGACACGGCAGAGGCCCCGCCGCCGCCCAGCGACGAGCTCGCGCGCAAGGTGTTCGGAAAAACGGCTGCCGCGGCATGAGCGGTGCTCCCCTCTGGTCTTCGCACCTGCTCGATCCGGGGTTCGCTGTCGATGAGAGCGCCGTGGAGCACGAGGCGGAAGGCCTCGACGACGAAGCCCGTATCGACTACGAAAAAGCTGTGCGATCGCTTCGCGAAGATGCGACGACCGTCAACCCGTACGTGAAACGGGACGAGGGGGACATGTACGGGATCTTTCTTCGGTACGTCATGCTCCGTTACCGGCTCGACTACGATATGCGTATCGCCACCCTGCTCCGCCTCGAACCCGGACCCGGCGAATGACCGCCGAACCCAACCCCGATGCGCCCCCGCCCCCCAACCCCGAGGCCGCCGAGGACGGCGAGGCCGCGCCGCCGCCGCTGCCGGAACAGGAGCGGCACTACCGGCCGCCCGCGCGCTTCGGGCACGCGCCCGTCGCGCGCGAGCCGCTCGGCTGGGACGCGCGAAGGCCCGGCTTCCGCAACCACTACCCCGACGTCCGCCTGCCCACCCAGATCGTCGAGCGCGTCTCCCTCGGCGCGCCGCACGAGGAGCCCAACCGCCTCGTCTGGGGCGACAACCTCCACGCCATGCGGACCCTGCCCCCGGAGAGCGTCGACCTCGTCTACATCGACCCGCCGTTCTTCTCCAACCGCGTCTACAACGTGATCTGGGGCGACGAGCACGAGGAACGCTCCTTCTCCGACATCTGGGAAGGCGGACTCGACGGCTACCTGATCTGGCTCAACGCCCGCCTCTACGAGATGAAGCGCCTGCTCAAACCCACCGGCTCCATCTACGTCCACTGCGACTGGCACGCCTCCCACTACATCAAGGTCGAGATGGACAAGATCTTCGGGCACGATAATCTCGTCTCGGAACTAATTTGGTCCTATGGTTCTGCGTCGGGAGGACGGGCTGCAGGGAGCAAACCCGTAAAAGGACATGACACCATCCTGTACTACTCGGCATCGTACGGTCAGCATACATATAACCGCCAATACACGCCCTATTCTGAGAAGTACGTTAGCGAGCGGTTCAACAACGTTGACGAGGATGGCCGCCAGTACCGAACTCGAAAACGCGCTGGAGGTGTGATTACGCGCCAGTACCTTGATGAGAGTCCCGGCGTTCCGCTGTCCTCTGTCTGGTCTGATACGAAGCAACTCTACGCCTATCACTGGATGAAGCGTAAGCAAGAAGAGATCGGCTACCCGACGCAGAAGCCAGAGGCGCTGCTGGAGCGCGTGATCGAGGCGTCGTCGAACCCCGGCGACGTGGTGCTCGACGCCTTCGTCGGCGGGGGGACGGCGGCGGTCGTCGCGCAGCGGCTGGGGCGGCGCTGGATCGCGATGGACCAGTCGCGCGTGGCGATCGCGGTCACGGCGGAGCGGCTCAAGCACGCGGCGCTGGAGCGCGGCCTCGAGGACGCGCCGATCCCCGACTTCACGATCGAGCACTGGGGCGTCTACGAGCAGGCGAAGCTGACGGAGATGCCGCAGGACCGGTTCCGCGGGTTCGTGCTCGACTGCTACGACGCGCGCCCCGGCGCGGACGAGGGCGTCCACGGCTACAAGGGGTCGTCGGCGCGCGTGCCGGTGTGGGTGGGGCCGGCGAACGGCGCGCCGGTGTCGGCCGCCGACGTGAACGGCTTCGCGCAGGCGATCGCGCGGCTCGACCGCTACGCCGGCGAGGAGGGGCTGCGCGACGGGGTGATGCTGGCGTGGGGCTTCGGCCCCGGCGCGCGCGCGGCGGCGCGCGAGCTGCGGGAGCGCGAGGAGGCCTCGATCGCGTTCGTGCGGCTGGAGCAGGTGCGGATCGACTCGGACGAGTTCCGCGCGCACGTCGCCTCGCAGTCGACGGAGCGCGGGGACTACACGGGGTTCCTGACGTTCGTGCAGCCGCCGCTGGTGGAGGCGGCGGCGCGGCGGCTGAGGCCGCTGCGCTACGAGTTCGACGCGGGCGACACGCTGCTGCAGAACGCGGGGGCCTCGATCGTCAACGTGCAGTGGGACTTCGACTACGACGGGCGCGTCTTCCGGGCGGCGCGCGGCGAGTGGTTCCGGCGCAGGGGCAAGGGGGGCGGGGCCGTCCTCGACGCGCAGCACGCCTTCCCGCGCGCGGGCCGCTACCGCGTCGCCTGCCGCGTGCAGGACGACAAGGGCGGCGAGGGCGAGGCCGTGATCGAGGTGGACGCGGAGTAGGCGCGGCGGCGGCGTGCGGCGCGTCAGGCCCGCGTCAGCACGGCGAGGACGGTCGCGAGCTGGGTCGCGAGGATGAGACCGCCGAACCCGGCGACCCACATCACCAGCTGCTTGTGCGACTTCGCGACCTCGAGGCGCAGTCCGGCGAGCAGCAGCTCCAGTTCCTGCTTCGTGGCGAGGGGGGAGGCGAGCTCCGTGACCCCTTCGACGATCGCGCCCGCCTGCGTTTCGCTGAAGGCGCCGTCGGTACGGAGCCGCTGTGCGATCCGGTGAGTGTCCACAGCCATCGCGCGCCTCCTGCCGCCATGCCGAGCCCTGCCTCGCGAGGCCCTGCCCTGCTCGGCCTCGAATATAGCACACTGTGCCGCCTAGACTAGGCCCCGTGCAGGGAGGCGCGCGGCGATGAGGCTCAGCCACGACCCCGAGACCGACATGGCGTCCATCGTGTTCCGGCGGCAGCCGAGCGTCGACTCGTTCGAGCTGTGCGAGGGCATCGTGATCGACCTCGACGAGGACGAGCAGGTGGTCGCGATCGAGATCGAGCACGCCTCGGCGAAGTTCGACGTGGAGGAGATGCGGGCCGTGCTCGCGCCCGATCCGGCGGAGCGGCGCGCCGCCGTGCGCGCCGCCGCCTCGCGCCCCGTCGCGGCGGAGTAGCGTGCGAAACGACTTCCTGCGGTACGAGGACGACTTCGCGGAGTGGGTCGAGGGCGGGTTCCTGCCCTCGGCGCAGGAGACGCGGGACTACCTCGCGCACCTCGCGGACCCGGAGGACGAGCGGCGGCCGAAGGCGGGCGGGCTGTGGCCGCACCAGTGGGAGGCGCTGCTGCGCGTGGTCTACGCGCGCGAGGTGCGGCGGCGCGACTTCTGGGGGGACGGGCTGCTGCTCAACGTCGTGACCGGCGGCGGCAAGACGGCGCTGATCGCGGCGGCGATGGCGTGGCTGAAGCTGGCGCACGACGTGCAGCGCTTCCTGATCCTCTGCCCCAACCTGATCGTGCGCGACCGGCTGGAGGACGACTTCCGTGGCGGCAAGGTGTTCAGGGAGCGCGGCCTGATCCCGCCGGACGCGGTCTTCTCGGCGGACGCATTCGCGCTGACCACGCTGGGCGGCGACTCGAAGGCGACGGCGAGCGACCTCTTCGGGGCGAACGTGGTGCTGGCGAACATCCACCAGTTCCACCGCAGCAGCAAGGCGGGCCAGGAGAACCTGTGGGGCTTCCTCGACGCCAACCGCACGCCGTTCGCGGTGCTGAACGACGAGGCGCACAACACGCCGGCGCCGGAGTACGACGCGACGCTGCGCGGCCTGCACGAGCACCCGGACTTCGCGTTCCGCCTCGACACGACGGCGACGCCGGACCGCGCCGACGGGAAGCCGGTGGACAGCCGCATGATCCTCGAGTACGGCATCCCCGAGGCGCTGCACGACCGCGTGATCGCCACCCCCGTCGTCTACCAGCCCGACATCGAGACGGTCGAGCTGACCTACACCGACGCCGACACCGGCGAGACGCGGCGCGTCGAGGAGATCGACTGGGCCGAGGTCGATCGGGCGGGCCTGAACGCGACGCAGTGGGTGACGGACGACAAGCCGATGAGCCAGCAGATCGGCATCGCCCTCAACCGGCTGCGGGAGGCGGAGCGGCGGGCGGCGGGGCGCTACCGCCCGATCCTGTTCGTGGTGGCGGTGTGCAAGGCCGACGCGCGCAAGGCGCAGGCGATGCTGGAGGCGCCGCCCTTCAACCTGCGCGCGCTGCTCGTGACCGAGGACGAGGACGAGCGCGCCCGCGCCGACGCCGCCGCGATCGCGCGCGACGGGCGCTACGGCGCCGTCGTCAGCGTCGCGATGCTGCGCGAGGGCTGGGACGTGCCCGAGGTGGCGGTCGTGCTGCTGCTCCGCAAGTTCGGCAGCAAGGTCTACGGCCCGCAGGTCGTCGGCCGCGGCCTGCGCCGCGTGCGCCGCACCGCCGGCGACGGCGAGATCGACCCGGACGAGCCCCAGATCTGCGCGATCGTGGACCACCCCAAGCTCGAGCACGAGTGGCTGTGGGAGCAGCTGAACGCCGTGATGCGCCGCAACGTGGGCCTCGACGAGACCCACGACGAGCGGGACGCCCTCCCCCCGCCCCCGCCGCGGCAGGAGCTCGTCCGCCCCGACCTCGTGATCGAGGTGCCGGAGCCGGAGGACGCGGACGCGCCGGTGCTCGATCCGGTGGCGGCCGAGGACTCGCCGGAGCCGGCGCGGGACTGGCGGGAACGCCTCGACGCGCTCGGCTACGACGCCGAGGCGGTGGAGATCACGGACGTGACGCTGAGCGGCGTGACGGGCCGCGAGCTCGGCCCCGGCGGCTGGACGCGGCACGGCGGCGCGCCGGACGGCGCCCCTCCGCCGCCGCCGGACGGCGCGCCGGACGCGGACGCCCTGCGCGGCCACCTGCGCGAGCGCCTCTCCGCGATCGCCGAGCTGGCGGCGGTGGAGGCGGGCTACCCGGCGCTGATGCGGCGGCACGTCTACTCGCCGCTGCTCGCCCACGTCTCGGCGCGCTGGCTCGGCGGCGAGGCCATCCCCTTCGCGGGCGAGGAGGCGCTGCGCCGCGCCGCCGCGCGGCTGCCCCAGCTCGAACGCCACATGGCGCGGCGCACCGACATCGTCGGCGGCATGATCGAGCACGGCGCCGCCGACGGTGCGGAGGCCTGAGCGTGCCCCTCGGCAGGCGCGGCAACTTCGAGGACCCGCGCAAGAGCGCGTGGAGCTTCGAGACCTACGACAGCGACCTCGAACGCCGCATGATGGAGCGCCTCGAGGCCGACCCCGCCGTCCGCAAGTGGACCAAGAAGCACGGCATCTCGATCGGCTGGCTCGACGCCCGCCACCGCCGCCACGCCTACCGCCCCGACTTCCTCGTCGAGTACGCGAACGGCGACCTCGCGCTGATCGAGGTCAAGGCTGCCACCCTCGTCGAGACGCCCACCGTGCAGCGCAAGCGCAAGGCGGCCGAGCTGTGGTGCCGCCGCCGCGACATGCAGTACGAGATCGCGACGATCGGGTAGCGCCGCGCGCGGCGGGCGCGATGGCGTACCATCGCCGCGGGCGCGCGGCGGCGCGCCGCGACGGGAGGCGCGCCATGACCGCGACCGCACTCGACCTCGACGCGCTGCTCGACGAGGAGCATCGCGCCGCCCTCGACGCGATGCCGATGCGGATGGACCTCGCCGACATCGAGGCCGCCCGCGCGGGCATGGCCGAGCGGCGGGCGGCGCTGCCCGTCCCGCCGCTGCCCGAGGGCGTGGCGATCGAGGACCGCCTCGCGCCGGGGCCGGAGGGCGCGCCCGACGTCATGGTGCGGCTCTACCGCCCCGCCTCGCTGCCCGCGGACGCCCCCGCCCTCTACTGGATCCACGGCGGCGGCATGGTGCTCGGCAACGTCGGGATGAACGACCCCTACTGCGCGAACGTCGCCGGCCGGCTGAACGTCCTCGTCGCCTCGGTCGAGTACCGGCTGGCGCCGGAGCACCCCTTCCCCGCGCCGCTCGAGGACTGCTACGCCGGCCTGCGCTGGCTGGCGTCCGGGGCAGCCGTGCTGGGCGTGGACGCGGAGCGGATCGCGATCGGCGGCGGCAGCGCGGGCGGCGGCCTCGCGGCCGGCCTCGCCCTCCTCGCGCGCGACCGCGGCGAGGTCGCCGTCCGCTTCCAGCTGCTCGTCTACCCGATGCTCGACGACCGCAACGCGACCGGCAGCAGCCACGCGATCACGGACGAGCGGGTGTGGAACCGCGCCGCCAACCTCCACGGCTGGAACGCCTACCTCGCGGGCGGCGCGGGCGGCGAGGGCGTCTCCCCCTACGCCGCCCCCGCGCGCGCCGAGGACCTCGCGGGGCTGCCGCCGGCCTACGTCAACGTCGGCGCGCTCGACCTCTTCGTGGACGAGGACGTGGACTACGCCCGGCGGCTGATGGCGGCGGGGGTGCCGACCGAGCTGCACGTCTACCCCGGGGCCTTCCACGGATCGCCGGGCATCGTGCCGGACTCCGCGCTCTCGAAGCGCTGGGCCGCCGACGAGCTCGCCGCCCTCGATCGCGCCCTCCACGCCTCGCCGTAGCGGGGCGGCGCGGGCGGCGCGCTACCCGCCGCGCGGTTACGATGCGCCCATGACGGAACGGCCGACCGTGATCGACGTGTTCGCCGGGGCGGGCGGCCTCTCGCTCGGTTTCGAGCAGGCGGGCTTCGCACCGGCGCTCGGAGTCGACAGCGACGAGCGGGCGCGCGCCGCGTACGCCGCCAACTTCCCGGAAGCGGTCGCCCTCGCGGGGGACATCGAAGGGTTGTCCGGCGGAAACCTGCTGGAGGAAGCGGGGCTGCGCTCCTGCGCCGTGGCGGTCGGCGGACCGCCGTGCCAGGCGTTCTCCGTCGGCGGGTTGCGGCGGCCGGACGACGGACGCCGCGGGCTGGTCGCCGAGTTCGGGCGATTGGTCCGCGAGATCGGGCCGGACTACTTCGTGATGGAGAACGTGCCCGGCATCCTCGCGCCCGCCGCCCGTCCCGTCGCCGAAGCGTTCCGCGGCGACATGGGACGCGCGGGCTATGCACTGGCCGAGCCGTGGGTGCTGGACGCCTCGGATTTCGGCGTGCCGCAGAAGCGCCGCCGCGTGTTCGTCGTCGGCGCGCGGCGCGGTCTGCCGCTGCCGCGCCGTCCCGTTCCGTCCGGCGAACCGCCGCCGACCGCCCGGGACGCCATCGGCGACCTGGAGCCGATCGAGGCGCGCGACGGCCTGGGCGCGCCGAGCGCCTACGCGGCGCGGCTCCGCGGGGAGGCCGAAGATCCCCTCGACCGCTCGGCGCCACGCACGGCTCCGGAGATCCTCACCGGCTGCGGGCGCGCCCTGCACTCGCCGGCCGTGACCGCAAGGTTCCGCGAGGCGCGCCCCGGCGAGCAGGAGCGCGTCAGCCGCTTCCACCGGCTGCACCCGGACCGGCCGGCGCCCACGATCCGCGCGGGCACGCTGAGCGGTCACGGCGGCCACACGGCGCCCCGCCCGATCCACTATGCTTTCCCTCGCTGCATCACCGTGCGCGAGGCCGCACGGCTGCAGTCGATGCCCGACTGGTTCCGCGCCGACCCGTCCGGCGGAACCAAGTGGAGGGGGTTCATGCAGGTCGGCAACGCCGTGCCCCCGCTGCTGGCGCGCGCGGTGGCGGCCTCGATCCGTGAAGCGGCGGGAGGAGGCGCGGCATGACTGAGGTAACGGCCAACGCGAGCCCCACCCGGTCGTTCTTCGTCGACATGCTGGTGCGCGACATCAGCGTCGATGGTGCTGTGCTCGATCTCATCGACAACGCGGTGGATGCTGCCTACCATGACTCCGGCGGCGCACAGGACCTCTCCGAATATCGCGTCGAGGTCACCGCCAAGCCCGATCTGTTCAGTATCGAGGACAACTGCGGCGGCATCAGCATCGACGACGCGCGTGACAACGTGTTCCGATTCGGTAGGCCCGATGACTATGACCCGAAGACCAGAATCGGGCAGTTCGGTATCGGGCTGAAACGAGCCGTGTTCCGGATCGGCAGAAGATTCATGATCGAATCGTCCACAAAGGAGACTGGATTCTCGATCAACGTGGACGTCGACGAGTGGCGGGAGCAGAAAGGGGACTGGGTGTTCCCGATGGCGATCGGCGAAGCGTCCGGTCCGGACGCAGGCACGGTCGTCAGGGTGGAGCTTCTGCAAAAAGGCGTGCAGGAAGAATTCTCCCGGAGCGGGTACGACAAGGGTATGCTGCGGGAGATCGCGTCGCGATACGACCAGATGTTGGCCAGAGGCTTGGCGATCACGCTGAACGGGCAGACGGCGGATATGTTCGCGCACCAGTTGCTGGTGGGCAAAGGGTTGGCTCCGGAACATATCTCGTACGTTCTCGATGTCGATGAACGCGAGGTGCAGGTTCGCATCGTGGCCGGCATCGCTCCCCCGAGACGATCCGTCGCGGAGTCCGGCTGGTACGTCTACTGCAACGGCCGGCTCGTGCTGGAGGCAGATCGCACTCCGCTCACCGGCTGGGGGACGGGCGATGTTGATGGGCCCGGAGTGCCGGCCTGGCACACGCAGTACAGGCGGTTCCGCGGGTTCGTGTTCTTCGAGGCAGCGAATCCCGCTGACCTGCCTTGGACGACGACCAAGACCGAGATCGACAGCTCTTCCGTAGTGTATCGGAACGCCTTGACGAAGATGCGGGACGTTATCCGCAGGTACACGAGTTACACGAACGCCGAGAAGCAGGAAGCGGAATGGTTCGAAGAGGGTGAGGGGAAGGACCCGAAGCCCATCGCCACGGCGGTAGAAAATGCTCCGCACAGGTCGCTTGCCGCGATCGCGGAAGGCTCCGCATCCACTTTCAGGGTGCCTGACCAAGCGGAGATAACATCCGAGCCGCCGGGGCCACGGACGACGAGTATCCAGTTCCGCGCGGACAGGGATCGGGTCGACGAGATCAAGGACGCGCTCGAACTCAAGACGAACCGTCAAGTCGGAGAGACGGCCTTCGAGCGGCTCTACGACGAGGAGATCGGCTAACCCGTGGCGCAGGAGTTCCGCCCCAAGGCCGACTACTCGCTCCGGCCCTCGAAAACGGCGGAGCGGCGGATGATCGCCGCAGCGCTGGCAAGACTCGAGCTGTCCGAAGCCATCCGCGACTATCGCTACGTCGGCATGGGTTCGATCTTCTTCCGCGACTTCCTGCTCTTCCACCGGATGCTCGGCATCGAAGACATGATCAGCATCGAGGGCGAAGGAGCCGCCGAGACGAGGGCCAAGTTCAACCTGCCCCTTGCCTGCATCGAACTGATGATGGGAAGGACCGCCAACGCACTGCCCCGGATCGGTTTCGGTGACAAACCGCACATTGTCTGGCTCGACTACGAGAGCCGCGTCGATCCCGGCGTGCTCGCCGACATCGAGTCGGTCGCGGTGCGAGCCAAGCCGGGAAGCATCCTGATCGCCACGGTCAACGCGGACAGCGTACGCGAAGCAGAGGAACGCGAAGAGTGGCTCAACGATCTGGGGGAGGATCGACCGGAACCTGCGAACCCGCGGGGGAGAAAAGACTTCGCCCTGTTTTCGTATCGGGTGTTGAGTCAGTGCATCGATACTGCGCTGCGCGACCGAAACGCAGGCGAACCCGAGGAGCGCCGCGTTGAGTTCCGGCAGGCATTCCACTTCGTCTACGCCGACGGACCGCAGATGCTCACCGTCGGCGGCGGTCTGATCGGTGGTGACGACCGGGAGCCGTGGAACAGCAGCCGAATTGAAGAACTCGATTTCGTGCGGACGGGCGAGGAACAGTTCCCTCTCAAGGTCCCGCCGCTCACGCGGCGAGAGGCGCTGCATCTGCTGCGAGAAGCCCCCGCGCCGCCCGGCGATATCGAAGGGGCCGCGAAGCAGGCGGGCATACCGCCGAAGGACGCGCGCCGGTTCGCGGAGGCCTACCGGTACGTGCCCCGCTTCGTCGAGGCCGAGGACTGGTAGCGCTCACGCACCGCGGCCTCGATCCGATCGGCGACCCGCTCGGCGTCGGCGAGCACGTCGTGGCCCCAGACGCGCAGCACGCGCCAGCCGCGCCGACGGAGCCTGGCGAAGTTGCGGCGGTCCCGGCGGCGGTTGGTCTCGATCTTCTCCGCCCAGTACGGCGTCAGCGTGTGGCGCCACGCGGGGAACCGCCAGCCGTGCCAGAAATCGCCGTCGACGAAGACCGCGACCTTCGGCCCCGGGAACACGAGGTCGGGAGTACCGGGCAGCCCTTTGGCGTGTTTGCGGAACCGCAGGCCCCGGGCGTGCACCGCGCGCCGGACGGCGATCTCGATGCCGGTGTCCCTGCTCGGCACGCGGGCCATCAGACGGCTCCGCTGCTCCGGCGTCAGGCGATCGGGCATCGCGCGCCCCGTTCCGTTCCGGCGGGCACGGCCCTCTCCTCGCGCGTGCGGGGCGCCGGCGCCCCACGCGGACACGCGCAGCAGCACCAGCGCCGCGCCCAGCGCGCCGATGCCCGCGAGCAGCGCCGTGGTGCGGCCGGGCGTCGGCGGCGTCATGCGGCCATCATCCCACGGGGCGGGACGAGGCGGGGCCTGCCGCGCGATGATACGCGCGGCGCGCGACGGCAAGCGAGGGGTCCGCGGCGCGGGGAGGGCGGCGTGAGCGCACGGGCGACGAACCTCGCGATCTTCGCGCTGGTGCTGGCCGAGCTCGCCTCGGGCGTGGGCGGCTACCTCGCGGGGGGCGGGGGCGCGGCGTGGGTGACGTGGGCGCACCACGCGGGCGGGCTGGCGCTGGTGGCGCTGCTGGGCTGGAAGTGGCGCATCGTCGCGCGGTCGTTCGCGCGGCGGGGGGCGGGAGCGTGGGCCGCGCCCTCGCTGCTGCTGGGCGCGCTCTTCCTCGCGACGCTCGCGACGGGCCTGCTGTGGACGCTCGGGGCCGGCGCCGGCCTCGCGATTCCCGGCTACGGCGAGGTGCGCCCGCTGGCCCTGCACGCGACGCTGGGCGCGCTGCTGGCGATCCCCTTCGTCCCCCACGCCGTCGCGCGCTGGCCGCGATCGCGGCCGGCCGACCTCGCGAGCCGCCGCGCGCTGCTGCGCGCCGCCGCCCTCGGCGCCGCCGGCTTCGTGCTCTGGCGCGGCGTCGAGGCCGTCGCCGCCGTCACCGGCCCCGGCCGCCGCTTCACCGGCTCGCGCGAGGAGGCGAGCTTCGCCGGCAACGCCCACCCCGTCACCAACTGGCTCGGCGACCGCACCCGCCGCATCGACGCCGCCGCGTGGACGCTGCGCGTCGGCGGCGGCGAGGCGCGCGCCCCCTACCGCATCGGCCTCGGCGAGATCGAGGCCGCAGCCGAGGGCGGAGACGGGGGCGGCGCGCTGACGGCGACGCTCGACTGCACCGGCGGGTGGTACACGACGCAGCGCTGGACGGGCGCGCACCTCGGCGCGCTGCTGGACCGCGCGGGGGCGGGCGAGGGCGCGCGCAGCGTCGCCGTGCGCTCGGCGACGGGCTACTGGCGGCGCTTCCCGATCGGCGAGGCGCGCGGCTTCCTGCTGGCGACGCGCGTCGGCGGCGAGCGGCTGAGCGCGGGCCACGGCGCCCCGGCGCGCCTCGTGGCGCCGCGCCGCCGCGGCTACGACTGGGTGAAGTGGGTCGAGGAGATCGAGGTCAGCGCCCTCCCCCCGTGGTGGCAGCCGCCGCTCCCCCTCCAGTAGCGCCGCGGCGGCGCGCTTGCAAATGCCCGGGCGGGCCGGTAGCTTTGCCGCCGCCAAGTGGTTATCCGATCTGCCGTGAGGGATATGGGTATGTTCGCGCGCTACGCCTCGTTCGCCGCCTCGTTCCTGCTGGTGCTGGGCGCCGGGGCCGTCCTCGCCTTCGCCGTGCGCTCCGGCGCCGCCACCACGGCGACCGCGACGTCCGCGACGCTGCCGGAGTGCTCGAACGGCACGGTCGTGGCGAACCCCTCGGCCAACGCGGGGCTGGTCGCGGACTGCTCCGCGCTGCTGCAGGCGAAGATCGCGCTGCGCGGCTCGGCCTCGCTCAACTGGAGCTCGGGCCTCGCGATCGCGAGCTGGGAAGGCGTCACCCTCACCAGCGCCGGCGACCGCGTGAGCCGCGTCGATTTGGGGGGCAAGGGCCTGTCCGGCACGCTCCCGGCGGCGCTGGGGGACCTGGCCGGGCTCGGCCGCCTCAACCTGGGCGGGAACCAGCTGCACGGCAGCATTCCGAAGGAGCTGGGAAACCTGTCCGGGCTGGGCCATCTCAACCTGGCCAATAACCGGCTGATCGGCGGCATTCCGAAGGAGCTGGGGAACCTGGCCACGCTCAGCTACCTCAACCTGGGCGGGAACCAGCTGAACGGCAACATCCCGAAAGAGCTGGAGAACCTGGCCGGGCTGTTCCACCTGATCCTCTCCAGGAACCGGCTGACTGGACCCATCCCGGACCTGAGCGGGAACACGGGGCTGGAGGTCCTGAACCTGCGCGGCAACGAGCTGAGCGGTGATGTGCCCGCGTGGCCAGGCAGGCTGGCGCACCTCAAGCGCCTGATCCTGAGCGGGAACCAGCTGACGGGACCCATCCCGCCCGTGCTCAGCGATCTTACGCAGGCCCGGATGAGCGCCCAGCGACAGGTGGGCGAGCTGCGGCTGTCCGGGCAACGCGCCCTGACCGGCTGCATCCCCTTGCCGCTGCACACCGTTCCGACGAACGACCTGGCCAGCCTCGGCCTCACCGACTGCCCCCCCATCCCGCCGGTCGTCTCGCCGTCGCTGCGGAACGAGGAGTGCGAGGGCACGGCCGTGGCGAACCACACTGCCAACGAGGGGCTGGTCTCCGACTGCTCGGCGCTGCTGTTGGCGAAGGACGCGTTGCGCGGCTCGGCCTCGCTCAACTGGAGCTCCGAGCTCGCGATCACGAGCTGGGATGGCGTCACCGTCTCCTTCACCTACTTCGGCGACCGCGTGAGCCGCATCGATTTGGGGGACAAGGGCCTCTCCGGCACGCTCCCGGCGTCGCTGGGGTACCTTGGCGGGCTGGGCTACCTCAACCTGGGCGGGAACCTGGGCGGCAGCATTCCGAAGGAGCTGGGACACCTGAGCCGTCTGGGCCATCTCGACCTGGCCAATAACCGGCTGATCGGCGGCATTCCGAAGGAGCTGGGGAACCTGGCCGCGCTCAGATACCTCAACCTGGGCGGGAACCAGCTGAACGGCAACATCCCGAAAGAGCTGGAAAACCTGGCCGGGCTGTTCCACCTGATCCTCTCCAGGAACCGGCTGACTGGACCCATCCCGGACCTGAGCGGGAACACGGGGCTGGAGGTCCTGAACCTGCACGGCAACCAGCTGAGCGGTGATGTGCCCGCGTGGCCGGGCAGGCTGGCGCACCTCAAGCGCCTGATCCTGAGCGGGAACGGGCTGACCGGACCCATCCCGCCCGTGCTCAGCGAGCTTACGCAGGCCCGGATGAGTCCTCAGCGACTGGTGGGCGAGCTGCTGCTGTCCGGCAACACCCTGACGGGCTGCATCCCCTCGCCGCTGCACACCGTTCCGACGAACGACCTGGCCAGCCTCGGCCTCACCGACTGCCCCACCCCCACGGCGGAGGCGTCCCCCACCGCCGAGGCGTCCCCCACGGCCGAGGCGTCCCCCACCGCCGAGGCGTCGCCCACCGCCGAGGCGTCCCCCGCCGCCGAGACGTCCCCCACCGCCGAAGCGTCCCCCGCCGCCGAGGCGTCTCCCACCGCCGAAGCGTCTCCCACGGCGGAGGCGTCCCCCGCCGCCGAGGCGTCTCCCACCGCCGAAGCGTCTCCCACGGCGGAGGCGTCCCCCACGGCGGAGGCGTCCCCCACCGCCGAGGCGTCGCCCTGACGGCGACGCCTCGGCTGCGCGGGCGGGTGGCGCACGGCGCAGCGCCGGACGGGAGCGAACAGGCGCGATCGAGGTCAGCGCCCTCCCCCCGTGGTGGCAGCCGCCGCTCCCCCTCCAGTAGCGCCGCGGCGGCGCGCCCTCTGCTACACTCGGCGGGCGCGGCGGAGGGAGCACGATGGCGGTCAAGAACGAGCTGGAGCCGTTTACGCGCATCGACGTGCACGAGGCGCACGCCATGATCGAGGACGGCGGCGTGCAGGTCGTCGACTCGCGCGAGATGCACGAGCACGCCGAGGGGCACGTGCCGGGGTCGCTCAACATCCCCCACATGGCCACGCTCGCGCGCGCCGGAGACCTCGCCGGCGACCGGCCCATCCTCTTCATCTGCAAGTCCGGCCAGCGCTCCGCCGTCGCCGCCGAGTTCGCCGCCACGCTCGGCTTCACCGACCTCTACAACGTCGAGGGCGGGCACGACGACTGGGCCGGGGCCGGCTACCCGATGGAGACGGAGACCTAGCGCGCCCGTCCGCCTCCTCTTCGACGTCGACGACACGCTGCTCGACTCCGGCGGCGCGGACCGCGCCGCCCTCGACCGCGCGTGGCTCGAGGCCACCGGCGTCGCCGGCATGACGGCGAAGGTCGCCTTCCGGGGGCGCACCAACCGCTGGATTCTCGGCGAGGCGGCGCGGCTGACGGGCAGCGCCGTCGACCGCGCGGCGTTCGCGCCGCGCTACTGCGAGCTGCTCGGCGAGGAGCTGGCGCGGCGGCGGCCGCGCGCCCTGCCCGGCGTGCGCGCGCTGCTGGAGGCGCTCGCCGCCCGCGGGGACGCCGCGCTGGGCCTCGGCACGGGCAACTTCCGGCGCGCGGCGTTCCTCAAGCTGGAGGCGTGCGGCCTCGGCGGCTACTTCGCGGGCGGCGGCTTCGGCGACGAGCACGCCGCCCGCGCGGCGGTGCTGCGCGACGGCGCGCGCGCCATCGGCTGGCGCGAGGGCGAGCGGCTGGTCGTGATCGGCGACACCGAGCACGACGTGCGCGCGGCCCGCGAGGTCGGCGCCGCCGCCGTCGCCGTCGCCACCGGCGCGACGCCCCTCGCCGAGCTGGCCGCGCTCGCGCCCGACGCCGCGCTCCCCGGCCTCGCCGACCTCGATGCGTCGCTCGCCGCCGTGCTCGGCCCGTAGCGCGGGCGGGCGGCGGCGCGTAGCATCGGCGCGTGGACGGGAACGCGCTCTACTACGGCGACTGCCTCGACTGGATGCGGGAGTGGCCCGACGGCTCGGTGGACCTGATCTACCTCGACCCGCCGTTCAACAGCAACGCCACCTACAACATCATCTTCGGGGCCGGCAACGGCACGCCCGCGCAGGTGCGCGGCTTCGCCGACACCTGGAAGTGGGACGAGGCCGCCGCCGAGCGCGCCGTCGCCATCGAAAGCGCCGTCTCCCACCCGCTCCACGACGCCGTCGCCGCCTTCCGGCGGCTGCTCGGCCCCTCCGGGATGCTCGCCTACCTCACCTACATGGGCGAGCGGCTCGTCGAGATGCGCCGCCTGCTCAAGGGCGGCGATAACACGTCAACTCGTGCGGGGGGGGGGGGCAGGCAGGCTCCCTGTACCTGCATTGCGACGACACCGCTTCCCATTACCTGAAGGCGCTGCTGGACGCGATCTTCGGGCCGCGCAACTACCGCAACGACATCGCCTGGCGGCGCGCCACCTCGCACAACGACCCCGCGCGCTACGGCCGCGTCCTCGACCACATCCTCTACTACCAGCGCGGCGAGCGCCCGTACTGGGACGGCGAGGCCGTCGCGACGCCGAGGGACGACGCGCAGCTGGCCGCCGCCTACCCCTCGCGCGACGAACGAGGGCGCTACCGCAGCGCCGACCTCACGGGGCCGAGCCACGGGGCGGCGTCCGGCAGCCCGAGCACGAGGCCGTGGGGCCGCTACGACGTCCACGCGCGGGGCCGCGTCTGGTCCGTGCCCAAGACGGGCGCCTACGCCGAGTGGATCGAGCGCGAGCTCGTCCCCGGCTACCGGGCGATCGAGGGCGTCCACGCGCGGCTGGACGCGCTCGACGCGGCGGGGTTGATCCGCCACCCGGAGCGCGGGGTCTGGCCCGGCCTCAAGCGCTACGCCGCCGCCGACCGCGGCAACCCGCCGCAGAACCTGATCCTCGACCCGCCGGGCTTCACCAACTACAGCGGCGGCGGCGAGCGGCTCGGCTACCCGACGCAGAAGCCGGTGGCGCTGCTGGAGCGGCTGGTGGCGGCGTCGTGCCCGCCGGACGGGCTGGTGCTCGACCCGTTCTGCGGCTGCGGTACCGCCGTCGTCGCGGCGCACAACCTCGGGCGGCGCTGGATCGGCATCGACATCTCGCCGACGGCGATCGACATCATCCGCGAGCGGCGGTTCGCGCCGCTGGGCATCGAGGCCGAGGCGTTCGGCATCCCCGCCGACCTCGCGGGCGCGCGCAAGCTGGCCGCCGAGCGCCCGCTGGACTTCGAGGCGTGGGCGGTCACGCGCATCCCCGGCCTCGCGCCGAACGAGCGCAGGGTGGCCGACGGCGGCATCGACGGGCGGGGCACGCTGCTCGAAGCGGCGGACGCGACGGACGGCTCCGGCGCGCGGCTGGTGCTCGCGCAGGTCAAGGGCGGCGCCTTCCAGCTCGGCCAGCTGCGCGACTTCCTCTACGTCGTCGAGCGCGAGCGCGCGGCGTGCGGCGTCTTCATCACGCTCGAGCGCGTGCGCTCGGCGCAGGCGCGCGCGCTGGCCGCGGAGCGCGGCGAGGCCGCCGCCGGCGCGGGCCGCTACCCGCGCGTCCAGCTGTGGTCGATCGAGGAGCTGTTCGAGGGCCGCGCCCCTGCGCTCCCCGCCCTCGCCGACCCCCACACCGGCCGCGCCGTCCAGCCCCGGATGCTGTAGCCCCCGCCCCCGCCCCCGCCCGCCCTCGCCCGCGCGCCTCGCCGCGGCGCCTACCGCTCGCCGCGCCCCCGCGAGGCGGCGCGCAGCGCGCGCGAGGCGAGGTGCGACAGCGCCGACACCACGAGCGCGCCGAGGAGCGCGGCCCAGAAGCCGTCGACGCGGAAGCCGAGGCCCAGCTGGCCCGCCAGCCACGCCGCCAGCGCCAGCATCAGCGCGTTCACCACCACCACGAACAGCCCCAGCGTGAGCAGGATGACGCACGCCGTCGCGAGGTACGCGAGCGGCCGCACCAGCGCGTGGACGAGCGCCAGCAGCGCCGCCCCCGCCGCCAGCGAGGGCGCGTCGTCGACGCTGACGCCGGGCACCGCCGCCGAGGCGATCCACAGGCCGGCGGCGTTGACCGGCAGGCTCAGCAGCAGCTCCGGCAGCGCCGGCGCCGGCCGCCGCCCGCCCGGGCCGCCGCCCGTCACCACGATCCGCATCGCCCGCGGGCCGCGCCGCCTTCGACGGCCTCGCCCTCAGACCGGGGCGACCTCGACGGGGCGGCCCTCCGACCAGCTGCGCCACACCGCCTCGGTCAGCTCCATGTAGCGCACGCCGTCGGCGAAGCTGGTCAGCTCGACGGGCGCGCCGAGGCGGATCGAGTCCACGAAGTCGGCCTCGACGCGCCACTCGCCGGCCGTGCCCGCGTCGGGCGCGAGCGGGCGCGGCGTCTCGCCGTGGCGCGCGAACTCGAGGCGGTCGCCCTCGGCGCGCCAGTGCAGCGTCGCCTCGGCGCCGTGGAGCGTGACGCCGTTGGCGAGGCGCGGCTCGCCGGCGACGGCGCTGACGAGGTAGGTGACGCGCGCGCCGCCGGCCATGCGCGCGAACACGCCGAGGCTGTCCGGGATCGCGATCGCCGCCGCGCGGCCGGTCTCGGCGTCGCGGCGCTCGGCGACGAACGCGGCGGCGTCGGCGACGACGCGCTCGGCCGGCCCCAGCCAGCGCTGCACGACCTCGGCGGCAATGCCGAACTGCATCGTGTTGAGGCCGGAGTAGCCGCCGTGCTCGCGCCAGTGCAGCGGGCGCGAGGCGTCGAGCGCGCCGCCGCCGAGCATGACGACGTGCGCCTCGCGCAGCGCGCCGAGCGCGCCCCCAGCGACGAGGCGGCGCACCGTGCGCCAGCTGGCGAGGTCGAACGGCGCCGGCACGAGCTGCGCGACGAGGCCGGGGCGCGCCTCGGCGGCGGCGAGCATCGCGCGCGCTTCGGCGGCGTCCGAGGCCATCCGCGCCTCGCACAGCACGTGCTTGCCGGCCTCCAGCGCGGCCACGGCGTACTCGCGGTGGCGGTAGGGCCAGGTGCCGACGCAGACGGCGTCGATGGCGGGGTCGCCGAGGATCGCCGCGGGGTCGGTCTCGACGCGGGGGATGCCGAACGCGGCGGCGACGCGCTCGCCGCTCTCGCGCGAGCGGTTGCAGACGGCGGCGACCTCGACGCCGGGGAGGGCGCGGAAGCCGGGGATGTGGCGCGCGCGCGTGTTCTCGCCCGCGCCGATCAGGCCGACGCGGACGGGCTGCTCGGTCATCGCTGCCTCCTCGGGCGGCGGGCGGCGCGGCGGTCGCGCGCGCCCTCGGCGTCCAGCCTACGGGCCGGGGCGTCAACGGGCAGCGGGCGCGACGAGGAGCGCGGCGGGCGATAATCTCCGCGCGCCCCGGAGACCGCCGATGCACGTGTCGCGCCTCTCGCTCACGAACGTCCGCACGTTCCGGCGGCTCGACCTCGCGCTGGAGCCGGGGCGCTACGTCGTGACCGGGCCGAACGCGGCGGGCAAGACGAACCTGCTGGAGGCGATCGCGCTGCTGGCCACCACGCGCGCCGCCCGCGCCGGCCCCGACGCCGACCTGATCTCGCGCCGGGCCCTGCGCGAGGAGCCGCTGCCCGCCGCGACGCTGCGCGCCGAGGTCGCCGCGGCGTCCGGCGCGGTCGCGGTCGAGATCGTGATCGGCAGCCGCGAGGCGCGCTCCCGCGCCGACGCCGAGGCGGACGCGCCGCCCCCGCCGACGAGCCGCCGCTTCCGCGTGGACGGAATCGCGCGGCGCGCCTCGGAACTGATCGGGCGGCTGCGGGCGGTCATGTTCTCCGCCGCCGACCTCCGCATCGTGGACGGCTCCCCGGCGCTGCGGCGGCGCTACCTCGACATCACGATCTCGCAGCTCGATCGCGAGTACCTGCGGGCGCTGCAGCGCTACCAGCGGGTGCTGCTGCAGCGCAACAGCCTGCTGCGCGGACTGCGCGAGCGGCGCGCGCGGGCCGGCGACGAGCTCGCGTTCTGGGACGGCGAGCTGGCGGCGTCGGGCGCGGTGGTGACGCACGGGCGCGCGCGCGCGCTGGCGGCCCTCGCGCGCGACGCGGCGGCGCACTACGCCGCGCTCGCGCCGAGCGCCGAGCCGCTGGCGGTGTGCTACGAGCCGGCGCTGCCGCCCGCCGCCGCCGGGGACGCGCGCGCCGCCCCCGGCGCCGAGGCCGTGGAGGCCGCCTTCCGCGACGCGCTGGCCTCGGGCCGCGGCGACGACCTCGCCGCCGGCATGACGCGCCTCGGCCCGCACCGCGACGACGTGCGCTTCGCGATCGGCGGCGAGGACGCGGGCGCGTTCGCCTCGCGCGGCCAGCAGCGCGGCGCGGCGCTCGCGCTGCGCCTCGCCGAGGTCGCGCTCTCGCGCGAGCGCGGCGGCGACGCGCCGCTGCTGCTGCTCGACGACATCCTGTCCGAGCTCGACGCCGAACGCCGCGAGCGTGTGCTGGCCGCCGCCTACGGCGTCGAGCAGGTCGTCATCACCTCGGCCGACGAGGATCGCCCCTCCCCCGCCGCCCTCCCCGGCGCCCGCCGCCTCCGCCTCGAGGACGGCGAACTGCGCCCCGCGGAGTGAGAACACGGCGGCGGCGCGGTAGCCTGACCGAGAAGGCTGTCGCCGGATCGGGAACGAGGATGGGACATGGAGACCAGACCGCGGACCGACGCGCGGGCGCATCTGCGGGCGCTGCGGGCCCGCGACCCGGAACTGCAGGCCGAGTACGACAGGCTGGGGCCGCGCTATGAACTGATCGGCAAGCTGATCGCCGCGCGGAAGCAGGCCGGGCCCGGCGGCGAGGTGCGGCCCGCGGAGTGAGCGCACTACCTTGCGGCGCGGCGAGGAGGGCGGCGATGCTCCGGCGCATCACGCGGGGACACGGGCGCGCGGCGGCGGCGCGGGGCCTGCTGTGCCTCGCGGCGCTCGCGCTCGCGGCGTGCGGCGGCCAGCCCGCCCCTTCGCCGGCGCCCTCGCCCACCGCCGAGGCGACGCCCGACGCCTCGCCGGCCTCGCTCACCGCCGAGGCGACGCCGACGCCCACGCCCGAAGCGACGCCGACGCCCGCCCTCGAGGCGGCGCCGACCGCCATCGGCAGCGGCCGCATCAGCGTCGGCGGCAGGCACGCTTGCGCCTTGCGGGAGGACGGCTCGGCCGTCTGCTGGGGCGGCAACGAGTACGGACAAGCCGAGCCGCCCGCAGGCGGGTGGTTCACCGCCATCAGCGTCGGCGGCGCATATGGGACCAACAGCGCACATACCTGCGCCCTCCGCACCGACGACGGCTCGGCCGCCTGCTGGGGCGGCAACGAGTACGGAGAAGCCGAGCCGCCTACGAACGAACCGTTCGCCGCCATCAGCGCCGGCGGCCAGCACACTTGCGCCTTGCGGCCGGACGGCTCGGCCGCCTGCTGGGGATCGCTGGATCATGACTACGAAACGACCGTGGCGCCGCCGCCGGCAAGAGAGCGGTTCACCCGCATCAGCGTCGGCAGCGGCAACGTTTGCGCTATCCGCACCGACGGCTCGGCTGTCTGCTGGGGCAGCAACATGAGCGGCGAGGCTGAGCCGCCCCAGGACGAGCGATTCACTGCCGTCAGCGTTTCCTCCGACTACTGGTCGAGCGTGTCGGACGCGACAGTTGGTCACGCCTGCGCCTTGCGGCAGGACGGCTCGGCCGCCTGCTGGGGCAACAACGATTACGGCCAGGCCATGCCGCCCCAGGACGAACGGTTCACCGCCATCAGCGCCGGCTCCGCATCTACCTGCGCTCTCCGCACCGACGGCACGGCGGCCTGCTGGGGCGACAACTCTGTCGGCTCGGCCACGCCGCCCCCGGGGGAACGGTTCGCAGCCATCGACGCCGGCGACTGGCATACCTGCGGCCTGCGCGAGGACGGCATGGTCGTCTGCGGGGGCCTGCAAGCTCGTCCGGCTACGCCGCTCGGCCATTTCGCCGAGGCCGCCCGCGCCGCGCCGCCGGAGGGAGAGCGGTTCACCGCCGTCAGCGCAGGGCACGCACACGCCTGCGCGCTGCGCGAGGACGGCTCGACCGCGTGCTGGGGCAACAACAACGACGCGGGGCGGGCCACGCCCCCGGACGGGCGGTTCACCGCCGTCAGCGCCGGGTACTTGCATACCTGCGCCCTCCGCACAGACGGCACGGCGGCCTGCTGGGGCGACAACCGTTTCGGTCAGGCCGCGCCGCCTCGCGGCGAGCGATTCACCGCCGTCAGCACCGGGTTCTCGCATTCCTGCGGCCTGCGCGAGGACGGTTCGGCGCTGTGCTGGAGCGGGAACCAGGAGGACGACCCACCGGAGGACATTCAGCCGCCGCCGGGGGACCGGTTCGCAGTCATCGACGCCGGTCCCAACGCTACCTGCGGTCTGCGCGGCGACGGCTCGGCTGCCTGCTGGCAGGGCATGAGCCAGATCGTCGGCTATTATCTGGACGGCCCGCCCGAGCCGCCGAGGGAAACCTTCACCGCCGTCAGCGCCGGCTATCGTCACTTCTGCGGCCTGCGCGGGGACGGCTCCCCCGTCTGCTGGGGCGAAAACGACGCGGGGCAGGCCGAGCCGCCCACGGGCGAGCGGTTCACCGCCGTCAGCACAGGGTTCTCGCATTCCTGCGCCCTGCGTGGGGACGGCTCCGCCGTCTGCTGGGGCGACAACGGCGCGGGGCAGGCCACCCCGCCACGGGGCGAGCGGTTCACCGCCGTCAGCGCCGGGGGCCTGCACACCTGCGCCCTCCGCGCCGACGGCTCCGCCGTCTGCTGGGGCGACACCAGCGCCGACGCCTCGGAGTAGGTATCCCGACGGGCTGCGTCCCGCGCGCTGGGCTACCATGCGGCGCGGCGAGGAGGGCGGCGATGCTCCGGCGCACCACGCTGGGACACGGGCACGCGGCCGCGGCGCGGAGCCTGCTGTGCCTCGTGGCGCTCGCGCTCGCGGCGTGCAGCGGCCAGCCCGCCCCCTCGCCGACGCCCTCGCCCACCGCCGAGGCGACGCCCACCGCCTCGCCGCCGACCTCGCCCACGCCCGAGGCGACGCCGACGCCCGCCCTCGAGGCGGCGCCGACCGCCATCGGCAGCGGCCGCATCAGCGTCGGAGGCGACCACGTCTGCGGCCTGCGGGAGGACGGCTCTGCAGCCTGCTGGGGCAACAACGAGTACGGACAAGCCGAGCCGCCCGCAGGCGAGCGGTTCACGGCCATCAGCGCCGGCGGTGTCCATACCTGCGCCCTCCGCACCGACGACGGCTCCGCCGCCTGCTGGGGCGGCAACGAGTACGGACAAGCCGAGCCGCCCACGACCGAGCCGTTCGCCGCCATCAGCGCCGGCGACGCATACACCTGCGCCTTGCGGCCGGACGGCTCGGCCGCCTGCTGGGGATCGCTGGATTACGATTATCGCGTGACCGTGGCGCCGCCGTCGGCAAGAGAGCGGTTCACCCATATCAGCGGCGGCGGCGGCAACGTCTGCGCCCTCCGCACCGACGGCTCGGCCGTCTGCTGGGGCGACAACAGGAGCGGCCAGGCAGAGCCGCCCACAGGCGAGCGCTTCGCTGCCGTCAGTGTTTCCCCCGCCTCCGAAGACGGTCACGCCTGCGCCTTGCGCGAGGACGGCTCGGCCGTCTGCTGGGGCGCGAACACCGAGGGGCAGGCCGCGCCCCCCGGCGGGGGGTTCACCGCCATCGCCGCCGGGGCCTTTCATACCTGCGCCCTCCGCACCGACGGCTCGGCGGCCTGCTGGGTCTACGGCGATTACGATTACGGCCGGTCCACGCCGCCCCCGGGAGAACTGTTCTCCGCCATCAGCGGCGGCTGGCGAGGACCCTGTGCCCTCCGCACCGACGGCATGGTCGTCTGCTGGGGGTTCGGGCAGCAGCGCCCGGCCACGCCGCTCGGTCATTTCGCCGAGGCCGCAGCGCCGCCGGAGGGAGAGCGGTTCACCGCCGTCAGCGCCGGGTACGCACACGCCTGCGCCCTGCGCGAGGACGGCTCGGCCGCGTGCTGGGGCAGCAACGACGTCGCTGGGCGGGCCACGCCCCCCGGCGGGCGGTTCACCGCCGTCAGCGCCGGCTGGGAGCACACCTGCGCCCTCCGCGCCGACGGAACGGCCGCCTGCTGGGGCGACAACGGTTTCGGTCAGGCCGCGCCGCCCCGCGGCGAGCGATTCACCGCCATCGGAACCGGACAGACGCATTCCTGCGGCCTGCGCGAGGACGGTTCGGCGCTGTGCTGGAGCGTGAGCCCGGATGACGACCCGCCGGAGGACATTCAGCCGCCGACGGGGGAGCGGTTCGCAGCCATCGACGCCGGTCCCAACGATACCTGCGGTCTGCGCGACGACGGCTCGGCTGCCTGCTGGCGAGGCATGAGCCAGATCGTCGGCTATTATCCGGACGGCGGTCCGCCCGAGCCGCCACGGGAAACCTTCACCGCCGTCAGCCCCGGCGATCGTCACTTCTGCGGCCTGCGCGGGGACGGCTCCGCCGTCTGCTGGGGCGACAACGACGCGGGACAGGCCGAGCCGCCCGAGGGCGAGCGGTTCACCGCCGTCAGCACCGGGTACTCGCATAGCTGCGCCTTGCGCGAGGACGGCTCCGCCGTCTGCTGGGGCGATAACGACGCGGGGCAGGCCGAGCCGCCCACAGGCGAGCGGTTCACCGCCGTCAGCGCCGGGGGCCTGCACACCTGCGCCCTCCGCGCCGACGGCTCCGCCGTCTGCTGGGGCGACACCAGCGCCTCGGAGTAGGTCATGCTCGGATACGCCGCACGAGGGACCTGCGCGCGGGCCGCGGCGTGGGGCCTGCTGTGCCTCGCGGCGCTCGCGCTCGCGGCGTGCAGCGGCCAGCCCGCCCCCTCGCCGCCGGCCTCGCCCACCGCCTCGCCCGCGCCCGACGCCTCGCCGACCTCGCCGACGCCCGAGGCGACGCCCGCCCCTGCGGCCGTCGCGGACGAGGTCGTGCGGCGGCTCGCCGCGCAGGATGCGTTCACCGCCGTCAGCGCGGGCGGCGACCACGCCTGCGCCCTCCGCAACAACGGCGCGGTCGTCTGCTGGGGGGCGCCGAGGTGGGTTCCGCCGCCCGAAGACGGGCCGTACGCCGCCGTCAGCGTCGGGCACTCGCATACCTGCTCCTTGCGCGACGACGGCACGGCCGTCTGCCAGGGCCGGGACGCGCCTCACTGGGAGCGGTTCGCCGCCGTCAGCGCCGGGCGCTCGCATACCTGCGCCCTCCGCGCGTACGACGGCTCGGCCGTCTGCTGGGGCGACAACGGCAGGGGTCAGGCCGAGCCGCCCGAGGGCGAGCGGTTCACCGCCATCGGCGCCGGCGCGGGGCACACCTGCGGCCTGCGCGAGGACGGCTCCGCCGTCTGCTGGGGCAGCCTCGTCGATCTTCCTCCTTCCGGTGAGCGGTTCACCGCCGTCAGCACCGGGGAAGGGCACACCTGCGGCCTGCGCGAGGACGGCTCCGCCGCCTGCTGGGGCGCCAACGACGCGGGGCAGGCCGATCCGCCACGGGGCGAGCGGTTCACCGCCATCGGCGCCGGCGACGACCACGCCTGCGGCCTGCGCGAGGACGGCTCCGCCGTCTGCTGGGGCGACAACGAGTACGGACAAGCCGAGCCGCCCACGACCGAGCCGTTCGCCGCCATCAGCGCCGGCGAACGGCACACCTGCGGTCTGCGCGAGGGCGGCTTCGCCGTCTGCTGGGGCAACAACGGGTTCGGCCGGGCCTCGCCTCCTGCGGAGGCGCCGCCGGGCCCCACGTCCGTCACCGAGCGGTTCACCGCCGTCAGCGCCGGTTTGGGTCACACCTGCGGCCTGCGCGAGGACGGCTCCGCCGTCTGCTGGGGCGACAACGCCGAGGGGCAGGCCGAGCCGCCCGATGGCGAGCGGTTCACCGCCGTCAGCGCCGGGGGCTACCACACTTGCGGCCTGCGCGAGGACGGCTCCGCCGTCTGCTGGGGCAACAACGCCGAGGGGCAGGCCGAGCCGCCGCCGGGCGGGCGGTTCACCGCCGTCAGCGCCAGCTACCTGGCCACGTGCGCCATCCGCCAGGACAACGGCGCGGCGGTCTGCTGGGGCGATCACGACCCGCCGCCGGTGTATGGGCTGGTGATCGCGCCACCGCCCACGGACGGGTCGTTCGTCGCCGTCGCCGCGAGCGTCTGGAGCGCCTGCGCCCTGCGCGAGGACGGCTCGGCCGCCTGCTGGGGCCTCTTCTGGCTGGAAGATCCTCCTTCCGGTGAGCGGTTCACCGCCATCGCCGCCGGCGGGAGCGGCATATGCGCCCTCCGCACCGACGAAACGGCCGCGTGCTGGGTGGGCGGCGGCCCCCTCCTGAACGCTGGCGTCGGGGTCGGGGCGCCGCCTCCTTCCGGCGAGCGGTTCGTCGCCATCGCGGTGGGCGCGAGGCACTTCTGCGGCCTGCGCGAGGACGGCTCGGCCCGGTGCTGGGGCGACAACGCCGAGGGGCAGGCCGCGCCGCCGCGCGGCGAGCGGTTCACCGCCATCAGCGCCGGGGGCGCGCACACCTGCGGCCTGCGCGGGGACGGCTCCGCCGTCTGCTGGGGCAACAACGACACGGGGCAGGCGACGCCCCCGGAGGGCGACCAGCCGCCGCCGTCGGCCGCCCGCGTCCCGCGCTAACCCCCGCCGAACAGGGGTTGGGGCCGGGGGCGCCGGCGCCGACGCCTCGGAGTAGGCGTCCCGGCGGGCTTCGTCCCGCGCGCCGGGCTACCATGCGGCGCGGCGAGGAGGGCGGCGATGCTCCGGCGCATCACGCGGGGACCCGGCGCGGCCGCGGCGTGGGGCCTGCTGTGCCTCGCGGCGCTCGCGCTCGCGGCGTGCAGCGGCCAGCCCGCCGCCTCGCCGACCACCGAGCGGTTCACCGCCGTCAGCGCCGGTTTGGGTCACACCTGCGGCCTGCGCGAGGACGGCTCCGCTGTCTGCTGGGGCGACAACGCCGAGGGGCAGGCCGAGCCGCCCGAGGGCGAGCGGTTCACCGCCGTCAGCGCCGGGAGCCTGCACACCTGCGCCCTCCGCCAGCACGACGGCGCGGCGGTCTGCTGGGGCCTACCCGACCCTCCGCCGTCGGTGCATGAGCTGTTCGGCGCCACTGCGGACGATGTGATCGCGCCACCCATCGACGGGTCGTTCGTCGCCGTCGCCGCGAGCCTTTGGAGCGCCTGCGCCCTGCGCGAGGACGGCTCGGCCGCCTGCTGGGGCCTCCTCTTTCCGATGATCTTCGACTGGCCGGTGGAGCATCTTCCTTCCAGTGAGCGGTTCACCGCCATCGCCGCCGGTACGGGCGGCATATGCGCCCTCCGCACCGACGAAACGGCCGCGTGCTGGGGGCGCGGCGACCCCCTCCTAAGCCGTGGCGTCAGTGGACGCCCTCCTTACGGCGAGCGGTTCGGCGCCATCGCGGTGGGCGGAAAACACGCCTGCGGCCTGCGCGAGGACGGCTCGACCCGGTGCTGGGGCGACAACGCCGAGGGGCAGGCCGAGCCGCCGCGCGGCGAGCGGTTCACCGCCATCAGCGCCGGGGGCGCGCACACCTGCGGCCTGCGCGGGGACGGCTCCGCCGTCTGCTGGGGCAACAACGAGCACGGCCAAGCCTCGCCCCCGGAGGGCGACCAGCCGCCGCCGGCCGCCCGCGTCCCGCGCTAACCCCCGCCGAGCAGGGGGTTGGGGCCGGGTGCGATCAGCACGGTCAGCGCGAGGGGCTCGACGGCGATCGCGGCGGGCGTGACGCCGAGGTACTCGCCGTCGGCCTGCACCGCGAGGGGACGCTCGGCCTCGATCCGCGCCCCGGCGGCGCGGAGGTAGGCGACGCCGCCGCCCGCGTGGCGGTCGAGGCCGCCCCGCAGCGCGCGCGCCGTCAGCCGCAGGCGGTCGCCGAGGCCCCGCCCCGTGAACGCGACGACGTCGAGCAGCCCGTCGTCGGCGCGGGCGGCGCCGGTCAGGCGCGCGACGCCGCCGTAGAGCCGCGTGTTGCCGGCGACGGCGAACAGCAGGTCGCCCTCGACGCGCTCGCCGCCGGCCTCGACGGTCGCGCGGGCGGGGGCGGCGCGCGCGCCGTGCGCGAGGCCGGCCGCGGCGTAGCGCGCGCGGCCCAGCAGCCGCTTGCCGGCCCCGCCCGCCGCGAGGCGCCGCACCACCTCGGCGTCGAGTCCGGCGCTGCACATCAGCAGGAAGCGCCGCTCGCGGCCGTCCGCCGTCGCGACGCGCCCGAGGTCGACGCGGACGGCGCGCGCGGCCTCGAGGAAGGCGAGCGCGCGCGCCGCGCCGCGCGGGACGCCCGCCTCGCGCGCCCAGACGTTGGCGGTGCCCGCGGGGACGACGCCGAGCGCCGTCGCCGTGCCCGCGAGGCCGTTGGCGGCCTCGTGCGCCGAGCCGTCGCCGCCGACGGCGAGGACGGCGTCGCAGCCCTCGGCGGCGGCTTCGGCGGCGATGCGCTCGGCGTCGCCGGGGCCGCGCGTCGACTGCAGGCCGAAGCGCCAGCCGCGCGCGGCGAGCGGGGCGGCGGCGGCGCGCAGCGCGGCCTCGGACGGCGCGCGGCGCGCGGCGGGGTTGAGCAGGATCAGCACGCGGCCGGGCCGCATCGCGCCTCCTCCCGCCGCCGCCCGGCGGCGCGCCCGCGTTTCCGCTATGATGCGGGCGCGCGAAGCGAGGAGGAAACGCGATGGTGCGGATCGAACGGATAGACCGGATCGGGATGGCGGTGGCCGACCTCGGTCCACAGGTCAGGCTGCTCGAGGGGCTGTTCGGCTTCGAGGCCGGCCCCCGCGTGCGGGACGAGGCGGGGGGCGTCGAGCATGTGCGCCTCGCCGTGCCGGGGCGCTCCGAGGTGGACTGGGCGCTGATGGCGCCGCTCGGCGAGCACTCGTGGCTGCGGGGCTTCATCGACGGACCGCAGGGTCCGGGCCTTCATCATGTGCTGATGATCGTCGAGGACCTCGACGAGGCGATCGAGGAGCTGCGCGCCCTCGACATCGAGCCTTGGAGCGAGGGATCGCGGGAGCCGGGCGGGACGGGCGAGATCTTCGTGCATCCCCGGCACGGGGGGCACGGCTTCCAGTTCCGCTTCCGCGCCGCCGCCGCCGCCGATCCCGTCCCGCCGCGGCCGATGCCGCGCGAGGGCGCGCTCGGCATCGTCGCGGTCAACCACCTCTCGCACGCCCACTCGGACCGCGGCGTGCTCTCCGGCTGGTACGCGCGCGCGCTCGGCATGGAGAGCGCCTACCGCTCCGACGACCCCAGCCGCGAGTTCGAGACCGAGGTGATGGAGACGCCGACGCGCCAGATGCGCTGGGAGGTGATCCAGCCGCTCGGCGACCACTCGTTCATCGCCGACTACATCCGGCGGCGGGGCCACGCGATCCACCACGTCACCTTCGAGGTCGGCGACTGGTCGGTGGCCCTCGACGCCTGCGAGCGCCACGGCGTCGCGCCCTTCGGCGAGCGCAGCGGCGTCACCGACGGCGCGCGCTGGAGCGAGGCCTTCCTCCACCCCCGCCAGACCGGCGGAATGCTCGTCCAGTTCTTCTGGGAGGAGCGCGCCGGCATCTGGGTCTAGCCCCCGCTGCGGCGAGGCGCCGTTCGGGCGCGCTCGCCCCGGGGCGCGAAGATCGGTAGGCTGCCCGCGGGCGCGGGCGCCTCGGGCGCGGCGCGCCGGGGAGGAGCGGGAGGGCGCATGGCGTTCACGAAGGTGCACCACGTCGGCATCCTGGCCGGCGATCTCGAGACCGGGCGGCGCGTGTTCTGCGACGGCTGGGGCCTCGCCGTCAACGAGCACCGCTCGCCGTGGCCGCAGGGCCGCCCCGGCACGATCGGGGGCACGACCGCGATCGAGATCCCGATCGGCGAGATGTACCTCGAAATCGCCTGCCCCGACGGCGAGACGGGGCCGGCCGCCGAGTTCGTCGCCGCCCGGCGCGCGGGCATGTACTGGGTCGCGATCGCCTCGGACGACCTCGCGGCCGACGTGCGGGCGCTGGGCGAGCGGGGAGTGGGCGCCGAGGGGGCGTGGGACGGCGCGAGCGCCGTCTTCCTCGACCCCGCCGCGACGCTCGGCCTCCGCATCCGCGTCGTGCCCGAGGACGGCTACTACCCGCACCCCCACTACCTCGGCGACGGCACGCTCACCGGCATGGGGCACGTCGGCGTCGCCGCGCGCTCGGTCGAGGAGGTGCGCGCGCTGTTCGGCGGCGCCTTCGGCCTCTACGACGACACCGCCGAGGAGCGCGGCCTCGAACCCGCCGACTACGGCGAGGGCGAGGGCGACGGCCCCGGCGAGGCCGACGACCCCGTGCACCTCGTCGAGTTCCCGGTCGGCGGCACCGTGATCGAGGTCAGCGTGCCGACGACGGACGACAGCGGCACGGCGCGCCTCGTCGCCAACCGCGCGCCCCTCGGCGCGGTGTGGCACCACGTCGCGCCCTACGCGCCGGACGTGCACCGCGCGCACGATCGCGGCGTCGCCGCCGGCCTGCAGCCGATCGGCGAGCCGCCCCCGCGCGAGGAGGGCCGCGACGTCCACGTCGCGTGGTTCCACCCCCGCAGCTGCGCCGGCACGCTGATCGAGATCTGGGACCGGCCCCCCGGCGCCGGCCACATGCGCCAGTACGACCGGCGCTGAGGCCTCGCGCCGCCCGCGCCGCCGCAGCCAGCGAGGAGGACGCCGCCCGTGATCCGCAGCTTCCGCGGCAAGTCGCCGAGGATTCACCCCACCGCCTTCGTCAGCGAGGCCGCCTACGTCGTCGGCGACGTCGAGATCGGGCCGTACTCCAGCGTCTGGCCCGGCACGATCATCCGCGGCGACCACCACAGGATCGTGCTCGGCGCCTTCGTCGACATCCAGGACAACTGCGTCGTCCACACCGACAGCGACGCGCGCTACGGCGATTACGTGACGCTGGGCCACCACGTCATCTGCCACGCCAAGACGGTCGAGACGCACTGCCTGATCGGCAACGGCGCCGTCGTCAACGGCGAGGCCAGCGTCGGCGAGTACTCGATCGTCGCGGCCGGGGCGGTGGTGCTCGAGGGCGTCGAGATCCCGCCGCACTCGTTCGTCGCGGGCGCTCCCGCCGAGGTGCGCCGCCCCACCGAGGAGCGCCACCACCGCATGATCCGCGGCGTCGCCGAGGGCTACGCCCGCAACGGCCAGCAGTTCCGCGAAGCAGGCCTCGGCGACGTTCCCGCCGAGTTCCTGACCGCCGCCTCCCCCTCGGACCCCGCGCCCCCGCAGCCGGCGTAGGGCGCGCGCCGCCCCTCGGGGTGCGCTACGCTGGACGCGAGGCAGGACGATGACGACCACCGCGACACGGCTGCTCACCGCCGACGATCTGCTGCGGCTCCACGGCGAGGGCGTCCGCGGCGAACTGATCCGGGGGGTGCTCGGCGAGACGATGGCTTCGGGACGCGAGCACGGCGAGATCACGGCGTACCTGACGGCGCAGCTGGTCGTGTTCGTCCAGCCCCGAAAGCTGGGGCGGGTGACGGCCTCGGACTCCGGCGTGCTGCTGGCGCGCGACCCCGACACGGTGCGCGAACCCGACATCGCCTTCTTCCCGGCGGAGCGCGCGCCCCCGGGCGAGCGCGTCACCGGCTACGCCGCGACGCCGCCCGACCTCGTCGTCGAGGTCGCATCCGCCCGCGACACGCGCGCCGCCCTCCACGACAAGGCGCGGATGTGGCTCGGCCACGGCGTGCGCCTCGTCTGGGTCCTGCACCCCGACACCCGCACCGCCGACGTCCACCGCGCCGGCGGCCCCGAATCCACCCTCGCCGAGGACGGCGCCCTCGACGGCGAGGACGTGCTCCCCGGCTTCGCCTGCGGCCTCGCCGCCCTCTTCGACGCCTGGGAGTAGCCCGCCGCGCCGAGGCGGCGGCGTAGCGCGCGCCTCGCTCCGCCGTGCGCTACGCTGGACGCGAGGCAGGACGATGACGACCACCGCGACACGGCTGCTCACCGCCGACGATCTGCTGCGGCTCCACGGCGAGGGCGTCCGCGGCGAACTGATCCGGGGGGTGCTCGGCGAGACGATGGCTTCGGGACGCGAGCACGGCGAGATCACGGCGTACCTGACGGCGCAGCTGGTCGTGTTCGTCCAGCCCCGGAAGCTGGGGCGGGTGACGGCCTCGGACTCCGGCGTGCTGCTGGCGCGCGACCCCGACACGGTGCGCGAACCCGACATCGCCTTCTTCCCGGCGGAGCGCGCGCCTCCGGGCGAGCGCGTCACCGGCTACGCCGCGACGCCGCCCGACCTCGTCGTCGAGGTCGCCTCCGCCCGCGACACGCGCGCCGCCCTCCACGACAAGGCGCGGATGTGGCTCGGCCACGGCGTGCGCCTCGTCTGGGTCCTGCACCCCGACACCCGCACCGCCGACATCCACCGCGCCGGCGGCCCCGAATCCACCCTCGCCGAGGGCGACGCCCTCGACGGCGAGGACGTGCTCCCCGGCTTCGCCTGCGGCCTCGCCGCCCTCTTCGACGCCTGGGGGTAGCCCGCCGCGCCGGCGCGGCGGCAGTCGCCGCACCCTGCGCCCCTCGCGGCGCGTCCCTACCGCCCGCGCGCGCCGTCGGCTATGCTGCGCCTCGCGGCGCCGGGGCGGCGCGGGCGGGGCGCGAGGGGGTGCGCGTGGCGTACGGGCTGGGCATCGCCAAAGGGCTGCTCGTCACCTTCCGGCACCTCTTCCGCCCCCCGATCACCGTCTCCTACCCCGAGGAGGAGAGCGCGACGTGCCCGTGCGCGCGCGCACCAACCTGCTGTGGTTCGAGGAGCGCTGCACCGGCTGCTCCACCTGCGCGCAGGCCTGCCCCGACGGCTGCATCCTCGTCCAGACCTCGCCGCGCGAGGACGGCACCCTCCACATCGACCGCTACGAGATCGACTTCCGCATCTGCATGTACTGCGGCCTCTGCACCGAGGCCTGCCCCTACCAGGCGATCCAGGCCGGCGGACGCTACGACGACGCCGTCTACGTGTTCGAGGACATGTACCGCGACCGCGAGTCGCTGACCCGCGAGGCGCGCGCCTACCTCGACCGCAACGGCGGCGTTTACCCCAACGGCCAGCGGCAGGAGGACGACCCCCCGCGCACCGCCCTCCCCACCGCCCGCGGCCGCTTCGGGGTGGCCGGCGCCGGCGGGCCCTTCGGCCCCCAGCGCCTGCCCGGCAAGCCCGACCGCGGGTAGCGGCGCCGCAGCCGCGCGAGGCGAGGAACGCGCCCGTGGCCACGATCACGCTCAACGGCGAGCAACTCGAGGTCGAGGCCGGCCGTCCCCTCGTCGAGGTGATCAAGGAACACGGCGTCCGCATCACCAACCTCTGCTACATCGACGGCCTCGCGCCCTACGCGGGCTGCCGCACCTGCATCGTCGAGATCGAGGGGGCGCGGCCCACCCCGCTCCAGCTCTCCTGCACCGCCGTCACCGCCGACGGCATGGACGTCCGCACCGAGGGCCCGGAGACGAAGCGCGCGCGCCAGCAGGTGATGTCGCTGATCATGGCGAACCACCCCGACCGCTGCCTCACCTGCCATCGCCGCGTCCACTGCCAGCCCGGCGAGATCTGCCTCCGCGACGACGTCGTCACCCACCGCTGCCTCACCTGCAGCAAGAACTACCGCTGCGAGCTCCAGACCTCCACCGAGCTGATCGACATGGGCGAGTTCGAGGAACCCTGGGTCGGCGAGGAGCGCTCCTACTACGAGACGCCCCCGCCCGATGTCGACCGCGCCAACCCCTTCCTCGAGTTCGACCCGCAGATGTGCATCCTCTGCACCCGCTGCGTGCGCGCCTGCGCCGACCTCCGGCACACCGGCGCGATCAGCCTCGCCGGCAAGGGATCGGACACCCGGATCGCCTTCGGCACGGGCGGCGCGATCCACGAATCGGACTGCGACTTCTGCGGCGCCTGCATCGACGTCTGCCCCACCGCCACGCTGATGGAGAAGCCCAACAAGTGGGTGGCCCTCGCCGAGGAGTGGACGAACTCGGCCTGCAACCAGTGCGCCGTCGGCTGCACCGTCTCCTACGGCCTGCGCGACGGCCGCCCGGTGATCGTCCGCCCCGACCGCCTCAACCCCGCCAGCCGCGACCAGATCTGCGTGCGCGGGCGCTTCCACTACGACGCCGTCGCCGACGGCCAGCGGCTCTCGCGCTCCCTCGTCCGCCGCGGCGAACGCCTGCTGCCCGCGCCCCCCGCCGAGGCGCTCGGCGAGGCCGCCGCCGCCCTCGCCGGCGTCCGCGAGCGGCACGGCGCGGGCGCCGTCGCCGTGCTCGGCTCGCCCCTCGCCACCAACGAGGAGGCCTCGATGCTGGCGCGGCTCGCCGCGGCGATCGGCACGCCGCACCTCGACTGGTCGCAGGGGCCGGCGCACCGCGCCGCCGCCGCCGCCTTCGCCTCGGCGCTCGGCGGCGATCGCCTGACCTCGACCTACGCCGACATCGAGCACGCCTCCACGATCGTCGTCGCGGGCGGCGACATCGAGGAGACGCACCAGGTGATTGCGCTGCGCGTGAAGGACGCCGTCGTCAGGCGCGGCGCGAAGCTCGTGCTGGTCTCGGCGCGCTGGGGCGAGCTCGTCCCCTTCGCCGCCGTCTGGCTGCGGCCCGCGCCCGGCCACGAGGCGCTCGCCGTCCAGCAGCTCGCCCACGCCCTCGACCCCTCCGCCGGCGAGGCTCCCGCCCCGGCCGGCGCCGACCCCGCCACCCTCGCCGAGGCGCGCGCGCTGCTCGCCGCCCGCCGCCCGCCGCCGCCCGCCGCCGGGGACGGCGAGGACGGCACTGACGGCGACGACGCCGCGGACGGCGGCGCGCCGCCGCCGTTCGCCGTCGTGTTCGCGCCCAACGGCCTCGACGCGCCGGAGACGGTCGGCGCGCAGGCCGCGGCCTGCGCCAACCTCGCGATCGCCGCCCTCGGCGACGACGCGCCGCGCGGCCTCCACTGGCTGCCGTCCGGCGCCAACGCGCTCGGCCTCGCCGACATGGGCGTCGCGCCCGGCGAGGGCGGCCTCGGCTTCCCCGCGATCGTCGAGGCGGCCCGCGACGGCGCGATCCGCGCCCTCGTGATCCACGACGACAACCCGCTGCTCAGCGCCCCCGGCGCCGGCGCCGTGCGCGCCGCCCTCGACGCCGCCGAGGCGCTGATCGTGATCGACTCGCTGCGCTCGGCGGCGGCGGAGCGGGCCGGCGTGGTGCTCGCCGAGCTGCCGTTCTTCGCGAAGGACGGCACGATCACCACCGGCGACCGCCGCATCACGCGCCAGCGCCCCGCCGCCGCCCCCCGCCGCGAGGAGCAGGGCGGCGTCGCCATCCTCGGCGCGCTCGCCTCGGCCCTCGGCGGCGGCGAGCCGCCCGCCGGCCCCGCCGCGGCGATGGCCGAGGCCGCGCCGCGCGCCGGGGGCTACCGCCCGTGGGGCGAGCTGCGCTCGGCGCGCACGCGCGCCCTGCCCGAGCCGCCGCCCGCCGTCCGCGCGCGCTACCTGCCGGTCGCCGCGCCCGCGGCGGACGGCGGCGGGGGGCTGCGCCTGATCGCCGAGCGCTCGCTCTACACCTCGTGGGACGGCGCCTCGATCGGATCGGCGGACGCCGACAGGATGCATCGCGAGGAGGCGGCGCTGATCCACCCGCGCGACGCCGAGGCGCTCGGCGTCCGCGACGGCGAGGACTTCGTGCTGGCCGCGAACGGGGTCGAGGTGCGCGTCGCCGCGCGCCTCGACGACGGCCTCGCGCCCGGCACGCTGTACCTCCCGGCGTGGTACGACGGCGGCGCGGCGATGGCGCTGTTCCCGCTGGGCGGCGCCCCCGGCGGCGCCGCCCCCGTCGCCGCCCGCGCCCTCCAGCCGGCCTGACGCCGGGGCGCGCGGAGCGCCCTCGCGCCTGGCGCTGCGATGCCTCGAGGCGCACTCTTCCGCCTCGCGGCGTCGCTGGTCAGCGCGCGGCTCGTCCGGTACCCCGCCCAGCGCGCCCGACCGTGCCCCGAGTGCTTGAAACAATTCCGGACCAGCGTTAGCATTCACCCGAAGGGTGAACTGCGTGGAGTTGCGGTTCGGCGATAACCGGCTCCTGCGCTGCTTCGAACGGGAGGAGCTGGCCATCCGGCAGTGGGGACCGGATGTGGGGCGGCGCTATGTGGAGCGCGTCCATTTCATCCGGGGTCTGGACATGTGGGACGACCTGTTCAGGTTCCAGTTCCTGCATTGCCATCCGCTGCGCCACGGCCGGGAAGGACAGTACTCCATCCGCCTCACGGGACGCTGGCGGCTGATCGTGGAGCCCGTCGCGGATTCGGCGCGGGCGCTGAGGATCGCCGGAGTGGAGGACTACCATGGCTAGCGTGACCCTCACCGAGGCTTGGCCCGGCCACTGAGGATCGCCGGAGTGGAGGACTACCATGGCTAGCGTGACCCTCACCGAGGCTTGGCCCGGCCACTGAGGATCGCCGGAGTGGAGGACTACCATGGCTAGCGTGACCCTCACCGAGGCTTGGCCCGGCCACGCGATCCACCCGGGGATCTATCTCGGCGAAGAACTCGAAGCGCGGGGCATGAGCCAGGCGGAACTTGCGCGCCGCATGGAGCGTCCCGTCCAGGCCGTCAACGAGGTCGTCCGCGGACGGAAGGCCATTTCCGAGGAAACGGCGCTCGGCCTCGAGCGCGTGCTCGGAACCCCCTCGCGCGTCTGGCTCAACCTCCAGTCGATGTACGCGCTTGCCCGCGCGCGGATCGAGGAGGAGCCGGAGCTCGAGGCGCAGGCCGACTGGCTCGATCGGTTCCCCATCCGGGAAATGGAGAAGCGGGGCTGGATCGATCGCGGCGAGACGACCGCCGGACGGGTGCGCGAGCTCCTGCGGTTCCTCGGGATCCAGTCGTTCTCGCGCTGGGACGAACGCCAGACCGCGCTCGGCCTCCGGCTCTCGCCGAAGGCGCAGACCGACCCGATGGCGCTGCACGCGTGGGTGCGCCGCGGAGAGGTCGAAGGTCATGCCGTCCCCACCGAACCCTACGACGAGACGCGCTTCCGCGAAGCACTCGCGCGCATTCGCGGCCTCACCGCCGAACGCGGCTTCTGGGCGCCGATGCGGGAAGAGTGCGCTTCCGCCGGCGTCGCGCTGGTGGCCGTCCGCGAACTCCCGAAGACCGGAGCGCAGGGCGTCGCCCGCTGGCTGACGCCAGAGAAGGCGCTGATCCAGATCAACATCCGTTATCGGTGGGCCGACGTCTTCTGGTTCACCTTCTTCCACGAGGCATGCCACGTGCTCGGGCATCCCCGGCGCGAGGTGTTCGTGGACGCGCGGGGCATGGCGCGCGACGAACGGGAGACCGAGGCGGATCGCTTCGCCGCCGACTTCCTGATCCCGCCGGAGCGCTGGGAGCCGTTCGTCGCGTCGAGGCCCCACACGGCCGCCCGCGTGCGCGAATTCGCCGCCGCCGAGGGCATCGGCCCCGGCATCGTCGTCGGGCGCCTGCAGCACGAGCGGCTCATCCCGCACGACCGTCTGAACGGGCTTCGCGTGAGGCTCGCGTATACCGAGAGCGAGTAGCCCGTGCGACACCCGCCGACGCGCGGCGCGTCGGGCTAACCCCACAGGCGTCGAAGAGGGCGGCGAGGCCGCAGGCGAAGCCGGGGAGCACGTCCTCGCCGTCGAGGGCGTCGTCCTCGGCGAGGGTGGATTCGGGGCCGCTGTGTAGTCGAGCAGGTAGAGGTTGCCCGCGTAGGCCGCGATCGCCTCGACGGGCAGCCCGCGCGCGGCCCATCCCCGCGCCGTGTTGTACCCTGCCGTGGCGGGGCGGCGCGGCAGGAGACGACATGGCCACCCGGCGCGCGCCGCTCGCCGCCCTCGTCGCGCTCGCGCTCGCCGCCGCCCTCGCCGCGCCCCGAGGCGACGCCGGCGCCGAGGCGCCCCCGGCGGTCACGACGACGCTGCGGCCCGGCTGGAACATGGCCGCGTGGCTCGGCCCCGACGCCCCCGTGCAGGCGATCTTCGGCGAGATACCGCAGCTCGTGCGGGCGCAGGCGTGGGACGCCGCCGCGCGCCGCTACCGGATCGCCAACCGCCGCTCGATCCCGGCGGACGGGCTGGAGCGGCTCACCGCCGGCATGGGCCTGTGGCTCTGGATCGGCGGGCGCGAGGCGGTCGCGTGGGAGCGCCCCGCGCTCGCCGGCGGCGCGCTGCTCGACCTGCGCGCGGGACGCCACCTCGTGGGCTGGGCCGGCCGCGACGGCGCGACCGCCGCCGAGGCCTTCGCCGGCCTCGGCGGCGCCCTCGCCGCCGCCGAGCGCTGGAACGCCGAGGCCCGCCGCTACGACCGCTACCGCCCCGGCGCGCCGCCGGCGGCGAACACGCTGCGCGCGCTCCGCCACGGCGACGCGATCGCGATCGCGCTGACCTCGGACGCGCGCTGGCTGCAGTCGGACGCGCCGCCGCCGTCCGCCGAGTTCCCCGGCGGCGCGTCCGGGGTCGATCGGGCGTTCGTCGGCGGCTGGATCGCCCGCGCGCGGGCGCTCTTCGCCGAACGCTGGGGCGCCGTGACGCCCGCCGCGTTCGTCGTCGGCGCCGACCGCGAGGCGCTCGCGCCCCGCTACCTCGAGGCGCGCGGGCGGCCGCTCCCCGCGGGCTTCTGCGCCGACTACGGCGGCGGCGCCGTCTTCGCGCTGATCGGCTGCCTCTCCGAACCCCTGATCGCGCGCCAGTACTTCCACGCCGTCCGCGACGCGCTGGACGGCGAGGGCCCCGCCTCCCCCCAATGGCTGACCGAGGGCGCCGCCGAGTACGCGGAGCGGATCGCCGCCGCTCCGCCCGGCGGCCTCGCCGCGCACATGGCGCGGGAGCGCGGGCGCGCCGCCGCGAGGCTGGCCGGCCGCGACGCCGTCCCGCCGCTGGCCGCTCTCGAAACCCGCGAGGGGTTCGCGGCGCACGGCGACGCGGGCTACGACCTCGGTTTCCTCGCCGCCGAGTGGCTCGCCGCCTTCTTCGCCTCCGACGCGCCGCTGATCGACTACTTCCGGCGGCTGGCGGAGGCCGCCGGCTGGCGCGAGGCGTTCGAGGCCGCCTTCGGCTTCACCGCCGCGAACTACCTCGAGCTGTTCGAGGCGTACCGCGCCGCCCTCGCGCCACCGGACTCCGCCGACGGCAGCGAAGGGCCGGGCTGACGCCCGCGCCCCGCCACGCCCGCCCCGCGCGGCGTATCATGCCCGCCATGCTCCGACGCGCACCGCTCGCTGCTGCCCTCGCCGCGCTCATGCTCGCGGCGGCCCTCGTCGCGCCGCCCGCCGCCGCCCAGGACTCCCCGGACGCCGAGGCCGCCTCGACCGTCACGACGACGCTGCAGCCGGGCTGGAACATGGCCGCGTGGCTCGGCGAGGACGCCCCCGTGTCGGCGATCTTCGGCGCCGTGCCGGAGCTCGAGCTGGTGTCCGCGTGGGACGCCGAGGCGCAGATCGAGCGGCGCGCGCGCCCTCGCAGCGTCCTGCGCGACGGCCTGACGCGGCTGACGACGGGCATGGGCCTGTGGCTCAGGGTCGGCGGCGGCGAGGCCGTCGAGTGGACGCAGGAGCCGGCGGCGGGCAGCGTGCTCCTCGAACTGCGCGAGGGGCGCAACGTCGTGGGCTGGATGGGGCGCGACGGCGTCCCCGCCGCCAAGGCCCTCGCGCGCTTCGGCGACCGCCTCGCCGCCGCCTCGCGCTGGGACGCGGAGACGGGCGGCTTCGAGCGCTACCGCCCCGGCGCGCCCGAGGAGGCGAACACGCTGCGCGCCCTCCGCCGCGGCGACGTGATCGAGGTGGAGTTGACCTCGGACGCCCGCTGGTGGCAGTCGGGCGCGTGGCGCACGGCGTTCGAGTTCATAGGCGGCGTGCCGGAGGAGCGACAGGCGGAAATCCGCGCGGAGACCGCCGAGGTGCTGGCCTTCTTCGCCGAACGCTACGGCATCGTCCCGCCGGAGTTCACCGTGCGTGTTCATCCCGGCCTTGGCATTGCGGCGAATGCTGTCGCGCGCCTCATCCGCATCGGCCGCTACGCCGTGGACTCCCAGCTGATCGGGGGCACGATCGCGCACGAGTACACCCATGTCCTGCAGCACTACCTGCAGGGACTGCCGCCCACCGAGGGCAGTTCCTCTCCCGCGTGGCTGATCGAGGGGCAGGCCACGTACGCGGGAGGCCTGTTCTTCCAGAGCCGGGGGGACAGGACGGGGGACCGGCAACGCTGGCTGTGGTGGCAGGCGGCGCTGGACGTGATCCCGCCCCTTCGCGACCTCGCGGATCCCGTGCCGTTCTACGCCGAGGGATGGCCGGCCTATGCGTTGGGCGCTCTGGCGACGGAATGGCTCGCCACCCGCGCCGAGGCGCGGGAAGGGAGTCAGTTCGGCGGCGCGCCGACCGCCCCTGATGCCGACGGGTTGACGGAGCATGAGTCGCATATCCGCTACTGGCAGGCCGTGCCTTTTGCGGAGCCGTGGAGGTGGAAGGAGGCTTTCGCGGATACGTTCGGAATCGCGGTCGATGCTTTCTACGATGAGTTCGAGGCGTACCGCGCGGAGAGCCTCGCCTTGATCGTGCCGCCGCACCGCTTCGACGATCGCGACGGCCCGGCGCTGGTATTCCTCGGCGACGTGCCGGATGACATTCGCGGCAGAATCGAGGCGGATATCGACCGCGTGCACAGGTTCTATACCGAACGCTTCGAGACGCTCCCCGCAGAGTTCTCGATCTTCGTCGGGACCGATGCGGAGTCGGTGGCGGAGCAGTACCGCCTGATGCGGGGCAGTGAACCCGACGAGAGTTTTTGCTCGATCGGCGGGGGCGGCGCCGTGTTCGTCGTCGCGGTCACTACATGCGATCAGCCCCTTACCCAGTTCGAGAGACCCTACTTCTCCAGCGTGCTTGAGCGCCTCGCGCCGTGGGGGTCGCTCCCCGATGTTCCCGAAGGCCACGATCCTCGCGGTCCGGAATGGCTGGTGCTCGGCATCAACGACTACACCCATCACGCCTATCGCGCCGCCACGGGCGTGGACACGCTGGAGCGGATCCGGAGCGGGGAGATCGTCCGGGCGAGGCGGGCTACGGCCTCACTGCCCAGTCTGGAGACCAATGCCGGCATGGGGGCGGCAGGCTACCGGGAGTCGCGCTCCCTCGGCTTCCTCGCAGCCGAGCGGCTCGTGGCGCTGGCGGGCGAGCCCGCGCTCTTCGCGTACTACGGGGCGCTGCCGGGCACCGCGAGCTGGCGCGAGGCGTTCGAGGCCGCATTCGGCCTCACGCCCGCCGCCTTCTACGCGGACTTCGAGGCGTACCGCACGCGCGTCGCGCCGCCGCTGCTGCTGCTGCCGCACCTCGCCGACGATCGCGCCGGGCCGGCGCTGGCGTTCGTCGCCGACGTGCCGCCCGCCCTGCGCGCCGCCATCGAAGCCGAACTGGACCGGGTGCACAGGTTCTACACCGAGCGCTTCGCCACCATCCCCGCGGAGTTCTCGATCTTCGTCGGGACCGATGCGGAGTCGGTCGGGCAGCACCTGCAGGTATTCGCACCCGGCTACGAACCCGGCGAGGGATTCTGCTCGATCTACCGTTACGAGTTCGTGATCGTTGCGGTCGCTACCTGCGATCCGTCCACTCAACGCGGACGCGTACGAGCGTCCCTACTTCTCCCACGTGCTTGAGCGCCTCGCACCGTGGGGGTCGCTCCCCGATGTTCCCGAAGGCCACGGTCCTCGCGGTCCGGAGTGGCTGGTACAGGGCATCTCCGACTACACCCTTCACGCTTATCGCGCCGCCACGGGCGTGGACACGCTGGAGCGGATCCGGAGCGGGGAGATCGCCCGGGCGAGGCGGGCTACGGCGCCGCTGCCCAGTCTGGAGACCTATGCCGACGTGGAGGCGGCGGGCTACCGGGAGTCGCGCGCCCTCGGCTTCCTCGCAGCCGAGCGGCTCGTCGCGCTGGCGGGCGAGCCCGCGCTCTTCGCGTACTACGAGGCGCTGCCGGGCGCCGCGAGCTGGCGCGAGGCGTTCGAGGCTGCCTTCGGCCTCACGCCCGCCGCCTTCTACGCGGACTTCGAGGCGTACCGCGCGCGCGTCGCGCCGCACGAGGGGGGCGCGCCGTGACGGAGGCCGCGACGCGGCGCCCTCGCCCCGGAAGCGCGAGGAGCGGGCGCGCGTCAGGCGGGCGCGGCGCGCTCCGCGATCGCGCGCAGCTCCGCCCACGGGACGTGCTGCGGCGAGCGCGTGAGCGCATCGCGCGCGAGCACCGAGGCGACGGACCGCACCGCCGCCTCCTCGGCGAGCGCGTGCCCGGCGATGGCGGCGACGAGCGCCGCGCGGGCGCGCGGGTGGTTGATCGCCGTGACGCGGCGTACCGAGAGCATCGCCAGCGTCTCCCAGACCTGCCGGCGGTCGTGCAGCGCCCGGTGCGCCTCCTCGGCGCCGAGCGCGCCCTCCGAGGCGCGCGCGGCCTCGGCGGCGACGCGGCATACCCACCACGCGCGGGCGAGCGGGCAGTCGGAGAACGCGGTGACGCTGTAGCGGACGTGCGGCAGTCCGCCCGTGCGCCGCAGGAGGTTGCGCGTGCGCTGATCGGTCGTGCGGTCGCTCCGCCCGCCGAGCGTCAATGCCGCTTCGAGATCGTCGATGCGCCCCTGCCCGATCCACTCGACGTGGCACAGCAGCCAGAACAGCGGCTGCGCCGCCCGGCCGGGCTCCACCAGCCCCTCCCAGGCGCCGGCCAGCTCCCGCTCCAGCTCGATCGGCGGGTCGCGGAACTCGCCGGGCGTCAGCGCCTCGCGCGGCAGCGGCGGCGCGTCGATCGCGGTGGCCGCGTCGAGGCCGAGCCGCTCGCGGAGGTGGCGCGCCAGCGCCTCCGGCCCGTCGGCGACCGCCGCCAGCAGCGCCCGCTGGCGCGTTTCGAGGGCGGCGCGATCCTCGTCCGCCAGGTCCTTGTTGTTGCGCGCCGCGAGCGACTGCTGCCACCCGTCGAAGGCGCGCGCGCAGCCCGCCAGCAGCGCCTCACGCATCGGGATCGGGGTCCGGCTCCCCCGCGGCGAACCGCTCGATCGCGGTCGCCGCGCGCGCGGGGTCCCACTGGCCCTCGTCGTCCCACGCGGGCACGCCCGCCTCTTCGAGCCGATCGCGGATCTCGCGAACGATGGCGTGCTCCTCCTCGGCCTCGGGGGTGAACTCGCGGTGGAAGCGGGCGCAGACGGCGATCAGGCCCGCCACCTGCAGGTTGCGGTCGCGCTCCGCGGCGGCGCGAATGTCCGGCGCGAGGCGGACGACGAAGCGGGGCCGGCCCTCGTCCCAGCGAGGGTCCACCGCCATCGCGCCCGGCGGCAGATCGGCGTCCGGCTCGAACGACAGCAGCGACTCGCGCAGCGTGCTGTCGCGGCGCGTGACGCCGCGCGCCAGCCACCAGCCGGCGGGCACGTCGAGGCGCTCGCCGCGCCAGAGCGCGCCCAGCTCCGGCGCCTCGAGGCGCAGCGGGCGGACGGCGACCACGCCGGGGATCACGAAGACCGCGCCGTGCGCCTCCGCCGCGCTCCACGCGGCCTCGTGCCCTGCGTCGTCCGAGGTCTCGACGCGCGCCAGCAGCGTCCGCGGGCAGCGCAGCTCCACCGCCCAGCGGGCCGCGCCCTCGGCGATCAGCCGCTCCAGCGTGGGCGCGCCCTCCAGCCGGTGCGCGATCCTCGCGGCGCCGCCGCCGATCCGCACCTCCGGCCGGTAGGCGGCGTCCGGCCAGTCGAGGCGCGAGCCGTCCTCGGTCAGCACCGGCAGGGCGGCGTCAGTCATCGCCTTCCGCCGTCCGGCGGCGCACGACGTCGAGCTCGATCGCGTTGGGGTCGGCGATCGGCTCGGCGAGCGCGATCTCGAGCTCGCCGGCGGCGAGGGGCACGACCAGCTCCGCCGCGCCGCCGTCCCCGGGCGCCTGCGCGACGACGCGGCCCTCGCGCGCGACGGAGCGCATCGGCAGCCACCGGGGGGCCAGCGGCTGCTCGCAGGTCTCGTCGGAGCCCGACGGCACGCGCAGCCGCACGCCGGCCAGCCCGGCGTCCTCGCCCTCGCGCAGCCGCCACGCGACGCGCAGCGTGCGGTACTCGCCGTCCTCGCCGCGCCGGGGCGCCACCGACGCCCGCACGGGCACGCCGCGGCCCGGCCTCGGCGTCACGCCGCGCCTGCCGCCGCGGCGTCCGCCCGGCTTGTCCTCGCCGGGCGCTCCCTCGTCGTCCGGCGCCGGCGTCGTGCCGCCGTCCGGCCGCCCCGGCGCCGGGCGCGGGCGGTAGCGCCGCACCGGTTCCGCCGCGCGCATCGTCTCGCCGGAGAACATCGCGAAGTCCGGCGGGACGAACGCCGACGCCTCGTCGCGCTCGCCCGCCTCCTCGCGCAGCCGCGCGGCGACGGCGCGCAGCAGCCCGCGCAGCCGCAGCCAGCGGCTCGCGTCCCGCCCGACGACGAGGCGGTTGCGGTCGAGGCCGCGGTGCTCCGGCCCCTCGGCGTCGCGCACGAGGTCGTAGAGTTCGCCGCGCGTCAGCATCACCACGGCGTCGAACGGCCGGCTGCCGCCGAAGTCGCCGGGCGCGAGGCCGGGCGCGTCGTTCGTGATCCACATGCCGTCGCGGTAGAGCTGGACGCGCGAGTCGCGCACCGGCTCGCCGTCGAGCGAACGGAAGCGGATGCGGACGCCGCCGAGCCCGCAGTCGAGGTCCCGCGCCGAGGCCGCCCCGAACACGCGCCACGCGCGCCACGCCTGCGCCCCCGGCAGCAGCACGCCGCCGTGCCGCGTGGTCTGCCCCTTGTGGCGTTCGAGGATCCCGGCCAGCGTGCCGCGCTCGACCGCGGTCTCGCGGTCCTCGGCGTCGCGGACGCGCACCGTCATCTCGCCGAGCGCGATCGCGGCGAGGAAGTGCGCCGCCGCCGCCTCGCGGATCGCCTCGGCGGGGTCGTCGCCGGCCTCGTCGCGGAAGCCGTTGAAGCCGAGGACGGCGACGACGCTGCCCGTGCCGCCGAGCGCCTCCAGCTCGCCGGCGAGCAGCGCGGGGACGCGCTCGGGGAACATCGCGTCGCTGTCGTCGAACAGCCCGCGCTGGCCGTAGCGGAGCAGGAAGCCGTCGCCCCCGACGCCCGTGCCGTTGCCGCCCTCGGAGCGGCGCGAGGCGAGGATCGCGTGGCCGCTCGCGGCGTCGCGCAGCGCGCCGTCCGGCCCGCGCGAGCGGCCGGCGTAGAGCACGTAGCGCAGGTCCGAGGCGGCGAACGCGGTGAGGTGGCCGAGTCCCTTGCTGCCGGCGCCCTCCTCCGGCTTGCCGCTGTCGCCCTCGCCGAGCACGCGCCGCAGCCGGTCGCCGTCGAGGCCCTGCCCGTTGTCGCGGCAGAACAGCACGGCGGCGTTCCCGCCGCCGAGCACGGCGCGGATGCGCGCGATCGCGTCGCGTTCCTCGCGCCCCTGGGCGCCGCGCTCGCGCTCGGCGGCGGCGGCCTCGAAGTGACTGCGGTACTCACCGATGCCCGGCAGGCCGGCGATCGGCGCGGAGGCGACGGTGAACACGACCTCGGCGCGCCCGCGTTCCGAGGCGCGAGCGGCGTCGAGGGCGTTCTGCAGCAGCTCGCGCACGATCGGCTCGGGCTTGCCGTCCCACGCCGAGGTCGCGAGCGTGGTGAACCCTCGCGGCTGTCCCGTCTCGAGGAACTGGAGGCCGCCGCCCCTCATGCGGCGCTATCCCCCCCCCCCCGTTATGTTCAGTCATTGCCCGCTCCGTCAGCCTCGCCGCGAGCGCGTCGGCGGACACGGGGTAGTCCGCGCCGATCAGGTCCTTGTACTCGCGGCGGGCGTCGGCGATCTGGCGCTTGCTCGCGGGCGCGAGGTGCGCCTCGAGCATCAGGCGCAGGAGGGTGGTGTTGTCGCGCCCCGTGATCATGCGCCTCGTGCCTTCGTTGAACACCGCTGTCCACGGCGGCTGGCCGAGTTCCCAATCCAGCCCGCGCAGGCGCGCCAGCGCCTCGTCCCAGGTCAGCCGCTGCTGGTCGCCGACGAGGAAGCCGAGCGTCTGGGCGAGGTGGCGCTGGACGATCGGGCGCATGAGCGCGTGGCCGCGCTCCTCGCCGTCCTCGGGAGCGCGCAGCTCGCGGGCCGTGCCGTGGGCGGCGGCGTCGGCGAGCGCGCCGCGCAGCCCGCCGCAGGCGTCCAGCAGATCGTCGAGGCGGCGCGCGAGGGTGGCGTACGACTCGTCCAGCACCGGGCCGCTCGGCCGCAGGGCGTCCTCGGGGCGGGCGCACATCGAGGGGTGGAGGCCGAAGCCGAGCGCGGTCGGCCGCCGCCGTCCGGGGCCGGTGCTGGGGTCGCGGGGCCGCAACATCTCGTAGAGCGTGCCCATGTTCGTCCACGCGCGCGGGTCGGTCCTCGGGATGGCCGCGCCGGCGAGGGTGAAGCGGCCGTCGGCCGCGGGCGGGCGCGAGAAGATGCGTACGACGCCGTCGCGGCCCAGCAGGTCGTGCTCGTCGAGCAGGCGGCGCGTGACGATGGCGATGCCGTCGTCCTCGTCCAGCGCGATGTTCTCGGCTTTGGTGGTGCGCTGCGCCTTGCGGTTGATGCTCGTGAAGAGACGCCGCGTGCGCTCGCGCCCCTCGGCGGTGTCGTAGTGCGGCACGAACAGCACGGCGATCTTCTCCGAACCCAGCTCGGGTTTCCGCGCCACCGCGTCCTTGATGGCCTGGAGCCGGTGCTGGCCGTCGATGGCGAAGTAGGTCTCGTCGCCGTTGAGGACGAGCAGCCCCCAGTCGTCGTCGATGCCCGCCATCAGCCCGCTCCGGTCGGCCATCCCCACTTCCTGGAAGTCCGGGTTGCCGCCCCAGACGCCCACGGTCAGCGCGCCGAGGAAGCGCTGGCCGTTCGTCTGCAGGTACTCGGAGATGACCTCGGTGCGGCTGGTGATGCCGCGCTGCAGGAGCATCTCCAGCTCGCGGTTCTTCCCCAGCTTCTCGTAGGCGAAGTTGATCTGGTTCTTCACCGCCGCGTACGTCATCGTGCCGATGTAGTAGGTCCAGTCGCCGACCTGCGCGCGGAACGCCGGAATGTGGGTGACGTTGGCCATCGGTCCCCTTTGCGCTAGAACGCCGGCCTGGTCCGGAGCACCTGCAGCTGCGGCTTCGGGCGTTCGTGGTTCCCCGGCGGGTCGAACAGTTCGATCAGCCGCTTCTCCATGTCCGGCAGGGCCGTTTCGTCGCTCACGGGCGCGCACCAGTACCGGAGGTGGCGCAGCCGGAAGAGCGCGGCCAGCCTGCGATCGCGCGCCTTCGGCCAGTCCGTCTCCGCCGCTCCGTCCGCCAGCAACGCGGTGTACCCCCTGTAGCGCCCCCGCAGCGTGTTGCCGCTGCCCGGCCCTCCCGCCCGCCCGACGTAGAGCACGCGCCGGAACGACGCCGTCCCGCCGGAGCCGAGGCGCGCCCGGAACGGCGGCCGCCACACGAACATGTAGAGGCCCGGGGCGTGGGGCAGGTGGCGCCCCAGCTCCGGCGTCGCCATGTGCGCGTCCCACTCCGCGCCGATCCCGTCGAGCGCGATCTCGGCGCGGCGGCAATGCTCCTCGCTGCCCAGCAGGCGCGTTCCCTCCAGAAACGCCGATGTCCGTGCGTCCACGCTCCCTCAGTCCGTGCAGTCGCAGGAGGGCTCGCCGTGAGCATAGCGGCCGCGGCGCGGGACGTCGCCGGCGGCGACCTGCTCGAAGGTGGGGCCGGACAGGCCGAAGAAGCCGAAGCGGGAGACGCCGCAGCCCCCGCGCGAGGGCGCCTCGCGGCGGTAGCGGGCCTCGACGTCCGCCCACCACGCGACGTCCGAGGGCGCCCCGGCGACGCGCGCCGGATCGGGCCTCGACGCCATGCGCGCGAGGTCGCCCGTGCCCTTCATGAAGCAGAACACGCAGTTGCCCGCGCCCTCGGGCATGTCGAGGCCGAAATCGCGGCCATCCCAGAACGCCCCGACCTCGTCCGCGCCGAAGCCCCACTGGGCGAGCGGGAAGTAGGGGCGCTCGCCCGGCGGCTGGGTGCGGATCGAGCAGTCGCGCCCGCCGCTGCCCTCGGCCAGCAGCGAGCGCGACTCGATGCGCCCGATGCGCTTGCCCTCGTCGGCGCGCAGCCCCAGCAGGGTCACGAAGGCCGCGGCGTCCGGTCCCCAGATCTCCGCCGCCCGCGGGCGTCCGCCGCGCCACGGGCGGGCGTCGGGGGCGGAGGTGTAGTCGGTCCAGCGCTGCGCCGGGCGCGCGTGCGGGGCCCCGGTCATGCGCCGCACGCGCAGCCGGTAGCCCTCGCCGTCCTGCGCGCCGCCGTAGCGGCGGTGCTGCGTCAGCGCCTCGTCGGGGCCGACGAAGGGGCGGGGCGCGTAGTGGCCGGCGGGGCGCGGGCCCTCGCCGGGTCCGAGCCACTCGGCGAGCAGGTCGTGGGCGGGGTAGAGCTTGAGCTTGGCGGTGCAGGAGCGCGAGTGCGGGTTGGGGAGCATCCCCTGGAAGGAGAGCATCTCTTCGAACGTCTCGCCGCGCGAGCGGTAGCCGTCCGGGTCGTCCTCGACGGGTTCGCCGCGCACCAGCCGGTAGGAGGGGCGGCGCAGGTAGGCGCCGCGCGCGGCGTCCTCGACCGTGCAGAACTCGTACCAGAGGAACGGCAGGCCGTGCTCGCGCTCGAGGCGGCGCTTGCACTCGCGGGCGAACTCGTAGGTGCCGGGATGCTCGGCCGAGGTGTTGGCGAACAGGACCACGTCGCCGCGTTCGGGCCGCAGCAGCCCCGCCTCGGCGAGCAGGAAGGTGAGCGCCGCCGAGGATCGGCCGCCCGAGAACCTGGCGACGTGCGGCAGATCGGCGTGCTCCGGCGAACGGTAGGCGATGCCGTCGGTCACGATGCTCCTCCGGCCCCGCCCGCAGGGAACGATAGCGGCGCGCCCCGCAGGCGGCAACGCGCCGCGTGGACGCTTGGCGCGCCGGAGCGCGCGCCCTAACCTCGGCGCCGCGCGCGCGCCGCGCCGCACGAGGGGCGCGAGGAGGCGCGACGTGACGGAGGCGGAGGCGGCGCTGGAGTTCGCGGCGGTGACGCCCGAACGCTGGGGCGACCTCGCGCGGCTGTTCGAGGGGCGCGGGGGGCCGAAGCACTGCTGGTGCATGGTCTGGCGGCCCTGGCCCGGCGGCGAACCCGTGGCGTGGTGCTCGGTCGCCCCGCGCGCCAGCTACCGCGAGCGCTCGCTCGGCGGCGGCGAGTACCCGCCGGGAACCGGGGTGTGGGCGGTGGTCTGCTTCTTCGCGCGGCGCGACCGGCGCGGGCGCGGCATCGCCGCGCGGCTGCTCGACGCCGCCCGCGGGCGCCGCCCGGACCGCCGCCGCTCAGACCTCGTAGGCGGCGAAGTCCTCGGCCAGCTCGACGCCGGCGAGGGCGCGCGCCCAGCCGGGGACGGCCAGCGGGTCGTAGTGGGTGACGAGCAGGCGCGTCGCGGGATCGAGCGCCTCGCGCAGCGCGCGCACGTCGTCCCATTCGAGGTGGCCGCTCGCGCGGTCGCCGCCGCACTCGGCGATCAGCAGGTCCGCGCCCTCGCCGAGGCGCGGCAGCGCCTCGCACCAGCGCGTGTCGCCGCTGTAGGCGACGACGGGGCCGCCGGGAGCGCGCACGCGGAAGCCGAGCGCCGGGAGGCCGGGAGCGTGCTCCATCGCCTCGCACTCGACGCGCAGGCCGGCCCACGCGAACGCCGAGCCGCCCTCCTGCTCGAACCAGCGCAGGCGGGGGTCGCCCTCGTCCGGCAGGCGCGAGGCGCCGGCGATCTCGCGCAGCCGCGCGCGGACGCCGGGCGGCGCGACGACGGCGAGCGGGCGCTCGCGCGGCGGCCCCTCGCGCGCCTCGCGCCCGCGCAGCGCCTCGAGCAGGAAGAGGTCCATGCCGCCGACGTGGTCGGAGTGCGCGTGCGAGAGCAGCACGAGGTCGATCGCGCGCGCGGACGCGCCGAGGCGGAAGAGGTGCGGCAGCGTCTGCGGCGGGCAGTCGAGCAGCACGCGCCCGCCCAGCAGGAACCCGCTCCAGTAGCGCCCGTGCGAGAACGCGAACCCCGAACCGAGGCAGTCGAGGCGCAGCGCCGCGCGCGCCGTCAAGCGGCGGGGCCGCCGCCGAGGCCGTCGCCGCCGGCGGCGGCGGGCGCGGAGACGCCGCAGAGGCGGCGGCCCTCGGCGAGCGCGGCGGGCGTGTCGAGGTCGAGCCGCACGATCGGCTCGCCGTCCATCGGCAGCTGGCGCGGGGGGTGGCGGCGCAGCACCGAGCGCAGCCCCAGCTCCTCCTCGCTGGCGGCGGCCAGCTCCTCCAGCAGCGCGCCGTCGAGGACGACGGGGTGGCCGCGCTCGCCGCCGAACGAGGGCTGCGCCGCCTCCGCGCCGGAGCCGCGCAGCTCCTCGACGAGGCGGTCGACGATGTCCGCGCGCGTCGGCTGGTCGACGTTCAGGATGACGATCACGTCGGGGCGGCCGGGCGCGATGTCCGCGGTGCTCCCCGGCGCCCGCGGCCGGGCCATCCCCAAGAACGCGCTCGCGCCGGCGGCGAGCGAGGTGGCGCGGCCCTGCGCCCAGCGCGGGTGGAACACGCAGCAGCCGCCCCGTTCGCCGAGCGAGCGGCGCACGGCGTCGGCGTGCGCGCCGGTGACGACCACGACGTCGCCGACGCAGGAGCGGCGCAGCTCGTCCAGCTCCCAGGCGAGGAGGGTGCGGTCGCCCCAAGGCAGCAGCGGCTTGGGCGAGCCCATGCGGCGCGACGCGCCCGCCGCCAGCACGATCGCGGCGGCGTTCACGAGGCGGCCCCCGCGCCGTCCCCGCCGTCCGCCCGCCCCTCGGCGTCCGCCCCCCCGCCGTCCGGGGCGCCCGCGCCGCGCCGCCACGTCCCGATCGCCTCGCGCACGGCGGCGGCGGCGAGGACGGAGCAGTGCAGCTTGGACTTCGGCAGGCCGCCGACGGCGGCGGCGTAGTCCTCGCGCGTGAGGGCGGCGGCCTCGTCGAGGGTGCGGCCGGCGATCAGCCCGGTCGCCGCCGAGGACGTGCCGATCGAGGCCGGGCAGCCCGAGGTGAGGAACGAGGCGGCGGCGATGCGTCCGCCGTCGATGCGGAGGAAGATACGCATCGAGTCGCCGCACACCGGGTTGGTGACGAACGCCTCGGCGTCGGCGTCCGCCATCGCGCCCGCGTTGCGGGGCCGCTCGAAGTGGTCGATGAGGGCGGCGCTGTAGCCGCCGGTCGAGGTCATGGCCGCATTGTCGCACGGCGCGCGCGGCGGGGCAGCGGGCGGCGGCGCGAGGCGCCGCGCGGCGCTTTGACGCGGGGCGGCGCGCGCTCCTACGCTGGGCGCGCGGGGCCTCGAGGCAGGGGAGCGGGACGACGCGGTGCGCGACGCCGACCAGCCGGACGCCCCCGCCGCCACCGCTCCCGCCGCCGCCCCGCCGCCCGCTCCCGGACCGCCGCCCGAGCTGACGATCGTCATCCTCTGCCGCAACGAGGAGAGGGCGATCGCGAGCTGCGTGGACGAGGCGCGGGGGTTCCTCGACCGCAACGCGATCGCGGGCGAGGTGCTGGTGGTCGACAACGGCAGCAGCGACCGCTCGGCGGAGCGGGCGCGCGAGGCCGGAGCGCGCGTCGTCGCGGAGCCGCGCGCGGGCTACGGCAACGCCGTCGCCGCGGGCGTCGCCGCCGCCCGCGGCGAGTGGGCGATCCTCGGCGACGGCGACGGCGAGCACGACCTCGGCGCGCTGGAGCCGTACTGGGAGCGGCTGCGCGGCGGCAGCGACTTCGTGTTCGGCAACCGCTTCGCCGGCGGCGAGCGGCACGGCGGGGGCGGCTTCCTCTGGCGCTACCTCGGCAACGCGGTGCTGTCGCGGGTGGGGCGGGTGCTCTACGGCTCGCCGGTGCGCGACTTCAACTGCGGCCTGCGCGGGTTCCGCACGGCGAGCGCGCGCGGCCTCGAACTGCGCTGCCCGGGCATGGAGGCGGCGAGCGAGATGATCGTCAAGGCCGCCCGCCGCGGCGCGCGCATCGCCGAGGCGCCGACGCGCCAGCGCCCCGCGCTCGACCCCGATCGCGCCTCGCACCTGCGCGTCTGGCGCGACGGCTGGCGGCACTTGCGGCTGCTGCTGATGCTGTCCCCGCGCTGGCTCTACTTCTACCCCGGCTGCCTGCTGCTGCTGGCCGGCGCGCTGGCGCTGCTGGCCCCCATCGCCAACCCCGTCGAGGCCGGCGGGCCCCTCGGCTCCTACACGATGCTGTTCGGCGCGGCGTTCCTCGTCTGCGGCGTGCAGCTCGTCGTGTTCTCGCTGCTGGCGGGCGTGTTCTGCGAACGCATCGGCCTGCCCGACCGGCGCGGGGCGTGGCTGCTGCGCGGCGGGCGCGTGCTGGAGAGCGGCCTCGCCGCGGGGTTCGCGCTGGCCGCGCTGGGCGCGGCGGGCAGCGTCTGGAGCCTGTTCGTGTGGGGGCAGACCGGCGGCGACGGCATCGAGCTGCGGATGCGCGTCGCCATCCCCTCGATCGCCCTGCTGATCTGCGGCGTGCAGCTCATGTTCGCCGGCTTCTTCCTCGCCCTGCTCGTCACCCAGGGCGCCCTCGGCGGGGACGCGGGGCGCGGGCCGGACGGCCGTTGACCGCCGGCGGCGGCGCGGACGGCCCCCCCGTGGACGGCGGCCCCGCCGCCGCCGTCGCCGTCTGCTTCGTCCTCCCCACCTACAACGAGGCCGCCAACATCGAGGCGCTGCTGGAGCGCCTGACGGCGCTCCACCCCGAGGACGGCGCCGCCTTCCTCGTCGTCGACGACCGCAGCCCCGACGGCACGGGAGGGCTCGTGCGCGCCTTCGCCGGGCGCGACCCGCGCGTGCGCCTGCTCGAGGGGCCCCGGCGCGGCCTCGGCGCGGCCTACGCGCGCGGCCTCGCGTGGTGCCTCGAGGCGCTCGATCCCGCCGTCGTTGTCTGCATGGACGCCGACTTCCAGCACGACCCCGCCGACGCCCGGCGGCTGCTCGCCCGCGTCGAGGCCGGCGCCGACGTGGCGATCGGCAGCCGCTACGTGCCCGGCGGCGCCGTCGACCGGCGCTGGGGCCGCCGCCGCCGCTGGCTGTCGGCGTGGGGCAACCGCCTCGCGCGCGGGCTGGCGGGGATGGGCGGGGTGCGCGACTGCACCTCGGGCTACCGCGCCGTGCGCGCCGGCGCGCTGCGCGCGGCGGACGCGGGCGGCGTGCGCGAGCGCGGCTACGCCTACCAGATCGCGCTGCTGCACCGCCTGCTGCGCGCGGGCGCCCGCGTCGAGGAGGTGCCGATCCTCTTCCGCCGCCGCGACCGCGGCGCCCCCAAGCTCGCCGCCCGCGACCTCGCCGGGTTCGCGTGGTGCGTCCTCCGCCTGCGCCTCGGGCGGTGAGGCCGCCGCCTTTGGCCGCGCCGGGGGCGGGGTGGTATCGTCGGGTGCGCTCCAGCGGAGCGGCGAGGAGGGCGCGTGGACCGCGGCTGGCGCAAGGCGCTGTTCGCCATGCTGCGCGAGGCCTCGGACCTCGACGACCTGCTGGCGCGCTTCGACGGCTTCACCGGGCAGGTGCGCGCCGCCCCGCCCGAGGCGCGGCCCTACCCCGGCGAGGTGCTCGACACGCTGCTCGGCCTCGGACTGCGCCCCGGCCTCGCCGCGCGGCTCCAGCGCCGCTACGAGGACGCCCGCACCGGCCTCGCCCGCACCGCCTGACGCCGCCCCCGCCCCCTCGGCGCGCCCACCCCCCTCGGCGCCTCGCCGCGAGGCGGGCCGCGCGCGCTGCTATGATGCGGCGCGGGCGGGCGCTGGCCCGCGCGCCGGAGGGCGACGAGCATGACGACGAGCGCCGCGGCCCACGGCACGGCCTCGATCGAGGTCGCGGGCGGCCGCGTCCACGAGCTGCGCGGCGGCGAGGGGCCGCCGCTGCTCCTGCTCCACCACTCGATCGGCAACCCCGGCTGGACGCCGTTCCACGAGGCGCTCGCGCGCTCGTTCGAGGTCTCCGCGCCCGACCTGCCCGGCTACGGGCAGTCCGACCGCCCCGAGTGGGCGCGCAGCCCCCGCGACCTCGCGATCCTGCTGCTGCAGATGCTCGACCGGCGCGGGGCGGGGCCGGTCGCCGCCGTCGGCCTCGGCTTCGGCGGCTGGATCGCCGCCGAGATGGCGACGATGCGGCAGGCGGCGTTCTCCTCGCTGACGCTCGCCGGCGCGGCGGGCATCCAGCCCGCCGAGGGCGAAATCCTCGACCAGATGCTCGTCGACTACCACGAGTACGTGCGCGCCGGCTTCCACGACGAGGCGCGCTACGAGGAGGAGTTCGGCGCGGAGCCCGCTCCCGAGCTGAAGGAGCTGTGGGACTTCAGCCGCGAGATGACCGCGCGCCTGTCGTGGAAGCCGTACATGCACAGCCGCGAGCTGCCGCACCTGCTGCGCGAGGTGCGGACGCCGGCGCTGCTGGTCTGGGGCGACGACGACCGCATCGTGCCGCCCGACGCCGCCCGCCTCTACGCGGAGGCCCTGCCCAACGCCCGCCTCGCGACGATCGCGGCGTGCGGCCACTTCGCCGCGTTCGAGCGGCCCGGGGAACTCGCGCGCCTCGTCGCGGAGCACGCCGGCGGCGGGTAGCGGGGCGGCGATGCCCGCACGCGCGGATCGCGCCGACGCCGTCGTGATCGGCGGCGGACCGGCGGGCAGCGCCGCCGCGACGCTGCTCGCGCGCAAGGGCCGCCGCGTCGTGCTGCTCGAACGCGAGCGCTTCCCGCGCGAGCACGTCGGCGAGTCGCTGCTGCCCGCCAGCGTGCCGATCCTCGAGGCGCTGGGCGTGCTGCCTGCGGTCGAGGCCGCGGGCTTCCTGCCCAAGCACGGCGCGACGATGGTGTGGGGGTCGGACGCGGAGCCGTGGAGCTGGTACTTCCGCGAGACCAACCGCGCCTATCCCAGCGCCTTCCAGGTGGTCCGCTCCGAGTTCGACCGCATCCTGCTCGGCCACGCCCGCGCCTCCGGCGCCGACGTGCGCGAGGGCTGCCGCGCCGCCGGGGCGGAGTTCGCGGAGGGGCGCGCGCGCGGCGTCCGCTACCGTCGCGACGACGGCCGCGAGGGCTTCGTCGAGGCCGCGTGGGTCGTCGACGCGAGCGGGCAGTCGGCGCTGCTGGGCCGCGCGCTGGGCCTGCGCGAGTGGGACGACCGCTTCCGCAACCTCGCGATCTACGGCTACTTCGAGGGCGCCGCGCGCCTGCCGGAGCCGGACGCCACCAACATCTTCATCGAGTCCTCGGAGCACGGCTGGTGCTGGACGATCCCGCTCCACACCGGCCGCGCCAGCGTCGGCGCCGTGCTCGACGCCGGGGCCGGACGGCGCGCCGTCGCCGGGCAGGGCGCCGAGGCCGCCTTCCGCGCCCGCATCGAGGCCGCCCCGCGCACCGCCGCCCTGCTCGCCGGCGCGCGGCTCGCCGACGGCCCGCACGTCGTGCGCGACTGGTCGTACGCCTCGCGCGAGGTAGCGGGGCCCGGCTGGGCGCTGGCCGGCGACGCCGCCTGCTTCGTCGATCCGCTGTTCTCGTCGGGGGTGCACCTCGCGCTGACGAGCGGGCTGCTGGCCGCCGCGCTCGCCGGGTCGGCGCTGGCCGATCCCGCGATCGAGGAGGCGGCGGCGGACGCCTACCGCGCGCTGTTCCTCGGCCAGTACCGCAACTTCCGCGAGCTGGCGCGGCTCTTCTACGCCAGCAACCGCAGCGCCGACTCCTACTTCTGGGAGGCGCGCCGCATCTCCGGCGACGAGCTGTCCGGCCCCCGCCAGGCCTTCGTCCGCATGGTCGCCGGCCAGTCGCCGATCGGCTACGAGCGCGCCGTGATCGCGCGCGGCGACGCCCCGCCCGGCTTCGCCGAGGGCGTGGCCGCCGTCGAGGCCGGGCGCGCCCGCCGCCGCGCGCGCATCGAGGCCGCCTCGCCGCAGCGCCTCGCCTCGGCGGTCCCGCGCCTCGCCGCCGGCGCGCGCGTCGTGCGCCGCGCGGTGCTGGACGGCGACGAGTTCCGCTGGGGCCGCGCGCTGACCTCGGAGCAGCGGCCCGAGGGCGTCGAACTGAGCCAGCCCGTCGCGCGGCTGCTGGAGGCCGCCGACGGCCGCACCCCCGTCGCCGGCCTCGCCGCCCGCGTCGCCGCCGGCGCCGGCCTCGACGCCGCGGCGTCGGCGCGCCTGACGGCGCAGATGGCCTCGGCCGTCGCTATCCTCTACGTCGACGGCGCGATCGAGGACCTCGCCGGCCTCGGGGACTGAGCGGGCAAGGAGGCACGGATGGCGGGCAACCACGAGAACGTACGGGACAAGCTGATCGAGGTCGCCCGCAACAGGGGCCTCACGACGTACGGGGAACTCGCACAGATCGCGAACCTCCGTGCCGTGAGCATCGGCCCCCGCGTCCTCGACGGGATTTCGCGCGCCGAGGCGCGTGAGGGCCGCCCGATGCTCAGCGCCGTCGTCGTCAACCAGGACACGGGCAGGCCCGGGGACGGCTTCTACCGGCTGGCCGCAGAGATCGGGCGCGCGGCAATCCCCGACCCGGACGCGTTCTGGATCGAGGAGCTGGAGGCGCTCTACCGGTACTGGAGCAGCCCCGCCTGACGAACGCCCGCCGCTACCCCGCGGCGCGGGGGCCGTGGGCGCCGCCGGGGCGGAAGTCGAGCGGCGCGCAGCGGCGCGCGCGCAGCAGCCGCACCAGCGCCTCGAGGCCGTCCACCGGCTCGGGGAAGGCCGTCGCGACGCGGCCCACCGCCTGCGCCGAGTGCGCGTCCGACCCCGCCGTGCGCCCAGCCCCCAGCTCCGAGGCCAGCGCCGCCCAGTAGCCGCCGGCGCCGTCCGAGTGGTCGCCGTTGACGACCTCGATCGCCTCGAACAGGCGGGGGACGTCGCGCCAGGCGGGCGGGCGTCCGTCGCCCTGCCGCATCGGGTGCGCCCACACCATCGCGCCGCCCTCGGCCAGCACCGCCTCGCGCAGCCGCCCGACGTCCGACAGCGCGGGGCGGTAGCGGTCGAGGCCGAACACCAGCACGTGGCCTACCTGCGTGTTGACCTCCATGCCGGGGATGACCGCCACGCCGTGGCGCTCGGCGATCGCGCGCGCCCCGGCGGCGGGCCAGATCGCGTTGTGCTCGGTGAGGCACAACCCGTCGAGGCCGCGCGCCGCAGCAGCCGCCGCCAGCGCGTCGGCCCGCACCCCGCTGTCGAGCGAGCGCTCCGAGGAGTGGCAGTGCAGGTCGAGGACGGCGCCGCCGGGCGGCCGCGCCGCGGCGACCTCGCCCAGCGCCTCGCCGGGCGCGGCCCCGCCGTCGGGCGCGCTATCCGGCAACCGGCCCCGCGTTCGCGCCGTCTCCGCCGCGCATCGGCGCGCCTCCCGCCGCCCCGCTCCCGCGGGGAGGGGCTACTCCTCCTCGCCCTCGACGAAGACGAAGCTCTCCTCGCACCACACGAGCCGGCGGGCCCCGGCGGCGGGGTCGTCGTCGCTGCGGCCGATCAGCTCCAGCCAGCGCCAGGGCGGGTCGCCCTGCTCGAAGCGGCGGCCGGTCAGCACGCCGGCGTAGGTGGCGCGCCCGCCGACCTGCGCGCCCTCGGCGGCGGAGCCGCCCTCGCACGTGCAGGGCTTGCCCGCGAGCGACTCGTCGAAGGAGTAGCGCACGTCCCCGCGCGGCCCGGTCCGCGGGGCCGCGCTCTCGCCCTCGCCCGCCGCCGGTGCGCCCTCGTCCGCGGCCACCGCCGCCGTCCGTCCCGCCGCGCCGCCCGCGCGGCGGGACGAGTGTGGCGCGCCCCGCCGGGGCCCGTCAAAGCCCGCCGCTCGAGGCGTGCGCGCTACGCCTCGGCGCCGTCGCGGATGCGGAGGACGCCGTCCTGCACGAGGTGGCGGACGCGCCCCGTCGCCGCGATGTCGGCCAGCGGGTCGCCGTCGAGCACCACGAGGTCGGCGCGGCGGCCCGGCTCGACCGTGCCGGCCTCGTCCTCGATGCCGAGCGCGCGTGCGCCGGTCTGCGTCGCGGCGCGGATCGCCTCGTGGTTCGTCATGCCGAGGCCGGCGAGGAGGGCGATCTCGCGGTGGATCGCGTCGGGGTGGGTGAAGGGGCTGCCCATGTCGGTGCCGGCGGCGATCGGGACGCCCGCGCGGAGGGCGGCGGCGACGCGCTCGCGGTGGACGGCGGCGACCTCGCGCGCGCGCTCCAGCGTCTCCCCGCGGAACAGGCCGCTCCCCGTCACGGCGTCGATGACGGCGAACGTCGGCACGAAGATCGCGCCGCGCTCCAGCGCCTCCGCGAGCAGCGCCTCGGTGACGAACGAGGCGTGCTCGACGGTGTCGACGCCGCCGCGCAGGGCTGCGCGGACGCTGTTCGCGGCGTGGGCGTGGGCGGCGACGCGCTTGCCCTCGGCGTGCGCGACGGCGACGGCGGCGGCGACCTCGGCCTCGCCGTACTGCTCCGCGTCGGGGCCGCGTCCGGCGCCGATCACGCCGCCGGACACCATCAGCTTGACGAGGTCGGCTCCGGCGTCGAGCTGCCCGCGCGCGGCGCTCCGCACCTCGTCTTCGCCCTCGGCGAGCGCGCCGACGAGGTAGCCGTGGCCGCCGGGCGTCGTGATCCACGCGCCGGCCGCGAGGATGCGCGGCCCCGCCGCCGCCCCCGAGGCGACGGCGTCGCGCAGCCCGAGGATCACGGGCGCCACCCCGCCCACGTCGCGCGCCGTCGTCACCCCCTGCGCGAGCAGCGCCGCCGCCCGCCGCGCCGCCTCGCCGGCCTGCTCGGCGTGGGGCAGCTCGGCCGCGCGGTCCAGCGCCCGCGGCGTCGCGTCGAGCGTGAGGTGGGTGTGCGCGTCGATCAGCCCGGGGATCGCCGTCGCGCCTCCCGCGTCGAGTTCCGGCCCGCCGTTCCCGTCGAGGCGTTCGCCGACGGCCTCGAAGCGCCCGTCGCGGACGCGGACGTCGACGCCCTCGCGCACCGCGCCGGCGCCGTCGATCAGGCGGAGGTTGCGGATCAGCATCGGCCTGCCCCCTTGCGCGCCGCCATCATGCCAGCGGCGGCGCGGCGTGCGATAGTGAGCGGGCGCCGCGCAGGGCGCGGCGGCGCGCGAGGGGCGGGCGATGACGGCGGCGGACGCGGCGATCGGCGCGGAAGGCCTCGTCCGGGAGTTTCCCGGCGTGCGCGCCGTGGACGGCATCGACCTCGCGATCCCGCGCGGGCAGGTCTTCGGCTTCCTCGGCGCGAACGGCTCCGGCAAGACGACGACGATCCGGGTGCTGACCACGCTGCTGCGCCCGACGGCGGGCCGCGCCTTCGTCGACGGGATCGACGTGACGCGCCGCCCCGCCGAGGTGCGGCGGCGCATCGGCGCGGCGCTGCAGGAGGCCGGCCTCGACGACCTCCAGACGGGGCGCGAGCTGCTGACGCTGCAGGGCCGGATGCAGGGCGTGCCGCGCGCGGCCGTCGCCGAACGCGCCGCCGAGCTGCTCGCCGTCGTCGGCCTCGAGGACGCCGCCGACCGCCGCGTCGGCGGCTACTCCGGCGGGATGCGGCGGCGGCTCGACCTCGCCTCGGCGCTGGTGCACCGCCCGGCGATCGTGTTCCTCGACGAGCCGACGAGCGGCCTCGATCCGATCAGCCGCGACGCGCTGTGGCGCTACGTCGAGCGGCTCAACCGCGAGGACGGCGTGACCTTCTTCCTGACGACGCAGTACCTCGAGGAGGCCGACCGGCTGGCGGACGAGGTGGCGATCATCGACGCGGGGCGGATCGTGGCGCAGGGGCCGCCCGCGCGCCTCAAGTCCACGATCGGCGCCGACGTGGTCACGCTGCGCGTCGAGGACGGCGACGGCGCGGACGACGCCGCGGCGCGCACCCTCGCCCGCGCCGGCGAGCTGCCGGGCCTCGAGGAGGCCCGCCGCACCGACGGCGCGATCGTGCTCTACGTGCGCGAGGGCAGCCAGGCGATCGCGCCGATCGTGACCATCGCCAACGACGCCGGCCTCGCCGTGCGCGAGGTGACGCTCGCCGAGCCGACGCTCGACGACGTGTTCCTGCGCGCGACGGGGCGGCGCATGGAGGCCGCCGACGCGGCGGAGCGCGCCGCGACGGGCGGCGGCGAGGGGGCGGCCCCGTGACGGCGCTCGCGGTGGGGACGTGGCAGCTCGGCCGGCGGGCGGTGCGCGAGACGCTGCGGCAGCCGGGCGTGGAGGCCGGCAACCTCTTCATCCCGATCTTCTTCTTCGTCGTGACGGTGGGCGCGATCAGCAACGTGGCGGGGCCCGCCTTCGGCGTCACCGACTACGCGGGCTTCCAGCTGCCGGTGGCGGTGATCCAGGGCGTGGCCGGGGCCGCCTCCGTCTCCGGCGTCGCGATCGTGCGCGACATCGAGAGCGGCTACTTCGACAAGCTGCTGCTCACGCCCAGCCCGAGGCTCGCGATCGTGCTCGGGCGGCTGGCGGCCGACGGCGTGCGGGCCGCGGTCTTCACCGCGATCATCGTCGCGGCGCTGGCGGTGTTCGGCGCGCGCGTGGAGGCGGGGGCCCCCGGCTACCTCGCGATCCTCGCGCTGGCGGCGGCGTTCGGGGCGGCCTACTCCGGGATCGGGGTGGCGATCGCGCTGCGGACGGGCAACCTGCAGGCGGCGCAGGCCGGCTTCCTGCTGTTCTTCCCCCTGCTCTTCCTCTCGCCCGCCTTCGCGCCGAAGGAGATCTTCGACCCCTGGCTGGAGTTCCTCGCCTCGATCAACCCCGTCACCTATGTGCTGGAGGGGATGCGCGCACTGGTGCTCGAAGGCTGGGAGTGGGACAACCTCGCGGGCGCGTTCGCCTCCGTGCTCGGCTTCGGCGCCGTCACCACCGCGCTCGCCCTCTGGTCGCTGCGCGCCCGCCAGTCGTAGCGCGTCCCCCTCGCGCGGGGGGGGGCGACCGCTCAGACGGCGTCCCGGCATCCGCGCCAGATCGGCGTCCCGTTCCGCCCGCAGCCACGCGGGATCGCACTCGGCCGGGGAACTCCGCCCTCCACGTTGCCGCGTGTCCGCAGCGCGTGCACCGCCAGCCCAGCGATCCGCCCTCGTTGGCGGCGTATTCGTGCTCTCTTGCGTTCATTGCCTCGCCCTTTCGAGCGTGTCCCTGAACCATGAGTAAGAGGGCAGCTCAAAAACTGCAAACAATCTTGCAGAAATTGAAACTGGACTCTCGTTTTTACGAGCTTGCTGGAGTCCGATTAAGGAGAAGTTTTTTTGAGTCGGTTGCCCGGACTTGGAAGCAACTTAATGGTCGGCGAGTCGAGTTGCAGTTGCCTAGCCGAAGTGCCTAGCATGTTGATCCGAGGATGCGCGTTAGAACGCGGAGAGGAGAACATAACGATGAAACACAGTCCCGATTTCCCGGAACGCAGGAAGCGGCGCCACGAGGTGCTCGACGCGAAATTCGAGGCTATCGACATCAAAATCTCCGCACTCGAAACCAAGATCGAGGCGCTCGACATCAAGATCGACGGCTTCAACACCGCCCTCGGAGAGCGGACCACCGCTCTCGGCATCAAAATCGACTGCTTCCGCACGGTGCTCGACTCGAAGATCGATGGTGTCAACATCGGGCTGAGGGGCAGGCTCAACGGGCTCGACTCTAAGATCACCGCCAAGCGGTGGCGGCTCGTGAGCACCGGCGTGGCCGCAGGCGCCGCCCTCGCCTCCGCACTGCCGAACATCGTCGCTGCCTTCCGCTAGGTGTAGGCCCCAGGGAGGTTGTTTACGGGCGGGAGGCGGGGACGGCCCGCCACGAACCGTGCTCCCGCCGTCGCCGCCAGCGCCAGCAGGCCGAGGCCCGGGCCAGCCACGAGGCCGCCCCGTTCGCCGCCGGGCGCGCCGCACGGAGGCGAGGCGGCGTCCGCCGACGCCGCGCGCGAGGCGCGCGCCGGGGCCGCCCGCGAGGCGTGGGCGCGCGCGGTCGAGGGCGGCGCGGGCGGCTGAGCGCGCGCCGAGGGGCCGCCGTCCGCCGCCCGCTATACTCCGCCCATGCGCGGCGGCGAGGCGTGGCGGCGGGCGGCTCCGGCGGCGCGCTTCCTGCGGGAGCACGCCGCGCTCCTCGCCTGCGCGCTCTTCCTGATCGCCGGCGCCGCCGTCGTCGACGACTACGGCGTGACGTGGGACGAGCCGACCCAGCGCAACCTCGCGATCGCCACCGCCGACTACGTGTTCGGGGGCGACCCCGCCCTGCTCGACGACAGGGACCGCGGCCACGGCGTCGCGTTCGAGCTGGCGCTGCTCTTCGCCGAGCGCGCGCTCGGCCTCGACGACAGCCGCGAGGCGTACCTGCTTCGCCACCTGCTGACGCACGCCGTCTTCGTCGCGGGCGGCTTCGTCTGCGCGCTGCTCGTCCGCCGCATGACGGGGAGCCGGCTGTTCGCGCTGCTGGCGCTGGCGACGTTCCTGCTGCACCCGCGCCTCTACGCGCACTCCTTCTTCAACCCGAAGGACATCCCGTTCCTCGCCATGTTCATGGTCTGCCTGTGGCTCGCGCACCGCGCGTTCCGGGGCGGCGGCCCGGCCGCGTTCGCGCTCCTCGGGGCGGCGGTGGGCCTGCTCGTCCAGCTGCGGATGGCCGGCCTCGTGCTCTTCGCCGCCGTGCTCGCGATGCGCGCGCTCGACCTCGCGCTCGCGCGCGGGGCGGGCGAGCGCAGGCGCGCCGCAGCCAGCGGAGGGCTGTTCGCGCTGGCCGCCGCGCTCGCGCTCTACCTCTCGTGGCCGTACCTGTGGAGCGACCCCGCAGGCCACTTCGCGGACGCCTTCGCGCGCTCGGCGGCCTTCCCCCACACGCAGTGGGAGCTGTTCCGCGGCGAGGTCATCGACCGCCCCAACCCGCCGCCGCTGTACGTGCCGGCATGGTTCGCGATCACGACGCCCCTCGCGGCGCTCGCGCTCGGCGCCTTCGGCCTCGCCGCCACGGCGGGGGACGCCCTCGCGCGCCCGCGCGAGGCGCTCCGCAACGGCGAGCTGCGCTTCCGGCTGCTGCTCGCCGCCTGCCTCGTGCTGCCCGTGGCCGTCGCCGTCGTGCTCGAATCGAGGCTCTACAACGGCTGGCGGCAGATGTTCTTCCTGTGGGCGCCGTTCTGCCTGCTGGCCGCCGCCGGCCTGCAGCGGCTGGCGTGCGTCCTCGGGCGCACGCGCCTGCGCCCGCGGGCGGCGGCGGCCGCCTGCGCGCCGGTCGCGCTCGGCCTCGGCGCCGCGCTCTGGTCGATGGCCGCCGTCCACCCCCACCAGCAGGTCTGGTTCAACGCCCTCACCGACCGCTCGACGCCCGGCGCGCTGGCCGCGCGCTACGAGCTCGACTACTGGGGCCACCCCTACCGCGAGGCCCTCGAATGGCTGCTCGACGCCCACCCCGGCGAGACCGTGACCGTGGACGCGCAGACCAACGGCATCCTCTACCACAACCGCGCCATCCTCCCCGCCGCGGAGCGCCGCCGCGTCGTCCACGAGGAGGGCACGGCCCGCTTCTGGATCACCAACCACTACCGCCGGCACGCCCTCGAACCCGCGCCCGGGACCGTCGTCTACGAGCGCCGCGTCTTCGGCAACGCCATCCTCAGCGTCGTCGATCGCGGCGCGCCGCCCGGCGAGTGAGCCGCGCGCCGCCCGCTATACTCCACCCATGCGCGGGGGCGGCGAGGCGTGGCGGCGGGCGGGCGAGGAGCCGCGCCACCCCCTCGCCGCCGTCGACGGCGCGGACCTCGGCGGCGGCATGTCGCTCGAGGTGCTGCTGGGGCCGCGCAGCAAGGTCGGCTCGACCTACTTCCGCTGCGGCCTCGACGGGCCGGAGGGGCGCACGGCGGCGCCGGTGCTGTCGGGGCTGCACAACGCGGGCCGCTTCCCCGGCTTCAACTGGGTCGAGGTGCTGGACTGGACGGACGCGCCGCCCCTCGCGGGCGGGGGCGCGCTGGCGGTGACGCCGGCGCTGGAGCGCGCGATCTTCGGGGCGCTGGCCGGCCTCGTGCCGCCGGGCGGGCACTTCATGGCCGAGTACGACTCGCCAGCGCGCGCGCTCACGGCGCGGGCGCTGGCGGCGCGCACGCCGCCCGTCGCGACGCCCCTCGGCGCGCTGCTGCACAAGCTCGGCTGCGGCGCCGCCTTCCGCGACTGGTACATCTCCGAGGGCGGGCGCGAGGGCCCGCGCAAGCTGCAGGGCTTCCGCGCGCTCGACGAGGCCCACGCCCGCGCGCGCGGCCTCGAGACGGCGGCGGCGCTCGACGCCTTCCTCGCCGGGCGCGGCGGCGGCCTCGCCCCCGGCCTGCGCGGGACCGTGGTCCCGCTCGCCGAGGCGGCGCGCGACGGGCTGCGGCGGCGCTACGGCGCGCCGTAGCCCTCGTGTAGTATCGGGGGCGGCGGCGGGCCGGTCCCGCGGCGCGCGCGAGGCGGCGAGGCCCGGCGGCGGGCGAGCGCGGCGACGGAGGAAGCGATGCCCCAGACCCTCAGCGTGATCAAGGCGGACGTCGGCGGCTACGTGGGGCACTCGGCCATGCACCCCGAACTGCTCGGCGCCGGCCGCGAGTCGCTGGCGCGGGCCGTCCAGTCGGGGCTGCTGATCGACGCGCAGGCGCACGCCTGCGGCGACGACCTCTTCCTCGTGATGTCGCACGACCGCGGCGAGGACGACGAGGCGATCCACCGCCTCGCCTGGGACACCTTCCAGACCGGCACCGAGGTCGCCCAGAAGCTGCGGCTCTACGGCGCGGGCCAGGACATCCTCGTCGACGCCTTCTCCGGCAACATCCGCGGCGCCGGCCCCGGCTCCGCCGAGCTGGAGCTGGAGGAGCGGCCCTCGGAGCCGGTGATCGTGTTCATGGGCGACAAGACCTCGGCCGGCTCCTTCAACCTCCCGTTCTTCAAGATGTTCGCCGACCCCTTCAACACCGCCGGCCTCGTCATCGCCGAGCCGCTGCACGCGGGCTTCGAGTTCGAGGTCCACGACGTGCGCGACCACCGCCGCATCCTGCTCAGCTGCCCCGAGGAGATGTACGACCTGCTGGTCTTCATCGGCTCGCCCGCGCGCTACGCCGTCAAGCGCGTCCGCAGCCGCAACAGCGGCGAGGTCGGCGCCGTGTCCTCGACCGACAAGCTCTCGCTGATCGCCGGGCGCTACGTCGGCAAGGACGACCCGACGGCGATCGTGCGCTGCCAGGGCGTGTTCCCCGCCGTCGGCGAGGTGATCGAGCCGTTCTCGACGGCGTGGACGGTCGAGGGCTTCATGCGCGGCTCGCACTACGGGCCGTGGATGCCGACCTCGGTCGACGAGGCGCACCCGACGCGCTTCGACGGCCCGCCGCGCCTCGTCGCGCTCGGCTTCCAGCTGGCCGAGGGCAAGCTGATCGGCCCGCGCGACATGTTCGACGACCCCTCGTACGACAACGCGCGCGCCGAGGCCAACCGCGTCGCCGACTACCTCCGCAAGCACGGCCCCTTCGAGCCGCACCGCCTCCCCCTCGACGAGATGGAGTACACGACGATGCCCGCCGTCGCCGCCCGCCTCGACGACCGCTGGGAGGACATGGAGTAGGCCGGCCATGCCGTCGGACGAGCAGTTCCGGCAAGCCTATCGCGATGCCTATCGGGCCGCGTGGAGGCGGAATGCGGCGAAGGGCGCACGGATCACCCCTGCGCCGAACGGCACTTCGGCGTCGGGCGCGGCAGGAGTAGGAAGATGATGAGACTCAACTGGATCGCCACGCTGGCCGCGCTGGCGTTCGCGTTCTCCGGCGTGGGCGCGGGCGAAGCGCATCGGCAAGAGGATGAGTGGGGCTTGAACAAGCGCATCCGGTTGCTCGAGCAGCGCGTGACGGATCTCGAGGTGCTGGCCGTCGGAGCGTCGGCAGAAGCGGGCACGGCGGAAACGGCGCGTCCGATCGCGGAGACGGGGCTTGGCGCGGCAGCGCCTGGCGGAGGGCGACGCGCCGGTGCGATCTGCAGGGCTCCGCTGGAGAAGTGGGTACAGATCGGAACGTGGTTCGGAGTACCCCGCACCGACGGCACGGTTGCGCCGGACACGCGCCAAGCGCAGAGGTGGACGGCTACCGGCGTCGGCAAGGTCCCTGGCGACTACGGGGTGACTGGCCCTGTGTGGGCGCACGCTCCGACGCCGGAAGCTTGGGCGCGGGCAATCGCAACCAATACCGAAGGATCCGCCCCTGTCGTCATGATCGAGGAGCATGAGGTTATCCCGTGGGCGCAGTCGCCTCTGGCCACCCCCAACCCGCTTGGCCGCAACCTCACCCCTCTCGCCGCTCACTGGCGGCCAATTGGCGAAGCGGAGTGCGAAGATTGGTACAGCTGGTGAGCGAGCGGACGCGCGACGCGCTGGTGCGGCTGGCCGCCACGCTCGGCGCGACGAAGAGCGACGCGGACTACCGCCCGCGAAGCGCTGGAGAAGCAGGCGATCGGCATCCTCGACAGGCTGGAGCGGGAATTCGGAGACGCCAGGTACCGGCTGGCGAAAGAGGCGTTGCACGGCAGCGGCGCTCGGCCGGCTCTGGCTCCCGCGACTCGATGGAGGACGGCTGACATGACAGGCGAGGCGAGCGAACCGGCCGTCGTGAAGTTCCGCGACGACGAGGACGGCTACCTCGGCTGGGTGCGCCGGAACTGCAACAACGGCTGGGTGATCAACGTGGGGCGCCACTTCGCCCGTTCGGACGGCCTCGTGCTGCACCACGCGGCCTGCGACACCATCAGCGAGCTGGGCGTGCCCTACACCTCCAGCGACCGCATTAAGGTCTGCTCGACCAACCGCGAGGCCCTCGTGGAGTGGGCGCGACGCGAGGCCGACGCCGATCCCTCGACCGAATGCAGCTGCCTGCTACCCGAAGGAGGACGGATGACCATGACCGGCGATGCGAGCGAACCGGACATCAAAAAGTTCCGCGACGACGAGGACGGCTACCTCGACTGGGTACGCCGCAACAGCGACGGCTGGGTCATCAACGCGGGGCGCCACTTCGCCCCCTCGGACGGCCTCATGCTGCACAGCGCAATCTGCTACCACATCACGAAGCGCGGCAACCACACCACGACGGGCTACATCAAGGTCTGCTCGACCGACCGCGAGTACCTCGTGGCGCGGGTGCGGCGCAAGGCCGGCGCGGAGCCTCGGCCCTGCCGCATCTGTGTCCGGTGACTGCGGCGTCTCCGGCGCCGCCACGCCGTCGGCACGTCGCGGCGCGGCGGCTTGCCGTACCATACCCCGCGATGCCCGTCCGTCGGCCTGCGGGACTCGCCTGCCCGCGGCAGCCCCTTGCGGCAGGTTGTCAAATATCGCACATTTGGTACAGTCTGATTGCAGCAGGGCCAAAGAGAGGTGTCGCGTGGCCGCCTACGCGAAGTTCAAGGATCTCGTGCATTACATCGTGTACGAGTGCAAGGACCGTCCGGATCGCCTGGGGGCAGTGCGCCTGAACAAGGCGCTCTGGTACACCGACGTCGGAGCATTCAAGGAGCACGGGAAGCCGATCACGGGCGAAACCTACGTGAAGCACCAGTACGGTCCCGTTCCCCGCCGGATCGACGAGGCGCTGGAGGACCTCCGCCGCGAGGGCAAGATCGTCATCCGGGAACGCTCCAGCCTGTACGACACGAGGAAGTTCATCTCGCTGGTCGATCCGGACCCGCATGCGCTCAGCGACGAGGAGCGGAGGCGGACGTCGGAGGTCGTCGCCGCGGTCTGCAGCGTCACGGCGAGCAGGATCAGCGACATGACCCACGACGCGATCTGGGATGCGGCGTACGCCGGCGAGGAAATCCCGATCTGGGCTACGCTGGCCGCGAACGACGGCGAGATCACGCAGGACGTGATCGCTTGGGCGAACAAGGGCATCGAACGCTACAATCCCGGCGGGTAGCCGTGGTCGGGTTCTTCCGAGCGCGCACCGTCGTTCTCCCTCCCGCGATGCAGGCAGTCCACGACGAGTACCGGCGAGGGATCGCTCGCTTCGACGAAGCGTACATGGCTCTCGAGTGGCGCTTGGCGCGAGCGCCGGACCACACAGGCGTGGCGGCCCTGCATCCGGGCTGGAGAACGCACGTCCAGGCAGCGGACACGGATGCCGGCACGCCTGAGATCTGGGTGCTCTACAGTTTCGACGACCGGGAGGTCATCATCCGTGACCTGCATTGCCCGCAGGCCCACTAGGAAGATTTCGCGCGGCGGCCCGGGTTCGTGACGGTACGGCGACGGATCGGCCCTGCCGCCCTCGTGGCGTGGGCGCGGCGCGTGGAGTGGGTGCGGGGCACGGCCGAACCCTCGACCGGCTGCAGCGCCTGCTCCCCGTGACCGCCGGGGGCGCCGACGGCGCCAACGCGCCGCGGCTGGTGCTCGCGACGGGCAACGCGGGCAAGGCCGCCGAGTTCCGCGCGCTGCTCGCCGGCAGCGGCTGGCGGCTGCTCACGCCCGCCGAGGCCGGCGCCGGAAGCGCCGGGGTGATCGAGACCGGGCGCTCCTACCTCGAGAACGCCGTGGCGAAGGCCGTGCGCCACGCCGCCGTCTCCGGCCTGCCCGCCCTCGCCGACGACTCCGGCCTCGAGGTCGACGCGCTCGGCGGGCGGCCGGGCGTGCTCTCGGCGCGCTACGGCGGCCCCTCGGCGGGCCCCGCCGAGCGCAACGCGCGGCTGCTCGCCGAGCTCGGGGGCGCGCCGCCCGCGCGCCGCGGCGCGCGCTTCCGCGCGGTGCTCGCCCTCGCGCTCCCGCGCGGCGCGACGTACGCGCGTGAGGCGACCGTCGAGGGCCGCATCGCCGCCGCCCCCCGCGGCGCCGAGGGCTTCGGCTACGACCCGATCTTCGAGCTGCCCGGCGGCCGCACGATGGCCGAACTGGGCGAGGAGAAGCACGCCGTCAGCCATCGCGGGCTCGCCGCGCGTGCGATACTGGAGGTGCTGCGGGAGCTGGCATGAGCGACCCCGACGCGACGCGCGCATCCGCGAACGGCGGCGCCGAGGGCGGAGCCGGGCTGGCCGACGCCTTCGGGCGGCCGCTGCGCGACCTCCGCATCTCCGTCACCGACCGCTGCAACTTCCGCTGCCGCTACTGCATGCCGCGCGAGGTCTTCGGCCCCGGTTTCGCGTTCCTGCCGCGCGAGGAGATCCTGACGTTCGAGGAGATCGCGCGCCTCGCCGGGGTGTTCGCCGGCCTCGGCGTCCGCAAGCTGCGGCTGACCGGCGGCGAGCCGACGCTGCGCGCCGACCTGCCCGCGCTCGTCGCCCGCCTGCGCGAGGCCGCGCCCGATGCGGCGATCGCGATGACCACCAACGGCTCGCTGCTCACGAGCCTCGCCCGCCCCCTCGCCGAGGCCGGCCTCGACCGCGTCACCGTCTCCCTCGACACCCTCGACGACGCCGTCTTCCGCGCCATGAACGACACCGGCGTGCCCGTCGCCGCCGTCCTCGACGGCATCGAGGCGGCGGCGGCGGCGGGCCTGCGCCCCGTCAAGGTCAACGCCGTGATCAAGCGCGGCGTCAACGACCACACCGCCCTCGCCCTCGCCCGCCGTTTCCGCGGCAGCGGCCACGTCCTGCGCTTCATCGAGTACATGGACGTCGGCGCGACCAACGGCTGGGAGCTCGGCGACGTCGTGCCCGCCGCCGAGCTCGCCGCGCGCGTGGCCGCGGAGCTGCCGATCGAGCCGCTCGAGCCCTCGTACCGCGGGGAGGTCGCCCGCCGCTGGCGCTACCTCGACGGCGGTGGCGAGATCGGCTTCATCACCTCGGTCACGGCCCCCTTCTGCGGCGACTGCACGCGCGCGCGGCTCTCCGCCGACGGCTCGCTCTACACCTGCCTCTTCGCCGCCCTCGGCACGGACCTGCGCGCGCCGCTGCGGGGGGGCGCGGGCGACGGCGAGCTGGCCGCGATCGTGCGCGGCGTCTGGCGCGTCCGCGACGACCGCTACTCCGAGCTGCGCTCGACCGCCACCCCCGGCCTGCCCGAGGCCTCCCCGCGCATCGAGATGTCGTACATCGGTGGCTAGCGGCGCGTCGGCCCGAGGCGCCCCCGGCGGCGAGGACGCTCCCGCCCTCTCCCACCTCGGCGCGGACGGCGGCGCGCGCATGGTCGACGTCTCGGACAAGCCCGCCACGCGGCGCGAGGCGACGGCGCGCGGGCGCGTGACGATGTCGCCGGCGACGCTCGCGCTGATCGCGACGGGCGAGGCGCCGAAGGGCGACGTGCTGGCGGCGGCGCGCCTCGCCGGCATCATGGCGGCGAAGCGCGCCCACGAGCTGATCCCGCTCTGCCACCCGCTCCCGATCAGCGGCGTCGAGGTGCGCCTCGCCCCCGCCGACGGCGGCGCGGACGGGCGCGCCGCCGTCGAGATCGAGGCGACCGTCCGTACCACCGCGCGCACCGGCGTGGAGATGGAGGCGCTCACCGCCGTCGGCGTCGCCGCCCTCACCGTCTACGACATGTGCAAGTCCGCCGAACGCGGCATGACCATCGAGGCCGTCCGCCTCGCCTCGAAGTCCGGCGGCCGCTCCGGCGACTACCGCGCGGAGTAGGCGCCGCCGCCCGGGGACGGCGGCGCCCGCCTCAGCGGTCGCAGCGCGCGACGATGAGTCCCGTGTCCGCGGGCAGGCCGAACGGGAACAGCGCGGCGAAGCGCGTGTTCACCGCCGGGACGAGCGCGTTCGGCACGTACGGCACGATGCTGCCGCCGGGCCCGTAGGCGTAGGCCGTGACCGCCTCGTCGGAACACGCCGCCAGCAGCGTCTCCCGCAGCTCGGCGATCGACCCGCCGGCGTAGAGCGTGATCGTGAAGCCCGCACCCGACGGCAGCGGACGCAGCAGCTGGGCCAGCGGCAGCCCCGGACCCGCCTCCCCCACGCGAATCACGATGCGCGTCCGCGCCAGCACGCGGCCCGTCGGCGCCCCGTCCGCGTCGAGGGCGCGCACCACGATGTCGAACGCCGCCGTCTCCGCCTGCGCGGGCGCGCGGTAGCCGAAGACGATCACGCCGTCGCGGGTCACGGACGGGCCGGCCGCGACGAGACTGCCGCTACCCGCGACGCGCGTGACCTCGACGCTCTGCGCGCCGACCAGCGCGCCGCGGTCGTCCACCACCGTCACCGCGATGTCCGTGCTGGCGCCCGGCTCCACCCGCTCCGGCGCCTCGGCCGAGACGCGGGCGGCGGGGCCGACCACGGTCACCTCCACTGCGGCCTTGCGGCCGGCGGCGGGAATCGGGCTCGCGCCGACGACGGTGATCGTGTGCGTCCCGCGCGTCGCGTCGTTCGCCGTGCCTGCCGGGTCGGGGGCCGTCACCCGCATCACGCAGCGGCCGTCGGCGTTCGTGCCGTCGCGGCAGGCGGGGATGTCGTTGGCCTCGCCCGGCGCGTCCTTCGGCGCGCGGTCGGTCGCCGTCACCTTCACCGCCCGCGAGTGCGGCCCGCGGACGCCCGCGCCGTCCAGCGTCGGGGTGCGCCCCTCGATGCCGTTGCCCGTCGCGTCCGTCACCGTCACCACCACGAACACCGAGCCGCCCACCGCGACCGAGGACTGCTCCGCCTCGGCGGCGATGCTGTGCGCCTCGCCGTAGAAGGTCACGTCCTTCGTCACCGTGTAGCCGGCGGCGCGGAAGGTGAGCCGCGCGGGGCCCGGCTGGCCGTCGCCGCGCAGCTGGATCCAGCCGCCGTTCGCGTCCGTCGTCAGCGTGCAGCGCGCCACCCCCGCGTAGGCGCAGTTCTCCCCGAAGCCCGCGCTGCGGAACACGCCCCGCGTCGTCGTGACCACCAGTTCCTCGCCGGCGAAGCCCGCCGGCGGCGACTTGTTGTCCTCCAGCAGCACGCGGAACACCGCCTCGTGGGCGGCGTTGCCCGCCGTCCCGTCCGCCGGACGCGACGCCGAGCTGCCGCCGACGAGCTCGGCCTTGATGCCCGTCGCCGCCAGCCTGTCGCCGATCACCGGAATCTCGAACCGCGTCGTGCGGCGGTCGAGGACGTTCCGCAGGTCGACGATCACGCGCGAGCCGTCCGGCGCGTCGTCGGCGATGTCGAGCCGCACGACGATCCGGTCGTTGGCCGGATCGAGGTCGCAGTTGCGGTTGTCGGCGCAGCTCAGCGTCCGCCCGCCGTCCACGCGGCTCCACGGGAAGATCGCCTTCGCGTCGCTCGCGGGGTTGACGCTGAACCGGAACAGCGTCGAGGTCGCCGCCGGCTCCGGCGGGACGGCCCGCCCGTCGCCCGGCCCCAGGTCCGTGACCGCGAGGTACACGCGGGCGCCCGCCCGCTTCTCCGCCACCCGCCCGGGCACGCTGAAGTCCGGCACGTCGTTCGAGTCGTCCCCGTCGTCGGGGCGTCCCAGCCACTCGGTGTAGGCCTCGGTCGCCGAGTCCGCCACCGGCACGGCCTGCGCCCCGATCGCCCCCCGCCCCGAGGACGCCGCGAGCACCGCGAGGGCGACCGCGAACGCGGCGGCCACCACGAAACCGGAGACGAGGATGCGGGCGGCGAGACTCACGAGCAGCCCCCCTCGGAGGGACCTGCCCCGCCACTCGCCCGACATGCTACCCCCGCCCCCGCTCCCCGTCAACGCCGCGCGCAGGGCGGCGAGCGTGTATGCTGCCGGGCAAGGGAGCGGCCATGACCACCGAACGGATCCAGCCCCAGCCCTCCGGCATCGACACCCTCGCGGAGGTGCAGCGGCTGCAGGACGCCGGCGTGCCCGAGCAGCACGCCGTCGCGATGCTCTACGCCGCGATCCGCGCCTCCGACGCGAAGTTCGACGACCTGCGCCGCGAGAACGCGCGCGAGTTCGCCGCGCTGCGAACGGATATCGACGCGAAGTTCGCCGCCCTCGACACGAAGTTCGAGGCCATCGATGCGAAGTTCGCCGCCCTCGACACCAGGTTCGAAGCCATCGACGCGAAGTTCGAGGTGCTCGAAGCGAAGTTCGAGGCCATCGACAAGAGGTTCGAGGCGCTCGACGCGAAGTTCGAGGCCATCGAAACCAAAATCTCCGCACTCGAAACGAAGATCGAGGCGCTCGACACCAAGATCGACGGCATCAACACCGCTCTCGGAGAGCGGATCACTGCGCTCGACACGAGGATCGGAACCCTCGACATCAAGATCGATGGCGTCAGCACCGCCCTCGGCACGAAGATCGAGGCGCTCGACATCAAGATCGATGGGGTCAACATCGGGCTGGGGGGCAGGCTCGACGGGCTCGACTCGAAGATCACCGCCGTGCGGTGGCGGCTCGTGATCATCGGCGGGGCCGCCGGCGGCGTCCTCGCCGTCCTCGCCTCCGCACTGCCGGACATCGTCGCCGCCTTCCGTTAGGCGGCCCACCCACCCTCGAGGACGGCGCGCGCACGCCGGGCTGCGGGGAGCCCTCGGCGCGCTGGCGCCCCCCTCGGGGCGCGGTCAGGGGATGCCGCAGGCGGCGGGGTCGAGGGCGCAGGGGTGGGCGGAGCCGGAGGCGCCGCCGACGGGGCCGGCGGCGGCGACGCGGGCGGTCGAGGGCGTGGAGGCGCGGGTCCAGACGCCGGTCGAGGCGTCCTCGTAGTAGACGAAGGCGCGCAGGTAGCGGCCGGCGTCGGCGGCCGTCGGCGTGTGCGACCAGCTGGGCGAGCGCGAGGGCAGCGTCGCGCACGACGCCGTCGCGCCCGCTCCGTCGCAGCGCAGCCAGCGCCACGCCGAGCGGTCGCGGTGCGCGGGCAGCCTCGCCGCGGCGACCGCCCGCCCCGCGCGCGGCGAGGAGTGGCCGCCCGCGAAGCGCGCCGCCGCAGCCGCCGCGCCGCTGCGCGCGCGCACGGCGGCGGTGACGGTCGTGACCGCGCGCCCGCGCGCCGCCAGCGGCACGGAGGCGCGCAGGCGCTTGCCCGCGTCGGCGGACGAGGGCACGTAGACGTAGCTGCAGGCCGAGCCGTTCGAGGCCGACACGTCCGTCCAGCCAGACGCGCCGTCCCCGGAGCGCTCCCACTTCCACGCCCGCTTGCGCGGGACGCCCGCCGCGCCGCAGGCCGAGGCCGGCGCGCTCTCGCCGGCCGATGCGCGCGCGGCGGCGTCGGCGAGGCCGGCCACGACCGGCTCGCCCGCCACGGGGGCGTCGCGGTGGCCGGAGCGGATCCAGGCCGTGCGCTGGTCCGCCGGGTCGAGGCCGCCGTAGGCGAGCGCCGGGTACTGGCCGCCCGCGCCGAAGTTCCAGGGGCTGTCGCTGTTCCCGTCGCCGTCGAGGTCGAGGTTCCACGCGGCGTAGAGGCCGGAGTAGCCGGACGGCGACTGCAGTTCGCGCGTGGTCTTGCCCAGGCCGCCGCCGCTGGCGCCGCGGCCGCTCACGCCGGCGTCCCAGTAGCTGGCGGTGTAGGTCTCGCCCTCGAACACCTCGTCGTTGACGTCGTTGGCGCCGGTCAGGCCGCCGCTGGCGGCCGCGACCGCGCCCGCGACGGGGCCCGCCGCCCAGCTGGCCTCGATCGACCCCGCCACGAGGTTGCCGACGAGGCCGCCCGTCGCGCTCCCGCCCGCGACCGATCCCGTCGCGTACGAGGCCGAGACCGCCGCGCTGTCCAGCTCGCCCACGAGCCCGCCCGCCGCGCGCGAGTAGGCGACGTGGAGCGTGCCGGCGGTGTCCGTGCTCGCGCTGACCGAGGCCGACGACCAGCAGGCGGTGATGTCGCCGATCGAGTAGCCCGCGAGGCCGCCGACGGAGTAGCTGCCCGAGACCTTGCCGGTGACGTAGCTGGCCGTGATCGGCCCGCCGCCGTCGCCGGCGAGGCCGCCCGTCAGCTCGCGGCCGGTGACGTCGGCGGAGAGCAGCCCCACGCCCGAGATGCGGGAGCCGAGGTCGCCGGTCGTGCCGAAGAGGCCCACGCCGTCTGCGTTCGGGCGGTTGACGAAGAGGTGCGAGATCGTGTGGCCGTTGCCGAGGAAGACGGTGTCGAAGGGGTCGAAGGTGTCCTCGCCGATCGGGTCCCAGCCCGCGCCGCCGTTCCAGTACGAGGAGTCCGCCGAGGTGACGGCGCCGTCTCCGTTCTCGTCGAAGTCGAGGTCGGCGGCGAGCTCGTAGCCCGAGCACGAACCGGAGGGGCAGCCCATGCGCCCGCCGTCGCTGGCGTCGCGGTTCGGGAAGGCGGCGGCGTAGGCCGCCGAGGCGTCGCTGGCGGGGTCGCCGTCGCCGTCGAGGTCGTGGCGCATGGCGTCGAGCTGGGCGAGGGTGGAGACCTCGATCAGCCCGTCGCCGTCGAGGTCGTAGTCGGTCGCGGACTGCGCGCCGGCGTGGGGCGCGTCCGCGAGCAGCATCGCGGCCAGGGCGAGTGAGTGCACCGCCCGCGCCGCCACGCCGCGCCATCGCCGCCTCGCCAGTCGCCACAGGCCTGCGAGCATCCCGCCCCCCGCTCCCACGCTGCGAACCTACCGCCGCCGCGCCGCTCCGTCAAACGGCGCACCCGCCCGTCGCGCGGCGCGCCTCGAGGCGCGCCGCGCGCGGCGCGCGGCGGCGCTACGAGGCGCGCTCCGCCGATCGCATGAACGCCTCGTCCAGCTCCGCGCGGGCGTCGGCTTCGCGGTACAGCGCCGGGGAGCAGGTCGGGCCGCTCACGCCCGCGCGCGGGCCGTGGAAGAGCCAGACCGTGACGCCTTCCTGCTTCGCGACCCGCACCGCCGGCACGAAGTCGCCGTCGCCCGCCACCAGCGCGACATGCGTGATCTGGTTCTTGCCGCTGAGCAGGGCGAGGTCGAGACCCAGCAGCAGGTCCACCTGCTTCTGCCTGAAGATCGGGTTGCCGTCCGGACCGCGGCCCTGCAGCTGCAGCCGGCCCAGACGCACCTCGAACTTCGGGAGGTTGCTCAGGGCGTCGGCGAACCGGCGATAGTTCCCGTACCGGCGGCTCTCCTCGTCCGTGGGATGCTCGCTCTGGAACGGCGGGCAGTCGTAGTAGTACGTCCGCAGGATGTCGAGCGGCTCCGTGATGTCGCCCGCGACGCGGTCCCTGATGCGGGCGGTCAGCCGGGTGTAGTCCAGGGCGATGCCCGGGAAATCGCTCCGGCCCAGCCCCCTGAGGTACCCGCCATCGAGAAAGACGGCCATCCGCGCCATGCGGCACCCCTCTCCGTTTGAACGAACGCCCCGGCGTCCGCGAACGAACGCCGGGGCTGATGCTTCCCGGCGTCGGCGTGGATGCCGGGGGCAGATAAAAGCCCCGGCGTGCGCGTACGGACACCGGGGCAGATGAAACACCAGTGTGCGCGCACGGACACTGGCGAGATGATGGCGTAAGCCTACACCCACACCCAGCCGCCGTCAACAACCCCCGTCGGTAAAGAGTTCGGCGAAGAGAAGCGTACCGGCGTCTGGATGCCGGGGGCAGATGAAAAGCCCCGGCGTGCGCGCACGGACACCGGGGCAGATGAAAAGCGCCAGCGTGCGCGTACGGACACTGGCGAGATGATGGCGTAAGCCTACACCCCACCCCCCACCGCCGTCAACAACGCCCGACGCCCCCACCACGCACCGAGGGCGCACGACGCGCCGAGGGCACAAGACAGCCCCCCGGCGCGAGCCGGGGGGCTGCCGCGATCGGCGCCGCGAGGGGGGCGCGCCGCGAGGCGCGCTCCCCAAACGCCGAGGGCTAGCGCGCGCGGCCCGTCGCGAACCGCGCTCCCGCCGTCGCCGCCAGCGCCATCAGGCCGAGCAGGCCCAGCGCCAGCCGCGAGGCCGTCCCGTTCCCCGACGCCGCCAGTCCGGCGTTGCCGGTGTCCGGCGCCGCCGGAGCCGGCGTCATGCTGTCGGCGGCGTCGTCGCCGTCCTCTTCCATCATGGCGCCTTCGGCGACGGTCAGCGTGATGCCGGTGGCGGTGTTCTCCGGCACGAAGCCGCCCCGCCAGGTCGCCGTCTGCTCGGCGGCCTCGTCGCCGATCATGAACGTCACCGTCGCGCCGGCGATGGCCGCGCCGCCGCATTCGCCGGCCTGCACGACCACGCTCCACTGGCCGCTCGCGTCGACCGTGGCCGTGCCGCACGAGGCGTCGCCGATCATGACGGTCACGACGTCGCCCGCGTCCAGCCCGGCGCCGTAGTAGGTGGCCGGCGGGGTCTGCGCCCGCGCCGCGTCCGTTCCGGTCAGGGCCGGGGCCAGCAGCAGCGCGAACAGCGCAGCCGCGACGCCGGCCAGGACCCGTCCCCTCGCGATCCTCATTCGGTGTCTCCTTCGCTCGCGTCCGCTTGCGGGGGCGCCCCCCGCGCCCCGGCCGGAGCCGGAGCGCGGGGAGCGCGTCCCTCGTCCGTGCGGTCCGCCGCTAGCGGTTCCCGCAGTTCCCCACGATCACGTTCGTGCCGGCCGGGACCATCCCGTCCGCGAACAGACCGAGGAACGCCGCGTTCGCCGCCGCGATCCGCGACGCCGGGATGTACGGCACCAGCACGCCGCGGCTCGTCGCGTAGGCCGAGACCGTGTTGTTGCAGTACACGTTCAGCAGCACCTCCTGCAGGTCGGAGGTCGATCCGCCGCTGAAGGTCGAGGCCGTGAAGCCCGTCGGGTACGGAGGCGGCGTCAGCGTCGGCCGCTCCGGCGCCGGCGGCGTCTCGGGCTCCGGCGGAGCCTCTTCGCCCACCGTGATGGTGAAGCTCGTCCGCGCCAGCACCTTGCCGCTGTCCGTCGCCTCACCGCCGCTGGTGGTGGCGCGCACCTCGACGTCGAACTCCGCCGAGCCGGCGTTGCTCGCCGCGCGGTAGCTGAACGTGTGCTGGCCGTCCTTGGTCACGGCCGGCCCGCCGTCGCGCAGCACGCCGTCGCCGGAGATCTTCGTCACCGTGACGCTCTGCGCTCCCGCGCGCACACCCTCGTCGTCGACCACGGTCGCCGTGATCTCCGTGGTGCTGCCCGGGTCCACCCGCGTGGGGGCGTTCGTCGTCACCGCGTTGACCGCGCCGGCCACGGCGATCGTGACCTGGACCTTCTGGTCGGCCTTCGCGATCGGGGACGCGCCCACGATGGTGACCACATGGTTCCCGCGCGCCGCGTCGCTCGCGGTGCCCTCCGGGTTCGGCGCCGTCACCTCAATGACGCACTTGCCCTTGGAGTTCGTGCCGGCCGAGCAGGCCGGGAGGTCGTTCGCCGTGCCAGCGGGGTCCTTGGGCATGGTACGGACCGCCGTCACGCGGACGGCGTTGGTGCTCGGCCCCTTGATGGCGTCGTCACCGGTACCGAGTTCCGGTCGCCGGTTCACGATGCCGTTGTCGGCGCCGTCGGTCACGGTCACCACGATGAAGACCTTGCCGCCCACCTCGATCGAGCCCTGCTCGGCCTCGGCCGTGATGGTCTTGGCGGCGCCGTAGAAGGTCACCATCTTCGTCGCGGTGAAGCCGGCGGCCACAACGGTGAGCGTGGCGGGGCCGGGGTTGCCGGTGCCGCGCACCTGGATCCAGCCGCCACCGGTGTCGTTCGTCACCGAGCAGGCCTGCGAGACCACGCCGCAGTTCGGGTCGAAGCCAGTGGTGGTGAACCCGCCGCCGGTGACCGTGATGCTCAGGGTCTCCCCAGCGAAACCTTGGGGCGGGTCCTGGTTGTCGTTCAGTTCGACCTTGAAGATCGCGGCGGTCGCGTCGGTGCCGTCCGACTTCGCCGGCCGCGAGTCCTCGCTGTTGCCGAGCAGCGACAGAGTGAGCCCGGTGGCCCGGAGCGCGGTGCCGCCGATCGAGAACACGACACGCACGTTCGTGTTATCGTTGACGTTCTGCACGTTCACGATAACGCTCGAGTTCGCGGGCGCGTCGTCCGCGATCTCGAGCTGAACGGTCATTTCGTCGTCGTCGCCGTCGAGGTCGCAGGCCTTGTTGTCGCTGCAGTTCAGCGACGTGCCGCCGCCCACCTTGAACGTCGCGTCCGCGTCGCTGGCGTCCAGCACGCTGAACCGGAACAGCGTCGAGGTCGTGCCCGCGGGCGGGTCGGTGGCGTGGTCGTCGTCGGGGTCGGCGTCGCCGGGCCCCAGGTCGAAGACGCGGATGTAGGCCGAGTTGCTACCCCTCAGCTCCAACCCGGTGCGGTAGGTGACGGTCCCGAACTTCGCGATGTCGTTCGTCTCGTCGGTATCGACCGTGACCGCGTCCGTGAACGCCTCGACGCTCGCGTCCGCCACCGGCACGATGTCCTCACCCATACCCGAGTCGAGGTAGTGCGCGTCGATGGAGGAGCGGGGGGCCGTGACCAGGACCGCGAAGGCGACCGCGAACGCGGCGGCGACGGCGAGGCCGTAGACGCCGAGCTTGGTTACGGTGCTCAAGATAGCGTTCCCCTTTCATGGGAACTTCGTTGCGCGTGATCGTATGCCGTAAGGCTAGCCGATGGCCCTCCTCGCGTGGGGCTGGGCCGGCCGGCGGTACCGCGTGCGCTGGCGCCGCCGCTCGAGCTGGACGCCGCAAACGCCGCTCGACGCCGCTGGCCGGTGAGCCGGTCCTTTCGTTCGCTCGCGCCGGCGAGAGCCGGCGCAGAGGGGACAACGCCGCCCGCCGTCGCGGGGTTAACGGCGCAGCCGCCTCGCGCCCTTTCTACACCCCCCGCCGCTATCGGTCTAGCGGGGGGGGGGGGTGCGTGCGCCCTCGGCGGGTGGCTTCTGGCGGACGGGCGCCACGCGGTGTACCATGGGCAGCGCGAGACAGAGCCGCGCGGACGGGAGTCGATGCTGACATGACGCAGGCGAACAGGTTCAAGCAGGCCGGGGCGCGTTTAACGCGGCGCTTACGGGGTCCCGCTGGGCGGCTGTTGAGCTTGGCCGTCCTCCGGGCAGCCACCGACTTCCTCAAAGCCACCGCCGAGGTCCTCAACGCCGCCGCCGACTTCCTCGACGCCCTCGCCGTCCTCGCTGGCTGCTGCTGACGCCTCGGCGCGTGTTGGATTCCTCGGCGCGTTGACGGGGGGCTGGGGGCGTGCGTATGCTTGCCGTGTACGCAGGAGCAGGGGTAGTGGCCTAAGTGCGGTTAGGGGTCCCCCTGCTCCTGCGCTCCTCGTATATAGCAGAGTTCCGGCGCACGGGCGCGTCGGCGCGAGGGGGCGGCAGTGACGCAGGACAGCCTCGACCTCGGCTTCCCCGACACCCATCGCGAGATCCGGGCGCTGACGGCGACTGGCATGGACGAGACGCAGGCCGAGGCCATCGTCTACGCCTCGATCCGCGCCGCCAACGCCGCCGAAACGCGCCTGAGCGCCACCATGGACACCAGGTTCCGGGAGGTGGACCTCAAGTTCCAGCAGGTGCTGAGCGCCATCGAGCGCCTGGAGAAGGATGTCGCGAAGGACATCGAGGGCGTCCGCAAGGAGCTGGACGCGAAGCTCGCGAACCGGCTGCTGGCGCTGGGGCTGGGGCAGGCCGCCCTGATCCTCGGCGCGGCCGCCGCCATCATCGCCGTCATCGTCAACACCGGCTGACGCCCCGGCGCGCGCGCCTCGGGGCGCGGGCGCGGCTTGACGGGGCCGCGCGTCGGCGCGTATGTTCGCCGTCAAGCGCAGGAGCGGGGGTTGGCCTAGTGTCCCCGCCCCTGCGCTCCCCCGAGGGGAGCGGGCGCGGACGGAGGCGACGCGACATGACGCAGGCGGACAGCCTCGACCTCGGCTTCCCGTTCCCCGACACCCATCGCGAGATCCGGGCGCTGACGGCGACGGGCATGGACGAAGCGCAGGCCGAGGCCGTGGTCTACGCCTCCTTCCGCGCCGCCGCCGCCGCCTCCATCGCCGAGGCGGCGCGCCAGAGCACCGCCAACGACCTCAAGTTCCAGGAAGTGCTCCACGCCATCGAGCGCGTGGAGAAGGACGTCGAGAACGTCAAGAAGGACGTCGAGAGCGTCAAGAAGGATGTCGAGGACGTCGAAAAGAACGTCGCGAAGGACATCGAGGGCGTCCGCAAGGAGCTGGACGCGAAGCTCGCGAACCGGCTGCTGGCGCTGGGGCTGGGGCAGGCGGCCCTGATCCTCGGCGCGGCCGCCGCCGTCATCGCCGTCATCGTCAACACCGGCTGACGCCCTCGCCGCGCGCGCGCCTCGGGGCGGTCATCCCAAAGCGTCCTCGCCGGACTCCGGGGGCAGCACGGCCTGCCAGCAGAGCACGCCGAGGTCGTCCGGCTCGACGCGATCCCGCGGGGGCGACTCCTCGACCGGGCGCAGTCCGAACCGCTCGACGACGCCGGCGATGCCGCCGGCGCACGCCGCGAGGCCGATCGCGCCGCTCTCGCAGTCGCGCCGCAGGGCCGAGAGCTCCCTGAGCACGGCCGGGTTGCGGGGCACGGCGAGCGCGCGATCGGCATCGGCGTAGCGCGCGCCCTCGGGCCGGTCGGGCGAGCGCAGGACGCCGACGGCCCAGCGCTGGCCCGGCGGGAGATCGCCGTAGCGCCGCGCGGGGCCGGGCGCGTCGACGCCGCCGACCGCGCCCCGAGGCGCGCGAGGGACGCGCTACCCGCCGAGGGCTCCCCGCAGCCCGGCGAGGGCGTCGCCGAGCGCGATCCCGTGCTCCTCGATCTCCGCGAGCAGCTGCTCCGGCGTGCGCGCGTCGGCCTCGGCGGCGCGGTGCGGGTTCACCGCCTTGAGGTCGTAGCCGCGCTCCTCGATCTCCGCCCGCCCCACGCTCCACGACCGCTCCGAGTCCGCCCGCTCCGGCAGCAGCTCGAAGAACTCCGCGAAGTGGTCGAGGGTCAGCGGCGCGGTCTTGGTGAAGCGTTCGCGCCCCTGCGGCAGCAGTTCGTAGTACCAGACGCGCTCCGTCGGGCGGCCCTTCTCGAAGAACAGCAGGTTGCTCTTCACGCCCGAACCGGCCGAGGTGAACACGCCGGGGGCGAGGCTCACCACGCACCAGAGGTCGCACTCGTCCAGCAGCTTGCGCTTGGTCTGGACGAACGCGCGCTCGCTCGTGCGGAAGAGCAGGCCCTCGTCCACCACGAAGCCGGCGCGCCCGCCCGCGGTCAGCGAGTCGATCGCCTCCTGCAGGAACAGCACCTGCGTCGAGGAGGTGCGGTACTCGAAGCGGGTGCGGGCGTCGTCGCCCTCCTTTCCGCCGAACGGCGGGTTGGTGAGGATCACGTCGAAGAGGTTCGGCGCGCCGTCGAACAGCGCGCCGTAGTCCGCGCGCCGCGTGAGGGTGTTGCCGTGCCAGACGCGCGGGCGGTCGATGCCGTGCAGCAGCAGGTTGGCGAGCGCGATCGGGTAGACGATGGTGTCCTTCTCGCGCCCGTAGAAGGTGTCCTCGGACAGCTTCGCGAGGTCGGTCGCCGACGGCTCGCGGCCCAGCCGCTCGCGCATGTACTCGTAGGCCTGCGCGAGGAAGCCGCCGGTGCCGCAGCAGGGGTCGAACACCGTCTCCCCCGGCTGCGGATCGACGACCCGCACCATCGCCCGCACCACCTCGCGGGGCGTGAAGAACTGGCCGCCGTCGTTGTTCTTCTCACCCATCGACAGCAGCAGCCCCTCGTAGGCCTGCGACAGCGCGAACATGTGGCGGTCGTCCACCGCCTCGAGGCGGATGCCGTCCACGAGGTCGATCACGTCGAGGAAGTTGCGCTCGGTGTCCACGCGCGTCTGCTCGACGCCCGACACGATCTGGCCGATCAGCCGCTGCCGCGCCGTCGCGCCCGCCCCGTCGCCGAGCGCGTGGAGGCGGGGCAGCAGGTCGTCGCGGAGGAAGGCGAACACGCCGCCCGGCGGCCCGTCCTGCAGCGCGCGCCGCTTCGCGCCGTCCGGCGACGCCCAGTCGCGCCAGCGGTAGGGCGCGGCGATCGACTCGCGGAACGCCGTGCCGAGGACGGAGCGGTCCGCGGCCTCCGCCGACTCGCGCTCGTCGAGGAAGCGCAGGAACAGCAGCCACGTCAGCTCGGGCACGTACTGCAGCGCGCCCGCGCAGTTGGAGCGCCGCAGCACGTCGCAGACCGTCTTGATCCTCGCGTCGAGCGCCGACTGCGTGTCGATGGCGGTCATGCGGCCTCCCCCGCGAACGCGCCCCGCAGGATAGCGGACGGCAGCGCCTCCGCCGCCGCGAGCTGCGCCTCCGCCGCCCGCCGCGCCCGCTCGGCGTCCGCCATCCCCGCTTCGAGGTCCGCCACGATGCGCCGCTGCTCGTCGATCGGGGGGAGCGGGATGAGGAGACGCATCAAGTCGGACATGTCCGCGCGGGGCATTCGCGACCCTGTCCTGCCCCTCATCGCGTACTCAACCGTTTCCTCGCGGCGCAAGAACCATGCGACCCACTCGCGTTCGGCTTCGATCGATAGGAGCGGAATGATCTCTGTGGTGCAGCGGCCTTCGAACTCCGGCAGCGCGACCTTGTTCAGGTAGGGTCTTAGCTTGCCGTACAGCACATGCCGACTCGTGAAGCGGAAGTTGTTGCTGATCGATTCCGAGTAGCGGGCCTCATCTTCGCTGATCAGAATGCGGCCAGTCCCCGATTCAATGTGCTCCAGACCGAGATACGGCATCTCTGCGTATCGGGGATGCTCGGCAGTGATCGCTCGCCGATCCACTACACAGACATCTCCCAGTCGCGCGGATCGCCAGAGGCGCGCTCAAAGAGCGCGCCTCTGGCGATCCGCGCGACTCGTGAAAGCATCCCTGAGCAGTACGGCGGGCAGCGCAAGCACGGCGGCGAGTTGCGCCTCGGCCGCGCTGCGGGCGCGCCCGGCCGCCTCCATCCGCGCTTCGAGGTCGGCGACGATGCGGCGCTGCTCCTCGATGGGCGGGAGCGGGATAGCGAACGCCCGCAGCCGTTTCCCGCTGATCGATGCGAACGTACTGCCCGAACCTGCCTCGGCGATCTCCTGCTCTGCCGCCCTGATTGCGGCAAGCAGGAATTCTTGATCGGCCTCGTGACCGCCCCGGATAGCCGCAAGTCCCCGCCCGATGCAGCACTCCACATCCGCGACGTTCGTGGGGCCTACGGGAGCGCGAACCGAGATCAGGATGTCACCGGGTTGGGCGATCTTCCGTGGCTCAACGCACCACGCCCGAGCTGTCGGATACAGGTCTCCGAAGTCGGCCTTGCCCTGAAAGAACGGCAGGCCGACAGGCCGATCACGGTAAGTCGAACTGGGGGGCGACTGTCCCATGATCACGTCGGCGACCTCGCCCAGCGCGGCCCAGCGCCAGCCGCCGGGGAGCGGGCGCGGCGAGGTCATCGCGGCGTCCACTCGGCGTCGGTGGCGAGGAGGCGGCGCTTGAGGGCGGGCATCGCGCCCTCGCCCGCCGCGGCGAGGGCGGCGAGGCCGCCCGCCTCGCTCACGGCGGCGACCTGCGCCAGCCGCTCGCTCTCCAGCGCCTCGGTGCCGCCGAGGGCGAACTGGCGGGCGAGGGCGCGCTCGATCGCGGGCGGCGCGGGGTCGGCCTCGCCGACGCGGCCGGCGCGATCGACGCGCGGACGCGGCGTCTCGTTCCAGCCGGCGGAAGCCAGCACGTCGTAGAGGTCGCACTCCTCGAGGCCGGCGGCGGCGCGGTAGGCCTCGGCGCTGCGGCCCTCGTCGGGCAGCGCGGCGAGCAGCGCCTCGCGGGCGGGCGGGTCGATCCAGCGTTCGCGGAAGCCGCCGAGCGCCGGGACCTCGGCGAGCAGGCGCTCGGCGAGGCGCTCGCGGTACCCGGCGAGGGAGACGAAGCGCAGGCGTCCGCCCTCCTGCACGGCGAGGTCGGTCCCGCCGTGCAGCACGCGCACCGCGATGCCGCTCACCTCGAAGCGGCGCAGCTCGCGCTTCTCGCCGGGCTCCTCGGGCGGCTCGCGTCCGGCCTCGGCGCGCTGGGCGAGGGGCGCGTCGAGCAGGCGGGTGGCGTTGGTGTAGTCGTGGACGGTGAAGGCGAGCTTGCCGGTCGGCTCGTGGATGCGCGTGCCGCGGCCGAGCATCTGGTGGAAGGCGATGGGCGACTTGAGGTAGCGGAAGAAGACGACATGGCGGAGGCAGGGCACGTCGACGCCGGTGCTGATCAGGTCGACGGTGCAGGCGACGAAGGCGCGGCGCTGGTTGGCCTTGAGCGTGGCCAGCAGGTCGCTGCCGGCGGCGGCGGTGCACTTGAAGGCGTAGGGCTCGGCGGGCTGCCGCGCGCCGCGCCCGCGCGCCCACGCGGCGTAGCGGTTGTTGAGGGCGGCGGCGACGCGGTCGGCGTGGTCGTCGGAGGCGCAGAAGACGAGCGTCTTCTGCTCGGGGCCGTCCTCGCTCGCGGCGAGGCGGGCGAAGAGGTCGTCGCACAGCGCCTCGGTGCGCTCGGCGATCATGAGGTCCTGTTCGAGCGATCCGGCGGCGTAGCGCCCGCGCATCTCGGCGACGGTGGCGGGCCGGCCGGTGAGCGCGTCGCGGACGTCGCCGCCCTCGAGCCGCTCGCTCTCGACGCCGTGCTCGCGTTCGGGCAGGCCGGCGGTGAGCACGTCGGAGCGTTCGAGGCGCATGGCGGCGAGGTAGCCGTCGTCCATGCCCTGCGCGATGCCGTAGTCGTAGGCGGGTTCGCCGAAGTACTCGTAGTTGTTGCGGGTGATCGCGTCGTCGCCGTCGCTGTCGCCGGCGCCGGGGCGGGGGGTGATGCGGCGCGGGGTGGCGGTGAGGCCGACGTGGACGGCCCCGGCGTTGCGGGTGAGCACGGCGCTCCACCTGCCCCACGCCGAGCGGTGGCACTCGTCGATCACGACGTGGCTGAACCAGTCCGGCGGGTAGTGGCGTTCGAGGTACGAGCCGTCGCCGCCGCCCTCGCCGTCCTCGCCGACGCCGAGGGTCTGGTAGGTGGCGACGACGACGCGGGCGTTGCGCGCCGGGTCGCGCGCGGTGGCGGCGGCCGCGTCGTCGCCGAAGGCCCCGTGGAGGGCGGTGAGCGCCTGCGAGCGCAGCTCGTCGCGGTCGCAGACGAAGAGGGCGCGGCGCAGCTGGCCGCTGTCGGCGAGGGCGCGCAGCAGGCGGACGGCGATGCGCGTCTTGCCGCTGCCGGTGGCGAGCGAGAGCAGCGCGCGCCGCTCGCCCCGCGCGAGGCGCTCCAGCACCGCGCGCACGGCGGCGCGCTGGTAGTAGCGGTCGGCCCGCTCGTCCGGCGGTTCGAGCAGCGGCGCGGCATCGGGCGCGCCGAGGTCGAGGCCGCGCAGCGCCTCGTAGCGCGCGAGCAGCTCCTCGGGCGCGGGGAACTCCTCCATCGGCAGCGGGCCGCGCGTCTCGCCGCTGTCGAGGCAGTGCTCGGCGAAGGCGTGGCCGTTCGCGGCGTAGACGAACGGGACGTGGTGCAGCCGCCCGTACCGCTTCGCCTGTTCGAGGCCGGCGAGGGGCGGCTGGCTCTCCGGCTTGGCCTCGATCAGCGCGACGGGCAGCGGCGGGCCGGCGGCGGCGGGCGCGCGCAGCACGTAGTCGATGCGCCCGCGCGTGCGGTGCGCGCCCTCGCCCCAGAGCGCGACCTCGCCCGCCGTCTCCTCGCGCGCGATCAGCGCCTCGGGCCAGCCGCTGGCGCGGATGGCGGGGTCGATCAGCTTGGCGCGGGTGTCGGCCTCGGACAGCGGCATGGCGCGCAGCATACGACGGGGCGCGACGGGGCGCGCCCCGGTGCGCCGGGGCGGGCGTCAGGCGGGGCGGCAGGCGGCGACGAAGGCGGCGAAGAGGGGGCGCTGGGCGGCGGCGGCCTCGGCGCGTTCGGGGTGCCACTGCACCGACAGCGCCCAGCGCCGGTCGCGGCGTTCGAGGGCCTCGACGACGCCGTCGGGCGCGGTCGCGGCGACGGCGAGGCCGGGCGCGACGCGCCCGGTCGTGACGGCCTGGTGGTGGCGCGAGTTGACGCGCAGCGGCCCCTCGCCGAAGACCGAGGCGAGCAGGCTGCCGGCGACGACCTCGACGTCGTGCCAGCCGGAGTCGACGGCGCCGTCCTCGCCGCGGCGGGCGCGGTGCGGCTCGCGCTCCTCGAGGTGCTGGTGGAGCGAGCCGCCGGCGGCGACGTTGAACAGCTGGTGGCCGCGGCAGACGGCGAGCACGGGCAGGTCGCGGGCGAGGGCGTCGGCGAGCAGCGCGGTCTCGAAGTCGTCGCGGGCGGGCGAGGTCTCGGTCACGCGCGGGTGGCGCTCCTCGCCGTAGCGTGCGGGGTCGACGTCGATGCCGGCGGTGACGAGCAGCCCGTCGCAGGGGGGCGGCGAGGGGTCGCGCTCCCAGTCGGCCTGGTCGAGGGCGACGGCCTCGGCGCCGGCCTCGGCGAGGCGGTCGGCGTAGTCCTCCCAGCGCTCGCCGGCGACCTCCTCGGCGCGCGTGACGAGGATGCGGGGGCGGGGGCCGGAGGCGGCGGGCGGGGGCATCGGCGGCGTCCTCGCGGGCCTCGCGGCGCGGATCGGGGAGGGGGTGGCGATGGTCGGGGTGCGCAGATTTGAACTGCGGACCTCGTCGTCCCGAACGACGCGCTCTGCCAGGCTGAGCTACACCCCGAGGCGGCGCGGCGGGCCGCGCCGGCCGCCCGATCGTAGCACCCGCGTTGAGGCAGCGTCGAGGCTGCCCGTATCATGCGGGGGGCGGGGTGGGGAAGGCGCGACGCGCCCCGATGCCGTCTGCCGCGCTCCGTCGGCTCCTCGATCTCCTCGCGGACCGCGCCGCGCGCCTCGCGGCGGCCTCGCGGGGCCGCGCGCGGCGGGGTGCGGGCCTCGCCGCGATGGCGCTGGCGGCGGCGGTGGCGGCAGGCGCGGGCGCGGCGCCGGGGGCGGCGGAGCCGCTGGACCTCGGCGAGGAGAACTCGTGGCTGCGGATCCAGAACGTGGGCCAGCGGGCGGCGACCGTCGAGATCAGGTTCTTCGACCTCGGCGGCGGCGAGGTGGCGCAGGATCGCTGCCCGCGCGAGGGCGGCTGCACGGCGGTGCCGCCGGGCTTCGGGTGGTCGTTCTTCCAGCAGGGCTACGAGCAGCAGGGCTACGAGCCGCTGGAGGCGGGCTACCGCGGCTCGGCGACGATCACCGTGGACCAGCCGTTCGTGGCGCTGCTCGCGCGCGATGCGTTCGAGGACGGCTCCTTCCGCATCGCCGGCGACACGCTGCGGCTCGGCGCGGGCAGCTCCTCGCAGTACGCGCCGCTGGTGCAGAACACGGCGTCCCACGTCTCGCGGCTGTCGATCCGCAACGCCGACGACGAACAGCCGGCCTGCTTCGAGATCGCCTACTACGCCGAGGGCGCTTCGGAGCCGATCCTCGACCCCGGCGAGCCGACCGAGGGCTGTCCCCGCGGCGGCTGGCGCGTGCCGCCGAGCGGCACGCTGCTGCGCGACGAGCGCACGCTGCCGGCGGACTTCGACGGCGCGGCGGTGGTGCGCTCCCGCCCCACGGCGGAGGGCGCGCCGCCCGGGGCGCAGCAGCCCTCGCTGCTGGTGGACACGCGCGAGCGCGGCGGCCCCGGGCTGGCGGCCTACCGCGCGTTCGACGCCGCCGAGCTCAGCCGCGACCTCGTGCTGCCGCTCGTCGACCGCAACGCGAGCGAGGGCCGCACGACGTGGACGACGCGCTTCCGCCTCGTCGCCGCCGAACCGGAAGGGCAGCCGATCGCGGTGTCGCTGCTGTTCGCGGGCCGCGACGCCGCCGGCGACGAGATCGAGATCGAGCACGAGCTGGTGCTGGCCTCGGTGCTGACGTGCGACCAGCGGCTGGACGGGGCGGGCGGCTGCCTGCCGGAGGACGCGGCGCTGCCGGACGTGTTCTTCGGATCGGTGCGGGTGCGGGCGGCGGAGCCGGTCGCGATCGTGGCGCAGCGGCTGTCGGCCGGGGGCGCCCTCGCCGACTACCGCGGCTTCACCGCCGAGGAGGCCTCGCGCGAGCTGGTGCTGCCGGTGCTGAACAAGAACTTCGGGCCGTGGGGCGGCCACGACGGCTGGAACTCGTGGTTCCGCGTGCTCAGCTTCGACGGCTCGCGCGCGAGCCTGCGCGTGCTCTACTACTCGAAGCACTTCCCCCACGGGCTGCTCGCGCCGCCGCTGGCCGTGGACGGGCGGGCGACGCTGCGCCAGTGGGAGAACAGCCACATCCCCGACGGCTGGGTCGGCAGCGCCATCCTCATCGCCGACCGCCCCGTCGTCGCCCTCGCCAACCTCGAAAGCGACGTGTTCGAGGGCGACCCCGTCATGCTCTACAACGCCGTGCCCCAGTAGGCCCGCCCGCCGTGCCCGACCACGGACGCATGACCACCGCCGAGGTGCTCGCGAGGTACGGGGCGGGGCCGGACAGCGGCGTGTTCACCGACGGCTCGTGCCTCGGCAACCCCGGCCCCGGCGGCTGGGGCGCCGTGCGCGTGCGCGAGGGCCGCGTGCTCGGGGAGCGCCGCGGCGACGATCCCGACACCACCAACAACCGCATGGAGTTCGAGGCGATCATCGCCGGCCTCGAAATGGTCGGCCCGGAGGAGCGCGAGACCGTCTACTCGGACAGCCGGCTGGTGGTGCGGACGCTGACCGAGTGGGCGGCGGGCTGGGAGCGCCGCGGCTGGCGGCGCAAGGCGGGGCCGGTCAGCAACCTCGACCTCGTGCGGCGGGCGTGGGCGCTCGCGCGCGAGCGCCCGCACGTCCGCATCGAGTGGATCGCGGCGCACGGCGGCGCTCGCTGGAACGAGTACGCCGACGCCCTCGCCACCGCCTACCTGCGCGACGAGCTGTAGCCCCCTCGCCGCCGCGAGGCCCAGCGCGGGCCTCGCGGCGTGGCGGCGGCGGCTCAGCGGCCGCGGTACTGCGCCGGGCGCTTCTCGAGGAACGAGGTGACGCCCTCGCGGAAGTCGTCGGAGCGCATGAGGTGGCCGAGCGCGAGCGCGGTGTAGTCGGTGACGCGCTGGAGGTCGTCGTTGTCGTTCATGTACACCACGCGCTTGCTCGCGGCGATGCTGAGCGAGGGGCCGTTCGCGATCTCCCCGGCCAGCTCGAAGGCGGCGTCCATCAGGCCGTCCCCGGGCACGACCTTGAGCACGAGGCCCAGTTCGAGGGCGCGGCGGGCGTCGATCGTGCGGCCGGTGAGCATGAGGTCGAGCGCGGCCTGGTGACCGGCCTGCTGGGCGAGGAAGTGGCCGAGGCCGAAGTCGGCCATGATGCCGCGCCGCAGCTGGGCGACCTGGAAGCGGGCGTCCTCGGCGGCGACGCGGAGGTCGGTGGCGAGGGCGAGGCCCCAGCCCATGCCGACGCAGTAGCCGCGGATGGCGCTGACGAAGGGCACGTCGCAGTCGCGGATGGCGCGCACCGCGTAGTTCTCGGGGTGGCCGGGACGCCACGGCGGGGGGTTCGGGTCGGCGCCGGGGATGCGCCGCGCGAGGCCCGCGCCGACGTCGGCGCCCGCGCTGAAGGCGCGGCCCGCGCCGGTCACGATCACGCAGCGCGTGTCGTACTCGCCCTCGTTCAGCGAGCGCGCGTAGCGCGCGATGGTCTCGCTCATCTCGCCGCTGAAGGCGTTGAGGCGCTCCGGGCGGTTGAGCGTGAGCACGGTGATCGGCCCGTGCTCCTCGAACACGACGGCGTCGGTCGAGGCGGGAGCGGCGGTCGCGGTGGCCATGAGGAATCCTCCTTGCGGTCGGCGGTCGCCGCCATGCTAGCTGTAGGTCCCAGGGACGTTGTTTACAGGCGGGAGGCGGGGACGGCCCCGCCGATGCCGCCGTGCGGACGGGCGTGATTGTACTCGCTCAGGAAGACCGGGAGCGCGGCCAGCCGCTCCGCGTTCGAGTCGTAGGCGCGGCGGTACGCCCACTCGGCCTGCAGGATCTTGATGAAGGCTTCGGCCTTGCCGTTGGTCTGCGGCCGGTACGGCCGCGTCCGCCGCAGCCCCACCCCGTGCGCCGCCGCCGTCTCGCGGAAGGCGCCGCTGAGGTAGTTCCCGCCGTTGTCGGTGAGCACCCGCTCCACCCGCACGCCGAGGCCGGCGAAGCGGGCGATCGCCCGCTTGAGGAAGGCCGCGGTGGTGACGCCGCGCTCGTCCGGCAGCGCCTCGGCGTAGGCGTAGCGGGAGCGGTCGTCCACGGCGACGTGCACGCAGTCGATGCCGCCTCCGCCCCTGCCCTTCGGGCCGCTGCGGGTCTCGGCGAAGCCGGGCGCGAAGCGCTTGCCGCCGCCCGGCGGGACGCGCCCGAGCTTCTTGACGTCGAGGTGCAGCAGCTCGCCCGGCCTGCCGCGCTCGTAGCGCACGACCTCGCGGCTGACGCGGTGCATCCGGTCGCGGCGGTGGAGACCGGCCCGCCGCAGGACCGAGTAGGCCGTCGAGGGCGCCATGCCCAGCGCCCAGGCGATGCGGTGCGGCCCCCAGCCGCGCTCGCGCCGCAGGCCGAGGACGGCCTCCGCCTCGGGTGGCGCCGTGATGCGGGGCGAGCGGCGCGGGCGCGAGCAGCGGTCGCGCAGGCCGGCCTCCCCCTCGTCGCGGTAGCGGCGCACCCACTTCGTGGCCGTGGCGCGCGAGACGCGGAACCGCCGCGCTGCCTCGGACCTGGTCCAGCCCCCCTCGACCTCCAGCACGAGGTCGAGGCGCGCCTTCGGGGTCAACCGTGCGTTAGGGTGGGACACGAGGAGTCTCCTGCCGCCGTCGTCGTTTGCTCACGCAACGGCAGCAGCGAGGCTCCTCGCCTGTCAACAACCTCCCTGGGACCTACAGCTAGCGCACCGCGCGCCGCGCGGTCCGAGCCGCGAGGAGATCGCGCGCCGGGGACGCCGCCGGCGCGCGAACGCGCCCCGCGCTCAGTTCGAGGCGGCGACGGCGCCGGTGAAGCCCGTCGCCGCGCGCGTCCACACCGGCGTCGAGGCGCCCGACGAATAGTAGACGAACGCGCGCAGGTAGCCCCCCGCGTCGGCGGCGACGGGCGTGTACGACCAGCTCGGCGTCCCCGGCGCGAGCAGCGTGCACGTCCCCGTGCCGTCCGAGGCCGTACAGCGCTGCCAGCGCCATAGCGTGCGGTCGCTGTGCGTCGGCAGCGCCGAGACCGTGACCGCCGTCCCCACCGCCGGCGAGGCGTTGCCGCCGGCGAACGCCGCCGTCGCCGCGCTGCTCGCGACGACCGCCGCGGTGGTGAGGGTGTAGGCGCTTCCGCCCGAGGTGCGCGCGACGCGGGCGCGCAGGTACTTGCCCACGTCGGTGCTTGACGGGACGTAGACGTAGGAGCACGCCGGGCCTCGCGTCGAGGTGACGGTGGTCCAGCTGGTGCGCCCGTCGTCGGAGCGCTCCCACGTCCACGCCTGCCGCGAGTTCGTGTTCGCGACGCCGTCGCAGGTCGTGATCGTGGCGGCGGGCGTGACGAGCGCGCGGCTGGTCTTCGAGTAGAGGCCAGCGACGAGGGGTTCGCCCGCGACGGGCGCGTTCCAGTGGTCGGCCTCGATCCACGCGGGGCCGCGCCAGGTGGTGCGGCCCGTGAACTTGAGGGCGGGGTACTGGCGGCTCGTGCCGAAGTCCCACGGGTCGTCGCCGCCGGTCACGCCGTCGAGGTTGAGGTTCCAGTTCGCGTAGATGCCGCTGTAGCCCGTCGGACGCTGGAGGTCGCGCGTGGTCTTGCCCGTGCCGCCTCCGCTGGTGGACCAGCCGGATGTGCCGGTGTCCCAGTAGCTGTCGGTGACTGTGCCGCCGCTGCCGACGGTTCCCATCAGGCCTCCGCCGTGGGTGGAATCGACCCGGCCGGCCGACCAGCTGGCGGTGATGTCGCCCCAAGTGTATCCGACCAGCCCGCCCGCCTTGAAAGAGGAGCTGCCGCCGCTGACCGTCGCCGTCGACCAGCTGGCCCGGAGGGCGGCGTTGCCCCAGCCGTACACTCCGCCCGGGGCATCGGCGCCCTGGACCCGCCCCGTGGTCCACACCTTGCTGATCGCGCTGGTCGTCCCCGACCCGACCCCGGCGGCGATGCCTACGTAGTTCCGGCCCGTGACGTCGGCGTGCGGCAGCCCCACGCCGTCGATGCTACCGGTCACGTGGCTGAACAACCCGACGTAGTTCGTGCCGGAGCGGTTGATCCGCAGGTAGCTGATGGTGTGCCCGTTGCCGTGGAACGCGGCGGCATACCCGTTGGAAAGACTGCCGATCGGCGGCCAGCCGTTGCCGCTGTTCCAGTACGTCGGGTCGCCCGTGGCCGTCATCCGGCCGTCGCCGTTCTCGTCGAAGCTGAGGTCGGCGCGCAGCTCGTAGCCGGTGCAGGCACCCGAGGGGCAGCCCATGCGCCCGCTCGAGGCCGTGACGCGGTTGGGGAAGGCCGCGCCGTAGGCCGTCGCGCCCGTCGCCGAGGGGTCGCCGTTGCCGTCGAGGTCGTGGCGGATCGCGTCGAGCTGCGCGAGGGTGCGGACGTCGATCAGGCCGTCGTTGTCGTCGTCGTAGTCGGTGGTGGACTGCGCCGTCGCGGGCGGCGCGAGGATCAGCGCCGCTCCCAGCAGGCACGCGATAAGCCACGCCGCGAGGCCGAGGCAATACTTATGTCCACGAGGGGGGGGTGCTAAGGAGAGTGAACAATATCCGCCGCCCCCCGCTCGCGGCCTTCGAGGGCCGCCCCGTTCGCGCCGATCCTACAACAGCCCTCGCGGGATCGCACCCGCGCGCGCGCAGCGGCGACAGCGATGCGGGAGCGGCTGGGCCGGCCGCATCGTGCCCTCGCAGTGCTTCTTCCCCGCCGCCCGCGATGCCGGTGCGCGCTAGCGCTTGGTGAACTGCGGGGCCTTGCGGGCGCGCTTGAGGCCGGGCTTCTTGCGCTCCTTGACGCGCGCGTCGCGGGTGAGCAGGCCCTGCTGGCGGAGGGGGCGGCGGTAGCCCTCGTCGGCGGCGACGAGGGCGCGCGCGATGCCGAGGCGGAGCGCGCCGGACCAGCCGGCGACGCCGCCGCCCTTGACCCGGGCCTGCACGTTGAAGCGGCCCGCCGTCTCCGTCGCGTGCAGCGGGCGCAGCATGTCCTGGCGCTGCGAGGCGCGGAAGATCACGTCCTCCAGCGGCCGCCCGTTGACGACCACCGCGCCGTTGCCGGGGTAGAGCCGCACGCGCGCGATCGCCGACTTGCGGCGGCCGAGCCCGTAGTAGTAGTGCTGCGCGTCGGTCGTCATCGTCGCCTACGCTTCCTCGCCCGCCGGGTGCGCCTCGTACCATTCGCCGACCGCCTGCGCCACGTCCGCCTTCTTCCAGCCCGCCTCGATCGCGATGCCGAGCCGCTCCGCCTCGGCGTCGAGTTCGGGGCGGCGGTAGCGCATCAGCGAGCCGCCCAGCCGCGCCCCGGCCTCGTCCGCCGCGGGGGACGCCTCGGCGGGCGGCGCTTCGGCCTCCGGCTCGGCGGTCGGCGCTTCGGCCTCCGGCTCGGCGATCGGCGTCTCGGCGGCGGCCTCCGGCGCTTCGGTCATCGCCTCGGCCTCGATGGCCTCGGCGGGCTCGGGTTCGGCCTCGGGGGGCGCGATCGCCTCGATGGGCGGCGCGGCCTCGGCGCGGGCGAGGGCGGCGGCGCGCTTGCGGGCGCGCGCGCCCGTGCCGGCGTTGACCTGCGCCTCGTGGGGGTGGCCGGGGCCGGCGTAGACGTGGAGGCGGCGGAAGAGGTCGCGCCCGCGCGCGTTGTGCGGGAGCATCCCGCGCACCGCCGTCTCGATCACCTTGCGCGGGTCGCGCTCCATCTGCTGCGCGAACGTCCGCTTCCGCAGGTTGCCGGGGTAGCCGGAGTGGCGGTAGTAGACCTTCGTCGCGGCCTTGTCGCCGGTCAGCGCGACCTCGCCCGCGTTGACCACGATCACGTGGTCGCCCATCGCGAGGTGCGGCTCGTAGTCCGGCTTGTGCTTGCCGAGCAGCAGCCGCGCCGCCTCGCTCGCGAGCCGTCCGAGGGGCCGCCCGCTCGCGTCGAGCACCTGCCAGCGGCGCTCGATCGCCGACGCGCGCAGCCGGTACGTCTTCGCCGTCACCTCAGGCCGCCGTTTCCCGCGCCGCCTCGTCCGCCTCGGCGGGGCCGTCCCACGCCAGCAGGCCGGCCTCGTAGCGCACCGCCTCCAGCGTCAGGCCGTGCGGCGGCGCCGCCGGGCCCGCGCTCCCCGCCCCGCCCCCGGCGAGGGCGGCGAAGGCGGCCGGCGGGAGCGCGCCCGCGCCGACGCGCTCCAGCGCGCCGGCGGTGCGCCGCACCTGGTGGGGCAGGAAGGCGTCCGCCTCCATCGCGATCGCGATGCCGCCGTCCGCCTCGCGCGCGACCTCGAGGCGCAGCAGCGTCCGCAGCGGCGAGCGTCCGCCGTCGAGCGGGCCGGCGAACGCCGACCAGTCGCGGCGTCCGCGCGGCAGCAGCGCGGCGGCGGCGGCCATCGCCCGCGCGTCGAGGCGGCGCGCGACCTGCCAGCGTTCGCGTCGGGTCAGCGGCGAGCGCGTGCGGCCGTCGGCGATGCGGTAGCGGTAGCGCCGCGCCCGCGCGTCGTGGCGCGGGCCGAACGCCGGGGGGGCCTCGGCCGCGGCGCGCACGGCGACGTCGGCGGGCAGGCGGCGGTTGAGCGCCGCGCGCACCGTGGCGAGGCCGTCGCGGCGCGCGAGCGAGACGGCGGCGACCTGCCCGCGGGCGTGGACGCCGGCGTCGGTGCGCCCGGCGAGGGCGACGCGGATCCCCGCCGCGTCCGCCGCGCCGTCGTAGGCGCGGAGCGCGTCCTCGAGCGCGCCCTGCACGGTGCGGCGGCCCGGCTGGAACTGCGAGCCGGACAGCTCCGTCCCGTCGTACTCGACGAGCAGGGCGACGCGGCGCAGCGGCGTCGGCACGGCTAGACCAGTTCCAGCAGCGCCATGCGCGAGCCGTCGCCGCGGCGGCGGCCCAGCTTCTGGACGCGCGTGTAGCCGCCCGGGCGGTGGGCGTACTGCGGGGCGATCTCGGCGAAGAGGCGGTGCACCACGTCGGGATCGTAGACGAAGGCGAGCGCCTGCCGCCGCGCGTGCAGCGTGCCGCGCTTGCCGAGCGTGACCATGCGGTCGACGAAGCGCCGCGCCTCCTTGGCGCGCGCCTCGGTCGTCCGCACCGAGCCGTGGCGCAGCACGTCGGTGGTGAGGTTGCGGAGCATCGCCATCCGCTGCGCGGTGGGCATGTCGAACTTGCGGCCGTCGACCTTGTGGCGCATGGCTTCGTCCGTCGCTCCGTTCTCCGCCGCCCGCCGCCGCTACTCGTCCGCCGCGAGGTCCGGCGCGTCCTCGCCGGCCTCGCGCAGCGCCTCGATCAGCGCCGCGCCGAGGGCGCCGACCTCCGGCCCGCCGCCCTCGTCCGCCGGCGGCGGCGCGCCGGCGGGCGCGGCCTCCGCCGCCGGCGCGGCGGCGGGCGCCGCGGCGACGGCGGCAGCGGCGGGCTCGCGCGAGGAGCGGCGGGCGTCGCCGCGGGGCGCGGGGAAGCCGCGTTCGAGCAGGCGGTCGCGCAGCTCCTCGTACGACTTCTCGCCGAAGTTGCGGATCGCCATCAGCTCGTCGCTGGAGCGTTCGAGGATCGCGCCGACGGTGCCGAAACCGGAGCGCTTGAGGGAGTTCAGGGAGCGATTGGAGAGGTTGAGCGCCTCGACCAGCATGTCGTGGCCGGGGGGGGCGCTCGCGGCTGCCGCCTCGCGCTCGCTCGCGCCCTCGTCGCCGCCGAGGGCGCCGAGCGGCTGGAGCTGCTCGCGCAGGATCGCGGCGGCCTGCGAGATCGCCTGCTCGCCGTCGATGGTGCCGTCGGTCCAGACCTCGAGTTCGAGGCGGTCGAAGTTGGTGTCCTGGCCGACGCGGGTGTTGGCGACGCGGTAGTTGACGCGGCGCACGGGGGTGAACAGCGCGTCGATCGGGATCACGCCGATCGGCAGGCCCTCGGAGGCGGCGGCGGGCTGGTAGCCGCGGCCGGTCTCGACGTTGAGGTCGATCACGAGCGAGGCGTCGGGGCTGTCGAGGCGGGCGAGGTGCAGCGCGGGGTTGGCGATCTCGTAGTCGGCGGTGGCCTGCACGTCGCCGGCGCGCACCTCGGTCTCGCCCGCGGCTTCGAGGAACAGCCGCGCGGGGCGGTCGGCGTGGGCGCGCAGCCGCACCTCCTTGAGGTTGAGCAGCAGCTCGGTCACGTCCTCGCGCATGTGCTCGACGGTCGAGAACTCGTGGTCGACGCCGTCGATGCGGACGGAGGTGATGGCCGCGCCCGGCAGCGAGGAGAGCAGCACGCGCCGCAGCGCGTTGCCCACGGTGACGCCGAAGCCCTCGTTGAGGGGCTCCATCACCAGCTTCACGTAGTCCGCCTCCTGCTGCTCCACCCGGAGCTTCGGAGTCTGCAGTTCAGCCGCCAAATCTCACCTCGCTGCGTGTCGCGGCGGCGAAGGCCGCCGCCGCCGGCTCGCTTCGTCCGCGCCCTAGCGCGAGTAGTACTCGACGATCGCGCTGGGGTTGAAGTACGGCTCGATGTCGCCCGTGCCCGGCAGGCCGGCCACGCGCCCCTCGAGCGCCTCGCGGTCGACCTCGATCCAGCCGGGGACCTCGCGGCCCTGGATGTCCTGCTTGACGATGTCGGCGTACTTCGAGCGCTTGCCGCGGTCGGTGAAGCCGACGCGGTCGCCGACGGCGGTCTCGGCGCCGGGGGCGTCGAGCTTGCGGCCGTTGACGGCGATCAGGCCGTGCGTCACCAGCTGGCGCGCCTGCGCCCGCGTCCCGCCGAACCCCATGCGGAAGACCACGTTGTCGAGGCGCCGTTCGAGCGAGCTCATCAGCTCGTCGCCGGTCACGCCCGGGCGGGCGGCGGCGCGCTCGTAGTAGCGCCGGAACTGCTTCTCCATCAGGCCGTAGGCGAAGCGCACCTTCTGCTTCTCCATGAGCTGGAGGCCGCGGTCGGAGATCTTGCGGCGGCGCGCGGGGCGGGGGCCGGGCGGGCCCTGCCGCCGCGCCCGCAGCACCGCGGCGTTGGCGAAGATCGGCGCGCCGTAGCGCCGCGCCTTCTTGACCCTCGGTCCGGTGTAGCGCGCCATCGTCGCCGTCCTAGGTCCGCGGCCGGCGGCGCTGCCGGCAGCCGTTGTGGGGGATCGGCGTCGTGTCGCGGATCGAGGAGACGCGCAGGCCCGCCGACTGCAGGGCGCGGATCGCGGCCTCGCGGCCGGCCCCGGGGCCGCGCACGTGAACCTCGATCTCGCGCATCCCGTTCTCGATCGCCGTCTGCGCCGCGCCCTCGGCGGCCAGCTGGGCCGCGTAGGGCGTGCTCTTGCGCGAGCCGCGGAATCCGGCGGTGCCGCCCGATCCCCACGCCACGACGTTGCCGTTGGGGTCGGTCATCGTGATCAGGGTGTTGTTGAAGGTGGAGCGGATGTAGACCCGCCCGCGGGGGATCGACTTGCGTTCGCGGCGGCGGCCGCGCCGGCCTCCCATGCTGCGCGCGCCCCCTACTTCTTCCGCGCCACGCGCCGCTTGCCGGCGACGGTGCGGCGGGCCGGGCGGCGCGTGCGCGCGTTGGTGCGCGTGCGCTGGCCCCGCACCGGCAGCCCGCGGCGGTGCCGGAACCCGCGGTAGCAGTTGACCTCGATCAGCCGCTGGATGTTCTGGCGCACGTCGCGCCGCAGGTCGCCCTCGACGACGTACTCGCCCTCGACGACGGCGCGCAGCCGCACCAGCTCCTCCTCGCCGAGGTCGCCGACGCGCCGGTCCAGCGGGATGCCGGTCTGCTCCGCGATCAGCTTCGCCCGCGAGCGGCCGATGCCGTAGACGTACGGCAGCGAGAACTCCAGGCGCTTGTCGTTGGGGATGTCGACGCCGGCCACGCGCGCCATCGTTCGCCTCCTCGTTCCGTCCGCTAGCCCTGGCGCTGGCGGTGGCGCGGGATCACGCAGATCACGCGCAGCCGCCCGTGCCGCCGGATGATCTGGCAGCGGTCGCAGCGCTTCTTCACCGAGGCCCGCACCTTCATCGCCGTTCCGTTCCGCCGGCCCCGCTACCGGAACCGGTACGTGATGCGCCCGCGGCTGAGGTCGTAGGGGCTCAGCTCCACGAGCACGCGGTCGCCGAGGAGGATGCGGATGTAGTGCACCTTCATCTTCCCCGAGACGTGCGCCAGCACGCGGTGGCCGTTCGGCAGCTCGACGTCGAACTGCGCGTTCGGCTTGGCGTCCCGCACCACGCCCTCGACCTCAATGACCTCTTTCTTCTTCGGCTGCTGGCGCTGCTTCTCCTTGCGCTGCGCCATCAGCCGGCCGCTCCCGCTCCGGCCGGCCCGCCGGGCCGCGCGAGCGCGGTCAGCACCTCCGGCTCGCCCGAGGTGACCGCCACGGTCTCCTCGAAGTGGGCGCAGAGGCCGCCGTCGCTCATGCTCACCGTCCAGCCGTCCGCTTCCTCGCGCGTGGCCTCGCCGCCCAGCGCGAACATCGGCTCGAGGGCCAGCACCATGCCCGCCTTCAGCCGCCGCCCGACGCCGGGCCGCCCGAAGTTGGGCACGTGCGGCGGCTCGTGCATCCGCCGCCCCACGCCGTGCCCGCCGTACTCGCGGACGATGCCGTAGCCCCCCCGCTCGCCGACGGCGCCGATCGCGTGCGAGACGTCGCCGAGGAAGGCGCCGTCGCGCGCGCGCGCGATGCCGGCCAGCAGCGCCTCCTCCGTCGCGCGCAGCAGCGCCGCCGTCTCCTCCGGCGCCTCGCCCACCGCCACGGTGAACGCGGCGTCCGACACGTAGCCGCCCCAGGTCACTCCGAGGTCGATGCTGACGATGTCCCCCTCCGCGAACGGCCGGTCGCCGGGGATGCCGTGCACCAGCTGCGCGTTCACCGAGCAGCAGATCGCGCCCGGGTAGGGCGGCTTCCCGCCCGGCGCGTACCCCATGAACGTCGGCTCCGCGTCCCGCTTCGCGATCTCCGCCTTCGCCAGCTCGTCCAGTTCGCGGCCCGTCACGCCCGGCGCGATCGCATCGAGCAGCAGGCGCCGCACCTCGGCGTTGCGCCTCCCGGCCTCGCGCATGATCGCGAGCTCGTCCCGCGACTTCACTTCGACGGACGTCAATCTATGTTACGCCTTCGCCGCGCGCCAGCGCATCCGCCGGCCTACCCCGCCGCCGCCAGCGCCGCGTCGAGGCGTTCGGCGACCTCCTCGACGCCGCCGACGCCGTCGACGTCGGCGAGCCTGCCGCGCCCGCCGTAGAAGGCGGCGACGCCCTCGATGCCCTCGGCCTGCTCGCGCAGGCGGCGGCGCGCCACCTCGGGCGCGTCGTCGGCGCGGCCCTCGACGCCGGCGCGCTTCGCGATCCGATCGAGCAGCGTCTCCTCCGGCACGCGGATGAAGGGCACGGCGTCGATGCCGCTCCCGCCGCGCTCCAGCGCCTCCTCGAGCGCCTCGGCCTGCGCGACCGTGCGCGGGAAGCCGTCGAGGATGAAGCCCGCCGCCGCGTCCGGCCTGCCGATGCGCTCCAGCAGCATGTCGATCACGAGCTCGTCGGGCGCGAGCTCGCCCCGCGACATGTACGCCTCGGCGCGCCGGCCCAGCTCCGTGCCGGCGGCGAGCGCCTCGCGCAGCATGTCGCCGGTGGAGACGTGGAGCAGGCCCCGCCGCCCGGCGAGGAGTTTGGCCTGCGTGCCCTTGCCGGCCCCGATCAGTCCGAGCAGCACCAGCCTCATCAGGCGATGAACCCTTCGTAGTTCCGCATCATCATCTGCGCCTCCAGCTGCCGCATCGTGTCGATCACGACGCCGACCACGATCAGCAGCCCGGCGGCGCTGATCTGGAGCGCCTGCACGTTCGTCAGCATCGTCGCGAAGAACGGCAGGATCGCCACGAAGCCGAGGAAGATCGCGCCGCCCCACGTGATCCGGATCAGCACCCGCGAGATGTATTCCTGCGTCGGCCGCCCCGGCCGGATGCCGGGGATGAAGCCGCCCTGCCGCTGCAGGTTCTCGGCGAGGTTCTGCTGCTGGAACACGACCATCGTGTAGAAGAAGGCGAACAGCACCACCATCACGAACACGAGCAGCCAGTAGATGAAGTTGGCCGGCGTCAGCGCGTTCTCGAAGAACCCGGCCACGCCTCCGATCCAGCCCACGTCCGAGGTCTGCGCGACGAACTGCGCGAACGCGGGCGGGAAGATCATGATCGAGAAGGCGAAGATCAGCGGGATCATGCCGGCGCTGTTCACCCGCAGCGGGATGTGCGTCTGCCCCTGCTGGCGGTACATCCGCCCTCCGCGGATGGTCGACCGCGCGTACTGCACCGGCAGCCGCCGCTGCGCCTCCTGGAACAGCACGATCAGCGCCACCACCGCGAGCGTGATCAGCGCCAGCAGCAGGATCGCGCTCAGCGTCGCGCCCGTGCCCGACAGCCCCGCGCGCCCGACGATGCCCGGCAGGCCGGCCACGATCCCGCTGAAGATGATCAGCGAGATGCCGTTGCCGATGCCCTCCTCCGAGATCAGCTCGCCGAGCCACACGAGGAACATCGTGCCCGCCACCATCGAGACGATCGTGGCGAGCGTCGGGAGGGCTTCGCCGCCGGTCAGCGAGATGCCGCTGACGCCGCCGAACTGCTGGATCAGCAGCAGCTGGGCGTAGCCCTGGAAGGCGGCGAGCGGCACGGTCAGCCAGTGCGTGTACTGCTGGATCTTCTGCCGCCCGGACTCGCCCTCGCGCGAGAGCGCCTGCAGGCGCGGCATCAGCGGCACCGCCAGCTGCATCACGATCGAGGCCGTGATGTACGGGTAGACGCCGAGCGCGGCGACCGAGAGGTTCTCGAGCGCGCCGCCGGAGAAGATGTTGAGGAAGCCGAGGATCGCGTTGTTGTCGAACACGCTCTGCAGCACGTCGGAGTTGATGCCGGGCACGGGCACGTGCGCGACGAAGCGGAACACCAGCAGCATCGCGAGGGTGAACATGATCTTGCGGCGGACCTCGGGCTGCCGGAAGGCGTCGGCGGCCGCCTGGAGCAGCCGCGGGCGCTGCTGCGGCGCGGTCTGCTGCTGGCTCACGCGGACCCCTCCGCCTCGCGGCGGCGGTGCACGCGGTTGCGCGTCCGGCGCGCGGCCGGCGCGAGCTCCTCGAAGCTGCCCCCGGCGGCGGCGATCGCCTCCTTGGCCGAGGCCGACAGCCGCGGGGCGCGCACCGTCAGCGCCCGCGTCAGCCCGCCCTCGCCGAGCACCTTGAACGGCTCCTCCGGGCCGTCGATCAGCCGCAGCGCCGCCAGCGCCTCGCCGTCCACCGTCGCGCCGTCCCCGAAGCGCGCTTCGAGGTCGCGCAGGTTCACGGCCTGGAACTCGACGCGGAAGGGGTTGCGGAAGCCGCGCTTGCGCGCCAGCCGCCGGATCAGCGGGATCTGGCCGCCCTCGAAGCCCGGACGCACCTTGCCGCGCGCCTTCTGGCCCTTCAGCCCCCGCCCGGCGTAGGTGCCGCGCCCGGCCGCGTCGCCGCGCCCGCGCCGCCTGCGCGGCCGCTTCGCGCCGGGCGGCGGCGCGAGGTCGTGCTGGTCCACTAGCGCACCTCCTCGATCGTCACGAGGTGCTTCACCTTGTCGGCCATGCCGCGGATCGCGGGGGTGTCGTCGTGCTCCACGCTGTGGCGCAGGCGCTTGAGGCCGAGCGCGCGGATCGTGCGCTTCTGCCGTTCGGCGTAGCCGATGGCGGACTTGGTCCAGGTGATGCGGAGCCTCGCCATGCCGTCCCCGCTACTCCGCCGCCGCCGCGGCGCCGGCGAGGGCGCGGCGCTCGGCCGCGGCCTGCCGCGGGTCGCGCAGCGAGGTGAGGCCGCCGACGATGGCGCGCACCACGTTGACGGGGTTGTTGGAGCCGAGCGACTTGGTCAGCACGTCGGTGACGCCGGCCGCCTCCATGATCGCGCGCACGGCGCCGCCGGCGATGATGCCGGTGCCGGGCGCGGCCGGGCGCATCACGATCCGCGAGGCCTTGAAGCGCGCCAGCAGCTCGTGGCTGATCGTGCCCTCGCGCATCGGCACGCGGATCATCGAGCGGCGCGCGATCACGCCGCCCTTGCGGATCGCCTCGGGCACCTCGTTGGCGCGCCCCATGCCGAAGCCGACGCGCCCCTGCCCGTCGCCGACGACGACGATGGCGGTGAAGGAGAAGCGGCGTCCGCCCTTCACGACCTTCGCCACGCGGTTGATCTCCACGACCTTCTCGATGTACTCGGGGCCCTCGGGCTCGCCGTCGCGGCGGCGGTCGCCGCGGCGGCCCCTGCCGCGCTCCCCGCGATCGCGGTCGCGCCGTTCCCCGCCGCGCTGCTGCACCACTAGAAGACCAGGCCTTCCTCGCGCGCGGCCTCGGCCAGCGCGCGCACGCGGCCGCCGTAGGAGAAGCCGCCGCGGTCGAACACCACCGAGGGGCAGCCCGCCTCCCGCGCCCGCCTCGCGACCAGCGCGCCGACGGCCCGCGCCCGCTCCGTCTTCGTCCCCTCGCCGCCGCGCAGCTCCGCCTCGAGGTCCGAGGCCGCCGCGAGCGTGCGGCCGGCGCGGTCGTCGATCACCTGCGCGTAGATGTGGCGCGCCGAGCGGAACACGGCCAGCCGCGGCCGCGCGGCGTCGCCGGCCACGCGCTTGCGGAGCCGCCGGTGGCGGCGCAGCCGCGCCGCGCGCCGGGTGTCGTCGCCCCTCGCCATCGCGCGCTCCCCTAGCCGCGCTTGCCGGCCTTGCGCCGGACCTGCTCGCCGCGGTAGCGGATGCCCTTGCCGCGGTACGGCTCGGGCGGGCGCACGCGCCGCACCAGCGCCGCCTGCTGCCCCACCACCTGCTTGTCGATGCCCGAGACGTGCACCAGCGTCGGCGTCTCCACCTCGAACGCCGCGCCCTCGATCGGTTCGAGCGTCACCTGGTGCGAGAACCCCACGCTGAGCACGAGGCTCTCGCCGCGCAGTTCGGCGCGGTAGCCGGTGCCGACGATCTCGAGCGAGCGGGTGAAGCCCTCGGTCACGCCCTCCACCATGTTCGCGAGCAGCGCGCGCGTCAGCCCGTGCAGCGCGCGCTGCTGCGGCGCGTCCGAGGAGCGCCGCACCACGATCGCGCCGTCCTCGAGGCGCACGTCGATGGCGGGGGGCAGCGGCTGCCCGAGCTCGCCGCGCGGCCCGCGCACGCGGCACGCGCCCTCGCCGAGGGCCACCTCGACGCCCTCGGGGACGGGGATGGGAGCCTTGCCCACGCGCGACATCGCTAGCCGTTCCGTTCCGCCGCCGGACCCGCGGCCGGGCCTACCAGACGTAGCACAGGACCTCGCCGCCGACCTTGCGGCGCCAGGCGTCGCGGCCCGTCATCACGCCCTCGGAGGTGCTCATCACGGCCACGCCGAGGCCGCCGTAGACCCTCGGGATCTCGCGCCGGTTGACGTAGACGCGGAGGCCGGGGCGGGAGATGCGGCGGATGCCGGCGATGGCGGCCTGCTGGCCGGAGAGGTAGTGCAGCCGCAGCCGCAGGTAGCGGCGGCTGCCCTCCTGCTCCTCGCTGTAGCCGGCGATGAAGCCCTCGGCCTGCAGCACCTCGGCGATCGCCTGCTTCAGCTTCGAGGCCGGGACGCGCACCGACTCGTGGCGCGCGCCCAGCGCGTTGCGGATGCGCGTGCACATGTCGGCCAGCGGGTCGGACATGCTCATCGGCTCGGTCCCGTTTCCCCTCCGGCGCCCGTCGCGCCGCCTACCACGACGACTTGCGGAGGCCGGGCAGCTTGCCCTGGTTCGCCAGCGTGCGGAAGCAGATGCGGCACATCCGGAAGCGCCGCATGTACGCCCGCGCGCGTCCGCAGGGCCGGTTGCGCCACACCACCGGGCAGCGGTTGACCTTGCGGCTGGAGTACTTCGGCCTGCGGTTCGCGGCCGCGATCAGCGACTTGCGCGCCATCGGTCCCGTCCGTCCTGCTACGTCCGCGCGAAGGGCATCCCCAGCAGCTCCAGCAGCCGCTTGCCCTCCTCGTCCGTGCGCGCCGTCGTGATCACGTTGATCTGGAGGCCGCGCACGCGGTCGATGCTGTCGAAGCGCACCTCGGGGAAGATCACCTGCTCCGTCACCCCCAGCGAGTAGTTGCCGCGCCCGTCGAACGAGTTCGGCGGGACGCCGCGGAAGTCGCGCACGCGCGGCAGCGCGATGTGCACCAGCCGCTCGAAGAACTCCCACATGCGGTCGCGGCGCAGCGTCAGCCGGAGGCCGATCGCGTTGCCCTCGCGCAGCCGGAAGTTGGAGATCGCGCGCTTCGCCCGCGTCACCACCGGCTTCTGACCGGCGATCGCGCGCAGGTCCTGCGTCGCGCTCTCGATCGCGCGCCCGTTCTCGAGCGCCTCGCCGAGGCCGACGTTGACGGCGATCTTGTGCAGCGTGGGGGCCTGCATCGGGTTGCGGTAGCCGAACTCGCGCGTGAGCGCGCCGTGCAGCTCGTCCTCGTAGCGTTGCCGCAGCCGCGGTTTGCGTTCCGCCATCAGTCGATCGCCTCGCCGCAGCGCTTGCAGTAGCGCGTCTTGCGGCCCTCGGCCAGCAGCCGGAAGCCGACGCGCGCGGCGGCGTCGCAGGAGGGGCAGACCAGCATCACGTTCGAGGCGTGCAGCGGCGCCTCGAGGTCGATGATGTCCGAGGGCATCGCCGGGTTCTGGGAGCGGCGGTGCTTCTTCACGATGTTGAGGCCGCTCACGACCATGCGGTTGGCGCGGCGCAGCACCCTCCGCACCTCGCCGCGGCGCCCGCGGTCCTTGCCGCTGATCACCTCGACGGTGTCGTTGCGGCGCACCCTCGCGGCCACTACAGCACCTCCGGCGCGAGCGAGACGATCCGCATGTACTGGCGGTCGCGCAGTTCGCGCGCCACCGGCCCGGTGATGCGCGTCCCGCGCGGGTTGCCCTCGCGGTTCTCCAGCACGACCGCCGCGTTGTCGTCGAAGCGGATCGTCGAGCCGTCGGGGCGCTGGAAGGGGTGCGCCGTACGCACGATCACGGCGTGCACCACCTCGCCCTTGCGGACCGGGCTGTTGGGCTGCGCGTCCTTCACGCTCGCCACGATCAGGTCGCCGACGCGCGCGTAGCGCCGCCCGCTGCCGCCGAGCACGCGGATGCACAGCAGCTCGCGCGCCCCCGAGTTGTCCGCGACCCTGACGCGGCTCTCCTGCTGGATCACGGCTGCGCCCGCTCCCCGCCGCCGTCCGCGGCCTCGCCTTCGCCGTCCGCCTCGCCGCCGGGCGCGGCTTCGGCCTCGCCTTCGCCGGCGTCCGCGGCGGCCTCGGTCTCCGGCGCGTCGTCCGAGGGAGCCTCAGCCGACGCGGCGTCCGCGACGGTCTCCGCGTCCCCGGCGGCTTCGGTCTCCGCGCTCGCGGCGGCTTCGGTCTCGGCGACCCCGGCCTCCGGCGCGGCGTCCGCGACGGTCTCCGCGTCCCCGGCGGCTTCGGCCGCGGCGTCCTCGTCCCCGATCGCCGAGGGGTCCTCGGGCGGCGGGGCGGCGTCCGGCGCGGCGGCGCCGCCTTCGGCGGCGGCGCGGGCGGCCGTGCGCTGCACCTCGTCGACGAGCGCGGAGTCGATCGCCTCGGGGGCGACCTCGGCGACCTCGCGCTCGGTCAGCACGGCGGCGAGCCGCCAGCGCTTGGTCTTGCTGATCGGGCGCGTCTCCTCGATGGTCACGAGGTCGCCGACGCTGGCGCGGTTGTCGGGGTCGTGCACGGCGTAGCGCTTGGTCTGCCGGATCACCTTGCGGTAGAGCCGGTGCCGCGCCGCGCGCGAGACCGCCACGACTACCGTCTTGTCGTTGACCGAGGAGACGACGACGCCCCGGCGCGCCTTGCGGTTGACCTTGCGCTCCGTCGTCGTCATCGCTGTTCCCCGTCCACGCCGTCAGCGCGGTCCTCGCCGTCGCCCGCCGGGGCCGCGGCCTCGGCCCCGGCGTCCGCGCCATCCTCGGCCTCGGCGCGATCCTCGGCCGGGGCGAGGTCCCCGGCGTCCGCGCGCTCCCCGGCGTGATCGTCCGGCGCGCCGCCGTCCCCGGCGGCCGCGGCGTCCCCGTCCGCGGAGGGCGCCTCCGTCTCCTCGGGGGGCGGGGCGGCGACGGCGGCGTGGCTGCGGTCGATGAGGAGGTCGCGTTCGCGCAGGAGGGTGCGGATGCGGGCGGCGCGGCGGCGGGCGGCGCGCACCTGCGAGACGTCGGCGAGCTGGCGGGTGGCCGCCTGGAAGCGGAGGTTGAAGAGGGCGCGCAGCGTCTCCTCCAGCTCCTGGCGGAGCCGGTCGTCGGGCATGGCGCGGAGGCCGGCGACCTCGGCGGCGGGCATCTACGCCTCCTCGCGGGCGATCATGCGGGTGTGGACGGAGAGCTTGTGGTGGGCGCGGCGGAAGGCCTCGCGCACGGCGGCCTCGGGCACGCCGGCGACCTCGAACAGCACGCGCCCGCGCTTGACGACGGCGACCCAGTGGTCGGGGTTGCCCTTGCCCTTGCCCATGCGCGTCTCGACGGGCTTCTTGGTGACGGGCTTGTCGGGGAAGACGCGGATCCAGACCTTGCCGCCGCGCCGCAGCGAGCCGGTGATGGCGCGCCGCGCGGCCTCGATCTGGCGGGCGTCGACCCAGCCGGTGGTCTGGGCCTGCAGGCCGTACTCGCCGAAGGCGACGTAGTTGCCCGAGTGCGCCATGCCGCGGCGCTTGCCGCGGTGCTGCTTGCGGTAGCGGACGCGCCGCGGCATCAGCATCGCGCTACTCCTGCTCCTCGCCGCCGGCGAGGGCGAACGGCGACTGGCCGGGGGCGATGTCGCCCTTGTAGATCCAGCACTTGACGCCGACCACGCCGAACGTCGTGCGCGCCTCGGCCTGGCCGAAGTCGATGTCGGCGCGCAGCGTGTGGAGGGGCACGCGGCCCTGCAGCTCGTACTCCGAGCGCGACATCTCGGCCCCGCCGAGGCGTCCGCCGATCTTGATCTTGCAGCCCTCGGCGCCGCGCTGCATCGTGCGCTGGACGGACTGCTTCATCGCGCGCCGGAACGCCACCCGCCGCTCCAGCTGGTCGGCGACGGAGCGCGCCACGAGGAAGGCGTCGATCTCCGGCACGCGGATCTCCTCGATGTTGAGCCGCACGCGCCGGTCGGTGGCGTCCTCGAGGGCGGCGCGCAGCAGCTCGACGTTGGCGCCGCCGCGGCCGATCACGATGCCGGGCTTGGCGGTCTGCACGGTCAGCGTCAGCTGGTTGGCGTTGCGGTCGATCACGATGCCGGAGATGCCGGCGTCGGGCAGGCGGTCGAGCACCACCTTACGCATCCGCAGGTCCTCGTGCACCAGCTCGGCGTACTCGCGCTCGCTGAACCACTTGGCCTGCCAGTCGCGGGTGATGCCCATGCGGAACCCGTAGGGGTGCACCTTGCGGCCCATTAGAACGCCTCTTCGCCGTCGACCACGATCTCGATGTGGCTGTAGCGCCGCAGCCGGGGGGCGGCGCGTCCCCGCGAGCGCGCCTTGAAGCGCTTCAGCGTGCGCGCGTCGCCCGCCTCGGCGCGCTTGATGGTCAGCGCGTCGGGGTTGAGGTTGAAGTTGTTCTCGGCGTTCGCCATCGCCGAGCGCACGGCCTTGCCGACGATGCGCGCCGAGGGCTGCGGCAGGAAGCCGAGCGTCGTCAGCGCCTCCTGAGCGGGCTTCCCGCGGATCAGGTCGAGCACGAGCCGCACCTTGCGGGGCGACACGCGCTGGTCGCGGGCGACGGCGCGCACCTCCATCGCTAGCGCACCCTCGAGCTGGACTCGCTGCGCCCGCGGTGGCCGCGGAAGGTGCGCGTGAACGCGAACTCGCCGAGCTTGTGCCCCACCATGTTCTCGGTGCAGAACACCGGCACGTGGCGGCGGCCGTCGTGCACCGCGATCGTCATCCCGACCATCTCCGGCATCACCGTCGAGGCCCGCGACCAGGTGCGGATCACCTGCTTGTTCTGCGAGCGCTGCGCCGCCTCCACCTTGCGGAGCAGGCTGGGGTGCACGTACGGCCCCTTCTTCGTCGAGCGCGACACGCTAGCGCCTCCGTCCGCCGCGGGTGCGGCGCCGCACGATGAAGCGGTCGGTGCGCTTGTTGCGGCGCGTGCGGTAGCCGAGGGCGGGCTTGCCCCACGGCGTGCGCGGGCCGGGCAGCCCGACCGGGGCCTTGCCCTCGCCGCCGCCGTGGGGGTGGTCGACGGGGTTCATGACGGAGCCGCGCACCTGCGGGCGCCGCCCGCGGTGGCGGTTGCGCCCGGCCTTGCCGAGCTTGATCAGCGCGTGCTCCGGGTTGCCCACGGTCCCCACCGTCGCGCGGCAGCGCTCCAGCACCTGCCGCATCTCCCCCGAGGGCAGGCGCAGCAGCGCGTAGCCGCCGTCGCGCGCCATCACCTGGATGCCCGTCCCCGCCGAGCGGCCCAGCTGTCCGCCGCGGCCCGGCTGCAGCTCCACGCAGTGCACCATCGTGCCCGGCGGGATCGCCGACAGCGGCAGCGAGTTGCCCGGCGCGATCGGCGCCTCCGCTCCCGCCGTCACCGCGTCGCCGACGCCGAGCCGGTCGGGGGCGAGGATATACCGCTTGTCCCCGTCGGCGTAGTGGATCAGCGCGATCCGCGCGCTCCGCCCGGGGTCGTACTCGATCGCCGCCACGCGCCCCGGCACCCCGTCCTTGTCGCGCCGGAAGTCGACGATGCGGATGCGGCGCTTGTGGCCGCCCCCGCGGTGGCGCACGCTGATGCGCCCGTCGCGGTTGCGCCCGGCGCGCTGCTTCTTCGTCGCCAGCAGCCGCTTCTCCGGCTTCTTCTTCGTGATCTCGCCGAAGGTGTAGCCCATCGCGTTGCGGCGGCCCGGCGAGGTCGGCTTCCAGCTCCGCAGCGGCATCGCTAGACCCCCTCGAAGTACTGGATCTGGTCGCCGGGGGACAGCGTCACGATCGCCTTCTTCCACGAGGGCTGGCGCGAGGCGCGGAGGCCGAAGCGCTTCGTCTTGCCCCGCACCGTCATCGTCCGCACCTTCAGCACCGTGACCTCGAACGCCTTCTCGACGGCCTCGGCGATCTGCGGCTTGTTGGCGCGCGGATCGACCTCGAACACGTACTGGCCGGCGGCGCCCAGCAGCGTCGTCTTCTCGGTGACGACGGGGCGCTTCAGCACCTGCAGCGGGTGGATCGCCTTAGGCACCGGCGGCCTCCGGCGCGGGCGGCGGGGCGGACGGCCGCCCGTTCGCGCGCTCGCCGCCCCACAGCGCCTCGATGCGGCGCACGGCCCCGACGGTCAGCAGCAGCGAGCGGTGGGCGAGCACGTCGGCGACGTTGAGCACGTCGGCGGGCGCGGCGCTCGCGCCCGGGATGTTCCGCAGCGACAGCCGCGCGGCGCGATCGGGCGCGCCCGTCACCACCAGCACCGAGCGCTCGACGCCCAGCCGCGCCAGCAGCCCCGCCGCCGCCCGCGTCGAGGGCTCGCCGACGCCGAGGCTGTCCACGACGTGCAGCCGCCCCTCGGCGGCGCGGCTCGACAGCACCGAGCGGATCGCGAGCCGCCGCATCCGCTTCGGCAGGCGCTGCCCGTAGGAGCGCTGCTTCGGGCCGAACGCGACGCCGCCGCCGCGCCGCAGCGGCGAGCGGTTCGCGCCCGCGCGCGCCATGCCGAGGCCCTTCTGCCGCCGCAGCTTGGCCTTCGACCCGCGCACCTCGCCGCGCGACTTCGTGCTCGCGTGCCCGCCCCGCCGCGCCGCCAGCTGAGCCACCAGCGTCTGGTGCACCACCGCCGCGTTCGGCTCGATCCCGAACACGGCGTCGTCCGCCTCGATCGGCTCGAGGCCGGCGCCCGCGGCGTCGCGCACGGCGAGCTGCATCGCTATCCGCCCTCCGCCTCGCCGGGGCGCTCTTCGGCGCCGTCGCCGTCCGCTCCGCCGTCCGGCGCGTCCCCGGTCTCCGCCTCCGCGGCGTCCGGGGGATCGCCGGCCTCGTCCACGGCTTCCTCGTCCCCGATCGCCTCGGCGACGGCCTCGTCGGCCCCGTCCCCGATCGTCTCGCCGTCGTCCTCGGTGGCCGCCTCGTCCTCGATCGGGTCGGGGGCGTCCTCGGGGGGCGGGGGGATGGCGGGGGGTTCGTAGCCGCCGAGGGGGGGCTTGCGGCCGGGGGTGACCTCGACGATGCCGCGCGGGGGGCCGGGGGCGGAGCCCTCGACGAAGATCAGGCCGCGCGCCTCGTCGGTGGCGACGACGAGCAGGTTGAGGACGGAGACGGCGCGGGCGCCCATGTGGCCGGCCATCTTCTGGCCCTTCCACACCTTGCCCGGGGTGGTGCCGGCCCCGATCGAGCCGGGGGCGCGGTGGCGGTCGGACTGGCCGTGGGTCCTGGGGCCGCCGCGGAAGCCCCAGCGGCGGACGCCGCCGGCGAAGCCGCGGCCCTTCGAGGTCCCGCGCACGTTGACGTGGACGCCGGGCTCGAACTGGGCGGCGGCGAGGACGTCGCCGGCCTCGTGGGCGGCGGGGTCGTCGGCGGGGAACTCGCGCAGCAGCGTCAGCGTCTCGCCGCCGGCGGCGCGGAGGTGGCCGCGCGCGGGGCGGTTGAGGCGCTTGCGGTCGCCGGCGAAGCCGATCTGCACGGCGGCGTAGCCGTCGCGCTCCTCGCTCCGCACCTGCGTCACGCGGTTGGGGCCGAGCCGGATCACGGTCACGGCGCGCGCGCGTCCGGCGCCGTCGTAGAGGCGCATCATCCCCAGCTTGCGGCCCAGCATCCCGCGGATCACGCGCCCGCCCCCTACAGCTTGATCTCGATGTCCACGCCCGACGGCAGCTGCAGCCGCATCAGCGTGTCCACCGTCCGCGAGGTCGGCTCGAAGATGTCGATCAGCCGCTTGTGCGTGCGGATCTCGAACTGGTCGCGGGAGTCCTTGTCGATGAAGGGCGAGCGGATCACCGTGTACTTGCGGATGCGCGTCGGCAGCGGCACGGGGCCGGCCACCTGCGCGCCGGTGCGTTCGGCCGTCTCCACGATCTGCGCCGCCGAGCGGTCCAGCACGCGGTGGTCGTAGGCCTTGAGCCTGATCCTGATGCGTTGCCGCGCCGCTACCACCGCTGCCCGCTTTCCCGTGTTCCGAGGCCGCGCTACTCGTTGACGCGGGTGACGACGCCGGCGCCGACGGTGCGGCCGCCCTCGCGGATCGCGAAGCGCAGCCCGTCCTCGATCGCGATCGGCGTGATCAGCTCGATGTCCACCGTCACGTTGTCCCCGGGCATCACCATCTCCGTGCCCTCGGGCAGCGTCACCACCCCCGTCACGTCCGTCGTCCGCACGTAGAACTGCGGCCGGTAGCCGCTGAAGAACGGCGTGTGCCGCCCCCCCTCCTCCTTCGACAGCACGTAGACCTCGCCCGAGAAGCGGCGGTGCGGCGTGATGCTGCCGGGCTTCGCCAGCACCTGCCCGCGCTCCACGTCCCCGCGCTCCACTCCGCGCAGCAGGCACCCCACGTTGTCCCCGGCCTCGCCCGCGTCGAGCAGCTTCTTGAACATCTCGACCCCGGTCACGACCGTCGACTCCGTCTCCTTGATGCCCACGATCTCGACCGTGTCGCCGACCGACACCACCCCGCGCTCGATCCGCCCCGTCACCACCGTGCCCCGGCCCTTGATCCCGAACACGTCCTCGATCGGCATCAGGAAGGGTTCGTCGCGCGGCCGCGCCGGCTGCGGCACGTAGCCGTCCACCGCCTCCATCAGCGCGCGGATCGGCCCGTACTCCTCCGCCTCGGGGTCCGTCGACGCCGACTCCAGCGCCGCCAGCGCCGACCCCCGCACGATCGGCACCTCGTCGCCGGGGAACTCGTAGTCGCTGAGCAGCTCGCGCAGCTCCAGCTCCACCAGCTCCAGCAGCTCCTCGTCCTCCATCTGGTCGACCTTGTTGAGGAAGACGACCACGGCCGGCACCTCGACCTGGCGCGCCAGCAGCAGGTGCTCCCGCGTCTGCGGCATCGGCCCGTCCGGCGCCGCCACGACGAGGATCGCCCCGTCCATCTGCGCCGCCCCGGTGATCATGTTCTTGATGTAGTCGGCGTGCCCGGGGCAGTCGACGTGCGCGTAGTGCCGCGCGTCCGTCTCGTACTCGACGTGGGCGATCGCGATCGTGATGCCCCGCGCCTTCTCCTCGGGCGCGTTGTCGATCGAGTCGAACTCGCGGAACTCGGCTTCGCCCTTGAGCGCGAGCCACTTCGTGATGGCGGCGGTGAGCGTCGTCTTGCCGTGATCGACGTGGCCGATCGTGCCCACGTTCGCGTGCGGCTTGTTCCGCTCGAACTTCGCTCGCGCCATCCTCGCTCCGCCCCTCCCGCCGGCTCCCGCCGGCTCCTCTCTGCGCCCGCTAGCCCGCGGCCTTCGCGCCGGCGCGGCCCTGTTCGCCGGCGACCTCGCGGGCGACGGCGTCGGGGGCCTGCTCGTAGTGGTCGAACTCCATCGAGTAGGTGGCGCGGCCCTGCGTGAGGGAGCGCACGTCGGTGGCGTAGCCGAAGGTCTCGGACAGCGGCACCATCGCGGCGATCACCTGCGCGTTGCCGCGCGGCTCGGAGCCGAGCACCTGGCCGCGCCGCCCGCCGATGTCGCCCAGCACGTCGCCGAAGTGGTCGTCGGGCGTGACGACCTCGATCTTCATCACCGGCTCCAGCAGCACGGAGCCGCCGCGATCCAGCGCCTCGCGCATCCCGAGCGCGCCGGCCGCCTGGAACGCGATGTCCGAGGAGTCCACGGGGTGGTGGGAGCCGTCCACGACGGCGACGGCGACGTCGACCACGGGGTAGCCGGCGCGGGCGCCGGCGGTGAGCGCGCGCTCCACGCCCTGGCGCACCGCCCCGACGTACTCGCGCGGGATCGACCCGCCGATGGTGCGGTCCTCGAACGCGAAGCCGGAGCCGGGGGCGCGCGGGGCGACCTCCAGCACGCAGTGGCCGTACTGGCCGCGCCCGCCCGTCTGGCGCACGAACCGGCCCTCGGCGCGCACCTCGCGCGTCAGCGTCTCGCGGTAGGCCACCTGCGGCCGCCCCACGTTCGCCTCGACGCGGAACTCGCGCCGCATCCGGTCCACGATCACCTCGAGGTGCAGCTCGCCCATGCCGGAGATCACGGTCTGCCCGGTCTCCTCGTCGTAGCGCACCTTGAACGTCGGGTCCTCCTCGGCCAGCCGCTGCAGCGACTCGCCGAGGCGGTCCTGGTCGCCGCGCGTGCGCGGCTCGATCGCGACCGCGATCACGGGCGCGGGGAAGCGGATCGCCTCCAGCACCACCGGCTGGTCCGGGTCGCTGAGGGTGTCGCCGGTGAACGTGTCCTTGAGGCCGATCGCCGCGGCGATCTCGCCCGCGTGGACGTACTCGATGTCCTCGCGCGAGTCGGCGTGCATCCGCAGCAGGCGCCCGAAGCGCTCCTTGCGACCGCGCGAGCCGTTCAGCGCCTGGCCGCCGGAGCGCACCACGCCGGAGTAGACGCGGAAGAACACCAGCCGCCCCACGAACGGGTCGGAGACGACCTTGAACGCGAGCGCCGTCAGCGGCTCCTCGTCCGAGGCGCCGCGCTCCACCGTGCGCTCCGCGTCGCGCGCGTCGTGCGCCGTCACCGGCGGCACCTCCGCGGGCGAGGGCAGGTAGGTGACGATCGCGTCCAGCAGCGGCTGCACGCCCTTGTTGCGGAGCGCCGAGCCGGCCAGCACCGGCGCGATCGCGTTCGCGATCGTCGCCCGCCTGATCGCCTTCCGCAGCTCGGCCTCGTCGATCGCGTGGCCCTCGAGGAAGGACACCATCAGCTGGTCGTCGTGCTCGGCGACGCGCTCGACCAGCAGCTCGCGCGCCTCGCGGGCGGCGTCCAGGCTGGCGGCGGGAATCCCGTCCTCGGCGACGCGCTCGCCGCGCTCGCCGGCGAAGCGCAGGACGCGCATCGTCACGAGGTCGATCACGCCAGCGAAGTCCTCGCCCTCGCCGAGCGGGAGCTGGAGCGGCGCGGGCACGGCGCCGAGGCGGTCGGCGATCATGCCGAGGGTGCGGCCGAAGTCGGCGCCGGTGCGGTCCATCTTGTTGACGAAGCAGATGCGCGGCACGCGGTAGCGGTTGGCCTGCCGCCAGACCGTCTCCGACTGCGGCTCCACGCCCGCGACGCCGTCGAAGACCACGACGCCGCCGTCGAGCACGCGCAGCGAGCGCTCGACCTCGACGGTGAAATCGACGTGGCCGGGGGTGTCGATGATGTTGACCCGGTGATCGCGCCACTCGGCGGTGGTGGCCGCCGAGGTGATGGTGATGCCGCGCTCGCGCTCCTGCTCCATCCAGTCCATGACCGCCGTGCCCTCGTGCGTCTCGCCGAGGCGGTGGGTGCGGCCGGTGTAGTAGAGGATGCGCTCGGTGACGGTCGTCTTGCCGGCGTCGATGTGCGCGATCACGCCGATGTTGCGGACGCGCTCGATCGGGGTCTCGCGGGTCATGGCGCTCGTCGCTCTCTTCTCTCTCGTCTCTCGCGGCGCCGCCCCCTGCGTCGGGGGCGGCTGCGGCCGGCGTCCGGCCGTTACCAGCGGTAGTGGACGAAGGCGCGGTTGGCCTCCGCCATGCGGTGCGTCTCCTCCTTGCGGCGGACGGCGACGCCGGTGTTGTTGGAGGCGTCCAGCACCTCGGCGGCGAGGCGCTCCTGCATGGAGCGGCCGCCGCGTCCGCGCGCGGCGTTCAGCAGCCAGCGCAGCGCGAGCGCCTGACGGCGCTCGGCGCGGATGTCGACCGGGACCTGGTAGGTCGCGCCGCCGACGCGGCGCGGCTTGACCTCGATCACGGGCGTGACGTTACGCACCGCCTGCTCGAAGACGTCGATGCCGGGCCGTCCGGTCTGCTCCTCGACGCGGTCGAGGGCGCCGTAGACGATGCGCTCGGCGACGCTCTTCTTGCCGTGCATCAGCACCTTGTTGGTGAAGGCGGTGACGAGCCGCGACTGGAAGCGCGGATCGGGCGCGACCGGACGGCGCTGGGCGCGGTTGCGACGCATCCCCGCTACTCCCTGCGCGTCCCGTACTTGCTGCGCCCGCGCTGCCGCCCCTCGACGCCGGTGGCGTCGAGCGCGCCGCGCACGACGTGGTAGCGCACGCCCGGCAGGTCCTTGACGCGGCCCCCGCGCACGAGCACGACCGAGTGCTCCTGCAGCGTGTGGCCCTCGCCCGGGATGTAGGCCGTGACCTCGATGCCGTTGGTGAGGCGGACGCGGCAGACCTTGCGGAGCGCGGAGTTCGGCTTCTTGGGGGTGACGGTCCGCACCTGCGTGCACACCCCGCGCTTCTGCGGCGAACCCTTCCTGCCGCGCGTCATGCGGTTGTTGAGCGAGTTGTAGCGGAAGCGCAGCGCGGGCGCCTTCGTCTTCTTCGCGATCGGCTTGCGGCCCTTACGCACGAGCTGGTTGATCGTCGGCACTGCGTTCCCCGGAGCCCCCTCGGGCCCATGCCCGCTCCCGCCGTCCGCGGCGGTCCCTCGTTCCGAGGCAACAAACGGCCTGCTGGGGCGATGCGAGCCTCGCGGCGCCCGCGCCCCGCAGGACGCGGAATCGTGCGCCGCCGGTTCCCGCACCGCGCCGGCGACCGGCTGTGACGCGGCGTCCGCGCCGTGAAGCGCGCAACAAAGCGATGCTACGCGCGCCGCGGGGCGGTGTCAACGCGCCCCCGGAGGCCGGAGCGCGGCGTATGCTGCCCGCGATCGGAGGCCGCCCGATGCGCCTCGCCCCCCTCGCCCTCGCGGCGCTGCTCGCCGCCCTCGCGCTCGCCGCCTGCACCGGCGGCGGCGAGCCGCCGCCCGCGCCGCCCGAGGCGGCCTCGACGCCCACGCCGACCGTCGAGGCGACGGCGACGCCCGAGGCGTCGCCCACGCCCGCGCCGACCGCCGAGGCCACCGCCACGCCCTCGACGCCCACGCCCACCGCCGAGCCGACCGCCACCGCCACGCCCGAGCCGACGGCGACACCGCCCGCGTCGCCCACGCCCGACGCCCGCAGCGGCCTCGAGCTGATCGAGCCCGCGCCCGGCGCGTTCGTGCGCCGCACCTTCGAGGACGGCGAGGACATCGACTGGACGCACGGCGTCTTCGTCCTCGACGCCGAGACGGGGCGGACGGAGGGGTACGCGGTAGCGGGGCTGGAGAGCGACGAGCACTACTACTTCGACGTGCGCCCCGGCAGCTGGATCGCAACCGAGGAATGGTCGTGGCGAGCCGAGTGGGGACTGCTGCTGCACAGGGAAACGGGGGATTCGTGGCGCTGGCGGATTCCCGCCCTCTCGCTGGAGGCGGCGTCGGAAGAGCACCTCCTCTTCGAGGAGCGAAAAGACCGCGAACGGACCGGCCGCTTCATCATCGCGAACCGCCTGATGGAGGAGGTGGCGCGGTTCTCCATCGACGCCCGCGGCAGAGAACCGGAAGCGCTGTTCTCTCCCGACGGCCGCGCCGTCGTGCTCGGGCTGGCGGACAAGGTCTACCTCGTCCCGGTGGCGACAGGACTCCCTGCCGTCCTGTTCGATCCCCCGCTGCGCGACGACGGGCACGAGACCCCGCTGGTGCGGGTCGATTTCAGGTACGCATGGATATCGTACGCAGGCGGTCGGGGCATCGTCGTCTCGGCCGTTTACGAGAGCCCCGGAGCAGGCCGCGCGGTGGAGAGGCATCACTTCAGCTGGGAGGGCGAAGCGTTGCCCGCGCCCTCCTGTCCCGGAATGCTGTCGCCGGACGGGCGCTACGCGGCGGTGCCGGACGGCAGCCATTACATCGCCACACACTCGCACATGAAACACCTTGAGCGCCCGTGGCCGTCGGTCACCGTCACCGACGCCGAAACCTGCGCTCCGATTCTCCGGGTGCGATCGGCGCATGCGTACGAAAGGGTCTGGTCCGCCCGGTGGCTGCCGACAAGCGAGGGGATCGTCGTCGGCGTGCGCGGCGGGTACGCGATCGCGCGTGTCCGCCACGCGCCGGCGCTGCTCCCTCTTCCCTCCGACTACCCCGGGCCCGATCCCGCGCCCACGGGGGATGGCCGCTACTTCGGGTACGGCTCGCGGGTGTACGACATCGCCGAGGGCCGCTGGCGCGGCCCGCCCGAGTGGGACGAAGGCTCGTTCCAGTGGGGCGCTTCGCACCGCGAGCTCTGGTTCCACTCCTATTTCTACTGGGGAGATGGCAGGTACTACTGGCTGCAGCTCCCCCCGAAGATCGAGTACCCGCCGTTCGCCGAGGAGACCGCCTTCCGCGTGGCCCGCACCGGCAGCTGCCTCCGCCTCCGCGAGGGGCCCGGCGAGGAGAGCCGCGTCCTCGATTGCCTGCCCGACGGCGAGCGCCTGCTGTTCGTGGAAAGCGACGCCGAGCCGGACCAGTACGGCAATTTCCAGACGCCTCACCCTTCGCTGTCGGAGATGTGGGCGGAGGAGGGGCCGTGGGTGCGCGTCCGCACGGAGGACGGCACCGAGGGCTGGGTGAGCCACGGCTACCTCGAACACGACTGAGGCGCCCGCGGCGCGCCGCCGCGCGGCGTATGCTGCCCGCGATCGGAGGCCGCCCGATGCGCCTCGCCCCCCTCGCCCTCGCGGCGCTGCTCGCCGCCCTCGCGCTCGCCGCGTGCACCGGCGGCGAGCCGCCGCCCGCGACGCCCGAGGCGCCCTCGACGCCCACGCCCGCCACCGCCACGCCCACGGCGACGCCGACCGCCACCGCCACGCCCGAGGCGCCCCCAACGCCCTCGCCGACCGCCACGCCGACCGCCGAGGCCACCGCCACGCCCGAGGCGACCTCGACGCCCGCGCCGACCGCCGAGCCGACGGCGACACCGCCCGCGACGCCCACGCCCGACGCCCGCAGCGGCCTCGAGCTGATCGAGCCCGCGCCGGGGGCGTTCGTGCGCCGCACCTTCGAGGACGGCGAGGACATCGACTGGTACCACGGCGTCTTCGTCCTCGACGCCGAGACGGGGCGGACGGAGGGGTACGCGGTAGCGGGGGGCGAAGGCAGCGTGGCGATCTACTCTCCCTCCCCCTACACCCAATGGCATGCCAGCTGGATTCTGGCGAGGGACGACGATTACCGACCCGAGTGGAGGTTGCTGCTGGACAGGGAGACGGGGCAGGCGTGGCGCTGGCCGTACCCGGCTCTCCGGCTGGCTGCGGCGTCGGAGCATGTCCTGCTCTTCGAGGATCTCGGCGCCGACCGGCGCTCGACCACCGGCCGCTTCACCCTCGCGAACCGCGGGATGGAGGAGATCGCACGGTTCTCCGTCGCCGCCGGCGACAAGCGGCCTGACGCCCTGTTCTCTCCGGACGGCAGCAGTCTCGTGCTCAAAGTGGCGAACAAGGTCTACCTCGTGCCGACGGCGACAGGGGTTCCGGCACTGCTGTTCGAAGGGACCGACAGGTATAGCTCCATCAGCCGGATGGACGCCGGTTCGGGAATCGTCGTCAGAGCGACGCGGGAGATGCTCAGGCAGCCGGACGACGGTTCGGAAATCGTCGTCCAATGGGTACGGGAGAAGCATTACTTCGGATGGGACGGCGCGGAAGCGCCCGGGCCCGCCCCCGCCTGTTTCGGGGAATTTCCCGGGCGATTGTCGCCCGACGGGCGGTACACGGCCGAGCTGGACGGCGGACCGTACGGCGCCAAGGACGCCGGCGTCTTCCCCCTCGATCATCCGTGGCCATCGGTCGTGATCGCCGACGCCGAAACCTGCGCCCCGATCCTCAGGGTGCGATCGGCGCGTACGCACGCTTTCGATTGGGATGCCGAATGGCTCTCGACCAGCGAGGGATTCGTCGTCAACGTGCTCGGCGGCTTCGCGATCGCGCGCGTCCTGCCGGAGCCGGCGTTGGCGCCTCTTCCCAGAAGCGAACCCTGGCTCGGGCCCGTTCCCGCTCCGACGGGCGGCGGCCGCTACTTCGGGTACGGCCTGCGGGTGTACGACGCCGCCGAAGACCGCTGGCGCGGCCCCGGTCAGCGGCTGGGCGGTCCGCTGGACGACGGTCGGCTGGAGATGGAGTCGAAGTCCTGGTGGGGCGATTCGCACCGCGAGCGCTGGTTCGGGTACCCCGTCTACACGGGAGGGGGTGGGACGAGCTGGCTGCAGCTCCCCCCGAAGATCGAGCTCCCGCCTTTCAGCGACGAGACCGCCTTCCGCGTGGCCCGCACCGGCAGCTGCCTCCGCCTCCGCGAGGAGCCGGACGAGGAGAGCCGCGTCCTCGATTGCCTGCCCGACGGCGAGCGCCTGCTGTTCGTGGAAAGGGACGGCGAGCCAGAACTGTACGGCCTCGACGCCCTTTTCCAGTTCCAGACGCCTCACCCCTCGATCTCGTTCACGCATGGGTACACGCCATGGGTGTGGGTGCGCGTCCGCACCGCCGACGGCGCCGAGGGCTGGGTGAGCCACGACTACCTCGACTACGACTGAGGCGGGCGGCGGGGCTACCCGCCGTCCGCGCCGAGGCTCGCCTCGGCGCGCCACAGCTCGCCGCGGCCCGGCGCCCACTGGCCGGTGCGGACGGCGGCGGCGTCCGCGGGCAGCCGCCGCACGGCGACGCAGCGTCCCTCGTGGCGGAACCCGGCCTCCGCGAAGCCGAAGTCGAGGTTCGCGAAGCCGTCCCCGCCGGCGGGGACGGCGTGGAGGAAGAAGCGCGCCGCCGCGTCGCCCTCCCCGCAGCCCTCGCGCACGTAGATCAGGCGCTCGCCGTCGGCGTGCAGGTAGAGGTCGAAGCGGTCGCGGGCGAGGAGGCGCGAGGCCCCGATCAGCGCCTCGACGGGCCGCGCCGGCGCGGCCCCGGGGTCGCGGGGGGCGCGCAGCACGAGGCCGTCCTCGAGCACCGCCCAGGGTTCGACGCCCGGCAGCGCGAGCAGCGTCCCGACGCCCCAGGCGTAGTCGTGGCGGCGCATGTCGCGCTCGTGGAGCCACACGAACCAGACGTCGCCGCCCGCCGCGCGGGCCTCGGCGATCCAGCGGAGCGTGCGGTCGGTGGAGAAGGGCGGCGGCTCGGCGGCGAGGTCGTGGCCGGAGCGGATGCCGGCGACGGCGTACAGCGCGTAGGCGTTGACGCCGTGCACGCGCCCCTCGAGGGGGTGCGAGCGCAGCCAGTCCACGGTCGCCGACTCCGCCCAGGCGCGCGAGGCGAAGCCCCAGCCCTCGGCGCGCCGCTCGCGCACGTCGGCGGCGGTGGCGGCGGCCTGCTGCGCGAGCCAGAGCGCGAGCACGGCGGCGAGGGCGAGCGCCGGGACGTTCGCGCGCGCCCTCGGCCCGAACGCGGGCAGCGGCGCGAGGCGGCCCCGCTCCGCGGCGAGGCGCAGCAGGCCGCCGAGCAGCAGCGCGGCGGCGAACAGGCCCGGCGCGAACAGCGGCGCGGCGTAGCGCGGGAACAACCGCGCGTCGTTGAGCGGCAGCGCGACGGCGAAGAACAGCGCGTAGGCCGCCGCGAACGCGGCGGGCGCGGCGAGGGCGCGCGGCGGCGGCGCGTGGCCCGTCCGCCGCAGCGTGGCGAGCGTCCGCGCCGCCGCGGCCGCCAGCGCGATCAGCGCCGCGAGCGCCACGAGCGCGCCGCCCCACGAGGGGCGGCCCCCGGCGCTCGCGCCGGTCAGCGTCTCCGCGGCGGCGTCCAGCAGCGCGAAGCCGCCCTCGCCCAGCGCCATGCGCGCGAGTTCGGAGGCCGCGGTCTGGAGGGCGTCGGGCAGGGCGAAACCCGTCGGGAAGAGGCGGCCGGTGAGCGTGTCGGCGACGAGCAGGTTGCGGAGCGTCCACGCGCCGACGGGCGCGAGGGCGGCGGCGGCGAAGAGGGCGGCCTCGCCCGCACGCTCGCGCGGCGGGGGGCCGCGGCGCGCGAGCAGCAGCGCGATCCCCGCCGCGACGAGGGCGGCGCCTGCGTAGCGGGTGAGGCAGGCGAGGGCGGCGCAGGCCGCCGCCGCGAGCAGCGCCCGGCGCGTGCCGCCCCCGGCGCGGCGGTCGAGCGCGAACAGCGCGAGCACCGTCCAGAGCACGAACAGCGGCTCGGTCATCGCCGTCGCGGCGAGCGAGCCGAGGGCGGGCGAGAGCGCGACGGCGCAGGCGGCCCAGGCGGCGAGGAGCGGCGATCGCGCGCGGCCCCGCACCCACGCGCCGGCGGCGAACGCGGCGAGGCCGGACGCGGCGGCGTTGAGCCAGGCCGCCGCGTCCGCCGGATCGGGCCCGGCCAGCGCGATCGCGCCCAGCGTCACGGGGAACAGCGGCGCGGCGTTGCGGAACACCGCCCCGTTCCACGTCACGAGGCCGTCCCCCGCCGCGAGGCTGCGCGCGACCGAGAGGTACTCGACCGAGTCGGAGGCGACGCCGACGCCGTACGTCGTCCCGCGCAGCAGGGCGAGCGCCGCGGCGAGCACGCCGATCGCCGCCAGCAGCGCCGTCCAGCGATCGGGCCGCGGCGGGCGCACGGCGTCCGGCGCCGTCCGCTAGCGGCGCCGGCGGGAGGGGGCGCTGCGGCGCGCGGCGGGCCACGACACGCGGCGGTAGCCCTCGCGGTAGCGCGGCAGCGCCGTGGCGTCCTCGCCGCGCGCGGCCGCCTCGCCCTCGGCGCGCTCGCGCCAGAAGCGCATCAGCTGCTCCGCCGATCGGCTGACCTGCGAGACGTGCGCCGCCACCGCGCGCACCTTCGTCTCCAGCACCGGCTCGATGTCCACGTAGACGTCGGGCTCGGACGCGCCGCCGAGCAGCAGCATGTCGGGGCGGTGCGGGGCGAGGCCCTCGGCGGCGTGTTCGGGGAAGAAGAGGCGGTCGTCGGAGTCGGGCCAGATCGCGTCGTAGGCGGCGCGCCCCACGCGGCGGTGGTCGCGGTGGTTGAAGCCGGGGCGGAAGCCGTCCCAGGTGACGAGCAGCGAGGGCCGCAGCCGCCGCAGCGCGCGCACCAGCAGCCCGCGCAGCTCGCCGTCGTTCGCCAGTTCGCCGTCGCCGAAGCCGAGGAACAGCGGATCGCGCGCGCCGAGCACGCGCGCCGCCTCGCGCTGCTCCTGCTCGCGCTCGGCGGCGAGCATCTGCGGCGTGCGGCGCGGGTCCTTCGTCCCCTTGTTGCCGTTCGTCGCCACGAGGATGTCGACCGTCCAGCCCGCGCGCGTCAGCAGCGCGACGAGGCCTCCGCACATGAACTCGCCGTCGTCGGGGTGGGCGACGACGACGAGGGCGCTGCGCGGATCGAGCGCCCCGGCGAGCTCCTCGACGGTGGCGACCTCGGGTGCGGGCGGCACGGGGCGGCCCCCTACGCGCCCGCGGCGGCGGGCGCGCGCGCGGCGAGCGCGGCGTAGAGGCCGCGCAGCCGCGAGGCGACCGCGCGCCAGTCGTAGGCGCGCATCGACTCCGCCGCCGCCGCGCCCAGCCGCAGCCGCAGCGGCTCGTCCGCCAGCAGCAGGTCGAGCTTCTCGGCGAACGCGCGCGGGCAGCGCCGCGCCACGAGGCAGCCCGTGCGCCCGTCGGCCACCGTCGAGGCCAGCCCCCCCACGCGCGAGGCGACGACCGGCACGCCCGAGGCCATCGCCTCCGCCGCCACCAGCCCGAACGACTCGTAGGCCGAGGGCGCGACCACCACGTCGGCGGCGTTGTAGTAGGCGCCGATCCGCTCGTGCGGCGCCGCCCCCTCGAAGCGCACGAGGCCGGCGACGCCCCGCGCCTCGGCGAGGGCGCGCAGCCGCGCCCGCTCCGGTTCGGCGCGCCCGTCGCCGCCGACCACGATCAGCAGCAGCCCCTCGCGCCGCGTCATCTCGGCCAGCGCCCCGATCAGCAGGTCGAGGCCCTTCGGCGGCTCGAGGCGTCCGGCGGCGAGCAGGACGCGCGCGCCGGCATCGACGCCCAGCGCGGCGCGGGCGGCGGCGCGGTCGCGCGGGCGGAAGCGCTCGCGATCGACGCCCGGCGGGATCACCGCCGTGCGCTCCGGCGGCACGCCGTAGATCTCGCCCAGCAGCAGCCGCTCGTGCTCCGTCGCCACGACGACGCGATCGACGCCGGGCGCGAGGGCGCGCTCGGCCTCGATGCGCCCGGGCGGCTCGCCGTCCGAGGCGCCCGCGCGCAGCTTGACCTCGGCGAGGGTGTGGAACATCGCGACGTGGGGGGCGTCCCACGCGCGCGCGAGCTCGCGCCCGGCCGCCGCCGACAGCCAGTAGTGCGAGTGGACGAGGCCGTAGCCGCCGCCCTCGCGCTCGGCGAAGGCGCGCACGCCGGAGGCGAACTCGCCGGTCCAGGCGGCCTGCTCCTCCGCGGCGGCGGGGCGCGACGGTCCGGCGGGCACGCGCACGAGCCGCGCGCCGTCGGGCAGCGCGCCCAGTTCGGGCGCGGCGGGGTCGTCGCGGCGCGTGAACACGTCGACGCGCAGCCCGGCGCGCGCCAGCGCGCCGGAGACGGCGCGGACGTAGACGTTCATGCCGCCGGTCTCGCGCCCGCCCGGCGGCGCCAGCGGCGAGGTGTGCATCGAGAGCATGGCGATGCGGCCCGGCGCGGGCCGCGCCCCGTGCGGCGCGATCGCGCCGTTGGTGTGCGTCATCGGACAGGCGTCATCCGCCGCGTACCCCCCGCCCCGGCCGCCGCTAGCGCGGCGGGCGAATCAGCTCCAGGAACTCGTGGCGCGTGTTGGCGTCGGTGCGGAAGGCGCCGCGCATCGACGAGGTCACCATCCTCGAACCGGGCTTGCGGATGCCGCGCGCCGTCATGCAGAGGTGCTCGGCCTCGATCACCACGCCCACGCCGCGCGCCTCCAGCGCGCGCGCGATGCACTCCGCGATCTGGTCGGTCAGCCGCTCCTGCACCTGCGGCCGCCGCGCCAGCATCTCGACGGCGCGCGCGATCTTCGACAGCCCCACCACGCGCCCGTCCGGAAGGTAGCCGACGTGGGCCTGCCCGTGGAACGGCATGAAGTGGTGCTCGCAGGTCGAGTGGAACGGGATCTCGCGCAGGATCACGAGCTCGTCGTGGCCCTCCTCGAAGCCGACGGCGAGGGCCTCGGCGGGGTCGCGGCCGAGGCCGTCGAAGATCTCGCGGTACATGGCGGCGATGCGGCGCGGGGAGTCGCGCAGGCCCTCGCGCGCGGGGTCCTCGCCGACGGCGGCGATGAGCCGCCGCACGGCGTCCTCGGCGGCGTCCGCGTCGAACCGCCCGCCGGCGGGCGGGGCGGCGTGGGTCGCGGTCACGGGCGTCCCTTCCGGCGGCGGCGCGCCGGGCGCCGCCGCCCGCGATCGTAGCACGCCCCCGCGCCCCGAACCGCGCCCCCCGCGCGGGCGGGCGCTACGATGGCCGCGATGAGCGGCCCGAGGGCAGGCGGCGGCGCGCGGACGCGCCTCGCGGCGGCCGCCGCGCGGCGCGCGTGGGCGTGGAGCGGGCCGCTCGTCTGCGCCCTCTTCCTCGCCGCCGCCGTCCTCGTCCACGGCGACTACGGCATCACCGCCGACGAACCCGTCCAGCGCAACATCGCCGCGATGAACGCCGACTGGGCGCGGCACGGCGACGACCGGCTGCTCGTCCACTGGGACCGCTTCTACGGCGTCGGGTTCGAGCTGCCGCTGCTGCTCGCCGAGCGCGCGCTGGGCCTCGAGGACAGCCGCGACGTCTACCTCATGCGCCACCTGCTGACGCACGTCTTCTTCCTCGCGGGCGCGCTCTGCTGCTGGCTGCTCGCGCTGCGCCTCACCGGCAGCCGGCTGCTCGCGCTGCTCGCGCTGCTGCTGTTCCTGACGCACCCGCGCATCTACGCGCACTCCTTCTTCAACTCGAAAGACGCGCCCTTCCTCGCCGGCTTCACGATCTGCCTGCTGCTGATCCACCGCGCGTTCCGCGGCGGCGGCGTCGCCGCGTTCGCGCTCTGCGGGATCGCCGTCGGGGTGCTCGTCAACGTCCGCATCCCCGGCGCGATGCTGTTCCTCGCCGTGCTGGGGATGCGCGGCCTCGACCTCGCGCGCGCCGAGGGGGGCGCCGAACGGCGGCGCGTGCTCGCGACCGCGGGCGCGTTCGCGCTGGCCGCCGCGCTCGCGCTCTACGCGACGTGGCCCTGGCTGTGGACCGATCCGGTCGCCCGCTTCGCCGAGGCGTTCGCGCGCGCCGCCCGCTACCCGCTCTACACGCAGGAGCTGTTCCGCGGCCAGCCCTCGCTGTCCGACGCGCCGCCGCCCGGCTACGTCCCCGGCTGGTTCCTCGTGACGACGCCGCCGATCGCGCTCCTCGCCGGCCTCGCCGGGGCCGCGGCGCTCGCGCGCCGCCTCGCCGCCGCGCCGGCGAGGGCGCTCCGCAACGGCGAGGAGCGCTTCTGGCTGCTGCTCGCCGCCTGCGCCGTCCTGCCCGTGATCGCCGCGATCGCGTTCGGCTCGCACCTCTACAACGGCTGGCGGCAGATGTTCTTCCTCTACGGCCCGTTCTGCCTGCTGGCGGCGGGCGGCCTCGGCTGGCTGGCGGCGGCGGCGGGCCGAGTCCGCGGCGAGGGCGCGCGGCGCGCCGTGCTCGTCCTCGCGGCGGCGGGCGCGGCCGCCTCGATCGTGACGCTCGTGCGCCTCCACCCCCAGCAGCAGGCCTACTTCAACCCGCTCGCCGGCCGCGGGGCGCCGGAGTACGTCCGCTCGCAGTACACGATGGACTACTGGGGCCACCCCTACCTCGAGGCGCTGCGCCACCTGCTCGAACGCCGCCCCGAGGGCCCCATCGCCCTCGGCGCGGAGAGCGGCGGCTTCCGCGACATGGAGCCCTACCGCCTCGCCGTGCTGCCCGAGGAGGATCGGCGGCGCTTCGTCTTCTCGGAGACGCCCGACTTCCGCGTGACCCTCTACCCCGAACGCTACGTCGAGGACTACGCCGGCGCCGGCCGCGACTCCCCGCTCGTGCTGTGGCGGCGCGAGGCGCACGGCAGCACGCTCGTCGCCGTCGTCGACGGCGCGGCGCCCCGCCGCGAGTTCGAGGTGCGGCTCGACGGCGATCGCCTGACCTACGCGCGCGAACCGTGCGCGCCGGATGACGTCGCCGCGCCGTTCTTCCTCGCCGTGCGGCCGGCCTACCCCGCCGACCTGCGGGACGACGCGCGCGCGGGCTACCACGACCTCGGCTTCCGCTTCGCCGACCGCGGCGCGCTGGCGGACGGGCGCTGCGAGGCCTCGGCCGCGCTTCCCGCCTACCCGATCGATCGCATCCGCACCGGCCAGCATCCGCTGTGGCTCCGCGATTTCAGCTTCAGCCCCCCGCTCCGCGACGAGGCCGCCGCGGCGGCCTGGCGCGCGGAGCACCGCCGCCGCACGGCGGGCGAGCCGATCGCGCGCGCGGCCTGGGACCTCCACCTCGACGGGCGCGCGCTGACCTTCGCGCGCGAGGACTGCGCGGAGGAGGACACGGCGGCGCGCTTCTTCCTGCGCGTCGTCCCCGCCGACCCGGACGACCTGCCCTACCCGCACCGGCAGTCCGTGTTCGACGTCCTCGACTTCGCGTTCCACGAGGGCGGGGGGCGGCTCGACGGGCGGTGCATGGTCACGGCCAGCCTGCCGGACTACCCGATCGCGCACGTCCGCGCCGGCCAGTCCGGCCCCGGCGGCGAGCTCTGGGCGGCGGAGTTCCCGTACGACCCGGCGGCGTGGCTCGCGCGCTTCGGGGCGCTCGCCGCCCGCGAGCCGGAGGCGCGCGGCGCGTTCGCCGTGCACCTCGATGGCCGCGCGCTGACCTACGCGCGCGAGGACTGCGCGGCGGAGGACGCGGCGGCGCGCTTCTTCCTGCACGTCTACCCCCTCGACGCCGGCGACCTGCCGCCGGACCGCCGCGCGAGCGGCTTCGCCAACCTCGATTTCGCGTTCGCGGAGCGGGGAGTGCGCTACGGGGGCAAGTGCATGGCGGAGGCCGCGCTGCCGGCCTGGGACGCCGCCCGCATCCGCACCGGCCAGTTCGCCGGGGGGCGCGAGCTGTGGGAGGCGGAGATCGCCGCCGCGCGGTAGCGGCGAGGCGCCGCCGAACGGCGAGGGCGGCGCGCCCGTATACTGGTGCGCGGCCCGGCGGCGCCTCGGGCCGCCCGTCGCGGCGTCCGCCGCGCGGGGGTGCCGGGGAGAGCACGGGGAGCTAAGGAGACGGCATGGCAAGCGATCACCCGGCCACCCTCGGCGAGCTGCGGGCCTCCGGCTACGAGGCGCGGCCCGTGCGCGAGGAGATGCGCGCCAACCTGATCGCGGCCCTCGCCGGCGGCGCCGACCTCTTCCCCGGCATCCAGGGCTACGGCGAGACCGTCATCCCCCACCTCCAGAACGCCATCCTCGCGGGCCACGACATCATCCTGCTGGGCGAGCGCGGGCAGGCCAAGTCGCGGCTGATCCGCAGCCTCGTCGCGCTGCTCGACGAGTGGACGCCGACGCTCGCCGGGGCCGAAATCCCGGAGAACCCGTTCGCGCCGATCAGCGAGCAGGGCCGCGCCGCCGTCGCCGAACACGGCGACGGCGCGCCGCTGCGCTGGGTGCGTCGCGACGACCGCTTCGGCGAAAAGCTGGCGACGCCCGACATCACCATCGCCGACCTGATCGGCGAGGTCGATCCGATCCGCGTGGCCGAAGGCCGCTACCTGAGCGACGAGCTGACGATCCACTACGGCCTGATCCCGCGCACCAACCGCGGCATCTTCGCCATCAACGAGTTGCCCGACCTCGCCGAGCGCATCCAGGTGGGCCTGCTCAACGTGATGGAGGAGCGCGATGTCCAGATCCGCGGCCACAAGGTGCGGCTGCCCCTCGACGTCTTCATCCTCGCCACCGCCAACCCCGAGGACTACACCAACCGCGGGCGCATCATCACCCCGCTCAAGGACCGCTACGGCTCCCAGATCCGCACCCACTACCCCCGCACCATCGACGACGAGCTGGGGATCGTGCGGCAGGAGCGCGCCGACCTCGACCTCGCGGGCCGCAACGCCGTCGTGCCGAGCTACATGGAGGAGATCGTCGCCGAGATCACGCGCCTCGCGCGCCGCTCGCCCGACGTCAACCAGCGCTCCGGCGTCTCCGTCCGCGCCTCGATCTCCAACTACGAGGCGATGCTCGCCAACGCCCTCCGCCGCGCGATCCGGCTCGGCGAGCCGGAGATGGCCCCCCGCATCTCCGACCTCGGCTTCCTGCGCGCCTCGCTCGAAGGCAAGGTCGAGCTCGAAACCGTCGAGGAGGGCCGCGAGGACCAGGTGATCGATCGCCTCATCCAGGGCGCCGTCGTCGCCGTCTTCAACCGCCACTGCGACGTCGCCGACCTCGAACCGCTGATCGCGGCCTTCCAGGACGGCGCCACCGTCGAGGTCGGCGAGGCCGTCGAGTCGGCGGCCTACGACCGGCTGCTGGCGCGCATCGAGCCGCTGCCGGAGGCGATCGCCGGCGTCGGCGCGAACGGCTCGGAGGCGGAGCGCGCCTCGGCGGTCGAGTTCGTGCTGGAGGGGCTGCACCTCAACAAGCGCCTCAACAAGGACAGCACGGCCGGAGCCGCGCACTACCGGGGGTAGCCCATGCCGAACCTCGTCCGCTACTCCGCCTGGGACGGCACCCAGGAGATCCCCGCGCTCGAGGCGGGCGACGTGCTCGAGGCGCTCTCCGACGACCTGATGAACTTCGGCGACCTCCAGCACGCGCTCCGCAACCTCATGCAGCGCGGGATGCGCGGCCCCGGCGGGATGCGGACCCCCGGCCTCCGCGACCTCCTCCACCAGCTGCGCCAGCAGCGCCGCGAGCGCCTCGACCGCTTCGACCTCGGCGGCGTGATGGACGACATCGCGCGCCAGCTCGACGAGATCCTCGGCCTCGAACGCTCCGCCCTCGACGAGCGGATGCGCGAGGCCGGCCCTCCCCCCGCCGCGGCGGAGGACGGCAGCGAGGGCGGCGAGGACGCCCCGGACGGCTCGCGGGGCGGCGGCCAGGCCCCGCAGGGCGAGGGGCAGGCCTCGCGGGGCGGGGGGCAGGCCCCGGCCGGCGGCGAGGGCGGCGGGAGCGGCGGGGAGGGCGACTTCTCCGGGATGCTGCGCCGCATCGTCGAGCGCAAGCAGGAGTTCCTCGACGGGCTGCCGGACGAGCCGGCCGGGCAGGTCAGGGAGCTCCAGCAGTACGAGTTCCTCAACCCCGAGGCGCAGCGCAGGTTCGGCGAGCTGCTCGACCGGCTGCGGCAGGCGATGACGGAGTCGTTCTTCCGCGACGTCTCGCGGATGGTCGAGGAGATGTCCGAGGGCGACCTCGACCGCATGAAGGAGATGCTGCGCGACCTCAACGACATGCTCGTGCAGCGGATGCGCGGCGAGCAGCCGGACTTCGGCTCGTTCCTCTCGAAGTACGGCGACATGTTCGGCGACGACCCGCCGGGGTCGCTCGACGAGCTGATCGCGAGGATGCAGGCGCAGACGCAGGCGATGCAGTCGCTGATGGAGTCGCTGCCCGCCGACCAGCGCCAGCAGCTGCAGGGGCTGCTCGCCGACCGCTTCGGCGACCCCGAGCTGGAGGGCGAGCTGGCGCAGCTGGCCGCGAACCTCGAATACATCCACCCGGCGGCCGAGCGCCCGCCGGCCTACCCCTTCCGCGGCGACGAGGAAATCGGCCTCGAAGCGGCGATGGGGCTGATGTCGGAGATGCAGGACATCGACGCGCTGGAACGCCAGCTCGAACGCGCGCAGTACGACGGCGACCTCGACGGCATCGACCTCGAGGCGCTGCGCGAGCTGCTGGGCGACGACGCCTCGGAGGCGCTCGACCAGCTGGGCGAGCTGCTCGACGTGCTCGAGCGCGCGGGCTACATCCGGCGCGACGGCGACACGTGGGAGCTGACGCCGCGCGGCACGCGCATGATCGGCCAGCGCGCCCTCGCCGAGATCTACGCCCAGCTCAAGCGCCAGGGCATCGGCAACCACCCCATGCCCGAATCCGGCCGCCACGGCGAGCGCATGGAGGACACCAAGGAGTACGAGTTCGGCGACCCCTTCCACCTCCACATGGGCCACACGCTGATGAACGCGATCGAGCGCGACGGGCCGCGCACTCCCGTCCGCCTCACCCCCGGCGACTTCGAGGTCCACCGCTCCGAGCTGCTGACCCGCACCGCCACCGCCGTCATGGTCGACCTCTCGTGGTCGATGGCGCTGCGCGGCTCGTTCCAGTCGGCGAAGAAGGTGGCGCTGGCGCTGCACAACCTGATCGGCGCCCAGTACCCGCGCGACCGCCTCTACGTGCTCGGCTTCTCCGCCTACGCGCGCGAGCTGCGGATCGAGGACCTGCCCTACGTGCGCTGGGACGAGTCGGTGCTCGGCACCAACATGCACCACGCGCTGATGCTCGCCCGCCGGATGCTCGCGAAGCACGCCGGCGGCACGCGCCAGATCATCATGATCTCCGACGGCGAGCCGACGGCGCACCTCGAACGCGGGCGCTCGCGCTTCTCCTACCCCCCCAGCCCGGAGACGATCCGCGAGACCCTCAAGGAGGTGCGCCGCTGCACCCGCGAGGGCATCACCATCAACACCTTCATGCTCGACCGCAACTACTACCTCAAGGAGTTCGTCAACCAGCTGGCGAGGATCAACGGCGGGCGCGTCTTCTTCACCACCCCCGACAAGCTCGGCGAATACATCCTCGTCGACTACGTGCAGCGCAAGCGCAAGCGCCTCGGCCGCAGCGCCTGACCGCGCGGCCGCGCAGGCCGCGCCGGGGGGCGGCGGCGATGCTCCCGACGCCGACGGTGCGCCTGCTGCTGCCGCTGCTGGCGCTCCTCGCGATCGTCGCCCAGGCCACCGCCTGGTACGCATGGGTCGAGGGCTTCGGCGTCCTCGACGGCCTCTACATGACGGCGATCACGCTCACCACCATCGGCTACGGGGAGGTGCGTCCGCTCGACGGGAGCGGCAAGGTCTTCACGATCTTCCTGTCGCTGACCGGCATCGGCGTGATGCTGTACGCGGCGGGTACGATCGCCGAGCGGCTGGTCGGCGGCGCCGTCGCCGACGCCGTGGGCGCGCGCGGGCGCCACCGGAGGGCGGGACGGATGCGCGGGCACGTCGTGGTCTGCGGGCAGGGGCGCATCGGGCGCGAGATCGTGCGCCTGCTGCGCGAGCGCGGCGAGGCCGTGCTCGCCCTCGACCTCAGCGGCGAGGCCCTCGAGCCGGCGCGCGCGGCCGGCGCGGCGATCCTGATCGGCGACGCCACCGAGCAGTCGGCGCTCGAACGCGCCAACGCCGCGCAGGCGCGCGCCCTCGTCGCCGCCCTCGACAGCGACGCGGGCAACGCCTTCGTCGTGCTCACCGCGCGCTCGCTCAACCCGCGCCTCCGCATCGTCGCCCGCGCCGCCTCCGACGCCGCCGCGCGGCGGCTGGAGACCGCCGGCGCCGACCTCGTCGTCTCCCCCTACCGCATCGCCGCCGAGAGCATGGCCCTCGGCGCCGACGGCGCCGCGGACGGCGCGCCCGGCCTCTGAGGACGCCCGCCGATCCTTGCGGCCTGCTACCCTCGCACGGGGCGCGGGGGGCGCGCCGCGCGAACGGGGGGCGCATGGACGCGGACACGGGCGACGGCGCGCCGCGCCCCGGCCGCGCCGGGGCCGCCCGCGCGCTCGCGGAGGCGGCCTCGGCGATCCGCGGGAACGTCGCGCGCGTCGTCGTCGGCGCCGACGAGGCGATCGAGCTGCTGCTGGTCGCGCTGCTCGCCAACGGGCACGTGCTGCTCGAGGACGTGCCGGGCACGGGCAAGACGACGGCGGCTCGCGCCTTCGCGCGCTCGATCGGCGCGGAGTTCCGACGCATCCAGTGCACGCCCGACCTCATGCCCTCGGACGTGCTGGGGGTGCACTACTACTCGCAGAAGAGCGGGGAGTTCGAGTACCGCGAGGGGCCGCTGATCGCGCCGGTGGTGCTGGCCGACGAGATCAACCGCGCGACGCCGCGCACGCAGTCGGCGCTGCTGCAGGCGATGGAGGAGCGCACGATCACCGTCGACGGCGAGACGCGCGCGCTGCCCCGCCCCTTCCTCGTGCTCGCCACCCAGAACCCGATCGAGCTGGAGGGCACGTTCCCGCTGCCGGAGGCGCAGCTCGACCGCTTCCTGCTGCGCCTGCGCCTCGGCTACCCCGGCGAGGACGACGAGGTGCGCGTGCTGCGGCGCTTCGGCGCGGACTCGCCGCTCGACGCGCTGGAGCCGGTGGTGGACGCCGCCGAGCTGGTGCGGCTGTCCGCCCTGCTGCCCGAGGTGCACGTCGAGGAGGCGGTGGCGCGCTACCTCGTGCGCGTGGTGCGCGCCACGCGCGAGCACGCCGCCTTCGAGCTGGGCGCGAGCCCGCGCGCCTCGCTCGCGCTCTTCCGCGCCGTGCGCGCCCTCGCAGCGATCGAGGGCCGCGACTACGTGCGCCCCGACGACGTGAAGCGGCTCGCGCCCGCGGCCCTCGCCCACCGCCTGCTGCTCAGCTCCCAAAGCCAGCTGCGCGGCCGCTCGGCCGCCGAGGTGCTCGACGAGATCCTGCGCGAGACGCCCGTGCCGATCGCCGACGCCCCCGCCGCCGCCGCGAGCGGCGGCGTGGCCGCGCCGCCCGCCTCGGCCGGGCCGCCGCGGCGGGCGGACGGCGCGGACGGCGGTGCCTCCGAGTGGGCGCGGCCCGCCGTCCCGCAAGGCGGCCCCGAGGACGCCTGAGCGCCGGTGCGCGCTCTCCTCGGCGAGTCGTGGCTGACCGCCTCCCTGCTGCTGGTGGTGGTGGGCGTCGCCGCCGGGTCGGCGCCGCTGCTCGGCCTCGGCGCGCTGGTGCTGGGCACGGGCGGCGCGGCGCGGCTGTGGTCGCGGTTCGCGCTCGAACGGGTCTCCTACCGCCGCGAGCTGGGCGAGCGCCGCGCCTTCGCCGGCGAGATCGTGCCGCTGACGCTGCGCCTCGCCAACGACAAGCCGCTGCCCGTGCCCTGGATCGAGGTGCGCGAGCGCCTGCCCGCCGAGGCCCCCCTCGCCGAGGGGCGCACCTCGCCGGCCGGCACGCCGGGCGTCGTCCACCTCACGCGCAGCGCGGCGCTGCGCGGCGGCGACCGCCTCGCGTGGCCGCTCGCGCTGCGCGCCGAGACGCGCGGCTACCACCGCATGGGACCGGCGCGGCTGCGCTCCGGCGACATCTTCGGCCTGTTCGAGCGCGAACGCTGGGCCGGCGGCGAGGAGACGCTGATCGTCTACCCCCGCACCCTGCCGCTGCCCGGCATCGGCATCGCGAGCGCGCGGCCGTTCGGCGAGCGCCGCGGCGGGGCGCGCATCTTCCCCGACCCCGCGCGCGTCGCCGGCGTCCGCGACTACGTTCCCGGCGACCCCCTCAAGCAGATCGACTGGAACGCGACGGCGCGCGCCGGACAGCTGCAGTCGAGGCTCTACGAACCCTCGCGCGAGCACGCGCTGATCGTCGCGCTCGACGTGACGACGATGGAGCGGACGTGGGGAGGGGCCGACCCCGCGCTGCTGGAGCGGGGCGTCGTCGTGGCCGCCTCGATCGCGCGCGACGCCTTCGAGCGCAAGGCGGCGATCGGCCTGATCTCGAACGGCGCGCTGCCGCAGGCCGACCGCCCGCTGCGGATCGGCGCGGGGCGGCGGCCCGACCAGCTCGCGCGCGTGCTCGAGGCGCTCGCGGGCGTCAACCCGTTCGCGATGCGCCCGCTCTCCGCCGAACTCGAACGCCCCGGCGAGGCGCTCTCGATGGGCGCGACGCTGGTGGTGGTGGCGGCGCTGATGCCGCCCGACCTCGCCGCCGCGCTGCGGCGGCTGCGCGCCGAGGGCCACGCCGTGCACGCCGTCCGCACCTCGCGGCGGCGCTGGGACCCCCTCCCCGCCGCCATCCCCGTCACCGCCGTCGCCGAGCGCATGGAGGCGCTGGAGGCCGAGGAGGAGGCGGAGGCCGCCGCGGCCGGGTCGCCGGCGCCGCGCGCACGGGCGGCGGCGCCGTGAGCTGGCGGCGGCCGCTCGCCGCCGGCCTCCACCTGCTGGCCGAGGCGATGGTGTGGTTCATCGTGCTGCGCGCGTTCGCGAGCGCCGTCGAGCGCGAGCGCTTCGCCAGCCTGTCCGAGTCGATCGCGCGCGCGCTGCGCGCGGGCGACCTCGCGCAGCCCGACCGCGCCGCCGACGCGCTCGCGCTGGCCGAGGCCGCGGCGGACGCGGCGTCGGGCGGGCCGCCGCTGCCCGTCGTCGCCGCGCTGGCCTTCGGCGCGTTCGGGCTGATGCGCCTGCTGGCGGGCGCCGGCCTGCCGCTGCCCGCGCGGGCGGCGGCCGGCGTCGCCGCCTCGATCGCCGCCGTCGCGGCCGGCGTCCAGCTCGCGCTCGCCGAGGGCGCGCCGTGGGAGGGCGGCCTCCTCGCGGGCGTCGGCGGCGAGGTCGGCGCCGCCGAGTTCGTCGCCGATCCCGACGTCGAGGCGCTGCGCGGCGTCTCGCGCACCGTCACCGTCGCCGGCCTGACCGTGCTGTGGGTGCGCTTCCTGATCGCCGGACGCAGCCCGATCGCGTTCGACCGCACGCTGCGCGTCTTCGGCGCCGGGTTCGCCGTCGTCGTCCTCGCCACGTTCTTCGGCCGCGCGGCGGGGATCGGCGGGGCGGACTGGCTGGTGATGCCCTACTTCGTGGTCTCGGCGCTCGCGCTCGCGGCCGGCCACGCAGCGCGAGCGCCCGGCGACGACCTCGCGGTGCGCCGCGACGCGCCGTGGGCCGTCTCCGTGTTCGGCACCGTCGGCCTGCTCGCCGCGCTCTCCCTGCTCTTCGGCCTGCTGATGCTGTTCGACGCCCAGCGCGTCTTCGACCCGATCGGCGCCGCCGCCGGAACGGCGGCGATGTGGGCGCTGACCGTCGTGCTGACGCCGATCGCGTGGGCCGTCGAGTGGCTGCTCGGCTTCGTCTTCGGGCTGATCGGCGCCGAGGAGGAGTTCCGCCAGTTCGCCGCCGAGCGCGGCGGCCTCGGCGCGGAGGCGGAGGACGGGGAGCGCGAGCCGCTGATCCGCTTCCCCGGCTGGGCGCCCGACGCGGCGCGCGGCCTCGCCGTCGGCCTCGCGCTCTACCTGCTCTACCGCGTCGGCCTGCTGGCCTTCCGGCGCGGCGCGCGCGGGCGCGAGGAGCAGTGGGCCGAGCAGCGCGCCGCCGCCGCGCCGGCGACCGGCCTCGGCGCGCTGCTGCGGAGCGTCGCGCCGCGCCCGCGCCCGCGCCGCCCCGCCTCGCGCGAGTGGCTGGCGCGCAGCCGCGCCTACCGCCTCTACGCGCGCATGGCCGACGACGCCGGCGCGCGCGGCGCCGCTCCCGCCGCCGGCCAGACGCCGCTGGAGTTCGGCGCCGACGCCGCGAGCCGCCTCGACGCGCCGCCCTTCGACGCCATCGCCCACGCCTTCGACCGCGCGCGCTACGGCCGCAGCGAGCCGCCCGCCGCCGACCTCGACGACCTCGAACGCCGCCTCGGCGAGTGGGAGCAGGCGCACCCCCTCCCCGAGGAAGCGTGAACGCGCCGCCGACGCTCGCGCCTGCTCCGCTTCGCCTCTGCAGCCTCCAGCCGCGTGTGCTAGGATGCCCGCCGGAGGGCCACGGCATGACCATCCAGGCGCCCGCGCCCCAGGCTGAGCCGCGAATGGTCCCTACCGACCAGCTCCACCTCGATCCCCGCAACCCGCGCATCCAGCAAGTCGGCGATGATCTCCCTGAGGACGACATCCTCGATATCCTCTGGCGCGAGTACTCGGTGGATGAAGTCGCGCTGTCCATCGCGCAGAACGGCTACTTCCATCACGAGCCCTTGTTCGCTGACGATGAAGACGGCAGGCTCGTCGTCATCGAGGGCAACCGGCGCCTCGTCGCAGTCCGCATCCTGCGCGATCCCGAAATCCGCAAGCGACTGCAGATCACCAATCTCCCGGCAGTGTCCCCCGATCGTATCGACGATCTCGCAAGCCTCCCTGTCATCCGCTGCGAGCGTAACCAGATTTGGCGTTACATCGGCTTCAAGCACGTCAACGGTCCGCAGGCATGGAATTCGTACGCGAAGGCGGAATACATCGCGTGGGTGAAGAACGAACTCCGCCAGGACCTAAGCGAGATCGCACTCACGATCGGGGACAGGCACTCGACGGTCCAGCGCCTCTACCGGGCATTCATGGCGCTACGTCAAGCATCGGAGAGCGGCGTGTACGAACAGGGACGCCGGGTGCGCCGTCACTTTTCCTTCTCCCACCTTTACACGGGTCTCGACTATCTCGGCATCCGCGAGTTCACCGGCGTCGCCGACCTGGAGCCTCCTCAGGAGAAGCCGATACCCGCCGACAAGATCAATGAGTTCGGCGAGCTATGCGTGTGGCTGTGGGGCGACAAATCGCGCGGCATCGAACCGATGATACGGAGTCAGAATCCTCACCTCCGGCAGCTGGACGAGGCGCTTCGATCGGAGCGTGGCCTGAGTGCACTGCGAGCGCGAGCGAATTACGACATTGCAAAGGTCTATGACATTGCGCGCGGAGACACGGCAGTATTCCGCGAGTCCCTTCTGAAAGCCAAGCAATCCCTTCAGGAGGCCCGCGGCAAAGTGCTGACCGGCTTCAACGGCGAAGAGGACTTGTCGAACGAGATATCGACGATCGTGGAGCTCGCGGAGTCGCTCGAAGACGATATGAAACGCATCAGCGAAGAGCAACGACGCCGGGCACGCCCGAAGCGGCGGGCGCTGCACAGGGATGAGTAGATGACGAGCCTCGATGCGCCGCCCGCTTCGGCTGATGCGTCGGAACATGCCGATTGGATCGAGATCGCAGCCGTATCGTCTGGACATTCCTTCGGCTCTCCGCAAGATTTGATCAGGGCGATCCGGCGAGGAGGCTCCGTCGACGCCGAAGAGGCATTCGATGTCCTCGACGATGACAAGCCGCTGGATGACACCGTGGAACGCCAAGATGAGATTCTCGAGAGCAAGAAGGACGATGTGCTCGAGCTGCTGGAGTCCCGTAAGAACCTGCTCGGAGACGCTTACCCGTTCGAGGTAGGTCAGCGAGCATCGACTGCCACACTGCGAGCATACCCGAACGCGGCAGATTCGCCGTACATGTTCCTGACGGCACTGACGTATGTCGGTCGGCCCCCGGATGAGCCTGAGTCGGGCGCTTCGCTATTCGAGCAGGTGAGCAGGGCGGCGCTCGTTGCGTACCTCGGCGGACCTGCGCGGGTACGCTTCGTCGACTTCGGCTTCCCGCGACAAGGTGGGCCTCCGGGATTTCAGGAAGCCATCGTCACGCTCTGCCGCGAGTTCGGCGCTGGCCTCGAGCCGAGGACACCATGGCCCAAACGGGGTGGACAACTCAAAGACGGCCGCCTGGATTTCGCCGTGTGGGTACCGTTCGGCGACAAGTACTCCAACCGGCTCAGCGTGCTCGGAAACTGCGCCTCGGGGAAGAACTGGAGTGACAAGACCAACGAACTCATCCCCCTAGACTTCTGCAACACATGGTTCAACAAACCCCCGTCCCCCACTCCGCTGAGCGCGTTCTTCATTCCCCGCCAAGCGCAGGACAGCCAGTGGGACGAAGCCGGGTACAACGCCCGCCAGCTGTTCTTCGATCGCCTGCGCATGGCTCCACTCCTGGATAGTCTTGACGATGACCTGGCCAGCCGCTGCGCCGCATGGACAGCGGCGGCGCTGAGTCCGTGATAGCCTGTCCGGCCATGCGAGAGAGTGCCCCGAGGTTCGCCAGCCCGCTGCGCTACCCGGGCGGCAAGACTCCGATGGCAGGATTGCTCCGCGAGATCCGCGCGCTCAACGACCTCGACAACTACGCCATCGCGGAGCCGTTCGCAGGAGGCGCGGGAGCAGCCCTGACGCTCCTCCTCGCGGACGACGCCCCCGGCATCAGCATCAACGACCTCGATCCGGCGATCCATGACTTCTGGCATTCGGCCGTCCACGACAGCGAAGCGTTCCTCGCTTGCCTCGACGCTTCCCCCGTCTCGGTCGCCGAGTGGCAGCGGTGGCGCGAGATCGCCTTCGCCGCTGGCCCCTCGCCCCTCGCCCGCGGGTTCGCGGCGTTCTACCTCAACCGCTCCAACCGCTCGGGCATCATCAAGAACGGCAGCGTCATCGGCGGCCTCGGGCAAGGCGGCCACTGGAAGATTGGCGCGCGTTTCAACAAGCAGACGCTGCGCGCCCGTTTCGAGCGGATCGCTCGGGTGCGCGACCGCATCTGTGTGTCGAACAGCGACGGTCTGGAGTTCATCAGGAGGATCGACACACGGCGCGTATTCCTCTTCATCGACCCTCCGTACTACCGGAAGGGGCGTACCCTGTACCTCAACGGGCTGGAGGAGCAGTACCATGCCGACCTCGCCGACACGCTCCGCAACATGGACGGCGCCGCTTGGGTGTTGACCTACGACGACTGCGACAAGGTCCACCAACTGTACGCGGACTGGGCAGTGCTCCGGCCCTTTTCGTTGCGGTATACCGCCTCCCGCCGTCGGCAGGGGCACGAAGTGCTGATCGCACCGAGATCGCTGCGGCTGCCTGCCACCATCGCACTGGTGAGGTGATCGATCTGAAGGCGGGGCGCCGCCGCCACGCCAACTGTCAGTTCGTCGCTTTCCGACAGCAACCTGATAGTTGCCGTGCTCCGGGCCGCGATGCGCCATACTGGGGCGTGCGGCGCGAGGAGGCGGGCATGACGCTGCACCCCCAGGCGCGCGCCTTCCTCGATGCGTTCGAGGCGGCGAACGCGGCGCTGCCGCCGCTCGCCGAGCGCGATCCGGCGGCGTGGCGCGAGCAGGGCCGGCGGCTCGCCGCCGAGCAGCGCGACCGGCCGCTCGGCCCGCCCGCGCACGCCGAGGCCGACCGCTCCGTCCCCGGCCCCGCGGGCGACCTGCGGGTGCGCGTGCTCACGCCGGGGCCGGACGGCCCGCACCCCGTCCTCGTCTGGTTCCACGGCGGCGGCTGGGTGCTGGGCGGCCTCGACGGCGGCATCCACTCGCTGCGGCTGCTCGCCGGCGTCGCCCGCTGCGTCGTCGTCTCCGTCGACTACCGGCTCGCGCCCGAGCACCGCTTCCCCGCCGCCGTCGAGGACTGCCTCGCGGCCACGCGCTGGGTGGCGGCGCACGCCGCCGAAGTCGGCGCCGACCCCGCCCGCGTCGCCGTCGGCGGCGACAGCGCGGGCGGCAACCTCGCGGCCGTGGTCGCGCAGCTGGCGCGCGACGGCGGCCCGCGCCTCGCCTTCCAGCTGCTCGTCTGCCCCGTCCTCGACAGCGACCTGACGCGCCCCTCCTACGCCGCCCACGGCGAGGGCTTCCTGCTGACCACGGAGATGATGGACTGGTTCTGGACGCAGTACCTCGGCCCCGGCGGCGACCGCTCCGACCCGCGCGCCGCCCCGCTGCGCGCGCCGGACCTCGCCGGCCTGCCGCCAGCGCACCTGATCGCCGCCGCCCTCGACCCCCTCGCCGACGAGGCCGCGGCCTACGCCCGCGCCCTGCGCGCCGCCGGCGTCGAGGCGACGCTCGACGAGACGCCCGGCCACATCCACGACTTCGCCATGAACCTCGGCCTCATCGACGATGCGGAGCGCGCGATCGCCGAGGCCGCGCGCCGCATGACGCGCGCCTTCCAGCGCGCGGGAACGGAAGCGTAGCGCGATGGACGACCGCACCCGCAGCGCGATCGCGCGCCTCGACGAGGCGTTCGAGGGCGACGCGACGCACTCGCTGATCGCCAGCCTCGCGACCGTGCGCGGCGAGGACTGGACTTGGCTGCCCGCGGGCGGCGGACGCACGCTCCGCGACCTCGCCGAGCACGCCGGCGGCGCCAAGCTGATGTACGGCAACCGCATGTTCGGCGACGGCGAGCTGACCTACGGCGACCCCTCGCTGCGCGGCGGCGACGCCACGGCGTCGCCGGAGGCGGCGATCGCGTGGCTGCGCGCCGCCCACGCCGCCCTGCGCGAGGGCCTCGAGGCGCTCGGCGAGGGCGGCCTCGACGCCGAGCGCCCGGTCCCGTGGGGCGGCTCGGCGCGGCTGGAGGCGATGGCCGGACAGCTCGTGCGCCACGACCTCTACCACGCGGGCGAGATCAACCACCTCCGCGCCCTCGCCCAAGGCTCCGACGCCTGGGAGTGGTAACGCCGGCGCGGCACCGGACCGCGAGCAGGATCGGGCGCACGGGAGTAGACTCCAGGAGCGCGAGCGCGAGCGAACGGGGGGTGGAGCGGGGCCATGCGAATCACGATTCTCATCGCCGTCCTCGCGTTCGCCGCGGTCGCCGCCCCCGCGGCGTTCGAGGACGCGGCGCGCGCGCAGACGCCGCCGGCCGCCTACTACGGCGCGGGCCTCGAGCGGGGCGACGTCGTGACCGCCTCGATCGGCGGAACCGAGTGCGGGAGCGACACGGTGGACGGCAGCGGCACATGGGCGATCTTCGTCTACGCGGGCGACTGCGGCGGGAAGGCCAGTACCGGCGCCACGGTCGCGTTCGCGGTCAACGGCGCCCCGGCCGAGCAGACGGAGGCGTGGCGGGCCGGCGGCACCCCCGACGACACCACCAGCGGCATCACGCTGACCCTCGCTCCCGTCCGCCCGTCCGCCGCATTCCACGGCGGCGGGATCGACGAAGGCGTCGTCGTGGCCGCCTCGATCGGCGGCGAGGCGTGCGGCGAGTCCGCGGCCGGCGCCGACGGCAGGTGGTCGATCGCCGTGCGCGAGGGCGACTGCGGGGCGGCGGCGGGCGCCGGCGTCTCGTTCACCCTCGACGGCAGCGAGGCGACGCCGACGGCGACGTGGGAGCCGGGCGGCGACGAGAACATCGCGCTGACCGCCGTCCGCCGGTCCGCCGCATTCCGCGGCGGCGGGATCGGCGCCGGCGTCGTCGTGGCCGCCTCGATCGGCGGCGAGGCGTGCGGCGAGTCCGCGGCCGGCGCCGGCGGCGGGTGGTCGATCGCCGTGCGCGAGGGCGACTGCGGGGCGGCGGCGGGCGCCGTCGTCTCGTTCACCCTCGACGGCATCGAGGCGACGCCGACGGCGACGTGGGAGCCGGGCGGCGACGAGAGCATCGCGCTGACCGCCGTCGCGCCGCCGCCGGCCTCGGGCGGACTGCCGCTCCGCCTCAATGAGGCGCGCGCCCTCTACGTGCAGGGCGAGGACGGAACGTTCCTCAGCTACGTCGTGGGCGCGCCGGACTTCGTCAACGCCGCGTTCGCCGGACGCTGGATCGCCGCGCCCGGCGCCGGCGGGACGCCGCCGGGGCTCACGCTCGGCGCCGAGGGGGCGCTCGCCGTCTACATGCAGGACGAGGGCGGAGCGTTCTACGTCTACGTCTTCGGCGCGCCGGACTTCGTCAACGCCGCGTTCATCGAGCGCTGGATCGGCCCCGTCCGCGACGCGCCGACAGGCTAGAACACGGCGCGGTCGCCGGCCTCGGGATCCGGTTCGGCGAAGGGGGCGGGCAGGGGCCCGTCGCCCCACCACTCGATCTCGGGCTGCAGGCGGACGCCGACGCGGGCGAGCACCCGGCTCTGCACCGCGGCGATCAGCGCGACGACGTCCGAGGCGCGCGCCGAGCCGTCGTGGACGATGAAGTTGGCGTGCAGCTCGCTGACGCGGGCGGGGCCGCTCGCCATCCCCTTGCAGCCGGCGGCCTCGATCAGGCGGCCGGCGAAGTCGCCCTCGGGGTTGCGGAAGATCGAGCCGGCGTTGGGGCCGGCGGTGGGCTGCGTCGCCTGGCGGTGGGCGAGCAGGCGCCGCTGCTCGGCCTCGATCGCCTCGGCGGGGGCGGGGCGGAGGGCGAGGGTGGCGGCGAGCGCCATCACGCCGGCCCCGCGCAGGCTGGAGCGGCGGTAGCCGAAGCGCAGCTCGGAGCGCGGCAGCACGGCGCGCCCGCGCCCGCCCAGCACCTCGACCGACTCGACGAGGGGGCCGACGGCGCGGCCGTCGCCGATGCCGGCGTTGCCGTGGATCGCGCCGCCGAGGGAGCCGGGGATGCCGATCGCGAATTCGAGGCCGCTCAGCCCCCGTTCGGCGGCGGCGCGCGCGAGCGCGGGCAGCATCACCGCCGCCCCGGCCGTGACCGAGGCGCCCTCGAAGCGCAGTCCGGAGGCGGCGCGGCGCAGCGAGATCACGAGCGCGTCGACGCCCTCGTCGGCGGCGAGCAGGTTGGAGCCGCCGCCGAGCACGCGCACGCGCAGGCGCGCGGCGCGCGCCCAGGCGAGCAGCCGCTCCAGCTCCCCGATCGTCCCGGGGATGGCGAGGAAGCGCGCGGGGCCGCCGACGCGCAGGTAGGTGTGGCGCGCGAGCGGCGCGTCGCGGTGCAGCTCGACGCCCTCGGGCGGGGCGGGGACGGGATCGCCGGTCACGGGCCTCCTCGTCGCGGCGGGCGGCGGCGGGGGCATGGTACGCGGCGCGGCGGCGGGAGCGCAGCGGTTGACCCCGCGTCGCGCCGCTCCCTACGCTCGCGCCGTGCCGGTCCCGGCGCGGCGGCGAGGGAGCGATGATCGATTTCGGCCTCGTCGACGCGGTGGACGCCGAGGCGATCGGCCCGCCCGGGCAGCGCACCTTCCGGCTGCGGGCGGTGGCGGGCGGCAACCGCGCCGCGCTGTGGATGGAGAAGGAGCAGCTCGGCGCGCTCGGCCGCGCGATCTCGCGCCTGCTCGCCGAGCGCGCCCCCCGCGCCGCCGAGCCGCCGTCCGGGACCGCCCCCGTCGGCGAGTTCGGCGACCGTCCCGACGTCGAGTTCCGCGTGGCGCGGCTCGGCATCGACTTCGAGGCCGAGGGCGGGGGGCGGGTGCTGATCCTCGCCGACGACGAGGAGGCGCTGACGCGCGGCAACACGCCGGCCTTCCGCATGGAGGTCGGGCGCGCCGCCTCGCGCGGCCTCGTCGCGCGCATCGGCGACGTGGTCGCCGCCGGCCGGCCGCGCTGCCCGCTCTGCGGCCAGCCGGCCGGGGACGGCGGGCGCCACTTCTGCCCCGGCGCCAACGGCCACGCCGCCGAAGCCGAACTGCCGGGCGACGGCGAACCGCGGCAGGACCCGCCGGAGTAGCCGCGCGGGCCGCCGGAGAGGGAGAGGGGACGGCCTCATGGCGTTCGACACCCGCCACCGCAGCCGCGCGCTGGTCGACGGGCCGGAGCGCGCGCCCGCGCGCTCCTACCTGCGTTCGGTCGGCCTCGGCGGCGAGGACCTGCAGCGCCCGCTGGTGATGGTGGCGCACAGCTGGATCGGCACGATGCCGTGCAACCTCGGCCACCGCGATCTGGCGCAGGACGTGATGGCGGGGGTGCGCGCCGCCGGCGGCACGCCGCTGGAGGTCAACACCGTCGCGATCAGCGACGGCATCGCGATGGGCACCGAGGGCATGAAGGCCTCGCTGGTCAGCCGCGAGCTGATCGCGGACTCGATCGAGCTGGCGGGGGTGGGGTACGCCTTCGACGCGGCGGTGATCCTCGTGGGCTGCGACAAGACGATCCCCGCGGGGATGATGGCGCTGGCGCGGCTCGACCTGCCGGGGCTGCTGCTCTACGGCGGCTCGATCGCCCCCGGCGTCCACGAGGGCCGCGACGTCACGATCCAGGACGTGTTCGAGGGCGTCGGCCGCCACGCCGCGGGCGCGATCGGCGACGCCGAACTCGCCGCCCTCGAGGCCGCCGCCTGCCCCGGCGCCGGCGCCTGCGGCGCCCAGTACACCGCCAACACGATGGCCATGGTCGCCGAGTTCATGGGCCTCGCCCCCCTCGGAAGCGGCTCCGTCGGCGCCGCCGACCCGCGCAAGCGCGAGGTCGGCCGCCGCGCCGGCGAGCTCGTCATGGACGTGCTCGCGCGCGGCCTCCGCCCCTCCGCCCTGCTCACCCGCGAGGCGTTCGAGAACGGCATCGCCGGCGCCGCCGCCACCGGCGGCTCCACCAACGTCGTGCTGCACCTCCTCGCCCTCGCCCGCGAGGCCGGCGTCCAACTCGCGATCGAGGACTTCGACGCCGTCAGCGAGCGCACACCCCTCATCGGCGACCTGCGCCCGGGCGGGCGCTACGTCGCGCTCGACCTCGACCGCGCGGGCGGCGTCGAACTCGTCGCGCAGCGCCTCGTCGAGGCCGGCAGGCTGCACGGCGGGGTGCCGACCGTGACCGGCCGCACCCTCGCCGCGGAGGCGGCGGAGGCCGCGGAGACGCCGGGGCAGGACGTGGTGCGCCCCGTCGCCGACCCCCTCAAGGAGACGGGCGGCCTCGTGATCCTCAAGGGCAGCCTCGCCCCTGCGGGCTGCGTCGTGAAGGTGGCCGGGCACGAGCGGACGCGGCACCGCGGCCCGGCCCGCGTGTTCGAGCGCGAGGAGGACGCGCTGCACGCGGTGCTGGAAGGCGGCGTCCGCGACGGCGACGTGGTCGTGATCCGCAACGAGGGCCCGCGCGGCGGGCCGGGAATGCGCGAGATGCTGGGCGTCACCGCCGCCCTCGTCGGCGCCGGCCTCGGCGAGACCGTCGCGCTGCTCACCGACGGGCGCTTCAGCGGCGCCACGCGCGGCCTCATGGCTGGCCACGTCGCGCCCGAGGCCGCCGCCGGCGGCCCCATCGCCGCCGTGCGCGAGGGCGACGCGATCGCCTTCGACGTCGAGGCGCGCACGCTCGACCTCGAGGTCGAGCCCGGCGAGCTGCGCGCGCGCCTCGAGGGGTGGACGCCGCCGCCGCCGCGCTACGAGCGCGGCGTGCTCGCGAAGTACGCGCGCTCCGTCTCCGGCGCCGAGGAGGGCGCGGTCACGGGGTAGCGGCCCGCGGGGTGGCGCGCCGCGCGCGGCGTCGGTAGGCTGCGCCCATGACCGGCGACGACCCCAACGTGCGCTTCAGCTGGACGCTGCGCCGCGACGACGCGGAACGCATCCGCGAGGCGCTCGGCGCCGCCCACCCCCTCCGGCTCGACGCCCACGACGAGCCCGCCTCGTCCGAAGCCGACTCCGACGTCGAGGACCTGCTCCAGTCGGTGGGCCTGCACCTCGATCAGGAGCCCGCGCCGATCGCCGGAACGCAGACGCGCCTCGACGGCATCGCGGCGGTGTCGGCGCTGACGGAGGCGCTGGAGCAGCTGATGCACAGCGCGCCGACGGGCTTCATCCTCGACACCCGCTTCGACTCGGTGCAGATCGAGGAGCACCAGGCGATCGGCCGCGGCACGATCGTGCTCGTCGACCACGAGGGCACGCGGCTGCTCGGCTCGCGCCAGGAGCGCGCCGTCGAGCGCGCCCTCGACGCCGCCGGCGCCGCCCACGAGGCGTAGGCCCGCTCCCGCGGAGCGCGGGTATGCGACGCCCGAGCGCACGATGGCCCCGCTGCGCCGCGGCGACGGCGCGGGCGGCGCTCGCCCTCGCCGTGCTGCTGGCGGCGGCGTGCGACTCGCCGCCGCCCCCCACGCCGACGGCCACCGCCACGCCTGAGGCCACCGCCACGCCCGCACCGACGGCCACCGCCACGCCGCCCGCGACGACGGCCGACGCCACGCCCACGCCCCCCACGCCCGCGCCGACGGCCGACGCCACGCCCGAAGCCGCCTCGACGCCCGCGCCGACGGACGAGGCCACGCCCGCGCCGGCGGCGGCGCCCGATGCCCGGAGCGGCCTCGATCCGATCGAGCCGGCGCCGGACGCCTTCGTGCACCGCACCTTCGGGGACGGCGAGGCCATCGACTGGGCGCACGGCGTCTACGTGTTCGACGTGGAGACGGGACTGACGGAAGGCTACGCGCTGGCGGGGGTGGAAAGGGTCGCAGAGTTCCACCAATACGACATCCACGACGGTCACGGTTACGGGGTGCATCGCGGCGGGTGGATCACGACCTCGGACGAGGACGACGAAGATCGGGAGTGGCGCCTGCTGCTGGACAGGGAGACGGGCCGGTCGTGGCGCTGGCCGACCGAATCCTCCCTCGTGCTGGAGGCGACATCGGAAGAGCACCTGCTCTTCGAGGAGCGCAGCGGCCGCGAACGGACCGGTCGCTTCATCGTCGCGAACAGCCTGATGGAGGAAGTCGCCCGGTTCTCCGTCGGGCCAAGCGAATGGTCCACCGCCATGTTCACGCCGGACGGCAGCGCCATCGCGCTCGCGGCGGCGGACAAGGTCTACCTCGTCCCGGTGGCGACCGGGCGTCCCGCGATCCTGTTCGACCCTCCGCCACGCCACCCCGAGCACGGAACTCGCCTGCTGGGGGCAGGGTTCTCTCCGAGGCGTGAGCAGCCGGGCGAGTCGTGGCTGCGGTGGGACGGCGGTCGGGGCATCGTCGCTACGGCCTGGTACGAGAACACCGAAGCAGGCTCCTCGAAACAGACGGACAATTCGGTGAAGGAGCGCCGTTACTTCAGCTGGGACGGCGAGGAGCTGCCCGCGCCCGCCTGCCCCGGAACGCTGTCGCCGGACGGGCGCTACGCTGTCGTGTCGCTGGGGAGCCCGTACTACGCATGGCCGGACCATTTGCGGCTGGCCGAGCCGTGGCCGTCGGTCGTCGTCACGGACGCCGTGACCTGCGCCCCGATCCTGCGGGTGCGATCGGCGCATAGGTACGAAGCGCGCTGGCGCGCCCGGTGGCTTGCGACCAGCGACGGGATCGTCGTCGGCGTACGCGGCGGATACGGCATCGTGCGTGTTCGTCCGGCGCCGGGGCTGGTCTCTCTCCCGTCCGAGTGGGCCGGGCCCGAGCCCGCCGCCACGGGCGGAGGACGCTACTTCGGATACGGCTCGCGGGTGTACGACGCCGCCGAGGGTCGCTGGCACGGCCCGCGGATACCGGTGGGCCCGTCCTGGTGGGGCGATTCGCACCGCGAGCGCTGGTTCCGCTCTCCCATCTACTCGGGAACAGGCGAATACCTCTGGCTGCTGCTCCCCCCGAAGATCGAGTTCCCGCCGTTCAGCGAAGAGATCGCGTTCCGCGTGGCGCGCACCGGCAGCTGCCTCCGCCTCCGCGAGGATCCGGGCGAGGGGGGCCGCGTCCTCGGCTGCCTGCCCGACGGCGAGCGCCTGCTGCTGGCGGATCGTGGTGAGCCAGGCCCCGATCCCAAGCCGGAGACCGGGATCGCGCCGTGGTACCCCGATCCCTTGCCAGACGTCGATCCCTACCACTCCCGGCTCCCCCACCCCTCGATCGCGCTGCTCGGTCCACACGCCCGGGCGCCCGGCGACCACCGCGCCGAACCGTCCCAGTGGGTGCGCGTCCGTACCGCGGACGGCGCCGAGGGCTGGGTGAGCCACGACTACCTTGCCCACGACTGACGCGGCGCGCCGCGCCGAGGCCCCCTCGACGCGCCGCGCGCGCTACCCGCGCGGGGGGCCGAGGACGGCGCTCCACGCGGCGAGGCCGAAGCCGCCGTCGAGGTGCACGGTCTCGCCGACGAGCATCGGGGCCTCGCCGGAGCAGAGCCAGGCGACGGCGGCGGCCACGTCCTCGGGGCGCACGTTGCGGCCCGCGGGGACGTGGGGGCGCACGGCGCCGGAGACGTCGCCGCGGTAGGAGTGCTCGCCCTCGGAGGCCTCGACCCAGCCGGCCGAGACGGCGTTGACGCGGACGCCGCGCGGCGCGAGCTCGACGGCGAGGTAGCGCGTCAGCGAGGCCAGCGCCGCCTTGCTCACGGCCACCGCCGAGTAGTCCGGCATGTACGTCCACGCGCCGGGCGAGAGCAGGTTGACGATCGAGCCGCCGCCGCGCCGCTCCATCAGCGGGGCGGCGGCCTGCGCCGCCCGCCACGGGCCGAACAGGTTCACGTCCATCGTCGAGCGCAGGTGGCCGGGGCGCTGGGCCATCGCCGGCCGCGGGCGTTCGAGGCCGCGCGCGGCGTTGTTGACCAGCGCGTCGAGGCCGCCCCACGCCTCGGCGCGCGCGAACAGCGCGGCCGCCGCCTCGCGGTCGCCGATGTCGGCGCGCACCGCCTCGGCCTCGACGCCGAGCGCGCGGCACTCGGCGGCGGTGGCCTCGGCCGCGTCCGCGGAGCGCGCGTAGTCGACGAGCACGTGGCAGCCCTCGGCGGCGAGCCGCAGCGCGATCGCCCGCCCGATCCCGCGCGACCCCCCGACGACGACCGCCCGCTTCCCCTCCAGCGACTCGTACACGCGCGTCATCCCCCTCGCGGGGGCGCGGCGGGCGCGGCGGCGGGCATCGCAGGCACGCGCGCAGGATACCGCTCCCCGCCGCAGCGGGCAGGCGGCGGGCGGCGGCGTTGTCCGGCGCCCGCGCCGCGCCTACGCTCGCGATGCGGCGGGCGGCGCGGCGAGGCGGGCGGCGAGCGATGCGGATCGCGGTGCTGGCGGGAGGCGTGGGAGCGGCGCGCTTCCTCGACGGGCTGCGCCGCGCGGCAGGCGCGGCGGACGTGACCGCGATCTGCAACGTCGGCGACGACTTCGAGTGGCACGGCCTCCACGTCTCGCCGGACATCGACACCGTGATCTACACGCTGGCCGGCATGGAGGGCGAGGAGGGGTGGGGAGTGCGCGGCGACCCCCTCGCCGCGCTCGGCGAGCTGGAGGCGCTGGGCGAGGAGCCGTGGTTCCGCGTCGGCGACCGCGACCTCGCGACGCACGTCTGGCGCACGGCGCGGCTGCGCGCGGGCGAGCCGCTGAGCGCCGTCACCGCCGAGCTCGCGCGGCGGCGGGGCCTCGCGACGGCGGTGCTGCCCGCGACCGACGACCCGCACCCGACGGTCGTCGTCACCCCCGGGGGGCGGCTCGCGTTCCAGGACTGGTTCGTGCGGCGGCGGGCCGGCGACGCCGCGATCGACGTCGAGTTCCCCGGCGCGGCGAAGGCGCGGCCCGCCCCCGGCGCCGCCGAGGCGATCGCCGAGGCCGGCCTCGTGATCGTCGCGCCGAGCAACCCCTTCGTCTCGATCGGCCCGCTGCTGGCGGTGGATGGGCTGCGCCGCGCGCTGCGCCGCGCCGCCGCGCCGCGCGTCGCCGTCAGCCCCATCGTCGGCGGCGCCGCGGTCAAGGGGCCCGCCGCCGCGATGCTGCGCTCGCTCGGCCACGAGGTCTCCGCGCTCGGCGTCGCGCGGCTCTACGCCGGCCTCCTCGACGTCTTCGTGCTCGACGAGGCCGACCGCGCGCTCGCCCCCGCCGTCGAGGCGCTGGGGATGCGCGCGGTCGTCGCCGACACGATGATGACGGACGCGGCGCGGCGGGCCGCGCTGGCCTCGGAGGCGATCGCGGCGGGGGAGGCGGCGCGGCGGTGACGGGCGGCGCGCCGTGCGTGGTGGTGGCGGCGGGAGCGCTCGGCGCGGCCAAGTCGAGGTTCGCGCCGCTGTTCGGCGAGGCCGAGCGCGCGGCGCTCGCGCTGGCGATGCTGGGCGACGTGCTGGAGGCGGTGCGCGCGGCGCACGACGGCCCGCTGCTGGTGGTGACGCCCGACGCGCGCTGCGCCGAGGCGGCGCGGGCGGCGGGCGCCGCGCCCCTCGCCGACGCGGGGACGGGCTACAACGCCGCCGTGCGGCTCGCCCTCGCCTCGGACGCGGCGAGGGCGGCGGGCGCCGCCGCGATCGTGCCCGCCGACCAGGCGCGCGCGCGCCCCTCCGAGATGCGCGAGGCCCTCGGCGCGCTGCGCGAGGCCGAGGTGGTGCTCGCGCCCTCGCTCGACGGGGGGACGGGGCTGCTCGGCCTGCGTCCGCCGGACGCGATCGCGCCCGCGTTCGGGCCGGACTCGGCGGCGGCGCACGAGCGGGCGGCGCGGCGCGCCGGCCGATCGCTCGCGCTGCTGCGGCTGGCCTCCCTCGCGCTCGACATCGACACGCCCGCCGACCTCGACGCGCCGGGGCCGCCGCCGGGGCCGCGCACGGCGGCGTTCGCCGCCGCGCGCGCGGCGCAGCGAGGGGGCGCGCGCAACGAGGGCGGCGCGGGCGCGGGCGGCGGTGCTACGCTGCGCCGCGCGGCGGGAGGCGAGCGATGACGGACGAACACGGCATCGGCAAGGTCGGCGTGATCGGCTGCGGACTCATGGGCGGCGGCATCGCCCAGGTCTGCGCCGCGGCCGGCTTCGAGACCGTCGTGCACGAGGCCGGGGCCGAGGCGCTCGAACGCGGCATGGCCGCGATCGCGCGCTCGCTCGACGGCGCCGTGGAGCGCGGGCGCGTCACGCCCGAGGAGCGCGCCGCCGCCGGCGCGCGGCTGCGCCCGGCGGACGGCCTCAGCGACCTCGCCGACTGCGACCTCGTGATCGAGGCGGTGACGGAGGACCTCGAACTCAAGTGCGAGGTCTGGCGGGAGGCCGACGCGGCGGTGCGGCCGGAGGCGATCTTCGCCTCGAACACCTCGAGCCTCACGATCGCGGCGATGGCCGGCGCGACGGGGCGGGCCGACCGCTTCGTGGGGCTGCACTTCTTCAACCCCGCGCCGGCGATGCGGCTGGTCGAGGTGGTGCGGACGGTCACGACCTCGGACGAGGCGTTCGAGCGCGCCTCCGCGTTCGCGCGGGCGCTCGGCAAGGAGCCGGTGGCCGCGAAGGACCACTCGGGCTTCGTCGTCAACCTGCTGCTGATCCCCTACCTGCTCGACGCGATTCGCGCCCTCGAGCGCGGCGTCGCCACGATCGGGGACATCGACGCCGCGATGCGCCTCGGCGCGGCGCACCCGATGGGGCCGCTCGCGCTGGCCGACTTCATCGGCCTCGACACGCTGCACAGCATCGCCGGCATCATGCACGCCGAGCACCACGAGGCGCGCTACGGCGCGCCGCCGCTGCTGCGGCGCATGGTCCACGCCGGCATGTACGGCCGGAAGTCGGGCCTCGGCTTCTACGACTACTCGGCGGACCCGCCCGCGCCCGCCGCCCTCGGCCTCTGAGGCGTCCCGCGCGCGAGGGCGGGCGCGAGGAGGGGCGGACGGCGCCCATGCGCGGGGGGCGCGGGTGCGCTAGGCTGGGCGCGTGGAGCGTCACTTCACCGTCTCCGGCTTCCTCTCGCACGAGGGGCGCACCGCCCTGCACTGGCACCGCCTCGGGCTGTGGCTGCCGCCGGGAGGCCACGTCCTGCCGAACGAGGACCCGATCGAGGCGGTGCTGCGCGAGGTCGAGGAGGAGACGGGCGTGGCCGCCGCCGTCGTGCCGACCGCGCCGCCGTATCCCCACGAGTCGCCGCGCCAGCTGCCCGCGCCCGCCACGATCGGCGTCTACGACATCGCCGAGCCGGGCGATCCGCACCAGCACATCGACTTCGTCTACTTCACCCGCCCGGCCTCGTCCGCCGCGCCCGCGCTGCCGGCCAACGCCGAGTGCTGGCGCTGGGTCGGGGCCGAGGCGCTGCGCGAGCCGGGCGCCGCGCTCGACGGGCCGACCGGGCCCGCCGCCGTGCCCGAGGACGTGCGCCGCCTCGCCCTCGCCGCCATCGCCGCGGCGGAGGCGGCGGCGGGCGCGGCCTGAGCGCGCCGCGCGATGCTCCCCCTGCGCGACGTCCGCGAGCGCGCCGGCGAGCTGCGCGCCGTCTTCGCCCGCCGCGGCGTCGACGCCCCCCTCGACGCGATCGCCGCGCTCGACGCCGAGCGCCGCGCGCTGCTCGCCGAGGTCGAGGCGATGCGCGCCGACCGCAACCGCGCCGGCAAGGCCATCGGCGCCGCCCGCGACCCCGGCGAGCGCGAGCGCCTGATCGCCGGACAGCGCGCCGTCGCGGGCCGCCTCGACGAGCTGGAGGGGCGCCTGCGCGAGCGCGAGGCGTCGCTGCGGGCGCTCGAACTGGAGCTGCCCAACGTCCTCCACGAGGCGGTGCCCGACGGCGGCGAGGGCGACGGCGAGGTGATCCTCGAAGGCGACGGGGAGGCGCCGCCGTCGCGGCCCGATCCGCCGCGCCGCGCCGCGGACGAGCCCGCGCCGTCGCCCGCGGACGGCCGCCGCCCGCACTGGGAGATCGGCGAGGCGCTGGGGCTGATCGACTTCGAGCGGGGGGCGAAGATCGCCGGCTCGCGCTTCTACGTGCTGCGCGGGCAGGCCGCGCGGCTGCAGCGCGCGCTCATCGCGTGGATGCTCGACCTCCACCGCGAGCGCGGCTTCGGCGAGGTCTACGTGCCGTTCGTGGTCAAGGAGGAGATGCTGGTCGGCACCGGCCAGCTGCCGAAGTTCGGCGAGACGATGTACCGCGACGCCGAGGACGACGTGTGGCTCGTGCCCACCGCCGAGGTGCCGGTCACGAACCTCTACCGCGACGAGATCCTGGACGGCGGGGCGCTGCCGATCCGCCACGCGGCCTACACGCCGTGCTTCCGCCGCGAGCGGATGAGCGCGGGGCGCGACATCCGCGGCATCAAGCGCGGCCACCAGTTCGACAAGGTCGAGCTGGTGATCTTCTGCGAGCCGGAGCGCTCGTGGGAGGAGCACGAGCTGCTGCTGGATGAGGCGCTGGCCGTCGTGCGCGCGCTCGGCCTGCGCTACCGCGTCGTCCGCCTCGCCGCCGCCGACGTCACGCAGTCCTCGGCCATGACCTGCGACATCGAGGTCTGGGCCCCCGGCTCGGGCGAGTGGCTGGAGGTCTCCTCGGTGTCGAACTTCCTCGACTACCAGGCGCGGCGCGCGCGGCTGCGCTACCGCGACGGCGAGGGGCGGGTGCGGCTGCTGCACACCCTCAACGGCTCCGGCCTCGCGCTGCCGCGCACCCTCGCCGCGCTGCTGGAGCAGTACGACCGCGGCGACGCCGTCGAGACGCCCGAGGCGCTCCGCCCCTACCTCGGCGGCGCCCCCCGCATCGAGGCCGAACCCGTCCCCTGACGCCCGCCCCCGGGTTGACCGCGCGAGTATAGATGTTCTAGAGTGTGCCCAGCGGTGGCGAATGTGCGTTCGCGGCGTGGCGCGGACGGGCCGGCGGGAGGTGCGCTATGGTGTTCGCGATGATCCTCGGACTGGTGCTCGGCGTGGCGGCGGCGGTGCTGATCGGCCAGTGGCTGCGCGGCGAGCTGATCGCCGCGCCGGACGCCGCGGGGCGCGCCGCCGCGCGGCGGCCCGCCCGCCGCCATCCCGCGAGGCCGCCCGCGCACCCCTCGCCGCGCGCGGCCGGCGGCGGCGTCCCGCGGCGTCGGCGGGCCGCGTGACCGCGCCGCCCGCGTCCGCCCCGCAACGAGGGGCCGATCCGCGTCCGCCGCGCCTCGTGCGCCTGCTGTGGGACGCCTGGGACGAGCTCGACCGCGTGGCGGCGGCGCTGCCCGCGCCGGGGCGCGCCCGCCCGATCGGCCGCCTCAACGCGGGCGGCTGGATCGTCGCCCACGTCGCCGCCCAGCAGCACGCCTACTGGTGCGCCGGGGCGCAGGGCCTCGAGGCCGACCCGTGGCTCGCCGTGCACGCCGTCGGCTTCGGCGACGAACCCTCCGCGCCCGCCTTCGGCGAGGCGCTGGCGGCGTTCGGGCGGGTGCGCGCGAGCGCCACCCCCTGGCTGCGCTCCCTGCGCGAGGCCGAACTCGACCGGCGCACGGTCCGGCCCGCGGGCGCGGACGCCGGGCGCTCGGCCGGCGACCTGCTCGTCCGCAGCGCGGCGCACGTCTTCGCGCACGCCGGCGAGCTGTCCGCGATCGCCTCGCTCGTCGGCGCGCCCGACCTCGGCGTGCCGGGACGGCTGACGCACTCGACTTCGCCGCTCGGCGGATAGGCGCGCCGCCCAAGCGTCCGAGGGCGCGACGGGCGGCGTTCGATCGGGGTGGGGCGGGCAGCGTCGAGGGCGGAAGCGGTCGGCTCAGACCTCGCGGACGAGCATCCCCTCCGGCTGGCGGCGCCAGCTGCGGAAGCGGGCGTTCCTGATGCCCGCGGCCAGCGCGTGGTCGCGCGCCTGCCCGACGAGGCCCGTCGGCACGTAGATGTAGAGCGGCGCCTCGACGTTCTCGAGGGGAGCCCACACCAGCTCGGCCTGCCGCCGCGTCACCGTCTCGCGCGTCTCCACCTGCGCGACGATGATCGGGCGGTTGCGCGGGTGCTCGACGACCACGATGTCGGGGAAGACCTGCGCGGCGGAGGCGCCGCCGGCGGTGAACTCCAGCGCCAGCGTCGGCGACGGCAGGTTGGTGTAGGTGCGGTAGTCCGGGTTCTCCTCGTTGGGGTAGGGGAAGCGGTCGCGCGCGAGCTGGCGCACGGCCGTCTCCAGCTCGAAGCGGCGCGACTCCTCGCTGCGCCGCCACGGCGAGCCGGCCTCGCGCCACGAGGCCTCGCCGCGCCCGTGCTTGGCCGCGAACAGCCGCATGTCGCGGTACTGCCCGATCGCGAACGCCAGCAGCGCCAGCGGCGCGAGCGCCGCCGCCACGGCGAGCCCGACGATCGAGGGCCCTTCGAGGTCGCCGAGCAGGTCCCAGTCCGGCCCGCCGCCGACGCGCTCGCCGGGCGCGAGGAAGATCGCCGCCAGCGCCGCGGCCAGCACCACCAGCGCGCCGAGGCTCAGCGGCGACGGCAGCCGGTAGCGGCTGACCACCGGATCCTCGCCGTGCGGGTAGGTCGCCTCGACCTGCACATGGGCGGGAGCCGCCGCCGCCGCGACGACGGCGGACGCGGGCGCCGCCTCCGCCGCGCCGTCCTCCGGCTCCCCGGCCTCGTCCGCCCCGGCCTCGTCCGCCGCGGAGGGTCCCTCGGCGGCGGGCGCTTCGGCCTCGGCCCCGGCGGGCGCCTCCGCGGGGGCGGGCGCTTCCGCCTCGGGCGCGGCGGGCGCGGCGGGGGCGGGGGCGCCGCCCGCCGCCTGTGCGCGGGCGGCGGCGCGGTCGCTGTACCAGAGCTCGTTGATGGCGGTGAAGCGCGCCTGCTCCTCCGGCACGTCCGCCTCGTCGTAGATCGCGTCCACGGGGCAGGCCGGCTCGCACGCCCCGCAGTCGATGCACGACACGGGGTCGATGTAGAGCATCCGGTCCTCGCCATCCTCGAAGTGGATGCAATCGACCGGGCAGACCTCGACGCAGGACTGGTCCTGGACGTCGATGCAGGGCTGGGTAATGACGAACGTCACCGCGGGCGTCTCCCTCCGGCGAGGGTGGGGCGAGGCCTCGGAGGCCGCGCCCGCCGGGCTGCGCGGGCCATCGTATCCGCACCCCCCGCGAGCGTCTACGCGCCCGCGCGCCGAGGCTCCCGCGGCGTGGCTCCTCGCGGCGTGGCCGCCTCGCACGGCGCGGCCCTCGCGCCGGGGGCCCTCGCCGCGCGCGGGGACGCGCGGAGGCCGCCCCCCTACAGGTCGCGGGCGCGGAGTGGTAGAACAGGGGCGAGGCCGCGCCGCGCGGGCGCGTCCGACGGGGAGCGCCGCCGTGACCTTCGTCATCACCCAGCCCTGCATCGAGGTTCGCGACCAGTCCTGCGTCGAGGTCTGCCCGGTCGACTGCATCCACTTCGAGGAGGGCGAGGACCGGATGCTCTACATCGAGCCGGTCACCTGCATCGACTGCGGAGCGTGCGAGCCGGCCTGCCCTGTGGACGCGATCTACGCCGAGGCCGACGTGCCCGGCGAGATGGCGCACTTCGCCGAGATCAACGTGCTGTGGTACAGCGACCCGGGGGCCGCGCGCGCGCGCGTCGCCTCGATCCACGCGCTGGAGGGCGCGGCCGAGGCGCGGGCGGCGGCCGAGGCGCGCGCCTCCTCGGACGCGCCCGCCGCGGCGGAGGCGGCCGCCGGCGGCGAGGCGGCGGCGGAGCCCGCGCGCGGCCTCTACAAGTACGGCGAGGGCGGCATCGAGGGCAAATGCGTCTTCTGCGGCACATACGTCACGAAGGGCGGGACGATGTTCCGCGCCCGCTCCGTGCTCTGCCCCGACTGCGCTCCCCGCGCCGACCGCATCTCCAACCCCTACCGCCAGACGGCCGGCCGCCGCTAAGCCGCCGCCCGCCGGCGCGGCTTGCCTCCGGCGGGCCGTACCGGCGCGGGCCTCGGGGCGCGCGCGCGGCCTATACTCGGCGCGTGATCGAGCAGCCTCCCCCCGGCGTCGAGCGGCGGCCCGTGACGGCGGCGGCGCGCGTGCTGCTCGGCGGGCCGGTCGCCCTCGTCACGGCGCGCGACCGCGGGGCGGACAACGTGCTGCCGGTGGCGTGGCACACGCCGCTGTCGCTCGCCCCGCCGCTCGTCGGCGTCGCGCTGGAGCGGTCGCGCCACAGCCTCGACATGATCCGCGCCTCGGAGCAGTTCGCGATCAACGTCCCCACGCGCGAGCTGCTGCACCACGTCCAGTACCTCGGCTCCTTCAGCGGCGCCGAGATCGACAAGTTCGAGGCGGCGCAGCTGGAGACCTTCGCCGCCGTGCACGTCGACGCCCCGCTGCTGCGGCGCTGCGCCGCGTGGATCGAGTGCGAACTGCGCGACACGCTGCCGTTCGGCGACCACGAGCTGTGCGTCGGCCTCGCCGTCGCCGTCCACGCCGACGCCGCGGCGTTCGGCGACCGCTGGCTGCCGGGCGAGCGCGGCCCGCTGCACTACCTCGGCGGCGCGCTCTACGCGCAGCTCGGCCCGCCGCTGGAGGCGCGCGTCCCCCGGCCCTTCGAGGCCCCCGAACAGGCCCTCGCCGAGCGCATCGCCGAGGAGCTCGAACTGACCGGCGAGGCCCGCGAACGCCGCGCCGAGCGCCTCGGCGAGATCGAGCGCGAGATCGAGGCCGGCAACGTCGTCGACCTCGCCGCGGCCGGCGACGAGCCGCTGCCGCCGCCCGACCTCGCGGCCGGCGTGATCGTGGGCGAACCCCGGCCCCCCGAACCCGGCGGCGGCGAGGCGCGGTAGCGGCGGCGGGACCGCCCCCGCTGCGCCGCGCCCGCGGATCAGGCCGAGCGCTCCTCCCCGGCGGCGGCGAAGGGGACGGCGTGCACGCCGCCCGGCCCCGTGCCGGCCCGCAGCAGGCGCTCGTCGGTCTCGGCGACGCCGCCGAGGACGCGGCCGAGGTGCTCGCTGTCCTCGGCGTTCAGCGCCTCGCGCAGGGTCCGCATCTGCCCGGCGATGCGGACGGGGTCGGTGAGGCCGTCGCGCGCGGCGGCGGCGAGCACCTGCTCGCGGTCGTCGATCAGCTGGCGCACCCCGGCGAACTCGGCGGAGCGCATCGCCTCGAGCAGGCGCGCGATGATGCGGCGCTGCTCGTTGAGGGTGTGCTCGAGCGCCTCGATGTCCTCGTCGAAGAAGCTGAGGGCGAGCTCGACGGCCTCGCGCTCGTCCTCGGCGAGCCGCTCGAAGGGGGAGCGCTGGTCGTCGACGCGCTGGCGGGCGTCGGCGATGCGCTGGTGCTGCTGCTCCATGTAGTCGGCGAAGAGGCGGGAGACGTAGTCGCCGCCCTCGTCGCCGATCTGGCGGCGCAGCGTCTCGATGTTGGACTCCTCGCTGGCGACGTACTCGCGGATCGGCACGAGCTGCCGGTCGAGGTTCTCCATCACGCGCTCGATCGCCTGCCGCTGGCGGCCCAGCAGGTGGCGCAGCGGCGCCATCTCCGAGGCGATCTGGCGCCCCATCTCCTCCACCAGCCCCTCTTCCGAGGAGAAGAACTCGGCGAGGCGCTCCAGCCGCGGCGAGGTCGGCGCGTCCGCCATCGCCCCCTGGACGGCCTCCGCGGCCGGCGCGTCGTCGGCCTCCATCGGGGCCTCCTCTTCCGTGGCCCGGGCCGGGGTCTCCGGCGCGGGGTCGTTGCCGCGCGATCCGAAACGCATCATGACGTTGCTCCTTGCGCCGCGCGGCGGCGTCCGCCACCGCGCGCTACTCCCTGAATCGGCTCTCCCCGCCGCCGGATCGGTATCCGGCCCCGCCGGCAGCGGGCCGCGCCGCCGCGTCAGCAGCGCCAGCGCGAGGGCCGCGGCGAGCGCCGTCAGCCCCGCCGGCTGCCGCCACGGCGTGGCGGCCACGCCGGCCCCCAGCGCCTGCGCCGCCTCCCCGATCGAGGCCGCCACCGCGCCGCTGCCCGCGTCCGCCGACGCCGCCTCGCCCGGGAGCGCGGCGTTCGCCAGCGCCCCGTTCGAGGACGCCGCGGCGGCGGGCGCCGGAGCCGCGATCGAGGTCCGCCCGCCCGCCGCCGTCACCGCGGCGACGAACGCGGGGGCCCCGGACGCAGGCGCCGCCTCGTCCGCAGCCACGCTCACGACGACGGGCGGCGGCGCGGCCTCTGCCGCCGTCGCGCTCGCGACGACGGGCGGCGGCGCGGCTTCTACCGCCGCCACGCTCGCGACGACGGGCGGCGGCGCCGCCTCGTCCGCCGCCACGCTCACGACGACGGGCAGCGGCGCCGCCTCGTCCGCCGCCACGCTCACGACGACGGGCAACGGCGCGGCTTCTGCCGCCGCCACGCTCGCGACGGGCGCGGGCGAGGCCGCGACGGGCGACTCTTCGGCGGCGGCGAGGAGCGCGGGGGCGTCCTGCCGCGGGTAGGCGGCCTCGTGCACCATCGGGTCGGCGGGCGCCAGCGCCGCCAGCGGCAGCGCGCGAGGCTCCGCGAAACTCTCCCAGGCGATGGCGGCGAGGTCGCGGATCAGCTCGTTGCCCCACCACTGCGCCACGGGGTCCTCGGTCAGCAGCACCAGCACGAACGGGCCGGCGGGCGACTGGACGATGCCGGCGTCGTGCGAAAACAGATCGAGGCGTCCCGTCTTGTGCGCGATCTCCGTGCCCTCCGGCAGGCCCGCCGGGATGCGGTCGGCGCGCTGCTGGCCGAGCAGCGTTTCGAGCATCGCCGCGTCGGCCTCGGGACTCACGACGCGCCCGGCGTGCAGCCGCGTGAAGAAGGCGGCGACGTCGTCCGCCGTGGTCACGTAGGGCGCGAGCGGCGAGAGCGAGGTGTCGTCCATTCCCATCCGCGCGGCGCGGGCGTTGACGGCCTCGAAACCGAGGTGTTCGTGCAGGTCTTCGGCGGGGTCGTTCTCCGACAGCTGGATCATCAGCCGCGCCATCTCGGCGGCGTCGATCGTCCAGCCCGGCAGCGTCTCGCCGAACGAGAACGCGCCCGCCTCGGACTGGGCGTAGGCCTCGGCCAGCACGACCAGCTTGTAGAGCGAGGCGCTGCGGAACACCTCGTGCCGCGCGTAGTGGCAGCGGGTCCAGTCGGTGAGGTCGAGCAGGACGAAGGCGGCGCGGCCGCCTTCGTCCTCGTAGGCCTCGGCGCGTTCGGTCATGCGCGGGCAGGCGCCGGCGGTGGGAGCGGCCTCGGCGGCGTGCGGGCGCGGCAGCGCGGCGGCGAGCACGCCGAGGGCGAGCGCGGCCGCCGCCAGCAGGCGCACGGCGACGCGGAACGCCCGCGAACGGCGCGGCTGCATCCGTACTGGCCCCCCGCCGCGACGGCCTCGCGGCCGCCGGCCCGCACGGCGGTCGCGCGCGTCGGCTGCGCGCATCCCGCCCCGGCGACGCGATCCTACGGGCTGCCCGCGCCAGCCGCCAGCGTCGGCCGGCGGCGATCCGGCGGCCCGTGCGCGGGCCGGCGCGGGGGGCGAGGTTGACCTGCGATCAGTCGCTCTCGCATAATCGCGCGGCCGGCCCCGCGGCGCGGGGCGGCGCGACCCGCTGGCCGGGCCTGCCGGCGGGACCGTGGGCGGGGGAACCCACTCCGCAAGCAGAGGCCGCTGCAGGCAAGGCGCCGGCGCGCACGCGCGCGCCGGGCGAGGAGGGGTGGAGCATGGACCTCGGATACACCGAGATGCAGGAGATGCTGCGGAACGGCGCGCGCGACTTCCTCGAGAACGAGTGCCCCGAGCAGCTCGTGCGCGACATGGAAGAGGACGAGCGCGGCTACTCGCCCGAGCTGTGGTCGAAGATGGCCGAGCAGGGCTGGCAGGGCCTGCTCATCCCCGAAGAGCACGGCGGCGCCGGCTTCGACTTCCTCGACTTCTGCGTGCTGATCGAGGAGTTCGGGCGCGCGCTGGTGCCCGGCCCCTTCATGTCGAGCGTGCTCGGCGGCGCGGTGCCGATCCTCGAGGCCGGCAGCGACGACCAGAAGTCGCGCTTCCTGCCCGCCATCGCCTCCGGCGACCTCATCTTCACGCTCGCCCAGACCGAGCCCTCCGCCCGCTTCGACGAGGAAGGCATCCAGGCCCAGGCGACCGTCAACGGCAACGAGGTCACGATCACCGGCACCAAGCTGTTCGTGCCCGACGCCAACGTCGCCGACTACATGGTCGTCGCCGCCCGCTCCGCGGTCGGCGTCACCCTCGCCGTCGTCGCGACCGACCAGCCCGGCGTGACCGTCAACCAGCTGCTCACCATCGCCCGCGACAAGCAGTGCGAGGTGACGCTCGACGGCGCCACCGGCGAGCTGCTCGGCGCCGACGGCGCGGGCTGGGACATCCTCCAGCCCGTCATGCAGCGCTACGCCGTCGCCGAGTGCGCCTACATGGTCGGCCTCGCGCAGATGGACTTCGAGATCTCGGTCGACTACGCCAAGGAGCGCGTCCAGTTCGGCCGCCCGATCGGCTCGTTCCAGGCCATCCAGCACAAGTGCGCCGACATGGTCACCGACGTCGACGGCTCGCGCTTCATCATGTACAAGGCCGCCTGGTCGCTGAACACCGACCAGGACGACAAGCAGATGGCCGTCAACATGGCGAAGGCGTGGACCTCCGAGGCCACCCGTCGCGTCGTCGCCCACGGCCAGCAGATCCACGGCGGCATCGGCTTCACCAAGGACTACAAGATCCAGCTCTACTACCGCCGCCAGAAGCGCGCCGAACTCGCCTGGGGCGACTCCGACCACCACCGCGAGCTCGTCGCCGACCAGCTCGGCATCTAGACCTCGCACCGGGCGTGCGACGGCGGGGCCGCCCTCCGGGGCGGCCCCGCTCGCGTCCGCCGCGTGAGCCTGCTCGGCCACCCCGAGGTGAGCGAGCGCTGGCTGCAGGAGCAGATCGCGAACGATCCGACGCTGCTCGGGCTGGGCGACCTCGACGTGCACGGCGCGGAGCGACGGCAGCCCGGCGCGGGCCGCCTCGATCTGCTGCTCTCGGACCCCGAGACGCTGGACCGCTACGAAGTCGAGATCCAGCTCGGCGCGACCGCGTGCTCGACACCTCGGCTACGGCGCGCCGGCGCGTTCACGGGTACTCCACCACGAAGATGTTCCGGGCGTCGCCGTAACGATCCGAGGAGAACGCAATCCGCCACCCGTCCGGCGACCACGCCGGGCCGTAGTCCCCGGCGCCGTCGGTCAGGCGGGCGACGCCCGAGCCGTCGGCGTTCATCGCGTAGATGTTCGAGCCGCCGTCGCGCTCCGAGGCGAACGCGATCCTGCGTCCGTCAGGCGACCACGCGGGGTCGTAGTCCCCGTCGCTGTCGTCGGTCAGGCGGGCGACGCCCGAGCCGTCGGCGTTCATCGCGTAGACGTTCGAGCCGCCGTCGCGATCCGAGGCGAACGCGATCCTGCGCCCGTCCGGCGACCACGCGGGGTCGTAGTCCCCGGCGCCGTCGGTCAGGCGGACGACGTCCGAGCCGTCGGCGTTCATCGCGTAGATGTTCGAGCCGCCGTCGCGCTCCGAGGCGAACGCGATCCTGCGTCCGTCCGGAGACCACGCCGGGTCGTGGTCCCCAGCATTGTTGTCGGTCAGGCGGGCGAGGCCCGAGCCGTCGGCGTTCATCGCGTAGATGTTCGAGCCGCCATCGCGATCAGATGCGAACGCGATCCGCAGTCCGTCCGGCGACCACGCCGGGTCGCAATCCTCAGCGCTGTTGTCGGTCAGCCGGGCAATGTCCGAGCCGTCGGCGTTCATCATGTAGATGTTCGAGTCGCCGTCGCGCTCCGAGGAGAGTGCAATCTTGCGTCCGCCCGGCGACCACGCCGGGGAGTGGTCCCCGGCACTGTTGCCGGTCAGGCGGGCGACGCCCGAGCCGTCGGCGTTCATCACATAGATTACCGAATTGTAGAATACCGATCCCCCGTCGCCGCGAAACGAGGAGAATGCAATCTGTCGCCCGTCCGGCGACCACGCCGGGGAGTGGTCCCCAGCACTGTTGTGGGTCAGTCGGGCGATGCGCGAGCCGTCGGCGTTCATCACATGGATTCCCGATTCGCCCTCGCGCGCTTCGAGGGCGAAGGCAATCTTTCCTCCACCCGGCGACCACGCGGGGCGAGTGGCATGCGCTCCGCTGTCGGTCAGGCGGACGACGCCCGAGCCGTCGGCGTTCATCACGTAAATGTTAATGTCTCCGGCTCCGGCGAACCCTTCGGAGAACGCAATCTTTCGTCCGTCCGGCGACCACGCCGGTTGAACCGCCCCTCCTGTTTGGCTGTCGGTCAGGCGGGCGACGCCCGAACCATCGGCGTTCATCACGTAAATGTTCGGGTTGCCGTCGCGCTCCGAAACGAAAGCAATCCTTCGCCCATCTGGCGACCATGCTGGGCCAGCGCCATTGGTCAAGTGGGCAACGTCCGATCCGTCAGCGTTCATCACGTAGATTCCCGATCTGCCGTAGCGATGCGAGAAGAAGGCGATCTTTTGTCCGTCCGGCGACCATGTCGGCCCCCAGTCCCCAACGCTGTTGTCGGTCAAGCGAGCTATGCCCGAGCCGTCGGCGTTCATCACATAGATTTCCGGGCCGCCGTCGCGCTCCGAAACGAAAGCCATCTTTCGTCCGTCGGGCGACCACGCCGGGTCGCCCGACGGGTTCCGGGCAACGCTGTCGGTCAGGCGAGCGACATGCGGGGTGGAACGCAGTTGGGCGAGCAGGGCTGCGACCGTCTCGGCAGCGACGCCGAAGCCTCCCTGCGTCAAGAATCGATTGAACGTAGCGACACCCACTACTGCCCCGCAACTGTCGACGATGGGTCCGCCGCTGTTGCCGGACGAGAGAGCTGCGTTGGTCTGGAGCACGACGCCGTCGCCGTCGAACTTGGACGGAAATTGGGAGAACGAGGCATGCTCCGACGCCACGCCGCGGGTGACCGACGGCGTGCCCGAAACGCCCTCCGGGAACCCGACCACTGCCAGTCTTGCTCCACCTGCCGGCCGCGCGGCCGCGAGGCGGAGCGGGCGCACCGAGGCCGGCGGCTGCGCCCGCAGCAGCGCGAGGTCGTAGCCCGGCAGGCTGCCCTCGACGGCGGCGGAGAGGCTTACGCTGCGGTGGATCAGCTCCACCCGCGTCGCCCTCTCGACGACGTGATGGTTCGTCAGCCACTCGCCGTTCCCGATGTAGAAGGCGGAGCCGCTGCCGGAGACGGTCTGCGCCTGGAAGGTCGCGGCTTTCGCGCGGTCGATGTGGTCGTCCAGCGAGCACGCGGCTGTGTCGGCCTCCGTCGCCGTCGGGACGCCCGTCGGCGCTGCGGCTGTGTCGGCCTCCGTCGCCGTCGGGGTGCCCGTCGGGGCCGCAGGCCCACAGGCGAGGGACGCATCGCCCCGCGCGCACGCGGCGGCCGCGAGCGCCACGAGCGCGATGCCCGCTGTGAGCACGGTGAGCGTCGGCCAGCGGATGGCTCTCATGGCTGGGCGATCCTACAGGGATCGCGCCAGCGCCGCCCCTCGCGTCGAGCGGCCCACGCCGCCTACCGCGCCCAAGGCGTCACCCCCGCAGCCGCCGCCACGCCGCCGGCGACAGGGACGCGGCCAGCGCCGCCGCCGCGCCCAGCGCGAGGCCGCGAGGGGTGGCGAGGAAGGCCGCCGCCTCGCCGGGGGAGGCCGCGCCGAGGGCGCCCAGCGCCAGCAGCAGCGCCAGCGGCGGGACGGCGGCGAGCGCCGCCGTCAGCGCGATGCGCCCCGCGCGGCCCAGCAGCCGCAGCCCGAGGCGGCGCGCGCGGCGCTCCCTCTCGTCGTCGCCGAGGGCGGGATCGCGCAGCGCCGAGGCCGCCTCGCGCAGGTCGTCGAGCGCGCCGAGGGCGGCGCGGGGCGCGCCGAGCGGGCGCAGCGCGAGGGCGAAGAGGGCGGCGGCCAGCAGCGCGGCGGCGACGGTCAGCCGGCGGGCTCCTCGCGTCGTCCGCGGGCGCGCCGCCGCGCGCGCAGCAGGCGCTTCAGCGGGTACCAGACGAAGCCGACCGCGATCAGCGCACCCGCCCCGGCCAGCGCCAGCAGCGACCCGATCGCCGACAGCCCCGCGCCCGGCCCGACGTAGGCGAACGGCGGCTCCACGCCTCGCCCCTCCCGCGCCGCCGGCTACGCCGCGAGCGCGAAGCGCGCGAGCACGGCGTCCGCCATCTCGCGGGTGGAGAGGGCGCGCTCGCCGTCCGCGGCGATGTCGGCGGTGCGGAGGCCGTCGGCGACGGCCCCGGCGACGGCGGCCTCCAGCGCCCGCGCCTCCGTCTCGAGGCCGCACGAGTGGCGCAGCAGCAGCGCGACGCAGAGGAACATCGCCAGCGGGTTGGCGACGCCCTGCCCCGCGATGTCCGGCGCCGAGCCGTGGATCGGCTCGTACATCCCCCGCCCCCGCCCGTCCTCGCGCAGCTCGCCCAGCGAGGCCGAGGGCAGCATCCCCAGCGAGCCGGCCAGCATCGACGCCTCGTCGGTGAGGATGTCGCCGAACAGGTTGGCCGTGATCACCACGTCGAACGACGCGGGACGGCGGATCAGGTGCATCGCCGCCGCGTCCACCAGCACGTGCTCCAGTTCCACGTCCGGGTACTGCGGGCGCACCTCCTCGACGACCTCGCGCCACAGCCGCGAGGTTTCGAGGATGTTGGCCTTGTCCACGCTCGTGACCTTGCCGCGCCGCTCGCGCGCGAGCCGGAAGCCGAGGTGCGCGACGCGCGCGATCTCGTCCTCGTCGTAGGTCATCGAGTCGACGGCGGCGCGGCGCCCGCCGATCGTGCGGCGCTCCTGCGGCTTGCCGAAGTAGATGCCGCTGGTGAGTTCGCGCACGACGAGGATGTCGACGCCGCGCAGCACCTCGGGCTTGAGCGTCGAGCTGCCGATCAGCGCCGGATCGACGCGCACCGGGCGCAGGTTGGCCCAGAGGCCGAGCGCGGAGCGCACGGCGAGCAGCCCCTGCTCGGGGCGCACCGCGGCGCGCGGGTCGTCCCACCGCGGGCCGCCGACGGCGCCCCAGAGCACGGCGTCGGCCCGCTGCGCGGCCTCGAGCGTTTCGGGGCGGATGGCGGCGCCGTGGGCGTCGATGCAGGCGCCGCCGACGAGGTCGCGCGCAGTGCGGAAGTCGTGCCCGAAGCGCGCGCCGACGGCCTCCAGAGCGCGCTCGCCCTCGGCCGTCACCTCGGGCCCGATGCCGTCGCCGGCCAGCACGAGGATGTCGAACGCCGCCATGCCGCCTCCTCCGCGCGCCGCCCCGCCCTCGGAGTGTAGCGCGGCCCGCCGCGGGGGCGTAGCGGCGGGGCGGGCGAACACAGGATCGTGAGCGCGCGTGCTAGGATTACCGGGCCAGAACGTCGGCGCCGCGCCATCCGGCCTGGGCGCGGGGCGCTGCGGAGGCAGTGCTGCCGGCGATCGGTGCAGGGAGGAGCGACATGGCCCTGCTGTCCGAAGAGATCGCCGCCTACGATCGCATGCGCAACCTCCTGGAGACCGACCACTTCGGCAAGTGGGTGGTCGTGCATGACGAGGCGCTCGTGGGAACCTACGAGGACTTCCAGGACGCCGCCGCCGACGCCGTCCAGCGGTTCGGCCGCGGGCCCTACCTGATCCGGCGGGTCGGCGAACCTCCGCTGACCCTCCCCGCGTCCGTACTGTACCGGCCGGTCCGTGCCACGGACTGAGTTCGGGTTCGGAGATGCGTTCACGTTGGCGGAGTTCGGGCCGACTCTCCTTGTGCAAATCGGCTTCGACCCGCAGTTCCGGCCCGGCGGCGGCCCTCCCGATCTGCCGGACGATCGCTTCCCCGCGCTGGTCGATACGGGGGCGCTCGAAAGCTGCATCGACTCCATGCTCGCTGGAGCCTTGGGGTTGCCCGTGGCCGACCGCCGCCCCGTCTCGGGAGTGCATGGCGCCGATGAGGTCAACATGCACCTTGCCCAAATCCACATTCCGGCTCTGCAATGGACGGTGTACGGACAGTTCGCCGGCGTGCACCTCGCCGCTGGCGGACAACCGCACCGGGCGCTCATGGGCAGAACGTTCCTGATGAACTTCGCAATGACGTACGACGGCCGGACAGGCGCGGTCTCGCTCAGCAACGACTGAGCACGCGCCGCCGCCCGGCGCGAGACGCGGCTCTGGCGCGATCCCGTGTAGGATCGCCAAAGCATGAGCGCAGTACGCTGGCCGACGCTCACCGCGCTCGCAGCGGGCATCGCGCTCGTGGCGCTCGCGGCCGCCGCGTGCGCGCGGGACGGCGCGTCCGAGGAGCCCGCCGGCGGGCCCGTGGCGCCGACGGCGACCCGAACGATAGAGGCCGCGCCGACGGCGGCCCCGACGGCGGCGGCCCCGGCGGCGGCGGAGGCCGGCCCCGCCGCGGCGTGCTCGCTGGACGACCACATCGACCGCGCGAAAGCCGCGACCTTCGAGGCGCAGTCCGTCTCCGGCAGCGGCTCCGCCTTCTACATCGGGAACGGCGAGTGGCTGACGAACCATCACGTCGTCGAGAGGGCGACGCGGGTGGATCTGGTCCACGGCGGCGTAAGCCTCTCCGCCGCCATCGAGGGCAGCCTGCCGGGGTACGACCTCGCGCTGCTGCGGGCGCAGCCGCCGGCCTCGGTGCGCCCCCTCCGCCTCGCAACTGCGAGGCCGGCGGCGTCGGCGAGCGTGGCGGCGGTCGGGTTCCCGGTGGGCGTCACGGGCACGCCGTCGGTCACCCGCGGCGCGGTGTCGGAACATACCCCGTTCTCCCGTCTGCAATTCCTGTCCATATTCGATGGCGACGGCGTCGTGCTTGAGATCGACGCGGCTCTCTCCCACGGCTACAGCGGCGGACCCATCGTCGACAGCTGCGGGGCAGTGGTCGGTGTCGCTACGTTCAATATCCTGTCCGGCTTCGGTGTCGCTGCCGAGACGGCTGCAGCCCGGCTCGTCCAACTGCGTTCCACCCCGCACGCCGCTCGCCTGACCGACAGCGTTGCCTGGATCTGGTCCAGCGACCCGGCGTGGTCCCCTGACGGACGAAAGATCGCATTCGCATCGAATCGCGACGGCAGATCGGGAATCTTCGTGATGAATGCCGACGGCTCGGGCATCACTCGCTTGACCGATAACAGCGCTGGAGACATCGAGCCGACGTGGTCGCCGGACGGACGAAAGATTGCATTCGTCTCGGGTCACGACGACGGCGGCTCGGACATCTACGTGATGAATGCCGACGGCTCGGACCATCGCCGCCTGACCGACTACGACGCTTGGATTCGCCACCCGGCATGGTCGCCGGACGGACAGGAAATTGCATTCGTAGGGGTGGACCACTGGGACCCGGACATCGACATCTACGTGATGAACGCCGACGGCTCGGACCATCGCCGCCTGACCGGCAATACCGACGCTGACGAACGGCACCACACCCCTGCGTGGTCGCCGGACGGACGACGGATTGCGTTCGCCTCGGCTCGCAATAGCGGCGTGGACATCTACGTGATGAACGCCGACGGCTCGGGCGTCGCCCGCCTGACCGACAGTGCCGACGCTGGCGACTGGGACCGCTCCCCGGCGTGGTCGCCTGACGGACGACGGATAGCGTTCGTCTCGGAGCGCGACGGCGGCCCGGACATCTACGTGATGAACGCCGACGGCTCGGACGTTACCCGCCTGACCGACAACGGCGCAAGGGATCGCTCCCCACCTGCGTGGTCGCCGGACGGGCGACGGATTGCATTCTCCTCGTCTCACCTCGATGACTCGGGATTGGGAATCCACGCCGTAATCTACGTGATGAACGCCGACGGCTCGGACGTCGCCCGCCTGACCGGCAACAGTGCCGGGGACTACGACCCGGCGTGGTCGCCGGGCGGACAGCAGGTTGCCCTCACATCGGAGCGCGACGGCGACCCGAACATCTACGTGATGAACGCCGACGGCTCGGACGCTGCCCGCCTGACCGACAACAGCGCCGGGGACCACGAGCCGGCTTGGTCGCCGGACGGACGCAGGATCGCGTTCGCCTCGGAACGCGACGGCGGCTCGAACATCTACGCGATGAACGCCGACGGCTCGGACATCGCCCGCCTGACCGACAACAGCGCTTCGGACAGCTCCCCGGCATGGTCGCCGGACGGACGAAGGATCGCGTTCTCCTCCGAGCGCGACGGCGGCTCGAACATCTACGCGATGAACGCCGACGGCTCGGGCGTCGCCCGCCTGACCGACGGCGGCGGGGACTACGACCCGGCGTGGTCGCCGGACGGGCGCAGGATCGCGTTCGCCTCGGATCACGACGGCGGCTCGAACGTCTACGCGATGAACGCCGACGGCTCTGGCGCCGCCCGCCTGACCGACGGCGAAGCAACGGACGCCGAGCCGGCGTGGTCCCCGGACGGACGCCGGATCGCGTTCTCTTCGGATCGCGACGGCAGCCCGAACATCTACGTGATGAACGCCGACGGCTCTGGCGTCGCCCGCCTGACCGACGGCGAAGCAACGGACGCCGGGCCTGCGTGGTCCCCGAACGGACGATGGATTGCGTTCTCCTCGGATCGCGACGGCGACGCCTGGAACATCTACGTGGTGGAGTACCCGTGAACGCACGGGCGCGCCGTAGCCGGGCCTCCGTACTCCCCGCGGGGCGCCGAGGCGCGCCGCGCCGTCAGCGCCGCAGGGCAGCCCGTCCGCGGCGCGCCCTCGACGTGGTCATACGCGACGACGAGGAGTGCGAGCAGCGCCGGTTCGCGGGCGTGGCCGGCGTCGATGCCGCGCGGCCCGTCGCGGGGGCGTAGCGGGCGTGGCGACGGCGCGATCCCGTGTAGGATCGCCGAAGCATGAGCGCAGTACGCTGGCCGACGCTCACCGTCCTCGCCGCGGGCATCGCGCTCGTGGCGCTCGCGGCCGCAGCGTGCGCGCGGGGCGGCGCGTCCGAGGAGCCGGCCGCGGCGCCGACGGCGACCCGAACGATGGAGGCCGCGCCGACGGCGACCCCGACGACGGCGGCCCCGGCGGCGGCGGCGACGGAGGCCGGCCCCGCCGCGGCGTGCTCGCTGGACGACCACATCGACCGCGCGAAAGCCGCGACCTTCCAGGTGCGGTCCGTCTCCAGCATTGGCTCCGCTTTCTACATCGGAAACAGCGAGTGGCTGACGAACCATCACGTCGTCGAGAAGGCGACGCGGGTGGAGCTGGTCCACCGCAGCATGAGCCTCTCCGCCGCCGTCGAGGGCAGCCTGCCGGGGTACGACCTCGCGCTGCTGCGGGCGCAGCCGCCGGCATCGGTGCGCCCGCTCCGCCTCGCGGCCGCGAGGCCGGCGGCGGCGGCGAGCGTGGCGGCGATCGGGTTCCGGTGGGCGTCTTCCTGGGCAACACCCTCGGTCAGCCGCGGCGCGGTGTCGAAACACGCCCCGTTCTCCCAATTCCCGTCCACGTTCGACGGCGACGGCGTCGTGCTCCAGACCGACGCCGATCTCCTCTCCGGCTACAGCGGCGGACCCATCGTCGACAGCTGCGGGGCAGTGGTCGGTATCGCTACGTTCGGGAATAACCTGTCGAAGGACGACGGCGGCGTCGCCGCCGAGACGGCCGCAGCCCGGCTCGCCCAACTGCGTTCTGCCGCGCATGCCGCCCGCCTGACCGACAGCGCTGTCTGGAGCTTGTCCCTCCACCCGGCGTGGTCTCCGGACGGACGGAAAATCGCGTTCACCTCGGATCGCGACGGCGCCCCCCAGAACGACTGGGACATCTACGTGATGAACGCCGACGGCTCGGACATCGCCCGCCTGACCGACGGAGCAGGAGACCAGGACCCGGCGTGGTCTCCGGACGGGCGAAAGATCGCGTTCTCCTCGGAGCGCGACGGCGACCCGGACATCTACGTGATGAACGCCGACGGCTCGGACATTTCCCGCCTGACGGACAACAGCGCTGGAGACCGCGAACCGGCGTGGTCGCCGGACGGGCGAAAGATTGCGTTCTCCTCGGAGCGCGACGGCGACTGGGACATCTACGTGATGAACGCCGACGGCTCGGACATCGTCCGCCTGACCGACAACAGCACTGGAGACCGCGAACCGGCGTGGTCGCCGGACGGGCGAAAGATTGCGTTCTCCTCGGAGCGCGACGGCGACTGGGACATCTACGTGATGAACGCCGACGGCTCGGACATCGCCCGTCTGACCGACAACAGCACTGGAGACCGCGAACCGGCGTGGTCGCCGGACGGACAAAAGATTGCGTTCTCCTCGAAGCCGGAGGGATCCGCCGAAGCCATCCACGTGATGAACGCCGACGGCTCGAACATCGTCCGCCTGACCGACAGCACCGGGGACTACGGTGGGGACTACGGACCGGCGTGGTCGCCGGACGGACAAGAGATTGCGTTCTCCTCGTATCACCCGGGAATCTTCGTGATGAACGCCGACGGATCGGGCGTCACCTACTTGGCCACCAACAGCAGCGCTCACGACCACGAGCCGACGTGGTCGCCGGACGGACAAGAGATCGCATTCTCCTCGTATCGTCGCGGCGACCGGGACATTTACGTGATGCACGCCGACGGCTTGGGTCTCGCCCGCCGCTTGACCGACACCGAAGCAGGGGCCGCTGAGCCGGCATGGTCGCCGGACGGGCGAAAGATCGCATTCGCCTCGGAGCGCGACGGCGGCTGGGACATCCATGTGGTGGATTGGGACATCAACGTGTTCTACCCCCACGGCGCGAGCGTCGCCCGCCTGACCGACGGCGAGGCGGGCCGGCGTGGTCGCCGGACGGACGACGGATCGTCTTCGCCTCGGAGCGCGGCGGCGCCTCGAACATCTACGCGATGAACGCCGACGGCTCGGGCCTCGCCCGCCTGACCGACGACGCCGGGGACTACGACCCCGCGTGGTCTCCGGACGGACGCAGGATCGCGTTCGCCTCGGATCGCGACGGCGGCCCGAACATCTACGCGATGAACGCCGACGGCTCGGGCGTCGCTCGCCTGACCGACGGCGCCGGGGACTACGACCCTGCGTGGTCTCCGGACGGACGACGGATCGCGTTCTCCTCGGAGCGCGACGGCGGCTCGAACATCTACGCGATGAACGCCGACGGCTCGGATGTCGTCCGCCTGACCGACGGCGAAGCAACGGACGCCGGCCCGGCGTGGTCCCCTGACGGACGGCGGATTGCGTTCTCCTCGGATCGCGACGGCGGCGCCTGGAACATCTACGTGGTGGAGTACCCGTGAACGCACGGGCGCGCCGTAGCCGGCCTTCCGTGCTCCCCGCGGGGCGCCGAGGCGCGCCGTGCCGTCAGCGCCGCGGGGCGCGGGAGGCGGCGGCGGCGCGGGCGGCGAGGCGGCGCGCGCCCGCGCGGCGTTCGGCCTCGCCGCCGTGGCGCACCTGCCACAGCGGGAGCGCGTCGGCGTAGAAGGCGGCGCGGCCTCGCCAGCCGGGGTCGCGCGCGGCGAGGCCGTCGCGCCGCCCGTAGGCGTCGACGGCGAGCGCGGCGAAGCCGCGCGGCCCGGCCGCGATCAGCGCCGCGAGGTCGTAGGCGGGGTCGGCGATCAGCGCGTCGGCCCAGTCGATCGCGCCCGCGAGCCGCCCCGAGGCGTCCGCCAGCAGGTGCTCGCGCGCGAGGTCGCCGTGGACGAGCGCGCGCGGCGCCGTCCGCGACCCGCCGCCCGCGAGGAAGCGCGCGTAGCGCCCCTCGATCCACGCGCGCCCGCGCGGGCCGAGGCGCGGCAGGCAGGCTTCGACCAGCGGGCCGTACAGCTCCTCGCCGAGGTCGAGTTCGGGCACGCCGGCGGCGCGCGCCTCCGCCGGCGGGACGGCGTGGAGCGCGGCCAGCATCGCGCCGGCATCGCGCGCGAGGCGCGCGCGGGCGGCGCGGGGCAGCCCGTCCGGCGGCGCGCCCTTGACGTGGTCGTAGGCGACGGCGAGCAGGCGTCCGGCGCCGTCGCGAACGGCCTCGGCGTTGGCGGGAACGGCGAGGCCGCGCGCGGCGAGGAGCGCGAGCAGCGCCGGTTCGCGGGCGTGGCCGGCGTCGATGCCGCGCGCGCGGGCCTCGGGCTTGAGGACGCGCACGACGCGCCCGCCGAGCCGCCACGCGACGGCGCCCCAGCCCTCGCCGAGGCGGACGGCGCGCGCTGCATCGGCGTCCGGGACGGCGCGGGCGAGGACGGCGGCCGCGGCCGCGTCCACGCCCCGGGGCGAGGGCGGCTCAGCCGCCCGCGGTCGTCGGCAGGAGGGGGGAGCGCGCCGCCTCGAAGCGCGCCACGTCGGCCTCGTACGCGAGCGTCATCCCGATGTCGTCGAGGCCGCGCAGCAGGCGGTACTTGCGGAACGGGTCGACGTCGAAGCGGAGCACGCGCTCGCCGGCGGTCACGGTCTGCGTCTCGAGGTCGACGGCGACCTCGGCGGCGGGGTCCTCGCGCGAGCGGCGCATGAGGGCGTCGACGTCGGCCTCGGGCAGCTCGACGGTGAGGACGCCGCCCTGGAAGCAGTTGTTGCGGAAGATGTCGGCGAAGGAGGGGGCGATCAGCGCGCGCACGCCGAGGCCGGCGATGGCCCACACGGCGTGCTCGCGGCTGGAGCCGGAGCCGAAGTTGTGCTTGGCGAGCAGGATCGGCGCGCCCTCGTAGGCCGGGTCGTTGAGCACGAAGTCCGGGTCGGCGCGCCACGCCTCGAAGGCGAAGGGGCCGTAGCCGGTGCGCTCGATGCGCTTGAGGTAGCGGGCGGGGATGATCTGGTCGGTGTCGACGTTCGCGCGGTCGAGGGGGATCGCGCGGCCGGCGACGCGGCTCACGGGCTCCATTACGGCGCCTCCCGCACGTCGGCGAAGCGTCCGGCGATGGCCGCGGCAGCCGCCATCGCCGGACTCACGAGGTGGGTGCGGCCGCCCGGCCCCTGCCGCCCCTCGAAGTTGCGGTTCGAGGTCGAGGCGCAGCGTTCGCCGGGCTGCAGGATGTCGGGGTTCATGCCGAGGCACATCGAGCAGCCGGCGTCGCGCCACTCGAAGCCGGCGTCGGCGAAGACGCGGTCGAGGCCCTCCTGCTCGGCCTGCGCCTTCACCAGCCCCGACCCCGGCACCACCATCGCGTGCACGCCGCCGGCGACGCGCTTGCCCGCGACGACGCCCGCCGCCGCGCGCAGGTCCTCGATCCGCCCGTTGGTGCAGGAGCCGATGAAGACGCGGTCGATCGCGATCTCGCGGATCGGGGTGCCGGGCTCCAGCGCCTGGTACTCCAGCGCGCGCTCCGCCGCCTCGCGCTTCGCCGGTTCGGCGAAGCTGTCGGGGTGCGGCACCACGCCGTCGATGGGGACGCTCTGGCCGGGGTTGGCGCCCCAGGTGACGTAGGGCGGGATCGCGGCGCCGTCGATGACGACCTCGCGGTCGAACGAGGCGCCCTCGTCGGTCGGGAGCGAGCGCCAGTAGCCGAGGGCGCGCTCCCAGTCCTCGCCCTGCGGGGCGCGGCGGCGGCCCTTCATGTAGGCGAAGGTGGTCTCGTCCGGCGCGACGAGGCCGGCGCGCGCGCCGGCCTCGATCGACATGTTGCAGACGGTCATGCGGCCCTCCATCGAGAGGGCGCGGATGACGTCGCCGCGGTACTCGACGACGTGGCCGACGCCGCCGTCGACGCCGATCTCGTTGATGACGGCGAGGATCACGTCCTTCGCCGCGACGCCGGGGCCGAGCTCGCCCGTGACCTCGACCGACATCGTGCGCGGGCGCTGCTGGCGCAGCGTCTGCGTCGCCAGCACGTGCTCGACCTCGGAGGTGCCGATGCCGAAGGCGAGGGCGCCGAAGGCGCCGTGCGTCGAGGTGTGGCTGTCGCCGCAGACGATGGTCATGCCGGGCTGGGTGAGGCCCTGCTCGGGGCCGATCACGTGCACGATGCCCTGCCGCATGTCGAAGATGTCGAACAAGGGGACGCCGAACTCCTCGGCGTTGCGGCGCATCACCTCGATCTGCTGGGCGGAGAGGGGGTCGGGGTTGGGCTGGTCGCGGCCCGCGGTGGGGACGTTGTGGTCGACGGTGGCGATGGTGAGGTCGGGGCGGCGCACGCCGCGGCCGGCGAGGCGCAGGCCCTCGAACGCCTGCGGCGAGGTCACCTCGTGCACGAGGTGGAGGTCGATGTAGAGCAGGTCGGGCTGCGCGGCGCCGTCGGCGGCGTCGCCGAGCGCCTCGCGGCGCGCGGCGTCGGCGAGGGGGCTGGGGACGGCGTGCGCCTCCCAGATCTTCTCGGCGAGCGTCCTCGGTGCGGTCATGGCGCGTCCCTCGTGCGGCGTCGGCGTGCGCTCCGTATGGTGCTGGACGCGGGCGCGCCGCGCAACGCGGGCGGCGCGCCCCCGCCTGCGCCATAATGCGCGCGGCGAGGGACGGAGGCGCGCGATGGCTACCTACTTCCTGCTGCTCACGCTCACCCCCGAGGGGCGCGCGGCGTCGATCGACGACCCGCAGCGGCTGCTCCGCATCGAGCAGGAGACCGAGCAGCCCGGCGTCGAGTGCATGGGGCTGTACGGCGTGCTGGGGCGCTTCGACTTCGTCAGCGTGGTGGAGGCCCGCGACAACGAGGCGATCGCGCGCTTCTCGTTCGAGTACGGGGTGCGGGCGGGCGCGCACGTCGAGACGCTGCCCGCCGTGCCGATCAGCCGCCTCGAACCGCGCGAGCCGACGGACGCCGGAGGCGGCGAGGCGTCGCGGGCGCTGTCGCTGCCCGGCGCGGCGTCGGCCGCTGGTCCGGGCAGCGCGCCGCCGGTGTAGCGGCGGGCGCGACGGCCCGCCGCCGGGCCCCCGGAGTCGGCCTCCGGGGGCCGCGCGCCCCTCGGCGCTAGTTGGCGCTGACCAGCGGGACGCCGAGCTCGTCGCGGGACCAGGGGCTGCCCGGTTCGGACAGCATCTCGTCGAGCTGGTCCTGGTAGAAGAACTTCGGCTCGCCGAAGGCGGGCTCCAGCTGATCGAGCCAGCTGGCGGTCTCGCTGTAGCGGGCGAAGAAGGGGCGGGCGACCCAGTCGGGGTCGCGGCCCTGCAGCATCCGCAGCACGAAGACGCGCTCGCCGCCGACCTCGGTGACGCCGAGCACCTGCACCTTGCCCGGGGTGGCGGACATGCTGGGGCCGCGCACCGTGCGGGAGTTGCCGCCGATCAGCGAGTAGGCCTCGCGGAAGAGTTCCCAGCAGCGCCACAGCGGCAGCTCGAAGTAGCGGCGGGCGCCCGTGTCGCGCTCGACGAAGAGGTAGTAGGGGATGCAGCCCAGCTGGGTCTGCGTCCGCCACATCCGCGCGAGCGTCGGGGCGTCGTCGTTGATGTGGCGCAGCACCGGCGTCTGGGTGCGGATCTGCGCTCCCGTCTCCCGCACCGCCTTGATCGCCTCGCGCACGATCGAGGTCTCGAGCTCGACGGGGTGGCTGAAGTGCGCCATCAGCGACAGCTGGCGGCCGGACTCCACCACCTCGCGGAAGAGCGCCAGCAGGTCCTCGGCGTCGTCGTCCGCGACGAAGCGGTGCGGCCAGTAGGCGAGCGCCTTCGAGCCGATGCGGATGGTCGAGACGTTGGAGGCGCGTCCCGGCTCCAGCAGCATCTCGACGTAGCGGCGCAGCACCCGCGTCTTCATGATCAGCGGGTCGCCGCCGGTGAAGAGGATGTCGGAGACGCCGGGGTGGGCCTCGACGTAGTCGCGCAGCAGCTCGCCCTCGCGCATCGCGAACTTCATGTCGTCCATGCCGACGAACTGCGGCCAGCGGAAGCAGAACGTGCAGTAGGCGTGGCAGGTCTGGCCCTGGCTGGGGAAGAACAGCACCGTCTCGCGGTACTTGTGCTGCATTCCCGTCAGCGGCCGCCCGTTCAGCATCGGCACGTTGTGGTCGAGCTGGCCCGCCGGGTGCGGGTTGAGGCCGAGCCGGATCTCGTCGGCGGCGGCGCGCACCTCCGCGGCCGGCGCGCCCGCCTCGAGCAGCCCCCTGATGCGCTCGTACTGCTCCGGCTCCAGCATCTCGCGCTTCGGGAAGTTGAGCCGGTACATCGGGTCGTCGGGCACGCGCGCCCAGTCGATCAGGTGGTCGACGACGTAGCGGTTGGACTTGAAGGGCAGCACGCTGCCGACGACGCGCACCTCCTCGCGCAGCGTCTCCGGCAGGGCCGCCAGCTGCGGGACCTGCTCGAAGTTGTGGAGGTTGATCGTCCCGAACTGCTCCTCGGCGAAGCTGTCGAGGTCGCCCAGCACGCCTGCCGGCGGGGCGTAGGGGGAGGTCAGGTGGTCGATGGTCATGGCGGCCCTTCCTTCCGTGCGGCCCCGCGACTGCCGCCATCATACAACCGCCGCCGCCGCCGCGCCGCCGCGAGGGGCGTGCTACGGTTCCGCCGTGAGCGGCTGGCCGTTCGACCCGCCCCTCGCGCCGATGGAGGCGCGCGTGCGCGCCGCCCTGCCGGCGCCGCCGGGCTGGGCCTACGAGCCGAAGTGGGACGGCTTCCGCGCGCTCGCGTGGAGCGCCGGCGCGGACGGCGAGCCGCGCCTCGACAGCCGCAACCGCCGCCCCCTGCTGCGCTACTTCCCCGAGCTGCGCGCCGCCCTCGGGGCGCTGCCCGCGGGCACCGTCGCCGACGGCGAGATCGTCGTCGTGACCGGCGACGCGACGGACTTCGGCGCGCTCCAGCAGCGCGTCCACCCCGCCGCCTCGCGCATCGGGCGGCTCGCGCGCGAGACGCCCGCGCGGCTCGTCGCCTTCGACCTGCTCGCGCACGGCGGCGAGGACCTGCGCGCGCGGCCCTTCGCCGAGCGGCGCGAGCGCCTCGAGGCGCTGCTCGCCGCCCTGCCCGCGCCGTGGTCGCTCACCCCCTCGACGCGCGACCCCGCCGAGGCCGGGCGGCGGGCGGCGGCGTTCGAGCGCGCGGGCTGCGACGGCGTGGTCGCCAAGCGCCTCGGCGCGCCCTACGCCGAGGGCGCGCGCGAGATGCTGAAGGTGAAGCGCCGCCGCACCCTCGACGCCGTGGTGGGCGGCTACCGCCTCCACAAGGACGGCGACCGCGTCGGCTCGCTGCTGCTGGGGCTGTACGACGGCGAGGGGCGGCTGCACTTCGTGGGCCACGTCTCGGGCTTCGCCGACGGGGAGCGCGTCGCGCTGCTCGCGCGCCTCGAACCGCTGAGGGCGGAGGCGAGCTTCGGCGAGGACGTGCGCCGCCCCGGCATGGAGAGCCGCTGGACCGGCGGCCGCGACGCCTCGTTCGTGCCGCTGCGGCCCGAGCTCGTGGCCGAGGTCGGCTACGACCAGACGACCGGCGGCCGCCTCCGCCACGCCGCGAGGTTCGTGCGCTGGCGGCCCGACAAGGACGCGGCGGAATGCACGCTCGGCGCCCTCGCGCGCCCCGGCGAGGGCGCCGGCTTCGCCTCGGTCGCCGGAGGCGGCCGCTAGCTGTAGTTCCCAGGGAGGTTGTTGACAGGCGAGGAGCCTCGCTGCTGCCGTTGCGTGAGCAAACGACGACGGCGGCAGGAGGCTCCTCGTGTCCCACCCTAACGCACGGTTGACCCCGAAGGCGCGCCTCGACCTCGTGTTGGAGGTCGAGGCCGGCTGGACCCGGGCCGAGGCGGCGCGGCGGTTCCGCGTCTCGCGCGCCACCGCCGGGAAGTGGGTGCGCCGCTACCGCGGCGAGGGCGAGGCCGGCCTGCGCGACCGCTGCTCGCGGCCGCACCGCATCGCCTGGGCGCTGGGCATGGCGCCCTCGACGGCCTACTCGGTCCTGCGGCGGGCCGGTCTCCACCGCCGCGACCGGATGCACCGCGTGAGCCGCGAGGTCGTGCGCTACGAGCGCGGCAGGCCCGGCGAGCTGCTGCACCTCGACGTGAAGAAGCTCGGGCGTGTCCCGCCGGGCGGCGGCAAGCGCTTCGCGCCCGGCTTCGCCGAGACCGGCAGCGGCCCGAGGGGCAAGGGGGGCGGCGGCATCGACTGCGTGCACGTCGCCGTGGACGACCGCTCCCGCTACGCCTACGCCGAGGCGCTGCCGGACGAGCGCGGCGTCACCACTGCGGCCTTCCTCGAGCGGGCGATCGCCCGCTTCGCCGGCCTCGGCGTGCGGATCGAGCGGGTGCTCACGGACAACGGGCGCAACTACCTCAGCGGGGCCTTCCGCGAGACGGCGGCGGCGCACGGGGTGGGGCTGCGGCGGACGCGGCCGTACCGGCCGCAGACCAACGGCAAGGCCGAGGCGTTCATCAAGATCCTGCAGGCCGAGTGGGCGTACCGCCGCGCCTACGCCTCGAACGCGGAGCGGCTCGCCTGCCTCCCGGTCTTCCTGAGCGAGTACAATCACGCCCGTCCGCACGGCGGCATCGGCGGGGCCGTGCCCGCCTCCCGCCTGTAAACAACGTCCTTGGGACCTACAGCTAGCCCGGCGCGCCGATCACGGGGGCCCGGCGCTGCGGGTTCCCGTCGCGCTACCCGAAATCCTGCTGCGGCGTGTGCCCCACGGCGTGCTCGCCGTCCGCGCCGGCCGGCCCCTGCTCGCCCTAGGGACCCTGCGGTCCCTGCTCGCCCTGTTCGCCTTGCGGACCCTGCTCGCCTTGCGGACCCTGCTCGCCCGGCACGCCGCGCTCGCCCTGCGGACCGGGGTCGCCCTGCGCTCCCTGCGGGCCGGTGAGGTTGCCCTGACGCCGCCACGGAGACTCGCCGCCCGCCTCCGCGACCCTGAGGTACCACTCCCCGTTCGTGCGGAAGTAGAGATCGCCGGGTTCGCCGATCCCCGCGGTCGGGTAGCCCGCGCCGACGTGGATCATCGTGCCGCGCGCGCCCGCGGCGCCGGTAGCGCCCTGCGGGCCAGCCTCGCCGGTCTCGCCCTGCGGACCTTGCGGGCCGGTGCTGCCGGTGTCGCCTTGCGGCCCCGGCTCGCCCTGCTCGCCCTGCGGGCCGCGCTCGCCGTCCGCTCCGTCCTCGCCGTCCCCGCCATCGGCTCCGGCCGGGCCGCGCTCGCCCTGCGGACCTTGCGGGCCGGCGCTGCCGGTAGCGCCCTGCGGTCCCTGCTCGCCGGTCTCGCCGCGCTCGCCTCGCGGACCTTGCGCGCCGGTCTCGCCGCGCTCGCCCTGCGGACCTTGCGGGCCGGCGCTGCCGGCGGCGCCTTGCGGTCCCTGCTCGCCCTGCGGGCCGACGTTGCCGGCGGCGCCCTGCGGGCCGGCGCTGCCGACGGCGCCTTGCGGGCCTACGGCGCCCTGCGCGCCAGCCTCACCTTGCGGCCCGGCGGCGCCCTCCACGCCGGTCCCCCCGAGGATCAGAACGGGCGTCCAGCTCTCGCCGTCGAAGACGTGGAGGCGGCCGTCGGAGATGTCGAGGTAGGCGTCGCCGGGCAGGAAGCCGTCGTCGCCGACCTCGGCGGCGGGCTCGCCGTCGCCCCACAGCCAGCGGTTGAAGGGCGTCTCCTGCAGCGGCGACGGGACGCCGCCGAAGACGCCCGGGGAGTACGCGCCGTAGCGCACGCCCCAGGGGCTGGCCGGGGCGCCCTCGCCGACCGAGGCGAAGGCCAGATCCCGGCCGGTCTGCATCGCGGCCAGCCTCGCCACGCCGTCGCCGATCGCGTCGCGGCCCTGCGCGATGTCGATGCCGATCCGCCAGTTCGTGGGCGCGAGCACGCCGCTGAGCACGAGCGCCGTCACGCCCGACAGCAGGAGCGCGAACACCGTGACCCGGCCCTTGCGCTGGCGCATCCGTCGCGTCTCCGCGCGCCGCCCGCGGGCGGCGTCCCCCCTCGGGGTCCGGGTTCCGGCCGCCCGTCAGCCGATGTCGCCGACCGGGCCGCCGTCGTCGGGGCCGGGGCCGGGCGTGGGCGCCGGCTCTCCGGCCGCGCCCTGCTCGCCCGTGTCGCCGGTGTCGCCCTGCTCGCCCTGGTCGCCTTGTTCGCCCTGCTCACCCTGTTCGCCCTGCTCACCCTGTTCGCCCTGCTCACCCTGGTCGCCGGCCGGGCCGCGCTCGCCCTGCGGGCCTTGCGGTCCCTGCGGACCTTGCGGGCCACGCTCGCCGTCCTCGCCGTCGGCTCCAGCCGGGCCGCGCTCGCCCTGCGGGCCTTGCGCGCCCTGCGGACCCTGTGCGCCGTCCTCGCCGTCAGCGCCGTCGGCTCCGGCCGGGCCGCGCTCGCCCTGCGGGCCTTGCGCGCCCTGCGGACCCTGTGCGCCGTCCTCGCCGTCAGCGCCGTCGGCTCCGGCCGGGCCGCGCTCGCCCTGCGGGCCTTGCGCGCCCTGCGGACCCTGTGCGCCGTCCTCGCCGTCAGCGCCGTCGGCTCCGGCCGGGCCGCGCTCGCCCTGCGGGCCTTGCGCGCCCTGCGGACCCTGTGCGCCGTCCTCGCCGTCAGCGCCGTCGGCTCCGGCCGGGCCGCGCTCGCCCTGCGGGCCCTGTGCGCCGTCGGCACCGTCCGCGCCGTCGGCTCCGGCCGGGCCGCGCTCGCCCTGCGGGCCCTGTGCGCCGTCGGCACCGTCCGCGCCGTCGGCTCCGGCCGGGCCGCGCTCGCCCTGCGGGCCTTGCGCGCCCTGCGGACCCTGTGCGCCGTCCGCTCCGTCCTCGCCGTCGGCTCCGGCCGGGCCGCGCGCGCCCTGCGGGCCGCGCTCGCCGTCTGCGCCGTCGGCGCCATCGGCGCCGCGCTCGCCTTGCGGGCCTTGTGCGCCGTCCGCGCCATCGGCCCCGTCAGCGCCGTCCACGCCATCCACGCCGTCGGCGCCATTCGCGCCATCGGCGCCGTCCACGCCATCGGCGCCGTCAGCGCCTCGCGGTCCCGTGAGGTCGCCACGCAGGGTCCAGACGGTGTCCGAGGTCTTGGCGTACCACAGCCCGTTCGCGCGGACGTAGAGGTCGCCCGCGCCGCCGAGCGCCGCAACGGGCGCGCCGTCGCCGGTGAGGATGGCGGCGCCGCGTTCGCCCGGCGGCCCCTGCGCGCCCTGCGGCCCGGCCGGGCCTTGCGCGCCCGGCCCGCCCGCCACGAGGCCGCCGAGGGTCTCGTCGTCGGCGAGGCGCAGGGAGGTGGGAGTCCAGCCCGAGCCGCCGAAGAGGTGGAGGCGGCCGGTGGACGTGTCGAGGTAGGCGTCGCCGCTGAGGAAACCGGCCTCGCCGATCGCCTCCGCGGGTTCGCCCTCGCCCCACAGCCAGCGGCTGACCTCGACGCGCGGGGCGGAGCGCTCGGAGAACGGCTGGCCCCGCGCGAGGTAGACGTCCGAGGCGATGGCGCCCGGCACGCCCTCGCCGACCGAGGCGAACGCGAGCTGCGGCTGGCTCATCTGGTCCATGTCGTCCTGCACCGCGTCGGCGAAGGCGGCCCTGCCGTCCTCGAAGGCGGCGGCGCCGAACTCGAACGCGGCGAGGGCGTGCGCGACGCCCTCGGCCGAGCCGTACGAGACGCCGCGCGTGACGCCGTCGCCGACGCTCGTGGCGAGGGGGCGCGCCCCCATGAGGCCCGAGCTCGCGGCGACGAGGATCGCCAGCAGCACCAGCAACCGCTTCGGCATGGGGCGAGCATGAACGCCGGCGCGGGGCCTGTATGTGACGCAGATCACAAATCAGTGAAAATAATCGCAAATCGAATTCGCCCCGTTCCGGGCCGCCGGCCGCGCCCCGCTGGGCGCACGAAGCCCGCGAGGACGCCGAGCGCGCGGCGTACACGTCACCGCCGCCGAAGCGGCCGCGGGCGGCGCTGTCCCGCCAGCTGCCGCGGCGCTCGCACGTCCGCGACGGCGGATGCTAACCTGCTGGCCGGAACGAGGAGGCTCCCGTTGGCGGACGTCACGCTGATCCCGGAGGAAGAGGTGGACGCCCTGCCCGCGCCCTTCGGCGGCGCCGAGGCCTTCTACGCTGGAGACGCCGCGCTCCGCGAGAACCGCGAGTACCTCGACGAGCACCGCGAGGAGCTGAAGCGCCTGTACCCCGAGGCGTGGATCGTCATCGCCCGCGGCCGCGTCGCGGCGCACGGCGCCACGCCGGACGAGGCCGCGCGCATCGCGCGCGAGCGCGGCGAATCGCTGTCCGGCGCGCTCGTGCGGCACCTCCCGACCGAAGAACGCGCCTGGCTGCTGTAGGAGCCGCTCCCGGTGCCGAGCGTCCGCGGCTACTACTCCGGCGACGCCTGGCGCAGACCGCTCGTGAGGGCGAGAGTCTCGATCCCGCGCTTGGCGGTCAGCGCTCCGATCGAGTTCCTCGTGGACACCGGGGCGGACCGGACGGCGATCCACTGGAACGACCGCCAGGCGTTCGAGGGCGCGGGCGCCGCTCCCCTGCCGGCGGACGCCGCGTTCCCGGAGACCGTGACCCTGTCCGGCATCTCGGGCCAGCGCATCCGCTACGGCCTCGACGAGGCGCTGCTCTTCTTCCGCTCCGAGCAGGGGTCCCGTGCTGCTCGTTCGCATGACCCTCGGCGTCGCGCTGGATCCGATCCCCGGCGTGCCGTCCCTGCTGGGGCGGGACTTCTTCGGACGCTTCCGCCTCGAGTTCGACATGCCGGCGGACCGGCTCGTCATCGAGCAGCCGTCCGCGTAATCTCACCGGCGGGCCGCCGGCGAGCGCCGGCCGCGCCCCCGCGAGGGCCTCGTGAGGGGGCGCTACGCCTCGGCGGGAGCGGGCTCGCCGGAGCGCCGGTAGGTCATGCGGTAGAGGTCGGCGTAGACGCCGTCGCGGGCGATCAGCTCGTCGTGGCCGCCGAGTTCGGCGATCTCGCCGTCGCGCATGACGACGATGCGGTCGGCGCTGCGGATGGTGGAGAGGCGGTGCGCGATCACGAGCGAGGTGCGCCCGCGCAGGATCGTACGCAGCGCCTGCTGGATCAGCCGCTCCGAGTGCGTGTCGATGTTCGCCGTCGCCTCGTCGAGGATGAGGATGCGGGGGTCGGCGATGATCGCGCGCGCGAAGGCGATCAGCTGGCGCTGGCCGACCGAGAGGTTGAGGCCGCGCTCGTGCAGCTCGGCGCCGTAGCCGTGCGGCAGGCGCTCGATGAACTCGTCGGCGCCGACGGCGCGGGCGGCGGCGGCGACCTCGGGCGCGGTGGCGTCGAGGCGGCCGTAGCGGATGTTGTCGGCGACGCTGCCGGAGAAGAGGTAGGGCTCCTGCAGCACCACGCTCATGCGGCGCGTGAGGGAGGCGCGGCGGATGCGGCGCAGGTCGGCGCCGTCGATCAGGATCGCGCCGCCCTCGATGTCGTAGGAGCGGTTGACGAGCGCGGTGACGGTGGTCTTGCCCGCGCCGGTGTGGCCGACGAAGGCGATCGTCTCGCCGGGTTCGACCTCGAGATCGAAGCCGCGCAGCACGGGGACGCCGGGGACGTAGCTGAAGTCCACGCCGCGGAACTCGATGCGGCCCTCGACGTCGGGCAGCTCGATCGCGTCCGGGGGGTCGACGATCTCGGGTTCGGTGTCGAGCACCTCGAAGATGCGGTGGGCGCCGGCCATCGCGCGCTGGAGCATCGTGTACTGGAGCACGATGTCGCGGACGGGGTTGAAGAAGCGCTGGATGTAGAGCAGGAAGCCGAGCGCGAAGGCGAGCGCCTCGCCGGCGGTGAGGCCGCCGTTGAAGACGCGCACGCCGATCACGACCAGCACGACGGCGGTGGCGGCGGTGGAGAGCACCTCGACCATGGGGATGACGGCGGCCTGCAGCCGCACCGCCTCCATGTTGGCGTCGAGGTTGACGCGGTTGAGGCGCTCGAACTGGCGCAGGTTCTCGTCCTCGCGGTTGAGCGACTGGACGATGCGGACGCCGGAGACGTTCTCGTTGATCGAGCCGTTGACGATCGAGATCGCCTGGCGGACGCGGATGAAGGCGCGCGCGGCGGGGGTCTGCCACCACGCCATGAAGACGAGCAGCAGCGGGATCACGGCCAGCGAGATCACGGCCAGCAGCGGGTCGAGCAGGAACAGGAACAGCACGATCAGCCCCAGCCCCACCACGTCGGCGAGGATGTTGAGGAAGCCCGAGGTGATCAGCTCCTGCAGCGTCACCACGTCCGAGGTGACGCGCGACATCACGCGCCCCACCTCCTCGCGGTCGAAGAAGCTGAGCGAGAGCCGGTTGAGGTGCTCGAACATCCTCGAACGCAGGTCGCGCAGGATGCGGTGGCCGACGTAGCCCGTCATCAGCCGCTGCAGCGCCGCCGAGGCGAACGAGACGGCGGCGAGGCCGACCAGCAGCGCGCCGAAGCGCAGGATCTCGCCGCCCACGGCGTCCGCGGACGCGCCCGCGCGCAGATTGTCGACGAGCGACTCGGTGGCGAGCGCCATCACGAAGGGCTGGGCGTAGGAGCCGGCGGCGAAGGCGAGCATCGCGATCGTGGCGACCGCGGCCTGCGCCTTGTAGGGGCCGAGGAACGGGAACAGCCGCTTGACGAGGGCCGGCTCGTAGACGCGGCCCAGCTCGCCGTAGTCCCAGCCGTCGGCGGCGCGCCCGCGCTGGACGCCGCGCGCGTCGCCGGACCAGCCGCCGGCCTGCCCGCCGCCCCAGTACGCCATCAGGCGCCGTCCCCGCCGCCGGCCGCGAGCAGCGCCGCGCCCGCCTCCTCCTGGTCGCGCAGTTCGAGGTCGTAGATCTCGCGGTAGAAGCCGCCGGCCGCCAGCAGCTCCTCGTGCCCGCCGCGCTCGACGATCGCGCCGTCGCGGAGCACGACGATCTGGTCGGCGGCCTTGACCGTCCGCAGGCGCTGGGCGATCACGAACGTCGTGCGGCCCTCCATCAGCGCCTGCAGCGCCTCGTGGATCTCGTACTCGGTCCGCATGTCCACGGAGGCGGTCGAGTCGTCGAGGATCAGCACGCGCGGGTCGCGCAGCAGCGTGCGCGCGATCGAGATGCGCTGGCGCTGGCCGCCCGAGAGCGTGACGCCGCGCTCGCCGACCCACGTGTGGTAGCCCTCCGGCAGCGACTCGACGAAGTCGTGGACGCGGGCGGCGCGGGCGGCGGCCTCGATCTGCGCGTCGCTGGCCCCGGGCGCGCCGTAGGCGATGTTCTCGCGGATCGTGCCGACGAACAGGAACAGGTCCTGCTGGACGATGCCGATGGCGTCGCGCAGCGAGGCGAGGGTGACGCCGCGCACGTCCTCGCCGTCGATCAGGATGCGGCCGGCGGTGGCGTCGTAGAAGCGGGGCAGCAGGCTGACGACGGTGGACTTGCCGGAGCCGGTGGGCCCGAGCAGGGCGATCGTCTCGCCCGGGCGGGCGTGGACGTCGATGCCGCGCAGGACGGGCGCGGCGTCCTCGTAGGCGAACGCGACGCCCTCGAAGCGCACGTCGCCGGGGCCGGGGGCGATGGGGGGGGCGCCGGGGCGCTCGCGCACGGCGGACTCGGCGTCGAGGATCTCGAAGATGCGCGAGCCGGTGGAGTGGGCGCGCGCGAACATCATGATGATCCAGCCGATCGAGCGCACCGGCACCTGCAGCAGCGTCAGGTAGAGCTGGAACGCGGCGAGGTCTCCCACCGTCATCCGCCCGGCCTGGATCTCGGCCGCGCCGGCCCAGAACACGACGGCCAGCGAGAGCAGCCACAGCGCCTGCAGGAACGGCTCGTTGAAGGCCTGGAACTTGCTCGTCGAGTAGGACCAGCGGAACAGCTCGTCGACCGTGCGGTCGAACTTCCGCTGCTCGTAGTCGGTGCGGGAGAAGGCCTTGACGACGCGCTGGCCGGTGAGGTTCTCCTGCAGCACGTTGGCCATCTGGCCCTGCAGGTCCTGCACCCGCAGCCAGACGGCGCGCAGCTTCGCCGAGGACCACGTGCCCTGCACGGCGACGACGGGGGTGAAGGCGAGGGCGATCAGGCCCACCTTCGCGTTGGTCGAGATCATGAGGCCGTAGACGCCGGCCAGCAGCGCGAAGACGAAGAGCAGGCGGATCACGCCCATCGAGACGAACATGCGGACCGCCTCGACGTCCTGGGTCGCGCGCGACATGATCTGGCCGATCTGCGAGCGGTCGTGGTAGGCGTAGCTGAGCCGCTGCAGGTGGTCGTAGAGGTCGTTGCGGAAGTCGTAGGCGACGCGCTGCGAGATGCGCTCGCCGACCCAGGTCTGGGCGTACATGAAGACGCCGCGCGCGACGCCGACGGCGAACAGCAGCCCGACGGCGAACAGCAGCGAGGCGATCGTGCCGCGCGCCACCGTCTCCTCGACGCCGCCCGCGCCCTCGACGGTGGCGATGTCGAGGCCGGCGTCGATCGCGAGGCCGGTGAGGAAGGGCGCGGCGACGTTGAGCGCCGTCGCCGCCCCCACCACGGCGACGGCGAGGACGAACGCGCGCCAGTAGCGCAGCGCGCGCCCCACCAGCCGGACCTGCACCGGCCAGCGCGGGCCGGTCAGCGCCCCGCCTTCGCGGTAGAGGATCCGGATGTCCGAGACTGCCACTCCGCGCCAGTCTACATCGCCTCGCCCCCGCGCGCCGCGCGCGGCCGCCGCGCCGCGCGGGACGGGCCGCGCTACCCCGGGGGCGCGAGCAGGCCGGTGTCGTCGCTGGGGAAGACCGGCGCCCAGGCGATGTCGGTGCGGACGCCCCCGAACGAGCGGCCGGAGTGGTGGGCGAGCACGCGCAGCATCAGCGCGTCGCGGCGGCGCAGCGCGGCGGTGCGGATCAGGCGCTTGCGCGCCACCTTGCGGAGCAGCGGGTCGAGCTCGATCCGCAGCGCCACCCCCGAGCGGTCGCCGCCGCCGTCCCCGAACGCGATGCGCGGCGTCTCGCCGAGGTCGTGCAGCGTGCGGTACACCAGATCGACGTAGTCGGCGTGCAGCCGCACGCCGCCGCCCTGCAGCAGGTCGAGCAGGTAGGCGCGCGCCTGCTCCGGCAGCTCCCAGACCGCGCCCGGCTGCACCGCGATGTCGCGCGAGGCCTCGACGTTCTCGAGCACGGCGATCGGGTTGCCGGAGAGCTCGATGATGCGGCTGAGCTGCGTCAGCGCGCGGTTGAGTTCGGCGATCGACTCGCGCAGCGGCTCGATGTCGGAGACGCCCCAGATGCGCTTGGGGCGGGGCAGGTTGGGGTAGATCACGAAGGGGATCGCGCCGTAGGGGTTGGCGCGCGCCTCGACGCGCTCGTCGCCAGCCCACAGCTCGAAGCGGTCGGCGGTCCAGACCTCGGTGACGCGCACGCGGTCGGGGGCGCGCCCGCCGGGGCCGCGCACGAGGCGGCCCGCGCGCTCCCCGGCGCGCCCGGCGTCCAGCTCGTAGGACGAGGCGACGCGCCACAGCCGCCGCACGTCGTCGCCGAGGCTCCAGGCGTGGACGCCCTGCACGTCCGGCGCGGAGACGACGACGCGCCGCTCGCGCTCGTCCCACGTCACCTTGAACGCGCCGTCGCCGAGCACGGCGGTGTCCAGCTCGCCGTCGAGGTCGAGCCGCAGCAGGTCGTTGTCCTCCCACAGCTCGCGGAGGGCGCGCTCGGCCTCGGCGGCGCGGCGCTCGCCGCCGGGCCCCTCGCCCGCCGTCACCACCGGGCGGTGGTCGCTCACGAGGTAGGCGGCGCCCTTCTCGACGAAGGCGCGGGCGTAGTTGAAGCGCAGCGCGCGCTCGCCTCCCGCGCCGCGCGGCGCGGCGTCGCGGCCCTCGAACAGGTCGAGCAGCTCGCGGTAGCCGGCGATGCGCGCGCGGTCGCGGCGGGCCAGCGCGCGCGGGAAGGGTTCGCCGCCGGCGGGGGGCGCGGCGGGACCCGGCGAGGGGGTCACGGGCGCGGCTCCCCGCCGCGGCGGGCCTCGCCGGGTGCGGCGGGGTCCTCGGCGGCGCGCGCGCGGCGGCGGGCGGAGGGGCCGCGCTCCAGCGCGCGGAAGACGGTGCGGCGCGAGACGCCGAAGCGGCCCGCGATCTCGTCGACCGCGAGGCCGTCCTCGATCCGCAGCAGCCTGATCTCGCGGTCGCGCGCGCGGTTGAGCAGCGCGCGCACGCCGCCCGGCTCGTCGTAGCGGCAGCGCGGCAGCGGGCAGCGCAGGCACGACGCGAAGAGGTCGCAGCCGCGGTCGCGGTAGTCGGCGTGCTCCGGCAGCGCGTCCTCGCGCGCGAGCGGCGGCGCGGGCGGGGCCGTGGTCTCGTTCATCGGGCGTCCTCTCCGCCGGCGGAGGCCGGCGCCGCGCCGCGCCCGCGCGCCGTGCGCGGGCCGCCGCCGTCCGCGCCCGCGGCGTGGACGGCGAGGGCGAGGCTCGTCACGTAGTCGTCGTGCCCCTCGGCGGGGTCGACGCCGAAGCGCAGCGTGCGTTCGTCGCGGTACTCGGCCCGCGCGCGCTCCAGCTGGCGGCGGCACTCGGCGGCCTCCGCCGAGCCGTCGGCGCGGTAGAGCCGCAGCCGCCCCGAGTGGACGGCGGCGAGCAGCCCGAAGCCGAGCCGCGACTTGCTGGCGGCGCCGAACGCCACCGGCTCGACGCGGCCGGCAGGCAGGCGGCGCGCGATCAGGTCGGCCAGCGGCCCGCCGAGGCCCGTCGCGTCCACCGCCGCCCGCCGCACCGCCCACACCCGCCCCAGCCGGTCGGCGAGGCTCTCGGCGAGCGGCCCGGCGGCGGTCCCGCGCCACGCCTGGTGCTCCACCACCTCGATCGCGGGCGCGCCGCCGGAGCGCGCGCGCAGGCGCGCGATCGTCAGCACCGTCCAGTCGCGGTCCGCGGCCGCCGCGCGGCCCGCGAGGTCCGGCCCGGCGAGGTCGAGGCCGGCGACGTAGCGCTCGCCGGGGCGCGGCGCGCGCAGGCGCCCGTGCCGCCCCTCGAGCTGCGCGAGGGCGGCGCCGTCGAGCAGGCGGTCCTCGTCGTGCAGCGTTTCGAGGAGGTACTGCGTGCGGAAGATCGGATGGCGCTCGCCGAGGCGGGCGCGCTCGGCCTCGACGTGGGCGCGGTAGGCGGGGTTGGCGGCGGCGACGTGATCGCAGTCGAAGCGGAAGCGCCGCCGCGGGCCGCCCGCGCGCTCCGCCTCGAGGCATTGCGCCTCGGCGCGGGCGAGCAGCGAGCGCGGGCCCCAGGGGGTGCCCCAGAAGACGGCGGGGGCGTTGGCGGCGGCGGCCATCGGGCGGAAGTCGCGGTCGAACCTGTCGGGCGCGACGTCCTGCGCCTCGTCCACCTCCAGCAGCACATCGGCGGTGTGGCCCAGCACGCCGGCGGCGGGCTCGGCGGAGAGGAAGCGGGCGCGGGCGCGCCCGCAGCGCACGGCCGCCGCCCCCTCGCGCGTCACGAGCGCGCCGAGGCCGGCCTCGCGCGCGCGGTCGAGCAGGCGGTCGCGCGAGATCGCGGCCTGCGGCGCGAACGTCGGGGCGCACTTCACGAGCGCGCCGCCGCGCCGGGCGCGGGCCAGCAGCAGCGCCAGGCCGACGCGCGCCGAGACCTCGTTCTTGCCGCCTTGGCGGGCGATCGCGACCGAGATCGCGCCGCCCTCGCCCGCCGCGGCGCGGGCGAGGATCGCGCGCGCGACCTCGGCCTGGTACGGGCGCAGCGGCGGCAGCGCGCGGGCGCTCATCCCGCCGCCACCCGCCCCAGCAGCTCGGTCACGCCCACCCCCACCACCGTCAGGAACAGCGCCGTGATGCGGTTCCGCAGCCCCTCGATCTCGCGTTCGAGGCGGTCGAGCCGCCCCGCGAGGTCGTGCGCGGGCGGGCGCTCCGCCCGCTTCGGGGACGCCTCGCGGCGCGCGAGGCGGCGCACGGCGTGCGCCATGCGGTCGCGCCCCGCGCCGTCACGCGCGCGCGGCATCGAGCACCTCGCCGAACTCCTCGAGCACGTTGGCCACGGCGTCGCCGAGGTGCTCGGCCTGCCGCGGCGAGAGGCGGTGCTGGGCGAGCAGCGCCTGCACGAGCAGGCGCACGCCCTGCTGCAGCGTCTTCGCGTCGATGTCGCCCTCGCGCCCGGCGAGGGCGCGGCGGAGGTGGAGGCGCAGCAGCGCGACCTCGTCGGCGAGGCCCTCGACCTCGCGCGCGACGTGGAAGTCGTGGCGGTCGGCGGCGGCGAGCGCCGAGTCGTAGAAGCTGTCGCGCGTGGGGCGCTCGGGCGCGCTCACGGCGCCTCGCGGAAGCGGACCGCGGCGCGCGGGCGCGGCGGGGGGCTGAGCAGCGCGATCAGCTCCTCGGGCGCGGCGGGGGCGGCCTCGTCGAGGGCGCGCAGCAGGCCGAGCAGGAGGCGCAGCGCGGCGGCCTCGTAGCGGCGTTCGAGCAGCGCCGCGTCGAGGGCGCTCACCGGCCGGCCCCCGCGAGCACGGCGCACCCGACGGCGAGGTTGGCGAGCAGCAGCGGCGCGCCCGCGAGCGCGGCGGCGGCGCCGGCCTCGCCGGGCGCGGCGAGCGCGAGGCCGGCGCCCGCGTCGAGGGCGACGGCGGCGAACAGCAGCGTCAGCAGCAGCGCGCCGAGCCGCCTCGGCCCGCGCGAGGCGGCGGCGCGGCGCGCGAACCACGCGGCGTTGGCGGCGCCGCTGCCGGCCGTGGCGGCGTCCCCCGCGGCGGCGACGCCGGACCAGAACGAGTGCACGCGATACCCCCTCCGCGCCGCCCCGCGGCGGGCGGCGCGAGGGAGAGGTTAGAATGTGCGTTCCAGCAGGGCCAAGCGCCCCGTGGCGCGGGGCGGGCGAGGCGGACGCGGGCGCTACGGCGCGCCGCTACAGCACGCCGAGGTAGCGCTCCAGCTCGTGCTCCGGGACGCGGGAGCGGTGCTCGTCCCACTCGTGGCGCTTGTTCGCGACCAGCGAGTCGCGGACGTGCGCGCCGAGGACGCCGCGCAACAGGTCCGACTCGGCGAACGCGCCGATCGCCTCGCCGAGCGAGCCCGGCAGCGGCGCGATGGCGCGGCGCGCCACCTCGTCCGCGCCGAGGTCGCGCACGTCGCGGTCGAGGGGCGCGGGCAGCGGCGTGCCCGCCTCGACGCCGTCGAGGCCGGCGGCGAGCAGCGCGGCGAACGCGAGGTAGGGGTTGCACGCCGGATCGGGGACGCGGTACTCGATGCGCGCCGCGATCGGGTCGCCGGGCTTGTGGCGCGGCACGCGCAGCAGGTCGGCGCGGTTCGCCGCCGACCACGTCGCGTGCGTCGGCGCCTCGAAGCCCGGCACCAGCCGCCGGTAGGAGTTTACCCACTGGTTGGTGACGAGCATGGTCTCCGGCGCGTGCGCGATCAGGCCGGCCATGAAGCCGCGCGCCAGCGCGCTCAGCCCCAGCGGGTCGCCCTCGTCGGCGAAGGCGTTCTCCTCGCCCCGGAACAGCGACAGCTGGAGGTGCATGCCGGAGCCGTTCTCGCCCTCCAGCGGGCGCGGCATGAACGTCGCGTAGGAGTCGTGGCGGCGCGCCACCTCCTTCACGATCAGGCGGCAGGTCATGATCGCGTCCGCCATCGTCAGCGCGTCGGTGTAGCGCAGGTCGATCTCGTGCTGGCTCGGCGCCGCCTCGTGGTGGCTGAGTGCCACGCCGATGCCCATCTCCTCGAGCATCAGCACCGTCTCGCGGCGGCGGTCGGTGCCGGAGTCGAGCGGGGTGAGGTCGAAGTAGCCGCCGCGGTCCAGCGGCTCGGTGCCAGCGGCGTCGCGGAAGTAGAAGAACTCGATCTCCGGCGAGACGTAGAAGGTGAAGCCCCGTTCGGCGGCGCGGGCGAGCGTGCGCTTCAGCACCCAGCGCGGGTCGCCCTCGAACGGCTCGCCGCCCGGCGTGCGGATGTCGCACCACATCCGCGCCACCGCGCGCTCGCGCGGCCGCCACGGCAGCACGCGGAACGTCGAGGGGTCGGGCGCCGCCACCATGTCGGCCTCGTCCACGCGCGCGAAGCCCTCGATCGAGGCGCCGTCGAACGTCACCCCGTCGTCGAGCGCGTGCTCCAGCTCCTCGATCGTGATCGCCACCGACTTGAGCATCCCGAGGATGTCGGCGAACCACAGCCGGATGAACTTCACGTCCTGGTCGTAGCACGCCTGGATGACGTGCTGGCGCTCGTCCGAGGCCCCGCCGCGCGAAGTCGCCGTCATGGCCGGAAGCGTAGGCCGCCGACGTTTCGCCGATGTTTCTCCCGCGCCGCGCCCGCCCCGCCTCACTCCCCGCCGAGGGGCCGCAGCGCCTCGAGGACGCGCGCGGCCTCGGCGTCCGTCGCGGGGCGCGGGCGGTTCTCCGCCGGCTCGATGTACGCCGGCCGGAACGCGGCGCGCGGGGCCTCGCCCTCGCGCAGCTCAACGACGGCCACCGCCGTCGCGAACGGCCCCTCGCCCAGCGTCGCGAGGTCGTCCGCGTCGAGGTCGAACACGAAGTTGCCCAGGCCGTACAGGATCAGCGAGCCGCCCCGCCGCTCGATCGGCTGCAGCACGTGCGCGTGCGCGCCCGCCACGAGCGCCGCCCCGGCGTCGGCCGCGGCGCGGGCGAGGTCGCGCTGGCGCACCGTCGGCCGCGCGTCGTACTCGCGCCCGAAGTGGAAGTACGCGACGACGAAATCGGCGTCCGCCGCGGCCTCCGCCACCGCCGCCGCGACCGCCCCGGCCTCGGCGCGGGCGACGCCGGGGCGCGCCTCGCCGGCGAAGACCGAGGACGCGACGGCGCTGAAGCCGAGCAGCGCGACGCGCAGCCCGCCCGCCTCCAGCACGAGCGCGCGCGACGCCTCGGCCTCCCCCGCGCCCGCGCCGAAGTGCGCCACCCCCGCCGCGCCGAGGGCCGCCCGCGTGCCGGCGAGGCCCTCCGCGCCGAAGTCGAGCGCATGGTTGTTGGCGAGCGAGACGGCGCCGAAGCCCGCGCCGCCCAGCCCCGCCGCGAGCGCGGGCGGCGCGCGGAACGTGTAGACCTTGTCCAGCGGCGTCCCGCGATCGGTGAACGTGCCCTCGAGGTTGCCGACCAGCAGGTCGACGCCCTCGAACAGCGGCGCGACGCGCTCGAACGGGTAGCCCGCGCCGCGCTCCTCCATCAGCGCCGCCACGTCGCGAGCGAACATCAAGTCGCCGACGAGACCGATCGTGACCGTGCGCGGCGGCGAGGGCGTCGCGGCGGTCGGCGCGGGCGTCGGCGGCGGCGCGGTCGGCGAGGGCGTGGCGGGCGTCGGCGCTGGCGAGGGCGTCACGGGCGACGCCGCCGTGGCTGTCGGCGTCGCGGCGGCGGGCGGCCTCGGGGCGTCGGCGCCGCCGCAGGCGGCGAGCGGCGCGAGCAGCGCCGCGGCCAGCGCGAGGAGGACGGCGATGCCGAGGGCGGCGCGCACGGCGGGCGGCTACGGGCGGCAGCCGCCGAGCAGCAGCGGCTCCCGCCAGAGGCGGCCAAACGGGTACGCCGCCTCGAACGCCGCGCGGTCGGCGTCCGGCGCGGCGGAGTACGGCACGAACGTCCCGCCGCCGGCCCGCGGCGTCGCCCACGCCACCGCGCCGGGCTCGCACTGCGCCTCCAGCCCCTCGCGCAGCCGGTCGAGCGAGCCGGTGAAGAGGACGAGCGCGACCCCGCCGCGCGGCGGATCGCCGAGGTAGGCCGGGCCCGCGCAGCGGCTCACGAACAGCGGCGCGCGGTCGAAGCCGTCCGGGAACGCCTCCTCGAATGCGGCGTTGTCCGCCTCGTCCGCCGTCGTCGAGTAGGGCAGCAGCACGCCCTCGCCGCCGCGCGGCGCCGTGCCGTGCACCTCGGCGTCGCCGCGGCACTCGGCGGCCAGCAGCGCGCGGAACTCGCCGAACGAGCCGCCGAAGGCCGCCAGCCCCGGGCCGAGCAGCGAGCGGCGCGACCACTCGCCGTCGCCGACGGCGTTCCACGCCCGCACGCGGTAGGTGCGCGCGCGCCCCCGCGAGGCCTCGGCGACCTCGGCGGCGGGCTCGAACGGCAGCGCCCACGCCGCGGTCGTCCAGTAATCGACGCCGGTGAGGTCGTCGATGCCGTGGCGGCGCTGCACTTCGTAGACGAAGATCGCGGCGCCGCCGTCGCCGGGGGCCGCCCAGCGCAGCGCGACCGCACCGGGATCGACGGCGGCGACCTCCGGGCGCGTGGGCGCGGCGGGCGCGGCTGCCCCCACGGGGGGCGTCGGCGCCGACCACTCGCCGGGGCCGGCCGCGTTCCACGCGCGCACCCGGTACGCGCGTCCGATGCCGTCGAAGGGGCGCCCGGCCTCGAAGGCGTGCTCAGTCTCCCCCTCCGGCCAGCCGAGGTGCGCCCACCCGCCGACGACGTAGACCACCTCGACGCCGAACAGCCGCTGCACGTCGTAGCGCAGGATCGGCGCGCCTCCGTCCGGCGGCGCGCTCCAGCGCAGCGCGAGCGACGCCGCGTCCGCTCCGGCGACCGCGAGATCGGCCACGCGGCCCGGACGAGCGGCCGGCGCCGCGCTCGCCGTCTCCGACCACGCGCCGGCGCCCGCCGCGTTGAACGCGCGCACGCGGTAGCGGTACGCCCCGCCCGCCGCCAGGCCCGCGTCGCGGTGCGCCGGGATCGCCGCCCCCACCGAGGCGAGGGCGTTCCAGCCCCCGCCGCCGTCCGCGGCGCGCTCGATCTCGTAGCCCTCGGCGGGGCCGCCGTCCGCGGGCGCGGCCCAGCGCAGCCAGATCGCGTCCGCCGCCGAGGGGCCCGCCTCGAGGCCGGCGACGGCGCCCGGCGGCGCAACCTGCTGCGCCCGCGCCGCCGCGGGGAACGCGAGCGCCGCGATGACGGCGAGGACGGCCGCGGCGGAAGCGGCGCGCCGGAGCGCGGCGAGGGGGCGCGGCTGGCGTGGAGCGGGCATCGCGCGCACTTTAGCATCGAACGGGAGACGCGCAGCGCGGGATTCGGAGAGCCGCCATGACCGCACGCCGGCGGATACGCGCCGAGGGCGCGCCCCCGCTGCTGATCGCGCACCGCACGGCGATGGGCGTGCGGCCCGAGAACACCCTCGCCGGCGTCGAGGCGGCGATCGGCGCGGGCGCCGACGGCGTCGAGGTGGACGTGCGCGCCACGAGCGACGGCGCGCCGGTGCTGATGCACGACGCCTCGCTCGCCCGCACGACGGGCGACCCCCGGCCCGTCGCCGCCGTGACGCTCGCCGGGCTGCGCGCGCTGCGCGTCGCCGACCCGCACGGCGGCGCGGGGCCGCAGCCGGTGCCGACCCTCGCCGAGGCGCTGGCGGCGTCCGCGCCGCTGCAGTTCGCGATCGAGGTCAAGCAGGCCGGCGTCGAGGACGCCGTCGCGCGCGCCGTGCGCGAGGCCGACGCCGCCGCGCGCTGCTGGCTGTGGTCGTTCGACGCCGAAGTCTGCCTCGCCTGCCGCGAGGCGCTGCCCGAGGCCGCGGCCTCGCTGCTCGCCGGCGAGGGCGCCGACGCCCGCGCCGCGATCGCGCGGGCCGCCGATCTCGGCCTCGCGGGGGTGGGCCTCGAACGGCGGCTCGCCGTCGCGGCGGTGGTGCGCGAGGCGCACGCGGCCGGCCTCGCGGTCGCGGCGTGGACCGTCAACGACGAGGCCGAGGCGCGCCGCATCCGCGCCGCCGGCGCCGACGCCGTCTGCACCGACGACCCCGCCCGCCTCGCCCGCGCCGTGCGCGGCCCCTGATCGCGGCCCTCGCCGTTGGCGCCGTAGCCAGGCACGCATCGGCGGTCAGCCCTCGGCGATCCCGATCAGCGTGATGTCGTCGCCGACCCGCGCCAGCGCAACTCGCGGGCGTTTCAACATGCCTCGCGCCGAGGGGATGGATGCGAGCACCACGGCCTCCAGGTACGGATCGGCCTCGGCCCGGATCATGACCGCGCGCACGATGTGCGCGACCTGGGCGCGGCTCAAGCCGAGCCTGTCGCAGTCGTCGAGGAACCCGGGGCCACGCTCGACGTTCAGCCTAGGCGCCACGCTGCGCCGCCAGCTCCCGCGCCCACCCGATATCGTCCTCGGTGGGGTCCTCGGGGGAGAGGAGCGCCGTCTCGTACGGAATCCGTTCCCGGTCGGGGGTGAGGCTCCAGCCGGCGGAGATGGCGTGCACGTGCCGCACGGCCTCCGTGGCGTTCATGTCCGCGAACTGCCGGCAGGCCTCCTCCACCACGGCGATCTCCTCCGCCGTGAACAGGCGGAGGTCCGGTTCGCCGCGCGCCAGCGGGCGGTACTGCCGATACCCGTGGTAGAGCTCGGTGCGCGTCTCGATCTCGCCGCTGTCTTCCATCGCCTGCAGGAGCCGCAGCCCGTGCTCCGGCACCGGCCCGAGCGGGAAGCGCAGGTACTCGGAACCGGTCACCGATCGCCCGGTCCGCAGGAACGCGAGGAAATCGCTAAGCCAGAGGATCTTCCAGAGCTTCGTTCTGCCGAGGCTCGCGTCCTGCCAGCTCCGCTGCGTGATGTAGAGCACCAGATGGCGGAACTTGCGCTCGTCCAGTACGGGGCGATACCCGTCGTCCACCGGCCGCCCCCTCTCGCCGAGCACGGACCTACCGGAGATTCAGCATACCAGCCGCCGACCGCCGTGGCGGAAGTGGCGGCGCGCCGTCAGCCGAGGGTGAGGGGGGTGTCCTCGAGGTTGGCCCACTCGCCCATCGAGCCGTCGTAGTTGCGCGCGCTCCCGTTGCCGAGCAGCCGCAGGACGAAGACCGCGAACGCGGCCCGGATGCCGCCCTGTCAGTAGGTGACGGTCGGCGCTCCGGGGTCGATGCCGGCCTCCGCGATGCGCGCGCGCATCGCGGCGAGCGGGCGGAAGCGGCGCGCGGGCGGCCCCTCCATCAGCTCGCGCCATTCGAGGTGCTTCGCGCCGGGGACGTGGCCGGCGCGGAGGTTGCCGCGGTCGTTCCCGCCGCTCCACTCCTCGGGGCTGCGCGTGTCCCAGACCTGCACGCCGGCGGCGTCCGGCCCGGCCTCGGCGATGGCGCGCAGCTCGCCGATGGCGCAGTGCGCGGCGCCGTCCTCGCGCGCCTCGAAGCGCGCGGGCGCGGGCCGCGGCGCCTCCGAGGTCAGCGCCCGCCCCTCGTGCAGCCAGGCGTTGAGGCCGCCGTCGACCACGCGCACGTCGCGGTGGCCGTAGTGCCCGAACACCCACCACACGCGCGCCGCGTGCAGCGAGGCGTTGTCGTCGTAGACCACGACCGGCGTGTCGTTCGCGATGCCGAGCCGCCCCGCGAGCGCCTCGAACTCGGGCGCGGTCATCACCAGCCGCGAGCCGCCGGCGCCCTTGAGGTAGGGGTGCGGCAGCCCGACCGCGCCGGGGATGTGCGCGCGGCGGTAGGCGGCGGCCTCGCCCGCGTCGATCAGCGCGAAGTCGCGGCCCGCCCCGCCGAGCCGGTCGGCGAGCCACTGGGTCGAGGCCAGCAGCTCGTGGGTCTCGCCCTCGGCCATCGTCGCCTCCCGTCCGCCGCGAGGGGCGGCTACGGCCCCGCGCCCGCGAAGATCTGGGGCGGGAACGCGGGCTCCACGTCGCCGGGGATGCCCTCGCGGAGGGCGCGCTCGACCGTCGCGGCGGCGAGGTCCACCTCGGCCTCGGTGTTGAAGGCGTGCAGCGACAGGCGCACGCTGCCGAACTGCTCGACGGAGCGGCAGACGACCTTCGCCTCCTGCTGGAGGTAGGCGTTCACCATCCCCGCGCCGAGGCCGTCCGCGGCGAAGCAGAACAGCCCCGTGCGCGTCGCGTCGCGGCGGGGGCTGACGACGCTCACGCCCTCGATCCGCCCGAAGCGCTCCCCTGCGTAGCGGTTGAGCGCGCGGGCGCGCGCGAACACGGCCTCGGGGCCGGATGCGAGGAACCACTCGGCGGCCTCGATCGTGCCCGCGATCAGCGGCGTCGAGGTCGTCGTCAGCTCGTACTTGGTGATGCGCTCGCGCTCGGGGACGAAGCCGCCCGCGAAGTCGTACGACGCCGCCGCGCGGCCCGCCACCTTCACGGGCTCCACCAGCGGGATCAGGTCCTCGCGCACGTACAGCGCGCCGAGGCCGTCCGGCCCGCACAGCCACTTGTGCGAGGGGATCGCGTAGAAGTCGACGCCGCTCGCGCGCACGTCGATCGGGATGTGGCCCGCCGTCTGCGCGCCGTCCACGAGCACGTACCCGCCGCGCCGGTGCGTCTCCTCGACGATCGCGTCGAGGGGCAGCAGCTGCCCCGTCGAGTACGAGATCTCGGACAGGATCACGAGGCGCAGCGGGCCGCTCGCCGCGCCGATCGCCGAGACGAACGACTCCATCGCCTCGCCGGGCGAGTCCTGCGCGCCGATCGGCGCGATCGCGATCTCGCAGCCGCGGCGCTCGCGCTGGTAGTAGGCGGGCACGATGCCGGAGCCGTGCTCCACGTCGGTGGTGGCGATCAGGTCGCCGGGGCCGAGGGCGAGGCCGCCGACGACGAGGTTGATGCCCTCGGTGGTGTTGCCGGTGATCGCGATCTCGGCGGCGGACGCGCCGAGCAGCCGCCCCATCGTCTCGCGGTAGGCCTGCGTCGTCTCGAAGCGGTGGTCGAGGGCGCGGCGCGTGGTCGAGCCGTGCGTCAGCTCGACGTCGAGGCTGCGCTGGACGGCCTCGTGCGTGGCGCGGCGCTTGGGGCCGGAGAAGCCGGAGTTCATGTAGGCGTACTCGCGCAGCGCCGGCGTCTGCTCGCGCCACGCGCGCCAGCGCGCGGCGGCGTCCGCGCCCCCGCCGTCCCCGTTGCCCGCCACGCGCGCCTCCCCCCGAGCCTTCGAGGTCCGCGCCCAGTCTACCGCGCCGCGCCCCGTAGCGCGGGGCGCGCGCTGCGCCTCGTCGCGCGCGACAGGACGCCGCAACGGAAGAGGCCCCCTCGCGGGGGCCTCTCGTGCGCGCTTCGCCGGGCGTGCTAGCCGTTGAAGTACATCTCGTACTCGAAGGGGGTGGGGCGCTGGGCCTGCTCGGAGACCTCGGCGCGCTTGAACTCGAGCCAGGTGTCGATCACGTCGTCGGTGAAGACGCCGCCCTGGAGCAGGAAGTCGTGATCGGCCTCGAGCGCGTCGAGGGCGGCGCCGAGGTGGGGCGGGACATGCGGAAGGCCGCCCGCCTCCTCGGCCGGCAGGTCGTAGATGTTGCGGTCGAGGGGGTCGCCCGGGTCGATCTGGTTCTGGATGCCGTCGAGCCCGGCCATCAGCATCGCCGAGAACGCGAGGTAGCAGTTCGCGGTGGGGTCGGGCGGGCGGAACTCGATGCGCTTGTCCGCGGCCTCGTCCGGCATCCCGAGGCGGTAGGTGGCGATGCGGACGGCGGCGGAGCGGTTCCGCATCGAGTAGACGAGGTTCACGGGCGCCTCGAAGCCCGGCACCAGCCGCTTGTAGGAGTTGGTCGTCGGCGCGGCGAAGGCCAGCACCGCCTGGGCGTGGCGCAGCAGCCCGCCGATGTACCAGCGCGCCATCTGGGACAGCCCGGCGTAGCCGTTGGGGTCGTAGAAGAGCGGCTCGCCGCCCTTCCACAGCGACTGGTGGGTGTGCATCCCGGAGCCGTTGTCGCCGTAGATCGGCTTGGGCATGAACGTCGCGACCTTGCCGTGCTGGCGCGAGACGTTGTGCACGACGTACTTGTACCACTGGGTGACGTCGGCCTGCGCGACGAGCGTGTTCTTGCCGACGCCGATCTCGCCCTGGCCGGCCGTCGCCACCTCGTGGTGGTCGACGAAGGTGTCGATGCCGCACTCGTTCATGGTGGCGACGATCTCGGCGCGCAGGTCGGCGGTGGCGTCGAACGGCGGGAGCGGGGCGTAGCCCTCCTTGCCGGGAATCTTGTAGCCGAGGTTGGGGCCCTCGTCGGCGCCCGTGTTCCAGTGCGCCTCCTCGGAGTCGATGGCGTAGAAGGCGGACTGCTGGCTCTGCTGGAAGCGCACGTCGTCGAAGAGGAAGAACTCCAGCTCGGGGCCGAAGAAGGCCTCGTCGGCGATGCCGGTGGAGCGCATGTACTCCTCGGCCTTGACGGCGACGTTGCGCGGGTCGCGGGTGTAGCGGTCGCGCGTGACGGTGTCGATCACGTCGCAGATCAGCGCCAGCGTCGGGCGCTCGGGGATGGGGTCGAGCACGGCGGTGCCGAGTTCGGGCACGAGCAGCATGTCGGACTCGTGGATCGCCTGGAACCCGCGCAGGCTCGACCCGTCGAAGCCGCTCCCGTTCTGGAACAGGTCCTCGTCGAGCGCCTTCGGCGGCACGGTGAAGTGGTTCCAGCGGCCGAGCAGGTCCGTGACGCGCAGGTCGATCCGCGTCACGTTCTCCCGCTGGACCAGCTCCGTCAGCTCCTGCAGGTTCACCGCGCTTCCCTTCTCGCCCCGCCCGCCGGGGGCCTCGCCCTTTCGTCGTCCGCGCGTTCGCGCAGCGGCGGCGCGCAACCCTCGCGCGCCGCCGACCGCATTCTACACGCGCCGCCGTTTCCGCCATGTTTCGCGCCCGACCCCGCCCCGAGGGCGAGGGCGCGGCGAAGCGCCGGCGCGGCCCGCGCCGCACGGCGCGCGGCGGCTCAGTGCCGCGGCGCGAGCTCGGCGAAGCGGTAGCCGACGTTCCGCACCGTCTCGATGTACGGCTCGTGCTGCTCGATCTTGGCGCGGATGCGGCGGACGTGGACGTCGACGGTGCGCGAGCCGCCGTAGTAGTCGTAGCCCCAGACCTGGTTGAGCAGCATCTCGCGCGTGAACGCCTTGCCGGGGTTGAGCGCGAGGTGGCGCAGCAGCTCGTACTCCTTGTAGGTGAGGTCGACGACCTCGCCGCCGAGGCGGACGGTGTAGCGGTCCTGGTCGATGGCGAGCTCGCCGCGGCGCAGCAGGCCGCCGCCGGCCTCGCCCCCGGCGTCGGCGCCGAGGATGCGCTCGACGCGCAGCCGCAGCTCGTCGGGGCCGAACGGCGGCACGATCAGGTCGGCGACGGGCGCGCCCGCCGCCGCGAGGTGAAAGTGCGCGGGCGCGGCGATCGCGAGCAGCGCCACGCCTGCCTCGATCTGCGGGTCGCGCGCCAGCTCGGCGAAGCCGCCGACCGTGAAGCCCATGCCGAGATCGACGCACAGCACGCGCGGCGGCTCCTCGCGCACGGCCAGCAGGCCGCGTTCGAGGGTCGGCTCGCAGCGCAGCTCGTGCGCGCCGTCGCGGAACGCCGCCGCGGCCGCTTCGGCGTGGCCGCGCGCGTCGCTGACCAGCAGCACCTTCGCCATCGCCGCGCAGTGTAGGCAATCACCCGCGCCGCGCGCGAGCGCGCCCCCTCGGGGCGGCGCGGCGCCGCGCCGCCGGTAGCGTCAGCGCGGGCGCGCCGTTACCATAGCCTGCCCGCGCACGGCGCGAGCCGCGCACGCCAGCCGACGGCGCGCGCGGCGGACGGAAGCGGACGGCCCCCATGCGTATCGTCGAGGCGGTCGATCTCACCAAGGTCTACCGGAACCGCTACATCGCGCTCAACGCGCTCAACTGCACCATCGAGAAGGGCATGGTCTACGGCCTCGTCGGGCCGAACGGGGCCGGCAAGTCCACGACCTTCCGGCTGCTGCTCGGCCTGCACCGGCCCACGGCGGGGCACCTGCGGCTGTTCGGGCAGCCGATGGACGTCAACCACGCCGACCTGCGCCGCCGCATCGGCTACCTGCCGACGAACCCCTCCTTCCCGCGCGACATGACGCCGATCTCGTACCTGCAGTTCCTCGGCAACGTGCTCGGCCTCGGCAACGACACGATCACGATCCGGCTCGCCAAGCTGCTGCAGATGGTCGACCTCACGCAGGACGCCTCGCGCCGCATCGACGGCCTCTCGACGGGAATGCTGACGCGGCTCGGCATCGCCGCGGCGCTGATGAACGATCCCGAACTGCTGATCCTCGACGAGCCGACCTCGGGCCTCGACCCCTCCGGCCGCAAGCGCGCGATCGAGCTGATCCGCGAACTGGCCGGCCACGACCGCACGATCATCCTCGCCACCCACATCCTCAGCGACGTCGAGCGCGTCTGCACCGACATCGGCATCATCTCGCAGGGGCGGCTGATCTACGAAGGGCCGATGACCGAGATGCGCCGCCTCGCCCGCCAGCGCATCCTCACGTTCGAGATCGAGGGCAACATCACCGGCTTCGAGTACCGGCTGCACGAGCTCGACAGCTTCGGCGCCTTCCGCGCCGAGCGCACCGGCTCCGAGTTCCGCATCACCTTCCTCGGCACCGAGCCGATGGCGGCCTACGTCCAGCGCGTGCTCGCGCTGGTCGAGCGCACCGGCGTCGAGCTGCTGCACCTCGACACCGGCAGCCACGAGATCGAGGAGGCGTTCATGCAGCGCCTCGACGACGACCGCCGCAGCGGCTTCCTGCGGGCCGCCGCCTGGGCCGCCTCCCAGCAGCTCGACGAGGGCCCGCTCGCGCCGCGGCTCGGCGAGGCGACCGCGCCGCAGCAGCTGCGCGAGGGCGCGGAGGCGGGGACGCCCGGCGAGGACGCCGGGGAAGCGGAGACCGCCGATGCGGGCCTATCTCACACTGCTGCGTCGTGACCTCGGGCAGCTCGGCCACTCGTGGCTGGTGCGCGCCTGGCTCGTGCTGCTGGCCGCGCCCGCCGGCTTCCTCGTCGTCGTCGCCGCCCGCGAGGGCGAGCTGGCCTCGGAGACGCTCGCCGCCTACCTCGCCGCGGTGCTCGCGCCGCTCTCCTGGATCGCCGTCTCGATCCTCGCGGCGAGCGCGATCAACTCCGAATCGGGCATCATCGCCGACGCCATCCTCTCCAAGTCGGTCACGCGCGGCGAGTACGTCTGGTCCAAGATCACCGCCCGCTTCGGCGTCTGCCTCGGCGTCTACTTCGCCGTCGTCGTGCCCTTCGTCTACCTCGTGCGGCGCTTCGCCGCCGCCGACGACACCACGGTGGCGGGGGTGCTGGGCGGGGTGGCGATGGTGGCGGCGCTGATCGCCTTCCTCACCTGCTACGGGATGGGGCTGTCGGCGATCTTCCGCAGCCCGCAGATCGCGATCATCGGGGCGATGCTGACCGCGCTCGCCTCCGGCGTGCTGCTGCAGTTCCTCGGCCTGCGCTGGATGAGCACGACGGCCGTGCTCGACCGCCTGCCGGAGACCTTCCGCGGCGAGACCGGCGTCGGCGACCAGCTGCGCGTGCTGATCGTGTTCGGCGCGCTCAGCGTCGCCGCGCTCGCCTCGGGCGTGTGGCACTTCCGCCGCCGCGACCTCTGAGGCCTCCAGCCCGCCGCCGCCGCGCGCCGCGCGGCCTCCCGGCCCCCGGCGCGAAGAAGCCCCGCCTACGGCGGGGCTTCCCCGTGCGATGCGCCGAGGGCTGCGCCGCGCTAGTCCGGCTCGGCGACGTAGGAGCCGGCGAGCGCGAGCTCGGCCGGTTCCGCGCCCATCAGCTCGGCCAGCGACTCGCCGTCGAATTCGAGGTCGCCGGGGCGCTCGAAGTCGAAGACGAAGGGCAGCAGCAGCGACTCCGGCATCGGCATCTCGGCGATCGGTTCGGGGCGCTCGACCGTGATCGGGACGCGCGCGGGGATCAGCTTGCCGATGATCACGTTCTCCTTGAGGCCGCGCAGGTGGTCCGTGGCGCCGGCGATCGCCGCCTCGGTCAGCACCCGCGTCGTCTCCTGGAAGGAGGCCGCGGCGAGGAAGCTGTCGGTGCTGAGCGAGGCGCGCGTCACGCCCTGCAGCATCGGCTTCGCCTCGGGCGGGACGCCGCCCTCCCCGGCGATGCGCTCGCTCTCGCGCTCGAAGAGGTGGCGGTCCACCGCCTCCTCGGCGAGGAATTCGCTGTCGCCGGGGTCGGTGATCGACACGCGGCGCATCATCTGGCGCACGATCACCTCGATGTGGCGGTCGTTGATGTTCACGCCCTGCGAGCGGTAGACCTTCTGCACCTCGTCCACGAGGTAGAGCTGGACCGTCTCCGGGCCGAGGATCCTGAGCACGTCCTGCGGGTCGAACACGCCCTCGGTCAGCGGCCGGCCGGCGCGGACGAGCTCGCCGGTCTCGACGCGGATGCGCGCGGCCGCCGGGATCTCGTACTCGCGCTCGTCCGTGACCTCGGACACGACGCGCAGCGCGACGGGGCGCTTGCGCCGCCCCTTGCGGACGAACTCGACGCGCCCGCCGAAGGCCGGGGCCACGAGCGGCGCGGGCAGGGCGGCGCCCTTGGCGCCCTTGCCGTCCTCGCCCTCCGGGGCGGCGGCGAGCGGCTGGCCGGCGGCCACCTCCTCGCCGTCCTCGACGAGCAGGTCGAGGCCGTCGGGGAGTTCGCGCTCCTCGGAGCGGGTCTCGGTGTTGGCGACGGCGATGACGCGGACGTCGCCGGAGCGGATCACCTCGACGGCGCCGTCGATCTCGGAGACGACGGCCTGCCCCTTGGGCGTGCGCGCCTCGAAGATCTCCTCGACGCGGGCGAGGCCGGAGAGTTCGATCTGGCTGAGCGCCTGGCGGCGGCGGACCTCGTCGCGCGTGCCCTCCTTGCGGGAGCCGGTGATGTCGAACTCGTCGGCGACGCCGCCGGTGTGGAAGGTCCGCATCGTCAGCTGGGTGCCCGGCTCGCCGATCGACTGGGCGGCGATGATGCCGATGGCGACGCCGGGCTGCACCAGCTCGCCGGTGGCGGGCGAGCGGCCGTAGCAGCGCTGGCAGACGCCGCGCCGCGACCGGCAGGCCAGCGGCGAGCGGACGTGCGCCCGCTCGCCCCCCGCCTCGACGAAGCCCCGCGCGACGCCCTCGCCGATCTCCTCGTTGGCCCCGGCGAGCAGCTCGCCGGTCTCCGGGTGGGCGAGGGGCGAGGCGGTCCAGCGTCCGGTCATGCGCTCGACGAGGGAGGCGAGGATGCCGGCCTCGGCGTGCTCGGCCAGCCAGATGCCGGGGACCGGTTCGCCCTCGGCGGCGCAGTCCTCCTCCAGCGCGATCACGTCCTGCGCCACGTCGATCATGCGGCGCGTCATGTAGCCCGAGCTGGCGGTGCGGAGCGCGGTGTCGGCGAGGCCCTTGCGCGCGCCGTGGGTGGAGATGAAGTACTCCAGCACCGACAGGCCCTCGCGGAAGGAGGAGCGCACCGGCAGGTCGATGATGCGGCCGTCGGACTCGCTCATCAGGCCGCGCATCCCGCCCATCTGGCGGATCTGGGCGATGTTGCCTTTCGCGCCGGAGTCGGCCATCAGCGCCAGCGGCCCCAGCGGGTCGAGGCTCTCCTTCAGCTGGTTCTGGATCTCGTCGGTGGCGCCCTGCCAGATGTCGATCGCCGCCTTGTAGCGCTCGTTCTCCGTCATCAGGCCCATCTGGTAGTCGCCCTCGAGCGCGTCGACGCGCTGGTCGGCGGCCTCCATCAGCGCGCCCTTGCCGGACGGCACCGCGATGTCGGAGAGCGCGATCGAGATGCCCGACTGCGTCGCGTAGCGGAAGCCGAGGTCCTTGATCGCGTCCACGAACTCGACCGTGCGCTCCGAGCCCAGCTCCTCGTGCACGCGCGAGACGAGCGCGCGCAGCGCGCGCTTGTCCATCAGCTCGTTCCGGAACCCGATGCCCTCGGGCACGATGTCGTTGAACAGCACGCGCCCCGCGGTGGTGTCGAGGCGTTCGCCGCCGACGCGCACGCGCACCGGGTCGTGCAGGCCGAGGTGGCCCTGCGCGTAGGCCATCCGCACCTCGTCGGCGGAGCCGTAGGGGTGCGGCGGCCGGGCGGCGCCGTCCTCGCCGGCGGCCCACGTCATGTAGTAGCAGCCGAGCACCATGTCGAGGGTGGGCGCGACGACCGGCTCCCCGTCGGAGGGGGAGAGCAGGTTCCTGGTGCTGAGCAGCACCTGGCGGGCCTCGGCGACGGCCTCGTAGGAGAGGGGGACGTGGACGGCCATCTGGTCGCCGTCGAAGTCGGCGTTGTAGGCGAAGCAGACGAGCGGGTGCAGCTGGAGCGCGGAGCCCTCGATCAGCACCGGCTCGAAGGCCTGGATGCCGAGGCGGTGGAGGGTGGGGGCGCGGTTGAGCAGCACCGGGCGGTCGCCGATCACCTCCTCGAGCACGTCCCAGACCTCGGGGCGGGCGCGCTCGACGATGCGCTTGGCGCTCTTGATGTTGTGCGCCAGCCCCTTGCGGACGAGGGTGTGCATGATGAAGGGCTTGAACAGTTCGAGCGCCATCTTCTTCGGCAGCCCGCACTGGTGCAGCCGCAGGTCCGGCCCGACCACGATCACCGAGCGCCCCGAGTAGTCGACGCGCTTGCCGAGCAGGTTCTGGCGGAAGCGGCCCTGCTTGCCCTTGAGCAGGTCCGACAGCGACTTCAGCTTGTGGTTGCCGGAGCCGCTGACCGCGCGCCCGCGGCGGCCGTTGTCGATCAGCGAGTCGACCGACTCCTGCAGCATCCGCTTCTCGTTGCGGATGATGATCTCCGGCGCGCCGAGGTTGAGCAGCCGCCGGAGCCGGTTGTTGCGGTTGATCACGCGGCGGTAGAGGTCGTTGAGGTCGGAGGTGGCGAAGCGCCCCCCGTCGAGCTGCACCATCGGGCGCAGGTCCGGCGGCAGCACCGGCAGCTCCTGCACGATCATCCAGTCCGGGCGGTTGCCCGACTTCCTGAGCGCCTCCACCACGCGCAGCCGCTTGGTCGCCTTCTTGCGCCGCTGCCCGGAGACGGAGTGCGTCTCCTCCTGCAGCTTCCCGCGCAGCCGCTCGAGGTCGATGCGCTCGAGGATGCTCAGGATCGACTCGGCGCCCATGCCGGCCTTGAAGACGAGGCCGAAGCGCTCGTCGAGCTCGCGGTGCTCCTGCTCGGTGAGCACGGTCAGCATGTCGGCCTCGACGGGGTCGCGCAGCCGCTCGAGGCGCTTCAGCAGGTCGTCGTGCTCCTTCCGCACCTGGGCGCGGACGGCGGAGACCTGGTCCTCCAGCGGCTTGAGCTCCTCCAGCGCCTCGTCGCGCTTGCTCTGGATCGCGGCCGCGGCGCCGTCCGCGACGGCCTGCCTGCGCTCGGCGACGCGCTCCTCGGCGACGGCCATCTGCTGGCGTGCGGCCTCGTGCAGCGCCTCGATCGTGTCGGCGTCGATGGCCGTGCCGCGCGTGCCGAGGGTCTCGCCGCGGAAGGCGAGCTTCGCGCGCAGCTTCTCGCCCTGGCGGGCCAGCAGGTCCTCCTCGAGCGCGCGCGCCTCGCCCATGACCTCGTCGATGAGGCCGGGCAGTTCGGCGTCGGCGCCGGCGAGTTCGGCGTCGCGCTTGCGCTCGATCTCGGCGATCTCCTGGTCTCGGGCCTCCTTGCGGACGGCGATCAGGCTGGAGGTCTCGCTCTCGCGGCGCTCGACCTCCTCCTCGATTTCGAGCAGGAGCTGTTCGAGGGCGTAGTCGCGGGCCTCCTCGTTGACCTCGGTGATGACGTAGTCGGCGAAGTAGAGGACGCGCTGGAGGCGGCGGGGGGGGATGTCGAGCAGCAGCCCGAGGCGGCTGGGGACGCCGAGGGCGAACCAGATGTGGGTGACGGGGGCGGCGAGGCTGATGTGGCCCATGCGCTCGCGCCGCACCTTGCTGCGCGCGACCTCGACGCCGCACTTGTCGCAGACGATGCCCTTGTAGCGCACGCGCTTGTACTTGCCGCAGTAGCACTCGAAGTCCTTCGTCGGACCGAAGATCTTCTCGCAGAACAGCCCGTCCTTTTCGGGCTTGAGCGTGCGGTAGTTGATCGTCTCCGGCTTGGTGACCTCGCCGTACGACCAGTTGCGGATCTGCGACGGCGACGCCAGCGACAGCTTGATCGCGTTGAAGTCGTTGACCTCAAGCACTCGCGCTCTCCTCCGCTTCCCGCCCGGACAGGTTGATGCCGAGCGACGGGATGGCCTCGATGTAGTCTTCCGAGAAGGCGACCTGCTCCTCGTCCTCGTTGAGGATCTCCACGCTCATGCAGAGCGACTGCAGCTCCTTGACGAGCACCTTGAAGGACTCCGGCACGCCGGGCTCCATCGTGTTCTCGCCCTTGACGATCGCCTCGTAGGCCTTGACGCGGCCCACCACGTCGTCGGACTTGACGGTCAGCATCTCCTGCAGGATGTGGGCGGCGCCGTAGGCCTCCAGCGCCCACACCTCCATCTCGCCGAAGCGCTGCCCGCCGAACTGCGCCTTGCCGCCGAGCGGCTGCTGCGTGATCAGCGAGTACGGCCCCGTCGAGCGCGCGTGGATCTTGTCCTCGACGAGGTGCACCAGCTTCAGCATGTAGATGTAGCCGACCGTCACCGGCTGGTCGAACGGCTCGCCGGTGCGGCCGTCGAGGAGCGTCTGCTTGCCCCACACCGGCGGCGGCTCGCCGCCGGCCCGCGCCGCCTCGTCCACGCGCGCGGCGAAGGCCTCGGCGCCGAGGGTGCGCGCGCCGCGCTCGCCGCGCTGCTCCAGCCACAGCGTGAGGCAGGCGCGACGCGCCGCCCCGACGTGTTCCGGCTCGTGGCTCAGCACCTCCTCGGGGCGGAAGCCGCCCTCGCGCACGTAGGCCTCGAGCTTCGCGAAGTCGAGCCGCGCGCCGAGGCCGCCGGCGTCCGCCCCGCTCCCGTTGCCGCCGCCGTGGCCGTTGCCGGGCGGCGGGGCGTCCCCGGGCAGCACGGCGCCGGACTGCATGGCGAGCCAGGCGCGGGCCAGCGCGTCCTCGATCTCGCCGTCGGAGGCGCCGTCGAAGACGGGCGTCACCGCGCGCATCCCGAGGGTGTTGGCGGCCCAGCCGAGGTGCGTCTCCAGCACCTGCCCGAGGTTCATGCGCGAGGGCACGCCGATCGGGTTGAGCACGACCTCGATGGCGCGCCCGTCGGCGAGGTAGGGCATGTCCTCGATCGGCATGATGCGGCTGACGACGCCCTTGTTGCCGTGGCGCCCGGCCATCTTGTCGCCCTCGGAGACCTTGCGCCGCTGGGCGACGGAGACGCGCACCAGCATGTTGACGTCGGTCGGCAGCTCGTCGTCGGCGGTGCGCTCCAGCACGCGCACCTCGGTCACCTTGCCGCGCTCGCCGTGGGGGACGCGCAGCGAGGTGTCCTTCACCTCGCGCGCCTTCTCGCCGAAGATCGCGCGCAGCAGCTTCTCCTCGGGCGTCAGCTCGGTCTCGCCCTTGGGCGTGATCTTGCCGACGAGGATGTCGCCCTCGCGCACCTCGGCGCCCACGCGGATGATGCCGCGCGCGTCGAGGTCGCGCAGCGACTCGTCGCCCACGTTGGGGATGTCGCGCGTGATCTCCTCCGGGCCCAGCTTCGTGTCGCGCGCCTCGATCTCGTGCTTCTCGATGTGGATCGAGGTGAACTTGTCGTCGCGGATCACGCTCTCCGAGAGCACGATCGCGTCCTCGAAGTTCAGCCCCTCCCACGACATGAACGCCACCAGCACCGACTGCCCCAGCGCCAGTTCGCCGTTCTGCGTCGAGGACGAATCGAGCAGCGGCTGGCCCTTCGCGAAGCGGTCGCCGCGGTCCACGAGCGGGCGCTGGCTGATGCAGGTGCCCTGGTTGGAGCGCACGAACTTGCTCAGCGGGTAGCGCTCCACGCGCCCCGAGGCGTAGCGCACCGTCAGGAAGCTGGCCGAGGACGACAGCACCTCGCCGTCCTCCTCGGCGGTCAGCACCTGGCCCGAGTTCTGCGCCACCTGGCGCTCCATGCCGGTGCCGACCAGCGGCACCTCGGGCCGCACCAGCGGCACCGCCTGGCGCTGCATGTTCGCGCCCATCAGCGCGCGGTTGGCGTCGTCGTGCTCCAGGAAGGGGATCAGCGCCGCCGCCACCGAGACGATCTGCTTCGGCGAGACGTCGACGTAGTCCACCTCGGCGGAGGACACCATCCGCAGCCGCTCGGCGTGGCGCACCTCGAGCCGCTCGTCGGTGAGGTTGCCCTGCTCGTCGAGGCGCGTGCTGGCCTCGGCGATGCGGAAGCCCTTCTCGGCGTCGGCGTCGAGGTACTCGGTCTCGCGCGAGGCGAAGGGGCGCACGGCGATGCGGTCGGCGGCGGCGCCGGCCAGCTTCGCCGCCAGCTTCGCGTCGACGCGCGCGCCGGCGCGCGCGATCGTGGCGCCGTTGGCGTCCTTGACGCCGGCCGCGAGCACGCGCCCCTCGAGCTCGGGGCTGCGCTTGCCGACCTCGACCTCGCGCCGCACCGGGCGGTAGGGCGTCTGGATGAAGCCGTAGTCGTTGACCTGCCCGTAGGTGGCGAGGTTGCCGATGAGGCCGATGTTGGGGCCCTCGGGGGTCTCGATCGGGCAGATGCGGCCGTAGTGGCTGAAGTGCACGTCGCGCACGTCGAAGCCGGCGCGGTCGCGCGAGAGGCCGCCGGGGCCGAGCGCCGACAGCCGCCGCTTGTGCGCGAGCTCGGCCAGCGGGTTCGTCTGGTCCATGAACTGCGACAGCTGGGAGCCGCCGAAGAACTCCTTCATCGCCGCCACCACCGGCCGCACGTTGACCAGCGCCGAGGGCGTCGCCTCGTCGGGATCGGTGATCGTCATGCGCTCGCGCACGACGCGCTCCATCCGCAGCAGCCCCACGCGGAACTGGTTCTGGATCAGCTCGCCGACCGAACGCACGCGGCGGTTGCCGAGGTGGTCGATGTCGTCCGGCTCGTCGTCGCGGTTGTTGATCTCGATCATCTTCCGCACGATCGCGACGATGTCCTCGCGCCGCAGCGTGCGCTGCTCGACCACCGCCCGGATCGCCGCGGCGTCGTCGCCCTTCAGTTCGCCCTCGCCGGTGAGGCGATCGGGGTCGAGCTCCTTGACGGCGCCGGTGACGACCGCGGCGACGGCGGGCGCGATCTCCGCCTGCTGCAGCGCGCGCCGCTCCGCCTTCCCGCGGAGCTCGCGGCCCTTGAGGGCGGCGCGGACGGACGCGGCGAGCTTCCCGGCGTCAGGCGCGCTCCTGCCGCTGGCCGCCTCGAGGCCCAGCCGATCGATGGCCTTCCCCACGAGCGCCACGACGTCGTCGAGGCCCATGCCGCCGAGCCGCTTGTTGACCTTGTAGCGCCCCACCCGTCCGAGGTCGTAGCGGCGCTCGCTGAAGAACAGCGTGTCGAGCAGGTTGCGGACGTTCTCCGAGGTCGGCGGGTCGCCGGGGCGGACGCGCTTGTAGAACTCGTCCAGCGCCTGCTTGCGGTTCTCGGCCGGGTCCTTCTCCAGCGTCCGCTCGACGTAGGAGTGGTCGGCGTCGGCGTCGACGTCGGCGAGCATGGCGCGGATGCGCTCGTCGGTGCCGCGCTCGTCGTCGCCCAGCCCCTCCTCGAGGTCCACGGCGCGCAGCAGGATCGTGACCGGGATCTTGCGCTTGCGGTCGACCTTGACGGAGAGCACGTCCTTGTTCGAGGTCTCGAACTCCAGCCACGCGCCGCGGTTGGGGATCAGCTTGGCCTGCGTGAGGCGGCGGCCGGTCGCCGGGTCGGTGGCCTCGGTGAAGTAGACGCCGGGCGAGCGCACGAGCTGGGAGACGACGACGCGCTCGGCGCCGTTGATCACGAAGGTGCCCTGCTCCGTCATCAGCGGCAGGTCGCCGAGGTAGAGCGGCTGCTCCTTGACGACGGGCTCCTCGCCGGTCTTGTCCACCAGCTCGGCGGTGACGCGCAGCGGGGCGGCGTAGGTGGCGTCCTGCTGGCGGCACTCGCGCTCGCTGTGCTTCGGTTCCTCGATGTGGTACCCGGTGAAGGACAGCGCCATGCGCGAGCCGGTGAAGTCCTCGATCGGCGAGATCTCGTCGAAGAGCTCGCGCAGCCCCTCCGCCAGGAAGCGCTCGTAGGAGCGGATCGGCATGTCGATCAGGTGGGGGACGTCGAGGACGGACTCGGACTTGCCGTAGTGCCTCGTGACCGCCGGGGACACGCTGGCTCGCTCGGTGGTGACCAAGGTGGCTGCTCCCTCGCGCTGATCGCCCGTGCGCCGGGGCGCGGCGCGCACGGCTACGGCGTGCGGTCTCCCGCCGCCGCGAAACGTACATCGTCCCGAATGGATCGTGCCGCGCCCAACGCCATGTCCCACTATAGCCGATGCGCGCGCCGTCGCGCAAACGCGCGAGGCCCCGGCGGGCTGGTGCTACCCTCGCCGCATGGTCACGGAGGACGACGCCGCGCCGACGGCTCCGCAGGCCGCCTACGACATGGCGCTCTGGCAGCTGGGCGAGCAGGCCCGGGCCAACCGCTCGTTCGACACGAAGGCGGGCGTGGCGCTGACCGTGGCGGCGGCGTTCGCCGGCCTCTTCGCCGCCTCCTTGGTCGGCGTGCTCGGCGACGGCCCCGCGCGGCCGGCGGCCGTAGCGGCGATCGCCTGCGGCGCAGCCGTCCTCGCCGTCTTCGGCTGGACGCTGTACGCCTTCTACCGCACGGTCCGGCCCGCCCGCCTGGCGCACGGACCGGAGCAGCGCGAGCTGATCGCAGTCGCCTCGACGCACGGGGAGCCGGAAGTGCGGCTCTGGATCGCCCGGACGCTCGTCGCATCCTACGAGGCGAACGAGCAGACCACACGGGAGAAGGCCGTCTGGTTTCGCCGCGAGCTGTACGGAGCGGTCGCGCAGGGCAGCGCCGCGATCGCGGGGATGCTGGCGATCGCGCTGGCGGCGCGGCTGCCGGGTTAGTCATCGTCCGGCAAGGGGCCGTATCCCCCTGCGATGTAGAGGAAATTGCCGCGCGGGAGGCCCGACCTCGTGAGCCGCTCGGCGTCTTCGCCGTCCGGCCGGGACGCGCCGTTCGGGGGAACGCTGTCCCGGGAGTGCAGGCCGTACCCCTCGGCGAGGTACAGCAGGTTGCCGCGCGGGATACCCGACGCAGTGAGCCGCTCGCCGCCGTCCCCGTCCGGCGCGGGCGCGCCGTTCGAGGCCGCCTCGTCCCTCGGCGGCGCGCCGTCCTGAGCCGCCCTGCCCTTCGTGGGCGTATCGCCGTCGCGCTTCCTGAAGATCGCCATGCGCCCAGTATGCCACGCCGAGGCTCCCTCGCGAAGCCTGACGGCCCCGGCCTCACGGCCCCGCATCGAGGGGGCGCGAGGCCGTCTCCGCCCACACCGTCCACGCCTCCTTCGGGCGGTCCGAGGCGTCGCGCAGGCCGACGCTCGCCAGCAGGTCGAGCGGCGGCCCGTCCGCGTAGGCCGGATCGCGCCCCGCGAACCACACGAGGAACGGCGCCCCGATCGCGTCCGCGTCCGACAGCAGCCGCTGCAGGTAGCGCCGCTGCTCCGCCGCCGTCGAGGAGTGCACCCCGTCCCGCCCCGGCGCCGAGGCGAACCCCACCGCCGCGAACGCCAGCGGCAGCGCCGTGTGGTCGCGGCTCTGGCGGTAGTAGAGCGGCGGCACGTCGCGCGCGAGGCGGTACGTCACCGACGGGAACGTCGCCACCGCGAACAGGTCCAGCCGCTCCCCGAAGTCGTCCAGCAGCTCCCAGCGCGGCGGGCGCGGGCGCTCCCACGGCACCACCCCCAGCAGCTGCTCGTACTGGAACGTCGCGAACACCAGCGTCTCCGGGCTGACCGCCTTCACCGCGTCGTAGGCCTCGCGGTAGGCGTGGAGGAACGCCGCGTACTGCGCCCGCGAACGCTCGAACGTCGCGTTGATCTCGACGCCCAGCGCGAGGTACGCCGGCTCGTAGGCCGCGGCCACGTAGCGCGCCTCCGCCACGAACGCCGCCCGCAGTCCGGGGTCGCCGAGGCCCCCGTCCTCGCGATCCGGCGGCGGCGCCGCCAGCCGCCCGCGGTTCGCCGGATCGAACGGATCGAGCGCGTAGAAGAGCCGCAGCCCCCGCTCGGCCACGGCCTCGCGCTCCCGCAGCGTCACGTCGTCCAGCCGCTCCGAGGGCTCGCCCCCGCCGAGGAACTCGGCCCACTCGGGCGCGCGCTGGATCAGCAGCAGCTCGCCGTAGCCGGCCGCGAGGTCGAAGGCGTCGAGGTAGGCGGCCTGCGTCAGTTCGGCCGGCAGCGCCGAGAAGCCGAGCGCGAACGGGCGCGGCGTCCCCGCCCGTTCGCGCGGGCGCGGCTCGTAGCCGGGCTGGGCGGCGGGCTGCTCGCGGCACGCGCCCGCCAGCAGCGCGGACAGCGCCAGCGCCAACGCCGCCCACGCCGCGAACCGCCCACGCGCAGCCGATCGGGCGCCGTCCACGCCCCCGATTGTCCGGACGCCCCGCGAGCGCGGTCAAACCGCCGCGCGCGGCGCGGTGTAGACTGGACGCATGGACGGCCCGCGCGACCTCGACATCGAGACGCTGCGATCCTCGATCCGCTCGGTCGACCACCTGCTCGTGCGCTTCACGCCCGTCGCCGAGCGGCTGCTCCTCGACTTCCGCGCGAGCGCCGAGGCCGGGCCGGGCGTCGAGCTGCTGCCGCCCGCCGCCTCGTTCGCCGAGCGGATGCGGAGCATCGAGCGCGCGCGGCCCGGCTTCCCCCCGCCGAAGCGCCTCCACGTCGTCTCCTGGCCGCTGCGCGTCGCCTCCCTCGAACGGCTCGGCGTGCTCGAGACCGTGCGCGCGCGCCTCGCCGCGATGGACGCCTTCGAGGTCATCCCCCGCGTCGGCGAGACCTACGGGCGCCTGCTCGAACTCGAACGCACCGAGTTCCGCCGCGCGATCGAGGGCGACGGCTACCACACGATCTGGCCCGCCGCCGCCGGACGCCGCCGCGGCGGCTGAGCCGCCCCCGCCCGGCCCGGCGCCGATGCAGCGCGACCGCTTCCGCCGCCTCGTCCGGCAGGCCCTCGACGCGCTCCCCCCCGAGGTCGAGGGCTACCTCGACAACGTCGCGATCGTGATCGAGCGCGAACCCGCGCCCGAGGACCTCGCCGACGCCGGCTTCGAGCCGCGATCCGAGCTGTTCGGCCTCTACGTCGGCACCCCGCTCACCGACCGCGGCGAGTACCACATGGCGCTGCCCGACCGCATCGCGATCTACCAGGGGCCGCTGGAGCGCGCCTTCCCCCCGCACGCCATCCCCGCCGAGGTGCGCCGCACCGTGCTCCACGAGATCGCCCACCACTTCGGCTTCGACGACGCCGAAATGGAGCGCCTCGGCCTCGATTGACGCCCGCCCCGCGAGCGAGGCCGCGCCGCGCTATGCTGCGCGCGGGGAGCAGCCGATGGGGCGCTGGAGGCTTGCGGTCGCCGTCGCCGGCGCGGTGCTCGCGCTCCTCGCCACGGGCTGCGGCGACGCCTCGCGCGACGACGCCCGGCCAGCACGGACGCCCGCCGCGCCCTTGCCCGCCGCGCCCTCGCCCGCCGCGCCGCCGCCCGCCGCGCCCTCGCCCGCCGCGCCCTCGCCCGCCGCGCCGCCGCCCGCCGATCCGCCGCCCGCCGCGACGGCATCGCTCGCCACGCCCTCGCCCGCCGCGCCCTTGCCCGCCGCGACGCCGCCCGCCGTGCCGCCGCCCGTCGCGCCCTCGCCCGTCGCGCCCTCGCCCGTCGCGCCCTCGCCCGTCGCGTTCGGCGACGGCGAGTACCGCATCGGCATCGACGTCCCGCCGGGGCGCTACCGCACGACGACGGCGGGTGACGACTGCAGGTGGGAGATGGACCGGAGAGGCGAGACGGCCTTCTGGCCGTTGCCCTGGAACGCAGCCGCGTAGTAGCCGAGCGGCTGCCAGCCGCTGCCGCTGTTCCAGTACGTCGGGTCGCCCGTGGCCGTCATCTGGCCGTCGCCGTTCTCGTCGAAGGTGAGGTCGGCGCGCAGCTCGTAGCCGGTGCAGGTTCCCGAGGGGCAGCCCATGCGACCGCTCGAGGTCGTGACGCGGTTGGGGAAGGCCGCGCCGTAGGCCGTCGCGCCCGTCGCCGAGGGGTCGCCGTCGCCGTTGAGGTCGTGGCGGACGGCGTCGAGCTGCGCGAGGCTGCGGACGTCGATCAGGCCGTCGTTGTCGTCGTCGTAGTCGGTGGTGCTCTGAGCCGTCGCGGGCGCGGCGAGGATCAGCGCGGCGCCCAGCAGCAGCGCGCCGAGCCACGCCGCGAGGAGTGCGAAATAGTTATGTCTTCGAGGGGGGGGGGGTGCTAAGGAGAGTGAACAATATCCGCCGCCCCCGCCGCGCGGCTTCGCGCCGCTCCCGTCCGCCCGCCGATCCTACAACGGGCGGGCGGCGTCAGGCGAGCGAGAAGCGCAGCGACGCGACGATGATCGTGGTGGCGATCGCCACCACGGCGAGCGTCCACGCCCCGAGCCGGATCAGCAGCCGATCGGCGGAGGCCTCGGCGATGCGGGCGGCGGCGACGCCGATTTCGCCGTCCTGCTTCGCACCCATGACGTTCGCGCGGAGTCGGCGTCAGGCGAGCGAGAAGCGCAGCGACGCGACGATGATCGTGGTGGCGATCGCCACCACGGCGAGCGTCCACGCGCCGAGCCGGATCAGCAGCCGATCGGCGGAGGCCTCGGCGATGCGGGCGGCGGCGATGCCGATTTCGTCGGCCTGCTTCGCCTCGAATCCGCCGTCCTCGCGGAGGCCGCGCACGGCCTCGATGACGTTCCTCGCGGTGGTCATGGCGCATCTCCCGTCGGGGCCACTGTAGCACGCCGCCGCCTGCCGCCCGCGCCGCCGCCCTCAGCGTCCGCTCAGGAGCAGGACGCGGGCGGCCTCCTCCAGCGTGGAGGTGACGCGCAGTGCGTCCCAGGCGTCCTCGCCGCGGGCGTAGCTGCCGTGGCCGCGCACGACGGCGATCGGGTGCTCGCGCAGCGCGGCGGCGACGGGCGCCGCCTCCCGCCCCGCGTCGATCACCGGCACGCGCCCGAGGAACAGCCGCCCCTCGAGGTTGGCCGGCTCGATCGCGTCGCGGCCGAAGGCCAGCGCCACGGCGTGCGCCGGGTGCGCGTGCAGCACCGCGCCGGCCCCGGCGCACGCCTCGTAGATCGCGAGGTGCACGGCGGTGTCGGAGGAGGGGGCGGGCGCGGCGGGGTCGCGCGGCGCGCCCGCGCCGTCCACGGCGACGAGGCGCTCGGGGGTCAGCCGCCCCAGCATCGCGCCGGTCGCCGAGATCAGCGCGCCGCCGCGCGCGCGCCGCGCCGAGAGGTTGCCGCCGTGCGAGGTCACGAGGCCCTCGGCGCGGCAGTCGGCGGCGGCCTCGATCAGCGCGCGCGCGGCCGAGGCGTCGGCGGCGCGGGCGGCGGCGTCCCACGCGCCGCGGCGCACGAGGCGCCCGGCGGCGGCCTCGGCCAGCGCGGCGGCGCGGCGCATCGCCTCGGCCTCGAAGACGCCGCCGCCGGTCAGCGTCTCGAAATCGGCGATGCCCGCCGTGGCGCCCTCGACGGCGCCGGCGACGACCACGCACGGCGTCTCGTAGCGTTCGGCCAGCGCCGTCACCAGCTCGACGGCCTTGCCGTAGGCCGTCTGCGCGTCGAGGCGGCCCTCGCCGGTGACGACGAGGCCGGCGCCGCGGATCGCGTCCTCGGCGCCGGCGGCGGCGGCCACGAGCGCCGCGCCCGACTCGATGCGCCCGCCGACGGCGCCGATCAGTCCCGCCGCGAGCCCGCCGCCCGCGCCGCCGCCCGCGAGGTCCGTCACCTCGACCTCGAGGCTGGAGGCGAGCGCCGCGGCCCAGCGGCGCAGCGCGTCCTCGAGGCGCGGCAGCAGCGCGGCGGCTGCGCCCTTCTGCGGGCCGTAGACGGCGGTCGCGCCCTCCGGCCCCAGCAGCGCGTTGGTCACGTCGGCGGCGACGGTCACGTCGGCGTAGGCGAGCCGCCGGTCCACGCCCGCGTGGTCGAGGGCGGCCACGCGCGCGAGGTCGAGCGCGCCGGCCGGCTCCGGCAGCGCGGCGCCCGCGCCGTCGAGCAGGCGGTAGCCGAGGGCCTGCGCCGCGCCCGCGCCGCCGTCGTTGGTCGCCACCCCGCCGACGCCGACGACGATCTCGCGCGCGCCGCGGTCGAGCGCCGCGCCGATCAGCTGGCCCACCCCGTAGGAGGTCGCGCGCGCGGGGTCGCGCTCCGCGGGCGGGACGAGGGAGAGGCCGCAGGCCTGCGCCGCCTCGACGACGGCGACGGGCGGGCCGCCCGCCGCGCGCGGCGGCAGCAGCGCGAGGCGCGCGCGCACCGGCGCGCCGAGGGGGCCGGCGACCTCGGCCTCGGCGAGCTCGCCGCCGGCGGCGCGCGCGAGGACGGCGGCGGTGCCCGGGCCGCCGTCGGCGAGGGGCAGCTCGGCGACCTCGGCGTCCGGCTCGGCGCGGCGGACGCCGCGGGCGAGCGCGGCGGCGGCCTCGAACGCCGTCAGCGAGCCCTTGAACTCCTGCGGGCAGACCACGATCCGCAGCCGGTCGCTCACGCCGCCGCTCCCCTCGCGCCGTCCGCGGCGCCCCGCACGCCGCTACGTTCCCCAGCCGAAGGCGAGGCGCAGCGCCGCGCCGATCAGGATGGCGGCGACGTAGGCGTAGCCGAGCGTGCGCGCGTGGCGGCCGAGCCGCCGCAGGCGCCGGGGCTGCATCACCGCCAGCCAGGCGATGGCGATCCCCAGCGCCACGAACCCCCAGAACAGCAGCCGCGCCATTGGCCCGATCCCGGCGCCGCATCCTGCGCCCTCGCCGCGCCCCGCATCCTAGCCCTCGCCGCCGGACTTGACGCGAACGCCTGTGCTGCGCCATGCTGTGAACGCACGTTCGAGGAGCACCGCGATGGCCTTCGCCCCGCCCGCCGCCGCCTCCCTCGCGCCGCCGTCCGCGACGCCCCGGGACGCCGCCGCAGCCCCGGGCGCCGCGCCCGCGCCCGCCGCGCGGCGGCTGCGGCGCTTCGCCGCCCACGGGCCGCGCTGCCCCGACTGCGCGGGCCCGCTCGCCTTCGGCGAGGGCTGCGCGCTCTGCCCGGTCTGCGGCTACTCGCGCTGCGGGGCGTAGCGGCCCGTCCTCGCCCCTCGCGCGCCTCGCGCCGGCGGGCCGCCGCGGGGCGCGTAGCCCTTGCCCGCGCGCGTCCGTATACTGCCCCGACATCCGAGGGTATGAGGCGACATGGTTGTCGGCGCGGAACGCGATCCCGATCTGGCCGCGCTGAACCGGCGCATCCGCCGCCATATCGTGCGGATGGTGTACGACGCCCGCTCCGGGCACATCGGCGGCTCCCTCTCCGCCGTCGAGATCATGAGCGTGCTCTACTGCCGCGTGATGGCCCACGACCCCGCGCGCCCCGGCTGGCCCGCCCGCGACCGCTTCGTCATGAGCAAGGGCCACGCCACCCCCGTCCAGTACGCCCTGCTCGCCGAACTCGGCTACTTCCCCGTCGAGGAACTCGCCACCTTCCGCCGCCTCGGCTCGCGGCTGCAGGGGCACTCCGTGCTCGGCCGGCCGCCGGGGGTGGACAACTCGGCGGGTTCGCTCGGCATGGGGCTGTCGTTCGGCCTCGGTATGCGGCTCGCCGCCCGCCTCGGCGACGGCGAGGCCCCCGCCGGCACGCCGGTGTGGGTGCTGATGGGCGACGGCGAGCAGAACGAGGGCCAGGTCTGGGAGGCGGCGATGGCGGCCTCCCACCACGGCGTCGACCGCCTGATCGCCCTCGTCGACCGCAACGGCATCCAGAACGACGACTTCACCCGCTCCACGATGGACGCCGAGCCGCTCGCCGCGAAGTACGCCGCCTTCGGCTGGGACGTGACCGACGGCGTGGACGGCCACGACCCCGACGCCGTCGAGGCGGCGCTGCGCCGCGCGCGCGAGACGCGAGGGCGGCCCGCCTGCGTGATCTTCGACACGGTCAAGGGCAAGGGCGTCTCCTTCATGGAGCACAACCCCGCCTTCCACGGCGCGCCCCCCGACGAGGAGCAGTTCGGGCAGGCGATGCGCGAACTCGCCGACCCGCCCGCCGCCGCCGGCGCCGCCCCGTGAGCGGCGGCGCGCCCGCCCCCGCCGCCACCCGCGAGGCGCTGGGCCCGACGCTGCTGCGCCTGCGCGAGGAAGGCCTCGACCTCGTGGTGGTGGACGCCGACCTCGGCAAGTCCACCTCGGCGCGGCGCTTCCAGGACGGCTACCCGGAGCGCTTCTTCACGCTGGGCGTCGCCGAGCAGAACATGATCTCGGTGGCGGCGGGGATGGCGGCGATGGGCCGCGTCGCCTTCGCCTCGACCTTCGCGGTGTTCGCCGAGCACGCCTTCGACCAGCTGCGGATGGCCGTCGCCCAGCCGCGCCTCGACGTCAAGATCGTGGCATCCCACGGCGGCGTCTCGGTCGGCGAGGACGGCGCCTCGGCGCAGTCCGTCGAGGACCTCGCGCTGATGTGCTCGCTCGTCCCCTTCCGCGTCGTCGTCCCCGCCGACGTGGTCGAGTCCGCCGCCGCGATCGAGGCCGCCGCCCGCACCCCCGGCCCCTTCTACATCCGCGCCGACCGCCCCCGCCACGCCGTGATCTACCGCGACGGCCCGCGCTTCGAGCTGGGCCGCGCCGACACCCTGCGCGAGGGCGCCGACGTCACGCTCGTCTCCTACGGCCTGATGGTCGAACGCACCCTCGACGCCGCCGCGCTGCTCGCCGCCGAGGGCGTCGAGGCGCGCGTGCTCAACATGTCCACGCTGCGCCCCCTCGACGTCGCGGCGCTGGAGCGCGCCGCCGCCGAGACGGGCGCGATCGTCGTCGCCGAGGAGCACCTCGTGCACTCGGGCCTCGGCGCGATGGCGGCGCGGGCGCTGGCCGCCAGCCGCCCCGTGCCGATGGAGTTCGTCGGCGTCGATGACCGCTACGGCGAATCCGGCGCCTGGCACGAGGTGCTCGACGCCCTCGGCCTCACCGCCGCCGGCGTCGCCGCCGCCGCCCGCCGCGCCGTCGCCCGCAAGCGCGGATAGCGCGGCGCGCGCGCCGCGACCGGCGTCAGCGCCGCGGCAGCCGGTCGAGGGCGATCTCGCGCAGCGAGGCGACGACGAGGTCCGCGCCGGGCTGCGGCGGCGCGGCCGTCGAGGCCTGCCGCGACTGCACGACGGCCATCCCCGCCGCCGCCGCCGAGGCCACCCCGGCCGGCGAGTCCTCGATCGCGACGCAGGCGGCGGGCGCCTCGCCGAGCAGCGCGGCGGCGCGCAGGTAGAGGTCGGGCGCGGGCTTGGGCCGCTCACCGCCGCCGCCCGTCACCACGGCGGCGAACGCCGCACCGAGGCCGGCGCCGCGCAGCGTCGGCCGCACCCAGCGCTCCGGCGACTGTGAGGCGACGGCGACGGCGATCCCGCGCCCGCGCGCCGCCCCGATCAGCTCGCGCGCGCCGTCGAGGGGCGGCGGCGCGCACGCCTCCAGCTCGGCGGCGACGGCGGCGGCGTAGCGTTCGCCCAGCGCCTCGGCCGGCTCGGCGAGGCCGAAGCGCTCGCGCGCCCACGCCATGTAGGGCTCGATCGCGAGGCCGATGAAGGGCGCGTACTCCTCCATCGTGAGGCCGTCGCCGAACAGCCGCCGCGAGACGCGCCAGTGCACGGGCTCGGAGTCCACGAGCACGCCGTCGAGGTCGAAGATCAACGCGCGCGGCGGCCCCGCCGCGGCGCCCGGCGGCTTCGCCGCGGCGTTCACGCCTCGCCGCCGTGCGGCGGCGCGGCGCGGCCTTCGAGCAGCTGCTTGAGCCGCCACAGCGCGTCGCGCAGCGCCTGGCGGCGGGCCGGGCGCAGCAGCAGCGCGTCGAGGACGGCGCCGGGGAAGCCGCCCGGCGGCGCGTAGACCGCCTGCAGTTCGAGGTGCGCGTCGCGCGGCCCCTCGGCGCTGAGGCTCCACGTCAGCGACTCGAAGGCGCGCCCCCCGTCCGCCGAGCGGAAGTGCAGCAGCGAGGGCGGCTCCGAGCGCGCCGGCGCGAGGCGCAGCGGCTGCGGGCGCAGCGGCAGCGCCAGCGTGCAGGCGAGGCCCCCCGCGCCGTCGTCGGCGGCGCCGCGGAAGCAGCGCGGCAGCCACTCGCCCCAGCCCTCCGTCGCCTCGAGGCGCGCGAACACCTCGGACGCCGGCGCGTGGATGTGCACGTCCTCGACGAGGCGGCTCACGCCCCGTCGTCCCCTTCGTCCTCGCCGCCGTCCGCCTCGCCCTCGCCGTCATCGCCGGCGGCCTCGCGCATCGCCGGGAACAGGATCACCTCGCGGATCGAGTGCTCGCCGGTGACGAGCATCGTCAGCCGCTCGAGGCCCATGCCCAGCCCGCCCGCGGGCGGCATCCCGTACTCCAGCGCGCGCACGAAGTCCTCGTCGGCGAGCTCGGCCTCGTCGTCGCCGGCGGCGGCGAGCGCCGCCTGCTCGCGCAGCCGCTCGCGCTGCTCCACCGGGTCGTTCTGCTCCGAGTAGGCGTTGGCCAGCTCGTAGCCGAGCGCGAACAGCTCGAAGCGCTCGACCAGCCGCGGGTCGTCGCGCTTGCGCTTGGCCAGCGGCGAGAGCGCGGCGGGGTAGTCGAACACGAACGTCGGCCGCACCAGCCGCGGCTCGACGAACGCCGACATCAGCGCGTCGAGCGCCGAGCCCCACGAGGCCCCCTCGTCCACCTCGACGCCGCGGTCGCGCGCCAGCGCGCGCACCTGCTCCGCCTCGGGATGGCGGAGGTAGTCGATGCCGGTGTGCTCCAGCAGCGCCTCGCGGTAGGTGACGCGCCGCCACGGCGCGCCGAGGTCCACCGCCTCCCCCCCGTGCTCCACGACGAGCGAGCCGCGCACCTCGGCCACGACGCCGCGCACCAGCGCCTCGACCATGCGCGCCACGTCCTCGTAGCCGGCGTAGGCCTCGTAGGACTCGAGCAGCGTGAACTCGGGGTTGTGGCGGTGGGAGAGACCCTCGTTGCGGAACACGCGGCCGATCTCGAAGACCTTGTCGAAGCCGCCGATCAGCAGCCGCTTGAGGTGCAGTTCGAGCGCGACGCGGAGCGCGAGCTCGCGGTCGAGCGCGCGGTGGCGCGTGCGGAACGGGCGCGCGGCGGCCCCGCCCGCCCGCTCCAGCAGCACCGGCGTCTCCACCTCCATGAAGCCGCGGCGCAGGAAGAAGCGCCGCACCGAGGCGGCGACGCCCGCCCGCGCCCGCGCGATCTCGCGCGAGCGCTCGTTCGCCATCAGGTCGAGCTCGCGCCGCCGGTAGCGCGTCTCGACGTCGCCGAGGCCGTGCCACTTGCCGGGCGGGGGGCGCAGCGCCTTCGCGATCGCGCGCCAGCGGCGGACGGCCATCGTGATCTCCCCGTGGCGCGTGCGGAACAGCCGCCCCTCGGCCTCCACGAAGTCGCCGAGGTCGAGCAGCGGCAGCAGCCCGAAGCCGTCCTCGCCCCCGCCGAGGACGTTGCGGCGGAGGTGCAGCTGGAGCGCGCCCGTGCCGTCGCGCACGTCGGCGAAGGCGGCGCGGCCCATGTCGCGGATCGCCGTCACGCGCCCGGCCACGGCGACGGCGCGCCGCGTTTCGGCGAGGCCCCCGGCCTCGTTGCGCTCGAACAGCGCGCGCGCCGCCGCGATCTCGTGGCTGCGGCGCACCGAGGCGGGATAGGGGTCGCCGGACGCGAGCAGCGCCTCGCGCTTCTCGCGGCGGCGCGCGACCAGCTCCTGCTCGCCGGGCATGTGGCCCTCCGGTCGCGGGCCGCCGCGGGCGGCGGCGGTCAGCGGACGCGGACGACCGTCAGCGTGGTGTCGCCGCCGGGCGCCTTGACCTTCACCTTGTCCTTGCGCCGCTTCCCGAGCAAGGCCTGCCCGACGGGCGATTCGTGGCTGATGCGGCCCTCGGCGGGGTTGGCCTCGGCGGGGCCGACGAGCCGGTAGTCGTGGCGGACGCCGCCGCGCAGCTCGACGGTGACGAGCGAGCCGATGCGGATCTCGCGCGAGTGCTGCGCGGCGTCCTCGTCGATCGCCTCGGCGCGGTCGAGCAGGCTTTCGATCTCCTGGATGCGCCCTTCGAGGAACGCCTGGCTGTTCTTGGCGTCCTCGTACTGGCCGTCGATCTGGGCGGTGCCGAGTTCCTGCGCCTCGCGGATCGCGGCGGCGACGGCGGCGCGGCCGGACGTCCGCAGTTCGTGCAGCTCGCGTTCGAGCCGTTCGATGCCTTCGCGGGTGAGGAGCACCGGTTCGCCGGCCATCGCGCACCTCGGAGCGCCGCCGCGCGGCGCGGGCCACAACGAAGCCGGGCGCGAGGCCCGGCGCCGCGTCCCTGCGTCGCGCCCATGCTAACGCGGCGCGCCTGCGCCCCGCAACGTAACGAGGCGCGCGCGCGCTCAGTTCGAGGCGGCGACGGCGCCGGTGAAGCCCGTCGCGGCGCGCGTCCACACCGGCGTCGAGGCACCCGAGGAGTAGTACACGAACGCCCGCAGGTAGCCTCCCACGTCGGCGGCGACGGGCGTGTACGACCAGCTCGGCTCGCCCGGCGCGAGCAGCGTACACGTCCCCGTGCCGTCCGAGGCCGTGCAGCGCTGCCAGCGCCAGAGCGTGCGGTCGCTGTGCGAGGGCAGCGGCGAGACCGTGACCGCCGTGCCCACCACAGGCGAGGCGTTGCCGCCGGCGAACGTCGCCGTCGCCGCCGTCGCCGCGCTGCTCGCGACGACCGCCACGGTGTGGAGGGTGTAGGCGTCGCCGCCCGAGGTGCGCGCGACGCGGGCGCGCAGGTACTTGCCGACGTCGGTGCTTGATGGGACGTAGACGTAGCTGCACGACGGGCCTCGCGTCGAGGTGACGGTGGTCCAGCTCGTGCGCCCGTCGTCGGAGCGCTCCCAGACCCACGCCTGCCGCGAGTCGGTGTTCGCGACGCCGTCGCAGGTCGTGATCGTGGCGGCGGGGTCCACGAGCGCGCGCGCCGTCTTGGTGTAGAGGCCCGCCACGAGGGGTTCGCCGGCGACGGGCGCGTTCCAGTGGTCGGCCTCGATCCACGCTGGGCCTCGGTGCGTGGTGCGCCCCGCGAACTTGAGGGCGGGGTACTGCCTCGACGTGCCGAAGTCCCACGGGTCGTCGCCGCCCGTCACGCCGTCGGTGTCGATGTTCCAGTTCGCGTAGATGCTGCCGGTCGAGCCGTAGGCTGTGGGGCGCTGGAGCTCGCGCGTGGTCTTGCTCGTGCCGCGCGCGCTGGCGGACTGGCCCGACGTGCCGGCGTCCCAGTAGCTGTCGGTGGCCGTGCCGCCGCCGGCGACGCCCACCAGGCCTCCGCCGTTGTCGCTGGCGACCCGTCCGCCCGACCAGCTGGCGACGATGTTGCCCGTGGTATACCCGACCAGCCCGCCCGCCTTGAACGTGACGCCGCCGCCGCTGACCGTCGCCGTCGACCAGCTGGCCCGGAGGGCGCCTCCAGCCAACCGGCCGATCAATCCGCCCGGGCTGTGGGCGCCGTGGACCCGCCCCGTGCTCCATGTCCTGCTGATGCCCACCCCGCTCTGGCCGACGAGGGCGCCGGGGAAGTTCCGGCCCGTGACGTCGGCGTGCGGCAGTCCCACGCCATCGGCGCTGACGCCCGAACTCAGGTTGCCGAACAGCCCGACGTTGTCCGCGGCGGAGCGGTTGACGTACAGGTAGGAGACGGTGTGGCCGTTGCCCCGGAACGCGGCCACGTAGGAGGGTATCGGCAGCCAGCCGCTGCCGCTGTTCCAGTACGTCGGGTCGCCCGTCGCCGTCATCTGGCCGTCGCCGTTCTCGTCGAAGGTGAGGTCGGCGCGCAGCTCGTAGCCTGTGCAGCCGCCCGAGGTGGGGCAGCCCATGCGCCCGCTCGCGCTCGTGACGCGGTTGGGGAACGCCGCGCCGTAGGCCGTCGCGCCCGTCGCCGAGGGGTCGCCGTTGCCGTCGGGGTCGTGGCGGATCGCGTCGAGCTGCGCGAGGCTGCGGACGTCGATCAGGCCGTCGTTGTCGTCGTCGTAGTCGGTGGTGCTCTGCGCCGTCGCGGGCGGCGCGAGGATCAGCGCCGCTCCCAGCAGCAGCGCGCCGAGCCACGCCGCGAGGAGCGCGAAATAGTTATGTCTTCGAGGGGGGGTGGGTGCTAAGGCAGGTGAACAATATCCGCCGCTCCCCCGCCGCGCGGCTTCGCGCCGCTCCCGTCCGCCCGCCGATCCTACAACGGGCGGGCGGCGTCGGGCGAGCGGGAAGCGCGGAGGCGGCGCCGGCCCGGCGCATCCGCCGCGCCCGTGGTGCGTTGCGGCGGCGGTGGTATACTGCCGGTCGAGTGGTGGGTGCCGGGCCGGGGCCCGGCGGAGCGCGCACCGCATCGCCGTTACGCCTCCCCCCGCGGTTCCGGGGCGGGCGCCGGGCATGGCGCTCGCCGCGCTGACGATCGCGCTCGTCGCGGGCGCGGCCGGCGGCGTCGCGGGCGGCGCGGCCGTCGCGCTGCTCGACGGCGGCGGCGCGCAGCCGCCCGCCGCCTCGGCGCCCGCTGCGGCCACGACGCCCGCCGCGCCCTCGCCCGTCGTCGCGACGCCCGGGGCGGCCACGCCGGACGGCGAGGCCGCGGCGCCGCTGGCCAGCGCGATCCGGCGGGCGCTGCCCGCCGTCGTCACCGTCTTCGCCGACGGGCCGCCCGGCGTCGACGCCGAGGGGCGACCCTCGCAGCAGCGTTCGGTCGGCTCCGGCGTCGTGATCGACGGCGCGGGGCACGTGCTCACCGCCCACCACGTGGTGGACGGCGCGGTCGCGATCCGCGTGCTGCTGGGCAGCGGCGAGGTGCGCGACGCGGCGCTGGTCTCGCACGACGCGCCCTACAGCGACCTCGCGGTGCTCGCGATCCCGCCGCGCGGCCTGCGCGCGATCGGCCTCGGCGACTCGGACGCGCTGCGGCCGGGCGATCCGGTGGCGGCGGTGGGCGGCTCCGTGATCACGCGGGGCAACGCCGTCAAGGTGGGCGTCGTCTCCGGCATCGGCCGCCGCTGGGTGCGGAACAGCGTCGTGCTCGAGGACCTCGTGCAGACCGACGCGGCGACCAACCACGGCGACTCCGGGGGGGCGCTGGTCAACGCGCGCGGCGAGCTGGTGGGGCTGCTCACCACGGTCGTGCGCGCCACGCCGAACGGCCTCGCGATCGAGGGCGTCGCGTTCGCGCAGTCCTCGAACAGCCTGCGCCCGATCGTCGAGGACATCGTGGCGCTGGGCGTGCATCCCCGTCCGCGGCTGGGCATCGAGCGGCCGTTCCGCCAGCACGTCGAGCTGACGCCGGAGCTGGCCGCGGAGCGCGGCCTCGGCGTGGGGCTGGGGGCGCTGGTGGTGGCCGCCGAGCCGGACGGCAGCGCCGCCGCCGCGGGCGTGCTGGCGGGCGACGTCGTCGTCGCGGTCAACGGCGTGGCGGTGGACCTCGAGCGCCCGTTCGTGAACCTGCTGAAGGCGCTCGCGCCGGGCGAGACCGCGGTGCTGACCGTGGTGCGCGGCGAGCGGCGGCTCGTGATTCCGGTGACCCCGAGGCTGGAGTAGAACCATGCGGGACCGCGACCCCCTGTCCACGATCCGCCAGCGGCCGGAGCCGTTCGAGCCGTTCGAGCCGCCCGCCGGCTCCGGCGGCGGCGGCGACTACGGCGAGTTCGGCTACGGCGCCTACGAGGCGCGCGACCCGTTCCGCGAACCCCGCGACGAGGACGGCGGCGGCGACCGCGGGCTGCTGCGCGTGATCGGCGTGATGGCCGTGCTCGGCGCGATCATCGCCATCCTGATCCTGCCGCCGATCTCGCTGCTCGACCGCGGGGGCGGCGGCGGAGACGGCGGCGGCGGCGGCATCAGCACCAGCGCGCGCGGCGAACTGCCCCCGCTCTCGCAGGGCCTCGAGGCCCGCAGCGACCTCTACGACATCAGCGCGGACAGCGGCTTCTCCGGCCCCGCCGAGCTCACCGTGCGGCTCAACGGACCGGCCTCCGCCGGCGAGCACCTCGGCTTCTACACCCACGGCGACGGCGGCTGGACGCGGCTGGGGCCGATCGCGATCGTGGACGGCGGCAACGCCGCCCAGGGGCAGGTGCAGGAGGTGCCGGCCAACATCGCGGTGCTGGCGCGCACCGCCTTCGCGCGCTCGCTGGCGCTGATCGTCGAGGCCGGCCAGGCGCCCGATCCCGCCGTCGTCTCCGCCGCCGGCATCGTCAGCGTGCGCGCCGCCGCGCCCGCCGCCGGCGGCGAGGAGGCGGGGGGCGTGACCGCCGAGCGCGGCGCGCTGGCCGCCGCGCGCGCCGCCTCCGGCCAGGCCGCCGTCTACCTCGGCGTCAGCGCCGCGGACCCCGCGTCCGCCGCCGCGGTGGACGCCATCCTCGCGGCGCCCGGGCTCGCGACGCGCCACGCCGAGGCGCTGATCGCGGCGGCGGCGGCGGAGGGGGCGGACGGGCTGCACATCGACTACCCGCTCGTGGACGCCGCGCGGCGGGGGCCGTTCGGCGCCTTCGCCGCGCAGCTCGCCGACCGCGCGCGCGCGAGCGGCCTCGGCGTCGTCGTGAGCGTGCCGACGCCGTCCGGGAGCGACTTCGGCGCGTACGACTGGGCGGCGCTGAGCGCCGCCGCCGACGGCCTGTGGCTGACGCCGCCGGCCAACCGCGGCGTGTTCTACGAGCGCGTCGAGCCGGCGCTGGCGGCGCAGCGCGAGGCCGGCGTGGACCTCGGCGCGGTCTCGCTCGTGATCGACCGGCGCTCGCGGGAGCGCTCGGCCGAGGGCGTGCGGGCGCTGTCGCTGCGCGACGCGCTGGCGCTGGCGAGCGCGCTGAGGGGCAACGCCGGCGCGGCGATCGGCCCCGGCGACGCCGTCTCCGTCGCCGCCGTCAACCTCGACCGCGAGGCGGGCAACAGCGGGCTGCACTGGGACGACACGGCGCGCGCGGTCAGCTTCGCCTACGCCCACCGCGGCGGGCCGCGCACCGTCTGGATCGAGAACCGCTACTCGGCCTCCTTCCGGCTCGACCTCGCCAGCCGCTACGGCCTCGGCGGGGTGGCCGCCGCGGCCGCGAGCGCCGACGCGAGCCTGCCCGACCTGTGGGAGACCGTGCTCGCCTACGTCGAGGACGGCGCGGCGCGCCCGCTGCTGCCCTACGGCCCCTACCTGCGGCCGCAGTGGTCGGCCTCGGACGGGGTGATCGAGGGCGACGGCGGCCTCGTGGTGTGGCGCGCGCCGCAGCGCGTCGGGGCCTACGACCTGACGCTGGTCGTCTCCGACGGCGTCGTCTTCGTCGGCCAGCGCGTCACCCAGCGCGTCGCCGGCGCCGCCCCCGACTCCGCCCCGGCCATCGCCGCCACCCCCGAGCCGACGCCGGAGCCGACGCCCGAACCCACCCCGGAGCCGACGCCCGAACCCACGCCGGAACCGACGCCCGAACCCACGCCGGAACCGACGCCCGAACCCACGCCGGAGCCGACGCCCGAACCCACGCCGGAGCCGACGCCCGAACCCACGCCGGAGCCGACGCCCGAACCCACGCCCGAACCGACCCCCGAACCCACCCCGGAGCCGACGCCAGAACCCACGGCGACGCCCTCGTCGCCGCCGGGGCCGGCGGGAAACTGAGGGCGAGCGTGCCGCTGCGGGTGATCGGCGGGACGGCGCGCGGGGTGGCGCTGCGGATCCCGCCCGGCGCGCGGCCCACCCCGGCGCGGCTGCGCGAGTCGCTGTTCGGGATGCTGGAGGCCGCGGACGCGCCGTTCGGCAGCGTGATCGACCTCTACGCGGGCAGCGGCGCGCTCGGCATCGAGGCGCTGTCGCGGGGGGCGGAGCGCTGCCTGTTCGTGGACGCCGGCCGCCGCGCGCGCGGCGCCGTGCGCGAGAACCTGCGGCGCACCGGCCTCGCGCCGCGCGGCGAGGTGGCGGCGGGACGCCTCGGCCGCTGGCGCGCGCCCGCCGGACGGCGCTTCGGCCTCGTGCTGGCCGACCCGCCCTGGGGCGACGCCGAGGCGTGGGCGGGCATCGGCCGCGCCGTCGACGGCGCGCTCGAGGACGGCGCGGTGATCGCCGTCGAGCACCCCGCCCGCGCCGCCAGCCCCCCCGCCCTCGCGGGCCGCCCCCGCTGGCGCGAGCGGCGCCTCGGCGACGGCGCGTTCGCGATCTACCGCCGCCCCGCGGCGGCCGGCGAGGAGGCCCCCGCGTGACGATCGCCATGTACCCCGGCCGCTTCGACCCCGTGACCTACGGCCACCTCGACATCCTGCGCCGCGCCGCCGCCCTCTACGAGCAGGTCGTCGTGGCCGTCGCCCACAGCGGCTCGACGCTGTTCACGACCGAGGAGCGCGTGGCCCTCTTCGCCGAGGCCGCCGCCGGGGTGCCCAACGCGCGCGTGATCGCCAACCGCGGCCTCACCGTCGAGGCCGCCCGCGCCGAGGGCGCGACGGTGCTGGTCAAGGGCCTGCGCGACCTCTCCGACTTCGCCGGGGAGTTCGACCAGGCGCTGATGAACCGCCGCCTCGCCCCCGGCGTCGACTCGGCGTTCCTCATGACCTCGCTCGAACACCTCTACGTCAGCGCGACGCGCGTGCGCGAGCTGGCCGGCTTCGGGCGCGACGTGAGCGACATGACGCCGCCGCACGTCGCGGCGGCGCTGCGCGGAAAGTTCGGGAACTAGCGGAGGATTTCGCCATGGACCTGCTGCACATGATCGACCGCCTCGAGGAGCTGGTGGCCAACGCCCAGCGGGTGCCGCTCGGCCAGCGCGCGATCGTCGACCGCGCCCAGCTGCTCGCCGTCATCGACCAGATGCGCGTGACCGTGCCCGGCGAGGTGCGCGACGCGCGCGAGATCGTCGCCGAGACCGACGCGATCCGCCGCAACGCCGAGGAGGAGGCGCGCCTGCTCGTCGCCCGCGCCGAGGAGCGCGCCGCCGCCCTCGTCGGCGAGCACCAGGTGACGCGCGCCGCGCGCCAGCGCGCCGACGAACTCGCCGCCGAGGCCGAACGCCAGGCCCAGGCACGCGTCTCCGGCGCCGCCGCCGAACTCGAACGCCGCGTCGCCGAATCGCGGCGCGCCGCCGCCCAGCAGATGGCCTCCGCCGACCAGTACGCGCAGGACCTGCTGCAGCGCCTCGACCGCCAGCTCGGAGCCTTCCGGCGCTCGGTGCGCGACGGCCTCGAACAGCTCGCGCTGCCGCCCGCCGAGCACGCCGCGCGGGCCGCGCGCGACGAGGAGCGCGCCGCCGCCGCGCAGGCCGGCGCCATCCTCGCCGCCGCCAACGCCGCCCCCCGCTCCCCCGGCGAGGCCGATCTCCGCGCCGGGCCGGACCCCGCGCGGCCCTACATCGCCGGCGACCCCGCGCCGTCCGCGCCGCCCCCGGCCGGCGGCGCGCAGCCGTACATCGGCGCCGACCCCGCCGGCCACGCCCCCGACCGCCTCGACGCGCCCGCGTTCCCGCCCCACGCGGGGCCGCAGGCCGGCTTCCCCGCCGACCCGGGCGTGATCGACGACTTCGCGATGCCGCCGCTCGACGACGAGCCGGACGAGGAGGCCCCGCGCGCGCCCTCCCCGGTCTAGGGAGGCGCGCCGCGCGCGAGGCGTCGCGGCGAGGCGGCTACCCGCCGACGAGGTTGACGAGGCGCCCCGGCACGTAGATCACGCGCGCCGGCGCACGGCCGCCGAGCGCGGCGGACACGCGCTCGCTGGCCTCGGCGAGCGCGCGCACCTCGGCCTCGGGCGCGTCGGCCGCGACGCGGATGCGGTCGCGCACCCGCCCGTCGACCTGCACCGCCAGCTCGACCGTCTCGAGGGCGGCGAGTTCGGGATCGGCGCTGGGCCAGGGCTGCTCGTGGACGGAGTAGGGGCGGCCCTGCCGCTCCCACAGCTCCTCGGCGAGGTGGGGGCAGATCGGGGCGAGCATGAGCGCGAGCAGGCGCAGCGCCTCGGCCCACTCGGCGGCGCCGCCCCGGCCCTCCTCGCGCAGCCGCGCGAGGGCGTTGGTCAGCTCCATCAGCGCGGCGACCGCGGTGTTGAGGCGGAAGCGGTCGAGGTCGTCGCCGACGCGCGCGAGCGTGCGGTGCGCCTCGCGCAGGGGCGCGAGGGCGTCCGCTGCGTCCGCGCCGGGGGCGGGCGGATCGGCGGCGAGCGCCCAGAGGCGGCGCAGCCAGCGCGCGACGCCGACGATGCCGTCCACGTCGTAGGGGCCGCCCTGGTCCCAGGGGCCGAGGAAGATCAGGTAGGCGCGGAAGGCGTCCGCGCCCCAGCGCTCCACCTGATCGTCGGGCGGCACCACGTTGCCGCGCGACTTCGACATGCGGCGGCCGTCCGGCCCGAGGATCTGGCCCTGCGCGAAGTAGCGCGCGAACGGCTCCCCGCCCGGCACGAGGCCGGCGTCGCGCGCCGCCTTGTAGAAGAAGCGCGCGTACAGCAGGTGCATCGTCGCGTGCTCGCTGCCGCCCGTGTACTGGTCCACCGGCAGCCAGGCGTCGGCGATCGCGCGCGCGATCGCCTCCCCGCCGTTGTGCGGATCGGCGTAGCGCATGAAGTACCACGACGAGCACATGAAGGTGTCCATCGTGTCCGTCTCGCGCCGCGCCGCCGCCCCGCACGAGGGGCACGGGGCCGCCACGAACGCATCCGACAGCGCGAGCGGCGACTGGCCCGTCGGCAGGAACTCGACATCGTAGGGCAGCTCGATCGGCAGCTGGTCCTCGGGCACGGGCACGGCGCCGCAGGCGTCGCAGTGGACGATCGGGATCGGCGCGCCCCAGTAACGCTGGCGCGAGATCAGCCAGTCGCGGAGGCGGTACTGGATCGCGGGCCCGCCGTGGCCCTCGGCCTCGAGCCGCGCGGCGATCGCGCCCTTCGCCTCCTCCGAGGGCAGGCCGTCGAAGCGCCCGGAGCGCACGAGCGTCCCCGGCTCCGTCCACGCCTCGGCGAGCGGCTCGCCGTCCCAGTCCGGCGGCGCGATCACGACCGCGATCGGGAGGCCGAAGCGCTGCGCGAACTCGAAGTCGCGCTGGTCGTGCGCGGGCACGCCCATCACCGCGCCCGTGCCGTAGGTGGCGAGGGCGTAGTCGGCGATCCAGATCGGCGTCCGCTCGCCGGTGAGGCGGTTGACGCAGTAGGAGCCGGTGAACACGCCCGTCTTTTCGCGCTCCGCCGACTGCCGCTCCAGCTCCGAGGCGCGGCGCGCGGCCGCCACGTAGGCCTCGACCTCGCCGCGCCGCTCCCCGGTCGTGAGTTCGGCGACGAGGGGGTGCTCGGGGGCGAGCGCCATGAAGGTGACGCCGTGGAGGGTGTCGGGGCGCGTGGTGAAGACGCGGATCTCGTCCGCGCCCCCGGCCGGCGTTTCGAGCGCGAACGAGGCCTCGGCGCCCTCGGAGCGGCCGATCCAGTTGCGCTGCATGAGCTTGACGTGCTCGGGCCAGTCGATGCCCTCGTGGCGGAGCAGCTCGTCGGCGTAGGCGGTGATGCGGAAGAACCACTGCTCCATCGTGCGCTGCTCGACGAGGTCGCCGGAGCGCTCGCAGCGGCCGTCCGCGACCTGCTCGTTGGCGAGCACGGTGTTGCAGGCGGGGCACCAGTTGACGGCGGCCCCGGCGCGGTAGGCGAGGCCCTGCTCGTAGAGGCGGAGGAACCACCACTGGGTCCAGCGGTAGTAGTCCGGGGCGCTGGTGTTGACCTCGCGATCCCAGTCGAACATCGCGCCCATGCGCCGCAGCTGGCCGCGCATCCGCTCGATGTTGGCGTCGGTCCAGTCCTTCGGGTGGACGCCGCGCTCGATCGCGGCGTTCTCGGCGGGCAGGCCGAAGGCGTCGAAGCCCATCGGGAACAGCACGTTGTGGCCCTGCATCCGCCGGAAGCGCGCGATCGTGTCCGAGGGCGCCATCGCGAACCAGTGGCCGATGTGGAGGTCGCCCGAGGTGTAGGGCAGCATCGTGAGGTGGTACCAGTTGGCGCGGTCCCCGGCGCGGTCGGGCGTGCGGTAGAGGCCGCTCTCGTCCCAGCGCGCCTGCCAGCGCGCCTCGACGGCGACCGGATCGTAACGGTCGCCCGCCTCGCGCTCCGCCGTCCGTTCCCGCGCGGTCATGGCCCTCGCCCCGGCCTCCCACGCGCCGCCGCTGCGGACGGCGCGCCCTCCCGATCGTACGGGGGCGCATCCTACCGCACCACGAGGACCGCCGCCGCCGGTCGCGAGGATCGCCGCCGCCGGTCGCGAGGATCGCCGCCGCCGGGCGCGAGGATCGCCGCCGCCGGGCGCGACGGTGGAGCAGTCCCGCGCGGCGGGGTACGAGGGCGACCCCTGCCCCGAGTGCGGGCAACTGACGATGGTTCGCAACGGCTCCTGCCTCAAGTGCGTCCTCTGCGGCGCCGCATCGCCACGGGCTGCGGGATGCAGCCTCATGTCGTAGGGGGTGAAGGTGGCGACCACGAAGATCGCGAAGCGGAGGGCCGCCGAGGAGTCCGGTTCGGATCCGGTGCTCGCGGCGGCGCCCGCTCCGGCAGGCGTCATCGCCGCCGCCTTCCTGCTGTCCCTCTTTCGGTCTGACCGTGCTCGCCGGCGGCGCGGCGGCGCACGCCGCGGACGCGCTGCTGGGCGGCTGGGCGTTCGCGCCCGGGTACGCGGCGGGAGCCGCGTGCGGAGCGGGCTGCTCGGCACTGCGGCCGCGGCCGCAGGCAGGGGCCTCGCGGCCCTCGGCCCGGAGCGGACAGTACGTCCCGGGCGGCGCCGCCGCCCGGCGGGATCCGCGCGCCGCCGATCAGCCGGGCGGGAAGCCGCCGTCCGCGACCGCCCCGCCGGGCCCGCCGCCGATCGCGGAGAAGCCGTCGGCCATCGCAACCGCCGCCGCGTGCGCGCGTTCGAGGGTGGGGCCGGGCGTTTCCTCCATCACGGACTCCAGCACGGCGGCGGCGACGCGCGCGGCCATGCCGACGAACTCCAGCGCGACGGTGGACGCCGTGCCGCGGAGCGCCGCCTCCCCGCCGTCCGGCCGCAGCGCCGCGGCGACGCCCGCGGCGCATTCCGCCGCCTCGCGCAGCGCCGCGGTCGCGGCGACGGGCAGTTCCGGGTCCCCGGAGAGGTCCGCGCGCTCGGCGATCGCCGCCCACTCCGCAGCGGCGGCCGCGAAGCCCGCGGCGAGGTGCGTCAGGCCGATCGCTTCCGCGGCCTCCCCGTCCATGCCGCCGCCCTTTCCCCGTCCGCGCCCCGCCCGACTGCAGATCGCCGGCGGCGGGCCGCACGCCGGGAGCGAACGGGTGCGCTGGTAAAACGGGAGAGTAGCGGAAGGATCGGGCATGAGCGACGCTCCCACGTCCGTCGGCCTGTTCAGCGGGTATGGCGGCCTCTCGTCCGGACTGCGCGCCGGCGGCGGCGCGGAGTACGGGCCGTGAACGCACGCGAGGCCGATACCCCCTGCGCGAAGCCGCCCGGCGGCTCGCGGTCGCGCGCCACCGCCACGGGCACGTCCAGCCGGAGTACCACGGCGAGCGGTACGCGCGGGAGATGCAGGGGTGGCTGTTCGCCGCGCTGGCGGAGACGGAGGCGGCCGCCACCGCGCACTTCGGCTCGAACGCCTGGCTCTAAGCCGACGCCGAAGCCGGGCAGGAGCAGATCGAGCGCAAGACGGAGCGCGCTCGCCGGAGCGCCGCCGCGTGAGCGCGGAGGAGGCGGCGCAGGCGCTCGAGGCGCTGCGCGTGAGCCGGGGAGAGGCCCCGGCCGATCCGCGGACGGCCCTCGCCCGCTGCGCGAACCTGCGCCGGCGCATCGCGGAGAACCGCCTGCGGGCGACCCCGATCGTGCGCGGCGTGGCCTGCCCGCGCTGCGGGGAGCCCGCCAAGCCGCACCTCGACCCGAAGGCCTACGCGAAGCGCAGCGGCAGGACCGATCCGCGGCGGGCCGGCGGCGGACGGCTGCGCGGCGGGATGACGATCGACGATGCGGTCTACCGCCGCCTCGAGCGGATCATGGAGCTCGCCAACGCGCCGTGGCCGCCCGGCCTGTTCGGGCCGGACGCGCGGCTCGCGAACTTCATCGAGGAAGGGGCCCTTACGAGTGCGTGACGGCCCGCGTCGGCGAGCGGGCGTGCTCGTCGCGGCGCGCGGCGCCGAGGCGATCGTGTCCGGACGGGGACACCCGGAGGCCAGCGCCGTGGCGATGCTGCTCTCGGCGCCGGAACCGCATCTCGCGGCATTCCGGCGGGCGCTCGCCCGCGATCGCGAAGCCGGAAGCATGGCGCCCGCCGCGCTCCGGCACGACTGGCGCTGGCATCCCGCAGTTTCCGCCGCCCCAATCCGCTCGCCTGCGCGCGCTGCGGACTGGTCGCGCGCCGTCCGGACTACGCGCCGGGCTCGTGCTACGGGGGACGCCGCGCGCCCGTCCACCACGCCGCGCAGAGCTGGTTCCTCACGAACGCGGGCGCCGTCGTGCACGCCGCCGCCGCCGAGCCGCCGCACGGCCGCCTGCGGCGGAGACGCTGTGCGGCCGCCGGGAGCGGCACTTCGCGGGGCTGACGCCGGACGGCTGGATCGTCAGCCCCTGGCACTACGGGCACGCGGGCGGCGCCGACGCCGGGTACTTCACCGACAGCGAGCGGGCCACTGCCCGGACTGCGTCGTCGCGATGGACGCGCAGCCGCGCGCGCGCCGAGCCGCACGACTGGCGCTTCGGCGGCGACGCTCCCGGCCTGCCCCGTCTGCCGGATCACGCGGCAGCCGTCCAGCCCTCCCTTTGGCGCTCCGCTCGCCCGGCGCCGCTTCCCGGTGCGGTATCTGGACGCTCCTGCCCGCTGGCCGCACGCCCGCCGGTATCCCGCCGGCCAGCCTGCCCTCCCGGCGGCGTGCTCGCCGCAGCGCCCGGCTACAGCGCGACGAGGATCAGCGCCGCCAGCAGCGGCGCGCCCGCCGAGACGAGCAGCAGCAGCCGTCGCGCCTCGCGCAGCCGCGCGCGCGGCTCGCGCTCGGCCAGCGCGCGCCGCATCGCCCACAGCGTGGCGGCGCCCCAGGCGGCGAGCAGCGCGGCGAGGATCGGCGCGATCATGCGCGGCCATGCTACCGCGCCGCGATCGGCTGCGCGGCGCTACGGCGCGGCCTCGATCCGCAGCGCGGGGCCGCCGAAGGTCAGCAGGTAGACCTCGCCCGCGGCGTCCACGCCGAACGAGGAGACGGGGCGCGGGCTGACGGCGATCTCCTCGAACGCGCCGCCCCGCGCGGGCAGCGCCCAGACGCGCCCGCTGCAGAAGTCGGCGAACAGGTAGCGGCCCGCCAGCGCCGGGATCGCCTCGCCGCGGTAGACCACGCCGCCCGTGACCGAGCAGCCGAGATCGCGGCCGTACTCGGCGACCGGCGGGACGGTGTCCGAGGCGTCGCAGGCGCCGCCGCCGAAGCACGCGCTGCCCTCGAGCCGGCTCCAGCCGTAGTTCGCGCCGCGCTCGATCACGTCGATCTCCTCGCGGGCGTCCTGTCCCACGTCGCCGGCCCAGAGCGCGCCGGTGGCGGGGTCGAACGCCATCCGCCACGGGTTGCGGAGGCCCCAGGCCCAGATCTCGGGCCGCCCGTCCGCGCCGCCGGCGAACGGGTTGCCGGGCGGGATCGCGTACGGCGCGTCCGCCGAGGCGCCGCGCACGTCGATGCGGATCACGCTCCCGAACAGCGTCGAGCGGTCCTGCCCGTGGCCGAGCGGGTCGCCGCCCGCGCCGCCGTCGCCGACGCCGAGGTACAGCATCCCGCCGGGCCCGAAGCGGATCGCCCCGCCGTTGTGGTTGGGGTACGGCTGCCGCAGCTCCAGCGCGGCGAGCTCCGAGGCGGGATCGGCGCGCGGCGGCGCGGCCGAGGGGTCGGCCTCGAAGCGCGCGAGGCGCGTGGCGCGGGCGCCGCCGGGGAGGCCGCTCCGCGAGTACCAGACCCAGAAGCGGCCGTGCTCCACGAAACCCGGCTCCGTGGCGAGGCTGAGCAGCCCCTCCTCGTTGCTGCGGCGCGAGACGCGATCGCGGAGGTCGATCAGCAGCGCGGCCTCGCCGCCGCCGTCCGGCAGCACGAACACGCGCCCGTCCTGCTCGGCGACGAACATGCCGCCGCCCGGCCACGCCCCCGCCTCGACCGGCCGCTCGAACGCCCGCCCCCCGAACGCCTCGGCGAGCCGCACCGCCGGCGTCCCCCCGTCCGCCGCCGCCTCGCGCGTGGCGGACGGCGAGGGCGGCGAGGGCGCCGTGGACGCCTCGCGCGCGGCGGCGGGGGAGGGCGGCGAGGGCGTCGCGAGCGCCTCGCGTGCGGCGGGCGGCGAGGCGTCGCCAGCGCCGCCGCCGCACGCGGCGGCGAGCAGCGCGAGGGCGACGGCGAGGGCTGGCGCGCCCCGCCGGACGGCTCCGCGGCTGCGCGCGCGACAGTAGACCATCGGGGCGGTATTCTACGCCGCGACGGGAAGGCGGTACGCTTGGAACCGAACCTTTTGCGGGGCGGGCCGCGCTGATGCGGGAGCGGCTGCGCGCCCTGCGGGGACGCCTCGATCGGCAGCGCGAGCGTCTCGGCGGGCTGCTGGCGCGCCTGCCGGGCGGCGTCTTCCCGTGGCTGCTGGCGGCGCTGGCCGCCGCCTACGCCGTCTACTTCTGGACCAACCCGCTCGGCATCGAACGCTTCGCGGCGGACAGCCGGACCTACATCGACTTCGCGCCGGAGCGGTCGGCGGGCTACCCGCTGTTCCTCGATCTGATCGACGTGGCGGGCACGTCGCGGGCCGTGCCGCCGGTGCAGGTGGCGCTGGCGGCGGGGGCGTTCGCGTTCCTCGGCTGGAGCGTGCGGCGGGCGTGGGGGACGACGGCCCTCGCGCTGATCCTCGTCGCGCTGCTCTTCACGGACCGCACGCTGGGCGGGCTGCACGCCGTGATCCTCGCGGACTCGCTGTTCGCCTCGCTGCTGGCCGCGGCGGCGGGGGCGATCGTGCTGACGGCGGCGCAGCCCTCGTGGCGCTGGGCCGCCGCCGGAGCGGCGGCGAGCGGGATCGCGATCGCGGTGCGGCCGGAGGCGCTGGGCCTGCTGCCGGTCTGGCCGCTGCTGCTGTGGCTGGTCTGGCGTCGCGCCGAGGGCGGCCGCCTGCGCCTCGCCGCCGCCGTCGCCGCGCCGCTGCTGCTCGCGCTGATCGCCGAGGACGCGCTCTGGAGCGCGCGGCACGGCTCCGTCGACCGCCCCGACCCCGTCAACGCGCGGCTCTTCGCCAAGTCGCTGCTGATCGGCTCCGAGCCCGCCCCGGACGACGCCGCGCTCGCCGATTTCGCCGCGCTGGGGCGCGAGACGATGGCGCCCGCGCGCGACCTCGTGGCGGACGCGCCCGGCTTCCAGGCGCGCGCGCTCACGCTGCGCCGCTTCGAGGTCGCCGCGCGCGGCGCCACCTGGCGCCGCGCGCTGCAGGCCGAGGCCCGCGAGCTGGCCGCCGAGCGCGAGGACAGCATCGAGACCGTCTTCGCCGACCTCGCAGGTTCGGCGGCGCCGTGGCGTCCCGCGGCCTGGGGCAACGCCCTCACCCACTACGGCGGCCTCTGGACCGCCTACTGGTCCTACGGAACCGGCTTCATCGAGGACTACGAGGCGTGGACCGCCTCGCTGGAGCGCAGCGAGCTGTTCGAGGAGGCGAACGTCTTCCGCCCGCTGTCGGAGGCCCCGCCGTGGCCGCGCTGGAAGCTGGCGACGCGGTTCGTGCCGCCGCCGCTGAAGGGCGCGTGGCTGCGCGTCGCGGACCGGCTGCCGACGACCGACGGCGCGCGCCTCAAGCTGACGCTGGGGCTGCTCGCCTCGGCGATCGCGATGGGCTTCGCGATCGCGCAGCGCGTGCGGGGCGCGCGCGTCCCCGACGGGCGGCTCGCCGCCGCCGGCCTGTGCGGCCTGATGGCGCACGGCCACTTCCTGTGGATCGGGCTGACCGGCCCCGCCGCGCCGAACTACGCCTTCGCCGTCTGGCCGCTGCTGGCGGTCGCCGTCGTGCTGACCGCGGGCTGGGGGCTGGAGCGGGCGCGCGCCCTCCTCGGCGGCCGCTTCCCCCGCCTCGCGCCGTCCGGCTGAGCCGATGCCTTCGGCGACCGGCGGCCACCGCGTCGCCGTGCTGCTGCCGTGCCGCAACGAGGAAGCGTCGGTCGGCGGCGTCGTGCGCGCCTTCCGCGAGGCGCTGCCCGGCGCCCGCGTCTACGTCTACGTCAACGCCTCCACCGACCGCACCGCCGAGGAGGCCGCCGCCGCGGGCGCCGTCGTGCGCTCCGAGGACCTGCCCGGCAAGGGCAACGTCGTGCGCCGCATGTTCGCCGACGTCGAGGCCGACGTCTACGTCATCGCCGACGGCGACGGCACCTACGAGGCCGCCGCCGCGCCCGCGCTGATCGAGCGACTCGTCGCCGGCAACCTCGACATGGCCGTCGGCGTCCGCGCCGAGGAGAGCGGGCGCGTATGGAGGCGCGGGCACCGGCTCGGCAACGCGCTGATCAGCGCGCTCGTCAACGCCGGGTCCGGGAGCCGCTACACCGACGCCTACTCCGGCTACCGCGCGCTGTCGAGGCGGCTCGTCAAGTCCTTCCCCGCCGCGTCGAGGGGGTTCGAGATCGAGCTGGAGCTGGCGATGCACTGCGCCCGCCTGCGGCTGCCCTGCGCCGAGCTGCCGACGCGCTTCGCGGAGCGGGCGGGCGGCGAGAGCAAGCTCCGCACCTGGCGCGACGGCGCGCGGGCGCTGCTGGCGATCGGCCTGCTGGCGGGCGAGGCGCACCCGCTGCGCTTCTTCGCGCCGGCCGGCCTCGCCTGCGCGCTGCTCGCGCTGGCCCTCGCCGCGCCCTCGCTGCGTGCGTACGTCGAGACCGGCGTCGCGACGCGCCTCCCGGCGCTCGTGCTGGCGGTGGGGCTGGGGCTGGCCGGCGGCGGCGGCGTCCTCGCCGGCGCGATCCTCGACAGCGTGGGCCGCGGACGCCGCGAGGCCAAACGCCTCGCCTACCTGCGCCATCCGTCCGTGCTCGAAAGCGGCGGCTCCGACCCCCCGGACGACTGAACGCCGCCCCGCGAGGCCCGGTCGCGCCGAGGGTCGGGAGCGCGCGCCGAGGGTGAGGGCGATGGTGGACCTGAGGGGGCTCGAACCCCTGACCTCCACACTGCCAGTGTGGCGCTCTCCCAGCTGAGCTACAGGCCCTCGGCTCCAGTCTAGCGCGAATCCGGCCAACGCGAATCGCCCGCCGCCGTCGCGTACCATCGCACGGCGAGGGGAGCAGGGGGCGAGGCGATGGGCGGGCGCGTCGAGGTCGAGCAGGGCGACATCACCCGGCAGCGCGTCGACGCGATCGTCAACGCGGCCAACGCCTCGCTGCTCGGCGGCGGCGGGGTCGACGGCGCGATCCACCGCGCCGCGGGGCCCGGGCTGCTGGAGGCCTGCCGCGCCCTCGGCGGCTGCCCGCCGGGCGAGGCGCGGATCACGCCGGGCTTCGGCCTGCCCGCGCGCTGGGCGATCCACGCCGTCGGCCCGATCTGGCGCGGCGGCGGCGAGGGCGAGGACGCGCTGCTGGCGGGCGCCTACCGCTCCAGCCTCGCGCTCGCGCGCGAGCACGGCGCGGCCAGCGTCGCCCTCCCCGCCATCTCCACCGGCGCCTACGGCTTCCCGCCCGAGCGCGCCGCGCCCATCGCCGTCCGCGAGGCGCTCGCCGCAGCCGCCGCGGGGCCGCCGCCGGAGCGCATCGTCTTCGTCTGCCTCGGCGACGCCTCGCGCGCGCTCCACGAGCGCGCGCTCGCCGAGGCGCTGGCGCGGCGCGCGCCCTGAGGGCGGGGACGCGCGTCAGCCGCCGGCGGCGGCGCGCATCGCCTCGGCGATGAAGGGGCCGGGCGCGAGCGGCTCGCCGCCGAGGGCGAGCAGCGACATGGCGCCGGCCCAGACGGCGAAGCCGGCGAGGTTGGCGAGCGCGGCGAGGCCGCGCGCGCGGGGGGCGCAGCCCTCGATCGCCGCCTGCGTCATCACCAGCCAGCCGCCGAGCGCGAGCAGCCCGACGCCGAACGAGACGCCGGGCAGCGCCATCAGCGGGCCGATCGCGAGCGGCAGCGCGGCGAACCCCGCCGACCGCAGCAGCGCGTCCACCGGCGCCGCCACCCGCGCCGCCCGCTGCAGCACGACGACGACGACGAGCAGCCAGACGAGCCACAGCACCGCCGCGATCAGCGTTCCGAGCACCGCGCCGCGCACGAGCGAGCCGCCGGGGTCGCCCGCCCCCGCCCGCAGCCACCACAGCCAGCCGCCGAGGGAGAACAGCAGCAGCGACGCGGCAGCCACCGCCAGCGCCGCCGGCGTCGCCGCCCGGTCCCGCCTCGCCTCGTCGAGCACGCCGAGGTCGAAGGCGGCCAGCCGCGCGAGCCGGTCGAGCGTGAGCGTCAGCTGGCCCATCGGCTCTTCCGTCCGCCGCGCGCGCCGCTATCGTAGCGGGCGCTTGCGCGGGACGCCCGGCCGCCGCGGGTAGCGGTCCGGCAGCGGCCCCTCGCGGCGCACGATCAGCACGCGCTGCGGCGGGCGGCCGGGCGGCAGCGGCAGCGCCAGCGGCTCCCCGGCGCGCCCGCCGAGGGCCGCGATCGCGCCCGCCGCCTCCTCCAGTTCGCGCGCGGCGGCGGAGCCCTTCGGCGCAGCCGCCGCGCCGCCCTCGCGCAGCAGCGGCAGCAGGTACTCGGCCAGCACCGGCAGCGGGGCGACGGCGCGCGCGACCGCGAGGCCGAAGCGCCCGCGCAGCGCCGGATCGCGCCCCGCCTCCTCCGCCCGCGCCGCCACGACCTCGACGCCCCCGAGCCCCAGCTCCGCCGCCGCCGTTTCGAGGAAGCGCGCGCGCCGCCGGTGCGCCTCGACGAGCGTGAGCCGCAGCGCCGGTTCGAGGATCAGCATCGGCAGCCCGGGGAAGCCGGCCCCGGAGCCGACGTCGACGACGCTCCCGGCCTCGCCCGGCGCGAGCAGGCCCGCCGCGCGCAGCGCCGCCAGCAGCGCCAGCGACTCGCCGAAGTGGCGGCGCTGGATCGCCTCGGGATCGGCGAGCGAGGTCAGGCCGGCGCGCCCGCGCCACTCGCCGAGCAGCGCGAGGTAGCGCGCGAAGCGCGCGCGCTCCTCGCCGCCGAGCGCGAGGCCGAGTCGCGCCGCCTCCTCCGCGAGCGGCGCGAGGGGGCCGGGGGCGTCCGCCGGTCCGGGTTTCGCCGCCATCGGTGCGCCTCCGCCGATTGCCGGTGCTAGACTGGTGCGGCCGTCCCGGGGACGCGAGCGGGGATACATCGCCGATGGCCGAGGCTATCAGCGCGGGCGACGCCAGCGCACACTTCCTCAACGCGATCGAGCCCGAGCAGGCGCGCGACGAGCGCCCCGAGGTCGAGCGCTTCGTCGCGTGGCTCGGCGCCGAGCGCCCGATGGCGAACCTCGGCGGCGGCGAGATCGGCGCCTACCTGCGCGAGCGCTTCCCCGGCGCCGAGGGCGCGGGCGAGGACGGCGGCGGGATCGAGCACGACGAGGCCTCGGCGGCGGCGATCGAGCCGCTGCGCGCGTTCCTCGCCTACGCCTCGCGGCTGGCGTTCACCGAGGAGAACCTCGTGCCGCACCTGCGGCTGGGCGAGCACGCGGGCGGCGCGCGCGGCGGCGCCGGGGCCGCCGCCGAACTCGGCGGCCAGGCCTACTACGTCACGCTCGAGGGCCTCGCCGCGCTCGAACGCGAGCTCGATGAGCTGAAGGCGCGGCGGCCGGAGATCGCCGCCGAGCTGCGCGCGGCGATGGCCGACAAGGACTTCCGCGAGAACGCGCCCCTCGACGCCGCACGCGACCAGCAGGCCCACCTCGAAGCGCGCATCCGCATGATCGAGGACCAGCTGCGCCACGCCGTGATCATCGACCCGGAGGCGAAGGCCGGCCGCGCCAACGTCGGCTCGCGCGTCAGGGTGCTGAACCTCGACGCCAACCGCGAGCAGACCTTCCAGCTCGTCAGCTCCAGCGAGGTCGACACCGCGGGCGGCAAAATCTCGGTCGACTCCCCCGTCGGCAACGCCGTGATCGACCACGGCCCCGGCGACGAGGTCGTCGTCAGCGCCCCGGCCGGCCCCGTCCGCCTCCGCGTCCTCGAAGTCGAGGGTTAGGCCGGGGTGCGGGCGCGCCTCCCGGTGCGCCCGGCGCTGGGCCTCGCGCTCGCCGCGGCCGTCGCGCTCGGCGCGCTGGCGGCCGGGTGCGGCGGCGCGGACGGCCCCCCGGAGCCCGCCCGCGACGGCGGCGGCCACGCCGGAGCAGACGCCCGAACCCACCCCGGAACCGACGCCCGAACAGACGCCGGAGCCGACACCTGAACGGACCGCCGAACCCACGCCGGAACAGACGCCCGAACAGACCGCCGAGCCGACGCCCGAGCCGACGCCGGAGCCGACGCCCGAACAGACCGCCGAGCCGACGCCCGAACCCACCCCTGAGCCGACCGCCGAACCGACTCCGGCGGGGCCGAGCCTGCTGCGACAGACGGAGCGTCGCGGGTACCGGGCGCTGATCGCCGGCGTGAGCGGAGGCCTCACCGCCGCCGCGTGGCTCGACGACCGCCGGATGTACGTCACGGACCTGGAGGGGCGTATCCAGATCGTGGACGTCGTCGCCGGACGGCGGGAGGTCGTCCTCGAGGGTCTGGTCTACCCGCAGGGGCTGACGGTGCTGGACGGGCGGGCGTACGTGACGGACATGGCCAACGCCTGCGACGCGATCGACGCGAACACGGACGGGAACCACTGCTCGACCCCGTACCTGCAGATGGAGCCCGACGACGTGCTGGCGGTGCTCGCCCTCACCGACTCCCGGATCGTGTCCTACGCCGTCGGCGAAGCGGGGGCACTGTCCGGCGAGCGGGTCGTCGCGGACGGCATCATGAGCATGAGCCGCGATCACAGCCCCAACGGCCTCGCCAACGACGGCGAGTACGTCTACGTCAGCATCGGCCACCCCGAGGTCTGGGTGCGTCCCGGCACGGGCGGCCTGTTCCACGAGCGCGCGGACGAGCTCGCCGTGGCGGGCCGCCGCACCGACCTGATGGGCGTCGTCGCGCGCTTCCGGCCGGCCGACGCCGAACCGCGGGTCGAGGCGTGGGCCACCGGCTTCCGCAACGTGTACGGCCTCTCGATCGGCCCGGACGGCGTGATCTGGGGCGCGGACAACGATCAGCACGACGGCCTGCTGACCGAGGAGGGAAAGCAGCTGGAGGAGCTGAACGCCATCGTCGAGGGCGGCTTCTACGGATTTCCCTTCTGGGGCACCCGCGCGGCCCCGCCCGGGAGGGCGTGATCGAGCCGGTGGCGGTGCTCCGGGGCGTGGGGTCGACCAAGGCCTACGCCAACGAGGCCGGCGTCTACGTCGCGTACGCCTCGCTCGGCCCGGACGGGGAGGCGCAGGACCGGTTCGTGGTCGACCGCTTCGACTACGGGACCTGGACTTCGACCCGCATCTTCCGCAACGGCCACGGGTTCATCGTGGACATCCTCGAACGCGACGGCCTGCTGTACCTGATCGAGTTCGGCGGGCGCATCCACGTCGTCGATCCGCGGGACGCGCGGGAGGCGCCGATCGAGGCGCTGCGCCCCGGCGACTACCGCTGAGCCGCGCGCGTGCGCCGCGCGTCTCAGCCGAGGACGAGGCGGTCGGCGGCCATCGCGCCGAAGAGCAGCGCGAGGTAGGCGATCGAGTAGTGGAACAGCGTCAGCGCGCCCTCGGCGGCGGGGGCGCGCCACAGCCGCCACGCCAGCCCGAGGAACGCCGCGCCGCCCCCGATCGCCGCCGCGAGGTAGATCGCGCCGAGGCCGGCGAAGGCGGCGAAGGCCAGCGTGAGCGCCGCCGTCATCAGCGAGTAGAGCCCGATCTGCCGCTTCGTCTCGCGCTCGCCGCGCACGACGGGCAGCATCGGCACCCCCGCGCGGCGGTAGTCCTCGGCCAGCACCAGCGAGAGCGCCCAGAAGTGCGGCGGCGTCCAGTGGAACACGATCAGGAACAGGAACACCGCCTCGAGGCCGACCTCGCCGGTCACGGCGGCCCAGCCGATCAGCGGCGGCGCCGCCCCCGCCGCGCCCCCGACCACGATGTTCTGCGCCGTCGACCGCTTGAGCACGTAGGTGTAGACGACGGCGTAGAAGGCGAAGGCGCCGACGGCGAGCGCCGCCGCCAGCGCGTTGACGGCGAGCGCCAGCCAGACGCCCGAGGCGGCGGCCAGCGCGAGGCCGAACGCCAGCGCCCGCGCCGGTTCGAGCTCGCCCGCGGGCAGCGGCCGCCCGCGGGTGCGCTCCATCAGCGCGTCGATGTCGCGGTCGGCGTACTGGTTGACCGCGTTCGCGCCGCCGGCGGCGAGCATCCCTCCCGCCAGCGTCGCCGCCACCAGCCACGGCGAGGGCCAGCCGCCCTCGGCGAGCACCATCGCGGGCGCGGTCGTGATCAGCAGCAGCCAGACGATGCGCGGCTTGGTCAGCGCGACGTAGGCGCGCAGCGTGGAGGCCGCCGGGCGCGGGAGGATCGCCTCGCTACGCACGGGCGGGCTCCCGTTCGGCGGACGGCGGCGCGGACGCGCGCCCCCCGGCGCGCTCGCCCGGGCGGTAGGCGGCGGCGACGGCGATCAGCACCGCGAGGCCCCAGATCGCGGCGCCGAGGGCGAGGTGCGCGGCGCGCACCGGATCGGCGAACTGCGTCCAGGCGTTGGCCGCCCCCAGCAGCATCTGGCCTCCGTAGAGCGCGAGCAGCGCGATCGAGGCGGCGCGCAGCGGGCCGGCCAGCGCCCCGCGCAGGTCCGTCGCGCTCAGCGCGACGAGGCCGACGGCGGCGAACCCGGCGAGCGTGCTCAGGCGGTGCGCCCAGTGCACGTGCTGCGCGCGCAGGCCGTCGAGGAACGGCACGGGCGCCTGCTGGCAGCCCGGCCACGTCGTGCACGCCGTGCCCGCGTCGGAGCCGACGAGGTAGGAGCCGCCGAGCAGCACCAGCAGCACGACCCCCGCCGCGCCAGCCGCCAGCCGCACGAACGGGGCGCGCGCCGGGTCGCCGAGGCGCCGGCGATCGGGGCCGAGGAAGGCGAAGGCGGCCAGCGTCCCCAGCACCGCGAGCAGCGTCAGCGCCACGCCGAGGTGCGCCGTGACGACCTCGGCGGGCAGCTCGCGCTCGACGGTCTCCTTGCCGAGCCAGGCCTGCAGCGCGAGCAGCAGCACGGCGGCGGCGGCGAGGTTGCGCGAACCGCGGTCGGCGCGGCGGCGCAGCAGCGCGACGGCGGCGGTGGCGGCGATCAGCGCGCCGACGGCCACGGCCGCCGTGCGGTGCGAGTACTCGATGATCGCGGTGCGCTCGGCGGGCGGCAGCAGCTGGCCGTGGCAGAGCGGCCAGTCCGGGCAGCCGAGGCCGGAGCCGGTGGTGCGGACGACGGCGCCGAGCGCGATCAGCGCCAGCGTCGCGCCCACGGTCGTCGCCGCCAGTGCCTGGTAGCGCGTCACTCGCACCGCTCCCGTCCGCCATCGTAGCGCCGGGCCGCGCCGGGCGCTCGCCTCCGCCCCGCGAGGGCGCTACGGGCCGTGCGCCTCCCCGGGCGGCGGGGGGGCCTCGGCGCGCCCGCCGCCGTCCCCGGCGGGGGGGTCGCCCTCGGCCTCGGCGAGGCGCTCGGCGAGGCGTTCGAGCTCGCGCTGGACGGCGCGCAGCCGCGCCTGCAGCCACAGCAGGTAGACGAAGAGGCCGGCCCAGAAGACGGCGAAGCCGGCGAACAGGAACTCGAGGTAGTCCACTCAGCGCCCGCCCGCCCGGTCGTCGAGCAGGGCGGCCTCGCGGCGGTCGAGGCGGGCCCGCAGTTCGGCGGCGCGCACGCCGATCGCCTCGGCCTCGGCGCGCAGGGCGAGCAGCCACAGCGCGAGCAGGGCGACGGCGGCGACGCCGACGGCGAGCACCGCCAGCATCGAGTCGGGCAGCGCCTGGTCGCCGAGGCCGCGGGTGACGATCGGGTCGGGATGGAGGGTGCGCCACCAGCGCACCGACATGTTGACGATCGGGATGTCGGCGAAGCCGACGATGGCGAAGACGGCGGCGTAGCGCGCCGCGCGCTCGTCGTGCGGATCGGCGAGGCTGCGGGCGAGCAGGTAGCCGCCGTAGATCAGCAGCAGCACGAGGGTGCTGGTGAGGCGGGCGTCCCACGCCCACCACACGCCCCAGATCGGCTTGCCCCAGATCGCGCCGGTGGCGAGCGTGAGCGCCGTGAACAGCACGCCGACGCCGGCCGAGGCGCGCGCGAGCGCGTCCCAGCGCGGGTCGCGCTTGCAGAGCACGGCGATCGAGGCGGCGAAGGTGACGGAGAACGCGAGGTAGGCCGCGATCGCCGAGGGGACGTGGATGTAGAAGAGGCGCTGCACCTCGCCCTCGATCGCCTCGCGCGGGGCGACGACGACGGCGCCGACGAGCATCGCGAGCATGGCGGCGCCGGTGAGCGGGGGGAGCAGCGACCAGCGCGCGCCGTAGACCGGGAGCGCGAGCGCTGCGGCGCGGCCCCATGCGGCGCGGACCGGCGCGGCGCTCACCGCTCGGCCACCAGCGGGAACAGCAGCGCGCTGCCGAGGGCGCTCCAGGCGGTGAAGACGGCGAGCAGCAGCAGCCACGGCGCGTCGCCCTGGGGGAGGCCGAGCGCGGCGCCGGTGGCGCGCACGCACGCGATCAGCAGCGGCACGAGCAGCGGCAGCGCCAGCACCGGCAGCAGCAGCTCGCGCGAGCGGGCGCGCGCCCCCAGCGTCGAGAGCAGCGTGGTGAGGCTGACGTAGCCGAGGGTTCCGAGCGCCATGATCGCGAGCAGCTCCGGGGTGAGCAGCGGCACGCCGAACAGGATAGTCGCCAGCAGCAGTACGGCGAGTTCGATCAGCAGCAGCGCCGCGAGGTTGCTCCCCGCCTTCGCCGCGTAGAGCGCCGTGCGCGGCGCGGGCGCGAGCAGCAGCGCGTCGAAGGTGCCCTGCTCCGCCTCCGCCGCGAACGAGCGCCCGCTGGCGACGACGCCGGCGAAGAGGAACGTCACCCACAGCACCCCCGGCAGCAGCGGCCGCACCTCGCCGCTCGCGAGGTCGAGCGCGAACGAGTAGGTGAGCACGCTGATCGCTGCGAAGGCCGCCGCCGAGGCCCAGCCCGCGCGCTGCCGCCACAGCAGCCGCAGGTCCTTGCCGAGCACGGCCAGCGCCGCGCTCACGCCCGCGCCCCCGCCGCCGCGGACGCGCGCGCGCCCGCGGCGAGCCGCCCGCGGTCGAGCTCCAGCGCGAGGCCTGCCCACTCCCCGGCGCGGTCGCGGCGGTGCGTCGCCGCGAGCACGGTGACGCCGGGCGCGCGCAGCGCCAGCTCGTCGAGCAGCGCGATGCCCTCGCGGTCGAGGCCCGCCTCCGGCTCGTCGAGCAGCAGCACGGGCGGGCGGTGGAGCACGGCGCGGGCGATCGCGAGGCGCTGGTGGAAGCCGTGCGAGAGCACGGCAGTCTGCTCGTCGCGGCGGGCCCAGAGGCCGCACGCGCGCAGCAGCTCCTCGATCCGCGGGGCCGCCGGCCGCACGCCGTAGAGGCGCGCGAAGAACCCGAGGTTCTCGCGCGGGGTCAGCTCCTCGTACAGCATCGGGCGGTGGGAGAGCACGCCGATCGCCGCGCGCACCGCGCCCGGCTCGCGGCGCAGGTCGCGCCCCGCGACCCGCGCTTCGCCCTCCGACGGCGCGAGCAGCGTGGAGAGCACGGACAGCAGCGTGGTCTTGCCCGCGCCGTTGGGGCCGAGCAGCGCGGCCTTCGCGCCCGCGGGCACCTCGAAGCTCACGCCGTCGAGCGCGGCGGCGGCGCCGAAGCGCCGGGTCAGGCCGCGCGCGGCGATCACGCCGCCGCGCCGCGGCGGCCCGCCGCGCGCGCCAGCGCCGCCCCCGCGCCGAGGATCGCGAGCGCCAGCGCGAGGCCGCCGAGGGCGCCGCGCCCGCCCGCCAGCGGGTTGGCCGCGTTGCGCCCGGAGAGGCCGCGCAGCAGCGCCCCGGCCGTCTCGCCCGCGCGCGCCTCGCCCTCGCGGGCGACGCGGAGGACGCGCTCGCCGCCCTCGTCGCGGACGCCCGCGCGCCGGGAGCCGGCCAGCGGCTCGATCCGCTCGGCGAAGCGCGTCGGCACGTCGATCTCCATCCGCGCGGTGGGCAGCGGCGCCGCGGCGCGCAGCTCGTGGGCGTCGCGGGCGCGATCGTAGCCGACGGCGTAGCGGGTGACGATCATCGCCGCGCCCGGGCGCAGCGGCGCGGCGACGGCCAGCGCCCCGTCCTCGACGCGGTGCTCGCCCTCCCCGCCCGCGACCCCGGCGGAGACCGTCCCCGCGGGCAGCGGCAGCCGCAGCGTCACCCCGTCCGCGCCGCCGAGGTAGACGCGATCGCCGCCGTGCACCAGCTCGTCCTCGCGCACCAGCTCCAGCCGCGCGTTCGCGCGGTCCAGCGCCACCACCGTCACGAGGGTGCGCGCGATCGTCAGCGGCGGCCGCTCGCGCGTCGTCTCGTGGACGACGAGCTCGACCTCGGCGGCCGGCAGCGCGGCGTCGAGCAGCACCGGCGGCGCGAGGTAGGGGAGGCCGGCGTGCGTCGTGCTCACGACGTAGGAGAGCGCGGGATCGGCGGCCACCTCGAAGGCGAAGCGCCCGCCGCGCGTCGTCGTCTCGCGCGCGGCTTCGGCGCCGTCCGCGCCGAGCACGAGCAGCCGCACGGCGACGGCGTCGATGGCGGGCGCGCCCGCCGTGCCCTGGCGCACGACGCCCTCGATCCGCCCGGCGGGCTGCGCCGGCGCGGGCGCCGCGAGGAGTGCGGGGGCCGCCAGCGCGGCGGCCAGCGCGCACGCCGCGAGGACGAGCGCGGGCGCAGGGCGGCGGCGGCTCACGCCTCGCCGCGCGGTTCGCCGCCGGCCGCGCGCAGCGCCTCGCCGGCGGCGCGCAGCCGCGGCGCGAGCGCGCGCCGCCCGGCGAGGCGGTCGGCGGCGGAGATGCGCCCCGCCGCCGCGTCGTCGTCGAACTCGCGCAGCTCGGCGAGCAGCGCACGGCGCTCGGCGGCGAGCGCCTCGAGGCGCTCGCCGCCGTCCGGCGGCGGGGCGACGCCGCCCCGCCGCAGCGGGGCCGCGATCGGCGCGGCGGCGAGGGCGGCGACCAGCGCGAGCACGAGCCACTCCATCAGCCGCGCTCCCCGTCCCCGGCGCGCAGCTGCTCGTCCAGCCAGCGCTCCTCGGAGGCCCCGGCGGGGGCGGGGGGCCTCGAGGCGCGGCGCAGCCGCCACAGCGCCGCCGCGCCGGCGAGCGCGACGAGGGCGATCGAGCCGCCCGTCCAGCCGTACAGCGCGAGGTTGAAGCCCTCGCGCGGCAGGTCGGCCAGCACGCGCTGGCCGTAGCGGTCGGAGAAGAAGAGCAGGATCTCGTCGCCGCCGCGTCCGGCGGCGAGCTGCTCGCGGATCTCGGCGCGCATGTCGCGGCAGATTGCCAGCTCGCACTGGTCGAGGCGCTCGTTGACGCAGCGCGGGCACATCAGCTGGCGCTCGACGGCGAGCGCCCTCGCCTCGAAGTCCTGCGCGGCGGCGGCCCCCGCGAGGGCGAGCGCGGCCAGCGCCGCCGCGAGCAGCGCCGCCGCGAGCAGGCCGGGCGAGGGGCGGCGCACTCAGGCGCCCGCGCCGGCGGCGGCCGGCGGCGCGCCGCGCGGCGGCCCCGCCGCCGGCTCCGGCACGACGGCGACGATGCCGCCGAGGACGTACAGCCCCGCGCCGATCCAGAGCCAGGCCATGAGCGGGTTGACGAACGCGCTGATCTCGGCCACGCCGTCGGCGTCCCAGCCGTGGAGGAAGACGTAGAGGTCCTCGCGCCAGCCGCTGTCGACGTCGACCACGGCCATCGGCTGGCCGGGGAAGTTGCGGAAGATGCGGCGGCCGGGGGCGAGCGCGCCGACGGCCTCGCCGCCGCGGCGCACGGTCAGCGCCGCCGTCACCTCGGCCTCGACGCCGTTGGCCGAGCCCGCGCGCTCGCGCAGGCCCTCGTACTCGAGGGTGTAGCGGCCGACCTCGAACGACTCGCCGGGGGCGACGACGCCGCGCGCCTGCGACTGGTAGACGTGCGCGGCGACGGCGGCGATCGCCATCACCGCCACCCCGAGGTGCACGAGGTAGCCCCCGTAGCGGCGGCGGTCGCGCCCGAACAGCGCCAGCAGCGCCGCCGCCCGGCCGCGCCCGCCGGCGGCGCGCACGCCCCTCGCGCCGATCGCGTACTCGCGCAGCGTCGTCCACGCCAGCGCGAGCGCGGCGCTCGCCGTCGCCAGCGCGAACGGGTCGCGCACCCCCGCCGCCGCGAGCGCGGCGGCTGCGAGCGCGAGCGCGGCGAGGGGGCCGCGGAAGCGGCGCGCGAGCGTCGCCGCGGCGGCGCGCCGCCACGGCAGCGCCGTGCCGGCGGCGATCAGCGCCAGCAGCGCGATCAGCAGCGGGCCGACCGCGTCGTTGTAGAACGGCGCCGAGACCGTGATGCGCGCGCCCCCGGCCAGCTCCGAGAACACGGGAAACAGCGTCGCGCCGAGGATCACGAGCGCGATCACGGTGAACAGGTAGTTGTTCACGATCAGCGCGCCCTCGCGCGATGCCAGCGCCTCGAACTCGTGGTCGCCGCGCAGCCGCCCGCTGCGCCAGCCGAGCAGCCCGACCGAGAAGGCGAGCGTGAGCGCGAGCACGCCGAGGAAGTACGGCCCCGTGTCCGACAGCGCGAAGGCGTGCACCGACTCGACGAGGCCGCTGCGGACGTTGAAGGTGCCGAACACCGCCAGCGCGAACGCGGCGAGGACGAGCGCGAGGTTCCACAGCTTCAGCATCCCGCGCCGCTCCTGCACCATCAGCGAGTGCACGAACGCGGTCATCGGCAGCAGCGGCAGGATCGCCGAGTTCTCGACCGGGTCCCAGCCCCAGAACCCGCCCCAGCCGAGCGTCGTGTAGGCCCACCACGCGCCGAGGATATTGCCCGCGCTGAGCAGCAGCCACGACAGCAGCGCCCAGTGCCGCACCGCGCGGATCCAGCGCCCGTCGATCGCTCCCGAGGTCAGCGCCGCCGCCCCCAGCGCGAACGGCACGGCGGTGCTGACCAGCCCCGCCAGCATGAACGGCGGATGGATCAGCATCGCGCGATCGACCAGCAGCGGGTTGAGGCCCGCGCCGTCGGCCGGCGTGAACGCGCTCACCTCGAACGGCGAGGCGAGGAAGACGGCCGGCAGCAGGAACGCGGCGAGGATCGCGCCGGCCGCGGCCACGGCGTGCGCCGCGCCCCACGGGATGCGCGGAACCGTGAGCAGCGCGAACGCGGCCAGCCCCAGCGAGAGCAGCCACGTCCAGAACAGCAGCGATCCGGGCTGCCCCCCGTAGAGCGCCGCCCACTTCATGTGCGGGAGCATGTCGCGCGAGGACACGGCCGCGACGTGCGCGATCGCGAAGTCGTCGCGCAGCAGCGCGAACGCGAGCGCCGCCAGCGCCAGCGTCGTGAGGGCGGACGCGGCGACGATCGCGCGCCGCGCCGCCTCGACCAGCGCGGGGCGCCGCAGGCGGTGGCCGGCGGCGGCGCCCGCCGCCGCGAACAGCGAGGCCGCCAGCGCCGTCAGCAGCGCCGACGCGCCCACGGCGGCGGTCAGGTGCACGCGCCGCCCCCGCCGCCGCGCCGCCCGCTAGCGGGGCGCCGCGATCGAGGCGTCGGCCGGGTCGGTCACGAACTCCGGCTCGTGGCGGATGATCACGTGCTCCGCCTCGATCCGCCCGGGGGCCGTCGCGACGCCCTCGATCACGACGAAGGCGCGCGGGCCGAACAGGCCCGGCGCGGCGCCGTCGTAGGCGATCTCCACCGTCTCGCCCGCGTCGCCGGCGATCGTCCACGCGACCGGCCGCCCGCGCGCGTCCTCGACGATCGATCCCTCCACCACGCGCCCGCCGACGCGCCAGCGGCGGCCCTCGGGATCGAGCTCCTGCGCGAACTCCTCGGGCACCGCGTAGTACGACAGCGAGGAGCCGGCCGCCTGCCACGCCAGCACGCCGACCGCCACCGTCGAGAGCGCGAGCACGGCGACGAGCCGCGCGCGCGTCCCGCCGAGCCGCCCCGCGAGGCCGCTCACGACGGCCGCCCGATGTCTTCGAGCATCGCGCGGAACTCCGCCTCCTCCAGCTCGCCGGCGCGGCGGTGCGTCACGCGCAGCCCCGCGTCGAGGAAGAACGACTCCGGCACGCCGTGGACGCCCAGCTCGAAATAGAGGTCGCCGCCGGCGTCGACGAGCATGGGGAAGGTCAGCCCGTAGCGGCGGGCGAAGGCCCGCGCGTCGGCCTCGCGGTCCTGGATGTTGACGCCGACGAAGGTGTAGCCGCGCGGCCCGTACTCCCCCCACAGCCGCTCGATCAGCGGCGTCTCGCGCTCGCAGGGGGCGCACCACGAGGCCCAGAAGTAGACGAACAGCGGCCCCCCGGCCCAGTCGGCGAGCCGCGCCTCGCCGCCGCCGTCGAGCGTCGGCAGCGGGACCGCGGCGGCGCTCCCGAGGTCCGGCGGGCCGCCGGAGCCGCCGGGGGCGGGGCCGCGCGCCAGCGCGATCGCCAGCGCGGCGAGGAGCGCGAGCAGCGCGCCGCCCGCGGCGAGGATCGCGAGGCGTCCGCGCAGCGCGCCGGGGAGCGTTCGGAGCATCGTCGCCATCGCGTTTCGAGGCTAGCGGGCCGCGTCGGGGCGTTCAACGATCGGCGAACGGCGGACGCCCCGGCGGCCTCGCGGTCTTGACCCCTGACTCGGCCCGATGATAATCGTACCGCGAGCGCAGGGGGCTGCGCCGCCCGCGGCGGGGCCGCGGACGGCGGACGCCGCCGCGCGGGCGCGCGCGCCGAGGAACCGAGGAGGCCCCGTTGCCCATCTCCGGAAGCCGTGCGCGCCGCCTGCTGCCGATCGCCGCCGCGGCCCTCGCGCTGCTGCTCGCGGGCTGCTCCGACCCGCAGACCACGATCGACCCCAAGTCCGACTTCACCGACAGCATCCACGGCGTCTACGTCCTCGTCTTCTGGCTGTCGATGTTCGTGTTCGTCGCGATCATGGCGATCACGCTCGGCCTCGCGCTGTGGTACCGCGAGCGCCCCGGCCGCGAGGCGCGCCAGATCCACGGCAACACGAAGCTGGAGACGCTGTGGACGATCATCCCCGTCGTGATCGTCGTCGTCATGCTCGTCCCCACCTGGCAGGTCATCGCCGACACCACCGCCGCCCCGCCCGCGGACTCGATGGTCGTGGAGGCCGAGGGCAAGCAGTGGTGGTTCGAGTTCCGCTACCCCGAACTGGGCATCACCACCGCCAACGAGCTGCACCTGCAGGAGGGCAGGCCGGTGCACGTCCGGCTGTTCGCCGAGGACGTGATCCACTCGTTCTGGATTCCGCAGCTGGCGGGCAAGGTGGACATGGTGCCCGGCCACGAGAACGACCTCTGGTTCACGCCCTACGAGGCGCGCGAGGAGGCCTACCTCGGCCAGTGCGTCGAGTTCTGCGGCACCTCGCACGCCAACATGCGCTTCCGCGTCTACGTCCACGACGAGGCCGGCTTCGCGGCGTGGGCGGAGAACGAGGCGTCCCTCGCGCGCGAGCCGGTCTCCGATCTGGGGCGGGAGGGCAAGGACATCTTCATGCGCTCGGCCTGCGTGGGCTGCCACCGCATCAACGGCACGATCGCGCAGATCGACATCGGCCCCGACCTCTCCCATGTCGCCAGCCGCGAGACGATCGCCTCGGGCATCCTCGACAACACGATCGAGAACCTCGTGGCGTGGATCGAGGAGCCGGCCGCGATCAAGCCGGGCATCGACCCCGACGACGACAGCCGCTTCATGCCGGCCTTCCGCGGAACGCTGACGCCCGACGAGATCAGGGCCGTGGCCCAGTACCTGAGCGAGCTGCAGTAGCGGCGAGGAGCCGGAGCGCCGGGCGCGGCCCGGACGAAGGACAGGAAGATGGCGACCGCAGCAGGCACGATTGCCGCCCCCGCCGCCGAGAGCGTGGTCTGGTCGTGGATCACGACCGTCGACCACAAGCGGATCGGCATCCTCTACGGCGTGACCGCGTTCCTGTTCTTCCTGCTCGGCGGCGTCGAGGCGCTGCTGATCCGCACGCAGCTGGCCGTGCCCAACGGCGCGGTGATCGACGCCGAACTCTTCAACCAGCTGTTCACGATGCACGCGCTGACGATGATCTTCCTCGCGATCATGCCGCTTGGCGCGGCGATGTTCAATTTCATGGTGCCGCTGATGATCGGGGCGCGCGACGTCGCGTTCCCGCGGCTGAACGCCCTCTCCTACTGGATCTTCCTCTTCGGCGGGCTGTTGCTGGTCAGCAGCTTCGTGTTCGGCGGCGCGCCGGACACCGGCTGGTTCGCCTACCAGCCGATCAGCGGGCCCGAGTACGCGGGCACTGGCATGGACTTCTACGTCGTCGGGCTGATGATCCTCGGCGTCTCTTCGCTGGCGGCGGCGCTGAACTTCGCGGTCACGATCATCAACCTGCGCGCCCCCGGCATGACGATGATGCGGCTGCCGGTCTTCATCTGGATGACCTTCGTCGTCATGTTCCTGCTGATCCTCGCGCTGCCGGTGCTGACCGTGGCGCTGGTGCAGATGATCTTCGACCGCCAGTTCACCACGAGCTTCTTCCTCGAGGAGGGCGGCGGCGACCCGATCCTGTGGCAGCACCTGTTCTGGGTGTTCGGCCACCCCGAGGTCTACATCCTGATCCTGCCGGCGATGGGCATCGTCTCCGAGGTGCTGCCGACGTTCTCGCGCAAGCCGCTGTTCGGCTACGCGGCGATCGTGTTCGCGGGAGTGGCGATCGGCTTCCTCGGCTGGGCGGTGTGGAGCCACCACATGTTCACGACCGGCCTCGGCGCCGTACAGCAGGCCGTGTTCTCGGCCAGCACGATGGCGATCGGCATCCCCACGGGGATCAAGGTCTTCAACTGGCTGGCGACGATGTGGGGCGGCAGCATCCGCTTCACCACGGCGATGTACTTCGCGGTGGCGTTCGTCGCGCTGTTCACCATCGGCGGCATCTCCGGCGTGATGCACGCCTCCCCGCCGATCGACCAGCAGCAGCAGGACACCTACTTCATCGTCGCCCACATCCACTACGTGCTGGTCGGCGGGGCGCTGTTCGGCATCTTCGCCGGGTTCTACTACTGGTGGCCGAAGATGACCGGGCGGCTGCTCGGCGAGTCGCTCGGCAAGCTCAACTTCTGGCTGATGTTCGTGGGCATGAACCTCGCGTTCTTCCCGATGCACTTCCTCGGGGTGGGCGGGATGCCGCGGCGCATCTACACCTACGACAGCGGGCTGGGCTGGGACTTCTGGAACATGGTGGCGACGATCGGCGCCTTCGTGCTGGCGCTGGGCGTGCTGGCGTTCATGGTCAACGTGGCGAGGACGATGCGGCGCCCGCCCGACGCGGGCGACAACCCGTGGGGCGCGCCGACGCTGGAGTGGGCGACGTCCTCGCCGCCGCCGGAGCACGACTTCGACGCGATCCCTGAGGTGCGCGCGCGCGATCCGCTGTGGTACGACCGCGACCACGGCCTGACGCAGCCGGAGCCGGAGCCCGGCGTGCACATCCACCTGCCGCCGCCCTCGTACTACCCGATCATCATCGCCCTCGGGGTGCTGCTGCTCGGGATCGGGCCGCTGACGCACCTCGCGGTCACGGCGCTGGGCGTGCCGGTCATCATCTACGGGATCTGGGGCTGGGTGCTGGAACCCACCGAATAGCCGGCGACGGGACACGACGTGGCAGCAGCGGCCGAACACCACCACACCACCACCGGCATCGACAGCCGGAAGCTCCTGATGTGGATCTTCCTCGGCTCCGAGTGCCTGTTCTTCGGCTCGCTGATCGCGACCTACCTGATCTTCAAGGGCGACATCCCGCTGCCGCCGTTCCCGAGCGAGACGCTGATCCCGACCGCCGTGTTCGACGACGCCGTCCGCACCGGCCTCGTGAGCGAGGCCGCGGCCCACGCCTGCCACGCCGCGTCCGAGGCCGGCATGACCGTCTGCGAGGGCATCTTCGACATCCCGCTGACCTCGCAGAGCACCTTCGTGCTGCTGATGAGCAGCGTCGCGATGGTGCTCGCCGTCTACGGCGCGCAGCACGGCCGCACCCGCATGATGAAGGCCTGGCTGCTGGTCACGATGCTCCTCGGCCTGGCGTTCCTCGGCTACCAGGTCTACGAGTTCCGCACCTTCGGGCAGGAAGGCCTGACGCTGGAGACGAGCCAGTTCGGGGCCTCGTTCTTCGTGCTCACGGGCTTCCACGGCACGCACGTCGCCGTCGGCGTGCTGATCCTCGGATCGCTGCTGCTCGGCTCCTTCCGGCGGCGCGGCCTCGGCGCGGAGCCGGGCTTCCACGTCGAGATGGCGGGCCTCTACTGGCACTTCGTCGACATCGTCTGGATCGTGATCTTCACGATCCTCTACCTCATCCCGGCGTAGCGGACGCGGGACGGAGCGGCCCCATGGCGAGCGCGCACGGCAACCACGGAACGCAGGAGGAGCACGGCCTCCAGCCGATGCAGTACGTCTGGATCGGCATCGCCCTCACGATCATCACCGTCGTCGAGCTGGGGGCCTCGCTCTGGGTGGACCTCGGCGACCTGCTGATCCCCGTGCTGCTGGTCCTGTCGGCGGTCAAGTTCGTCGCCGTCGTCGCGTTCTTCATGCACCTGCGGTTCGAGCACCGGCTGCTGACGCAGGTCTTCACCGGCTCGTTCCTGCTCGCCGGCGGCGTCCTCATCGCCCTCCTCGCGCTCTTCTGGACCGACATCACCAGCATCGTCTGACGCCGGGCCCGCGCACCCGTCGAGGGCGCGGCGCCCCGGCCTGTGCGCGCTACGGCTGCGGCGCCCGCGTGGCGGCGAGGCGCGCGTCGTCGAGGGCGCGCTGGCGCTCCTCGGACTTGCGCGCCCAGACCGCGAACACGAGGCCGACGGCGAGCAGGAACATCATCTGGCTCGGGACCCACATCAGGATGCCGCCCAGCTCCTGATCCTCCAGCGGCGTCAGCGCGAGGATCGGCGGGGCGTCGTTCCAGAACCCGTAGAGCGGCTCCTCGGCGAACACGATCAGCGCGCCGAGGAACGACTTCGGCGTGCTCGCCACCACGAGGAAGCCCATGCGCCCGACGTAGCCGAGCCGCGCGCGCAGCGGGCGGGGATCGATCACGCACCACCAGATCAGCGCCCCGGCCAGCGCGAACGAGAGATGCTGCGCGTCGTGCACGAGGTCGTCGCGGACGGCGGCGTCGTACCAGCCGGGCGCGAGGTGCCACGCCCACAGGATCGCGGTGAAGGCGGCGAGCGCCGTCAGCGGGTGGGTCAGCGCGCGCCAGGCGAAGGCGGCCTCGCGGCGGCGCGCGACCGGCCGCACGAGGCGGCGGCGCACGACCCTCGGCACGCCGCGCAGCACCGGCGTCGTCGGCGCGCCGAGCAGGATCAGCGGCGCGACGAACATCATCAGCAGCTCGTGCTGGATCATGTGCGCCGAGAAGTGGTGCTCGGCCAGCGCGTCGAGGGGCGTCTCGACGGCGGCGAGGAGCAGCGCCATGCCGAGCAGGTAGCAGGCCGTGCGCCAGCGCGGGTGATCGCGGCTGCGGTCGCGCCAGACCCGCAGCCCGCGCAGGTACAGGCCCGTCAGCAGCGCGACGGGCAGGATCAGCTCGGGATCGAAGTTCCAGCGCGTCCACACGCTCTCCCCCGCGCGCACGGCCTCGTGCCCCGCGACGGCGGCCCGCGCCAGCTCCCCGACGGCCTCGATCCGCATCGCCCCGCTCCTCGCGCCGCGCCGAGGATACCGCGCCTCGCCCTCGCGCACTCCGCTCGCGCCGGCGCCGCGAGGGGGGCGCGTTGCGCCGCCGAACGCGCCTCCCTACGATCGCGGGGCATGTCCGTCACGCTCGACGCCGCAGGCCCCGTCGCCACGCTCACGGTCGAGACGCCGACCGGGGGGCACGGGCGCGCGCTGGCCGAGGGTCTCGCCGCCGCCGCCGCCGAGCTGGCCGATCGCCACCCCGAGCTGCGCGCGGCGGTCGTGCGCGGCGGCTTCGCGGCGGGCTGGAGCGCGGAGGCGCTGGCCGAGGACGACGCGCTGCGCGGCGTGCTCGCGCCCCTCGGCGCGGGCTTCGACGCGCTCGCCGCCGCGCCGCAGCCGACGGTCGCCGCGGTGAGCGGCGAGGCGCGCTCGGCGGGCCTCGAGCTGGCGCTGGCGTGCGACATCCGCGTCGCCGACGCCGGCGCCACGTTCGCGATGCCGGAGACGGCGCTGGGCCTCGTGCCGCGCGGCGGCGGCACGCAGCGGCTGCCCCGCGCCGTCGGGCGCGCGCAGGCGCTGCGGCTGCTGCTCACCGGCGAGGCGATCGGCGCCGGCGAGGCGCTCCGCATCGGCCTCGTCTCCGAGCTCGCCGGGGACGCCGGCGGAGCGGAGGCGGCGGCGGAGCGCGTCGCGCGCACCATCGCCGCGCGCGGGCCGCTCGCCACGCGCTTCGCGAAGGAGGCGATCGGGCGCGGCGCCGACCTGCCGCTGGACGAGGCGCTGCGCCTCGAGCTCGAACTGACCGTGCTGCTGCAGACGACCGCCGACCGCGCCGAGGGCGTCGCCGCCTTCGCCGAGCGGCGCGAGCCGCGGTTCGCGGGCCGCTGAGCGGCGCGCGAGGGACGCGAGGGAACGGGGGAGCCTCGGACGATGAACGTGATCCTCAACCCGGGCGAGGTCGGCGCGGTGGTGAGCCTCGTCACCGCGCGGCTGCTCGACACCGTCGAGCTGAGCGAGGAGGGGCGGGAGCTGGTGCGGGCGTGGCGGCGCGATCGCGCGCCGGGCACGCCGGCCCTCGACGCCTTCTCCGACGGCTTCAACGAGGTGCTGGCGGCGCATATCGACGACTCGACGCGCCGCCGCTACATGCGCGGCGGGCGCTTCCGCAAGGAGACCGCGGCGGAACGGACGCGCTGAGATGCAGGTGCAATTCACGATCGAGGAGGTGCTGGCGATGGCCGGCGCCGTGCTCGACGGCCTCGGCGAGCAGCCCTTCGGCCGCTCCGACGCGGCGGCCGTCCGCCGCTGGCGCAACGAGCAGCTGACCACCACCTCCGAGGAGCTGCGGCTGCTGACGGAGAAGGTCAACGCCGAGGTGCAGCGCGCCCACGACCACAGCATGAAGAGCGGCATCCAGAAGCCCGACTGGGTGTAGGGGGCCGGGGGAGCGTGCCCGCGCCGTTCGTCCTCGCCGAGCGCCGCGGCGACGTCGTGTGGCTGACGCTGCACCGCCCGGAGCGGCTCAACGCCGTCCACCTCGCGATGCGCGACGAGCTGTGGACGCAGCTGACGCTGCTGCGCGACGACCCGACGGTGCGCGCCGCGGTGCTGCGCGGGGCCGGCGACCGCGCCTTCTCGGCCGGCGCCGACATCACCGAGTTCGGGGCCGCCCCCTCCTACGTCGAGGCGCGCGACGCGCGCGTGCGGCGCGACCTCTGGGGCGTGATGGCCGCCCTCGAGACGCCGCTGATCGCCGCGATCCACGGCTACGCCTACGGCGCGGGCCTCGAAATGTCGCTCTACTGCGATCTGCGCGTCGCCTCCGAGGACGCCCTCTTCGCCATCCCCGAGGTCACGCTCGGCTACATCCCCTCGGCCGGCGGCACGCAGACCGTGCCCCGCCACGCGCCGCGCGGCGAGGCGCTGCGGATGGCCGCCACCGGCGAGCCGATCGGCGCGCGCCGCGCCCACGAGCTCGGCTTCGTGCAGCGCGTCGTCGCGCGCGAGCGGCTCGATGACGCGGCGGCGGAGTGGGCGGCGCTGCTGGCCGCGCGCGAGCCGCGGGCGCTGCGCGCGACCAAGCGCGCCGTCGCGCGCGGCCTCGACCTGCCGCTCGCCGAGGGCCTCGCGCTGGAGCGGCGGCTGGCCGCCACGGCGGGCGGCGCGTGAGCGCCGTGCCGCCGGGGCGCGCGAGCGCGGGGCCGCCGCAGCACGCGAGCGCAGTGCCGCCGGGACGCGCGAGCGCAGTGCCGCCGGGACGCGCGAGCGCAGTGCCGCCGGGACGCGCGAGCGCAGTGCCGCCGGGACGCGCGAGCGCCGTGCCGCCGGGGCGCGCGAGCGCCGTGCGGCGGGGGCGCGCGTGAGCGCGGGGCCGGCGCGGCGCGGGTGGCCGATCGGCCTCGTGGCGCTGCTCGCCGTCTGCGCCGCGGCGATCGGCGCCGTGTTCTACGGCGCGTGCAACCGCCCCGACTTCGACGTCTTCTACTTCGACGCGGGGGCGATCGAGGACTACGAGGTGGGCGCGCCGCGCTACTTCCCGCAGGCGCGCATCTACGTCGTCGCCCTCGACGAGGCGGAGGGGGCGAAGAACCTGCGCGCCCTCGACGCGATCGCGCCGATCGGCACCGGCTGCGTGGTCGAGCTCGACGCCGCGGACCCGCGTGGGGCGGCGGGCAACCCGCTCGGGCTGCCGGGCGTGCTCACCGACCGCTGCTCGCAGGCCGCCTGGTACATCACCGGCAACGCGCTGGAGCGCACGAGCGAGCCGCTGCGGACGTTCCACATCACGCGCCCGCCCCCGGCCGGCGGGGACGGCCGCCGCATCGTCGAGGTGGAGGTGATCGGGCGGCCCAACCTCGCGGACGCCGAACGCGAGCGCTGAGGTTGGCCGAGGTTGGCCGCACGCGCGGGGCGTCTTTATAGTGGGCGCGGCCCCGCGGGGCGCGGCCGGCCGTCCGGCCCTCGCCGCGCGCGGGGCGCTGCGGCGCGCCGGACGGCCGGCGGGCGACGCGGCGGACGGGGATGCGGCGGGGAGCCGCATCGAGGCGATCGGGCGGGGCGGCGCGCCGCCCGCCGCCCGCGGAAAGGCGCAAGGCATGAACACCGCGGACATCCTCTCCATCTCCGGCTCGATGGTGCCCGACCGGACGGCGGTCAGCGATCCGGACCTGAGCCTCACCTACGGCGAGCTGCAGTCGCGCGTCAACAAGCTCGCGCACGCCCTCTCCGCCCTCGGCGTCGGCAAGGGCGCCAACGTCGGCATCATGTCCGTCAACTCCTGCAACTTCGTCGAGCTGTACTACGCCACGGCCGCGGTCGGCGCGACGTTCGTGCCGCTCAACTTCCGCGCCAAGACCGAGGAACTGCAGTACATGGCGGACGCCTCGGACGTGAACGTCTTCTTCGTGTCCGAGCGCTACTACCCGATCCTGCAGGAGATCCGCTCCACCCTGCCGAAGGTCGAGCACGTCTACACCCTCGACTTCGAGGCCGACGGCGCCGACACCATCGACCGGCTGCGCGAGAGCGGCGAGGACGCCCCCTTCCACACCGCGGTCGACGACGACGATCCGGCGATGGTGATCTACACCTCGGGCACGACGGCGCTGCCGAAGGGCGTGGTGCTCACGCACAAGACGCTGACGGCCTACGTCGTCAACACCCAGAACCCGGTCGACCCCGCCGCCGATCAGGACGCGACGATGGTGGCGGTGCCGTTCTTCCACGTCGCCGGGGCGACGACGATGCTCGGCTCGCTGTGGGCCGGCCGCAAGCTCGCGATCCTGCCGCAGTTCGACCCCTCCGCCTGGCTCGACACCGTCGAGCGCGAGCGCGTCACCCACGCCTTCGTCGTGCCGACGATGCTCAAGCGCATCATGGAGGCCGGCGACTTCGGCGACTACGACATCTCCTCGCTCCAGCTCATCACCTACGGCGCCGCGCCGATGCCGTTCGAGGTCGTGCGGCAGGCGATCGACGTCTTCGACTGCGGCCTGATGAACGCCTACGGCCAGACCGAGTCGACCTCGACGATGAGCTACCTCGGGCCGGACGACCACCGGCTCGACGGCACGCCCGAGCAGAACGACCTGAAGATCCAGCGCCTGCGCTCGGTCGGGCGGCCGATGCCGGACATCGAGGTCGGCATCCTCAAGCCCGACGGCTCGCTGCAGCCCTCGGGCGAGGAGGGCGAGATCTGCATCCGCGGCGACCGCATCATGCGCGAGTACCAGAAGCGCGAGGAGGAGACCGCCTCCGCCGTCGTCGGCGGCTGGCTCCACACCGGCGACGTCGGCTACCTCGACCCCGAGAACTACCTCTTCATCACCGGCCGCCTCAAGGACCTGATCATCCGCGGCGGCGAGAACATCTCGCCCGGCGAGGTCGAGAGCGTGCTCGAGGAGCACCCCTCCATCGCCGACGTGGCGGTGATCGGCGTGCCCGACATCGAGTGGGGCGAGATCGTGAAGGCGGTGGTGGTCGGCGGGGGCGGCGAGCGCCCCTCGGACGAGGACCTGACGACCTACGTCAAGACCCGCCTCGCCTCCTACAAGGCGCCCTCGCAGTACCAGTGGATCTCGGAGCCGCTGCCGCGCAACCACCTCGGCAAGCTGCTCAAGAACGACATCCGCGACCGCTGGGGCGCGGCGGCCCCGGCGTCCTAGAGGGCGCGGCGAACCGGCGGCGGCCCGCGCGCGGCGCGAGGGGAACCGGATGAGCGTTTCGAGGCGCGACCGCGCGAAGGCGGCGGACGGCGGGCGGGAGGCGCCGCGCCGCGTGCGCTTCGTCGGCGCGTGGTGGGGCCCCGCCGTCGGCCTCAGCGGCCTCGGGGTGATCTCGGCCATCGAGCTGGAGCGCACCGACGCCGGCCGCGAGGTGTTCTTCAACGTCGCCCAGCCCTGGGCGGTCTACGTGCTGCTGGCCGGCCTCGTCGGCCTGCTCGTCTACGGCTTCGGCCGCCACGCCTCGCTGTGGGCGATCGGCAAGCCGACGCCGGGGGTGCTGCGCGAGATGCCGCGGCGCGCGCGCAACGCGCTGCGGCTCGGCCTCGGCCAGGAGAAGGTGCGCCGCGACCGCTACGCGGGGATCATGCACCTCTGCATCTTCTCCTCGATCGTGGTGCTCACCCTCGTCACCGCGCAGGTGGCGATCGACGACGACACGGCGCTCGACTTCCTGCACGGGCCCTACTACCTGTTCTTCTCGTTCTACGGCGACCTGTTCGGGCTGATCGGGCTGATCGGCGTCGGCATGGCGCTCTACCGCCGCTACTTCGACGACTACCACCGCATCCGCTGGGACGAGCGCCTCGAGGACCACGTGATCATCGCCGGCCTCGGCGTGATCCTCGTGACGGGGTTCCTCGTCGAGTCGTTCCGCGTCTACACGACGGAGCTGCACGGCTTCGTGCTGGCGGACGGCACGCAGCTGGAGGCGCATCCCGACTGGGCGCGCTGGTCGTTCGTGTCGTGGGGGATGGCCGAGGTCTGGGGCCTCTTCGGCTTCTCGCAGGGGCAGATGCTGGCGGCCCACACGTGGTCGTGGTGGGCGCATGTGCTGTCCGCCTTCGCGTGGCTGGGGCTGCTCGTGTTCACGCGGCTGGACCACATGATCTTCGCGCCGGTCAACGCCTTCCTGCTCCGCACCGACTCGCCCGGCCGCCTCGCCGCGATCGAGAACATCGAGGAGCAGGAGGTGTTCGGCGTCGGCCAGATCCAGGACTTCACCTGGAAGCAGCTGTTCGAGCTCGACGCCTGCGTGCGCTGCGGGCGCTGCACCGAGGTCTGCCCGGCCGGGGTGTCGGGCCAGCCGCTGTCGCCGATGCACCTGATCCAGGACCTCAAGGCGCACCTCGCCGCCGTCGGCCCGGACCTCCAGCGCGCCGGGCACGAGAACGGCGACGTGCGGGCGGTGGCGCGGACCGAGATGGTGGGCGAGGTGATCCGGGACGAGACGCTGTGGGCGTGCCGCACCTGCGGCGCCTGCATGCAGGAGTGCCCGGTGATGATCGAGCACGTCCCGACGATCGTGGACATGCGGCGCTACCTCGTGATGAACGAGGCGCGCGTGCCGGCCGCGGCGCAGAGCGCGCTCGAGAACATCGAGCAGCGCGGGCACCCCTGGCGCGGCACCTCGCTCACCCGCGAGTCGTGGATGGAGGGCCTCGAGGACGTGCCCGCCTTCGACGGCTCGCAGGAGTACCTCTACTGGGTCGGCTGCTCGGGCGCGCTGGTGGAGCGCAACCTGCCGGTCACGCGCGCCGTCTTCCGGCTGCTGCGCGAAGCCGGCGCGAGCTTCGGCGTGCTGGGGCAGGAGGAGACCTGCAACGGCGACCCCGCGCGGCGCCTCGGCAACGAGTACCTCTACCAGATCCTCGCGGCGCAGCTGGTGGAGACGTTCCGCGCGAAGAACGTGCAGAAGGTGATCACCAACTGCCCGCACTGCTTCAACACCTTCCGCAACGAGTACCCCCAGTTCGAGGGCCGCTTCGAGGTGCTGCACCACACCGAGTTCCTGCGCGACGCCCTCGGCGAGGGCAGGCTGCGCCCGCGCCACGACGTGGGGACGAGCGTCACCTACCACGACTCCTGCTACCTCGGACGCATGAACGGCGTGTACGATGCGCCGCGCGAGATCATCGAGCTGCTGCCCGGCGCGGACCTGACGGAGATGCGGCGCAACCGCAGCCGCGGCCTCTGCTGCGGCGCCGGCGGCGGCAACATGTGGCAGGAGGAGGTCGGCGAGCGGCGCGTCAACCACGTCCGCACCGAGGAGGCCGTCGCCACCGGCGCCGCCGGCGTGGTCTCCAACTGCCCGTTCTGCATCCAGATGTTCGAGGACGGCGCGCCGGCCGTCCAGCCCGAGGAGGCGGGGCGCATCCGCCCCTTCGACGTGGCGGAGCTGCTGGAGCGCGCCGTGCTCGGCGACCCGGCGGCGAACGGCGCGGCCGGCGGCGCGAACGGGACGAAGGAGGCGGCCGAGGCGTAAACACGGCAGAGGGCGGCGCGGACGCCTCGCGGCGCCCGCTCCGCGGCAGCGCGAGGCAAGCGGCCCCGCGGGGGCCGGCGGTTGGGGGGACAGACTATGCACTTCGTCGTCTGCGCGAAGCAGATTCCGGACCCGGAGACGCCGCCCGCGGCGTTCCGGATCGACGAGGCGAAGAACGAGGTGATCCCGGCGCAGGGCATCTCGCCCGTGCTGAGCCAGTTCGACGGCATGGCCGCCGAGGCGGCGCTGCGGATCGTCGAGGCGGCGGGCGAGGGCAGGATCACCGTGATCTCGCTCGGCCAGGAGAGCGCCCAGGCCGCGATCAAGCAGGTGCTCGCCATGGGCGCCGACGAGGGCATCCTGCTCGAGGACGAGGCGCTGCAGGGCGGCGACTCCTACACCACGGCGCGCACCCTCGCCGCCGCGATCGAGCACCTCGGCGACGTCGACGCCGTGTTCTGCGGCCGCCAGGCCGCCGACTGGGACATGGGGCAGGTGGGCATCGGCATCGCCGAACTGCTCGGCTGGCCCGCCGCCATCATCGGCAAGGACGTGCAGGTCGACGACGGCAACCTCGTCGTCCAGCGCGTGCTCGCCGACGGCTTCGAGACGGTCTCGATGCCGATGCCGGCCGTGGTCACGATCTCGAACGAGATCGGCGACCCGCGCTACCCGAAGCTGCAGCAGATCATGCAGGCCGCCAAGAAGACCGTGACCCGCCTCGGCGCCGGCGACCTCGGGCTCGACCCGTCCACCGTCGGCGACGCCGGCGCGCGGCTCAAGCTCGAACGGCTCTTCATCCCCGAACTCGGCGGCGAGGTCGAGATGATGGAGGGCGAGACCGCCGCCGAGCAGGCGCAGGCGCTCGCCCGCACGCTGCGCGAAGCCAAGATCCTCTAGGCAGGCAGGGGGAACCACCGACATGTCCCGCAACATCCTCGTCGTCGGCGAGCTCGACGGCGGAGCGCTCTCCAGCACCACCGCCGAGCTGCTCGCCCTCGGCACGCGGCTCGCCGACGGCGGCCAGGTCAACGTCACGCTGCTCGGCGCGGGCGCGGGCGACGCCGCCGCGGCGGCCTTCGCGGCCGGCGCGGACCGCGCCTTCGTCGGCGCCGACGGCGCCTTCGACCAGTTCCGCTCGGACCAGTGGGTCGCCGCCGTCGAGGAGGCGATGGGCCAGGCCGCGCCGGACGCGATCTTCGTCGCGCAGTCGATGGCCGGGCGCGACCTCGGCCCGCGGCTCGCCTTCCGCCACGACACCGCCGTCGCGATGGACTGCGTGTCCGTGACCGACGACGGCGGCGCGCTGAAGGCCACGCGCTCCTGCTACGGCGGCAACGCGCAGGCCACCTACGGCTTCGCCACCTCGCCCGCCGTCGCCACCGTCCGCGCCAAGTCGCAGGACCCGCTCGAGACCCCGCGCGAGGGCGGGGGCGAGACGGTCGCGCTGGCCGCGCCGGGCGAGGCGCGCAGCGGGATCGTCGGCCGCGAGGCCGCCGTGGCCGAGGGGCTGCAGCTGCAGGACGCGCCGATCGTCGTCTCCGGCGGGCGCGGCCTCGGCGCCCCCGAGGGCTTCGAGGTGGTCGAGGCGCTGGCCGCGGCGATCGGCCCGGAGAAGGCCACCGTCGGCGCCTCGCGCGCGGCGGTCGACCTCGGCTGGTACCCGCCCTCGCAGCAGGTCGGCCTCACCGGCAAGGTCGTGACGCCCGACCTCTACGTGGCGATCGCCATCTCCGGGGCCAGCCAGCACATGGCCGGCTGCAGCGGCTCCAAGACCATCGTCGCCATCAACCGCGACCCGGAGGCCAACATCTTCAAGTCCGCCCGCTACGGCATCGTGGGCGACTACAAGGAGGTGGTGCCGGCCCTGATCGAGGCCGTCAACGCCCTCGACTAGGCAGCCGGCGCGGGAGGCGCGAGGCGGCGCCGCGCACGGCGCGGCCCGCCTTGCGCCCCTTGCCGGGCGCTCCTACAATCGCACCTCGGCGCGGCATGGCGGGCGGCGGCGCCGCCCCGCCGGACGCCCACGGGAGTCCGCATGAAAGTCCTGGGCCTCACCGGAGGGATCGCCTCCGGCAAGTCCGCCGCCGCCGATCGCCTGCGCGAACTCGGCGCCACCGTCCTCGACGCCGACCGCTACGGCCACCGCGCCTACGAGCCGGAATCCGACGGCTTCCACGCCGTCGTCAACGCCTTCGGCCACGACATCGTCGGCGCCGACGGCGAGATCGACCGCCGCGTGCTGGGCGGCAAGGTCTTCGGCGACCCGGAGCAGCGCAACCGGCTGGAGGCCATCGTCTGGCCCATCATCCGGCAGTTCGCGGCGGACGAGATCGCCGACCTGCGCGAGCGCGAGCCGGAGCGCGTGATCGTGCTCGAGGCCGCCGTGCTGCTCGAGGCCGGCTGGCAGGACCTCACCGACGAGGTGTGGGTGGTGCACGTCCCCCCCGAGGCCGCGCGGCGGCGGCTGATGGAGCGCAACAACCTCAGCGAGGAGCAGGCCCAGGCCCGCATCGACTCGCAGATCACCAACCAGGAGCGGCTCGAGCACGCCGACGTCGAGATCGCCAACGACGGCTCGCTCGACGGGTTCCTCGAGTCCATCGACGAGCAGTGGCGGCGCCTCGGCGACCGCATCGCGGAGGGCGGGAGCCAGCGTTGACGACGACCGAGGCCAGGCCGCGCTCCGCATTCCGCCAGATCGAGGTCCAGGAGTTCCGCCTCACCGAGGAGCCCTACTACCTCCCCGTCGCCGACGAGGTGGACCTCTTCGAGATCGCCTACGAGGAGCAGATCCCCGTCCTGCTCAAGGGTCCGACCGGCTGCGGCAAGACGCGCTTCGTCGAGTACATGTCGTGGCGGCTGCACCAGCACCTCGGCGACGAGGCGCGCGGCGTGCCCCTCATCACCGTCGCCTGCCACGAGGACCTCAGCGCCTCCGACCTCGTCGGCCGCTACCTGCTGGAGGGCGACGACACGGTCTGGATCGACGGGCCGATCACGCGCGCCGTCAAGTTCGGCGCGATCTGCTACCTCGACGAGATCGTGGAGGCGCGCAAGGACACCACCGTCCTGATCCACCCCCTCACCGACTACCGCCGCCTGCTGCCCATCGACAAGCGCGGCGAACTGCTGGAGGCCGCCGAGGGCTTCCTGCTGGTGCTCTCCTACAACCCCGGCTACCAGTCGGCGCTCAAGGACCTCAAGCACTCGACGCGCCAGCGCTTCGTGGCGATCGAGTTCGACTACCCGCCCCGCGACAAGGAGGCGGAGATCGTCCGCACCGAGTCCGGCTGCAGCGCCGAGGACGCGCTGGAGCTCGCGAAGCTCGGCGAGAAGGTCCGCAACCTCAAGGAGCACGGCCTCGGCGAGGGGGTGTCGACGCGGCTGCTGGTCTACGCCGGCCGCCTGATCGCGCGCGGCATCCCCGCCCGCCGCGCCTGCCAGACCGCCGTCGTCTGGGGCCTCACCGACGACATGGAGGTCCAGCGCTCGATCGAGGAGGTCGTGACCTCGATCTTCCCGGAGTAGGCGGCTCCGGCGGTGCGGCCCGGCCAGATCGCGGACATCCACTGCCGCGCCGGCGCCCCCGGCGCGTCGCTCGCGCACATGGCCCCGCGCGGCGAGGCCGGGGCCGGGCCGTCCGGCGACCCCGCGCGGCCCGGCCGGCCGCAGCCGCCCCCGCAGGAAGCGGACGACCGATGAGCGCCGCCGACGACGTCCTGACCCGCTACGCCGAGGAGCTGCGCGGCTTCGGCCCCTCGCTCCCCGACGACCTCGCCGCCGGAGCGCGCGCCCTCGAGGGGCGGCTCGGCGCCGACGACCTCGACCGCTGGGCCGCCGCCGGGGTGGAGCTGGCGCGCCACTCGCTGCGCTCGTGGGAGGCCGCCGCCGAGTACTTCCGCGTCTCGCCGCGGCTGCTGCCCGCCTTCTCGTTCGCCGAGGTGCTGGATTGGCAGGCGGTGGCGAGCGAGCTGGCGGAGAGCTCCTCGATGATCGCCGCCGCGTTCGTGCGCGCCACGCCGGACGTGCTGCAGCCGCTGCAGGGCGCGGACACGCGCGACCTCGGCATCATGGGCGAGTGGATCGGCCGCCCCGGCGAGCAGGTGCGGCCCTGGGCCGCCCTCGGCCAGCGGCTGGCGCACGGCAACTGGAAGTCGGTCGCGCTCGCCGCCTCGTTCTTCGAGCAGAGCCCGGCGCTGCTGCACGCCCTTCCGCTCGACGCCGTGGGCGAGCTGGTGGAGGTGGTGGACCGGCTGTCGGAGCGCTCCTACCAGCTGGCGGCGAGCTGCCTCGAACGCTCGGGCGAGCTGTTCGCGGCGCTGGCGCCGCCGGACCGGCGGCCGTTCCTGGAGTTCGCCGCGGCGGTGGCGCACGCCTCGTGGGCGGACACGCGGCTCTACTTCGAGCGCGGCCCGGCGCTGATCGCCGACATCGACCGCGACGAGCGCGCCGCCTTCCTGCAGCTCGCCTCCGGCGTGACCTCGCGGGTGGGACGGCAGGGCTACCCGCTGTTCATCGAGGCCGCCGAGTCGCTCGCGCAGGTGGAGGCGACGTACCACGAGACGCTGATCGACCTCGCGCGGCGGCTGGCCGAGGGCAGCCCGGCGGCGGCGATGGCGTTCCTGCGCTCCTCGCCCGCGGTGCTGACGCGGCTCACCGCCGACCAGCTCGAACGCTGGCTGCAGGGCGGCTGGGACCTGCTCTTCGCCCAGCACAACGCCGAGGGCGCCGAGGCCTACTTCCGCCTCGAATCGCAGCGCGCCGAGGAGATGCTGGAGGCGCTGTCGGCGCGCGTCGAGCTGCGTAACGTCAGCAACACCCTCCGCCTCTACGCCAAGGCGCTGACCGGCGAGCAGATCGCCATCCGCTCCACCGAGGACCTCGTCGACGCCGGCATCGGCTGGGTGCGGGAGTCGGTCGCCACCACCGAGGGCACCGCCATCTACCTCCCGCCCTGGGTCAGCACCTTCCCCGTCCAGCGCGAGAACTTCCTGAGCTACAAGGTCTACGCCACCCACCAGAGCGGGCGCATGGAGTTCGGCTCGTTCCGCTTCGAGTTCGGCGCGCCCGGCGCGCACCTCGGCTCCACCCTCGCCGCCCGCGAGCGCGCGCGGCCCGCGCGCAACGGCGAGGGCGCCGGGGACCGCGCCGCCGCCACCACGCCGATGGAGCGCTACTTCGACCTCTTCGGCGACCGCGCGCTGATCGCCGGCCTGTTCACGATCGTCGAGGACGCGCGCGTGGACGCCCACGTCGCGCGCGAGTACGGCGGCATCCGCCCCGCCCTGCGCTCCCTCCAGCGCCACGAGGCCGGCAACCGCCGCGACGTCTCCCGCCTCGCGCTGCGCGAGGCCTACCTCGAGAACCTGCTGCGCGCCTCGCTCCGGCAGCCGCAGACGATGCGCTGGCCGCGCGACCTCATGCCGCTGCTGCAGGAGGGCCTCGCCCACCTCGCCGTCGCCGAGCGGCCGGGGGCCGACGTGCAGGACTCGGCCGAGGCGGCGGCGGAGATCTACGCCGCCGTCGAGCGCATCCCCAACGTCGCCGGCGCCTACGCCGAGGCGGACTGGGAGGCCGTCGACGAGGAGCTGCTGCGCGTCGGCGCCGAGGCCGGCGGCGCCGACGGCCCGGAGATGCCGCACGGCGAGGAGGCCGAGTTCCAGCCCCCGCCCCAGCCCGAGTTCCGCGGCGACTTCAAGCCCGAGATCGTCCAGCTGATGATGAAGCTCAAGCAGCAGGCCTCCGGCGAGGAGCCGACGGGCGGCCAGCTCACGCAGGAGCAGCTGCAGGCGCTGCTGGAGAAGTCGGTCGAGATCACGATCTCGGACATCGCCGAGGGGGACATCGCGTCCTCGATGGGGATGTTCCTCACCAACCTCGAACGCGAGGCGCTGGACGCGAAGCAGGGGCCGCCCGGCCAGACGCCGGACGGCGCCGACGCCGGCGAGTCCTCGGGCGGGAGCGACGCCGCCGAACTGCCGATCGAGGTGGCGTGGTCGTACTACGACGAGTGGGACTTCCGCGCCGGCGACTACCGCCCGCGCTGGTGCCGCGTCGGCGAGCGCCCCTCGGAGGAGGGCGACCTCGACTACTACGAGGACACGCTCCGCACCCACCACGGCCTCGTCTCGGAGACGCGCCGCCAGTTCGAGCTGCTGCGCCCCGAGCACTTCCGCCGCATCAAGCGCCTCGAGGACGGCGAGGACGTGGACCTCGACCAGGCGCTGGAGTTCATCGTCGACAAGCGCGCCGGGGCCGGGCCGCTGGGCCGCGTCTACTGGCGGCGCAACAAGGTCGAGCGCGACGTGGCCGTCGCCTTCCTGCTCGACATGTCGGCCTCGACCGACGAGGAGATCGAGAAGCAGCAGGCGAACTACCAGCCCTCGGACGACGATTTCGACGACGACCCGCGCAAGTACTTCCAGTGGCTGACGGAGCGCCGCGCGCGCTTCACCGCCGCCCCGCCCAAGCGCATCATCGACCTCGAAAAGGAGTCGCTGGTGCTGATCGTGGAGGCGCTGGAGGCGATCGGCGACACCTACGGCATCTACGGCTTCTCCGGCTACGGCCGCGACAACGTCGAGTTCCACGTGATCAAGGACCTCGGCGAGGCGTTCGGCGACCGCACGCGCCGCCGCATCGGCAAGATCACGCCGATCCGCTCGACGCGCATGGGCCCCGCCATCCGCCACACCATCGCCAAACTCAACGCCTACGACTCGAAGGTGAAGCTGCTGATCCTCGTCTCCGACGGCCGCCCCCAGGACCACGGCTACGGGCGCGACCGCACGGAGAAGGAGTACGCCGTCCACGACACCCACCAGGCGCTCGTCGAGGCCCGCCAGGCCGGCGTCACGCCCTTCCTCATCACCGTCGACAAGGAGGGCCACGACTACCTCAAGGAAATGTGCGACGACGTGGGCTACGAGGTCGTCGCCGATATCGAGTCGCTGCCGCGCCGCCTCACCTCGCTCTACCGCGTCCTCGCGACGGACTAGCGCGGCCCGCCGCGCGCCCGCCTCGCGGCGGCGCCTCAGTTCGAGGCCGCGACGGCGCCGGTGAAGCCCGTCGCGGCGCGCGTCCACACCGGCGTCGAGGCGCCCGAGGAGTAGTACACGAACGCCCGCAGGTAGTTGCCCACGTCGGCGGCGGCGGGCGTGTACGACCAGCTCGGCTCGCCCGGCGCGAGCAGCGTGCACGTCCCCGTGCCGTCCGAGGCGGTGCAGCGCTGCCAGCGCCACAAGGTGCGGTCGCTGTGCGTCGGCAGCGGCGAGACCGTGACCGCCGTCCCCACGACGGGCGAGGCGTTGCCGCCGGCGAACGTCGCCGCCGCCGAGGTCGCCGCGCTGCTCGCGACGACCGCCGCGGTGTGGAGCGTGACGGCGTCGCCGCCCGAGGTGCGCGCGACGCGGGCGCGCAGGTACTTGCCCACGTCGGTGCTCGATGGGACGTAGACGTAGGAGCACGCCGGGCCTCGCGTCGAGGTGACGGTCGCCCAGCTCGTGCGGCCGTCGTCGGAGCGCTCCCAGACCCACGCCTGCCGCGAGTCGGTGTTCGCGACGCCGTCGCAGGTCGTGATCGTGGCCGAGGGCGAGACGAGCGCGCGCGCCGTCTTGGTGTAGAGGCCGGCGACGATCGGCTCGCCGGCGACGGGCGCGTTCCAGTGGTCTGCCTCGATCCACGCGGGGCCTCGGTAGGTGGTGCGGCCCGTGAACTTGAGGGCGGGGTACTGGCGGCTCGTGCCGAAGTCCCACGGGTCGTCGCCGCCGGTCACGCCGTCGAGGTTGAGGTTCCAGTCGGCGTAGATGCTGCCGGTCGAGCCGTAGGCGGTGGGGCGCTGGAGGTCGCGCGTGCTCTTGCCGACACCGCCCGCGCTGGTGGACCAGCCGGATGTGCCGGTGTCCCAGTAGCTGTTGGTGATCGTGCCCAGGCTGGCGCCGGCGCCCACCAGCCCTCCGCCCGACGTGGCGGTGACGCGGCCGGCCGACCAGCTGGCGGTGATGCTGCCGAACGCGACCGAGTCCACCAGCCCCCCGGCCCGGCCGCTGCTGGCGTGGACCGCCGCCGTCGACCAGCTGGCCTCGATGCTGCCGGAGCCGTCGGACGCCAGCCCGCCCACGCGGTTGCTGGCCGCAACCCGCCCCGTGGTCCAGACGCGGGTGACCGACCCGGCCGCGGCTGCGGCGAGAATGCCGACGTTCTGCTGCCCCGTGACGTTGGCGTGCAGCAGCCCCACGCCGTCGACGCTGGAGCCCGCGTTCAGGCTGTTGAACAGCCCGACGTTCTGCGTGGTGGACCGGTTGATGTAGAGGTAGGAGATGGTGTGCCCGTTGCCCCGGAGCGTGGCCGTGTAGGCGCCGAGCGGCAGCCAGCCGCTGCCGCTGTTCCAGTACGTCGAGTCCGCCGACGTGATCTGGCCGTCGCCGTTCTCGTCGAAGGTGAGGTCGGCGCGCAGCTCGTAGCCGGTGCAGCCGCCCGAGGTCGGGCAGCCCATGCGACCGCTCGAGGTCGTGACGCGGTTGGGGAACGCCGTGCCGTAGGCCGTCGCGCCCGTCGAGACGGGGTCGCCGTTGCCGTCGGGGTCGTGCCGGATCGCGTCGAGCTGCGCGAGGGTGCGGATGTCGATCAGGCCGTCGTTGTCGTCGTCGTAGTCGGTCGTGCTCTGCGCCGTCGCGGGCGGCGCGAGGATCAGCGCGACGCCCAGCAGGAACGCGACCAAGCACGCCGCGAGGCCGAGGTACTGCTTATGTCTTCGAGGGGGGGGGGGTGCTAAGGAGAGTGAACAATATCCGCCGCTCCCCCGCCGCGCGGCTTCGCGCCGCTCCCGTCGTCCGGCGATCTTACACCACGCCCGCGCCCGCGTCCCGTGAGGGGCCGCGTTCGCGCAGGGCGGCGTCGCCGCGCAGCGCGCGCACCTGCGCGGCGACGGCATCGGGCAGCCCGGCCATCGTCACGCCGCGCGCGACGGGCTCGCCGAGCCGCGCGTCCTCGCCGGTGCGTCCGCCGGCGAAGACGTCGGCGGCGTCCACGGGGCCGTCCTCGCCGCGCACGCGGTCGCCGAGCAGCCCGATCTCGCCCGCGCGGTGCTGCCCGCAGGCGTGCGGGCAGCCGGACACGCGGATCCGCAGCGGCGCGTCCGCGTCGTCCAGCTCCCAGCGCCGTTCGAGGGCGTCCGCCAGCCGCAGCGCCTCGCCCTTCGTGTCGATCAGGCTGAAGTGGCAGTAGTCGTTGCCCGTGCACGTCACGAGCGAGCGCAGCCACGGCGAGGGCCGGGGGCTGAACTTCGCCAGCAGCGGCTCGGCCAGCAGCGCCCCGACGCGCTCCTCCGGCACGTGCGGGATCAGCACGTTCTGCTCGACCGTGAGCCGCAGCTCGGACGCGCCGTACTCGGCGGCGAGCCGCGCGAACGCGATCAGGTCGTCGCCCTCGGCGCGCCCCACGGGCACGTGGCAGCCGACGACGCGGAGGCCGGGCTGGCGCTGGGGCGAGACGCCGAGGTGGTCGCCGCCGCTGCGCGCGGTGGCGGGCTCGCCCGCGCGGCGCAGGGGGAAGCCGGCGCGCGCCTCGACCTCGGCGCGGAAGCGCTCGGCGCCCCACTCGCGCAGCAGCATCTTGAGCCGCGCGCCGTTGCGCCGCTCGCGCGGGCCGTGGTCGCGGAACGCCGACAGCACCGCCTCGGCGACCGGCACGACCTCGCGGGGCGCGGCGAAGACGTCGAGGGGTTGCGCCAGCTCCGGCTCGCGCCCGCCCATCGCGCCGCCGGCGAGCACGTTGAAGCCGGCGGCGCCGTCCTCGCCGTCCTCGGCGCGGACGGCGGGCGCGAAGGCGAGGTCGTGGGTGCGGGCCCGCACGCAGTCCTCGCGGCAGCCGCCGATGGCGAGGTTGAACTTGCGCGGGAGGTTGCTGTAGCGCTTGTGCCCGACGATCGCCTGCTGCAGCCGCGCGGCGAGCGGGCGCGTGTCGATCAGCTCGTCGGCGTCGAGGCCGGCGAGGGGGCAGCCGACGACGTTGCGGACGTTGTCCATGCCGCTCTGCTGGGTGTTGAGGCCGGCCGCGGCGAGGCGCTGGAGCGCCCACGGCGCGTCCCCGATCGCGATCCAGCGCAGCTGGAGGTTCTGGCGCGTCGTGAGGTCGGCCGCGCCGCGCCCGCAGCGGTTGGCGATCTCGCCGACGGCGGCGAGCTGCTCCGAGGTCAGCGCGCCGTTGGGGATACGCATCCGCAGCATGAAGTAGCCGGGCGTCGCCTTGCGGTGGAACAGCCCGTACCACTTCAGCCGCTCGAAGTCGTCGTCCGGGATCGCCTCCACGCCCTCGCGCGCGTAGCGGTGGAGGTCCGGCAGGACGTCGAGGCCGTCCTTCGCGCGCTTGATCTCCTCGATGCGGTTGGGGGACACCGGCGCTCGCCTCCGCGCGCCGCGGCGGGCGCCGCCGCCGCTTCCTTCGAGGATACACCCGCACGGCCCGCCGGACGGCGGCGCTGTGCGATACTGCCGCGGGACGGGCGCGGGACGGCCCCGCCGCCCGAACGCGGAGGGACGGCCCGAATGACGACGCGCAGCCACGTGGTGGACTACCGGATCAGCGGGGACGACCTCCAGTTCGTCGAGGTCGAGCTCGACCCCGGCGAGACCGTGATCGGCGAGGCCGGGGCGATGATGTTCCTCGAGTCCGGCATCGCGTTCGAGACGAAGATGGGCGACGGCGCCGAACCCGATCAGGGGCTGTGGGGCAAGCTGCGCGACGCGGGCAAGCGCGCGCTCGCGCAGGAGTCGATCTTCCTCACGCACTTCACCAACGAGGGCCGCGGCAAGCAGGTCGTCGCGTTCTCCGCCGAGTTCCCCGGCAAGATCGTGCCGGTCGACCTCGCGGCGCTGGGCGGCGAACTGATCGCGCAGAAGGACGCCTTCCTCTGCGCGGCGCTGGGCACGAAGATCGGCATCGCCTTCCAGCGGCGGCTCGGCGCGGGGCTGTTCGGCGGCGAGGGCTTCATCCTCCAGCGCCTCCAGGGCGACGGCATGGCGTTCCTCTCGGTCGGCGGCACGGTGGTCGAGAAGCGGCTGGAGGGCGACAAGCTGCTGGTGGACACCGGCTGCCTGGTCGCGATGGAGCCGGGCATCGAGTACTCGATCGAGCGCGCGGGCAACCTCAAGTCGATGCTGTTCGGCGGCGAGGGGCTATTCCTCGCGAGCCTGTCGGGGCACGGGCGCGTGTGGCTGCAGTCGCTGCCGTTCTCGCGGCTGGCCAACCGCATCATCGAGAACGCGCCGGCCGCGGGCGGCGACTCCCGCGGCGAGGGCTCGATCCTCGGCGGCTTCGGCCTCGGCCAGCGCTAGGCCGCGCCTGCGGCCGCCGCGCGCAGCGCCTCGCCGTCCACCGAGGCGAACTCGCCGATCGAGGCGAGCCGCAGGTCGGGCGGCGGCTCGGCCCGCTCGCCGGCGTGCGGCCCCTGCGCGACGTGGATCGTCGCCGCTTCCGCGCCGAGCGCCCGCTTGACGGCGGCGAGGATGCGCGGCCGGTCGTCGAGGACGGCGTAGCGGCGGGCGGGCCAGCGCGCGCGCACCTCGTCCAGCTCGCGCTCCTTGTGCGCGCAGACCAGCACGCGGCCCCCCGCGGCCGCCTCGATGCCGGCCGCGCGGATCTTGTGGCGCTGGAAGCGCGGGTCGCCGTCGGACAGCACGGCCGGCGCGCCCAGCGTGCGCGCGTGCGCGATCGCCTCGAGCGCGCCGGGGTGGAGCAGCGCGGCGAAGCCGACGCCGTAGACCGCCTCGGCGAGCGCCGCGAGGACGCCCGCGCCGCCCCCGCGCGCGAAGCGCCGCATCGCCGCGGTCACGTCGGCGTGGCCCCGCTCCTCGCGCGCCGCCTCGTACTCGCGCCAGAAGCGCCGCGCCGCCGCCGCGCCGAGCGCCGCGCCGATGCGCTCGCCGATCGCTGCCTTCACGCCCCCGCCGTCGAGCAGCGTGTCGTCGACGTCGAACAGCACCACGAGCCCGGCGGCTCCCTCCGTCACGACGCCGCCCCGCGGCTCGCCGCCCGGCGCCGACACCCTCGCCACGCGCCGCCTCGCTCCTCGCGCGTCCCGTCAGTCGCCGGCGGGCTGGCCGGACGCCGCGGGAGCGGCCTCGTCCGGCCGGCGCCCGTCCCTGAGCCAGTCCGGCTGCCTGATCGCCCAGTGCGTCAGCTTTCCGGTCAGGCTCTTGAGGTTCTGCGACCGGGACACCGGCGCCATCGCCCCCTCGGGGAAGTCGTCGGTCAGCCTGCGCCACGGACTGTCGTCCGTGACCGGCGCGGCCATGAACGGCGCGAGCTTCTCGAAGTACCGCTGGATCTGGAGCCGGTTCATCCCGGGCGCGCCGTTCTCGCCGTTCGCGAGCTCGTGGTAGCAGCCGGCCAGCACGCGGTGCATGACGACCGACCCCAGCAGGCTGCGGCTCCGCAGCTCCTTCATCGTCAGCGAATCGTCCATGATCGCCGCGAGATCGGGGAAGGAGTCCACCAGCACGTCGAGGAACGTCTTCGCCTTGCGGACGAGGTCCTGCTCGCGCAGCTCGTCCTCCAGGCGCACGCTGATGCGCCCCGCGATCCCCACTTCGAGCGTGCGGATCAGGTCGGCGACGTGCTTCGCTCCCATGACGTTGGGGTTGTCTCCGATGACGCGGTCCTTGTCGAGGTCGACCCGATCGCGGAGCAGCGGGTGCTGCATCACGTCGTCGAGGCAGCGATTCACGACCTTGGAGCTGTCGAACAGCGCCCGCGTGGTGTGCGTGATGCCCTTCGCGTTGTCGGCGATGTCCACGAAGATCTGCAGGTACTCCTTCGGGTCGTCCACCACCACGACGAGCAGCGAGACGCGCTCCTTCGCGACGCGGGCCCTGCGCTCCTCGATCTCCCGCACCTCCTTCTCTGCGTGCTGGATGCCGGCCTGCTCGCCGATCCTGCGGGCCGCGCCCAGCTGGTCGCGCGCGGCGGACATGTCGGCGTTGATCTGCTCCCACGCCATGTGGAAGCCGAGCGCGCGGTGCTGGCCGTCCACGATCTTCAGCTCGTCGCGGGCGAGTCGCGGGACCTCCACGCGCCCCCACTCGCTGCCGCCGATCTGCTCCAGCCGCTCGAACCGCAGCACCCCCTGGGGGCACCGCAGCATCAGAGGCGGCACCACGCTGTCGGCGCGCCCCAGGACGTAGGCGCTGAAATCCTTCGCGTGCTTCACGGTGATCCTGCGGTTGCCCTCGATCTTCACATCGGGGTTGGGGCGGGGGAGCGTGTTGACGAGCTGGTGGATCGACAGGTCGATCGTGTAGACCTGCCGCCTTCCCTGCGTGTACCGCGTCGCGAGGTACACATCCTCCGTGTCGTAGCCGGAGAGCCGCTCCGGCACTTGCTCAGTGACCATTTCCTACCTCCCCGCCCCAAAACCCTCATGGAGCATCACAATGCTAAGTCCGAGTAATAAGATTTGTCAAGCCTCGGTAAATATAGAGGCGCGCCGCCCCGCCGCTCACGCATCGAGGGCGCCCGCGACGGTCTCGCCGCCCTGCATCACGAGCAGGATGCGCTCGCGGCGCTGGAGGAGCGCGATGTCGCCGAGGGGGTCGCCGTCGACGGCGATCAGGTCGGCGAGCTTGCCGGGTTCGAGCGTGCCCACGTCGGCGTCCATGCGGCAGGCGGCGGCCGCGGTGGCGGTGGAGGCGACGATCGCCTCCATCGGCGACATGCCGTGCTGCGTCATCAGCTCGAGCTCCCAGGCGTTCGTGCCGTGCGGCCCGACGCCGGCGTCGGTGCCCATCGCGATCCGCACGCCGGCCTCGTGGGCGGCGCGGAAGCTGGCGGCGTTGGCGGCGATGACCTCGCGGGCCTTGCGGACCGACTGCGGCAGCACCGCTTCGGGGTCGGCCCCGGCGCGCTTCACGATGCTGCGCGGGGCGTGCAGCGTCGGCACGAGGAAGGCGCCGCGCTCCCGCATCAGCGCGATCCCCTCGTCGTCGAGGTAGAAGCCGTGCTCGATCGACCGGACGCCGGCGCGGAGCGCGTTCTTGATGCCCTCGGCGGCCTGGGCGTGGGCCATGCAGGTCTTCCCCTGCGCGCCCGCCTCGTAGACCATCACGGCGATCTCCTCGGGCGTGAACTGGGTCGATCCCGGCTCGTCGGAGGGCGAGAGCACGCCGCCGGTGGCGTGCAGCTTGACGAAGTCGGCGCCGAGGCGGAGCACGGTGCGGACGGCGCGGCGCACCTCGTCGGGGCCGTCGCAGATGTGGTTCGCCCACTCGGGGCCGCGGTCGGCGTCGAAGGCCGCGCCGCTGGGCATGGCGCCGTCGCCGTGGCCGCCGGTCTGGGAGAGCGCGCTGACGGCGATCCGCATCCGCGGCGCGGCGATCAGGCCGCGCGCGGCGGCGAGCTTGAAGCCGAGCGGCGCGCCGCCCGCGTCGCGCACCGAGGTGAAGCCGGCCTCGATCGTCTCGCGCGCGTTGCGCGCGGCCTCGAACGCCGCGAGCGTGGGCGGCGTGAGCGCGCGCTGCTGCAGCGTCTTGCCCGAGGCGTAGAGGTGCACGTGCGCGTCGATCAGCCCCGGCAGCACCGTCGCCCCGCCGAGGTCGACGACGCGCGCGCCCCGCGGCAGCGCGCCGAGGCGTCCCGCCGCCGCGATCCGCCCGTCCTCGACGACGACGCTGGCCCCCTCGACGGGGTCGCTCCCCGTCCCGTCGATCAGCCTCGCGCCGGTGACGGCCACGACGGTCATGCGGCCTCCCCTCGCGCTCCGCGCCCCCCGCGAGGCGCATGATAGCCCCCGCCGCGGCGCGGGCCGCGCGGCGCCGTCGCGTATCATGCGCGCGCGGGGCACGGGGAGTGCGCGATGGCCGGCGACGCCGCCTCCTCCGCCGGGCGCATCGGGGGCGTCGTCCGGCGGGCCATCCTCCGCCGTCCGGACCGCCTGACGCTGCTGCTCGCCGCGATCGCCGCCGCGGGCGCGGCGGGCGTGATGCTGCGGCAGGCGAACTACGGCGTCGGCGTCAGCCTCGACTCCATCGCCTACGTCTCCACGGCGCGGAGCCTGCTCGACGGCGGCGGGTTCACCGTCTGGTCGGGCAGTCCCTACCAGAACTACCCGCCGCTGTACCCGGCGGCGCTGGCCCTGACCGGCGTCTTCGGCGCCGATCCGGCGGACGCCGCCGGATGGCTGAACGCCGCCGTGTTCGGCCTCGTCGTGCTCGTCGGGCCGCTGTGGCTGCAGCGCCGCGGCGTGTCGGCGTTGCTCGCGGTGTGGGCGGCGTGCGCCCTCGCGCTGTCGTACCCGCTGGTGCTGGTCTCCTCGCGCGCGATCTCGGAGCCGCTGTTCGCGCTGAGCGTGCTGCTCGCGATCGTCGCGCTGGAGGCGCGGCTCCGCACCGGCCGGCGCGCGGCGCTGGCGCTGACGGCGCTCTTCGCCGCGCTGGCCTGCCTCGATCGCTACGGCGGCGTCGCGATCCTCGGCGGCGCGTTGATCGTGCTGGCGCTGCCGTCCGGCGCGCCCGCGCGGAGCCGCGCGGCGCAGATCGCGTTCTGCGCGGCCTGCGCCCTCGCCCCCCTCGGCGCGTGGATGCTGCGGAACGAGCTGCTCACGGGCCGCCCGACCGGCGTCCGGCCCGAGGCCGCGTTCCCGCTGCCGGACCACCTGAAGCTGGGGTTCGTGACCCTGACGGAATGGATCGTGGGCCGGGACGACCTGCGGATCGCGTGGTTCCGCTGGCTGTTCGAGGACGGCCCGCGCGCGGACGCCGCGCTCGCGGGCATCGTCCTCGCGCTGGCGGCGGCGGCCGCTCTGCTCGCGCGGGCCGCGTGGCGGCGCGCCCGCGGCGCCCCGCTCCCGCGCGCCCCCGGGCCGATCCTCGCGATCGCGATCGTCTCCGCCGTCTACGCGGGCACGACCGCGGCGGCCCTGTCCGTCCAGGGCGTCGAGGGGCTGGAGCACCGCTACCTCTCGCCGCTGTACGCGCCGCTGCTGCTCCTCGCCGCGCTCGCGCTCGACCGGCTCTTCCGCCGCGACGCCCGCGCGCCCCTCCTCGGCGGGGCGACGCTGCCGGGGGGCCGCCGCGCCGGCGCGCTGACGATGCTCGCGGCGCTCGCCCTCGCGCTGTGGCTGGTCCCGCAGGCGCGCCTCTACGCCTCGGCCTTCGAGAGCCACTGGAGCCACGGCTACGGCAGCAGCTCCCGGACATGGACGGAATCGGCCACGATCGCATACCTCGAAGCCCGCCCGCTGGAGGGCCGCTGGCCCGGCGAGGACGGGCACGCCGAGCGCGTCCGCAGCAACGCGCGGGCCAATCTCTACTTCCACGCCGGCATCCGCGGCAAGGACCTCGCGCTGACGCCCGCCGAGCCGCTGGACGAGTCCGTCGCGCGCGCCCTCGGCGCGGCGGGAGGCGAGGACGCCTGGATCGTCTGGTTCCACCGCGAGGGCGGCGGGCGCCGCTACGGCGCGCCCGATCTCAGGCAGCACCCGAACGTCGCCGTCGTCGCGGAGCTCGCCGACGGCCTGATCGCGCGCATCACGCGGGACGCCTCGGACCCCGCCGCGCGCGCCCGCGCGCGCCTCGAGGCGATCACGGCGGCCGCGCCCGCCGCGCGCGCCTTCTTCGACGTCTACCTCGACCGCGAGGCGCGCGCCGTCTCCTTCGTGCGCGAACCCTGCGCTCCCGCCGACACCGAGGCGCGCTTCGTCCTCCACCTGATCCCCGCCGACCCCGCCGACCTGCCGGATGAGCGCCGCCGGTACGGGTTCGACAACCTCGACTTCGCGTTCGAGGAGCGCGGCGCGCGCTTCGGCGAGGCGTGCCTGGCGACGGCCTACCTGCCCGCGTACGACGTCGTCCGCGTCCGCGCCGGCCAGTGGCTCCGCGACGAGGGGCGCAACCTCTGGCAGGAGGAGTTCGCCTTCGCGGAGTAGCGGGCCGCCCCGCGCGCTATCCTCGGCGTGACGGCGGGCCGCCGACGGGCGGCGCGGGAGGGCGAGGCGTCATGCGCGCGGAGATCGTCTCGATCGGCACCGAGATCATGCTCGGCGAGATCGTCGACACGAACGCGGCCTTCATCGCCTCGCGGCTGCCGCAGTTCGGCATCGACCTGCTGTGGGTGACGCAGGTCGGCGACAACCCCGCGCGGCTGCGCGAGGCGCTCGCGCGCGCCCACGCCCGCTCCGACTACGCCTTCGCCACCGGCGGCCTCGGCCCCACCGAGGACGACGTGACGCGCGAGGCCGTCGCCGCCGTCTTCGGCGAGGAGCCGTACGTCGACGCCGGGCAGCGCGCCGCGCTGGAGGCGCGCTTCGCCGAGCGCGGGCGCTCGCTGATCGAGCGCAACATGAAGCAGGCGTGGCTCATCCCCTCGGCGCGGGCGCTGCCCAACCCGCGCGGCACCGCGCCCGGCTGGTGGGCGGAGCGCGAGGGCCGCGCCATCGTGCTCATGCCCGGCCCGCCCGCCGAGATGACGCACATGTGGGAGCACGAGGTCGCCCCCGAACTGGAGCGCCGCGCCGACGCCATCCTCGTCTCGCACACGCTCAAGACCTCGGGCCTCGGCGAGTCGCTGGTGGACGAGCGGCTGGCGCCGCTGCTGGCGGGCGCCAACCCCTCGATCGGCATCTACGCGCGGCGCGACGGCGTGCACGTGCGGGTGAGCGCGAAGGCCCCCACGCGCGAGGCGGCGTGGGCGCTGATCCGCCCGCTCGCCGGGCGCGTCCGCGACGCCCTCGGCCCGCATGTCTGGGGCGAGGACGACGACGGCCTCGCGGCCGGCGTGGGGCGGCTGATGCGCGAACGCGGGCTGACGCTCGGCGTCATGGAGTCGGCGACGGGCGGCGCGATCGGCAGCGCGATCACGGACGCCGAGGGCGCCTCGGCGTGGTTCCGCGGCGGCGTCGTCGCCTACGCGACGGAGGCGAAGATCGCGCACGGCGTACCCGCGGCGACGATCGCGGCGCACGGCGCGATCTCGCGCGAGACCGCCGAGGCGATGGCGAGCGCCGCCCGCGAGCGGCTCGGCGCGGACCTCGGCCTCGGCCTCACGGGCGTCGCCGGCGCGGAGCCGGTCGAGGGCCATCCCCCCGGCACGATGCACCTCGCGCTCACCGACGGCGAGCGCACGGCGCACGAGACCTGGGCCTACTACCAGGGCCGCGAGGCCGCCAGGCGCCGCGCGACGACCGCCGCCCTTGACCTCGTACGGCGCTGGGCGCTACACTGACGTAGGTGGAGGAGTGTTGCGGATGCTCACGGGCCTGCGGCTCAAGAACTTTCGGTCGATCAGTGACTCCGGTGAGCTTCGGCTAGCGAACCTCACCTTCCTGCTTGGCCCTAACAGCTCCGGCAAGACGTCGCTGATCCATGCGCTACGGGTAGCACGTCAGACCGTGGACTCTCGCGATCAGCAGGTATCCTTGGTACTGCAGGGAAGCTACGTCGACTTGGGTACCTACTCCGATCTCGCTTATCAGCACGACACCAACTTGCCCCTGAACATCGAATTCTCGTGGCATCAGCCGACTACCAACATCTTCAGGATTGGAGCCAACAGGATTGAATTCGATCTGTCCCGCCTCATGATCTCCACGGAGTTCCAGTACAACAGGAAGACGTGGGAGACCTATCCCGTGCTACAGGAGATCACGAACGCTAATGGCGACTTTGTCGCGAAGAAGGTCCGCAGGAATAAGCTTTATTCGAGGTTCTCGCTGCAAATCAATGATAATGATCAGGAACCACTGGCCTTCACTATGCCGACTGGTGGAAAATTCTACAGTTTGGATTTGACGGCAGCACGTTTGTCGGACATTAGAAAACATCCGAGCAGTGATCTTGCTCTGTGGTTGTTCTATAGCTTTGCTTTTGATTTCGAGCGACAGATGGAGAAGATGTTCTTTTTGGGCCCAGTACGCGGAGAAACGAACCGCACATACTCGGGAGGGGTGGAGAGCCCTCAGGATGTCGGCTTGCGGGGTGAAACTACCGCCGGTGCTCTGTGGTGGGCGAGTAGAAGAGCCGAAACGAGGCGGACTGTTCTCAATAGCGTCAACTACTGGTTGCAGAAGTTGGGCGTAGCCCGGGAAGTCAGTGTTCAAAGAATCCAAGCAACGGACTTCCGCCTCAATGTCAAAGATGTGGAGACCGGCATCGAATCCAATATCACAGATGTCGGATTTGGTATATCCCAAGTCCTTCCCGTAATTGTGCTCCCCTGTATGCTCGGTAGTGATCCTACTATCATAATTGAGCAACCGGAAATCCATCTGCACCCTGCTGCACAATTGGAACTCGGTGATTTTTTCGTCGAGATGGCGCGTGGTGGGAAGCAGTTCGTTATTGAAACTCACAGTGAGCACATTATCCGTAGGGTACAGACTCTTGTAGCTGCAGGGAAAATTACTAGCGATGATATTGCCATTTACTACATCGAAGAAGGCCAAAAAGGTACGCGTATCCGAGAGCTACCCATCACGGATGAAGGGGCTCTTGAGAATCTTCCCAAAGGTTTTTTTGAGCATAGTGCTACGGAAGCCTTCCGAAGAGTCATGACGACTATGAGAGGATAATGATGCAAGTGGTGATTGACACAAGTGTCGTGCATTTGGCGCGATCTCCCAGCGATGAGCTATCGCTTCTGCAGCAGGTCATGCAGCAAAGCCACACCTTGGCAGTGGACCACGAGGGACACATTCTCAAGGAATACTATCGGCATGTCGACTTTACCTTTAACAGCCCCGTAGGAGAGTGGTTTAGCGTGATGTCGCAGCACTTGGAGTGGATGTCTGGTCAGCTCAGCGATCAGCAAGTGGACGATCTGGAAGCAGCTGGTTTTCACGACAACGATGATCACCCGTTTATCGGAGTAGCCACTAGGACGGATAGCGGACTGCTCTTGCATAGCGATAGCGATTACGATGTCACTCCCGAAGTCGAGAACGCTTTGTCGGTGCTCGGCGTTAGGCCATACCGTGCAGCACAAGCTTTGGCTGACTCCGTAGTCTAGAGGTCTGCTGGCGCAACGAGGAGGACGGCGCATGACGGGCGACAAGGCTGGGGGCGCCGCGCTCCTCGCGCTGGGCGCGGCGATGGCGGTCTGGTCGGTGGTCGGGGTGCTGCTCGGCGAGGGGCCGGACGGCGCGCCGGCGACGTACCGGCCCGACACCGCGCAGGGCGGCGTCTGGGTGGCGCTGGGCGTCGCCTCGGTCGCGGGGATGGCGTACGCGGCGTGGCGCGCGCGCAGCCTCTTCGCCGGGGCCGAGGCCGCCCTCGTGTTCTGGGGCGCCGCGGCCTCCGCGCTGATCATGGTGCGCGGGCAGGCGCACTGGATGACGGACGCCGGCGGCGTCGACGGGGCGGTCTGGTACGCCCTCGACCTCGCGATCACGCTGATCGCGCTGCACGTCGGCCTCCGCCTCTGGCGGACGTCCTGACGGACGCCCCCGCGCCGCTCCCGCTCGCCTGGCGCGACAACACCGCCTACGCGCTGCCGCTCGCCGGCGGCGGCGCGCTGCTCGTCGACGCGGGGCCCGACGCGCCCGGCGAGGACGGCGAGGAGTCGTGGCGCGCGCTCTCGGCGCAGCTGGCGGCGGGCGGGTTCGCGCCGTCCGACGTGCGGGCGGTGCTGGTCACGCACTGGCACCTCGACCACGCGGGGCTGGCGCGCCGCTGGGCCGAGGCCGGCGCGCGCGTCTACGCCGGCGCCGCCGACCTCGAGGCGCTGGCGGGCGGGCAGGCGTGGAGCGACGCCCGCCGCGAGGCGCGCGTCGCCGCGCTCGTGGAGCACGGCGTGCCGCCCTCGCTGGTGGGGCGCTACGCCGCCGCCACGCGCCGCCGCCCGCCCGAGTACCGCTGGGAGCCGTGCCCGCGCGAGGCCATCGAGGCGGTCGCGGACGACGCGGCGTTCGCGCTGGAGGGCGGTGCCGAACTGCGCGCCGTCGCCGCGCCCGGCCACACGCCGGGCAACCTCGCCGCCTGGGCCGGGGCGGCGGGCGACCTCTACACCGGCGACACGCTGCTGCCGGACACCGTGCCGACGCCGGGCATCCACTTCGCGGACGCCGCGGACGGGAGCGCGGGGCCGCGGCTGCCGACGCTGCCCGCCTTCCTCGACTCGGTGGCGCGGCTGCGCGGCCTCGGCGCGCGGCGGGTGCTGCCGGGCCACGGCGCGCCGGCCGGGGGCGAGGCCGTCGCGCGGCTGTTCGCGCGCTTCGAACGCCACCACGAGCGCCGCGCCGCGCGCGTGCGCGCCGTCCTCGCGGCGCGCGAGGACAGCGCGTTCGGCCTCGTCGGGCGGCTGTTCCCGCACCTCCCCGCCGCGCGCCTCGCGCAGGCGATGACCGAGGTCATCGGCCAGCTCGACGTGCTGGAGGCGCGCGGCGAAGCCGCCGCCGAGCCTCGCGGCGGCGTGCTGGTCTACCGCGCCGTCCCGGAAAGCTAAGGCGGCGCGCCGCCGTTGGCGGGGCCGGGCTTGCCGCCTCGCAGCGCGACGTCGGAGCGCGCGTAGACGGCGCATTCGCGCAGCCTCGAGGCGGGATGGCGCAACCCGAAGGTGTGCGTCCGCCCGCCGCCGCCCGGCCCCGCGCGGCTGCCCTCGTACTTCCAGTCGGCCTGTTCGAGGAAGGCGAGGTCGATGCGCCAGACGACGACGGGCCGCCCCGGCTCGTACGCGCCCGTCGCGTCGACGAGGTAGCGCCAGACGATGTACCAGCCGGGGTGGTCGTAGTGCGCCTGCAGCGCCCAGGGCCGAATGCTCGCCTTCGACTCCAGCGAGTCGCGCGGCGCCGGAGGGTCGCCGCTGCCGCGCCGCCGCAGGTCGGGGAACCGCTGGGCCGCGAGGTCGCGGTGGCGGTGCTTCTCGTAGACGCTGTGGATGTCGAGCGCCCGCGCGCCGTAGACGCCGACGAGACCGCTGAACAGGTTCGCCTGCTCGAAGTAGACGTCGATCAGGTCGGCGAGTTCGCGCTCGATGTAGTCGGTGGCGTTGCGGATCGCCGCGACGGTGAGGCCCGGCGGGCGGGGCACGCGCGGATCGAAGTCCGTTGCCCTCACCGTCCGGCTTCCAGCGCGGCGAGCTCCGGGATCGCCCGTCCGGCCATGCCGAAGAACTCCTCGTCGATTTCGAGGCCGATGCCGCGCACGCCGAGCGCCGCCGCCGCCGCGATCGTCGCGCCCGACCCCATGAACGGATCGAGCACCACGCCCTCGCCGAGGGGCAGCGAGGCCCGCACCAGCTGCCGCATCAGCCGCTGCGGCTTCAGCGACGGGTGCGGCGCGATCGCCCGCTCGCGTCCACGGGCCGGCGCGCACTCGATCACGTCGCGGAACGGCTCCCGCTCCGAGATGCGGCGCAGCCCGCCCGTGCCCCACTTCCGCAGGTTGTCGCGCACGCGGCCCTCGATCGGTTTGCGGAACAGGCCCCACGGCTCCCAGCTCGACCTCGGCATCACGCTGACGCCGGGAAACTCGCCGTGCGCGTTCTTCGGGCGGTCGCCGCCGCGCAGCGTCTTCACGATGCGGACGATCTCGCCACGCTTCTCGAAGCCCGCCGCCACGAACGGCCCGTACACGAGGTGCGACACCACCGGGTTGGTGGCGACGAAGACGTGGGCGCCCGGCGTCAGCACGCGCAACAGCCGCCCCGCGAGCGCCTCGAAGAATGCGTGGACGGCCTCGCGTTCGGGCGGGCCGAGCGCGGTGAAACGGGGCAGCGGCTGGCGGCGCGCCCCGTCGAACGAGGGCGGAAGGCGCCACACGCCGCCTCGCCCGTTGCGGCGCTTGGCGAGCTGCGCCGGCGTGTACTCGACGACGCCGTAGGGCGGGTCCGTGACCACCGCCTCGATCGAGCACGGGGGTGCCTCGTCGAGCCACGCGAAGGCGTCGGCGCGGTGGATCGACCAGACGGCGGCGGGCGCGCTCGTCACGAGGCTCACCGTTCGGGGGAGGACGCCCCGATGGTGGGGCATCCGTTCGCCGTTGTCCAGCCGCCCCGCCGTCGCGGTCAGGGGGCGGCCTCGGCGGGCGGGGCGGGGGGCGGACGTCCTCGCGGCGGAGGCGGCGCAGCTCGCCGGACGCGGCGAGGACGGCGAGGGCGAAGGCGGCGACGGCGAGCGCGCCCGCGGCGACGGTCACGCGCACGCCGACGACCTCGGCGGCGACGCCCGCGAGAAAGCCGCCCGCCGAGGACAGGAAGTAGGTCAGCGACCAGATGCCCATCACGCGCCCGCACAGCCCGTCGGGCACCAGCAGCTGCAGCACGGTCATGCCGACGACGAGGTAGACCTCGGCCGCGAACCCGCCCGCCAGCAGCAGCGCCGACGCCGGCGCGAGGTGGTCGGTCGCCGCGAACGCCGCGACGAGCGCGCCGAAGGCCGCCGCCGACCCCAGCATGACGAGGCCGGGCCGCCGCCCGATGCCCCAGCGGATGACCGCCCACGTGCCCGCCAGCGCGCCCACGCCCGCCGCCGCCTCCATGAAGCCGAAGCCCGTCGCGCCGGCCTCGAGCAGGTCGTCGGCGAAGAGCGGCAGCAGCACGACGTAGGAGCCGCCGAAGACGGAGGTGAAGAACGACAGCCCGATCGTGGCGAGGAAGACCGGGCGCGCGAACACGAAGCGGAGGCCGGCCATGACGCCGGGGTCGCCGTCGCCGTCACCCGAGGGCGAGGCGCGGGGCGGCAGCCGGATCGCGAGCAGGAAGAAGATCGAGGCTGCGGTCAGCACGGCGGCGAGGGAAAAGGCCTGCCCGGTGCCGACGAGGGCGATCAGGACGCCGGCGCTGGCGGGACCGACGACGCGCATAGCGCTCCAGATGCCGCTGAGCAGCGCGACGGCGCTCGGCATCGCGCCGGCGCCGATCAGCCTCGGCAGCAGCGCGTTCGTCGCGGGCGCGCCGACGGCCCACACGCAGCCGTTGGCGACGGCCCACGCGACGACCATCCACAGCCGCACCGCGCCGGTCAGGATCAGCACGGCGAGCACGCCGTGCGCGGCGAAGATCAGGAACTGGCTCGCCACCACCAGCCGGTAGGGGTCGCGGCGGTCGGCGAGCGAGCCGCCCGGGACGGAGAGCAGGATCGTGGGCAGGGCGTTCGCGAGCCACACCACGCCGAGCCAGAACGGGGAGCGGCCGAGCTCGACGGCGACGAGCCAGCCCGCGCCGATCAGCTGGAACTGGAAGCCGAACACGCGCACGACCGCCCCGAACCAGAAGCGCCGGTAGTTCGGGTAGGAGAGGGCGTTCGACGGCGGACCGTCCGCGTCCGCCGCGCCTCGCGCGTCCGCGCCGGGCCCGCGCGCTCCGGGGAGGGCGCGCCCCGGTGCGCCGGGCCGTCTCATGAAGGGCATGGCGTCAATCGGCGCCGAGGCGGGCGGCGGCGGCGCGGAGGGCGGCGCTGACCTCGACCGCGTAGGGGGGCGAGGCCGGCTCGAGGCGGCGCAGGCGCTCCGGCAGCCGCGCGATCTCCGAGGCGGCGCGCTCGCGGGCGCGCGCCAGCGGCTCCGACCCCACCTCCAGCCGCTCGCCGCCGCGCATCACCGGCGCCAGCAGCGGCTCGCCCTCGAGGCGCTCGTCCGCGGCGGCGATCGCGTCGCCCGCGGCTTCGCCGCGCGCGTCGCGACGGCGGAAGACCTGCTTGCGGCCGGGCAGCGTCGCCTTGCCGGGCGATCGCTTGACGCGGCCCTCGCCGCCGTAGGCGACGAGCTTGTAGACGGCGTCGAACGACGGCGCCGAGGCCGAGGTGACCACGCGCGTGCCGACGCCGAAGGCGTCGATCGGCGCGCCCGCGCGCACCAGCGCGGCGACGCTGCGCTCGTCGAGGCCGCCGCTGGCGACGATGCGCGTCTCCGTCAGCCCCGCCGCGTCGAGCAGCCGCCGCGCCTCGGCAGCGAGTTCGGCGAGCGGCCCGGAGTCGATGCGGATCGCGCCCGGGCGGAGCGCGGGGGACTCGCGCGCCAGCGCGATCGCAGCGCGCACGCCCGCGATCGCGTCGTAGGTGTCGACGAGCAGCGTGGCGCCGGGGTGGGTGGCGGCGAAGGCGCGGAAGGCGGCGAGGTCGCCGCCGTGGGCCTGCACGTAGCTGTGCGCCATCGTGCCGCCGACGGGGATGCCGTAGCGCGCGCCCGCCGCCACGTTCGAGGTCGAGGCCGCGCCGGCGACGTAGAGCGCGCGCGCCGCCTTCAGCGCGGCGTCCTCGCCGTGCGCGCGCCGCGCGCCGAAGTCGGCGACAGGCCGGCCCGCCGCCGCCTCGACGACGCGCGCCCCGGCCGAGGCGACGAGCGTCTGGAAGTGGAGCTGGTTGAGCAGGTACGTCTCGGCGATCTGCGCCTCCGGCAGCGGCGCCTCGACGGCGAGCAGCGGTTCGCCCGCGAAGGCCGGCGTGCCCTCCGGCATCGCGTACACGTCGCCCGTGAAGCGCAGCGCCGCCAGCCGGTCGAGGAAGCGCGCGGGGAAGCCGAGGCGCTCCAGCGCGGCGAGCTCCGGGGGGCCGAACGCGAGCGTCTCCAGCCAGGCGAGCGCGTCGGCGAGGCCGCAGGCGAGCAGGTAGTTGCGCTCCGCGGGCAGCGTGCGCGCGAACAGCTCGAATACGGCGGTCCGCTCGAGGCCGCGCTCGAAGCAGGACTGGAGCATCGCCAGCTCGTAGAAGTCGGTGAACAGCGCCCCGCCGGGGCCGCCCGCCGCCGCGTCCGGCGCGCTCACTCGACGCGCGCGCCCGCCTCGCGCATCGCCGCGAGCGCCCGCTCGCCGTCGCCCGGCGCGAGGTCGACGGCGGCGATGGCCCGCTCCACCACCACCGTCGCGAAGCCGAGCCGCCGCGCGTCGAGCGCCGTTTCGAGCACGCAGTAGTCGGTGGCGAGGCCGACGACGACGACGCGCTCCGCGCCGCGCTCGCGCAGCAGGCCGGCGAGCGCCGTCGGCGTCTCGCCGCCGCCGGCCGGGTCGCGCACGGTGAACGCCGAGTAGCCGTCCTCGCCCCCCGCGCCCTTGCGGACGCGCGGCGCGTCCGCGGGCGCGTCGAGGGCGTCGTGCAGCCGCGCGCCCCAGCTGTCCGCGACGCAGTGCACGGGCCAGATCCCGCCGTCGCGCTCGAAGTGGGGGGTGCGCTCCGGGTGCCAGTCCTGCGAGCAGACGACGAGCGCCCCCGCCGCGAGGGCGCTCGCGATCTCCTCGTTGGCGGCGGCGATCGCCTCCTCCGCGCCCGCGACGTGGAGCGATCCCTCGGGGTGCGCGAAGTCGTTCTGCACGTCGACGACGACGAGCGCCGTGCGGGCGTCGTAGCGGGCCATCGCCGCCTCCTCGCGCTCCTCGCGCGCGCCGCGCCGACGAGGGTACGCCAGGCGGCGCGCACGCGGGGCGCGTCACCAGGGCCGGCGCCAGCGCGACCAGTCGAACGGCTCGTGGCCGCCGGGCGTCAGCTGCCGCATGTCCACCGAGGCCTCGCCGCCGACGACGTCGAGGAAGGCGACGGTGCCGAGGCGGGCCGAGTGGTTGCGCGGCAGGGTGGGCGAGCCGGGGTTGACGCACAGCACGCCGCGCACGACCTCGCGCCACTCGGTGTGGGTGTCGCCGAACACCATCACGTCGAGGTCGGCGCGCCCGCAGTAGCGCTCCATCGCCCGCTCCAGCGTCCACTCGCCGACGTCGGGCACGGGCACGGTGTGGGCGAGGCCGACGCGCAGCCCGGCGAGGGTGAGCAGCCAGCCTTCGCGCAGCCTCGGGTCGGCGGGCTGGACGGGGCGGCCGCCGGAGCCGTCGTCGCCGTTGCCGCGCGCGGCGAAGGTCGGCGCGACGGCGGACAGCTCGTCGATCACGGAGAGGTCGTGGATGTCGCCGGCGTGGAGGATGCAGTCCACGCCCGCGAACGCCTCGAGCACCTGCCGCGGCAGGCGCGGCGCCGCCTCGGGCACGTGCGTGTCGGCGACGAGCCCGGCGCGCAGCGCGCCGGCCGCGGCGAGCCTCGCGAGGACGCCGGCCTCCGTCATCGCCCCGACGGCAGCGCGGGCGGCTGCGGCGCGGGCGTCCACTGCCCGCAGCCGTCGCTGGAGAAGCCGGCGTCGTCCGGCGCGATCCCGGCGGCGAGGGCCGCCGCGCCCTCGGCGGAAGCGCCCGAAGCGATGACGCCGCCCAGCCCGTCCAGCCGCCGCCAGCGGCAGGAAGCGGTGGGCGACGCGGCGCGGTACCGGCCCGGCGCCACCTCGGGGCCAACGAGGAACAGGCCGTCGCCGAACGCCTCCCCCGGCGCGATGCGCGGCGTCAGGCGCGACCATGTCCCGCAACGGTGGCTGAAAAATCCGGCGTCCGTTTCCTCGATCACGACGACGTGAGCAGTCCGGTTCTGTGCAACGACATCCGCCGCCGTACCGCCGAATCCGCTCAGGCGCATCCATTCGCAATCCGAGTAGCCGCCATCGGCTGCGTACGCCCCCGCCCCGATCTCGGGACCGACCAGGAAAGAGCCGTTGCCGAAGGGCTGGCCGGGCGCGACTATGGGCGTCAGGTCAGTGGACCAGGTCCCGCAGTTGGAGCTGAGGAATCCCGTGTCCGAAGGCCCGATATCGACGATGGCGCTGGCGCTTTCTTTCAGCCCTGCGCCGTAGAAGATTCCTTCCAGCCCTACGCCGTTGGAGAGGCCGCCGCCGAACACCACGGAACCGAGGCTGTCGGAGTCGTAGCGAAACCCTGCGTGAAGCGTGCTGCCGCTGAAGCTGTTCAGGCGATCCCAGACGCAGAACAGGGCGGGCGTCGTCGTGCGGTAGCGCCCGGTCGCGATCTCGGCACCGACGAGGAACGCTCCCTCGCCGAAGGATTCGGCGGGCCTGACGACGGGAGAGAGATCGGCAGACCACGTGCCGCACCTTTCGCTGTAGAAGCCCGCGTCAGACGGTGCGATGTCCGCGATAGCGCTGGCTCCGCCGTGCGATTCGGCTCCCGCGCGGGCCCCTTCGCCGGGAGCGAAATGGCGCAGCCGCATCCACCAGCACTCCGGCGAGGGCGTCGTCGTGCGGTAGCGCCCCGGCGCGATCTCGGAGCCGACGAGGAACACTCCTTCCCCGAAGGATTCGCCGGGCTTGACGATGGGCGAGAGGTCCGTCGACCAGATTCCGCAGTTTTCCGTCCGCAGGAACCCGTCGTCCATTCGGACATCGACGATGGCGCTGACCTTGGGGAAGACAACCCTGGCGTAGGCGCTGTGCACCTGGCAGTAGCGCGTCGGCGTCGTCGTGCGGTAGCGCCCGGGCGCAATGTCGGCGCCGATCTCGTAATGGCCGTCGCCGAACGTGTCCAGCAGCGCCGCCCGCGGCGTCGCCGCCACGGTCGAGGTCGGCGGCGGCGCGGGCGTCACCGGCGCGGGCGTGACCGGCGCGGGCGGCCGAGCCACGGTCGAAGTCGGCGCGGGCGTCGTCGTGCGCGCGGGCGCCGACGGCGCCTCCTCGCGCCAGGCGTCGCCGCAGGCGGCGGCGAGCAGCGCGACGGCCACCGCCGCCGCGAGCCTCGCGAGGACGCCGGCGTTCGTCATCGCCCCGGCCGGCCGCGCGCCGGCGTCAGTAACCCCTCGACGGGTCGTAGACGTTGCGGAGGGGGGAGCCGTCGAGGTAGCGGGCGAGGTTGTCGCAGAAGATGGCGGTGGCGCGCGCGGCGTAGTCCTCGACGCCGCCGGTGACGTGCGGCGTCAGGATCACGTTGTCCAGCTCCCACAGCGGACTCGAGGACGGCAGCGGCTCGCGCTCGAACACGTCGAGGGCCGCGCCGGCGATGGCGCGCCCTCGCAGCGCCTCGATCAGCGCCCGCTCGTCCACCAGCTCGCCGCGCGCGATGTTGATCAGGTAGGCGCCCGGCCGCATCGCCCGCAGCTGCTCCGCGCCGATCATGCCGCGCGTCTCCGCGGTCAGCGGCGCGGCCAGCACCACGAAGTCGCTCTCCGCCAGCAGGTAGCCGAGATCGGAGGGCGGCACCGCCTCGTCGGCCACGCCGTGCGGCCCGCGCGCGGCGAACGAGCGCCTCATGCCCAGCACGCGGCAGCCGAGGGCGCGCGCGCGCTCAGCCAGCGCCGTCCCGATCGCCCCCATCCCGACGATGCCGACGGTGCGGCCCTCGAGGTCGCCGGGAACGACCGTGCGGTCGTACTCGCCCGCCGTCTGGCTGCGCCAGAGCGCGGGCCAGCCCTTCGCGAACATCAGCATGTAGGCCAGCACGAACTCGGCGATGGGCGCGGCGTGGAGACCGGTCGCCGTCGTGAAGGTCAGCCCGCCCTCCGCGATCAGCGCGGGGTCGACGCGCTCCGCGCCGGCCGAGGTGAGCTGCACCCAGCGCAGCGGCGGCGGCGCCCCGGCGCGCACGAGGCGGCGCAGCGCGCCCGCCCAGTACGCGAACAGCACCTCGGCGTCCGCGAGCGCCCCGGCGATCTCGGCGCGCGGGGTGGCGGCCTGCCGCTCGCTCGGGAAGCGCGTGGTGCGGCGCAGCTCGCCGAGCCCGCCAGCGTTGAGCACGCGCACCTCGACCCCCGGCGCGACGGCGCGGATGCGGTCGGCCAGCTCCGGTTCGAGCGCGAACGTGACGACGACGCGCGTCACCGCGCCGCCCCGTCCTCGCGCGCCGCAGGCCCGATCGCGCGGTCGATCAGCGAGTCGCAGGTCGCGGTCAGGGGACGCCTCCCTCGCCGGGCGCGGGGATCGAGGGTAGCCGCGCGGCGGCGGCGCATTCAAGCGGACGGCGAAGGCGGGAGAAGATTGTAATATCATCTGCGTCATAAAGACACGATGAGAAGTATCCGCCGGAACCTCGCGCTATCGATCACGGCGTGCGGTTCACGCCGGGAAGTAGCGGCGGGCGCGCGTGGCACCGACGGCGCGCGCGAGTCCTGCGCCGGCGAGTTCGTTCAGCAGCCGGCGTGTCGCCGCCATGTTCTCGCCGATCAGCTCCGCGCCCTCCACCGTGGAGAGGCTGCCCCGCTGCCGGATTTCGTCGAGCAGCGTCTGGCGGCGGCGCAGCCGCGCCTCCATGCCCTGGCTGCCGGCGCGCAGCACCACCTCGTCGGACAGCACGTAGCGGGTGCCCCCGCCACGCCCGATGCGCGCGAACAGCCCCTTCGCCAGCGCGCCCGCGATCAGGGCGTCCACGGCGGCCTCGGGCAGCAGCAGCCGCAGCCGCCGGCGCGTGACCGATCCCTCGCGCCGGGTCGCCACCAGCGCCAGGCGCTCGTCGGTGGTCATCGGATAGCCCGCCAGCAGGGAGAGCCACGCCTGATCGTCGACGCTGACGAGGAAGCGGTTATGCAGGGTCACGGTGACCGAGCCGGACGCGGCCGCGAAGACGGGCGGCGTCATCAGGCGCGCCTCCATCTCGCGGTACATCCGGTCCACGCCCTCGCCGTACTCCTCGACGAGGCCCAGCGTTTTGAGCACGCGCATCAGCCGCCAGTTCCGGCTGTAGTGCTCGTTACGCATGTTGTCGACGGTGATGTGGCCGGGCAGCGGCCCGGGGCTGCGTATCTCGAGGCGATCGTCCCAGACCGTGATGTCCGTGGTCGCGCCGGTCAGGCCGTAGTCGCGGTGCGCGAGGGCGTTGAGCACGGCCTCGCGCACCGCCGCCGCGGGATACTCGGGCAACGTCTCGCGCCGCGCGTCCCGCACGACCTCGTGCCGCCGCGTGTGCCGCCCGACGAAATCGAGGCAGCACTCGACGACGCTGGCCAGCGGGCCGGCGCACTCCTCGCGATCGGACACCGGCCCCGGGCCGGGGCCGACCCCCTCGCGGCGGACGAGCTGGACGGCGGCGCCGCGCACGAACTCGCGCGGGTTCGCGCCGAAGAGCACCACCGCGGCCCGCAGCGCCCCCGGCTCGCCGCCCGCTCCCGCCGGCCCGGCCACGCCGAGGTCGGCCAGCGCCCGCGCGATCCCGGCCTCGTCCACCGGCGGCCGATCGGCGGCGGCGAGCGCCTCGTTCACGCGCGCGAGGTCGAACGCGCCCGCTTCCGCCGCGACCGGCTCCTCCTCGCCGGAACGCTGCTCCCGCTCCCGCACGAAACGCGCGAGGGCGTCGCCGCGCAGGGGCTGGCAGTCGCCGCCGGCGCGGCGGAGCAGGCGGCCGTCCGGCGTGGTCACGATCCGCCCGCGCACCTCGGGCACCCCGGTCAGCGTCAGTTCCCTGCCGCCGACGCCGACGGCGCGCACGCGCACCTCGACGCCGCATTCGTTGGCGAGGCGCGTGATGCGATCGAGCGTGTGCTGGGAGAGCGGGCAGCCGACGACGTTGCGCCCGTCGTCCACCCCGTGGACGATCAGACCGCCGCCGGTCATCGCCATCGCCGCGATCGCGTCGCGGACGTTGCCGCCGACCCCCCGCTTGAAGTCGAGCTCCTCGTGTTCGAGCCGTCCGAACAGCGCCCAGAACTCGTCCTCGGTGAGTTCGCCGGGCACTTCGCCGATGTCGGGCAGCCGCTCCATGCCCGGGATGATAGCACTAAGTTCAGGTGCATAAAGGGAAGCATCCGCTTTCGCCGGCGATGATAGCCGAAACATCGCTCACGTCCAGTGGCCGCAAGGCAAAGCACCATCGGGATGATAGCGCTATGTTGCGGCCAATAAACCAGCAATGCCGTTTTGTGCAGTGATGATACGCAAATATACCCCGATCGCTCCCGCACCGGCCACGCGCCCCCCGCGGCGCGAGGGCTGCTACGCTGCCCGCGATGGCGCGCGAGGGCGGCGAGGGCGGCACGGCGGCGATCCTGCTGGCGGCGGGGCGCTCGCGGCGCATGGACGGCGAGGACAAGCTGTGGGCCGACCTCGGCGGGCGGCCCCTGCTCGCCGCCGCGCTCGCGCGCCTCGCCGCCGTCCCCGGCCTCGCCGCCGTCGCCGTCGCCGCGCCCCCCGAACGCCGCGAGGACGTCGCAGTGCTCGCCGCGGGCCTCGGCCTCGGCGCGGGCGCCGTGGCGTGCGTCGTCGCCGGCGGCGAGCGGCGGCGCGACTCCGTCGCCGCTGGCCTGCGCGCCCTCGCCGGGGCGGCGCCGCGGGCGCGCTGGGTGCTGGTGCACGACGCCGCGAGGCCCCTCGCCGGCCCCGCGCTCGCCGCGCGCGTGCTCGCCGCCGCGCGCGAGGCCGGCGCCGCCGTCCCCGGCCTGCCCGTCGCCGACACCGTCAAGGAGGTCGGCGACGGCGGCCTCGTGCGCCGCACGCCCGACCGCGCCTCGCTGCGCGCGATCCAGACGCCGCAAGCCTTCGCCGCAGACCTGCTGCGCCGCGCCCACGCCGAGGTCGAGGGCGACGCCCCCGACGACGCCTGGCTCGTCGAGCGGCTCGGCGCGCCCGTGCGCGTCGTCGAGGGCGACCCGCTCGCCTTCAAGGTGACGACGGCGGACGACCTCGCGCGGCTGCGCGCGATCGTGGCCGCCGGGGGCGAGCGCGGCGCGGGGGGCGGGGCCTGATGCGCGTCGGCAGCGGCTACGACATCCACCGCTTCGCCGCCTCCGGCGCGCTGCGGCTCGGCGGCGTCGCCGTCGCCGGGGCGCCCGCGCTGGAGGGCCACAGCGACGGCGACGCGCTGATCCACGCCGTGATCGACGCGCTGCTCGGCGCCGCCGGCGAGGGCGACATCGGCGAGCACTTCCCGCCCGGCGACCCGGCGACGGCGGGCATCGACAGCCGCGAGCTGCTGACCCGCGCGATGCGCCTCGTGGCCGCGCGCGGCTACCGCGTCGTCAACGTCGACGCCACCGTGATCGCCGAGCGCCCGCGCCTGCGCCCCCACCTCGCCGCCATGCGCGAGTCGCTCGCGCGCGTGCTCGGCGTCGAGGCCTCCGCCGTCAACCTCAAGGCGACGACGAACGAGGGCCTCGGCCCCGTCGGCGCCGGCGAGGCCGTCGCCGCCCTCGCCACCGCCCTCCTCGACGAGGGCGCGCCGTAGCGCGTGGTAGGCTGGCGGCGCGGGGAGGGCCGCACGTGACGCAGCAGCAGCCGGACGCGAACGCCGCACGCTGGGACGCCTTCGTCGGGTGGGCCCGCCACTTCTACGAGTGGCGTAGGTTCGAGGCCAACGAGCGCAACTACAAGCTGGAAACCGCCGCATCGCTGGCGGCGACCCGCCAGGCGTTCCTCGTCGGCGACCCTGACTGGCCCGAACTGCTCCGAAAAACCCCTGCCAAGAACAACCTCCTCTTCTGGATGACGGTGCAGGATTTCGAGCAATTCGTGGCGGCGAACCCGGCGGAAGCCGACAAGGCGCTGCGCGTCCTCTGGGCGGACGAAGGTCCCACGCCCCCGGAACGCGCGAGGGCGTTCCGGGAACTGTACGGCGGCGGACCCAACGGCACGCTGGCCTCGTTCTTCCTGATGGCGCACGGGGCGGAGCGACATCCGATCTACAGGAGCCGACCGTTCGGGCGCGCGTACCGCATGACCGGATACCCGCATCCCGCGCCGGGAACCGAGTACGAACACGCTGTCGCGTTCCTCGACGAGTTCATCGGGCAGGCGGCGGTGCGCGGACTCATGATCAAAGACCGGCTCGACGCGCAATCGCTCGTCTGGTGCGTAACCGTGAGAGGCTATGACCCGGACGATATGCCGCCGGATCGCAAAGCCGCCCTCGACGCCTACCGCAAAGCGGACGGCGACCCCGTCGCCGCCGCCCGCATCGCCGAGGACGCCGCCGCCTACGAGGACGGCGAGGACGCCTCGGAGTCCGAGGCGCCGCGCGAGCCGGACTGGGCCGCCGTCGGCGAGGAGCTGATGTGGGAGCCCGACCAGCTCGAGGAGATCGTGGCCGACCTCGAGCACAAGCGGCAGCTGATCTTCCACGGGCCGCCGGGCACCGGGAAGACGTTCGTCGCCAAAAGGATCGCCGAGGCGTACGCGGAAGCGACGGGCGGCGGGTTCGGGATCGTGCAGTTCCACCCCTCGTACGCCTACGAGGACTTCGTCGAGGGCTACCGCCCCACGCTGACCGGCGACGGGCAGGCGGCGTTCGAGCTGCGGCGCGGCCCGCTGCGCCGCATCGCCGAGCAGGCCGAGGCGAACCCGCGCGCGAAGTTCGTGCTCGTGATCGACGAACTCAACCGCGGCAACGTCGCGAAGGTGTTCGGCGAACTCTACTTCCTGCTCGAATACCGCGAGGAGGCGATGACGCTCCAGTACGGCGGCGAGGCGTTCCGGCTCCCGGAAAACCTGCTCTTCGTGTGCACGATGAACACCGCCGACCGCTCGATCGCGCTGCTCGACGCGGCGCTGCGCCGGCGCTTCTGGTTCCGTTCGTTCTTCCCCGACAAGCCGCCGATCGAGGGACTGCTGCGCCGCTGGCTCGACGCGCACGCGCCGGCGATGGCGGAGCGCGTCGCCGGCCTCGTCGATCTGGCGAACGGGACGCTGGCGGACCGCGACGCCGCGATCGGCCCCAGCCACTTCCTCGACCCCAACCTCGACGAGGCGCTGCTGCGCCGCGTCTGGGAGCACGCCGTCGTCCCCTACGTCGAGGAGACGTGCTACGGCGACGACGCCAAACTCGACTCGCTGCGCTACGACGCCCTCGCGCGCGAACTCGACCGCCGCAGCGGCGGCGCGCCCCCCGAGGACGGCGCGGACGCCGAGGCCGGCGACGGCGGCGAGGCGGGCGCGGACGGCGATGCCGGCGACGCTTGAGCTGCGCGAGTGGGAGCGGAGCGGCCCCATCGAGTTGCCGCCCGACGGGGCGCTGCTCAAGACGCTCGACGACGCCCGCATTGGCGTGAAGCCCCTCGGCGGCTCGCGGTACGAGCTGCGGCCGTCGTCGCACGTCGGGGCGCTGCGGGTGGGGGAGACCTCGATCGTGGTGCGGCCGAAGATCGAGGCCGCGCGGGCGATGTTCCTGATCTCGTACGCCATCGACCCGCGCCACTGGCGCGAGGACGACGCGGCGCTGGAGCGCGACGCGGACGTGCCGGACGCGATCGCGGCGGCGTTCGCGCGGGAGACGCGGCGGGCGATCGGGCGCGGGCTGCTGCGGGGCTACCGCCGCGAGGAGGACGCGCTGCACGGCGTGCGCGGGCGCGTCCGCTTCGCCGACCAGCTGCGGCGGCGGCCCGGCGTCCCGCTGCCCGTCGAGGTGGCGTTCGACGAGTTCACCGCCGACGTCGAGGAGAACCGCCTGCTGCACGCGGCGCTGCGGCTGCTGGCGCGGATGCCGCTGCGCTCGGAGGACGCGCGGCGCGAGCTGCGCGCGCTGCTGCCGCGCTTCGAGGGCGTCGAGGCGCCCCCGTACCGGCGGGGCGGCGCGCCGGACATCGCGTGGACGCGCCTCAACGCGCACTACCGCCGCGCCGCCGCGCTCGCGCGCCTCGTGGTGGAGTGGTCGAGCCTCGAACTGCGGGGCGGCGAGACGGCCGCCGCCGCGTTCCTGATCGACATGAACGACGTGTTCGAGCGCTTCGTCCGCACCGCCCTGCGCGAGGCGCTCGGCCTCTCCGAGGCGGCGTGGCCGGAGCCGGACGGCGTGAAGAGGCGCCGCCTCGCGCTGGACGAGGCCGGCCGCATCCGCCTCGTGCCGGACCTGCTGTGGCTCGACGGCGGCGCGCCCGTCTTCGCCGGCGACGCCAAGTACAAGCGCACCGAGGGCGACGCCGCCGCCCGCCACGGCGACGTCTACCAGATGCTCGCCTACTGCACGGCGGCCGGTCTGCCCTCGGGCCTGCTCGTCTACGCCGAGGGCGAGGACGAGCCGGCGCGCCACGCCGTCCGCCGCGCGGGCGTGACGATCGAGGTCGATGCGCTCGACCTCGACGGCGGGCCGGACGCGATCCTCGCGTCCGTCGCGCGCCTCGCGCGCGGCGTCAAGGCGAGGCGCGACGGGCGGCTCGCGGCGGCGTGAGCGGCCGCGCGTCCGGCGGCGTTCCGGCCCGTGCTACACTCGCGGCGATGAGCTTCCACGAGCGCCTGCGGGCCGGCGAGCCGCTGGCGCGCGGGTCGGACCGCGCGTTCGGGGTGGCGTTCGCCGTCGTGGGGGGGATCGCCGGCGGGGCGCTGCCGCTGATCGCCGGGGGGGAGCCTCGATGGTGGGTGCTGGGCGTGGCGGCGGCGCTGCTCGCGGCGGCGCTGGCGCGGCCGGGGCTGCTGGGGCCGGCCAACCGCCTCTGGTACCGGGTGCGGCTGCTGCTGTCGCGCATCGTCAACCCGCTGCTGATGGCGGTGCTGTTCTACGGCGTGGTGACGCCGACGGGCCTCGCGCTGCGCGCCTTCGGCAAGGACCCGCTGCGGCGGCGCTTCGACGGCGAGGCCGCGAGCTACTGGATCCGCCGCGATCCGCCGGGGCCCGAGCCCGGCACGATGCGGCGGCAGTTCTGAGGGATCGCGAATGTCGTTCCTGCGCGACCTGGCGGCGACGGCGGGCGAGCTCTGGTCCTTCCTGCGCGTCCGCAAGAAGTACTGGCTGTTCCCGGCGATGGTCATGGCGTTCGTGCTCGGCGGGCTGGTGGTGCTGAGCCAGACCAGCGCGGTCGCCCCGCTCGTCTATACGCTGTTCTAGCGCGGCGTCCGGTGCGGATCCTCGGCGTCTCGGCGTTCTACCACGACAGCGCCGCCGCGCTGGTCGACGGCGGGCGCATCGTGGCGGCGGCGCAGGAGGAGCGCTTCACGCGCCGCAAGCACGACGCCGGCTACCCCCGCCGCGCCGTCGCCGCCTGCCTCGCGCAGGCCGGCCTCGAGCCGCGCGAGGTCGACCGCGTCGTCTTCTACGACAAGCCGTTCCTGAAGTGGGAGCGGCTGCTGGAGACCTACGTCGCGGTCTCGCCGCGCGGCTTCCGCCCGTTCGCCATGGCGATCCCGCTGTGGGTGCGCGAGAAGCTGTTCCAGAAGCTGCTGCTGCGCCGCGAGCTGGAGGCGCTCGACCCCGCCGTGGACTGGCGGGAGCGGCTGCTCTTCGCCGAGCACCACCAGTCGCACGCCGCCAGCGCCTTCTACCCCTCGCCCTTCCGCGAGGCCGTCGTGCTGACGATGGACGGCGTCGGCGAGTGGGCGACGACCTCGGCCGGCGTGGGGAGGGGCGGCGAGCTGGCGATCGAGCGCGAGATCCACTTCCCGCACTCGCTGGGGCTGCTCTACTCGGCGTTCGCCTCCTACACCGGCTTCCGCGTCAACTCCGGCGAGCACAAGATGATGGGCCTCGCGCCCTACGGGGAGCCGAAGTTCCTGCCCGCGATCCTCGAACGGCTCATGGACCTCAAGGAGGACGGCACGTTCCGGCTCGACCTCGACTACTTCGGCTACTGCGACGGGCTGCGGATGACGAACGGGCGCTTCGAGGCGCTGTTCGGCGGCCCCCCGCGGCGCCCCGAGGAGCCGATCGAGCGCCGCCACGCCGACCTCGCGGCCTCGGCGCAGGCGGCGGTCGAGGAGGCGGTGCTGCGGCTGACGCGCTCGCTGCGCGAGGAGAGCGGCATCCCCTACCTCTGCCTCGCGGGCGGCGTCGCCCTCAACTGCGTCGCCAACGGCAAGGTGCTGCGCGACGGGCGCTTCGACGACGTCTGGATCCAGCCCGCCGCCGGCGACGCCGGCGGCGCCCTCGGCGCCGCCCTCGCCGCCGCCCACGGCCTCTTCGGCGAGCCGCGCGCGCTGCCCGCCGGGGACCCCGCGTCGTCCGCCGCCCGCCCCGCCCCCGCGCCCGCCGACTCCATGCGCGGCGCGCTCCTCGGCCCCGCGTTCGGGCCGGACGAGGTGCGCGCCGCCCTCGACGCGGCGGGCGCGCGCTACGAGACGCTGGAGGGCGGCGCGCTGCTCGCCGCCGCCGCAGGGGCGCTCGCGGAGGGCAAGGCCGTCGGCTGGTTCCAGGGCCCCATGGAGTTCGGCCCGCGCGCCCTCGGCGCGCGCTCGATCCTCGCCGACCCGCGCTCGCCATCGATGCGGGAGACGCTCAACCGCAAGGTCAAGCTGCGCGAGGCCTTCCGCCCCTTCGCGCCCAGCGTCCCCCGCGAGCGCGCCGCCGAGTGGTTCGGCCTCGACCGCGAGAGCCCCTACATGCTGCTGACCGTCGGCGTGCGCCCCGAACGCCTCTCCGCCGCCGCGGGCGGGGGCGAGGGCGCGGGCGAGGCGGCGTCGGCGGACGCGGGCGGCCTCGCGTGGGCGGGCCCCGGCGAGGCGGCGCGGTCGGAGATCCCGGCCGTCACCCACGTCGACGGCTCGGCGCGGGTGCAGACCGTCGATCGCGGGACGCACCCCCGCTTCCACGCGCTGCTGGAGGCCTTCGGCGAGCGCACGGGCTGCCCCGTGCTCGTCAACACCAGCTTCAACGTGCGCGGCGAACCCATCGTCTGCACCCCCGCCGACGCCGTCCGCTGCTTCCTCGGCACGGACATCGACTGCCTCGCGATCGGCGACTGCTTCCTCCGCAAGGAGGACCAGGACCCCGCGCTCGTCGCCGCGGCGCGGGCGCACGCGGACGCCTTCGAGCCGGACTAGCCCGTGGCGCCGCAGCCCCTGCTCCGCCCCGCCGTCGCGCACGCCCTGCGCGTCGCCGGCTGGAACGCGGCGGCGCTGCTCGGCGCCCTCGCGCTGATCGCGATCGCCGGCGAGGTATACCTGCGGGCCGACGCCCCCTTCGCCGAGTCCTCCTCGCCCTCGCGCTTCGTGCCGGGCGTCGGCGTGCTCTACGAGCCGCACGCCGAGGTGCGCTCCACCGACGGCCGCGACTACTGGACGACCCAGCGCGCCAACAGCCTCGGTTTCCTCGACCGCGAGCCGCCCGCCCCCGATCGCGCCGCCGCCAGCTGCCACGTCGCCGTCATCGGCGGCTCGTTCGTCGAGGCGCGCGAGGTCGCGATCGCCGACAAGCTGCAGGTGCGCCTCGAGGCGATCGCCGCGCGCGAGGCGCCGGAGCTGGACGTCACCGCCTCGGCCTGGGGGCGGCGCTTCGCGGGGCAGGCCGCCCAGCTGGCGTTCCACGACGCCTACGCGCGCCTGCTCGCTCCCGACCTGCTGGCGCTGGTCGTCGCCGCCGGCGACTTCCCCGGCAACTCGCCGGCGACGGCGGCGCTGCGCTGGGGCTGGGACCCCGGCGGCGCGCCCTACGCCCTGCCCGCGCGCGGCGAGGACGGCGCCGTGCGGCTGCGCCCTCCCGACCCCCGCTACGCGGAGAACGCGCTGCCCTGGTTCCGCCCGCCCGCGCCGCTGCCCGCCTCCGGCCCCTGGTACGAGGAGGCCGCCGGGGCCGTGGCCGGCCGCTCGCTGTTCCTGCGCTGGCTCGACGGCAAGCGCCGCGCCCTCGCGGGCGACGATCCGGGAGCGCTGCCCCCGCTCGCCGCGCGGGCGGAGACGCTGGCCGCCCGCCCCGGCTACGGGTGGGTCCTCGACGGCTGGGAGCCGGACGCGCTCCCGCTCGCCGAAGGCCTGCTCGCGGACGACCCGCCGCCCGTCTTCGCCGAGGCGCTCGAATTCACCGCGTGGGCGCTCGCCGGGTTCAGGAGCCGCGCCGACGCGGGCGGGGCCGCGATCGTCGTCCTCGCCGCGCACGAGGACGGCAGCGACGGGCGCGCTCTCGCCGTCCTGCGCGGCATGGCCGAACCCCTCGGCATCCCCGTGATCGGCCAGCGCGAGTGGATCGCGCGCTCCGGCGGGCGCGCCGGGGACGCCCGCTGGCCGGACGACCCCCACTGGACGCCGCAGGGCCACCGGTGGGCCGCCGAGGCGCTGTTCGGCTGGCTGCGCCGCCACCCCGAGGTCTGCGAGGATCGGGCGCGGCGTGACTAGACATATCACCCCCCCCCCCCCCCGAATATTCGTTCGGCTGGCGCGCATCGCGGGCTGGAACGCGGCGCTGGTCCTCGCCGGCCTCGCGCTCGTCGCCCTCGCGGGCGAGGCGTGGCTGCGGCTGACCGCGCCGTCCTTCGGCGCCGCATCGTCCTCGCGCTTCGTGCCGGGGCTGGGCGTGCTCTACGAGCCGCACGCCGAGGCGCGGTACACGAACCACCTCGATTTCTGGACGACGCAGCGCGCCAACAGCCTCGGCTTTCTCGACCGCGAGCCGCCGGACCCGGAGCGCGCGGCGGCGAGCTGCCACGTCGCCGTAGTCGGCGACTCGTTCGTGGCCGGGCGCGAGGTGGCGATCGCCAGCAAGTCCCACGTGCGCCTCGAGGCGCTCGCCGCGCGCGAGGCGCCGGAGCCGGACGTCACCGCCTCGGCCTTCGGCTACCCGGGCACGGCGCAGGCCAACCAGCTGCCGTACTACGATCGCCACATCCGGAGCCTCCGCCCGAACCTCGTGGTGCTCGTGTTCCACAAGGACGACTTCGCGGGCAACTCCGCCGTGCTGTCGGCGCTGTACGGGGATCGCGATCCCACGCGGATGCCCTTCGCCTACCCCGAACGCGGCGAGGACGGCGGCGTGCGGCTGCGCCCGCCGCACCCCGGGTACCGCGCGGGAGCGATCCGGCCCGGAGGCTGGCGCGAGGCCGCGGCCTCGGCGCTGACCGGGCGCTCGCTCTTCGCGCGCTGGCTGGACGGCAAGCGGCGCGCGCTGTTCCCCGGCCGGCCGGATTCGCTCGCCGGGCGTGCCGAGGCGCTGAGCCGGCGGCCCGGCTACGCCTGGATCGCCGACGGCTGGCGGCCGCCGCCCGGCTGGACGGGCTGGATGATCCTGTCCGACCCGCCGCCCCTCTTCGCCGAGGCGCTCGAGTTCACCGCCTGGGCGCTCGCCGGGTTCAAGCGCCGCGCCGACCGCGACGGCGCCGCGCTCGCGATCCTGTCCGTGCACCACATGGGCGGCCCCGGCGCCCGCGAATCCGCCGTCCTGCGCGGCATGGCCGAACCCCTCGGCATCCCCGTGATCGGCCAGCGCGAGTGGATCGCGAGCCGTGGCGGGCGCGCCGGGGACGCCCACTTCCCCCACGACATCCACTGGACGCCGCAAGGCCACCGGTGGGCCGCCGAGGCGATCCTCGACTGGCTGCGCCGCCACCCGGAGGTGTGCGACGATCGGGCGCGGCATGACGACCCGGCGTACTCCCCCGACGTTCGTCCGGCTGGCGCGCATCGCGGGCTGGAACGCGGCGCTGATCCTCGGCGGCCTCGCGCTGATCGCCCTCGCGGGCGAGGCGTGGCTGCGGCTGACCGCCCCGCCGTTCGAGGAACGCTCCGCGCCCTCGCGCTTCGTGCCGGGGGTGGGCGTGCTCTACGAGCCGCACGCCGAGGTGCGCCACACCAACGGCCTCGACTACTGGATCGTGCAGCGCGCGAACAGCCTGGGCTTCCTCGACCGCGAGCCGCCCGATCCGGCGCGCGCCGCGGCGAGCTGCCACGTCGCCGTCTTCGGCGACTCGTACGTGGACGCGCGCGAGGTGCCGGTCGCCGACAAGCTGCACGTGCGCCTCGAGGCGCTCGCTGCCGCCGCGCTGCCGGAGCTGGACGTCACCGCCTCGGCGTGGGGGCGGCAGGGCACGGGGCAGGCCAACCAGCTGCCGTACTACGACGAGTACGCGCGTGCGCTGCGGCCCAACCTGCTGGCGCTGGTCTTCTTCCACAACGATTTCTCCGACCACTCCGCGGCGCAGCAGGCGATCCGCTGGGGCTGGAACCCCGACCGCGCGCCCTTCGCCCTCCCCGGGCGCGCGGAGGACGGGAGCGTGCGGCTGCGCCCTCCCGACCCCGGATACGCGGAGCACGCGATGCCCTGGCTGTGGGGCCTGGTCGCGCCTCCGCGCCCGGACCGGATCGAGACGGCGGCGCGGGCGCTGACCGGCCGCTCGCTGTTCGCGCGCTGGCTCGACGCCCGCCGCCGCGCCTGGCTCCCCGACGAGCGGCGGCCCTCGCTCCCCCGGCGGGCCGAGCTGCTGGCCGCCCGCCCCGGCTACGGGTGGATCCTCGACGGCTGGGAGCCGACGAACCACGGTCCGGACTGGGACGCGCTGTACCTCGTGGACGACCCGCCGCCCCTCTTCGCCGAGGCGCTCGAGTTCACCGCCTGGGCGCTCGCCGAATTCAAGCGGCGCGCCGACCGCGACGGAGCCGCGATCGTCATCCTCGCCACGCACGAGAACGGAGGCGCGGACAGCCGCACGAACGCCGTCCTGCGCGGCATGGCCGGCCCCCTCGGCATCCCCGTGATCGACCAGCACGACTGGATCGTGAGCCACGGCGGACGCATCGAGGACGCCCGCTGGCCGAACGACCACCACTGGAACGCGCAAGGCCACCGGTGGGCCGCCGAGGCGCTCTTCGGCTGGCTGCGCCGCCACCCCGAGGCCTGCGAGGACTGAGCGAGCACCGCCCGCTACGCCCGCCTCGCGGCGCGGCAGGTGGCGCGGGCGCGCGCCGGCGTGCGATCATGGCGGCGGCGCGAGGGGGCGCGATGAGCTGGCTGCGCGCGGTGCGCGAGGACGTCGAGGCGGCGCAGGAGCGCGATCCCGCCGCGCGCGGGGCGCTCGAGGTCGCGCTCACCTACCCCGGCGTCCACGCCCTCGCCGTGCACCGCCTCACCCACCAGATGTCGCTGCTCGGCCTGCCGATGCTGCCGCGCCTGATCTCGCACGTCGCGCGCTTCCTCACCGGCATCGAGATCCACCCCGAGGCCTCGATCGGCCGCCGCTGCTTCATCGACCACGGCATGGGCGTCGTGATCGGCGAGACGACCGAGATCGGCGACGACTGCCACCTCTACCAGGGCGTCACCCTCGGCGGCACCTCGACGCGGCGCGAGAAGCGCCACCCCACGCTCGAGGATCGCGTCGTCGTCGGCGCGGGGGCGAAGATCATCGGCCACGTCACCATCGGCCACGACTCGCGCATCGGCGCGGGCGCCGTCGTCGTCTCCAGCGTGCCGCCCAACGCCACCGTCGTCGGCGTGCCCGGCCACGTCGTGGCCTTCACCAACAGCGGCAACGACACCGTCGAGCGGCTTCCCGATCCCGAGTGGGACCGGATCGAGGAGCTGGAGCGGCGCGTCTCCGCCCTCGAACGCGAGCGGCCGGCGCCGGACGCCGCGCCCGCCGGCGCGGCCTCGCCCGGCGGCTTCGACGGCGGACCGGCCGGGGAGCAGCAGCCGTAGCCGCCGCCGCGTCCGCGGCGCCCGCGGCGGGGCAGGACGAGCGCCCGCGATGCGCCTCGTCAGCACGCTGACGGGCCGCGCCGAGGAGCTGCGCCCGCCCCCCGGCGGGCGCGTCGGCGTGTACGTCTGCGGCGTCACCCCCTACGCCGAATCCCACGCCGGCCACGCCCTCGCCGCCATCGTCTACGACGTGCTCGTGCGCTACCTGCGCTGGCCCGGCAACCCGGCCGGCGGCCACGAGGTGCGCTACGTCTCCAACTACACCGACATCGACGACAACGTGATCGGGCGCGCCGCCGAACTCGGCCGCGACCCCCTCGATCTCGCCGCGGAGCACATCGGGGCGTGGGAGGAGCAGCAGCGCGCGCTCAACCTCGTCTTCCCCGACGAGCGCCCGCGCGTGACCGGCCACATCGACACCATCGCCGAGGCGATCGCGGCGATCGTGGAGCGCGGCTACGGCTACGCCACCGCGGCCGGCGACGTCTACTTCCGCGTGCGCGCCGCCGGGGACTACGGCAAGCTCTCCCGCCGCGACATCGGCCAGCTGCGCGCCGGCGCGCGCCTCGAACCGGGCGAGGGCAAGGAGTACGCGCTCGACTTCGCGCTGTGGAAGGCGGCGAAGCCGGGCGAGCCCTCGTGGCCCTCGCCGTGGGGCGCGGGGCGGCCCGGCTGGCACATCGAGTGCTCGGCGATGTCGCAGCGCTACCTCGGCGCGTCGTTCGAGATCCACGGCGGCGGGCTCGACCTCGTGTTCCCGCACCACGAGAACGAGATCGCGCAGGCCGAGGCCGTGACCGGCCCCGGCTCGTTCGCGCGCATCTGGATGCACAACGGCCTCGTCCAGCGCGACGGCGAGAAGATGTCGAAGTCGCTCGGCAACGTCGTCACCGTGCGCGAGGCGCTCGAACGCTGGGGCGCCGACGCGCTGCGGCTGTTCGTGCTCGGCAGCCACTACCGCAGCCCCGCCAACCTCACCGACGAGGCGCTGGAGGCCGCCGCCGGCGGCGCCGCCCGCCTCGCCGCCGCCCTCCGCGGAGCGCCCGGGGCCGCCGGGGCCTCCCCCGAGGCCGCCGAGGCGCGCGCGCGCTTCGCCGAGGCGATGGAGGACGACCTCGCCACGCCGCGGGCGCTGGCGGCGGTGTTCGGCCTCGCGCGCGCGATTAACCGCGGGCGCGACGAGGGCCGCGGCGTGGCCGCCGGGCAGGCGGCGCTCGCCGAGCTCGCGCGCGGCGTGCTCGGCCTGCGCCTCGGCGCCGGCGAGGCGGCGGACGGCGGCGGGCTGGACGCCGCGGCCCTCGCGCGGCTCGCCTCGGCGCACGGCGCCGGCGGCGGCGCGGACGCGGCGTCGGCGGTCGAGGCGCTGATCGCGGTCCGCGCCGAGGCGCGCGCCGCGCGCGACTTCGCCCGCGCCGACGCCATCCGCGACGGCCTCGCCGCCGCCGGCGTCGAGGTCGAGGACACGCCGCAGGGGGCGCGCTGGAGCGCCGCCCGCCGCCCGTCCCAGCCCTCGTAGCGCCGCCGGGCGTCCGGCGGGCGCGGGTACTTGAGAAAGCCGCTCGCCTATGCCAACATTCGCGCGCTAAAGGGGGAGGCCAGCGATGACGGTCACGGACGAGCTGCTGGAGAACAACGCCCGCTACGCCGAGGACTTCGACAAGGGCGATCTGCCGATCCCGCCGGGGCGGGGGCTGGCGGTCGTCGCCTGCATGGACGCGCGGCTGAACGTGCCCGCGCTGCTGGGCATCGCCGAGGGCGACGCGCATGTGATCCGCAACGCCGGCGGCGTCGTGACCGACGACGCGATCCGCTCGCTCGTGATCTCGCAGCGGCTGCTGGGCACGCGCGAGGTGATGCTGATCCACCACACCGACTGCGGGATGCTGACCTTCCGCGACGACGAGGTGAAGGACGCGATCGAGGCCGACACCGGCCTGCGCCCCGCCTTCGCGCTGGAGGCGTTCGGCGACCTCGAGGGGGACGTGCGCCAGTCGATCGGGCGCGTCCGCGCCAACCCGTTCGTCCCGCACAAGGACGCGGTGCGCGGCTTCGTCTACGACTGCGCCAGCGGCCGCCTGGGCGAGGTCGCCTCCTGAGCGGGACGCCTCGCGCCGCGCGGGCGCGTTGACCGTCCGCGCGGGCGGTTCCTATACTGGACGGGAGCGGTCGCGCCCGGCGCGGGAGCGATCGTTCCGCGTGCGCCGGCAGCGTTCGGGCCCGGGTGGCGCAACTGGTAGCGCAGCCGACTTGTAATCGGCAGGTTAGCGGGTTCGAATCCCCTCTCGGGCTCCAGCCGCCCCTCGGGGCGAGCGGGCGGGCGCGGAGGACCGGCGCGGCAGCGCCCGCAGGGGTGGGAGAGTGGTTAAATCCAGCGGTCTGTAAAACCGCCGCCTTACGGCTACGCAGGTTCGAATCCTGCCCCCTGCACCAGCCGCCCGCGCCGCCGGCAGGTGCGCGGTCCCGCCGCCGGACGGTCCGGCGGCGGCGCACGAGGCCCGGCGCACGGAACGGAGACGCGCCCTCATAGCTCAGCCGGCAGAGCGCGTTCTTGGTAAGAACGAGGTCAGCGGTTCGAATCCGCTTGAGGGCTCCACAGACACCAGCGGCAGCGGCGCAGGGAGAGGAGCCGGCGGGAGCCGGCGGGAGGGGCGGAGCGAGGATGGCGCGAGCGAAGTTCGAGCGGAACAAGCCGCACGCGAACGTGGGCACGATCGGCCACGTCGATCACGGCAAGACGACGCTCACCGCCGCCATCACGAAGTGGCTCGCGCTCAAGGGCGAAGCCGAGTTCCGCGAGTTCGACTCGATCGACAACGCGCCCGAGGAGAAGGCGCGGGGCATCACGATCGCGATCGCCCACGTCGAGTACGAGACGGAAGCGCGGCACTACGCGCACGTCGACTGCCCCGGGCACGCCGACTACATCAAGAACATGATCACCGGGGCGGCGCAGATGGACGGGGCGATCCTCGTCGTGGCGGCGCCGGACGGGCCGATGCCGCAGACGCGGGAGCACCTGCTGCTGGCGCGCCAGGTCGAGGTGCCGGCCGTGGTCGTCTTCCTCAACAAGGTCGACCAGATGGAGGACGAGGAGCTGCTGGAGCTGGTGGAGCTGGAGCTGCGCGAGCTGCTCAGCGACTACGAGTTCCCCGGCGACGAGGTGCCGATCGTGCGGGGGTCGGCGCTGGCGGCGCTGGAGTCGGCGTCCACGGACCCCGAGGCGGAGGAGTACGGGCCGATCCGCGCGCTGATGGAGGCGGTGGACGGCTACGTGCCGCAGCCGGCGCGGCCGCGCGACGAGCCCTTCCTGATGCCGATCGAGGACGTGTTCGGGATCAAGGGCCGGGGCACGGTGGTGACGGGGCGGATCGAGCGCGGGGTGGTGTCGGTCGGCGACACGGTCGAGATCGTGGGCATCAAGGAGACGGAGTCGACGGTCGTGACCGGGGTCGAGATGTTCAAGAAGCTGCTCGACGCGGGCGAGGCCGGGGACAACGTGGGGTGCCTGCTGCGCGGAGTGGAGCGCGGGGACGTGGAGCGCGGGCAGGTGCTGGCGAAGCCCGGCAGCATCACGCCGCACCGCCGCTTCTCGGGCGAGGTCTACGTGCTGTCGAAGGAGGAGGGAGGGCGGCACACGCCGTTCTTCAGCGGCTACCGGCCGCAGTTCTACGTGCGGACGACGGACGTGACGGGAGTGGTGACGCTGCCCGAGGGCACGGAGATGGTGATGCCCGGGGACAACGTGACGGTGGACATCGAGCTGATCACGCCGATCGCGATCGAGGACGGGCTGCGCTTCGCGATCCGCGAGGGCGGCCGCACCGTCGGCGCCGGCGTCGTCACCCGCGTCAACGAGTAGCGCGGCTCCGGAAGCACGGGAAAGCGGCATGGCGAAGGGCGACCGCGGGCACGTGACGCTGGCGTGCGGCGAATGCCGCAGCCGCAACTACCACACGACCAAGAACCGGCGGAACGACCCCGACCGGCTGGAGCTGCGGAAGTACTGCCCGCGCTGCCGCGCGCACCGGCCCCACCGCGAGACGCGGTAGGCGGCGGGCGGACGGAGCGGCGGGATGGGCAGGGCGCTGCGCCGCCAGCAGGAGCGGGCCGCCCGCCGGCAGCGCCAGCGGCAGCAGGGCGCGTCCGGCGGCGGACGGCCCCCGCTCACCGCCCCCGGCCCCCCCGCGCCCGAGGCGCGCTCCGGCGGCCGGCGCTGGGTCCCGCGCTGGATCGCCGACATCGTCAGCGAACTCCGCAAGGTGACGTGGCCCACCCGCCACGAGGTCGGCTACCTGACGCTGGTGGTGGTGATCGTCTCCGCCTTCTTCGGGGCGATCCTCGGCGTGGCCGACGTCGGCTTCAACTGGATCATCGAAAGCACGGTGCTGCGCTAGCCGCGCCGCCGGAGGCCGCATGACGAACGAACCCTTCCTCGCCCCGGCCGGCGGCGGCGCCTCGGGCGCGGCCGCCCCGCCGCCGCCCCGCCCCTTCGCCGCCCCCGGCGAGCCGGCCGCGCCCGAGGAGCCCGAAGCCCCCGGCGACGGCCGCGCCTGGTACATCGTCCAGACCTACTCCGGCTACGAGAACAAGGTGAAGAGCAGCCTCGAACAGCGCGTGCGCCAGATGGACCTCGGCGGCCACATCTTCGAGGTCGTGATCCCGACCGAGGACGAGATCGAGATCCGCGACGGCCAGCGGCGCACGGTCTCGAAGAAGCTGTTCCCCGGCTACGTGCTCGTCCGGATGCTGATGGACAACGAAGCCCGCAGCCTCGTCCGCAACACCCCCGGCGTGACCGGCTTCGCCGGCGCCGCCCCCTCGCCCACCGGCGGCGAGGACGCGGAATCGCTCCCGCCCGCCCTCGACGACGAGGAGGTGGGGCGCATCCTGCGGCAGATGGACGCCGGCGCGCCGCGCATCAACGTCGGCTTCGCCGTCGGCGAGTCCGTGCGCGTGATCGACGGCCCCTTCGTCGACTTCGTCGGCCAGGTCGACGACATCAACCTCGACAAGGGCAAGGTGCGCGTCATGGTCTCGATGTTCGGCCGCGAGACGCCGGTCGAGCTCGACTTCCTGCAGGTCGAGAAGCAGTAGCGCGGCGGCGGGAGGCGGACGATGGCGAAGCGGGTGCGCGGGGTGGTGAAGCTGCAGATTCCGGCGGGGCGGGCCAACCCCGCGCCGCCGGTGGGGACGGCGCTCGGCCCGCACGGCATCAACATCATGGACTTCTGCAAGTCCTACAACGAGCGCACCCAGGCCCAGTCCGGCCAGATCGTGCCCGCCGTGGTCACGATCTACGAGGACCGCTCGTTCACGTTCGAGCTGAGGACGCCGCCCGCCTCGGACCTGCTGCGGAAGGCGGCGGGCATCGAGAAGGGCGCGGCGAGCCAGCTCACGCAGGTGGCCGGGCGGGTCACGCGCGATCAGGTGCGCGCCATCGCCGAGACCAAGCTGCCCGACCTCAACGCCGACGGCGTCGAGGAAGCCATGCGTATCATCGAGGGCACCGCCCGCTCGATGGGAATCGAGGTCCGCTGACGATGCCGAAGCACGGCAAGCGCTACCGCGAGGCCGCCTCGAGGGTCGAGGCCGACCGCCTCTACGATCCGGCCGCCGCGCTCGCCGCGGTGCGCGAGGGCGCGACCGCGAAGTTCGACGAGACGGTCGAGCTGCACCTCCGCACCGGCCTCGACGGGCGTCACGCCGAGCAGCAGATTCGCGGATCGGTGACGCTGCCGCACGGCCTCGGCAGCGAGCGCACGGTGATCGTGTTCGCCGAGGGCGAGGCGATCGCCGCGGCGCTCGAGGCGGGTGCCGACGAGGCGGGCGGCGACGAGCTGATCGCGCGCGTCGCCGACGGCTGGACGGACTTCGACCTCGCGCTGGCGCAGCGCGAGATGATGGGCAAGGCCGGACGGCTGGGACGCATCCTCGGCCCGCGCGGGCTGATGCCGAACCCGCGCAGCAACACCGTGCTCGACGCCGCCAACATCCCGCGCGCCGTGCGCGAGGGCAAGGCCGGCCGCGTCGAGTTCCGGCTCGACCGCACCAACAACGTGCACACGCCCATCGGCAAGGTCTCCTTCAGCGACGAGCACCTCACCGGCAACCTCGGCGCGGTCATGGCCGAGATCGTGAAGGCGCGCCCCGGCGCGGTGAAGGGCCAGTACATCCGCGCCGCGACGCTGACCTCGACGATGGGGCCCGGCGTCCCGCTCGACGTGCAGCCGCTGCTGGCGCTCGCGGCGCAAACGTAGCAGACTGAGGGCAGCGCCCCGCCGCGGCTTCGCCGCCGCGGCCCGGGGCGCGCCGCCGGAGACCACGGGTCCCCGGGGCCGCACGGCCCGAGGGGAGAATGGCCGGGAGGCCGCCCGTGCAGGCGGGGACATCGCGGGCGGCGCGCGGCGTGGCCGCGCCCTCGGCGACGCCCCCCGCCTCGAGGCGGCGGGGCGTTTCGGCGTGCGGGCCCCGGCGCGGGGCGAGAACGGGAGCGGGCGTGCCGACGGAGCGCAAGATCGCGCTGGTGGCCGAGATCAGGGAGCTGATCGAGGCCTCCGGCATCGCCATCGCGGTGTCCTGCCAGGGGATGCCCGTGACCGACCAGACGCTGCTGCGGCGGCGGCTGCGCGACCGCGGCGTCTCCCTCCGCGTCGTCAAGAACACGCTGCTGCTGCGCGCCGCCGCCGAGGCCGGGCGCGAGGAGTTCGCCGCCCTCGCCGACGGGCCGACGGCGCTCGTCACCCACCCCGACGACCCGATCGCCGCGGCGCGCGCCGTCGCGGCCTGGCGGAGCGAGCGCGCCGACACGCCGCTCGCCGTCCGCAACGCCGTCGTCGACGGCGAGGTCGTGGACGCCGCGTGGGTCGCGGACCTCGCGACCGTGCCGCCGCGCGACGAGCTGATCGCGCGCATCGCGGGCGGCCTCACGGGCAAGGTGGCCGAGCTGGCGCTGCTGCTGCAGGCGTCCACCCGCCAGCTGGCGGGCCTGATCGACGCGCGCGCGCAACAGCTGGAGCAGACCGGGGCGTAACGCGCCGCGGGCTGCGCCCGCGGCGACGGGAGGAGACACGAGGATGGCCAAAGTCGAGGACGCGCTCGAGATCATCAAGGGCATGACCCTGCTCGAGCTGCGCGATCTCAACAAGGCGATCGAGGAGGAGTTCGGCGTCACCGCCGCCGCGCCGGTGGCGATGGCCCCCGCGCCCGACGGCGGCGGCAACGGCGCCGCCGCGGCCGAGGAGCAGTACGAGTTCGACGTCGTGCTCACCGACTTCGGGGCCAACAAGATCAACGTGATCAAGGCCGTCCGCGAGCTGACCTCGCTCGGCCTCAAGGACGCCAAGGACGTGGTCGAGGCCGTGCCGAAGGCGATCCGCGAGGCGGTCACGAAGGACGAGGCCGAGGCCGCCAAGTCCAAGCTCGAGGAAGCCGGCGCCACCGTCGAGCTGAAGTAGCGCCGGCGGCGCACCGCCGCCGCGCGCGGCTATCCGCCCCCGGCGGCCGCGGACCGCCGGGGGCGCGCCGTGGTATGCTCGCTTCCGTGGAGTGCTTCCTGTGCGAGCAGGACGCGGTGCGGGAATGCGTGCGCTGCGGCGCCGTTTACTGCGACGCGCACGGGGACGACCTCTGCGAACGCTGCGCCGACCCCGCGCTCGCGATGCCCTCGCACCGCCTCTACCGCGGCTCGCTGATCGCGCTCGTCGCCGGCTCCGTGCTGGCGCTGTGGCTGCTGCTCAGGCCCCCCGACGACGCCCCCGGCGGCGCCGCCGCCCCCCTCGCCACGCCCCCCGCCCGCTTCGTCCTCGCCCCCGACGGCGACGGCGCGGACGGCGGCGCGACGCCCTCCGCGACGCCCGAGGCGTCCCCCGCGCCCGAGGCCACGCCCACCCCCGAGGCGACGCCGACGCCGGAGCCCTCGCCCGAACCCACGCCCGAGGACACCCCGGCGCCGGAGCCCTCGCCCGAACCCACGCCCGAGGACACGCCGACGCCCGAACCCACGCCGGAACCCGCTCCCGCGTCCGCGCCCGCCGTCACCGAGTACACGGTGCAGGCCGGCGACGCCGTATGGTCGATCGCGCGGAAGCTCGCCCCCCAGGGGACGAACTACGAGGACTTCGCCAACCGCATCGCCGACCTCAACGACCTCGGTCCGGGCAGCACGCTGCGGATCGGGCAGGTGCTGCGGATTCCGCCGCCGTGACGCCGCCGGAGACGCGCGCGGCCGGGGACGACCCCTACGTCGTGCTGGGCGTGACGCGCGACGCCCCGCGCGACGAGATCAGGCGGGCGCACCGCGAGCTGGTCGCCTACTACGCCCCGGCCGCGGCGGAGGGCGACGCCGACGCCGGGGAGCGCCTGCACCGCGTCAACGACGCCTGGACGGTGCTGTCCAGCCCCACGCGGCGGCGCGCCCTCGACCGCGCGCTCGCCGACGGGGGCGAGGCCGGCGTCGCCGGCGCGGCGAGGCCCCTCGGCGCCCCCGCGGAGCCGCAGGAGGACGAGGGGCCGCGCGCCGAGCTGCTGGGCGAGATGGAAGACCACCGCCGTTCGATCGCGCGCATGGCGCTCATGTACGGGCCGCTCACGCTCGTCCTGCTCGCCCTCTGGGCGGCGCCGCTGACGGCGGTCCTCGACGGGCAGGGGGCGGCGCTGATCCCGCTCGCGATCCTCGGCGTATTCGTGCTCGCCGCCGCCTTCCAGCTGGCGACGGCGCTGCGCGACCTGCGCGCGCGGCCCACCTTCGTCCGCGGCGAGGTGCGGCGCGCGTGGACCAAGGGCGGGCTGCTGTGGTTCTTCCCCTCGCACTTCGTCATGGTCGGCCGCAGCCACGTCTTCGTCACGCGGCCCGACGTCTGGCTGCAGGTCAAGGAGGGCGAGGTCCTCGAATGCCACCACTGGCCCCACACCCGCACCCTGATCCGCGTGTGGCGGCTCGCGCCGCGGCGCGTCCTCTTCGTGTGCGCCGGCGACCAGGCGCGCTCGCAGATCGCCGAGGCGCTGCTGCACAAGCGCGGCGGCGCGGAGTACGAGGCGCGCTCGGCGGGCAGCGACCCCGCCGGCGATGTGCACCCGCTGACGCTGCGCGTGCTCGCCGAGGACGGCGCCGGCGCCTCGCGCGCGGCCCCCGCGGGCGTCGAGGCCTACGCCGGCGAGGAGTGGGACTGCGTGATCACGGTCGGCGGCGGCGCGCGCGGGACGCGCCCCGTCTTCCCCCGCGCGCGGCGCACGCTGCACTGGAGCGTCCCCGACCCCGCCGCGGCCGGCGGCGGCGAGGACGCGCGCCTCGAGGCGTTCCGCGCCGCCCGCGAGGACCTGCGCGCGCGCGTCGAGGAGTTCGTGCTCGCCGGGGCCGGCCCGATCTCCCCGCCCTGACCGCCGATCCCTGCGCCGCCCGCGGCGCCGCTTGACCTCGTGCGTACCTATGTTCCAGAATGCCGCGCGCGGGGACGGAGGCGCGGCGTGGGCGAATGGGCGGCGGCCGTGGCGGTCGCGGACGGGCCGCGGACGCGCGTGGCGGAGATGGCCGCGTCCGACCGGCCGCGCGAGCGCCTCGAACGGCTGGGGGCGCAGGCGCTGACCGGCGCCGAGCTGCTCGCGATCCTGCTCCGCACCGGCACGGCGGGAGAGGGCGTGCTGCAGCTGGCCGAGCGCCTGCTGCGCGACCTCGGCGGCCTGCGCGGACTCGCCGCCGCCGACCTGCCGACGCTCGCCGGCGCGCCCGGCTGCGGCGCCGCCAAGGCCAGCGCCGTCGCCGCCGCCTTCGAACTCGGCCGCCGCCTCGCCCTCGAAGGCGAGGAGACGCGCCCCCGCGTCGAGGGCCCCAAGGACATCGCGCGGCTGCTCCAGACCGAGCTCGAACTGCTCCCGCAGGAGGAGCTGCGCGTGCTCGTGCTCGACACCAAGCACCACCTGCTGGCCGCGCCGATGCTCTACCGCGGCTCCGTCGACCAGGCCGTCGTGCGCGTCGCCGAACTGTTCCGCGAGGCCGTGCGCCGCAACGCCTCGGCCGTGGCCGTCGCCCACAACCACCCCTCCGGCGACCCCGCCCCCAGCGCTGCCGACGTCGCCTTCACCCGCTCCCTCGTCGAGGCCGGCGCGCTGCTCGAGATCAAGGTGCTCGACCACGTCGTCTTCGGGCGCGGCCGCTACGTCTCCATGCGCGACCGCGGCCTCGGCTTCCCGTAGCGCCGGCGGCCCCCGCCGGGCGGCTCGCGCGCGGGGCAGCGGCGTGGCACCATCGGGAAGCGCCGGAGGCGGGCGGCGCGGGGAGCCATGCACTGGCTGGACCTCGCCATCGTCGCCGTCGTCGCGTGGCTGACTTGGCGCGGCCTCGCGGCGGGGCTGATCCGCGAGGTGGTCACGGCCGCCGCGCTGATCGGCGGCGCCGTGCTCGCCGGGCGCTTCTACGGCGAACTCTCCGCCGACATCGCGTTCCTGATCGAGGACGACACGTGGCGCCGGCTGGCCGCCTTCGCCTCGATCTTCGTCGGCACGCTGGTGCTGGGGCAGATCGCGGCCTCGCTGCTGCGGAAGTCGGCCTCGCTGTTGATGCTCGGCGTCTACGACCGCGCGGGCGGCGCGGCGTTCGGCCTCGCCAAGGGCGTGCTGCTCGTCGAGGTGATGCTGCTGGCCGCCCTCGCCTTCCCCGTCTCCGGCGTCGCCGAGGAGGCGATCGCCGGATCGAGGGTGGCCGAGGCGTTCCTCGACGGCGTGCCCGTGGCCCTCGAACTGCTCCCCTCCGAGTTCGCCGACGCCGCCGCGCGGCTCGGCATCGGGTCGGCGGCCGCGCCCTAGCGCGCGGCCGCCGCGCGAACGCGCCCGCGCTCAGTTCGAGGCGGCGACGGCGCCGGTGAAGGCCGTCGCGGCGCGCGTCCACACCGGCGTCGAGGCGCCCGAGGAGTAGTACACGAACGCGCGCAGGTAGCCTCCCGCGTCGGCGGCGACGGGCGTGTACGACCAGCTCGGCTCGCCCGGCGCGAGCAGGGTGCACGTGCCCGTGCCGTCCGAGGCGGTGCAGCGCTGCCAGCGCCACAGCGTGCGGTCGCTGTGCGTGGGCAGCGGCGAGACCGTGACCGCCGTCCCCACCACCGGCGAGGCGTTGCCGCCGGCGAAGCTCGCCGTCGCCGCCGTCGCCGCGCTGCTCGCGACGACCGCCGCGGTGTGGAGGGTGGTTGCGTCGCCGCCCGAGGTGCGCGGCACGCGGGCGCGCAAGTACTTGCCCACGTCGCTCGATGACGGGACGTAGACGTAGGAGCACGCCGGGCCGCGCGTCGATGTGACGGTGGTCCAGCTGGTGCGCCCATCGTCGGAGCGCTCCCAGACCCACGCCTGCCGCGAGTTCGTGTTCGCCACGCCGTCGCAGGTCGTGATCGTCGCGGCGGGCGAAACGAGCGCGCGCGCCGTCTTGGTATAGAGGCCCGCCACGAGGGGTTCGCCGGCGACGGGGGCGTTCCAGTGGTCCGCCTCGATCCACGCTGGGCCTCGGTGCGTGGTGCGGCCCGCGAACTTGAGGGCGGGGTACTGGCGGCTCGTGCCGAAGTCCCACGGGTCGTCGCCGCCGGTTACGCCGTCGGTGTCGATGTTCCAGTTCGCGTAGATGCCGCTGTACCCCGTCGGCCGCTGGAGGTCGCGCGTGCTCTTGCCCGTGCCGCCCAAGCTGGTGGACCAGCCCGAGGTTCCGGTGTCCCAGTAGCTGTTCGTGACCGTGCCGACGCTGGCGCCGATCAGTCCTCCGCCCGTCGAGGCGGTGACGCGGCCGGCTGACCAGCTGGCGGCAACAGATCCCCAGAGCGTGTCCACCAGCCCCGCGGCCCGGCCGTTGCTGGCGTGGACCGTCGCCACCGACCAGCTGGCCTTGACGCTGCCGGTGAGGTTGGCCACCAGCCCGCCCACGAGGTTGCGACCCGCAACCCGTCCCGTGGTCCAGGCGCGGGTGATCGCCCCGGACGCACTGCCGACGAGGATGCCGACGTTCTGCTGCCCCGTGACGTTGGCGTGCGGCAGCCCCACGCCGTCGACGCTCCCGGTCAAGTAGCCGAACAGGCCCAGGTACGTGCCCGAGGACCGGTTGATGTAGAGGTAGGAGATGGTGTGGCCGTTGCCCCGGAACGTGGCCGTGTAGCTCGCCGAGTTGCCGATCGGGTTCCAGCCCGCGCCGCTGTTCCAGTACGTCGGGTCGCCCGTGGCCGTCATCTGGCCGTCGCCGTTCTCGTCGAAGGTGAGGTCGGCGCGCAGCTCGTAGCCGGTGCAGCCTCCCGAGGCCGGGCAGCCCATGCGCCCGCTCGCCGCCGTGACGCGGTTGGGGAAGGCCGAGGCGTAGTCGGCGTGGGTGGCGTCGCCGTTGCCGTTGAGGTCGTGCCGCATCGCGCTCAGTTGCGCGAGGTTGCGGACGTCGATCAGGCCGTCGTTGTCGTCGTCGTAGTCGGTGGTGCTCTGCGCCGTCGCGGGCGGCGCGAGGATCAGCGCCGCTCCCAGCAGCAGCGCGCCGAGCCACGCCGCGAGGCCGAGGTAATGCTTATGTCCACGAGGGGGGGGGGTGCTAAGGAGAGTGAACAATATCCGCCGCCCCTCCGCCCGTGCGGCCTCGAAGGCCGCCCCCGTTCGCGCCGATCCTACAGCATCCGCGGGCGCTCGTTACACTGGCGCGCGCGGCGGCGCGATGCCCTACACTGCGCGAGGGCGGCCCCGCGCGAGGGGCGGCCCCGGGGGCGGGGGAGCCTCGCGGTGTCGATCCAACGACAGGCGCTGGTGCTGAACCAGAACTACGAGCCGCTCAACGTCTGCGGCGTGCGGCGCGCCGTGGTGCTCGTGTTCGGCGGCAAGGCCGACCTGCTGGAGACGGCGGACATGGCGATCCGCGGCGTGGGGCGCGAGTACCCTGCGCCCTCGGTGATCCGGCTGCGCCACGCGGTGCGGCGCCCGCTGCCGCGGGTGCGGCTGACGCGCCGCGAGGTGTTCGCGCGCGACCGCCAGCAGTGCCAGTACTGCGGCCAGCACGGGCGCGACCTCACGCTCGACCACGTCGTGCCGAGGCGGCTCGGCGGCGAGCACGCCTGGGAGAACCTCGTGACGGCCTGCCGCGCCTGCAACCACCGCAAGGGCGGCCGCACCCCCGGCGAGGCGCGGATGCGGCTGCTGCGCGAGCCGGTGCGCCCACGCCTCACCGCCGCCCAGAGCTTCGCCCACCACCTCGCCCGCTACCGCGAGTGGCGTCCCTTCCTCTTCGGCTGGCTCGACCGCGAGAGCCAGCGCGCGCTCGCCGCGCAGGGCTGACGCCGCCTACCCGATCCCCAGCAGCCCCGGCAGCTCGCCGAGCGCGCGCACCTCGGCGTGCGGCGCGGGCGCGCCGGCCGCGGGCGCCGGCCAGCCCCCGCGGTCCACGAGGATCGCGTACAGGCCGGCGGCGATCGCCCCCGCCACGTCGTCGCGAGGGTTGTCGCCGGCGTGGACCGCCGCCCCCGGCGCCACGCCGAGCGCGCCGAGGGCGATCGCGAAGATCGCGGGGTCGGGCTTCCGCACCCCCGCCTCGCCCGAGACGACGACGGCGGCGAAGCGGCGCTCGAGGCCGAAGCGCTCGATCGTCGGGCGCTGCAGGTGCGGCGGGCCGTTGGTGACGAGCGCCAGCGGCCAGCGCGCCCCCACCGCGTCGAGCGTCGCGAGGGCGTCCGGGTAGAGCGCGATGCGGCCGGGCACGGCGGCGCGGTAGCCGTCGGCGAGGCGCGCGGCCAGCGCCGGGTCGGGCCGCCCGCCCTCGGCGAGCAGGCGCGCGAACGCCCCGGTCGTGAAGCGCTCCTCCCACTCGCCGCCGCCGGCGGCGGCGTGCGCCTCCTCGGCGTAGCGGCGGAAGGCGCCGTCGTAGATCGCCTCCGGCGCGCCGAGCGCGCGCAGCGAGGGCGTCGCGGCGCGGATCGGCGCGATCGCCTCCGCGAAGCTCGCGCGCCACGCCCCCCGCACGTCCACCAGCGTGTCGTCGAGGTCGAAGAGGACGGCCCCGATGCGGTCGGGGCCGGGCAGTCCGGGCATCGCGATCGGCGCGGGCTACCGGCCCCCGGCGGGCTCGTCCCCGCCGTCGCCGTCCTCGTCCTCGCCGCCGTCGTCGCCGGCGCCGCCCGCGCCGTCGTCGTCGGCGAAGACGCCGAGCTCCTCGCCGCGCCAGACGGTGACGACGAGGTCCTCGCGGTAGGGGTCGGCGGTGGTCACGATCTGGTCGTCGATCGCCTCCAGCAGGTCGTGGACCTGGTCCTCGCCGAGGGTGGCGTGGACGACGAGCGTGGCGTGCGCCGCCGCGCCCGTGTAGTGGACGTCGACGCGGCCCACCGCGTGCTCGCCGTCGTCGATGGCGTAGACCTCGGAGTGGGGGGTGCGCGCCTCGCGGGCGAAGCGGTAGCCGGCCATGCTGTCCTCCTCGCCGTTCCCGCCGCCGCGCGGGCGGCTACTCCCGCACCTGTCCGGCGCCGAGCACGACCCACTTGTACGAGGTGAGTTCGCGCAGGCCGAGCGGCCCGCGCGCGTGCATCTTCTGCGTCGAGATGCCGACCTCGCAGCCGAGGCCGAACTGCGCGCCGTCGTGGAAGTGGGTCGAGGCGTTGACGAACACCGCCGCCGCGTCCACCTCCAGCTGGAAGCGCCGCGCCGCGGCCCAGGAGTCCGTCACGATCGCCTCCGAGTGGCCGCTCCCGTGCTCGCGGATGTGCCCCAGCGCCTCGTCGAGCGAGTCCACCACGCGCACCGAGCAGTCGAGCGACAGCCACTCGCGGTCGTAGTCGCCGGGCGCCACGGGCGCCGTCGGCGCGCCGCCGCCGGCCAGCGCCGCCGCGCGCTCGTCCGCGTGGAGGGTCACGCCGCGCTCGCCGAGGGCGCGCGCCGCGCGCGGCACGAACGCCGCGGCGACCTCGGCGTGCACCAGCAGCGTGTCCATCGCGTTGCAGACCGAGGGCCGCTGCGTCTTGGCGTTGACCGCGATCCGCTCCGCCATCGCCGGGTCCGCGCCGGCGTCGACGTAGGTGTGGCAGACCCCCACGCCGCCCGCCACGACGGGCATCGCCGCCTCGTCGCGGACGCGGCGGATGAGGTCGGCGCCGCCGCGCGGCACCATCAGGTCGATGCTCTCCGCCGCCCGCAGCATCGCTCCCACCTCGGCGCGGTCGGTGGACTCGACGAACCCCACGCTGTGGGCGGGCAGGCCGGCCGCCTCGGTCTCGCGCCGCAGGATCGCCGCCAGCGCGCCCGAGGTCGCGTGCGCGTCGCTGCCCGAGCGCAGCAGCACGCCGTTGCCAGCCTTGAGGCAGACCGCGGCGATGTCCACCGTGACGTTGGGCCGCGACTCGTAGACCGCCCCGATCACGCCGAGGGGCACGCGCATCCGCCCGATCTGCAGCCCGTTGGGCCGCGTCGTCTCCCCCTCGATCTCGCCCACGGGGTCGGGCAGCGCCGCCACCGCGCGCACGTCGCGCGCCATCGCGGCGACGCGCTCCGGCGTCAGCGTCATGCGGTCGAGGAAGGCGTCGCCCAGCCCGCGCCCGCGCGCGCGCTCCCGCTCCGCCGCGTTGACCGCGAGGATCGCGTCCGTCTCCGCCTCCAGCGCGGCGGCGACCGCCTCCAGCGCGGCGTCCTTGCGATCGCCCGGCGCCGACGCCAGGCCGCGGCTCGCCTCGCGCACGAGCGCGGCGAGGCCCGCGGCCCCGGAGCGCGCGGGCGCGGCGGTCGGCGCGGCGGCGACGGCGGTCATGCGCCGAGTGTACCGCCCCCGCGCCCCAGCGGCACGGCGCGCCGACGGGCGCGCGAGGGGGGAGCGCCGTCAGCGCTTGTTGCGGTTCGCCGGAGGCCGCCACGCGCGGATCACCGACGTCTCGAGGGCGTCCGTCTCCTCCGCGCTCTCCGTCCACCCCACGCTGAACTCCGCCAGCCCGCCGAGGTCGCGCAGCGCCCGCCGCAGCCACGGGTTCGGCTCCGCGCCGAGGTGATCGAGCAGACGCCGCCGCACGCACGACTCCGACTTGCCCACGTACAGGCACTCGCGCTCGCCCGGCAGCGCCGCCGAGGGCAGCCACAGCGCGTACACCCCGCAGCGCTCCGGCGGCAGCCGCAGCACCTCCCCGCGCGCGTAGCGGCGGTACCCCCGCCGCAGCCGCCGCCGCAGCGCGTACGGCGTCGTCCCCCGGCCGCCGCCCGCGCTCACCCGCCGAGGCCCATCTCGCCCTGCCGCCCGGCGCGCGACGCCTCCTCCTCGATGTCCCGCCACGACGCCGCGAGGCCGTTCCAGCGCACCGCGTTGCGCGAGTCGCCGCGCGCGTCGAAGTGCGCGTAGAGGATGCGCGCCAGCCGCTCGACCGCGCCCGCCCCGCTCCCCATCGCCCGCATCACCGCCGCCGCCCCAGCCACGCCCGTGTCGCCCAGCGACCCGTCGAGGGCGTGCGCCATGCGGAACGCCCCCTCCCACGCCGCGATGCCCCCCAGCCGCAGCTGGCGCGGATCGTCAGCGTAGGCCTCGCCCTCCAGCGGCTGCAGCTGCACCGCGCCGCCTTCCGAGGTCAGCAGCCGCGGGGCCAGCGACTCGACCGCGACGCCGTGCGTGCGCGCCAGCGTCTCCGCGTCGCCGTAGGGGCCCTCGCCCATCCCGTGCTGGCGCAGCCAGTCCACGCAGAAGCGGCTCCGCTCGTCGAGGTGGCCCTGCTCGCCGCGGTGGTACTCGGCCACCGCGCGGTTGATCGCCCCCAGCGCCTCCCGCACCGTCACCGGCTCGCCGGCGATCGTCTCGACGCCGGCGTAGCGCGAGTAGACCTCCATCCCCGGCCCGATCGCCGCCTGCGCCAGGTCCACCGGCGCGATGTGCCCATCTCGCGTCAGATGTTCGAGCGCCTTTGGCATCGCCTCCTTCAGCTCCGTGAAGAACTTTTGCCGTGTCGCGTACGCCGCGTCCTCCGCCCTCGGACGGCACACGAGCACGACGGACGTCGCAAGCGAGTTCGTGCCGAGCGCACCCCCCCTGTTGGCCATCTCGGTATGCATCGGCCAGGTCGCGACGATCTGGAAGCCCGCCCGCACCAGCGCCGTCAGCATCGTGTCCCAGCCAGTGGAAACGACGCCCCCGCGTTTCTCTTCCTGCTGCCGGTAGGCGTAGAAGATCGACGACGGGAAGTCGTCCGTGCAGCGCTCGCGGATCAGCCGCAGCGTCCGATCCATCAGCACCTCGAAGCGCTCCCGCGCGTTCTCGAAGCGGGGCGCGGCCACCAACTCTTCCTCGATCGGTACGAGGATGCCCGCGAACAAATCCGGGTAGACATCGCGCAGCGCCGGGCGCAGCCACACGTAGAAGAAGTCGGACAGTTCGGCGTAGCTGATGTTGTCGTAGTACGGCGGGTCGGTGACGATGACCGGCCCCTTGTCCGCGTGGATCGTGGTGGACGCATCCGCTTGGTGCGTCTCGCCGCCGTTCGCCGCGGGCAGCCCCTCGACCGCTTTGGCAACCCATTCGACCTGTGCTAGCCAGTTCTGGTTCTGCGTACAGAACGGGTTCACCTCGGCGAAGTCCCAAACCATCGGGATAGCCTGACGGGAGAAAACTCCGTCGGCAAAGCCGACGGAGTTTCGCCACCGTCCAAAACTGGAGCCACCATTCGCGGTCCTCCCGATCGCCAATGCCAAGTAGGTTGTGACTGCATCGGCGCGGGCGGCGTCCGCTCCATGATCCTAGAGGATCATGGAGCGGACGCCGCCCGCGCCGACCAGCAGGTCCACAAAGGTAGTCAAGGCACACAACTGCCGTTCCGTGAAGAGCTGATGCCAGTGAGAGATTCCGTACCCTCGACCGCTCACAAGGTGAGCGGTCGAGGGCATTTTTTGTTCTGGACGCCAGTTCGCATGTTCTAGTGTCGCTGTGCGGATGTGCTCAGGGGTGGGCGAGACGAACAGGCGCTTGCGGTCGCCCTCGGCGACGATGGCGGTCATCTGCTCGCCCATATGCCCGGCGCGCGCCTGCTCGCGGACATAGGCGAGCGGGGCCCCTGTGCCACAGACAACGCAGATCGCCCCGTTGCGGTCCACCGTGCCGCCGTCCGGCACGCCTTCGGCGTGGTCCTGGACCTCGAACGCCATGCCGCCGTCGCCGGGGACGGGGCGCGTCCAGTGCTGGTTGCGAGGCTTGGTGGAGAGCTGGAACGTCCGCATCAGCGGCATGGCGACGCCGCAGGCCGGGTTGGGGCAGGGGACGGTGCGCGCCCACAGCCAGGCGATGACCGTGGCCTCGCCGCCGTCCGCGAGGCGGGCGGGCGGGTAGAGGTGGCCGATGCGCTCCCGCGCGCGCTCGCGCATCCAGCGGCCGTACCAGCGGATGTCGTCGGCGAGGCCGGCGGCGCCGCGCCATGCGACGCGGCGCGCGTTGCGGCCCTTGCCCGCGGTCATGCCCATCCGGTCGGCGTCCGGGTTGACGGGCGGGAGGTTCGCGAACTTCGGGGGCAGCTCGATCAGCGCCTTCGTGATCAGCACGGCGACGGGGTTGAGGTCGGTGCCGACGGCGCGCAGGCCGAGCCGCTGCGCCTCGAGCGGGATCGAGCCGCCGCCGCAGAACGGGTCGTAGACGGCGGGGGCGCGGGCGGCGAGCCATCCGAGGACGGCGGGGGCGTCCTCGCGGGGCGGCGGCTGCTCGCCGCGCGAGCGCGCGACGGAGCGCGCGATCTCCCAGCGCGCCTCGGCGAGCAGCGGCTCGTCGTTGCTGTGCTCCCAGACGACGAGCTTCTCGATGATGCCGTGCAGCCGCGTGCGCTCCTCGTGCTGCGCCTCGGCGGTGGGGAACTCGGCGGGAAGCGAGGAGGGGTCGTCGACCATGCTGGCGAAGACGACGGCGCGGCAGGCGGCGAGGGGCCGCCGGGCCCACCAGAGGTGGAGCGTGGAGGGGTGCCCGTGGCGCAGCGACTTCTCGCGCGCCGCCTCCCTGTTGATGGCCGCCAGCGGCAGGTCCACCTCGATCAGCTTGCGCCGGTAGGTGGGCTGGGCGTCGCCGCCGGGCGTGGAGGTCATGCGCCGCCGCCCCCTCGGCTTGCCGGGCCACGCTGTCGCCCCGGATAAGCGAACGGCGCGCCTGCCGAGCGCGCCGCTCCCATGCCTTGCCTAGCCCTGACAAGCCTCGCCGAGGCGAGCGGAGCCATGTTCGAGGATCATAGCACCCGGCGGCGTCGCGCGCCACCCCCCAAGCGGTGGACACCGGCGGCGGCGGCCGCTAACCTGCGGATGAGGCGGAACGAGGGGCGCCGTGGCCGGGGACGACTTCACCATCGTGTTCGCCAGCCTCGGTCTCGTCTACCCGGAGCGCGCGCAGTTCACTGGCTCCGATGTCCCCGGCCTTTACGCGAAGCTCACCGCGCGCTACCCGTTCGAGAGCCTGCGTAACGATCGCGACTCCGCCGATTTGCGGCAAGAAGCACAGCGCGCCATGTTCCTCACGCGATCGAGCGTAATCCTCGAAGAGCACGTCACGCAGGATTTCTCCCTGACCGGGCGCGTGTTCTCCGACATCGTACGGGAGACCCAGGACCACTTCTCGATTCCCGTGTTCTGGGAACCCGAAGTGATCCTGCGCGCTCACATCCCGGCGCCCGACGGCGATGCCGCAGCCCTCATGCGCGCCCGCGCCATTTCGTTCAGGAGCGACCAGCTCGCGCCGCTCGGCGAGATCGGCGGGCTGACGCTCGTGGTGGAGGCCATCGACAGGCGTGCGGAGCATGTGCGCTATGTGCGCGTCGATCTGGGGTCGTCCCTGCGGGACATCTCGCAGATGCAGATAGAGCTATCCTTGCACGAGCCTCGTCAAATCGAATCCGCACCGGATGTGGAGCAATACGTTCAGGAAGCCTACGAGTACTTCAACGAACAGGTGATGCGCTTCGCCAAAGGCGTCCTGTTTCAATAAGGAGGATACCGATGCCCGCATCCATCCACGCGAGGAAGCCGATTGCCCGGTCGCGCCCGTTGGCGAAGCCGAGCGAGATCACCGCGAACGCGCCCCCGGACATGCCGGACCACTACCTGAGGCGCCGCCTCGAACGGACTGCCGAAGAGCGCGCCGCCGCCATCAAGGCGCTCGAGGACAGGCTGGACGCGGAACTCGCGGCCGAGCGCCTGCGCGGCGCGGACGCCGAGGAAGCCGTGCCGTGGGACGAGGCCGAGAAGGAACTCGGACTCGGCTAGCGCCCGCTGGCGACGCTATCCCCCTTGATGTCCGTCGCCGGCGTGCCGGCCGAGCACGGCGCGGCCATGCTCTACGCCGCCATCGCCGCCGCGGACGCCCGCAACGCCGAACTCCGCGAGGAAACCGAGCGGCGCCACGACGAACTCCGCGAGGAGACGGAGCGGCGCCACGACGAACTCCGCAAGGACAACGCCGAGCTCCGCAGGGACAACGCCCGGCTCCGCAAGGACACGAGGCGGTCCAACGCCCAGCTCCGCAAGGACGTGAAACGCGGCATCGAGATCGCGCAGTGGAAGACCATCGCCGGGGTCAGCATCGCGCTGCTCGCGGCGTCCGGCGTCATCGTCGCGGGCGTCAAGTTCGTCCTCGAGTGGCCCCTCGGGTAGCCGCTCCCGCCTCCGCGAAAGCGAGCCGCGCGCCCGGCCGCGGCGCGAGCGTGTATGCTCGCGGGGAGGGGACGGCGCATGACGACCGAACGGGCGACGCCGCCGGCCGGGTTCGACACCCACGCCGAGGTGCGGAAGCTGGAGGATGCCGGCGTGCCGGCCGAGCACGGCGCGGCCATGCTCTACGCCGCCATCGCCGCCGCGGACGCCCGCAACGCCGAACTCCGCGAGGAGACCGAGCGGCGCCACACCGAACTCCGCGCGGAGACGGAGCGGCGCCACGAAGAACTCCGCAAGGACAACGCCCGGCTTCGCAAGGACACGAGGCGGTCCAACGCCCAGCTCCGCAAGGACGTGAAACGCGGCATCGAGATCGCGCAGTGGAAGACCATCGCCGGGGTCAGCATCGCGCTGCTCGCGGCGTCCGGCGTCATCGTCGCGGGCGTCAAGTTCGTCCTCGAGTGGCCCTTCGGGTAGCGCCCGCCCTAATCCTCATCCTCCTCGCCGACGTCGAGGTCCAGTCCCAGCTGGACGCCGTTCTCGCGGGCGGCGCGGGCGGCGTGCTCGGAGAAGCCGTCGGGCTTGCGGGCGGTGACGGTGATCGCGATCGCGATCTCGGCGCCGTCGGCGGCGAGGGGGCGCACGATCTCGTCGCTCAGGCGCCGCGCCTCGTCGATCGAGATGTCGCCGGACATGGCGGCGGTGGCGGTGATGCGGCGCGGGCCCCGGCGCGCGGGGGGCGCGGCGGCGGCGTCCGGCGCCGCCGCGGCCTCGGCGACGCGCGCGCCGGAGGCGGCGGGGGCCGGGGCGCCCCCGGGCGGGGCGGGGGCCTCGGCCGCCTCCACCTCGCGCTGGAGCTGGGCCATGTCGGGATCGACGAGCAGGCCGGAGGCGGCGTCCCAGCCGGCGGCGAGCGGCTCGCCGAAGCGCAGGCCGGGGTAGCGCGAGGCTTCGGCGTCGTAGTCCTCGGCCCAGCCGAAGGCGCCGTCCTCCACGCCCTTGCGGACGCACTCGGCGAGCACGCCGGGGCCGCGCAGGCGGGGGAGCCAGACGTGGCGGGTGAACATGGCGCGCAGTTCGGTGAGGGCGACGTGGTCGGCGCCGGCGTTCCCGCGCCAGACGTACTGGCGGAGCAGGGAGGCGAGGGCGCGCGGCGCCATCTCGTCCACGAGCGCCTCCTCGCGGGCGAGGCGGTCGAGGGCGGCGCGGGCGATGTCGCCGCTGGCGGCGGCGTCGGTCTCGTGGGCGGCGAGGCGGTAGCCGGCGCGCTGGGGGTCGGGCTGGGAGGGGGCGAGGGCCCAGCGCCAGGCGCGGACGACGCCCTCCTCGACGGCGTCGCTCGCGCTCTCGACGTGGGCGCGGGCCTGGGCGGCGCGCTCGCCCTCGAGGCCCTCGATGCGGCGGGGGCCGTCGACGATCGAGGTCCACGCGAGCCGGGAGCGGACGGCGGCGCGGAGCGCGCGCAGCTCGTCGTTGCGGGCGGCGAGGAAGAGCAGCGCGTTGCGGTGCACGCGGGGGGCGTCGCCGCGCTGCGCCAGCATCCCCTGCGCCGCCGCGTCCGCCTCGTCGGCCTCGGACGCGCGGCTGGGGAGCGGGGCGGAGGGCGGCAGCACGACGAGGCGCAGCGCGCCGTCGTCGGGGACGGCGGAGGAGTCGGGGGGGCAGACGACGGCGTCGGCGCGGCGGCCGACGGCCTCGCGCAGTTCGGCCTCGACGGCGGCGACGACATCGCGGTCGGCGATCTCGCCGATGCGGTCGGCGGCGACCTTGTTGAGGTTCTCCTCGGCGTGGAACCAGTAGCGCACGCCGTCGTCGTAGAGGTAGTAGAGGTTGCCGCTCATGCGGGCGAGGGCCTCGTTGTAGGCGGCGACGCCGTGGCCGGGCTCGACGGCGGCGAGGCGGACGGCGCGGGCGTCGATGCCGCGCACGGCGCCGCTGGGGGCGCTGCCGAGGAAGACGGCGCGGGCGATACGGCGCGCGGCGCCGATCTCGCGGAAACGCTGGTTCTCGCGGTCGATGGCGTCGGTGCGCGAGTCGTCGCCGTCGGCCTCGGAGAGCACGGGGTGCCATTGGCCGTCGAGCAGCGGCAGGAACTCGCCGCCGACGGCGGGGTCGCCGAGGGGCAGGTGCCCCGGCAGGATCAGCGGCGCGGCGTCGCCACGCGAGTAGAGGCGGCTGACGCAGTTGGCGAGGATCCGCAGCACCTGCCGCGTGCGCTGGAAGCGCGGGATCGAAGACCAGCTTTCGTAGAGGCGGTCGAAGATCTCGGGGTGGATCGGGTAGCACTGCTTCATGCGCTCGAGGTAGCGCTGCTCGCGGGCGTGCGGGGGGTAGTCGCGCGCGCCGCGGCGGTACATGTCGGCGAAGGCCCGGCAGGTGCGGTCGCGCTCGGCCTCGTCGATCGCGCCGAAGAGGCGGCGGCGCACGACCTCGAACGCCTCGCCTGTTTCGAGCGGCTCCCAGATGGCCTCGATGCGCCCGAGGATGGCGTCGAGCGCGGCGAGGGCCTCGGCCCCCGCCACGTCGCCGGCCTCGGCGTCGTGTTCGGGCAGCGTGACGACGAGCACGGCGCGGTCGCTGCGGCGCACGGCGCGGGTGAGGTTGTCGACGAATGTGTAGACGCTGTCGCGGCCCTCGCGCACGTTGCGGGCGTAGGCCACCAGCTCGTCGATCAGGATCACGCACGGGCCGGCGTGGGCGAGCAGCGCGTCGAGCTCCGCCCCGCCGGGCGCGGTGCCCCCCCGGGCGGCGGCGCCGACGAGGTCGTAGCCCTCCTGCCCGCCGAGCTGCCAGGCCATCTCGCCCCACAGCGTGTTGCGGGGGTCGCCGCCGCCGGTGACGGCGGGGGTGGTGGGGGAGAGCGAGGTGCAGTCGAGGACGGCGACGCCCGCGGCGGCCTCGCCGTCGCCGAGGCCAGCCTCGGCGGCGAGCGCGCGCACGTCGGCGAGGGCGTCGTCGCTGGAGCCGGTGACGGCGGCGGCGTGGGCGGTGAGGTGGTAGAGCGCGATCAGGCTGTGCGTCTTGCCGCCGCCGAAGCCGGTCTTGGCCTGGATCACGGGGTCGCCGCCGCGCCCGGCGATGCGCCGCAGCGCGTTGTCCAGCAGCGTCCGCATCCCCGGCGTGACGTAGGTGCGCTCGAAGAAGGCGACGGGGTTGCCGTACTCGGAAGCGGCGCGCCCGTCGTGGACCTGCTGCAGGTCGGCGGCGAACTCGGCCTCGCGGAACGTGCCCTCCATCACGTCGCCGTTGGGCCTCGCGGCCTCGCGCCAAGGCTTGAGGCCGGCGGCGCGTCCGCCGTTGCCCGCGCGTCCGCCGGCGCGGGCAACGGCGGGCGGCGCGGCGTCCCCGGCGGGCGGGGGCGCCGCCCCGACGGCGTCGCGGATGGCGAGCACGCGCTGCGCGTCCTCGGCGCGTCCGATGCGGCGCAGCACGTCGGCGACATCGGTGAGGCGGGCGAGCGCGTAGGAGGCGTCGGCGTCGCGGTCGCCGCGGTGGGCGGCGCGGTTGCGCGCGTCGCGGATCACCCACATCAGGTTGATCACGGAGCGGTCGTTCCCGAACCCGGCGCCGAACTCGGCCCAGCGGCGGTTGACGATGTGCGGGAAGTCGTTGCCGTCGATGGCGCCCTCGACCGACTCGCCGCGGGCGAGGGCGGCGCGGAAGCGATCGCGCGCGAGGTCGTTGAGGGCGTCGGCGAGGGCGTCGGCGGCGGTCATGCCGCGGACGCCCCGCATGACGCGGTGCACGAACGGGCGCATGGCGTCGACGTAGACGTCGAGCGCCTCGTTCAGCGCGTCCTTGTTCGGGTACGTGGCCAACCGCGTTCCGGCCCCGCCGCTCGTTCCGGCGCGGCGCAGCATATCAACGCCGCGGCGCGGGCGTCAGGGGGCGCGCCAGCCGAGGGCGGCGGCGACGGCGGCGGGATCGGCGGGGGCGCGGTGGGTGACGGCGCCGATGCCGAGCGCGGTCTCCGGGTCCTTGAGGCCGGAGCCGGTGATCACGCACACCGCCGTCAGGCCGGCCAGCGACTCGCCCGCGCGGACGCGCGCGAACAGGCCGGCCACCGAGGCCGCCGAGGCCGGCTCGCAGAACACGCCCTCGTCGGCGGCGAGGCGTCCGTAGGCCTCGAGGATGGCGGCGTCGGAGACGGCGCCGATGGCGCCGCCGGACTCGTCGCGCGCGGCGATCGCCCCGCGCCACGAGGCCGGGTCGCCGATGCGGATCGCCGTCGCCACCGTCTCCGGCTCGGCGACGGGCGCGCCGCGCACGAGGGGGGCGGCGCCCTCGGCCTGGAACCCCCACATCCGCGGCCGCGAGGAGGCGCGTTCGCGCCGGCGGTACTCGGTGAAGCCGGCCCAGTAGGCGGTGATGTTGCCGGCGTTGCCGACGGGGACGGAGAGCACGTCGGGCGCGTCGCCGAGTTCGTCGACGATCTCGAAGGCGGCCGTCTTCTGGCCCTCGATGCGGTAGGGGTTGAGCGAGTTGAGCAGCACGACGGGCCACTCGGCGGCGAGGGCGCGGGCGACGCGCAGCGCGTCGTCGAAGGAGCCGCGCACGGTCACGATCTCGGCGCCGTGGGCGACGGCCTGCGCGAGCTTGCCCGTCGCCACGCGGTCCTCGGGCACGATCACGCAGGCGCGCAGCCCGTGACGCGCGGCGTAGGCGGCCATCGAGGCCGAGGTGTTGCCCGTGGAGGCGCAGATCACGGCCTCGGCGCCTTCCTCGACGGCCTTCGCCGCCGCCAGCACCATCCCGCGGTCCTTGAACGAGCCCGTCGGGTTCGCCAGCTCCAGCTTGAAGTAGAGCGCGGCGAGGCCCAGTTCGGCCTCGAGCGCGCGCGAGCGCACCAGCGGCGTGCCGCCCTCGCCGAGGGTGACGCGCGGCGTGCGCTCCGTCACCGGCAGCAGGTCGGCGTAGCGATCGAGGATGAAGCGCCCGTCCTGCCCGCTCACGGCGAGGGCGCTTCCCCCGCGCCCGCGCCGTCCGCCGCCTCGCCCCCGGCGGCGCGGGCGGCCTCGGCGCGCTCGCCGGCGGCGAGGTCGGCGGCCTCGCGCAGGCGGCCCAGCAGCGCGCGCCCGTCGCGCACGCCGCGCTCGATCTCGGCGACGCGACGGCGGGCGGCGGCCTGCCCGGCCTCGGTCACGAGGCGGAAGTGCTCGACCGCCGCCTCGCGCTGCGCGTCCAGCTCCTCGCCGAGGGCGCGCAGCCCCTCCTCGGCGCGCGCGAGCCGGCCGGCGAGGGCGGCGCGCTCCTCGGCGGCCTCGTCCAGCGCGCGTCCCGCCGCGCCGAGGCGCTCGCCGAACGCGGCGAGGTGGTTCTCGGCGCGCTGGCGCGCGCTGCGGTGCTGTGCGGTCAGCCCGGCCAGCTCGTCCTCGCGGTCGCGGCGCGAGCGTTCGCGCGCGAGGTCGTCGCCGAGCCGCCGCAGCGCGTCGCGCAGCGCCGCCTGCCCCGCGCCGAGGCGCTCGGCGGCGGCGGCGGCCTCGGGCAGCGCGGCGTCCAGCCGTTCGCGCTCCTCGCGCGCCGCCGTCCACGCCTCGGACAGCGCCGCCAGACGGCCCTCGACGGCCTCGACGCGCTCGGCGAGGCGCTCGCCGTCGCGCCGCCCTGCGGCCTCGGCCTCGGCGAGGCGGCGGGCGGCCTCGGCCTCCGCCGCGCCGCGCCGTTCGAGGGAGCGCACGCGCTCCGTCAGCGACTCGAGGGCCGCGGCGGCAGTCTCGGCGGCGGCGCGGGCGCGCTGCTCCTCGCGCCGCAGCGCGCCTTCCCGTTCGCGCCGGCGCGCGGCCTCCTCCTCGACGCGCGCGGCGACGGCTTCGGCCTGCCGCCGCGCGGCGCGTGCGGTCTCCATCTCGCGCTCCAGCCGGTCGGCGCGCTGGCGCAGCGCGGCGACCTCGCGTTCGAGCCAGTCGCCGGGCGGGGGCGGCGGATCGGCGGCCGAGGGGGCCGCGGGGGCGGGAGCGGCGCGCTCGCCGGTCACGGGGCGGCGCCGCCGGCCATCGCCAGCACGTTTCCGATCTCGACGACTACCTCGGAGGCGGCGATGTCGCCGAGGGCGGCGTCGAGGGCGGCGCCGGGGGTGGCGTGGGTGGTGAGCACGATCTCGGCGGTGCGCGCGTCCTCGTCGGCCTCGAACTGGATGACGGAGGCGATGCTGACGCCGTGCGCGCCGAGCGCGCGGCCGATCTCGCCGAGCACGCCGGGGCGGTCGGCGACGGTCATCCGCACGTAGCGGCGCGCGCGCTGCTCGCCGGGCGAGCGCACGCGCAGCGCGCGGTAGGCCGGCGGCGGCGGCGGCTCGCGCCCGGCGGCGAGGTCGCGGGCCACCTCCAGCACGTCGGCGAGCACCGCGCTCGCGGTCGGCCCGGCGCCCGCGCCGGGCCCCTCGAACACCACGCGCCCCACGAGGTCGCCCTCGATCTGCACGGCGTTGAGCACGCCCGCGACCTTCGAGAGCGGCTCGTCGCGCGCGATCAGCGTCGGCTGCACGGAGGCGATCAGCTCGCCGCCGGCGAGCCGCGCCGAGGCCAGCAGCTTGATCGCGTAGCCGAGGCCGCCGGCGTAGCGGATGTCGCGCGCGGCCAGCGCGGTGATGCCGGTGCGCGGCAGGTCCTCGGGCCGCACCTCGGCGCGGAAGGCGAGGCCGCACAGGATGGCGAGCTTGTAGGCGGCGTCGAGGCCCTCGACGTCGGCTGCCGGGTCGGGTTCGGCGTAGCCGAGCCGCTGCGCCTCGGCCAGCGCATCGCCGTAGCCGGAGCCGTCCTCGGCCATCGCGGTCAGCATGTAGTTGGTGGTGCCGTTGATGATGGCGGTGACGGCGGTGATGTCGTTGGCGAGCAGGTCGCGCGCGAGCGGGCTGACGACGGGGATGCCGCCGCCGACCGAGGCCTCGTAGAGCAGCCGCACGCCGCGCTCGGCGGCGAGCGCGCGCAGCGCGGCCCCGTGTTTCGCGATCACCTCCTTGTTGGCGGTGACGACGTGGCGGCCCGAGGCCAGCGCCGCCTCGACGTGCGAGCGCGCCGGCTCCTCGCCCCCCATCAGCTCGACGACGATGCGCGTCGCGGGGTCGCCCAGCACCTCGCGCGCGTCGGTGGCGAGCTGCGACGCCTCGACGCCCGCGCGCGGCCTCGAGGCGTCGCGCACGAGCACGCGGCGCAGTTCGAGCGGGCGGCCGGCGGCGGCCTCGTAGCGCGCCGCGCCCGCCGCCAGCGCCGCGATCACGCCGCCGCCGACGTTGCCCGCTCCCAGCAGCGAGACGCCGATCGGTTCGTTCGAGGCCGTCACCGCGCCCCCCCGTTCGCCACCGTGCGCGTCTCCTCCAGCCCCCCGATCACGCGATCGAGGATCCAGCGTTCCTCCCCCGCCGAGAGGTCGAGCGCCGCCTCGACCTTGCCGCGCTCGGCGGCGAGCCACGCCTCGAAGCGCCGTCCGGCGATCTCCTCGCGCTGGGCGTCGTCGAGCGGGCGCTCGTCGTCGCGCTCGCGCACGAGGTAGACGTCGTGGAAGGGGCCGTCGCGGACGACGGCGCTGACCGCGCCCGCCGCGAGCGGCTCCAGCGCCGCGTGCGCGGCGGGCGAGAGCGCGGCGAGGAGCCGCCAGCCGAGGTCGGGGCCGGCGGCCGGCGCGCTCGCGCGCGCGGCGGCGACGGCGTCGAAGTCGGCGCCGTCCGCGACGGCGAGCCGCCGCGCGTCCTCGGCCGCGGCGGCGTCGGCGAGGCGGATGCGCGAGAGCAGCGCCTGCCCACCGCCGTCGCCGAGGCTGGCGGCGAAGGCCTCGCGCAGCCGCCGTTCGAGGATCTGCGCGAGCACCATCTCCTCCATCTCCTCGCGCCGCAGTCCCGAGTCCCGCAGCAGCACGGCGTAGCGGTCGAGGAACCCCTCGAGGCCGTCGAGGCCGAGCCGGTCGAGCAGCTCGCCGCGCACCTCGATCCAGCCGGCGGAGCCGACGACGAGGGGGGCGCGGCTCCGCAGCACCTCGTCGTCCTCGAGGCGGCGCAGGGTGTCGGAGACGGCGGCGTCGATCGCGCTGACGGCGTCGCCGTAGATCATCTCGTAGAGGGCGCGGCGGGCGACGGCGCCAGCGTCGTAGTCGCGGTCGCCGACGCTGAGGACGTGCGCGCGCGGGGGCCGGTACTGGGTGAGGAAGACGCCGGCGAGCACGACGAGGGCGGCGAGGGCGAGCACGGAGGCGGCTGCGGCGACGACGAGCCGCTCGTTGCGGCGGGCGCGGCGATCGCGCTCCCGCCGCGAGGGGCCCTGCGCGCGGTTGGCGGCCACCTCGCGGCCTCCTCTCCGCCGTCGCCGGCCGGCCGCGCCGCGGCGGGCGCGGGGCGGCTAGCGGCGCGCGGGCCGTCCGGCGGGCACGCCGGAGACGCGCACGTGCTCGGCGGTGTACGGCAGCAGCGCCATGTGGCGGGCGCGCTTCACCGCCTGCGCGAGCAGGCGCTGGCACTTGGCGGTGCAGCCGACGCGCCGCCGGCCCTCGATCTTGCCGCGGTCGTTGAGGTAGCGCCGCAGCATCGTCACGTCCTTGTAGTCGACGACGCGCGTGCCCGGCGGGCAGAACTCGCAGGGGCGGCGCCGTCCGCCTCCCCCGCCGCCTCCGCCCGGCCTGCGCCCGCGTCCCCCGCGTTCGCCGCGCGTCCTGTCGCCGCGGTCGAAGCCGCGCGCACCCTCGGCGGACGGCGGCGGGGGGGCCGCGGCGGGCGGGGCCGCGCCGGGGGCGGCGGGAGCGGGCGGCGCGGGGGCCTCGGGCGTCGGGTCGTTGGTCACGCGGTCCTCCGTGGTCGCCGCCTAGAACGGCAGGTCGTCGGGTTCGATGTCGCCCTCGGCGTCGGCACCGACGGCGACGGCGGGCGCGCCCGCGCCGGCGAAGCCGCCGCCCTCGGCGTCGCGGCGGTTGCCGAGGAACCGCACCTCCTGCGCGATCACCTCGGTCGTGTAGCGCGTGACGCCGTCCTGTCCCTCCCACGAGCGCGTCCGCAGCCGGCCCTCGACGTAGACCTGACGCCCCTTCGAGAGGTACTGGCTGCAGGTCTCGGCGAGGCGGTTCCAGGTGACGATGCGGAACCACTCCGTCTCCTCGCGGCGCTCGCCCTCGTTGGTGGTGTAGTTGCGGTTCACCGCCACGCGGAACTCGGTGACGGCGCTGCCGTTGGCGGTGTAGCGCATCTCCGGGTCGGCGCCGAGGTTGCCGATGATCATGACCTTGTTCAGCATCCGGGCTTCCTGCGTTCCGGGGAGGAGTGCTGCGGGCGCGCCGCGCTAGCCGTCGGCGGGAGCGTCCGCCGCCGGCGCGGACGCCGCGGCCGCGGCCACGGGCTCCGCTTCCGGCGCGGGCGCCGTCCCGGCCTCGGCGGCGGGTGCGGGCTCCGCTTCCTGCGCGGGCGCCTCGGCGGCGGGTGCGGGTTCCGGCGCGGGCGCGGCCTCGGCGGCGGGTGCGGGTTCCGGCTCCGGCGCGGCCTCGGCGGGCGGAGGCGCCTCGGCGTCCGGCGCGGGGCGCTCGTCGCGCGGCGGGCGAGGGGCGGAGCGGCGGGTGTCGGCCTCCTGCTCCGGCGGCCCCTCGTAGCCGGGGATCACGCCCCGCACCAGCAGGTGGCGCAGGATGTCCTCGCTGATGTGCAGCGCGCGCTCGAACTCCGCCGTGCGCTCGCCCGGCATCCGCAGGTGCGTCAGCACGTAGGAGCCCTCGTAGTGCCCGCGGATCGGATAGGCGAGGCGGCGCCGCCCCCAGCGATCGAGCATCGAGATCGAGCCGCCCGCGTCCTCGATCAGCGTCCCCACCCGGCCGATGGCGCCTTCGGCGTCCTCCGCCGACAGCCGCGGGCTGATCACGTACAGCAGCTCGTACTCGTTCAAGCGTCCCCCGCCGGCCGCGCGCGGCCGGTGCGCCGCGTGCCGCGGCCCCGTCCGCTCCCGCCAGTATAGGAACGCCCCGATCGAGGGGCAACGCGGGCGGCAGGCCCGGACGGGCGGCGTCAGCCGAGCGCGTAGATGATGACGCCGGCCGCGACGCCGATCGCGGCGAGAATCAGCCCCGTGACCGGCAGCACCACCGCCAGGAGGCGGATGGTCATGTCCTTCCGCAGCCCGTCGTTGGACGCCTCGAGCTTCGCGAACCGGGTGTCGTTGGACGCCTCGAGCTTCGCGAACCGGGTGTCGTTGGACGCCTCGAGCTTCGCGAACCGGGTGTCGTTGGACGCCTCGAGCTCCGTGAACCGGGCATCGTTCGACGCCTTGAGCTCCGTGAACCGGGTGTCGTTCGACGCCTTGAGCTCCGTGAACCGGGTGTCGTTCGACGCCCTGAGCTCCGTGAACTTGATGTCGCTTTCGGCGCGCAGCCGCGCCTCGGTCCCGGCGACGGCGCCGTTGGTCGAGCGCAGGGCGGCGTACACCGTCGCCGCGGCCTGCTCCTCCTCGACGCCGGTCTCCATCAGCGCCTTGATCTCGCGGTAGGTGTCGTACCCGGGGACCTGCGGAAGTTCGGTCGTCATGCCTCGCGCCCCTTCGCCCGGCCATCATACACGGCGCGCGCGACGCCGCGACGATCCCGCCGCCGCCGCTACTGCGGCGGCACCCCCGGCGCGGGGAACGCCTCGCACAGCGCGCGCACCTCGGCGCGCGCGGCAGAGGCCGCGGCGTCGTCCGCCGGCGCCGCGAGCACGCGCGCGATCAGCTCGCCGACGCGCCGCATCTCCGCCGTCTCGAGGCCCCTCGAGGTCAGCGCGGGCGTGCCGACGCGGATGCCGGAGGCGGTGGCCGGCGGCAGCTCGTCGTAGGGGATGGCGTTCTTGTTGACGACGATGCCCGCGCGCGCCAGCGCGTCCTCGGCGGCCTGGCCGGTGAGGCCCATCGGCGTCACGTCGACGAGCAGCAGGTGGTTGTCGGTGCCGCCGCTGACGACGCGCAGGCCGGCGGCGGCCAGCGTCTCGCCGAGGGCGCGCGCGTTCTCGACGGTCTGGCGCGAGTAGGCGCGGAACGCCTCGGTCGCCGCCTCGCCGAAGGCGACGGCCTTGCCGGCCACGACGTGCATGAGGGGGCCGCCCTGCGCGACGGGGAAGACGCCGCGGTCCACGCGCCGCGCGTACGCCTCGTCGCAGAGCACGAGACCGCCGCGCGGCCCGCGCAGCGTCTTGTGCGTCGAGCTCGTGATCAGCTGGGCGTGGCCGACGGGGCTGGGGTGGACGCCGGCGGCGACGAGCCCGGCGATGTGCGCCATGTCCGCCATCAGCGGCGCGCCGATCTCGTCGGCCACCGCGCGCGCGCGCTCGAAGTCGATCAGCCGCGGGTAGGCCGTCGCGCCGGTCACGATCAGCTTGGGGCGGTGCTCGCGCGCCAGCCGCGCCATCTCCTCGTAGTCGATCGTCTCGCTCTCGCGGTCGACGCCGTAGGAGACGAACTCGAAGAGGCGCCCGCTGAAGTTGACGGGGCTGCCGTGGGTGAGGTGGCCGCCCTGGTCGAGGCGCATCCCCATCACCGTGTCGCCGGGCTTGAGCGCGGCGAAGTAGACGGCCATGTTGGCCTGCGCCCCGGAGTGCGGCTGCACGTTGGCGTGCTCCGCACCGAACAGCGCGCGCGCCCGCTCGATCGCCAGCGTCTCCACCTCGTCGACGAACTCGCAGCCGCCGTAGTAGCGGCGCCCGGGCAGGCCCTCGGCGTACTTGTTGGTGAGCACGCTGCCCACGGCCTCGATCACCGCGCGCGAGGTGAAGTTCTCCGACGCGATCATTTCGAGGGTCGAGCGTTGCCGCTCCTCCTCGCGCGCGATCGCGCCCGCGACCGCGGGATCGGCCCCGGCGAGCGCCCCGCCCATCCCCGCCGTTCCGTCCGCCGTCGCCGTCATCGGCCCTCCCCGCGGCTCACACCGCCGCCCCCGCCCCCACGGCGGCGGGCGCCTCGAGGCGCCGCACCCGCACGCGCGCCTCGAGCCGCCGCGTCTCGGCGGCGCGGCAGAGGGCGGTGCCGGGCGTGAGGCACGTCGCCGCGCCCGCCGCCGTCGCCGTCGTCAGCGCCTCCGCCCAGCCGTGGCCGCGCACCAGCGAGAACAGCAGCCCGGCGAGGAAGGCGTCGCCCGCGCCGACCGCCGAGTTGACCTCGACGGCCGGCGACAGCGCGCGGAAATCGCCTTCCGGCGTCGCCGCCGCGCAGCCCTCGCCGCCGAGCGTGATCACGACCCGCCCGACGCCCCACGAGCGCAGCGTGCGCGCCGCCTCGATCGCCGCCTCGCCGCCCGCCACGGGGCGGCCGAGCAGCCGCTCGGCCTCGTGGTCGTTGAGCTTGAGCAGGTCCGGGGCCGCGCCCGCCGCCAGCACCTGCGCCACGACGTCGCCGTCGGCGTCGAGCGCGGTGCGCGCCCCGCGCTCGGCGGCCACGCCCAGCAGGTCGACGTACAGCCCGGCGTCGGCGCCCGGCGGGATCGAGCCGGCCAGCACCAGCCAGCTGTCGATGCGCGGGCGCAGGCGGCGGCCCAGCCGCGAGCGCAGCTGCGAGATCGCGTGGTCCGTCACCGGCGGCCCCGCCGCCGCGAGCACGGTGTGCACGTGCGTCTCGCGGTCGAGGATGGTGATGTTGGTGCGGGTCTCGCCGGGCACGAAGATAAACTCGCAGCCGATGCCCGCGTCGAGCAGCGAGTCCTCGATCATCCGCCCCATGCCGCCGGGGGCGAAGCCGCAGGCGAGCGGCTCGTAGCCGAGTTCCTTGAGCACGCGCGCGACGTTGATGCCCTTGCCGCCGACGTCCCAGCGGATGGCGGCGACGCGGTTGGTGTCGCCCTCGACGAGGGCGTCGAGCTCGATGGTCTGGTCGATCGCGGGGTTGAGGGTGACGGCGACGATCAAGGGGGAGGCCTCCCGCCGCGCTGCGCGGCTCCGCCCCGCCGGGTGCGCGCACTGGTACTACGAACTAGTCCTCGCGCGCAACCGCCAGCGCCCAGACGCGCTCCGCGCCGGCCGCCCGCAGCGCCCGCGCCGCCGCCTCCAGCGTCGCCCCGGTCGTCGTCACGTCGTCGACCAGCAGCACCGCGGGCGGCGGCGCCTCCGCCGCCTCGAACGCCCCGAGGACGTTGCGGGCGCGCGCCCCGGCCCCCAGCGCGCTCTGCGCCGGGGTCGCGCGCACGCGCCGCAGCAGGCCCGCCCGCAGCGGCGCGCCCAGCCCGTCCGCCGCCGCCTTCGCCAGCAGCGCCGCCTGATCGAAGCCCCGCCGCCTCCGCCGCGACGGGTGCAGCGGCGCCGGCGCGACGGCGTCGAACGCCCACGAGGCGGGCGCGGCCCGCGCCGCCGCGCGTCCGAGCGGTTCGAGCAGCGCCGAGACGCCGCGGAACTTGGCCTCGATCAGCGCGCGCCGCGCGCGGCCCGCGAAGCGGTACGGCGTCCGCAGCCCCTCGAACGCGGGAGGCGCCTCGGCGCAGCGGGAGCAGCGCCCCGCGCGCGGCGAGGGCGCCCAGCAGCGCGGGCAGCGCGGCGGCTCCGCGAGCGGCAGCGCGCCGAGGCACGCCTCGTGCAGCGCCGCGCCGAACCCCCCGCACTCGATGCAGCGCTGCGGCAGCAGCGCGTCCGCCGCCCCGCGCCGCAGCGCCTCCCGCACCCCGGTCCGCGCCCCGGCCATCGCCGCGTCCTCGTTCCGCGCCTGTTGCCGCCAGCCCGCCGGGCGGCGCCGCACGACCATCGGGCTGTAGAGTGTAGTGTCGCGGACGGCGGGAGTTGCGGAGTCCGACGCTTGGGGGGCGCAGTGGCCGCTACGACGGGTCGCGACGCATTCCGCATCCGGCAGCGGTCCAGCGAGCGGAAGATCGCAGCGCTCCAACGCTATGTGCGCCTCTGCGAGCGGGCGTACGCACGATCCTCCGAAAGCATGGCGCAGGCCGTGCGCGACGGTACCGCGGAAGGGACGGTCGAGGTCGGCCGATGGCTGGCTCGCTACCGCTTCCTCCAGCATCTCCGCGCCCGCAATGGCGGCGAGGGCTCGCCGGAAGCGCGACGGCCATGACTCGACATATCACCCCCCCCCCCCCCCGAATATTCGTTCGGCTGGCGCGGCTCGCGGGCTGGAACGCGGCGCTGGTGCTCGCCGGCCTCGCGCTGATCGCGCTCGCGGGCGAGGCGTGGCTGCGGCTGTCGGGCGCCTTCGTCGCGCCCGGCTCGACCTCGCGCTTCGTGGAGGGCGTGGGCGTGCTCTACGAGCCGCACTCCGAGGTGCGCCACACCAACGGCTCCGACTACTGGACGATCCAGCGCGCCAACAGCCTCGGCTTCCTCGACCGCGAGCCGCCCGATCCCGCTCGCGCCGCGGCCAGCTGCCACGTCGCCGTCTTCGGCGACTCGTTCGTCGAGGCCAAAGAGGTCGCGATCGCCGACAAGTTCCACGTGCGCCTCGAGGCGCTCGCCGCCGCCGCGCTGCCGGAGCTGGACGTCACGACCTCCGCCTGGGGGCGCTTCGGCACCGCGCAGTCCAACCAGCTCCCGTTCCACGACGAGTACGCGCGGCCGCTGCGCCCCAACCTGCTGGTGCTGGTCTTCACCCGCAACGACTTCCTCGGCAACTCCGCGGCGCTGGCGGCGATGGACTACGCGGGCTGGGACCCCGACCGCACGCCCTACGCCTTCCCCGCGCGCGCCGGGGACGGCGGCGTGCGCCTGCGCCCGCCCGACCCGGACTACGCGGCGAGCGCGCTGCCCTGGGCCCCGGAGATCGAGGAGCGTCCGGCGTCCGGGCGACCGCACGAGGCCGCCGCCCGTGAGCTGGCCGAACGCTCGCTGTTCGCGCGCTGGGTGGACGCCCGGCTGCGGGACCTGCGGGAGACGGAGCCGGCGCCCCCGCTCGCCGGGCGTCTGGAGGCGGTGAGCGCTCGCCCCGGTTACGGGTACGTCGCCCGCGGCTGGCGGCCCACGACCGACGCGGCCCTGCTCAGCCTGCTGCTGGACCGTGAGCAGCCCCCGCCCGTCTTCGCCGAAGCCCTCGAATTCACCCGGTGGGCCCTTGCCGAATTCCGACGGCTCGCGGACCGCGACGGCGCCTCGGTAGTCGTCCTGCACAACATGCCGGGTCCGGAGAGCCGCAAGGACGGACTCCTGCGCGAGGTCGCCGGCGAGATCGGCATCCCCGTGATCAACTGGCACCGCTGGATCGACGACCGCGGCCGGCGCATCGAGGACGCCCGCTTCCCGGACGACAACCACTGGTCCCCGCAAGGCCACCGGTGGACCGCCGAGGCGCTGCTCGACTGGCTGCGCCGCCACCCCGAGGTCTGCGATGATCGGGCGCGAGCATGACCCCGCGCACCCCCTCGCGGAAGTTCGTCCGCCTGGCCCGCCTCGCGGGCTGGAACGCGGCTCTGATCCTCGCCGGCCTCGTGGCGGTCGCGGTCGCGGGCGAGGCGTACCTGCGGCTGTCGGGCGCCTTCGCCGCCCTGCCGCTGCCCCTGCGCTTCGTGCCGGGCGTGGGCGTGCTCTACGAGCCGCACGCCGAGGTGCGCCGCACCAACGGCCTCGACTTCTGGACCGCGCAGCGCGCGAACAGCCTGGGTTTCCTCGACCGCGAGCCGCCCGGCCCCGAGCGCGCCGCGGCCAGCTGCCACGTCGCCGTGATCGGCGACTCGTTCGTCGAAGCGATCGAGGTCCCGATCGAGGACAAGCTGCAGGTGCGCCTCGAGGCGCTGGCCGCCGCCGCGCTGCCCGGGCTGGACGTCACCGCCTCGGCGTGGGGGCGCCTGGCCACCGGGCAGGCCAACCAGCTGCCGTACTACGACGAGTACGTGCGGCAGCTGCGGCCCAACCTCGTGGTGCTCGTCGCCGTCGACAACGACTTCGCGGACAACTCCGCCGTGCTGAGGGCGATGCGCCTGGGCTGGGATCCCGCGCGGATGCCCTACGCCTACCCGGAACGCGCCGCGGACGGCGCCGTCCGGCTGCGTCCGCCGCACCCGGACTACCAGCCGTCCGGCGACCTGCCGGGCTGGGACCTGCCGCGGCCCGCGTCCGAACGCTGGTACGAGGCCCTCGGCCGGGGCCTGGCGAAGCGCTCGCTGTTCGCCGCCTGGCTCGACGGCAAGCGGCGGGCGCTGATCCCGCCCGACACGCGGCCTCCGCTTCCCGAGCGGGTCGCGCTGACGGCCGCCCTCCCCGGCTACGGGTGGATCCTCGACGGCTGGCAGCCGACGGTCGCCCAGGAGCTCGACGGGCTGCTGTTCGTGGAGGACCCGCCGCCCGTGTTCGCCGAGGCGCTCGCCGACATGGAGTGGGCCCTCGCCGAATTCAGGCGGCGCGCCGACCGCGACGGCGCCGCGCTGACGATCCTGGCGTCGCACCAGGAAGTCGGGCACGCGCACACCCCGCAGTCGGAGCTCCTGCTGAGCATGGCCGAACCCCTCGGCATCCCCGTGATCAGCCAGCCCGACTGGATCGCGCACTCCGGCGGGCGCATCGAGGACTCCCACTGGCGGCACGACCACCACTGGTCCCCGCAAGGCCACCAGTGGGCCGCCGAGGCGATCCTCGACTGGCTGCGCCGCCACCCCGAGACCTGCGAGGATCGGGCGCGGCGTGACTAGACATATCACCCCCCCCCCCCCCCCCCGAATGTTCGTTCGGGTAGCGCGCCTCGCGGGCTGGAACGCGGCGCTGGTCCTCGCCGGCCTCGCGCTGATCGCGCTCGCGGGCGAGGCGTGGCTGCGGCTGTCGGGCGCCTTCGTCGCGCCCGGCTCGACCTCGCGCTTCGTGGCGGGCGTGGGCGTGCTCTACGAGCCGCACGCCGAGGTGCGCCGCACCAACGGCCTCGACTACTGGACGGTGCAGCGCGCGAACAGCCTCGGCTTCCTCGACCGCGAGCCGCCGGCCCCGGAGCGCGCCGCGACGAGTTGCCACGTCGCCGTGATCGGCGACTCCTTCGTCGAGGCGATCGAGGTTCCGATCGCCGACAAGCTGCACGTGCGCCTCGAGGCGCTCGCCGCCGTCGCGCTGCCGGAGCTGGACGTCACCGCCTCGGCGTGGGGACGCCGGCGCACGGGGCAGGCCAACCAGCTGCCGTTCTACGACGAGTACGCGCGTCCGCTGCGCCCCAACCTGCTGGTGCTGGTCTTCGTCCACAACGACTTCGCCGACAACTCCCCCGTGCTGCAGGCGCTCTCGTGGGGCTGGGACCCCGACCGCACGCCCTACGCCTTCCTCGTGCGCGGCGAGGACGGGAGCGTGCGGCTGCGCCCTCCCGACCCCGGATACGCGGAGAACGCGCTGCCCTGGTTCGAGGACGCATCCGCCGCGGCCTCGCGCTCGCTGTTCCTGCGCTGGCTCGGCGCCAAGCGCCGCGCCCTGGCGGGAGACGACGGACAGGGATCGCTGGCCGAACGGGCCGGGCTGCTGGCCGCCCGACCCGGCTACGAGTGGATTCTCGACGGCTGGGAGCCGCCGCGGAAACCGATCGCCAGACCCCTGCGGGCGAACTATCTGCTTGCGGAGAACCCCAAGCCCCTCTTCGCCGAAGCCCTCGAGTTCACCGCGTGGGCGCTCGCCGAATTCCGAAGCCGCGCCGACCGCGACGGGGCTGCGATCGTCGTCCTCTCCGTACACGACAATCACCGCGACCGCACGGACGCCGTCCTGAGCGGCATGACCGAGCCTCTCGGCATCCCCGTGATCGACCAGCACGACTGGATCGTGCGCTCCGGCGGGCGCAACGCGCAGGCCCAATGGCCGCACGACCGCCACTGGTCCCCGCAAGGCCACCAGTGGGCCGCCGAGGCGATCCTCGACTGGCTGCGCCGCCACCCCGAGACCTGCGAGGACTGAGCGCGCCGACGGCCCGCGCGGGCCGCGGCGGGCTGCGCCACGGCGCGGCTCTGGTACCCTGCCCGCCCATGCCGATCCCGCACGGCCGCCGGCGACGCCCGCGCGCGATCGCGCATCGCGCGGCGCGGGGGTTCGCGCGCGTCGCGGGCTGGAACGCGGCGCTGATCCTCGCCGGCCTCGCGCTCGTCGCGCTCGCGGGCGAGGCGTGGCTGCGGGCGTCGGCGCCGTTCATCGAGCCGGCGCGGCCCTCGCGCTTCGTGCCGGGCGTGGGCGTGCTGCTGCAGCCCGACGCCGAAATCCGCCACACCAACGACCTCGACTACTGGACGGTCTCCCGCACCAACAGCCTCGGTTTCCCCGACCGCGAGCCCCTCGCGCCGGAGCGGGCGGCGGCGAGCTGCCACGTCGCCGTGATCGGCGACTCGGTGGTGGCGGGCCTCGAGACGCCGCTGGCGGGGCGGGTGCAGGTGCGCCTCGAGGCGCTCGCCGCGCGCGAGCTGCCGGAGCTGGACGTCACCGCCTCGGCGTTCGGCCGCCACGAGACGGCGCAGGCCAACCAGCTGGCGTTCTACGACCGCTACGTCCGGCCGCTGCGCCCGAACCTCGTGGTGCTGGTCTTCTTCACCAACGACTTCGACGGCAACTCCGCCGCGCTGCTGGCGCTGCGCGAGGGCTGGGACCCGAACCGCACGCCCTACGCCTTCCCCGTGCGCGGCGAGGACGGCGGCGTGCGGCTGCGCCCGCCCGACCCCGGCTACGCCGAGGACGCGCTGCCCTGGTTCGCGCACCGCGGGCTGGGGGCGCCCTCGCGCGGCGGCTGGCGCGAGGGCGTCCTGCGCGAAATCGCCGGGCGCTCGCTGTTCGCGCGCTGGCTGGACGCCAAGCGGCGGGCGCTGTTCCCGCCGGGCGAGCCGGTGGCGCGCCCCCCGCTCGCCGAGCGGGCCGAGGCGGTGAGCCGCCGCCCCGGGCAGGCCGGCATCGCCGACGGCTGGGATCCGGCGGCGACCGCGTCGCTGCAGCCCCTGCTCCTGTCCGAGGACCCGCCGCCGGTCTTCGCCGAGGCGCGCGAGTTCACGGCGTGGGCCCTCGCCGCGTTCCGGGACCGCGCCGAACGCGACGGCGCCGCGCTCGTCGTCCTCTCCGCCTCCGGCGTGGGCGGCGCGGACACCCGCAAGTCCGCCGTCCTGCGGGACATGACCGGCGCGCTCGGCATCGCCGTCGTCAGCCACCACGACTGGATCGCGCGCTCCGGCGGACGCACCGGGGACGCCCGCTGGCCCCACGACGCCCACTGGTCCCCGCAAGGCCACCAGTGGGCCGCCGAGGCGCTGCTCGACTGGCTGCGCCGCCACCCCAAGGTCTGCGAGGATCGGACGCGGCGTGACTAGACATATCACACCCCCCCCCCCCCCGAATGTTCGTTCGGCTAGCGCGCATCGCGGGCGTGAACGCGGCGCTGGTCCTCGCCGGGCTCGCGCTGATCGCGATCGCGGGCGAGGCGTGGCTGCGGGTGGCCTCGCCCTTCGTCGCGCCCGGCTCGACCTCGCGCTTCGTGGCAGGCGTGGGCCTGCTCTACGAGCCGCACTCCGAGGTGCGCCACACCAACGGCCTCGACTTCTGGACGATCCAGCGCGCGAACAGCCTCGGCTTCCTCGACCGCGAGCCGCCCGACCCCGAGCGCGCCGCGGCCAGCTGCCACGTCGCGGTGTTCGGCGACTCGTTCGTCGAGGCGCTCGAGGTCCCGATCGCCGACAAGCTGCACGTGCGCCTCGAGGCGCTGGCCGCCGCCGCGTTGCCCGGGCTGGACGTGACCGCCTCGGCATGGGGGCGCCTGGCCACGGGGCAGGCCAATCAGCTGCCGTACTACGACGAGTACGCGCGCCCGCTGCGGCCCAACCTCGTGGTGCTCGTCGCCGTCGACAACGACTTCGCGGACAATTCCGCCGTGCTGAGTGCGATGAGCCTGGGCTGGGATCCGGCGCGGATGCACTACGCCTACCCGGAACGCACCGCCGACGGCGGCGTGCGGCTGCGCCCGCCGCACCCGGACTACGCTGCGAACGCGCTGCCCTGGTCCGGCGCGCCGGAGCCGTCCGGCGGCTGGCGCGACCGCGCGGCGCGGGCGCTGACCGAACGCTCGCTGCTCGCGCGCTGGCTCGACGCCAAGCGGCGCGCCCTGTTCCCGGAACCGGCGTTCCCGACGCTCGCCGAGCGCGCCGCGGCGCTGGCCGCCCGCCCCGGCTACGGGTGGATCGCCGGCGGCTGGGACCCGGCGGCGGGCGAGGGTTTCGAGTTGCTCCGCTCCGCGGAGCCGCCGCCTGTCTTCGCCGAGGCCCTCGCATTCGCGGAGTGGTCCCTCGCCGCGTTCGCGCGCCGCGCCGACCGCGACGGCGCCGCGCTCGCCGTGCTGTCCGCGCACGTCACGGGGCCCGCGTCGAGCCGCTGGAACGAGATCCTCGGCGGCATGGCCGGACCCCTCGGCGTCCCCGTGATCCACCAGCACGACTGGATCGCGAGCCGCGGGGGCGAGCCGCGGGCGGCCCAGTGGCCGCACGACGCCCACTGGACGCCGCAGGGCCACCGGTGGGCCGCCGAGGCGATCCTCGACTGGCTGCGCCGCCACCCCGAGGTCTGCGAGGACTGAGCGCCCTCGCCGCCGGCCCCGATCGCCGCGCGGCGTATACTGCGAGGGGGCGCCGCGTCCGGCGGCGGCGCGGGGAGGCGGCGCGGCGTGCGGGTGCGGGTGCGGCTCTTCGCCCAGCTGCGCGAGCTGATGGGCGGCGACCTCGTCGAGGAGTTCGACGGCGACCGCGTCACCGTCGCCGCCCTCAGGCGGCGCCTCGAAGCCGCGCATCCCGCCCTCCGCCCGCACCTGCCCGGCGCCGCCGTCGCCGTCAACGAGGAATATTGCCTCGACGCCGAGGCCGCCGTCGCGGACGGCGACGAGGTGGCGCTGATCCAGCCCATCTCCGGCGGCGCGCCCACCGGCCCCGATGCGCCCCCGGGCGTAGTGGAGCCGGACGGCGCCGCGCCGCGCTGCCTCGTCACCGAGGCCCCGCTCGACCGCGAGGCGCTGCGCGGCCTCGTCGCCACGCCGGCGAGCGGGGCCGTGGTGCTGTTCGAGGGCGTGGTCCGCGACCACCACGAGGGGCGCGCCGTCGTCCGCCTCGAGTACGAGGCCTACGCCTCGATGGCCGCGCGCAGCATCGAGGCCGCCTGCGGCGAGGTGCTGGCCGAGTACGCCGATCGCGAGGTGCACCGCATCGCCGCCCACCACCGCGTCGGCGCGCTGGAGGTCGGCGAGGTCTCGCTCGTCGTCGCGGTCTCCGCCGCGCACCGCGCCGACGCCTTCGCCGCCGCCCTGCGCGCCGTCGACCGCATCAAGGAGACGGCGCCGATCTGGAAGCGCGAGTACGGCCCCGGCGGCGCCTCGTGGCAGGAGGGCGCCGCCCCCCGCCCCGCCGCGGCGGGCTGATCCCTCGTCCCGGCCGGGGCGCGCCTCAGCCCCCGACGCGGTAGTCGGGGGCGGTCAGCTCGTAGACCGCCGAGCGCCGGAGGTCGCCGAGCCGCGAGGCGATGCGCGGCTCGATCTTCGCCAGTTCGAGGTTGCTCGTCACCACCGAGGGCAGGCCCGCGAGGTGGCGGTGGTTGATCAGCTGGTACAGCTTTTCCTGCGCCCAGGGGCTCGACTGGTGCGCGCCGAAGTCGTCGAGCACCAGCACCTCGACCTCGCGCAGCCGCCCGAAGAGCGCGCCGAAGCGCTCGTCCGCGTCCGGGCCGAAGGTCGCGCGCAGCTCGTCGAGCAGGTCGGGCACGGTGGCGAACGCCGCCGCGCCGCCCTGCTCGAGGCGGTAGTGGGCGACGGCCGCGGCGAGGTGGGTCTTGCCGGCGCCGTTGGGGCCGAGCAGCACCAGCCAGCCCTCGGGCCGTTCGGCCCAGCGGCGGGCCAGCCGGTAGGCGCCCTCGAGGTTGCGCCGCGCCTCGCCGCGCAGCCCCTTGCCGGACGGCTCGAAGCGCTCGAAGGCGAACTCGGCCAGCCGCTCGCGCGTCATCGCGCCGACGGCGGCGTAGCGTTCGCGCGAGGGCTGTTCCAGCACCAGCTGCTGCGTGAGCGCCGGATCGGACAGCCGCGCCGCCAGCCGCTCGTCGCCCAGCGCCTCGGGCGGCTGCGCGCTCACGAACACCGTCGGCAGCGCCGCGTGGAAGCGGTGCGCCGTCAGCCGCGCGAACTGCTCGCGCGCCCACGGCGTGGGCGCGTAGCCGTCGAGGTCGTCGAGCACGACCAGCGCCGCCGACCGCAGCTGCTCGCCGAGCCGCTCGTAGGGCGTCGCCGCGTCCTCGCCGTAGGAGGCGCGCAGCGCGTCGAGCAGGTCGGCGACGGGCAGGTAGAGCGCGGGCGCGCCGAGCTCGATGGCGCGGTTGGCGACGGCGGCGGCGAGGTGCGTCTTGCCGCAGCCCGCCGTGCCGCCGATCAGCAGCCAGCCCTCGGGCCGCTCGGCGAAGCGCCGCGCGGCCTCGACGGCGGCGGCGTAGCGTTCGCGCGCGGCGGGGTCGGCGGAGCGGCCGTGCGGCAGCAGCGTGCCGAACGTGAAGCGCTCCAGCGCGCCGAGACGCGAGTAGCGCAGCAGCCGCGCGCGGCGCTCGGCTTCGCCCTCGCGGCGCACGCACTCGCACGGCTCGGCCCGCCCGAAGTCCGGCGCGAGCGGGTCGGCGGTGACGCGCACGAAGCGCGCGCCGTCGCAGAGCGGGCACGGCGCCTCGCCCCCGGCCCGCGGCGGCGCGGCGGCTTCGGGCGCGCGCGAGCGAGCGCGCAGCGTCCGCGCGAAGCGCTCCATGCGCCCGCCCAGCGCCTGCAGCCCGCCGCTCCGCGCGCCGCCGCCCGCCGCCCCGTTGCCCGCCGCCCCGTCGCTGGCCATCGCGCTACCCGTCGAAGCTGCGCCGCACGACGTGCTCGTACGGCCCGTGGTCGCGCGGCGGCGGCGGGGCGCCGCCGGGCGGGAGCGCGCCCCCGCGCTCGCGACGGCGCAGGATCGCCTCGGCGTAGGCCCAGGAGCGCTTGCCCTGGCGGGCGGCCTCGCGCAGCGCCTCGACGACCCACTCGTCGGGCCAGCGCGCGCGGGCGGCGGCGAGCGCCTCGGAGATCGAGGGGGTGAGCAGGCCGATCTCCTGCTCGTAGGCCTCGGCGGGCGCGGAGGGGGCGCGGGGCGGGCGCGGGGGCGCGGCGCGCTCGCCGTCCACCGCCAGCGCGCCCGCGCGCAGCCGCTCCAGCGCGCGCCGCCCGGCCTCGTTGTTGAGCAGCCAGGCGACGTCGCCGTCGGCGAGGGGGCAGGCGAGGAGCGAGCCGCGCGCGGCGGCGCGCTCCAGCGCGGGGGCGACGGCGGCTGCCCCGCCGCGCGCCTCGAGCGAGCGGGCGAGCGCCTCGGACGCGGCGAGGGCGGAGCCGCGCACGGGCCGCGACCAGCCGCGCCGCCCGATCTCGTAGAGCGCGTGCAGCGTCACCCGCAGCTCCGCCTCGTCCGCGATCGCCGGCGCGAGCTCGGCGAAGAACTGCGCGGGCGCCGCCAGCGTGCGCCCCCCCGCCGCGAAGCCCTCGAAGGCCGCGGTCACGGCGGCGCGAGAGGCATCGCGCCGCTCGTGAGCAGGCGCGCCAGTTCGTCGCGCTGCGACCACATCACGGTCCGGGAAACTTCCCGCACCAGATTGACGCTGTCGTCACGCCACTCGGTGCTGTCGTCGAACAGCGAAACCAGTGCCACGGGTTGCCCTTCTTTGGTCAGCTCGCGGAGATCGGAACAGCCGACGAAGACGTGCATGGCGCGCTGCCAGACGGCGGCAGGGGTGTCGCCGCCGACCAGGAAGACGAGCGATGTCCCCGCGCCGGCGGCGACTTCGTAGTCCACGGCCCAGTCGTGCCCGGATCGGCCGCTTCGCCTCACGCCGCGCGCCGCCTCGATCCGCTGTGCCCTGAGCCAACCGTCCACCTCATCGGCGATCGTCGCGCGCGGCGCACGCGCGCGGAACGTGAACTCGACGTCGGCGACGCGGACGCCCGCCTGCCCGACGCGGTGGATCGCGTCCGCGAGATCCGAGCGCTCGCGGCAGCGCACCGTCAACTGCCCGCGGTCGCGTTCGATGCCGAGCGTCAGGCAAACGTCGTCCACGAACGCACGCTGGTTCGCCGTGAGTTCGCCGCCGACGGACTGCATCCGCAGCCACCCCAAGGCGTCGCCGAAGTCCGTGACGAGATACTCGTCGTCCGTCTCGACGACGAACACGTCGACGAGATCGCCGTCGGGGTACAGCATCGGCGTCCGCACGCGCACGGCGTCGCGCGGCGCCGGGGAGTATTCGAAGAGCGCCGGCAGGGATCCCCTCAGCACGTCGCCGAGTTCGGCAGCGTTCACAGAGGCCACCTTTCCTGCCACGCCGGCGGGTGCAGCTCGCCGACATGCTCCAGTCTGAATCTCCGTGCAGAACTGCCGCCAGACCTTGATCGGCTGGTCCCACGGAGCCGTGATGTCCATCGGAACGTACGCCTGCCTCGCCTTGAACTGCTCGGACCAGCGATGCTTGTGCAGCGCCGGAATCTCGGTGCGGTCCAGGTTGCGGTGCCCACTCCCCAGATCGAGGCCAACGATGCGTCCGGTGTAGCGGTGCACCAGCGTGTAGCTCAATTTGCCCGACTGCGGGTTCCACCACCCCTCGACGAAGAGGGGCCAGTCCGGCTCGGAACGCACGTTGACCCTGAACCTCTGCGCTGGCCAATGTCCTCGCGGCTCGCGCCATCCGACATCGCCCTCGGCCCGCTTTGTCGCATCCGCGAGGATTTCCTCGAATTGCCGATCGGTGATCACGCCGCAATCGCCTCCGGCGCGGGCGGCGGCGCGACGGCGGTCACGCCCAGTCCTCCGGCTCCGGCGGCGGCTCGCGCAGGACGAGGTCCTGGAAGGATGCGGTGCGGTCGAGGAAGCGCACGCTCACCGTGCCGGTCGGGCCGTTGCGGTGCTTGGCCACGATCAGCTGGGCGAGGCCCGTGGGGTGCTGGCCGCCGACCTCGCCGGGGTGCTCGTCCTGCCACTGCTCGGGCGTGCGGTAGACGTCCTCGCGGTAGATGAACATCACCACGTCGGCGTCCTGCTCGATCGAGCCGGACTCGCGCAGGTCGGACAGCATCGGGATGTGGGGGGTGCGGCTCTCGACGGCGCGCGAGAGCTGGGCGGCGGCGACGACCGGCACCTCGAGCTCGCGCGCCAGCTCCTTGAGCGCGCGCGTCATGCGGCCCAGCTCGGAGGCGCGGTTCTCGCCTCCCGGCGAGGCGGCGTGCAGCAGCTGGAGGTAGTCGACGATCACGAGGTCGAGGCCGGCGTCGGCCTGCAGGCGGCGGCACTTGGCGCGGACCTCGGGCACGCTCAGCACCGCCGAGTCGTCGATGTAGAGGCGGGCCTCGCCGAGCGCGCCGATGGCGTGCATGATGCGCGCCTCCTCGGGTTCGGTGTGCATGCCGAGCCGCAGGCGCGTGGCGTCGACGCCGGACTCGGCGGAGAGCAGGCGCATGGCCAGCTGGTCGGCGCTCATCTCGAGGGCGAAGAAGGCGACGGTGCCGTGCTGGCCGGCGGCGGCGTTGCGCGCGAAGTTGAGCAGCAGCGAGGACTTGCCGACGCCGGTGCGGGCGGCCAGCACGACGAGGTCGCCGCGCTTGAAGCCGCCCAGCAGCGCGTCGAGGTCCATGAAGCCGGAGCGCACGGCGCCGGTGAGCACCCCCTCGACCGCCTCGCCCGGGTCTTCGAGGAACTGGTCGAGCAGGTCGCGCAGGGAGCGGAAGTCGCCGGCGGCCTCGGCGGAGCGGATGCCGAGCAGCAGCGTCTCGGCCTGGGCGACGACGCGGGAGGCGTCGGGGCCGCCCTCGTAGGCGGTGCGGGCGATCTGGCCCGCGGCGTCGATCAGCCGCCGGTAGAGGGCGTCGCGGGCGACGATGCGGGCGTGGGCCTCGACGCCCTCGGCGGTGAAGTGGCGGCCGGTGAGCTCGAACAGCCAGGGTTCGCCGCCGGCGTCGTCAAGGCGGCCGGCGCGTTCGAGTTCGTGGGCGACGGTGGGGTGGGTGAGCGGCTCGCCGCGGTCGGCGAGGGCGGAGCAGGCCTCGAAGCACCAGCGGTTGCGGTCGCGGAAGAAGTCCGCGGGGCGCAGCAGGGGGAGGACGCGGGGGTAAGCGTCGTCGTCGAGCAGGAGGGCGGCGAGGACGGCTTCCTCGGCGGCGACGTCGTGTGGCGGGAGACCGCCCGCGGCGGAGGGCCGCGCCTCGGGCCGGAGCTGGGCCGGCCGGCCGCTGACCACGGCGGGTCAGGGGGCGGACGCGGGCTCCCCGGGATCCGCCTCCGCGGCGGGATCGCCGCCGGACGCGGGGCCGGAGGGGTCCGGGTCCGCCCCCGGGGCCTCCCCGGCCCCGGGCGGTGCGTTCCCCGGCTCCGGCGCGGCGCCGGCGTCCGGCGCGGCGGGGGCTTCCCCCGTCCCTGCGGCCGCGGCCGCCTCCTCCGCCGCGAGCGCTTGCGCCACGGCGGCCTCGGCTGCGGCGTCGACGCCTTCCGGCGCCTCGACGTCGACCACGACCACTTGCGGTTCGGCGGTCACGTTGCGCGACAGCCGCACCGGGACGGTATAGACCCCCACCCGGCGGATCGCCTCGGGCAGCAGGACGCGGCGCCTGTCCAGTTCCTCGCCGAGAATCTCCCCAGCCTTCTCGGCGATGTCACCGTTCGTGACGGAACCGTACAGGCACCCCTGCTCACCGACGCGCACGGGTACGATCAGGCGCTGGCCCTGGAGCTTGCCGACGAGCTCGCGGGCCTGCCCGTCCAGGAGCCGCTGCCGCTCCTCCTCCTCCCGCGCGAGCGTTTCCGCCCGCCGGAGCAGGGACGGCGTGGCCGCCGCGGCGAGGCCGCGGGGCAGGAGGTAGTTGCGGGCGTAGCCGTTGGCGACGGTTTTCACCTCGCCACGGTCGCCCGAACCCTCCACGGTCTCCAGGAACACGACCTTCACGCTGCCGAAACCCTTTCGCCGTGCCGGAGCCGGGTACGCCGGTGACTGTGGCGGACGCGCGGCGCTCCGTCAGCGCGCGCGGTCCACAACTCGCGGACATGCCGTCATAGGCTATCCACGAACGCGAACCTCGCGCAATCGGAACCCTCGCCGCGCCTCCCCCCCGTCGCCGGCTCGCGAGGCGCATCGTAGAACATGCGTCGCCCGCTTGTCAAACGCCCGTTCGAGGACGCCTCGCGGCGCCGGGGCGCGGAGCGCGCGGCGCGAGGGCGGCGCCGCCCCCGTCAGGCGGCGGGGCCGCCCTCGCCGGATTCGGCCTCCAGCTGCTGTTCGAGGACGCGCAGCGCCTCGGAGGCGTTGCGGATGGCGACGCGGAGCGACTCGGCGGTCTCGGGCTGCGAGCCGGCGCGCAGCCGCTCGCGCTTGGCCTCGTCGAGGTTGTTGATCACCAGCGCGGTGAAGAGGTTGAAGATGATGAACGCGCCGAGCACGACGTAGCTCACGAAGTAGAGCCACGCCATCTGGTGCAGCTCCATCGCCTTGTACATGATGTCCGTCCAGTCCTCGAGCGTCACCACGCGGAAGAGCGAGAGCAGCGAGATGCCGAGGTTGTGCCAGTGCACCGGGTCGTGCTCGCTGAACAGCTGGAAGCCGACGATCGCGTAGACGTAGGACAGCGCCCCCATCAGCACGACGATGTGCAGCATCCCGGGCACCGAGCGCACCAGCGTCGCCACCAGCAGCCGCAGTTCGGGAATCGCCGAGATCAGCCGCAGCACGCGCAGCAGCCGCACCTTGCGCGCCACGAGCGCCCAGATCCCGACCGCCGGAACCAGCGAGACCACGATGATCGTGAAGTCGAAGACGTTCCACGGGTCGCGGAAGTAGCGGTCGATCCGCGGCGAGGCCGCGTACATCTTGAGCAGCGCCTCGACGATGAACACGCCGAGGATCGCCTGCTGCCCGAACTCCAGCCACGCCCCGTGGCGCTCGACGATCCAGGAGACGGTCTCCAGCCCCAGCAGCACGCCGCTGACGAGGATGAACGCGACGATGAACCACTCGAAGGGCTGGGAGTGCGTGAGCCGGTAGACGCGGGCGCGGGCGTCCCCCGCGGCCGGCTGCGCGAGCGTCGCCATGGTCCTCTCCTCCGCTCGTCGGACGGGACGAGGAGGACGGCGGCGCGCGCCCCGGCCGTGCGCCGGAGCGGCGACAAGCGCCCCGGCCGCCGTCCCCGCAGCCGTGTCAGCATAGCGGCGGGCGCACTCGCGATCATCGCGGGGCGGGGGCCGCGCGGCCGCGGGCTACGAGGGGCGCTTCCGCTCGCCGACGACGCGCTCCAGCTGGCGTTCGAGCGAGCGCAGCGACTCGTAGGCGCCGTCGATCGCGCGGCGCAGCGACTCGGCGTCGGGCTCCTCGTCCCCGCCGTCGCCGCCGCCGTCCGCGCCGCCGCCGCGCAGGCGCGGCTGCTCCTCCCGCACGAGGTCGAGGTTGCCGACGACCAGCGCGGTGAAGAGGTTGAGCACCATGAAGGTGCACAGCACGACGAAGCTGACGAAGTAGAGGGCGAGCAGCGGATGCAGCTCCATCGCCTTGTACATGATGTCGGTCCAGTCCTCGAGCGTGACGACGCGGAAGAGCGAGAGCAGCGAGACGCCGAGGTTGTGCCAGTGCGTCGGGTCGTGCTCGCTGAACAGCTGGTAGCCGATGATCGCGTAGATGTAGGACAGCGCCCCCAGCAGCACGACGATGTGCAGCATCCCGGGGATCGAGCGCACGAGCGTCGCCACCAGCAGCCGCAGTTCGGGGATCACCGACACCAGCCGCAGCACGCGCAGCAGCCGCGCCTTGCGCGCCACGATCGCCCACACGCCGACCGCCGGGATCAGCGAGAGCACGATGATCGCGAAGTCGAAGACGTTCCACGGGTCGCGGAAGTAGCGGTCGGCGCGCGGCGCGAGGGCGAACATCTTGAGCGCCGCCTCGGCGACGAACACGCCGAGGATCGCCCGCTGGCCGAGGTCGAACCACGCGCCGTAGCGCGCGTCCAGCGAGGCGACGGTCTCCAGCCCCACCAGCACGCCGCTGCACAGGATCAGCGCGACGATGCCGATCTCGAACGGCAGGGACCTCGTGAATGCGCCCGCGCGCGCCCGCGCGCCACCACTCCACGGCTGCGCCGTCGTCGCCATGCGGGCCCCTCGGTGCGCGCTCAGTATAGCGCCGCCGCCGAATCGGGTTCGGCGGCGGCCGGCTCCCCCAGCGCGCGCGGCAGGCCGCCCTCGCAGGCCTCGCGCAGCGCGCCGAGGGGCAGATCGATCGGCCCCAGCCGGAAGCGATCGCCGCCCGCCGCGCCGAGCGCCGCGGCGGGCACGCCGCGATCCGCCGCGAGCGCCTCGAGGGCCGCGCGCGCCGCCGCGTCCGGCGCGGCCACGACGAAGCGCGACTGCGCCTCGCCGAACAGCGCCGCGTCGAGCCGCCCGCCGAGGTCCGCGCCGCCCGCGTCGAGGCCGACCCCGCCCGCGAGGCAGCACTCGGCGAGCGCGACCGCGAGGCCGCCGCCGGAGCAGTCGTGCGCCGCGGCGAGCAGCCCCCGCGCGTTGGCGTCGAGCACCAGCCGCTGCACCCGCGCCTCGAGATCGAGGTCCAGCGCCGGCCGGCCGGCGGCGAGGCCGTGGCGCAGCGCGAGGTGCTCGGAGCCGGCCAGCGCGGCGGCGGGCTGCGCCGCCGGCGCGCCCAGCAGCAGCGCCTCGTGGCCGGCCGCGAAGGCCATGCCGAGGCGCCGCTCCACGTCGTCGAGCAGGCCCAGCATCCCGATCGCCGGCGTCGGCAGCACCGCGCCCTCCGGCGTCTCGTTGTAGAGCGAGGCGTTGCCCGACACCACGGGCGCGCCGAGGGCTCGGCAGGCCTCGGACAGCCCGATCACCGCCTGTTCGAGTTGCCACGCCACCTCCGGCCGCTCCGGGTTGCCGAAGTTGAGGCAGTCCGTGACCGCGACCGGCTCCGCGCCGACGGCGACGACGTTGCGCGCCGCCTCGGCGACGGCGCAGGCCGCGCCGACGCGCGGATCGAGGCCGACCAGCCGCCCGTCGCCGTCGGTCGCGAGGGCGATCGCGCAGCCGGCTTCCTTCAGCCAGATCAGCGCCGCGTCGCCGCCGGGGCCGATCACGGTGCCGGTCAGCACCTCGTGGTCGTACTGCCGCCAGATCCAGCGCCGGCTCGCGAGGTTCGGCGAGCCGAGCAGCGCCAGCAGGTCGGCAGCCGGGTCCGCCGTGTCCGGCAGCGCGCCGAGGTCCACGCCGAGCCGCGCCGCGTGGCCGGGCGGCGGCTCGCCGCGCAGCTCGTAGCGCGGCGGATCGGCGAGCACGGCGATCGGGACGCGCGCGGCGAGGGCGTCGCCGTCGCGCACGGTGACGTGGCCGTCGTCCGTGACCTCGCCGATCGCGTCGGCGCGCAGCTCCCAGCGGCGGAACAGCGCCAGCACGTCGGCGAGGCGCTCGCGCTTCGGGATCACGAGCATCCGCTCCTGCGACTCCGACAGCATCACCTCGTCCGGCGTCATGCCCGCCTCGCGCCGCGGGACCCTCGCCACGTCGATCGCGACGCCCGTGCCCGCGCGCGCCGCCGCCTCGACGCAGCTCGAGGTCAGCCCCGCCGCGCCGAGGTCCTGCAGGCCCTCGATCCAGTCGCCGTGGCGCTCGGCCAGCTCGACGCAGGCCTCCAGCAGCAGCTTCTCCAGGAACGGGTTGCCGACCTGCACGGCGGGGCGGCGCTCCTCCGAGGCGCCGTCCAGTTCGGCCGAGGCGAAGGTGGCGCCATGGATGCCGTCGCGGCCGGTGTCGGCGCCGACGAGCACGAGCGGGTTGCCGGGTCCCCGCGCCGAGGCCGAGAGCAGGTGCTCGGCGCGGCCGGCGCCGACGCACATCGCGTTGACGAGCGGGTTGCCGGAGTAGGAGGGGTCGAAGTGCGTCTCGCCGCCGACGGTGGGGACGCCGACGCAGTTGCCGTAGCCGCCGACGCCGGCCACGACGCCGCGGAAGAGGCGGCGGTTGCGCGCGTCGTCGAGGGGGCCGAAGCGCAGCGAGTCGAGCAGCGCGACGGGCCTCATGCCCATCGCGAAGACGTCGCGCAGGATGCCGCCGACGCCGGTCGCGGCGCCCTCGTAGGGCTCGATCGCCGAGGGGTGGTTGTGCGACTCCATCTTGAAGACGGCGCACCAGCCGCCGCCGAGGTCCACGGCGCCCGCGTTCTCGGCGCCGGCCCCGGTCAGCACGCGCGGGCCGTCCGCCGGGAAGTGGCGGAACAGCGCGCGCGTGTGCTTGTAGCCGCAGTGCTCGGACCACAGCGCCGCCGCCATGCCGAGCTCGAGGCCGTTCGGCTCGCGCCCGAGCATCGCGACGAGGCGGTCGTACTCGGCGCGCGTGAGCGCGAGGCGCGCCAGCGTGGCGTCGGCGGCGGGCATCGCCCCTCGCGCGTCCCGCGCGCCCCTCGCCGCCTAGCGCAGCGAGAACGGCGGGTAGCGGTCCACCAGCAGCAGGCCGTAGGCGTTGACGCGCGCGCCCCAGCGCCCGACGCCGACGAGGTAGTTGAACAGGCCGCGCGGGTAGCGCCCGGTGAACAGCACGCCGAGGGCGAGCAGGACGACCGCGAACGTCGCGATCGCGGACAGCACGATCAGGATCGCGATGTGCGGCAGCATCAGCAGCCACTTCACGAGCGGCAGCCAGCGGTTGAACGCGGCCGGCTTCTCCACCGTGAACGTGACCGGCTCGTACTGCCCCTCGGTCAGGCTGAACGGCGGATAGCGGTCGAGGAAGAGCGTGTAGGCGGTGGCGTTCTGGGTCCAGCGCATGACGCCCACGACGAAGCGCCAGATGAAGTCCGGGTAGTTCTTCGTGAACAGGATCGCGAAGAACCCGACCAGCGTCCCCAGCCCGACGAGCGTCTCGAGGACGTTGAGCACGATCAGGTGCGGCACCACCAGCAGCCAGCGGATCAGGATCAGGAAGCGGTTCGGCGACTCGGGGTAGGCCACGTCGAAGGTGACCGGATAGCCGCTGTCCATCGCCGCCATCGTTCGTTCCCTCCACACGTCCGCCGCCCGCCGCCGCCTTCCGGCGGCGTGCGGCGCGGGCGCGCACTATAGCGCGCCGCGCCGCGCTCGCGCAGCCCCGGACGCGGCGGGGCCCCGCCACGTCCGGGGGCGCCGCCCGCCTAGTCGTCGAAGCCGAACGGCGGGTAGCGGTCGGTGATCAGCAGCAGCGAGTAGGCCTCGACCCGCAGCCACCAGCGCGAGACGCCGAGGAGGAAGCCGAAGATGCCGCGCGGGTAGCGCCCCGTGAACAGGATCGCGAACCACGCGACGACGACCAGCACCCCCGCGATCACGCCCAGCGCGGTCAGGATCGCGAAATGCGGGATCGCCAGCAGCCACTTCACCAGCGGCAGCCAGCGGTTGAGGTCGCGCTCCGCGTCCGGGTAGTCGAGGTCGAGGCGGACGGCCTGCTCCTCGTCGGTCGAGGGGTACTCGTCGCGCATCAGCAGCAGGTACGCCCAGACGCGCGTCGAGAAGCGCGCCAGTTCGAGGTGCCAGTCGAACCACCAGCGCGGGTACTTGCGCCGGAAGAGGATCATCAGCAGCACCGGCACCACCAGCAGGCCGGCCGACGAGGCCACGATCAGCCAGGCGTCGTCCCCCAGCTGCTGGATCCGGGGGCCGCCGCCGGTCAGCGCGGTCAGCACGGCGAGGATCGGGATCGCCCAGATCGCGCGGAAGAACGTCGTGAGGCGGCTCAGCCCCTCCTCGGGGTACTCGACGTCGAGCCGCGCGGGGTAGGGCGCCGCCGCCGCCGTGTCGCTCGTCATGCCGGGTTCCTTTCCGTGCGGCGCTCAGGCCGCGGCCGCGAGGCTGGCCATCGCCGAACGCCAGATGGCCGCGCCGTCCTCGCCGCCGAGCAGCGGGTGGGAGGCGCGTTCGGGGTGCGGCATCATGCCGAGCACGTTGCCGTCCTCGCCGAGCACGCCCGCGACGTTGGCGGCGGAGCCGTTGGGGTTGGCCTCGGGCGTGGCGCGGCCCTCGGCGTCGCAGTAGCGGAAGGCGACGCGGCCCGCCGCCTCGAGCGCCGCGAGGTCGGCGGCGGAGGCGTGGTAGGCGCCCTCGCCGTGCGAGATCGGGACGCGCAGCACGCGCCCCGGCTCGATGCCGGCGGTGAACGGCGAGCGCCGCGAGGCGGCGGCGAGGCGCACCCACTCGCAGCGGAACTGGAGCGAGGCGTTACGCATCAGCACGCCCGGCAGCATCCCCGCCTCGCACAGGATCTGGAAGCCGTTGCAGATGCCGATCACGAGGCCTCCGGCGGCGGCGTGCGCGCGCACCGCCTCCATCACCGGCGAGAAGCGGGCGATCGCCCCGCAGCGCAGGTAGTCGCCGTAGGAGAAGCCGCCCGGCAGCACCACCAGCTCGGCCCCGCCGAGGTCGGTCTCGCGGTGCCAGACGCGCCGCGCCGAGGCGCCGAGCCGTTCGAGGGCGAAGACGCAGTCGCCGTCGCTCCAGGTGCCGGGGAAGACCACGATCGCCGCGCGCATGGCCCGCAGCATACCCGATACGCCGCCGCGGGCGGCGGCCCGCCCGCCCCTCGCCGCTCAGTCCTCGCCGCCGCCGCGCTCGGGGGGGGCCTCGGCGGCGCGGGCGGCGGCCGGGGGCGCGGGGCGGGCGGCGCGGCGCGGGGGCGGGGCGCCGCCGCGCTCGGCGATCTCGTGCGCGGTCGGCTCGGGGTACTCGACGCGCGGGTGGTAGACGGCGTTGAGCGTCTGCACGAACGAGTCGGCGACGATCCGCAGGTCGCGCAGCGAGATGTCGCACTCGTCGAACTGGTCCTCGTCGACGCGCTCGCGCACGATCTCCTCGACGACGGCGGCGATGCGCTCGCGGGAGCGGTCGGCGCTGGCGCGGACGGCGGCCTCGCTGGAGTCGGCGAGCATGAGGATCGCGGCCTCGCGCGACTGGGGGCGGGGGCCGGGGTAGCGGAACAGCTCGGGGTCGACGTCGGGATCGGCGGCGGCGGCGCGGCGGTAGAAGAACTGGACGCGGCGGGTGCCGTGGTGCTGGGGAATGAACTGGGCGACGGCCGCGGGCACCCCCTCGCGGCGCGCGAGTTCGGCGCCGGCCAGCACGTGCTGCTGGATCAGGCGCGTGCTCTGCAGCGGGTCGAGCGTGGCGTGGGGGTCCTCGCCGGCGGGCGAGTTCTCGACGAAGAACTCGGGGGCGGTGAGCTTGCCGATGTCGTGGTAGTAGGCGCCGACGCGCACCAGCAGCGAGTCGGCGCCGATGCGGTCGGCGGCGCGCTCGGCCATCGTGCTGACCATGACGGAGTGCTGGAAGGTGCCGGGCGCCTCGTCCTGGAGGCGGCGCAGCAGGGGGTGGCTGAGCTGCGCCAGCTCCATCAGCGCGACGCGCGTGATGATGCCGAAGGGTCGGCTCAGCACCACGAAGAAGCCCACCCCGATCAGCGCCGAGGCGAGGCCGCCCAGCCCTCCCGCCCCCGCGATCCACGCGAGGTCGCCCGCCTGCCGGCCGGCGTCGAGCAGCCACGTCGCCAGCAGCGCGGCGACGGCCGCGCCGCCGACGGCGAACCCCGCCGCGAGGTAGCGGTTGAGGTTGGTGGCGCGCGCCGTGACGAACACGCCGGCCAGCGATCCGGCGCCGACGGTGAGCGCCATCCGCGCCGACTCGATCTGGCCCGCGCCGCCCGCGTCGGCGAACGGCACGGAGGCGGCGACGAAGCCGGCGAGGACGGAGAGCAGCATCGCCAGCAGCAGCGCCGCGCCGAGTTCGAGCAGCACCGCCGCCGCCATCGGCGCCGCCGCCAGCGGCAGCGCGTAGGCGAGGAACTGGCGGTCGAGGTCGGGCATGACCAGCGGCAGCCCGTACTGCAGCGCCGCCGCGGGAGCGGTCAGCAGCAGCGCGAACAGCGCCAGCCGCCGCGCCCCGGACAGCGCCCGCGGGCGCACGACGAAGAGGTAGGCGCCGCAGGCCGCGCCCGCCAGCGCCGCCACGAGCGCCGCCGCCAGCGCCCCCTGCGCCGTCACCCCGCCCGTGCCCAGCTCGGCGCGCCGCAGCAGCTCGAGGTCGGCGGCGGTCAGCTCCTGCCCCTCCTCGACGAGCAGCTGGCCGCGCTCGCGCGTCACCCGCACCGGCGCGACGCGCGCGCGCGCCGCCTCGCGGTCGGCCTCGGTCAGCCCCGCGTCGGCGACGACGTTGGGCACGACGAGCGGCGCGACGAGCTCGGCCGCCGCCGTCCCCTCGGCGGCGGTGAGGCGGCTCCCGGCGAGCAGGCGCTCGGGCACGGAGGCGCGCGCCGCCGCCGCCTGCTCCTCGGTCACGCCGCCGCCGAGGGTCTCGCGCAGCACGCGCCCGGCCTCGGCCGCGATGACGTCGAAGCGCTCGCCGGAGACGGCGGCGAGGGTCACGATCGAGGACTGCGCGAGCGCGCCCGCGGCGGCGGCGCGGATGCGCGACTCGCGCTCGGAGTCGCTGAGCGTGGCCGCCCGCGCGTCGCGGACGCCGGCCAGCTGCTGGCCGAGCTCGCCCAGCTGGCGGCGCAGGATCGACTCCTCGCGCACCAGCTTGGAGGGCACGGCGGCGGCCGCGGCGGCGCGCGCGCGCTCCGTCAGCACGTCCGACTCGTAGGAGACGCCGGTGGGGGCCGAAAGCGCGAACGGCGAGGGCTCGCCCTCGCGCAGCTTCGCGCCGCCGGGGTGCCACGGGAACAGCGCCGCCGCGAGCGCCACGGCGACCACGAGGCCGAACGCGGCGGCGGCGCCGGGCGTATGCCACTGCGCCTCGCCGTCCGGGCGGCTCAGCACGGCGCGGGGCGGCGGGGCCCGATCAACCGCCCGCCAGCCGCTCGCGCACGAGTTCGTTGACGCGGCGGCCGTCGGCGCGTCCGCGCACGCGCGCCATCAGCGGACCCATCACCTTGCCGAGGTCGCCCGGCTCGCTCGCGCCGGCCTCCGCGATCGCCTCCTCGACGGCCGCGCGCAGCTCGTCCTCGGTCAGCTCGTCCGGCAGGTACTCGCCGATGATCGCCAGCTCGGCCTCCTCGCGCCGGACGAGGTCGTCGCGTCCGCCCTTGCGGTACTCCCCGATCGAGTCGCGGCGCTGGCGGGCCTCGCGCTGGAGCGCGGCGACGGCCTCGCCGCCGTCGAGGTCGCGGCCGGCGGCGATGCGGGCGTTGTCGAGGGCGGCGATGAGCAGGCGCAGGGTGTCGCGGCGCGTGCGGTCGCCCGCCCGCATCGCCTCGGTCATGTCGGAGCGGATCGCGTCCGCGAGCGTGGCCATCGCCTGCGCCTGCCGTCTCCGGTCGTGGGCGCGCGCCGCGCGGGGCCGGACGCCGCCGGCCGGGGCGCCGCGCGCGGGGGCGCGGCTAGCGCCGCTGCCTGGTCTGCGCGCGCATCGCCTTACGCAGCTTGCGGAGGCGCGCGGCCTCCTTCTTCTTGCGGCGCACGGACGGCTTCTCGTAGTACTCCGCCCGGCGCGCGTCGGAGAGGATGCCGTCGGCCTGCACGCGCTTGTTGAAGCGCTTCAGCGCCGCCTCGAACGACTCCGTCTCCCCGACGTAGACCTCGGTCACGTTCGCGTCCGGCCTTTCGCCGCCGCCGCCCGCCGGCGGCGGGCGCACGCGAAATCGTAGGCGCGCCGCCGCCGGCGCGTCAATCGCGCCCGACGGGGAGCGGCGCGTCTGGCGCTATCCGCCGCCGAGCGCGGCGAGGCGCGCCGCCAGCTCGTCCCAGCCGATGCCGCCCTCGCGGTACTCGCTGTCCCACAGCTCCAGCCGCCCCAGCAGGTCCGCGGCGCCGGCGCCCGGGCGCACGCGCTCCGACCAGTCCACGGAGGCGAGGAAGTCGGGCAATCGGCCATACTGGCCCGGGCCGTCCGCCAGCGTCCGCCGCGCCGCCTCCAGCACCTCGGCCCGCGTCGGGGAGCGGACGATCAGGGGTGTCGTCATCGAAGTCGTCCCGTCCGCTGATCTCGCCGCATTGTGGGCCGTCGCGGACATGGACGGCAAACGGGCGGCGGGCGTGTTCCTCGAACTCATCGTACACCGAACGGCGGCGCGCGATCCGCGCTGGATCGGCGGGGAGGCGCGGATCGTCAAGCTGATCACAGCGAACGGGCAGCACGTCGGCACGGTGCACGAGGTCGTGACGGCCGAAGGCGAGGCCGCGCACAGCCACCCCAAGGACTACACGCGCCGCGACTGCTCGCGCGTCCGCGCGCGCTGACCGGGCGGTTCGGTTCTCGCCCGCGTCGTCACGGGGCGCCGACCGCCGCCGCCACCGCGTCGCCGACCGCCTCCACCGCCGAGGCGCCGACGCCGCGCTCCGCCCAGCGCGCGGACAGCGACGCGGCGAGAGCGCGCGCCGCCTCGCCGCCGTCCGCGCCCGCGCAGAGCGCGATGCGCCCGCCGCCGCGCTCCGCCATGCGGCGCGCCGCCGCATCCGCGAACGCCGAGGCGTCGCCGTCGCCCTCGCGCGGGGGGGCGATCACCAGCGCGTCGAGGGGCGCGACCGCGGCCTCGAGGCCGGCGAGGGCGGCATCGGCGGCGGCGGGGTCGGCGAGGTCGAGGCGGAGCGCGCGGCCGTCGCGTCCGAGCGTCCAGCACTCGTTGAGGATCGAGTGCGCCGTCACCTCCTCGGCGCGGTCGTCGCGCGCCGTCGCGACGCTGACGGTCGCGCCGGCGGCGGCGAGGGCGAGGGCGAGGGCGCGGCCCTCGGGTTCGCGCGCGGCGGCCACCAGCGCGTGACGGCCCGCGAGGCCGTCCGCCGCGCTCACGGCGCGCCGCCTCCCGCCGCCCGTCGCGGACCGTCGCCGTTCACCGCGCGCGCCTCCCGCACCCGCGACGCCCTCCGCCCGCCGGAAGCGGGCCGGCGCGGGCGCGTCCAGCATACGGGCGGCGGTTCACGATCGGGAACGCGCGACAGCTTACCGCGGACGACAGCGCCTGCCGCGCCCGCCCGCGACACCGGTCGGGGCCGCCGGACGCCGGGTGCGGGCGGCGCCGTCAGCAGGGCGGGAGCGCGTCGGTCAGGTTATCCAGCGCGCGGGGGAGGCAGCCGGTCAGCGCGTTCCCGCGCAGACTCAGCCCCTCCAGCTTCGCCAGGTTGCCGAGTTCGGGCGGGATGCTGCCGCTCAACCCGTTCCCGCGAAGCCACAACCCCTCCAGCTTCGCCAAGCCGCCGAGTTCGGGCGGGATGCTGCCGCTCAACTCGTTCCCGTTGAGGTTCAGCCACTCCAGGTTCGCCAAGCCGCCGAGTTCGGGCGGGATGCTGCCGCTCAACTCGTTCCCGTCGAGGCTCAGCCACTCCAGGTTCGCCAAGCGGCCGAGTTCGGGCGGGATGCTGCCGCTCAACCCGTTCCCAGCCCTAGTGAGCAATAGAACGGTGACGCGGGGCGGCGATCCCCCGATCGTGACGCCTTCCCACTGGTCCATCGGCAGCGCGGCGCTCCAATTCAGCACTTCGCCGTCGCCCGCGAGGACGTCGCGGACGGCGAGACGCTGCTCGCCGTCCGCGGCCAGTCCCGGGTTGCCGTCCAGCTCCGCCACCGCGCCGTCCGGGCACGACGCCCGAGGCGCCGGCGCGGGCGCCGCCGCCGAGGGGGACGCGGCGGCGGGAGCGCTTGCGCCGACGGACACCGGCGACGATCGGAGCCATCCGCCGCGGCTGCCCGCCGGGAAGTAGCGGGAGGACGGCAGGACGCGGTCGCCCCACTCGCCGTCCGTTCCGCGCTCGCTCAACGCGAACTCGATGCGCCCGTCGCCGAGGCGGCGCGCCTCGATCCGCACCGCCGGGGCGGGAGCGCCTGCGCCGACGGACACCGGCGACGATCGGAGCCATCCGCCGCGGCTGCCCGCCGGGAAGTAGCGGGAGGACGGCAGGATGCGGTCGCCCCACTCGCCGTCCGCTCCGCGCTCGCTCAACGCGAACTCGACGCGCCCGTCGTCGAGGCGGCGCGCCTCGATCCGCACCTCGGCGCCGCTGTTCCGTGCCGCCGCCAGCGCGAAGCCCAGCGCGGAGACTGCGCCGAGCAGCACCGCCAGCAATCCCGCGGTCTTCCCGTTCGCGATGAGGGCGCCTCCTCGCGGCGCAGGCAGAGGCTACCCGGTAGGGACGCCCGCGGCCATCGGCGCGCCCAGCATACGGGCGGCTGTTCACGATCGGGAACGCGCGCCGGCCCGGCGCCGCGCATCGGGGCGAGGGGCGCGGCGTCAGGGCGAGGCCTCACCGGCGCCGGGCCCGATCGCCAGCCGGAGCGCGGGGCCGCGGAAGGTGAGCACGTACACCTCGCCGTCGTGGCCGCGCCCGAACGAGCTGACGGACAGCGGCAGGTCCAGCAGCTCCCGCATCCGCCAGTCCCCGTCGCCGCCTTCCAGCGCCCACACCCTGCCGCTGCAGAAGTCGGCGAACACGTACCTGCCGTCGGGTTCGGGCAGCGCGAGGCCGCCGACGACCGCGCAGTTCCCTTCGGTGTGGCCGTAGGCCGCCGCCGGCGGCGTCGTGGACGCGCAGACGTCTTCGCCCCAGTAGCAGGCGTCGCCCTCGGCGGCGGGCCAGCCGAGGTTCGCGCCCGCCGAGGCGATCGACACCTCCTCGAACGAGTTCTGGCCCACGTCGCCGACCCACAGGCGGCCGTCCGGCCCGAAGTGCATCCGCCAGGGATTGCGGAGGCCGTAGGCCCAGATCTCGGGCCGCGCGTCCGGCGACGCGGCGAACGGGTTGTCGTCCGGGACGCGGTAGGGCCGTTGCGCCGTCGCGCCCCGCACGTCGATGCGGACGATCGTCCCTCCCAGCGTGCCCGGGTCCTGCGCGTCCTCTATGCTGCCCAGATCACCCAGCGACAGGTACAGCATCCCGTCCGGGCCGAAGCGGACGGCGCCCCCGAAGTGTTTCCTCGCCAGGGGGATGTCGAGGATGACCAGCTCGTCCTCGCGCACGGCCCGCCCGCCGGCGACCGGGAAGCGGGAGAGTCGCGCCGCGGCCATGTCCGCTTCGCCGACCGCGTCCGCCGTCCAGTAGACGTAGAGGTACGGGAACGCCCCGAACTCCGGGTCCGGCGCCGCGCTGAGCAGCCCGCTTTCGAGGTCGCAACAGGCGGTCGCGATCAGGCCGGTCAGGTCGAGCGCCCGCCGCGGCTCCGCCCCGTCCGGGGCGTAGACGTCGACGTAGCCGCTGCGGTCCGCCACGGCGAGGCCGCCGCCCGGCCACGGGAACAGCTCGACCGGCTGATCGAGGTCGCGGCCCGCCAGCGCGAGCTCTGCGCGCACGCCCCCGCCGTCCGGCGACGGCCCGTGGGGCCAGCACTCGGCGCGGCCGTCCGTCCGCACGGCGCAGGTCTCGTACCGTCCGACGCTGACCGACGCGAACGCGCCCTCCGGCGCGAGCGGCCGGCCGCGGCCCCAGCACGTCAGCGAGCCTCCGGCGGCGATCCCGCAGGTCCGCCCGTCGCCGGCGGCGATCGCGAGGAACGCCGTGTCCGGCGGGCTGGCCTCGCCGTCCCCGTCCGAACCCTGGCAGAAGGCGGTCCCGTCGCCTCGCAGCGCGCAGGTGTGGCGCGCGCCGACGGCCAGCGCGCGGAAGGGGCCGGGGCGCGGCTCGGCCTGTCCGTCCCCGTTGGCGCCCCAGCAGCGCAGCTCGCCGCCGGGCGTCAGGCCGCAGCCGTGGGCGTCGCCCGCCCCGATCGAGGCGAACGCTACGTCAGGAGGCGCCGCCGTCCGGCCGTCGTCGTCGCGGCCCCAGCACGTCGCGAAGCCGGCGGCGTCGAGGGCGCAGGCGTGACGCCGCCCCGCGTCCACGGAAGCGAACCTCCCGTCCGGCGGATCGGTCTCGCCGTGGGCGCCGACGCCCCAGCAGGCGAGGGTTCCGTCGCCGCGCAGCGCGCAGGAGAAGTCTCGCCCCGACGTGATCCGCACCCACCCCCCGCCGTCCGGCCATCCCCCGTGGACGTTGCCCCGGCAGACGATCGTCCCGTCCCGCCGCAGGTCGCAGACGTGGGATTCGCCGACCGCGATCAGCGCCGCCGCGCCGGCCTGCGTCAGCCCCGGCGAGGGAACGGACGGCCCGGCCTGCCCGCCGCCGCCGTCCGGCGCGCCGCCCCCGCAGGCGGTGGACAGCACGAGCAGCAGCGCCAGCGCGGCGCTAAGGCGGGCGAGGCCGCCCGCGGCGCTCACGGCGCGTCCGCGGCGGCGGAGAGCACGCGGCCCGTCACCGCCTCGGGCGGGCTGGCGGCGGCCTCCGTGGCGAGGCGGGCGAGCGCCGGGGCCTCGGCGGCGTCGGCGCCCGCGATCGCGGCCTCGAGGCCGCCGCCGTCGGCGGCGACGGCCGAGGGGTCGAACGCGGCGGCCCCCCGCAGCAGCGTGACGGCGGCGAGGCCGGGCGCGGCGTGCTCGGCGGCGAGCGCGCGTCCGAGGCCGATCGCGGCGGCGCAGGCGAGCGCGTAGGCGCCCGCGCCGGGCGCGGGCCGCTCGCCGAGCACGTGCGTGACGATCAGCAGGCAGCCGCGCCCGCCGCGGCGGAACTCGTCGAAGGCGGCGCGCGCGACCCAGGCGTGGGCGTGGCAGTTGAGCGCCATCGCCTGCCCCAGCTGCGCCTCCGAGGTGCGCGCGAGCGGGCCGGCCAGCGGCGCGTCGGCGGCGCTGACCACGAGGTCGAGGCCGCCCAGCTCCTTCGCCACCTGCCGCGTCGTGACCTTCGCGTTCTGGCCGAGCGTCGCGTCCAGCGCGTAGGTGTAGGCCGCGCGGCCCAGCGCGCGCAGCTCGCGCTGGATGCGGCGCGCCGCCAGCACGCCCTCGTCGGGCCGCAGCACGGCCAGCGCCACATCGGCCCCCGCCGCGCCGAGCGCCGAGGCGATCGCGCCCCCCGCCGCCGTCTCCACGCCGACGACGAGCGCCTTGCGCCCGGCGAGGGCGCCGGGCGCAGCGGCGGCGGGTGCGTCGGGCGCGGCGTCGGCGTGCGTCATCGCGTCGTGCTCCGTTCGCGCCCCATCGTAGCGCGCGGCCGCGGCGTCAGAGCGCGCCGGCCTGGACGGCGGCGAGCACGGCGGCGCCGAGGGCGATGCGGTACCACGCGAAGACGCGCAGGCCGCGGCGGCGCAGGAAGCGCAGCAGCCAGCCGATCGCGAGCAGGCCGGCGAGCGCGGCCACGGCGGCGCCGAGCAGCATCGGCCCCCACGCCACCTCGTCCGGCCGCCGGGCGGCCTCGCGCACGAGCACGGCGCCGGCGCCGAGCGTGACGGGCGCGGAGAGCAGGAACGAGAAGCGGGCGGCGGCGGTGCGGTCGAGGCCGAGCGCGCGCCCCGCCGAGATCGTCGCCGCCGACCTCGAGACGCCGGGGACGAGCGCGACGGCCTGGGCCGCGCCGACGGCGAGCGCGCGGGGGGCGTCGACGGCGCGCAGGCCGCCGCCCGCGCGCGCGCGGGCGTCGATCGCCCACATCAGCGCGCCGCCCGCGATCAGCGCCGCGCCCACCACGGGCGGGCTGCGCGGCCCGCCGTCGGCGGCGAGTTCGAGCGCCGCGCCCGCGGCGGCGGCGGGCAGCGAGCCGAGCGCGAGCAGCAGCCCCAGCCGCGAGCGCCAGCGCCAGCGCCGCACCGCGCCTCCGTGCGCGCGCGCGTCGCGCCACGCCGACGCGGCGATCAGCGCCCAGTCGCGCCGGAAGTACGCCAGCACCGCCGCCGTCGTGCCGAGGTGCAGCCCCACGTCGAAGGTGAGGCCGCGGACCTCGCCCCCCGCGACCTCGCCCGCGACCGCGAGGTGCCCGGACGAGGAGATCGGCAGGAACTCGGTCAGCGCCTGCACGAGGCCGAGCGCCGCCGCGAGCAGGTAGTCCTCCACCGCCCGAGGCTGTCACGCCCCCGCCCCGCGCGCCAGCGGCGAGCGCCGGCGGACGCCTCGCAAGCCGCGCGGTATGCTGGCGGCGATGCCGCGCACCAGCGAACCCGCGTTCAACCCCGCGCTCGCCGAGGCGCTGCGCGGCAAGCACCCCCGCTGGCGCGAGCCGGGGCGCATCGGCGCGGAGCAGACCGGCGTCCTGCGCGGCCATCCCGCCGAGCGCCCCGACATCGTGATCCGCCACCCCGGCGGCGCGCCCGTCGTCGTCGAGACCGAGTGGGAGCCCGCCGCGACCGTCGAGGACGACGCGCGCGCCCGCCTCGGCGCGATCGTGGACGCGGACGGCGAGGCGGTCGAGCAGGCGATCGCCGTGCGCGCGCCGCTCTCGCTGCGCGGCGACCAGGCGGCCCTCGCCGCGCGCATCGCCGGAGCCGGGTTCGGCTACTGCGTCTTCACGCACCGCGAGGGCGAGCCCGCCGACCCGGAGCGCTGGCCGCGCTCCGGCTGGCTGCACGGCGGCGTCGACGCGCTGGCTGGCCTGATCGAGCAGGCCTCGCTCTCCGAGCGCCGCATCGAGGAGGGGATGCGTATCCTCGAGGAGGGCGTGCGGCAGGCCGCCGCGCGGCTGCGCGCCGGTCTGGAGGACCAGCCGTATACGCGGGCGAGCATCGCCGCGGCGCTGCGGCAGGAGGACGGCGAGCAGACCTCGCGGATGGCGATGGCGATCGTCGCCAACGCGCTCACGTTCCACGCCGGCCTCGCGGGTCCCTACGGCCTCCCCCCGATCGGCGAACTGCGCGGCGAGCTCGGCCGGATGTCGAAGGACCGCGTGCTGGAAACGTGGCGCTACATCCTCGCCGAGGTCAACTACTGGCCGATCTTCCGCATCGCCTCGGACGTGCTGCGGCCGATCCGGCCGGGCGTGGCGGCGGCCGTGCTGGAGCGCCTGCGCGCCGTCGCGGACGAGCTGGACGGGATCGGCGTGACCAGCACGCAGGACCTCGCGGGCCAGATGTTCGGGCGGCTGATCACCGACCGCAAGTTCCTCGCCACGTTCTACACGCTGCCCACGTCGTCGGCGCTGCTCGCCGAACTCGCGGTGTCGAGGCTGGACGCGGACTGGGGCCGCCCCGAGGCGGTGACGGGGCTGCGCGTCGCCGACCTCGCCTGCGGCACCGGCGTCCTGCTGTCGGCCGCCTACCGCGCCATCGCCGCCCGTCACCGCCGCGCCGGCGGCGACGACGAGCCGCTGCACCGTGCGATGATGGAGGAGGCGCTGATCGGCGCCGACATCATGCCCGCCGCCACGCACCTGACGGCCTCGATGCTGTCGGGCGCGCACCCGGCGGTGACGTTCGGACGCACCCGCGTCCACACGATGCCCTACGGCCGGCAGGAGGAGGCCACGGGCCGCCCCGCCGCCATCGGCTCGCTCGACCTCATCGCCAGCGACGCGCAGCCCTCGCTGTTCGGCACCGGCGAGCACGTGCTGACCGGCGGCGGCGAGGCGGTGGAGGTCGGCGACTACACGCAGCGCGGCGACGAGATCCGGCTGCCGCGCGAGTCCGCCGACCTCGTGATCATGAACCCGCCGTTCACGCGCCCGCTCGGGCACGAAGGCGAGATCGACGGCAGGCCCGTACCCGTCTCGTCGTTCGCCGGCTTCGACACCAGCGAGGACGAGCAGCGGGCGATGGCGGAGACGCTCCGCGGCATCCGCCGCCAGCTGACCGACGTGGCCGGCCACGGGTACGCGGGCCTGGCTTCGAACTTCATCGATCTCGCCCACGCGAAGGTCAAGCCGGGCGGCGTGCTCGCGCTGGTGCTGCCGGTCACGGTCGTGGCGGGCGAGGCGTGGTCCGCCGCGCGGGACCTGCTGGCGAAACACTATCGGGGCGTGACGGTGGTGACCATCGCCTCCACCGGACAGACCGCCCGCGCTTTCTCCGCCGACACGACGATTGGCGAGGCGCTGGTCCTCGCCACGAAGCGGGACGAGCCTGCCGTGGCGGGAGTCGCGGAGGCAGAGGCGCTCTACGCCAACCTGTACGCCCGCCCCCGCAGCATCGCCGAGGGCGCGGCAATCGGAGGCCTCGTCCATGACGCGCCGGACGACCGCGCCGGCCTGCTGCGGGCCGGCGACGAGATCGCGGGGGTCTTCGTCCGGGCCACGCTCGCCGACGGCGGATGCGCGCAGGTGCGCGAAACCGATGTCGCGGAAGCGGCGATGGCCTTGCGCGGCGGGATGCTGCAGCTGCCGCGCCTGCGGGAGGCGTTGCCCGTCCCGATCGCGCCGATCGGCGCACTGGGCGAGAAAGGCCTCCACGACATGCAGATCACCGGCAAGGCAGGAGGCCCCTTCGACGCGATCAGGCGACGCGGCACAGCTTCCTACCCGATGCTTTGGTCTCATGCGACGGATCGCGAGCGCCGCCTGACCGTGGAGCCCGATCGCGAAGGGCGCGTGCGTCCGGGCCGTCGCGACCAGGCCATCACGGTGTGGGAGACGGCGACGCGGCTCCACGTCAATCGCGACTTCGGGCTTGCGTCCCAAAGCCTCGCGGCCTGCATCACGCCGGAGCGCTCGATCGGCGGCACGGCGTGGCCCAACTTCCGCGTCGAGGGCGACCCGCGCCGCGAGGAGGCGCTGGCGCTGTGGGCCAACACGACGCTCGGGCTGATCGCGTTCTGGTGGACGGGGACTCGTCAGCACATGGGGCGGGCGCGGATCACCATCTCGGCGCTGCCGTCGCTGCCCGCGCTCGACGTGCGCGCGCTGAGCGAGGCGCAGCTCGGCGACGCGGCGGCGATCTTCGAGGCGTTCGCCGATCGCGAGTTCCTGCCCGCCAACGAGGCGTACCGCGACCCGGCGCGGCAGGCGCTCGACCGCGCGGTGCTCGTCGAGCTGCTGGGGCTGCCGGAGGCCGTGCTCGAACCGCTCGGGGCGCTGCGCCGCCAGTGGTGCGCGGAGCCGACGGTGCACGGCGGCAAGTCGACGCGCCCCTCCTGAGCCTCGCGCGCGGCTACAGCGGCTCCCAGCGGTAGCCGGCGGCGGTCTCGCGGACGCGGCCGAGGGTGAGGATCGGGAAGTGGCCGCCGCTGACGACGGCGCCGCGCTCGGCGGCGAGGCGCGCCAGCTTCGCGCGCGAGCGGCCCGACTCCGCCTTGTCGAGGTCCACCTCCGGCAGCCAGTCGTGGCGTTCGAGGTGCACGGGGTGGTGGGCGGCGTCGCCGAGCAGCAGCAGGTGCTCGCCGTCCGAGGCGGCCAGCACGCTGCAGTGGCCGGGCGTGTGGCCCGGCGTCGGGATCATCGTCACGGCGGCGGTGACGGCGTACTCGCCCTCGACGGCCTCGACGCGGCCGGCGGCGAGCGGGGGGCCGATGCGGCGGCGGGCCTCGGCGGCGAGCGGGTTGGCGTCGGCCTCGGGGCCGGTCCAGTAGTCGAGCTCGGCGCGGGCGACGTAGTGGGTGGCGTTCGTGAAGACGAGCGCGTCGCCGCGGTCGTCGTCGACGTTCCAGCCGACGTGGTCGCCGTGGAGGTGGGTGTGGACGACGGCCTCGACGTCGGCGGGCGCGACGCCGAGTTCGGCGAGGCGGTCGAGCAGGCCGCCGCCGCCGGGCACGCCCATCGCGCGGGCGGGCGGGCCGAAGCCGGTGTCGACGAGGGTGAGCGGGCCGCCGCCGCGGATCAGGAACGAGCCGAAGTTGAACGGCACGGGGTCCGAGGGCGAGGCGACGCCGACGGCGCGCGTCCACTCGGCGGGGTCGGCGCCGGAGAAGAAGCCGGACAGCTCGCGGTCGGGCGCGCCGTCGCTCAGCGCGGCCACCTCCAGCGCGCCGATCGCGAAGGTCTCGCTGAGCCTCGACATCCCGTGGCCTCCTCCCCGCGCGGGCCGCGCCCTCGCGCCGTTCGGGGGGCGCGTACCGGCGCAGCATAGCGCCCCGGCGGGGAGCGGGACGGGGCGGTTGCCGCGCGGATCGCGCGAGTCCTATCATCGCCGGACGCGGGGGCGCGCCCCGCCCCGGGAACGGACGGCGCAGATGGCGACACCGATGGCGTATCTTCGCGGCGAGTTCATGCCGCTGGCCGAGGCCCGGATCGGCGTGATGACCCACGCCTTCAACTACGGCACCGCCGTGTTCGAGGGCATCCGCGGCAACTGGAACGGCGAGCAGCGCGAACTCTACCTCTTCCGCGTGCGCGACCACGTCGTGCGGCTGCGCCAGAGCGCCAAGATCATGCGCCTCGGCCTGCCCCTCGGCGACGACGAGATCGTGTCGCTCGTCGAGCGGCTGGTGGAGCGCTCCGGCTTCGAGGAGGACGTGTACGTCCGGCCCATCGTCTACAAGTCGAGCGAGGCGCTGGGGGTGCGGCTGCACGACCTCGAGGACGACTTCCTGCTCTACGTGGCGCCGTTCGGGGCCTACCTCGACCCGGACGAGGGGGCGCGCTGCGTCACCTCGTCGTGGCGGCGCGTGGACGACACCTCGATCCCGGCGCGGGCGAAGGTGAACGGCCTCTACGTCAACAACGCCCTCGCCAAGACCGAGGCCCAGCTCTCCGGCTTCGACGAGGCGATCCTGCTCAACCCCGACGGCCACGTCTCCGAGGGCTCCGGCGAGAACATCGCGATCCTGCGCCACGGCCGGCTCGTCACGCCCGGCCCGCAGGACAACATCCTCGAGGGCATCACGCTCGAAACCGTGCTGCGGATGGCGGGCGAGGAACTCGGCCTCGAGGTGCAGGCGCGCACGATCGACCGCACCGAGCTCTACATCGCGGACGAGGTGTTCATGACCGGCACCGCCGCCCACGTCACCCCCGTCACCGAGATCGACCGCGTGCCGATCGGCGACGGGCGGCCCGGCCCGGTCACGAAGCAGCTGCAGGAGCGCTACTTCCGGGCGATCACGGGCCGCCTCCCGCAGTACGCCGAGTGGCTGACGCCGGTCTACTCGCGCGCCGCCGCCCCCGCCTGAGGCCGCGCGCGCAGGCGTCCGCGCCCGGCGATGACGTACCGCCCTCCGCGCGCCCTCGGGCTGCTCGTCGGCAGCGTGCTCACGCTGTGGGCCGTGTGCGTGGCGTTGCTGCTGCTCAACTACGCGGCCGGGGCGGAGTTCGGGCTGCCGGGGTTCCTCTCGTGGGCGGGGGCCGCCGCGGCGCTGTCGCTGGCGGCGCTCTTCGCGTACTGGTGCTACGCCCTCGCGACGCTCGCCTACCAGCTCGACCGCAACGCGCTGATCGTGACGTGGGGGCTGACGCGGCAGGTGATCCCGCTGGGCGCCATCCACCGCCTCGTGCCCGGCGAGGCCGTCGAGTTCCCGCGCGTGCGCGGCGTCTCGTGGTGGGGCTGCCACGTCGGCCGCGCCACGATCGACCGCATCGGCCCGGTGCTCTGCTACTCGACCGCCCAGGCGCCGGAGCAGCTGCTGTACGTGATGACCGACGAGCGCAACTACGCGCTCGCGTTCGAGGATCGCCCCGCCTTCGCGCAGCAGGTGCAGCGCCGCCAGGATCTGGGATCCACCGCCGAGCTGCCGCACCACGTGCGCCGCGCCGGCGCCGCCCGCCTCGGGCTGTGGAGCGACCGCCCGGCGCTCGCGCTGATCGCGCTCGCCGTCGCGGCCGGGGCGCTGGTCTGGCTCCAGGTCGCGCTCCGCTACGCCGGCCTGCCCGAAACGTTCGAGGTGACCTTCCCGCCCGGCTCGCCTCCCCCGATCACCGGGCTGGAGGGGCCGCCGGCGCTGCTCGAACTGCCGCGCACGGCGACGCTGCTGCTGCTGGGCGGCCTCGGCCTCGGCGCGGCAGCGTACCCGCGCGAGCGCGCGGCGGGGCGGCTGCTGTTCGCCGCCGCCGCCGCCGTGCAGGCGATCTTCGCCGCCGGCGCCGCGATCGCCCTCGGCGCGGCCTGACCGCACGGTCGCCCGCGCATACCATCGGTCGCGGGCGGTCGGCGGCCGGCGTACCTGCGGCGAGGGCAACGGCGGACGGGGAGGAGCGCGCGTGGAGGTCGAGGCGGTCGTCGTCGGGGCCGGGCCGGCCGGCAGCACCGCGGCGCGCGAGCTGGCGGCGCGCGGCGTCGAGACGCTGCTGCTCGACCGCGCGCGCTTCCCGCGCGACAAGCCCTGCGGCGGCGGCGTCACGATCCGCTGCGCCGGGCTGCTGCCGTTCCCCCTCGACCCCGTGATCGAGGACGTGACGACGGGCGCGGTGATCCAGTACCGCGAGGGCCGCCGCGTCGCCCGCGACCACGGCGAGCCGCTCACCTACATGACGCAGCGCAGCCGCCTCGACGCCTACCTCGCCGAACGCGCGCAGGAGGCGGGCGCGCGCTTCGGGGACGGCCGCCGCGTCGAGCACGTCGCGGCGACGCCCGGCGGCTTCGAGCTGCGCGTCGCCCCCGATGCGCCCGCCGCCCGCCGCGGCGCGGGCGCGGACCTCGTGCGCTCGCGCGTCGTGATCGGCGCCGACGGCGCGAACGGCGTCGTCCGCACCTTCCTCGGCTACGAGCAGCCGGAGGAGAGCGCAGTCGCGCTCGAGGGCAACGCGCCGTTCCCGGACGGCCCGCCCGCGTGGCTGCGCGGGCGCATCGCGCTCCAGCTGGGGACGATGCGCGGCGGCTACGGCTGGCTGTTCCCGAAGGGCGACCACGTCAACGTCGGCGTGGGCGGCTGGAAGGCGGCGGACGCCGATCGCCTGCGCCCCGCGCTCGCCGCCCTCTGCCGCGGCTACGGCATCGACCCGGCGCGGCTGGAGGGCCTGCGCGGCCACCACCTGCCGATGCGCCGCCGCGGGGCGGAGCTGGCGGCGCGCGGTTCGGCGCTGCTGGGCGACGCCGCGGGCCTCGTCGACCCGCTGTCGGGCGAGGGCATCCACGCGGCGATCGCCTCGGGCGTGGCGGTGGCGCCGGCCGCCGCCGACTACGTGCGCGGCGAGGTGGACACGCTGGCGGGCTACCGGCTGGCGCTGGAGCGCGAGCTGCTGCCGGAGATCGCGGCCTCGCACGCGCTGATGGAGGTCTTCCACCTCTGGCCGCCGCCGTTCGTGTGGGCGCTGCAGCGCTCGGGCCGCGTCTGGCGGCGCTGCGCGCGCCTCGTGCGCGGCGAGGACACCTACGTCGACCTCGTGCGCTCCGGCGGCCCGCTGGCCGCGCTCGCGCCCCCCCTCGAACGCCTCGCCCGCGCGATCACGTCGAGGCGCCACGGGCGGCCCCGCGCGTAGCGCGCGGCGCGCGTCTCGTGCGCCGCCGGGGTGTATGCTGGCTTCGGAGGAGGATATCCTGCCGCGTCGCGTCATCGTTCCCCACGCGCGGACGCGAATGGAGATGCGCGGCATCCCGGAGCTGGCCATCGACCGTGTTCTGGAGCATTACCATACGTCACGGCCTGCGGGCCCGAGGCCGGGCGCGAAGCCGTGCGTGATCTATATCGGCGAGTGGGAGGGCCGTGATCTTCGCGTATACGTGGAACGGGGGTCGGCGCCGCCGAGGATCATGACAGCGGCGTGGGAGGAGCGACCGTGACGGCAATGCGCGCCACGTACGACGCCGAAGCCGATGCGCTCTACGTCCGGTTGCGCGACGGGGCGGCTTCGCGTCAGGCGTTCCTGGACGACCTGCGGATCGTGGACTACACGGAGGACCGTGGCGTCGCCGGCGTCGAGTTCCTGCACGCCAGCGAGGGCATCGACCTGTCGGACGTGCCCTTCGCCCCCATCGTGGAGCGGCTCATCGGGGAGTGCGGGCACTCCTTCCGCGTGTTCGCGTAGCCCGCGCAGCGCGCCTTGACGCCTCGGGGCGGCGCGCGGATACTGGCGTCGCCATGAGCACGATCGCCGCACGGCTGCGGCCCGACGGCTCCTCGCTGGCCCGCACGCGCATCCTCGCGCGGGCGCTGCCGCTCGTCCTCGTACTGCGCTAGGCGGCGACGCGCACCCCGCGCCGCCGCCTCCCAGCCCGCGTGCCGGGCTCGCAACTGCGCGCCAGGCGCCTGACGGACGGCGACGGAAGAACGAAGAGGCGGGACACCATGAAGATGAGCGGCGCGGACATCGTGCTCGAATGCCTCAAGCGCATCGGCATCGACACCGTGTTCGGATACCCCGGCGGCGTCGTGCTGCCGCTGTACGACCGCTGGCCCGCGCATCCCGAGGTGCGCCACGTGCTGGTGCGCCACGAGCAGGGCGGCGGCCACGCCGCCGACGGCTACGCCCGCGCCAGCGGGCGCATCGGCTGCGCGCTCGCCACCTCCGGACCGGGCGCGACCAACCTCGTGACCGCGATCCAGAACGCGATGATGGACTCGGTGCCGACGCTCTTCATCACCGGCAACGTGGCCCGCAACCTGATCGGCAAGGACGGCTTCCAGGAAGCCGACGCCACCGGCATCACCACCCCCTGCGTCAAGCACAACTACCTCGTGATGCGGACCGAGGACCTCGCCTACACCTTCGCCGAGGCCGCCTACCTCGCGACCAGCGGGCGGCCGGGGCCCGTGCACATCGACATCCCCAAGGACGTGTTCATCGACGAGGCCGAGTTCGCGTGGCCGGAGTCGATCGCCGTGCGCGGCTACCGCGTGCCGGGGGCCGCCCCCGCCGCCGACGTCGAGGCGGCGGCGCGGCTGATCGACGAGGCCGAGCGGCCGCTGATCATCGGCGGCCACGGCGTGATCCTCGGAGGCGCCTGCGAGGAGCTGCGGGCGTTCGCGGAGCGCACCGGCATCCCCGTGCTCAACACGCTGCTGGGCCTCGGCGGGATTCCGCGCACCCACGTGCTGTCCTACGGGATGATGGGGATGCACGGCTCCTACGAGGCGAACATGGCGGCCTCCAACGCCGACCTCGTGATCGGGATCGGCAACCGCATGGACGACCGCGCGATCGGGCGCTTCGCCGACTTCAACCGCGGGGCGAAGCTGATCCACGTGGACATCGACGCAGGCGAGCACGGCAAGAACCTGCCGACCGCCGTGCCGATCCTCGGCGACGTGAAGCAGGTGCTGCCGCAGCTGACGGCGGCCGTGCGCCAGCGCGCGCACCTCGACTGGATCCGCTGGATCGACGAGGTGCGCGACGAGCACGCGCGCTCGATGGCGATCCCCGGCGGGCCGGAGCTGACCACGCAGCACGTGATCAAGCGCATCTCCGACCTCAACGGCGACGACGCGATCATCGTGACGGGCGTGGGGCAGCACCAGATGTGGGCCGCGCAGCACATGCGGATCACGCGCCCGCACCAGCTCATCACCTCGGGCGGCCTCGGCACGATGGGCTTCGAGGTGCCCGCCGCGATGGGCGCGCAGGCGGCCTGCCGCGACCGCCCCGTGTGGTCGATCTGCGGCGACGGCGGCTTCCAGATGACCTTCCAGGAGATCGCCACGATGGTCGACGAGCAGCTGCCCGTGAAGCTCGCCATCGTCAACAACGGCTACCTCGGCATGGTGCGCCAGTGGCAGGAGCTGTTCTACGACGACAACTACGTCGCCGTGTCGATCAGCCAGCCCGACTTCCTCAAGATCGCCGACGCCTACGGCATCCACGCCATCCGCGTCGACGAGAAGTCGGAGGTCGACGCCGCCATCGCCGAGGCCAACGCCCACCCCGGCCCCGTGCTGCTCGACTTCCGCGTCGAGGCCGAGGCCAACGTCTGGCCGATGGTGCCCGCCGGCGCCGCGCTGTCGGAGACCGTCGAGGCCCCCGAGCCGCGGACGGCGCGCGAGCTGGCCTCGTGAGCGCCGCCGCCGAGGCCGCCCCGCGCAAGCACACCGTCGTCGCCCTCGTCGAGGACCGGCCGGGCGTGCTCAACCGCGTCGCCTCGCTGTTCCGGCGGCGCGGCTTCAACATCGACTCGCTCGCCGTCGGCACCACCGAGGACGAGGGCGTCTCGCGCATGACCATCGTCGTCGAGAGCGCCAACGGCGTCGTCGACCAGGTCGAGAAGCAGCTGGCGAAGCTGATCGACGTGATCTCGGTCTCCAACCTGACGCGCGAGGACGCGGTGACGCGCGAACTGGCGCTGATCAAGGTGGCGTGCACGACGGCGCAGCGGCGCGAGGTGCTGGACCTGGTGGACGTCTTCCGCGCGCGCGCCGTGGACGTGGCGCCGGGCAGCATGATCGTGCAGGCGGTGACGGACGAGCGCCAGCTCGACTCGCTGCTGGAGAACCTCGCCCCCTACGGGGTGCTGGAGATGACGCGCACCGGCCGCATCGCGATGCTGCGCGGCGAGCGCACGACGGCGGTGCACGAGCCGGAGACGGCCGAGGCGCTGCGCTTCCACCACGACTCCGGCAGGCGCCCGGGCGGCGATCTGCCGTACGTCAGCGACTAGCCGCCGCGCCCGGCGGCGCGGCGGAAGGGGAGCGATCGCGTGGCGAGGATCTACTACGACGAGGACGCGGACCTCGGCCTGCTCGAGGGGCGCACGATCGGGATCGTCGGCTACGGCTCGCAGGGGCACGCGCACGCGCTGAACCTGCGCGACTCCGGCCTGCGCGTCGCCGTCGGCCTCTACCCCGGCTCGCCCTCGTGGGAGCGCGCGCAGGCCGCGGGCCTCGAGGTCGGCAGCGTCGCCGACGTCGCGCGCGAGGCCGACGTGGTGATGATGCTCGTCCCCGACCAGGTCCAGCGCCAGGTCTACGAGGACCACGTCGCCCCCCACGTCGGCGGCAAGACGCTGATGTTCGCGCACGGCTTCAACGTCCACTTCCACCAGATCGACCCGCCCGACGGCGTCGACGTCTCGATGATCGCGCCGAAGGGGCCGGGCCACCTCGTGCGCCGCGAGTACGAGCAGGGGCTGGGCGTGCCCGCCCTCGTCGCCGTCCACAGGGACGCCAGCGAGTCGGCGCTGCAGGTCGCCCTCGCCTACGGCAAGGGCATCGGCTCCTCGCGCGCCGGCATCCTCCAGACGACGTTCCTCGAGGAGACGGAGACGGACCTGTTCGGCGAGCAGGTCATCCTCTGCGGCGGCCTCACCTCGCTGATCAAGGCCGCCTACGAGACGCTGGTCGAGGCCGGCTACCAGCCGGAGTCGGCCTACTTCGAGACCTTCCACGAGGTGAAGCTGATCGTCGACCTGCTCTACGAGGGCGGCATGGAGTACATGCGCTACTCGGTCAGCGACACCGCCGAGTACGGCGACTACACGCGCGGCCCGCGCGTGATCGACGACGGCGTGAAGGAGCGGATGCGCGCCATCCTCGAGGAGATCCGCAGCGGGCAGTTCGCCAGCGAGTGGATCGGCGAGAACCAGGCCGGCCGCGCGCGCTTCCTCGCGCTGCGGCGCCGCGAGGCGGCGCACCCGATCGAGGAGGTCGGGCGCGAGGTGCGCGCGATGATGAGCTGGCTCGGCGGGCCGAAGCCGTGACCCCGCCGCCCCTCGCCGCCGCCCCGCCGGGAAGCCTCGTGCTTCCCCGGCCCTCCGCCGCGTAACGCGGTCGGGAGGGCGCGCACGGCGGCGGGGCGGCACGGAGGGACGGCAGCGATGAGCGACAGCGACAAGGTATACATCTTCGACACGACGCTCCGCGACGGCGAGCAGTCGGCGGGCATCGGCTTCACGATCGAGGACAAGCTGGAGGTGGCGAGGCAGCTCGCGCGCCTCGAGGTGGACATCATCGAGGCGGGCTTTCCGTTCTCCTCGCCCGGCGACTTCGAGGCGGTCTCGCTGATCGCGCGCGAGGTGCGGGGGCCGGTCATCGCCGGCCTCGCGCGGGCCAGCGCCGCCGACGTGGACGCCTGCTGGAACGCCGTCTCGCAGGCCGAGACGCCGCGCATCCACGTCTTCATCTCGGCCAGCGAGATCCACATGGCGCACCAGCTGCACAAGAACCGCGAGGACGTGATGGAGATGGCGCGCGCCGCCGTCGCCCGCGCCGCCGGCTACTGCCCCGACGTCGAGTTCTCGCCGATGGACGCCACGCGCTCCGACCCCGGGTTCGTCGCGCAGCTGCTGCAGGCCGCGATCGAGGAGGGCGCGACCACCGTCAACGTCCCCGACACCGTCGGCTACGCCATCCCGCAGGAGTTCGGCGCGCTCATCGCCTCGCTGCGCGAGACCGTGCCGGACATCGGCCGCGCCCGCGTCTCCGTCCACTGCCACAACGACCTCGGCATGGCCACGGCCAACTCGCTGGCCGGCGTGCTGGCGGGCGCGCGCCAGGTGGAGGGCGCGATCAACGGCATCGGCGAGCGCGCGGGCAACACCTCGCTCGAAGAGGTGATCATGGCGATCCGCACGCGCGGCGACTTCACCGGCCTCAGCACCGGCGTCCGCACCGAGGAGCTCTACCGCGCCAGCCGCCTCGTCGAGCGCGTCTCCGGCATGGCCGTCCAGTCCAACAAGGCGGTGGTCGGGCGCAACGCCTTCCGCCACTCCTCCGGCATCCACCAGGACGGCGTGCTCAAGCTGCGCGAGACCTACGAGATCATGGACCCCTCCTCGATCGGCATCCCCGCCGGCGACTCGATCGTGCTGACCAAGCTCTCCGGCCGCCACGGGCTGCGCGCCCGCATCTCCGACCTCGGCGTCGAGCTCGAGGAGGAGGCGCTGGCCCGCGTCTACGAGGCGTTCCAGGACGTCGCCGACCGCAAGGACGAGGTCGACGACCGCGACCTCCACGCCATCCTCGCCGAGCAGGCCTCGGTGACGGTGCACGACCAGTGGCGGCTGGACCTCGTGCAGGTCACGGCCGGCGACCACTCGGCGCCGACGGCGACGGTGCGGCTGACCGCCCCCGACGGCGGGACGCGGCAGGACGCGGCGATCGGCACGGGCCCGGTGGACGCCATCTACCAGGCGATCAACCGCGTGATGGGCGTGGAGAACGAGCTGACCGAGTTCAGCGTCAAGTCCGTGACCGAGGGCATCGACGCCGTCGGCGAGGTCACGATCCGCATCGAGGCCGCGGGCTACACCTACACGGGCCGCGCCGCCGACACCGACATCCTCGTGGCGTCGGCGCGCGCCTACATGCACGCGCTCAACCGCCTGCTCAACGTCGCCGCGCAGCGCGCGGGCGCGTGAAGGCGCGGGCGCCGGCGATCAGGGCGTGACGCGAGGGCGGCCCGCCACGGGGATCGCGCAGGGCATGGGCGGTGTCTGCTATGCTGCCGTTCGCGAGGGGCCATGACGACTGACAGCACCGCAGGGCGGCCGTGGCTGCTGTTCCGGGTGGATGGCGACATGGACGCGGGCGTCGATGCCCGCGCCCTCGGCCAGCTGCTGCAGGACATCGCCGGAGCCGCCCGCGTGATCGCCGATGAGAAGCTTGCCTTGGGACCCCGGCGCGGCCCGCTGAACCCGCTTGAGCTGTCGCTGGCCGGTTTGCGCGTGGCTTCCGTGTCTCCGGGCAGCGTCAATATCGCATTCGCGGAGCCGCCGACGGCTGTCGGTCAGCAGGGCATGTTGCAGTGGGACGAAGAGGTCACGCCGACGGCCGTCACGCGAACACTCGTCGAAGAGATGGAAATGTACGCAAGGAATGAGGCGTACACCCCTCAGGGAATTGGACGCCGACGGGCAGTGGAACGCCTCGTGCGATCTGCCGCCAGGATCGGAAATTACGCCGAAGTCGTGCACCATCCGCCAGCCGGAGAAGAGATCAGTGCTCACATCCCGCTAACGGCCAACTTCTCCCTGCAGGAAGAACCCGTACCTGAGATTCGACAACGTGTCATGTTCGGCCACGTGTACATGGCCGATGTCGAGGCCGGAAGGCAGCGTCTGCGCCTCAAGCTCGCGGATGACTCGAACATCGTTATGTCAGTCGAAGAGGACGTGCGCCACGAGCTGCCCTCTGTTCTGGGTCAACTTGCCGAGCTGCATGTCAGTGAAGCAATCGTCGGCGACACTATCGCAGAGCGGGTAGTAGGACTCATCCGCCTGCTCGAACCCGAAGAGCGAGGCGTGGAACTGCCTCCGAAGTCGATCGATGAACTGGCGCGGGAACAAGGCCTTTTGCTTCGCCCGCCCCCGGACTACTTCGCGCTTCTGTCCGGCCTCTGGGAGACGGAGGAAGAGGCGGAGGCCTTTCGGCAAGAGATTCATGAGGGACGGTTGCGATGACCGCTGGACGTGCTCTCACCTATGTTGTGGTGGACACCCCCGTACTCTCCTATTTCACCTTGCAAAGCCAACACGGCAGGCGCTACCGCGAACTGTTGGGGGAGCGCGTGATCGCATTGTCTTACTTTGCCGAAACGGAACTGGCGGGCAGGAATTGGGGGGAGCAACGGATGGCACGGCTTGAGGCGCTGTACCGGGAATGCGTTCGCCTTCCCGCCGTGGAGGCGACATCCACCTGGTACAACCGCGCGCGCGTACGGCGGCGCGAGTTGAGGTTGGCGCGGGTCGGCGACAACGACCTCTGGATCATCGCCCACGCGGCCGAGCACGGCGTGCCGTACATGTCGCACGACCGGAACGCCTGCGCCGTGGCGCGCGCCCTCGGCGTCGAGGTGCTGACCGCGCTCGACGACGGCTGACGCGGCGCCAGCGCCTCGGGCGGACGCCGCCGCCCGAGGGGCCGAGGGGCGGCGCCCCCGTCAGGCGACGGGGGCGCCGGCGAGGCGGCCGATGGCGTCCCGCGCCTCCTCCATGAGGTCGAGCACCACCTGGCGCGCGGGCCTGATCGACTGGATGTGGCCCACGCCCTGGCCGGCCGGAGGGCCGCTCCAGTCCTCGAGGTGGTGGTCGTCGATCGCCTGCTTGATCTCCTTGACCAGCATCGGCTGGAGGGGCATCGGCAGGGGGTCGGGGGCGTCGGGGGCGGCCCACGCCTCGGTCCAGCGGGAGCGCACCTGGCGCACCGGCTTGCCGGTCGTCGCGCGCGACTGCACGGCGTCCTCGACCACGGCGTCGAGCAGCTTGCGCTTGGCGTAGTCCTCGGTCTTGGACTCCTCGGTGGCCTGCCAGACGGTGCCGCACCACACGGCGTCCGCGCCCAGCGCGATCGCCGCCGCGACGTGCGCGCCGGTGGTGACGCCGCCGGCCGCGAGCACGAGGCTGCCGGGGCTGCGCTCGTTGCGCGCCTTCACCACCTCCGGCACCAGCGAGAAGGTGCCGATGCGCCCGCTGTGGCCGCCCGCGTCGCCGCCTTGCGCGATCACGCCGTCCACCTTCGCGTCGAGCTCGCGCACCGCCTGACGGCGCATCCCGACCAGCCCCCACACCCGCGTGCCCGCGGCGTGCGCGCGGTCGAGGATGAACGCGGGGCTGCCGAGGCCCGAGGCGAAGATCGGCGTCCGCTCCGCCAGCACCACGTCGAGCTGGCGCTGCGCCTTCTCCAGCAGCCCCGCGTCGATGCCGCCGTCGGGCTCCTTCTTCGGCGGCGGGATGTCGTTGTCGCGCATCAGCCCCGCCACGAAGTCGCGGTGCTCCTGCGGGATCATCTCCTCGAGGTCCTCGCGGTTGCCCTGCACGAACGAGGCCGGCACCAGCAGGTCGACGCCGAAGGCCTTGTCGCCGACCTGCTCGCGGATCCAGCGGATGTCGCGTTCGAGCTCGTCGGGCTCCAGCCCGGTCGCGCCGAGCACGCCGACGGCGCCGGCGTTGGTGACGGCGGCGATCACCTCGCGGGTGTGCGCGAACGCGACGATCGGGAACTCGCAGTCGAGCTCCTCGCAGAAGCGGGTACGCAGCGGATCGCCGTTCATGGCCCTACCTCCCGCCGCGGTGCGCCGCCCGCGCGGCGGCGGCCGTGCGGCAGCGCGAACATAGCAACGCGGCGGACGCCCTTGCAAACGCCGCCGCGCCCCGCAACCCCCGCGCCGGCGGCCCCTCGCGCGCGCCGGGGGGCCGCGCGCGCTACGCTGCCCGCGGAGGGCGCCTCGATGGACGCGATGCCGCTGCGGCTGTTCCCGCTGCACGGCGTGCTGTTCCCCGGCATGGCGCTGCCGCTGCACGTCTTCGAGCCCCGCTACCTGCGGCTCGTCGCCGAGTGCCGCGAGCGCGGCGAACCCTTCGGCGTCGCGCTGATCCGCGAGGGGCCCGAGGTCGGCGGCTACGCCGAACCCTTCGAGGTCGGCGCGACCGCCCGCATCGAGCGCGCCGACCCCGGCCCGCTGCCGGACTCGCTGCTCGTGCTCGCGCGCGGCGAGCGGCGCTTCCGCATCGTCCGCCTCCACCGCGACCGCCCCTACCTGCGCTGCGACGCCGAACCGCTCGCCGAGCCGCCCGGCGAGGCGCCCGAGGCGCTGCGCGAGCGGGCGCGCGCGCAGCTCGAGGCGTTCGCGCGGCTGCGGCCGTCCGCCCGCGGCGAGCGCGGCGAGGACGCCCCCGCGCCACTCCCGCGCGGCAGCGGCGCGCTCGCCGACGCCATCGGCGCGACCGGCGCGGGCAGCGCCGCGGAACGCCAGCGCCTGCTCGAAACGCTCGATCCCGCCGCGCGGCTCGCGCGCGCCGTCGCGATGTTCGAGGGCGTGCTGGAGCGCCTGCGCGAGCGCGCCGCCCCGCCGCCCGTCAGCCGCTGGAGCGTCCACGGCGCCCTCAACTGAGGCCGCGCGCCCGACCGATGCCCGGCGGCGCGGTATCCTCGGCGCATGGAGGACGCGGACGGCGGCGGCCCCCCGGCGATCACGCTCGGCGTGCTCGACCAGTCGCCGATCCGCGAGGGCGGCACGGCGGCCGAAGCGCTCGCCGAGACGCTGCGGCTCGCGCGCGCCGCCGAGCGGCTCGGCTACTCGCGCTACTGGCTGGCCGAGCACCACAACAGCCGCGGCCTCGCCGGCTCCGCGCCCGAGGTGCTGATCGCGCGCGTCGCCGCCGAGACCTCGGCGATGCGCGTCGGCTCCGGCGGCGTCATGCTCTCCCACTACGCCCCGCTCAAGGTGGCCGAGAACTTCCGCCTGCTGGAGACGCTCTACCCCGGCCGCATCGACCTCGGGCTGGGCCGCGCGCCCGGCTCCGACGGCCTCACCGCCGCCGCGCTCACGCTCGGCCCCGGCGCGCTCGGCATCCACCACTACCCCGCGCAGGTCGCCGACCTGCTGCGCCTCGTCGCCGGCGAGCCGCCGGAGGGCCACGAGTTCCGCAGCGTCCGCGCCACCCCGCTCGGCCCCACCGCGCCCGAACCGTGGCTGCTCGGCTCCTCGCTCGAAAGCGCGAGCCTCGCCGCCGCCTTCGGGCTGCCCTTCTCCTTCGCCCACTTCATCCAGGAGGAGTGGGCGGGCGAGGCGATCGCGCTCTACCGCCGCGACTTCCGGCCCTCGCGCTGGCTCGCCGAACCGCGCGCCAGCGCCGGCGTCGCCGTCACCTGCGCCGACAGCGACGAGCGCGCCGGGGAGCTGGCGATGAGCCGCTGGCTGTGGCGCCTCCGCAACCGGCAGGGCCTCGGCGCGGGCGTGCCCTCGGTCGAGGCCGCGCTCGCCGAGCCGCTGACCGAGGCCGAGCGCGACTACATCGGCTTCCAGCGCGCGAACGCCCTCGTCGGCGGCCCGGCGCTGGTGCGCGCACGCCTCGAGGCGCTCGCCGCGGACCTCGGCGTCCGCGAGTTCGTCGTCGTCACCATCACCCACGCCTACGCCGACCGCCTCCGCTCCTACGAGCTGCTGGCGTCGGCCTTCGCCCTCGAACCGCGCCCCGGCGCGCCGGACTAGCCCGCAAGGGCGCGCACCTCGCCGATGAATTCCTCCACCGTCTGTAGCGTCGCCCGAGCCGAATCAGGGTACTTCCGATGCAGTGACCGAGGCACGACTAGTTGGATGTCCGCTTGATCGATATCGTTCAGCAGTTCCTCGGTAACTGCTGTGTCCAGCGTGAGCAGGTGCTTCTTCCCAATGCGGTCGGCCTCCCTGAGCACTTGCCGCCAGCGGTCGCGCAACGAGGTTTTGACAGCCAGCATCCGGAGCCGGTCCTGTGGGTATTTCTGATCGCGGTAGGCAGCTACGCTCGGAAAGAGGAAGTCCGGGCGGTTTCTCCGCTCCGAAATCGGCTGGTAGGAGAAGTCAGTTCCCTCATCCAATCCTTCCTCTCTGAAAATCTCGCGGATCTGGAGCTGGAGCGAGTTGCCCGAGCGCGATCTGCGCCTCTGAATGCTCGGCATCATGTGATCGATGATTTCACCGAAGCTGTCGAAACTCCAGAACCGCTCGCGTATTCTCGGAAACTCTATGGCATTCTCGATGCTGTAGAACAGCGCCTCCTCGCAATCACGACGACGCGAGAGACGGGCATCCGCACTGGCCGAACGCTCCGGCCGGAGCTCCAATACCTTTCTGAGCACTTCCTCGCCCGTGGGATAGTTATCGAGCCAGGTTCTGGGGAGTTCATCCGGTTCAAGCCAGCACCTGCCCGGCTGATTGAGCGGAGCGAGGAGATCGGGCCATAGTCGCCCCTGTCCCGTTTCGACTGGTCCGATACGTTCTTCGATGAGATCGGCTTCGGTGTCGTGCTCACAGACCCAGACATGGCACACAAGTCCTTTCGGCGGCGTTCCTTGATGGAACGCGAACACTGCCAGTGCGCCAGTCAAAGCCGGGTCCAGTAGCGGCGAACGCGAAGCCCCGCCGAGGCCCGTCACCCTCACTTCATCGTTAGTGCCGCCGTGGAGTTTTTTGTTGTACCAGATGGCGCGGACTTCTCGTGCCTCGGGGTGACTGTCGACCAGCATTTCGAACTCGACCCGGGGGTTCAGTTCGGAGGGCTGGTGCAGCGACGGGATAAGCAGGAATGCGATCCGCTTCGGGATGTAGAAGCCAGCCTGGTGGCCCCCTGTGGCCTGCGTGTCGTTGGCGGACAGCCGTTTGGCATACCAGAGCACGCCGTGTTCGGCGGCGGCGTCCTGAAGCAGCATGGGGGCCAGCGCGATCTCCATCTGCTCGTCGAGCCAGTCGCCGAGGTCCATGACCGGCATTACGCCCCCCTCGTGTCGCGCTCCGGCTCGTCGCCGTCGAGCCACGCGGCGATCTCGTCGAGCACCGCGTCTGGATCGCGGCGCTGCGGGCCCTTGAGGGCGCATTCCCACACGCGCAGCTGACGCCAGCCCATCGCGGCGAGGCGGTCGCGCACGGCGCGGTCGCGCTCGCGGGTGGCCTCGATCTTCGCGCGCCACCACCCGGCGCGGGTGGCGGGCCACCTGAAGAGCGGGCAGTCGTGGCCGTGCCAGAAGCAGCCCTGGACGAAGATCACCGCCTTGCGCGACGTGAACGCGAGGTCGGGGCGGCCCGGCAGGCGGCGCGAGTAGAGGCGGTAGCGGTAGCCGCGCGCGTGGAGGCCGCGCCGGATCACGAGTTCGGGCCGCGTGTCGCGCCCGCGGATGCCCGCCATCATGCGGCTGCGCGTCGCGGCGTCCACCACGTCGGCCATCGCTCAGCCTCCGCGCAGGCGGCGGACGACGAACGCCGCCACCGCGTCCCCGACCGGCGCGGCGACGGCGTTGCCGAACTGGCGGTAGGCCTGCGTGTCGGAGACCGGGATGGCGAACGGCGGCTCGCCCGGCCGGTCGAACCCCATGAGCCGCGCGCACTCGCGAGGCGTCAGGCGGCGCGGGTTCCCGCCCTCGCGCCGCACCAGAATCTCGGAGCCGTCCTTGTAGTAGCGGGCCGAGAGCGTGCGCGCCACGTCCTCCGGCCCCACGAGGCCGAACCCGAAGCCGTTGCCGCGCCGCCGGTGCTTCTCCGCGTAGTCCTGCAGGTATTGCCAGAGGTGGTCGGTGAGCGCATAGCGGTCGCGGACGCGGCCCTTGCTATCGGTGTAGGGGGGCTCCGGCGCCTCGTTGCCGTCCTCGGGGTGGAGGACGGAGCGCAGCTTCGGCCCGTCGCCGGGGTCGGGGACGTACATGTCGTCGAGGCTCACGTCGTCGCGGTCGCGGAAGCCGGCGATGAAGATGCGCTCGCGGTTCTGGGGGACGTAGCCCTTCGCGTTGATCACGCGCGCCGTGACGTGGTAGCCGAGGTCGTCCTCCAGCGTCTCGCGGATGACGCGGAAGGTGCGGCCCCGGTCGTGGTTGACGAGGTTCTTGACGTTCTCGAGCACGAACGCCTCGGGGCGGCGGTGGGCGATGATGCGCGCGGCGTCGAAGAACAGCGTGCCCTGCGAGTCGCAGCGGAAGCCGTGCGGCTGGCCGATCGCGTTCTTCTTGCTCACGCCCGCGATCGAGAACGGCTGGCAGGGGAAGCCGGCCAGCAGCAGGTCGTGCTCGGGCACGTCCGCCACGGCCACCCCGCGGATGTCGCCGGCCATGACGTGATCGGGGGCGTCTCCGAAGTTGGCGCGGTAGGTCGCCTGCGCGTGCCTGTCCCACTCGGAGGTGAACACGCAGCGTCCGCCCGCGGCGTCGAAGCCCCGGCGCAGGCCGCCGATGCCCGCGAACAGATCGACGAAGCGGAAGTCGCCGCCCACTGCGCCCTCCGCCCCGCCACTCCCACGGGCGCGTATTCTGCCCTGTTGCGCGCGCAGTGTCCAGAACATACAATCCACGAAGCACAGGCGCCGCATTCCGAGGAGCGCGAAGATGAGCGGAACGATCGTCCCCACGGGCAGCCCCGAGACGCGGCTGCGCGCCATCCGGCAGGCCGCCGAGGAAGACGAACTGGAGCTGCTGGCCGACGCCGTCAAGGAACTGGGCGAGGCCATTGAGGCGCGGAACTGCGAGGAGACGGTGGAGTCGGCGCTCGAAATCGCGGAGATGGCGCTGGCCGGCCTCTCGCCCCGCTACCGCGACGCGCCCTCGCCGAACTAGGCGGGCGCTACCCCTCGCCGCCGCCGCCCGCACCGCCCTCGCCCTCGCCGCCGGCGAGGTCGGCGAGGCGCTGGCCGATGGCGACGCTCGCGGTGTCCGAGGCGGTGAGCGCGATCCAGCGCTCGAACGCCTCGCGCACGCGCGCGTAGGACGCCTCGACGCGCTCGCCGTGGCCCGCGCCGGCGGGGCCGCCCTCGACGGCGCCGCGCGCCGCCGCGAGGTCGCCGAGCAGCGCTTCGAGGCGCGGCGCGAGCGACTGCTGCAGCCCGTGCAGCTCCTCGCTGGCCTCGGCGTGGCCGCGGTCGCGCATGATTTCGAGCGCCCCCAGCACCCACGCGATCGCGCCCAGCAGCGTGCCGAGACGGTCGGCGTCGAGCGCCAGCGCGTAGGGCCGCCCGCCCGCGCCGCCCGCGCCTTGCGCGCCCCCGCCGGGGGGCAGGGCGCTCACGGCTTGCGCTCGCCCTCGAGCGCGAGGGTCGCGGCGATGCGCGCCGCGCCGGCGAGCGCCGCCGCGTCGCCGAGCGCCGAGGCGACGACCTCGGGGCCGGGCGCGACCTCGGCGAGCACGCGCCGCAGCAGCGGCGCGAGGCGGCCCACGTGCTCGCCGGCGCCGTCGATCACGATCAGCTCGGGGGCGAGCAGCGCGGCGGCGTCGGCGAGCAGCCCCGACGCCGTTTCGAGGTCGTCGTCGCCGATCGGCTGGCCGGGGGCGAGTTCGGGCATGGCGGGCAGCGCTCCGGCGGCGTGGCGCGCGCCGCGCACGGGCCGGCCGCCGGCCAGCAGCGCCGCCGCCGGCGCGCCGCGCAGCGAGACGTAGAGCACGTCGTCGGCCCCGGCCGCCGCGCCCTGCCAGCGCTCGCCGATCAGCGCGGCCAGCGCGCGCCCCTCGCAGGCGACCGGCGCGCCGATGTGGCGGCGCAGCGCCTCGGCCACGGCGAGGCCGTCCCACGCCTCCTGCCCCGCCGAGTGCTCCAGCCGCCCGGCGACGGGATCGACGACGCCGGGCGCGGCGACGGCCACGGCGAGGGCCGAGCGGCGCGAGCCCTCGGCGGCGAACAGCGCGGCGATGCGCCCGCCGACCTCCCACGCCCACGCGCGCTCGTCCGCGAGCGGCGGGAGCGCCCACGCACCGCGCCGCAGCGGCGCGCCGCCGGGGTCGGCGAGCAGCAGGCGCAGCTCGCCGGCGGTGAAGTCGGCCGCCACGAGCGCCGGCTCGCCCGTCATGCGCGCTCCCCGCGGCTCGCGCCGCCTCGCCGCCCCGTTGCCGCCGCGACGCTACGAGACGGCCCCGCGCGGCGCAACACGGCGCGGGCGCGCGGGGCGCCGAGGCTACACTGGGCCGCGGGGCGGCGGCGGACGGAGGGTGGCGCGTGGAGCTGCGGATCGGCGGGCGCGCCATCGGCTCGCCCGGGCGCACGGCGATCATGGGCATCCTCAACCTCTCGCCCGACTCGCCGATCGCGGCCTCGGTGGCCGCGCCCGGGCGGGCGCTCGCGCGGGCGCGCGAGCTGGTGGCCGAGGGCGCGGCGATCGTCGACGTGGGCGCGCACTCGACCTCGTCGCGGGCGGCGGCGCCGTCGCCGCAGGAGGAGCTGGAGCGCGTCGCGCCCGTCGTCGAGGCGCTGGCGCGCGAGGGCGTGGCGGTGTCGGTGGACACGTGGACGCCGGAGGTGGCGCGGGCGGCGGCCGAGGCCGGCGCGGGCGCGATCAACGACGTGACGGGCTTCCGCGACCCGGCGATGGTCGCCGTCGCCGCCGAGTGGGGCGCGACGCCGATCGCGATGCACATGCGCGGCGCGCCCCGCCGCCACTACGAGGCCAGCCAGACCTACGGCGACGCGGCGGCCGAGGCGCGCGCATTCCTGCGGGAGCGCGCGCGCGCCCTCGAGGCGGCGGGCGCGCCGCGGCCGTGGCTCGACCCCGGCTTCGAGTTCGGCAAGTCGCTGGCCGACAACCTGCGGCTGCTGGGCGGGCTGCCCGCGCTGGCCGCCGAGGGCTACCCGCTGCTGGTCTCGGCCTCGCGCAAGGGCTTCCTCGCCGAGGCGCTGGGGCACGCGAAGCGGCAGGACGCGCCCGGCCAGCTGGAGGCGACGCTGGCCTTCCACGTGCTGGCGAGCTGGCGCGGCGCGCACGCCGTGCGCGTCCACGACGTCGCCGCCCACGCCGCCGCCCTCCGCCTCGCCGACGCCGCCCGCCCCTACGCCCTCGGCGACGGGGCGTAGCGCCGCGCGCGGCGAGGGCGCGGCTCAGCGAGGCGCCGCTTGCCGCGGGCGTCCCGACCGGGGTAGCCTCGGCGCGGCTCTCCGCAAGAGCCCGATCATGGCGCAGCACGCAAGCAGGGGCTTCGCGCCTCCTTGCGGCCCTGCGCCGGTACTGGCCTCTTGCGGAGAGCGGTCACCCCTGCCTGCGCCGCAAGGAGGCACCCTCATGGCGAACGGGAAGACCGCAGGACTGCTGGCGGTGCTGCTCGGCGCAGTCGCCGCCCTCGGCATCGGGCTGGCGGCGGCGCAGAACAGTGGCGTCGAGGTGCGGATCGAGGCGCGCCGCCTCGACGACGGGCGCGTCGAGTTCGCGTTGAGCGAGCGCGGAACGGACGGCGAGTGGGGCGACCGCATCCTGCCGTCCTCCCGCTACTTCCCGGCGGGCAGCCGAGGCAGATGGCTCCGATCGTCGCCGGTGTCCGTCGGCGCAAGCGCTCCCGCCCCAACGGTCCGGATCGAGGCGCGCCGCCTCGGCGACGGGCGCATCGAGTTCGCGTTGAGCGAGCGCGGAACGGACGGCGAGTGGGGCGACCGCGTCCTGCCGTCCTCCCGCTACTTCCCGGCGGGCAGCCGAGGCAGATGGCTCCGATCGTCGCCGGTGTTCGTCGGCGCAAGCGCTCCCGGCGAGGGCGCGCCGACCGCCACGTCCCCCTCGGCGGCGGCGCCGGCGCCGGCGCCTCGGGCGTCGTGCCCGGGCGGCGCGGTGGCGGAGCCGGACCGCAACCCGGGGCTGGCCGCGGACCGCGAGACGCTGCTCGCCGTCCGCGACGTCCTCGCGGGCGACGGCAGAGTGCCGAATTGGAGCGTCGCGACGCCGATGGACCAGTGGGAAGGCGTCACGATCGGGGGATCGCCGCCCCGCGTCACCGGTCTGGGCCTCGACTTTAACGGGTTGAGCGGCAGCATCCCGCCCGAACTCGGCCGCTTGGCGAACCTGCAGGCTTTGCATCTCGATTATAACGAGTTGACTGGCAGCATCCCTCCCGAACTCGGCTGCTTGGCGAACCTGCAGGCTTTGCATCTCGGTTATAACGAGTTGACTGGCAGCATCCCGCCCGAACTCGGCCGCTTGGCGAACCTGCGGCAGTTGTGGCTCGGCGGGAACGAGTTGAGCGGCAGCATCCCGCCCGAACTCGGCCGCTTGGCGAACCTGCGGCAGTTGTGGCTCGACGGGAACGAGTTGAGCGGGAGCATCCCGCCCGAACTCGGCCGCTTGGCGAACCTGTGGCTGTTGCAGCTCGATTTGAACGAGTTGAGCGGCAGCATCCCGCCCGAACTCGGCGGCTTGGCGAACCTGGAGTATTTGGGCCTCAGCGGGAACGGGTTGACTGGCAGCATCCCGCCCGAACTCGACGGCTTGGCGAACCTGCGGTCTTTGAGGCTCCGCGACAACGATCTGAGCGGCGGCATCCCGCCCGAACTCGGCGGCTTGGCGAACCTTGAGACGCTATGGCTCAGCGGGAACGAGTTGACCGGCTGCCTCCCCCGCGCGCTGGATAAAGGGGATGTCCTAACCGACGATCTCCCGCCCTGCTGACGGTGCCGCGGGCCGGGCGCGGCGTGCGCCGCCTCGCGGGCGGCGTGCGCTTCGAGGGCCGTCGCGCAGCGGGCGGGCGCGCCCCTGCGCCCTCGCGACGGGCGCCGGGGCGCCGCGCGCTCAGCCGCCGCGGTAGCGCGAGGCGAGGGGGTAGCGGCGGTCGCGGCCGAAGGCGCGCGGCGTGATCTTGACGCCGGGCGGGGCCTGGCGGCGCTTGTACTCGTTGCGGTCGATCAGGGCGATCACGCGGCGCACCGTCTCCGCCTCGAAGCCGCGCGCCACGATCGCCTCGAACGAGGCGTCGTCCTCGACGTAGGCCTCGACGATCGGGTCGAGCGTCCCGTAGGGGGGGAGCGAGTCGGTGTCGAGCTGGCCGGGGCGCAGTTCGGCGGAGGGGGGCTTGTCGAGCACGGCCTGCGGGATCGCCATGCCGCGCCCGTTGCGGTGGCGGGCGAGGCGGTAGGCGAGGGTCTTGGGCACGTCCTTGATCACCGCGAAGCCGCCCGCCATGTCGCCGTAGAGCGTGGCGTAGCCGCAGGCGTACTCCGACTTGTTGCCGGTGGTGAGGACGAGCGCGCCGGACTTGTTGGAGAGCGCCATGACGAGCATCGCGCGCAGCCGCGACTGCAGGTTCTCCTCGGCCACGCCCTCGCTCGTGCCGGCGAAGGGGGCGGCCAGCGCGTCGAGCGCCGCGCGGTGCAGCGCCTCGATCGGCATCGCGACGAGCTCGACGCCGAGCAGCGCGGCGAGCTCGCGCGCGTCGGCCACCGAGCCTTCCGAGGAGTAGCGCGAGGGCAGCGAGACGCCGCGCACGCGCTCCGCCCCCAGCGCGTCCACCGCCACCGCCGCCACGAGCGAGGAGTCGATGCCGCCCGAGAGCGCCACGATCGCGTCCGCGAAGCCCGACTTCCGCACGTAGTCGCGCGTGCCGGCGACGAGCGCGTCGTAGACCTCGGCGAGTTCGCCGGGCGGGTCGAGGGCGGGCGGCGGCAGCGGCGGCGGCGCGTCCTCGCGCGCGGCGGTGACGCGCACGGGCGGGGCGGGGGCGGCGGCGTCCGGCGGGAGGCGCAGCCGCCCCTCGTGCAGCCGCGCCTGCCGCACCGCGTCGACGTCGACGTCGGCGACGACGAGGTCCTCGCGCATCGAGGCCCCGCGCGCGAGCAGTTCGCCGCGCGGGCCGAGCACGAGCGAGTTGCCGTCGAAGACCAGCTCGTCCTGCCCGCCGACCTGGTTGACGTAGGCGATGGCGACGCGGTTGTCGGCGGCGCGCGTGGCGAGCATCCGCTCGCGCTCGCGCGTCTTGCCGGCGTGGAACGGCGAGGCGTTGAGGTTGACGATCACCTCGGCGCCGGCGAGTGCGGCGTCGCGGACGGGGCCGTCGGCGTACCAGATGTCCTCGCAGACCGTGGCCGCCACCTCCACGCCGCCGACGACGAAGCGCGGCGTCCCGCGGCCGGGGCGGAAGTAGCGGCGCTCGTCGAAGACGCCGTAGTTGGGCAGGCGGTGCTTGCGGTGGACGCCGGCGACGGCGCCGCCGTGGACGACGGCGGCGGCGTTGTGGAGCGCGCCGGCGTACTCGACGCAGCCCACGAGCAGCGGCGGCAGGCCGTCGGCCTCGCGCGCGAGCGTCCGCAGCGAAGCCTCGGCCTCCTCGACGAAGGAGGCGCGCAGCAGCAGGTCCTCGGGCGGGTAGCCCGTCACCGCGAGCTCGGGGAACGCGACGAGGTCCGCGCCCCGCTCCGAGGCGCGCCGCGCCGCCTCGAGGATGCGCGCGCGGTTGCCCGCGAAGTCCCCGACGGTGGTGTTGATCTGCGCCAGCCCGACCCGCAGCCGCCGCATCGCTCCTCCGCCCGCCGCCGTAAGCGTACCCGGTACGCGAACCCAGCATACCACGCCGCCGCCGCCGCGCACCGGGGCCGCGCGCTGGACGCCGCCGCCCGCCGCTGCCAGTATCGGCGCGGAGCGCGCGCCGCCCCACGCGGGCGGCGGGCGGGCGCGGAGCGGGCATGGACCTCGGACTGGCCGGGCGCTCGGTGATCGTGACCGGGGCGAGCCGCGGCATCGGCTACGCCATCGCCGAGGCGTTCGCCGCCGAGGGCGCGCGCCTCGCGATCTGCGCGCGCGCCGAGGGACCCCTCGCCGCGGCCCGCGACCGCCTCGCCGCCGCCGGCGCCGAGGTCGTCGCCGTGACCGCCGACGTGACCGCGGAAGCCGACCGCGTGCGCCTCGTCGAGGCGGCGGCGGCGGCCCACGGCGGCGTCGGCGCGCTGGTCAACAACGCCGGCGGGCGCGCGGGCGAGGGCGGGAGCGAGCAGGTGCTGCGCGCCACGCTCGAGGCCAACGCCGTCTCCGCGCTGCGCCTCTCCGAGCTGGCGCGCCCGCACCTCGCGGCCGCGCCCGGCGGCGGCGCGATCGTCAACATCTCCTCGATCTACGGGCGCGAGAGCGGCGGCGGCGTCGCCTACAACGCGGGCAAGGCCGCCCAGATCGCCGTCTCGAAGGCGCTCGCCCGCGAGTGGGCCGCCGACGGCGTGCGCGTCAACAGCGTCGCCCCCGGCTCGATCGCCTTCGAGGGCGGCTCGTGGGGCCGCCGCCTCGCCGAGGACCCCGAGGGCATGGCCCGCTTCGTCGAGCGCGAGATACCGGGCGGGCGCTTCGGACGCCCCGAGGAGGTCGCCGCCGCCGTCGTCTTCCTCGCCAGCCCGCGCGCCTCGTGGGTGGTGGGCGCGACGCTCAACGTCGACGGCGGCCAGTCGCGCTCGAACATCTAGCGCCCGGACGTCGGGATCGCGGAGCGGCGAGGAGGGGACGATGCGGTTCACGCGCGCGGATCTGCCGGGGATGGCGATCGCACTGCTCGCCGGCCCGCTGGTGGTGCTGCTGTTCCTCGCGGCGTTCGAGACGTGGGGCCACAAGGGCACGCCGGTGCTGGGCTTCGTGGGCACGAACGTCGGGATCGGGGTGGGCCTCGCGGCGGTGTTCGCGCGCTTCATCCGCCGCTGGGAGTGGCCGCTCGCCTTCCTCGGCCTGATCGCCGTCTCCGTCGCCGGCGTCTACTGGGCGCAGCAGGCCGGCTACGACGGCACGAGGCTCGCCACCGCCCTCAAGTGGCTGGGCGTGGCCGGCTTCGCCGGCCTCAACCTCGCCGTCGTCCAGCAGCTGCTGCGCCACGGCGTGCTGCCGATCCTCGACCGCCTCGACGCCCGCCGCGCCGGCGGCGAGGGCTAGGCGGCGGCCCCGGCGCCGAGGCCTCCCCGCCCCGTGGGGCCGCCCGCCGACCCGCCCGCGGAGGATCGGGCCGACTCGCGCCAGCATCGCGCCATCCTCGCGATGCTCGCGGGCTGGATGGGCGAGCGCTACTTCCGCACGTTCCGCCCTCTCCCCGCGGACGAGCCGTCCGCCTTCGACGCCCTGCTCGCCCGCCGCGAGGCGCGCGTCGGCGTCACGATCGGCCTGCTCCAGGGTGGCGATCCCGCCCCCGGCGCGGCGGACCTCGAGGCGCGGCTCTCCGCCGACCTCGACGGCGAGCCGGGAGGCTACGTGCTGTGGGCGCCGCCGGGCGCGACGCTGCCGGAGGGCGAGCCGGGGCAGTCGGCGCTGCGCGTCGCCGCCGCGCGCGGCTGCGGCGGCCTCGCCCCCGGCGAGCGCCGCGAGCTGCGGCTGCCGGTCACGCTCGCCCTCGCCAAGGTCGACGCGGAGGGGGCCTACGTGTCCGTCAGCGGCCCCCTCGCCGCGGAGTGGACGACGCTCTCGGAGGGCATCGGCGGCGCGTTCCACCTCGACGCGCGCGCGCTGCGGCGGCTGCCGGAGGAGCGCCCCGAGCTCGATCTCGTGATCGCGCGCGTGCGCGACCGCGCCGCCGTGCTGGCGCTGGAGGAGGTCTCGCCCGTCGAGGCGCACGACCACTGGCTGGTCTCGCGCCTGCCGCTCGACGAGCCCGCGGGCGCGACGGTGTTCGGCGCGGCGGCGGACTTCGACCCGGGCGACGGGGCGGTGGTGCGGCGCGCGCTGCGGGCGCTGCTCGCGCGCGCCGCCGCCCAGCGCGCCGCCGCCTCCGCCGCCGGCGAGGAGGTGGAGATGACCGCCGTGCTGCTCGGCGCGCCCTACGCGCACGCGGACGAGGAGCTGGCGACGGCCGCACTGCGCGGCATGAACCCCGCCGTCTACGGCGGCGCCGACCTCGTCGCCCTCGCCGCCGACGGCGGCGTGCGCCAGCTGCTGCAGCCGCGCTCCCTGCCGTGGGAGCAGGCGCGCTGAGGCCCGCGGCTACGACGCGGAAGCGCCCGCGCCGCCCTCGCCCGCGTCCGCCTCGGCCTCGGCGTCGAGGCGGACCAGCAGCGCCCGCGCGTCCTCGATCAGCCCCGGCGCGAGGGCGTGGGCGCGGTCGGCGCGCTTCGCGATCGGGTGGTACTCGCCGTCCCAGCCCACGACGTTCGTGAGGCCGCGGCGCTCGCCGCCGTTCGAGGTCCAGCGCGCGACGTTCGCGATCAGCCCGTCGGAGGCGGCGAACAGCAGGATCTGATCGACCCACGCGCGGCGCGTCTCTTCCTCGTCGCGGCGCTCCTTCACCCAGTGTTCGATCAGGACGTAGCACAGCTCGTAGACGGTGAGGTAGTGCTGGATCACGCCGGCGCGGACGCCGTCGCGCTGGACGGGCGTGAGCTGCGACATCGACTCGCGGTCGAAGCTCAGCGCGAGCAGCGCGTCGAGCGCGAACACGGCGGCGCGGGCGTCCTCGATCCCGACTTCGTGCTTCCCGATGCTCATGAGGCCGCCTCCTCCGGAGAAGCCCGGGCCGCTCCCCATGGCGAGTCGCATGGCGGGCGGCCACATCACGATCCACACGCCCGCCGCCGCGATCAGGCCGAGGGGGATCGCGACGCCGCGAGGCGCTCCCATGCGGCCGAGCGGCAGCGAGACGCCGAGCAGCACGCCGACCGCGATGGCGGCCATCCCGATTCCCAGCAGCCCGCCGACCAGCACGGGCATGTAGTCGCCCCGCGATTCGCGGAAGGCGCGCACCACCGCCGAGGCCGTGCGCCGGATCACGGCGCCGCCTCCGCGCCGCCGGGCGGCGGCTCCGCGGCGGTGAACAGCGCGCGCAGGGCCCGCAGCGACTCGGCGGCGCGCGCGTTGGCGGAGGCGGCGCGGGCGAGCGCCGCGTCGATGGCTTCGAGCGCCTCGACGGCGGGACGCGCCATCGCGACGGCCCGCCGCACCGCCTCGTCCTCGCCGATCGCGCCGCCCGCGCTCAGCGCGGCGACGACCTGCGCCCACTCGGCGGCGGCGAGCTCGCGGTAGATCTCAATGCGCTCGGCGATGCCCTCGGCGATGGCGGTCGCGCCGTCCAGCGTCATCGCGCCGCGCGGGGCGCGCTCGGCGGCCTCGGCCACGCGCCGCCCGAACGCGGCGAGCGCGGCAGCCAGCCGCTCGGCGTCCGTGGCCTCACCGGGGTCATCCTCGTACTCCGTCATGGCAGCGTTCCCGCCGCTTCCCGCCCGTCGCGCCCACAGGGTACGCCCTGCGCCGCGCGCGGGGGCGAGGGGCCGCAGGACGCACGGCGAGCGCGCGGCTGCCCGCCGCGCGCCCGGTTGCGCCGCAAGGCGGCGGGATCTAATCGGCGGAGGGCAGCACCTTCGGCTGCAGCTCCTCCATGCCGCGCCCGTCGACGTTGAGGTCGCACTCGCCGGGCTTGATGCACAGCACCTCGACCTCGGACTGCTCGTCGCGGTAGCGCTTGCCCAGTGCCACAGCCATCGCCGGCCCCCCTAGATCTGCTCGAGCTCGTGGTCGCCGCAGCGCAGCGCGCCGGGGCCGCCGCGGGTGACGATGAACTCGGCGCCGCAGTCGTTGCAGCGGTAGCGCTTGCCGGTCTCGACTTCCGCCATGCCGTATCCCCCTCTGCCGGCGCGTTCCCCGCGCCGTCCGGTTCGCCTCGCGGCCCGTTATTCGACGGTGATGGCCGTCGCCATGCCCAGCGCGTAGTGGGCCGGGACGTTGCAGATCAGCAGGTAGGCGCCCGGCGTCAGGTCGAGCGTGATCGCCTGCGCCGAGCCGGACCCGAACTCGGGAATGCGGCCCAGCACGTCGAGGCCGGCCTCGTCGGCGACCGCGCCGTCGATGGGCAGCCCGTCGACGGCGATGTCGGTGCGGATCACGGCGAACTCGTGGGCGACGGCGCCCTCGTTGCGGACCTGGAAGGTGATCGTGCCGGCCTCGATCGTGTCGTCGGTCGCCATCTCCCACTCCGTCATCAGCACGGCCACGCCCTCGCCGTCGCCGACGGGCGCGGCCGGAGTGGGCGCGGCGTCGCCGGGATCGGGCGTCGCGACGACGGGGGGAGCGTCGCTGAAGGGGTCGCGGTTGCGGAAGGCGGCCTTCGTCGCGGGCTGGTAGTTGCCGCAGGACTCGGTGTTCACGGTGAGGGCCGTGGGGTCGAGCACGACCGTCTCGGCCTCGCTGCGCTCGCGCACCTCCTCGATCGTCGGGTGGCGGCCGAGCTCGCCTTCGAGGACGGCGCCGTACTGCTCCTCGTCGGCGTGGTCGCCCTCGGTGCGGACGAGGTCCCAGAAGTCGTGCTTGCCGGAGGGGTCGTTGGTGATGAGGGTGACGAGGTGGTTGATCTGGGTGTCGGAGAGGGAGCCGCCGTAGCGCTGGGACCACGTCTGCATGTAGGTGCCGGGGCGGCCGCACTCGATGGTCTCGCGCAGGTAGGTGCGGATCTGGACGGCCTCGGCGTCGGGAGTGGCGGGGAGGCCGTAGGCGTTGCCGTCCTCGAGGATGAGGAAGGCGTCGCTGTTGACGGCGGCGCCGATGCCGCCGCTGCCGTCGAGGCCGTGGCAGGTGCGGCAGTTCTGGACGAACAGCCGCGCGCCGCGCTCGGCGTTGCGCTCGGTGATCTCGGCGCTCTCGACGTCCTGGCGGTTGGACTCGTTGACGAGGTAGGCGCTGAGGATGAGGAAGGTCACGAACAGCAGCCCGATCATCACGTTGACCTGCTTGCTGGTGTTCATGTCACCTCCGGCCCGGCGGGCCTCGCGGAGCGGGCGCTAGGTCGGCAGCAGCGGGTGCGAGACGGCGCGTTCGGGGTTGGTGGGGCTGCCCGGCGTGCGGTCGCCGGTCTGGACGGTGATGTTGCCGGCGTCGTCGACGTCGACGCGCATCGTGGTCATCGAGCGCGGGGCGGGGCCGAAGACGCGGATGCCGGACTTGGTGTAGGTCGAGCCGTGGCAGGGGCAGCGGTACCAGCCCTGGTTGCCGTCGAAGCTGAAGCCGGTGCGCCAGGGCACGGTGCAGCCGAGGTGGGGGCAGCGGTGCCAGAGGGCGATCAGGCCCGCGCCGCCGCCGCTGCCGCCGCTGCGCGTCTCGCCCGGGTCGAGGTTGGCGAGCCAGAACTGGCCGGTGAGGAAGTGCTGCGGGTCCCCGCCGCGCGGGAACGACGAGACGTTGCCGGCCGGCACCGGCCCGCCGAAGCCCTCGATCCCGCGCGGGTAGAGGAAGTCGAGCAGCGTGGCCACGGAGCCGAGCAGCCCGAGGCCGAGGCCGCTCCAGAAGGCGCCGCGGATGAAGTTGCGGCGGGAGACCTCGGCGCGTTCGGGGCGGCTGACCTGCGCGCCCGGCACGGCGGCGCCGTCGGCGGCCTGCGTGCGCCGCGCGGCGATCGCCTCGCGCCAGGAGTCGGTGACGCGCTCCGGCGTCGCCGCGGCCTCGGTCGGTGTCTCGCTCGTCACCCGGTCGCTCCTACGATTCGGCCGGCTTCACGTCCCACGGCCACAGCAGCTCGAGGCCCGCGCCCCGGAAGTACGTGCCGGCGATCGTCAGCACCAGCCACGACGCCACCCAGCCGGAGAACAGCAGGATCATGTGGTCCCGCCGCGTCTTCGCCAGCCCCGTGCGCCACGCGACCAGCGAGAGCAGCACCGGCAGCCCGATCATGAGCCCGATCGGGATCGCCTGCTCCACGATCCACGCGGGCACGTTCCAGCGGATCGAGCCGCGCGGCAGCCCCAGCAGGTCCGTACGCACGAACGTCTCGCCCAGCGGCACGCCGGTCAGCTCCGACGGCCACGCGATGTCGGTCTGTAGGTTGCGCGCGCTCCGCAGCCAGTTGAGGCCCTCCGGCCACGTCCGCAGCGGCTCGTCGGCGAGGAACGGCGGGAAGGCGTCGAACCCGCGGCTCTGCAGCGTCGCCCGCTCGTACAGCACGACGTGCTTGGCCGAGTCGTAGACGATCAGCGCCCACGTGCCGATCGTGCCCACGGCGAGGCCGATCAGCATGTTCGGCCACGCGCGCGGCGTCTTCAGCCAGCGCCCCTGCTCCTCGTTCGAGGTGTCGAAGTAGGGCACGGCGGCCAGCGCGACGAGGAACACGGTGGGCACGATCACGCCGGCCAGCGCCGGGTGCATGTGGATCAGCAGCTCCTGCAGGTTGAGGAAGTACCACGGCGCCTTCGAGGGGTTCGGCGTGTTGGCCGGGTTGGCGCGGTCCTGCAGCGGCGCGTTGATCAGGATCGCCAGCAGCGCGAACGTCAGCGTGAACACCAGCGCCGCGATGAACTCGACGAACACGAGGTCGGGCCAGACGAGCAGCTCCTCCTCGCGCTGGCGGCGCGGGCGCACGCCCGGCGTGGCGCCGCGCTGGACGGCGGAGCGGGGAGCGGGGGCCTCGGCCACCATCGCCGGCGCCTCCTACAGCGGGCGCGCGAGTCCGCCGTCGCGGCGGATGCGCCAGAAGTGCACGGCCATGAAGATCGCCGCCAGCAACGGCAGCCCCACGACGTGCAGCGTGTAGAAGCGGATCAGCGCGTTCTGCCCCACCTCGAAGCCGCCGATCAGCACGAAGCGGTTGACCTCGCCCAGCACCGGGTCGGAGCCGATCATGTTGGTGCCGACGGTGATCGCCCAGAACGCCAGCTCGTCCCACGGCAGCAGGTAGCCGGTGAACGACAGCAGCAGCGTCAGCACCAGCAGCACCACGCCCACGATCCAGTTGAACTCGCGCGGCGGCTTGTACGCGCCGGTGTAGAACACCCGCATCATGTGCAGCATCACCGTGATGACCATCCCGTGCGCCATCCAGCGGTGGGTGTTCCGCAGCAGCATCCCGAAGCGCACGTCCGTCTGCAGCGCCTGCATGTCGGCGTAGGCCCGTTCCACCGAGGGCACGTAGTAGAACATCAGCAGCACGCCGGTCACGGTCAGCCCGAGGAACAGGAAGAACGACAGCCCCCCGAGGCAGTAGGTGTGCGTGATGCGGACGTGCGTGCGGTGCACGCGCGTCGGATGGAGGTGCAGGAAGACGTTCGTCGCCACCGCCAGCATCTGGTTGCGCGGCGTGTTCGGGTAGCCGATGCGGAAGATCGACTTCCAGACGCGGCTGTTCACGAGGAACTCGTACGCGCGATCGCCGAGCGCACGCCCTTCGGGACGTTCGGTGGCCGCCACCCGCCGTTCCCCCTCGATCCGGCGCCTGCCGCCCGCCGGCGGCGCCGCGCGCTCCGCGCGCTACGCTTCCCACCACTTGCCGAACAGCACGAGCGCGGCCATCGCGGCGGTCATCAGCACGAAGATGATGGTCAGCTCCATCGCCTCGCCGACCTCGCCGAAGATCATGGCGCCTCCGCTGCCCGCCCCGGACGCGCCCGCGCGCCCGGCCTTCCGACGCCCGCGCGCGCTCCGCCCGCAGGCAGCGGCGATCCTAGCGACGCCCCCCAACTAAGGTCAACGCCCGCCCACCCGCGGCACCCCGTCGCGCCGCATCCGCCACAGCGCCCGCAGGTCCTCGGCCACCGCCCCGAGGATCGAGACGCGGCTGTCGCGGTCCTCGATCCAGCGCACCGGCGCCTCGCGCAGCCGGTAGCCGTTCTCCTGCGCCACCAGCAGCAGCTCCGAGTCGAAGAACCAGCCCGTCGCCTCCACCAGCGGCAGCAGCGCCCGCGCCGCCTCGCGGCTCACCGCCTTGAACCCGCACTGCGCGTCCGTCACCCGCAGCCCCCCGACGTGGCGCACCAGCCGGATGTAGACCTGCGACACGATCTCGCGCCGCCACCCCCGCTCCGTCTCCGAATCGGGATGCAGCCGCGTCCCGAACGCCACGTCCGCCTCCCCGTCCGCGATCGGATCGACGATGTCCGGGATGTGCGCGATGTCCGTCGAGAGGTCGACGTCCATGAACGCCAGCACCTCGGCCGGCGAGGTCAGCCACGCCGTCTTGACGGCGATGCCGCGCCCCTTGACCGGCAGGTGCAGCGCCGCCACGCGGCCCTCGTGCCGCGCCTCCAGCGCCCGCGCGATCGCCAGCGTGCCGTCCTCCGAGGCGTTGTCCGCGATCACGACGCGCCACTCGTGTTCGGGATGCGCCCCGGTCCACGCGAGCACCGTCTCCGTGCTGCGCTCGAGGATCGCCTCCTCGTTGTACACGGGCAGTACGAGGTCGACGCTGGCCATCGTGTTCCCCCTCCCGGTACGTTCGCGATGCCCTAAGGCTCGATCACGTAGATGTCGAGGTCGCCGTCGCGATCGGAGGCGAACGCGATCAGCTTCCCGTCCGGCGACCACGCCGGGTCCCACTCATCGGAGAGGTTGTCGGTCAGACGCCTTATCTCCGAACCGTCGGCGTTCATCACATAGAGCTCCCAATCTCTTTCGCGGTCGGAATCTCCATCGAGTCTCGAAGAGAAGGCAATCGAACGTCCATCCGGAGACCATACCGGATAGGCATCGGCGACGGCGTTGTTGGTCAAGTTCCTCACGCGGGAGCCGTCGGCATTCATTACATAGATATCGGCATCTCCATCGCGATTCGAGATGAACGCAATTCGATGTCCAGTCGGCGACCATGTCGGAGCCGTGTCCCATGCGAAGGAGTGAGTCGCGCGCTTCACCTTTGTCCCGTTGGCGTTCATCACAAAGATTTCCCAGTCGCCATCACGGTCGGAAGCGAACGCAATCCGCTGCCCGTCCGGCGACCATGCCGACGCCACATCGTCGCCAGAGTGATCGGTCAAGGGCCTCACGTTCGAGCCGTCGGCATTCATCGCATACACCTCCCAGTCACCATCACGGTCGGAGGTGAACGCGATCTGTTGCCCGTCCGGCGACCACGCAGGCTCTGCATCCTGAACGGCGTTGTCGGTCAAGCGCCTCACGTCCGAACCGTCGGCGTCCATCGTGTAGACTTCCCAGTCGCCATCACGATTGGACGCGAACGCGAGCTGCTGCCCGTCCGGCGACCACGCCAAGCCCCTCTCAGCGAAGGAGTTGCCGGTCAGCCGCGTGAAAGAGCTAAGAGCTGGCGCCTCGGCGCTCGTCACGTAGATTGCCCGACCGTCTTCGTGATCCAAGGCGAATGCGATCCGCCGCCCGTCCGGAGACCACGCCGGGTCTCCGTCTCTCCAATCGTTGTCGGTCAAGCGTCTCACGTCCGTACCGTCGGCGTTCATCACATACACTTCCTCATCACCATCACGGCCGGAGGCGAACGCAATCCGTCGACCGTCCGGCGACCACGCCGGGTCTCCGTCCCAAACAGCGTTGTCGGTCAAACGCCTCACGTTCGTACCATCGGCGTTCATCACATACAATTCCCTATCACCATCACGATCGGAGGCGAACGCGAGCCACCGACCGTCCGGCGACCACTCCGGCTGTCCGTCCCAGCCGAAGTCGTCGGTCAAGCGACTCATGCCCGACCCGTCAGCGTTCACCACCCAAATGTCGCTGTCCCCACCATCGCGGCGCGAAACGAACGTAATTCTGCCATCTGGCGACCACGCTGGGCGACCCTGCCAACTAATAAGATTGGAAAGAAGCTTTATGCCGGTTCCGTCGGCGTTCATCACATAAAGACTAGGGTAGACCATTGGGTGGGGATCGTCCTGGACGAACGCAATTCGCTGCCCGTCCGGAGACCATGCCAGTCGGCCTGCTCCGCCCAAACGTCTTGCGTTCGTTCCGTCGGCGTTCATCACGACGATCCCGATGTTCGAGGAGAACGCTATCCGCTGTCCGTCCGGAGACCACGCCGGTGGTCCGTTCCAAGCAGAAGCAGTGTAGTCAGTCAAGCGCCTCATGTCCGAGCCATCGGCATTCATCACATAGACTTTGGTGTCTCCATCACGATCCGAGGTGAAAGCAATCCACCGTCCGTCCGGGGACCACGCGGGGTTGTCCCCGGCGACTGGTCCGAAACGGCGCACATCTTGTGCAGCGGACGGCTCCGCCTCTTCAAGCGTGACCGGCGACGAGTTGAGCCAGCGCTCCCCACCCGCGGCCGGGAAGAAGCGTTGCCGCGGCAGGATGCGCTCGCCCCACCCCGAGGCGCCGCGCGGCTGGAGCGCGAACTCGACGCGGCCGTCCGCGAGGCGGCGCGCCGAGATGCGCGCTTCGGCGCCGCCCGCGGTCACGGGCGAGGAGTGGAGCCAGCCGCTTCCGCCCGCGGCGGGGAAGAAGCGCCGCGCGGGCAGGATGCGCTCGCCCCACCCCGAGGCGGTGCGCCGCTGGAGCGCGAACTCGACGCGGCCGTCGGCGAGGCGGCGAGCGGCGATGCGCGCCTCGGACTCCGCGGTCTGCGCCTCCGAGGGCGCGGGGCCGGGCAGCGCGGCCGCCGCCGCGATCGCCATCGCCGCCGCGAGCACCGCGATCGCGCCGATCTTCATGCGTCCCCGCACCCTCGCCTAGTGGCGGAAGTGGCGCGCGCCGGTGGCGACGAGCGCCATCCCGAGGGCGTTGGCGGCGGCGATCGAGTCGGCGTCGCGGATCGAGCCGCCGGGGTGGGCCGCCGCCGTCACGCCGGCCGCGCCCGCCACCTCGAGCGAGTCGGGGAACGGGAAGAAGGCGTCCGAGGCCAGCGCCGCGCCCGCCGCCCGCTCGCCCGCGCCGCGCACCGCGAGGCGCGCGCTCTCGACGCGGTTCGGCTGCCCCGCCCCCATGCCCACGAGGACGCCGCCGCGCACCAGCGCGATCGCGTTCGACTTGACGTGGCGCGCCACCAGCCACGCCAGCCGCAGGTCGGCCAGCTCGGCCTCCGTCGGGGGGCGCTCGCTCACCGCCTCGAAGCGCGGCTCGCCGCCGGGGTCGGCCTCCTGCACGAGCATCCCGCCCCGCAGCGAGCGGAATTCGAGGCGTGGGCGGGGCGCGCCCGCGGGCGCGGTGAGGATGCGGAGGTCGCGCGACTTGCCCCTGAGCCGTTCGAGGCCGTCGGCCTCGCAGCCCGGCGCGATCACGATCTCGAAGAACATGCGCCCCCCGTCGAGGGGACTCGGGACCTCGCGCAGCGCCGAGGCGAAGGCGAGGTCGAGCGGGCGGTTGGCGGCGACGATGCCGCCGTAGGCGGAGACGGCGTCGCCGCCCGCGAGGGCGCGCCCGTAGAGCTCGGCGATCGGCGCGTCGCCGGCGGCGAAGCAGCAGGGGTTGGCGTGCTTGACGATCGCCACCGCCGGCTGCGCGCTCTCCGCCACGAGGTTGAGCGCCGCGTCGGCGTCGAGCAGGTTGACGTACGACAGCGCCTTGCCGTGGTGCTGCTCGAACGCGCCGACGCCCTCGGGCGGCGCGAGCGCGGAGCCGATGGCGTAGAAGGCGCCGCGCTGGTGCGGGTTCTCGCCGTAGCGCAGCTCGGCGGCGCGCGTGAGGCCGAGGGTCAGGCGCCCGGGCAGCGGGTCGTCCCCGCCGCGCAGGTACTCGGCGACGGCGGCGTCGTAGTGCGCGACGTGCGCGAACGCCTTCGCCGCCAGCTCGCGCCGCCGTGCCGCGTCCGGCCCGCCCGCGCGCAGCGCCTCGAGGACGCCCCCGTAGTCGGCGGGATCGACGATCGGGATCACCCACGGGTGGTTCTTCGCCGCCGCGCGGATCATCGAGGGGCCGCCGATGTCGATCTCCTCCAGCGCCTCGGCCGGCGAGGCGCCGCCGCGCACCGTGTCGGCGAAGGGGTAGAGGTTGCAGGCGACGAGGCCGAACGGCTCGATGCCGTGCTCGGCGAGCTCGGCGGCGTCGTCCTCGCGGTCGCCGCGCGCGAGCAGGCCGCCGTAGACCCTCGGGTGCAGCGACTTGACGCGCCCGCCGAGGATTTCGGGGCTGCCGGTGAGGTCGGCGACGCCCGTCGCGGGCACGCCCGCGTCGGCGAGGGCGCGCTGCGTGCCGCCGGTCGAGCACAGCTCCCAGCCGAGTTCGCGCAGCCCGCGCGCGAGCTCCACGGCGCCCGTCTTGTCGTACACGCTCAGGATCGCGCGCACAGGCCTCAGTCCTCCGGCAGCCCGAGCACGGCGGGCGCGCCCTCCGGCCGCGGCTCGACCTCGCCGAGCCGCCACGCGCCGGGCGCGGAGGCGAGCACGGCGCCGGCGTCGGCGGGCGCGGCGGCGAGCGCCATGCCGACGCCCATGTTGAAGACGCGGAACATCTCGCCGTCGCCGACGGCGCCCTCGCGCTGGATGTGGCCGAACAGCGGCGGCGGCTCCCAGCCCGCGAGGTCGACGCGGGCGGCGAGGCCGTCGGGCAGGATGCGCGGCAGGTTGCCGGGCAGCCCGCCGCCGGTGACGTGCGCGATCCCGCGCAGCCGCGGCAGCAGCGGGCGCACCGCCCCGAGGAAGGAGCCGTGCACCGCCAGCAGCGCGTCGCCGAGCGTGCCTCCCAGCTCCTCGACGCGCCGTTCGAGCACGGCGCGGTCGTGCGCCTCGCCGCGCCCCTTCGCCACGCCGAAGATCTCGCGCACGAGCGAGTAGCCGTTGGTCTGGAGGCCGGTCGAGGGCAGCGCGATCAGCGCGTCGCCGGCCTCGATGCGCGAGCCGTCGAGGATCGCCTCGCGCTCCGCGGCGCCGACGAGGAAGCCGGCGAGGTCGTAGTCGCCGGGGCGGTAGAGATCGGGCATGTCGGCGGTCTCGCCGCCGAGCAGCGCCGCGCCGTTCGCCGCGCAGGCCTCGGCGACGCCGGCGACGATCTCGGCGCGCCGCTCCTGCGGCAGGCCCGCCGTCGCGAGGTAGTCGAGGAAGAACAGCGGCTCGGCGCCGGCGGTCAGCACGTCGTTGACGCAGTGGTTCACGAGGTCGCGCCCGACGTCGCCGTAGCGTCCGAGGGCGGCTGCGACGAGCAGCTTGGTGCCGACGCCGTCGGCGCTGGCGACGAGCACCGGATCGCGCCAGCGCGAGGCGCCGAGGCGGAAGAGGCCGGCGAAGGCGCCGACGCCGCCGATCACCTCGGGGCGGCGCGCGCGCCCGGCGAGCGCGCGCAGCGCGGGCAGGCCGGCCTCGGCGGCCGCGACGTCGACGCCGGCGGCGGCGTAGCGGGCGGCGGCGGGAGGGGCGTCGGGCAGGGCGCTCACCTCGGCGTCAGCGGACGGCGCGCAGGGGCACCGCGTGGCGGTCGCGCGAGCCGCCGGCGTCGAGCGCGAACTTGTCGAACTGCAGCGGCACGGCGCTGGGGTACTCGCCGCTGAAGCAGGCCGCGCAGAGGTCCCCGCGCTCCTGGCCGGTGGCGGCGACGGTGTCCTCCAGCGAGAGGTAGCCGAGCGAGTCCGCGCCGATGTGCTCGCGGATCGCCTCGACCCCCATGTGGGCGGCGATCAGCTCGCCGCGCGTCGCCATGTCCACGCCGTAGAAGCAGGGGTGGGAGATCGGCGGCGAGGTGATCCGCATGTGCACCTCGCGCGCGCCCGCCTTGCGGAGCATCGCCACCACGCGCGGCGTCGTCGTGCCGCGCACGATCGTGTCGTCCACCACCACCACGCGGCGGTCCGCCAGCAGCTCCGGCAGCGGGTTGAACTTCAGCTCGACGCCGCGGTCGCGCAGCCGCTGGTCGGGCTGGATGAAGGTGCGCCCGACGTAGCGGTTCTTGACGAGGCCCTCGACGTAGGGGATGCCGGACTCCGCCGCGTAGCCGACGGCCGCGGCCAGCGCCGAGTCGGGGATGCCGATCACCACGTCGGCGTCGGCGGGGTGCTCGCGCGCCAGCCGCGCCCCCATCCGCATCCGCACCGGGTACAGCAGCTCGCCCTGCAGCCGCGAGTCGGGCCGCGCGAAGTAGATGTGCTCCAGCAGGCACAGCGCCGAGGCCTCCCCGTCGCCGCCGAGCCGCCGCGAGCGCGGCCCCCCCGCGTCGATCCGCACGACCTCGCCGGGGCCGAGCTCGCGCACGAACTCCGCGCCGAGGGTGTCGAGCGCGCAGGTCTCGGAGGCGAGCACCCAGCCGCCCTCGAGCCGCCCGAGGCAGAGCGGGCGGATGCCGAGCGGGTCGCGCAGGCCGAACAGCGCGTCGCCGGTCAGCAGCGTCAGCGAGTAGGCGCCGTCGGCGCGCCGCATCGCGTAGGCGAAGCGGTCCTCCCAGGTCTCGCCCGGCGCGTGCGCGATCAGCCGCGCCAGCACCTCGGAGTCGGTGCCGCCGCTGAAGGCGACGCCGCGCTCCTCGAGGTTCGCGCGCAGCAGGTCGGCGTTGACGACGTTGCCGTTGTGGGCGAGCGCGAGGTCGCCGTGCGGCCCGCCCACGACCAGCGGCTGCATGTTGGCCTCGGCGCTCGCGCCGGTGGTCGAGTAGCGGGTGTGGCCGATGGCGTGGGTGCCGCCGAGCGCGCGCAGCGAGCCCTCGTCGAAGATCTGGGTGACGAGGCCCATCCGCGCGAAGCGGCGCACGCCGGCGTCGGGCGCGCCCGCCTCGGCCGTGGCGATGCCGGCCGACTCCTGGCCGCGGTGCTGGAGCGAGTGCAGCCCGAAGAAGGCGAGGCGGGCGACGTCCCCGCCGGGGGCGAAGACGCCCAGCACGCCGCACCGCTCGCGCAGGCTCGGGATCACGGCGTCCTCCCCGGCGGCGTCCGCGCCGCGCCCGCGATCCTAGCACGCGACGGCCCCGGCGGGCCGCGCCCCGGCGGGGGCGAGCCTCCTCACGGCGCGCCAGCCGGCGGCAGCAGGCTGCGCGCTATCGCGATCACGGCGCCGATATCGCCCCGCAGGCTTGCGTTCTCTCCCGTTACCTCGTACTCGATGCCAGTGGACTTATCATAGATAGTGACATACGCATGAGGATAAGCAACGTTCAAAGAACCATACTCAATCTTCGCCGGATGACCGTCAATGATGATCAGTTCGTGGATGCGCGTAGGATGGTCGATGACGTGCCCCGTATAGGGTTCCCAAGGGAGCCACCAGATTCTGATTCTGAGCGCATCGAAGCCTTGGTCGTCCGCGTAATGCGCTTCATACCCCCGTAGCACAGCTTTGGCTTTGTGCATGTACCACCCCGATGGCAGCGCGGGCTCGCGCCACAGCGGGTGCTGCCTTATCTCGGCGAGACTCGCCGTGCGGGAAGAGATACCCCAGTCCGGCGCCGTGTCGTCCAATCGCATCTGGTAGCTACGGAGCTGGGAGGCGTGAGGGTAGCCCTCCGGCCATTCCGGAGTTGCGCTGCCCCCGGACTGGCCAGCGGACACCGAAGCACCGGAGCCTTCGGGCACCTTGAACACCGGTGGCGTCGCGGCGACTTCGACCTCCGGTTCGATCGCGCCGGTCCAGCCAACCGGCACCATCAGGAACGGACCGTGACGCACCGGCGCTCCGAGCCGCGCCACATCGGGCGACCGCACGACGTCGGGCGGCGCCTCGTCGGCGGCAAGCACGGTAGCCGCGCCGACGGCGCCCGTGCAGCCCTCGCCGGTGGCGGCGTAGGTCATCCACTCGACCGGGAACTCCCAGCGCCCCGATCCCCCCGAGGGCCGCACGGGCGGCCCCGTGACGTGGTAGCGCACCCAGCAGTCGGACGCCTTGCGCCACTCGAAGAGATCGCCCTCGGAGACGGCGCCGAACTCCGGCGCCCACGACGTGCCGCCCGCGTCGGTCTGGTGGACGCGCAGCGTGGCCGCCTCGGAGCGCAGCCCCTCCCACGTCGCGAGGACCTCGCCGCCCGCGTCGAGGATCGCCCAGCCGCCCGCCTCGGCGACCTCGCCGGTGGCGTCGAGGCGGTCGTAGCGCAGGCACCACGGGAGGCCGAGGTACGCGGCGTCGCCCCTCGCGTCCCCGAACGCCGAGGGCACGCAGCCCGTCAGCGCGTTGCCGGCCAGCCGCACCTCGCGCAGCCGCGGCAGCCTGCCGATCGGGCGCGGGATGCCGCCCGTCAAGGCGTTGTCCGCGAGGATCAGGTGCTCAGCCTCTCCATCTCGCCCAGCCCGCGAGGGATCGCGCCCGTGAGTCCCTTGCCGCGCAAGTCGAGGCGGACGACGCGCGGCGGCTCGCCGCCGACGGCGACGCCCTCCCAGCGCCCGATCGCGAGGTCGCCGCCCCAGTCGAGCGACGCCTCGCCGCGCAGCGCATCCCTCGACGCGAGCAGCGCCACGCAGTCGGCGACGAGGCCGGGGCGCGCCTCGGGATCCTCGACCGCGCCGCCGTTCGCACACGCCACCTCCGGCGGCGGCTCCGGCGTCGGCGCGGGCGAGGGCAGCGGCGGCGCCTCGGCGGTGGCGATGGCGGTGGGCGCGGGCGTCGAGGGCGCCTCGGCCGCCGGCGTCGCCTCGGGCGTGGCGGCGGGCGGCGGCCCGCCGCCGGTGCACGCGGCGAGGGCGAGCGCGGCGAGGAGCGCGGCGGCGGTGGCGAACAACTTTCGCATGGCTCGCTAATCCGGCAGCAGGCTGCGCGCTATCGCGATCGCGGCCTCGGTGTTGCTGTCACGCAAGGTATGATCAATGCCAACTACCGAATACTCGATTCCCGTTTCCCTGTCGAAAATCCAGACGCTCACGCTATAATACCGGGGCGCAAGTGCATACTGGACGATCGCCGGGCGTCCATCAATGACGCGCGGCTCGCTGACCAAACCATGGACCGGGTTCGCCGAAAGATGCCACGGACGCCACCCTCCACCCTTCACGCACACGTAGACTCCCGTCCATCCGGCACAGTATCCGAAGTAGGGGGCATTGTGGCCGCCCGCTTCCACCCCCAAGAATGTCCAGCCGGGAGGCAACACAGGGTCGCGCCAATACCGGAATCGGCGTGCCTCTTCGAGGCTGTCCGTTACACCGAATTCGATGGGCGCGGCGTCGGCGCTCGACCCGCTGGCGCCGTTCACTCCCCCGGAAAACGTAGGCAGCGGTTCGCGCCATTCACTTGTTTCCGTTTCGCCCTCCCAGCTCTCGGGGGAGAGCAACACGATTCCGTGCCGCACCGGCGAGGTGATCGCGGTCGCGGGGATGACCATGGGCACGGACTCGTCGGCGCTGAGCACGGCGGAGGCGCCGACGGCGCCGGTGCAGCCCTCGCCGGTGGCGGCATAGGTCATCCACTCGACCGGGAACTCCCAGCGCCCGGATCCTGCCGCGGGCCGCACGGGATCGCCGGTGACGCGGTAGCGCACCCAGCAGTCGGACGCCTTGCGCCACTCGAAGAGATCGTCCTCGGAGACGGCGCCGAACTCGGCTGCCCACGACGTGCCGGCGGCGTCGGTCTGGTGGACGCGCAGCGTGGCAGCCTCGGAGCGCAGCCCCTCCCACGTCGTGATCACCGCGGGCGGCGCCTCCGCCTGCCCCGAAACGCCGCCGCCGCCCGCGTCCGCACCGCCCCCGGCGTCGAGGATCGCCCAGCGGCCGGCCGATGCGACCGCGCCGGTGGCGTCGAGGGCGTAGCGCAGGCACCACGGCAGGCCGAGCTCGGCCACGTCGTTGCGCGGCCCGGACGGCGCCACGTCCTCGAGCGGGGACGGCACGCAGCCCGTCAGCTCGTTCTGCGCCAGCCGCACCTCGCGCAGCAGCGGCAGCCTGCCGATCGAGCGCGGGATCGGCCCCGTCAGCTCGTTGTCCTGCAGGCTCAGGACGCGCAGGTTCGTCAGTTCGCCCAGCCGCGCGGGGACGCCGCCCGTGATCTCGTTGCCGCGCAGGTTCAGGACGCGCAGGTTCGTCATCTCGCCCAGCCACGCGGGCACGCCGCCGGTGAGCTCGTTGCCGCGCAGGTCGAGGCGCGACAGGTTCGTGCCGCTGAGGTCGGGAATGACGCCGGTCAGCCGGTTGTTGGTGAGGTGGAGCCCGGCCAGGTCGCGCAGGCCGCCGAGGCCCGCCGGGATCGGCCCCGTCGGGTGGTTCTGCGCCCCGAGGTGCAGGTAGACCAGCTCCGTCAGCCCGCCCAGCCAGTGAGGGATGACGCCGTCGAGGCCGCGGTCGCGGAGGTGCACGCCGTCCACCCGCGGCGGGTCGCCGTTGAAGCCGAGTCCGTCCCACGCCCCGATCGGCAGGTCCTCGCTCCAGTTGAGCGGAGCCGTCCCGCGCAGCGGGTCGCGCGCGAGCAGCAGCAGCGCGCAGTCGCGCACCAGCCCGCGGTTCGCCTCGGGGTCCGGCACCGCGACGCCCTTCGAGCAGGCCGCCGTGTAGCGCGCGGGGACGCAGGGGCCGCCCTCGGAGGCGGGGGCGGTCTCCTCGACCGCGACGCCGTTCGCGCACGCCTGCTCCGGCGGCGAGGCGGGCGCGGGCGCCGAGGGCGCCTCGGCCGCCGGCGACGCCTCGGGCGCGGCGGCGGGCGGCAGCCCGCTGCCGGTGCACGCGGCGAGGGCGAGCGCGAGCGCGGCGAGGAGCGCGACGGCGGTGGCGAGGCGTCGAGGGCGCATCGGACGGCCTCCCGCCGCGAGCATACGCCTCACGGCGCGCCCTCCGAATGCAGCAGGCTGCGCGCGATGCGAATCACGGCGTCGGCAGAACCGCCCGGACTACGGACCCTGTGGCGGAGGGGACGCCTGATCGGATTCGTTCCGGCCCCAGCAGACGGCCGTGCCGTCTTGTCGGAGAGCACAGGTATGGAAGCCGCCAGCGGCGATCGCGGCATAACGCTCGCCCGTCGTAGGAGGTGAAGACTGGCCGAAGTCGTCCGCGCCCCAGCAGACTGCGGCTCCGTTCTCGCCGAGAGCGCACGTGTGGGCGTAGCCGGCGGCTATGCCGGCGACGGACGCACCGCCAGACGGGACTTCGGGTGCTGCCGGCGTTGCGGTCGTCGCCGCTGGCGCGTCATCCGGTGTGGGCGACAGCGCAGGTTCGGGCGTCGCGGCGGGCGAGGATTGCGGGGCGGGCGCCGGGCTGGGATCGGGCGTCACAGTGTCCGGCACGTTGTCGGCGGTCGCCGGCTGTTCCGACGGCGACGCTTCGCACGCCAGCGCGGTCATCGCCACGAGAACGACGACCAGTGCCGCAGCCACAGTTCGCATCGGCATCGCCGGAGCAGATTACAGCACCGCCGTCCGCGGGTCAGCGCCGACGACGCCGCCGCCGCGGAGGCGGCGGGCGGGCGTCACGCGCGGACGGCGGCGTCCGCGAAGTGGGCGTCGCCGGGCGCGAGGTAGCGCGACCAGCCGAGGTCCTCGACGCGCGGGGGGCCGCCGCCCGCGTCGATCGTGCGGAGGGTGCGGGCGCGCATCCCGCGCCCGTCCGCCGCGACGCCCTCGACGGCGATGCCGACGCGCGGCAGGCCGGGGACGGGGGCGCGGAAGGCGGCGCGGACGCGCTCGTCGTCGGCCTCGATCGCGAGCAGCACCGGGAAGGGGTGGGGGTTGCGGAAGCGCAGGTCGAGCACGCCGTACTCGATCGCCGCGTCGCGGCCCGGCTCGAAGTAGCGCGCCTCGCCGTAGCTGTCCACCGAGTGCGCGTGCCGCTCCACTACCTCGAGGGCGGCCAGCAGGCCGGCGTTGTAGAGCACGGTGGAGAGCAGGCAGGTGGCCCCGCCGGTCTCGGCGACGAGCCGCCCGTTCACGATCGCCGCGCCCGGGAGGTAGCCGCGCCGCGCGCTGGGCCGCCCCGCCAGCCGCCAGAGCGAGAACACCTCGCCGGGCGCGGCCACGGCCCCGTCCAGCGCCTCCGCCATCAGGCGCTGGTTGCGGCGTTTGCCCGCCGCGAGGCGCTCCTGCCCCGGGTAGACGAGGACGGGCAGGCCGTAGCCCTCGAAGGCGTGGGGGAAGGCCGCGCGCTCGCCGCGCGCGAGGGCGAAGGCGACGCCCGAGCGGCGGTCGCGGACGGCGCGACGCGTCCGCGCCAGCCCTGCCCGGAGCCGGCGCGGCAGCCAGCGGCGTGCGATCCGGCGCGTCAGCATCGATGCGTCCCCCGCCGCCGCGATCATACGCCGCGCGGAGCGCGCCCGTGCGCCTCATCCCCGCTCCCCGTCCCGCCGCCGCCGCGCGCGCGCGAAGCGGCGGCGGCGAGGCCTCGCCGCGGCCCCGGGATCGGCGGCGGCGGGCGGGGGGGCGGCGCGCACCTCGGCCCCGGCGAGCGCGCCGACGGCGTCGGCCAGCCGGCGGGCGCGCGCGTGGCCCTCGGCGGCGAGCGGGCGCGCAGCCAGCACCGCGCCGATCTCGAAGCGCCGTCCGTCGTCGCGCACCAGCTCGACGAGCCACGTCACCACCTCGGGCGGCTCGCCGTCCGCGCCGGCGGCGTCGTGGTCGCCGCTGACGGCGACGTGGCCGATGCGCCCGAACGGCACCGAGGCAGTGGTTCCGATGCCCAGTCCGAGGAAGCCCTGCTGCCAGTGCGCCGCCCGCTTGCGCCCGTCCACGACGACGCTGCTGCCGAACACCGCGAACACGAACCCCAGCGCCGCCACCGGCCCGAGGAACACCGCGGCCAGCAGCAGCACGGCGAGCAGCCAGTACGGCAGGCGGTCGAGGAAGAGCGCGATCGCGGCCACCGCCCCCGCCGCGAGCGCGAGCTGCGCGGCGGCGCCGAGCAGCTGCCCCCGCGCGGGCCGCACGACGATCGAGCCCTCGCGCACCGTCGCCGTCGCGCGCCGCAGCGCGATCCGCCCGGTCGCCGCCACGGGCCGCCTCCCCGCTCGCCGCTCGCAAGAAGAAGAGGCGCTCCCGCGCCTCTCCTTCCGCTGCCGCTCCGATGCGCTCAGGATCGCGCAGCCCACTTCTTGTCCGGCGCGGCGCGGCGCTCGTCCTTCAGATCCTCGACGAGCCGCTTCGACAGCGCAGCCTGCTTCGCGCTCTCCTCACGGCGCCGCATGTCGGCCAGTTTCTCCTTCGGCTGTCCCGTCATCGTCCTGCGCCTCCTCCTCCTCGTCGATCCCATCATAAGGCGACTGGAAGCCAATAGTGCCATCCTGCAGTAGCTTCCTGTAGCGAAGAGACACCCGCTCATCCAAGAGTGCGACGCGCAGCCCCAGTGCCCGCGCTTCGTTGTAGTCAATGACGAATTCATGTCACGTTCCACGCCGACCAGCTCTTGCTGTGCCCGATCGAGGGCGGGCCCATTGAATCCCGCGCAGTAGACGAAGACCTGCTCGTCGGCAGGTTGTGCGATCGGCACGAAGGGCTGCGACCGGTCGATCTCGCTCATCCGCACCTCCTGCGAGGAGCCTGCCGCTCGCCGTCCGCGTCCGGGGGCGCACGCTACCCGCGCCCGCCGCGCGGCGCGAGGGGCGTCCGCGCGCCGCGCCGCGTATGATCGCTTGGGACGCGAAGCGGAGGCCGGATGCGCGCCGACCTGATGGACATCCTCGTCTGCCCCGTATGCAAGGGCGTGCTCGCGCTCCGCGCCGAGGCCTCCGAGACGCTCGCCGACGGGCGCGAGGAGATCGTCGCCGGGGCGCTGCGCTGCGCGGCCTGCCCGCACGACTACCGCATCGAGGACGGCATCCCCGACCTGCTCCCGCCCGGCTTCGGCGCGTCGCCCGGGGCCGATCGGGCGGCGGCCCCGTGAGCGGCCCGTGAACGGCGAGGAGCGCGCGCGGCTGACGGGGCGGCTGCTGATGGCCGGCGCGGCGCTGCAGCTGGCGCTCTTCCTCGCCGCGGCCTCGCGCCGCTCCTACGCCGCGCTGGCGCTGCCCGTCGGGGCCGGCCTCGCCGCGCTCTCGGCGCTCGCCTTCTGGGTCGGCTACACGATGGCCTTCGCCCGCTACGACGAGGACGACGCGCCCCCGCTGCCGCCGTTCCCGCCGCCCGCCGCCGGGGACGGCGACCCGCCCGCCGGGGCGTAGCCGGCGCCGCGCGTACCGCTACGCGCGCGGCCACCAGCCGCGCGGGGCCAGCGGCTCGATGCCCGAGGCGTCCACGCCGCGCAGCAGTTCGCGCACGCTGCGGCCGAGCCGGGGGTGCACGGCGTCCGGCGCGACCTCGGACAGCGGCAGCAGCACGAACGCGCGCAGGTGCATCCGCGGGTGCGGCAGCTCCAGCCCGCCGCCCTCGTGCGTGCGCGCGCCCGCCAGCAGCACGTCGAGGTCGAGCGGGCGCGGGGCGTTGCGCGGCGCGCGCGGATCGCGGCCCGCCGCCGCCTCGACGCGCTTGCACAGCCGCAGCAGGCCCAGCGGATCGAGGCCGCTCCGCACGCGGGCGGCGGCGTTGGCGTAGCGCGGCGGCTCCGCCGCGCCGGGCGGCGGCTCGCCCCAGGGCGGCGTGTCCCAGACCGACGAGACCGCCTCGATCGCCACGCCCGCCGCCGCCAGCTCGTCGAGGCCGAACGCCAGCCGTTCGAGGCGGTCGCCGAGGTTCGCGCCGAGTCCGAGGCAGGCGCTTTCGCCGCCACGTTCCCCGGCCGCGCTCACGGGCCTCCCGCCGGCGGGCCGATCGGGCCGCCGCGCGCGACGGCGTCGGCGACGCGCGCGGCGTCGGCCATCGCCGCCACGTCGTGGACGCGCACGACGTCGGCGCCCGCGGCGACGGCGAGCGCGACGGCGGCGGCCGTGCCCCACGCGCGCTCGCCCTCGGGCCTGCCGGTCACGAGGCCGATCGTGGACTTGCGCGAGACGCCCACCAGCAGCGGGCGGCCGAGCGCGCGCAGCTCGCCCAGCCGCCGCAGCAGCTCGAGGTTCTGCTCCGGCCGCCAGCCGAAGCCGAAGCCGGGGTCGAGCACGAGCCGCTCGCGCGGCGCGCCCGCGCGGGCGGCGGCGGCGAGGCTCGCCTCGAGGCCGGCGCGGGCGTCGGCTACGGGGTCGCCGCCGTGGGGCCGGCCGCGCTGGTTGTGCATGACGAAGGCGGGCAGGCCGCGCCGCGCCAGCAGCGGGGCGAGCGCGGGGTCGCCGCGCAGCCCCCGCACGTCGTTGAGCGCGTCCGCGCCCGCGTCGAAGGCGCGCTCGGCGACGGCGGCCTTCGAGGTGTCGACCGCGATCGGCGCGTCCACCGCCGCGCGGATCGCGCGCAGCGGCGCCTCCAGCCGCGCCCACTCGGCCTCGGGATCGAGCGGCGCGTGGCCGGGGCGGGTCGACTCCGCGCCGACGTCGATCAGGTCCGCGCCCTCCCCGGCCATGCGCGCGGCGCGCGCGGCGGCGAGCGCCGGGTCGGCCACGCCGTCGCCGGAGAACGAGTCGGGCGAGACGTTGACGATGCCCATCAGCAGGGTGCGGCGGCCCCACTCGAAGCGGCGACCGCCGATCGCGATCGGCGGCGGCTGCGGCATCGCGACCCCTCGCACGCGGCGCGGCGCGCGCCGCGCCGCTACGCCGGCGCGAGCGGCTGCTCCACGATCGCGCCGCCGCGCAGGATGCGGTAGGCCCGCACCGGCGGCGGGTCGTCGGCGAGCGAGATCAGGACGTGCAGCGCCCCCGGGTAGGCCGGCTCGCGGTCGGTCTCGCCGGGGGGGAAGAACGCCATCCGCACGTCGGTCGGCGAGGGATAGGCCCCGGACGCGACGTGCGAGTGGTAGATGGCGAACAGCGACTCGCCGTCGCGTTCGCGCCGCTGTTCGAGGCGCATCTGCTCGAGGCCGTGCATCTCGAAGCGGTAGGGGCTGGCGGCGACGTTGGTGACGCGGTGGACGGCGACGGGCGCGCCGCCGCGGGCGTGGACGACGCCGCAGGCCTCGTTGGGCAGGTCCTCGCGCGCGTGCGCGATCATCGCGTCGAGGATCGGGCGCGGGATCCGCACCGCCTCCGCGTCCGGCGCCATGCCCGGCCTACTCCCAGACCTCGGTCTCGCCGTCGTCGATGCAGGCGTGGCCGGCGAGCTGCATCCGCAGGAACACGGCGCTGCCCGGCTCGTCCACGAGGTGTTCGAGCCAGTGCTCGCGCTCCTCCTCGGGCAGCTGGCCGGCGAGGTCGCGCAGGGTGACGCTGACCTCGCCGGCCTCGTCGTCGATGCCGAAGTCGAGGGCCCAGCGGCGCGGCAGCGCGACGCGCCCGACGTTGCGGGTGCGGATCACCTGCGCGTCGCGCATCCCGCGGTAGCGCTGGACCACCCCCGCGCCGAAGCGCACCGGGTAGAGGCCGGGTTCGCCGCGCGCGAGCGCGCGGCCCAGCAGCGCGCGCCGCGCGAGCGTCGTCTCCGGGCCGCCGTCCGCCATCGCTAGCGCTCGATCGGCGCGTTGATGATCGAGCCGTACTCCGTCCACGAGCCGTCGTAGTTGCGGACCTCCTCGATGCCGAGCAGGTAGTGCAGCACGAACCACGTGTGCGAGGAGCGCTCGCCGATGCGGCAGTAGGCGATGGTCGGCGTGTCGCCGCTGAGGTCGAGGCCGGCGCCGCCGTAGAGTTCGCGCAGCTCGTCCTCGCTCCTGAAGGTGCCGTCCTCGTTGACGGCGCGGGCCCAGGGCATGTTGATCGCGCCGGGGATGTGGCCGGGGCGCTGGGCCGTCTCCGACATGCCGGGCGGGGCGATGATCTGGCCCGTGTACTCGGCCGGGCTGCGGACGTCCACCAGCTGCACGCCGCCCGCGCGCACCGCCGCGAGCACCTCCTCGCGCACCGCGCGCAGCGCCGGGTCGGGGTCCTTGGCCGTGTAGGCCGTCGGCTCGATGTCCGGCTCGTCCTCGGTCAGGGGGCGGTCCTCGGCGATCCACTTGATGCGGCCGCCGTCCATCAGCGCCACGTTGGTGTGGCCGTACAGCTCGAGCAGCCACAGCCCGTAGGCCGCGAACCAGTTGTTGTTGTCGCCGTAGAGGATCACGCGCGTGTCGTTGCTGACGCCGGAGTTGCCGAGCAGCTCCTCGATGTCCTCCTTCGAGAGGATGTCGCGCCGCAGCTGGTCCTGGAGCTCGGTCGTCCAGTTCCACGAGATCGAGCCCGCGATGTGGCCCTCGTCGTAGGCCACGGTGTCGACGTCGATCTCGACGAGCCGCACGCCCGGGTCGTTGCCGTGCTCCGCCACCCAGTCGGTCGTGACGAGCTTGTCCATCTGCGCGCTGTCCCTTCCCCGCCGGCGCGCCCCGCGCCGGGCGGATGATCCACCGGGAGGGCCGTCCGCGCCAGCGGAGGCCGCCCCCCCTGCCCTCGCCGCTACCACCACAGGACGGTGGCGACGTCCTCCTCGATCTCCTCGTAGTCGCGCGTCCAGAGGCCGGAGGAGAGGTACTTCCAGCCGCTGTCGGCGAGCAGGCACACGATCTTGCCCGTCCTCATGCGCCCCGCCGCGACCTGCGCCGCGCGCACCACCGAGCCGCTCGACACGCCGGCGAACACGCCGGTCTTCTCCGTCAGCTCGCGCGTCAGCCGGAACGAGGTCGCCGAATCGACCACGATCCGCCCGTCCAGCACCGTCTCGTCGAACACCGGCGGGATGTAGCCGTCCTCGAGGCTGCGGAGGCCCTGCACGAGGTCGCCCGGGTGCGGGGCCGCTGCCACGATCCGCACCGCCGGATTGTGCTCCTTGAGCCGCCGCCCCACCCCCGTCAGCGTCCCGCCGGTGCCGAGGCCAGCCACGAACACGTCCACGTCCGGCAGGTCGGCGATGATCTCCGGCGCCGTCGTCTCGTAGTGGGCGCGCGGGTTGTCCTCGTTCTCGTACTGGTAGGGCATGAACCAGTCGGGGCGTCCGGCGGCGATGCGCTCCGCCATCCGCACCGAGCCGTTGGTGCCGAGCTCGCCCGGCGAGTGGACGATCCCGGCGCCGAAGGCGCGCAGCAGCTCGACGCGCTCGCGCGTCACCGCGTCCGGCATCACGACGCGCACCGGGTAGCCGCGCGTGCGCCCCAGCAGCGCCAGCGCGATGCCCGTGTTGCCCGAAGTCGGCTCGAGGATCGTCTGGCCCGGTTCGAGCCGCCCGTCGCGCTCGGCGGCGTCGATCATGTAGCGCGCGATCCGATCCTTGACCGAGCCGGTCGGGTTCGCGCCCTCGAGCTTGGCGAAGATGCGGACGCCGGGGCTCGGCGACAGCTCCGAGATCTCGACGAGCGGCGTGCAGCCGACGAGGGCGGCGGCGCTGGCCGCGACGGGGCGCGGGGAGGGCGCGGGGAGGCTCACGCGGGCGCTCCTACCCCCGGCCGCCGGCCAGCGCGGGCAGGATCGACACCTCGTCGCCCTCGGACAGCGCGGTCTCCGCGCCCTGCAGGAAGCGCACGTCCTCGTCGTTGAGGTAGACGTTGACGAAGCGGTGCAGCCGCCCGTCGGCGTCCACGAGCTGCTCGCGGAAGCCGGGGTAGCGCGCCTCGATGTCGTCGATCAGCTCGATCACCGTGCCGCCCTCGGCGTCCAGCTGGCGCTGGCCGCCGACGACGCGCTGGATCACCGAGGTGACGTGCACCCGGACGGCCACCGGTCAGCTCCCCCCCGCGCTCGTGGCGGGCTCCCGGTCCAGCGGGGGCGAGCCGCAGAAGGCGTCGTAGTCGATCAGCTCCGTGACCGAGGGCTCTTCGCCGCAGAGCGGGCACTGCGGGTCGCGCCGCAGCTTCATCTCGCGGAACTCCATCGTCAGCGCGTCCACCAGCAGCAGGCGGCCGGTCAGCGGCCGGCCGACGCCGAGCACCTGCTTGAACACCTCGGTCGCCTGGATGGAGCCGACGATGCCCGTGATCGCGCCCAGCACCCCGGCCTCGGCGCACGAGGGCACCAGGCCCGGCGGCGGCGGCGTCGGGTAGAGGCAGCGGTAGCAGCCGGCGCCCGGCTCGAACACCGTCGCCTGCCCGTCGAACAGCAGGATCGAGCCGTCCACCAGCGTCTTGCCCAGCAGGTAGGCGGCGTCGTTGACGAGGTAGCGCGTGGCGAAGTTGTCGGCCCCGTTGACCACGATCTCGTAGCCGCCGATCACCTCCAGCGCGTTCTCCGAGGTCAGCGGCGCGGGGTGCCCCACCACCCGCACGTGCGGGTTGTAGGCCTGCAGCGTGTCCGCCGCCGACTCGATCTTGGGCCGCCCCACGTCCTCCGTCTGGTGCAGCAGCTGCCGCTGCAGGTTCGAGAGGTCCACCACGTCGAAATCGACGAGGCCGATCGTGCCGACGCCGGCCAGCGCGAGGTAGATCGCCACCGGCGAGCCGAGGCCGCCCGCGCCCACGACCAGCACCCGCGCGTTTCGCAGTCGGCGCTGCCCGACGGAGCCGACCTGCGGCATGATGATGTGCCGCGAGTAGCGCATCGCCTCGTCGGGCGAGAGCGCGACGCCGGGGGCGGAGGCGCCGTTGCCGTCGGGCGCGCCGCCCGCCAGCGCCGGGATCACCGCCACGCGGTCGCCGTCGCCCAGCGGCGTCGCGGCCCCGGCGAGGTCGTGGATTTCGCGGTCGTTGACGTAGATGTTGATGTGCGCGGGCACCTCGCGGCGCTCGTCGTAGACGAGCATGTCGAGCCCCGGGAAGCGCCTCGTCAGCGCGTCCAGCACCTCGCCCACGCTGCCGCCCTCGGCCTCGACGTATTCGCGGTTGGCCGTCAGCCGCCGGAACGGCGTGGGGATGTACACGCTCACCGCCATGCCCTGCTCCTGTTCCCGCCGTCCCGCGCCGCTCATTCGAGCGGCACGCTGAGGTAGCGTTCGCCGGTGTCGCACAGCATCGTCACCACGCGGCGCCCGGGGCCGAGCGCGCGGCCGACCTCGATCGCGGCCCACACGTTGGCGCCGGCCGAGACGCCGACCAGCAGCCCCTCCTCGCGCGCGAGGCGGACGGCCATCGCGTAGGCGTCCTCGTCGCGCACGCCCATCACCTCGTCGCAGACCTCGCGGTTGAGCACGCCCGGCACGAACGAGGCGCCGATGCCCTGGATGCCGTGCAGCCCCGCGCGCCCGCCCCGCAGCACCGCCGAACGCTCGGGCTCGACGGCGACGACGCGCGCCCCGACGCCGGCCTCGCGCAGCACCTCGCCGACGCCGGTGACGGTGCCGCCGGTGCCGACGCCGGCCACGAAGGCGTCGAGGCGTCCGCCGGTCGCGTCGATGATCTCCGGGCCGGTCGTCTCGCGGTGGGCCTGCGGGTTGGCCGGGTTGTCGAACTGCTGCGGCATGAACCAGCCGCGCCCCGCGGCCAGCTCGCGCGCGGCGTGGACGGCGCCGGTCATGCCCTCGATCGCCGGCGTGAGGCGCAGCTCCGCGCCGAAGCGCTCCAGCAGCCGCCGCCGTTCGAGGCTCATGTCCTCCGGCATCGTCAGCACCAGCCGGTACCCCTTGCGCGCGCACACCATCGCCAGCCCGATGCCGGTGTTGCCCGAGGTCGGCTCGACGAGCGTGTCGCCGGGCGCGATCTCGCCCGCGCGCTCCGCCGCCTCGATCATGCGGAGCGCGATCCGGTCCTTGACCGAGCCCGCCGGGTTGCGCGACTCCAGTTTGCCCAGCACCTCGGCGCAGTCCCCGGGGACGACGCGGCCGAGCCGCACGAGCGGCGTCGCGCCGACGAGGTCGAGCACGGACGCCGCGATCCGCGGCTGCGCCGGAGGTCCGCCGTCGAAGCCCACGCGCTCCCGCCCGTCCCGCTCAGATCGAGTAGTTCGCGGCGCGGCCGCGGCGCTGCTCGCGCAGGCGCTCCGCGAGGTCCGCGAGCGAGACGTCGCGCAGGCGGCGGCGCGTCTCGCGGTGGATGCCGGCCCAGACCCAGCCCTGCACGCACTCGCACTCCTCGTGCGGGCACTCGCCGCCCTCCTCCGCGCACGGCATCGGCGCGATCGAGCCCTCGAGGCTCTCGATCACGTGCAGCAGGCAGGTCGCGGCGGGGTCGCGCGTCAGCAGGTGGCCGCCGCCGGGGCCGCGCACGCTGCGGACGAAGCCGTCGCGCCGCAGCTGCGCCAGCAGGTGGTCGAGGTACGACTCCGGGATGTGCTGGCGCGCGGCGATCTCCGCCCGCTGCACCGGCGCGCCGTCGCCGCTGAGCGCCAGCTCGATCAGCGCGCGCACGCCGTAGTCGCTCTTCGCGCTGAGCTTCATCTCCGCCCGCCGCCCGGCCGCGGCGTCCGCCGCCGACCGAATAGTCGAGTTTTACGCTCGACTATTGTACCAGCGTTGCGCCGCCCGCGACGGCCGGCACGATCGAGACCTCGTCGCCGTCGGCGATCGCGCTGTCGAGGCCGGCCAGGTAGCGCACGTCCTCGCCGTTCACGAACACGTTGACGAAGCGCCGCAGCTCGCCGTCGTCCTCGCACAGCCGCTCGCGCAGCCCCGGGTAGTCGGCGTCGAGGCCCGCGACGAGCTCGCGCAGCGTGTCCGCCGCCTCGGCGGCGAGCTCGCCGCGATCGGCAGTGAGCGGGCGCAGCGGCGCCGGAATCCTCACGGTCACGGCCATCGCGCCGCTCCTCTCGCGCGCCCGGCGGCGGGCGCCTAGCCCTCGACGACGTCGCCCAGCGTCGGGTCGTCGACGCGGACGCCGCGCTCGCGCGCCCAGTCGAGGCCGCGCTCGATCTCGGCCGCCTCGCCCTCGATTTCGAGCACGACCCAGCCGGTGCGCTCGTCGACGTCGGCCATGCGGATGTTGGTCACGACCGCGAACTCGTGGCCGAGCCGGTAGATCAGCGGCTCGCGGATCAGCTCGGGCTGGAACGTGAACCGCACCTGGCGCTTCGCCATCGTTCTCCTCCGCCTCAGGCGCCGGCGGCGACCCCCGCGCCGGCCTCGGCCTCGCGGCGGTCGCGCAGCGCGTCGAGGAAGGCGCCTGCGTCGGCCGGCACGCGCAGCGGGGCGCGCAGCGCGCCCTGCACCGCCTCGAGCGTCTTGAGGCCGCCGCCGGTGATGTAGGCGACGGTCTCCTCGTCGCGGCGGACATGGCCGCTCGCGACCATGCGCCGCAGGCAGGCCACGGTCACGCCGCCGGCCGTCTCCGCGAACACGCCCTCGGTCTCGGCCAGCAGCCGCACCGCGTCCACGATCTCCTCGTCGCTGGCCATCTCCGCGCCGCCGCCCGTCTCCTGCATCGTCCTGAGGGCATAGTAGCCGTCGGCGGGGTTGCCGATCGCCAGCGAGCGCGCGATCGTGTCCGGCTTCTGCGGCCGGAAGTTGAGCGCCCCCTCGGCGTAGGCCGTCGCGATCGGCGAGCAGCCCGCCGCCTGCGCCCCCGACATCCGCGTCGAGGGCTCCGCGATCAGCCCCACGGCGTGCAGCTCGCGGAAGCCCTTCCAGATCTTCGTGAACAGCGACCCCGACGCCATCGGCACGACGCAGTGATCGGGCGCGCGCCAGCCCAGCTGCTCGGCGACCTCGTAGGCGAGGGTGCGCGATCCCTCGGCGTAGTAGGGGCGGACGTTGATGTTGACGAAGGCCCAGGGCTGGTCCTGCGAGAGCTCGGTGCACATCCGGTTCACGTCGTCGTAGGAGCCGCGCACCATCACCAGCGCGGGCGCGTAGACCGCGCTGCCGACGACCTTGCCCTCCTCGAGGTCGTCGGGGATGAAGACGAAGGCGTCCATGCCCGCGCTCGCGCCGTGCGCCGCCACCGAGTTGGCGAGGTTGCCCGTGCTCGCGCAGGCGATGCCGCTGTAGCCGAACTGCCGCGCCCGCGCGATCGCCACCGAGACCACGCGATCCTTGAACGACCACGTCGGATTCACCGTGTCGTTCTTCAGCCACAGCCGGTCGAGGCCCAGCGCCGCCCCCAGCCGCTCGGCCCGCAGCAGCGGCGTGTAGCCCGTGCCGAGGTCCACCGCGTACGCCGGGTCGCAGGGCAGCAGCGGCGCGTAGCGCCAGAGCGTGGGCGGCCCCGCCGCCACCGACTCGCGGCTGATCGCCCCCGCGATCGCCTCGTAGTCGTAGTCGACCTCCAGCGGGCCGAAGCAGAACTCGCAGAAGAAGAGCGGATCGAGCGGGTATTCGCGCCCGCACTCGCGGCACCGCAAGGCTCGTTCGTGGGACATGGGAGGCGCGCTTTCGATGGTCGGGATGCGTGGCCGGGGACGAGTGCGCCCGTCGTCGCCCCCGCCTCGCGGGGACGCGCGGGCTAGCGCATCGCCATGCGGCCCCTGCGGGCCGCGCGCGCCGCCGCCTTCCGGGGCATCGCCGCCGCCTTCCGCCGGCGCGCTCGCGCGCGCCGCCACGCCGTCCGAGGCTAGGTTCGCCGTCCCGCGCCGTCAACCGCGCCCCCGCCCGAGGCGCCGCCCGCCGGCGCCCCGAGGATCGCGCGCCGCACCGCCGCGCGGTCGAAGCGGCCCGCGCTGACCTCGGCGCCGCCGACGGCGACGACGGGCACGGCCTCGCCGTGGAGCGCCGCGAGCGCGGGGTCGACGTCGACGTCGACGACGCGCAGCTCGAACGCGACCTCGCGGGCGAGCCGCCGCAGCGCGTCGCGGGCGTGGGCGCAGGGGCGGCAGCCGCTCCGCGCGTAGAGCACGACCTCGGGCGCGGCGCTCACGCCTCGCCGCGCCGCGAGGGCGGCCCGGCGATCGGCTCCTCCAGCGGCCCGGCGCGCGCGAAGCGCCACGCCACGGGGATCAGCGCCAGCAGCACGATCAGCGACACCAGCTGCGGCACCCGCAGCCCGGGCACGAACGTCTCCGAGGAGTCGACGCGCAGCCAGGTGAGCGCGAACCGCATCGCCGCGTACCCCCCGAGGTAGAAGCAGAACGTCAGCCCCGGCCGCCGGGGGAACACGCGGAACAGCAGCACGAACAGCGCCGCGAGGATCGCGAGGTCGCCCAGCAGCTCGTAGGTCGTCGCCGGGTGGTGCGCGCCGACGGCGAGCGAGTGCCTGAACGCGGGCGAGTCGGTATGGGTGTAGATCACGCCCCAGGGCAGGTTCGTCGCGCGCGCCAGGTGCTCGCCGTTGACGAGGTCGCCGAGCCGCCCGATCGCCTGTCCGAGGACCAGCCCGAACGCGCCGAGGTCGAGGCCGCGCGCGACGGGGTAGCCGCGCCACAGCCCGAACGCCAGCGCCCCCCCGACGCCGCCGAGGATCGCCCCCCAGATCGAGATGCCGCCCTCGGTGATGCGGACGATGTCGCCGGGGTTCGCGCCGTAGTGGTCCCACGCCTCGGCGACGAACAGCAGGCGCGCGCCGACGATGCCGCAGGGCACGCCGACGAGCGCGATCGCGTAGGCGTCGTCGTAGTCGTAGCCGGTGATCCGCGCGAGCCGGAGCGAGAGCTGGACGCCGGCCAGAATGCCGATCGCGGTGAACAGGCCGTGCCACGTCAGCAGGAAGCCGCCGATGCGCCCGATCGCCGGGTCCCAGCCGATCTCGATCGCCAGCACGCCGCGCCCGCCCCTCGTCCCCGCCGCCGCTCCGCGGCGCGGACGGCCATGCTACCCGCGCCCGCCGCTACCCGCCGCCCGCCGCGTCCTCGTTGCCCGCGCCGTCCGCGCCGTCTTCGCCGTCCTCGCTCCCCGCGGCGGCGTCGAGGCGTCCGCCGGGGACGAGGATCGTCGCGCCCGCCGCCAGCAGGTCGGGGTCGGCGAGGCCGTTGGCCGCGAAGGCCGCGATGTCGGCGACGGCGACGCCGTAGCGCCGCGCGATGCCGTCGAGGGTCTCGCCCGCCGCCACCTCGTGGATCACGCCGGCGGCGGCGGGTATCCGCAGCACCGCGCCCGCCTCCAGCGCCCCGCCCTCCGCGATCCCCGCGTTGTTCCACGCGACGTACTCGGCGGCGAGGCCGTGCGCCGCGGCGACGGACTCGACGGTGTCGCCCTCCGCCGCCTCGTAGAGGCGGAACAGCGCGGCGGCCGCGGCGGCCCCGCCCTCCGCGCCGTCCCCGGCGGCGGCGGGATCGGCGGCGAACAGCCGCTCGTAGAGGGCGCGGACGGCGGCCGCCGCGAGGCCCGCGCCGAGGAACGAGTCGCCGACGCGCACCTCGTAGTGCAGGTGCAGTTCCGTGCCGGGGGCGGTGACCGACTCCGGCGTGCCGGACTCGCCGATGCCGCCGATCGGCTGCCCCCTCGCCACCGTCGCGCCGGCCTCGACGCCCGGCGCGATCGAGGCGAGGTGCGCGTAGCGCGTCACCACCCCGCTGCCGTGGTCGATCCAGACCTGCCGCCCGCGGTAGGCGTCGAGCGTCTCCGGGTCGCTGTAGCCCTGCCGCTCGGTGCGCGCCGCCAGTTCGTCGACCTGCTGCGCCGTCAGGTCCTCGTAGCCGAGGTCGGCGCGCACGACGGCGCCGCCGTACATCGCCAGCACCGGCGTGCCCTCGACGACGGCGACGCAGGCGTGGCCGTCGTAGATGTCGACGCCCTCGTGGACGCCGTTGCGGTAGGCGCGGGAGGCGTTCGGCATGAGCCGGTCGGCGGGCGGCAGGCAGGCGCCGGCCACGGGCTGCGCGAACCCCCGCAGGTCGGCGGGGTCGAGGCCCGGCGCGGCGGCGGGCGTCGGGGGCAGCGTGGTCACGAAGGGCTGCGCGGTCGCCGCCGCCGTCGAGGCGGGCGGAGGCGCGGGGGAGCCGCCGTCCACGGTCACGATCACGCTGCGGTCGTCGCTGCGCCCGCAGGCCGCGGCCAGCATCGCGCCGGCGATCAGCAGCGCCAGCCCTCGAGCGCCCATCGCGCCCCGTCTCCGCCGCCCCGCCACCGTCGAGGTTGCCCCCCGCGCCCCGCGCCGTCAAACGGCGCGGCCCATGCCGCCGGAGCGCCTTCGAAGGTCGCCGCCGGGCCAGCGCCCAACGCACCGCTGCCCGGCGCCGCCCGCGCTCAGCGCGAGCGGGCGAGGACGAAGCCGGCGAGGGTGCGCGCGGCCGTGCCCGCCATGCCCTTCACCAGCTCGCCGCGGTCGCGCTCCGCGTCCATCACCCCGGCGATGTCGAAGTGCGCCCACGGCGAGTCGTGCACGAACCGCTCGAGGAACTTCGCCGCCGTGATCGAGCCGGCGCCGCGGCCGCCCGTGTTCTTGACGTCGGCCACGTCCGACTTGATCTGCTCCCCGTACTCGGCGTCGAGGGGGAAACGCCAGATCGGCTCGCCCGCGGCGCCGGCGGCGCGCTCCAGCTCGGCGTAGAGGCGGTCGTCGTTGGCGAAGACGCCCGCGCGCACGTTTCCGAGGGCGATCGACATCGCGCCGGTCAGCGTCGCCACGTCGATCAGCGGCGAGCAGTCCTGCGAGCGCGCCCAGGCGAGCGCGTCGGCGAGGACGAGGCGGCCCTCGGCGTCGGTGTTGAGCACCTCGATCGTCTGGCCGTCCATCGCGGTGAAGACGTCGCCGGGCTTGGTGGCGGCGCCGCCCGGCAGGTTCTCGGTGCAGGGGGCGACGCCGGTGACGTTGACGGCGGGGCCGAGGCGCGCGATCGCCTGCATCGCGCCCAGCACCGCCGCCGCGCCGCTCATGTCGGCCTTCATCCGCTCCATGCCCGCGGCCGGCTTCAGCGAGATGCCGCCGGAGTCGAAGGTGATGCCCTTGCCGATCAGCCCCACGCTGCGCCGCCCGCGCCCGCCGCGGTAGCGCAGCACGACGAACTTCGGCGGCTGGCGCGACCCCGCCGCGACCGAGAGGTAGGAGCGCATCCCGAGGCGCTCCGCCTCCTCGCGCTCGATGATCTCGCAGTCGAGGCCTTCGGCCTCGGCGATCCCCTGCGCGCGTTCGGCGATGTCGGTGGGCGTCATCAGGTTGGCCGGCGAGTTGGCGAGGTCGCGCGCGAGGTTCTGCGCCCCCGCCAGCGCGAGGCCGAGCGCGAAGCCCTCGGCGAGGGCGGCGGCCCGCCGCTGCGAGGCGCGCGCGCCGCGGGCCGGGGAGTCGACGACGCGCAGCGAGGCGACGCGCCCGCGCGGGCGATCCTCGTCGCGCGTGCGGTGGCGGTCGAAGCGGTAGAGGCCGAGCGCGAAGCCCTCGGCGAGCAGCCGGCCGGCCTGCGCGGGGTCGCCGGCGGCGAGCAGCGGCCCCTCGGCGGCGAGGGCGACGCGGCCCGCGTCGAGGCCGCGCAGCGCGCGGGCGAGCGTCCCCGCCTGCGAGCGCAGCCGCTTCGGCGTGAGCCCGTCGCGGGGGCCGAGGCCGTGCACCACCACCCGCGCGGCGGCGACGCCGTCGCCGGCCGGGACCTGCGTCACCTCGCCGTCGCGGAGGCGGATCGCGCCCGCCGCCATCATCGCGGCGACGGTCCCGCCGAGCGCGGAGTCGAGTTCGGCGAGCGCGCCCGCGCGGGGCCGCGCGCCCTCGGGCAGCGACACCACGAGGGTGTCGGCGTCCTGCGCCGCCAGCGCGCCGCTCACGGCCTCGATGTCCATCGCGATCCCCTTTCGCCTGCGCGCCGCGCGCGTCCGCCGCGCGGCCCTCGCGCCGAGGGTACGCTACAATCGGCGATCCTGACCGCCGCGACCCGCGACGGAGGCGCACAGCGATGACCGGGCTACGGCGCCGCGCCGCACGCTGGCTGCTCTGCTCGATCGACGCGCAGCGGACGCGCGTCGGCTGGCGGGACCTGTCCGAGCTGGGAATCGTGGCGTTCGCGTTCCTCTGCTACTTCCTCGTGCGCGGCGCGGTCGCCGAGCGCGCGGAGGATGCGTTCGCGCACGCGCGCTGGATCGTCGAGCTGCAGCGCTCGCTCGGCCTGTTCGTCGAGCCCGCGTTCCAGCGCTGGGTGCTGGAACGCGAGCTGCTCGTGCGGTTCCTGAACTTCGTCTACTTCTGGCTGGACCTGCCGCTGATCGCGGTGGTGGGGATCGTGATGCTGTGCAAGCGGCGGCGGGCGTACATGCTGACGCGCGACGCGATCCTGATCTCGGGCGGGATGGCGCTGGTGGTCTACTGGGCGTGGCCCGTCGCGCCGCCGCGGTTCCTGCCGGAGTGGGGGTTCGTGGACACGCTGGCGGTCTACAACAACCTGTCCTACCAGGCGCAGACGATGCAGCCGTTCGTGAACCCGTTCGCGGCGGTGCCGTCGCTGCACGTGGGATGGGCGATGCTGCTGGCGGCGGGGGCGTTCGTGGCGACGCGCAACCTCGCGCTGCGGCTGGGAGCGATCGTCCTCTTCGTGCTGCAGTCGATCTCGGTCGTGGGGACGGGCAACCACTACCTCTTCGACGGCGTGGCCGGGATCGCGGTCTGCTCGCTGGCGCTGGCGGCTGCGGTATGGATGCAGCGGCGCGGCTACCCCGCCGCCCGCGCGGCCCTCGCGCGCGAGGCCGGCGCGCTCCTCGCCGCGCCCGAGGCGCGCGCCAGCCGCCGCTCCCCGCCCGCCGCCGCGCGTCCGCGCTGAGGCCGCGCCGGGGCCTCGATGCGGCGAGGCCCCGCCCGGCGGTTGGCCGCTGCGCGGGGGCTGTGCTAGCGTTACGGGCGCAGCCGCGAGGCGGCTGCCGCCCGGCCCGGGGAGGGCCGTCGCGCGGAGCGCAGGCAGCAACGGGCAGCGCGCAAGCCGCGGAACAGGACCGAACCAGCATCGCCCCGACCATCACCGCGGAACGCCGGCAGGAGATCGTCCGCGAATACCGGACCCACGAGGGGGACACCGGCTCCCCCGAGGTGCAGGTCGCGCTCCTGACCGAGCGCATCCGGAGCCTCACCGAGCACCTCCGCGCGCACGCGCACGACTTCGACACGCGGCGCGGACTGCTCAAGCTCGTCGGCCGCCGCCGCCGCCAGCTGCGCTACCTCAGCACGAAGGACGTCGAGCGCTACCGCACGCTGATCGCGCGGCTCGGCCTGCGCCGCTAGCCGCGCCTCCCTCCCCGCCGCGCGCACCCGAGGCCCGCCCGGCGCCGGCGCGCGCCCGCCGCGCGAACGCACGAGGAAGCAGGAGCACGAGGACCAGCATCGACACCACGACCCCGGCATCCCGCACGGCCGCCGCGCGCACGGCGCGGCGGCGCACCCGGACCCGCACCCCCCGACAGCGCACGGGCGCCCCGCACCTCCGGCGCGCCCGGGAAAGGCAACGCCCGCGATGAACGATCAGGCCGATCGCACGCCCCCCGCCCCCCGCCTCGAGGCCGAGGAGCGCGTCTTCCGCACCGAGATCGAGGGGCGCCCCCTCGAAATCGCCACCGGGCTGCTCGCGCAGAAGGCCACCGCCGCCTGCACGATCCGCTTCGGCGACACCGTGCTGCTCGCCGCCCTCAGCGACGGCGAGCCGCGCCCCGGCATCGACTTCTTCCCGCTCACCGTCGACTTCGAGGAGCGGATGTACGCCATCGGCAAGATCCCCGGCTCCTTCTTCCGGCGCGAGGGGCGGCCCGGCAACGAGGCGACGCTGGCCGCGCGCATGACCGACCGGCCGATCCGCCCGCTCTTCCCCAAGGGCTACCGCCGCGAGATCCAGATCGTGCTGATGACGCTCTCCTCGGACCGCGAGAACCCCTCCGACGTGTTCGGCGTGCTCGGCGCCTCGACGGCGCTCGGGATGTCCCCCGTCCCGTTCGAGGGGCCCGTCTCCTCGGTGCGCGTCGGCCGCGTCGGCGGCGCGCTGCGGGCGTTCCCCACCTACGAGGAGATGGACGGGTCCGACCTCGACCTGATCGTGGCGGGCACCGAGGACTCGGTCGTGATGATCGAGGCCGGCGCCGACCAGGTCCCCGAGGCCGACGTGATCGAGGCGATCGAGTACGCGCGCGGCGTGATCGCACGCCTCAACGCGCTCCAGCGCGAGGTCGCCGCGGCGATCGGCGCGGAGAAGGCGCCGTTCGCGAAGCCCGAGGGCGACGAGGCGCTGGCCGCGCGCGTGCGCGCCGACCTCGCCGGGCGCGAGGCCGAGATGCTCGGCGCGGTGCAGGACGAGGGCTTCCGCGGGCTCGACCAGCTCGGCCTCGGCGTCTGGGAGCGGCTCGGCGGCGAGGAGGACGGCGAGCTCGACCGGCGCGCGGTGCGCGCCTGCGCCGAGGACGAGGTCAAGGCGCTGGTGCGCGAGCGCATCCTGCGCGACGGCCGCCGCCCCGACGACCGCGCCGAGGACGAGGTGCGCCCGCTGTTCAGCCGCGTCGGGGTGCTGCCGCGCACGCACGGCACGGGGCTGTTCCGGCGCGGCGGAACGCAGATCCTGTCGGTCGCGACGCTGGGGCCGCTGGCCGACCGCCAGCGCCTCGACACGCTCGCGCCGACGCCGTTCAAGCGCTACATGCACCACTACAACTTCCCGCCGTTCTCGGTCGGCGAGGCGCGTCCGATGCGCGGCCCCGGCCGCCGCGAGATCGGCCACGGCCTGCTCGCCGAGCGCGCGCTGCTGCCGGTGCTGCCCGACGCCGAGGACTTCCCCTACGCGCTGCGCGTCGTGTCCGAGGCGCTGATGTCGAACGGCTCGACCTCGATGGGGTCGGTCTGCGGCTCGACGCTGGCGCTGATGGACGCGGGCGTGCCGATCGCCGCGCCCGTGGCCGGCGTGGCGATGGGCCTGATCAGCGGCGAGGACGGCGAGTACCGCGTGCTGACGGACATCGCCGGCGTCGAGGACGGCCTCGGCGACATGGACTTCAAGGTCGCCGGCAGCGAGCGCGGCGTCACCGCCGTGCAGCTCGACATCAAGCTGCAGTCGCTGCCGCCGGGCCTGCTCGAGACGGTGTTCGAGCGCGCCCGCGCCGCGCGCCTGCGGATCCTCGAGGTGATGCTCGAGGCCATCGCCGAGCCGCGCCGCGAGCTGTCGCCCTACGCCCCGCGCGTCGAGGCGCTGCAGATCGACCGCGAGAAGATCGGCGCGGTGATCGGCCCCGGCGGGCGCGTCATCAACGCCATGCAGGAGGAGACCGGCGCAAGCATCAACGTCGAGGACGACGGCACCGTGCTGGTCAGCGGCTCCGACGCCGAAGGCGTGCGCCGCGCCATCGAGCTGATCCGCGGCCTCACCAAGGAGATCGAGGTCGGCGAGGTCTACGAGGGCGCGGTCACGCGCATCCTCGACTTCGGCGCCTTCGTCGAGATCCTGCCCGGCAAGGACGGCCTCGTGCACATCTCCGACCTCGCCGACTACCACGTCAACCGCGTCGAGGACGAGGTGAGCGAGGGCGAGACGCTGCGCGTGCAGGTGATCGAGATCGACAACCTCGGGCGCATCAACCTCACGCGCCTGCGCGACGGCGAGGACGGCTCCGAGCGCGTCGGCCTCACCGCCGAGGCCGCGGCGGCCGGCGGGCGAGGCCCCGGCGGCGGCGACCGCGGCTTCGGCGGCGGCGGCGGCCCGCGCGGCGGCGGCGGGCGCGGACCCCGCGGCGGCGGTGGCGGCGGGCGCGGACGCGGCGGCCCCGGAGGCGGCGGCGGACGCGGCCCGCGCGGCGGCGACGGCGGCGGCAGGGGCCGCGGCCCCCGCGGCGGCGGCAGCGGCAGCGGGCGCTCCGAGGGCGGCGGCGGCCGGCGCTGGTAGCCGCCTCGCGAGGCCCGGCGGCCCGCACGCCCGCGCGGGACGGCCGCGAGGCCGCCTCGCGTGCGGCGGGATCGGGCTGCGCTATCATGGCGCGGGCCTCGCGGCGCGGAAGGCGCGGCTGCGCCGCGCCGGCGGAGCGGAAGCGGCATGTCGGCGACGGTGATCATCGGCGGGCAGTGGGGCGACGAGGGCAAGGGCCGCGTCGTCGACTTCTTCGCGCGCAACTGCTCCGTGATCGCCCGCTACTCGGCGGGCGGCAACGCCGGCCACACCATCGTCAACGACCTCGGCAAGTTCGGCCTGCACCTCGTGCCGGCGGGCGTCTTCCATCCCGACACCACCTGCATCATCGGCAACGGCGTCGTCGTCGATCCGAAGTCGCTGATCGAGGAGCTGGCGATGCTGTCGGAGCGCGGCGTCGACGTCTCGCGCGTGCGGCTGAGCGACCGCGCGCACGTCGTGATGCCGTGGCACCTCGCGATCGACCGCCTCGACGAGCGGCTGCGCGGCGAGCACGCGATCGGCACCACCGGCACCGGCACCGGGCCGGCCTTCACCGACAAGGCCGCGCGGCTCGGCATCCGCGCCATCGACCTCGTCCAGCCCGCGTCGCTCGACGCGAAGCTGGCGTTCGTGCTGCCCTACAAGAACCGCGTGATCACCGAACTCTACGGCGGCGAGCCGTTCGACGAGGACGAGATCCGCGAGCGCTACCGCGAGTACGGGCGGCAGCTGCGGCCCTACGTCGCGGACACGGCGGCGCTGATCCAGCAGGCGCACGCGGACGGCGAGCGCATCCTGCTGGAGGGCGCGCAGGGCGCGCTGCTGGACCTCGACAGCGGCACCTACCCCTACGTCACGTCGTCGCTGCCGGCCTCGATGGCGGCGGGGGCCTGCCTCGGCGTGGGGCTGGGGCCGACGGCGATCGGGCGCGTGGTCGGCGTCTACAAGGCGTACCAGACGCGGGTCGGCGACGGCCCGTTCCCGACCGAGCTGTTCGACGACGACGCGGTCGCGCTGCGCGACCACGGCCGCGACCGCGGGGCCGGCGAGTACGGCACCACCACCGGCCGCCCCCGCCGCTGCGGCTGGTTCGACGGCGTGCTCGCCCGCTACACCGCCCGCCTCAACGGCGTCACCTCGGCGGCGCTGACGCGCCTCGACGTGCTCGCGCAGTTCGGGCGCGTCAAGGTCTGCGTCGCCTACGAGCTGGACGGCGAGCGCGTGCACGCGCTGCCGCCCGCCCTCGCCGACGCCCGCGCCGTGCGCCCGATCTACGAGGAGCTGCCGGGCTGGCGCAGCGACGTCTCCCACGTCCGCCACTTCGGCGACCTCCCGCGCGAGGCCCAGCGCTTCGTGCGCCGCATCGAGGAACTGATCGGCGTGCCCGTGGACATGATCTCGGTCGGCCCCGAGCGCGAGCAGGCGATCGTCACGCGCGACATCTTCGGCGTGCCCATCTAGCGCGCCGCGGCGGGAGGCCCCTTCGTGAGCAACCTCGTTCTCGGCCTGCACGTGCTGTTCGCCGCCCTGCTCGTCGGCGGGCAGGCGCTGCTGTTCTTCGCCGTCACGCCCTCGACGTGGCTGATCGACGACGAGCCGCTGCGGCGGCGCGTGACGGCGGTCGTCGCGCGGCGCTTCGCCGCCATCGCGCTCGTCTCGATCGCCGGCCTGCTCGCGACGGGCCTCGTGCAGTTCTACCGCGACGAGTTCGTGCCCCCCGCCGTGCGCGAGGCGATCATGGACTTCCGCTTCGGCTTCGCGTTCACGGCGAAGATGGCGCTGCTGACGGCGCTGATCGCCATGATCGCCTTCCACGGCGCCTACTTCGGGCGCCGCATCGCCCGCGTCTCCGCCGCCGTCGAGGCCGGCGAGGCCGAGCAGTGGGAGCTCGAACACCAGCGCCGCAACTCGCTGCTGTTCTCGGCCCTGATGCTGCTGGTCTCGATCGTGCTGATCTTCCTCGGCGCGGCCCTCGGCAACCACGGCTGGGCCCACGTCCCGCGCTAGGCGGGCGGAGGCCGCCCCGCGGCCGCCGCGCACGCTGCCCGACCTGCTGCGGCCGGGCCTCGACCTCGTGTTCGCCGGCATCAACCCCGGCGAGGAGTCGGCGCGCGCGGGCCGCTACTACGCCCACCCCGGCAACGGCTTCTGGCCCGCGCTGTCGGCGAGCGGCCTCGTGCCCGGCACCGCCGGCCCCGCCGACGACCGCCGCCTCGCCGCCTGCTGCGGCATCGGCTTCACCGACGTGGTGAAGCGCGTCGCGACCGACAGCGCGACCGTCGCCGGCGCCGAGCTGCGCGCCGCCGCGCCGGCCTTCCGCCGCCGCATCGCCTACGCCTCGCCGCGCGCGGTCTGCTTCACCACGACCCGCGCCTTCGACGTGCTCTACCCGCGCGTGCGGGAGCGCGAACGCTGGGGCCGCCAGCCGGTCGCCATCGCCGGCGCGGCGGTGTGGGTCATGCCCTCGACCTCGGGGCGGGCGGCGGGCTACCGCGCGCACGTGGCCCGCGTGCTGCGCGACCTCGCGATCGCCCTCGGACGCCGCGGCGCGCCGGACGCGGGCGGCGGCGGCGAGGCGCCGTGAGCGGCGCGGACGGCGCGGACGGCGAGCGGCGCTACCGCCCCGACGACGGCTGCCCGCTGTTCAGCGAGCGCCTCGAGGAGCACCTCGTGGCGGTGTCGCGCGGCGAGGCGCCGAACGCCGGGCGCTTCTGCGGCCACTGCTACCACCCGCTCGGCGAGCGCACGGCGCGCTGCCCCCACTGCGGCGAGGACATCGGCGGCGGCGGACGCGCGCCGGTCGACGCCGTGCCGGAGGAGGTGCTGGACATGCTGCGCGAGCAGCGCCGCACGGAGAGCCGCGTCGTCCACGCCTTCGCGTACCTCGGCCTGACCGCGGCCGTCCTCGCGGGGCTCGCGCTGGTGCTGGGCGTGCCGTACCTGCGCGCGAACCTGATCCCGGCGACGGTCGCATACGCCGTCGTGCTGCTGGTCGGGGGGCGGGCGCTGGCGGGCGTGGCCGGCGGCTACTGGGGCGACCGCGTCGCCTACGCCCGCGCCCGCCGCCGCCTCCTCGAACGCTGGGAGGCGTGGACCGCCGCGCGAGGGTAGCGCGCACCCTCGGGCGGTCAGGCGCGCTCGCCGGTCGCCGGTCGGCGGTTCCGGCCTCGAATTCGAGGATCCCGTACGGCGCGCCCCTACGACCGCGCGCGGCGGCCTCGGCGGCGGGCGACGGCGGACGCCTCGCGGTGGGCGGCCTCGGCGGCGGCGCCCGGCGGCAGCGCGGCGAGGGCGGCGTCCGGCCCCCGCCGGTGGCGCAGCGCCGCCGCGATCAGCCGGTCGGCGACGCGCGGGTTGCGGGGCAGCAGCGAGCCGTGCAGGTAGGTGCCGATCGCCTCGCCCGCCACGGCGCCCTCGGTCCCGTCGACGCCGTTGTTGCCCCAGCCGTAGCGCACGCGCGCGAACGGCCGCGCGCCGGGGCCGAGCCAGGTGCGCCCGCCGTGGTTCTCGAAGCCCACCACCTCGCCGACGCCCTCGGCCTCGGCGAGCACGTCGCCGACGCAGCGCTCGGCGCCGGGCGGGGGCGCGACGGTGGTGACGTCGAACAGCCCCGCGCCCGGCAGCTCCTCGCCGCGCGCGGTGCGGTAGCCCGTCCCGAACAGCTGGAAGCCGCCGCAGACCGCGAGGAACGCGGCGCCCCCGGCCTGCCACTCCCGCAGCCGCCCGGCGTGGCGCTGCAGGTCGGGCGCGACGCGCCGCTGCTCGCGATCCTGCCCCCCGCCGATCAGCACGAGGTCGGCTTCGTCCGGCAGCGCGCCGCCGAGCTCGACGCGCTCGACCTCGCAGCCGAGGCCGTGCGCCTCGCAGCGGGCGCGCAGCGCGATCACGTTGCCGCGGTCGGCGTAGACGTTCATCAGCTCGGGGTAGAGCCAGACGGCGCGGATCGCATCCTCGCCGCCGCTCACGCCGGGGCCTCCGCCCCGCGCGGCCCGGCGGCGCGCTCCGAGGCCCAGTACGGCGCGGCGCCCGCGGCGGCGGCGGCGGCCTCGCGCAGCGCGATCATCGCGGTGTAGGTGGCGATCGCGTCGAGGCGGCCGCCGCGCGGAGTGCGCCGCAGCGCCTCCGCGAGCGCCTCGGCGGGGCCGCGCAGCACGGCGTCCACGCGCAGGCCGGCGAGGCCGCAGCGCAGCGCGAGGTCGGCGGCGCGGTCGCCGCCGGCGACGAGCGTCGCCGTGCGCCCGGCCAGCAGTTCTAGGTCGGCGTCCCAGATCCACGACACGTCGCGGCCGTCCTGCACGCCGTCGTTGAGCAGCGCCAGCAGCCGCAGGCGCGGCGCGTCCGCGGCGGGGGCGAGCGTCCGCAGCACGGCGTTGAGCCCGGCGGGGTTCTTCGCCAGCCACAGCCGCAGCTCGCGTCCGCCGAGCGCGAACGCCTCCTGGCGGCCGAAGGCCGGCCCCGCCTCGCGCAGCGCCGAGGCGATCGCGTCCGCGCCGATGCCGATCGCGCGCGCCGCCGCCGCCGCGCCCAGCGCGTTGTAGACGGCGTACAGCCCCTCCAGCGGCAGCTCGGCCTCGACGCGCTCGCCGCCGAGGTCGAGGGCGAAGCGCGTGCGCCCGTCGCCGAAGCGGACGGCGCGGGCGGCGACGCCGGGGACGGGGCGCGAACGCCCGCAGCCTCCGCAGCGCCAGACCCCGGCGTGACCGAGGTAGATCGCCTCGTGGAGGAAGGGCGCGCCGCAGGGACAGAAGCGCGCGTCCGAGGCGTGCTCGCCCTCCGGCAGCGCCACGCCGCGATCCTCGACGCCGAACGTGACCACCTCGCCGCGGGCCTCGTCCGCCAGCTGCGCGACGGCGGGATCGTCGGCGTTGAGCACGAGCGCCGCGCCCGCGCCGCCGGCGGCGAGCATGTCGCGCCAGCCCTCGGCCACCGAATCGACCTCGCCGTAGCGGTCGAGCTGGTCGCGGAAGAGGTTGAGGAAGAGCACGGCGCGCGGGCGCAGCGCGGGCAAGAGCGCGGGCAGCGCCGCCTCGTCGACCTCGAGCACGCCGAGGCGCGGGCGGGGGCCGGCGGGCGGCGCGCCGAGCCACGCCGCGACGACGCCGCGTTCGAGGTTGGAGCCGGAGCGGTTGGCGACGGGCTCGTAGCCGGCGGCGCGGGCGACGGCGGCCAGCAGGTGCGCCGTCGTCGTCTTGCCGTTGGTGCCGGTGACGACGATCGAGCCGGCCTCGGGCGTCGCCGCGAGGCGGGCGGTGAGGCCGGGCGAGAGCCGCGTCGCGACGAGGCCCGGCAGCGCGGTGCCGCCGCCGCGTCCGAGGCGCCGCGCCGCCGCTCCCGCCAGCCGTCCGAGCGCGATCGCCGCGCGGTCGCGCGCGCCGGTCGCCCGTCCGCTCATCGCACGAAGAAGCGGGCGCGTGCGCGCCCGCCCCCGAAGCACGGCTCCGTGTCCGCGTACCGCGGCGGCGTCAGCCGGTGCGCTCGCCGCCGCCCTCGCCGGACGCCTCGGCGTTCCCGGCCGCGGGCGCGGCCTCGGCGTCCGCGCCGCCCTCGGCTTCGGCGGCGGGGGGCTGCTCCTCGTCCTCGTCGCTGCGGGCCTCCTGCCGGAACTCGCGGATGCCGCGCCCGAGCGCGCCGCCGAGGTCGGCGACGCGGCTGGCGCCGAAGATCAGCGCCACGATCACGAGCACGATGAGCAGCTCCTGCCAGCCCAGACCGCCGATCATCGTTCGCTCCCTGCCGTCCGCCCCGCGCGGGCCGCCCCGCCGAACTGCGATCGTACCACGCGCGTCCGGCGGCGGCGCTCGCCGCGCCGCCTAGCCGGCGATGCGCTCGAGGAAGACCTCCATCACGCCGCCGCAGATCTTGTCGTCGCCCTCGACGTCCTCGGTGAGGTCGACGGCGACGATGCGCGGCTGGCCGTCGGCCATCGTCTCCATCGCCTCCTGCCACACCTCGGCCTCGCCGCAGCCGCCGCCGATGGTGCCGGCGAAGGTGCCGTCGGGGCGCAGCAGCATCCGCGCGCCGGGGCTGCGCGGCGTGGAGCCGCGCGCCGTCGCGACGGTGGCGAGCACGCGCCGCTCGCCGCTGCGCTGCGCCTCCCGGATCTCCTCGTACAGTTCGGCGTCCGCCATCTCCCGCTCCTTGCGTCCAGCCCCAGTGTAGCAGCCGCGCGCGCCGCGCGGCATCGGCGCGGCAGGCCTCCGCGGCGCTCAGCCCCGCGCCCAGTCCGGCAGCGTCGCGTCCGGCTCGGCGTCGTAGGCGGCGACGTACGGCTTGACGTCGAGCACCGGCGTGCCGTCCACGAGGTCGAGGCCTTCGAGGCGCAGCGTCGCGCCCTCGACGCCGCGCAGGCGGCAGACCGTGACCGCGATCGGGTTGGGGCGCGCCCCGCCGCGCAGCGCGAGCGCGCCGAGCAGCGGCAGCCCCTCGTCGCCGCCGGGGCGCGCGCGCAGCCGCGCCCTCAGCCCGTCCGGGACGCGGTCGAGCCAGCCGACGACGATGACGTGCGAGAACCCATCGATGCCTTCGAGCGCCCCGGCGAGGCCGGGGCGCAGCACGACCTCGCTGCGGACGCGCGTCCAGTCGCGGCGGCGCACGTCGCGCTCGCGGCAGCGCACCACGCCGATCGCCTCGACCTCGATGCGCCGCGCGCGCGGCGCGTCCTCGTCCATGGCGGCGATTCTATGCCGCGCGCGAGGCCTCAGTCGGCGAAGCGGTTCATCAGCCCGAGGTTGGCGCGCAGCTCGCCGTCCTCCACCAGCACGAGGCCCTGCTCCCGCAGGTAGTTGATGTCGCGCGTCAGCGTCTTGTTGGTGGCGGCGCGGTAGGGGGCGGACGCGGGATGCCGCCGCGCGCGCAGATCGGCGAGGCTGATGCCGCCCCCCGCCAGCGCGCGCACCATTTCGAGGCGGCGCGCCCCCACGCGCGGGCGCATCCCCTCGTCGGCGCCCAGCGCCGTGCGGGCGTAGTCGACGAACACCAGCCGCCGCACGAAGTCCACCGCCTCGGCGTGCACGGCCTCCAGCTCCTCGCGCAGCCCGCCGAGGGCGAACTTCACCAGCTCGGTCAGGTCGCCGTCGTGCACGAACCGCGCCCTGTCGAGCATCTCCACGTACTCGGGCCGGCGCCGGTAGTAGAAGTTGGCGAGCGAGTAGAAGCCGAGCGAGTTGACGCCGCTCCGGTACAGCACGAGGCTCTCGGCCGCCCGGGAGGTACGGCCGTTGCCGTCGCCGAACGGGTGGATGCTGATCAGGTAGAAGTGCGCGGCGACCGCGCGGACGCACTCCGGCCAGCGGTCCCTGTCCCGCGTCTCCGGGAACCACTCGAAGAACCGTTCCATCAAATCGCCGACCTCGTGCGGGAGCGGCGCCTGGTAGCCGCCGGCGGCGACGGGAACCTCGCGGTAAGCGCCCGGTGCGTTGTTCCGGTAGTCGATGCCCGCGGTCGTGAGGCGGTGCATCTCGCGGACATGCGCCTCGGTGAGGTCGCCGTCGGGATCGGCGTCCACGGCGTCGCGGATGTAGTCCATCACGCGCGCCGCGTTGCGGGCCTCGGCCTCCTCGCGGGCGCGCGCCTCGCCGAGCACCGGCCCGCCGCCGCGACCGGCAGCGAGGATGTCGCCGACCTCGCCCTCGGTGAGGTTCGCGCCCTCGATGCCCGTGGTGCCGCGCACCGCGCGCGCGACGTTGAGGCGATCTGCCTCGGCGCGCAGGGCGGGCGGCATCGGGATCGCGGCGACCAGCCCCGCGAGCGCCTCGACGCGCGCGACGAGCTGCAGCAGTTCGGCGTCGCGGAGATCGACGTACGCATGGAAGTGGATCGTCCACCGGGGCATCCCCGTTCACCATCCGTCCGCCGCCGTCCCCGTTCTCCCGTCCCAGTGTCCCCGCGATCGTACAATGCTGGCAAGCCGAATAGCGAGACGGGAGCGCCGGAGTTGTCCGTGTAGTTGTCCCGCTTCCCGACCCCTCGGCGCGCGCCGCCGACGCCGTCCGGCGAGGCGGCGGGAGCGGCGGCGAGGCCGCGCCCGTGGTACACTCCATGCGTGGCCGGGGATGGCGACTGCAGGGTGGCGGCTCATCGCTGAACCGGCGACGGCGGAAGCGGCGGCGGACGCACCTCCCGCGACGGGCAACGGGGCGCGCGCGAACGGACGCCGCACGGCCCGCAACGGCGGCGCCGGCGACCCCGCCTACACCTCCGGCCAGATCCAGGTGCTCGAGGGCCTCGAGGCCGTGCGCCGCAGGCCCGGCATGTACATCGGCTCCACCGACCAGCGCGGCCTCCACCACCTCATCTACGAGATCGTCGACAACGCCATCGACGAGGCCATGGCCGGCTTCTGCGAGCGCATCGACGTCGCCATCCACGCCGACGGCAGCGTCACCGTCGAGGACGACGGCCGCGGCATCCCCGTCGACCGCCACGACAAGACCGGCCTCTCCGGCGTCGAGACCGTGCTCACCACCCTCCACGCGGGCGGCAAGTTCGGCGGCGGCGTCTACAAGGTCTCCGGCGGCCTCCACGGCGTCGGCGCCTCGGTCGTCAACGCCCTTTCGAGCAGCCTCGAGGTGCGCGTCGCCGCGCAGGGCGGCCTCTACGTCCAGACCTACGAACGCGGCGTACCCCTCGGCGCGCTGCAGAAGGCGCGCGGCCAGCGGACCAGCGGCACCGGCACCGCCATCACCTTCCTGCCCGACGCCGACATCTTCGAGACGCTCGACTACGACTTCGAGACGCTGGCGGCGCGCTTCCGCGAGATGGCCTACCTCACGCGCCGCGTCTGGATCGCGTTCCGCGACGAGCGCGACGGGCCGGACGCGCTCCCGCGCGAGCGCTCGTTCTGCTTCGACTCCGGCATCGAGGCCTACGTCCGCCACCTCAACCGCGGGCGCGGCCCGCTCCACCCCGACCCCGTCCACGTCGGCGAGGAGCGCGACGGCGCCTCGATCGAGGTGGCGCTGCAGTACAACGGCGGCTTCAGCGAGACCGTCTACGCCTTCGCCAACTGCATCCACACGATCGACGGCGGCAGCCACCTCACCGGCTTCCGCTCCGCGCTCACGCGCGCCCTCAACGACTACGCCCGCCGCGCCAGGCTGCTCAAGGACGGCGACCCCAACCTCAGCGGCGACGACGTGCGCGAGGGTCTCGCCGCCGTCGTCTCCGTCAAGCTCGCCGAGCCGCAGTTCGAGGGCCAGACCAAGACCCGCCTCGGCAACCCCGAGATCAAGGGGGCCGTCGAGTCCGCCGTCGCCGCGCGCCTCGGCCAGGTGCTCGACGAGCAGCCGGCCATCGGCCGCCGCATCATCGAGAAGGCCGTCACCGCCTCGCGCGCGCGAGAGGCCGCCCGCAAGGCCCGCGACCTCGTCCAGCGCAAGGGCGTGCTCGAAGGCGGGATGCTGCCCGGCAAGCTCGCCGACTGCTCCGAGGCCGATCCCGAACTGTCCGAGCTCTACCTCGTCGAGGGCGACTCGGCCGGCGGCACCGCCAAGTCCGCCCGCGACCGCCGCACGCAGGCGATCCTGCCCCTGCGCGGCAAGATCCTGAACGTCGAGAAGGCGCGCCTCGAAAAGATGCTCGCGCACGAGGAGATCCGCACCATCATCACGGCCCTCGGCACCGGCTTCGGCGAGGACTACGACGCGGACAAGCTGCGCTACCACAAGATCATCATCATGACCGACGCCGACGTCGACGGCGCCCACATCCGCACCCTGCTGCTGACCTTCTTCTGGCGCTTCATGCCGCGCCTGATCGAGGACGGCCGCCTCTTCATCGCCCAGCCGCCGCTCTACAGCCTGCGCTACCGCAACCGCGTGACCTGGCTCTTCACCGAGGAGGAGCGCGCCGCCTGGTTCGAGGCCAACCCCACGGCCGGCGAGCAGGGCTCGCTCCAGCGCTACAAGGGCCTCGGCGAGATGAACGCCGACCAGCTGTGGGACACGACGATGGACCCCGCGCGCCGCTCCCTGCTGCGCGTCGAGGTGCGCGACGCCGCCGAGGCCGACGAGCTCTTCGCCCGCCTCATGGGCGACGACGTGCCCCCGCGCCGCGCCTTCATCATGACCCACGCCCTCGACGCCACCCTCGACGTCTAGCGACGCGGAAGCCGCGCCGTGGACCTCGGCGTCATCGGGCTGCCCGCGTCCGGCAAGACCTCGCTGTGGCGCGCGCTCACCGGCGGCGAGGGCGGCTCCGGCGGCGGGCGCTTCGCGTCCTCGGTCGGCGTCGTGCGCGTGCCCGACGAGCGGGTCGACCGGCTCGCCGAGCTCTACTCCTCGAAGAAGGTCACGCACGCCGAGATCCGCTGGTTCGACTACCCGGTGGCGGCCTTCGCCCGCCACGGCGCCGATGCCGGGCTGCTCGACGAGCTGGCGCGCATGGACGCGCTGGCCCCGGTCGTCGGCGCGTTCGCCGGCGACGCCGACGCCGCGGGCGACCTCGAGACGATCGGGCTGGAGCTGGCGTTCGCCGACCTCGCGCTGATCGAGCGGCGGCTGGAGCGCATCGATCCCGAGCTGCGCTCGATGCGGGCGGGCGAGCGCGGGCCGCTGGAGCGCGAGCGCGAGCTGCTGCGCCGCCTCGGCGCCGGCCTCGAGGACGGCGTCGCGCTGCGCGCCCAGCCGCTGACCGCCGAGGAGCGCAGGAGCGTCGCCGGCTACCGCCTGCTGACGCGCCGCCCGCTGCTGATCGTCGTCAACGTCGCCGAGGACGACGCCGCGCGCGCCGCCGAGGCCGAGGCCGCGTTCGCCGAACGCCTCGGCGGGCCCGCGACGGCGGTGGTGGCGCTGTGCGCGCGGCTGGAGGCCGAGGTGGCGGCGCTCGGCCCCGCCGACGCCGCCGAGTTCCGCCGCGAACTCGGCCTCGGCGAGACCTCGCCCGTCGAGCGCCTCGTGCGCGAGGCCTACGCGCTGCTCGGCGTGCACTCCTTCCTGACGGCCGGGCGGCCCGAGGCGCGCGCGTGGACGCTGCCCGTCGGCGGCACCGCCCTCGACGCCGCCGACCGCATCCACTCCGACATCGGGCGCGGCTTCATCCGCGCCGAGGTCGCGCGCTGCGGCGACCTGCTGGAGGCCGGTTCGCTCGCCGAACTGCGCCGGCGCGGCCTGCTCCGCACCGAGGGCCGCGACTACGTCGTCGAGGACGGCGACGTGATCGAGGTGCTGTTCAACGTGTAGGCGGGCGCGCGCGCGGCGCGCCGTATGATGGGGGCGCGCGGAGGGAGCGGCGGCGGCGTGGACGGCGAGCGGGCGCGGATCGTGGAGATCGTGCGGGAGGCCCAGTCCGGCGGCGCCGCCGTGGCCGTGGCGACGGTGATCGACGCCGGCGAACAGGGCGGCGCCGGCCTCAGCGCGGGCGCGAAGATGCTCGTGCGGCGCGACGGCTCGACCGTCGGAGGCCTCGGCGGCCCGGACGCCGACGAGGCGGCGCGCGAGGCCGCCGTGCGCGCGCTGGAGGAACGCCCGCGCCTCGAGGCGCAGACCGTCCACCTCGCCGCCGGGGGCGGCGCCGTCGCCCGCCGCTCGCAGGCCGGCCCCGGCGACGCGCGCGTGCTGATCGAGGTGCACGAGGCCCCGGGGCGGCTGCTCGTCGTGGGCGGCGGGCACGTCGGGCTGGCCCTCGCGACGATGGGCGACCTGCTCGGCTTCCGCGTCACCGTCGTCGACGACCGCCCGGAGTTCGCCAACGCCGGGCGCTTCCCGATGGCCGAGCAGGTGATCGCCGGCGAACCGGCCGCGAGCCTCGACGCGATCGCGGTCGGGGAGAGCACCTACGCCGTGCTCGTCTCGCGCGGGCACCAGCTCGACGAGGAGGGCCTGCGCCACCTCGTGGGCCGCGGCGCGGCCTACGTCGGCATGATCGGCAGCCGCCGCCGCACCGCCACGGTGCTGCGCCACCTCGCCGAGGAGGGCTTCGCCGTCGCCGACCTCGAGGCGGTGCACACGCCGATCGGCCTCGACATCGGCGCCGAGACGCCCGAGGAGATCGCGATGTCGATCCTCGCCGAGATGGTGATGGGGCGGCGCGGCGGCAGCGGCCGCCCGATGCGCGACGTCAAGGGCAGCCCCAGCCTCGCCGCCGCCGGGGGATAGCGGCGCACCGCTCCGTGACCCCCGGCCGGCCCTCCGCGCAGCGCCTGTACGTCGAGTTCGGCGGCGAGGAGGCGTGCCCCGTGGAGTTCGGCGGAGACCCGGGCGTCGTGCTCGGGTTCGCGTCGTGGGCGTACTCGGTGCGCTTCGGGGGGCAGCACGAGCTGGCGCGCGCGGCGCTACGGCTGCAGCGCCGCCACAAGGCCGACCTCGGCCCGCTGCTGCGCTACGCCGACCGCGACGCCGAGGACGAGGCCGACCGGCGCGCGCTGGAGCGCGCGTGGCAGGACGCCGCGCCGCTCGCCGCCTGCTGCCGCGCCGCCGCCGCCGCGATCGCCTCCGGCGACGAGGAACTCGACGCGCTGCTCGACGGCTACGAGGACCTCGCGCCGCGGCTCGAGGAGCTGGCGGCGATGTGCGAGTGGGCCGCGGAGCGGGAGGCGCGCGTGCGGCTGTCGTTCGACCTCGGCCCGCCGCCCGCGCCGCGGCCGTGACGCGGGGCCGGGGTTGAGCGCCCCCGCGGCGCGCGCCACCATCGGCGGCGTGAACGCACCCGCCGCCGCGCGGCTCGCCGCGTACGACCGCTGGCTGGACCGCCCCGGCCCGCGCGCGCTGCTGCTGCGCTGGCTGATGGGCGAGCAGGGCGCGTTCCTCGCCAACGGGCCCGCGCTGCGGCTGCCGCGCGAACTGGGCCTCGACGGCGGCGAGCGCACCCTCGACGTCGGCTGCGGGCGCGCCAGCCTGCTGCGGCTGCTCGACCGCCAGCTGCCGTTCGACCGCGACCCCGTCGGGCTCGACGGCTCGCGCGCGGCGCTCGCCGCCGCGGCGGCGGACGAGGCCCGCGCCGGCCGCCGCAGCGCCCTCGTGCGCGGCGAGGCCTCGGCGCTGCCGTTCGCCGACGCCAGCTTCCTGCTCGTGCTCTGCGGCCACCTCGTCAAGCACCTCGACGACGACGCGCTGCGCGACCTGCTGGACGAGGTGCGGCGCGTGCTCGCCCCCGGCGGACTGGCGCTGCTGTGGGAGTTCGCGCCGACGGGGCGGCGGCTGCTCGACGCCTGGAACCGGCGCTGCCTCGGCTTCGGCGGAAGCGCCCCGCGGCTGCGCTCGACGCGCACGCTGCTGCGGTTCGCGCGCGAGGCCGGCTTCCCGTTCGCGACCGCCGCCGGCCTGCGCCCCTTCCTGTTCCCGCCGATCCCGCGCGCCTCGGTGCTGCTCGGCCGCCCGCCCGAGGACGCCCCCGCGCCTCAGCCGGCCCCCTCACGGCGATAGAGGCCCAGCTCGTCGGCGAGGCGCCGCACCGCCGCCGGCAGCAGCGGCGAGGTCGGTTCGCCGCGCCGCACGCGCCCGCGCAGATCGCTCGCCGAGATCGCCAGCGGCGGCATCGGCGCCGCGTCGACGCGCTCGCGCAGGCCCGGCAGCGCCGCGAACGCCGCCTCCGCCCCCGGCGCCGCGTCGCCCCCGCTCCCGGCGCGGCGCGCGAGGCCGAGCCGCGCGAGGCCGATCAGCCGCCGCGGTTCGCGCCAGCGCGGGAGGTCGGCGAGCGCGTCCTCGCCGAGCAGGAACCACCACGCGGCGTCCGGCTCGGCGGCGGCGAGGGCCTCGAACGTCTCGACGGTGTAGCTGGGGCCGGGGCGCTCGATCTCGATCGCGCTGACCTCGACCCGCGGCAGGGCCCCGGCGGCGGCTTCGGCGAGGCGCAGGCGGGCGGCGGGCGGCGACACCTCGCGCCCGGCCTTGCGCCAGGGGTCGCCCGCGGGGACGAGCAGCACGCGGTCGAGGCGCAGCGCCGCCCGCGCGGCGGCGGCCAGCACGAGGTGCGCGAGGTGCGGCGGGTCGAACGTCCCGCCCAGCACCCCGATCCGCGGCGCGCCGCTCACTCCCACGCCAGCTCCGTCCCGCCGACGCGCACGACCTCGCCCGGCCGCACGCCGGCGCGCGCCAGCGCGCGCCCCACGCCCAGCCGCCGCAGGCGGTCGAGCAGCTCCCCGCGCGCCTCGGCTTCGGCCCCGTCGAGGGTGGCGGCAAGCCACTCGGCGGTGCGGTGGCGCACCACCGCCACGCCGTCCTCGCCGCGTTCGGCGCGCACCGCCTCGCGCGCGCGGGGCCTCGGGCGCAGCACCGGCTCGCCGCCGTCCCGCGCGGCCTCGTCCTCGCGCTGCCCGCGCAGCAGCGCGAACGCGCGCTCGGCCAGCGGCCGCACGCCGTCGCCAGCCGCCGCCGAGATCGGCAGCCACGGCAGGCCGAGCGCCGCGAACGCATCCTCCAGCAGCTCGACGTGGGCGGCGGCGTCCGGATGGTCGATCTTGTTCAGCGCGAGCAGCTGCGGCTTCGCGGCGAGGCCGTGGCCGAACGCCGCCAGCTCGCCGTCGATCAGCAGCCGGTCGGCCAGCGGATCGTCGCGCGTCATGTCGAGGACGTGCACGAGCACGCGCGTGCGCTCGATGTGGCGCAGGAACTCGTGCCCGAGGCCGACGCCGCGGCTGGCCCCCTCGATCAGCCCCGGCATGTCCGCGGCCACGAAGCTGTCGTAGCCCAGCTCGACCACGCCGAGCTCCGGTTCGAGCGTCGTGAAGGGGTAGGCCGCCACCTTCGGGGTGGCCGCCGACCACGCGCCGAGGAGCGTCGACTTGCCCGCGTTCGGCAGCCCGACGAGGCCGACGTCGGCGAGCAGCTTGAGCTCGATCCGCAGGCGGCGGCGCTCGCCGCGCGCGCCGCGCTGGGCGAAGCGCGGCGTCCGCCTCGTCGCCGTCGCGAAGCGCTTGTTGCCCCAGCCGCCGCGCCCCCCTCGCGCCGCCGTCACGCGCTCCCCGTCCGCGGCGAGGTCGGCCAGCGGCGCCTCGTCCTCGCCCCCGGCGGCGTCGCGCACGACGCTGCCGAGGGGCACGCGCAGCACGGCGTCGTCCCCCGCCGCGCCGCGGCGCTGCCCCGAGGCGCCCGCGCGCCCGCCGCCGGCGCGCCTCGTGCGCCCGTCGCGGTACGCCCCCAGCCCCGTCACCCCCCGGTCGGCGACGAGCACGACGCTGCCGCCGCGCCCCCCGTCGCCGCCGTCCGGCCCCCCGTGCGGCGCGAACTTCTCGCGGCGCATCGACACGATGCCGTCGCCGCCCGCGCCGGCCTCCACCTCGAACTCGACTTGATCGATCAACGGGTCTGCTTCCCTGTGGATGCGGAAATGCCGGAGCGAAGAGGGTAACAGCGCAGGGACTCGTCGTAGTCGTAGAGGCGTGGACCGCTTCGATATGCCCCGTCGCCATTGCGGGGACAGGGTTTTCGGGTGTGGACAGTGTGCCCGCACGGTCCGCGTACGCCGTGGGCAAGGGGCGCGCGGCCGTGATCCGCGGCGCGGGCCGCTTCGCTCGCCGCACGGGGCGTCGAGGGGTTGTCCATGCCGGGCGTCGGGTTGTCGGCAGCGTGTGCACGGGCGCGGGAGGCCTCGGGCGAGGGGTCAGGCGACCTCGCGGGCGCGCTCGATCAGCTCGCTCAGCGTCTTCACGTCGCGCTGGGTTTCGGGCTCGACCTGCAGGGAGCGGCCCATCTTGCGCCAGCCGTGGTGGACGGTGGAGTGGTCGCGCCCGCCGAGGGCCGTCCCGATCTCGACGAGCGAGCGGTGCGCCAGCTCGCGCATGAGGTACATCGCCAGCTGGCGCGGGTAGGCCACGCGCTTCTCGCGGCTCTTCGACAGCAGCGTCTCGCGGTCGATGCCGAAGTAGCGGCAGACCACCTCGATCACCGTCTCCGCCGAGGGCGGCAGCCGCGGCTCGTCCGGTTCGAGCGAGGACAGCGCCGACTGGACGAGGGCCGGCGTGACCGCCTCGTCCATCATCCGCGCGTAGGCGAGGACGCGGGTGAGCGAGCCTTCGAGTTCGCGGATGTTGGAGGTGTAGCGCCGGGCGATGACGTGCAGCACGTCGTTCTCGAGGCGGACGTTCTGCTCCGCCGCCTTCGAGCGGAGGATGGCGATGCGGGTCTCGACGTCGGGGGGCTGGATGTCGGCGATCATGCCCCACTCGAAGCGGGAGCGGAGCCGCTCCTCGATGTCGGGGATGAGCTGCGGCTTCTGGTCGGAGGTGACGACGATCTGGCGTCCGGCCTCGTAGAGGTCGTTGAAGGTGTGGAACAGCTCCTCCTGGGTGCGCTCCTTGCCGCCGATGAACTGCACGTCGTCGATCAGCAGGGCGTCGGCGGTGCGGTAGCGGGCGCGGAACTCGTCGGGCTTGCGGTGCTGGAGGGACTGGATCAGGTCGTTGGTGAACTGCTCGGCGGAGAGGCAGACGGGGCGTTTGCCGTTGGCGAGCAGGTGGTGGCCGACGGCCTGCAGCAGGTGCGTCTTGCCGAGGCCGGTGGCGCCGTAGAGGAAGAGCGGGTTGTGCTGCCCGCCGGGGTCGTGGGCGGCGCCCTCGGCCGCGGCGTAGGCCAGCCGGTTGCCGGCCCCGACGATGAACGAGGTGAAGCGGTACTGCTCGCGCAGGCGCGGCCTCCGCCAGCCGTTCGCCGGAGGGCGCGCCGCCGCGCCGTCGGGCGTGAGCGCGGGCGCGTCGTCGTCGGGCGGCCGCAGCGGCTCGTAGGCCACGTCGAGGGAGCGGTCGCCGAGGTCGGCCAGCGTCCGCTGCACGAGCGGGCCGAGCCGCTTCTGCAGCCACTCGGTGATGAACTCGGAGCGGGTGCCGACGACGAGGGTGTCGCCCTCGAGCCGCACGCCCTCGGTGCCGGCCAGCCAGGTCTCGTAGTTGGCGTCGGATACGTGCTGACGGAGGTGCCGCCGCGCCGTTTCCCAGAGCAGCGCGGGGTCGTCGTGCATGGCCGCTCCGGTCGCGCGGGCCGGGCCCGGCGCGCGGCGGGGCAGCCTTGTCCACAAGCGTGCATCGCTTGTGGACAACGGGACGCGCGCCCACCCGCAGGAGGCTGCGGCCTTGTCCCGTGTTCCCGCAGCCCCCCGCCGGTTCGCGCTGCGGTGATGCCGTATCAGGGCGCGACAGAGGCTAGCGACGCCCTGGGCGCTCCGCAACTCCGCTATGTCGAGATCAGGCGGATCGGAGCGATGTTTGGATGGTCTGTGTATAATCCGCGCCGCTCGCGGGGGTAGCCTCCGGCTGCCGCAGCCGACGGGAGCCGCAGCCTTGCTCCTCGCGATCGACATCGGCAACACCAGCACCGCCGTCGCCGTCTACGACGGCGAGGAGCGCGCCGCCGCCTTCCGCGTCGCCAGCGACCGCGATCGCCTCCCGGACGAGTGGGCGGCGCTGCTCGCCGCGCTGCTGCGGGGCGAGGAGATCGCGCCCGTTGCGATCGGCGCCGCCGCGATCTCGGCGACGGTCCCGGCGGTCGGCGCGGCCTGCGAGGCCGCCTGCGCGCGCGCCTTCGGCGTCCGCCCGCTGATCGTGAGCGCCGAGGTGCAGGCCGGCGTCCCCGTCCGCTGCGACAACCCCGCCGAGGTCGGCCCCGACCGCATCCTCCACGCCGTCGCCGCGCTGCACCGCCATCCGCCGCCGCTGCTGGTGATCGACTTCGGCACGGCGCTCGTCTTCGACGCCGTCGATCGCGAGGGCGACTACCTCGGCGGCGCGATCGCGCCCGGCGTCGGCGTCGCCTCGCAGGCGCTCGCCGCCGCCGCGGCGATGCTCCGCCCCGTCCCCGCCGGTCCGCCGCCGGGGGAGAGCGTGATCGGGCGCAACACCGCGCACGCGATGCAGGCCGGGACGTTCTACGGCTACGCCGAGCTGGTGCGCGGCATGGTGCGCCGCTTCAAGGACGAACTCGGCGACGACGCCACCGTGATCGCCACCGGCGGCTGGGCCGATGGACTCGCCGAGGCCGCCGGCTGCGTCGACGCGGTCGAGCCCGACCTCAACCTCGAGGGCCTGCGCCTCGTGCACGAGGCGCACTCGTGAGCGGGCCGCTCGAGGGCCGCACGATCGCGCTCGGCGTGACCGGCTCGATCGCCGCCTACAAGGTCGCCGACCTCGCGAGCCGCCTCGTGCGCGCGGGCGCCGACGTGCGGACGGTGATGACGCCGTCCGCCACCGCCTTCGTCGGCGCCGCGACCTTCCGCGGCGTCACCGGCCGCGAGCCGCTGACCGACCCGCTCGCGCCCGACGGCGAGCACGGCGAGCCGCACGTCGCGCTCGGACGCGCCGCCGACCTCATGCTGGTCGCGCCCGCCACCGCCGCGGCGCTGGCGCGGCTGGCCCAGGGCCTCGCCTCGGACAGCGTCACGCTGACCGCGCTGGCGATGCGCGGCCCGCTGCTCGTCGCCCCGGCGATGGACGCGGCGATGTGGGAGCACCCGGCCACCGCGGCCAACGCGCGCACCCTCGCCGGGCGCGGCGCCGAGCTGCTCGGCCCCGCCGAGGGCCGCCTCGCGTCCGGCGAGGTCGGCGCCGGACGGCTGCTGGAGCCCGCCGAGCTCGCCGACCGCGTGCGCGCCGCCGCGGGCCGCCTCGGCGGGCCGCTGGCCGGCGTGCGCGTCGCCGTCACCGCCGGCGGCACGCGCGAGCCGGTCGACCCGGTGCGCTTCCTCGGCAACCGCAGCAGCGGCAAGATGGGCTACGCCGTCGCCGAGGCCGCCCGCGACCGCGGCGCCGAGGTGACGCTGATCACCAGCGCCGAACTCGCGCCGCCCGCCGCCGTCGCCGTGCGCCGCGTCGAGACCGCGCGCGAGATGCTCGAGGCCGTGCGCGAGGCCGCCGCCGCCTGCGACGCCCTGATCATGGCCGCCGCCGTCGCCGACTACCGACCCGCCTCCGAGGCCGCCGGGAAGGTGAAGCGCGGCGACCGCGAGACGTGGGCCGTCGAGCTCGTCCGCAACCCCGACATCATCGCCTCCGTGGCCGCCGAGGGCCTCGTCAAGGTGGCGTTCGCGGCCGAGACGCAGGACCTGGCGGCCAACGCCGCGAAGAAGCTGGTCGAGAAGGACGCGCACCTGATCGTCGCCAACGACGTGTCCGCGCCCGACGCCGGCTTCGCCGTGGACACCAACCGCATCACCATCCTCGACCGCGAGGGGGGACGCGAGGACCTGCCGCTGCTGTCGAAGTACGACTGCGCCGGGCGCATCCTCGACCGGCTGCCCGCGCTGCTCGCGCGCCGGGGATAGCGCGCGCCCGCGCGCGCCCGTAGGCTGATCGCCGCACGCGGCGACAGGCGAAAGGCGCGCCGATGGCGTCCGCCGAGGCGATCCGGCCCGAGGTCAGCACCCTCCCCAACGGGCTGCGGGTGGTGACCACCCCCATCCCCACCGCCCAGTCCGCCAGCGTCGCCTTCTTCGTCGGCGTCGGCTCGCGCGGCGAGAGCCGCCGCCTCAACGGCCTCTCGCACTACCTCGAACACATGCTGTTCAAGGGCACCCGCTCCCGCCCCACCGCCCCCGAGATCAGCGAGGCGATCGAGGGCGCGGGCGGCGCCCTCAACGCCTACACCACGCGCGAACTCACCTGCTACTGGAACAACATGCCCTTCGAGCGCGCCGAAACCGGCATCGAGATCGTCGCCGACATGGTGCAGCACTCGCTGCTGGATGCCGCCGAGATCGACCGCGAGCGCACCGTCGTGCAGCAGGAGATCAGGCGCGGCTACGACACCCCGGCCGCGCGCGCGCACGAGCTGATGGTGCGCGCCGTCTTCGGCGACCAGCCCCTCGGCTGGCCCGTCACCGGCACCCTCGACAGCGTCGGCGCGATGCGGCGCGAGGACTTCGCCGACCACGTCGCGACGCACTACGCCGCCGCCAACGCCGTGCTCTCCGTCGCCGGCGCCGTCGAGCCCTCGTGGGTGGCGGAGACCGCCGGGCGCTGCTTCGCCGATCTGCGCGAGGGCGGCGCCCCGCCGCCGCCGCCCGCCGAACGCGGAATGCCCGCCGAGCGCGTGATCGTCGAGGAGCGCGAGATCGAGCAGACCAACCTCGCGCTCGCGCTGCCCGCCGTCTCGCGCCGCGACCCCCGCCGCTACGCCCTCGAACTGCTGCACACCGTGCTCGGGCGCGGCATGTCGGCGCGGCTGTTCAAGGAGGTGCGCGAGCGCCGCGGCCTCGCCTACTCCGTCGGCTCGCACGTCCAGCGCCACCTCGACGCCGGCGTCTTCTCCGTGACGGCGGGCGTGACCGCCGACCACCAGGAGGAGGCGCTGCGCGTGATCGCCGGCGAACTGCGCCGCACCGCCGCCGAACCCGTCCCCGAGGCCGAACTGCGCCGCGCCCTCGACTTCGCCTCCGGCAACTTCCGCCTCGGCCTCGAAACGCCGATGGCGCTCGGCCAGCGCTTCGGCGAGCAGCTGCTGCAGGACGGCGAACTCGAACTGCCCGGCGAGACCCTCGAGCGGCTGCGCGCCGTGACCGCCGAGGACATGCGCGCGCTCGCCGCCGAGCTGTTCGGCGGCGACTTCGCGCTCGCCGTCGTCGGCCCCTCGGCGCCCGCAGAACGCCTCGAAGCGCTGCTCGCGGCCTGAGCGGAGCGCCGTGGCCGTCCCCTGCGTCAACCTCGTCCTGCTCCCCGGCGCGCCCGCCGCGCCGACGCGCGCCGACGCCGTCACCGTCGGCGCGCCCAACGCCGCGGACGCCCTCGCCGCGAACGCCGAGGCGCACCTGCGCGTCGCGAACCCGCGCGAGGGACGGCTGCGCGCCGACCTCGACGCGGCGCTCGGCGCGGGCGTGGCCGCCGTGCTGCTCGCCGCCGCGCGGCTGCCGCAGGACCTGCGCGACGCCGACGTCGAGCTGCGGCGGCAGGAGCTGCGGCTGGGCCTGACGCCGGGCGCGATCGCCCTGATCCCCGAGATCGCGGACGCCGCCGCCCTCGCGCGCCTGCCCGCGCTGCTGGCCGCCGCCGATCGCGTCGCCTGCGCCGCCGTGGACTTCGGGGCGCTCGCGGCCGGCGTCGGCGCGCCCGACGCGACGGCGGCCGCCGTGCAGGAGCCGCTGCTCGCGCGCGTCGCCGTCGAGGCCGCCGCGGCGGGGCTGCCCTGGACGGTCGGCGCGCTGGGTTTCGCCTCCGGCGACCGCGCGCGCCTCGCCGCGCGTGCGCGCGCCCTCGGCGCGGGCGGCGTCTACGCCGCCCGCGAGTCCGAGGTCGCCGGCCTCCGCGCGCTCTTCGCCGGCGGGGCCTGAACCCTCAGTCCCCGTCCCCTTCCGCGCCGTGCCCGTCGCCGCCCGCACGGTCGCTGGCGTGTTCGCCGCCGTCCGCGCCGCCCACCTCGGCGTGCGCGCTCCACGTCTCGAAGGCGCGCGTTCCCGCCTCCAGCGTCACGCTCGCCGACTGGCCCGGCGCGAGGTCGAGGGGCGTCGTCGGCCCGAGCTCGGCGCCGCTGGAGAGGTGCACCTCGACGCGGACGCGCGACAGCGTCGCGTTCGACACGTTGGTCACCTCGCCGCTGAAGACGTTGGCCGCCTCGTCGTAGGCGAGCACCAGCCGCGATCCCGCGCGCAGCTCGTCGTAGGTCTCGCTCTTCGTCAGCTGCGCGGCGGACTCCTCGCCGCCCGCTTCGCCGGCGGAGGCGCCGTGCTCGCCCGATCCCCCGCCGTCGCGTCCCCCGCCGCAGGCGGCGGCGACCAGCAGCGCCGCCAGCACGGCTGCCATCGCGTACCTCAAGGCCCGATCCTCCCGCTGTGCGGTGGGGCGTCCGCGCAAGGGAGTATCGCATCCTCCGGTGAGGAGCCAGCCGCCTTTTCGTCAACGTGCGGCCAGCCGCCGCCGCGTTACGCGATGCGGCCGAGGCGGCGCAGCAGCGCGCGCACCTCGGCGGTCACGCGGCGGTGGCCGCGCGCGAGCACGCCGCGCGCCGCCTCGACGTAGGCGCCGTCCGAGGCGTCCAGCCGCCCCTCGCGCAGCGCCGCCGCCAGCTCGTCCCCGTCCTCCCAGCGCGCCTCGCCGTCCCGCACGTCGAGGTCGAGCAGCAGGTCGAGGTAGCGCACCTCGCCCCCGGCGATCTCGACGCCGCGCACCACGTCGAAGCGCGTCCGCACCTCGCGGCCGGCGTCCGGCGCGTGCGGCGGGCGCACCATGTGGTAGCAGCCGTAGGGGCGGCGCGGCCAGAAGCAGCCGTAGGAGTCGAGGTCGCCGTCCGGCCCGCCGCGGATGCGGTACAGCACCGCCAGCAGCCGCGGCTCGCGGTGCACGAGCTCGGTGCGGAAGCGCCGCTCGCGCCCGTCGAGGCCGCGCTTCACCTCGACCACGATCGGGCGGCCCCGGCTCACGGCGCGAGCACGGCCATCCATGCGAGCACGGGCGTCCCGCCGCCCGCCGGCGAGGCGTCCCAGCCCGCGGCGACGCGCTGCCCCACGGCGATCGCCGAGGGCGCGATCGGCCCCGAGGCGTCCTCGTAGCGCGTGCCGGGCGCGGCCCTCAGCGCGATCTCGCCGCCGTCCGCGGCGATCGCGATCGCGCCGCCCGCGACCGAGGCGACCTCGCCCGTCGCCGTCTCCTCGCCGCGCCAGCGCACGGCGCCGCCCGCGGCGGCGTGGACGCCGTGGGCGTGGCCGAAGGCGTCGCGCAGCACCACGCGGAAGCCGGGCGTCGGCGCGGCGGCGCAGGCGGCGTCCGGCGGCGCGGCCCCGGCGCAGGCGTCCGGCCAGACGAGGCCTTCCGCCGACTCGACGGCGAGTTCGGACGCGGGCACGCCCAGCCACTCCGCCATCAGCTCGATCGCGTTGCCGGTGAAGGCCTCGACCGCCCGCGCGTCCGGCGGCGACGGGCCGCCGTCCGGGGCCGTCGCCGTCGCCGCCGCTTCGGGTGCGGCGGCGGTCGCCGGCGAGGGCGCGGCGGTCGCGGGCGAGGGCGTCGCGGTCGCGCCGGCGGCGGGGGCGGCCTCGGGGGTGGAGGCGAGGGGGTTGCGCGGCGGCGGGTCGCCGCTCCCGCAGGCCGTCAGGACGAGCGCCGCCGCGAGCGCCAGCGCGAGCCGTCGCCTCATCCTCGCCTCCCGCGTGCGAGCATAGCCGCCGCCCGCCGCCCGCGCCCGCCGCTACACTGCGGACGCCGCGCCGCGCGCCGCGCGGCCAGCGAGGGGGTGCGACGTGATCAGGGTCGCCGTCAGCGGCAGCGGCCGCATGGGCCGCCAGGTGCTCGCGACGATCGAGGCGCAGGACGACCTCGAGGCGGTCGGCGTCGTCGAGCCGCGGCGCGAGGGCGGCGGCGAGTTCGCCTCGGACGGCGGCGGCGTCTACCCGTCCGACGCCGATCCCGCCGCGCTGTTCGCGCGCGTCCGCCCCGACGCGGTCGTCGACTTCACCCACGCCGCCTTCGCCGCGACGCTGGCCGAGGCCGCGCTGGCCCACGGCGTGCGCCCGGTGATCGGCTCCTCGGGCGTGCCGGACGAGGTGGCCGCGCGGCTGCGCGAGGGCCTCGCCGAGCGGCGGCTGGGCGGCGTGATCGCGCCCAACTTCGCGCTCGGCGCGGTCGTGCTGATGCGTCTCGCCGCCGTCGCCGCGCCGCACTTCGCCTCGGCCGAGGTGATCGAGCTGCACCACGACGGCAAGGCAGACTCGCCGTCGGGCACCGCGCTGGAGACGGCGCGCCTGATCCGCGAGGCGCGCGGCGGCGACCTCGAACGCGCCGAGCCGGGCGTCGAGCACGTCGAGGGGGCGCGGGGGGCGCAGCGCGGCGGGGTGGGGCTGCACTCGGTGCGGCTGCCGGGCCTGGTCGCGCATCAGGAGGTGATCTTCGGCGGCGCGGGCCAGACGCTGACGCTGCGCCACGACTCGACGGGCCGCGACTCCTTCATGCCCGGCGTGCTCCTCGCCGTCCGCGAGGTCGTGCGCCGCGAGGGCCTCGTCCACGGCCTCGACGCCCTGCTCGGACTGCGCTGAGCAGGCGTCTCGTTCTCGGCGCGCCGGACGTTGGGTCGGCGGGTGCTTGACGGGGTACTATCCCGGTATGGCCTTGCTGCAGCCCATCGGCGAAATCGAGGTGGAGCGCGCGCCGCTGGGTGGGCTGGCGGAGGCTTGGCGGAACGGAGGGGAGCGGCTTCCCAAGAGGGACCAGATGGCGCTCGGCAAGGTGTTCGACGGCGCCGTAGCGACAGCCGTTGCCCGGATGCTGGGAGGCATTCCGGTCGTCACGCCCGGCGCTACCGCGATTGGCCCGGACAACCCGGACTGCGTCGAGCTGGGAACCACGCGAGTGGTCGGCGGCGTGCGCGCCCAGAACTTCGACGTGGGGTACAGGCCGGACGGGGTTCGCTTCGTCTTCGACAGCAAGACGCTTAACGACGCGGCGAGCGTCCGCAAGAACTACCAGAACATGATCAACGACCTCGCCACGGAGGCGACCACCGTGCATACGCGATTCCCGTACGCGGTAGTCGCATTTCTGGTGGCCATTCCCGAGCCATGCCTGGTCGAGCCGCAACGCTCCACGCTGGTCGCCACGCTCGAGCGGTTGAGCGGGCGCTTCGGGGTCGATGAGCCGCCGCACGTCGCGGAGGCCATCGCGCTCCTGCTGTGGGATCCGGCTGACGGCAGTTTCGACGACGACAGGCTCCCCGAAGGCTCCACGCTCGGGTTGAGACAGTTCGCACAAAGGATCGAGACGGCTTACAGGGAGCGCTACAAGGGCCTGCCGCCGCATGTCGGCTAACGCCGCCGCCGGTTGCGGCGGCGTTCGTACAGTTTGCGCCAGATGCCCCTGAACATGTGCAGATCGCTGTCCCCGAGTCCGGTCGCCTCGGCGATGGCCGCGTCGGACGCTGCCATGCCGGCCTCGACGCCGTGGCGCCGGACGAGCATGTCCGTCTCGTCGAGCGCCGGGGAACGCACGGACGGCGGCGGGACGGGCAAACCTTCCGCCTCCCGCGGTTCGAGTTCGAGCACGCCGCCGCCGTAGCTGCGTCCGCGTATTTCGGCGAACGCGGCCGTGACCGAGTTCAGGAATGCTCCCGCGAGCCACTCGCCGGAGGTTCCGTTGAGCAGGCGCACCCGGTGAATCGTGTCGGTGCAGGTGGCTCCGGTCTGGTTGTCCACGACGCGGGGCGCATCGTGAATCTGGCGCAGCAGAAAGGCGTCGGGCGGCCATGTGGAGGGCACGGCCCACCAGCGAGGCGCGCGAATCCGGCACTTGTAGCCGAGGTGGAACCCTCGTTCCTCGCCGTACTCGACGTAGGTGCGCGCTTGCGGATCGAGATCGGCGCGCTCCACGTCGCCGAGGTCGAGCAGAAGGCATCTCCCCCCGGTAGCTTTGAGGGCATCCCATTCGCGTTGCCGGAGCGCGAGGCCCGGAATCTGTGCGGAGCGACCGACGAGCGGGCTGCACCACGACTCCAGGCCGTGAGCGTCGTCGGAGGTCAGTACGAAGAACTCATTGCGGCCCGTGACGATTCCGACATCGACCGACGCGATCTCGCCGAGCAGCGGGAACTCCCGCGAGGACTCCAAGGACCTCACGAGCGCGATTTCGGACGGCGTGAGGTAGAACTGAGTCCATTTCTCCGTCGCATGGTCGAGATCGACCGCCTGACGGCTGTTCCGGTCAGGCGCGAGGATGTCGAGGTCCCGGTCGTCGTCGAGTTCCGCGATGCGGATCGTGCCGCCGCCGGAATCGCCTCGCTCGCCGAGCAGCAGGACGGTCTCTTGCTGGATTCCGTCGAAAATCAGGCAACGGAACGTGATGACGGTCAGGTGACGGAACCGGCGGGCGAGATAACCGCGCAGCTCGGAGGCATAGTTGACCTGCAGCAGTTCCGCCGGCAGCACGAGGGCGAGCCGACCGCCGGGCTTGAGCGCCAGCGTGCTCGCCACGACGAACGGAAGCCAGGCGTTCGTGAGTCGGGAAGGGCGCAGCCCTTCGTCGCGCATGATGCGGAAGGACGCCTGCCGGTGCGCTTCGGGGAAGTTCTGGTAGCGGATGAACGGGGGGTTCCCCACTACCGCGTCGAATGCGGCCGTGGGCTGTTCGCGCAGGAACCACGCGAAGAAGTCCTCGGCGTGGATCGTGGCGTTGAAGTCGGCGAGGCGGGACCGCGTTCGGTTGGCCTCGTCCGCGATCAGCTCCACGGCAGTGATGCGCCCGTGGCGATCGAGGAGCCGCGCCGCGGCCGCCGCCACCTCGCCGTCGCCGGCGCTGGGCTCCAGCACGGCTGCCGACAGGTCGCGGACGGCCCACGCCGCAAGGAACTCCGCGATGCGGGGCGGCGTGTAGTAGCCGCCCCGGTCCTTCGGCTCCTGAGGTATTCGCATCCGCTGTTCCGATCGTATGATGATCGGGCTGTCCTCTGATCGGATGATCGGATCATAGGGGCGGATGGAGCGGACGGCAAGAGGCAGGCTCGTGCCCGGCAGGCGGGATCTGAACCGGATTAGCGTCATCCTCGACGCCGAGGTCAAGCAGGCGCTCGAGCGCCTGGCGCGCTTGCGCGGCATGGACGAGGACCGCGACGTGACCATGTCGGAACTGGTGCGCGAGGCCATCGACGAGTATCTGGCGAGGCGTCGCCAGCGCGACCGGTTGCGTCGCATCGCGGAGACGCGAGGGGAATACCGGACGACGCGCTAGACGTCCGGGGTGACGTCGAGCGTGAGCCACGGCGGAGGCGCGACGCGGAGAGGGTGTGGCAGCCCCTACGCCACCGCCGCCGTGACGTCGATGCGGTGGCGCGCGAGCTCGGCGCGGATCGCGGCCCGCGAGGCCTCCGAGGGCGGCACGAGCGGCAGGCGCGGCTCGCCGACGGGCATCCCCACCTCGTTGAGCGCGAACTTGACCGGGATCGGGTTCGACTCGATGAAGCAGGCGTCCACCAGCGGCAGCAGCCGGTCGTGGATCGCCTGCGCCACGTCGGCGCGGCCCGAGGCCGCCGCCGCCACGAGGTCGCGCACCTGATCGCCGACGAGGTGCGAGACGACCGAGATCACGCCGTAGCCGCCCATCGACACGAGCTGCGCCGTGTCGCCGTCGTTGCCCGACCAGACGCGGAAGCCCGGCGGCGCGCCCTCGAGGATCGCCGCGATCTGCCCGAAGTCGCCCGACGCCTCCTTGACGCCCACGACGTTCGGCACGGCGGCCAGCCGCAGCGTCGTCGCCGCCTCCATGTTGAGCGAGGTGCGCGAGGGCACGTTGTAGAGGATGCAGGGCAGCGCCGTCGCCTCGGCGAGCGCCGTGAAGTGCCGCACGAGGCCCTCCTGCGGCGGCTTGTTGTAGTACGGCACGGTCAGCATCAGCGCGTCCATGCCCGCCGCCTCGCCCTGCCGCACGAGCTCCAGCGACTCGCCGGTCGAGTTCGTCGAGGCGCCCGCGACGAGGCAGACGCCGGGGCCGACGGCCTCGCGCACGGCGCGCCAGACGCCGACCTGCTCGCCGGCGCCGAGCGCCGGCGCCTCGCCGGTCGTGCCCGTCACCACGAGGCCGTCCGAGCCGGAGGCGACGAGCGCGCGGGCGAGCCGCGCGAGCGCCTCGCCGTCGACGCCGCCGTCCGCGCCGAAGGGAGTGATCATCGCCGTGAGCACGCGGCCGATTTCGTTCGTCATGGCAGCCACCTCCGCCGCCGCCCCCGCCGCGCGGGGGCGCGCGCTCCATCCTACAGCCTGCGGCCCGCCGCTACCGGCCTCCGAACGCCACGTCCACGCTCCAGAGTTCGTCCTCGCCGTCCCACTGGCCCGTGCGGACGCGCGCGATCGGCGCCTCCGGCAGCGCCACCGTCGCGAGGCACGACCCGCCGTGCGCCGTGCCGGCCCGCCGCAGATCGAAGTCGAGGTTGACGAACCCGGAGGCGCGCCGCTCCGCGGGCAGGTCGTCCGCGTCGGCGAGGTGGACGTGCACGAAGAAGCGCGGCGCGGCGTCGGCGGGGGCGCAGGGGACGCGCACGTAGGTGAGCGCGCGCGCCCCGGGGTCGGCGTAGACCTCGAACGCCCCGCCCGCGGCGGGCGCGCCGAGGGGGGCGACGAGGCTGCGGACGGCGGCCTCGCGCCGCGCGGCCCACGCGCGCGCGTCGTGCGGCAGGCCGCGCGGCGCGCGGAACACGGCCCCGTCCCCGAAGATCGCGAGCGTCTCCACGCCCGGCAGCGTGGCGACGTCGAACTCGCGGTAGCGGAAGAACGGGTCCCAGCCGTAGCGCGTCAGGTCCACCCAGACGACGTGCGCGGCGTTCTCGCCCTCCTCGCCGCGCCCGATGAGGCCGATCAGGGCGGACAGCTCGCGGGGCAGCTCGCGGTGGCGGCCGGGGGCGGCGGCCGGCTCGGCCAGGCGCGGGAGCGCGGGGTGCGTGCTCCAGGTCGGCCCGCCGAGGACGCCGTTCGCCTTCGCCCACGCGAGCGTCGGCGACTCGCGCAGCGGCGTGTTGAACGCCTGCGGCGGGTAGCCGGAGGCCAGCACCTCGCGCGTGCGGTCGACGCCCGCGTAGGCGGAGACGGCGGCGTGGAGCAGGGCCGCGGCGAGCAGCGCGAAGGCCAGCCGCCCGCCGCCCCTCGAGGCGAGGAGGCGGTCGAGCGCGACCGCGCCCGCCAGCAGCAGCGGCGCGTAGATCGGCGTCAGGTAGCGGACGTTGTGGGGAATCCCCCCCGCCGTGAACTGCGGCGTGACGAGGACGAGGAAGACGAGGTACGCCAGCGCGTAGACGGCGAACGGCGCGGCGGCGCCCCACCCCGCGGCGCGCGCGGCGCCGCCTCGGGTGGAGGAGGCGACGGCCCGCGCGCCCGCCAGCGCGGCGAGCGCGAGCGCAGCCCACGGGAGCGGGGCGGACCAGTCCGGCGCATGCTCCGGCAGCGCCCACCGGCCGAGCGCCGCCGCGACGGCGAGGGGGGCGGATATTTCCTCGCTCGTGAGGGCCCGGAAGTCCCCGCTGAGGGTTCCGCTGATCGCGAGGTTGCGCGCGCCGTAGATCGCCAGCGGCAGCGCGGCGGCAACGCCGAAAGCGAGGGCCTCCCGCAGCGGCGCGGGGAACGGGGCCGCGCCGCGGGCCGCGAGCAGCAGCAGCACGCCCGCGCCGATGGCGACGACGCCGGCGTAGCGCAGCAGCGCGGCGGCGGCGAGGAGCGCGGCGGCCAGCGCCAGCGCCCGCCGGTCCGTCCGCCGCCGCAGGCGCGACTCCAGCAGCATCAGCGCCAGCAGCGTGCAGAGGACGAACGGCGCCTCGGTCATCACGCGCGACGCCGAGGTCGTGAGCGGGACGGACGCGGCGAGCGCCGCCGCCGCCGCCAGCGCCAGCGCGCGGGAGCGCAGGCGGCGGCCCAGCCACAGCCCCGAGGCGAGCACGGTCAGGCCGAACGCGGCGGCGTTCGTCCACCGCGCCGCCTCCGCCATGTCCGCTCCCGGCAGGCCGAAGCCGGCCAGCAGCAGCGGGTAGCCCGGCGGCCAGTGCAGGAACTTGCCCCCGGAGGCGGTCGTGACGCCCTCGCCGCCGAGGATGTTCTCCGCCACGCCGAGGTAGAGGTGCGAGTCGATCTCGATGCCCGCGCCCCACGCCGAGGTGCGGACGAGCGCATGCGCCGCCGCCAGCGCGGCGAGCGCGGCGACGGAGAGGGCGAAGCCGCCGGGGCGGCGCGGGCGGAGCGCGAGCCGGAGGACGGCCCCGACGCGCCCGCCGCCCGTTCCGGCCATCGGCGCGCCCGGCCCGCGGCTAGAGCTTGCCGCGGCGGATCAGCTCCTCGGCGATCTGGATGGCGTTGGTCGCCGCGCCCTTGCGGAGGTTGTCGGTCACGCACCAGAAGGCGGCGCCGTGCTCGACCGAGGGATCGGCGCGCAGGCGCCCGACGAAGGTGCGGTCGTCGCCCTCGGTGTTGAGCGGGGTCGGGTAGCGCGCGGCGGCGGGATCGTCGAGCAGCTCGAGGCCCGGCTGCGCCTCGATCGCCTCGCGCAGGGCGTCGAGCGGGGCGGGGGCGGCGAACTCGGCGTGCACCGCCTCGGCGTGGCCGACCATCGTCGGCACGCGGGCGCAGGTCGAGGAGAAGGCGAGATCGGGCTGGTGGAGGATCTTGCGCGTCTCGTCGCGCATCTTCAGCTCCTCCCGCGTGTAGCCGTCCTCGGCGAAGTCGTCGACGTGGGGGAGCACGTTGAGCGCGATCTGGTGGGGGTACTGCTCGGGGGCGGGCAGCGGCTCGCCGCGCCCGTAGGCGCGCAGCTGGGCGCCGAGCTCGGCGGCGGCGGCGGCGCCGCTGCCGGTCACGGCCTGGTAGGTGGCGGCGGTGACGCGCCGCAGCGGGGCGACCGCGCGCATCGCGTGCAGCGCCAGCGCCAGCGGCGTCGTCGTGCAGTTCGGGATCGAGACGATGCCCTCGTGCCACTCGACGTCCTCGCCGTTCACCTCGGGCACGACGAGGGGGACGTTCGGCTCCATGCGGAACGCCGAGCCGTCGTCGATCAGCACGCCGCCGGCCGCGGCGACGCGCGGCCCCCACGCGCGCGAGGCCTCGGCCGTGGCCGAGCAGAAGACGAGGTCGGCGCCGGCGAGCGCCTCGGCGGTGGTCTCGCGCACGGCGACGGCCTCGCCGCGGAAGCGCAGCTCGCGCCCGGCCGAGCGCGCCGTGGCGAGCAGCCGCAGGTTGCCGATCGGCAGCCCGCGTTCGGCGGCCACCTCGAGGAACACGCCGCCGACGGCCCCCGTCGCCCCGATCACCGCCACGTCGAGCCCGTCGCGCTTCGCCATGCCCCTATGATACGGCCCCGCGCCGCCGAGGGAACGGAGACCGGCGTGTCCGATCCGATCGCGTTCCTGCGCTCGTTCCACCGCAAGGAGCGCCAACTCCTGCTCAGCGAGGTCCTCCGCCGCGAGGAGGACGAAGAGGTGTTCCGCCTCGGCGACGGCTTCCGCGAGCGCCTCGGCGACGAGATCGGCGTGACCGTGCACCCCGGCGCCTATGTCGCGATGGATTACCACCTCGACTGGCTGGGAGCGGCGCTGCGCCTCGCCGCGGCATCCGGGCCGCCGGAGCCGATACCCAACGACGGGTGGTTCAAGGCTACCCAGGAGGACATCGACCTGCTCGTCGCGTTCAGGGACGAGGAAGAGACGCATATCGTGCTGATCGAGGCGAAGGGCGTGACGGGCTGGAACAACGCGCAACTTGCCTCGAAAGCAAAGAGGCTCCACCGCATTTTCGGCGACGGTCCCGGCTTCGGCCTCGCGACGCCGCACTTCGTGTTGATGTCGCCGAAGCGGCCTGTCCGCATCGGCATGTCGGACTGGCCCGGCTGGATGTGCCGCCCGGACGGGAAGCCGCACTGGCTGGAGTTGTCGCTGCCCGGCGGCCTCCGCAAGGCCACGCGCTGCGACGCCGACGGGAACGACACGGCGGAGGGCGGGTATCTGCGGATCGACACGCTCTAGGCGATTTCGAGCCTCAGGTCCTCGGCGGGGATGTCCATCGTGAGGAAGCGGCGGGGCAGCGGCTCGCCGTCCGTCCCGCGCTCGGCGTCCATCTCGCGCCGCGTCTCCACCCACGCTTCGATGGCGCCGATGGCTGCGTCGCGCAGCTCCTCGAGCGTGCCGGCCTGCGCGACGCAGCCGGGCAGGCCCTCGACCTCGCCCCAGAAGCCGCCCTCTTCGGCGCGGTAGACGACGACACGGTATTCGCGGCTGGGCATGGCCGTCGCGCCCTCCGCCCCTCAGTCCACGCGCTCGAAGATCGAGGCGATGCCCTGGCCGCCGCCGATGCAGAGCGAGACGGCGGCGTAGCGGCCGCCGATGCGCTCCAGCTCGTACATCGCCTTCACGGTGAGGATCGCGCCGGTCGCGCCCACGGGGTGGCCGAGGGCGATCGCGCCGCCGTTGGGGTTGGTGCGGTCCTCGGGCAGGCCGAGCGCGGCGCTGCACGCCGCGGCCACCGAGGCGAACGCCTCGTTGAGCTCGATCGTGTCGAGGTCGCCGACGGCGAGGCCGGCCTTGTCCAGCGCCGCCTCGATCGCGGGGATGGGGCCGGAGCCCATGATCCGCGGCTCGACGCCGGCCTCGGCGCGCGCGACGAGGCGCAGCTTCGGCGCGAGGCCGAGCTCGGCGGCGCGCGAGGCGGTGGTGACGACGACGGCGGCGGCGCCGTCGTTGATGCCGGAGGAGTTGCCGGCCGTGACCCGGCCGTCCGGCTTGAAGGCGGGGCGCAGCCTGCCGAGCGCCTCCATGTCGGTGCTGCGGGGGTGCTCGTCGGTGTCGAAGGCGGCGGTCTCGCGGCCCTGCCGCACCTCGACGGGCACGATCTGGTCGCGGAAGCGGCCGGCCTCGATCGCGGCGAGGGCGCGCTGCTGGGAGCGCGCCGCGACCTCGTCCTGGGTCTCGCGCGAGACCTCGAACTGCTCGGCGAGGTTCTCGGCGGTGATGCCCATGTGGCACGCCTCGTAGGGGTCGGAGATGAGGTGCAGGAGGTTGTCCTCGACGGCGTCGTGGCCGAGGCGGTAGCCGGAGCGGCCCTTGCGGAGGAGGTAGGGCTGGCGCGACATGTTCTCGGCGCCGCCGGCGACGACCATCGCGGCGTCGCCGGTCTCCAGCCAGCGCGCGGCGTTGTGGATCGCCTCGAGGCCGGAGCCGCAGATGCGGTTCACCGTGTAGGCCGGCGTCGCGATCGGCATCCCCGCCTTGAGCGAGGCCACGCGCGCGATGTAGCCGTCCTCGGCGACCTGCCCGACGCAGCCGAGGATCACCTGATCGACCTGCTCCGGCCCGATGCCCGCGCGCGCCACCGCCTCGCGGATCACGACTGCGCCGAGGTCGGACGCGGGCGTCCCGACGAGGGAGCCGTTGAGCGTTCCGATCGCCGTTCGCACGCCGCTGAGCAGCACGATGTCGTCCATCAGGTCACCCCCCCGCCTCCGGCGCGGCCCGCGCGGCCGCCCGCTCCCACCGGGATCGCGCCCAGTGTACCCGCCGAGGCGTTTCGTTGCCCGCCCGCCGGCACGCTCATACACTGCCTCCATGCCCGCGTCCAGCGTCGCCGTCGAGGTCCCGGCCACCTCCGCGAACCTCGGGCCGGGGTTCGACAGCCTCGGCGTCGCGCTCGACTGGACGCTGCGGCTGCGCTTCACCCCCCGCGACGAGCCGCTGCCGCCGCCCGGGGATCCGGTCGCGCTGCTCGCGGGGCAGGCCGCGCACGCCCTCTGGTCGCGCGCCGCCCTTCCCGCCCCGCCCGGCCTCGAGGTCGCCGCCGACCCCGGCGGTCCGCCCGTCGGGCGCGGGCTCGGCCTGTCGGCGGCGGCGCGCGTGGCCGGCCTCCTCGCCGCCGACGCGCTGTCCGGCGCCGGCCTCGGCCGCGAGTCGCTGTTCGGCCTCGCCGCGCAGCTCGAACGCCACGCCGACAACGCCGCGCCGGCGATGTTCGGCGGCCTCCAGATCGTCGCCGAGCGCGAGGGCGGGGACCCGCTGCGGCTCGGCCTCGAACCGCCCGCCGGACTGCGCTTCGTGCTGCTCGTGCCCGGCTTTTCGATGCCGACCGAGGAGACGCGCGAGCGGCTGCCGCAGCGCGTCTCCCGCAACCACGCCGTGCACAACATCGGCCGCGCCGCGCTGCTCGTCGCCGCCCTCGCCGAACGCCGCTGGGACCTGCTCGCGGCGGCGACCGAGGACGTGATCCACCAGCCCGCGCGCGCCACGATCTTCGAGGCGATGTACCCGATCTTCCGGGCCGCGCGCGACGCCGGAGCGCACGGCGCCTACCTCTCCGGGGGCGGCCCCTCGATCGCCGCGCTCGCCACCTCGGGCTTCGAGGACGTCGCCGGCGCGATGCGCGAGGCCGCCGCCGCGCGCGGCGTCGAGGCGTTCGCGCGCGTCTGCGCCCCCCGCGCCGCGGGCGCCGCCCTGCTCCCGGCGGACGAGGCCTGAGCGGACCCGCTGTGGCGCTCGTCGTCCAGAAGTACGGCGGCTCCTCGGTGGCCGACGCGCAGAAGATCAAGGGCGTCGCGCGCCGCGTCCACGCCCGCGCCGCGGCCGGCGACCGCGTCGTCGCCGTCGTCTCGGCGATGGGCAGCACCACCGACGATCTGATCGCGCTCACGCGCGAGGTCACCTCCTCGCCGCGCCCGCGCGAACTCGACATGCTGATGTCCACCGGCGAGGCCGTGTCCTCGGCGCTGCTGTCGATGGCGCTGCACGAGCTGGGCGGCGACGCGATCGGCCTCAGCGGCCCGCAGGCCGGCATCCGCACCGACGCCGTCTACGGGCGCGCGCGCATCTCCGGCATCGACACCGCGCGCATCGAGCGCGAGCTCGACCGCGGGCGGATCGTGATCGTCGCCGGCTTCCAGGGCGCCTCGGACGACTTCGACATCACCACGCTGGGGCGCGGCGGCAGCGACACGACGGCGGTCGCGCTCGCCGCCGCGCTGCGCGCCGGCCGCTGCGAGATCTACACCGACGTGGCCGGCGTCTACACAGCCGACCCGCGCGTCTGCCCGCAGGCGCGCCCCCTGCGCGACATCGGCTACGAGGAGATGCTGGAGCTGGCCGCGACCGGCGCGCGCGTCATGCACGCCCGCGCCGTCGAGATCGCCGCGCTCTACGGCGTCGCCGTGCTCGTCGCCGGCGCCTTCGGCGACGGCGGCGCGGGCACGCTGATCCACGAGGAGACGGAAATGGAACGCGCCGACAAGGTGCGCGGCATCGCGCACGAGGAAGCCATCGCCAAGATCACGGTGCGCGGCGTGCCGGACCGCCCCGGCGTCGCCGCCCACCTCTTCGGCCCGCTGGCCGAGGCCGGCGTCTCCGTCGACACGATCGTCCAGAACGCCAGCGTCGAGCAGCTCACCGACATGACCTTCACCGTCGCCCGCGCCGACCTCGGCGAGGCGGTGCGCGTGGCGGGCGAGGTCGTGCCGCGCATCGGCGCCGCCGAGGTCGTCGCCGACCCCGACTTCGGCTCGGTCTCGATCGTCGGCACGGGCATGAGCACGACGCCGGGCTTCGCGGCGCGCATGTTCCGCGCGCTCTACGAGCACGGCATCAACATCGAGCTGATCTCGACCTCCGAGATCCGCATCACCTGCCTCGTGCGCGCCTCGCAGGTCGGCGACGCCGTGCGCGCCCTCCACGCCGCCTTCGACCTCGACGGGGGGTAGGGGTGACAAGGCAGGTCCGTTTCGCTATGCTGGATAGTGAGGTGACGGATGGCGACCCCACGGATCAAGGTAGAACCGCGAGTGATCGAGTGGGCACGCTTGAGTGCTGGCCTCGATCATGATCCCGCTGCCAAAAAAATTGGCGTCGCGGTAGCGACGCTTCAAGCGTGGGAGTCTGGAGAGGCTGACCCGACTATTGCCCAATTGCGGAGGATCAGTATGGCGTACAAGCGTCCGCTGGCGGTCTTGCTGCTCGGCACTCCCCCGAATGAGCGAGGCTTCGACGCTCTCCAAGACTTCCGTACGTCGGGTGCCCAACCCTCGGTCCCCAGCCCCGCTCTGTTGAGTGAATACAGGAGAGCTTTGGATCAGCGTGAGGTGCTACTGGATATTTACGGGATCAGCCCTGATTCGCTTGCCACGCCGGTGCCTTTGCCTGCGTTGGCAACCACCACTGACATTGAAGAAGCCAGCGAGGTACTGCGCTCCTTCATCGGAGTCGAACTTTCGGACCAGATGCGAGCAAGAGATCCGGGTGTTGCGCTGAACTTCTGGAGAGCCGCTGTCGAAGAGAAAGGTATTCTCGTGATACACACCTCCCGCGTGGAGCCCTCGGAAATGCATGGTTTCTCGGTCAGCGAGTGGCCGTTTCCGATTATCGCTATCAATGGCGCTGACCAACCTAGGAGAAGATTGTTCACGCTTCTCCATGAGCTCGCACACTTGGCCATGAACTTGGGCGGAATCTGTGATCTGCATGATCAACTTGAGCAGATCGAGCGCAGCTGCAATGAGCTGGCAGCCGGGATTCTGATGCCCCAAAGGCCTTGCTTGACGATGAACTGATCCGTAACCGATCACTGGGATACGAGTGGACACTAAGAGATCTGGATGAACTTTCTAACAAATACGGGTGCTCCTCGGAAGCTGTCCTGTTGCGGCTTGTCAGCATTGAACGTGCGACATGGCCTCTTTATTGGGATCGTAAAGAAGAACTGGAGGAGGCTTACGCAGATGCGCGCGAGCGAGCACAACAACGCAGTCGTGAATCTTCGGGAGGTCCGTCTTATTACGTGGTCAAGGTGCGGGATTTGGGACATGGATACGCATCAGGCGTGCTCGATGCTTACAAAAATGATCGCATCAGCTCGCTTGATGTGGCGGACTACCTCGGTATTCGCTACAGCCAGCTCGCCGCAATGGAGGCGGTAGTCCAGTGACCCCCGTTACGTACTCGATTGACACCAGCGCGCTGCTCGACGCTTGGGTACGGTATTACCCCCCGGAGCACTTCCCGAATTTCTGGCGGAGGATTGAAAACCTGATCCTTGAAAGTAGGTTTGTGGTGTCCGAAGAAGTGCTGCGTGACATCAACAAGCATGACGACGCTTTGTCCGAGTGGCTGAACGCCAGACAGCGTGAAGTAGTCGAGTGGACGGACAACGCCATCACGGAAGCCGTTCGGCAGATCCTCCAGGGGCATGAGCGGTTGGTTATGTCCGGCGGCACCAGGAGTCACTCGGACCCGTTCGTGATCGCGGTAGCACGTCTGCGTCACGCTGCCGTGGTGACGGGAGAGAAGGGCGGAACCTCGCGGAGGCCGAAAATCCCGTCTGTCTGCGCGGACATGGGCATACCCTGTTTCGGGCTGCTCGAGATGATCAAGCGTGAGGGCTGGGTCTTTGACTAGCCGGTGTTCTTGGTGTAGGCTGCGGCGCACGCCCATTCGCGCACCGATGTAGGCCGCTCCGCCGATGTACGCACACCTGCATACGCACTCCGAGTACTCGCTGCTCGACGGGATGAGCGCCATCCCCGGCCTCGTCGCGCGGGCGAAGGCGCTGGGGCAGGACGCGCTCGCCATCACCGACCACGGGGCGCTCTACGGCGCGCTCAAGTTCTACGAGGAGGCGCGCGCGCAGGGCGTCAACCCCATCATCGGCCTCGAGGCGTACGTCGCGCCCGGCAGCCGCCACGACCGCAACCCGCAGGAGCGCACCCCCTACCACCTGACGCTGCTCGCCGAGAACGAGACCGGCTGGCGCAACCTGCTGCGGCTGTCGTCGGCGTCCCACCTCGAAGGCTTCTACTACAAGCCGCGCATCGACCGCGAGCTGCTGACCCAGCACCACGAGGGCCTGATCGCGCTCTCCGCCTGCCCCTCGGGCGAGGTGCTGACGGCGCTGCAGGAGGGGCGCGACGACGCCGCGCGCGAGACCCTCGGCTGGTACCGCGACCTCTTCCGCGGGCGCTACTGGGTCGAGCTGCAGGAGCACGGGCAGGAGCAGTTCTCGCGCTACACGCCGCGGCTCGTCGAGCTCGCGCGCGAGCTCGAACTGCCGCTCGCGCTCACCAACGACTCGCACTACACCGCGCCGGAGCAGGAGCACCCGCACGACGTGCTGCTGTGCATCGGCACCAACGCCACCGTCCACGAGACCAACCGCATGAAGCTCGAGGGCGGCTCCTTCTACCTCAAGTCCGAGGAGGAGATGCGCGCGCTCCTGCCCGAACTGCCCGAGGCCTGCGACGAAACGGCGCGGATCGCCGAGCGGGTCGGCCTGACCCTCGACTTCGGGCGCACGCTGCTGCCCGACCCCGGCGCGCCCGACGGGGTGACGCCGGCCGAGTGGCTGCGCGAGCTGTGCGAGCGCGGCCTCGCCGAGCGCTACCGCGACCCCGGCGAGGAGCAGCGCGAGCGGCTGCGCTACGAGCTGCGGGTGATCGAGGAGACGGGCTTCGTCGAGTACATCCTGATCGTGCGCGACATCGCCCGCTTCGCGGCCGGGCGCGGCATCCCGAGGGCCGTGCGCGGCTCCGCCGCCGCCTCGATCGTGCTCTACTGCCTCGGCGTCACCGACATCGAGCCGACGCAGTACCGGCTGGTGTTCGAGCGCTTCCTCAACCCCGAGCGGCGCGAGATGCCGGACGTCGACTTCGACTTCGCCGACGACCGCCGCGAGGAGGTCATCCGCTACGCGGCGGAGCGCTACGGGCGCGAGCGCGTGGCGCAGATCGTGACCTTCGGCACGCTCGGCGCGAAGGCCGCGATCCGCGACACCGGCCGCGCGCTCGGCATGAACTACGGCGACGTCGACCGCGTCGCGAGGCTGGTGCCGAACGCGCTCGGCGTGACGCTCGACCGCGCGCTGGCCGAGGTCGGCGAGCTGGCGGACGCCTACGAGGGCGACCCCGACGCGCGCGAGCTGATCGACACCGCGCGCAGCCTCGAGGGGGTCGCGCGCCACGCCAGCACGCACGCCGCCGGCGTCGTGATCTCGCGCGAGCCGCTGGCCGATCTCGTGCCGCTGCAGCGCGCTGCCTCGGACCGCGGCGACGAGGCCGAGCCGCTGCCGACGACGCAGTTCGACATGAACGACGTGGCCCGCATCGGCCTGCTCAAGCTCGACTTCCTCGGCCTCGCCAACCTCACGATCCTCGGCAAGGCCGCCGAGCTGATCGAGGGCGGCCTCGACCTCGAGGCGATTCCCGACGGCGACGAGGAGGCGGCGCGGCTGCTCGCCGAGGGCCGCACCTTCGGCGTGTTCCAGATGGAAGGCGGCGGGATGCGCCGCTGGGTGCAGGAGCTGCAGCCCCGCGACATCCGCGAACTCGCCGCCATGATCGCCCTCTACCGCCCCGGCCCGATGGAGCACATCCCCCGCTACATCGAGGTCAAGCACGGACGCGCCGAGGCCCACTACCCGCACCCCGACCTCGCCGGCGTGCTCGACGAGACCTACGGCGTCATCACCTACCAGGACCAGGTGCTGGAAATCGCCCGCGCCTTCGCCGGCTACACGCTCGGCCAGGCCGACGTGATGCGGAAGGCGATGGGGAAGAAGATCCCCGAGGTGATGCTGGCCGAGCGCGAGCGCTTCGTCGCCGGCGCCACGGGCAACGGCTACGACGAGCGCCTCGCCGAGCAGCTGTTCGACCTGATCGAGCCGTTCGCAGGCTACGCCTTCAACAAGGCGCACGCCTTCTCCTACGGGGTGATCGCGTACCGCACGGCGTACCTGAAGGCGCACCACCCCGTCGAGTTCATGGCGGCGGTGCTGATCGCGGCCGGCGCGCACCCGACGGGGGCGCAGGAGCGCATCGCCGCCGCCGTCGCCGAGTGCGCGCGGCTCGGCATCGAGGTGCTGCCGCCCGACGTGAACGCCTCGGACGCCAACTTCCGCATCGCCGAGGCCGCGGGCGCCGACGGCGCGGGCGGCTCGATCCGCTTCGGCCTCGCGCAGATCAAGAACGTCGGCGCGGGCGCGGTCGAGGGGCTGCTCGCCTCGCGCGCCGGGGACGGCGCGTTCGCGTCGGTCGAGGACTTCGCGCGCCGCATCGATCCGCGCGACTGCAACCGCCGCGTGCTGGAGTCGCTGGCCAAGTCGGGGGCGCTCGACCCGCTGCTGCGCCGCGACCGCGGCGAGGAGCGTTCGTCGCTCGTGTTCGGCGTCGACCGCATCCTCGCCCTCGCGCAGGAGTCGCTGCGCCTGCGCGAGACGGGGCAGACCTCGATGTTCGACCTCTTCGGCGCCGAGGTGGACACCCCCCTGCCCGCGCTCGAACTGGAGGCGGTGAGCACGCCGGCCCGCGAGATCGGGGCGTGGGAGCGCGAGCTGCTGGGCGCCTACGTGTCGGCGCATCCCTTCCGCGCGGCGGCGCGCAGCCTCGCCCCCTACGTCACCCACCAGACGGCCGAACTCACCGCCGAACTGGCGGGCCAGGAGGTGGTCGCGGCCGGGATGGTCACCGCCGTCCGCCGCCTCACCACGCGGCAGGGCAAGACCTTCGCCGCCGTGACCGTCGAGGACCTCGGCGGCTCGGTCGAGCTGACGGTCTGGCCCGACCGCTACGAGGAGCAGCAGGACCTGCTCGTGCACGGCAACGTGCTGCTCGCCCGCGTCGAGGTGCGCGAGCGCGGCGACCGGCTCACGCTCGCCGCCGTGGCGCTGGCCCCCTGCGACTCGGAGACCGGCCGGCCGCTGCGCCTCGACCCGGCGCAGTTCCCGCGCGTCGAGGCCCGCCCCGCCGCCGGCGGCGCGCCGGACGGCGGCGGCGGAGGCCCCGGCGGCGGGCGCCGCCCCGCGCTGCGCCCCGCGCCCCTGAACGGGAACGGCAACGGCAACGGCCACGCCCCGACGAACGGCGCCGCCGCAGCCACGACGAACGGCGCCGCAGCCGCCGCGAACGGCGCGCGCCCCGCGGCGAGGGGCGCGGCGAACGGGCCGCCCGCGCCGCCCGCCGACGGCCCGCCGAGGCTGCACGTGACGATGGAGGAGACGACGGACGCCGCCGCGGACCGCCGCCGCGTGCGCCGCATCGTCGAGCTGGTCGCCGCCCGCCCCGGCGACTGGCCCGCCGAGCTGCTCGTGGCCGGGCGCGACGGCCGCGCGACGCGGCTGCGGCTGCCGCCCGTGGACGACATCGACGCGCTCGCGCGCGACCTGCTGCCGATCCTCGGCGTGCTCGGGCGCGCCTCGCGCGCCGGCGAGGACGCCGCGGCGGCTACCGCTCCCGCGCTCGCGGCGGTGTAGCGGGCGCCCCTCGCGTCCGTCCGGTCGGCTACCATCGGGCCGATGCCGCGGTTCGCCCCCGCCGCCGTCTCCGCCGCCGCCGAAGCGATCTCGCGGCTCATCGAGCGCTCGCCGCGCGGCGGGCCGATGGCGCTCGCGGTCGTCGTCGGGATCGGGGCGGGCTGCGGCGCGGTCGCCTTCGAGGCGCTGATCGACGGCGCGATCCGGTTCTTCTTCGACGTGGTCAAGGACGGGTGGCTGGGAAGCCTCGGCGGCTGGCGGCTGCTGCTGATCCCGATCGCCGGTGGGCTGTTGGTCGGGCCGTTCACGCACCGCTTCGCGCCGGAGGCGCGGGGCGACGGCGTGCCCGAGGTGATGCTCGCGCTGGAGACGCGGGGCGGACGGATCCGCCCGCGCGTCGCGCTCGTCAAGTCGCTGGCCTCGGCGCTGACGATCGGCTCCGGCGGCTCGGTGGGCAAGGAGGGGCCGATCATGCAGATCGGCTCCGCCTTCGGCTCGACGCTGGGGCAGGCGCTGCGGCTGGGCGAGGAACACGTGCGCCTGCTGGTGGCGGCGGGCACGGCGGGCGGCATCGCGGCCACCTTCCACGCGCCGATCGCCGGCGTGTTCTTCGCCCTCGAGGTGGTGCTGCGCCGCTTCAGCACGCGCAACTTCACCGTCGTCGTGCTGTCCGCCGTGGTCGCGACCGCCATCTCCGACTCCGTCTTCGGCAACGAGCCGGGCATCCCGATCCCGGAGTACCGGCTCGAATCGGTGGCCGAGATTCCGCTCTACGCGCTGCTGGGCGTGCTCTCGGCGCTGCTCGCCGTGGCCTTCATCCGCGCCCTCTACTGGAGCGAGGAGCGGTTCGAGGCGCTGCCGTTCCCGCCGTCGATCGTCATGCCCGCGTTCGGCGGGCTGCTGATCGGCGCGATCGGCCTGATCGACGCTCGCGCCCTCGGCCTCGGCGAGGACACGATGAGCGACGTGCTGCTGGAGCGCACGAGCGACGGGCTGGCGCTGCTGCTCCTGTTCAAGCTGGCCGCGACGGTGATCACCGTCGGCTCGGGAGGCAGCGGCGGCATCTTCCGGCCGTCGCTGTTCCTCGGCGCGCTGCTTGGGGCGGTGTTCGGCGTGGCGGCGCACGGGCTGCTGCCGGACCTGACCGCGACCCCGGGCGCGTACGCGACGGTGGGGACGGCGGCGGTGTTCGCCGGGGCCGCCCGCGCGCCGCTGACCTCGATCCTGATCCTGCTCGAACTGACCCGCGACTACGGCATCATGCTGCCGCTGATGACCGCCGTCGCCACCTCGACCGTCGTCTCGCAGCTGCTCAGCCCCGGCGGCTCGATCTACACCCTCAAGCTGCACCGCATGGGCCTGCGCCTCGAGGACGAGGAGCCGCCCTCCCCGCTCGCGCGGATGCGCGTCGCCGATGCGATGTCGCCCGCCCTCGTCGTCTTCGCGCCCGGCGCCCCCCTCGGCGAGATCGCGAGGGCGTTCGACCGCGATCCCGACCCGTTCGCGCTCGTGATCGGCGAGGACGGCGCCGTCGCCGGCGCGATCGGCGCGTTCGACCTCGACGCGGCGCTCGACCGCGGCGAGGAGGGGCTGACCGCCGCCGACGTCTGCTCCCCCGACGTCGTCACGATCCGGCCCGACCGCCCCCTGCGCGAGGCGCTCGACGTCTTCGCCGGGATCGATCAGCCGGGGCTGCCGGTGGTCGATCCCGCGGCCGGGGACGCGCCGATCGGGCTGCTGCGCCGCGAGGACGCCGCGCACGCCCGCGCGCTGGCGGCCGCGCGGGGCGCGGAGGGCGACGGCGAGCCGGAGGAGCGCGGCGACGACGTGCGCTACCTCGAACTGCGCGTCTCGCGCGCGAGCGGCCTCGGCGGGCGGCGGCTGGACGCCGCCGGGCTGCCCGCCGGCGCGGCGGCGGTGGCCGTGCGGCGAGGGGGCGCGACGCTGATCGCGCGCGGCGACACGACGCTGCGCGAGGGCGACCGCGTGACCGTGGTCGCCGCCGCCACGGTCGCCGCCGAGGTGCGCGCCCTCTTCCGCGGGAGCGCCTGAGCGGAGCCGCGGCGCGCCGCGGGGCGGTAGACTGGACGGCGGCGCTCCCCCCGCCGGACGCGGAACAGGCGATGACGCAGCAGCTGCCCGAGCCGGAGGCGCCGCCCGCGCGCGAGGCCCCCGAGGCGCGCGACCCGGCGATCGGGCGCGTCCAGTCCGAGATCGCGCGCGTCATCGTCGGCCAGACGCGCCTGCTCGACCGCCTCCTCGTCGCCCTCGTCTGCGGCCAGCACGCGCTGATCGAGGGCGTGCCGGGGCTGGCGAAGACGCTCACCGTCTCGACGCTCGCGCGCGCCCTCGACCTCTCGTTCGCGCGCATCCAGTTCACGCCGGACCTGCTGCCCGCCGACATCACCGGCACGCTCGTCTACAACCAGCAGGCCGGCGAGTTCGCCTTCCGCAAGGGCCCCCTCTTCGCCAACGTGATCCTCGCCGACGAGATCAACCGCGCGCCGGCCAAGGTGCAGTCGGCGCTGCTGGAGGCGATGCAGGAGCGGCAGGTCACGATCGGCGGCGAGACCTACCGGCTGCCCCGGCCGTTCTTCGTGCTCGCCACCCAGAACCCGATCGAGCACGAGGGCACCTACCCCCTGCCCGAGGCGCAGCTCGACCGCTTCATGCTCAAGGTGATCGTCGGCTACCCGCGCCGCGACGAGGAGCGCGCGATCCTCGCGCGCTCGCTCGACGGCGGCGACCCCGAGATCGACGCGGTGGCGACCTCGCGCGACCTCGCGCGGCTGGTGCGCGAGTCGGAGCGGGTGCAGGTCAACGAGCGGCTGCGCGAGTACGTCGTGCGGCTGGCCGACGCGACGCGCGATCCGGCGCGCTACCGGATGCCGGACCTCGCGCCGCTGATCGAGTTCGGCGCCTCGCCGCGCGCGGCGACGCTGCTCGCGCACGCGGTGCGCGCCCACGCCTTCGTCGCGGGCCGCTCCTACGCCCTCCCCGAGGACGTCAAGGAGCTGGCGCCCGACGTGCTGCGCCACCGCCTCGTGCTGACCTACGAGGCCGAGGCGCGCGGCGTCGGCCCCGGCGAGATCGTCGAGCGGCTGCTCGACAGCGTCGAAATCCCCTGAGCCGTGCTCCGCATCCCGCGGCCGGGGCTGCCGCGGGCGCGCGCCCGCCGCCGCGGGGAGCCGCCCGCCGCCGGGGCGCAGGCGCCCGCTCCCGCCTCGATGCGCCGCCTCGAGCTGCGCGCGCGGCGGCTCGTCGCCAGCGAGCTGGCGGGCGAGTACCGCAGCGTCTTCCGCGGCTCCGGCATCGAGTTCGCCGAGGCGCGCGAGTACGTCCCCGGCGACGACGTGCGGCTGATCGACTGGAACGTCACCGCCCGCATGGGATCGCCGTGGGTCAAGGAGTACGTCGAGGAGCGCGAGCTGCACCTCGTCTGCGCCGTCGACGTCTCGGCCTCGCAGCTGGCGGCAAGGCCCGCGAGCGGGCGCCGCGCCGCCGCCGCCGAGGTCTGCGCGCTGCTGGCGCTGGCCGCCGCCGCCAGCCACGACCGCGTCGGCCTGCTCACCTTCGCCGCCGAGACCGAACGCTACGTCCCGCCCGCCGGGGGGACGCGCCACGCGCTGCGGATCGTGCGCGAGGTGCTCGACCCCGCGCCGCCGGCCGGCCGCGGCACCTCGATCGCCGCCGCCTGCGAGTACCTCGGCCGCGTGCTCAGGCGGCGCTCGCTCGTCGTGCTCGTCTCCGACTTCCTCGACGACGGCTACGGCCGCGCCCTGCGCGACCTCGCGAGGCGGCACGAGACGCTCGCGGTCGTGCTCGCCGACCCCCTCGACGAGGCGCTGCCCGCCGCCGGCCTGCTCGCGGTCGGCGGCGCCGAGGACCCCTCGCGCATGGTGGTGGACAGCTCCGACCCCGCGCTGCGCGCGCGCTACGCCGAGGCCGCCGCGCGCCGCGCCGGGGCGCGCCGCGAGGCGCTGCGCGCCGCCGGCGTGGACGAGATCGTCGTCCGCACCGACGGCGACGCCGCCGCGCCGCTGCTGGCCTACTTCCGCTCGCGGGCCGCGGGCGCGCCGAGGCGGGAGCGCCCCTCCGCCTGGCGTCCGCGGCGCGTCCGCGCCGCCGGAGGCTGAGCGGTGCGCTCCGCCGCGGCGCTGCTGCTCGCGGCCTGCGCCGTCTTGTTCGCGAGCGCCCTGTTCGCCGGGGCCGCGGCGCTCGCGCAGGAGGCGCCGCTCGACGTGCGCGTCGACCTCGAACCGCGGCGGGCGACGCTCGGCGACCGCGTGCGGCTGACGATCGCCGTCGAGCACGGCGAGGACCTGCTGATCACCGCCGATCCGCCTGCCGCCCGCCCGGCGCTCGCGGTCGTCGAGGCGGCGCCGGTCACGACGGCGGACCTCGGCGGCGGGCGGCTGCGGAGCGAGTTCGCGTTCACCTTCGCCGCGTTCGGGCTCGGCCCCGTGCGGCCCGATCCCGTCGCCGTGCGCTGGCTCCGCGCCGACGGCGGCTCGGGCGCCTTCGAGGTGCTGCCGCCGCCGTTCGAGGTGGTGAGCGCGGCCGTCGGCGACCCCTCGGCGCTGCGCCCGCTCAAGCCGCAGGCCGCCTGGGGCGAGCCGCCCGCGCCGTGGCTGCGCCCCGCCCTCGCGGGGGGCGCGGCCCTCGCCGTCGCGGCGCTCGCGCTGCTCGCCGTGCGGCGGCTGCGCCGCCGCGCGGTCGCGCCGCCGCCCGCGCCAGCCGCGCCCGGCCTCGAACCGGAGCTCGAGGCGCGGCGGCGGCTCGAGGAGATCGCGGCCAGCGGCGCGATCGCGGCGCGCGAGTACGAGGCGTTCTACGGCGCGATCGCGCTCGTGATGCGGCGCTACCTCGAAGCCCGGTTCGCCTTCCCCGCCACCGCGCTGGCGACGCCCGAGCTCGACGGGCGGATGGCGGCGGCCGGCGTGGGGCGCTGGCAGTCGCGGCTGGCCGGGGGCCTGCTCGACCGCTGCGACGCCGCCGTCTACGCCGGCTCCGCGCCCGATCCCGCTTCGGCCGACCACGACCTGACGGTGGCGTTCGAGATCGTCGAGCTGTCGCGCGAGCGGATCGCGGCGGGGACGGCGAACGGCGGAGCGGAGGCCGCGCCGTGAGGTTCGCCGCGCCGGGGCTGCTGCTGTTGCTGCCGCTGGGGGCAGCGCTGCTGGCGGCGCACTGGCGGCTGCGCCCGGCGCCGCCCGCGCTGACGCTGGCCGACCTCGGCGCGCTGCGCGAGGCGGCGCGGCCGGGCTGGCGGCTGCGGCTGCGCTGGCTGCCCGCCGCGCTGCGGCTCGCCGCGCTCGCGCTGCTCGTCGTCGCCCTCGCCCGCCCCCAGCGCGGCCTCGCCGTCGCCGTCGTGCCCGAGGAGGGCATCGACGCCGTCGTCGCCCTCGACGTGTCCGGCTCGATGCGGCAGCGCGCCGGGCCGGGCGAGCGCATCTCCCGGCTCGACGCGGCGAAGGCGGCCATCGGCGAGTTCGTCGCCGGCCTCGAGGGCGACCGCGTCGGCCTCGTCACGTTCCAGTCGGCGGCGCTGCCGATGTCGCCGCTGACGCTCGACCGCGTGGCGCTGGCGCGGCAGGTCGAGGCGGTGGAGCCGGGGCTGATCGCCGACGGCACGGCGATCGGCCTCGGGCTGGCGGAGGCGATCAACCTGCTGCGCGACTCGCCCGCGCGCAGCCGCGTCGTCGTGCTGCTGACCGACGGCGAGAACAACGCCGGCGAGGTGCCGCCGCTGCAGGCCGCGCGCATCGCCGAGGCGCTCGGCGTGCGCGTCTACACCATCGGCTTCCACGGCGCGAGCCGCTCGGCGGGCCTCGTCGACGTGCGCCTGCTGCGCCGCATCGCCCAGGCGACCGGCGCCGCCTACTACGACGCCGCCAGCCGCGACGAGCTGGCGCGCGCCTACGACTCGGTGCGCGCGCTCGAACGCAGCCGCGTCGGCGAGCGGCGCTTCACCGCCTTCGAGGAGCTCGCGCCGCGCCTCGCGATCGCCGCGCTGCTGCTGCTCGCCGCCGAGGCGTCGCTGCGCGCGACGTGGCTGCGGCGCTACCCGTGATCGCCCTCGCCGATCCGCTCGCGCTGGCGTGGCTGCTGGCGCTCGCGCCGGTCGCCGCCGCCGCGCCGTGGGCGGCCCGCCGGCGGCGGGCGGCGGAGGCCGCGTTCGGCGGCCCGCCCGCGCTGCGCCCCCCGCGCCGCGCGTGGCGGCGGCGCGCGCGCGCCGCGCTGCTGGCCGCCGCCCTCGTCCTCGCCGCCCTCGCCGCCGCGCGCCCCCAGTGGGGCGTCGAGGAGCGCCCGCTGACGCGGCTCGGCATCGACGTGGCCGTCGCCCTCGACATCTCGCGCTCGATGACCGCGCCCGACGCGCCCCCCTCGCGCGCCGAGGCCGCCGCCGCAGGCCTCGCCGACCTGCTCGCCCACCTTCGCGGCGATCGCGTCGGCCTCGTCACGTTCGCGGGCGAGGCGTTCCCGCGCTCGCCGCTCACGCTCGACCTCGGCGCGCTCGCGCAGCTGATCGCGCGCGCGCGCAACGAGGCCCCGCTCGTCGCCCGCGGCACCGACATCGGCGGCGCGCTCGACGCCGCCCTCGCGCTGCTCGACGTCGAGGACGCCGCCGCCACGCAGGTCGTCGTGCTCGTCTCCGACGGCGAGGACGTGGCCGCCGGGCCGTCCGCGGCGCTGGAGCGCGCCGCCGAACGCGGCGTCCGCGTCTACGCCGTCGCCGTCGGCTCCGAGGAGGGCGCCGCGCTCCCCCCTCGCGGCGACGGGGGCGCGGCGGGCCCCGTCAGCCGCGCCGACCCCGCCGCGCTGCGCCGCCTCGCCGAGGCGACGGGCGGCGATCTGCGCCCGCTCGAGGCGATCGCGGGGCTGGCCGTCGAGTTCCGGAGCCTGCGCCGCTCCGCCTTCGACGAGAGCGCGGACGCCGCGCCGGTGGACCGCTTCCCGTGGTTCCTCGCGGGCGCGCTCGCGCTGCTGATCGCGCAGGCGCCGCTGGCCGGGGGGTCGCGCGCGCCGAGGCCCCTCGCCGCGGCGGGGGCGGCCTCGCTGCTCCCGCTCGCGCTGCTGGCCGCGGCCTGCGCCGACGCCGCCTACGAGGACGTGCGCCGCGGCAACGAGGCCTACGACGCCGACGCCTACGGCGACGCCCTCGCCGCCTACCGCGAGGCCGCCGCGCGCTTCCCCGAGGACGAGGGCGCGCCGCCGGAGATCGACTACGACATCGGCAACGCGCTGCACCGCCTCGAACGCTTCGAGGAGGCGACGGCCGCCTCGCGGGCGGCGATGGCGTCGGCGGAGGACCCCGCGCTGTACGCGCGCGCGGCCTACGCCGCGGGCAACCACGCCTTCCGCCGCGGCGACCTCGAAGCGGCGCGCGACGCCTACACGGGCGTGCTGCTGCGCGACCCCGGCGACCGCGACGCCAAGCACAACCTCGAACTCACGCTGCGGCTGCTGGCCGGCCTCCCGCCCGGCGCCGAACCGCCCCCCGCCGGACCCGGCGGCTCCGGCGAGCAGGGCGAGGGCGAGGAAGACGGCGGCGACGCCCCGCCCTCCGGCGGCGAGGGAGAGGACGGCCAACCCTCCGAGGACGGCGAGGGCGGCGCCGCCGGCGAGGACGATGGCGAGGCAGGCGAGGACGGCGACGGGCAGCCCGCGGGCGGCGGCGAGGCCGCGCCGGACGGCGAGGGCGAGGAGGGCGCGCCCGGCGGCGACGGCGCCGATGCGGCGCCGCGCACCCTCGACGACGCGCGCGCCGAGCTGTCCGAGGCCCTGCTCCGGCTCGGCGACGAGACGCTGACGCGCGAGCAGGCGATGTCGATCCTCGACCTCGTGCGGACGGCGAACGCCCTCGGCGCGCTCGAGGCGGGCGACGCGGCGCGCGGCGGCGCGCTGCCCGACCGCTGAGCGCGCCGCCCCGTGCTCAGGACGCGAGGCGGCGGAGGCCGAGCCGCCGCAGCAGCGTCTCGCGCAGCAGGCGGTTGCGGATGCGGCGGTAGGCGCGGTCGAGGCGGCCTGCCTCGCCGTCGTCGGGGGCGGCGGGCGCGACCCCGCCGTAGCGTTCGCGCGTGAAGGCGCGCGCCAGCCGCTCGGCCTGCTCGCCGGACTCGATCTCGCGTCCCAGCGCCGAGGCCGCCTCGAGCGGGGTGCGGTCGGGGCCGCCGCCGAGGCCGGCCCAGCCGGCGAGGCGCTGCACCCGCGCCCAGCGCGCCGTCGCCGGCGCGAGCCGCCGGTACGGCCACATCCACGCGAGGTTCCCGAGCAGCACCGCCGCCGCCAGCGCGAGCGCCGCGCCGAGCGTCCACAGCAGCGGCGCCGTCCAGTCGCGCCCCGCGACTGCCTCCGCCCCGCTTCCGGCGGCCGAGGCGGCCAGTTCCTCCTCGCCCGAGGCGAGCAGGCCCTCGGCTTCGATCAGCAGCTCGTCGGAGGTGTCGACCAGCGGATCGGGATCGTCGCCGCCGAGGCCGAACACCTGCGGGCCGGGGCGGGAGATCGTGTCGCGTCCGGGCGTGGGGTTGAACTCGACCCAGCCGAGGCCGGGGAAGTAGACCTCCGGCCACGCCCACGAGTCGCGCTCGGTCAGCACGTAGGCGCCCGTTTCCTCGTCGAGGGCGTGGTCGCCGACGAAGAAGCCGACGGCGACGCGCGCGGGCACGCCGAGCGTCCGCAGCATCACCGCCATCGCCGAGGCGTGGTGGTCGAAGAAGCCGCGCCGCGTCCCGAACAGGAAGTGGTCCACCGGATCGCGGCGCGGCGGCGGCGAGGGCGCCCTGAGGTCGAACGGGTAGTTGGCGCGCAGCCAGCGCTCGACGCGGAACGCGGCGACGTAGGGGACGGCCGTGCCGCCGGCGATCTCCGCCGCCTGATCGCGCACCCGCTGCGGCAGGCCGCCGGGCAGCTGGAGGTAGCGCTCCGTGACCCACGAGGGGTAGTCGCGGCCGGCCGCGACGAGGATCTCGGCGTCGGCGGCGGAGACGGCGCCGACCGTGGCGTAGGACTGCCCGGCGCGCAGCCGCTCGTCGGGCCGCAGCGCGGCGACGTCGTCCGGCGAGGGGCCGGTCACGGCCGAGGCCGCCACGTCGGCGGCGAGGGGTTCGCCGGCCGTGAGCAGGCGGCGCTCGGAGAGCGGCGCGACGGCTTCGACCTCGGCGACGACGGGGCGGCGCAGCTGCTCGCGCGTTTCGGGGACGCCGTAGCGGGCCGCCTCGATGGTGGCGCCGGGCAGGGGGTCGCGCGCCGTGCCGGTGAGCCGCCAGCCGAAGAGGCCGTACTCGTCGAAGGCGGTGGCGCGGAGGTGGGGGGCGTGCCCGGCGGGCAGCGTCACGCGGTACATCGGCTCGTCGCCGAGGGTGACGCGGCCCTGCAGCGGCAGCGCGCGGTCGAAGTGGTGGATCAGCTGGCCGCGCTTGGAGTCGATGCCGAGGAAGACGACGCCGAAGCGCTCGGCGCGATCGGTGATCGGGCGCAGCGCGCGCTCCCACGAGGACGACAGCAGGCCCGCCTCGCCGCCCGCGGGCGCGAGCCACGCGGCGAGGATCAGCGCGACCGCGACCCACGCCCCGGCGTGCAGCACCTCGAACGACAGCAGCGGCGGCAGCGCGGCGCGGCGTCCGCTCCAGCGCAGCAGGGTGCGAAGCAGCTGCAGCCGCGTGAAGAGCAGGATCGCGGCGAACAGGAAGAGGATGAACTCGATCGAGGGCTGCCCCGGCAGGTAGGAGATGTTGGTCAGGATCGCGATCCCGGCCGGCGCCAGCGCCAGCCACGGGTTGCGCCAGCGGAACACCGCCCAGCCCGACAGGCAGGGCAGCGTCCAGGCGACGAACGTCATCAGCAGCACGAACGGCAGCGGGTCGGCGGAGACGCCGCCGAAGACGAGCGCCGACGCCCAGTCCCCCATCCGCGCCCACAGCTCCGACCAGCGCGCCACGACGCCGCTCGCGAGCGGGTCGGCGAGGCGCATCGTGTGCAGCACCATGCCGGTCGCGACGGCGAGGCCCAGCCCGAGGCTGGCGAGGAGCAGCGGCAGCGCGTGCGCGCGCACCCTCGCCAGCGCGCTGCCGGCGACCAGCCCCAGCGCCGCCGCCGCCGTCAGCGAGGGCATCTCGTTCACCCAGTCGGCGCGCTCGATCGAGGTCGCGAACGCGAGCTGGCTCGCCGCCAGCAGCGCGAAGGTGAGCAGCCCCTCCCACGCCCCGGGCGCGATCGGGCGCTGCGGCGCCGACTCCAGCAGGTCGGCCAGCCCGCGCCGCAGCGCGCCGCCGCCCGCGACGGCCCCGGCGGTCACGGCCGCGCCGCCCCGGCCGCCACGCCGCCGGACCCGCCGCCGGACAGCACGTGCACGAGGTCGTCGCCGCGCTTGACGGTGTAGGCGTAGACGCCGCCCGCGGCGAGCGTGCCGTAGACGTCGAGCGAACCGGTCCCGCTGCCGAACGTCTCGGCTTCGAGCAGCACGGCGGCGACCTTGACGCCGCGCGAGGCGAGCGACATCAGCGCGAGCGCCCAGCCGTCGTCGGGCGACGGCGAGACGGCGACGACGGTGGTGTGGCGGCCGAAGTTGCGCGACTCCTCGAGCAGCAGCCGCGCGAGCGGCACGTCGCCCACCGCCCGCGCCAGCGCGAGGGTTTCGAGGATGCGCGCGTAGTGGTGCGCCCCCCGCCCCGGCTCGTCGACGCGCAGGTCCTCGCCGTAGGCGATGAGGCCGACCGAGCGGTTGGCGGCGACGAAGTGGCGCGCGATCGCCGCCGCGATCGTGACCGCCGTCTCCTCGGTGCCGTCGTCGCCCTCGCCCGCGTGCGCGCCGCGTTCGAGGTCGAGCATGATCCAGACGTCGGAGGCGGGGTCGAGCTCGAACAGCTTGACCATGAGGTTGCCGGTGCGCGCCGTCGCCGGCCAGTGCACGCGGCTGAACGAGTCGCCCGCCTCGTAGCCGCGGACGCCGGCCACGTTCGGCGTCACGTTCTGGGTGCGGCGGCGGAAGCGCCCGTCGCCCGGCAGGTTGGCGGGCGGCAGGTACAGCCCCGGCAGCTCCGGCGCGTTCGGGTAGATCAGCACCTCGGCCTCCTCGCCGAAGGTGCGCGACATGCGGAAGAAGCCGAACGGGTCCGCCGAGGTCACCGTGATCGGGCCGAGGCGGTAGAGGCCGCGCCGCTGCGCCGGCGTCGCGTAGCGCCACACCTCGACGCCGTGCGAGCCGAGCGTGAGCACGCGGTGGGCGACGTGGCCCGGCAGGTCCGAGGCGTCCTCCACTTCCAGCCACACCTTCGGCAGGCGCGAGCGCGAGCGCACCACGACGCGGCCCGTGACCTCGCCGCCGCGCGTGACGCGGCGGTCGCGCCGCAGCGCGTCGACCTCGAGGTTGCCGATCATCGAGCGGTTCCAGAACCACAGCAGCGGCACGCCGAGCAGCAGCACGTAGGCGACGCGGAAGAGCAGCCAGAACCCCGTCGCGAGGCCGGTGGCGAGGCAGAGGAGGGCGAAGGCGACGGCGAGCGCGACGTTGGGCCGGCGGCGGAGCGCGGCGGCGGGCCGCGCGAGCCAGCGCACGCCCCGGCCTAGACGCCGCCGCGGGCGCGCGCCCCGGGCACCGGCACGCGCGCGATGCTCTCGTCGACGATCTGGGCGGCCTCGACGTTTCGCACGCGCGCCGCGGCGCTCACAATGACGCGGTGGCCCAGCGCGGGGAAGGCGAGCAGCTTGATGTCGTCCGGCTGCACGAAGTCGCGCCCGTCGAGCAGCGCCCACGCCTGCGCGCAGCGCATCAGCGCCAGCGACCCGCGCGGCGACGCGCCGAGGTACACCGACTCGTGATCGCGCGTCGCGTTCACCAGCGTCACGATGTACTGCTTGATCAGCGGGTCGATGTAGACCTCGCGCACCGCGGCCTGCAGCGCGACGACCTCGGCCGCGGTGGTGACGCGATCGAGGGAGTCGATGGGATGCGCGGACTGCTGGGCGTCCATCACCAGCACTTCGTCGGCGGGGCTGGGGTAGCCGAGGCGGAGGCTGATCAGGAAGCGGTCGAGCTGCGCCTCGGGCAGCGGGAAGGTGCCCTCGTACTCGATCGGGTTCTGGGTGGCCATGACCATGAACGGCTCGGGCAGGGCGCGGGTGACGCCGTCGACGGTGACCTGCCGCTCCTCCATCGCCTCGAGCAGGGCGGACTGGGTCTTGGGCGTCGCGCGGTTGATCTCGTCGGTGAGCACGATCTGCGCCATCACCGGCCCGGAGCGGTACTCGAACTCGCGCGTCGCCGGGTTGAAGACGGAGACGCCCGTCACGTCCGAGGGCAGCAGGTCCGGCGTGAACTGGATGCGCCGGAACTCGCAGCCGGTCGAGCGCGCGAGGGAGCGCGCGAGCATGGTCTTGCCGACGCCCGGCACGTCCTCGATCAGCAGGTGGCCGCGGCAGAGCAGCGCGACGAGCGCCAGCCGCGCCTCCTGCCCCTTGCCGACGATCACCCGCTCGACGTTCGCGATCAGGCGCTCGGCGACGCTGCGAGGCTCTTCCAACGCGCACTCCCGCCCGTGACGCGAGGTGGAGGGAGCGTCAGTATAGCAACTCCACGCTCCCGCACGCTCCCCGCGCCGGAGGCCGGACGATGAGCGATCTCCGCGGCAGCATCCGCCCGGGCCGCCGCGCCCCCCGCCGCTCGCGCCTGCCCTACGCCGCCGCGGCCCTCGCGCTGCTGCTGCTCGCCGCCGCGTTCCTCGCGCTGCGCCGCGACGGCGGCGTCGCGCCTCCCGCCGCCGCGCCCTCGCCGCCCGCCCCGGCCGTCGCGACCGCCGCCGCCTCGCCCTCGCCGCCGCCCGCCACCGCCGAGGCGACCCCGGCCGCGCCAGCGCCCACGCCCGCCACGCCCGCCGCCACGCCGCCGCCGCCCACGCCGACGCCCGAGCCGCCGCCGGCGACGGCGGAGCCCGCCCCCCTCGCGCCGCCCTCGGTCGAGGTGTCGCCGCAGCGGGTTCCGACCGGCGAGACGCTGCTCGTCGTCGCCGATCCGGTGGACGCGGCGAGCGGCGCGGCGTCGGCGCGCCTCGATTTCGCCGGCGGCTCGTGGCCGCTGATGCGCGGCGGCGGCGCCTTCTGGGGCGTCTTCGGCGTTCCCCTGGGAGCCGCCCTCGGGCCGGACGAGCTGGCGGTGACGTGGCTCGACGGCTCCGGCGCGCCGCTCGCGTCGCTCGCCGCCGCGTACGAGGTGGTGGACGCCGGCCGCCCGGTCGAGACGATCGTGCTGACGCCGGGGCAGGCCTCGGTGCTGACGGCGGAGGCGGCGGCGCGCGAGGCCGAACTGCGCGGCGCGCAGTTCGCGACGTTCGACCCCGAACCGCGCTGGACCGGCCCGTTCTCCGTCCCGGTGGACGGCCCGCTCACCTCGGGGTTCGGCCACGCCCGCTCCTACGACGGCGGCGTGACCGCGACCGGCTTCCACGGCGGCGCGGACTACGGCGGCGAGGCCGGCTCGCCCGTCCGCGCTGCCGGGCCGGGCCGCGTCAGCTGGACGGGCGAGATGCCGATCCGCGGCCTCAGCGTGATCGTCGACCACGGCGGCGGCGTGCTCACCGGCTACCACCACCTCTCGCGCATCGACGCCGCCGTCGGCGCCGCCGTCGAGGCCGGCACGCCCCTCGGCGCGCTCGGCTCGACGGGCCTCTCGACGGGCCCGCACCTGCACTGGGAGCTGACGATCTGGGGCGTCGTCGTCGATCCGTTGACGTGGCTCGCCCGCGCCTTCCTCCCGCCCCCCGCGGAGGCGGACGGCGGCTGACGCGGGCGGGGGGCGCGAACGGCGAACCGCTGCGCCGCTAGCTGTAGTTCCCAGGGAGGTTGTTGACAGGCGAGGAGCCTCGCTGCTGCCGTTGCGTGAGCAAACGACGACGGCGGCAGGAGGCTCCTCGTGTCCCACCCTAACGCACGGTTGACCCCGAAGGCGCGCCTCGACCTCGTGTTGGAGGTCGAGGCCGGCTGGACCCGGGCCGAGGCGGCGCGGCGGTTCCGCGTCTCGCGCGCCACCGCCGGGAAGTGGGTGCGCCGCTACCGCGGCGAGGGCGAGGCCGGCCTGCGCGACCGCTGCTCGCGCCCGCGCCGCTCGCCCGGCATCACGGCGCCGGGCACGGCTGCGGCCGTCCTCGGGCTGCGCCGCGAGCGCGGCTGGGGGCCGCACCGCATCGCCTGGGCGCTGGACATGGCGCCCTCGACGGCCTACGCCGTCCTGCGGCGGGCCGGTCTCCACCGCCGCGACCGGATGCACCGCGTGAGCCGCGAGGTCGTGCGCTACGAGCGCGGCAGGCCCGGCGAGCTGCTGCACCTCGACGTGAAGAAGCTCGGGCGTGTCCCGCCGGGCGGCGGCAAGCGCTTCGCGCCCGGCTTCGCCGAGACCGGCAGCGGCCCGAGGGGCAGGGGCGGCGGCGGCATCGACTGCGTGCACGTCGCCGTGGACGACCGCTCGCGCTACGCCTACGCCGAGGCGCTGCCGGACGAGCGCGGCGTCACCACCGCGGCCTTCCTCGAGCGGGCGATCGCCCGCTTCGCCGGCCTCGGCGTGCGGGTGGAGCGGGTGCTCACCGACAACGGCGGGAACTACCTCAGCGGCGCCTTCCGCGAGATGGCCGCGGCGCACGGGGTGGGGCTGCGGCGGACGAGGCCGTACCGGCCGCAGACCAACGGCAAGGCCGAGGCCTTCATCAAGATCCTGCAGGCCGAGTGGGCGTACCGCCGCGCCTACGACTCGAACGCGGAGCGGCTCGCCTGCCTCCCGGTCTTCCTGAGCGAGTACAATCACGCCCGTCCGCACGGCGGCATCGGCGGGGCCGTCCCCGCCTCCCGCCTGTAAACAACGTCCCTGGGACCTACAGATAGCGATCCTCCAGCGCGCGCAGCGTCTCGGCGAGGGCGACGATCGCGGCGGTCTCGGCGCGCAGGGGGCGCGGGCCGAGGGCGACGGCGCGCGCGCCCGAGGCGAGCAGCGCCTCGCGCTCCGCCTCGCCCCAGCCGCCCTCGGGCCCCACGAACAGCGCGACGCCCGCCGCGCCCGGCGGCGGGGCCTCGGCCAGCGCCGCGGAAATCGGCGAGGCCGCCGCGGGGTCGGCGAGCAGGCGCAGCGCGCCGTCCGGCGGCGCGTCGAGGAACGCGGGAACGACGGCGCGCCCCGACTGGCGCGCCGCTTCGGTGGCGATGCGCCGCCAGCGTTCGACGCGCCCGCCGCCGGGGCGCAGCACGGCGCGCTCGGCGGCCAGCGGCGCGAAGGCGGCGGCGCCGATCTCGGTCGCCTTCTCCACCAGCCAGTCGCCGCGCCGCCCGCGCGGGAACCCGCACGCCAGCGTCACCGGCGAGGGCGGCTCCGGCGCCGGCTCACGCGCCGCGCCGAGGCGCAGCGTCACCCCCTCGCGGCCGGCGGCCTCGACGATCGCCTCGCGCTCCTCGCCGCGCCCGTCGAACGCCGCGAGGCGCGCGCCCGGCGCGAGCCGCAGCACGCCGCGCAGCCGTCGCGCCGCCGCCCCCTCGAGGCGCGCCTCGGCGCCCTCGGCGAACGGCCCGGGCAGCGCGGCGGGGTCGAGGTAGACGCGGTGCGCCGCGCCGGGCCGGGGCGTCACGCCGGACGGGGGCGGGGCGCGCGGGCCTCGATCGCCGCCCACTCGCCGGCGTGCGCGGCGCGGACGGCGGTCAGGCCGGCGGCGCGCGCGGCGGCCCCGATGTCCGGCGCGGCCTCGCGCAGGAAGCCGCTCGCGACGAGGCGCCCGCCGGGGCGCAGCGCGGCGGCGGCGTCGGGCAGCAGCGCGGCGACGGCGGCCGAGGAGATGTTGGCGGCGACGAGATCGAAGGCGGAGCGCGGCCCCCCGCGTTCCGCGCCGGGCGGCCAGTCCGCGCCCAGCGAGCCCTCGCGCGCCTCGACGCGGGCGTCGAGGCCGTTGCGGGCGGCGTTCGCGCGCGTCGCGGCGACGGCCTCGGGGTCGGTGTCGAGCGCGAGCGCTCGCGCCGCGCCGAGCCGCGCGGCGGCGATCGCGAGGATGCCCGAGCCCGCGCCGACGTCGAGCACGGCGTCGCCCGGCCGCACGAGGCGGTCGAGCGCGGCGAGGCAGAGCCGCGTCGTCGCGTGCTGGCCCGTGCCGAAGGCGCGCCCGGGGTCGATCGTCACGGCGAGGGCGCCGTCCGCCGCCGCGTCCTCGCGCCACGGCGGGCGCACGAGCAGCCTCCCGACGCGGAGCGGGGCGAAGTGGCGCTTCCACTCCCCGGACCAGTCGGCCTCGCGCACCTCGCGCCAGCGCAGGCGCGGCAGCGGGACGGCGAGCGGGAGCGCGGCGAGGCGCCGCCGGACGTCGCGCCGCCGCGGGCGCGGGAACGGCGCGGCGAAGCAGGCGCGCACCGTGGCGGCCTCCGCGGTGAGTTCGAGGCCGAAGCGTTCGGGGCGGACGTTGCGGAACGGCAGGTCGATGCTCGCGCCGCCGGGCGCGAGCATCGACAGCGCGTCGGCGGCCAGCTCGGCGTCGGGAGCGGGCAGCCGCAGCGTCAGCTCGATCCAGCCGGGGTCGCCGCCGGAGCCGCCCGCCGCGGGCGGCGGCGCGTCAGGAGAGGGCATCCCGCAGGCGGTCGAAGAAGCCGCGGTCGTCCTCGGGCAGCGCGGGCGTGCCGAGCGACTCGGCGAGCCGTTCGAGCAGCTCGCGCTGCTCGACGCTGAGGCGGGTGGGGGTGACGACGTGGGTGCGGACCAGCAGGTCGCCGCGGCCGTCGCCGCGGAGGCGGGGCACGCCCTTGCCCTTCACGGCGAAGACGTGGCCGGGCTGGGTGCCGGCGGGCACGGTCAGCGTCTCCGGCTCGCCGTCGAGCGTCGGCACGGGCACGTCGGCGCCGAGCGCGGCCTGCGCGGGGTTGAGCGGCAGGTCGTAGACGAGGTGTTCGCGCTGCCGATCGAACCGATCGTGCGGCTCGATCTCGATGTCGAGGTAGACGTGGCCGGCGGGGCCGCCGCGCTGTCCGGCGTCGCCCTCGCCGGCGAGGCGGATGCGGTGCTCGCCGTCGACGCCGGGGGGAATCCGGACGACGCGCGAGACGCGCTCGCGGCGGACGCCGCGCCCGCGGCACTCGGCGCAGGGTTCGCTCACGATCTCGCCGCCGCCCTCGCAGCGCCCGCAGAGGGCGGCGTTGGCGAAGCGGCCGAACAGCGACTCCTGCACGCGGTGGATCTCGCCTCGGCCGTCGCACTCGGGGCAGGCGATCGGGCTGCTGCCCGGCGCGCCGCCGCCGCCGCGGCAGGCCTCGCAGCGCCCGACGCGCTCGATCCCGATCTCGCGCTCGCCGCCGAAGACGGCCTGCTCGAACGGGATGCGGAGCGTGGCGTGGCGGTCGGCGCCGCGCTGCGGCCCCGGCCGCCGGGCGGCGGTGCCGCGGAAGAAGGCGTCGAAGATGTCGCCGAACCCGCCGAAGCCCTCGAAGCCGGAGAACCCGTGCTGCCCGCCGCCGTTGAGGCCGCCGACGCCGAAGCGGTCGTAGGCGCGGCGCTTCTCCTCGTCGGAGAGCACGTCGTAGGCGGCGGAGATTTCCTTGAAGCGCTCCTCGGCCCCGTTCTCCTTGTTGCGGTCGGGGTGGTACTCCATCGCGAGCTTGCGGAAGGCGCGCTTGATCTCCTCCTGCGAGGCGTCGCTCCGCACCCCCAGCGCCGCGTAGAGATCGGGGTTCGCGTTCATCGACGGTCCAGTGTACCGCCGTCCGCCCCCTGACGCCCGCGCCCCGCGCCGCGGCGCGCGGGCGGCGCCTGCCTCGGCGGGTAGCGGTCGGCGAGGTAGTCGTCGACCCAGTTGCGGGTGCTGCGCCAGAGGCCGTCCGCGCCGCGGGTCGCCTGCAGCCGTCCGCGCGCCGCGGCCTGCCGCAGCGCGGAGTGCGAGGCGCTGCGGTTCGCCAGCGCCGCGAGCGGCACGAGCCGCCCCGGCCCGGCGACCGCGGGGATGACGAACTTGTAGAGGTTGTCGAGGATCGCCCGCGCGATCAGCTCCCCAGCGGGCCGATGTCGCCGCGGTCGCCCTTGCGGAGCGCGTCGAGGTAAGCGTTGCGCTGGTTCTTGTACACGATGACCGGCGGGTAGCCCTGCCGCACGAGCAGCAGGTTCAGGATCAGGCGGCCCGCGCGCCCGTTGCCGTCGAGGAACGGGTGAATGCGTTCGAACCGGCAGTGCAGCTCGGCTGCGGCCTCGGGGAAGTCGGGTCCGGCCGGCCGCAGCCCGTTCGCGCTGTCGATCCAGTCGTGCATGCCGGCGGGCACGTCCGTCCACGGCGGAGGCGTCATGCCGCCCGGGAAGGGCTGGATGTCGTGACGGCGGAAGGCGCCGGGCCCCTCGTCGGCGCCCGCCTCGGGATGGGGGGCGACGTTCCAGACCGGCTCCATCGCCACGGCGTGCACCTGGCGCACCTCGGCGAGGGAGATCCAGTCGTTCGACCAGCCTTCGGGCCGGATCGCCTGGCCGTAGACCCAGTCGGCGGCATTGGCGTACCCGCGCACCTCCATGTATTCCTGCAGCTGCTTGTCGCCCACCGCGCGGCCCTCCGCCAGCAGGGCCTCGACCTGCCTCAGGACGAGGGTGTTGCCTTCGATGGCGGTGGAGTGGTGGGCCTCCTCGAGCCAGATGCCGCGCCAGATGTCGCTGGCCTCGAGGCGGTTCGGGAGGCCGCCCATGCGCTCCCGCAGCTCGCCGATCTGGATGTCGAGCCGCTCGTATACCGATCGCCGTGTCGGACGCCCGCGACGCGCCATGCCCGCCTCCGCGAAGTTGTAGAGCTGGGAGCCGATCCAAATGTACCGCACAATTCCGCAAAGTGTGCGCCGGGACGCGATCCAAATGCACCGCACACTTCAGAACGGGCTTCCGCCTACACCTCCCGGAACTCGCCCTCCACCGTGCCGGCGGCTTCGCCCTCGCCCTCGCCCTCGGCGGCGTCCGGGGCGGCGCCGGGCGGGGGGCCGTCGCCGTCGCCGCCGTAGGCCGCCTGGCCGATCGCCTGCAGCGCCAGCGAGAGGGCCTCGGACGAGGCGCGGATGCGGTCGGCGTCGTCCGCCTCGAGGGCGGAGCGCACGTCGGCGACGGCTGCCTCGACGCGCTCGCGCACCTCGGCGGGGACGTTCCCGGCCTGCTCGCGCAGCGTCTTTTCGGCCGACCACGCGAGGGTGTCGGCGGCGTTGCGGAGCTCGGCGGCCTCGCGGCGGGCGCGGTCCTCGGCGGCGTGCTGCTCGGCCTCGCGGGTGAGGCGCTGCACCTCCTCGTCGGTGAGGCCGGTGGCGGGCTGGATCGTGACGTGCTGCTCCTTGCCGGTGGCCTTGTCGCGGGCGGCGACGGTGACGATGCCGTTGGCGTCGATGTTGAACTCGACCTCGATCTGGGGGACGCCGCGCGGCGCGGGCAGGATGCCGTCGAGGATGAAGCGCGCCAGCGACTTGTTGTCGCCCGCCATCTGCCGCTCGCCCTGCAGCACGTGGATCTCGACCGACGGCTGGTTGTCGGCTGCCGTCGAGAACGTCTGCTGCGCGCTCGTCGGGATCGTCGTGTTGCGCTCGATCAGCGAGGTCATCACCCCGCCCAGCGTCTCGATGCCGAGCGTCAGCGGCGTCACGTCGAGCAGCAGCACGTCCTTGACGTCGCCCTTGAGCACGCCCGCCTGGATGGCCGCGCCGACGGCCACCACCTCGTCGGGGTTGACGCCCTTGTGCGGCTCCTTGCCGAAGAACTCCTGCACGCGCTGCTGGACGAGTGGCATCCGCGTCATCCCGCCCACGAGCACGGCCTCGTCGACCGCCTTCGGATCCGCGCCCGCGTCCTCCAGCGCCGCCTTGACCGGGCCGATCGAGCGCTCCACCAGCTCGCTCGCCAGCTGTTCGAGGCGCGCCCGCGCGAGCGTGAGCTGCATGTGCTTCGGCCCGCTCTGGTCGGCGGTGACGAACGGCAGGTTGATGTCCGTCTGCTGCGCGCTCGACAGCTCCATCTTGGCGCGCTCCGCCGCCTCCTTGAGGCGCTGCAGCGCCATCCGGTCCTCCGCGAGGTCGATGCCCTGATCGCGCTTGAACTCCGCCACGAGGTGGTCGATCACGAGGTTGTCGAAGTCGTCGCCGCCGAGGAACGTGTCGCCGTTCGTCGCCTGCACGTGGAAGGCGCCGTCGCCGCCGAGGTCGAGGATCGAGATGTCGAAGGTGCCGCCGCCGAGGTCGTAGACGGCGATCGTCTCGTCGTCCTGCTTGTCGAGGCCGTAGGCGAGGGCGGCGGCGGTGGGCTCGTTGATGATGCGGAGCACCTCGAGGCCGGCGATGCGCCCGGCGTCGCGCGTGGCCTGCCGCTGCGAGTCGTTGAAGTAGGCGGGGACGGTGATCACCGCCTCCGTCACCTCCTCGCCGAGGTAGGCCTCGGCGTCGGCCTTGAGCTTCTGCAGGATCATCGCCGAGATCTCGGGCGGCGAGTACTCGCGGTCGCCCATCTTCACGAGCGCGTCGCCGTTGGCGGCCTTCGCGATCGTGAACGGGGCGACCTCGCGCAGGTGCGCGACCTCGGGGTCGTCGTACTTGCGCCCCATCAGCCGCTTGACCGAGAAGATCGTGCCCTCCGGGTTGGTCACCGCCTGCCGCTTCGCCACGGTGCCGACGAGGCGTTCGCCCTGCGCGTTGACCGCCACCATCGAGGGCGTGGTGCGCCCGCCCTCGGCGTTGGGGATGATCTCCGGCTCGCCCGCCTCCATCACCGCCATCGCGCTGTTGGTGGTGCCCAGGTCGATGCCGATCACTCTGGCCATGCCCGTCCGTCCTCACTGCCGCGCCCGCGACGGGCGCGGCGCCCGTTCATGCTTCGCCGGCGGTCTCCGCGGTCTCCGCCGCACCGTCGCCGACCACGACCTGCGCAGGGCGCACGACGTAGTCGCCGATCGCCCAGCCGCCGCGCAGCGTGGCCACGATCCGGCCCTGCGGCCCGGGCGCGTACGAGATCGCCTCGTGCACGCGCGGGTCGAACGCCGCGTCCTCCGTCGCGATCGCCTCGAGGCCGCACGCCTCGACGGTCTCGCGGAACTTGCGGTGCACCAGCCGCACGCCCTCCGCCCACGGCTCGCCGCCGTCCCCGGCGCCGGCGCTGTCGAGCGCCAGCGCGAGGTCGTCCAGCAGCGGCAGGAAGCGCCGCACCGCGTCCGCCCGCACGCCGCGCTCGCGGTCGGCCCAGCGTTGCTCGGAGCGGCGGCGGTAGTTGAGGTGGTCGGCGAGGGCGCGCGCGTGCGCCTCCCGCAGCTCCGCCGCCTCCGCCTCGAGGCTCGCGATGCGCTCGGCGGCGGTCGGCGGCGGCGCGGCCCCGGCAGCCTCGGCGGCGTCCGCGCCGGCCTCGGCGGGCGGCGCTTCGCCGGACGCGGCGAGGGGCGGGGCGTCGCCGCCGCGGTCGCCGGGGGGCGCGGCCATCGCTGCCAACTCGTGCGCCCGGCGGCGGGGGCGGCTAGCCCCCGGCCTCCTGCGGCTCGGCCTCCTGCAGGAGGCCGGACATGAGCGAGGAGACGTAGCGGACGCGGGGGATGGTGCGCCCGTAGCGCATCCGCGTGGGGCCGAGCACGGCGACGGACCCGGTCGCGCCGTCGGGCCCCTCGAAGTCGGAGATCACGACGGTCCACTGCTGCAGCCAGTCGTCGGGGTTCTCGTCGCCGATCAGGATGCGCGCGCCGTCGCGCGCGCCGCCCGCGGCCCGCAGCGTCCCCCGCAGGTGGTACGCCTCGAGGTGCTGCACGGCGTCGAGGATGCGCTCGGTCGAGTCGAACTCGGGCTGTTCGAGGGCGGAGCGCACGCCGGCGATGTGGAGGTCGGCGTCCTCCGCGTGCTCCTCGATCAGGTCGGCCACGTCGAGGGCGAGGCCGCGGTCGTGCGCGTCGGCGAAGCCGGGCGCGAGCGCGCGCACGGCCTCGGCGCCGCAGCCGGCGCAGCGCTCGTTGAGGAGGCGGGCGCGCTCGCCGAGGCGGGTCTGGCCCTCGCCCTCGGGCACGGCGGCGATGCGCTGGCGCACGCTGCCGTCGTCCATGACGGCGACGATCAGCGCCGCGCCCGGCCGCAGCTCCACCAGCTGCGCCTGCCGCAGCACCGGCTGCGGCTGTTGCGGGCGCGCCACCACCGCCACGTTGCCGACCGCCGCGGCGAGGATCGAGGCGGCCAGCCGCAGCCAGTCGCCGTAGCCGGGCGGCGCCTGGTGGAACTGGTGCTCGATCGTGCGCTGCTCCGCGGGCCCGATCGGCTCCTCCTCCATCAGCCGCTCGACGTAGAAGCGGTAGCCCACGTTCGAGGGCACGCGCCCCGCCGAGGTGTAGGGATGCGTGACGTAGCCGTCTTCCTCCAGCCGCGCCAGCTCGTTGCGGATCGTCGCCGTCGAGAGCGCGAGGTTGTGCCGGTCCACGAGCGCGCGCGAGCTGACCGGCGCGGCCGTGTCGATGTACTCGTCGACCACGAGGTTCAGGATGTCCGCCCGGCGCTGGCTGAGCACGAACCCTCCGCAGGCTCCCCGCCGCCGCGTTAGCACTCTCCCCGCGAGAGTGCTAACCGCCCGAATTGTAGCGGCCGCGCGGCGGACCGGTCAACGCGCTACACTCGCCGGCGGCGGGCGAGGGCGGAACCCGGGCGGCGCGGGGCGGGCACGGCGGCGCGATGCATCCCGGATCGCAGCATCCCCGATCGGCCCGCTCCGGCTCCGCCGCCGCCGATCCCGGACCGGCGGCGCCCGCCCGCGGCGGCGGCCGCGACGCCTTCGCCGAGCTTTACGAGGCCCACGCCGGGTACGTCTACGGCTACCTGCGGGCGCGCACGCCGGGCGCCGCCGACGCCGAGGAGCTGGCCTCGCGCACCTTCGCGAACGCGCTCGCGAACCTCGGCGCGTACCGCGGGCGCGGGCCGTTCCGCGCGTGGCTGACGGCGATCGCGCACAACCTGCTCGCCAACTGGTACCGCGACCGCGGGCGCCGCCCGCCGACCGCGCCGCTGGAGGAGGCGTTCGGCGTCGCCTCGGACGCGCCGGGGCCGGAGGCGGCGTTCGAGCGGAGCGAGGAGACGCGGCGCGTGCGCGCGGCGGCGGCGGCGCTCGCGCCCGACCGCCGCGAGCTGATCGCACTCAAGTACGCCGACGGCCTCACCAACGCCGAGATCGGCCGCCGCATGGGCCGCAGCGAGGGCGCGATCAAGGCGCTCCACCACCGCACCCTGCGCCAGCTGGAGCGCGCCCTCGGCTCCCCGCGCCCGTAGCGCGGCGCTGGCGGGGCGCTTCCCTACTACGATCATGCGCTATATTTGTAGCGCTGGTGGCTCCCCTCGAGGCGGTGCGGCGTGGAGATCAGCTGGCTGGGCCACGCCTGCGTGCGCGTCCGCACCCGCCGCGCGGCGGTGGTGATGGACCCCGCCGACCGCTCGGCCGGCTTCGACATGGGCCGGCCCACGGCCGACATCGTGACCGTCAGCCGCCGCGATCATCCGCGCCACGCCCACGCCGGCGGCGTGCGCGGCGACCCCGTCGTGATCGACGGCCCCGGCGAGTACGAGATCGCCGGCGTGCAGGTGTTCGGCGTCCCCAGCCCCATCCCCCCCGCCGAGGGCGATCCGCCCGAGGCCTCGCGCAACACCGCCTTCCTGCTGGAGGCCGAGGGCCTGCGCGTCGCCCACCTCGGCGGCGGCTGCTCCCCGCCCGCCGGCGAGGACGCCGAGCTGCTCAGCAACGCCGCCATCCTGATCGTCGCGATCGGCGGCGCCGCCGCCGATCCCGCCGCCGCCGCCCGCGCCGTGCGCGACCTCGAACCGACGGTCGCGATCCCCGTCGGCTACGCCGGAGCGGAGGGCGAGGCCGCGCTCGCCGCGTTCCTCGACGCCTGCGGGCGCACCGCGGAGGAGCCGCAGCCACGCTACGGCGTGCAGGCGCGCAGCCTCGGCGACCAGCCGCGCGCGGTGCTGCTGGAGCCTCGCCGCGCCTCGTAGCCCCCGGCGCCGGTCTCCTGGCGCGGCGGGCGGCTACGGCAGGTAGAGCAGCGGGTCCTGGTGGACGCCGTGGCGCCGGATCTCGAAGTGCAGGTGCGGCCCCGTCGTGCGTCCGGTGAGGCCGCCGTAGCCGATCACCTCGCCCTGCTCGACGTAGTCGCCGAGGCCCACGGTGAAGCTGTCGAGGTGCGCGTAGAGCGACAGGTACGTCTCGTCGTGCTTGATCTCGACGTGCAGGCCGTAGGAGCAGCAGGGGTCGCCGCCCACGAACACCACCTGCCCGCCCGCCGCCGCCGCGATCGGCGTCCCCACCGGCGCGCTCACGTCGATGCCGAGCGGGTGCCACGGCCCGAAGTACGAGGTGATGATGCCCACCACCGGCCAGATGAAGCCGGAGATCGAGACCGCGCCCGGGGCCACCGAGGGCCTCGCCGGCACCGGCGGCTCCGCCGGAGGCGGCGGGCGGATCGCCGCGGCCGCGGGCTGCACCACCTGCCCGCCCGGCACGAGGATCGTCGAACCCTCGACCAGCATGTCGGGGTTGGACAGCCCGTTCCCCACGAACGCCACGATGTCGTCCACCTCGGCCTCGTAGAGGCTGGCGATCTCGCTCAGCGTCTCGTCGAGGCGCACCGAGTGGATGATGCCCTCGACGACCGGAATCTGGAGTATCTGCCCGATCGTCAGCAGGTCGCTGTCGGGCAGGATGTCGATGTTGTTCCAGATGATGTAGCGGGAGCCGATGCTGTAGCGCTCGGCGATCCCCAGCACCGAGTCGCCCTCGCGGATCTCGTGGCGGTAGAAGAGCGGGCTCTCCGTATCCTTGCGGCCCGTCTCCTCGTCCTCGCCGTCGTCGGACTCGGCGGGGCGGGCCTCGATCGGGGTGATGGCGGCCCCCGCCTCGCTCACGTCGAGGACCTCGCCGCCGCCGGGCGGGGCGGCGACGGTCTGCGGGCCGGCGGGCGCCTCGGGCGTCGCGACGGCGACGGGCCGCGCGGCGCCGCCGAGGCCGGGCGCGGACAGCAGCTCGGCGCGCAGCACCGGCTCCCGCGGCGAGCTGCGGACGCTGCGCGGGAAGAAGCCGAGGCCCGCGACGATGGCCACGAGCGCCAAAGCGACGACGCCGCGCGCGAGCACGCTCCGGCCGTAGGTCCAGCGGCCACCGCGCGCCGCCCGGCGGCGCGCCCGCAACAGCGCCCGCGAGGGTTCGGGCGGCGGCAGGGGTCGGAGCGAGCCGCTGACGGGCGACCTCCCGGGGCTGCGCGCCCGCGCCGCGACGGGCGTACATAAAAGCGTACCAACCGCCCGGCGGGACGGGAAGCGCCCCGCGCCGCCCGGGGCTACCTCGAATCGGCGGCGGCGGCGGCCTCGGTGCGGAGGGTGGAGAGGAACTCGGCGTTGTCCTCGGTGCGGGCGACGTTGTCGATCACGGTCTCGGTGGCGTCGGTGCCCTGGTCGCCCCACATCGCCGCCATGCGCCGCAGCAGCCAGACCTGGCGCAGCTGCTCCTCGCCGAACAGCAGGTCCTCGCGCCGCGTGGAGGAGGCGAAGAGGTCGATCGCGGGGTAGATGCGCTTCTCCGCGAGGCGGCGGTCGAGGCGGATCTCCATGTTCCCGGTGCCCTTGAACTCCTCGAAGATCACGTCGTCCATGCGCGAGCCGGTCTCGATCAGGCAGGTCGCGACGATGGTCAGCGAGCCGCCCTCCTCGATGTTGCGCGCGGAGCCGAAGAAGCGCTTCGGCGGGTAGAGCGCGATCGGGTCGATGCCGCCCGAGAGCGTGCGCCCGCTGGTCGGCACGGCGAGGTTGTAGGCGCGCGCGAGGCGGGTGATCGAGTCCATCAGGATCACCACGTCCTTGCCCGTCTCCACCAGCCGCCGCGCCCGCTCGATCGCGATCTCCGCCACCCGCGCGTGATCCTCGACCGGCTCGTCGAAGGTCGAGGCGACGACCTCGCCGCGCACGGAGCGGCGCATGTCCGTCACCTCCTCGGGCCGCTCGCCGACGAGCAGCACCATGAGGTGCACGTCCGGGTGGTTCTGGCTGATGCCGTGCGCGATCGACTTCAGCAGCATCGTCTTGCCCGCCTTCGGCGGCGAGACGATGAGGCCGCGCTGCCCCCGCCCGATCGGCGCGAAGAGGTCGACCAGGCGCTGGCTGAGCTCGATGCTGCCGGTCTCCAGCGTGAGCATCGAGTCCGGGAAGATCGGCGTCAGCTCCTCGAAGGCGGGGCGGCGCTTGGCGGTGTCGGGGTCCACGCCGTTGACGGCCTCGACGCGCAGCAGGCCGTAGTACTTCTCGGAGTCCTTGGGCTGGCGCACCTGGCCGGTGACGTAGTCGCCGTTGCGGAGCGCGAAGCGCCTGATCTGCGTCTGCGAGACGTAGACGTCGTTGGGCCCGGGCACGAGCCGCTCGCCGCGCAGGAAGCCGAAGCCGTCGTCGACGACGGAGAGCACGCCGCCGGCGAAGATCGTGCCCTGGCGCTCGGCCTGATCCTGGAGGATGCGGTAGAGCAGGTCCTGGCGGTCGAGGCCCTCGGGGTGCTCGATGCCGTGCGCGGCGGCGATCGCGACCAGCTCCTCGCGCGGCCGCGCCTCGAGCACGGCGATGTCGAGGCTGGGCGGCGCGGGGCCCTCGATGCGGGGGAGGCGCGGCTCGGGGCGCGGGGAGCGCGCCGAGCGGCCGTTGCCGACGCCGCGGCGCTCCTCGCGCCGGGGATCGTCCGTCGTTCGCGTTGCGGTGAGGTCCCGGCGTCCCCGGGCGGGCGGTCGTGCCATGTGCCTGCTTCGTTGCGCCGCGCGCTGCGCTTGCCGCGCCACGGCTGCCGGAGAGGGGTGGACGCGCGGCCCGCGACGGCTCCGCGCCCCGCGAGCATACCGCACCCGCGCGCGGCGGACAACAGCCGCCCGCCACGGGCGCCGGACGCGCTACAGCACCTCGCCGTTGCGGCGATCCTCGATCCACGCGACGTAGCGGAGGCCGAGCGCCTCGCGCACGCCGAGCAGCGAGGCGAGGCAGGCGCCGGCCGACTCCCAGCCCTGTTCGGCGACGGCGGCGACGGCGCGCTTGCCGCGCTCGGCGGCGATCGGCAGGGCGCGCTCCATCTCCTCGCGGAGGCTGTTCCACATCCGCGGCGGGTGCTCGAACTCGAAGCGCGCGTACTGCAGCGCGGCGAACTGGTTGCCGAGCGTGCCGTCGCGCGTCCACTCCGGGGGCGGCGCGCGCAGCAGCTCCTTCAGCGCCGCGTGGCGCTGCTCCAGCTCCCAGTCGCGGTCCAGCCCGTACTCGGCGATGCGGTGCTCGGCCTCGGGCGCCATCACCGTCTCGCGCAGCATCGTCCGCAGCGGGCCGGCGCCGCTCGCCGCCTGCCGCCCCGTCGGCCGCACCACGTCGGGGTAGCGGTCGAGGCGCTGCCGCACGTGCTGGAGCGCCACGGCGAGGGCGTGCGGGATCGCGTGCGTCGGCAGCTGCTCGTGCACCTGCAGCGTGACCGCGCCGGCGTCGTCGGGCCAGCGCACGTTGGTGAAGGAGTCGCCCTCGAAGCCCTCGACGGCGAGTTCGCGCCCGGCCTCCGAGCGCACGCGCGCCTCGATCTCCTCGCGCATCGCGTCGAGCGTGTCGCCGATGTCGCGGCCGTTGACGATCACGTCGAGGGCTCCCCCCGCTCCGCCAGCGCCAGCGGCCGCTCGAGGCGCCCCCTCGCGATGGCGATCTGCGCCTCGTCAGCATACAGCAGCCCTCGCCGCGACCGGAGCCTGATCGACTGTCCCATGCCGGACGCGGCGCCCGCGGACGGCGGAGGCGCGGCCCCCGTCACCGCGCGCGTCCGGCGGCGGGCGAGGCGCCGGCGAGGGCGGGGGGCTGGCAGCCGACGCAGAAGTTGGTTTCGCGCGCGCCGCTGGTGCGGCCCTTGATCGCGCGGCCGCAGCGCGGGCACGGCTCGCCCGCCTTGCGGTGGACGCGCAGGTGCGCGCGCCACTCCTCCTTGCGCTGCTTCAGGCCGTCCGCCACCTGCGCGTCGAGGATCGGCTGCGCCCACGCGAAGACGCGGCGCATCGCGCGGTACAGCTCGCGGCGGCCCTCGTCGCCGAGCGTCGAGGCGCGGCGGTGGGGGTGCAGGCCGGCCTCCCACAGGATCTCGTCGGAGTAGGCGTTGCCGATGCCCGCCACGAAGCGCTGGTCGGTGAGCGCGTTCTTGAGCTGGCCGCCGCGCCGCCGCAGCCTCGCGGCGAACTCGTCCTCGCCGATCTCCAGCGCGTCCGGCCCCAGCTCCGCGATCTGCGGCACCGCGTCCAGCTCGCCGATCGGCACGAGGTGCCAGCGGCCCATGCGCCGCTCGTCGGCGTAGCGCAGCTCGCGGCCGTCGGCGAACGACAGCACGAGGGCGGGCGCGGGCGTGCGCTTCTCCTCCGGCAGCGCCCAGTGGAAGCGCCCGGTCAGCATCGGGTTGACGACGAGCGCGCGGCCGTCGGTCGCGGCGAACAGCAGGAACTTGCCGAGCCGCCGCACGTCCGCGAACGACTGCCCGGCGAGGCTCGCGAGGCCGTCGGCGCCGGTGCGGACGAGCCAGGGCTGGCGCGCCTCGGCGGCGGCGACGGGGTTGCCGGCCAGCCGCGGCGCGAGGAAGCCGCGGATCGCCTCGAGGTCGGGAATCTCAGGCACCGGCGGGACCGGGATCGGCGGCGGCGGGGGCGCGTCCGGGCGTCCAGCGGGGGTAGGAGCCGAGCACGCGCAGCCACTGCGTGCCCGCCCGCACCGCCGCCAGCGCCTCCGCCACCGGCGCGTCGAGGCGGTGGCCCTGGAGGTCGAGCAGGAAGACGTAGGTGCCGAGCGCGATGCGCGTCGGGCGCGACTCCACGTGGGTGAGGTTGAGGCCGCGCTCGGCGAACTCGCCGAGCACGGAGACGAGCGTGCCGGGCAGGTCGTGCGCCGTCGTGAAGGCGATCGAGGTCTTGTCGTCGCCGGTGGGGGGGTGGTCGCCGGGGGCGAGCACGACGAAGCGGGTCTCGTTGCCGCGCTCGTCGGCGATGTCGTCGGCGATCACCTCGGCGCCGTGGATCGAGGCGGCGAGGGCGGTGCTGACGGCGAGCGCGCCGTCCTCGGCGAGCGCCGACTCGATGGCCGCCGCCGTGGACAGCGCGGCGACGGGGCGCGCGCGCGGCGCGAGCCGCGCGAGGCCCTGGCGGCACTGCGCGAGCGCCTGCGGGTGGGAGTAGACGACGGTCGCGCGCGCCGGGTCGGCGCCGGGGGCGGCGACGAGGGCGTGGCGGATCGCGAGCACGATCTCGCCGCGCACGGAGAGGGCGGTGTCCCCGCGCAGCAGCAGGTCGACCGTCTCGCTGACGGAGCCCGCGATCGAGTTCTCGATGGCGCAGACGGCGGCGTCGGCCTCGCCCTCGCGGACGGCGCGGGCGGCGTCGGCGACGCTCGCGGCGGGCAGCAGTTCGGCGGCGGGGTCCCAGGCGGCGGCGGCGGCCTCGGTGTTCGTGCCGCGCGGCCCGAGGTGCGCGAGGCGCGTCACGGGGACGCGCCCGGCGGGGCGGCGGCGGAGGGGCGGGCGGCGGCGGGAGCGGTCACGAGCGCGCGCATGGCGGGGCCGGACTCCTGTCCGATGACCGCGATGATCTCGTCGCCCGCGGCGAGCACGGTGCCGCCGTCGGGGGCGCGCGCGCAGTCGCCGGTGACGACCAGCGAGATCACGGCGTCGGCCGGCAGGTCGAGGTCGCGCAGGGCGGCGCCGGCGGCGGGCGAGCCGGGCTGGACGTGCAGGTCGACCACCTCGAGGCCGGAGGCGCGCAGCCGCAGCAGCGGGATGAACGAGTGCGCGGGCAGGTCGACCTCGATCTGGGCGAGCACGGCGGCGGCGGCGGAGACGGTGGACTCGATGCCGAGGGTCTGGAACAGCCGCTCGTGGCGGGGGTTGTTGACGCGCGCGATGGCGCGGGCGACGCCGAAGCGGTGGCGCGCGACCTGGCAGGCGATCAGGTTGTGTGCGTCGTCGCCGGTGACGGCGATGAAGATGTCGGCGCGCGCCACGCCGATCGAGGCGAGGAAGGCGACCTCGGTGCCGTCGCCGTGGACGCAGAGCTCGCCCAGCTCGTCGCGCAGCGCGTCCGCGCGCCGCGAGTCGCGCTCGACCAGCAGCACCTCGTAGCCCGCGTTGCCGTAGAGCTCGAGGGCGAGGCCGTAGCCGACGTTGCCGGCGCCGACGATGACGATGTACACGGCTAGGCCTCGCGGTCGGCGCGGTCCGCGCCGTCCGGGCCCAGCAGCGCGTCGATCGCGAGGTCGGCGCTGATGCGGGTGGGGCTGAAGGTGCGGAGGCCGAGCTGGCCGAACAGCTCGGCGCGCAGCGGGTCGTAGACGCGGGCGACGACGGCGCCGACGCCGAACAGGTGCTTCGCCATCTGGCTGGCGAGCAGGTTGCGGTTGTCGCCCTGCGTGATCGCGAGGAAGGCGTCGGCCTCGCGCACGCCGGCGGCGACGAGCAGGCGGTCGTCGGCGCCCGAGCCCTCGATCCGCGCGCCGCCGAAGTCCGGCGGCAGGCGCCGGAACGCGCGCGCGTCGAGGTCGATGATCGAGACCTCGTGCCCGGCGGCGTCGAGGCGCGCGGCGACGGCCGAGCCGGCGCGGCCGCAGCCCATGATCACGATCTTCACCGCTGCCCCCCGCTCACGGGCCGATCCCGTCCGCCTCGTCGGGGGCGTAGCGGAACAGCCACACCTCGCACGGCGCGTGGGCCAGCACGTACTCGGGCAGCCGCCCGAGGCGGAAGCGGCCGTAGGGACGCCGGTAGCCGACGCCGACGACGATCGCGCCCGCGCGGTCCTCGATCGCCTCGTCGACGACGGCGTGGCCGGCCTGCCGCGCCTGGCAGATCGAGGCGTCGACGCGCACCTTGTGGTCGCGGCCGATGTGCTCGGCGCGTTCGAGGATGTCCTCGCCGCGCTCGAAGTCGTCGCGCATGTCGGCGTCGAGGGGGAGCGTGCGCGGCACCTCCACCACGTGCAGCGCGGCGATGTCGGAGTGGTGGATGCGGGCCACCCCGCAGGCGGCGGCGAGCGCCGCGTAGGCCGGCTCCGAGCCGTCCACCGGCACGAGGTAGCGCTCGACGCGGCGCAGCGGCTCCCGTCCGGCCATCGGCTACCCGCCCGGCTCCGCCGCCGCTACCCGCTCCGCGCGAGGCGGAGCCGCACGAGGGCGATGAGGACGAACAGCGCCCCGACGAAGGTGCCGAGCGAGACGGCGTTACCGCCGCGCACGTTGACGGCGATCACGGTCACGCCCACGAGCGCCGCCAGCACGGCGATCGCGAGGTGGCGGCGGTAGGCTGCGCTGCGGGCCGTCGCGGGCCTCCTCGTGGCGCGCCGCGCGGCGGCGCGACTGCCCCGCCGTGGCGCGCCCATCGTAGCGCGCGCGGCGCGCGCGGGCATAGCCCGCCGCCGCGCGCTCCGGCGGGGCGGGGACGGCGGAACGAGCGGGCGGATGCGATACCATAGGGGCGAGGCGGCGGCCGTCCGGCCCGCCGCGCGGGGCCTCGGGGGATCGCGATGGGCACGAACGGGAACCTGGCGGACGGAGCGGGCGAGCGCGGCGAGACCGCGACCTGGCGCGTGAAGGCCGGGCTGGCGCAGATGCTCAAGGGCGGCGTGATCATGGACGTCGTCACCGCCGAGCACGCGCGCATCGCCGAGGAGGCCGGCGCCGTCGCCGTGATGGCGCTCGAACGGGTGCCGAGCGACATCCGCGCCGCCGGCGGCGTCGCCCGCATGAGCCACGTCTCCCTGATCGAGGAGATCTGCGCCGCCGTCACCATCCCGGTGATGGCCAAGGCGCGCATCGGCCACTTCGTCGAGGCCCAGATCCTCGAGGCGATCGGCGTGGACTACATTGACGAGTCGGAGGTGCTGACCCCCGCCGACGAGGCGCACCACATCGACAAGCACCCCTTCCGCGTGCCCTTCGTCTGCGGCTGCCGCGACCTCGGCGAGGCGCTGCGGCGCATCGCCGAGGGGGCGGCGATGATCCGCACCAAGGGCGAGGCCGGCACCGGCGACGTCGTCGAGGCGGTGCGCCACATGCGCGCCGTCCACTCCGGCATCCGCCGCATCGGCGCGATGCGCGAGGACGAGCTGGCGAACCACGCGAAGGAGCTTGGCGCGCCGCTGGAGCTGGTGCGCGAGGTGCGGAGCGAGGGCCGCCTGCCCGTCGTCAACTTCTCGGCCGGCGGCGTCGCCACCCCCGCCGACGCCGCGCTGATGATGCAGCTCGGCGCCGACGGCGTGTTCGTCGGCTCCGGCATCTTCAAGTCGGACGAGCCCGCGCGCATGGCATCCGCCGTCGTGCGCGCCGTCACCCACTACCGCGACCCCGCGCTGCTGGCCGAGGCCTCGCGCGGCGCCGGCGCGCCGATGCGCGGCCTCTCCGCCGCCGCCCTGCCCGCCGAAGAGCAGCTCGCCATGCGCGGCAACTGACCGGCGCGCATACGACGGAGCCGCGAGGCCGCACCGGGCGAGGGGGAGACCCGCCAGCCGTGCCGCAGACGACCGCCGCCGCCGGACCCCGCGTCGGAGTGCTGGCGCTGCAGGGCGACGTGCGCGAGCACGCCGAGGCGCTCGCCGGCCTCGGCGTGGCCGCGCGCGAGGTGCGGACCCTCGCCGGGCTCGACGCCGTGGACGGCCTGATCCTGCCGGGCGGGGAGAGCACGACGATCGCGCGGCTGCTGCTCGCCTTCGGCCTCCACCAGCCGCTGCGCGAGCGCATCGAGGGCGGCCTCCCGGCCTGGGGCACCTGCGCGGGCGCGATCCTGCTCGCGCGCCGCGCCCCCGAACTCGACCGCCCCACCCTCGGCGTCCTCGACGTGACCGCCGAGCGCAACGCCTTCGGGCGGCAGGCCGACTCGTTCGAGACCGATCTCGACTGCGCCGGCGTCGAGGGCGACGCGGTGCGCGCCGTCTTCATCCGCGCCCCGCGCCTGCGCGACCCCGGGCCGGGCGTCGAGGTGCTCGCGACCCTCGGCGACGGCTCGATCGCCGCCTGCCGCGAGGGCCGCGTGCTGGCCACCGCCTTCCACCCCGAGCTGACCCCCGACGGGCGGCTGCACGCCTACTTCCTCGCGATGGTCGAGGAGGCGCGGGCGGCGGGGAACGGCGCGCCGGGAGCGGCGCCGTGATCGGCGCGGGAGGGCTGGCGGCGGCGTTCGGGGGGCGCGCCCGCGCCGACCTCGCCGTGCCGCGCGAGCGGCTGGGGCAGCCGCCGCGGGAGGTGCGGGCCCCGGCGGCGGCGCTGGCCGGCCGCCTGCGCCGCCGCCGCGTCTGGATCGCGCTCGAGGGGGCGCGCATCGGCGGCGTCGCCTCGGCGCGCCCGCTCGCCGGGCCCGCGGCGTGGGAGATCGACACGCTGCTCGGCGGAGGCGGCGAGGGCGCGCTGCGGGGGCTGCTCGCGCGGGCGGCGGACGGCGCGCGGCGCGCGCGCGCCACGCACCTGCTGCTGCGCCTGCGCGCCGCCGACCCCGCCGTCGCCGAGGCCGTGCGCGCGGGCTTCGCTCCCGCCCTCGCCGAGCGGCTGTGGCGCGCGCCGCGGCTCGCGGCGGCCCCCGCCCACGTCCCCGGCGTCGCCGTGCGCGAGGCCTCCGCGGCCGACGCCCACGACCTCTACCGGCTGCACGGCCGGGCGCTCCCCGTCGAGGCGCGGCGCGCGATCGCGATGACGCTCGACGAGTGGCTGGCCACGCGCGAGGTGCGCTGGCTGGGGCGGCGCCGGGTCTCGCTGCTGGCGGCGGCGGAGGACGGCAGCCCCGCCGGGGCGGCGCGGATCGCCCTCGCGGGCGGGCGCGCGCGCCTCGAGATCGTCGCCGCGCCGGAGGACGGCGGGGCCGCGCGGGCGCTGCTGGCGGCGGCGGCGCCGCTCTGCGCCGGCGCGCGCGACGTGCTCGCGCTCGCGCCGGAAGGCGTCGGCGGCGAGGCGCTGCGCGCCGCCGGCTTCGCGCCGGACGAGGGCTACGCGCTGCTCGCGCGCCGCCTCCCCCGCCCCGCCGAGGACGAGCAGCCGGCCGCGGCGCCCGCCGCCGCCGCGCTCTCGGGAGGCTGGCGGTGACGGCGGACGCCGCGGCCGAGCGCGAGGAGCTGGAACTGCTGATCGGCACGCTCCCTACGGGCGTGGCGGAGGCGCTGCGCGCGATCGGCCCGGACGGCCTGCTGGAGGTGGTGCTCGACCTCGGACGCCCGCCCGCGGCGCGCTTCGCCGGGGGCGAGACGCCGCTGGGGGAGACCGAGGTGACGGCCCAGGACCTCGATCACGTGGTGGCGGCGATCTCGGAGTTCGGCGACGACAACCGCGCCGGCATCCCGCGCACGCTGCACCGCATCTCGGCGATCCGCAATCGCCGGGGGCGCATCGTCGGGCTGACCTGCCGCGCCGGGCGCAGCGTCACCGGATCGGCCTCGGCGATCCGCGACCTGCTGGAGGCGGGGCGCGGCATCCTGCTGCTCGGCGCGCCGGGCGTGGGCAAGACGACGATGCTGCGCGAGTCGGCGCGCGTCCTCGCCGACGAGCTGCGGCGGCGCGTGGTGATCGTGGACACCTCGAACGAGATCGGCGGCGACGGCGACATCCCCCACCGCGGCGTCGGCGGCGCGCGGCGGATGCAGGTGCCGCACCCGGAGTTGCAGCACCAGGTCATGATCGAGGCCGTCGAGAACCACATGCCCGAGGTGATCGTGATCGACGAGATCGGCACCGCCCTCGAAGCGACGGCGGCGCGCACCATCGCCGAGCGCGGCGTGCTGCTGATCGGCACCGCCCACGGCAACACGCTCCACAACCTGATGCAGAACCCCACCCTCTCCGACCTCATCGGCGGCATCGAGTCGGTCACGCTCGGCGACGACGAGGCGCGGCGGCGCGGCACCCAGAAGACCGTGCTCGAACGCCGCGCCCCGCCCACCTTCGAGGCGCTCGTCGAGATCCAGTCGTTCGGCCGCGTCGCCGTCCACGAGGACATCGGCGCGACCGTCGACCGCCTGCTGCGCGGCTACGACGCCGAGGCCGAGGTGCGGACGCTCGGCCCCGGCGGCGAGGTCGCCGGCGCGACGCGCGTGCCCGTGCCCTCGCGCCCCGCCGAGGCGCCCCGCGGTCCCGAGGCGCACCGCGGCTTCGAGGACGGCCCCGCGGCGGGCGCCGTCCCCGAAGCGGAGCGCGCGCCGCTGCCGCCCGCGCCGGGCGGGCCGGCGCGCCGCATCCTGCCGTTCGGCGTCAGCCGCTCGCGGCTGGAGCAGGCGATCTCGGGCACGCGCTCCGACGCCGAGGTCGCGGACCGCCTCGACGCGGCTGACGCGGTGATGACGCTGCGGCCCTACTACCGCCGCCGCAGCGGGCCGCTGCGCGAGGCCGCCGCGCGCGGCGTCCCCGTCTACGTCCTTCGCAACAACACTGTCGCCCAGATCGAGCAGTCGCTGATGCGGATGCGCGGCGACGGCGAATCCGATCCCGCCACCTCCGCCCTGCGCGAGGCCGAGGACGCCGTCGCCGCCGTCAACCTGCGCGGCGAGTCCCCCATCGAGCTCGCGCCCCAGAACGCCTGGATCAGGCGGCTCCAGCACGAGCTGGCCACCCGCCACGGCGCGACCTCCAGCTCGCGCGGGCGCGAACCCTACCGCCGCGTCACGGTCGCCGCCGGCGACGGCCGCGCGCGGTGACGCCTCCCCCCGGCCTCCTCGTCGCGATCGAGGGCGTCGAGGGCGCGGGCAAATCGACCCTGCTCGATGCCCTCGCCGCCCGCGCCCGCGCCGCCGGCTGCGAGGCCGTCGCCTGCCGCGAGCCGGGCGGCACCGCCCTCGGCGAGCGCCTGCGCGCGGCGCTGCTCGGCGGCGAGGCTCCCGAGGCGCGCGCCGAGCTGCTGGTCTTCGCCGCCGCGCGCGCCCAGCTCGTCGGCGAGGTCGTGCGCCCGGCGCTCGCGCGCGGCGCGCTCGTGCTCTGCGACCGCTTCGCCGACTCGACCCTCGCCTACCAGCACCACGGGCGGGGACTGCCGCTCGCCGAGGTCGAGGCCGCGAACGCGGCGGCCACCGGCGGCCTCGCGCCGCGCCTGACGCTGCTGCTCGACCTCGACCCGGCGCTCGGGCGGCGGCGCGCGGGAGGCGCGGGCGACTACATCGAGCGCGAGGCGGACGGCTTCCACGAGCGCGTGCGCTCGGGCTACCTCGCGCTCGCCGCCGCCGCGCCCGCGCGCTGGCGCGTCCTCGACGCGGCGCGCGCGCCCGCGGCGCTGGCGGAGGAGGCGTGGCGCGAGGTGGAGCGAGCGCGCGGCGCGTTGACAGCCCCCCCGCCGCGCGCGGAAGATGGCCCGTGACCTCCCCGCCGAGCCGAGGCCAGATGCCGAAGTACATCTTCGTGACCGGCGGCGTCGTCAGTTCCGTGGGCAAGGGCATCGTCACCGCCGCGCTCGGCGCCGACCTCAAGGCGCGCGGGCTGCGCGTCTCCGTGCTCAAGCTCGACCCCTACATCAACGTCGACCCCGGCACGATGTCGCCCTACCAGCACGGCGAGGTCTTCGTCACCGACGACGGGGCCGAGACCGACCTCGACCTCGGCCACTACGAGCGCTTCCTCGACGAGCGCTTCACGCACGCGAACTCCACCTCCTCCGGCCAGATCTACGAGGAGGTGATCCGCAAGGAGCGGCGCGGCGACTTCCTCGGCGGCACGATCCAGCCGATCCCGCACGTCACCAACGAGATCCGCCGCCGCATCCGCGAGGCCGCCCGCGCCCTCGACGCCGACGCCGAGGCCGACGTCGTGATCGTCGAGGTCGGCGGCACCGTCGGCGACATGGAAGGCCAGCCCTTCCTCGAGGCGATCAGCCAGATGCGGCACAACCTCGAACCCGGCGCCACCGTCGCCGTCCACGTCACGCTGCTGCCCTACATCGGCTCCACCGCCGAGCTCAAGACGAAGCCGACGCAGCACTCGGTGCGCGAGCTGCGCGCGGCCGGCATCCAGCCCGACGTGATCGTGGCGCGCTCCGACCACCCCGTGCCGGAGGCGCTGCGCGAGAAGATCGGCCTCTTCTGCAACGTCGCCCGCGAGGCCGTCGTCCCCTTCGAGACCGCCGAGTCGATCTACGAGGCGCCGCTGCTGCTGGAGGCGAGCGGCCTCACCGACATCGTCGCGCGCAAGGCCGGCCTCGACGGGCGGCCCGCCGACCTCGGCCGCTGGCGCGAGTTCGTCGACCGGCTCCGCAACCCGGCCTCCGAGGTCAGCGTCGCCGTCGTCGGCAAGTACGTCGAGCTGCACGACGCCTACCTCTCGATCCGCGAGGCGCTGATCCACGCCTCCGTGCACCATCGCGCGCGGCTCGACCTGCGCTGGGTGCACGCCGAGCAGCTCGAGGCGCGGCCGCCGGAGGAGGCGATCGGCGAGGTCGACGGCATCGTGCTCTGCCCCGGCTTCGGCGACCGCGGGCTGGAGGGCAAGATCGCGGCGGCGCGCTACGCCCGCGAGCGGCGCATCCCCTGCCTCGGCGTCTGCCTCGGCCTGCAGGTGATGGTCTGCGAGTTCGCGCGCCACGTCGCCGGGATGCCCGAGGCCAACACCACCGAGGTGGACGCGCACACGCCGTTCCCCGTGATCTCGCTGCTCTCCGAGCAGCGCGGCGTGCACGACCTCGGCGGCACGATGCGCCTCGGCGGCTACGACTGCCGCCTGACGCCGGGCACGAAGGCCGCCGCCGCCTACGGCGGCGCCGCCGTGGCGCGCGAGCGCCACCGCCACCGCTACGAGGTCAACAACGGCCTGTTGCCCGCCCTCGAACGCCACGGCCTCGTCGCCTCCGGCTGGACGGCGGACGGCGAGCTGGTCGAGATCATGGAGGTGCGCGGCCACCCCTGGATGGTGGGGGCGCAGTTCCATCCCGAGTTCACCTCGCGCCCGCACCGCCCGCAGCCGCTGTTCCGCGACTTCGTCGGCGCCGCCGCCGCCGAGCGCGCCCGCCGCGCCGCGCCGGCGCGGCGCTCGCCGGCCTGACCGCCGCGCGCCGCGCAGCGGGGACGCGCGCCGCCGCCGATGCTGCTCTTCCGCCTCCTGCACACGCTCGCGCTGCTCTGGATGGCGGCCGGCGTCGGCGCGGTGATGACGCCGGTCTGGCGCGCGTGGGCCACCCGCGACGACGACACGCGCGCCGTGTTGCTGACCGAGGCCGCCCAGGCCGAGACGCGCTGGCTGCTGCCGGGCCTGCTCGCGACGGGGCTGACCGGCTTCGCGTGGGCGGCGGCGGGCGACGTCAACCTCGTGACGACGGGCTGGCTGCTGGCGCTCGAGATCGTGTTCGGCCTCGACGTGTTCATCTTCCTGCCGCTGCTGGGGGTGGGGCTGCGGCGCGTGCGGCTGCTCGCGCTGCAGGCGAGCAAGCGCGGCGAGGCGGGCCCCGAACTGCGCGCCGCCCTCGACGATCGCGTGCCCGTCGTGTTCGGCACGGCGATCGCCGCCAGCATCCCGCTGATGACGTGGCTCGCCGTCTGGAAGCCGTTCTAGGGGCCGCGCCCCGCCGGAAGGAAGACCGATGCGTATCTTCATGGACACCGCCAACATCGACGACATCCGGCGCGGCGCGGCGATGGGCGTCGTCGGCGGCGTCACCACCAACCCCACCCTCGTCGCCGCCGAGGGCGTCGAGTACCGCGAGCGCGTGCTCGAAATCTGCGGGGCGGTGGACGGCCCCGTCTCCGCAGAGACGATCAGCGAAACCGCGGACGAGCTCGTCGAGGAGGGGCTGCGCGTCGCCTCGTGGCACGAGCGGGTGGTGGTCAAGGTGGCGATGTCGGAGGCCGGGCTGGCGGCGATCCGGCGGCTCGCGGACGAGGGCGTGCGCTGCAACTGCACGCTGGTGTTCTCGGCGAACCAGGCGCTGCTGGCCGCGCGCGCGGGCGCCGCGCTGATCTCGCCCTTCGTCGGCCGCCTCGACGACGCGGGGCAGGACGGCATGGAGGTGGTGCGCGAGTCGGTCGCGATCGTCGAGGCGCACGGGCTGGAGAGCGAGATCCTCGCGGCGTCGATCCGCCATCCGCGCCACGTCACGGAGGCGGCGCTGGCCGGCGCGCACGTCGCCACGCTGCCGCCGGAGGTGCTGTTCCGGATCGTGCGCCACCCGCTGACCGACCTCGGCATCGCCCGCTTCGCCGCCGACGCCGCGCGCTACGCGCCGGTCTGACGCCGCGCCCTCCTCGGCCCGCGCCCTCCGCGGGCCGCCGGCCGGGGGCGCTACCCGCCGCCGCCCCGCTTCGGGGGCAGGACGTGCACGGCGAGCAGCGCGACGGGGCCGTAGAGCACGGCCAGCGCCGCCCAGAACAGCGAGCGGCGGCCCTTGCCGCGGGCCGCGCCGGCGGCGGCGAACACCATCATCGCCCACATGCCGAGGGCCAGCGCGAAGCCGATCATCCACAGCACGACGACGATCGCCGCCGCCTCGGCCAGCCAGTCGGGCATCGCGCCCCCCTCGATGCGCCCCCGGCCCGCGCCCGCTCCGGGCGCGGGCGGGAGCGTCCGCCGTCTAGCCGCGCGGCAGGCCGAGGCCGCGGGTGGCGATGATGTTGCGCTGGATCTCGGAGGTGCCGCCGCCGATCGTGTTCGGGATCGTGGTCACGTAGCGGTGCGTGAAGTAGGCGTGCATCGGCGTCCAGCGCGAATCCTCGGCCCAGACGTTGGCGTGCAGGCCGAGCGCCTTGAGCGCGGTGCGCGCCGTGTTCTGCATCAGCTCGGACATGAACAGCTTGGCGGTCGAGGCCTCGTAGTTCGGGATCAGGCCGGAGTGCTGCATCGAGACGATGCGGAAGCTGAAGTTGAAGCCGACCTCGCTCTCGATCCAGCGGTCGGCGAGGGCGGCGCGGACGCCGGGGCGCACCCGCGTGCGGGCGCGGCCCTCGTCGCTGCCGAGGTAGCCGAGCAGGCGGTCGAGCTCCTTGCGCTGGGCGACGGCTCCGCTGATGTTGGAGCGCTCGAAGTCGAGCAGCGTCATGCCGACGTACCAGCCGCGGTTCTCCTCGCCGACGATGTTGACGGGGACGCGCACGTCCTCGAAGAAGGTCTCGTTGAAGCCGTGCTTCCACGACATGTTGATCAGCGGGCGCACGGTCAGGCCCGGCGTGCGGATGTCGTCGATCAGCAGGAACGAGATGCCGCGGTGCTTGGGCGCGTCCGGGTCGGTGCGGACGAGCGCGAACAGCTTGTCGGCGTTGTGCGCGCCGGAGGTCCAGATCTTCTGCCCGTTGACGACGTAGTCGTCGCCGTCGCGGACGGCGCGCGTCTGCAGCGAGCCGAGGTCGGAGCCGGCGCCCGGCTCGGAGTAGCCCTGCGCCCACGAGACCTCGCCGGTCAGGATCTGGGAGAGGTACTTCTCCTTCTGCTCGTCGCTGCCGTGCGCGATCAGCGTCGGCCCCAGCATCGAGACGCCGGAGCCGCCCACGCCCGAGGGCGCGCCGAGGCTGGCGAGCTCGGCGTTGAAGATGAACTGCTCCATCGAGGAGAGGCCGCCGCCGCCGTACTCCCTCGGCCAGTGCGGCGCGATCCAGCCGCGCTCGGCGAGCGCCGCCGCCCAGCTCCTCGCCGCGCCGCTCGCCTCGGCGTCGTCCGAGGCGCGGTCGGTCTGCCAGCCGCCGCTCCACGACTCGTCGGGCGCGCCTTCGGCCTTGAGCGCGTAGTAGCCGGGCAGGCGCTCGCTCACGAAGTCGCGCACCTGCTGCCGGAATGCGGCCTGCTCCGGGCTGTCGCTCCAGTCCATGTCGTCACCCTCCCCGTGCGCGCCGCCTCCGGCGCGCCTCGCCGCATGGTACGCCATCCGCCGCCGCCGCGCGGTGCGCTCGGCCTCTGCGCCATCCTCGCGGCTCGCCACGGCGGCCGTTCCCCGCGGATCCGCCTCGCGTCAAAAAAAGCTCCCGGCGGATGGTCTAGATGGGCGGCTGACCGCCCCTCAGGACGGCGGGCAATCCAGTCACGCGGGCGGTGCTGATCTGCGCCGTCTGGTACTGCCCGCCCCCTGCCCTCCGTGCGGAAACGCTGACTACTCGCAGGGCGTGATGGGTGTGATGGGTGACCGTCCTATCGCGTTGCTGAGTGGGTTGCCGCCCGCGACGGTGCGGTTGGCGCTCGGTGACGCGGGCGAGCACCGCTTCGCGGATGAAGCTCGTCATCATCCCGCCCGATTCCCTGACCGCGCCGCGGAGCGCCAGCATCTCGTCCCCGCTGAAACGCACCGAGACGACGACGCCGACAGGCTTCCGCACCTCAACTTCGATCTCCTCTTCGTCGAGGATGCTCCCGTAGTCCTCTTCGTCCGTCATGCGCGTCCGCCTCTCGCCTGCCTGTACGGGCAGCATCCCGTGCTGCCCTCGCGGCTTCAGCCGCCGTAGGTCCAGCCCGTGTAGACCGAGGTCAGCGGGTCGCCGGAGGCGACGACCTCGCCGCCGATCACGCGGCCGATCGCGATCACGTGGTCGCCCGCCTCGACGAAGCGCTCGGCCTCGCACTCGATCCACGCGAGCGCGTCGCCGAGGATCGGGCAGCCCGAGGGGCGCAGCGCGTGCTCGACGCCCTCGAGCTTGCGGTGGCGCTGCGCGGCGGCCTCGGGGCCGCGCCCCGCGATCTTCGAGGCGTCGTACGGCTGCAGGAAGCGCTGCGCGAGCCGCATCCCGTCGGGGCCCTCGGCGAGCACGTTGACGGTGAACGCGCCGTTGGCGCGGATGCGGGCGAGGCTGCGCGAGTCGTCCTCGAAGGCCACGGCCACGAGCCGCGGCTCGAACGAGACCTGCATCACCCAGTCGGCGATCATCCCGTTCGGTTCGCCGTCCTCGGAGGAGCCGATCACGTAGACGCCGTAGGCGAGCTCGCCGAGGGCCTGCTCGATCGGGTCGAGCTCCTTGCGCGGGGGCGCGTCGATCGGCGGTTCCGGCATCGGGCGGCTCCTCGGCCCGCGGGCGCCGCGCCAGTATACGGGCGGCGGCGGACGCTACGGCGGGCGCCCGGGGATCAGGTGCAGGTAGAAGCGGCGCTCGAGGTCGCCGATGCGGCACGGGCGGCGGGCGTAGGTCAGCGGCGCCTCGCCGAGGTAGGCGTCGAAGGCCGAGGGGAACGGCTGCTCGCCGGGCGGGGCCGCCGGCGGCGGGCCGCCTCCGGCGCGATCGCGCACGCGGAAGACGACGCCGTCCTCGAGGTCGGCGACGGCCTCCAGGCCCGGCAGCCGCCGCAGGTCGCCGAGGCCGTAGCCGAAGCCGTCGTTCGCGTACCAGTCGCGGAACCACACCACATGGTCGCCGCCGGAAGCCCACGCGACCTGCGCCCGCAGGCACTCGTGGCCCACGCCGAGGTAGCGGTGGCTCGCTCCGCCGTCGGCGAAGGCGTAGACGGCGGCGGGCACGTTCGTCCACAGCCAGCCGCGCGGCGGCGCCTCGCGCAGGCGCGCGAGCGTCGCGGAGCCGGCCCAGCGCGCGTTGCTGTAGCTTTCGCGGACGACGCCCTCGCCGTTCGCCTCGCCGACGGCGCGGGCGTGCTCGGGCAGGTTCCACGCGAGCCACAGCGCGAGCGGCGCGGCGGCGGCCAGCGCCAGCAGCCGCGGCGCGGCGAGGGCCGCCCCGGACGCGGCGGCCCGCTCCCGCGCGAGGGCCAGCAGCGCGTCGAGGCCGAGCGCGATCGCCAGCAGCAGCGCTGGCAGCGCCGGCGCGAGGTAGCGGTGGAACGCCGTCGTCACGACGTACGACGACCCCCGCGCCCCGGCGGCGTAGCAGGCGAGGTACGCCACCGCGAATCCGCCGAACACGAGGAACGCGGCCCGCCGCCGCCACGGTTCGCCGCCGCGCCGCGCCGCGAGCACGGCGACCGCCGCCGCGAGGGCGATCAGCAGCGCCGCCGCCAGCGCGCGCGGGACGAGGCCGGCGGGATCCGCCGTGGGGCCGGGCGCCAGCCAGCGGCCCGCGACGCCGAGGATCGCCGCCGCGATCTCGCCGGGCGGCGTGTCCGTCGGCTGCGAGTAGGCGATCGCCTCGCCGGTCAGCCACAGGTTGCGCGCCATCCAGAGGCCGAGGGGCACGAGCGCGATCGCCGCGTAGAGCGCGGCGCGGCGCAGCCTCGGCGGCAGCGCGACGCCCGGCTGGAGGACGAGCAGCGGGATCGCGGCGGCGGCGATCGCGACGCCCGCCCAGCGCGTCAGGCAGGCGAGCGCCGTCAGCGCCGCCGCCTGCCGCAGCGCCGAGGCGTCCCCCTCGCGCAGGTGCGCCTCGGCGCGCATCAGCGCGAGCAGCGTCAGCAGCACGAACAGCGGCTCCGACAGCGCCCACGACGCCGTCCACGCGAGCGGCGCGGCGAGCGCCAGCGCGAGGCCTCCCCACAGCGCGAGCCACCGCGCCTCGAGGCGCCTCGCGAGCCAGCGCGCGCCCGCGAAGATCGTCAGGCCGGCCAGCGCCGCGTTGATCGGCCCCGCCGCATCGATCGGGTCGGCGCCGGCGAGGGCGGGCGCGGCGAGCAGCAGCGGGTACAGCGGCGGCCACGCGGCGAGCGGCTCCCCGCCGAACTCGGTGAACCCCTCCCCCGCCGCGAGGCTGCGGGCGACGCCGGCGTAGTTGATCGAGTCCCAGTGCAGCACGGCGCCGTACGTCGCCTCGCGCGCGAGCGCGAGGCCGGCGCCGAGCAGGCCGAAGGCGGCGGGCGGCGCGTCGCGGCGGTCGAGGGGGAGCGCGCGGAGCGCGCGCGCGATCACCGGCCGCCGTCCTCCCCGGGGCGCAGCTCGACGAGCCAGCGCGTGCCTTCCTCGTCGTACTGGCCGGTTTCGACGACGGCGAGCGGGTGCGGGGGCAGGGGGCGGACGGCGGTGCAGCGTCCGTCCTCCAGCGCGCCGTGCTCGTCGAACCAGAAGTTGAGGTTCGGGCGGGGTTCCGGCCAGTCGTCCGCGTCGGCGGGGGTGGCGTGCACGAAGAAGCGCGCTTCCGTGTCGCCGGGAGCGCAGCCCTCGCGCTCGTAGATCAGCGCGTTCCCGTCGAGGCGCACGGCGAAGGGGGAGCGCCGGACGCGGAAGAGGGCGCCGTCGTCGAGGTCGGCGACGGTCTCCAGCCCCGGCGTGTCCCGCAGCTCGCCGGCGCCGTAGCCGAAATCGATGAACCAGTCGCGGAACCAGACGACGAGGACGCCGTCGGCGGCGTTGCCGAGCTGATCGCGCACGGCGTCCGTGCCGCGGCGCAGCCGCTCGTGCCGCGGCGCGCGTCCGTCCCGGGGGACGTGGATGTAGGCGGCGGGCGGCACGTTGCTGAGGACGCGGACGGCGTCCGGCGACTCGCGCAGGCGCGCGAGCGTCGCGGAGCGGTCCCAGCGCGCGTTGCTGTAGCTGTTGCCGAAGCCCTCGGCGTTGGCCTCGCGGACGGCGCGGGCGTGCTGGGGCGCGGACGCGGCGAGCCACAGCACGAGCGGCGCGGCGACGGCGGCGGCCAGCGCGCCGCCCGCCCACGCGGGCCGCGCCCAGCGTCCCCGCGCCAGCGCCAGCAGCCCGTCGAGCGCCAGCGCGATCGCCACGAGCAGCGGCGCGAAGGCGGGCAGGAGGTAGCGGTAGCCCTGCGCGGCGTCCGCGCGTCCGAGGGCGATCGACGCGGCGAAGAACGCGGCGTACGCGAGCGCGAACCCGCCGAACACGCAGAACGCGGCCCCGCGCCGCCACGCCCCGGCCTCGTGCCGCCCGAACGCGGCGAGGCGCACGGCCGCCGCCGCGAGGGCGAGCAGCAGCGCGCCCGCGAGCGCCTGCCCGGCGAGCCCCGCGGCTTCGCTTTCCGGGCCGGGGACCAGCCAGCGGCCGGCGACGCCGAGCAGCGCATCCAGCGTTTCGGCGGGCGGCGGCGGCGCCGTGGACCAGCCGCCGGTGGTCGCGGCGGCGCCGAGCGACAGGTTGCGCGCCATCCAGAGGCCGGGGGGGACGAGCGCGACCGCCGCGTAGAGCGCGGCGCGGCGCAGCCTCGGCGGCAGCGCGCCGCCCGGCTGCAGGACGAGCAGGTGGGCCACGGCGAGGACGATCGCGACACCCGCCCAGCGTGTCAGGCAGGCCAGCGCCGTCAGCGCCGCCGCCTGCCGCAGGGCCGAGGCGTCCCCCTCGCGCAGGTGGGCCTCGGCGCGCATCAGCGCGAGCAGCGTCAACAAGATGAACAGCGGCTCGGACATCGCCCACGACGCCATCCACGCGAGCGGAGGGGCGAGCGCCAGCGCGAGGCCTCCCCACAGCGCAAGGAAGCGCGACTCGAGTCGCCGCGACAGCCAGCGCGCTCCCGCGAAGATCGCGAGGCCGGCCAGCGCGGCGTTGATCGGCCCCGCCGCGTCCAGCGGGTCGATCCCCGCGGCGCCGGGGACGGCGAGCAGCAGCGGGTACAGCGGCGGCCAGGCGGTGTAGGTCCCGCCGTTGAACTGCGCGAATCCGTCCCCCGCGGCGAGGCTGCGGGCGACGCCGACGTAGTTGATCGAGTCCCAGTGCAGCACGACGCCGTACGTCGCCTCGCGCGCGAGCACGAGGCCGGCGCCGAGCAGGCCGAAGGCCGCGGGCGGCGCGTCGCGGCGGTCGAGGGGAAGCGCGCGGAGCACGCGCGCCCACCGCCCGCGCGCGGTCACGAGGCCGCGGCGGGAGGGCGGCGGGGGGTCTCGGGGCGGTGCTGGCCGCGCTGCCCCGGTGCGCCTCGGGCGCGGCGATCGGCGGGGGGCGGCGGGGCGGCCTCGGGGCGCCGCGGCGAGCGCGCGCGCGGCTCGATGCGCGCCGCGCCGCGGCGCTCGCCGAGGTCGCGCAGGTAGCCGCGGAACCAGTGCTCGGCCGTCGCCTCGTCGACGGCGCGGCGCAGCGCGGCGGAGCGCCGCGCGCGCTCGCCGCGCGACATCCGCACGGCGCGCTCCAGCGCCGCCTCGATCGACCCCGCGTCGGTCGCCCGCACCGGCAGCGCGTCGGTCAGCTGCGCCGCCGCCCCGCAGGTGTCGGAGAGCACGAGGATGCCCGGCTCCTCCGCCGAGTGCACGGCGCAGAACTCCTTCGCCACGAGGTTCATGCCGTCGGCGAGCGAGGTCACGACGCAGATCGAGGCCGCGCGCAGCCCGCTCGCCACCTCCTCGGGCGGGTGCGCGTCGAGCGACAGCTCGACGGGGTGCGGCTCGCCGAAGCGGTCGTTGATGCGCCGCGCGATGGCGCGCACCGCCTCGCGCTCGGCCCGGTACTCGGGCACCGCCTCGCGCGAGGGGGCGGCCCACTGCACGAAGCGCAGCCGCCGCTGCAGGTGCGGCAGCCGCACCAGCAGCCGCTCGAACGCCTCGAGGCGGTGGCCGATGCCCTTCGTGTAGTCGAGGCGGTCGACGCCGAACATGATCTCGCGGTCGTCGCCCGGGCGCGCGAGCGGGTCGGGGACCTCCGCGGCGCGGGCGCGGAAGAGGTCGGGGTCGATGCCGACGGGGTGGACGCCGATCTGATCGTGGACGCGGCGGCCGAGCAGGGCGCGCAGGCGCGCGGCGTCGCGCTCGGTCTGGAGGCCGATCAGCTCGTAAGCGCCGAGGGCCGCGCCCAGTTCGGCGGCGTGCGGGATCGCCTCCCAGTCGATCCGCTGCGGCACGGGCACGTGGTGGAAGTAGCCGAGCGGCCCGCGCCAGCCGATGCGGCGCAGTTCGCGGCCGAGCGGGATCAGGTGGTAGTCGTGCACCCACACCGCGTCGCCGGGCCCCAGCAGCGGGAACAGCGCGAGGGCGAAGCGGCGGTTGGCGGCGCGGTAGGTCCAGTACTCGCGCGGCAGGCTCGCGGCCTGCTCCGCCAGCCCGTGCAGCCGCGGCCACAGCGTGCGGTTGCAGAACCCCTCGTAGTAGTCGGCGACCTCGGCCGCGGTGAGGTCGATGCGGACGTAGTCGATCGCCGGCGTGACCTCGCGCAGCGGCGGGCGGTGGGGCCGGCCGGTGCGCCCGCTCCAGCCGAACCACAGCCCGCCGTGCGCGGCGAGGGCCGGCAGCAGCGCCGAGACGAGGCCGCCCGCGGGCTGGGGCAGCCCCTCCCTCGGCGCGGGGGGGACGCGGTTGGAGACCGCCACCACGCGCCCTTCGCCCTCAGGCACCTGCGCGCTCCGCCCGCTCCGCCCAGCACGCGAGGAACGCGGCGACCGCGGCGGGCGCGATCGCGGCGTGCGCGGCGGTCGGGCGCGGCGCCTCGGCCACCAGCAGCGCCAGCCCCCGCCCGCCGAGGGCGCGGAAGGCGTCCTCGTCCGTCTCGTCGTCGCCGAGGTAGGCGACGGCGGCGCCGCGGGGCGTTTCGGCCAGCAGGTCGCGCACGGCGTCGCCCTTGTCGCGCCCCGGCCGCCGCAGCTCGATGCCGCCGTCGAAGGCGCGCAGCGCGAAGCCCTCGCGTGCGGCGAAGGCGCGCCAGCGCGGGGCGACGCGCGCCTCCAGCGCCGCCGCCTCGTCCGCAGCGAGGCCGCGCCAGTGCAGCGCGAGGCCCGACGGCTTCGGCTCGACCCGCGCGCCGTCGCCCGCCGCCTCGAGGCGCCCGCGCTCGGCGGCGAGGGCGCGCGCGGCCTCCGCCGGCAGCGCGCGGTACTCGCGCGCGCCTCCGGCGCGGCGGCGCTCCCAGCCGTGCGAGCCGTGCAGCTCGGGCAGCGGATCGAGGTCCAGCAGCCGCTCGAGGCCGGCGACGGGCCGCCCCGAGACGACGGCGAGCCGCGCCGCGGGGCAGGCGGCGATGCGCCTCAGCGCCGCGAGCGCCGCGTCCGGCGGGCGCGCCTCGTCGCGCTCGGCGCGGAAGGGAGCGAGCGTGCCGTCGTAGTCGAGGGCGAGCAGGCTCGGCCCGCGCGCGACGGCTTCGAGGACGCCCCGCACGGCGGGGCCGGAGCAGGCGGCGGGCAGGCCTCGGGGCGGCGCTCCGCGCATGGGCGCAGCCTACGGGCCGCGCGCCGCGCGCCGCAACGCGGGGCCGCGCCGCGCGGTGTTGCGCGTAGCGCGCCGCCCCGCTGATCTGGCGCGAATGCCCGCGGGCCGGCCGTGACGGAGGACGCCGATGCCGCAACCGTTCGAGGTCTCCCTACCCCCGCTGCCGTTCGAGCGGCTGGAGCCCGTGGTGGGAGCCGTGGCCGCCGGACGGGCGCGCGAGCGCGCCGCCGCGCTGCGCGGGCGGCTGGACGGCCGCACGGTGTGGAACGTCAACTCCACCGCCGCCGGCGGCGGCGTCGCCGAGATGCTGCCTTCGCTGATCGGCTACGCGCGCGGCCTCGGCCTCGACGCGCGCTGGTTCGTGATCGCCGGCGTTCCCCCCTTCTTCGGCCTCACCAAGCGCCTCCACCACCTGCTGCACGGCTCCCCCGGCGACGGCGGCCCGCTCGGCGGGGCCGAGCGCGCCGTCTACGAGGCGGTCGCGCGCGACAACGCCGGCCCGCTGCTGGCGCGCGTGCGGCCCCGCGACGTCGTGGTGCTGCACGACCCGCAGACGGCCGGTCTCGCGCCCGCCCTCGCCGAGGCCGGCGCGACGGTGATCTGGCGTTGCCACATCGGCGCCGACGGCGGGGGCGGCGGCGGGGGCGACGCCGGGCCGGACGGGGAGGCGGCGCGCGGCTGGGCGTTCCTCGAACCGTACCTCGCGCGCGCGCACGCCTTCGTGTTCACGCGCGCCGCCTACGTGCCGCCGCTGGCCGCCGGCCGCGAGACGGCGCTGATCGCGCCCTCGCTCGACCCCTTCACGCCCAAGAACGAGGAACTGGACGACGCCACCGCGCACGCGATCCTCGTGCGCGCCGGCCTGCTGGACGGCGAGGACGCGGGGCCCGTCGAATTCGAGGGCGCGGACGGCGCCCCCCGCCGCGTCGGGCGTCGCGCCGAGGTGGTGCGCGAGGGCGGCCCGCCCGCGGCGTCGGCGCCGCTCGTGGTGCAGGTCTCGCGCTGGGACCCGCTCAAGGACCCGATCGGCGTGATGCGCGGCTTCGCCTCGATCGCCGGGGACGAGGCCCCCGGCGGCGCGGAGCTGGTGCTGGCCGGCCCCCGCGCCAGCGGCGTCGCCGACGATCCCGAGGCGGAGGGGGTGCTCGCCGCCGTCGTCGAGGCGTGGCGCGCGCTGCCGGAGGCGGCCCGCCGCCGCGTCCACCTCGCCTCGCTGCCCACCGACGACGCCGCCGAGAACGCGGCGACGGTGAACGCGCTCCAGCGGCGCGCGAGCGTGATCGTGCAGAAGAGCCTGCGCGAGGGCTTCGGCCTCACCGTCGCCGAGGGCATGTGGAAGGCCCGCCCGACGATCGCGAGCGCCGTGGGCGGCATCCGCGACCAGATCGCGGACGGCGAGCACGGCCTGCTGGTCGAGGACCCGGCCGACCTCGGAGCGTTCGCGGCGGGCCTGCGGCGTCTGCTCGCGGATCGCGCGCTGGCCGCGCGCCTCGGCCGCGCCGCCCGCGAGCGCGTGCGCGAGCGCTTCCTCGCGGTGCGCCACCTCGGCCAGTACGCCGATCTGATCGAGCGCGTCGGGGCGTAGCGGCGGTGGCGGCGCGCGTCGGTATCTTCATCGACGGCCCCAACCTCTACGGCGGCGCCCGGCGGCTGACGGGCGACGGGCGGCTCGACATTCCTGCGCTGGTTTCGTGGATCGCCGCCGGCCGCGAAATCGCCGAAGTGTCCTTCTGGACGGGCCAGCTCGACCAGAGCGTGAACCCGGCGGCCTACGCGGGCCAGCGCAGGCTGTTCGCCCGGATCGAGCGCGAAGTCCCGAACGCGCGGATCGGGCGCGCGACCCTCAAGCAGCGCGGCAGAGGGTGGGTGGAGAAGGGCGTGGACGTCGGAGTTGCGATGGATCTGGTGCTGGGCGCAGCGGACGATCGCTGGGATGCCGGCGTCGTGGTATCGGGCGACGGCGACCTCGCGCGTTCCGGCAGCTTCGTGCGGGCAGCCGGCAAACGCTTCGAGGTCGTGTGCTGCCGAGGGTCGCTGAGTGACCTGCTCAGCGCGAAGCTGACCTCGTGACACAGTTGGGCCAAGCCGATCTGGTGCCGTTCTCGTACGTTCGGGACACCGCCCCCAAGAAGAAGCCCGCCGTGGCGCTGCGAGCGCGACGGCGGGCGGATATACGGCTCGTTCACCGAATGCTTGTCTATGCGTGCGGTCGTGTCAACACCCCCCAGCGAGGCGATGGCGCGGCGTCAGGCGGAGCGGGCGGAGCGGCGCGCGTCGCCCCCGCGGGCCGGGTGGAAGACCGAGTCGTGCTCGTCGATCCGCAGTTCGGGCGGCCCGTGCCGGAGCAACGCCTCGCGCACCCTCGCGGCCTCGGGCAGCCCGTGCAGGCTGACGCCGCCCGGCAGCCCGATCAGCTCGACGCCGACGACGCGGCCCTCGCCGTCGTAGTCCACGTTCCGCAGGTCGCTGAACGCGCGGCAGGACGCGACGGCGGCGTCGCCGAAGCCGACATAGAGGATGTCGCCGACGTCGTTGACCCGCACCTCGGCCTCGTCGCGCATGGCGCGCCTCCCGTCGTTCGCGGCAGGTTATTCGCCGTGCCACGCTGCGGGCGCTACGAGCATCGGTTCGGCCGCGCGGCGCGGGGTTAGCCGCGCTCCGCGATCGGGACGTAGGGGCGCTCGGTGGGGCCGACGTAGATTTGGCGCGGGCGCTGGAGGCGGGCGCGGGGGTCGGCGTGGTGCTCGCGCCAGTGGGCGATCCAGCCCGGCATCCGGCCGAGGGCGAAGAACGGGGTGAAGCCGTTGCTGGGGATGCCCAGCGCCTCGTAGATGATGCCGCTGTAGAAGTCGACGTTGGGGTAGAGCTGGCGCTGCACGTAGTAGTCGTCGGCGAGGGCCAGCTCCTCCAGTTCGAGCGCGATCTCGAGCAGGCGCGGGGAGTGGCCGAGCTGGTCGATGACCTCGTGCGCGTGCTCCTTGAGGATGGTGGCGCGCGGGTCGAAGTTCTTGTAGACGCGGTGGCCGAAGCCCATCAGCCGCGTCGTGTCGTTGGTGTCCTTGGTGCGTTCGAGGAAGGCGCGGGCGCTGCCCTCGTGCTCGGCGATGTCGCCCAGCATCTCGATCACCGCCTGGTTGGCGCCGCCGTGCAGCGGCCCCCACAGCGCCATGATCGCCGCCGAGGCCGAGGCGTAGATGTTCGCGCGCGAGCTGCCCACCAGCCGCATCGTGCTCGTCGAGCAGTTCTGCTCGTGATCGGCGTGCAGGATCAGCAGCGTCTCCACCGCGCGCACGAACACGTCGTTGATCTCGTACTCCTCGGTCGGCACGCCGAACATCATGTAGAGCATGTTCGCCGCGTAGCCGAGGTCGTTGCGGGGGTAGTTGAACGGCAGCCCCATCGCGTACTTGAACGCGAACGAGCAGATCGTCGGCAGCTTCGCCAGCAGCCGGTAGGTCGAGATCTCCACCTGCTCCGGGTCGAGCGGGTCGAGCGAGTCCTGGTAGAACGTCGAGAGCGCGCCCACCACCGCCGCGGTCACGCCCATCGGATGGGCGTCGAGCGGGAACGCCTCGTACATCCCGCGAATCCGCTCGTGCACCATCGAGTGGTTTTTGATGCGCGACTCGAAGCCCTCGAGCTGCTCCCGCGTCGGCAGCTCGCCGTGCAGCACGAGGTACGCCGTTTCGAGGAAGGTGCTCTGCCGCGCCAGCTGCTCGATCGGATAACCGCGGTAGCGGAGCACGCCCTCCTCGCCGTCGATGAACGTGATCTCGCTGAGGGTGCTGCCGGTGCTGGCGTAGCCCACGTCGAGCGTGATCAGGCCGCTGCTGGCGCGCAGCCGCGAAATGTCGATCGCGCGTTCGCCCTCGCTGCCCTCGACGATCGGCAGTTCGTGCGTCACGCCGTCGACCGTGAGGCGGGCTACGTCGGTGCTGACGGGGGCGGCAAGCGTCATCCGGGGACCTCCAGTCCGTGCGCGGGACCGGACCCCGCGCCCCACCAGTCTAGACAATCCGGCGGCGCTCCGCAGGCCGTATCATGCCCGCGCGGATTGCGGAGGGGCGGACGCCATGCGGATCGCGATCACCGGCGGCACGGGGCTGATCGGCACGGCGCTGCGAGGCCACCTCGCGGCCGGCGGCCACGAGGCGGTCGCGATCCGCCGCGGCCCGGAGAGCGACCCCGCCGCGCAGTGGGACCCCGCCACCGGCTGGGTGCGCGAGGGCGCCTTCGCCGGCTTCGGCGGCGTCGTCCACCTCAGCGGCGCGAGCATCGGCGCGGGGCGCTGGACGGCCGCGCGGCGCGAGACGCTGCGCGCCAGCCGCATCGACTCCACGCGCACGCTCGTCGGCGCGCTCGCGGCGCTGCCCGCCGCCGACCGCCCCTCGGCGCTCGTCAGCCAGTCGGCCGTCGGCTACTACGGCGAGCGCGGCGAGGAGGAGCTGACCGAGGACGCCGCGCCGGGGACGGGCTTCCTCGCCGAACTCGCCGTCGCGTGGGAGGGCGAGGCGCGGCGCGCCGAGGATCACGGCGTCCGCACCGTGCTCCACCGCTCGGCGATCGTGCTCTCGCGCGAGGGGCCGCCGCTCGCGCGGCTGCTGCCGCCGTTCCGCCTCGGCCTCGGCGGCAACCTCGGCGACGGGCGCTGGTGGATGCCGTGGATCACGCTCGAGGACGAGCTGCGCTCGATCGCGCACGCGCTGACGGCCGGCCTCGAGGGGCCGGTCAACGCCTGCGCGCCGGAGGCGGCGCGCAACGCCGACTTCACGCGCGCGCTGGCGCGCGCGCTGCGCCGCCCGGCGCTGTTCCCGCTGCCCTTCTTCGCCTACGGCCTCGTCTTCGGCCAGGACCCCGCCGAGCTGTTCGCGAGCCAGCGCGTGACGCCGAAGGCGCTCGCCGATTCCGGCTTCGCGTTCTCGCACCCCGGCCTCGGCGCGGCCTTCGCCTCGCTGCTGGGCTGAGGCCGGGGCGGCACGGCGGCCTCGGGGGGCTGCCGGGCTGAGGCCGCCACGGCCAACGGAGCCGAGGGGCGGGCGGGCCGCCCCTCGCTCCGGCGCGTCCCGCTCAGGCGGGGAAGTCGGTCAGGCCCTCGCGCTGGGCGCCGACGAGGATCGCCATGTTGCCCGGCGGGTGCTCGTTCTCGTACATCAGCTGGTGGCTGAGGCCGACCTCGCCGAAGGCGAAGACGCGCGAGAGGGCGGGGTCGATGCGCCCCTGCGCGACGAGGTCGTTGAAGGCGGCGCACTCCTCGACGTTGGCGAAGTGCGAACCCTGGAAGCGCTTCTGGCGCATCCACAGGTAGCGCAGGTCGACGTCGGCGTTGTAGCCGGAGGTGCCCGCGCAGATCACGACCATCCCGCCGTTGTCCACGAGGAAGATCGAGGTCGGGATCGTGGCCTCGCCGGGGTGGTCGAAGACGATCGTGGGGTTGCGGCGCTCGCCGAGCGCGTCCCAGAAGGCGCGGCCGAAGGAGCGCGCGCCCTGCGCCCACTCCGCGAACGCCTCGGCGTCGCCGGTGGCGGGCAGGCGGCCCCAGTGGTCGAAGTCGCGGCGGTTGATCACGCCCTTCGCCCCCAGCTGGTGGCAGAACTCGTACTTCGACTCGTCGGAGACGACGGCGATCGGCACGCCGCCGAGCTCGCGCACGATCTGGATCGCCATCGAGCCGAGGCCGCCCGCGCCGCCCCAGATCAGCACCGGATCGCCCTCCTTGACGACGTTCGGCGGCCAGCCGGTGAGCATCCGCCACGCCGTCGCGCCGACGAGCATGTAGGCCGCCGCGCCCTCCCACGTCAGCCGTTCCGGCTTCGGGTAGCACTGGTAGCGGTCGACCAGCGCGAACTGGGCGAACGAGCCCCAGTTCTCCTCGTAGCCCCAGATCTTGTTGGTGGACGACATCATCGGGTCGCCGCCGGCCTGGATGTCCGGCGCGTCCTCGTCCCACATCCCGCACGAGAGCACGACGTGGTCGCCGACCTTGACGTTCGTGACCTCCTCGCCGACGGCGTAGACCACGCCCGAGGCGTCGGAGCCGCCGATGTGGAAGTCCTCCTCGGCGCCCTGCCGCTGGCGCGCGGCGATCACGTTCACCGGGTAGCCGAGGGCCGCCCACACGTTGTTGTAGTTCGTGCCCGCGGCCATGACGTAGACGAGCGCCTGCCGCGGCCCGGGCGTGGGCGTGTCGATCGCCTCGACCCGGAAGGCGTCGCGCGGCGCGCCGAAGCGGCTCTCGCGGATCAGGCTGGCGTACATCTTCGGCGGCACTTCGCCGATCGGGGGCGCCTCGCCGATCTCGTAGATTTCCTTCGTCGCCACTCGCTCCACCCTCCACCGTTCCGCAGCCGCCGTCCGCGTCCGCGTCCGGCGCCGCGTATCCTACCATCCCGCCCGCCGCGGGCGGCCCGCGCCGGACCGCCCCGCGACCCCTCGCGGCGGCGGCGCGCGATCGGAGGCCGCCCGTGCAGTCCGCCCCGCCGTCCGCGCGCATCCGCGTGCTCGCCCTCTGCCTCGTGCTGCACGAGGACCACGTGCTGATGGCCGAGGGCCGCGACTCGGTCAAGGGCGAGACCTTCCACCGCGCCCTCGGCGGCGAGGTCGAGTTCGGCGAGACCGCCGCCGCGGCCGCCGCGCGCGAACTGCGCGAGGAGCTGGGCCGCGAGGTCGCCGTCGGCGACCTGCTCGGCGTGATCGAGAACCGCTTCACGCTCGAGGGCGCGCCGGGCCACGAGATCGTGTTCGAGCACGTCGGCGCGTTCGCGCCGGGCCACGCGCCGCCGGACCTCGCGCCGCTGACCGCGCACGAGGGCGGGGCCGCGTTCACCGCGCGCTGGCTCCCGCTGGCCGAGGTGGTCGCCGGCGTCCCCCGCGCCTACCCCGAGGGTCTCGGCGACCGCCTCGCCGCCTGGCTCAACCGCCTCGCCGCGGACGGCGCCGCCTCGCGAGGCGACGCCTAGTTCGAGGCGGCGACGGCGCCGGTGAAGCCCGTCGCGGCGCGCGTCCACACCGGCGTCGAGGCGCCCGAGGAGTAGTAGACGAACGCCCGCAGGTAGCGGCCCACGTCGGCGGCGACGGGCGTGTACGACCAGCTGGGCGTTCCCGGCGCGAGCAGCGTGCACGTCCCCGTGCCGTCGCTCGCCGTGCAGCGCTGCCAGCGCCACACGGTGCGGTCGCTGTGCCCCGCCGGCAGCGCCGAGACCGTGACCGCCGTCCCCACGACGGGCGAGGCGTTGCCGCCGGCGAACGTCGCCGTCGCCGCCGCCGCCGCGCTGCTCGACACGACGGCTGCGGTGTGGAGCGTGACGGCGTCGCCGCCCGAGGTGCGGGGGACCTTGGCGCGCAGGTACTTGCCGACGTCGGTGCTTGACGGGACGTAGACGTAGGAGCACGACGAGCCGTTCGAGGACGAGACGTCGGTCCAGCTGGTGCGGCCGTCGTCGGAGCGCTCCCAGACCCACGCCTGCCGCGACGTCTGGCCCGTGACGCCGTCGCAGGTCGTGATCGTGGCCGAGGGCGAGACGGCGGCGCGCGCGGTCTTGCTGTAGAGGCCGGCGGCGATCGGCTCGCCGGCGACGGGGGCGTTCCAGTGGTCGGCCTCGATCCACGCGGGGCCACGCCAGGTGGTGCGCCCGGTGAACTTGAGGGCGGGGTACTGCCTCGACGTGCCGAAGTGCCACGGGTCGTCGCCGCCGGTTACGCCGTCGGTGTCGATGTTCCAGTTCGCGTAGATGCCGCTGTAGCCCGTCGGTCGCTGCAGGTCGCGCGTGCTCCTGCCCGTGCCGCCCGCGCTGGTGGACTTGCCGGAAGTTCCCGTGTCCCAGTAGCCGTTGGTGACGGTGGAGCCGCTGGCGATCTCCCCCAGCAGGCCGCCGCCGGCGCTGCCGGAGCCGCCGCCGACGCGCCCCGCGGACCAGCTGGCGGCGATGCTGACGTTGACGGAGGCGCCGCCCGCGCTGCCCACCAGCCCGCCCCCCGGATCAACGGTTGTGCCGCCGCTGACCGTGACCGCGGACCAGCTGGCCTTGACGTCGGCGATGGCGAGGCTGACCAGTCCGGCCGCGTGGGCGTCTCCCTCGACGCGCCCCGTGGCCCACGACCGGGTGACCGGCCCCTGCGCGGCCCCGGCCAGGGGGGCGGCGTAGTCCGCGCCCCGGACGTAGACGTGCGGCAACCCCACGCCGTCGATGCCGGCGCCGCTCGCCGTGTACCCGAACAGGCTGGCGTGATCGGAGCCGGTGCGGTTGATGTAGAGGTAGGAGACGGTGTGGCCGTTCCCCCGGAACGTGGCGTTCCAGTTCGCCCAGCTGGGGCCGAGCGGATTCCAGCCGCTGCCGCTGTTCCAGTACGTCGAGTCCGCCGACGTGATCTGGCCGTCGCCGTTCTCGTCGAAGCTGAGGTCGGCGCGCAGTTCGTAGCCGGTGCAGGTTCCCGATGGGCAGCCCATGCGCCCGCTCGAGGTCGTGACGCGGTTGGGGAACGCAGTTCCGTAGGCCGTCGCGCCCGTCGCCGAGGGGTCGCCGTCGCCGTTGAGGTCGTGCCGCATCGCGTTCAGCTGCGCGAGGCTGCGGACGTCGATCAGGCCGTCGTTGTCGTCGTCGTAGTCGGTGGTGCTCTGCGCCGTCGCGGGCGGCGCGAGGATCAGCGACGCGCCCAGCAGCAGCGCGCCGAGCTGCGCCGCGAGGAGTGCGAAATAGTTATGTCGCGCGGGGGGGGGGGGGGCTAAGGAGAGTGAACAATATCCGCCGCCCCTTCCGCCGCCGCGCGGCCTCGCGGGCCGCCGCGTGCGCGCCGATCCTACAGCATTCGCGGCGCTGCTACACTGGGCGGGAACCGCACCCCCCACGCGCACGCGAGGCGACAGCGATGCAATGCCCGAGGGACGGCGCGACCCTCATCGAGGAGCGCATGCACGGCATCGAGGTCGACCACTGCCCGGCCTGCAACGGCCGCTGGCTCGACCACCACGAGCTCGACGCGCTGGAGGCGACGCGCGCGGACGAGGAGGAGCGGCGCGGCACGATCCGCTACGCCGAGCGCGACTCCGACCTCGGCTGCCCCGTCTGCGGCGAGCCGATGGCGGCCTTCGACTACCGCGCCTACGACCTCGAACTCGACACCTGCCGGAGCGAGCACGGCTTCTGGCTGGACGCGGGCGAGGAGGGGCGCGTGCGCGACATCGTCGACGACCGCGTGCGCGGGCTGCGGCGCTCGCAGTCGGCGGAGGCGGCGTGGGGCAGCTTCCTCGACAGCCTCGGGGGGCGCGGCGGGGGCGGGGCGTGGGACAGCGTGCGCCGCTTCTTCGGCGGCGGCCGCCAGCCGTAGCCGCGCCCGCCGCTTGAACGCCGCGCCGCCGCGCGGCTACCCTCGATCCCCGCGCCGCGAGGGCGGAGGCCCGCATGACCGCGACCTACGACGCGCTGATCGACCGCGTGACCCGGCCCGCGCGCTACGCGGGGGGCGAGCTCAACTCGATCGTCAAGCGCTGGGACGGGCCCGGCGCGCCCGAGGTGCGCGTCGCGCTGGCCTACCCCGACCTCTACGACCTCGGGATGTCCAACCTCGGCCTCGGCATCCTCTACGACATCGTCAACCGCCGCGCGGATGCGCTGGCGGAGCGCGTGTTCTCGCCCTGGACGGACTTCGAGGCGCTGCTGCGCGAGCACGGCGAGCCGCTGCGCTCGCTCGAGAACCGCCGCGCCCTCGGCGAGTTCGACCTGCTCGGCGTCTCGCTCTCCTACGAGGTCTGCTTCACCAACGTGCTCAACCTGCTCGACCTCGGCGGCATCCCCGTGCGCGCCGCCGACCGCGCGGACGGGGACACGATCGTGATCGGCGGCGGCTCGGCGGCGCTCGCGCCGGAGCCGATGGCGCCGTTCTTCGACGCCTTCGCGCTCGGCGAGGGCGAGGAGCTGATCGGCGAGCTGGTGGACCTCGTGCGCGACTGGAAGCGCGGCGGCGGGGGGCCGCGCCGCGAGCTGCACCGCGCACTCGCCGCCGTCCCCGGCGTCTACGTCCCCTCGCTCTACGAGGCGGGCTACGGGCCGGACGGCGCGCTGGAGGGGACGCGCCCGATCGACGGGGCGGCGCCGGCCCGCGTGACGCGGCGCGTGATGCAGACGCTGCCGCCGCCGCTGACGAAGCCGATCGTGCCGTTCCTCGAGGTGGTGCACGACCGCGCGGCGATCGAGATCCAGCGCGGCTGCACGCAGGGCTGCCGCTTCTGCCAGGCGGGGATGATCTACCGCCCCACCCGCGAGCGCACGGTCGAGGAGGTGGTGGCCGCGGCCGGCGAGCTGCTCGACAACACCGGCTACCGCGAGCTCTCGCTGATGTCGCTGTCCACCACCGACCACCGCGACATCGTGCCGATGGCGCACGCGCTGATGGACGCCTACGGCGAGCGCGGCCTCCGCATCGGGCTGCCCTCGACGCGCGTCGATTCGTTCTCGGTCGAGGTGGCCGACGCGGTGGCGCGCGGGCGCAAGCACACGCTCACGCTCGCGCCCGAGGCCGGCTCGCAGCGCCTCCGCAACACCATCAACAAGCTCGTGACCGAGGACGACCTGCTCAACGCCGCCGAGCACGCCTTCGCCCACGGCTGGACCAGCGTCAAGCTCTACTTCATGGTCGGCCAGCCGACCGAGACCGACCACGACGTCGAGGAGATCGTGCGCGTGGCGTCCGAGGTGAAGGCGATCGGCCGCCGCCACATCGGGGGGCGGGCGCGGGTGCGCGTGTCCACCTCGAACTTCATCCCGAAGGCGCACACGCCGTACCAGTGGCTGGCGCAGTGCGACGCGGAGACTCTGCGGCGCCGCCACCGCATCCTGCGCGAGGGCTGCCGCCGCGCCGGGGTGCAGTGCACGTGGGAGGAGCCGGAGAAGTCGCTGCTGGAGGCGGTGCTCTCGCGCGGCGACCGCCGCGTCGCGGACGCGATCGAGACGGCGTGGCGCCTCGGCGCGAAGTTCGACGCCTGGTCGGAGCACCACGACTGGGCGATCTGGGAGCGCGCGTTCGCCGCCCACGGCCTCGACCCCGAGGCCTACGCCCGCCGCGACCGCGACCTCTGGGAACCGCTGCCGTGGGACCACCTCGACTCGGCCACGACGAAGGCGTTCCTGCGCGGCGAGTGGCTCCGCACCCTCAACGAGGAGATCACGCTCGACTGCAAGCGCGACCCCTGCAACGTCTGCGGCCACCAGGACATCGACGGCGAATGCCGCCACAAGATCGCCGACCTGGTCGCGATGCACCGCGCCGGCGACACCGCGCAGCGCGACCGCACCGCCGAGGTCGCCGCGCGCGTCGGCGCCCCGATCACGCTGGTGTGAGCGCGCGGGCGCGCCGGGGTTGACGGCGGTGCCGGGGGGTCGGCATCATATGCGTACTCCCCCAACCGGTCCGTCCGGTTGGGTACGAGGCCCCCGCCAGCGGGGGTCTTGTGGTGTCTGGACCTCGTGATGCGCGCTGGCGCGGGCGCGCCGGGGTTGACGGCATCGCCGGGGAGCGGCATCCTGTGCGTACCCCCCCAACCGGTCCGTCCGGTTGGGCAGCAAGGCCCCCGCAAGGGGGCCTTCGCAGTGTCCGGGCGCCGTATGCGTTTCAACGTCTATGTGGACGGCTTCAACCTGTACTACGGAGCCCTGCGGGGCCAGCCGTACCGCTGGCTCGATCTCCGTCGTTTCGCATCGAGGCTTCTGGGAGCGGGAGACGAGTTGCACCGCGTCCGCTACTTCACCGCGCGGGTGCACGCGCTTCCGGGTGACCCCGATGCGCCGGCGCGGCAAGCCGCGTATCTGAGGGCGCTCGGTACGTTGCCCGACGTGTCGGTGCACCTCGGCGCGTTCCTGTCGTCGGTGCGAACGATGCGCCGCGTCGGCGGAGCGGGCACGGTGCGCGTCGTCAGGTACGAGGAGAAGGGCACCGACGTGAACCTCGCGACGCACCTGCTGCTGGATGCGTTCGACGGCGACTGCGGCGGGGCGCTGGTGATCTCGAACGATTCCGACCTGGCGGAGCCGATCCGCGTGGTGCAATCGCGCTTCGGGCAACCGGTCGGCGTCGTGTTTCCGATCCTCAACCGCAACCCGGACGGCAGGCGGCGTCATCCAAGCGATACCCTCCGGTCGGCGGCGACCTTCGAGCGGTTCGTGACCGGCTCCCGCAGGCATCGCCGACTGCTCGCCGCGTGCCAGCTGCCCGCCGCCCTCGCCGACGCGCGCGGCGCGTTCGCGCGGCCGGCGGCGTGGGCGCAGGCCTCGAGGCGCCGCGCCGAGGCGGGCGCGGACGGCGTACCATCGCCGCCATGACGGGCGCGCTGGCCGCCGACTACTGCCCCGAGGGCTGCTACTGGCGCTGCGAGCATCGCGCCGCCTCCGCCGCGCGGGGCGCCGCCGCCGATGCGCCCCGCCGCGCGGGCGCCGCCGGCCGCTGGACGCTCGGCCCCGGCGGCGAGGACGACCCGGAGCAGCGGGCGCTCGACGAGTGGCGGCTGTGGTCGATCGCAGGCGTCGAGCCGGAGCGCGGCTTCCGCGCCGTCGAGGTCTGCGCCGACTGCGGCGAGACCTTCACCGGCGCCTCCGCGCACGCCCGCGGGCACGCCCGCCGCCGCCAGCTCGGCCTCGACCCCTGAGCGCCGCCGCCGCCTCACGAGGGCGAGGCGACGGCCCCGGCGGCCTCTGGAGGGCGGACGGCGGTCGCAGCGGCGGGAGGCGCGGGGCGGGTGGCGAAGAGGAAGCAGACCGTGCCGAACGCCACCACCGCGGCGAGGAACACGAAGGCCGGGCCGTAGTTGCCGGTGAGGTCGTAGATGCCGCCCGCGACGAGGGGGCCGATCGTCATGCCCAGCATGATGATCAGCGAGCTGAACCCCATGATCTTGCCGAACGCCGCCGTCCCGAAGTAGTCGGCGCGCAGCGCCTGCGTGAGCGGGCCGCGCGCGCCCCACGCCAGCCCCTGCAGCGCCGCCGCCAGCGCCAGCAGCGCCAGCGCCGAGGCCGCCGCCAGCAGCAGCATCGCCGCGAGGTGCAGGAACATCGCGGCGATGATGATCGCGCGCTTGTCGATGCGGTCGCCGAGCCAGCCCGCCGCCACCATGCCGATCACGAGCATCGCCGTCTGCAGCGTCACCATCCGCGCCGCCACGCCCAGCGAGACGCCGAGCTGGTCGGTGACGTGCGGCACGAAGTGCACGAGCATCGCGCCGACGGTCATCAGCCCGGCGGCGTGGCCCAGCGAGAGCAGCCAGAACGTGCGCGTCCGCATCGCCTCGCGCGCCGTGAAGCTGACCTCGGCGGCGGGCGGCGGCCCGTCCCCCCCGTCCCCGTCCGCCCCGTCCGCCGGCGCGGCCTCCGAGGGCCGCTCGCCGTCGGGGAGCAGGCCCATGTCCTCGGGCCGGTGCCGCACCAGCCGCGCCAGCGGCCACCCCGCGCCGAGGATCAGCGCGCCCGACACGAACGCCATCGTCCGCCAGCCCCACGCCTCGAGGCCGGCGACGACGAGCGGCTGCAGCAGCCCGCCCGTCGCCATGCCCGTGCCGACAATGCCGAGCGCCAGCCCGCGGCGGCGGCGGAAGAAGCTCACCAGCGAGGCCGACAGGCTCAGCATCGAGCTGAAACTCTGGCCCGTCGCCATCACCACGAACGCGACGTAGAACCACAGCAGCGAGTCGACGAGGCTGAACGCCATGAAGCCGAGGCCGAACAGCGCGACGCCGATCAGCATCACCGCGCGCGGCCCGTAGCGGTCGACCATCCAGCCCTGGATCGGGCCGAGGATTCCGCTCTCGATGCGCTGCATCGAGAACGCGACGGAGAGCTGCGTGCGGCTCCAGCCGAAGTCGGCCTCCAGCAGCTTCACGTATGTCCCGAAGGCGTGGAGCAGCAGCCCCCCGCCGAGGGCGAACAGCCCGAACCCCGCGAGGACGATCCACCAGCCGTAGAACACCCTCGGGGCGCCCGCGCGCGCGAACGGCTCCACCCGCCCTCCCCTCGTCGCCGCGCGATCGCGGCCCGCGCGCGCCGCCCCCCGGCGCGGAGGCGCATGACCGGTGCGGCGCAGCGCGGTGCGCCCCCATCATACCGCGCCCCCGCGGCACGCTCGCGCGAGCGCATCGGCTGCCGCGCCTGCGCCCCGAACCCGGCGCCCGCCGAGCGGGCACGGCCTCTGGCTCGACGCGGGCGCGCGCGTGGTACGATGCGGTGGCGCGGGGCGGGCCCGCGCAGGCGAAAGGGCTGCCGGATATTGTTCACCTTCCTTAGCACCCCCCCCCCCTCGAAGACATAACTATTCCGCCTCGCGGCTGACCGCGAGCCTGCCGCGCGGACGCCTCGGAGCGTTGTGGCTCGCCGCGCTGGCGGCGGCGCTGGCCGCTGGCTTGGGTCTCGTCCTGTCGCCGTCGCCGTCCTCGGCGCAGCAGCCCGGGGACGCCGCGTCCGCGGCGGCGGACGCGGGTACGATCGCCACCACGCTCTACCCCGGCTGGAACGCGGCCGCCTGGCTCGGCCCCGACGCTTCCGCCGAGGCGGTCTTCGAGGCGGCGCCCGGGATCGTTTCGGTCGCCGCCTGGGACGCCGCGGAGCAGGCCTTCCGGCGTGCCCGCCGCGGCGACGACCCGCCGCGCGGCCTCCAGCTCACGAGGGGCATGGGCCTGTACCTGCTGGTCGGCGGCGCGGCGCCGGTGACGTGGACGCGCCCCGCGGCGGCGGGCAGCGTGCTGCTCGAACTGCGCGAGGGCTGGAACCTCGCCGGCTGGACCGGCCCGGACGGCGCGCCGGCCGCCGGGGCGTTCGCCCGCTTCGGGCGGGCGCTGGACAGCGCGACGCGCCCCGCCGCCGGCCCGGCGGGCGCGGCGACGTACCTGCCGCGCACGCCGGACCGCGCCGGCGCGCTGCGCGAGCTGCGCCGCGGCGACGCGCTCTGGGTCCGGCTGACGGCGGACGCGCGCTGGTGGCAGCCGGGCGCGGGGCCGCACCCGGTCGCGTTCGTCGGCGATGTCGCCGCGGAGCGGCAGGCCGCGATCCGCGGCTGGGCGGACGCGGCGCGGGCGGCGTTCGCCGGGCGCTGGGGCGTCGATGCCGCGTTCGAGGGCTACGCCGGCGACCGCGAATCGCTGGCGTCGATGTACCTCGAACTGCGGGGCGCTCCCATGCCCGGCGGGTTCTGCGCGGACTACGCGGACGGCGCCGTGCTCGCGGACGCGGACTGCGCCGATGCGGGCGACTGGGCGCGCGCGTACTTCGGCGCGCTGCAGGACGCCCTCAGCCGCGGGCGGGCCGCGGAGGCGCCGGCGTGGCTGGTCGCGGGCACGGCGGCCTGGGCCGGGGCCGTGGCGGCGCCCGCCGCCGGACGCACGGCGGAGCAGCAGCTCGCGCGCGAGCGCCGCCTCCGCGCCGGGGCGCTGCCGGAGCCCGTCCCCGCGCTGGCGGACCTCGCGGCGCCCGAGGCGCTCTCCGGGCAGGGCGCGGCGGGCGAGGACCTGGCGTTCCTCGCGGCGGACTGGCTCGCGGGCCGCGCGGGGGAGCGGTCGGTGGCGGCGTTCTTCGAGGCGCTGGCCGATCCCGCGGCGACGTGGGAGGAGGCGTTCGAGAGCGCCTTCGGCATGACGGCCGAGGACTTCCGCGAGGCGTTCGAGCCTCCGGCGCCGCGGGCGGCCCCGGACGACGGCGCGCCGGGCATCGAGGCGTGCGACCGGCAGGTGGACACGACGACCGTGACGCACGAGTTCCCCGGCGCCGTCTCCGAGGCGGACCGGGCCCGCATCCGCCGCATGGTGGACGAGGCGCGCGAGGTCTACGCCCGGCGCTGGTGCGTGGAGGCCGGCTTCGAGAACTACGCCGGGGCAGGATCCGCCCTCTCCGCGAAGTACCTCGAGGTCCGCGGATTCGCCCCGCCGAACAATTTCTGCGGCGATTACCTGGCCGGTGTCGTCTTCGTGGCCGTGTCCTGCGTCTCCGAGCGCACCTATCCGCACGAGTACTTTCACGTGCTGCAGGACGCGGTGCGCGGCGGCGTTGGCCAGCACGTGCCGACGTGGCTGATCGAGGGGACGGCAAGCTACGCGGAGGTCATGCAGCGAGGCGCGGTCTCCGGTTCCTCGAGCGAAGCTCTCGAACGCTACCTGCGCGGCCGGATCGAGGTTCTGGGGCGCATTGCCATGCCGTCGCTGGCCGCCCTCGATGGTGCTCTCGCCGCCCAGTGGGGAGCCTTCACCTACGATTTGGGGTTCGTCGCCACCCACAGGCTCGTCAGCCAATCGGTGGAAGTGGCCATCGTGGATGTCTGGAGGCGTCTGGCCGATCCGTCGGCGACATGGCAGGACGCGTTCGCGTTCGCGTTCGGCGTGACGGTCGGCGACTTCTACGCGGCGTTCGAGCAGTACCGCGCCGAGTACTCCGCCACCATCACGAAGCCGGACGGGACGTACTGGGTGCGGGGCGTCGTACGCAAACAGGACGGCACACCCCTCGTGGCCGCTTGGATGGGCGCCGACGACGGAAGCCTCGGCGACTGGGAGGACACCACGTCCACGGGCACGGACGGCGCGTTCGTCCTCGCGTTGCCGGACGGCAACTACCAGCCTTTGATCCAGCTCTCCGGCACGACATGCCCCCACAGCACGTCCTTCACGGTCAGCGGGGCCGACGTGAGCGGCGTCGTCATCCAGTTGCCCGCCGGATCGCCGTGCGCGTAGCGCCACGCCCCCGCCCGCTTCCGGGCGCGGCGGCGGGCGCGCCGGGGCGGCGCCGCGCTATGATGCGCGCATGGCCGGGATCCTGACGGTCGGGCACGGCGACTTGGAGATCGGGCGGCTGATCGGCAACCTGCGGGCGGCCGGCGTCGAGCGCCTCGTCGACGTGCGCTCCGTGCCCTGGAGCCGCCGCTTCCCGCAGCACAGCCGGCCCGCGCTGGAGGCCGCCGCCGCCGGGGCGGGCATCGCCTACGAGTGGGCGCCGGCGCTCGGCGGGCGCCCGTCCGACCCCTCGCTGCTGACGGACGGCAGGCCCGACTACGGCAGGATGGCGCGCACGGACGGCTTCCGCGAGGCCCTCGCCGCCCTCGCCGCCGCCGCCGGGGAGTCGCGCACCGCCATCCTCTGCTCCGAGGGGCGGCCGGAGCAGTGCCACCGCACGCTGCTCGTCGCGCGGGCGCTGATGGAAGAGGGCGTGCGCGTGCGGCACCTGCTCAAGGACCGCACCGTGATCGACGTGCCGCTGCCGGTGGCGATGGCGCTGCCGTGACGCCCCTCTGCACCATCGGCTTCGCCGGCAAGGACCTCGAACGCTCGCCGTGCGCTGCGCGCGCGGCAGCGAGCGCCGGAAGACGCCCATCGCGAGGAACCACGCCCACGCCACGAGGATAACGAGCCGACGCCGAGCATCGCGACGCGGCCCCGCGCGCGTCCCTGCCGCCGCCCGTCGCGCCGTCAGGTGAAGGGGGCGCGGGCGAGCAGGGCGGCCTGCACGCCGGGGCCGGCGCTGGCCTCGTCGCGCGCCCACGCGCGGTCGCGCAGTTCCCAGCCCTGGCGGCGGTCGCCGATCTGCGCCTCCAGCACGTCGCGGAGGTGCGCCTGCAGGTCCGGCTCGCGCACCGGCGCGAGGATCTCGATGCGCTCGTCGAGGTTGCGCTGCATCAGGTCGGCGCTGCCGATGTAGTACTCGGGGGCGCCGTCGTTGCCGAAGCAGTAGATGCGCGCGTGTTCGAGGAAGCGCCCGATCACGCTCACCACGCGCACGCGCTCGCTCAGCCCCGGCACCCCCGCCCGCAGCCGGCAGATGCCGCGCACGATCAGGTCGACGTCCACTCCGGCCTGCGAGGCCTCGTAGAGCAGGCGCACCGACGCCTGGTCCTCGAGGGCGTTCATCTTGAACGCCAGCCGCGCGGGCCGGCCCGCGCGCGCGATGTCCATCTCGCGCCGGATCAGCCGCTCGAACTCGCCGCGCATCATCGCAGGCGCGACGATCAGCTCCTCCGTGGCCGGACTCTCCGAGGAGCCGGTGAGGTGGTTGAACACCGTCACGAGGTCGGCGCCGATCGCCTCGTTGGCGCTGAACAGGCCGAGGTCGGTGTAGAGGCGGGCGGTGCCGGAGTTGTAGTTGCCGGTGCCGATGTGGGCGTAGAGGCGCACGCCCGGCGGCTCCTCGCGCACGACGAGCGAGATCTTGCTGTGCACCTTGAGGTGGGGCGCGCCGTAGGAGATGTGGACGCCGGACTCCTCCAGCCTGCGCGCCCACTCGATGTTGTTGGCCTCGTCGAAGCGCGCCGTCAGCTCGACGACGACGGCGACCTGCTTGCCCTTGCCGGCGGCGTCGATCAGCGCGTCGAGGATCGGCGAGTCGGGGGAGGTGCGGTAGAGCGTCTGCTTGATCGCCAGCACCTGCGGGTCGTGCGCGGCCTGCTCGACGAAGCGCACGACCGTGGCGTCGAACGACTCGTAGGGGTGGTGCACCAGCAGGTCGCGCTCGCGCAGCGTCTCCCAGATGCGGCCGTCGTGCTCGCTGTTGGCGAAGCGCCTGGGGACGGCGGGCGTGAAGCCGGCGAACGACAGGTCCTCGGAGGGCAGCCCGGCCAGCTGCGTCAGGTCGGCGGCGCCGACGATGTGGTCGACCTCGATCACGTCCGACTCGTCGAGTTCGAGCTCGTCGAGCAGCAGTTCGCGGTGCAGCGGCGGGAGGGTGGAGAGGCATTCGAGGGCGACGGCGTCGGCGAGGCGGCGGCGCTCGATCTGGGTCTCGATCAGTTCGCGCAGGTCCTCGGCGGCCTCGCCGGGGGCGCCGATCTCGGCGCTGCGGAGCACGCGGATCAGGTGCCAGCCCTCGACCTCGACGCCGGCGAAGAGCAGCCCGAGGTGCGCGCCGATCAGCTCCTCCAGCGGCACGAACCGCCTGTCGCCGACGTCGAGGAAGCGCGGGCGGTTGGGCGGCGCCTTGACGCGCGCGAAGCGGGTCATGCCGTTGCGCTGGCGGAGGCTGACGGCCAGCGAGAGGCTGCCGCCGGAGATGAAGGGGAAGGGGTGGGCGGGGTCCACGACGAGCGGCGTCAGGATCGGCAGGATCGCGCGCTCGAAGTGCCGCGCCGCCTCGGCCCGACGCTCCTCGGAGAGGTCGTCGTAGCGCACGATCTCGATGCCGGCCGCGGCCATCGCCGGACGCAGCTCGTGCGCCCACAGCTCGTCGATGCGCGTGCGCGAGGCCGCGCAGCGGCGCTTCGCCTGCTCCAGCTGCTCGGCGACGGTCATGCCGTCGAGCGTGTGCTGGTGGGGGTCGGTCTCGGCCAGCCGCCGCAGCCAGCCGATGCGCTTCGCGTAGAACTCGTCGAGGTTGCTCGCGGTGATGGCGGCGAACCTCAGCCGTTCGAGCAGCGGGTTGCGGCGGTCGCGCGCCTCGGCCAGCACGCGGTCGTTGAAGTCCAGCCAGCTCAGCTCGCGGTTGGCGTACAGCTCGGGCGCGTCGAGACCGGGCGCGCCGGGGCCGGGCGCGGCGCCCTCCCCTGCCCGCGCCGCCGCGTCCGCGACGGCCTCGGCGGTCACGCTCCGCTGCTGCGTCGTCATGCGCCTCGCCTCCGGCGTCCGCGCCGCCCGCCGCCGGCGGGGCGGCGGGCGGCATCATAGCGCGGCGGACGCCCCTTGCGTGCGCGCGAGCGCGAGCCGGGGTAGGCTGGAGCAGCCACGGGCCGGTGTAGCTCAGAGGTAGAGCAGCTGTTTCGTAAACAGCAGGTCGAGGGTTCGAATCCCCCCGCCGGCTCCACGGCGCGCCGCCGGGCTGCGCCGCGCGCGGCCCGCCGCGCGGACGCGCTCCCGTGAGCAGGCTCCGCGAACTCCTCCGCGACGCCTCGCGGCGACGCCCCGCGCCGCTCGGCTTCGCCCCCCGCGACCGCGCGGGCGCCTCGGCGCGCCGCGTGCTCGTCGTCGTCGCCGTCGCGGACGCTGGCGAGGCCGCGCGCGCCGCCGCCGGCGGCGCCGACGCGCTGCTGCTGCGCGCCGCCGGCGAGGACGCCCTCGCCGGCCTCGCCGCGGCGATCGGGGCCGCCTCGGGCGTCCCGCTCGGCGTGCTCGCGCCTGCCGCGACGGCGGCCGACGCCGATGCGCTGATCGAGGCGGGCGCCGACTTCCTCGCCTTCGACCCCGACCGCGCCGAGGCCGCCGCGCTGCTGCGCTCCGGCCTCGGCCACGTCGCGGTGCTGCCCGATGCGCTCGCCGCGCCCGACGCGGCGGCGGACGCGCTGCGCCTGCTGCAGCCGCTCGACCTCGACGCGATCCTGATCCCGCCGCCGCCGGAGGGCGAGCCGACCGTGCGCGCGCAGCTGCTGGTGCGGCGCGTCGCCGACCTCACGGGCAAGCCGCTGATCGCGCCCGCCGGGGCCTCGGCGGACGCGCGGCGCCTCGAGGTGTGGCGCGACGCGGGCGCTCCCGCGGCCCTCGCCGCCGCCGCGGAGGCCGGAGCCGTCGCCGCCGCGGCGGACGCCGTGCCGCCGCCGCGCGAGCGCCGCGACGCGCGTCCCGACGCCCTCGTCCCGTCCGTGGCGCCGGACGATCCCGGCGGCGAGGACGACGGCCTGCCGTTCTGAGCGCACGGGCTCGCCACGGCCCTCGGCGGCCGGGGACGCGGCCCGGCCCGCGCTGCGGGCTGGGGCTTCGCGCTACTCCGCGGCTTCGGCTACGCGCCGCGCGGCCTCGAGCGCGAAGGCGCCGTGGGCGTCCATGTCGCGCTCCTCGTCGAGCAGCTCGCGCAGCACGCCCCCGCCGTCGAAGACGAAGGTCACGCGCCGGGCGGTCGGGCCCTGATCGCGCCCGACGCCGAAGGCGGCGATCGTGCGGTACTGGGGCCAGTCCGACAGGATCGGGAAGTCGGCCTCGATCTCCCGCGCGAAGGCGCCCTGCGTCGCCCAGGTGTCCGCGCTGACGCCCACCACGCGGGCGCCGAGGGCTTCCAGCTCGCCGTGGCGACGCTGGAAGCCCTCCATCTCCATCGTTCAGCCGCCGGTGAAGGACATCGGGTAGAAGGCGACGACGGCGATGTCCCCGGCCAGGTTCTCGTGCGTGAACTTCTCGCGATCGGGATCGCGCAGCTGGAATTCCGGCATCCGGTCGCCCGGCTGCAGCATGGCGTCCCCCCCTCGTGTCCCCGTGTCCGCCTCGCTCGTGCGGGCCGCCGCGCGGCCCGCCTCGCCGCTCAGTGCGGGTCGGCTCCGCTCTCCTGCCCTTCGCCCTCCGACAGCTGGCCGTCGGGCAGCTGGTAGTCCCAGCGCAGGCCGCGCTGCCTGCGGTAGAGGAACGCCACCGAGGTCGCGGCGAGCAGCGCCGCCAGCCCCAGCGCGAGCAGCCCCAGCACCGTCCCGGCGTCGGCCGGCGCGGACAGCGCGCGCGAGGCCTCGCCGTTCGCGAGCGCCGCCGCCGGCGCGAGCGCCGCCAGCGCCCCCGCCGCCGCGGCGAGCGTCCGCCCGCGCCACCCGCCGAGGCCTCCCGCTGCCCGCATCGTCCGCTCCTCGTGCGCCGCGCGCCTCGCCGCCCCGCGTGCGAAATCTACACCAACGCCAGCGCCGGGTGTAGCCCCCGCGACTCGTTCACGGCGCGCCGTCCGGCAGGATCAGGCTGAGCGCAATGGCGATCACGGCGTCCACGTTGTCGCCGCGCAGGCTGATATGACCGCCATAGACCGAGTACACGATCCCAGATCGTTTGTCGGATACATGAACTTCCACGCCGAAGTAACGATTATACGCCGGGCCCGGAGGACTGTACGCAATGAGCGTGTCATGGCCATCGATTATCCGTAGCTCATACACCATACTTCCATCGGTCCACCAGGGCCGAACAGAGAAAGGCCGGTATTCTATGTAGCCCACGCAGGTATCGACGGCGAGGTACCCATCGGCCGTGCGATAAACAGCGCAATGACCGTCGGGGACTGGTCCGTCGACGCCGCTGGGATCCTGTGTCGCGCGCAGGAGGGTCCAGCCGGAGGGCAGCGCGGGGTCTTTCCAGTACCGGAACAGGCGCTTCGCGTCCGCGGCGTTGGTCGCCTGTACCCACGCCGGCTCGCTGCTCGATCCGCTGGCCCCGCCGGTCGCTGCCGGCGGCTCGGGATGATGCGTTGCCTGTTCGCGCTCGCCGTCCCAATCCAGGGGACGAATCAGGAACGGCCCCTGACGCACGGGCGATGCGATATTCGCCGTACTGACCGTGGTCGGCGCGTCCTCGTCGGCGCGCAGCACGGCGCCCGAGGCGACCGCGCCCTTGCAGCCCTCGCCGGTGGCGGCGTAGGCGCGCCACTCGACGGGAAACTCCCAGCGTCCCGATCCCGCCGAAGGGCGCACGGGCGGCCCCGTGACGTGGTAGCGCACCCAGCAGTCGGACGCCTTGCGCCACTCGAAGAGGTCGCCCTCGGAGACGACGCCGAACTCCGGGGCCCACGACGTGCCGGCGGCGTCTGTCTGGTGGACGCGCAGCGTCGCCGCCTCGGAGCGCAGCCCCTCCCACGTCGCGAGGACCGCGCCGTCCGCGCCGAGGATCGCCCAGCCGCCCGCCTCGGCGACCTCGCCCGTGGCGTCGAGGGCGTAGCGCAGGCACCACGGGAGGCCGAGGTAGAGGGCGTCGCCCCTCGCGTCCCCGAACGCCGAGGGCACGCAGCCGGTCAGCGCGTTGCCCGCCAGCCGCACCTCGTCCAGCGGCAGCCGCCGCAGCGTGCGAGGGATGCTGCCCGTCAGGCCCTTGTCCCGCAGGTCGAGGCGGACGACGCGCGGCGGCTCGCCCTCGACGGCGACGCCCTCCCAGCGCCCGATCGCGAGGCCGCCGCCCCAATCGAGCGTCGCCTCGCCGCGCAGCACGTCCCTCGAGGTGAGCAGCGCCACGCAGTCGGCGACGAGGCCGGGGCGCGTCTCGGGCTCCTCGACCGCGACGCCGTTCGCGCACGCCACCGCCGGCGGCGGCTCCGGCGTCGCGACGGGCGCGGGCGAGGGCGGCGGCGACGCCTCGGCGGTGGGCGCGGGCGTCGAGGGCGCCTCGGCCGTCGGCGTCGCCTCGGGCGTGGCGGCGGGCGGCGGCCCGCCGCCGGAGCACGCGGCGAGGGCGAGGACGAGCGCGGCGAGGAGCGCGGCGGCGAAGGCGAACGATTTACGCATGGCGCGCTAATCCGGCAGCAGGCTGCGCGCGATCTCAATCGTGGGTTCGACGTTGTTGCCGAGGAAGTCGCGATCGAATCCATGCACAATATACACGATGGATGCCGCTTCGTCGAAAATTTTGACTTTGGTAGGAGCGACGGCCGTTCGGCCCGGAGGAACGTACCGCACCACAGCCAACCGCCCGTCAATGATGCGTGTTTCGCTGATGCTGCCGCCGCCATCGAAAGCGTCCAGCCGGTACGGCGACTCCGTGATACGTGACACAGTGATCCAGGCGGCGTAGCGACCTCGCTCGTTGGCATAGACTGCCGTGTATCCATCGACTGGTGCGCTCTCCGTGCCCTTCTCTGCATGATCGAAGATCCATCGCGCGGGCACCGCCGGCTCGCGCCACAGCGGGAATCCTCTAGCGACAGCGATATCGAACGTGTGCACCGCAGTAGGCTCGGCGACATCCGTCGCTCCGCTCGCGGCGCCGGAGACGTGGGGAACCCGTTCCTCGATCGCGCCCTCCCAGTCCAATGGCACCATCAGCCACGGCCCGTGCCGCACCGGCGCATCGATCACGGTCGAGGGGAGGACCATGGGCGCGGCCTCGTCGGCGCCGAACACCGTAGCCGAGCCGACGACGCCGGTGCACCCCGCGCCTGTGGCGGCGTAGGTCACCCACTTGACGGGGAACTCCCAGCGCCCCGATCCCGCCGCGGGCCGCACGGGCTCGCCGGTCACGAGGTAACGCACCCAGCAGTTGGACGCCTTGCGCCACTCGAAGAGGTCGCCCTCGGAGACGGCGCCGAATTCCGACGCCCACGACGTGCCGCCGGCGTCGGTCTGGTGGACGCGCAGCGTCGCCGCCTCGGAACGCAGCCCCTCCCACGTCGCGAGGACTTCGCCGCCCGCGTCGAGGATCGCCCAGCCGCCCGCCTCGGCGACCTCGCCGGTGGCGTCGAGGCGGTCGTAGCGCAGGCACCACGGCAGGCCGAGGTATGCGGCGTCGCCCCTCGCGTCCCCGAACGCCGAAGGGACGCAGCCCGTCAGCGTGTTGCCGGCCAGCCGCACCTCGTCCAGCCACAGCCTGCCGATCGAGCGCGGAATGCCGCCCGTCAAGGCGTTGTCCGCGAGGATCAGGGCGCTCAGTGTCCACACCTCGCCCAGCCACTCGGGAATCACGCCCGTCAGCCGGTTGCCGGCGAGGCGCAGGTCCGTCAGCTCCGTCAGCCCGCCCAACCCGCGAGGGATAGACCCTGTGAGACCCTTGTCCCGCAGGTCGAGGCCAGTGACGCGCGGCGGCTCGCCCTCGACGGCTACGCCCTCCCAGCGCCCGATCGCGAGGTCGCCGTCCCAATCGAGCGAGGCCTCGCCGCGCAGCGCGTCCCTCGAGGCGAGCAGCGCCACGCAGTCGGCGACGAGGCCGGGGCGCGCCTCGGGCTCCTCGACCGCGACGCCGTTCGCGCACGCCACCTCCGGCGGCGGCTCCGGCGTCGGGGCGGGCGTCGGCGTCGCCTCGGCGGTGGGCGCGGGCGTCGAGGGCGCCTCGGCGGTCCGCGACGCCTCGGGCGTGGCGGCGGCGGGCGGCGGCGGCTCGCGGCCGGTGCACGCGGCGAGGGCGAGCGCGAGCGCGGCGAGGAGCGCGGCGGCGATGGCGAGGCGTCGAGGGCGCATCGGACGGCCTCCCGCCGCGAGCATACGCCTCGGCGGGTGGCGCGGCATTGTCCGGCGCGGACGGCGCGCCTATACTCGGAGCCCTGCCGCGCCGCGGACGGTGCGAGGCTTGGCGGATCGGCGCCCGCGAGGGCGCGAACCCCCGGAGAACGACGCAGAGGAGCGCCGCCGTGCCGAAGCGGACCTGGCAGCCCAAACGCATCCCGCGCAAGCGCAAGCACGGATTCCGCGCGCGGATGGCCACGCGCGCCGGCCGCCGGGTGATCGCGCGGCGGCGCGCCCGCGGGCGCACCCGCCTGTCGGTCTAGGCGCGGCGCCGGCGGTGCGATGCCCCCGTTCGCCGCGCCGCCTCCGGCTGCGGGCGCTGCGCCTCCCCGCCCCGAACCGCTGCGCCGCCGCGCCGACTTCGGCGCGGTGCTGCGCGGCGGGCGCGCGAGGGGCGGCCGGACGCTCGCCGTCCGGCTGCGCCGCAACGGGCTGGGCCGCGTCCGCTACGGCTTCGCGATCGGGCGCGCGACGGGCGGCGCCGTCGTCCGCAACCGCGTCCGCCGCCGGCTGCGCGCGCTGATGCGCGAACTGCCGCCGTGCGGCGGCTACGACGTCTTCGTCGCCGCCCGCGAGGGCGTCGCGGACGCCTCCTTCGCCTCGCTGCGCGCCGACCTGCGCTCGGCGGTCGGCGACGCCCTCCGCCGGGACCGGCGCGGTCGGCGCGCCCGGGAAGCGGCCGGCGAGGCGAGACGCGACCCGTGAGGCGACCCGCGGCGGGACTGCTGCTGGCCCTCGTCCGCTGCTACCGGCGCGCGATCTCGCCGCAGCTGGGGCCCTCGTGCCGGTTCGCGCCGACCTGCTCCGGCTACGCGCTGACGGCGATCGAGCGCCACGGCGCGCTGCGCGGCGGCTGGCTGGCGATGCGCCGCATCGCCCGCTGCCGCCCCGGCTCCGAGGGCGGCTGGGACCCCGTGCCCGGGCGCGCCGGCTCCGCGGCCGCCTGATGTTTCACATGAAACATCGCCCGCCTCGCCGCCCCGTCCGCGCGCGCCGCCTCGCGGCGCTGGCCGCGGCGCTGGCCGCGCTGCTGGCCCTCGGGTGCGCGACCGACCTCGGCAGCCCCGACGGCTGGGCCGCGCCCGTCGAGGCGGGCGGCGTCGTGCTCGTGCAGGACCGGCCCGGCGAGCTCGCTGCCGTCCGCACCGGCGACGGCCCCGCCCGCGCCCTCTGGCGTTTCCCCGAGGACGCCGCCCTGCCCGCAGGCCTCGATCGCGGCGACATCGACGACCTCGACGCGCTCTACGCCACGCCGATCGTGGACGGCGGCGCCGTCTACCTCGCCGCGTTCTCCGGGCAGGTGCTGGCGCTCGACCTCGACGCGGGCGGCGCTGCCGGCGGGGGCGGGCCGGGCGTGCGCTGGCTCGCCGACCTCGGCGGCGCCGTCGTCGGCACGCCCGCCTGGGACGGGCGCGCGGGCGTGCTCTACGTGCCGACCGAGGACGGGGCGCTGACGCCGGTCGACGCCGCCACGGGGGCCGTGGGCGCGCCGCTGGCGAGGGGCAGCGAGCGCTTCTGGTCGGGGCCGGCCCTCGGCGGGGGCGTGGTCTACGTCGGCGGCCTCGACCGCCGCGTGCGCGCCGTCGACCCCGGCGGCGGCGAACGCTGGACGCGGGACCTCGGCGGCGCCGTCGCCGGCGACCTGCTGCTCGACGGCGGCACGCTCTACGCGGGCGCGCTCGACCGCCGCCTCTACGCGCTCGACGCCTCGGGCGGCGAGGAGCGCTGGCGCTTCGACGGCGACGGCTGGTTCTGGTCGCGGCCGCTGCCCGCGGGCGACGCGGTGTACGCGGCGACGACGAACGGCTCCGTCTACGCCATCGACCGCCGGGGCGGGCGCGAGCTGTGGCGCTTCCGCGAGGACGACGGCGAGATCAGGGCGCAACCCGCCCTCGCCGGGGGCGTGCTCGTCGTCGCGCTGCGCGAGGGCGTGCTCTTCGGCCTCGATCCGGCGACGGGGCGGCGGCTGTGGCGGGAGGCGCTGCTGCGCGGCCAGCTGCTCGCCGACCCGCTGGCGGCGGACGGCGGCCTGCTCTACGTCACCGACGGCGGCGATCTCGTCGCCGTCGATCCGCAGGCGGGGACGGCCTCCGTCGTGTACGAGCGGAGCTGAGGCGATGCTGCCGATCGGCGCGGTGTGGCAGACGTTCCTCGAGAACCCGCTGATCAACCTGATGGTCGCGCTGAGCGTGCTCTCGTTCGGCTCGTACGGCGTCGCGATCCTGCTGTTCACGGTGCTGACGAGGGTGGTCACGTTCCCGCTCACGCTGCGGACGCTGCGCGCGGCGCGGGGGCTGCAGGAGCTGCAGCCGGAGATGGAGGCGCTCCAGAAGCGCTACAAGGACCCGAAGCGGCGCTCCCAGGAGCAGATGAAGCTCTACCGCCGCAAGACGGTCGCCTGCGAGCGCGCCGGCCTCGCCGCGGTCGTGCTCGGCCGGCCCGCCGCCTGCGACTGGAAGGCGCACGACGCCGACCGCGACGAGCTGTGGAGCCAGTACCGGCGCCACCTCGAGCGGGTGCACGGCGTCGACGCGGCCGATGCGCCGGAGGGCGCGGCGCGGAAGGCGCGGCGGTCGATCGGCGGGGGCGTCAACCCGCTGGGTTGCCTCGGGCCGCAGCTGATCCAGTTCCCGATCTTCATCGCGCTCTACATGGTGATCCGCATCACGCTGTCGCAGCACCCCGAGGACGTGCTGAAGCTGGGCGACCGGCTCTACGGCGCGCAGCTGGTGCAGGCGGCGCTGCCCCTCGACACGGGGTTCCTCGGCATGGACCTGTCGGCCAACGGGAACCTCGTGCTGGTGGCGGTGATCTTCGCCTCGATGTGGCTGACGCAGCGCATCTCGTCGTCGCGGGCGCTGGCGAGGCCGGGATCGCAGCAGGCGCAGATGAACCAGATGATGCAGTGGATGCTGCCCGCGATGTTCGGGTGGTTCGCCCTGGTGGTGCCGGCCGGCCTCGGGCTCTACTGGGCCGCGAGCACGCTGATCGGTCTCGTGCTGCAGTGGGTGTTCGTCGGCCCCGGCGACTTCACCTGGGGATCGCTCGTGCCGGCCCCGGTGCGCGCGCGCGTCGGGCTGCCGCCGCTGCCCGGCCCACGCTCCGCCCAGCGCGGCGGCGCGAACGGGACAGGCGGCGACCTCGACGGGACGGAAACGGCGGAGGCCGCCGCCGCGGACGCGGAGACCGCACGGACGGAGGAGACGGATGACGGTCGAAGAGGTCAGCGGAAGGACGGTCGACGCCGCCGTCGATCGGGCGCTCGCCAGACTCGGGGTCAGCCGCGGCCACGTCGACGTCGAGGTGATTCGCGAAGGTAGGCGGGGCCTCTTCGGACTCGGCGGCGAGGACGCCATCGTCCGCGTCACCACCCGCCCCGGCGCGCCCGGACACGGCGGCGCCGCCGCGCCCGCCCGCCGCGAGGCCGGCGACCGCGAGGGCCGCCCCCGCCGCAGGCGGCGCGGCGGACGCGGCGGCGGCGAGCGCGCCGAGCGCGGCGAGCGCGCCGAGCGTGGCGAGGGCGAACGCGCCGAGGGGCGCGAGCGGCGCGAGCGCCCGCGCGACGGCGGAGGCCGCGCCGGGGCCGCGCCGGAGCGCCGGGGCCCCGCCGCCGCCGAGCCGACGCGCGTGCCCGGCGCGCCCGACGAGCCGCCGCTGGCCCCCCCGGACGGCGCCGAGGACGAGATCGACTTCGCCGGGCGCACGCTGCGCGACCTGCTGACGCTGCTGGGCCTCGAGGACACCGAGATCGAGGCGCGTGCGGCGGAGACGCCCGGCGACGGCGAGGGCCGCGTCGCGCAGGTCTTCGACATCAGCGGCGTCACCGAGGACGCCTCGGACGAGCTGGGGCTGCTGATCGGGCGCCGCGGCGAGACGCTGGGCTCGCTCCAGTACCTGCTCAACGTGATGGTGGGCCGCGCCCACGGCGACCAGGACCTGCTCTTCGCCGTGGACATCGAGGGCTACCGCCGCCGCCGCGAGGAGTCGCTCGTCGAGATGGCGCGCCGCGTCGCCGACGAGGTGCGCGAGACCGGCGACGTGATCACGCTCGAACCGATGCCCCCCGCCGAACGCCGCATCATCCACCTCGCCCTCGGCGAGGAGCCGGGCGTCGCCACCGAGAGCGTCGGCAGCGGCGACCACCGCCAGGTCGAGGTGATGCCCGACCCCGGCGCGGACGAGGCGGGCGAGAACGAGGCGGGCGCGGACGGCGCGGACGGCGGCGCGACGCCGCCGGACGACGGGCCGCCGGACGGCTAGCGCCCATGCCGCGCCGCGCGCCCCCGCGGATCGTCGTGGCCGGAGCGGTCGCCGAGGACCGCTTCGGCGGCGGGACGCGCGCGGGGGGCGCGGCGGCCTACGCCGCGCGCGCCCTCGCCGCGCTCGGCCTGCGCGCCCGCGCGCTCGTCCTCGCCGGCCCCGGGGCCTGCCTCGGCGCCTTCGAGGGGCACGAGCTGGCCGTCGTGCGCGCCGGGACGCCGCTGCGCTTCGCGCACGAGGCCGCGGGCGGCGGGGAGCGCAGGCTGCGCCTGCTCGCGCGCCCCGATCGCGCGCTCGCCGCCGGCGGCCTGCCGCAGGACTGGGCCGCCGAGGCCGACGCGCTCGTGCTCGGCCCGCTGCTGCCGGACGACCTCGACGCCCCCTCGTTCGCCGCGCTCGGCGTCCCCGCCGTGGCCCTGCTCGCGCAGGGCCTGCAGCGCGAGGTGGGCGCGGACGGCGCGGTGCGCGTGCGGCGCGAGCCGTCGCCGGCGCTGCTCGCGGCCTGCGGCCCGCGCGTCTCGGTGTTCCTGTCGCGCGAGGAGACCGCGCCCTGGCCGCGCGGGGCGATCGAGGCGCTCGCCGCGCGCTGCGCGCGCGTCGTGGTGACGCGCGGCGCGGACGGCGCCGAGGCGCACCGCGCGGGCGCGCCCCCGCTGCCGATCGCGGCGGCGCCCGCGCGCGCGGCCGATACGACGGGCGCGGGCGACGCCTTCGCCGCCGCCTACGCGGCGGCGCTGGCCGGCGGCGCGGACGACGCCGTGGCGGGCGAGGCCGCCGCCGCCGTGGCCGCCGCCGCCGTGGCCGCCGAGGGCCCGGCGCGGCTCCCGCGCGTCGAGGCGCGGGCATCCCCCGGGGATCGCGCCGCCGCCGAACGGGCGGCCCCGGCGTGAGCGTCACGATCGCGATCGCGAACCAGAAGGGCGGCGTCGGCAAGACGACGACGGCGGTCTCGCTCGGCGCGAGCCTCGGCGCGCGCGGCGTGCGCGTGCTGCTCGTCGACGCCGACCCGCAGGCCAACGCGACCTCGGCGCTGGGGCTGCCGCCCGGCGGCGAGGACGGGCTCTACGAGGCGCTGGTGGACGAGCGCCCCCTCGGCGGCTCGATCGTCGGGGCGGTCGCGCCCGGCCTCGACCTCGCGCCGGCCTCGCTGCACCTCGCCGGAGCCGAGGTCGAGCTGGCGCCGGCGCCGGCGCGCGAGTTCCGGCTGCGGCGCGCGCTGGAGCCGATCGCGCCGCGCTACGACGTGCTGCTGATCGACTGCCCGCCCTCGCTCGGCCTGCTCACCGTCAACGCCCTCGCCGCCGCCGCCGAGGTGCTGATCCCCGTGCAGGCCGAGTACCTCGCGCTGGAGGGCCTGACCCACCTCTCGCGCACCATCGGGCTGGTGCGGCGCAACCTCAATCCGGCGCTGCGCGTGCGCGGCATCGTGCTCACCATGTTCGACGGCCGCACCAACCTCGCCCGCGAGGTCGAGGCCGAGGTGCGGAAGCACTTCGAGGACACCTTCCGCAGCGTGATCCCGCGATCGGTGCGGCTCTCGGAAGCGCCCAGCCACGGCCTCCCGATCCGGCGCTACGACCCGCGCTCGCCGGGCGCCGAGGCCTACGAGCGGCTCGCCGACGAGCTGCTGCTGCGGCTCCCCCTCCCCGCGGCCGAGGCTCCCCGCGACGGAGGCGCCCCGTGACGGCGACCGACGGCGAGCGACCCGCGCGCGCCGCCGCCCGAGGCCTCGGCCGAGGCCTCGGCGCGCTCATCCCGCCCTCGCCCGCGCCGCCCGCCGCCGGCGCCGCCGAGGGGCAGGAGGCCGCGTTCGAGGCGCCGATCGGCGCCATCGAACCCAACCCCGAGCAGCCGCGCGAGGAGTTCGCCGCCGAGGCGCTGGCGGAGCTGACCGCCTCGGTGCGCGAGCACGGCGTGATCCAGCCGCTGCTGGTGTCGCCGCTGCCCGCGCCGCCCGGCGCGCCGCCGGACGCGGCGCCGCGCTACCGGCTCATCGCCGGCGAGCGGCGGCTGCGCGCCGCCCGCGCCGCCGGCCTCGCGCGCGTGCCCGTGACCGTGCGCGGCGGCGCCGCCCGCGACCGCCTCGAACTGGCGCTGATCGAGAACGTGCAGCGCGAGGACCTCAACCCGATCGAGGAGGCGCGCGCCTACCGGCGGCTGATCGCCGAATTCGGCCTCGCCCAGCGCGAGGTCGCCGAGCGCGTGGGCCGCTCGCGCGCCGCCGTCGCCAACCGCCTGCGCCTGCTCGACCTGCCCGCGCCCGCCCTCGGCGCGCTCGCCGCGGGCGAGATCAGCGAGGGCCACGCGCGCGCGCTGCTCCCCCTCGCGGAGCCCGATCGCCTCGCCGCCCTCGACCGCGTGCGCGGCGAGGAGCTGTCGGTGCGGCAGACCGAGCGCCTCGTGCGCGAGCTGCTGGCGCGCCCTGCGCCGCCCGCCGGGGCCGTCGGGGCCGTCGCGAAGCCCCGCGCCGCCGCCGACCCGCAGCTGGAGGCGGCCGCCGAGGCGCTGCGCCGCGAGCTCGGCGCGCGGGTCGCGCTGCGCCGCGGCGCGCGCGGCCGGGGCGCCCTCACCATCCACTTCGACGACGACGACGGGCTCAACGCCATCCTCGAACGCCTGCTGCCGGAGGACGCGCTGTCCTAGAGCGGACGTTCTCAATCGCTTGCGCGTGCGTGCCGCCGTGGTATGGTGCGCTCCCGGCGGCGGGGACGAAAAAGGAGCAGTGCGTGACGCCTCCGGTCTTCGCCGCCCTGCCCGCCCCGCCCGCCCCGCCGGCGAACGGCGCCACGGTGTTCTCCGGCGAGAGAACCGTCGTGGCGCCCGCGCCCGATCTCCCCGCCGCGCTCGAACCGAATACCCGTCTGGCGATGGACGGCCTCGATTTCCTCGCGAGGCTGCCCGAGGCGGCCTTCCCCGCCGCGTTCCTCGACCCCCAGTACCGCGGCGTCCTCGACCGGCTGCAGTACGGCAACGAGGGCGTGCGGCGGGGCCGGCGGCGGAGCGCGCTGGAGCAGATGCCCGAGGACGCGATCGCGCAGTTCGTCAGGGGCATCGACCGGGCGCTCATGCCGTCGGGCCACCTCTTCCTCTGGATGGACAAGTTCCACCTGTGCCAGGGCTTCCGGCACTGGCTGGACGGCACGGCGCTCGATGTCGTGGACCTGATCAACTGGCACAAGGGCAGGATGGGCATGGGCTATCGCTCGCGGCGCGTGACGGAATACTGCGTCGTGCTGCAGAAGCAGCCCCTCCGGGCGAAGGGCGTGTGGCGGGTACACAACATTCCGGACACCTGGGAAGAGCCGGCGGACACGTCGGAGCACCCCCACGGCAAGCCGATCGATCTGCAGGGCGAGCTCATCGCCGCCGTCACACACAGCGGCGACTACGTGATCGATCCGGCGGCGGGTTCGTTCTCCGTCATGGAGGCGGCGCACCGCCGGGACCGCAACTTCCTCGGCTGCGACCTGAACGGCTAGCCGCGTGGCGCAAGTGAGGGCAGCGAAGGCCGCCAACTCGACGGGGTCGTACGCGCGGGTTCTGGGCGTGCCGGAACTCGGAGCACTCGTCAGCGAAATCCACTCGGCATCGATCAGGAACGGCAACGAGCTGGAGCGCATGATTGCGGAACGGGTGGAGCACGTTCCGGACCTGGACGAGTTCCTGACCGCGGACATCATGCCCGAAGGCGTGTTGCTGGTGACGAAGAAGGCGATCAAGGCCAGCAAAACGATCGGCTCCGGAGGAACCGAGCCGGATTTCATGGTGTTCAGGCGGCGCGACGGAGAGCAGCGGTGCTACATCATCGAATTGAAGATCGGCCATGTCTTCGACACCAAGAAGGCGGCAGGAGAGCACGACTCGATGCATCGGTTTATCGCTCGGGCTGCCCGTGATATTCCGTATGTGGTGACCAGCCACTTCTGCGCCTTCTTCCAAGACGACCAAGACGCCATCCTGAACGGCTTCAAGCGCAAGATCGCGCGCGAGGAAGCCATGACCGGGCGGGAGTTCTGCGATCTCCTCGAGATCGACTACGAAGAGATCGCGAGAGTGTTCGACGAGGACGCCGGGAATAATCTCCGGTACGTCCTGCAGCAGTTCGTCGATCATGCCCCGATCGAGGTTTTGGCGGAGCAGGTGCTCGCGAATCCGGCGCTCAAGGCTGTGTTGCGCGAGCGGCTATAATCGCGGGCGGCGAGGCGGCGCAGCGGGCGGGGGCGAGGGATGACGGGCGTCGAGGAGCGGCTGCGGTGGGCGGGGCGCGAGCTGCCGGAGCCGCCGGGGGCGCTCGCCCTCTACCGGCCGGCGATGCGCCTCGGGCGGCAGGTGCTCGTCTCCGGCCAGGTCGCGATGCGCGACGGCGCGATCCTGCACCCCGGACGGCTCGGCGACGGCGAGCGCACGATCGAGGAGGGGCGCGAGGCCGCGCAGGTGGCCGCGCTCAACGCGCTCGCCGCGGTGCGAGGGCTGCGCGGCAGCCTCGAGGGGTTGCGCGTGGTGCGGCTCGCCGGCTACGTGGCGAGCGCGCCGGAGTTCGACCGCCATCCGGCGGTGATCGACGCCGCCAGCGAGCTGCTGCGCGAGGCCTTCGGCGAGGACGCCGGCACCGGCGTGCGGGCCGCCGTCGGCGTCGCCTCGCTGCCGCTGCGCTCGCCCGTCGAGCTGGAGCTGACGCTGGAGGAGACCGGGGAGGCCGCGCCGTGACCGGGGAGCCGGACCGCATCGTCGTCCAGAACCGCATCGACTTCGTGACGGGGGCGGTGCGCCGCTACGTCGGCGACGTCGACGCCGTCGCGCGCGCGGGCGAGCGCGCGCGCGCGCTGCTGGCCGGCCGGACGGCGGCCGAGGCGCAGGCCGAGCCCGCGCCGGGCGAGTGGTCGGCTTGCCGCGCGCTCGGCCACGTCATCGTCTACGCGCGGCTGCTGCGCGACCAGCTGACGCGCATGGCGTGGATGACGGACCCGGTGCTGCCCGTCGCCGACGACGAGGGCGAGGACGCGCGCCACGCCTGGGGGCGGCGCGACCCGGCGCTGCTGCTGTCGTGGCTCGGCGAGGAGATCGAGGCGATCGGGGACCTGCTGAAGCACCTGCCGGACTCCTCGTGGGGGCGCGCCGGGCTGCATCCGGCGCTGGGGCGGCGCTCGATCGTGCAGCAGGCGCGGGACGGGATGGAGCACATCGGCGCGCACCTCGACCAGATCGAGGCGGCGCTGGCGGGAAGCGGCGAGCGGGCGTAGCGGCGCGGGCGTTGACGAACGGCGCGCGAACGCCCACGATGGGCGCGCCCGCGAGGGCGGACCGAGGAGGTACGACGTTGGACTGGGCAGACACCACCGAACAGGCGGCGTTCCGCCAGGAAGTGCGCGGCTTCATCCAGGAGAACCTGCCCGCCTACTACAAGGCGCTGGCGGAGCAGGGCGGCGAGCTGGGCCAGGAGGGCGGCTGGCAGCACGACCGCTTCCTCGGCGAGCCGGACGCGAAGGCGGCGGCGATCGAGTGGGAGCGCGCGGTGCAGTCGCGCGGCTGGGTCGCCCCCCACTGGCCGAGCGAGTACGGCGGCGCCGGCATGACGCCGATGGAGCAGTTCATCCTCAAGCAGGAGATGGCCTCGGCGCTGGCGCCCGACGTCGGCGGCCAGGGCGTCTCGATGCTGGGGCCGACGCTGATCGCGCACGGCACCGAGGAGCAGAAGACGCGCTTCCTGCCCGCCACCCTCAGCGGCGAGATCGCGTGGGCGCAGGGCTACTCCGAGCCGAGCGCCGGCTCCGACCTCGCCTCGCTGCAGACGCGCGCCGTCCGCGACGGCGACGAGTTCGTGGTCAACGGCCAGAAGATCTGGACCTCGAACGCGCACCGCGCCGACTGGATCTTCGCGCTCGTCCGCACCAACCCGGACGCCCCCAAGCACCGCGGCATCAGCTTCATGCTGATGGACATGCAGACCCCGGGCATCTCGGTGCGCCCGCTCGTCAGCGGCGGCTGGCAGCACTTCTCGAACGAGACCTTCTACGAGGACGTGCGCGTCCCCGTCAGCCAGGTCGTCGGCGAGATCGACCGCGGCTGGTACGTCGGCATGACGCTGCTCGACTACGAGCGCTCCAACATCAGCGGCGCCGTGGCCTCCCGCCGCGAGCTCGACGACGCCATCGCCTACCTCAAGGACGAGGGCGCGGCCAAGTCGCGCGTCGACGCGCTGCCCTCGGTGCGCTCCGAGATCGCCGACCGCTACGTCGAGACCGAGGTCGGGTTCAACTTCAGCTTCCGCATCATCTCGATGCAGGCCGTCGGCGTGATCCCGAACTACGAGGCCTCGACCTCGAAGATGTTCGCCTCGGAGCTGAACCAGCGCATCGCCCGCACCGGGATCAAGATGTTCGGGCTCTACTCGAACATGTGGGACCCGGACTCGGAGCACACGCCGAACGGCGCGCGCTTCACCCAGGACTACTTCCACCTGATCCCCAGCACGATCGCCGGCGGCAGCTCGGAGATCCAGCGCAACATCATCGCCACGCGCGGGCTGGGGCTGCCCCGCGGCTAGCCCCTCGCGCACGGCGCAGGCGCACGAGCGAGGCCGCGCCCCCCGGGGCGCGGCCTTCGCGTGCGCGGCGTCCGGCGCCGCGCGCGGCCGCCGAGGGGGGCGCGCTACGCGGCGGCGATCACCGCGCGCTCGATGCGGAGCGGCTCGCTGGGCTGGCCGCCCTGCGAGCCGCGCGCCTCGAGGGCCGCGAGCGTCTCCATGCCCTCGGCGACCTCGCCGAAGATGGTGTGCTGGTCGTCCAGCCACGGCGTCGGCGCGAAGGTGAGGAAGAACTGGCTGCCGTCGGTGCCGGGGCCGGCGTTCGCCATGCTCAGCAGCCCCGGCCTGTCGTGCCGCACCGAGGGGTCGAACTCGCCCTCGTACTCGTAGCCGGGGCTGCCCGCGCCTGTGCCGAGCGGGCAGCCGCCCTGCGCCATGAACCCCGTGATCACGCGGTGGAAGGCCAGCCCGTCGTAGAAGCCGAGCCGCGTCAGGTAGATCGTGCTGGCGACGTGCATCGGCGCGACCTGCGGCAGCAGCCGCACGCCGATGCTCCCCACGTTCGTTTCGAGGTCCCAGCGGTAGGCCTCGTCCGCGCCGAATTGCGGCAGCGGCGGCTTCGCCAGCCGCGTCCGCCAGCGGTCGCGCGAGGTGTCCACAGCCTGCCCGGCGATGAATTCTTCGATCGCCTCGAGCGCCGTCGCCGTCATCGGTCCCGCCCTCCTCCGCGCCTCGCGGGTGCGCGCCCCAGCATACGGGCCGCGCGCGGTACGCGCGGCGCGGACGGGCGGCGTTGACCGCCGCCGCCCACCGCTGGAATGACGGGCGCAGAACAGCATCGGGTACCCTGTCGCGAACCGTCACCTCGCTGAGGCGCAACGCGCATCGCGGGAACGGACGGGGCGCTAACGCCGTAGTGCCGTCAGCTCTTCATGCGTGATCGGCGGCTCGCCTGCGACGCAGCTCCACGGCGGGTTCTCGACCTCCGTGCCGTCGGGCCTGGTGATCGTCCACCATGCGCTCGCGGGCTTGATGTCGTCGCAGTGTGCGATCTTGCGGGTGCGGACGCACTTGCCATCGAGCACATAGGCAGGCGCGGTAGCGGTCCGTCCCCACATCTCGTCGCCCGCGATCCTGTCGAACGCGAACATCCCGCCCTGCAGGATGCGGTCCACATCCTCGCCGAACGGCTGGCTGTGGACACCCTCGGCCTCCGCCATGTCGTAGGAGATGACCTGTTCGACGATATGGCCAGCTACGACTACCTCGACGAGGCGCACGCGCACACCCCGGATTTCGCCCTCCCTCTCGCGCGTTTCCGCCAGCATAGGGCACCTCCCGCTCCCCGCGCGCCTCTGCCACGCTCGCGGCAGTATACGGGAGGCGCACGCTAGTTGGCGGCACAGCGGGTTGATCGCCATCGGCAGCCGCTCTAGGATGACCTCTCGTCTAGGGGCTGGCGCTGTCGCATCAAGGGGCTTCGAGGCCATGTACACGAGCACGAAGACGCTAGTCGTGATCCTGTTCGTGCTGCTTGCCGCGTCCTGCGGAGGCGGGGATGCCGCTCCGGGTGAAGATTCCACTCAGGATAGCACCGGAAGCGACTCGGTCACGGCCGACACGGAGGTGACTTTCGATATCACAAAGCGCGATCATGTCGGGATCAGGTTGGCGTTGTTGTTGGAGATCCGAGGCCATTGATGATTCTTGCGATCTGTTGCTTACCGCAATCGGAACGCCGTTCAACCAGTCCGCCTCAATACTGGCGGATGCACAGCTCGCTCTGCGTGAGATTGTTTCGAGACGCACAGTTGCAGCGGCCAGTTGGGCTTCCAAATGGGATGATGACATCACCGACTTTCGTTTCAGCGATGATTTTGCTGCTGAAATGAGAGGGCTACGTGCCCTTATGGTTGAGACTAAATCGCGTTGCGTTCGTTCGGACGTACTTGCTTTCTGGGCTGCACTCCGGGCTTATTTGTCCGATGAAAATGTGCCAGAGGTCGAAAGAATGATCGGTTCCAGAGCCACCAGCGATCTGGAGGACTATGTACTTGAGTATGGATTTGAGGGGCAAACTGCTTTCGGGTGTTCGCGGGAAGCGGAACGTATCGCCGATGAAATTAACAAGATCGATTCGATCTTTGATTTGGCCGAATAGCAGGGCACGGGAGGCTGCGATGGGACCGCTCGAAGGCGTGCGCGTGCTCGACCTCACGCAGGCGATCGCGGGGCCGTACGCGACCAAGCTGCTGTCCGACTACGGCGCCGACGTGATCAAGATCGAGCATCCGCACCGCGGCGACGTCTCGCGGCGGATGGGGCCGTTCCCGGACGACGATCCGCACCGCGACCGCAGCGGCATGTTCCTCGAACTCAACACCGGCAAGCGCAGCGTCACGCTCAACCTCAAGACCGCGACCGGCCGCGCCATCCTCGGGCGGCTGGCGGCGGAGGCCGACCTCGTCGCCGAAAGCTTCCGCCCCGGCGCGCTCGCGCGGCTCGGCCTCGACGGCGAGCGGCTCGAGGCGCTCAACCCCCGCGCGGCGCTGGTCTCGATCTCCAACTTCGGGCCCGACGGCCCGTACCGCGACTTCGAGACCGACGACATGCTGGCCTACGCGATGGGCGGGGTGCTCTCGATCACCGCCGAGTGGGGGCGCGAGCCGGTGAAGATCGCGACCTACGCGCCGCTCTTCCTCGCGGGCGGGGTGATCGCGGCGTTCGCGCTGGGGGCGCTGCACGGCTCGCGCTCCTCGGGCGAGGGGGAGCGCGTCGAGATCTCGCTGCAGGACATCCTGGCCGCCTCGATGGATCGCGGGGGCACCAACCTCAGCGCGTACGAGTACTCCGGCTCGCTCTTCTTCCAGCGGCAGGAGTCGGCGCGCACGACGGCGCTGCCGATGGGCGTCTACCCGTGCGCCGACGGCTACGTGCACGTCATCTGCGCCCCGCCCTGGTGGGACCGCTTCTGCCGCATGATCGGCCGCCCCGACCTGATCGGGGACGAGCGCCTCGTCCCGCACCTGCTGGACTTCGCCTACGCGGGCGAGGTCGACGCCGTCTTCTACCCGTGGCTGCTGGAGCGCACGAAGCAGCAGGTGATGGAAGCGGGGCAGGCGCAGGGCCTGCCGGTGAGCGCGATCAACACGATGGCCGACGTGGCCGCCGACCCCCACCTGCGCGAGCGCGGCTTCTTTCGCCGCGTCGAGGCCGCGGGCGGCCCGCCCCTCGACCTGCCGGGGCCGCCCTTCCGCATGTCGGCCACGCCGGGCGAGGTGCGCCCCGCCCCGGCGCTCGGCGAGCATACCGCCGAGGTGCTGACCGAACGCCTCGGCTACGCCCGCAGCGAGGTCGCGCTGCTGCGCCAGCGCGACGTGGTCTAGGAGGCGGCGCGTGACGGCGGAACCGGCGGCGGGCGCGGCGGGCGGCGCGGGGCGGCGGCTGCCCCTCGACGGCGTGCGCGTGCTCTCGCAGGCGATCGTGTGGGCGGGCCCGTTCGGCTCGATGATCCTCGCCGACCTCGGCGCCGAGGTGATCGAGATCGAGTCGGTGCGCCACCTCAACCCCACGCGCGCGGGCTACCGCCACATCCCCGAGGAGCTGATGGCCGGGCAGACCGGGGCGATCTACCTCGACCGCGACCCCTCCGAGGGCTTCTGGAACCGCAACGCCAACTTCAACTACGCCAAGCGCGGCCACAAGAGCGTCACGCTCGACCTCGCGAGCGACGAGGGGCGCGAGCTGTTCTACGCCCTCGTGGGCGAGGCCGACGTGTTCGTCGAGAACAACGCCGCCGACGTGGCGGGCAACCTCGGCGTGGGGTGGGAGCGGCTGTCGGCGGTCAACCCGCGCCTGATCATGGTGCGCTTCCCCGGCTTCGGCATCAGCGGCCCCTACGCCCACTTCAAGGGCTTCGGCGCGACGATGGAGGCGGTGATCGGCCACACCATGCTGCGCGGCTACCGCGACTCCGACCCCTCGAGCACCCCCGCCGTCTACCACGGCGACCCCAACGCCGGCGCGCACGTCGCCGCCGCCGTGCAAATGGCGCTGATCGCCCGCGAGCGCACGGGCGAGGGCCAGCTGATCGAGATGTCGCAGGCCGAGGCCGTGATCCACCACACCGCCTACGACCTGCTCGACTACCGCATGAACGGGCGCGTCCACAGCCAGCAGGGCAACCGCCACCCCTCGATCGCGCCCTACGGCGTCTTCCCCTGCGCCGGCGACGACCGCTGGATCGCCATCGCCGCGCCCTCGGACGAGGCGTTCGCCGCGCTGTGCGGGGCGATGGGCGAGCCCGCGCTGGCGGAGGACGGGCGTTTCGCGGACGCGGCGGCGCGCCACCGCAACCAGGACGAGCTGGAGCCGCTGATCGCCGCGTGGACCTCGCGGCGCGGCGACATCGAGCTGATGCGCGAGCTGCAGGCCGCCGGCGTGCCCGCCGCCGCCGTCCTCCACCAGCCCGAGATGTTCGGCGACCCGCACCTCGCAGCGCGCGGCTTCTTCGTCGAAATCGAGCACCCCGAGGCCGGGACGCGCCGCCACCCGGGGCCGATGGCGCGCTTCGCGAGGATGCCGCTCACGCCCGTGCGCGGCCCCGCCCCGACGCTCGGCCAGCACAACGAGGAGGTGCTGCGCGGCGTCCTCGGCCTCGGCGAGGAGCGCTACGCGCGGCTCCTGCGCGAAGGCGCGATCGGCGACGCCTACGCCGAGGACGCCAGCCGCTGACCTCGCGTCGCGTCCCGCCCGGCGCTCAGTTCGAGGCGGCGACGGCGCCGGTGAAGCCCGTCGCGGCGCGCGTCCACACCGGCGTCGAGGCGCCCGACGAGTAGTACACGAACGCGCGCAGGTAGCCCCCTACGTCGGCGGCGACGGGCGTGTACGACCAGCTCGGCTCGCCCGGCGCGAGCAGCGTGCACGTCCCTGTGCCGTCCGAGGCCGTGCAACGCTGCCAGCGCCACAGCGTGCGATCGCTGTGCGACGGCAGCGGCGAGACCGTGACCGCCGTGCCCACCACCGGCGAGGCGTCGCCGCCGGCGAAGCTCGCCGTTGCCGCCGTCGCCGCGCTGCTCGCGACGACGACGGCGGTAGTGAGGGTGTAGGCGTCGCCACCCGATGTGCGCGGCACGCGGGCGCGCAGGTACTTGCCCACGTCGCTCGATGAGGGGACGTAGACGTAGGAGCACGCCGGGCCTCGCGTCGAGGTAACGGTGGTCCAGCTCGTGCGCCCGTCGTCGGAGCGTTCCCATGTCCACGCCTGCCGCGAGTTCGTGTTCGCGACGCCGTCGCAGGTCGTGATCGTGGCGGCAGGCGTGACGAGCGCGCGGCTCGTCTTGGTGTGGAGGCCGGCCACGAGGGGTTCACCGGCGACGGGAGCGTTCCAGTGGTCGGCCTCGATCCACGCGGGCCCTCGGTCCGTGGTGCGGCCCGTGAACTTGAGGGCGGGGTACTGGCGGCTCGTGCCGAAGTCCCACGGGTCGTCGTCGGTGTTGGCGTCGCCGTCGAGGTTGAGGTTCCAGTTCGCGTAGATGCCGCTGTAGCCCGTCGGCCGCTGGAGGTCGCGCGTGCTCTTGCCGACGCCGCCCGCGCTGGCGGCTTGGCCGGATGTGCCGGTGTCCCAGTAGCTGTTCGTGACCGTGGCGAAGCTCGTGGCGGATCCCACTAGGCCTCCGCCGTTGGTGGAGTCGACCCGTCCACCCGACCAGCTGGCGGTGATGCTGCCGTCGCTGTACCCGACCAGCCCGCCCGCCTTGCGCTCCGCATTGCCGCCGCTGACCGTCGCCGCCGACCAGCTGGCCCGGAGGGTGGCGGTGCCCGAGCCGTGCACTCCGCCCGGAGCCTGGGCGCCGTGGACCAGCCCAGTGGTCCACACCCTGCTGATCGTCCCCGCCGCGATCCCGGCGACGATGCCGACGTTGTTCTGGCCCCGGACATCGGCGTGCGGCAGCCCCACGGCGACGATGCTCCCGGTCAAGTAGCCGACCAGCCCGACGTAGTTCGTGCCGGAGCGGTTGATCCGCAGGTGGCTGATAGTGTGGCCGTTGCCCCGGAACGTCGCGGTGTAGGGGCTGACGAGGGCGCCGATCGGCAGCCAGCCGCTGCCGCTGTTCCAGTACGTCGGGTCGCCCGCCGACGTCATCTGACCGTCGCCGTTCTCGTCGAAGGTGAGGTCGGCGCGCAGCTCGTAGCCCGTGCAGCCGCCCGAGGTCGGGCAGCCCATGCGCCCGCTCGAGGCCGTGACGCGGTTGGGGAACGCCGCGCCGTAGGCCGTCGCACCTGTCGCCGAGGGGTCGCCGTTGCCGTTGAGGTCGTGGCGGATGGCGTCGAGCTGGGCGAGGTTGCGGACGTCGATCAGGCCGTCGTTGTCGTCGTCGTAGTCGGTCGTGCTCTGCGCCGTCGCGGGCGGCGCGAGGATCAGCGTCGCGCCGAGCAGCAGCGCGCCCAGCCACGCCGCGAGGAGTTGGAAATAGTTATGTCGCCGAGGGGGGGGGTGCTAAGGAGAGTGAACAATATCCGCCGCTCCCCCGCCACGCGGCTTCTGCGCCGCTCCCGTCCGCCCGCCGATCCTACAACGGGCGGGCGGCGTCGGGCGAGCGGGAAGCGCAGCGAACGCGGCGGCGATCGCCGCACGGGATGACGCGGGGGCGGAGGCGCGGTAGGATGCTGCTGCGAACGTTCGCAGCAGCGAACGCGCGCGGCGGGGCGGCGGAGGCGCGACGGCGTGAGTTGCGAGCCGGAGATCGCGAGGGCGGTGCGCGAGCGGGGGCGGCGGCTGACGATCCAGCGCGCCCGCATCCTCAGCGCGCTGCGCCACGCCAGCGACCACCAGAGCGCCGAGCAGATCCTCGGCCGCGTGCTCGACGGCGACCCGCACGCCGGCATCTCGCTCTCGACGGTCTACCGCACGCTGGAGACGGCGGCGGACCTGGGGCTGACCTCGGCGCTGCGGGGGGCCTCGGGCACGGCGGTGTACGAGTGGGCGGAGCCGGACGCGGCGCACCACCACGTCGAGTGCGCGGCGTGCGGGCGCAGCGCGGCGGTCGAGCTGGACTCGCTGCGGCTCGCCGAGGCCGAGATCCGCGACCGCGCCGGCTTCGAGGCCGACATCCGCCACCTCGCCATCCCCGGCCTGTGCCCCGACTGCCGCGGCGGCGGCGGCGCGGCGTAGCGGGAGGCGGCGGCGATGGCGGCGATCGGCGCGGCGGACACCCTCGCGGCGGCGGGGCCGGCGCTGCACATCCCCGACGGCTTCGCGAGCGCGCCGGTGGCGGCGGCGGGCTGGGCGCTGGCGGCGGGCGCCGTCGCGTTCGCGGCGAGGCGCGCCGAGCGCGGCCTCGACGAGCGCGCGGCCCCGCTGATGGGGGTGATGGCGGCGTTCGTGTTCGCCGCGCAGATGGTCAACTTCCCGGTGGCGGGCGGCACCTCGGGGCACCTCGTGGGGGCGGCGCTGACGGCGATCCTGCTGGGGCCGTGGGCGGCGATCGTGGTGATGACGGCGGTCGTGGCGCTGCAGGCGCTGCTGTTCCAGGACGGCGGACTGGCGGCGCTCGGCCTCAACGCGCTCAACCTCGCCGTCCTCGCCGTTCTCGCCGGGTGGGGGGCCTACCGCCTCCTCGCGCCGCTGCGGCGGCTGCATCCGGCGCTGGGGGCGGTGGCCGTCTTCGCCGCCGCGTGGCTGGCCGTCGAGGCGGCGGCGCTGGCGACGGCGCTCGAGCTGGCGGCGTCGGGCGCGTCGCCGCTTGGCGTGGCGCTGCCCGCGCTGGCCGGCGTGCACGCCCTGATCGGCGCCGGCGAGGGCCTGATCACGCTCGGCGCGCTGGCGCTCGTGCGCGCGGCGCGGCCCGACCTGCTGCGCCCGCACGCCGCGGCCGGGGCCTGACGCCGTGCCGCGGGGCGCGCTGCCGCGGATGCGGCGCAGCAACGCCGCGCTGCTCGCGGGCGGCCTCGCCGCGGCGCTGCTCGTCGTCGCGCTGCTCGCGCCGAACGCCTCGGACGCGCCCGACGGGCTGGAGCGCGTCGCCGAGGACGAGGGCTTCGCCGACCGCGCGGAGGAGCGCTCCGGGCCGCTGTCCGGGTACGCCGTCCCCGGCGTGGGGAACGAGGCGGCCTCGACGATCCTCGCGGGGGCGCTCGGGACGCTGGCGGCGGCGGCCCTCGCGCTGCTCGCGGGGCGCGGCCTGCGCGCGCGGGCGCGCCGCGCGGCGCGCGGCGAGGAGGCGGAGCCGCCTCCGGCCGGCCCGCCCCCGGCCGCGCGGTAGCGGCGCGGGCCGTTGGCCGTCCTCGCGGCGTTCGCCGAGCGCTACTGCGACCGCGACAGCGCGCTGCACCGCGCCGACGCGCGGGCCAAGCTGGCGGCGACGCTCTCCTACGTCTTCGCCGTCGCCTTCACGCGCGAGGGCGACTGGACGGCGCTGGCGCTGCTGGCGCTTCCCGTCGCCGGGGCCGTCGCCCTCGCGCGGCTGCCGCCCGCGCTGGTGGCGAGGCGCGCCGCGCTGGCCGCGCCGTTCATGCTCGTCGCGCTGCCGCTGCTGTTCACGCGCCCCGGCGATCCCGTCGCGACGCTGCCGCTCCTCGGCTGGGGCGTCAGCGGCGAGGGCTTGGCGGCGGCGCTCACGATCCTCGCCAAGTCCTCGATCTCGGTCGTCGCGGCGATCGTGCTGACGGCGACGACCGAGGCGCCCGCGCTGCTGCGGGCGCTGCGATCGCTGCGCGTCCCGCGGCTGCTGGTGGCGGCGATCGAGTTCGCCTACCGCTACCTCTTCGTCGTCGGCGAGGAGGCGTCGCGGATGCTGCTCGCGCGCGCCAGCCGCGGCGCGGCCCTCGAGGGGCGGCGCGCGGGCGGCGGCCTGCGCTGGCGCGCGCGCGCCGCGGGCGGCCTCGCCGGCACGCTGTTCGTGCGCTCGCTCGACCGCGCCGAGCGCGTGCACGCGGCGATGCGCGCGCGCGGCTACGACGGCGAGCCGCGCTCCCTCGCCGCGCCGCGCCTCGGGGCGCGGGCCGTCGCGGCGGCGGCGGCGCTGGCGCTGTACGGCGCCGCCGTGCAGGCGGCCGTGCGGCTGTGGTGAGCGGGGGCGGCCCGCCCGCGCTGCGGCTGCGCGGCGTGCGCTACGACTACCCCGACGGCACGCCGGGCGTGCGCGGCGTCGACCTCGACGTCGCCCCCGGCGAGCGCGTCGCGCTGCTCGGGCCCAACGGCGCGGGCAAGTCCACGCTGCTGATGCTGCTCAACGGCCTGCTGCGCTGCGAGGGCGCGATCGAGGTCGAGGGCCGCGCGCTGTCGGAAGCCTCGGCCCCCGCGATCCGCTCGCGCCTCGGCCTGCTGTTCCCCAACCCCGACGACCAGCTGTTCTCGCCGACGGTGCTCGACGACGTGGCCTACGGCCCGCTGCACCAGGGCCTCGGCGCGGAGGAGGCGCTGGCGTGCTCGCGCGAGGCGCTCGCCGCCGTGGAGCTGGCCGGCTACGAGGCGCGCGCGCCGCACCGCCTCAGCCTCGGCGAGAAGAAGCGCGTCGCGATCGCCTCGGTGCTGTCGATGCGCCCGGCGATCCTCGCGCTCGACGAGCCGACGGCCTCGCTCGCGCCGGGGGCGCGGGCGTCGCTGATCGCGCTGCTGCGGGGGCTGCCGCAGACGCAGCTGATCGCGACGCACGACCTCGCGATGGTGCGCGCGCTGGCCCCGCGCGTGGTGGTGTTCGACGGCGGGCGGGTGGCGGCGGACGGCGCGACCGCCTCGATCCTCGGCGACGCCGCCCTGCTGCGCGCGCACGGGCTGGAGACCGCCCACGGCGCGTAGCCGCCGCCGGCTCAGCCGCCTCCGACGACGAGGCTGCCGTGCAGCGCCTCGTGGCCGGGCACGACGCAGAAGAAGGAGAGCGCGCCCTCGCGCGGCGCGCGCACGCGCACCACGGTGTCGCCGTCCGGCGCCAGCCGCCGGTCGATCTCCGCCCCCGCCAGCCCCGTCAGCACGAAGCGGTGCCCGCCCCCGGCGCTGCCCTCCAGCACGAACTCGACCACCTCGCCCGGCGCGACGGCGACGCCGCGCAGGTCGAGCGTCCCCGCCGAGGCGTCGACGCGGACGACGCGCGCGACCTCGGCGCCGCCGAGGTCGGCCTCGGCCGGCGCGGCGCCGCCGTGCGAGTGCGCCCCCTGCGCGATCGCCCAGACGGCGGCGGCGGCGAGCACCGCCGCCGCCAGCGCACGCCTCGGCGGGGGCGGCGCCGGCCCTCGGCGCGCGGCGACGGGCTCGAGACCGCTCATGCCGCGATTCTACGCCTCGGCGACGCCGCGCGCGCCGCAGGCGGCGCGCTGCTGCGTGGCGGCGACGGCGCCGGTGAAGCCCGTCGCGGCGCGCGTCCACACCGGCGTCGAGGCGCCCGAGGAGTAGTACACGAACGCCCGCAGGTAGCCGCCCACGTCGGCGGAGACGGGGGTGTACGACCAGCTCGGCTCGCCCGGCGCGAGCAGCGTGCATGTCCCCGTGCCGTCCGAGGCCGTGCAGCGCTGCCAGCGCCACAGCGTGCGGTCGCTGTGCCCCGTCGGCAGCGGCGAGACGGTGACCGCCGTCCCCACCACCGGCGAGGCGTCGCCGGCGGCGAACGTCGCCGTCGCCGCCGGCGCCGCGCTGCTCGCGACGACCGCCGCGGTGGCGAGGGTGTAGGCGTCGCCGCCCGAGGTGCGCGCGACGCGGGCGCGCAGGTACTTGCCCACGTCGGTGCTCGATGGGACGTAGACGTAGGAGCACGCCGGGCCGCGCGTCGAGGTGACGGTCGCCCAGCTGGTGCGCCCGTCGTCGGAGCGCTCCCAGACCCACGCCTGCCGCGAGTTCGTGTTCGCGACGCCGTCGCAGGTCGTGATCGTGGCCGAGGGCGTGACGAGCGCGCGGCTGGTCTTGGTGTGGAGGCCGGCGACGAGGGGTTCGCCGGCGACGGGCGCGTTCCAGTGGTCGGCCTCGATCCACGCGGGGCCACGCCAGGTGGTGCGGCCCGTGAACTTGAGGGTGGGGTACTGCCTCGACGTGCCGAAGTCCCACGGGTCGTCGCCGCCCGTCGCGCCGTCGGTGTCGATGTTCCAGTTCGCGTAGATGCCGCTGTAGCCCGTGGGGCGCTGGAGGTCGCGCGTGGCCTTGCCCGTGCCGCCTCCGCTGGTGGACCAGCCGGATGTGCCGGTGTCCCAGTAGCTGTCGGTGACCGTGCCGCCGCTGCCGACGGTTCCCACCAGGCCTCCGCCGTGGGTGGAATCGACCCGGCCGGCCGACCAGCTGGCGGTGATGTCGCCCCAAGTGTATCCGACCAGCCCGCCCGCCTTGAACGAGCTGGTGCCGCCGCTGACCGTCGCCGTCGACCAGCTGGCCCGGAGGGCGGCGTTGCCCCAGCCGTACACTCCGCCCGGGGCATCGGTGCCCTGGACCCGCCCCGTGGTCCACACCTTGCTGATCGCGCTGGTCGTCCCCGACCCGACCCCGGCGGCGATGCCTACGTAGTTCCGGCCCGTGACGTCGGCGTGCGGCAGCCCCACGCCGTCAAGGCTCCCGGTCATGTGGCTGAACAACCCGACGTAGTTCGTGCCGGAGCGGTTGATCCGCAGGTAGCTGATGGTGTGCCCGTTGCCGTGGAACGCGGCGGCATACCCGTTGGAAAGACTGCCGATCGGCGGCCAGCCGTTGCCGCTGTTCCAGTACGTCGGGTCGCCCGTGGCCGTCATCTGGCCGTCGCCGTTCTCGTCGAAGGTGAGGTCGGCGCGCAGCTCGTAGCCGGTGCAGCCTCCCGAGGGGCAGCCCATGCGCCCGCTCGAGGCCGTGACGCGGTTGGGGAACGCAGTTCCGTAGGCCGTCGCGCCCGTCGCCGAGGGGTCGCCGTTGCCGTCGAGGTCGTGGCGGATCGCGCTCAGTTGCGCGAGGTTGCGGACGTCGATCAGGCCGTCGTTGTCGTCGTCGTAGTCGGTCGTGCTCTGCGCCGTCGCGGTCGGCGCGAAGATCAGCGCCGCTCCCAGCAGCAGCGCGGCGAGCCACGCCGCGAGGGGTGCGAAATAGTTATGTCCACGGGGGGGGGGGGGGTGCTAAGGAGAGTGAACAATATCCGCCATCCCCCGCCGCGCGGCCTTCGAGGGCCGCCCTGTCCGCCCGCCGATCCTACAGCATCGCGGCGGCGGCGAGCACCGCCGCCACGCGGGCGGCGGGGCGCGCTGGCGCGCGCATCGGGGCGGGGTCAGACTGCCGGGCGTGGTGCGAGCGTGGACGGCGGCGGCGGGGACGCGCGCGCTGGCGTACGGCGCCGTCGCGGGCGTGCTGTTCGCCCTCGTGGTCGCCGTGCCGGCGCTCGGCGCGTTCGAGACGCCCGCGCTCAACCCCTTCGGCGCCGAGACCGGCGAGGGCGAGGTCACGGCCGTCGCCGAGACGGGGCGCGAGCGCCTGCCCTCGGGCGGCGTCCGCCGCTCCGAGCGCGTCGAGGTGCGCCTCGACGGCGGCGGGACGGTCGCGATCGAGCGGCGGGTCGAGGAAGGCGGCGCCGCGATCGGCATCGCCGTCGCGCCCGGCGACCGCGTGCTGGTGACGGCGAGCGAGGGGCCGCAGGGCGCGGTCTACCGCATCGCCGACCGCTCGCGGACGTTCCCGCTGGCGGCGCTGGCGATCGCGTTCGCGGCGCTGGTGGCGGTGGCGGGCCGGCGGCGCGGGCTGCGCTCGCTGCTGGGGCTGGCGGCGAGCTTCCTCGTGATCGTGCGGTTCATCGTGCCCGCGATCCTCGCGGGGCGCGATCCGGTGGCGGCGGCGGCGATCGGCGCGGCCGCGATCATGCTGGCGACGCTGACGATCGCGCACGGCGCGACGCGCCAGACGGCGGCGGCGCTGGCGGGCACGGCGCTGAGCCTCGCGCTGACCTTCGCGCTGGCCGCGTTCGCCGTCGATTTCGCGGCGCTGGCGGGGCTGGCCGAGGAGCACGCGGTGACGCTCCGCATCCTGTCGGAGGGCGCGATCGACGCGCGCGGGCTGCTGCTGGCCGGCATCATCGTCGGCGCGCTGGGGGTGCTCGACGACGTGACGGCGACGCAGGCCTCGACGGTGTTCGAGCTGCGGCGCGCCAACCCCGCGCTCGGCGCGGGCGAGCTGTTCGCGCGCGGCCTCAACGTCGGGCGCGACCACGTCGCCTCGACGGTCAACACGCTGGTGCTGGCCTACGCGGGGGCCTCGCTGCCGCTGCTGGCGCTGCTGGCGGCGCAGCCCGAGCCGCTGGCGCTGCTCGCCAGCCGCGAGCTGATCGCGACCGAGATCGTACGCACGCTCGTCGGCAGCGCCGGCATCGTCGCCGCCGCGCCGATCACGACCGGCATCGCCTCGCTGCTCGCGACGTCCGCGCCGTCGGGCGGGGTGCCGCGCCGCCGCGGGCGGGCGCGCGCGCGGTGACGCGCGAGGCGGGGTGCGCGTTCTGCGCCATCGCCGCGGGCGAGGCGGCGGCGCACGTCGTGCACGAGGACGGGCGGACGCTCGCGTTCCTCGATCGCCGCCCGCTGTTTCCCGGCCACGTCCTCGTCGTCCCGCGCGGGCACGCGGCGACGCTGCCCGCCCTGCCCGCGTCCGAGGTGGGCGCGCTGTTCGGCGCCGTGCGGCTCGTGGCGGGCGCGATGCCGGGGGCGCTGGACGCGGAGGGGACGTTCGTGGCGATCAACAACGGCGTCAGCCAGAGCGTGCCGCACCTCCACGTGCACGTCGCGCCGCGCCGCCGCGGCGACGGCCTGCGCGGCTTCTTCTGGCCGCGCCGCGCCTACGAGCGCGAGACCGCCGCGCGCCTGCGCGAGGCGATCGCGCGCGCCGCCGCGGCGGGGGCGTAGCGCACGCGCCTCGCCGCGCGCGGGACGCCTCGAGGGGTAGCGGGGGCGAAGGGCGGTGGCTGCCGGGGGAGGGATCGAACCTCCATCAAGGGATCCAAAGTCCCCTGTGCTACCGTTACACCACCCGGCAGCGGCCCCCAGTGTAGGCAACCGGCCCCCGGCGGCGATACCCTGTGAGGCGACGGGGACGCCCGCCGCGCGACGCGAAGGGGGCAGCCATGGACACGCTGGAAGCGAGGACCCGGCCGCGCATCGAGGAGCTGAGGGCGCGCTTCGACGAGCTCGCGGGACGCTTCGCGGGCTACCCCTGCAACCAGGACTTCGACTACACCGCGCTGCTGCCGTTCCTGCGCTACTGCATCAACAACGTCGGCGACCCGTTCCACGACAGCCTCTTCGCCAGCAACACCCACGACGTCGAGCGCGAGGTCGTGGGGCGCTTCGCGCGGCTGATGCGGCTGCCGGACGAGGAGGCGTGGGGCTACGTCACCAACGGCGGCACCGAGGGCAACATGTACGGCCTCTTCCTCGGCCGCGAACTGTTCCCCGACGGCATCGTCTACTTCTCCGAGGACACCCACTACAGCGTGCTCAAGATCACGCGCGTGCTGAAGACGCGCAGCATCATGATCAAGAGCCAGCCCCACGGCGAGATCGACTACGACGACCTGCGCGAGACCCTGCGCGTCCACCGCGACCGCCCCGCCATCTTCATGGCCAACGTCGGCACGACGATGAAGGGCGCCGTCGACGACGTGTCGCGCGTGCGCGCGATCTTCGACGACCTCGCCGTCACCGCCCGCTACGTCCACGGCGACGCCGCGCTCAGCGGCATGATCCTGCCCTTCGCCGACGACCCCCAGCCCCACGCCTTCGACGAGGGCTTCGACAGCCTCTCGATCAGCGGCCACAAGCTGATCGGCGCGCCCCTGCCCTGCGGCGTCGTCCTCACGCGCAAGGACTACGTCGCCCGCATCGCCCGCTCGATCGAGTACGTCGGCGTGATGGACACCACGCTCACCGGCTCGCGCAACGCGCTGACGCCGCTGATGCTGTGGTTCGCCTGGGAGCGCCACGGCGAGGACGGCTTCCGCGAGATCGTGCGCGGGATGCTGGCCGTGGCCGGGTACGCCGTCGGGCGCTTCCGGAGCCTCGGCATCCCCGCCTGGCGCAACCGCAACTCCGTCACCGTCGTGATCCCGAGGCCGCCCCCCGACGTCGTCGCCAAGTGGCAGCTCGCCCCCCTCGAGGACATCGCCCACGTGATCGCGATGCCCCACGTCACGCGCGGGCTGATCGACGAGATCGCGGAGGACTGCGCGCGCGCCCGCACCGCGGGGGCGCCGCCGAGGCCCCGCGAAGCGGCGGCGCCGGCGTGACCGCGCAGGGCGGCGGCGCGGAGGCCGGCGGCTCGCGGCGGCGCATCGTCGTCAGCACCAAGGACGAGGTCGGCGTGATCGCCGCCATCACCGAGGCGCTGGCCGGGCGCGGCATCAACATCGAGTCGCTGGACACCGAGGGCGCGGGCGAGCACGGGATGCTGGTGCTCACGACCGACGACGACGACGGCGCGCTGCTGGCGCTCGCGCAGGCGGGCTACCGCGCCGTCGCCGACGACGCGCTGATCGTGAGGCTGCGCGACGAGCCGGGCGCGCTGGCGGAGCTGGCGGCGCGCTTCCGCGACGCCGGCGTGGACATCCGCAGCATGCACATCCTCAACCGCCACGGCGGCCACGCCACGATCGCCCTCGCCGCCGACGACCTCGCCCTCGCCGCCTCGCTGGTGGACGTCGGCTCGCGCATCTGAGCGCGGCGGGGCACCGGGGCCCATAGCCCCTACCCGCCGCCGAACAGCCAGCCCTGCGCGGCGTCGGCGCCGCCCGCGGGCGGCTCGACGCCGAGGTGGTCGCAGGCGAGGGGCGAGGCGACGCGGCCGCGGGGGGTGCGGCGCAGGAAGCCGATCCTGAGCAGGTGCGGCTCGTACACGTCCATGATCGTGTCCGGCTCCTCCGACACCGCCGCCGCCAGCGTCTCGAGGCCCGCCGGACCGCCGCCGAAGCGTCCGATCAGTACGCGCAGCAGTTCGCGGTCCATCGCGTCGAGGCCCAGTTCGTCGATTTCGAGCTGGGCGAGCGCCTCGGCGGCGACGGCGGAGGTGACGGCGCCGTCGGCGCGCACCTCGGCGTAGTCGCGGACGCGGCGCAGCAGGCGGTTGGCGACGCGCGCGGTGCCCCGCGCGCGGCTCGCGATGCCCGCCACGCCGCCCTCGTCGATCGCGCAGCCCAGCACCGCCGCCGAACGCTCGACGATGCGCGCCAGCGCCGCCTCGTCGTAGAAATCGAGGCGGTGCGTCACGCCGAAGCGCTCGCGCAGCGGGCGCGAGACCAGCGCGTAGCGCGTCGTCGCGCCGATCAGCGTGAAGCGGTTCAGCTTGAGCCGCACGTCGCGCGCCTTCGGCCCCGCCCCGAGGATGATGTCGAGCGCCCAGTCCTCCATCGCCGGGTACAGGATCTCCTCGACCGGGCGCGGCAGGCGGTGCACCTCGTCGATGAACAGCACGTCGCCGGGCTGCAGGCTCGTCAGCACCGAGGCGAGGTCGCCCGCGCGCTCGATCGCCGGCCCCGAGGTGATGCGGATCGAGACCCCCATCTCGGAGGCGAGGATCATCGCCAGCGTCGTCTTGCCGAGGCCCGGCGGGCCGTGGATGAGGATGTGGTCGAGCGGCTCGCCGCGTCCGCGCGCCGCCTCGATCGCGATCCGCAGCGAGGCCTTGACCGTCTCCTGCCCGAAGTACTCCTCGAGCCGCCGCGGGCGCAGCGAGGGCTCCAGCTCGGCGTCGGCGGGCGTCTGCGTGCGCGCCAGCGGGCCGCGTTGCGCGTCGTCCATCCCGGCCTCCTCGCCCGGCCCCCGCGCCGCACAGCATAGCGAACTGGCGTTCGTCGCGCGAGCGCCGCGCGCGAGGCTATGCTCCGATCATGGCGGCGGCGACGGGTACGGCGGCGGGCGGACGGACGGCGGAGCGGCTGGCGGCGGCGCTGGGCTCGCCCTTCGCGCCCTCTCCCGTGCGGCGGCTCGCGGCGGCCGGAGGGTTCCTCGACGCGGTGTGGCCGCAGCTCGCCCCCTCGATCGCCACGGCCGGCTTCCTCGGCAGCGCGCTCTACATGGCGGACATGGCGCTCGACGCCGCCGAGGAGGTCTACGACGAGCCGGAGCTGTCGCGCGAGTCGCTGCTGCGGGGCGGCGCCCTCGGCGGGGACGAGCTGGAACGGCTGCTGGCCGTGCTCGACGTCTTCCACTGGCTGCACCCCCAGCTGCTGCTGCTGCTGGGGGCGCTGGCCGAGGCGCGCGACGCGCCCTCGGTCGGCGGCGAGGGCCGCCCCGAGCCGCGCGAGGCCTCGGCGCGCGAGCGCGCGCACCTCGCCACCGCCGTCGCGCTCGCCCCGCCCGGGGCAGCGCCGCTGCCCGAGGTCGCGCGCGAACTCGGGCTCGACGAGCCGCCCGACCTCTACCGCGCCGCCGCCGTCTGGCCGGGCTACCTCGCCGCGGCGTGGGACGAGCTGCAGCACCTCGCCGCCTACCCGCTGTTCCGCCGCCGCGGGCGCGCGCTCTACTTCTACGCGCGCTCCGCCGCGCGCCACCTCGCCGCGCCGTTGCGCGCCGACGACGCCGCGCTGCGCGCGGCCGGCGTGCGCCCCGCCGACCTCGCCGAGGCGCGCGCGATCGTCGAGCGCGAACTGCTTGCCGCCGCCACCATGACGATGCACTGCACGGCCATGCGCCTCGCCCTCGGGCTGCGCGAGCGCGAGGTCGTGGGCGGCGAGGCCTGACCGCGCCGTGGCCGACCGCATCGCCGACCTCGCCAACGGCTGGGCGCCGGACGACGCCCACGCCCCCGCCGCGCTGCGCGAGGCCGCGGTGACGCGGCTGCGGCTGCTCGGCGACTCCTCGAACTACGTCTTCCTCGCCGACCTCGAGCATCCGGCGCACGGCGCCGGCCTCGGGGTCTACAAGCCGCAGCGCGGCGAGCGCCCGCTCGCCGACTTCCCCTACGGCACGCTGCCCCGCCGCGAGGTCGCGGCCTGGGAGCTGGCGATGCTGCTCGGCTGGCCGATCGTCCCGCCGACCGTCGAACGCGAGGGGCCCGAGGGGCCGGGCTCGATGCAGCTGTTCGTCGCGCACGATCCCGCCGAGCACTTCTTCGCCCTGCGCGAGCGCGAGGAGCTGTGCGAGCAACTGATGCGCTTCGCCGCCTTCGACCTCGTCGCCAACAACGCCGACCGCAAGGGCGGGCACCTGCTGCTCGACGCCGCCGGACGCCTCTGGGGCATCGACCAGGCGCTGTGCTTCCACCCTCGCGAGAAGCTCCGCACCGTGATCTGGGACTTCGCCGGCGAGGAGCTGCCCGCGCCCTGGCGGAGCGACCTCGCGCGCGCGCGCGACGCCCTCAGCGGCGGCGGCGAGGCCGCGGCCCCGCTCCTCGACCTCCTCGGCGGCGAGGAGGCCGGGGCGCTGCTCGCGCGCATCGAGGGCCTGCTCGCGGACCCCGTGCTGCCGGAGATGTACCCGTGGCGCTGCGTCCCGTGGCCGATGATCTGAGACCGCGCGCCGCTCGGCCCGGAGCCGGAACGGCGGGGCCGCGCCGCGGGCTACTGCCCGGCGGGGAAGGCGAACTCGCCCTCCCACAGCCGTTCGCCGCCCGCGTGCTGGCCCGTGCGGACGCGCGCGATGCCGTACTCCGGCAGCCGGATCGCGGCCAGGCAGCCGTCGCCGTGCCGCTGGCCGCGGTCGGCGAACGCGAAGTCGAGGTTGTCGAACCCCGCCCGGCGGCGCTCCTCCGGCAGGTCGGCGGCGTCGATCGGGACGACGTGGAGGAAGAAGCGCGGCGCGGTGTCCTCCTCGCCGCACTCGCCGCGGGCGTAGACCAGCGTGCGCCCCTCGAGGTGCACGTCGAAGGCGCCGCGGAGCGCGGGTTCGCGGGCGAGGGCCGATGCGTAGCGGTCGGGGTCCGGCGCTCCGACCCGGAAGCTGCCGCCCCAGAGGTTGGCGCCGCCGCCGAACTGGCCGGTGCGGACGAGCGCGATGTCGTACGCCGGGAGCTCGGCCAGCGCCACGCACCTCCCGGCGAACGCCGCGCCGCGGTCGGCGAACGCGAAGTCGAGGTTGTCGAACCCGAACGGGCGGCGCTCCGGGGCGAGGTCGCCGGGAGCGACGGGGGCGACGTGGAGGAAGAAGCCCGCCGCCGTGTCCTCCCCGGCGCAGCCGCTGCGGGTGTAGGTCAGCGTGCGCCCTTCGAGGTGCACGTCGAAGGGGCCGCGGAGCGCGGGTTCGCGGGCGGCGAGCGCGTCGAACAGGCCGGGCAGTTCGGAGACGCGATAGAGGAACGTCCGCCGGTTCCGCGGTGTGAGCGAGCCGCCGATGTCCAGCGGCGCGAGGATGTAGTCGTAGGCGGCGACGCTCTCCCATGCCCCCTCGTCCCAGTACAGCTGCAGGAACGTTCCCGACAGGTAGTACCTGAGCATCCAGAAGACGTCGGGGAAGCGGACCTGCTCCTCGATCCGGCTCGCGTCCGCCACCAGGCTTTTGCCGGTGGTCGTCTCGCGGATGGCGGAGAAGTCCGCCGTCAGATCGCGGTGGGCCTGGGCGGCGTCGCCCTCGTTGCCGACGCGGCCCATCAGCGCGGCGGCCAGGACGAACGCCAGCAGCGCGGCGACCGCGAGCCCGGGGATCGCGACGCTCCGCCCCGGCAACCTCCGCAGGCCCAGCAGCGCCGGCAGGAACAGCACCAGCGGGACGCCGACGTAGAACACGGCCTCGAAGTCGTGCAGGCCGGTCGAGGCCCGCAACGGCAGCGCCCAGCACCACCCGGCGAGCAGCAGGGCCGCCGGCAGCATCCGCTGGCGCAGGAAGGTCAGCCCCGCGAGGGACGCTCCGAAGGCCGCGGCGCCCACCGCCGAGAATGCGGCGGCGATCTGCGAATCGGGCGGCCAGCGCACGACGTCCGCGTCCGGGCGGAAGAACTGCGCCGAGGCGAAGGGACTCGCCATCACGCCGATGCGGGAGAGCTGGCCCCGCAGGAAAGGCGCCCAGTCCGTGTACGCCGAGGAGTCTTCGATGCCGCTCGCGCTCACCGAAGCTCGATTCAGCAGCGAGCGTACCGAGGGCAGTTCCGTCACGGGAACCTCGCCGCGCAGCGCGAGGTACTCGCTGCCGAAGTTCCAGCCCAGCAGCAGCGCGAGGCAGAGCGCGCAGAAGAGGCCGTATGCGGCGTAGCGGCTGCGCGCGGCTGCTGCTGCGATCGCCGCCGGGCGTTCGCCGCCGCGCCACGCCCGCGACAGCTCGCCCGCCAGCCCGAGCGCGACGAACGGCGCGGCCAGCGCGAGGACGTGCCAGCCGAGCAGGACCGCGATGGCGGTCTTGAGCAGCAGCTGGCGGAAGCGCCCTTCCCGCGCGAAGACGGTCATGCCGTGGAAGGCCAGCATCACCCCGAAGAGGCTGGTGGACCCCTCGGCGGAGACCATGTCGTTGTAGTAGAGGCAGTAGTACGAGGAGAACGCGAGCAGCACGGCCGTGAGCGCGATCCAGCGGTCGCCGACCAGCCGGACGAGCGCGAGGAAAGCCAGCACGGCGGCGGCGGCGAAACACGCCAGCATCAGCAGCCGCGCGGCGTGGATCGCCCGAGGGAAGTCGTCGCCGAAGGGCAGGATCGCCAGCCTGACGAGGACGTAGGGGCCGATCGGAAAACGGTTGTAGTACTCGTATGCCGGTTCGCCGACGCCGGTCAGCCACTGGCTCCGGTACATCGCGAAGCGGTGGTCGGCGGACAGGTTCGCGGCCAGCGACAGCGTCTGCCCCGAAACGTTGTTGTGGTGCAGGCGCCGGTAGAAGTGCCCGCGGTCGTTGCCGAAGACGAACACCGCGGACAGCGCGATCAGCAGCAGGAGCAGCGGCAGCGCCTCGCGGGACGGCGCCCGCTTCCGCCACCCCGCCGGCCCCGCGCGCCGCCCGTCGCCCGTGGACACGTGCGCGCGCCCCGCGCTACCCGCGAGGGCGGAAGTAGGGCAGCGCGATCCGGTCGCCGACCGCGTGGAAGGCGACCTCGGCGGGGAGGCCGACGCGGACGGCGTCGGGCTCGACGCCCACGAGGCTGGTGAGCATGTGCCAGCCCTCCTCGACCTCGACGACGGCGCAGACGTAGGGCGTCGCGAACGCTGGCTGCTGCGGGCGGTGGACGGCGGTATGGCTGTAGACGACGCCCCGGCCGCTGCTCCGCACCCATTCGAGGTCGCCGCCGAGGCAGTGGGTGCAGGCGGGCCGGGGGATGAAGACGTAGCCGCCGCAGGCGCGGCAGCGCTGCACCATCAGCTCGCCGCGGCTGCAGCCCTCCCAGTGCGGCGCGGAGACCTCGGTGGGCGCGGGCAGCGGGATGCCGGCCGGCTGCGGTTCGAGGATCATGGGCGCGCGCTCCCGTCGGCGGCGAGGCTAGCAGATCGGCGGCGGGCGCGGGCCGCTCGCGCTCAGCCGAGCAGCCGGAACAGCAGGCGGCGCAGCCGCATGGCGAGGCGCGTGCGGCGGCGGCGCGCGATCGCGCGGATGCGGTCCGTGGCCTCGGTCTCGCCGATGGCGAGGAACTGCCGCCAGTCGCGCAGCGAGGGCTCGCGATCCTCGGGCACGCGCGGGGGCGCCTCGAAGCGTTCGAGCTCGCCCCAGCCGCCGGGGCCGCGGGTGAGGGCGCCGAGGCCGGCGGCGCGGACGAGGCAGACGCCGGCGGCCACGTCCCAGATGCCGGGCGCGGTGAACGCGGCGTAGCGGAAGACGCCGGCCGCGACGTAGGCGCACTCCAGCGCCGCCGATCCGGTGACGCGGATGTCCCAGCCGCGGAAGGAGGGCGGCGACCCGGCCGGCCCCGCGCCCAGCGCGCGGCTCACGCCGCTCGCCGGCCGCACCGGCGGCAGCGGCTCGCCCTCGAAGCGCAGCGCGCCGCCGAGGCGCGCGTGGTAGACGCCGGGCCGCAGCGCGTGGCTCGCCGAGCACCAGATCGCGCCCGCCACCGGCCGCCCGTGGTGCAGCACCCCGATCGAGGCCGCGTAGAGCGGGAAGCCGTTGACGAAGTTCGTCGTCCCGTCCACCGGATCGACGACCCACACGTAGGCGTCGGCGGGGCCGGGGTGCGTCTCGAACTCCTCGCCCAGCACGCCGTGATCGGGAAAGCGCTCGGCGACGCGCTCGCGCAGCAGCCGCTCGACGCCGCGATCGACCTCGCTGACGGGGTTCGAGGGCGGACGATCGCCCTTGCCCTCGTCCTTGTACTCGACGGCGATCTCGCCGCCGAGCGCCGCGGCGATGCGCTCGCCCGCCAGCCGCGCGAGGCCGAGCGCCGCCTCCTCGATCGCCTCCAGCTCGGAGTCCGGCGGCAGCGGCGGCGCGCTCACGCGGCTCCGCCGTGGCGCCGCCGCGCGGCGTTCGCTAGCCTGCGCCCCGGGCGCGCGCGCGGACGGGCGAGGGGCATCGTGCGGCACGACGACGGCGGCGACGGCTGGGCGTACTCGACGGAGGGCGAACTCGACCCCGACCTGACCGAGGAGGCGGGGTACGCGGAGTGGGAGCCGCCGGCGCGCCGGTTCTGGTCGTCGGCGATGCTGCGCTTCGTCGCGGCGCTGGTGATCGCGCTACTCGCCGGCGGCCTGCTGCTCGCCGTCGTCCGCTGAGGCGTCCTCCTCCGCCGGGGCCGCCTCGGGCATCGGCGTTTCGGACGGCGTCGGGTCCTCGGACATGGGGGCGGGGGCGTACTCGAACGGGTCGTCGTCGTCGCGGTGGCCGGCGAGGCCGAGCTTGTGCGCGACCCACGCCACGGCCCCGGTGACGGCGGCCAGCACGAACAACCGCCGGAACAAGCGCCCCATGTCGCCTCCTCGCGCGCCCGGCGGGCCGGCCGCCCGCCGTCTCCATTGTGGCAGCGCCCGCGCGCGCCCGCCACTCGCGGGCGCGCGCGCCGCTCCGGAATGTGCGACGATCGGGCGCGAGCATGACCCCGCGCACCCCCTCGCGAAGGTTCGTCCGGCTGGCGCGCATCGCGGGCGTGAACGCGGCGCTGATCCTCGCCGGCCTCGCGCTCGTCGCGATCGCGGGCGAGGCGTACCTGCGGCTGTCGGGCGGCTTCGTCCCCTCGGCCCTGCCCCTGCGCTTCGTGCCGGAGGTGGGCCTGCTCTACGAGCCGCACGCCGAGGTGCGCTACACCAACGGCCTCGACTTCTGGACGGTGCAGCGCGCGAACAGCCTGGGCTTCCTCGACCGCGAGCCGCCCGCACGGGAGCGCGCGGCGGCGAGCTGCCACGTCGCCGCAGTCGGCGACTCGTTCGTCGAGGCGCTCGAGGTGCCGGTCGCCGACAAGCTGCATGTGCGCCTCGAGGCGCTGGCCGCCGCCGCGCTGCCGGGGCTGGACGTCACCGCCTCGGCGTGGGGGCGGCAGGACACCGGGCAGGCCAACCAGCTGCCGTTCTACGACGAGTACGCGCGTGCGCTGCGGCCCGACCTCGTGGTGCTCGTCGCCGACGTCAACGACTTCGGGGACAGCTCGCCCGCGTTGACGGCGCTGAAGCTGTCGCAGGGCGGCGATCCCGCGCGGATGCCCTACGCCTACCCCGAACGCGCCGCGGACGGCGGCATCCGGCTGCGCCTGCCGCACCCGCGGCCGTCCCGCGACGGGTCGCAGTGGCGGGAACTGAACGCCCTGCGGTACGTGTCCGAACCCTGGTACGAGGCCCTCGGCCGGGACGGGTTGCCGTGGTGGGAACTGAACCTGACGCCCGGGTCCGAACGCCGGCACGAGGCCCTCGGCCGGGAGTTGACGGAGCGCTCGCTGTTCGCCGGCTGGCTCTACGGCAAGCGGAGGGCGCTGATCCCGCGCGATCCGCTCCCCTCGATCGAGGAGCGGGCCGCGCTGCTGGCCTCACGTCCCGGCTACGGGTGGATCCTCGACGGCTGGGAGCCTCCGTCGGGCCCGATCGACGCGCGCCTGCAGTCGGAGGACCCGCCGCCCGTCTTCTCCGAGGCGCTCGCCTACATGGCGTGGGCGCTCGCCGAATTCAGGAGCCGCGCGGACCGCGACGGGGCCGCGCTGGCGATCCTGTCGACGTACCGGCTGGGGGACTCGCACAGCCGCTGGTCGGAGCTCCTGCGCGGCATGGCCGAGCCCCTCGGCATCCCCGTGATCAACCAGCGCGACTGGATCGCGGGCCGCGGCGGGCGCGTCGTGGACGCCCGCTGGCCCCATGACTCCCACTGGACGCCGCAAGGCCACCAGTGGGCCGCCGAGGCGATCCTCGACTGGCTGCGCCGCCACCCCGAGGTCTGCGGGGATCGGGCGTGAGGACGTTCGTCCGGCTGGCGCGCCTCGCGGGCTGGAACGCGGCGCTGATCCTCGCTGGCCTCGCGCTCGTCGCGGTCGCGGGCGAGGCGTACCTGCGGCTGTCGGGCGCCTTCGTCGCCTCGGCCCTGCCTCTGCGCTTCGTGCCGGGCGTGGGCCTGCTCTACGAGCCGCACGCCGAGGTGCGCCACACCAACGGCCTCGACTACTGGACGATCCAGCGCGCGAACAGCCTCGGTTTCCTCGACCGCGAGCCGCCGGACCCGGAGCGCGCGGCGGCGAGCTGCCACGTCGCCGTGATCGGCGACTCGTTCGTCGACGCCAAGGAGGTCGCGATCGCCGACAAGCTGCACGTGCGCCTCGAGGCGCTCGCCGCCGCCGTGCTGCCGGAGCTGGACGTCACGACCTCCGCATACGCCCAATTCGGCACCGCGCAGGCCAGCCAGCTGCCGCTCTACGACCGGTACGCGCGGCCGCTGCGTCCCGAACCTCGTGGTGCTCGTCGTCCTTCCGAACGACTTCTGGGGCAACTCGCCGGTGGTGAGGGCGCTGTCGTTCGAGCCGGTCCTCGATCCCGCGCGGATGCCCTACGCCCACCCCGAACGCACCGCGGACGGCGGTATCCGGCTGCGCCCTGCGCGGCATGGCCGGCCCCCTCGGCATCCCCGTGATCAGCCAGTACGACTGGATCACGCGCTCCGGCGGACGCATCGGGGACGCCGACTGGCCGCACGACGCCCACTGGACCCCGCAGGGCCACCGGTGGGCCGCCGAGGCGATCCTCGACTGGCTGCGCCGCCACCCCGAGGTCTGCGGGGACTGAGCGGCGGGGGGCGCGCGCAGGGGGTGTTCACAACGCCGGCCGGTGGTATCTTCCGGCGGGTGGCGGTTTCCGGCAGGAGCTCCCCATTCTGCGCGCCTCTCCCCATGCCCTCGTCCCCGTGACTCTGCGCTGGCTCGGCCTCGCGCTGCTCGTCGCGCTCGCCGGCGTCGCCTTCGCCAGCCCCGACGCGGCGCCGGCGCCCCTTGCCGCGGCCTCCGGCGGCGCGCCGCCCGAGGCCGCCGACGGCTGGATCGAGGCCCGCCTCGCGTCCCCCGCTCCGGCGCCCGACGGCTGGATCGAGGCGCGCCTCGTCCGCGCCCGCGACGCCGGCCCGCGCCCGGACGGCTGGATCGAGGCGGCCCGCGCGCGGACGGCGCCGGCCGGCGATCCGCCGCCCGCGGAGGAGACCTTCGCGCCCCGGTGGCCGCCCGGCGCGCCGATCGCCGAGATCCTGCCGCCGCCGCTGCCGCCCTCGGCGTTCGAGGCGGCGCAGGTGGTGTCGTTCTACGGCTACCCCGGCATCCCGGTGATGGGCGAGCTCGGCATGCACGCGCCGCGCGCGGCGATCGACGCCGTCGCGCGCGTCGCCGCCGAGTACGACGCCCTCAACGGCGAGCGCGAGGTACTGCCCGCGCTCCACCTCATCGTCGCCGTCGCCCAGGCCCACCCCGGCGCCGACGGGCGCTACCTCGTCCGCATGGAGCGCGCGCTGCTCGACTCCTACGTCGAGGCGGCGCGCGATCGCGGCGCGCTGCTCTTCGTCGACGTGCAGGTGGGCTGGTCCGACGCGCTGACCGAGGTCGAGTGGCTGGAGGACGCGCTGCGCGAGCCGTTCGTGCACCTCGCGCTCGACCCCGAGTTCGCGACGGCGCACTACGGCGCCGCGCCGGGCCTCGTGATCGGCTCGCTGGGGGCGGCCGACGTCAACGCCGTCCAGCGCTACCTCGCGGGCCTCGTGCGCGCGCACCGGCTGCCGCCCAAGATTCTCGTGCTGCACCAGTTCCAGACCAACATGCTGGCAGGCGTCGGCGACTGGGAGGACTGGCCGGAGGTCGAGCTGACCGTGGACATGGACGGCTTCGGCGGGCAGTACGCGAAGCTGACCAAGTACGACCTCTTCGCGCTGTCGGACTACTCGGAGCGCGCGGCGATCAAGCTCTTCTACCACTGGGACGCGCCGCTGCTGACGCCGGCCCAGCTGCAGGGGCTGGCATGGGTGCCGCAGGGGGCCCACGCCAGTTACCGGGACGGAGCAGTCCGGCTGGCGCACCCGCCCGACCTCGTGATCTACCAGTAGGCGGGGCGGCGGAGGGGCCCGCGCGGGGCAGGAGCGCGCATGGACGCCGCGGGAGGCCGCGCCGATCCGCTGGCCGTGATCGACGTCGGCTCCAACTCGGTGCGGCTGCTGATCGCGAGGCCGCTCGGCGGCGGGCGCCTCGAGGTGCTCGACGACGCGAGCGCGACGCTGCGGCTGGCGCGCGAGGTGGACGCGCGCGGGCGCATCGGGCGGAAGGCGTTCGCGCGCACCCTCGAGGCGATCGGCGACCACGTGCGGCTGGCGCGCCGCGCCGGGGCGTCCGAGGTGCGCGCCGTCGGCACCGCCGCGCTGCGCGACGCCGCCAACGCCGGCGACCTCGACGCCGCCCTGCGCGAGCGCTGGGGCGTCGCCCTCGAGGTGCTGGGCGGGGACGAGGAGGCGCGCCTCGCCGCCTTCGGCGCCGTCTTCGGGCTGCCGATCGAGCGCGGGCTGCTGCTCGACCTCGGCGGCGGCAGCCTGCTGATCGCGCGGATCGAGGATCGCGCGGCGGCGGAGACGTGGACGTTCCCCCTCGGCACGCTGCGCCTCACCGACCGCTTCCTCGCCTCCGACCCGCCCTCGGACGGCGAGGCGGAGGCGCTGCGGCGCCACGTGCGGGAGCGGCTGGCCGAGGCGGGCGTGCCGGCGATCGGCGCGGGCGAGGCGCTGGCGGGCGCGGGCGGGACGGTGCGGAACCTCGCGAACGTGAGCCGCCGCGCGCGGCGCTACCCGATCTCGCGGCTGCACGGCTATGCGCTGTCGGCGCGGCGGCTGCGGCGCGTGGCGCGGCGGCTGGCGGGGCTGCCGCTGCGCGAGCGGCGGCACGTGCGCGGCCTCAACGCCGCGCGCGCCGGCATCGTCGCGGCGGGCGCGCTCGCCGTCGAGGCCGTCGCCGCCCACGCGCGCGCGCGGGCCGTGCTCGTCGCCGGGCAGGGGCTGCGCGAGGGCGTCGCCCGCGCCCGCCTGATCGAGCGCCTGCCCCCCGCCGCCGAGGTGCGCCGCGACTCCGCCGCCGCCTTCGCCGCCCGCTTCGGCCACCCCGGCGCCGCCCCGGCCCGCGCCGCCCTCGCGCGGCGGCTGCTCGCCCTGCTCGACCCCGGTGCCGGCGAGGAGGCGCGCGAGACCGCCGAGTACGCGGCGATGCTCCACGACGCGGGCTCGCCCGTCGATTTCTACCGCCGCGCCGGGGCGACCACGGCGATCCTGCTCGACGCGGACCTGTCGGGCTTCTCGCAGGCGCAGATCGCGCGCATCGCCGCCGCCGCGCGCATCGCCCGCCGCCCCGGCTGGGAGCCGCGCGCGCTGCGCCCGCTGGTCGGCGCCGGGGACGAGGCGGCGCTGCGGCGCGCGGGCGCGGTGGTCGCCCTCGCCGAGGAGCTGCGCCGCCGCGCCGACCCCGGCGCCGTCCGCGCCTCGATCGCCGGCGGCGAGCTGCGCGTCGCGCTCCCCGGCGGCGACGGCTGGGCCGCCCGCGACCTCGGCGAGCGCCTGAGGGCGGCGTTCGGCGTCGGCCTGCGCGTCGAGGACGCCTCCTGGCCCGGCGCCTCCTAGCTGTAGGTCCCAGGGACGTTGTTTACAGGCGGGAGGCGGGGACGGCCCCGCCGATGCCGCCGTGCGGACGGGCGTGATTGTACTCGCTCAGGAAGAGCGGGAGCGCGGCGAGCCGCTCCGCGTTCGAGCCGTAGGCGCGCCGGTACGCCCACTCGTCCTGCAGGATCTTGATGAACGCCTCGGCCTTGCCGTTGGTCTGCGGCCGGTACGGCCTCGTCCGCCGCAGCCCCACCCCGTGCGCCGCGGCCATCTCGCGGAAGGCGCCGCTGAGGTAGTTCCCGCCGTTGTCGGTGAGCACCCGCTCCACCCGCACGCCGAGGCCGGCGAAGCGGGCGATCGCCCGCTCGAGGAAGGCCGCGGTGGTGACGCCGCGCTCGTCCGGCAGCGCCTCGGCGTAGGCGTAGCGCGAGCGGTCGTCCACGGCGACGTGCACGCAGTCGATGCCGCCGCCGCCCCTGCCCCTGCCCCTCGGTCCGCTGCGGGTCTCCGCGAAGCCGGGCGCGAAGCGCTTGCCGCCGCCCGGCGGGACGCGCCCGAGCTTCTTGACGTCGAGGTGCAGCAGCTCGCCCGGCCTGCCGCGCTCGTAGCGCACGACCTCGCGGCTGACGCGGTGCATCCGGTCGCGGCGGTGGAGACCGGCCCGGCGCAGGACGGCGTATGCGGTGGAGGGGGCCATGCCCAGCGCCCAGGCGATGCGGTGCGGCCCCCAGCCGCGCTCGCGGCGCAACCCGAGGACGGCCTCCGCCTCGGACGGCGCCGTGATGCCGGGCGACCGGCGCGGGCGCGAGCAGCGGTCGCGCAGGCCGGCCTCGCCCTCGCCGCGGTAGCGGCGCACCCACTTGGCGGCGGTGGCGCGCGAGACACGGAACCGCCGCGCCGCCTCGGCCCGGGTCCAGCCGGCCTCGACCTCCAGCACGAGGTCGAGGCGCGCCTTCGGGGTCAACCGTGCGTTAGGGTGGGACACGAGGAGCCTCCTGCCGTCGTCGCTGTTGCTCACGCAACGGCAGCAGCGAGGCTCCTCGCCTGTCAACAACCTCCCTGGGACCTACACCTAGCCCTCGGCGTCCGCGTCCGCCGCCGCGCGCTCCAGCGCCGCCTCGTAGCGCGGCCAGCGGCGGCGCAGGCGGCGTTCGGCGGCGGCGAACGTCACGGCGGCGGCGCGGCCCTCGGCGCGCTCGCGCGCGGCCAGCGCGCCGATCGCGGCGGCCGCGACGGGCGGCAGCGAGGGATCGCGCGCGAGCTCCCCGAACAGCGCGGCGGCGACCGCCGCGTCCTGCCGCCGCCCCAGCGCGCGCTGGACGCTCCTCGCGGCGGCGGCGAAGCGGGCGGCGGGCCGCCCGTACGGCGCGGCGAGGAACTCCGCCGCGTAGCGCAGCCGCTTGGCGCGCAGCCGCACGGCGTGGGCCTCGGCGTCCGTCGCGCCGGCCCCGAGGCGGCGCGCCCGCCGCCGGTAGCGCTTCCACGCCGCGCGCAGCAGCGCCGGCGCCGCGCGCAGCGCCGGCTCCGCGCCCTCCGGCCCCGCCGCGCCGCCCGCCGCCAGCGCCTCCGCCGCGTCGAGGAGCCGCTCGTGGCGCGGCGAGTCGAGCGCCGCCAGCATCCGCGCGCGCGCCGCGCCGAGCCGCCGCTCCAGCAGCGCCGCAGCGGGCGGCAGCGGCGAGCTGGCGTCCTGCGCGGCCTCGGCGGACAGCCGCGCGAGCGCCACCTCGAGGTCGCGCACCTCGCCGGGCGCGGCGGCGGCCCGGCGGAAGCCGTCGCGGAGGCCGCGCGCGTCCGGCGGCAGCGCCGGGGCGAACACCGCCAGCGCCGTGCGGAAGCGGCGGGCGGCGACGCGCATGTCGTGCACGGCGCGGTCGTCCTCGCCGAGCCGCGCGGCGGGCTCGCGCCAGCGGTAGAGGGCGAGCTGGCGGCGCAGGGCGGCGCGGGCCGCCGCGGCGAGGGGCGTCGCGGGGCCGATCGCGATCGGCGCGGCGGACGGCGGCGCGGGCGGCGCGAGGCCCACCGCCGCCAGCGCTGCCTCGTACTTCGGGGCCGCAGCGGGCGCGAACCCCGGCGTCCGCGCCAGCGCCGCGGCCAGCGGCGCCGCCCCAGCGAGCGCTTCGGGCCGCGCGAGTTCGACCTCGACGCGCCGCAGCGAGGCGCGGCGCGCGCCCGCGGCGTCCTCGACGGCGGTGTCGTCGAGCGCGGCTTCGGCCAGCGGCGGCGCGCCCCCGGTGGCGGCGAGGGCGAAGCGGCGGCGGCGCGTGCGGAGCGCGAACAGCGGCCTCGGCGCGCGGCGGCCGGCGACGGCGCGCACGCGCTCGGCCACGGGGCCGCCCTCGGCGAACGGGGGCGCGCTCCCGGCGGCGGCGAGGGGCTGAGCGATCTCGCGGCGGCGCAGCGGCCCGCCCGCCTCCTCGCCGTCCGCGCCGCCGAGCGCCTTGAGCGCGGCCTCGGCGCGTCCGCCGGCCTCGCGCACGCGCAGCGCGTGGCCCGCGCGGTGGAACGACCAGCCGGCGGTGTCGAAGTAGCGGTCGAGCAGATCGAGGTCGCCCGCCGGAGCGAGCGCGAGGCCGAGCGCGGCGGCGCGGGCGCGCAGCGCGCGCTCGGCCGCGGCGAGGTCGTCCACGCCGAACCGCCACTCGATCTCGATGCTGCCGGTCGCGGGCATCGGCGCGCCTCCCCGGCCCGAGTCTAGGGCCGCGCAAGCCCGGAAGCGCGGCGGGCGAACGTTAATCCGGCCTTAACCGCACCGGCCGAGCATCGCGGCAGTGGCGGACTTCCGGGCGCAGGGCCGGGACGCTCGCCGCGCTGCGGGGCGCGCGGAACGCGCCCGGAGGAGGGAAGGCTGATGATCGGGAACCTGCAGAGGGGGCTGTGGCCCCTGGCGGCCCTCGCCGCGGCCGCGGCCTTGCTGGCCGGGGCCTGCGGCGGCGGAGACGACGGCGGCGGCGGGCCGGCCCCCGCGCAGCAGGCCGCGGGCGGCGGCCTCTCCGGCAGCGTGGCGGTGGACGGGTCGAGCACGGTCTTCCCCGTGACCGAGGCCGTGGCCGAGGAGTTCCGCTCCGTCGCGCCGGACGTGCGCGTGACCGTCGGCGTCTCCGGCACGGGCGGCGGCTTCGAGAAGTTCTGCAACGGCGAGACCGACATCTCCGACGCCTCGCGCCCGATCCGGCAGGAGGAGATCGACGCCTGCGCCGAGGCCGGCATCGGGTTCCTCCCGCTGCGCGTCGGCCTCGACGGCCTCGCCGTCGTCGCCCACCCGGACGCCGCCTTCCTCGAGTGCATCACGATGGACGAGCTCGCCGTCCTCTGGGGGCCGGCCTCCGAAGGCAGCGTGACGAGCTGGAGCCAGGTGCGCGCCTCGTGGCCGGGCGAGCGGATCACGCTCTTCGGCCCCGACACCGACTCGGGGACGTTCGACTTCTTCACCGAGGAGGTGAACGGCGAGGGCGGAGCGTCGAGGGCGGACTACACCAACTCGACGGACGACAACGTGCTCGTCACCGGCATCTCCGGCACCCGCTGGGCCTCGGGCTACTTCGGCTACGCCTACTACGCGGAGAACCGCGAGCGGCTGCGGGTGGTGGCGGTGGACGGGGGCGAGGGCTGCGTGACGCCCTCGGACGCGACGGTGTCGGACGGCTCGTACCCGCTGGCGAGGCCGCTGTTCGTCTACGTGAGCACGGCGGCGCTGGCGGAGAAGCCGCAGGTGCGCGAGTTCGTGCGCTACTACCTCAGCGACGAGGGCATTGCGCTGGCGTCGGAGGTCGGCTACACCGCGATCGCGGCGGGCGAGCTGGCGCGGTCCCGCGCCGACCTCGAAGCCGCCATCGAGGGCGGGTAGGCCGGCGGAAGGGGGACGCGGATGACGGCTGCCGCACCCCCGGCGGCGACGGGCGGGCCGCGGCCGGCGCCCTTCCGGCGCCGCCGCGGCCGCGGCCTGGTCGAGAGCGCGATCGGCTGGGCGCTGTTCCTGTGCGCGGCGATCACCGTGCTGACGACGGTGGGCATCGTCGTGATCCTCGTGGTCGAGGGGCTGCAGTTCTTCGGCGAGGTCTCGCCGTGGGAGTTCTTCACCGGCAGGAAGTGGACGCCGCTCTACGCCAGCCAGGCGTTCGGCGTGCTGCCGCTGATCGGCGGGACGCTGCTGGTGGCGTTCGGGGCGGCGCTGATCTCGGTGCCGATCGGCAGCGTGACGGCGATCTACCTCTCGGAGTTCGCCGGGCCGCGGGTGCGCGCGGCGCTGAAGCCGATCCTCGAGATCCTGGCGGGCATCCCGACGGTGGTGTACGGCTACTTCGCGCTGACGGCGGTGACGCCGTTCCTCGGCACGTTCGCGGAGCCATCCATCTTCAACGCGGCGGCGGCGATGATCGTGGTGGGGATCATGACGATCCCGATGGTGTCCTCGCTCTCCGACGACGCGCTGCACGCGGTGCCGAGCGACCTGCGCGAGGCCGCCTACGGCGTCGGCGCGACGAAGTTCGAGGTGGTGACGCGCGTCGTCTACCCGGCGGCGCTGAGCGGGGTCGTCGCCTCCTACATCCTCGCCGTCTCGCGCGCCGTCGGGGAGACGATGGCGGTCACGATCGCGGCGGGCTCGACGCCCAACCTGACGTGGAACCCGCTGGAGTCGATCCAGACGATGACGGCGTTCATCGTCCAGGTCTCGCTCGGCGACACGCCGCACGGGACGATCGAGTTCCGCACGATCTTCGCGGTGGCGCTGACGCTGTTCGCGATGACGCTGGTGATGAACATCGTCGCCGCGCGCGTGACGGCGCGCTTCCGCGAGGTCTACGACTGATGGCGGCCGGAGGCGCCGCGGCCGGCCGCCGCGCCGCGTGGGCGCCGCGGCTCGCGCTCCGCAAGGGCGCGGGGGCGGCGTTCCTCGGCGTCTGCATGGCGGGGACGATGGTCGGCATCGTCTTCCTCGCGATCCTGCTGACCGACGTCTGGGCGGACGGCAACCGCTTCCTGCGCTGGGACTTCCTCGCGAACTTCCCCTCGCGCTTCCCGGAGCGGGCCGGCTTCCAGTCGGCGCTGTGGGGCAGCCTCTGGATGATCGCGACGACGGCGGCGCTGGCCTTCCCGATCGGCGTCGGCGCCGCCGTCTACCTCGAGGAGTACGCGACGCGCGGGCGCGTCTCGCGCATGATCCGGGTCAACATCGCCAACCTCGCCGGGGTGCCCTCGATCGTGTTCGGGCTGCTCGGCCTCCAGATCTTCGTGCGCGGCACCGTCGGCGTCGGGCCGGGCGTGGGCGGCGGCTTCGGGCGCTCGATCCTCGCGGGCGGGGCGACGATGGCGCTGCTGATCCTGCCGATCGTGATCGTCGCCGCGCAGGAGGCGATCAAGGCGGTGCCGCCCTCGCTGCGCGAGGCGTCCTACGGCGTCGGCGCGACGCGCTGGCAGACGGTGTGGCACCACGTGCTGCCGCAGGCGTTCCCCGGCATCCTCACCGGCACGATCCTCGCGCTCTCGCGCGCCATCGGCGAGACGGCGCCGCTGATCATGATCGGCGCGCTCACATTCGTCGCCTTCCGGCCGGAGGACCTGCTCGACCCGTTCACGGTGATGCCGATCCAGATCTTCAACTGGACCTCGCGCCCGCAGGCCGGTTTCCACGACCTCGCGGCCACGGGCATCATCGTGCTGCTGGTGGTGCTGCTGTCGATGAACGCGCTGGCCGTGTTCCTGCGCCAGTGGACGGGACGGCGCTACGGGCGCTGAGCGGGGGCGTTGGCACGACGCGGACGGGCGCGCCGCCCGCCTCGGGGGTAAGATGGCGCCGATGGCCGAGGACCGTACCGGGACGCAGGTCGCGACGGCGCAGCCGCGCGCCGCCGCGGCGGGAGCGGCGCTCCGCCCCGGCCCCCGCGCGCCCGCCCCGTCCGGGGAGGCCGAGGCCGCGGCAGTGGTCGAGATCCGCAACCTCAGCCTCTGGTACGGCCAGAAGCAGGCGCTCGGCGACGTCTCGCTCGACGTCCCGCGCAACCACGTCACCGCGCTGATCGGCCCCTCGGGCTGCGGCAAGAGCACGCTGCTGCGCTGCATCAACCGCATGAACGACCTCATCGACGGCGTCCGCATCGAGGGCCACGTCGCCATCGACGGCGAGAACATCTACGCCGCCGGGGCGGAGCCGTCCGAGGTGCGCCGCGTCGTCGGCATGGTGTTCCAGAAGCCCAACCCCTTCCCCAAGTCGATCTACGACAACGTCGCCTTCGGCGCGAAGATCAACGGCTACAGGGGCGACATGGACCAGCTGGTCGAGGAGTCGCTGCGCCGCGCCGCCCTCTGGGACGAGGTGCGCGGCGACCTCCGCAAGTCCGGGCTGGCGCTCTCCGGCGGCCAGCAGCAGCGGCTCTGCATCGCCCGCGCCATCGCCGTCAACCCCGACATCGTGCTCATGGACGAGCCCTGCTCCGCCCTCGACCCGATCGCCACGCAGCGCATCGAGGACCTGATGCAGGAGCTGTCGAGCGACTACACGATCGTCGTCGTCACCCACAACATGCAGCAGGCGGCGCGCGTCTCCCACCGCACCGCCTTCATGCTCGCCGGCGACGACCTCGTCGGCCGCCTCGTCGAGTACGCCGAGACCGACCAGATCTTCCTCAACCCGCAGGACGAGCGCACCGAGCAGTACATCACCGGCCGCTTCGGGTAGGCGCGCCGGGCCGGGCCGCGCGGAGCGCGGAAGCGGGGCTCCGGCGGTTCGGTATAACCTGAGGGCCATGCCGCGCGAACAGTTCGACGCCGACCTCGAACGCCTCCAGGACCGCATCCTCGAGATGGGGGCGATGGTCGATCGCCAGATCGAGCGGGCGCTGCAGGCGCTCGTGGAGCGCGACACGACGCTCGCCGACGCCGTGATCCGCGACGACGACGAGGTCAACCGCACCCGCTACGAGATCGACCAGCAGGCGCTGCAGCTGCTCGCGCAGCAGTCGCCGATGGCCGTCGACCTGCGCGTGATCGTCGCCGCGCTCTCGATCAACATCGACCTCGAGCGCATGGGCGATCACGCGAAGGGCATCGGCGCGATCGTGCAGATGATGTCGAGCGAGCCGCTGGTCAAGCCGCTGGTCGACATCCCGGAGATGGCCACCCGCGCCCGCGCCATGCTCGGCAACGCCCTCGACGCCTTCGTCGCCCGCGACGTCGAGGCCGCCCACCGCGTCGGCGAGGCCGACGACGGGGTCGACGAGCTGCAGGACCGCGTCTACCACGACCTCGTCCAGATCATGATCGGCGATCCCGCCACCGTGGAGCCCTGCACCCACCTGCTGTGGGTCACGCACAACATCGAGCGCATCGCCGACCGCGCCACCAACATCGCCGAGCGCGTCGTCTTCACCGTCACCGGCGAACTCGCCGCGATGGACGTTTCGAGCTACTAGCCGGACCGCCCGCCCCGTCCTCGCCGCGCACGAACGCCCCGGCGCGCGCTCCTCACGCGGCGGCGGCGGGCTTCGAGGGGACGGCGGGCGGCTCGCCGCCGCGGATCAGCGCGCAGGCGTCGGCGCCTCGCGCATCGAGGCGGGGTCGAGGCCGAGGCCGCCGCACCACTCGGCGTAGGCGGAGGGCAGGATCTCGGAGGGCTTGATCTCGCTGCGCCCGCCCCAGAAGACGTTGGTGTAGCCGATCGCGGCGCCGGCCTCGGCGAGGTGGGCGTTGATCGCCTGCTTGTGGGCGAGCAGCAGCGCCTTGTCCGTGCCGTGGGCCACGCCCATGACGTTGACGCCGCCGAACTCGGGGCCGCCCTCGCGCCAGTAGGCGTGCGTCATGACGTGGTGGCGGCCCACCTCGCGGCCGGCGTCGAGTTCGCGGCCCGGCGGCACGGCCCAGTGGAAGAGCGCGTTGTAGCGCGTCACCGGCGCCGCCCCGCCGACCGGCTTGACGTGTTCGAGGAACGTCGAGAACCGCCCCAGCACGCCGCGGCGGCCGAGGCCCTCGGCGGCCTCGCAGAAGCGGTCGAGGGTCAGCCCCGCCTCGGCGGCGCGCTCCGCCCAGAAGCCGGGGCCGGGGGCGAGCTCGCGCGGGGCGAACTCGCGCTTGAGCGCGGCGGCGACGCGCCATTCGAGGGCGTCGAGCTCCTCGATCGCCGCCTCGACGACGGCGCCCGGCTCCTCGGTGCGGCTGCCGGGGGGGAGGCCGCGGCGGCGGACATGGCCGACGCCGAGGGCGAACAGCGCCTTCGCCGGCATCAGCCGGAACGCCTCCGCACCCGTGCGCGCCGCCAGCTCCTCGCAGTGCCGCCGCAGCGAGTAGCCGGACGGCGTCTTCAGCGTCGTCCACAGCCGGTAGGCCGAACCGGCGGTGGCGGTGTCGGTGGTGCGGATCACGACGTGCCCGGAGAACGGGTCCTCGCGGAACATGAAGTCGAACGCCTCGTGCAGGCGATCGCGCGGCACGCGCCACGCGACGAGCGCGCCCGGCGCGAGCCGGTTCGCGATCAGCGTCTGCCGCACCCGCCGGATCACGCCCGCCTCGAGCATCGCGCGGACGCGGCCGGCGACGACGGGGGCGGGCACGCCGGACAGCGCGGCGACGTCGCCCAGCGGGTCGCGCCGGAAGCCCGTGAGGCGATCCTCGGACACGGCGAGGATCGCGGCGTTGACCGGATCGCCGACGGCCGTCGGCGGCGCGGCGGCGGGCGCGGAGGGCACGGCGGCGGCGCTCAGGCCCCGGCGTCCGCGGGCAGGAGGCCGACGTGCGCGGCGAGCGCGGCGGCGTTCTCCATGCGGCGGCAGGTGAACATCGGCGTGTCGCGCTCCGTGTAGAACGAGGACTCGGAGTCGCGCAGCTCGCGCACCAGCGCGAGGAAGAGGCCGGGGTCGTCGCCCTCGAAGGCGACGACGAACTCCTGGTCGTCCAGCCCGTAGGAGTAGGTCGTGTTGATCTTGATCTCGTGGTAGCGGTGGCCGATCGCGATGTGCTCGGCCATGATGCGCTGCCGCTCCTGCGGCGGCAGGCGGTACCACGCGCGCGTCTTCACCATCGGGTAGACGAAGAGCCAGTCGGCGACGCCGCCGTCGGAGCGCAGGCGGTCGCGCCCCTCGGCGCCCTCGTGCAGCGGGTTGGCGTAGACCGAGCGCATCGTCATCGAGAGGAACGAGTGCGTCCGTTCGAGGACGGGCGCGAGCGGCGAGGCGAGCAGCTCGGCGTGCCAGTCCTGGATCGGCGCGAGCTCGTCGTGCGCCTGCCAGATCAGGAAGTCGGCGTCGGCGCGCGTGCCCACCGTGGAGTAGACGCGGGTGAGCATCCGCCGGGCGGAGCGGCCGAGCAGGCGCGCGAGTTCGCCGGCCAGCGCGCGGCGTCCGGCGGCGGGGGCGGCGCGCGCCTCGTCGCGCACGCGGTAGAAGCTGAACTTGACGGCCTGCACCCCGCGCGGCGAGGGGCGCTCCGCCGCGCCGGCCGCCTCCGCGCCGGGCCGCGCCCCCGCCCGTTCGGCGGTGGTCACGAGGCGGCCCCCCGCGAGGGCGTCGCCGCCGCCGCCTCGCGTTCGCGCGGCAGCCCGTAGTTGGCCTCGTACAGCGCCTCGACGCGGGCGGCGGCCTCGTCCCCCACGTCGGCGCACTCGGAGGCGGCGGCGAACTCCTCGAGCTGCGCGGCGCCGTAGACGTTGGGCAGGGCGCTCGCCACCGCCCCGTCGCGCAGCGCGTAGCGCAGCGCGGCCTGGCCGAGGGTGCCGCCCGCGGCCTCGGACAGGAAGCCGAGCTGCCCGATCTTGTGCAGGCCGTTGACCAGCCACGAGCGCGGGCGGTGGCTGCGGTGGTCGTTCTCGCCGAACACGGTGTCCTCGTCGTAGGCCCCTTCGAGCATCCCCGAGGAGTGCGGCACGCGCACGAACAGCGAGCGCCCGCGCTCGCGCGCGGCGGCGATGAGCGCGCGCCCGGGATCGAGTTCGAGCGCGTTGTAGATCATGTGCACGACCTCGACCGGCAGCTCGCGCAGCGCGTACAGCCCCTCGTCGAGCCAGCCGATGGCCGGGCCGAGGGCGACGCCGACGCTCCGCACCTTGCCCTCGGCGCGCGCCTTGTCGAGGAAGGTCCACACCCCGTCGTCGAGCAGGTGCTCCATCCGCGCGTTGTGGAGCTGGTAGCAGTCGATGCGGTCGGTGCCGAGGCGGCGCAGCGAGTCCTCGAGCGAGCGTTCGAGGAACGCGCGGTCGAGGCGGTGGGGGGCCTCGCGGTGCCCCTCGCGGCGCTGTCCGGCGGTCGATTCCCAGTCGTAGCCGAACTTGGTGCCGACGGCGATGCGGTCGCGGTCGGCGCCGGGGAAGGCGCGGGCGAGGATCGTCTCGCCGCGGCCGCCGCCGTAGCTGGGGGCGGTGTCGAAGAAGGTGACGCCGCGGTCGAACGCCTGCCGCAGCAGCGCGGCGGCCTCGTCGTCGGAGTAGTCGCCCCACCAGCCGGCGGCGACGGTCCAGACGCCGAAGCCGATCTCGGAGACCTCGACGTCCGTGCCGGCGATCGTGCGGTAGCGCATCGGCCCTCCGCGCGCATCGTACCGCACGCCGCCCGCGCGCGCCCTTTCGGGGGGGCGGCGCGGGCGAGATCCGGGGGAGCGGGGCGGGCGTATTGTCCGCAAGGGCGGCGCGTGCGAGAGTACGCGGCCAATCGGCGCGGGTGCGCCATCCCCGGGCAGGAGCAGCCGTCGGCGTCTCCGGCGGCGAGAGGGAGAAGAACCCCATGAGCGAGATCGAACGCTGGCGGGCAGTGGGCCTGAGCCGGCGCACGCTGCTGCGCGGCGGACTGCTGGGCGGCGCCGGCCTCGCCGCGGCGGCCCTCATCGGCTGCGGCGGCGGGGACGACGAGGACGACGACGCCGGCGCCCCGGCCCCGGCCGCGCAGGCGACGCAGGCCGCGACCGCGGCGGCCAGCGGCGACGGCGCCTCGACGGACGGCGACGCCGCCCCCGCCGCGGGCGAGGGAATGCTCGTCCGGGACGAGAGCCTGCCGTACCCGTACCAGTTCCCGGAGCCGGCCAAGACCCCGAAGGCCGGCGGCACGCTGCGCGTCGGCGTCACCTTCGACGTGGCCAACTACGACCCGACGGTCTCGGCTGCCGGCGGCACGATCACCGTCCCGAACATGGTCTACAACCGGCTGCTCGGCTTCGTCGGCGGCCCCAGCTTCGACCCGTTCAACCTCGAACTGGAGCCGGAGCTGGCCGCGTCGTGGGAGCGCACGCCGGACGGCGCGACCTTCGCGTTCAACATCCGCGACGACGTCAACTGGCAGAACATCGCGCCGCTGAACGGGCGCAAGTTCGTCGCCGGCGACGTCAAGTACGCGCACGACCGCTACGCCAGCGAGGGCGCGCACCAGTCCTACTGGGCCAACATCAGCTCGACCGAGGCCCCGGACGACACGACCTACCGCATCAACATGGGCACCGTCACGGCGGACTTCATCCTGCCGCTGGCGAGCCGCTACCAGACGATCTTCCCGCGCGAGACCGTCGACGACGGCACCATCGAGCAGACCGTGGTCGGCACCGGCCCGATGATCCTCACCGGCTCCGAGCAGGGCGCGAAGATCACCTTCGAGAAGAACCCGGACTACTGGGAGCGCGAGGTGCTGCTCGACGGCGCCGAGTTCCTCGTGCAGCGCGACGCCACCGCGCGGCTCGCCGCCTTCCGCGTCGGCCAGCTCGACTACGGCTACACGCTCGGCAACACCAAGCTGCTGCTCGACGAGCTGCTCGAGACCAACCCCGACGTCCAGGTCAACCTCGTGCCGGCCACGTCGAGCTGGACGTTCGGGATGAACCTCTCGAACCCGATGTTCCAGGACGTGCGGGTGCGGCGGGCGATCACGCTGGCGATCGACACCAGCCTGATCCGCAGCCTGATCTACGACGACTTCGCCAAGTCGCTCACCCTCCAGCCGTGGATCTACGCCGTGGACGAGGAGCCAAGCGCCGAGAACGGGCTGCTCGGCGACTGGAACCCGCGCCACGACCCCGACGAGGCGAGGAAGCTGCTCGCCGCCGCCGGCGCCCCCGAAATCAGCTTCGAGTCGACGTTCTACGTCTACGGCGCCTACATCACCCAGCACACCGAGATCCTGCAGCAGAACTTCGCCGACGTCGGCATCGAGATGACCGCCAACTCGGTCGACTACACCGAGTTCAACTCGACGTGGATTCCCCGCAAGATCGAGGAAGTGACCACCTCCGGCTGGCAGACCGCGGGCTTCGACACGGACAACTACTTCTACAACTCCGTGTTCTCCGACTCGCCGGGCAACCGCTGGAACCTCAACGACCCGCAGGTCGACGAGTGGGCGCGGGCCCAGCAGACCGAGCTCGACCCGGACGCGCGCAAGGCGATCGTGCGCCGGATGTGGGACCACTTCCTCGACCAGATGTATTGGCCGCCGCTCGCCAGCGGCATCCAGATCGTGGTCTACCAGCCCTGGCTGCGCGGGTTCCGCTTCGGCGGCCCCAACACCAGCAGCTCGTACTACTACGACTGGGGCGACCAGGTCGCCGGCGCCTGGCTCGACAAGTAGCGGAACGCCCGCGGGCGCAACGGGCGGGCGGCCTCCGGGCCGCCCGCTTCGCGTCCGCCCCCGCCCGCGGCGCGCTCAGTTGCGCGAGGGATCGCCGGGCGAGGCGAACGGCCCGAGGCCGCCCGGACGGCGGCCGAGCACGCGCTCCCACAGCCCGCCGGGATCCTCGCTGAACGGGTCGGCGGGCGCCGCGTCGGCGACGAACCACGCCCCCTCCGCCAGCTCGGCCTCGAGCTGGCCCGCGCCCCAGCCCGCGTGGCCGCTGAACACGCGCAGCGCGTCGAGGCTGCCCCAGAGGTCGGCGGGGCTGAGGCGGAGGTCGAGCAGGCCCAGCCGCGGCGTCACCGCCGTCCAGCCCGCCCCGGGCGGGTCGCCGCTGAGCCGCCCGAGGGCGAGCGCGGCCTCGGGCTGCACGGGGCCGCCGCCGAACACGCGCGCCGGCGGTGGCGCGAGGTGCTCCCACTCCGGCAGGCGCTCGGACAACGCGGCCTCGAGCGGCCGGTTGAGCACCACGCCGAGCGCGCCGCCCTCGTCGTGCCGGCAGACGAGGACGACGCAGCGCGCGAAGTTGGGGTCGAGCAGCGCCGGCGCCGCGGCCAGCAGCCGCCCGGCGAGGGAGCCGTCCACCGCGCGCTCCTCCGCCACGCCCGGTGCTCAGCCGCGCAGCGCCGAGGCGAAGAAGGGGCCGCAGGCGCGTTCGACGGCGTGCTCGTCGCCGTTCCAGAAGTGGTCGGCGCCGGGGACGACGCGCAGCTCGGTCGTGGCCGCGCGGGGGGCGGCGAGGGCGCGCAGGCCGTCCTCGGGGCTGCCGGGGTCGTCGCCGCCGGCGAGCAGCAGCAGCGGGCCGCCGTACGCGGCGATCGAGGCGCGGGCGGCGTCGTCCGCCATCGACAGCGGCAGCGAGATCAGCGCCAGCGCCGCGGGCGCGGCCTCCGCCGCCGCGGCCGCCGCCGCTCCCGCGCCGAACGAGTAGCCCGCGAGGCCGACGCGGGCGCCGTCGATCTCCTCTGTGGCCGCGGCGTGGGCGAGGGCCGCCGCCGCGTCGGCGGCGGCCTCGGCGCGGTCGCCGGGGACGCCCTCGCTGCGGCCGACGCCGCGGAAGCCGAAGAGCAGCGCGGCGACGCCGCGCGCCACGAGCGCCGAGGCGACCGCCGCGACGACGTTGTTGTGCATCGAGCCGCCGTACTGCGGGTGCGGGTGGCAGACCACCGCCGCCGCGAACGGCCCCTCGCCGTCCGGCAGCGTCAGCGCCCCCTCGAGGCGCGCGCCGTCGCCCTCGATCGTAATCGGACGCCGCTGCGGCATCGCGCGTCTCCCGTCCGGCGCTGCCCGCCGCGCGCAGCCTACCGCATCGCCGCGCGCGGGGGCGGCCCGGCGGCGTATGCTCGCGCGGCGCGGGAGGGGGAGACGATGCGGCTGCAGTACTTCTCGGTGGCGGTGCGCGACCTCGAGGCGGGGATCGAGCGCTACGAGCGCTACTTCGGGCTGAAGCGCACGAGCGAGATCACGGAGCAGCGGTGGGGCTTCCGCGGCTGCATGATGGGCACGGACGACGGCCACGTGCTCGAACTGATCCAGCCGGTGCGCGAGGACTCGGCGCTGCTGCGCTTCATGGACATGCGCTCGGGCGAGGCCTACCCCGAGGGCGAGGGCCTCTACCTCGTGGGCTTCGAGGTCGAGGACGCGGCGGAGGCGGCGGCGCGCGTCGAGGCTGCGGGCGGCGTCGTCACGCGCGAGGAGGAGTCGCCGCGCAGCGCGTGGGTGCACCCGCTCGCCAACGGCAACGTGCTCGTCGAGCTGAACGAGCGGCGCGAGGAAGGCGAGGACGCCGGGGCGTAGCGCGCGGCGCCGCCGCGCGCGGCCCGTAGCGGCGAGGGCCGCTACCATCGGCGGCGCGCGGCGGGCGGCCGGCCGGGGGCGAGCCGGTCACGGCGAGGCTGCGCGCGGCCCGGAAAGGCGCCATGCGCGGAGCCGTCGGCGCGATCGCGGTTACCTTGCTGCTGGGCGTTCCCGCGCTGGCGCTGCGCCTGAGCGGGACGCACGCCGGCGTCGTCGCCGACACGGCGCTGTACGGGCTGGCGATCGTCGCGGCGGCGTTCCTGCTGAGCTGGGCGGTCGAGGCGGCCGAGGTCGACATCTCGCAGGCGCTGGCGGTGGTCGTCATCGCGTTCGTGGCGGTGCTGCCGGAGTACGCGGTCGATCTCACCTTCGCGTGGAAGGCGGGGCAGGACCCGGAGTTCGCGCCGTACGCGGTGGCGAACATGACGGGGGCGAACCGGCTGCTGATCGGCCTCGGCTGGGCGGCGGTGTTCCTGATCTTCTGGCGGCGGACGGGCGGGCGCGTGCTGCGGCTGGGGCGCTCCCACGCGCTCGACGTGGCGGCGCTGGCGGCGGCGAGCGCCTACTCGCTGACGATCCCGTTCAAGGGCACGATCCACCTCGTGGACACGCTGGTGCTGGGCGCGATCTTCGCCGCCTACATGTACGGGGTGGCGCGCGCGCCGGGCGGGGAGCCGCACCTCGTGGGGCCGTCGCGCTGGCTGGGCGAGCTGCCGTCGCGGCGTCGGCGGGCGGCGACCGCCGCGCTCTTCGTCTACGCCGCGGCGGCGATCCTCGCCTCCGCCGAGCCGTTCGCCGAGGGCCTCGTCGAGTCCGGCACGGCGCTCAACATCGACGAGTTCCTGCTGGTGCAGTGGCTGGCGCCGCTGGCGTCGGAGTCGCCGGAGTTCCTCGTCGCGGGCATCCTCGCGTTCCGCGGGCGGGCGGCGGTGGGGCTGGCGGCGCTGCTGTCCTCGAAGGTCAACCAGTGGACGCTGCTGGTGGGCGCGCTGCCCGTCGCCCACGGCCTCTCCGGCGGGACGATCGGCGGCCTGCCGCTCGACGCGCGCCAGACCGGGGAGGTGTTCCTCACCGCCGCGCAGTCGATGTTCGCGGTGGCGGTGCTGGTCAACCTCGGCCTCGGACGCCGCGAGGCGGCGGCGCTGTTCGGCCTCTTCGCGTTCCAGTTCCTCGTGCCGATCGCCTCCGTGCGGATCGCGATCACGATCCTCTACCTCGCGCTGGCGATCGCCATCGGCTGGCGGCAGCGCGCCGCCGTGCGCGCCACCGCCTCCGACGCGCGCGCCGTGCTGCGCGATCCGGTGCGCTTCGCGCAGCGGGCCGAGGCCGAGGCGGAGGCGGGCCCGCCGCACGGCTGAGCGCCCGCCGCCGGCGAGGGATGGGCGCGCGCGTCAGGCCCCGATCACGCCTCGATCACCGTGGCGGCGGGATCCGGGGACGGGACGCGGCGCTCGCGGGGGACGCGCTCGGCCTCGAGGCGCGAGAGCAGGGCGAGCGCCTTGCGCGTGTCGGAGGCGACGCGCGCGGGCTCGGCGAGGCGGAAGCGGTAGCGCGAGCACCAGTAGGTGAAGGCGGCGAGCTCGGACCAGGCGACGCGATCGCCGAGCGCGCCGTCGGTCTCGAAGCGGTACTCGGCGGCGAGTTCGGCGAAGGGCTTGCCGTAGATGCGCTCGTAGGCGGCGACGTCGGCGTGCTCGCCGCGCGGCCCCTCGAGGCTGCGCGCCTTCTGCAGCTCGCGCTCGGCCTGCAGCAGCAGCGCCTCCTCGACGGTGACGCCGTAGACGAAGTTGAGGTGGGCGCGGTGCTTCTCGCGGCCGATCGCGCGCGCGAACGCCTCCTCCGAGGCGTCCTCGCCCTCCGGCGGCTTGCCCTCGAACAGCAGCCGCTCGGCCTCGGCGGACGGCACGAGGTCCCCGGCGGCGTCGAGCAGGCGCTCGGCCAGCCGCCGCCAGTCGAAGGCCTCGCCGGCGAGCAGGTAGCGCCAGGGCACGCCGTCCACGACCTCCTCGGGCGTCACCCAGCGCGCGACGACCGCGAGCAGCGCCGGGTACCACGGCCGGCCCGCGCGCAGCGCGCCGAGGAACGCCGCCACGCCCCGCTCGCCCTCGAGGGGCGCGTCGCCGTCGCCGTCCGGCGGGGCCGCGGCTTCGTGCGGGGGGACCTCGTGCGGCGGAGCCTCGGGCGGGGGCGCGGCGGCGCGGGGGGCGCGGGCGGGGGTCACGCCGCCTGTCCGTGGCAGCGCTTGTACTTCTTGCCGGAGCCGCAGGGGCACTGCTGGTTGCGTCCGACCTTGGGGACGGCGCGCACGGCGGCCGGCGCGGCCCCGCCGCCGGCCGGTTCGTCGCCGGGGCCGGCCGCGGACGCGCGCGAGGGGCGCGGGGGGAAGACCGGCGCGGGCGGCAGCGCCACCACCCGCGCGTGGAACAGCTGGCGCGCGACCGCCGAGCGGATGTTGCCCAGCAGCTGCTCCCACATGTCGTGGGCCTCGCTCTTGTACGCCACCAGCGGGTTGGCCTGCCCGTAGGCGCGCAGCCCGATGCCCTCGCGCAGCTCCTCGACGGCGGTGAGGTGCCGCACCCACAGCCCGTCGATCGTGGCCAGCAGCACCGCGCGCTCGACCGTGCGCTGCGTCTCCTCGCCCGCCTCGCGCTCCAGCGCGGCGTAGCGCCGTTCGAGGCGATCGCCGAGGCCGGCGAGCGCCTCCTCGCCGGGGCGGGGGCGGAGCGCGGCCTCGGGGAAGTCGCCGCCGAGCGGCGCGATCGCCTCGACGGCGAGGCGGAAGGCGGCGGGGTCGGCGGGCGCCTGTTCGAGGTGCTCGGCGGCGAGCGCCCGCAGCTCGTCGTGGATCATGCCGAGCACGGTCTCGCGCATCGACTCGCCGGCGAGCACCTTGTCGCGCTCGCCGTAGATCACGTCGCGGTGCTGGTTCATCACGTCGTCGTACTCGACGACGTGCTTGCGGACGTCGAAGTGGAGCGCCTCGACCTTGCCCTGTGCGGTCTCGATCGCGCGCGAGACGGCCTTCGACTCCAGCGGCATCCCCTCGGCCATGCCGAGTTTGGACATGACGCCGGGGAGCCAGTCGGGGGCGAAGCGGCGCATGATGTCGTCGTCGAAGGAGACGAAGAAGCGCGAGGAGCCGGGGTCGCCCTGGCGCCCGGAGCGCCCGCGCAGCTGGTTGTCGACGCGCCTCGACTCGTGGCGCTCGGTGCCGATGATGTGGAGGCCGCCGAGGCCGGCGACGCCGTCGCCGAGGCGGATGTCGGTGCCGCGGCCGGCCATGTTGGTGGCGATCGTGACGGCCCCGCGCTGGCCCGCGCGCGCGATGATCGCGGCCTCCCGCTGGTGCTGCTTCGCGTTGAGCACCTCGTGCGCGATCCCGCGCCGCCCCAGCAGGTCCGACAGCAGCTCCGAGTCCTCGATCGAGACCGTGCCGACGAGCACCGGGCGGCCCTCTTCGTGCTGCGAGGCGACCTCGTCGACGACGGCGCGGAACTTCTCGCGCTGGGTGCGGTAGACGAGGTCCGGGGCGTCGTCGCGGACCATGGGGCGGTGGGTGGGGATCACGAGCACGTCGAGGCCGTAGATCTCGTGGAACTCCTCGGCGTCGGTGGCGGCGGTGCCGGTCATGCCGGCGAGCTTGTCGTAGAGGCGGAAGAAGTTCTGGAGGGTGATGGTGGCGTAGGTGACGGACTCCTGGCGGATCGTCACGCCCTCTTTGGCCTCGATCGCCTGGTGGAGGCCGTCGGACCAGCGGCGGCCCTCCATCAGGCGGCCGGTGAACTCGTCGACGATGACGACCTGGCCGTCCTTGACGACGTAGTCGCGGTCGCGCTGGAAGATGACGTGGGCGCGCAGCGCGGCCTCCATGTAGCGCGTCAGCCGGAAGTGCTCCTCGGAGTAGATGTTGTCGATGCCGAGGCCGCGTTCGAGGGCCTCGACGCCGGCCTCGGTGAGGTGCACGGTGCGGCTGCGCTCCTCGACGGTGTAGTGCACGCCGCGGTCGAGGCGCGGCACGAGGGCGCGGAAGCGCGGGTAGATCGAGAGGTCCTCGGACTGCTGGCCGGAGATCACCAGCGGCGTCCGCGCCTCGTCGATCAGCACCGAGTCGGCCTCGTCGACGATGGCGTAGCGGCGGCTGCGCTGTACGCGCTCGGCCTCGGTCCGCACCATGTTGTCGCGCAGGTAGTCGAAGCCGAACTCGTTGTTGGTGCCGTAGGTGATGTCGGCCTCGTAGGCGGTGCGGCGGGGGACCTCGATCAGGTGCTCCATGCCGGGGCGGTCGGAGACGCGCTCGCGCGAGTAGAGGAAGGCGGCGTCGTGCTGGATCACGCCCAGCCGCAGCCCCAGCAGGTCGAGCGCCGGGCCGTACCACTGCGGCTCGCGGCGGGCGAGGTAGTCGTTGACGGTGACGAGGTGCGCGCCGCCGCCGAGCGCGTTGGCGTAGAGCGCGAGCGTGGCGACGAGCGTCTTGCCCTCGCCCGTCCGCATCTCCGCCACCATGCCGCGGTGGAGGGCGATCGCGCCGCTCAGCTGCACGTCGTAGGCGCGCTCGCCGACGGCGCGGCGGATCGCCTCGCGGCAGGCGGCCAGCGCCTCGGCCAGCACCGCGTCCGGCTCCTCGCCGCCGCCGAGGCGCGCGCGCAGGGCGGCGGTGCGCGCGCGCAGCCCCTCGTCGGCCAGCGCCGCCATGTCCGGTTCGAGCGCGTTGACCTCGCCGACGAGCGGGTGGAGGTCGCGCAGCGCCCGCGCGTTGGGGTCGCCGATCAGCTTGCGGAGGGGGTTGAAGCCCATGACGCGCCCTCGCGGCCCCCGCTAGCGGAACAGCTCGCCGACGGAGCCGCCGGTGTGGATGCGGTGCATCGCGTCGCCGAAGTAGGGAGCGACCGACAGCATGTGCGTCCGCACCCGCGTGAAGGCGTCGTCCGCCAGCGGCACGGTGTCGGTGAACACCACCTCCGACACCTCGGGCGTGTCGAGGTAGTCGAAGGCCGGGCCGGCGAAGAGCGGGTGCACCGTGCCGACGTAGATCGAGCGGGCGCGGTTGCGGCGCAGCAGTTCGAGCGCGCTGCCGACGGTGCCGCCGGTCAGGATCTCGTCGTCGATCACGATCGCGTCGCGGTCCTCGACCTCGCCGATCATGGTGAGGGCCTCGGCGCGCTCGTCGTTGGCGGTGCGGCGCTTGTCGACGATGGCGAGTTCGGCGCCGAGGCGGGCGGCGACGTCGCGCGCGCCCTTCGCGCCGCCGACGTCGGTGGCGACGATGACGGGCCGCGGCAGGTTGAGCGAGCGGAAGTACTCGGCGAGCTGGGGCTGGGCGTGGAGCTCGTCCACGGGGATGTTGAAGAAGCCCTGGATCTGGCCCGCGTGGAGGTCCATCGTCAGCACGCGGTCGGCGCCGGCGACCTCGATGAAGTTGGCCATCAGCCGCGCCGTGATCGGCACCCGCGGCTGGTCCTTCTTGTCCGAGCGCCCGTAGGCGAAGTAGGGGATCACGGCGGTGATGCGGCCGGCCGAGGCCCGCTTCGCCGCGTCGATCATGATGAACAGCTCCATCAGCCGCGTGTTCACCGGCGGTGCGATCGGCTGGATCAGGAACACGTCGCGCTCGCGGATGTTGTCGAGGAAGCGCACGAAGATGTTGCCGTTGGAGAACTCGAACACCTCGCAGCGCCCGAGCGGCATCTCGAGGTGGCGGCACACGCCTTCGGCGAACGCGCGGTGCGCGTTGCCGGTGAACACCGCCATCTCCCGGTACACCGCGAAGTCCTCCGCCCCGTCCATGCCGCCCGCCGTCCGCCGCGCCGCGCCGCCGTGCGCCCGCGCCGCGGCGCGCCGTGGCGGGGCCTGCCGATGGTAACATGGGCGCCCGCCCGCCCTCGGCGCGGGCCTCGCCCGCCGGGCGCCCGCCCGGCGGCGGCGCGAGAGAGGCCGGCCGCGCGATGGACTTCGCGTTCACGCCCGAGGAGGAGCGCTTCCGCGAGGAGCTGCGCGACCTGCTGCGCTCCCAGCTGCCCCCGGACTGGGACAGCCGCGGCCTCGCCGTGCCCCTCGACTCCGCGGAGCGCCACGCCCTCGCCGACGCCATCTCGAAGCAGCTCGCCGAGCGCCGCTGGCTCGCCATGGCCTGGCCCGAGGAGCACGGCGGCCTCGGCGCCTCCCACCTCATGCAGTACCTCTTCCACGAGGAGATGGCCTACCGCGACGCCCCCGGCGGCGGCGGCGTGGGCGTCTCCTCGGTCGGCCCCGCGATCATGATGTACGGCAGCGAGGAGCAGCGCCGCCTCTACCTCCCGCGCATCGCCAACGCCGACGACCGCTGGGCCGCCCTCTACTCCGAACCCGGCGCCGGCTCCGACCTCGCCTCGATCCGGACGCGCGCCGTCCGCGACGGCGACGAGTACGTCGTCAACGGCCTCAAGACCTGGGTCGCCGGCGCCGACCGCGCCACGATGGGCTGGCTCGCCGCCCGCACCGACCCCTCCGCACCCAAGCACCGCGGCCTCTCCACCTTCGCCCTCCCGATGGACAGCCCCGGCGTCGAGATCCGGCCGATCGAGAACCTCGCGGGCGAGCGCCAGCTGTCCGAGGTCGTGCTCCACGACGTCCGCATCCCCGCCGCCAACCGCGTCGGCCCCGAACACCGCGGCTGGTACCACGTCGCCTCCACCCTCGATTTCGAGCGCTCGGGCGTCGCGGCCTACGCGCGCGGCAAGCGCCACGTCGAGCAGCTCGTGGGCCTCGTCAAGGAGCATCCGGCGCTCGCCGAGCAGCGGCAGGCCGTGCGCTACGAGCTGGCCGACCGCTGGATCGAGCTGCAGGCCGGCTACCACATCGCGCAGCGCATCCCCTGGCTGCAGACGCAGGGCGTCTCCCCCAACCACGAGGCGTCGGTCTCGAAGGTTCACGGGGCGGAGCTGACGCAGCGCATCGCGGGCACGGGGGTGCGGCTGCTGGGCATGGCGGGCCTGCTCGCGCGCGGCGACGGCGGCGCCCCGCTGCACGGCGCCTTCGCCCGCCACTACCTGACCTCGGCGGCCAGCACCATCGCCGCCGGCACCTCCGAGATCCAGCGCAACATCATCGCCCAGCGCGGCCTCGGCCTGCCGAGGTAGGGAGCGGGACATGACCAGCCGGGCGATCAGGGCGCACGCCGCTCGCCCGCCCGCGCTCAGCGCGGCGTTCCGCGAGCGCCTCGCGGCGTTCACCGGCTGGGACGAGGGCTGGGACGGCCTCGGCGCGGAGCGCATCCGCGGACGCACGGCGGAACGCGCCGCGCTCGTGGCGGAACTCGCGCTCGAGGTCGCGCCGGAGCCGTTCGCCGCCCCCGCCGGCGACGGCTCGCTCATGCTCGAATGGGAGTTGCCGAACGGTGCGGTCGTCGGCGTTTTCATCCCCGGCGGCGACGATGAGGCGTGGGAGCCGGCTTCGGTGACGCGCGGCGAGCAGGTCGTCGAGCACGACATCCGCTCCGCCGCGGACCTGGTGGACCTGCTGCGGCGGGCAGCCGCCGAAGCATGACCGATGCCGTCGGGGACGACGAGCGCGCGCTGCGCTGGATCGCCCCGGTGGCCGCCCAGTGGCAAGGCGATCCGCCCCGTCCCACGACGGCGGTGTTCCGCCAAAAGGAACGATCCGTCTGGATCAGGGAGCGGCTGCCGGGCGATCCCGACGACCTGCTGCATCGGCCCCCTCGGCGCCGCCACGGACGCATCGGTCTCGGCGTGGGGGCCGTCCGCGCGATCCTGAAGCCTGACGGCTCGCGGCACTTCGATGTCGAGATCGACACCGCCGGCGCCCTGCCGCCGTGGGACCATCTCTCGGAGGCGCACGCCAACCTGACCGGCAGCGCCTCGCACGGCGCGTTGAAGAGGCTCCTGCAGGCAGTGATGGAAGACGCCGACCGCAACATCGAACGGCGGCCGGTGCTGGAGTCTCCGTAGTTCACTCCATGTCCGTCGGCGGGGCGAGGAGGCGCCACTCGCGGGTCGCCCGATCGTAGGCGATCTCGCCGCGGCGGCGCAGGTGCACCTGCGCGTTGCGGACGCGGTGCTTCCACTCGCGGCCGTAGTGCACGCCGTCGATCACGAGTTCCTCGTCGCCGCAGAGGGCGGGGTAAAGGCTGCGGGCCACCTCGTGGATGTCCTCGGTAGGCAGCGGCCCCCGGCGCAGCGCGAGGCGGATGGCCTCGCCGAACACCGCGTTGGCGCTGCGGTTCCCCACCTGCGTCGCCGCGAAGGTGCGCTCCGCCTCTCCCATCGCCGCGTCGAAGCGCCGGCGCGCGGCGGGCGAGGGGCGGGCTTCGGCGCGGGCGCGCTCCTCGCGCAGCGCGGCCTCGACCGGTTCGAGGGCGGCGAACCGGTCGGCGTCGACGTCGCTGCCGAGGCGCGCGTGCGCCAGCAGGTCGCGCCGCACCTTGCGGACGAGCGCGGGATCGTCGAGCAGCACGCCGTATTCGAGGTTGCGGTCGAGGCCGGAGCGCGTGAGGTTCGCCGAGGCGACGAGCGCCGCCGTCTCGTCGGCGGCGTACACCTTCGCGTGGAGGTGGGGGAGCGAGATCACGCGCGAAGCCGGCGACGCCTCGAACAGCCGCCGCAGCGCCGCGAGGTCGAGCGACGCCTGCGCCATCGCGCCCGCGTCGAGGTTCGCGAGCGCCAGCACGTCCACGCCGGGCCGCAGCCGCCCGCGGAGCCACGCCGCCTCCGGCTCCTTGACGTAGGGGGCGGCGACGAGCATCTCGCGGCTCGCCGCCTCCGCGACTTCGCCGAGGGCGTCCCGCCAGCCGCGATCGATCAGCCGCACCGCCATCGGGCGCCGCCTGCCGCCCGCCCGCTATCCGGCGCGCGCAGGCCCGGCGAGCCGCACGTCGGTGATCGCGATGTCGCCGCCGGCGATGCGCGGCTCGGCCCCGGGGAACTGCGAGCGGATCGCCTCCCACATCGAGGCGTCGTTCGCGCGCTCGGCGGCGGCCTCGATCGCCTCGTCCGCCGACGCGGCGTCCACCTCGATCACGAGGTCGCAGGCGATGGCGTACTCGACCAGCACGGGGAACGCGGGCATGGCTGCTCTCCTGTTCCGCGGCGAGGGCTCGCCGATGCGGGGCACGGATGATCTATTCCCGCGCCCGCGCGGTCAATGCCGAGGCTGGCGCGGGAGGCCGCGGCTAGCCCCCGCCGCCGAGGGCGGCGATGGCGCGGACGAGGTGCTCGTCCTCGAGGAAGGGGGCGCCCTGCGCCTCCTTGAGCTCGCCGGCCTTCGCCAGCACGGCGCCGCGCGGCAGGCCCTCGGGCGGCTCGGTGGTCCACGCGATCAGCGCGATCAGCACGCGGTTGGGGTCTTCGAGGAACACGAGCCGCTCGTAGCCGCGGCGGATCTCCTCGCTCGACTGCAGGCCGGCCGAGGAGAGCCGGAAGTAGGCCTCGTCGAGGAACGCGCCGGAGACGCGCAGGGCGAGGTACTGCATGGAGCCGACGCCGGGGCTGGACTCGGCGATGTTGACGCCCTCGTGGCTGGGGCCGACGAGCAGCAGGCAGTCGTCGCCGCCGGCGTGCATCAGCACCTGCACCGACTCGGCGTCGTCGCGGTTGGGTTCGGAGAACAGCCGCCTCATGCCGAGCTTGGAGTAGAAGTCGATGCTGGCCTGCAGGTCCCTGCAGATGATGGCCGGGTAGCCGAGGCCGCGCAGTTCCACGCCGTCCGCCCTTCGCCGCCGCTCGCTCCGCCCCCGACTGTAGGCGCTCGCGCCGCGCCGCGCAGCCTCGGCGCCCGTCCTGCGCCGTCGCCGAGGCGCTGCGCCGCGCGGGCGGCTGAGGGCGGGCGCGCCCTGATCGGCGCTACCCGATCAGGTCGAGCAGTTCGTGCGCGGCGAACAGCTGCGGGCGTCCACCGGTCAGGGGCTGGAGGATGCCGGCTTCCGCGAGCCGGTCCACCACGAGGCTCGCTCCGGCGGGCGTCACGCCGAGCAGCGAGGCGACCGCGCGCCGGGACACGACGGGAACGAGAGGCAGCTCGTCGGCGAGCCGCAGGGCGTTGGCGGACGCCCTGCCCTCCAGCAGGCGCCGGCGGTAGTCCTCGTGCAGGCCGCGCAGTTTGCGGGCGCGCTCCACGGCGTCGGCGGCCTGCTCGCGGACGCCTTCGAGGAAGAAGCGCAGCCAGGGCGTCCAGTCGCCGGAGGCGCTGACCGCGTACAGCCCGTCGTAGTAGCGCTGGCGGTGCCGCTCGAACCAGGCGCTGAGGTAGAGCAGTGGATGGCGCAGCACGCCGCGCTCCATGAGCAGCAGCGGGATCAGCAGCCGCCCGATGCGTCCGTTGCCGTCGCGGAACGGGTGGATCGCCTCGAACTGGTAGTGCATGAGCGCGCAGCGCACCAGCGGCGGCAGCGGCGCCTCGTCGTGGACGAACGCCTCCCAGTCCGCGAGCAGGCCGGGGATGAGGTCCGGCGGCGGGGGGACGAAGCGGGCGTCGCGGATCGTGTCGCCCGGGCCGCCGATCCAGACCTGCGCCTCGCGGAGTTCGCCGGGGCGCGTCTCCTGCCCCCTCACGCCGTCGAGCAGCACGGAGTGCAGCTCGCGCGCGAGCCGCACGCAGATCGGCAACTCGCCGAGACGCCCCGCGCCCTGCCAGGCGGCGTCGACGTAGTTGAGGACCTCCCGCGCGTCGCCGCGGGGCGCGCCCGTCGCTTCGGCCTCGTAGACATCGGAGACGGAGGCCTGCGTGCCCTCGATGCGCGAGGACAACACCGCCTCGCGGCGCAGGAAGGGCGCGCTCAGCAGGCCGGGGTTGGGCAGCGTCTCGCCCACGCCGTCGAGCCTCGCGACGGCGCGCGACGCCTCGTCGAGCATGTCCACGACGTCGAGGCCGAGCGGGATGGCGCGGGGCAGCGCGTCGGGGACGAACGCGAGCGCGCCCTCCGCCACGGGGACCAGCCGCCCTCGCGGGCTGTCGCGGAAGTCGGCGGCGTCCACGGGGCTGGTCTACTCCTCTGTGTTTGAAACTTTTGGCGTTCAAACTAACATTTCGGGCAGCCGAATGCTACTCCGGTTGCATTCGCGACGCCCGATTGCAACTTTCTGGCCGTAAAGTTTCATTCGCGCCGCCGAATGCAACCTGGGTTGCAAGTCCGCCGCTCCATTGCAACTTGAGGGCCTTCAGGTTTCATTCGCGCCGAAGCGCCAGCAGGCGCGCGCTGCGCGCCGCCCGCGGCGACGGCGCGCGAGAGCGGCGAGGGGCGCCTGCGCGGGCGGCTCGCGGCGCGCCCTAGCTGTAGGTCCCAGGGACGTTGTTTACAGGCGGGAGGCGGGGACGGCCCCGCCGATGCCGCCGTGCGGACGGGCGTGATTGTACTCGCTCAGGAAGAGCGGGAGCGCGGCGAGCCGCTCCGCGTTCGAGCCGTAGGCGCGCCGGTACGCCCACTCGTCCTGCAGGATCTTGATGAACGCCTCGGCCTTGCCGTTGGTCTGCGGCCGGTACGGCCTCGTCCGCCGCAGCCCCACCCCGTGCGCCGCGGCCATCTCGCGGAAGGCGCCGCTGAGGTAGTTCCCGCCGTTGTCGGTGAGCACCCGCTCCACCCGCACGCCGAGGCCGGCGAAGCGGGCGATCGCCCGCTCGAGGAAGGCCGCGGTGGTGACGCCGCGCTCGTCCGGCAGCGCCTCGGCGTAGGCGTAGCGCGAGCGGTCGTCCACGGCGACGTGCACGCAGTCGATGCCGCCGCCGCCCCTGCCCCTGCCCCTCGGTCCGCTGCGGGTCTCCGCGAAGCCGGGCGCGAAGCGCTTGCCGCCGCCCGGCGGGACGCGCCCGAGCTTCTTGACGTCGAGGTGCAGCAGCTCGCCCGGCCTGCCGCGCTCGTAGCGCACGACCTCGCGGCTGACGCGGTGCATCCGGTCGCGGCGGTGGAGACCGGCCCGGCGCAGGACGGCGTATGCGGTGGAGGGGGCCATGCCCAGCGCCCAGGCGATGCGGTGCGGCCCCCAGCCGCGCTCGCGGCGCAACCCGAGGACGGCCTCCGCCTCGGACGGCGCCGTGATGCCGGGCGACCGGCGCGGGCGCGAGCAGCGGTCGCGCAGGCCGGCCTCGCCCTCGCCGCGGTAGCGGCGCACCCACTTGGCGGCGGTGGCGCGCGAGACACGGAACCGCCGCGCCGCCTCGGCCCGGGTCCAGCCGGCCTCGACCTCCAACACGAGGTCGAGGCGCGCCTTCGGGGTCAACCGTGCGTTAGGGTGGGACACGAGGAGCCTCCTGCCGTCGTCGCTGTTGCTCACGCAACGGCAGCAGCGAGGCTCCTCGCCTGTCAACAACCTCCCTGGGACCTACACCTAGCTGATTTCCGCCAGCGACTGCTCGAGGCCGCGCAGGCGCGAGCCGGCGGTGGCGAGGCGCTCCTCGTCGCGGGCGACGACCTCGGCGGGGGCGCGGGCGCGGAACTGCCCGTTCGCGAGCTTGCGCTCCAGCTGCGCGACCTCGCCCCGCGCCTCCTCGATCTGCTTCGTCAGCCGCCCGCGCTCGGCGTCGAGGTCGAACAGGCCCGCCATCGGCAGCGCCACGCGGCCCACCGGCAGCACCGAGGTCACCGCCCCGTCCGAGGGCGCATCGGCGGCTTCGGCGACGACGTGCAGCGGGCGCGCGCGCGCCAGCTGCGCGAGCGCCTCGGCGGCGTCGCGGGCGGCCTCCGCCGCCTCGCCGCCCACGATCCAGGCCTCGACCCAGCGTCCGGCGTCGACGCGGCGTTCGGAGCGGACGTTGCGGATCGCGCGCACGAAGTCGCGCAGCGCCGCCAGCTCGCGCTCGGCCTCGACGTCGAGCCGCGCGTCGTCGGCCTCGGGGTAGCGGGCGGCGATCAGCCAGCCGTCGCCGGCGGCGGCGGGGCGGAGCGCGGCGAGGCGCTGCCACAGCTCCTCGGTCACGAACGGCATGAAGGGGTGCAGCAGCCGCAGCACGCGGTCGAGCACGTGGAGCATCACCGGCAGCGGGGCCGTGTCGCCGGCGCGGACGCGCACCTTCGCCATTTCGAGGTACCAGTCGGCGAACTCGTCGTGGAAGAAGTCGCGCGTCTGGCGCAGCGCCTCGGCGAGCTCGAACTTGTGCAGCAGCTCGCCGGCCAGCCGCACGGTCCGTTCGAGGCGCGACAGCACCCAGCGGTCCTCGCGCCGCAGCCGCGGGTCGCCGGGCGGCGGCGGCGCGAGGCCGTCCGCGCCGGTCCCCGCCCCCTCGATCAGCGTGAGCGCGAGGCGGCCGGCGTTCCACAGCTTGTTGGCGAAGTTGCGTCCGGCCTCGAGCCGGTCGTCGGTGATGCGCTGGTCGTTGCCGGGCGAGGTGCCGGAAATCAGCGCGTAGCGCAGGGCGTCCGTGCCGTAGCGCTCGATCAGGTCGAGCGGGTCGACGACGTTGCCGAGGGTCTTCGACATCTTGCGCCCGTCGGGGGCGCGCACGAGGCCGTGGAGGTAGACGGTCTCGAACGGGATCTCGCCGCCCGCGAAGCCGCGCATGTTGTAGAGCGAGAGCATGATCATGCGCGCGACCCAGAAGAAGATGATGTCGTAGCCGGTCTCCATCACCTGCGTGGGGTAGAAGCGGCGCAGGTCCCCGGCCTCGCGGTCGGGCCAGCCGAGCGTCGAGTGCGGCCACAGCGCCGACGAGAACCACGTGTCGAGGGTGTCCTCGTCCTGGCGGAGGGAGCCGCCGCAGGCCGGGCAGGCGTCGGGGTCCTCGACGGCCGCGACGGTCTCGCCGCAGCCCTCGGCGTCGCAGTACCAGACGGGGATGCGGTGGCCCCACCAGATCTGGCGGCTGATCGTCCAGTCGCGGATGTTCTCCATCCAGTGGAAGTAGGTGCGCTCGAAGCGCTTCGGGACGAAGGCGATGCGGCCGTCGCGCACCGCCTCGATCGCGGGGCGGGCGAGCGGCTCGGCGCGCACGAACCACTGCTCGGAGACGATCGGCTCGACGATCGTGCCGGAGCGCTGGCAGTGGCCGGTGGCGTGCCTGTGCTCCTCGGCGGCTTCGAGCAGGCCCGCCGCGTCGAGGTCGGCGACGATGCGCTCGCGCGCCTCGAAACGCTCGACGCCGGCGTAGGGTCCGGCCTCGGCGGTGAGGCGGCCGTCGGCGCCCATGACGTTGACGACCGGCAGGCCGTGGCGCTGCCCGATCGCGAAGTCCACGGGGTCGTGGCCGGGCGTCACCTTGAGGGCGCCGGAGCCGGCCTCGGGGTCCACGGCCTCGTCGGCGACGACCGGCGCGCGCCGGCCGGCGATCGGCACCAGCACCTCGCGGCCGATCAGGTGGCGGTGGCGGTCGTCGCCGGGGTGGACGGCGACGGCCGTGTCGGCGGGGATCGTCTCCGGCCGCGTGGTGGCGATCACGAGGTGTTCGCCGCTGGGCTCGCCGTCGTCGCCGAGCACGGGGTAGCGGAAGCGCCAGAAGCCGCCGGTCTCCTCGTCGTGCTCGACCTCGAGGTCGGAGAGGGCGGTGCCGCAGTCGACGCACCAGTTGATGATGCGCTCGCCGCGGTAGATCAGGCCGTCCTCGTGGAGGCGGACGAAGGTCTCGCGCACGGCGCGCTGGCGCGCCTCGTCCATCGTGAACGCCTCGCGCTCCCAGTCGGCGGAGGCGCCGAGGCGGCGGTGCTGCTCGGCGATGCGCGAGCGCGAGCGTCCGACGAAGTCCCAGACGCGCTCGAGGAAGGCCTCGCGGCCGATGTCGCGGCGGGAGACGCCCTCGGCGGCCAGCTCGCGCTCGACGAGGGCGTTGACGGCGATCGCGGCGTGGTCGACGCCGGGCAGCCACAGCGTGTCGTGGCCGAGCATCCGCCGCCAGCGCACGAGCGCGTCCTCGACGGCGACGGTGAGGGCGTGGCCGATGTGGAGTTCGCCGGTGAGGTTGGGCGGCGGCATGATCACGGTGAAGGGCGGCCCGCCGCCCCGGGGCCGGAACGCGCCGGCCGCCTCCCACGCCGCGTAGACGCGCTGCTCGGTGCGCGCGGGGTCGTAGGCCGCGGCCATCGGCTGCGTCGCGGTCGTCGCGGTCGGCTCGGAGGTCACGGGCGGGCTCCTCGGTGGCGGCGGACGCGGCGGGCGCGGCAACGCCCCGCCGGAGCGGGGCGCGGGCGGCTGTCGCGCGGCCTCGCGGTGCGGGCCGCGCTCAGCCGCCTGCGGCTACGGCTACGTCGCGTTCGTGCATGGCCCGATGGTAGGCGTCGCGCGCCGGAGGGGTCAACGCCGCCCGCGCCGCGCCCCCCTCGCCGCGCTGAGGCGCGCTACCCCGCCGGCGGGAGGTGGGCGTCGACGAAGCGGCGCAGGGCCGCCATGTAGGGTTCGCGGCCCACCCACAGGATCGTGTTGTGGTTGCCGCGGGGGATGACCGCCAGCTCGCGGGCGGGGGCGTCCTCCAGCAGCCCGTACAGCTCGGCCGCGGACGACATCGGGACGAGGTCGTCGAGTTCGCCGTGGAGCTGCATGGTGGGAAGGCGGATTGAGCGGATCTTGGCCTCGTGCGCGGCGATCAGCCGCAGCGCCTCCTCGCGCCCGGCGAGGCCGAAGCGTTCGAGCATCCCGCGCACGCCCGCCGCGCCGCTCTCGATCACGACGCCGAGGAAGCGATCGGGCGCGCGCGCGGCGATCTCGAGGGCAGGCGAGGCGCCCATGCTGCGCCCCATCGCGAAGCGCCGCGGGCCGTAGCCCTCCTCGTCGAGCAGCGCGTGGAAGCGCGCGGCGATCGGCCGCGCGTCGGCGGCGAGCGCCTCCATCGAGGGCGCGCCGCCGCTCTTGCCGTAGCCCCGGTACTCGGCGACGAAGAGGTTCAGCCCGTGCTCGTGGAAGAGGTGGACGAAGCGGTCGTGGTCGCCCACGACCTCGCCGTTGCCGTGGAAGTAGAGCAGCGTGGGGTGCTCGGCGCCGAGGCGGTAGAAGCGGGCGGCGACCTCGACGCCCGGGGCGACCTCGATGCGGTGGTCGGTCGCGCCCTCGGGCGGGGGGCCGGGGTCGGGGCGGGGGAAGAAGGCCATCGGGCCGGCGCCGATGCGGTCGAGCAGCCCGTAGTCGGGATCGGTCGCGTCCGCCATCGCCCCGCCTCCTCGCGCGCCGCGCGCGGCGTCGCGCCCGCGCGGGGTTGATGATACCCCGGCGCGCCCTCCCCTACAGGTAGCCGAGGCGTTTGGCCTCGGCGGCGAGCTCGCCGCGGAAGGCGGGGTGGGCGAGGCCGATCACGGCGCGGGCGCGCTCGCGCGTGGACTTGCCCTTGAGGTTGGCGAGGCCGTGCTCCGAGGCCAGCCAGTGCACCTCGTTGCGCGGCGTCGTCACCACCGCGCCGGGCGTGAGCGTCGGCACGATGCGCGAGACCGTCCCGCCCTGCGCCGTCGAATAGAAGGCGATGATCGACTTGCCGCCGCGCGCGTCGAACGCGCCCCGGGCGTAGTCGTGCTGGCCGCCCGTGCCGCTGAACTGCGCCGCCCCGATCGATTCCGAGGCGCACTGGCCGGTCAGGTCCACCTCGAGCGTGGAGTTGACCGAGATCATGCCGTCGTTGCGGGCGATGTTCGGGGGGAAGTTGGTGTAGGAGACGGGATGCGCCTCGATGCCGGGGTTGTCGTCGAGGAACTCGTAGGTGCGGCGGGAGCCGGCGGCGAAGGCGTAGACGGCCTTGCCGGGGTGGAAGGTCTTGCGCGAGCCGTCGGCGGCCCCGCTCTCGATCAGGTCCACCATCGCGTCGACGAACATCTCGGTGTGGATGCCGAGGCCTGCGTGGCCGAGCAGCGCCTGCGCGAGGGCGTTGGGGACGCCGCCGATGCCGAGCTGGATCGTCGCGCCGTCGGGCACGAGCTCGGCGATCAGCCCGCCCATCGTCACGTCCTCGGGGCGCGCGGGGACGAGGGGCAGCTCGGGCAGCGGCTCGTCGTGCTCGACGATGGCGTCGACCTCGGAGACGTGGATCCAGGAGTCGCCGTGGACGCGCGGCATGTGCGCGTTGACCTCGGCCAGCACCACGCCGGCGGCGGCGACGGCCGCCTTGTTGGTGTCCACGTTGGTGCCGAGGCTCATGTAGCCGTGGCGGTCGGCGCGCGAGACGCAGACCAGCGCCGCGCCGACGTCCATGAACTCCGCGATCAGCCGCGGCGCCTGGTGGAAGTAGTTCGGCACGTAGTGGGCCGCGCCCGACTGCACCAGCTCGCGGTCGTAGCCGTTGACGAACAGCGACTCCCACTCGATCACGCCCCGCAGGTCGGGGGCGAGGATCGATTCGGCGGCGGGGCGCATCGGCAGCAGGCTGGACATCCGCAGGCGCGTGAAGCCGCCCGCCCGCGCGCGCTCGGCGACGGCGCGCACGAGGGCGGGCGGCTCGCCGGCGGCGTTGCCCTTGAGGACGAGGCAGCCGTCGGGGATCAGCGCGACCGCCTCGGCGGGGGTGCGAAGCCTGTCGCGGTAGGCGTCGGCGGGGTTCGTCACGGCGTCGCCTCCTCGCGCCGCGCGGCCGGGCGCGCCCGGCGCGGCGTCTCGCGGAGTGCGATGATAGCGGGGCGAGGAACGCGCGACGCGGACGGAGCATCCGATCGCCACGACGAGGCCCCGGCTCTGGACGCGCGACTTCGCGCTGACGCTGCTCGGCACCGTCGGCTTCTTCAGCAGCTTCTTCTACCTGCTCTCGGTGCTGCCGGACTACGTCGACGCGATCGGCGGGACGAAGTGGCAGATCGGCCTCGTGGTGGGCGGGTACAGCGCCGTGCCGATCGTGCTGCGGCCGTTCGTGGGACGCTGGAGCGACGGCGGCCACCGCAAGCGGCTGATGCGGATCGGCCTCGCCTCGATGGTCGTCTCGTTCGTGCTGATGACGTTCTCCGCCGACATCGCCTCGCTGCTGGCGCTGCGGCTGGTGCAGGGCGTCGGCGTCGCGATGTGCCCGACGGCGACCGCCTCGATGGTCGCCGAGCTCGCGCCGCTGCCGAGGCGCGGCGAGGGCGTCGGGCTGTTCGGGATGGCGACGGGCGTGGCGCAGACGCTGACGCCGGCCGTCGGCGTCGCCGTCGCCGGCCTGTGGGGCTTCGACGCCGTGTTCTGGATCGCCGCCGCCACCGCCGCCCTCACCCTGCTGCTGACCGAACCGGTGCGCGAGCCGCACGGCGAGGGCGAGCGCGAGGCCGCGGCCGGCACGCTCTTCCCCCGTCCGGCGCTGTTCCCGATGTCGGTCTTCATGACCGTCACCTTCTCCTTCGCGGCCACCGCGACGTTCCTGCCGCTGCTGGGCCACGAGCGGGGCCTCGGCAACGTCGGGCTGTTCTTCCTCGTGGCGGGCGTCGCCTCGATCGTGATGCGGCCGATCGCGGGGACGGCCTCGGACCGCTTCGGGCGCGTGCCGGTGGCGCTGCCGGGCCTCGTGGCGACGCTGGCGTCGATGTGGCTGCTGGGGGCGGCGCACGGGCCGGCGCTGCTGCTCGCCTCCGGCCTCGCGGCCGGCGCGGGCCTCGCCGCCGCGCACACCGCGCTGCTCGCCCTCGCCATCGACCGCGTCGACGACGCCGAGCGCGGGCGCGCGACGGCGGTGCTGCAGCTGGCGTGGGACGCCAGCGGCCTGATCGGCGGCGTCGCGCTCGGCGTGTTCGCCAGCGCGTTCGGCGTGCCCGCCGTCTACTGGGGTTCGGGCCTGCTCGTCCTCGGCGGCGTCGCGTGGCTGCTGCTCGGCGGCGCCGCGGCCGGCGCGCCGCTGCGTCCTGCCCCCGCCGCCGCCTCGCGGCGCCGCTGACCCCTCGCGGGCCGCGAGGGGGCGTCAGGCGGCGGGGGCGAACCGGAACCGCGAGCCCAGCCCCCGCCGCTCGACGATGCGCGCCGCGTACCGCTCCAGCTGAGGCGCCAGGCCCGTCATCGCGACCTCGGCGTCCCGCTCCGACAGCGCCCCGATCAGCCCGTCGAGGAACGAAGGGGTCGCCGCCAGCACGCCGTCGAAGTCGAGCGTGACCCGGCTGGCCGGCGGGATGTCGCCGGCGATCCGGTCCGCCCGCGGCCGGGTCGCGAAGGTCAGTCCGTGCTCGGACATCCGCACTTCCGCCGTCATGCCGCTCCCGCCCACTTCCCTCAGCCCGCCGGCGCGACGAACTCGATGCGCGCCATCGCCCCGCTGACCCTCTGCCGCCCCGCGCTATTCGCCGGAGCCGGGCTTGCCGAGGAGCTGGCGCAGCAGCTGGATGTGGCCGAGGTGCTGGTTGCCGTGGGCGGCGATCGCGATGCCGATCGTCGCCGCCCGCTGGCGCTCGGCGACCTCGCCGAGGATGCGCGACGTGCTCGCGCCGAGCAGGAACTCGTCGTCCATCGCCTCGATGCGGGGGACGCAGGCGGCGGCGACGTCGCGCACGTACTGCGCGAGCGGCGCGGCGCCGGGGAAGCGCAGCGCCTGCGCCTCGGCCAGCGGCATTCCCGTGCCCTGGTCGTTGCGCGGCAGCCCCCACGCCGCCGCCAGCCCCTGCTGCCCCCACACCGGCCGCTCGCGGTGGAACACGAAGTGCACGATGTTGTCCGCCGACCGCGCGAGGTGCCACGCGAGGAAGCCGATCGACGCGCCGTCCTCGATCGGCAGCGCGTGCAGCTCGCCGTCGCCGAGGTCGCCGAGGGCGTCCGCGATGCCCTCGAGCACGGCCCCGCTCAGGGCCGCGTACTGCGCGGCCATCGGGCTGCCGGTCACGCCGCGCCTCCGTTCCCGCCGCCCGCGCTCCCCCCGTCCGCGGCCGCCCCGCCGCGCTTGGGGACGCCGAGCTGCTCCATCACGCGCTCGAACACGCCGTACTCCTGCGCGCCGACGACGCCGTAGCGGTCGTCGAAGATGAACGTCGGCACGCCGGTCACGCCGATCGCGCGCGCCCAGCCGATGCCGTCGGCGACCCGTCCGCGGTAGCGCCGGCTCTCCAGCGCCTCGCGCAGGCCGTTCGCGTCGAGGCCGGCCTCGGCGCCGAGGCGCACCAGCGTGTCGAGGTCGCCGAGGTCGCCGTCCTCCTCGAAGTGGGTGCGGAAGAGGGCGCGGTGGAGCGCGTCGCCGTCGTGGCCGCAGTCCTGCGCGTACTCGGCGGCCTCGAGCGAGAGCAGCGAGCTGGGGGTGAAGGTGCGCCCGCGCCGGAAGGCGATGCCGGAGCGCCGCCCGCGCAGTTCGAGGTCGGTGGGCGGGTCGCCGGGCTTCGTGCGGGGCTCGCGCGAGCGGCCCTCGGGCGGGATCGAGGGGTCGAGCAGGAACGGGGCCCAGCGCACGTCCAGCTCGTAGTCGCGCCGCAGCTTCTCGACCTCCACGAGGCCGACGTAGCACCACGGTCAGATGAAGTCGGAGACGACGGTCAGGGTGGTGCGGGCCTCGGCGTCGGTGCGGGCGGCGGTCATGGCGTCGTGCCTCCCTCGGCGGCTGCGCGGGCAGTGTACGCCGTCCGGCGGCGGGGGTGGGGTGTTGACGCGAAGCAACGGCGAGGCGTAGCCTGTGAGCCGCGCGCCTGCGGTAACTACGAAAGGAGCGGCGTTGACTCCACAGCGGAGATCGCGACATCCACTGAAAGAGGTCGAGGAAGCGATAGCGGAGGCGGAAGCAGCGGGTTGGCGGGTCAGGCAGACGGCATCCGGGCACAGGTGGGGCGTCATGCTGTGTGGCGAGTCCAGCCGATCCGGCTGCCAGTCTCGATCTGGTCGACGCCCCGCAGCGCCGATGACCACGCCAGACAGATCCGGCAACGGATCAGGCGCTGCGGGCACGAATGGGGCTAGCGGGCAGAACCAGTGTCCACCTACGAGTTCACGCTGATCGTCGAGGGGCCGGACCTGCAGGACGGCGACCGCATCGACGCGCTCTACGAGCAGGGCTGCGACGACGCGCTGGTGGGCCGCAGCCACGGCGTGCAGCACCTCGATTTCAGCCGCGAGGCTCCCGGCATCGAGGACGCCGTGCTGTCGGCGATCGCCGCCGTCGAGCGGATCGAGGGCGCGCGGGTTGTGTACATAGCCGATGCCGACCTGCTGTCGATGGCTGACATCGCCACGCGCACGGGACGCACGCGCGAGAGCGTGCGCCTGCTGATCGAGGGCAAGCGCGGCCCGGGCGGGTTCCCGCCCCCCGCCACCGATCCGCGCAGCCGCTACCGCCTTTGGCAGTCGGCCGACGTGGCCCGCTGGTTCTCCGCACACTTCGGGGAAGCCCCGGGCATCGACGGCGATCACGCCATTGCCGCGCTGAACGCGAGCCTCGAACTGCGGCGCTATGGCCAGGAACGGCCCGAACGCCGCGAGCACCTCCGCCGGCTCGCGGCCTTGTAGCCACGGGTCAGGGTAGCCACGAGTCAGGCGGCGGAGTCCTCCGCGACGAGGCTGTCCTGCTGGACGACCTCGTACTCGGCGGGCGGCTCGTCGGCCTCCCCGATCGCGTCCGACGCGATCGGCTTGCCCATCGCCTCGCGGATCGCGCCGAGGAGAGCCGACTGGCGGGCGGCGAAGAACCCGTCGAAGTCGTCGGCGCGCAGATGCGCGGACTCGACGAGGTGCGTGCGGATGTAGCCGTCGAGGTCGCCGTCCGGGACGCGGATGCGCGTCAGGTACTCGCTGGGCGCGCGGCCTCCGATGCTGCGGTTGGTGCTCGCGGTGAGCGGCGTCTTGTTGACGATCGAGTCGCAGCGCGCCGGCTCGATCCCGTGCTCGCGGCACCACTGCTGAGGGAAGACGTGGTGGATGTCGATGCGCTCGTCGAAGTAGGTCTGGATCGAGGATTCCTCGCCCGTCATCCAGTCGCGGGCGCCCTCGCGGAGGAGCAGCGCGTAGATGCCCTTGTAGGCGGCGCTGTTTCTCGTGCGGAGGGTGATCAGCCGCTCCTCGGCGAACTGCGCGTCGTAGACGGTGCCCGGCTCCGGTCCGCCGTCCCGTACCCACTGGAGGATTTCGGGGAGGTCGCGGGCGAAGCGGGTTTCCGTCGCTCCCCCGTACAGCTCGCCGAACACTCCGCACCAGTACCAGCGCGCGATCTTCTCGCGGACTTCGTGCGGCTCCCAATCCCTGTCCAGCACGGTGAGGGCGGCCGCGAGCGGTATGATCTGGCTGCCGTAGGGCAGGAACCTCGCGTCGTAGAGGTGCTGCGAGTGGAGGAAGCGCGCCGCCCGCTCGAAGCCGTCCATCAGGGGGCCGGCCCAGCGGAGGTAGTCCGCCAGACTGAGATTCAGCATGTTCGCGCGCTTGCATCCGACGGCCGGCGCACGCTCCTCATCCACACCGCTGCGGATCGCATCGAGGCGGCGCTCCTGCGTGGCCAGCAGCGTGACGGCCTGCAGGAAGTCGGTGCTGGAGACGTTGGCGAGGATCGACTGCGAGTGAATCCGGCGCTGCCGCTCCTCCCAGTCGGGCCGCAGCTGGAAGTCGTCGGCGGCGAAGGTCGCCGTCAGCAGCTCGAACACGGTGAGCGAGACGCCGCCGGTGTTGACCTTCTCGAAGACCTGGCAGACCGCTTCCTTCGGCGTGTCCCTGCCCAGCTCGATGACCGGCACCTGGTACTGCTCGAAGCGGGCGACGATACGCTCGTCGAAATCATTCCACAGTTCGATCTTCGATTCCTCGTACCGCCAGAACCGCTCGAACCCTACCCGCCAGCTGCGGGCGTCGAAGACCTTGCTGAGCGGGAACAGCATCGCTTCGTACTCGCGCTCCGGCGTCGAGTAGTCCTCGATCACGTCGCGGCCGAACCGCGTGATCCGCCGATCGACCGGGAGCGAGCGGATGGCTTCTTCGCGATCGGCGTTGGGATCGAGCGCCTGCCGCATGTCGATGTGGTACCAGCGCTCGATCTCGCGGCCCCGCTGGTCGCGCGTGAGCACGGGGCGGCCGAGGGCGAGCGACTGGAACAGCGAGGTGAGCCGCTGCTGGCCGTCGAGGATCAGGCGCTCGGCCTCGCGTTGTGTCTCGTCCGCGCCCTCGATCGTGCGCTGCCGGAAGCGGACGGTCTCGCCGCCTGCGCGGAGCATCATCACCGCGCCGATCGGGTAGCCGAGGGAGATGCTGGCGAGCAGGCTCTTGACGCGGTCGTCGTCCCACACCCAGCCGCGCTGGAAGTCGGGCAGTTGGGCGCTTCCGTCTTCGGCCTCGCGCAGCAGGCCGCGGAGCGCCTCCTTCTCGATGTAGTACGCCGTGATGTCCACAGGCCTCCCCGCCCCTCCCGCTCCCGCAGTATTACATCACGCCGTCCGGCGCGGCGTCCGCCGCCGCACACGCCCGCGCGCACTCCGCTATCATGGCGCGGCGGCGGGCCTCCGCGCGGGGCCCGGACGGGGGGAGGCGCCTCGAGGCGGGAGTGCCCGCGCGCCGCGGCGCGGCGCGCCTATCGATCGCGACCACGAAACGGGAGGACGCCAACGGTGGCCAAGCAGACCTTCGAGCTGGTCGACTACGAGGTGCAGGACCGCACCGCGTGGATCACCATCAACAACGCGGAGCGCATGAACGCGCTGAGCACGGGCGTGCAGAATGGCCTGTACTACGCCTTCGAGGAACTGACGAACGACGACGACGCGCTGGTCGGCATCCTGATCGGCGCGGGCGGGCGCGCCTTCTGCGCCGGCGCCGACCTCGTCGAGATGACGCAGCGCGACCAGAGCGAGGGCCAGGGGGCGCCGCAGCAGGCGCGGCCGGGCCTGTCCAGCGTCTCCGACTGCCCCAAGCCGGTGATCGCGGCGATCGACGGCTACGCGCTGGCCGGCGGGATGCAGCTCTCCAGCCGCTGCGACATCCGCATCGCCACCGAGAAGTCGCGCGTCGGGATGCCCGAGGTGCGGCGCAGCCTCGTCGCCGTCGGCATGGACGACACCGCCGAGCGCTTCGTGCCCCGCGGCGAGGCGATGTGGATCCTGCTCACCGCGGACCACATGACCGCCCAGCGCGCCTACGACATCGGCTTCCTGCAGGCGCTCGTGCCCGACCGCGACGCGCTCGTCGCCGAGGCCGAGCGCGTGGCCGGCGAGATCAAGAAGAACGCGCCGCTGGCGGTGCAGGCGGTGAAGCGGACGATCATCCGCACCAGCCACATGTCGCCCCTCGACGCGATCCACTTCCGCAACGCCGTCAACGAGAAGGTGGAGGTCAGCGAGGACCGGATGGAGGGCCCCAAGGCCTTCGCCGAGAAGCGCGACCCGGTCTGGAAGATGCGCTAGCCGCGCATCGCGCGCGGAGCGGCGTCCGCGGCGGGCGCCGCTCCGCTCCGGCGGCGGCGCCCGCCCCGAAGCCGGCGCGCGGCCGCCGCGGGCGGGCTGCCCGCGCCGCACGCGACCGGCGGCGCGGGAGGCGGCCGCGCGAGGGGAGGGTGCCATGACCGGGCCGTTCGGGGCGCTGCGGGTGATCGACCTCAGCAGCGGACAGGCGGGCGGCGTCGCCACGATGGTGCTCGCCGACTTCGGGGCCGACGTGATCAAGGTCGAGCCGCCGGGCGGCGATCCGGGCCGCGCCGAGCCGTCCGCGCCGATGTGGCTGCGGGGCAAGCGCAGCGTCGAGCTCGACCTCGCGCTGCCCGCCGATCGCGAGCGCCTGCACGCGCTGGCGGCGGGGGCGGACGTGGCGGTGGCCTCGTACGCGCCGGGCGAGGCGGAGGCGGCGGGGGCCGACTGGCCCACGCTGTCGGCGCTCAACCCCGGCCTCGTCTACTGCTCGATCACGGGCTGGGGGCCGCGCGGCCCCTACGCGCGCTACCCGGCCGACGAGCGGCTGGTGGCGGCGAAGTCGGGGCGGATGCAGGCGTTCGCCGGCGTGGTGCGCCGCGACGGGCCGGCGTACGCGGCGGTGCGCGTCGGCACGCACGCCGCCACGCAGTCGGCGATCGCGGGCATCCTCGGCGCGCTGTACGCGCGCGAGCGGCTGGGCCGCGGGCAGCTGGTGGAGACGAGCCTGCTGCGCGGGATGCTGCCGTACGACTTCCGCACGCTGATCTCGGAGCAGCTCACGCCGCGCTACCCCGAGCTGCTGTCCGCCGATCCCTACGCGCGCTTCGGCCCGGACGCGATGCCGATGCTCGGCTACCAGCCGGTGATGGCGAAGGACGGGCGCTGGATCCAGTTCGCCAACCTGCTCGAGCACCTCGTGCATTCGAGCCTCGTGGCGATGGACCTCGCGGGCGAGGTGCTGGGCGACCCGCGCTACGCGGGGACGCCGAACGCGCTGGACGAGGAGGCGCGCGAGGAGGTGCGCGACATGATCCTCGGGCGCGTGCGCGAGCGCACGGCGGCCGAGTGGATGGAGCGCTTCAGCGCCAACGGCAACGTCGCCGCCGAGATCGTGGGCACGGCGCAGGAGGCGCTGCGCCACCCCGACATGGAGGCCAACCGCGAGGTGGTGGACGTCGAGCACCCGCGGCTCGGCGCGGTGCGCCAGCTCGGCCTGCTGGCGCGGCTGACGGAGACGCCGGGCGAGGTCGGCGCGCCGGGTCCGGAGCCGGGGGCGCACACCGCCGAGGTGCTGGCGGAGCCGCCGCGCCGCGCGTGGGCGCCCGCCTCGTCCAACGGCGCGGCCGGCCCGCCGCCGGCCCACCCGCTCGACGGCGTGACGGTGCTGGAGTTCGCCACGATCATCGCGGCGCCCCTCGGCGCCTCGCTGCTGGGCGACATGGGGGCGCGCGTGATCAAGGTCGAGCCGGTGGACGGCGGCGACCCCATCCGCGGGCTCGGCGTGGGTCTCGGCGCGCAGTTCGGGGCATCCAAGACCACCGCCTCGAAGGAGAGCATCTGCATCGACCTCAAGTCGGAGGAAGGGCAGGCGATCGTCGCCCGCCTGATCGGGCGCGCCGACGTGATCGTGCACAACTACCGGCCGGGCGTGCCGGAGCGGCTGGGCATCGGCTACGAGCAGGCGCGCGCGATCAACCCCGGCATCGTCTGGCTCAGCGTCAACGGCTACGGCCCCGACGGGCCGGGCGCGCGGCGGCCCTCGGCGCATCCGATCCCGGGGGCCGTCTGCGGCGGCGCGCTGATGCAGTCCGGCGAGGCCTGGCCGCCCGCCGGGGCCGCCTCGATCGGCGAGCTGCGCGAGGCCTCGCGCTGGTTCTCGCGGGCCAACGAGGGCAACCCCGACCCCAACACCTCGATGTGCGTCGCCTCCGTCGCGATGCTCGGCCTCTTCGCCCGCCGCCAGACCGGCAAGGGCCAGCGCGTCTTCCTCTCGATGCTGGGCGCGAACGGCTACGCCAACGCCGACGACTTCCTCGCCTACGAGGGCAAGCCGGAGCGCCCGGTGCTCGACGCCGGGCTGTACGGCGAGGGCGCGCTCGGCCGCCTCTACCGCGCGCGCGACGGCTGGGTGTTCCTCGCGGCCGGCGACGACGCCTCGTGGCGCGCGCTGTGCGCGGCGGCGGGAGCGGACGGCCTCGCCGCCGACCCGCGCTTCGCGACCGCCGGGGCGCGGCGCGAGCACGACGCGGCGCTGGCCTCGGAGCTGGAGGCGCTGTTCGCCGCGCGCGACGCCGCCGAGTGGGAGCGCGAGCTGATCGCGGCGGGCGTCGGCTGCGTCGACGCGGGGGCGTACGACAGCCACGGCGCGTTCCTGCTGGAGGACGAGCACGCGCGCGCGAACGGGCTGCTGACCGAGGCGCACCACGCGCTGTGGGGGCCGTACCTGCGGTGGGCGCCGCCCTCGGCGTTCAGCGCCACGCCGGGGCGCCCGCGCGCGGGCGTGCTCGCGGGCGAGCACACCGACGCGCTGCTGGCCGAAGCCGGATACGCCGCGAACGAGATCGCGCGCCTGCGCTCCTCGGGCGTCGTCTGGTCCGAGCAGCCGATGGAGCTGCCCCAGCCCGCGACCGTCGCGTAGCAAGCGGCGCGGAGACGGCGCCGCCCTCGCTCGGCGAGGGGGGGTTGTGCGGGGGGCGCGGGGTGTGTATGGTGGGTACACATGATGACCGGTGGGGCGGTGACGCATGGCCCGTGTGCAACTCGTGATGCCGACGGAAGACCGCGAGCGGTTCGCCTCGCAGGCGCGCCGCGAGGGCATGACGCTCAGCGCGTGGCTGCGCGCCGCCGCCCGCGAACGCCTCGAGGCGCGGCGGCGCGCCGATCCCTTCGCGACGGCGGAGGACCTCGATGCGTTCTTCCGCGAGTGCGACGCCCGCGCGGGCCCCGGACGGGAGCCGGACTGGGACGAGCACCTCGCGACGATGGCGGCGTCGCGGGCGCGGGGCGCCTCCGGGACGTGATCTTCGTCGACACCAACGTCTTCATGTACGCGGTGGGCCGCCCCCACCAGCTCCGCGACCCCGCGCGGCGCTTCTTCACCGAATGCCGCCGCACCGACACGGCGCTCGCCACCTCGGCCGAGGTGCTGCAGGAGCTGCTGCACGCCTACCTCCCCGTCGGGAGGAGCGAAACGCTCGACGCGGCGATGGCGCTGATCGCGGGGTACGGCATGGAGGTGTGGCCGCTGGAGGCGGAGGACGTCGATCTCGCCCTTCAGCTGCACGAGCGCCATCCGGGCCTGATGCCCCGCGACCTCTGCCACCTCGCCAGCTGCCGGCGGCGCGGGGTCGGCGAGGTGATGACGTTCGACCGCGCCTTCGCCGCCGTCGCCACAGGCTAGCCGGAGCGGCGAGGGCCGCCCTCGCCGCGCGCCGGCGCCGTGCCGCCGGTGCCGCGCGCCGGCCCGGCGAGCGGATCAGTGGATGAACATGCCGCCGTTGACGTGGAAGACGGCGCCGGTGATGTAGCTGCCCTCGGTCACGAGGTAGCGCGCGAGGCTCGCCACCTCCTCGGGGCGGCCGAGGCGTCCCAGCAGGATTTCGCCGATCAGGTTCTCGCGCTGCTGCTCGTTGAGGCCCGACAGCATGTCGGTGTCGATGAAGCCGGGCGCGATCGCGTTGACGCGGATGCCGAAGCGCGCGCCCTCGCGCGCCAGCCCCCGCACGAACCCGACCGCCGCCTCCTTCGACGCGCCGTAGTTGACGAGGCCGAGCCGGCCCGTCGCCCCAACGATCGAGGAGATGCAGACCACGTGCCCGCCGCCCGCCTCGCCCATCACCGGCCAGACGGGGTTCGTGACGTTGTAGAGGCCGTGGACGTTGGTGTCGACGACGGTGCGCCACTCCTCGGGCGTCATCCGCGCCATCGTGCGGTCGGCCGTCGTGCCCGCGTTGTTGATCAGCGCGCGCACCGGCCCGAGGTCGCGCACCACCGCGTCGACCATCGCCCGGCACTGATCGAGGTCGCCGACGTCGGCCCGGTAGGCGCGCGCGGCGCCGCCTCCGGCCTCGATCTCGGCGACGACCCCGGCGGCGGCGTCCGCGGCGACGCGGTAGTTGACGGCGACGGCGGCGCCGTGGCGCGCCAGTTCGAGCGCGATGGCGCGCCCGATGCCCCTCGATCCTCCCGTGACCAGCGCGACCTGGCCGTCCAGCGTTCCCGGCATGGCGTACTCCCTCGACCCCTGCTGCGCGGCGTTTGCCGCGCACGGTACCGCATCGGCCGCGCGCGGCGGGCGGGGGCGCCGCGGGGCGCAGCCGCCAGCGGCGCGAGGCCGTATCCTGCGGGGGCGGCCGGCGGCGCGCTCCGCGCCGGAGCCGGCCCCGGCGACGCCCGCCGTGTCCGCCGCCGCGCCGCCCGGGGCGGGCGGCGGCGAGTTGGAGCGCCCATGCTCTCCCGCGCGTTCGTCGTGCTCTGGATCGCGATGGCCGTCGCCGTCATGGGCATCGCGATGGTCTCGCCGCTGCTGCCGATCTTCGTGCGCGAGGAGCTGCACGGCCCGGAGTTCGCCGTCGCGCTCTCCTTCTCGGCGATCGCCATCTCGCAGATCTCGGCCTCGCCGATCGTCGGGCGCTTCGCCGACCGCTTCGGGCCGAAGCCGTTCATCGTGCTCGGCTTCTTCGTCTACGGGGCGGGGGGGATCGGCTTCATCTTCGCGCAGTCGTGGGAGCAGGTGATCCTGTTCCGCATCGTCTCCGGGCTGGGCGCGGCCTCGATGTTCCCGACGGCGATGGCCTACGTGGGGCGGCTGGCGCCGCCGGGCTGGGAAGGCCGCTACATGGGGGCCTTCACGATCTCGTGGATTGCGGGGTTCGGGATCGGGCCGCTGTTCGGGGGCACGATCCGCGACTTCGCGTCCTCGGACGCGGCGTTCGCCACGATGTCGATGATGCTCTTCGCCGTCGGCGCGGCGACGTTCCTGCTGCTGCCCGGCCGCCGCTCCGCGGGCGAGGGCGAGGAGGACGGGGAGCCGGCGCTGGAGCCGGGCCTGCCGCTCCGCAGCATCCTGCGCCGCCCGATCGTCCACGCGGCCATCGCCGGCTACCTCGTCGTCTCGCTGGGCTGGGGGGCCGGCTTCACCTTCGTCGCCGTCTACGTCGTCAGCGACGACGGGCTGGCGACGGGCAGCGCCACCTTCGCCGGCATCCTGCTGGCCTCGCGCGCGCTGTTCTCGGCGGCCTCGCAGGTCGTCACCGGGCAGCTGGCCGATCGCTTCAACCGCGTCACGCTGTCGGTGGTCGGCTTCGGCGTGGCGGGCGCGGCGCAGTTCTTCGTGCCCGAGGCGCCGGGCGCCGTCGTCGATCTCTCGATCCTCGGCGGCGACTTCGTGATCGTGCCGTGGCTGCTGCTGCTGTTCCTCGTCGTCGGCCTCGGCGAGGCGATCGAGTTTCCGGCGCAGCAGGCGATCTTCGTCGACGCCGGCCGCGTCGTCGGCATGGGCACGATCATGGGCATCACGCAGACGGCGGGCGGCGTCGGCTTCCTCACCGGATCGCTGATGGGGGCGCTCGTCGTCGGGCTGTACGGGCTCGAGGCGGTGTTCCGCTACGCCGGCCTCGCGGTGATCCTCGGCGCGATCTGCTTCGCGCTGCTGATGCGGCGCGCGCGCTCCGACTTCTCGCTGCTGGAGGCCGCCGCCGAGGCCGACTTGCGCCAGCGCTTCCCCGTCCCCGCCGCCGCGCCCGCCGCGCCCGCCGCCGGGGGCGACGCGCGGTGATCGGCATCGTGCTCGCGCTCGAGGAGGGCGGGCTGCTGCACGCCCTGCCCGGCGCCGCCGCCGAGCGCACGCTGCCCGGCGTGCGCTGCGCCGCGCTCGACCACCGCGACGGCCTCGCCCTCGCCGCCGCGCCCGGGGGCGGGGTGTGGGCGCACCGCGGCGACGGCTGGCGGCGCGTGCGCGAGGCCGGCGCGGGCGTCGTCCGCATCGACCCCGCGGGCGTCTGCTGGGCCGCCGCCGAGGGGCCGAGCCTCCACCGCTCCGCCGACGGCGGCGAGACCTGGGACGAGCTCGCGAACGTGCCGAGCATCGTGCGCGCGCACGCCGCGCGGCGGCCGGGCGTCCGCCGCGGCGGGGAGACGCCGATCGTCGGCGTCGCGTTCCCGCACGGCCACCTGCTGCTGGGGCTGCGCGGCGTCGGCGCCTGGCTCTCGCGTGACGGCGGGCAGACGTGGATGCGCGGCGACCAGATCGAGCTGTCCGCGCGCTCCGAGCCGCTGCAGGCCACCGACCTCGGCGAGCACCTCAACGGCCTCTGGGAGCACCCGCTGCTCAGCGACCGTCTCTACGCCGCCTCGCGCCGCGGCTTCTTCCGCTCCGACGACGGCGGCTTCACCTGGCAGCGCGCGCAGCAGGGCCTCGACCGCCTCCACGCCGACGGCGTGGCGGTGCTGCCCGGCGCGCCCGACACCCTGCTCCTCTCCGCCTCGTCGAGGCCGCCCGGCGGCGGCGAGGCCGAGGCCGGCGGCGCGCTCTTCCGCTCGCCCAACGCTGGCCTGCGCTGGGAGCGCGTGCGGCTGGGCGAGGAGGACGAGTGGGCGCGCCCGCCGCTGGTGGCGGCGGTGACGGGCGGCCTCGCGATGCTGTTCGCGCACGCCGGCTCGCGACTCTGGGCCTCGCACGACGGCGGCGCCCGCTGGCTCCCCATCGCCGAGGACGTTCCCCCGGCCCGCGCGATGATCGCGGCGCTGTAGCCGCGCGCCGCCGGTCCGCGCCGCCGTGCGGCGCTCCGCTCGCGAGGGCGTGCGCCCGGCGGCGCGGTCAGGCGAGGTGTTCGCCGAACCAGCCGAGGGTGCGCCGCCAGGCGTCGTCGGCGGCGACCGCGTGGAAGGCGGCGCCGGCGTTGAAGAAGGAGTGGCCCGCGCCCTCGTAGAGCTTGACGTCGGTCGGCACGCCGCGCGCCTCGAGGCTGGAGCGCAGCATGTCCACCTGATCGGCGGGGATGCTCTCGTCCTCCGCGCCGTAGGAGCCCATGACCGGGCAGGAGATCGCCGCCAGCTGCTCGGCCGGCGGCATCCCGCCGCCGTAGAAGACGTGCACCGCGTCCACGTTCGAGGTGGGCCGCATCGCGGCGGCCAGCGTGAGGCCGCCGCCCATGCAGAAGCCGATGCAGCCCGCCTTCGCGACGCCGCGCCCGTCCTTGAGCCAGCCGAGGGCGGCGTCCACGACCTGGCCCGCCACGTCGCGTTCGAGCGCCATCGCCAGCTTCATCGCCTCGTCGGGCTCGGTCGAGACCTTGCCGTCGTAGAGGTCGGGGGCGAAGGCGAGGTAGCCCTCGGCGGCGAAGCGGTCGGCGATGCCGCGGATGTCCTCGTTGAGGCCCCACCACTCCTGGATCACGACCATGCCCGCGCGCGGCTCGCCCTCGGGCTCCGCGAGGTAGCCCTCGACGTGCTGGCCGTTGTGTTCGAACTGCAGGTCGCCGCTCATGCCGTCACCTCCGCCCGTGCGCGACGGCAGTATACGACGGCGCGCGCCGCCTCGCGGGGGCGTCACGGCGCGGCCAGCCCCGGCGGCAGGCGCAGCAGGTCGCCGGCGGCGACGCCGTGGGCCTCGAACCAGCCCGCCGGGGCCTCGACCGCGTAGCGGTAGCGCCCCTCCGGCCGCACGCGCTCGAGGCTCTCCGCCGTCATGCGCCGGATCTCGATCACCACGAAGTCCGCTCCGGCGAAGGCGATGTCGAGATCGACGTGCGTGTCCTTCATCCAGAAGGCGCCCTCCACGTCGCGCTCGTAGCGGAACAGCATCCCGCGCCCTTCGAGCGCGCGGCGGCCCGACAGCCCGATGTGGTACTCGGAAGCCGGAGGCGCCTCGATCGGCAGGAGGGCGGACGAGCCGTCGGCGCGCACGAACTCGGCGATCGGCAGCGCCTCCAGCGGCAGCGCCCCCGTCGAGGCCGTCGGCTCGGCTGCCGGGGGCGTCGAGGCGGGCGCGGGCGTCGAGGGCGTCGCTTCGGGCGTAGGGGGCGGCGTCGCCTCGGGCGTGGGGGGCGGCTCCGGCGTGGGGGGAGGCGTCGGGGTCGCCTCGGGCGTGGGCGTGGGCGGCGGCGTCGCTTCCGGCGAGGCCGCCGGGGCCGCCGTAGTCGGCGGCGTGGCCGCCGGGGGCGGCGAGGCCGCCGGGGGCGCCGTAGGCGGCGGCGTGGCCGCCGGGGGCGGCGTGGCCTCGATCGCGGCGGTCGCGATGGGCGCGGGGGCGCCATCGCCGCCGCACGCCGCGAGCAGCAGCAGCGCGAGCGGCGCGAGGGCGAGCCGGAGGCGGCGCATGGCCCGATCGTAGGGCGGCGGCTGCGGGCGGCAAGCGCGGCGGCGGCGTTGACAGCGGCGGGGGGCGTTCGTAGCGTCGCGGGCGTGTCCGGCAGCCCCGCCCACGACAGCCCCGTCCTCGGCGCCGCGCTGCGGCTCTGGCCCGCCGTCCGCGACGGCCAGCCCCTCGCCGACGCCTCGGCGCTCGACGGGCTGCTCGAAGCCCAGGGCGCGCCCGGCGCGCCCGGCAGCGACTGCGGCCTGACCGACGCCTTCGCCTGCTTCCCGCCCGGGGCCGAGGCGTCGCTCGCGCTGCCGGGCGGCGAGGCCAGCGCCAGCGACGCCGAGGCGCGGCTGATCGGCCACCTCGCCGTCACGCGCACGCTGCTCGCCGCCGGGCTCGGCCTCGACGGGCGCGTCGCGCGCGCCCTCGCCGCCGCCCACGCCCTCACCTGGACGACCGAGGGCGGCGGCCACCACCACACCACCCCGCTCGCCCTCGCCGCCGCGCTCTGGCTCGTCGCCCTCGACCCCCTCGCCGGCGACGACCGCCCGCTCCCCATCGACTGGTCCGCGCGCTGCTTCGAGGATCGCGAACGCTGGGACCCCGACTACCGCCTGTTCTCGCACTACGACGTGCGCGAGCGCGCGCTCGACTGGGCCGCGCGCGTCGCCCGCGACCCCGCGCGCCACCCCGGCTGCTCCGGCTGGACCATCGCCGAGCCGCTGCTGCGCCTCGGCGGCGACTCGCGCACCGCCATCGCGCTGCCCCTGCTCGCCGCCGGCGCCGAGGCCGCCCCGCCCGAAGCCATCCCCGCCGCCGCCGCCATCGAGCGCGGCCGCGTCGCCGCCCTCGTGCGCGACCGCCTGCGCTCCCTCGGCGGCGAGGGCGGCGCCGTCCGCCCCGGCGGCGGCCTGCCGTAGCCGCGCGGCCTCGCCGCGCGGCGGCGCGACGAGGCCGCGGGCGGGGCTACTCGACGCCGAGCGTGCGCTCGGGCGCGATCCGCAGCAGCGCGCGATCGCCCTCGTCGAGCTGGGCGCGGAAGGCGTCGCCCTCCGGCGGGACGCCGAGCAGGCCGCCCTTGCCCGCCGTCCGCGTGCGGTGCTCGCGGTAGCGGTCGACGCGCTCCGGGTCGTCGCCGACCCGCTCGGCGCGCCCGTAGACGACGAGCTGCTCCGCCCCCTCGTTGACGACGAGGGCGACGCGCGGCTCGCGCCCCGCGTTGCGCCACTTCGCGCTGCCTCGGCCGACGCCCACGTAGAGGTCGCCGCCGAGCAGCGAGAAGTGCACGGTCGAGACCTGCGGCGTCCCGTCGCGCCGCGCCGTCGCCAGCACGGCGTGCAGGTTGCGTTCGAGGTGCGCGCGCTGCGCGGGGGTGAACTCCATCGCCTCGCTCCCTTGCCGTCCTCGCCGCCCGCGCGCCGCCGTCAGGCCCCGGCGTCGCCGCCGCCGTCGGGCGCGGGCCGGGCGGCGAGCGCCTCGATCTCCTCGAGCGCGTTGAGCAGCTCGCGGTCGTCGCGGCGGGCGACGTCGGGGATGTGGTAGCCGGCGCCGAAGGCGCTCACCACCTGCGGGTGGTCGTCGACGACGTAGTCGGGCGTGACCGTCACGTCCATCTCCTCGAGCCGCTCGCGGTAGCGGTAGAGGGGCTTGACGAAGTAGTCGTCGACGTAGCCGTCGAGGCCGTGCAGCCGCATGTCGAAGCGGCGGATGCCGACGCCGGACCAGACGTAGATGGCGTGCCCGGCCTCCTTGAGGCGGGCGAACACGTCCTCGGCGTGGTTGCGGAGCCGCCCGTCGGCCATGATCAGCGTGTAGTCCACGTCGAAGAACACGTTGAGTCGGCGCCCCTCGCCCACCGCCGCCTCCTCGCCCCGCGCCCGTATAGAGGGGTATCTACTGGCTGGCGCGATCGAATCCCCGGCCGAAACTGGCCAAGTCATCGCGGCTGAGTCTCGGCAGAATCCGTTCGAGGCTCGTCGGGCCGAGCAGGAATCCAGCCCTCAGCATCGCGTTCACGAGTTCGTTCCTGCTGATCCTCCTCGGCCGATCCCCATTCCGCGCCAACGCGAAGAGGTGTTGCGGCGGATCACCGGGGAAGTCGAGGTAGATGCGCTCTTGCGGTCCTCGCTTGTCCGACGTGTCGGCCAAGACGGAGTATCCTTGCGTTCCGGGCTCGGGCGGCATCTCCCCCGTGGCTGCGGCATACTCGAGCTCGAACTGATGGCGCGCATCCGGCGGCACTTGGACTTCGAGTCGCATCTGCACAGTCGGGTGCGCGATGTAGCCAAGCGCTTCGGCCATCTGTTGCTGCGTCCAGTTCAGCGGCATCTCGGCCCCTTTCTGAAGACGAGTAGATACTCGTGTACCTTGTTGACGATGAACTTATGTGGGTAGCCGAGCGGCCGCATGGCGTTGTAGTCCTGCTGCCTGTCCCAGATGATGATGTCCTCCAGCGTGAGTGAGGTGTGCTTACCCACGGATATGGCGGCGTCTTGGTGAAGCGGGTAGAACAGGCTCTTCTTTCGGATGTCCATCACGTTCAGGACGAAGTACCCTTTGGGGCGGAGGGCCGTCTCCACTTGGGCGGCGACACAGCCGAGTGCGGCGAGGAACTCTCCGTAGTGATCCATGTTGCCCAAGTCGTGGCCGTTGTTCGAGTAGGGGCGGGACGCCTTTCCGTCCGCGCTGCGCCGCCTGTTCTGGATGTCCCAGTACGGAGGCGAGGTGATGCAGATCTCCACCGTACACGGATCCACCACCTCGCTGAGGGCCCGCGCGTCGCGCACTTCGTAGCGCCATTGGCCGCTGGCCTCGAAGAGGGACAGGCGCTGCTCGAACATATCGCGGTAGTCCGGGTTGACGTCCAAGCCGATGGCATCCATTCCCGTTTGGAGTGCGGCGATGAGCGCCGAACCGGAGCCGGCGAAGGGGTCCAGTACGGTCCCGGCACCGTCGGCAGCGTAGCATTCGATGATGCGTTCGGCAAGGGCTACGGGGAACGGCGCCGGATGGCCGTCCGCCCCATTGTCCCGGCCAAGCCCGCGCCAGATGCTGAACGAGCGCTTCAGCCATTCTGCGCCGCTGAGCGCGTTGGCGCGGCTCATATCGGCTCGGCCTCGTTGCCCCAAGCGTCAAAGCCGCGATGCCGCCGCCGGGCGAACACGTCCAAACGCGGTCCGCCGAAGTGCTTGTAGATGTGTTCGTAGAGCGCCACTGGCTTTTCGCTGTGCCGCGTCGGCTTCGGGGCCATCAGGGACGTTTGGGCCTTACCCATGGCGCCATCGGGGACCTCGAACTTGCCTCGGTAGGCGAACAGGCAGTGTTCAGTCGTGATCTGATAGGGGCCGAACGGTGTCGGGCCCGTGCCCTTATTCCAGGTAAGGATGGTGTAGTAGCGGAAACCCCACTCGTGCAGGAGGCCGAACGCCTGCTCCAGGATCGGGCGCCCGCTGGACCGCGAGCGGCTGTTCGTCGCCCAGAGCCAGAGGAACGCCGCGTCAGCCGCCCAATCCGCCACCGGCAATCCCGCCAGCTCGGCGTAGGTCATCGTGGGGTAGCTGAGTTCGGTGCCTTGGTTCGGGCGCACGGAGCGCAGGCCCGTCTTGCCCTGATCCCACGGGGGGTCGATGACGATGCAGCGGTATTCCCCGACGCGGGGCGGCGGCGAGAGGGTGGCTCCCGACGGTGCGGCTGTGTGGATGCCGTTCCCGTTGACAGCACCCGTGGGGCTCAGCGTGCTGGATCGCAGGTGCCCATTTCGGTGATGGTTGGCGGCCAAGCGCACGGAAGAGGCGCTGCCTGCTGGCACCCGCAATCCCCGTCCGGCTCAGTCGCGCCCACCATCGCGACGGGGCGATTTAGAGAGCGGACGGGCCTAATGTCAAATGGATGTCATAAGACATATGATAGCACTAGTGTACCATAGACCATGTGATGGCCCGCCGCAACCCTCGCTCACGCCCCCGGCGCGACGCACGAGGTGAAGGTGAACGCGAAGGCGGCGAGGCCGTCGGAGTGCGTTTCGAGGGTGAGCGTGCGGCGTCCGACGTCGGCGGCGCGCGCGAGGCGGTACATGCGCGGGCGCTCCACGCGCACCGCGCCGTCCTCGACGTCCTCGCCCGCCGCGTCGCCTGCGGCGGGGGCGCCGTCGAGCAGCACGCGCGCCTCGCCGGCGCCGCCGGCGACGGGCGGGTGGAGCACGGCGTTCACGTCGGCGGCCATGTAGGTCAGCGTGAGGCGGCTGGGGCCACTCGCGCCGAAGGGGCGGGCGGCGCTGGCGGCGGAGACCAGCCAGTCGCCGTCGAGGTAGAGCGCGCCCTCGGCGTGCCTGCCGAGGTCGGCGTAGCGGTGGGGGCGGTCGGGTGCGGGGCCGCCGGGGTTGCCGACGGCGCCGCGCGCGTAGCCGCAGTAGAGCTCGGGCGTGACGCGCCAGCAGACGGCGCCGGGGCCGTCCTCGGGGCGCAGCGGGGCCATCGGCGGGGGCAGTTCGGCGGCGAAGCCCTCGCGTTCGCGCAGCAGCGCCTGCAGCAGCAGCTCGGACTCGGCGTAGGCGCCCTCGCCGGCGTGGCGGGCGCGGATGCGCCCCCGCGCGTCCACGAAGTACTTCGAGGGCCAGTAGCGGTTGCCCCACGCCCGCCAGACGGCGTAGCCGGCGTCGAGCACGACGGGGTAGGCGACGCCGAGGTCGGCGACGGCCTCGCGCACGCGGTCGGGGCTGCGCGCGAAGTCGAACTCGGGCGTGTGCACGCCGACGATCGTGAGGCCGTGCGGCGCGTAGCGGCGATGCCACTCGGCGAGGTAGGGCAGCGTCCGCAGGCAGTTGAGGCAGGTGTAGTCCCAGAAGTCGACGAGCAGCGGCCCCTCGAGGCTGCGGGGGTCGACCGGCCCGCCCTGCAGCCACTCGCCGCCCGCGAGCGGGGGCGCCTGCTCCGCCTCGCCGCCGGCGGGCGAGGGCGCCGGGTCCCGTTCGGCGTCGGAGGTCATCGGCGGCTCCCGTCGGCGCGCGCGGCGTTCCGGCGGCAGTGTAGCGCGCGGCCCGGCGGGCGGCGGAGCGCGCGGCAGCATGGCCGCCGCCCGCGCAGCGCCGTACACTGGCCGCCGTGGACGGCGAGCGGCCCGCGTTTTTTCCCGCCGATGGCGGCTACGAGCGGCTGCTGGGGCCGTTCGTCGCCGGCCTCGCGCCGCCCACCTCGCTGTCCCCGCTGGCCTACGACCTCAACGCGGGGGTGCCCGATCCGGCGTCGCTGCCGGCCGGGGCGCTGGCGGCGGCGCTGGAGCGCGCGCTGCGCGAGGACCCGGCGGGCGCGCTCACCTACGGCGGCGCGCAGGGCTACGCCCCGCTCCGCGCCTGGATCGCCGATCGCGAGTCCGAGGCCGCCGGCGTGGCGCTCGGGCCGGAGCACGTCACGCTCTGCTCCGGCAGCGCCCACGCGATCGACAACATCGCGGCGACGTTCCTCGGCCCCGGCGACGCCGCGATCGTCGGCGCGCCCGCGTACCCGGGGGCGATCCGCGCCTTCCGCGCTCGCGGCGCGCGCGTCGAGGCCGTGCCGCAGGACGGGCTGGGGATGCGCCCCGACGCCCTCGAGGCGGCGCTCGACCGCGCGGGGGCGGCGGCGAAGCTCGTCTACCTCGTGCCGACCTACGACAACCCGAGCGGCGCGACGCTGCCGCCCGAACGCCGCGCGGCGCTGGCCGAGGCCGCCGCCCGCCGCGGCGTGCTCGTCGTCGAGGACGACGCCTACGCGGGGCTGGACTTCGAGGGTCCGCCGCCGCCCTCGCTGTTCGCGGCGGCGGGGGGGCGCGGGGTGCTGCGCGTCGGCACCGCGTCCAAGACCGTCGCGACCGGCCTGCGCGTCGGCTGGATCGCGGGCGAGGCGGAGGCGATCCGGCGGCTGGTGTTCACCCGCCTCGACAACGGCGGCGCCCCCCTGCTGCAGCGCGCGCTCCTCGCGTACTACGAGGGCGGAACGCACGCGGAGCACGTCGGGCGCGTGCGCGCGCTCTACCGCGAGCGCCGCGACGCGGCCTCGGACGCGGTGCGGGCGGCGTTCGGCGAGCTGGCGTCGTTCGAGCGGCCGGCGGGCGGCTTCTACCTGTGGCTGCGGCTGGCCGAGGGCGTGGCGGCGAGCGCGCTGGCGGCGGCGGCGGCCGAACGCGGCGTCGCCGTCACGCCCGGCTCGATGTACGACGCGGGCGGCGCCGACGAGCGCCACGTGCGCCTCGCCTACCCCACGCTCCCCCCCGGCGCCCTGCGCGAGGCCGTCGCCCGCCTCGGCGAGGCGGCCGCCGCCGTCGCTTCGGCCGCCGCCCGCGCGTAGCGCGGGCGGGCGTCACGGGGGCGCGGCCCCCTCGGCCTGACGGGGGCGCGGCGAGGCGTAGTATGCTGGCGGCGCGCGGGAGGCAGGCCGATGCGCGCCCGCTACGCCTCGTTCGCCGCCTCGTTCCTGCTGACGCTGGGCGCCGGCGTCGTCCTCGCGCTCGCCGCGCGCTCCGGCGTCGCGCCGCCCTCGGCGGCGTCGACCGCGACGGCCACCGCCACTGCGACGGCGACGGCCACGGCCACGGCGACGCCCGCGCCGCTGGCGGAGTGCTCGAACGGCACGGTCGTGGCGAACCCCTCGGCCAAAGCGGGGCTGGTCTCCGACTGCTCGGCGCTGCTGCGGGCGAAGGACGCGCTGCGCGGCTCGGCCTCGCTCAACTGGAGCTCCGGCCTCGCGATCGCGAGCTGGGACGGCGTCGGCGCCGGCGACCGCGTGAGCCGCATCCATTTGGGGAGCAAGGGCCTCTCCGGCACGCTCCCGGCGCAGCTGGGGGACCTGTCCGGGCTGCGCTACCTCAACCTGGGCGGGAACCGGCTGACCGGCGGCATCCCCGAGGAGCTGGGGGACCTGACTGGGCTGACCCACCTGTTCCTCGCCGGCAACCGGCTGACGGGAACCGTCCCGGACCTGAGCGCGAACACGGGGCTGGAGGTACTGAACCTGCGGAACAACCAGCTGAGCGGCGGCGTGCCCGCGTGGCCCGGCGGGCTGACGCGCCTCAAGCGCCTGATCCTGAACGGCAACCTGCTGGCGGGACCCATCCCGCCCGGGCTCGGCGCGCTGGCGGAGGCCCGGATGAGTCCCCAGCGCCGGATGGGCGAGCTGCGGCTGTCGGGCAACGCCCTGACGGACTGCGTCCCCCCGCTGCTCCGCACCGTGCCGGCGAACGACATGGCCAGCCTCGGCCTCGCCGACTGCACGCCGACGCCCACTCCCACGCCCAGGGCGACGGCAACGCCGGCCGTGCCGGCGGCGCCCACGGGGTTCACGGCGACGGGAGCGGACCGTGGCGTCACGATGTCCTGGGACGAACCGGCCGGCTCGGGCGTCACGGGCTACCGGTTCCGCATCCGCTCGGAGGCGAGGCTGCAGAGCGGAGGCTGGCACGACATCACCTGCAGCGGCGTCCTCGTCACCAGACTGCAGGCGGGGCCGAGGCATATCGGGACGCTGGGGGACCTGACCAACGGGCGGTCCTACACGGTCGAGCTGCAGGCGCGGAACGCGCAGGGCTGGAGTGCGTCGGCCACGGCCACCGCCACGCCCGCGGCCCCTTCCCCGCCCGTCCCCACGCCGTCCGCGGCGCCCGCGGCCCCAGCCGGGCTGGCGGCCGCGGGCGGGGACGGCAGCATCGCGCTGAGCTGGACCGCGCGCGGCCCGCACATCCGGGTCTACCGCTACAGCCTGCGCAAGGCGGGCGGGGAGTGGGGCGCCTGGCAGAACAACGGCTGCACGCGCGGGCTGGTGAGCGGCCTGAAGCTGACTGGCCTGGATCCCGGAACGGCCTACGAGGTGCGGCTGCAGGCTACGAACGTGCGGGGCTGGGGCGCCATCGCCTCCGTCACCGCCACCACCGCCTCCACGCCCACTCCTACGCCGACCGCGACGGCTACCGAGACCGAGACTGCTACGGCCACCGAGACGGCGACGCCCGCGCCGGTGCGCTACAACCGCCTCGACGCGACGGGCGCGGTGACGGCGGCGGGCAGCTACGCCTTCCTCGGCGCCGCCAGCGCCCCGGGCGCGGGAGGAGCAGGCGGCGCGTCGGGGGCGAGCGGCGCATCGGGAGATCCGAAGGTACTCACGACGTGGGAGGACCTGCGCTCCGAGGCGACGACGCTGCGCGTCCACCAGTCCGACGCCGGCGGCGCCTCGCGGGCCGCCGAGTTCGGCGCGGTCGCCACGGGCGACATCGTGGAGTGGCGCAAGGCGGCCGACTGCTGGGTGCGCTACCGCGTCACGGCCGCGCCCGCGCGCCCCGCCTCCGGCTCCTCGCGCTGGGAGTTCCCCGTCGAGCGGCTCGCCTACGCCGCCACCGGCGCGGGCTGCACCGGCGCCGTGCCGGCGGCTTCCGCCCTTGATGTCGATGTGGACTCCTCCGCCGTCATCCAGTCGCCGGAGATCGTTTCCCCGGTGCGGTACGGGCCGTATCTGCTCTATCCGCACGGCTGGACGGGCGCACTCGAGGAGCGGGCGCTGGTATCGGGCTCCGGCTCTGCAACCGGCCAAGCCGCGTCAGGGACGACATCGAGCTGGCCGTCGGATGATCCCGCCGTGGTACGGCGGCATTCGCTTTGGAGCGACCCCGACGTGCCAGACGGTTGGACCCTCGGCTACGCATGGGCCCAGAGCAGCGACCGCGTGTTGGGATTTTACGATAACGCGGATGGCGTACACATACTCGTCACCACGATCACGAAACTCAAGACCCGTCCTGCCTACCACTTCCGGGTAAGCACTGGCTCCGAGGGGGAAGTCTTTGAGACGCGGATGATCGACGGGCACCCTGCTCTTTTGAAGTATGACCCTGCGCGCTCGCGCAGGTCTTCCACAAGCGTGAAGATATTTAACAGGGCGACAGGAATTCAGTACACGGCCTACACTGTGCATTCCAGCGCCAATGGCCTTGCGAGCACCATTGCCATTGCGCGGAGTCTGTACCAGTGAGGAAGATTGGCTTTATCGCAATTGGACTCCTCGCCCTGTGGACTCTCGCACTCATCACTCTCTTGTCCACTCAAGTTTGGACAAGTGCCCAAGCTGCCGGATATGAAATCCACATTCTCAGCGGCATCAGGTTCGGCACTGCCACCGAGTCCCTCGTCAGCAACGGCTGGCACGGCGCGGCGCGACCCGTGTGGGGAGAGCAGCGACCGGGCGGGTCCCTCGATTTGATCGTAAAATCAAAGTCCCCGGTGAGCGGAGCACAGGTCTACGCTACCATGAAGCACACATCGGGCAACAAGACGTTGACCGTCAGGGTTATTGAAGAACACTTTCAATCGAATTGTAAGGCCGTTACCCTGAAGATAGATGATGGAGATAACCATGTCGCCTATGTCGAATATGTGCATGTGGATGGCAGAACCTTTTTGGCGGACGAAGAGTCTTGGAGCTTGGCGCCAAGTGAAACGAAGGACGTGTGCTTGGCACCATAGCCAGCTCCGATTACATTGACTGTCCTTGGAGAGGTCCCCATCTGCACTTGTGGGGGTTCGGGACAAACCTCGTGGGGAACGGGGCCATAGGACCGTCCAGCGATGCAACGTTCGCGGACTCCAACCGCGACAACTGGCCATGCGTTGATTCCACGTGGCTGATGAAGATCACATCCTCCAGACCCACGACGACATCGGAAGCCCCGGATTGCCTCACGCTGGCGCAGACGGACGCCGCTGCGTCGGACAGCGAGGACACTACCAACGGTGGCGATCCGCCGCCGCCGCCGCCTCCTCCTCCTCCGCCGCCGCCGCCGCCGCCGCCTCCTCCTCCTCCTCCGCCGCCGCCTCCTCCTCCTCCTCCGGAGTCGACGCCCGGTCCCACGCCGGAACCTACGCCCGAACCCGCGCCGGAGCCGACGCCCCAGCCCACGCCGGAGCCGACGTACTACCGCCTGACTATCAACCAGGTGGGCAGCGGCACAGTGACGGGCGCGGGGCGCTACCGAGCCGGACGGACCGCGTGGCCGTCGGCGAGGCAGGCCAACCACTGGGTGTTCACCGGTTGGACGGGCGACGCGACCGGCAGCAGATCGTCGATTTCCGTGCTGATGAACGAACCGAAGGAGATCACCGCCAACTTCATGCACATCTGCGACATCCCCGGCTTCCCGTGCGTCGGGAAGCATCCGGGCGCGGGCGCGCAGCCGCCGCGCCAGCCGACGGGCGAGCGGCAGAGCGCGCCGCCCTGACCGGCGCGGCCCGGCGCAAGCGGGCGGCCCGAGGCGGCGAGGGGCGGGTGGACAGCGCACGCGCGCTCGTATCCAATGGGGGGCGGCAGGGTAGCTCAGAGGCAGAGCAGCGGACTCATAAGCCGTCGGTCGCCGGTTCGAATCCGGCCCCTGCTACCAACGCCAACCCATCGCGAGACGCGGGCCGCGCGCCGATGCGGGCGCGGGTCGGCTCCGCCGTCACGCGCCCCCCGCCGCGGCGAGGCGATCCTCGACGCGGCGCAGCGCGGCCTCGGCCGTCGAGACGCCGAGGCGTTCGGCGTCGCCGAGGATGCCGAGCACGGCGTCGTAGACGCCGGCGGCGATGGCGCGGGCGCGCCCGGGGTCGTAGCCGTCGCGCTCGACGGCGACGTTGATGACGCCGCCCGCGCTGACGACGTAGTCGGGGGCGTAGAGGATGCCGCGTTCGGCCAGCAGCGCGGCGTCCTCGGGGTCGCGCAGCAGCTGGTTGTTCGCCGCGCCGCAGACCACGCGGCAGCGCAGCCGCGGGATCGTGCGGGGGTTGAGCACGCCGCCGAGCGCGTTCGGCGAGAGCACGTCGCACGGCGCCTCCCAGGCCTCGCCGGCGTCCAGCACGTCGGCGCCGAGTTCGGCGGCGAGGGCCTCGGCGGCGTCGCGGCGGACGTCGGCGACGGCGACGCTCGCGCCGCCCGCGGCGGCGGCCCGCGCCACGCGCGCGCCGACCTTGCCGACGCCGACGACGGCGACGCGGCGGCCCGCCGGCGACTCGTCGCCGAACGCCGTCCGCAGCGCCGCCCGCATTCCGTGCATCACCGTCTCCCCGGTCAGTTCCGAGGTGTCCCCGCTGCCCCCGCGTTCCGGCGAGGCCCCGACGACGTGGCGCGTCCACTCCAGCAGCGCGTCGACGTCCGCCGTCGTCGTGCCGACGTCGGTGGTGGTGACGTAGCGCCCCTCGAGGCGTTCGACGAGCGCGGCGTAGGCCGCGAGCTGCTCGCGCGTGCGCTCCGCGGGGTCGCCGATCACCGCGGCCTTGCCGCCGCCGAGGTCGAGGCCGGCGGCGGCGGCCTTCGCGGTCATCGCCGACGACAGCCGCAGCACGTCGCGCAGCGCCTCGCCGGCGCCGTCGTAGGGGCGCCAGCGGGTGCCGCCCAGCGACGGTCCGAGGGCGGTCGAGTGCACGGCGACGATCGCGCGCAGCCCCGTCGCCGGATCGCGGCGGTAGACGACCTCCTCGTGGCGTCCGGGGTCGTAGGCCGCGCCCGCGCGGCTGTGCGGCTCGCCGAGCAGCCGCGCGTCCGTCCAGCGCAGCGCGCCGCCGCCGAAGTCCTCGGCGGGGCCGAGCAGCCCCTCGAGCGTCTCGCGATCGGCCCGCAGCGCGTCGTCCGTCATCGTGGGTCCAGCATAGCCCGGCGGCGGGTTGCGGGGGCCGCGGCGCTCAGGCCTGCGCGTCGCGCTCCTCGTAGACCTCGAGCGCGACGGCCGAGGCCTGCGCGGCCGTGGGCCAGCCGGCGTAGATCGCCATGTGGGTGATCACCTCGGCGATCTCCTCGCGCGTCACGCCGTTGTCGAGCGCGCGCCCGACGTGGTGGCGCAGCTGGTCGGAGCGGTAGAGCGCGGCGAGGGCGGCGACGGTGATCAGGCTGCGGTCGCGCTTGGAGAGGCCGGGGCGCTCCCACACCTCGCCGAACACGAGATCGTCGGTCAGTTCCGCGAGCTTCGGCGCGACCTCGCGCATCGTCCGCCTCGGGTCCCTCGCCTGCGCCATGCTTCCGCCTCCCTCGCGCGCCGCGCCCCGCCGCGGGCGCGGGGGCATGATAGCCCCGCGCGGGCGCGGCGCCGCCGCCGGGGGCGGCGCGTGCGTTAGCGGAGCGGCGAGTAGTCGGTGGGGGCGAGCAGGTCGGAGCGGATGCGGGCGGCGAGGGGGCCGTCGCGCAGCGACTCCTCGCGCACGCGGCGCCACTCCTCGTCGGCGCCGAAGGCGGCCCACTTGGCGTCGCGCTCGGCCATGTCCGCGAAGCGCATGAGGTAGACGAGGCGGTCGCTCCAGCCGCCGTGCGCGTAGGTCCAGAAGCCGACGACCTCCATGCCGTGGCGCTCGAAGATCCGCATCGTGTGGTCGCGGAAGCGGGCGTGCAGCTCCGCCAGCTTGCCCGGCGCCGCCTCGTACGTCCGCAGTTCGTGGATCATGCCGCCCTCCCTCGCGCTCGCCGCATCCGCGGCAGCGTAGCGCATCGGGCGTCCCGCGCCGCGCCGCCGGGCCGGGGCGTGCTACGGTGCGGCGGGCGGCGCGGCGGAAGCGGAAGCGCGCGATGACCGGCATCTGGCGCAGGGACGGCGAGCGGTGGAGCCTGCTCGCGCCGAGCGGCTTCGAGGACGAGGCGACCCTCCAGCGGCGCATCGCCGAGGCGCCGGGGATGCTGCCGCTCTCCGGCCAGCCGCCGCTCGCCGTCGCCGGCAGGGAGGTGCAGCTCGCCGCCGGCGCGGTGGACATGCTCGCCGTCGAGACCGGCGGCCGGCCCGTGGTGATCGAGGTCAAGCTCGGGCGCAACGCCGAGGCGCGCCGCGCCGTCGTCGCGCAGGCGCTGGCCTACGCCGCCTCGCTGCACGGCATGAGCGTCGGCGCGTTCGAGGACGCGCTGGCCCCGCGCCTGCGCGAGGCCGGCCACGAGTCGCTCGCCGACCGGATGCGCGCCTCCGATCAGGAGGGCGCGTTCGAGGAGGAGGCGTTCCGCGAGGCGCTGGCCGAGCACCTGCGCGACGGCAGCTTCCGCGTCGTGATCGTGCTCGATGAGGCGCCGCCCGGCCTCGTGCGGCTCGCGGGCTACCTCGAAACGATCGCCGACCGCATCGCCGTCGATCTCGTCACCGTCGGCGCGTACGAGGTGGGCGGCACGGAGATCCTGCTGCCGCAGCGCATCGATCCGGGGCGAATGCCGGACGGTACGGCGGCGCGCGCCCCGCGCCCGTCCGGCGGCGGCGCCGTCCGCAGCGACGGCTCCGGCGCGTTCCGCGAGGCGATCGCGGCGGCGCGCGACGACGGGGAACGCGCCGCCCTCGAACGCATCGCCGGCTGGGCGGACGACCTCGAGTCGAACGGGCTGGCGCGCGTGCGTTCGACCGTGGGCAGGAACGGCGACCGCTGGACCCTGCTGCCGCGTCTCCTGAACGAAGATGTGGGCATCGCCGCAGGCTGGAACGACAGGGGAGTCGCATCCGTCACCGTCCACCACAGCGTGATCGAGCGCGTGGCCCCCGGCGCATTCGGCGCAATCGAGCAGCTGCAACCCCGTTGGGGCAGCACGCACTACGACATCACGGGCGAACTGCTCGACGCGCTGACCGAGGCCTACCGCGAGGCCGCCGCCCGCTGACCGCGCCGCCGCCGCCCGCTGACCGCGCCGCCGCCGCGCGCCGCGGCGGGTGGTTCGCAGCGGCGCGCGTCCGTATGATCGCGCCGCGCGATCGCGGGGACGGAGCATCGAGGGGGCTGCGGGTGTCCGAACTCGCCGTGACGTTCGACGACATGACCGTGCTGTCCGAGGGCGGCGCGGACGTCTTCGTGGTGAACCTCAACGGGCGCGGCGAGCCGCCGCCCTACTACGTCGACGTCGGCGACCGCCGCTTCCGCTTCGAGGGCGCGACGTTCCTCATCCAGGGCCACAGCGCCATCCTCCCCGGCTGGGTGCGCGGGCACGAGGACGGGGGCCGCCTCGTGCTGCTCGGCGAGCGCGACGACCGCTACCTCCGCTACGTCCACGACCCCGCCGAGGAGGACGAGGACGGCGAGGACGCCGAAGACGGGGACGATGACGGCGGGGGCGCCTCGTAGCGGGCGCGCCGCCCCGCCCGCTCCGCCGTCAGCGCAGGAACGCGGCGCCCGAGGCGAGGAAGTACGCGCCGAGGGCGAGCAGGAACACGGCGCAGACGGCGAGCAGCCCGCGGTAGGCGCGGCGGCCGAACCAGCGCCGCCCCGAGTGGACGAGCCAGGCCAGCAGCGTCAGCCACAGCAGGTCGGACAGGACGTGGCCGGCGTAGAACGCCGCCGGGCCCGCCGCGCCGGCCTCGAGCGAGTCGGCGGTGAGCTTGGCGCCGACGCTCGCCCACCAGATCGCCCAGTAGGGGTTGCCGATCGAGACGAGCAGGCCGAGCAGCACGACGCGGCCGGCCGAGGCGGCGCGCGAGCCGCCGCCCGCAGCCGTGTCCGCCGCGAGTTCGGCGCGCGGCAGGCGGCGCAGCATCGAGGCGCCGAGCAGGACGAGGATCGCGCCGCCCGCGAACGCGATCGCGGCGGCCAGCGGGCCGCCCTCGCCGAGCGTCGCGTCGAGGCCGAGCGCGAGCGCGACGACGACCGCGGCCTCGGCGGCGGCGTGGCCGAGCGCCGCGAGCGGGCCCGCGCGCACGCCGTGCGTGGCCGCCTCGCGGATCGCGAGCACGGTCAGCGGGCCGGGGCTGAGCGCGCCGGAGAGGCCGACGGCCACGGCCACGGCGGAGACGGCGAAGAGGTCGAGCGCGGCGTCCACCGGCGCAGCGTGGGCTACCGCGCGGCGAGCCGCCAGATCGCGCCGCCGTGGTCGGCGACCAGCGGCTCGCCCTCCGCGTCGAGGCCGAACGAGACGACGGCGCCCGCGCCCGAGGCGAGCACGAACGGCTCGGCGAGGGCCGCCGCTCCCTCGCCGGGGGCGGGCGGGCGCAGCGCGAAGATCTCGCCGCTGCAGTAGTCGCCGTAGAGGTAGGCGCCGCGCAGCCCGGGGATCGCCGCGCCGCGGTAGACGAGGCCGCCCGTGACCGCGCAGCGCCCGGCCTCGTGCGCGTAGGCGGCGACGGGCGGCGTCGTGCCGGCGCGCTCGCAGGCGGCGGCCGGGCGCAGGCAGGCGAAGCCCTCCAGCACGCTCCAGCCGTAGTTGCCGCCGCGCTCGATGCGGTTGACCTCCTCGGCGGCGGAGAAGCCGACGTCGCCGGCCCAGAGCGCGCCGCCCTCGGGGTCGAACGCCATGCGCCAGGGGTTGCGGAGGCCGTAGGCCCAGATCTCGCCGCGCGCGCCGTCCTCGCCCGCGAACGGGTTGCCGGGCGGCGTGGCGTAGGGCCGCGCCGCCGAGGATTCGCGCACGTCGATGCGGATCACCGCGCCGAGCAGCGTGCCGCGGTCCTGCCCGTTCGCGAAGGGGTCGGCGGAGGCGCTGCCGTCGCCGAGGCCGAGGTAGAGCATCCCGTCCGGCCCGAAGCGGATCGCGCCGCCGTTCTGGTTGTAGCCCGGCTGCGGCAGCACGAGCACGTCGAGGCCGTCCGCCGCGTCCGCCGCGCCCTCGACGCCGGCGACGGCGAAGCGGGCGAGCACGGTGCGCGGCGGCTCGCCGGCGGCGAAGTAGTACGCCCACAGCCGCCCGTTGCGCGCGAAGCCGGGGTCGAGCGCGACCGAGAGCAGCCCCTCGCCGCGCCGCGCGTCGACGCGGCCGCGCAGATCGAGGAGCGTGCGCCGCCCGCCGCCGTCGCCGCGCAGCACGCTGACGAGACCGCCCTGCCCGGCGACGAAGACGCGGCCGCCGGGGTACGCGCCGACCTCGACGGGTCGGTCGAAGCGCGCGCCGCCGAGCGCCGGTTCGAGCGCCACGTCGGGCCACGGGGGCAGCGCGCCGCCCCCGCAGGCGGCGAGCGCGAGGAGCAGCGCGAGGCGCAGCGCGAGGCCGAGCGCCGCCGCGCGGCGCGGGCGGGGGGCGTCTACCGCGAGGCCCCGTCCGGCGCGCGCAGGTCGGGCGCGCTCAGCAGCGCGATCAGCGTCACCACCGCCGCCGAGGCCACGCACCACGCGCAGATCGCCTCGATCTCGAACAGCTCGAGGTACGTGAGGTACGCCGAGTAGAGCGCGCCCGCCAGCGCCATCGCGAAGGCGAGGCTCGACAGCGCGCGCGGCGGCGCCCCGGCGCGGACGCGCGGCCACAGCCGTCGCGCCCCCAGCAGCGCCAGCAGCGCGAGGTACATGCCGAGGCCCAGCAGCGCGATCGGCACGCCGCCGATCTCGGCGTAGCGCGAACCCTGCACCGCCGCGCAGTCGCCGACGCCCGAGCAGAACGCCTCGCGCTCCGCGGCGACGGCGATCCAGCTGAGGTAGCCGGCGATGCCCGCGCCGAGCAGCGCGAGGGCGAGCGCGGCGTCGCGCCGCAGCGCGGACGGCGCGGCCACGGGCCGCCCGCTACCCGCCGCCGCCCGCTCCGGCCGAGGCCAGCGCGGCGTCGATCTCGCTGCGGAAGGCCTCGATCGGGTGCGCGCCCTGCAGCCGCAGCGCCCCGTTGATCAGGAACGCCGGCGTCGAGGGCCGCCCGCCGAGGCTGACGATGAGCTGGCCCGCCTCGTCGGTCGCGAGGCGCACCAGCCGCTCCTGCACGCCCGCGTCCACGCACTCGTCGAAGGCGTCGAGGTCGAGCCCGCCGCCGTCCAGCGCCTCGTTCAGCTCGCGCGCGTAGCCCTTGAGGTTGCCGTTCGAGGCCCAGCCGGAGTTGGGCTGTCCCTGCCGCAGGAACAGGATGTCGTGGTAGGGCCAGAACAGGTCCTGGCCGGCCGCGCACTCCGAGGCCGCCGCCGCCCGCTCCGAGTCCGGCCCGAGGATCGCCATGTGCCGGAACTCGAACGAGACCAGCCCCGCGTTGACGTACTCCTCCTCGATCAGCGGCTCGGTCTCGTGGGTGAAGGTGCCGCAGTGGGAGCAGCTGAAGTCCTCGAAGGCCACGATCCGCACGGGCGCGGCGGGGTCGCCGAGCACGCGCCCTTCGATCGCCGCCGTGCGTTCGCGCGGCGTGAACTCGCCCTCGGCGGCGCCGCCGCCCCCGCCGGGGCGGTTGAGCGCGATCAGCACGACGACGGCGCCGAGCGCCACCGCGACCGCGCCGACCGTGAGGAACCCGCCGAACGAATCGATGGCGTCGCGCACGGCGGCCAGCGCCCGCGGCGGCCGCGAGGCGCCCTCCCGCGGCGGCGGCGCCTCCTGCGCGTCCTGCCCCTCGGGGCGGCGTCCGCGCCGCCCGCCCCGTCGCCGTCTGCGGCGGCTGCTGCCCACGATGCCTCCATGCCGCGAGGGGGAGCGAGCGGCTTGCGCGCCCCCGATTATCGGCGCGGCGGCGGGGGCGGGCAACGCCCCGCGCCCGCGCCGCGCGGACGCCGCGCACCGCCTCGGACGCTTGCGCCGCCGCCGGGCAGCCGCTCGGCAGCCCCGCTTCGTCCTCGACGCGGCCCGTCACGGGGCGCGCGTCCACTCGCCGCAGTGGAGGCTGACGAAGCCGGCGTCCGTCTCCTCGATCTCCACGACGGCGGGGCTGTCTCCCCAGGCGCTCTCGGCGATGTCCGCCATCGCTCCGCCGAACCGTTCGAGGCGCGCCCACCGGCACGGGACCGGACCCGGAAGCGAGGCGCGATAGCGCCCGGGCGCGATCTCGGGGCCGACGAGGAACGCGCCGTCGCCGAACGGCTCCCCGCGGGCGGCGCGCGGCGGCGGATCGCGCGTCCACACGCCGCACCCGTCGCTGAAGAAGCCGGTATCCGTATCCTCGATGTCCACGATGGTGTGCACGCCGGAGGGCAACCCCCCGGCCACGCTGGACCAGAGGGTTTCGCGGTAGGTCACATCGCCGATCACGTCGCGAGGGTCGCGGTAGTCCTCGAGGTGGCTGCCGCTGAAACCGCTCCGCCGCTCCCACCAGCACGACCCGGCGCCGCTCGAGCGGTAGCGCCCGGGCGCGATCTCGGGGCCGACGAGGAACGCGCCGTCCCCGAACGGCTCTCCGGGCGCGACGATCGGCGAGAGATCAGTGGACCATCTGCCGCACCCGGTGCTGTAGAAGCCGGCGGTTTCCGGCGAGACGTCGGCGATCGTGCTGGAAGACGCTCCGGGACGCTCGCCGAACACCTTGCGGCGGCCCGTGAGAGCCGACAGCAGTTCCCACTGGCAATCGGCCGTCGCCGACGTCGAGCGGTAGCGGCCCGGAGCGATGTCGACGCCGACGACGAACGTGCCGTCGCCGAACGGTTGGCCGGGCGTTGCGATCGGCGTGAGGGCGGTCCAGGTTCCGCATCCCCTGCTCCCGAACCGGTCGATACCCGCGCCAAGCTCGACAACGGAGTACCAGCCGAAGAACGGGTCCCGGTCGGTCCGGACCGTCCAGCTGCAGGAATCGGGCGAGTCCGCGCGGTAGCGTCCGTGCGCGATGTCGATACCGACGACGAAGGCGCCGTTCCCGAACGTGGAGGCCGGCGTCGGCCGCGGCGTCGGCGCGGCGTCAGGCGCCCGGCCGGGCGACGGCGAGGCCGTGGGATCCGCGGCAGCGTCGGGGGCGGGCGTCCGCGACGGCTGGGCGTCGTCGCGCCAGGCGTCGCCGCAGCCCGCGGCGAGGAGCGCGAGCGCCGCGACGGCGATAGCGATCGTGAGCCTTCGGCGCCGCATCGGCTGCTCCCGCGCGCAGCATAGCGCAGCGAGGGACCCCATCGCGGCGGCGCTACACGGCGGCGGCCTCGCGCGGGGCGGGGGCGGCGGCGAAGGCGTAGCCGCCCTCGCCGTCGGGGGTGACGACGACCTCGTCGCCCTCGGCGAACTCGCCGGCGAGGAGGCGGCGCGCGAGTTCGTTTTCGAGGCGGCGCTGGATCGTGCGGCGCAGCGGGCGCGCGCCGAACGCCGGGTCGTAGCCCTCCCTGACCAGCGCCGCCTTCGCCTCGGCGGTCACGCGGATGGCGACGCCCCGCTCGGCCAGCCGCCCGCGCACCTCGCCGATCAGCAGGTCGGCGACCTGCGCGATCTCGGCCTCGGTGAGCGCCTCGAACACGATGATCTCGTCGAGGCGGTTGAGGAACTCGGGGCGGAAGGCCTGGCGCAGCGCGTCGTCGACCTTGCGGCGGCGCGTCTCGCGCTCGTCCTCGGTGCGCGCGCGCGCGAAGCCGATCGCGCCCGGCTGCCCGCCGGTGCCGAGGTTCGAGGTGAGGATCACGACGGTGTTGCGGAAGTCGACGGTGCGCCGTGGGCGTCGGTCAGCCGCCCGTCCTCGAGGATCTGGAGCAGGGCGTTGAAGACGTCGGGGTGGGCCTTCTCGATCTCGTCGAACAGCACCACCTGGTAGGGGCGCCGCCGCACCGCCTCGGTGAGGCCGCCGGCCTCGTCGTAGCCGACGTAGCCGGGGGGCGCGCCGACCATGCGCGACACGGTGTGGCGCTCCTGGTACTCGGACATGTCGAGGCGCAGCAGCGCGTCCTCGTCGTCGAAGAGGCACTCGGCGAGGGCCTTCGCGAGTTCGGTCTTTCCGACGCCGGTGGGACCGAGGAAGATGAACGAGCCGATCGGGCGGCGCGGGTCCTTGAGGCCGGAGCGGGCGCGGCGGATGGCGTCGGCGAGCACGCCGATCGCGCGGTCCTGGCCGACGACGCGGGCGTGGAGGGCGCTCTCCATGTGCAGCAGCTTGCCGGCCTCGCCTTCCAGCATCCTGTCGACGGGGATGCCGGTCATGCGGGCGACGAGGGCGGCGATGTCGGCCTCGCTGACCTCGTCGGAGACGCCGGCCTCGGAGCGCCACTCGGTCTCGCGGGCGCGGTGCTCGTCCTGGATGCGGAGCACCTCCTGCTTGATCCGCGCCGCCGTCTCGAAGTCCTCGCGCGCGGCGGCGGCGTCGAGGCGGTCCGAGGCGTCCTGCAGCCGCGCCTTGAGGCCGCGCACGTCCTCGGGCAGCGACCCGGCCCGGATGACGTGGCGCGAGGCGGCCTCGTCGATCAGGTCGATCGCCTTGTCGGGCAGCTGGCGGCCGGTGAGATAGCGCGCGCCGAGCCGCACGGCGGCCTCGAGCGCCGCGTCGGAGATGCGGAGGCCGTGGTGCTCCTCGTAGCGCGCGCGCAGCCCGCCGAGGATGGCGACCGCCTCGGCGGGCGCCGGCTCCTCGACGTGGACGGGCGAGAAGCGGCGTTCGAGGGCGGGGTCGGCCTCGATCCGGCGGTACTCGTCGAGGGTGGTCGCGCCGATCACGTGCAGCTCGCCGCGCGCGAGCGCCGGCTTCATCATGCTGGAGGCGTCGATCGCCCCCTCGGCCCCGCCGGCGCCGACCAGCTGGTGGATCTCGTCGAGGAAGAGGATGACCTTGCCCCCGGCGTCGCGCACCTCGCGCATCACCGACTGGAGGCGCTCCTCGAACTCGCCGCGGAAGCGCGAGCCGGCCACGAGCGCGCCCATGTCGAGGGCGAGCACCGACTTGTCGCGCAGGCGCTCGGGCGCCTCGCCGCCGGCGATGCGCTGGGCGAGGCCCTCGACGATGGCGGTCTTGCCGACGCCGGCCTCGCCGATCAGCACGGGGTTGTTCTTGGTGCGGCGGTTGAGCACCTGCATCACGCGCTCGACCTCGGCCTCGCGGCCGATCACGGGGTCCAGCTCGCCGCCGGCGGCGAGGCGGGTGAGGTCGGTCGAGTAGCGCGCGAGCGCGCGGTACTGGGCGTCGGCGGTCGGGGAGTCGACGCGGGCGCTGCCGCGCGTCTTGCGGAGGGCCTCGTAGACGCGCTCCTTCGAGACGCCGTACTCGCCGAGGATGTCCGCGGCCGCGCCGTCGCCGACCTGCGCGACGGCGATCAGCAGGTGCTCGACGCCGGTGAACCGATCCTGGAGGCGTTTGGCCTCGGCGTCGGCGGCCTTCAGCAGCTGGTCGATGCGCGGCGTGGCGTAGATCTGGGTCACGTCGTGGCTGAGCTTCGGCGACTGGTCGAGGTGGCGCTGGACGCTCGCGGCCAGCGCCTGCGCGTTGACGCCGAGGTCGTCGAGCACGGCGCGCGCGACGCCCTCGTCCAGCTGCGCGAGCGCGAGCAGGACATGCTCGACGTCCCACTGCGCGTGGCGCTGCTCGCGCACGATCCGCTGCGAGGACTGCAGCAGCGCCTGCGCCTGCTCCGTGAACCGATCCTGCCTCATCATCGCCGCACCGCCTTCGCGCCGTCCGCGCTGTCCATGTCGTCGTGGCCGTCCGCTTCGTCTCGCGCCGCCGCGCTCACGGCCGGCCCCCGCCGTCCGGCGCGGGCGCCTCGAGGGCGTCGCGCAGGCGGGCGATCTCGGCGCGGGCGGCGGCCAGCTCGCGCTGCAGCGCCTCGACGCGGGCGCCGAGCCGCAGCAGCACCTCGGCGCCCGCGAGGTTGACGCCGAGGTCGTCGACGTACTCGCGCAGGCGCCGCAGCACCTCGATGTCGCGGCGGGAGTAGAGCCGCCGGTTGCCGGCGCTGCGCGCGGGCACGACGTAGCCGAGCCTCTCGTAGGTGCGGAGCGTCTGCTGGTGGACGCCGATCATCCTCGCCACCACCGAGATCTGGAACACGGGCTCGTCCCGCGGGATGTCGTTCACGCGCCCGCGCTCCGCTCCGCGCCGTCCGCCCTGCCGCCGGACGCTTCGCCGCCGCCGTCCGCTACGCGGTCGGCGTCGCGCAGGCGCTCGAAGAGGGCGGCGTGCTCCGGGGTCAGCGGGTCGGGCAGCTGCAGGCGCGCGCGCGCGTGGAGGTCGCCGAAGCCGCCGCCGGGCTTCGGCATCCCCTGGCCGGCGAGGCGGAAGGCGCGCCCGCCGCGCGTGCCCGGCGGGATCGTGAGCGCGAGGTCGCGGCCCTTGAGCGTCGGCACGCGCACCTCGCCGCCGAGCGCGGCGGCGGCGACGGGCACGTCGAGGTCGACGTGGAGGTCGTCGCCGCGGCGCTCGAAGCGGGGGTGGGGGCGCACCTCGACGATCAGGTAGAGGTCGCCCGGGCCGCCGCCTGCGCCCGGCTCGCCCTTGCCGCGCACGCGGACGCGCTGGCCGCCGCGGATGCCGGCCGGGATCGCGACCTCGATGCGGCGCGCGGCGGCGCCGTCGCGCAGCTCGATCGTGCGCGCGGCGCCCTCGTAGGCCTCGCGCAGCGAGATCGCGACCTCGTGCTCGAGGTCGCGCCCGCGCGCGGGCGCCGCCGCGCCGCCGCGCCGGAAGAGGTTGCCGAACGCCCCGCCGAGGCCGCTCCCGCCGCTCCCCGCGAGGTCGCCGAGGTCGAACTCGAAGCGCCCGAAGCCGCCGCCGAACGGGCCGCCGCCGCCCTCGCCGAAGCCGCCGCCGAAGCCGCCGAAGGGGCGGCCGCCGCCCTGCCGCATCGCCTCCTCGATGCGGTCGGCGTCCTGCCAGCGGTCGCCGTAGCGGTCGTAGGCGGCGCGGGTGCGGGCGTCGGACAGCACCTCGTGGGCGCGCGCGATCTCCTTGAAGCGCTCCTCGGCTGCGGCGTCGCCGGGGTTGACGTCGGGGTGGTGGCGGCGCGCCAGCCTGCGGAAGGCGGCGCGAATCTCCTGCTCGCCCGCCCCGCGCGGCACGCCCAGCACCTCGTAGAAGTCCCTCGCCATGCTGCGGAGGATAGCACACTCACTCGTCTCCCGTCATGGAAAGTGATTGCTGTACGCTCAGGTCTGTTGACACGGAGTGCGGCAGCATGTAGCATCCCGTCATCGGCAAGGACGGCGGGCAGGCCCCGGCAAGGGAACCGCCCGCCGCGCGGCTACCGGAGGAGGTACGCAGAATGGCCGACATCATCAGGCGCGACCCGTTCGCGAACGTGCGGCAGGTCATGGACCGCTTCTTCGACGACCCGTTCCGCCGCTGGCCCGCCGGCGACGGCTTCGGCGGCGGCGGCCGGGGCGCCGCGGAGGGCGCGCTGCCCCTCGACGTCTCGCGCAGCGACGGCGAGATCAAGGTCCGCGCCTCCCTGCCGGGCTTCCGCAAGGAGGACATCGACGTGCAGGTCCACGAGGGCGTGCTCTCGATCAAGGCGGAGCGCGCCGCGGAGAACGGGACGCAGGACGAGCGCTACTACCGGCGCGAGCGCAGCGCCGGCTCGGTGAGCCGCCGCGTCGCCCTCCCGGGCATCGTCCGCGACGCCCCGGTCGACGCCGAGCTGGCGGGCGGGGTGCTGACGCTCACGCTGCCGCTGCCCGAGCGGGCGCAGCCGCAGCGGGTCGAGATCCGCGGCGGGTAGCACCCTCCCGCCGCGCGGACGGCGCGGCCCCGGGCTCCGGCCCGGGGCCGCTTTCGCGTCCGGGCCCTCCGCGTTCAGGGCGGGGACCCGCCGGCGGAGGCGTCGGCGGCCTCGCCGGGCGGCTCCGGCCTGCGGTCGCCCGCCGAGCGCCACAGCAGCCAGCAGCCGGCCACGGCGGCCGCCAGCAGCAGCGCTCCCGATCCCAGCGAGAAGCCGAGGCCGGCGCGGTCGACGGCGAGGCCGAGGCCGAGGGTGAGCACGATCGTCGCGCACCAGGCGGCGAGCTGGTGTACCGACAGCGCCGTCGCGCGCTCCCCGTCCGGCACGCGCCTCGAGAGGTACTCGACGACGAGGGGGTGCAGCGCCTCGCGCGCGAACAGCCCGAGGGCGAACAGCGGGAACAGCCACAGCATCCGGCTCGCCCCGCCCAGCAGCGCCAGCGCCGCCAGCGCGGGCAGCAGCGCCAGCGCGCGGTCGAGGCCCAGCCGCCGCCGCACCGTCCACGACGACCAGCCGCCGGCCGCCGCCGCCAGCATCATCGCCGAGGCGATCCAGCCGAGCGCCCAGACCGGCACGCCCTCGCCGACGAGGATCGGCTGGAAGGTCGTGAACACGATCATCGCCGTCGCCTGCACGATGGCCGAGATCGCCACGATCCAGCGCAGCGCGCGCACGCCCGCGACGCGCGAGGCGGCCCCGCGCCCGATCCGCAGGAACGAGCGCTCCGGCGGATCGCGCGGCGGCTCCGTCAGCAGCAGCGCGAAGCCCGCCGCCAGCAGCGACATCAGCCCGCTCGCCACGATCGGCCACGACAGCGGCGTCCACACCACCATCAGCCCGCCGACCACCGTGAAGCCGGCGATCGCCGTCGTCATCGCCGCGTTCAGCCGCCCGGCGACCGAGGCGAACTCCGGGGAGCGGCCCGCCGCGCGCAGCGTGTCGTAGAGGAACGCCTCGTCCGCCCCGCTCATCAGCGCCCCGCCCACGGCGAACAGCGCGTAGCCCCCCATCAGCACGGCGATCGAGTTCGCCGTCCCGAACACGACGAACGCGAACGCCGACACCAGCGAGCCGAGGATCATGCTGAGCCGCCGCGTGTAGCGGTCGGCGACGATGCCCGTCGGCACCTCGGCCAGCACCGTCGCGCCGAACACCACGGCGTCGAACAGCAGCACCTGGCCGAGCGTGAGGCCGCGCGTCTCGATCAGGTAGATGACCCAGATCGCCTCGCCGAGCCACGCCCAGCGCAGCACCCACCACAGCGGCAGCAGCCGCAGGCTGCGTTCGGCGGCGGCGCGCGCGTCCCCCGTCATGCGCCGAGCCTACGCCCGCCGCCGCCTGCGCGCCCCGCCGGGGCGCGCGCGGACGGCCGGCTGCGCGCGCCTCAGCCGGCGGCGTCCCGCGCCGCGGCGCGGCGCGGCCGGCCGCGATCGGCGCTGTCGAGCACGATCGTGACCGGCCCGTCGTTCGCGCTCTCCACCACCGTCGAGGCCCCGAAGCGCCCGCACGCCACCTCGACGCCGAGCGCGCGCAGCGCCCCGGCGACGGCGGCGACGAGCGGCTCGGCGTCCCCGGGCGCGGCGGCGGCGGCGAACGACGGGCGGCGGCCCCGCCGCGTGTCGGCGAGCAGCGTGAACTGCGGCGCCACCAGCGCCGCCCCGCCCGCCTCGAGCAGCGAGCGGTCCATCGCGCGCTCCCCGCCCGCGAAGACGCGCAGCCCCGCGACGCGGTCCGCGAGCCATGCGGCGTCGGCGGCGGTGTCGCCCCTCGCGACGCCGACGTACACGAGCGCGCCCTCGCCGATCGCGCCGACGGTCTCGCCGCCGGCGAGCACGCGGGCCGAGCGCACCCGCTGCAGCACGGCGCGCACGGGCGGACGCTACGATCCGCCGGCGGCGGCCCCGGCCTTCGGGGCGGACGCGGCCCCGGCGTCCTTGCCCCCGGAGCCGGACGGCGACGCGCTCCCGGCACCGGAGGACGACGCCTCGCCGTCCCCGGTCTTCGCCGTCTCCGCGGACGCGGCGGAGCCGGAGCCGTCCTCGGCGGGGGCCTTGCCGCGGCTTTCGGTCTTGTACCAGCCCGAGCCCTTGAAGACGACGGTAGGGGCGCTGAACTGGCGGCGGGCGGGCTTGCCGCAGTCCTCGCAGGGGTGCTCGACCGGCGAGCCGAACGGCTCGCGCCGCTCGTAGGCGTGGCCGTCCTCGCAGCGGTAGTCGTAGGCGGGCATGGCCGGGGGCGTCCTCCGAGGGGCGCAACGGCGCCGCAGGGATCGCCCGCGGCGCGCCGGCCAGTGTACGCGCGCCCCGAGGCGGGCGACAACCGCGCCCCGGCGCCCCCCCGCCCGAGAGCATCCGCTGCGCCGGCCATGCGCGCAGAGCGGCCCCGCAGCGGAACCCCCGGCGAAAGTGCTAGGGTTGCGCGGCCCGAGCGCCGGGAGGAGCGGGCCCGTGAATGCGGCGAGGCCCTACGCGGTCCCCGTGGCGTGCGGCGTGCTGGCGGCGGTCGCCCTCGTGGTGCTGGTGAGGACGAGCGCGGGTCCGGGCAGGTTGACGGCGGAGAGCGGCGCGACGGCGCCGCCGCCCGCGCTGGGGACGGCGCCGTCGCTGACGCTCGCCGACTTCGCCTTCAACGACGGACTCGAGGGCTGCGCGCCGGGCGGGCTGCGCGGCAAGGCCCGCCACCTGCCCGCGGACATGACGTGGTGCGACACCGGGAACCCGGTCCACGCGCCGCCGCTCGCGCGCGCCGCGGAGAGCGAGTGGCGCGACGCCCTCGAGCTGGAGGCCTCCGGCCTCGCGCCCGGCGACTGCCCCGCGCAGCCCGTCCCCGCCTCCGAGGGCGGCCCCTGCGTCCCCGCGCGCTACACCGCGGCCTGCTCGAAGGGCGTGGCGGTGCCGGACCCGCAGGCGAACCACGGGCTGGTGCGCGACTGCGCGCTGCTGCTGCTCGCGCGGGACCCGCTGCGCGGCACGGCGCCGCTCAACTGGAGCGAGGACCTGCCGATCGCGGAGTGGGACGGCGTGGGCGTCAACGGCGACCCGCCGCGGGTGGACGGGGTGCACCTCCGCAACAGGGGACTCGACGGCGTCATTCCGCACTGGCTGGGCGGGCTGACGGAGCTGGTGCACCTCCACTTCGGGGCGCGCAACTACCTGACGGGGCCGATCCCGCCCGAGCTGGCGAACCTCTCGAAGCTGGTGCAGTTCTATGCGGGAGGCCGCAACACGCTGACGGGTCCGATCCCCGAGGGGTTCGGGAACATCCGCAGCCTCTCCGGGCTCCACCTCACCAACAACCGGCTGACGGGAGTGCTCCCCGACCTCGGCGGCACAAACCTGTCGCGCCTCGACCTGCGCGGCAACGAGCTCACGGGCGGGATACCGGAGTGGCTGGGCGGGATGACGAACCTGCGCGTCCTGAGCCTGCGCGGCAACGGGCTGACGGGGCCGATCCCGCGCTCGATCGGCAGGCTGCCGCTGCTGCGCGAAGTGCGGCTCGCCCGCAACGCGCTGACGGGCTGCGTGCCGTCCCCGCTCGAGGACGTGGCGCCGGGCAACCGCTGGAACAACGACCTGGCCGAGCTCGGGCTGCCGTGGTGCCTGCGCTACAACGCCCTCGACGCCACCGGCGCGGTCGCCTCAGCCGGCAGCTGGGCGATCCTCGACGCCGGCGGGGGCGCGGACGATGGAGGCGGCGGCGTCTCGGGGCAGGCGGAGGCGCCGCCCGCGGTGATCGCGACGTGGGAGGGGCTGCGCTCCGAGGCGGCCACGCTGCGCGTCCACCAGACCGACGCTGCCGGCACGTCGTGGGCGGCCGAGTTCGGCGGCGTCTCCGAGGGCGACCTCTTCGAGTGGCGCAAGGCGTCCGACTGCTGGGTGCGCTACCGCGTGACGGGGCCGCCGGTGCGGCCCGCGACGGGATCGGGGCGCTGGGAGTTCCCGGTCGAGTGGATGACCTACGCCGCCACCGGCGCGGGGTGCACGGGTGCCGTCGGCGCCTCCGCTGTGCTCGGAGCTGACGAGGCCGCGCCGGCAGTCATCCCCGCAACCGCGATCACTTCGCCGGTGCGGCACGGAATCGTGTTGCTCTTCCCCGAGAACTGGGCGGGCGAAAAGGAAACACGCGAATGGCTCGAACCGCTGGCCACGTCTTCCGGGGAGGCGAACGGCGCGAGCGGGCTAAGCGCCGACGCCACGCCCATTACTCCTGCTACAACGAGCAGTCTCGATGAAGCACGCCGATTCAGGTATTGGCGCGACCCTGTGTTGCCTCCCGGCTGGACATTCGGGAGTGCGGAAGCGGGTGGCCCCAATGCCCCCCACTTCGGATACTGCGCTGCGTGGGCGAACGCGGAAGGGTACTGGGGAGTCCGCGTATGCGTGAAGGGCGGCGGGTGGCGCCCGTGGGGTCTTCCGGCTACCCAGCGCAACGGAGTTCTTCTGAGCGAGCCGCGCGTCATCGATGGCCGACCAGCGATCGTACAGTATGCGCCGCGGGGCTATCTCTTCAACGTGAGAGTGTGGATTTTCGATCCCGAGTCGGGAATCGAATATTCGATCATTGGCTCCGACCATACCTTGCTCGACGGTAACGACGAAAATGCCGTCGCCATCGCGCGCAGCCTGCTGCCGCCGGCTGGCGCGCCGTGAGGAGACTCGCCGCTTTCCTCGCTGCGTTCCTGGCCACGCTGGCAGTGGCGCTCGTCCCGCTCGCCGCATCCGATCTGTCGCGCTCCGGCGGGCAGTACGCAGCCGAAGCCAGGCAGCCCGGTCCGACTCCGCCCGATGTCGAAGCGGGATCCCTTGTCTACGAACACATCGTGTATCCCGGTATCCAGGGAGAGCGCGCCAACGGATACCTATACGTACGCACGGGAATGAGCGAGAGCGGTGATGCCAAGTACGAAAACACCGGCGGAGGAAATGGCAGACCGCAAGTTCCGCCGCACCCCGATCCGTTCGCCGAGGGCGCGCAGCATCCTGACAGTGCTGTTGATGAAGGCCGTCCGCGCGATCGCTCGGTAACGCTGCTTCTGGCGCTCGACGGCATCCTCGATAACAGGGACTTCTGAAGATCGAGGCCGCGCCCCGGCGGCCCCCCGCCGCTATCATCGGCGGGGCGCGAGGCGAGGCGGCGGCGGCGCGGGGCGAAGGGACGGCGCGGGATGGGGACGCACCTCACGGCGATCGGGCCGGCGGCGGAGGCCGCGTGACGGCCGCCGCGGCGCCCGACGCGCGCGGGTACTTCGGCGGCTTCGGCGGGCGCTACGTGCCCGAGACGCTGATGCCCGCCCTCGCCGAACTCGAGGCCGCCTACGCCGAAGCGCGCGCCGACGACGCCTTCGGCGCCGAGCTGGCGCGGCTGCTGCGCGACTTCGCCGGCCGCCCCACCCCGATCACGCGCGCCGACCGCCTCGCGCGGCGCATCGCCGGCGAGCGCGCCCCCCGCGTCTGGCTCAAGCGCGAGGACCTCCTCCACACCGGCGCGCACAAGATCAACGCCGCGCTCGCGCAGGGGCTGCTCGCGCGGCGCATGGGCAAGCCGCGCGTCGTCGCCGAGACCGGCGCCGGCCAGCACGGCGTCGCCACCGCCACCGCCTGCGCGCTGCTCGGCCTCGAATGCGTCGTCTACATGGGCGCCGAGGACGTGCGGCGGCAGGCCCTCAACGTCTTCCGCATGAAGCTGCTCGGCGCCGACGTCCGCACCGTCGAGGCCGGCTCGCGCACCCTCAAGGACGCCATCAACGAGGCCATCCGCGACTGGGTCACCAACGTCCGCACCACCCACTACCTGCTCGGCTCCGTCGTCGGCCCCCACCCCTACCCGCTGCTCGTGCGCGACTTCCAGGCCGTCATCGGCGAGGAGGCGCGCGCGCAAATCCTCGAGGCCGAGGGGCGGCTGCCCACCGCCGCCGTCGCCTGCGTCGGCGGCGGCTCCAACGCGATCGGCCTCTTCCGCGCCTTCCTCGGCGATCCCGTGCGGCTGATCGGCGTCGAGGCCGCGGGCGAGGGCCTCGGCGGGCGGCACGCGGCGCCGCTGGCGGCGGGGCGGCCCGGCGTGCTCCACGGCGCGCGCTCCTACCTGCTGCAGGACGAGCACGGCCAGATCGCCGAGGCGCACTCGATCTCGGCCGGCCTCGACTACCCGGGCGTCGGCCCCGAGCACGCCTGGCTCAAGGAGAGCGGGCGCGCCGAGTACGCCGCGGCCACCGACGCCGAGGCGCTGGACGCCTTCCGCCTGCTCTCGGAGACCGAGGGCGTCATCCCCGCGCTGGAGCCCGCCCACGCCCTCGCCCACCTCGAACGCCTGCTGCCGGCGCTGGGGCCGGACGACGTCGTGCTCGTCGGCCTCAGCGGCCGCGGCGACAAAGACATGGCGACGGTCGCCGCCGCCCTCGGCGTGGAGGCGTAAGCGGGCGCGGCGCGGCGCGGCGCGCGAGGGCTGCTATGATCGCCGGGGAAGGCGGCTGACGCCCTCGCTGGCGCCGGCCCCTGCCGGAGGAGGTGGACGATGGCGCTGCTGTCGCAGGAGATCGCCGCGTACGACCGGATGCGTAATGTCCTCGAGGTGGACCACTTCGGCAAGTGGGTGGTCGTGCACGACGAGGAGCTCGTGGACACGTACGAGGACTTCGAGGACGCCGCCGAGGACGCGATCCGGCGCTTCGGCCGCGGCCCCTACCTCATCCGCCGGGTCGGCGAAGGGCCGGTGCGCCTGCCCTACATCGCGATGCCCGCCTCGGGCGGCGGATAGCACGGGGCGAGGGGGTTGCCAAGCGGCTGTCGTTGCTGTAGAACCTTTGATTGAGTGCGCCCGCCGTGGGCGGGGCGGAGAATTGCCGTGACGCCGAACTTCGCCAACCGCACCATCTGGACGGGCGACAACCTCGACGTGATGCGGGGCATGAACTGGACAGCGTGGACCTGATCTACCTCGACCCGCCGTTCAACAGCGGGAGGCAGTATTCCGCGCCCATCGGCTCCGAGGCGGCGGGCGCGGCGTTCAAGGACACCTGGACGCTCAGCGACATCAACATCGCCGAGCAGGGCATCATCCGCAAGGAACACAAGGCGCTCCACTCCGTCATCAAGGCGGCCGGCGTCGCGCACAGCCCCTCGATGCGCTCGTACATGATCTACATGGGCATCAGGCTCATCGAGATGCGGCGCATCCTCAAGTCCACCGGCAGCATCTACCTCCACTGCGACCAAAACGCGAGCGCGTGGCTCAAGGCCATGATGGATGCCGTGTTCGGCAAGGACCAACTCCGTAACGAGATCGTGTGGCATTACGGGAAGTGGACGAACGCGACCAGCTTCTTCCAGCGCAATCACGACATGCTGCTCTTCTACTCCAAAGGTGACGGACACACCTTCAACAAGGTGCGCCGCACTGACACGCCCAAGCACATTGAGCGTGGATACACGACCAACCGGATCCAAGGTGTTACGCAGCTGCTCGTCTACGACAGGAATAAGGCTGCCAAGAAGATCGCCGAAGGAAGTTACGACAAGATCGTGTACCGGGACTCGGAGGAGGAACAGAAGGTCGCCGTTGCCGATGTCTGGAATTACCCGATCATCAACTCGCAAGCGAATGAACGCACTGGCTACCCGACGCAGAAGCCTCTGGCTCTGCTCGAACGCATCATCTTGGCGTCCTCGAACGAGGGTGACATGGTGCTCGACCCGTTCTGCGGCTGCGCCACAGCGTGCGTCGCGGCGGAGAAATACGACAGGCAGTGGGTCGGCATCGACGTATCGTCGCTGGCGTACAACTCGACCGAGAACAAGGAACGGCTCTTCGGACGTCAACGCGGCTACTGCAACGGCTGCGAGCGCCACTTCGAGTACCGAAACCTCACGATCGATCACATCGTCCCGCAGGGCCGGGGCGGCGGCCATTACATCGACAACCTCCAGCTGCTCTGCGGCGCGTGCAACTCGACAAAGGGAACGGGTACGCAAGCGGAATTGATTGCCAAGCTGCTGGCGCAAGGAATTCGGCAGTGAATGGACTGGCGAGGCGGCAATGCGTCTCACCCAGATACCGGAAGGAAGAAGATGTCGAATAGCGAAGTGCTCTGGCGAGTGGAACTGAGCGGAGGTACGGCCGAAAAGGAAATCTACGAGTACCCCGTCATCCATATCACCCTGCTCGAACTGATGCTGATCGAGATCGGCTTCGTCAAGATCGAATGCTCGAAGTATGAAGAACGGGGTAAAAAGCAAACGATTCGCGTGACGGCTCGGAGCGATCGCAAGAATATGGGGGCCACCCTGTACCAAACCGTGGGAACGGTCCGGTGCTATCGGGCCGACGACCATGTCCACGCCGACCAGATTCAGCAGGTGCTGAATGCGAGCAGCAACGAAAATATCGGCTGAACGCCCTATGACGCATAGCACCAAGCAAATTTCCGGTAGCGAACGGCGCTCACTATCGCCGTCGTCCCGCGCGCACAACCCCGGACTGCGGGGCGTCGCCGTCGGCGAGGGGGACGCGCGCGAGATCCTGACGCGCGCCTCCGGCTTCATCGGGGAATACGACTACACGCTCAACCCCTACGGCGGGTGCTCGTTCGGGTGCACGTACTGCTACGCGGCGTTCTTCAGCCGCACGCCCGAGCGGCGCGACGGCTGGGGCGGCTGGGTCGAGGTCAAGCGCAACGCCGCCGACCTGCTGGCCGCGCGGCTGAGGCGCAATCCGGGGCTGCTCGACGGCAAGCGCATCTACATGAGCAGCGTGACCGACCCCTACCAGCCCGCCGAGCGCGAGCGGCGGCTCACGCGGCGCATCCTCGAGGTCATGGCGCACGGGCCGCCCGCCGGGGACGGCGGCGCGCCCGCGCAGCCCTCGCTGTTCGCGGGGGGCGAGGCGGGGGCGGACGCGCCGCCGCCGAGACCCCTGCTCGTCGTCCAGACGCGCAGCCCCGACGTGACGCGGGACTGCGACCTCTTCCGCGCCATCGAGGCGAACGGCGGGCGCGTGCGCGTGAACATGACCGTCACCACCGACGACGAGGACGTGCGGCGCGCGTTCGAGCCCTCGTGCCCGGCCAACGCGCGACGGCTCGACGCGATCCGCGAGGTGCGCGAGGCCGGCGTCGAGGCGTGCGTGACGATGACGCCGCTGCTGCTCGTGCGCGACGCCGGGGCGTTCGCCGACGGCCTGCTGGCGACGGGCGTGCGCGAGTACGTCGTGCAGTCGTTCCACTTCGCGCGAGGCAAGTTCGTCGCCTCCACGCGCGAGGGCGCGCTCGCGCTGATGGCGGACAAGCTCGGCTGCGCCCCCGCCGAGGTCCACGACCGCTACCTCGAACACTACGGGGCGGCGCGCGCCGTCCTCGAGGCGCGGCTGGCGGCGGCGGGCGCGACGCTCGGCGAGGGCAAGGAGGGGTTCGCGCCGCCGTTCTAGGCCGCGCCGCCCTCGGCGCCCTCGGTGCGGGGCGCGCGTCACGCGCCCGCGAGGGCGCGCAGCGCCTCGGCGGTGTGCGCGGGCGGCGGCTCGCCGCGCGCTTCGAGGGCGGCGAGGCGGCCCCGCAGCCAGGCGAGGTCGGCGGGGGCGGCGACGCGGCGCTCCATCGCGAGCGTCGCGACGCGCATCCCGCGCGCCTTCGCGACGCGGAGCATCGAGGACAGCACGCGCGGGCCGTCCCACTCCAGCGCGGGGTCCTCGAACAGCGCGGGCTCCGGCTCCCACATCGCGGCGAGGTAGAAGCCGCCGCCCGCGGAGGGGCCGAAAACGGCGTCGGCCTCGCGCAGGGCCGCGCGCGCCTCGGCGAGGTGGCGGGCGGCCAGCAGCGGGGCGTCGGCGGCGGCGACCGCGACCGGCGCGCCGCCGTCCGCGGCGAGGGCGCGCAGGGCGGCGAGGGCGCGCCGCCCCTCGTCGCCGCCAGGGAGGGGGCGCGCGTCCCCGATGCCGGCGAGGGCGGCGAGGCGGGGGGCGGCGGCGGGGCCGGCGAAGAGCGCGGGACGCCAGCCGGGGGCGGCGCGGAGGGCGGCCGCGGCGTCGAGCAGCATCGCCTCGGCGAGGCGCGCGGCGGCCTCGTGGCCGGCTGCGGCGGCGAGGCGGGGGAGGGCGCGGCCGGGGGCGGCGGGGCGCGCGAGCAGGCCGGCGGCGGGGCCGCGGGCGGCGCGCGCGTCCTCACCCGCGGCCGGCCGCGGATGCTCGCTCATGGGCGGAGCATAGCGGGAGCGGCGCGGGGCGCGGCGCGCTGACGGGCGGGCGGCGCGCCTGCTACGCTCCGCGCATGGAGCGCGCTTCCGCCGCCGCGATCGCCCCCGCGCCGCAGCCGGAGCGCGGCGCGCCGCCGCCGCTCTGGCCGTGGAGCGACCTCGGGGCGGCGGGGGCGGCCTCGGTCGTCGCGTTCGCGGCGATCGCGGCGGGGCTGTGGCTGGCGGCGGGCGGCGGCGAGGGCGCGGCGGGCGCCGCGGTCGCGGCGACGCTGGCGTTCGAGCTGTGCCTCGCGGGGATCGCCCTCGCGTTCGCGGCGAGGCGCGGGGCCGGCCTCGCGGGCCTCGGGTTCGCGCGGCCGCGGCGCTGGCGCCCGCTGGCGGCGGCGTGGGCGGGCGCCTACCTGATCCTGATCGCGTGGGCGGCGGCCGTGCGGGCGCTGGAGGCTCTCGGCGTTCCCGCCGGCGGGCTCTCGGGGAGCAACGCGATCCCGATCGAGGCGGGCTACGGGCTGCCGCTGATCGCGCTGATCGGGGCGACGGCGGTGCTGGCGGCGCCGCTGGGCGAGGAGCTGCTGTTCCGCGGGCTGCTGTTCCGCGGGATGCGCGGCCACTGGCGGTTCGGGCCGGCGGCGCTGGCGAGCGGGGCGCTGTTCGGGCTGTTCCACGTCAACCCCGGGGTGATCGTGCCGTTCGCGCTGATCGGGGTGCTGTTCGCGTGGGCGTGCGAGCGGTCGGGTTCGCTGTGGACGCCGCTGGGGGCGCACGCGGGCGTCAACGGCGTCTCGTTCGCGGCGGCGCTGGCGCTGGCGTGAGCCGCCTCGAGGCGCTGTTCGCGCGCACGCGCGCCGAGGGCCGCCCGGCGCTGATCGCGTTCGTGCCGGGCGGCTGGCCGGAGCCGGACGCGACGCCGGGCCTCGTGCGCGCGCTGATCGAGGGCGGCGCCGACGCCGTCGAGATCGGCATCCCGTTCAGCGACCCCCTCGCCGACGGGCCGACCAACCAGGCGGCGTACCAGCGGGCGCTCGCCTGCGGGGTGACGCCGGCGGCGGTGGTGGAGGCGGTGCGGGCCTGCCGCGAGGCGGGGGTGTCCGCGCCGCTGCTGCTGATGGGATACTTCAACCCGCTGCTGGCGGCCGGCGTCGAGCGGTTCGCGGCGGCGGCGGAGAGCGCGGGTGCGGACGGCCTCGTCATCGTCGATCTGCCCGTCGAGGAGGCCGCCGAGCTGGCGGAGCCGGCCCGCGCGCACGGCCTCGACGTGGTGTGGCTGCTCGCCCCGACCTCGACGGACGAGCGGATCGAGGCCGTCGCCCGGCGCGGCGGCGGCTTCGTCTACTGCGTGAGCGTGACCGGCGTGACGAGCGCGCGCGCCGAGCTGTCGGCGGAGCTGCCCGCGTTCGTCGCGCGCGTGCGCGCCCGCACCGCGCTGCCCCTCGCCGTCGGCTTCGGCATCTCGCGCCGCGAGCACGTCGCCGAGGTGGGGCGCATCGCGGACGGCGCGGTGGTGGGCAGCGCCCTCGTCGACGCCATCGCCGCCGCCCCGCCCGGGGGCCGCGAGGACGCCGCGCGCGCGCTGATGGCGGCGCTGTCCGGCCGTTCGCAGGAGGCGGGCCGCGCGGACGGGGAGGCCCCGGCGTGAGCGTGCGCGGGATCCGCGGGGCGACGACGGCCGCCGCCAACACGCGCGAGGCGATCCTCGAGGCGACGGCGGAGCTGGTGGAGGCCGTCGTGCGCGCCAACGGCCTGCGCCGCGAGGACATCGCCTCGGCCTTCTTCACGACCACGGCCGACCTCAACGCCGAGTACCCGGCGGTGGCGGCGCGCGAGGCGGGCTGGACGGACGTGCCGCTGCTGTGCGGGCACGAGATGAGCGTGCCCGGCGGCCTGCCGCGCTGCCTGCGGCTGCTGCTGCACGTCAACACCGACAAGCCGCCCTCGGCGATCCGCCACGTCTACCTGCGCGAGGCCGTCGCGCTGCGCCCCGACCTCGCCGCGTCCGGGGGGGCCGCGCCCGGGGGGAGCGCGGACGACGGCGGGGAGGCCTCGCCGTGATCGTGGTGATGGCCCCCGGCGGCGGCGAGGAGCACCGCCGCGCGGTGGTGGCGCGCATCGCGCAGCTGGGGCTGCGCGGCGAGATCGTGGAGGGCGAGCAGCGCACGGTCGTCGCCGTGCTGGGCGACGTCTTTCCCGAACTGCGCGACGAGCTGCTGACGATGGACGGCGTGGACCAGGTGCTCCGCGTCTCGCGCCCGTTCAAGCTCGCCAGCCGCGAGGTGCGCGAGGACGACACGGTGGTCGAGCTGCCCCACGGGGTGCGCGTCGGCGCGGGCCGGCCGGTGATCGTGGCCGGGCCGTGCGCGATCGAGACGGAGGAGCAGCTGCGCGAGACCGCGCGCGAGGTGCGCGCGGCGGGCGCGCACGCCCTGCGCGGCGGCGCCTTCAAGCCGCGCACCTCGCCCTACTCGTTCCAGGGCCTCGGCGTCGAGGCGCTGCGCCTGCTGCGCGAGGCCGGCGACGAGTTCGGGATGCCGGTCGTCACCGAGCTGCTGTCGGAGCGCGACGTCGACGCCGTGGCGCGCTACGCCGACGTGCTCCAGATCGGCGCGCGCAACATGCAGAACTTCGTGCTGCTCTCCGAGGCCGGACGCACCGGCAAGCCGGTGCTGCTCAAGCGCGGCTTCGCCGCCACCGTCGAGGAGTGGCTGCTCTCCGCCGAGTACGTGCTGACGCAGGGCAACCCCGCCGTGATGCTGTGCGAGCGCGGCGTCCGCACCTTCGAGACCGCCACCCGCGGCACGCTCGACCTCAACGCCGTCGCGCTCGTCAAGCGGCTCAGCCACCTGCCCGTGCTCGTCGATCCCTCGCACGGCGCCGGGCAGTGGGAACTCGTGCGGCCCCTCGCCGCGGCAGGCCTCGCGGCCGGCGCCGACGGCGTCATGGTCGAGGTCCACGTCCACCCCGACCAGGCCCTGTCCGGCGGGATGCAGTCGCTCACCCCCGCCCGCTTCGGCGACCTCGCCCGCGACGCCGCGCGGCTCGCCGAAGCGCTCGGCCGCCCCCTCGCCCCCCTCCCCGGCGCGGACCCGCTCCCCGCCCCGGCCCGGAGCTGACCGCGATGGCCGAGGCCCGCCCCCCGTCCGCCGCCGCCCCCGCGGAGAACGGCGCGCCCCCGCCCGCCGCGGACGGCGAGCACGGCGCGAGCGAGACCGATCGCGACGAGGCGTTCGCGCTGCGCCTGCCGGTGTTCGAGGGGCCGCTCGAACTGCTGCTGCACCTCATCGAGCGCGAGGAACTCGACATCACCGAGGTCTCGCTCGTCGCGGTCACGGGGCAGTACCTCGAACACCTGCGGCGGCGCGACCGCATCGACCTCGGGGCGGTGGCCGGCTTCGTCGCGGTCGGCGCGCGGCTGCTGCTGCTCAAGTCGCGCGCGCTGCTGCCGCGCCCCGAGGCCGGGCCGGACGGCGGCGACGAGGAGCGCGACCCCGGCGACCTGCTGGAGGCGCTGCGCGAGTACCGCCGCTACCGCGCCGCCGCCGAGCACCTGCGCGGCCTCGACGACGAGCGCCGCACCGCCTACCGCCGCGAGACGCCGCCGCCCGAGGTCCCGCCCGGCGCGGGCCTCGACGGCGTCACCGCCGACGCCCTGCTCGCGCTCTTCCGCGAGGCGCTCGAACGGCTGCCGCGCGAGGAGCCGGAGGCCGGCCCGTCCCCGCCCGCGGTGCGCCTCGAGGACCGGATGCGGCGGCTCGTGCGGCGGCTCGCGGGTGGCGCTCCGCTGCGCTTCGCCGACCTCGTCGCCGCCGCCTCCACGCGCGTCGAGGTGATCGTCGACTTCCTCGCGGTGCTCGAACTGGTGCGCGCGGGCTACGCCGAGGCGCGGCAGGACGGCGCCTTCGGCGAGATCGAGCTGGCCGCCGTCCCCGGCGCCGCCCCGCCTCCGGCCGCCGCGCCCGCTGGGGACGAGGCGCCCGCCGCCGGAGCCGGTACCGCGCGCTGAGGCGCGATGCTACGATCGCGCCGACCCGCGAAGGGACGAGCCGCCGCCGTGCTGCTGATCCGCGAAGAACTGCGGGCCGCCGTCGCTCCCGGCGAACACGCCCTCACGATCGGCGTGTTCGACGGCGTCCACCGCGGGCACCAGATGCTGATCGGCCGCCTGCGCGAGGAAGCCGCCGCGCGCGGCCTCGGCGCCGGCCTCGTCACCTTTCATCCCCACCCCGTGACCGTGCTGCGCCCGGAGACGCCCGTCTCCTACCTCACCTCGCTCGAAACGCGGGTCGAGCGGCTGCGCGCGGCGGGCCTCGATTTCGTCGCCGTGGCCGGCTTCACCTCGGAGCTCGCGCAGGTCTCGGCAGCGGACTTCGCGCGCGTGCTGCGCGAGGAGGCGGGGATGCGGCTGCTCATGGTCGGCCGCGACTTCGCCCTCGGCCGCAACCGCGAGGGCACGGTCGAGCGCCTCGCCGCCATCGGCGCCGGCGAGGGCTTCGAGGTCGAGCCGATCGACCTGCTGCCGCTCGACGACGCCGCCGTCTCCTCGACGCGCGTGCGCCGCGCCCTCGCCGAGGGCGACATGCGCGGGGCCGCCGGGCTGCTCGGCCGGCCCTACGCGCTGCGCGGCCCCGTCGTGCGCGGCGACGAGCGCGGACGCGCGATCGGCTTTCCCACGCTCAACCTCGGACTCAGCCCCGACCTCGCCCTGCCCGCGCACGGCGTCTACGTCTCGCGCACCGAACTCGGCGGCGAGCGCTTCGAGGGCTGCACCAACGTCGGCCTGCGCCCCACCTTCGGCGGCGACCGCGCCGTCGTCGAGACGCACCTGCTCGGCTTCGACCGCGAGGTCTACGGCAGCGTCGTCACCGTCGAACTGCTCGAACGCCTGCGCCCCGAGCGGCGCTTCGACGGGCCCGGCGCGCTCGTCGCCCAGATCGGGCGCGACCTCGAGGCGGCGCGCGCGTACTTCGCGTGAGCGCGCCGGCGGAGACCGCACCGCGATGACCCCCGCCGCCGCCCCGACGATCGACGAGCAGGTCGCCGCCATCATGCGCGGCGCCGACTACGGCGACGGCGCCACGCGGCGCACGATGGAGCGCGAGCTGCGCGAACGCCTCGCCGAGGGCCGCCCGCTGCGCGTCTACTGCGGCTACGACCCCACCTCCGTCGACCTCCACCTCGGCCACACGCTGACGATGCGGAAGCTGCGGACGTTCCAGGACCTCGGCCACGAGGCGACGTTCCTGATCGGCAACTTCACCGGCCTCGTCGGCGACCCCTCGGACAAGGACCGCGCGCGCCCCATGCTCACGCCGGAGCGCCTCGCCGCGAACGCCCGCACCTACGCCGAGCAGGCCTTCCGCATCCTCGACCGCGAGCGCACGGCGGTGCGCTACAACGCCGACTGGCTGGGCGAGCTCGGCTTCGCCGACGTGGTGCGGCTCGCCTCGCATTTCACCGTGGCGCAGTTCCTCGAACGCGACAACTTCGCCCGCCGCCGCGAGCGCGGCGAGGCCATCCACGTCAGCGAGTTCCTGTACGCGCTGATGCAGGCCTACGACGCCGTCGCGCTGGAGACCGACGTGCAGATCGGCGGCGCCGACCAGCTGTTCAACCTCATGGCCGGACGCGCCCTCCAGCGCGAGTACGGCCAGCGCCCCCAGATCGCCATCACCCTGCCCATCCTCGCCGGCTCCGACGGCCGCCAGCGGATGTCGAAGTCGGCCGGCAACTACATCGGCATCGACGAGCCGCCGAACGGAATGTTCGGCAAGGTGATGTCGATCCCCGACGCCGCCATGCGCGACTGGTTCACGCTGCTCACCGACCTCGACCCCGCCGAGGCCGCCGCGCTGCTCGCCGAGGCCGAGGCGCGCCCGCAGGCGGCCATCGACGTCAAGAAGCGCCTCGCCCTCGAGGTCACGGCCGGCCTCTGGTCCCGCGCCGACGCCGAGGCCGCCCAGCGCTACTTCGAGGCGACGTTCCAGCGCCGCGAGACGCCCGAGGCGATGCCGGAGTACGCGCTGCCCGCGGACGGCGGCGGCGCGGACGGAGGCGCCTCGGGCCGCCTCGATCGCGTGCTGGTGGCCGCGGACCTCGCCGCGAGCGGGGCGGAGGCGCGGCGGCTGGTGTCGCAGGGCGCGGTGCGCGTCAACGGCGAGCGCGCCGCCGCGTTCGACCTCGCGCTGCGCCCCGGCGACGAGTTGCGCGTCGGCCGCCACCGCTTCCTGCGCGTCGTCTCGCCGGACGGCGGCGCCTGATGCGGGAGACGAGTGTCACCGACCCGTTACCAGGAAGCCTCCCGTCCCTTGTGCCGGTCCAGCACGGCGACGGCGCTCGGGCTCAGGTACTGGAAGCTTTGCGGAGCCCGATCGATGCCCAGCATCGACAATCCCAAATCGGGGACGAACCAGTGGAAGTTCCTCAACACGATTGCGGTCGCGTCCCTCACGCCTTTCAGGTACCCGAACAGCGCCTCCCGCGTGATCCCCGCCGCCTTGCCGTGTTCCTTCCAGAGCGCCGAAGGCGTGCTCCTGATCACCTGCTCCACTTCACAGACACCCACTACCCTTTGATCGGGGCTGGTGGAGTAAATGACGACGCGGTTGATGTTGCGCGCGAAGTTGCCGCGCCGGAACTCCACCCGCTTTTCGCCGTTGGCGATGAGATCGGCGTATTGCGGATGGACAGGCAGCAGGATTACGGAGTCTGCCTGTCCACCTGTTCCATCAGCCATTTCTCCGCACCCTCCAGCTGCACCTTCATGATGGATTGGGGCGGTGCGTTCCAGACACCGGCGTTCCCGAGTTCTGTATCCGTCGGCCCCGACGGCAACGTGCGAGCGTGCCGGAACAGGACAGCCAGCACTTCGTGTGTACCGCTTCCGGTCATCTCTTCGATTTGAGTGCGGGGATACACGGTGCGCTTCCCTACGTAGGCTGCGATATCATCGGGAGATGCAGAGGCCAGAGTGCCCTCCGCCACTCCAACGGTCGTTATCCTCCGCCGATCCTGCGATCGGTAGAAGTACAGGATGGCGCCCGGCGTGAGCCGCCTGCTGCTGCCTCGGGAGAGATACGCCTTCTGGATGCTGTTACCCGCAGGAGACCATGTGGCTATGCTCGTGAACTGTCCTTGCGGGTCAGCTTCCGGGAACAATGTTCGGTGAAATTGAGGTTCGATAGGGATGATGAAGCGGTCGGCGCTGAGGCTGTAGTAATGCGGTCCGTACTGGATGTGATACCGCAAGTCATCGTTGACGGCCGTGGCGTCTGCAGGAGGCTCCATGTCCTTGAGCATCACTACTTCGTTCAGATCAGTGCGCTTCTCGGAGTCGCGAAATCCGAACGTATCCAGAAACGCGAGGACGCGATCATATTTGGTGAGCACGGTGACATAGACGTGGGTGCGCCGATTCTTGTACGCATAGTCGAATATCGATTTGAGCAGCAATTCTCCGTAACGCAACCCGGGATATTCCTCCGATACCTTGAAAGTGCATATCTTGAGAACAGAGGCTTCGTTCGGCATATGCTGGCCGAGGTCGGCTTCGGTCGGCGTCTCGTGCTTGACCATCGTGAAGGCAGATAGTGCGCCATTGGAGCGCAGAATCCAGCATTGCCGATGTTCCCGCTTACACTTCTGGAACCACTTATCGAATCCCGGATAGTCGTCTCGCAAGGAATCGAAGAACGTGTCACTTGCGTCGATGGCATGGGCCAACGTCGGTTGCGGAAGCAGCGCGGGGTCGCCCGGCTGAGGGAGCCACGCGCGGATGGCGGCCGAGGCGTCCTCGATTGCGGCCACCCGCTCGCCGAGGTCGAGACGGGCCGCCACGCTCAGAATCTGCCGGTCCTCGGTGACGAGCATGTCCGTGGCGTCGCCGACGACGGCCGCCAGCAACTGCGCGTCCACCCACGCGCCGGTCCCGTGATCGGGCTCTCCGAATTGGGCCAGGAGATCAGGCCGCGCATACGGCGGGTCGGTCAGGACGGGAAGGGCCGATGTCGTGATCCTGCGCCACACCCGGGCCGTCTCTTCCCCGATGTTCGCGAAGTCCCACTCGGAAGATGCGGGGTGGCAGCAGGTCGTGTGCCCCGCTTCGTTCGCCAGCCTCAGGAGTTCCCGGGCAGCCACCGAGGAGTACTCGTCCGCCTGCCCGGTCTCCCGGTAGGCGGCGATCAGGACGTTGGTGTCGAGCAGGATCCGCACGGCGCTCGTCGCTCCACTCGCTCCGCGGGTCGCCTCCTCCGCCCCGCTACGCCCCGGCGGCGGCGAGGGCCTTCAGCACCTGTTCCTGCACGTGGGCGGGGACCTCGGCGTAGCGGTCGGGGGCGACGGTGAAGGTGCCGCGGCCGTTGGTGAGGGCGCGCAGGTCGGGACCGTAGCGCTGCACCTCGGCGAGCGGCGCCTCGGCCTGGATCGTGCTCACGCCGCCGGCCGGCTCCACGCCGTGCACCTGCCCGCGCCGCCCGTTGAGGTCGCCCATGACGTCGCCCACGCGGTCGCCGGGCACGCGGATCGTGAGCCGCACGATCGGCTCCAGCAGGATCGGCCGCGCCTCCATGAAGCCCTGCTTCAGCGCCTGCGACGCCGCCAGCTTGAACGCCATCTCCGAGGAGTCCACCGAGTGCGAGGAGCCGTCCAGCAGCGTCACCCGCATGTCCACGATCGGCGAGTGCGTCAGCGGGCCGTCCGGCAGCTGCTCCGCCAGCCCCTTCTCCACCGCCGGGATGAACTGCTTCGGGACGTTGCCGCCCACCACCTTCTCCTCGAAGCTGAAGCCCGAGCCGCGCTCGGCCGGCTCCAGCGCGATCACGACGTGGCCGTACTGCCCGTGCCCCCCCGTCTGCTTGCGGTGGCGGTACTCGGCGCTGGCCTTCGCCGTGATCGTCTCGCGGTAGGGCACCAGCGGCACCGTGACGTCGACGGCCACCCCGTAGTTGGCCTCGAGGCGCGCGGCGGCGATGTTCGCCTGCGCGTCGCCGATCGTCGCCATCACCGTCTCGCCCGTGTCCGGCGTGCGCTCCACCACGATCGTCGGGTCCTGCTCGACGAGGCGCTGCAGCGCCGTGCCGAGCTTGTCGACGTCGGCCTTCGTGCGCGGGTGCAGCGCCGAGCGGAACGTCGCCTCGGGGAACGGCAGCGGCGGCGCGACCCCTTCGGCCGCCTCGGCGGAGGCGGCGAAGGTGTCGCCGGTCATCGTTTCCGACAGCTTGGCGGCGACGCCGATGTCGCCGGCCGCCAGCCGCGGCGTCTCGATCTGCTCCTTGCCGCGCTGGAGGTAGAGGTGGCCGAGCCGCTCCGCCGTCCGGCGCTGGACGTTCCAGGGGTTGGCGTCGGGCGTGAGCTCGCCGCGCAGCACCTTGAGGAACGTCAGCCGCCCCACGAAGGGGTCGGCGGTGGTCTTGAAGACGTGCGCCACCAGCGAGCCCTCGCCGGTCACGACCGAACCCTCGGTCAGCGCGTGCTCGCGCCCGAGCGGCGAGGGCAGCAGCGCGGCGGCGGCGTCCATGAACGCGCGCAGGCCGGCCCCGCTCACCGCGCAGACCGCCAGCGCCGGCACCACCTCGCCCGCCGCCACCGCCGCGGCGAGCGCCGAGGCGACGCGATCGGCGGGCAGCTCCTCGCCCTCGAGGTAGAGCTCGAGCAGCTCGTCGTCGGTCTCGGCGACGGCCTCGATCAGCTGCTCGCGCGCCGCCGCGACGGCGCCGGCGAGCTCGGGCGGGGGGTCGGCGTCGGCGCCGTCGGCGCCCATGCGCGCGCGCCCGCCGGCGAGGTCGACGACGCCGGCGAAGCCGTCGCCGGAGCCGATCGGGAGCGTGAGCGGGACGACGCGGACGCCGTAGCGCTCGCGCAGGGCGGCGAGGACGCGGTCGTAGTCGGCGTGCTCGCGGTCCATGCGGGTGACGGCGACGAGGCGGGGCAGGCCGCGCGCGTCGGCGATCTCCCAGGCGGCCTCGGCGCCGCCCTCGATGCCGGCGGCGGCGTCGACGGCGACGACGGCGGCGTCGGCGGCGGCGGCGCCGCTGACGACCTCGCCGGCGAAGTCGGCGTAGCCGGGCGTGTCGATGACGTTGAGGCGGCGGCCGTCCCACTCGACGGGCAGCACGGCGAGCGAGATCGAGTAGGTGCGGCGGCGCTCCTCGTCGTCGAAGTCGGCGACGGTGTTGCCGTCCTCGACGCGGCCGAGGCGGTTGAGGGCGCCGGAGGCGAGGAGCATGGCCTCGCCGAGGGTGGTCTTCCCCGCCCCGCCGTGCCCCATCAGAACGACGTTGCGGAGCTGGTCGGACGTGTAGGCCTGCATCGCGAGGCGCCTCCCCCGTGCGCGCGTGTCGCTGGCGATGGTACTACCGCGCGCGTGCGCGGCGGTACCGCGCCGCGCGCGGCGCCCAGCCCTCGCCGCGCCCGGTGCGGCAGGCCGCCCCCGTGAGGCGCGCACTTGACAAGGAGTGTGTCGTTGATAGAGTAGTCGGGCCAATCGCGCGTCAGCAGGTGGAGGAGGAGTCCAAGCCTTATGGTTACGTCAATCCTCGAGCAGTACTCGATCGCTGACTTCCTCGAGTGGCACCGCGAGAAGCGGTTGAAGCTGAACCCCGATTTCCAAAGGCGCAGCGTCTGGAGCCCGCAAGGCAAGACGATGCTGATCGACACGATCATTCGCCAACTCCCGATGCCGAAAGTGTATATGCGTACCTCGATCGACCTCCAAACCCAAATCTCCCACCGCGAGGTGGTAGACGGGCAACAGCGTTTGAGGGCCATTACCGAGTTTTCGGATGACCATCTGGTGCTGGGAACTCGCGCCAAAGAGTTCTCTGGCTGCAAGTACTCGCAATTGGATGCGGAGTTCCAAGAAAGGTTTCTCGCCTACACGATCGGAGTAGAGCAGTTGATTAACGCTGAGGATTCGGATGTCTTGGAAGTGTTCTCCCGTCTCAACTCCTACACTACCCCCCTCAACTCCGCTGAGCTGCGGCACGCCGAATTCCAAAGCGACTTCAAGTGGGCAGTTCACGAGTCCAGTGCCAAGTGGTCCGTTCTGTGGGATAAATTCCAGATCGTAAGTAACAGGCAACGCCTTAGGATGGCAGATGATGCCTTGATGTCTGAAATGTTCGCTATCGTACTAGAAGGAATAAAAGACGGTGGCAACACCAACTTGAAGCGCTTGTACCAGCGATACAACAATGAGTTTTTGGAAAAAGAAAAAGTTGAGATGGTCGTCGACGATTCCCTGCGCTTGATCACGCAAGACTTTGAGCCGGTGCTAGTGCGTCCTATCAGCAACTCGCCGCATTTCCTTATGTTGTTTGCCGCAGTTGCTCACGCCGTATCCGGAATACCTGCAGGAGACTTTGGCGGAACGGGTTTTCCGGCGCGAGAAGATAATATCCTTAGTGATTTGGGGGTTGCACTACAGAACATTGAGAGAATAGGTGAAGTGATTGAAGAAGCTGAAGGCGTCCCTTCTGCTTGGAATTCGTTTTGGCGTGCTTCTCGATCTAACACGCACCGAATTGCCAGCAGGCGCGTAAGATTCCCTGTTTTCTACAAGGCATTGCTCCCGGTGCTGTTTTCCTGATGGTAGTGTATCTGCACAGAATCTTCGCTAGGTGGTTCTCCGAGAGCTCTTGGCTGCAGGATCAGTTTGAACTCGCCGTCGAAAAAAGGTTGGATAGCGATTATTCGATAGATGAAATGCGAACTTGGCGCTTGGCGGGCGAGATGTGCCTCGTACGCGCCCAAGATTCGTGGGCCCGTTTCTGCAGGGAACTGATTGTTTCCTCTGCATACGCTCAACCGATTACGATAGATGGCAGGACCGTTAGGCGAGCTGAGAATATCTCGACAAGACAGGACGTTGAGAACGCCATCCATGTCCTCTTTCACAAAAAAAGAACACGCGAACCTGAGTGGCACATTGCGCGTGAAGCCATTGATGCTGCCCAAAAAATCGGCCTCACTAATCGGGACTACATCAGTGCTGCACTAGGGGCAACTCCCAGCCCGATGGAGGATATCAGGCCCCTCCGCAACTATGTGGCGCACCGTAATGCCCGTAGTCGCTCGCGCGTCATGGAGGTGGCGCGGAAGTATAACGTGGGCGACGTTCAGGATGCAGTTGAGGTGGCAGCGTTTGCTCCTCAGTCGGGACCCTTGTTGTTTTGCAGGTGGATGGCATCGCTTCAGCGAATGGCGTGGGCGGCGCTCCGCTAAATCTACGCTGCGGGGCGCAGGTCGAGCACCTCGAGCTGGAGGGCGCCGCGGAGGGTGTCGGCGCGGAAGCGGTACACGATGTCCGCGAGCTCGCCGTCGGGGACGGCGTGGGGGGCGAGGCCGAAGGCGATCGCGCGCCACGTCACCCGGCCCTCGCGCAGCGCGAACTGCAGGTGCGAGCCGTCCCCGCCCACCGCCCGCCCGCCCTCGATCCGCACGCCGCGCCCGAGGAACACCGGCGCCGGGTTGCCCTGCCCGTGCGGTCCGAGGCGGTGCAGCCAGCGCAGCAGCTCGCCGTTCACCTCGCGCAGCGGCAGCTCGGCCTCGATTTCGAGCGTGGGCGTGAGGTCGGCGGGCGTCAGGCGCGCGGCGGCGTCGGCGACGAGGCGCTCGCGCGCCTCGGGCAGCCGCGACGCCTCGATGGTGAAGCCCGCCGCCGCGCGGTGGCCGCCGTAGCGCAGGAACAGGTCGCCGTGGCGGGCGAGCAGCGCCGTCACGTCGAACGCCGGAATCGAGCGGCACGAGGCGCGGCCCTCGCCGTTCGCCAGCTGCATCGCGATCGCCGGGCGGTGGTGCTCCTCGGCCAGCCGCGACGCCACCAGCCCGACGATGCCCGAGGAGACGTCCTCGCTGGCGGCGATCAGCAGCGGCGCGGCCAGCTCGTCCGGCGTCATCGCCTCCCGCGCCAGCGCGAACGCCGCGAGGGTGTCGGCGCGGCGCCGGCGGTTGAGCGCCTCCAGCTCGGCGGCGAGCGTCCCGGCCTCGGCCTCGTCGCGGGTGAGCAGCAGGCGCAGGGCCGCGTCGGCGTGGGTCATGCGGCCGGCGGCGTTGAGCCTCGGGCCGAGCGTCCAGCCGCAGAGGTCGGGATCGGCGCCGGCGAGGTCGACGCGGGCGGCGGCGGCGAGGGCGCGCAGGCCGGGCCGCCGCGTGCGCGCGAGGTCGCGCAGGCCGGCGCGCACGACCTCGCGGTTCTCGCCGGTCAGCGGCGCGAGGTCGCAGACCGCGCCGAGCGCGGCCAGCGCGCGGTGCTCGCCGCCGGCGGCGTAGGGCCGCCCGAGGGCGGCGTGCAGGCTCTCGGCGACCTTCCACGCGACGCCGCAGGCGGCCGGCTCGGAGCCGTAGCGCGAGCCTGCCAGTTTGGGGTTCACCAGCGCCAGCGCGTCCGGCAGCGTCTCCGGCGCGGTGTGGTGGTCGATCACGATCACGTCCATGCCGAGCTCGTTCGCGAGCTCGACCTCGCGCACCGCCGAGGTGCCGCAGTCGGCGGTCACGAGCACGTCCGCGCCCGCCGCGCGCAGCGCGCGCACGGCCTCGGGGTTGGGGCCGTAGCCCTCGCGGAAGCGGTCGGGGACGTAGGGCAGCGCGCGCGCGCCGAGGCCCTTCAGCGACTCGGTCAGGATCGTCGTCGCGGTCAGCCCGTCCACGTCGTAGTCGCCGAGGATCGCGACCGTCTCGCCTCCGGAGCAGGCGCGGGCGAGGCGCTCGACGGCGGTGTCGAGGTTGGGCATGAGCGCCGGGTCGGTGAACGGGCGGGGATCGTCGCCGAGGTGCTGTTCGGCCTCGGCGACGTCGCGCACGCCGCGGCGGGCGAGCAGCAGCGAGACCAGAGGCGGCCACGCGGCCCCGGCGAGGGCGGCTGCGCCCTCGGGCGGGGGGAGCAGCCGCCAGCGGCGGCCGCCGGAGCCTTCGAGGTCGCGCGGGGCGGGGGCCGCCTGGGGGGGAGCGGCGCCGGCCGGGGGAGCGGCGGCGCCGGCGGCGGTCCCGCTATCCGTGGTACCTCCGGAAGAGCAGCGTCGAGTTGTGTCCGCCGAAGCCGAGCGAGTTGGACATCGCGTATTCGAGGCCGGCCTCGCGCGCGCCCTCGGACACGTAGTCGAGGTCGCAGTCGGGGTCGGGGGTCTCGATGTTGCGCGTCATGTGGATGCGCTGGTCGCGGAGCGAGAGCACGGTGGCGGCGCACTCGATCGCGCCCGCCGCGCCGAGGGTGTGGCCGAGCATGGACTTGCTCGAGCTGACGGCGACGGCGGGCGCGGACTCGCCGAAGACGGCCTTGATCGACATCGTCTCGAACTTGTCGTTGAGGGGGGTGCTGGTGCCGTGGGCGTTGACGTAGCCGACCTCGCCGGCGGGGACGCCGCCCTTGCGGAGGGCCATGTTCATGGCGCGCGCGGCGCCCTCGCCGTTCTCCGAGGGCTGGGTGACGTGGAAGGCGTCGGCGGAGGCGCCGTAGGAGACGGCCTCGCAGAGGATGTCGGCGCCGCGGGCGAGCGCGAACTCGAGGTCCTCGAGGATCAGCGTGGCCGCGCCCTCGGCCAGCACGAAGCCGTCGCGGTCGACGTCGAACGGGCGCGAGGCGCGGGCGGGATCGTCGTTGCGCTTGGTCGAGAGGGCGCGCGAGGCGTGGAAGGCGGCGATGCCCATGCGCGTCACGCAGGCCTCGCTGCCGCCGGCGATCATCGCCTTCGCGTCGCCGCGCCGGATCGTCTCCAGCGCCGTTCCGATCGCGTCCGCGCCCGAGGCGCAGGCCGACACCGTGTTGTAGTTCGGCCCCCGCGCCCCGAAGCGGATCGACACCTGCCCCGCCGCCATGTCCGAGATGAAGGCCGGCACGAGGAACGGCGAGACGCGCCCCGGCCCCTTCTCGAACAGCACCCGGAACTGGTCCTCCAGCCACGTCAGGCCGCCCATGCCGGAGCCGATCATCGCGCCGATCTCGTCCGCCGCCGCCGCCACGTCGAGGCGCGCGTGGTCGATCGCCTCCTGGCTGGCGGCGATCGCGAGCTGCACGAAGCGGTCCATGCGCCGCGCTTCCTTGCGGTCGATCCAGTCGAGGGGGTCGAAGTCGCTGACCTCGCCCGCGATGCGCGATTCGAGGTCGGCGGCCTCGCAGAGCGTGACCGGGCCGATGCCGTTCTCGCCGGCGAGCAGCGCCCGCCACGTCGCCTCGCGGCCGGTGGCGAGGGCGGTCATCATGCCCGCGCCGGTGACCACGACCCGGCGTTGTCCGCCCTCGCTCATGCCGCGTCCTCCCAGCGTCCGAAGATCAGCGCGGAGTTGTGCCCCCCGAGGCCGACCGACGTGCTCATCGCCCGCCGCACGTCCAGCGCCCGCGCCTCGTTCGGCACGTAGTCGAGGTCGCACTCCGGGTCCGGCGTGCGGTAGTTGATCGTCGGCGGCGCCAGCTGGCGCTCGCACGCCAGCGCCGCCACCGCCGCCTCGACCGCCCCGGCTCCGCCCATCATGTGGCCCAGCATAGACTTCGTCGAGGACACCGCGAGCCGGCCGGCGTGCGCGCCGAAGACCTCGCGGATCGCGCGCGTCTCCACGCGGTCGTTCATCGGCGTGCCCGTGCCGTGCGCGTTCACGTAATCGACATCCGAGGGCTCCACGCCGCCGGCGGCGAGCGCCCGCCGCATCGCCAGCGCGATGCCGCGGCCGTCCTCGTCGCTGGCCACCATGTCGTGGGCGTCGCTGGCGGTCGCGGCGCCCAGCCACTCGGCGTAGACGCGGGCGCCGCGCGCGCGCGCGTGATCGGCGTCCTCCAGCACGAGCGCGCCCGCGCCCTCCGCGATCACGAAGCCGTTGCGGTCGGCGTCGAAGGGACGCGAGGCCTCGCGCGGGTCGTCGTGGGCGGCGAGGGCGCGCATCGCCACGAAGCCGGCGTAGTAGATCGGGCGCAGGGGCGCCTCGAAGCCGCCGGCGACGACCACGTCGGCGTCGCCTCGGCGCACGAGCTCGGCGCCCTCGCCGACGGCGGCGCCGCCGGTGGCGCAGGCCGCGGCGATGGCCATGTTCGGCCCGCGCGCGCCGAGCGCGATCGCGACGAGGCCGCTCGCGGTGTCCGGCAGTCCGTTCGCGATCATGAACGGGTTCACCCGCCGCGCCCCGCGCTCCTCGAGCGTCCGCTGGCCCTCGACGAACAGGTGCGCCCCGCCGACGCCCGTGCCGAGCACGATGCCGACGCTGCCCGGCGCCTCCCGTTCGAGGTCGATGCCCGCGTCGCACACCGCCTGCCGCGCCGCCGCCATCGCCAGCACCGAGGAGCGGTCGACGCGCCGCAGCAGCCGCGCGTCGGCGTGGCGCTCGGGCTCGAAGCCCTTGACCTCGCCCGCGATCGCGCCGGGGAACTCCGAGGCGTCGAACGCCGTGACCGGCCCGATCCCGGAGCGGCCCGCGACCAGCCCCTCCCACGTCGACTCCATGTCGAGGCCGAGCGGGGTCAGCGCGCCGAGTCCGGTCACGAGCACGCGCCGTCCGGCGTGCTCCGTCATCGGGCGGCCCGTCCCGCTGGCCGGGGCGGCGGCGGGGCGGGCCGCGGCCTCATCGCGCGGGGGCCGCCTGGGTGGCGCCGGGCGGGAGCACGGAGATCGGGATCGGCTCGTCCTCGGCGTCGTCGAGGGAGACGGCGGTCACGCCGTCGCCGCTGCGGCGCACCATGCGCGCGAGCACGTGGCCGGGGCCGGTCTCGACGAAGGTGTGGACGCCCTGTCCGGTCATCTCGCGCACGTTGGCGGCCCAGAAGACGGGAGCGCGCAGCTGCTCGGAGAACTCCTCGCGCAGTTCGGCGGCGGTGCGGATCAGCCGCGAGGTGCGGTTGGAGACGATCGGCAGCAGCGGGTCGCGCATCGGGATCTCGCGGATCAGGTGCGCGAACTCCTCGGCCTGGTCGTGGTGGAGGGGGGTGTGGCTGGAGACCTTGACCTTGAGGCGGATGACGCGCGCCTGCAGTTCGCGGGCGCGCTCCATCGCGCGTTCGAGGGCGCTCACGTCGCCGCTGATCACCGTCTGCGCGTCGAGGTTGTGGTTGGCGACGTCGACGCGGCTCCGCGGCGAGCTGGTGGCGTCCTCGCAGATGCGCTGCACCAGCTCGCCGTCGAGGCCGATGATCGAGGCCATGCCGACGGGGCGGCCCTCGTTGAAGCGGCTCATCAGCCGCGAGCGTTCGAGCACCACGAGCAGCGTGTCGCGGAAGGTCAGCGCCTCGGCGGCGACGGCCGCGCCGAACAGCCCCAGCGAGTGCCCGCCGAACAGCCGCGGCCGGATCGAGCGCCCGACCTCGGCCAGCTTCTCGTGCATCGCGCCGAGGAAGGCGATCGAGGTGGTGAGCACGGCCGGCTGCGTGAACGTCGTCTCGGCCAGCTCGTCGTCGTCGCCGCCGATGCAGATCTCGGCGACGTCCATGCCGGAGACGTCGCTGGCTTCCTCGTAGACGCGGCGTGCGGCCTCGGAGCGTTCGTAGACGAGGCGGCCCATGCCCGGCTGCTGGGAGCCCTGGCCGGGGAAGACGATGGCGACGGGATCGCTCGCCTCGGAGCGGGGGTCTGCGCTCACGTTCGTGTTCTCCGGGGACGCGCCGCGTCCCGCCGACGCGCACGCGCGAACGCCTGTCATGGTACGGGACTGCGCCCCGCAACGCTACGGGGGCGCGAGGGGCGCGGGCGCGAGGCGAGGCGCGCCGCCGCATCCGCGCGCCGCGCGCTCAGGGCCCGCCGCCCGCGGCCCACGGCGAGGGCGGCCCGGCCGGCCGCCCCGCGCCCTCGAGCGCCTGGCGCACCTCGGGCAGCGCCCGCAGCAGGTCGCTCGCCACCGCCGTCGCCGACCCCATCGCGCGTTCGAGGGCGCGCCCGCACTCGGCGTGCAGGTAGACCGCGGCCGACGCCGCGTCGAACGGCTCCATCCCCTGCGCGATCAGCGAGGCGGCGAAGCCCGCCAGCACGTCGCCCGTGCCCGCCGTCGCCAGCACCGCGCTCGCGAACTCGCACAGCCGCGCGCGCCCGTCCGGCGCGGCGATCACCGTGCCCGCGCCCTTCAGCACCACCACGCTGCCCGTGCGCCGCGCGTACTCCGCCGCCACCCGCAGGCGGTCGCCCTGCACCTCCTCGACGCCGAGGCCGGCCAGCCGCGCCATCTCGCCGGGGTGCGGGGTGAGCACGCGCGGCAGCGCGAACGTCTCGTGCCAGCCGGGGCGCGCGGCGAGGGCGTTGAGCGCGTCGGCGTCGATCACCGCCGCGCGCGGCCCCTCGACGGCGTCGAGGCCGGCGAGGACGGCGAGGACGAACGCGGCGGCGGAGGGCGCGGCGGAGAGGCCGGGGCCGATCAGCAGCGCCTCGCGGCCGGCGAGGGCGCGCAGCAGCGCCGCCGCCGCGCCCTCGCCCGCGGCGCCGTCCTCGTCCGGCAGCGGCCAGTGCGTCACCTCGGGCGCGCCCGCCGCCACCAGCGGCAGCACCGACTCCGGCGCGGCGAGCTCGACGAGGCCCGCGCCCGCGCGCAGCGCCGCCTCCGAGGCCAGCCGCGCCGCCCCCGGGTAGCGCCGCGACCCCGCGGCCGCCACCACCGTCCCGAACGTGCCCTTGTGCGCGTCGTCGGAGCGGAACGGCATCCGCTCCTGCAGGTCGCGCATCCGCAGGTCCTCGTACGGCAGGTCCTCGCCCAGATCGGGCGGGAGGCCGATCGCGGCCTCCGCCACCTCGCCGGCGATCGCCCGTCCGGGCATCGCGAACAGCCCCACCTTCGCGAAGCCGAGCGCGATCGTGACGTCGGCGCGCACCACCGCCGGATCGGCGCGGCCGGTGTCGGGATCGACGCCCGTCGGCACGTCGATCGCCAGCAGCTGGGGGCGGAAGGCGCGGCTCGCCCGCGCCTCCGCCACCTTGTCGAGCGTCCGCTCGATCACCCCGCCGAGCGGCCGCGAGAGGCCCGTGCCCAGCAGCGCGTCGACGATGCCGTGCGCCTCGCGCAGCCGCGCCTCGAGGCGTTCGAGGGCGGGGTCGTCGTTCGCGCTCCAGGCGTCGATGCCCGCCGCGCGCAGCGCGCGCCACTGCGGGTCGTCGTCGGGGCGCGGCTCGGTCAGGAAGACGGAGACCTCGGATCCCCAGTCCCGGAGGTGGCGCGCGGCGGCGAGGCCGTCGCCGCCGTTGGCGCCCGGCCCGGCGAGGACGACGGCGACGCGGCCCTCGGCCGCGCCCATCCTGATCCACGCCTCCTGCGCGACGGCGACGCCCGCGTTCTCCATCAGCTGCGCGGCGTCCACGCCGCGCCCGGCGGCGGCGTCCTCGATCGTCCGCATCTGCTCCGCCGTGACCAGCTTCACGCCGCCCCCGTTCCGCAGGTCCCTGCTCCGCGGGCCGCCGTTCGGCGGCCCCCCGCGCGGCGCGCGCTCACGCCAGCAGCCCCCGCCGCCGCAGCGCCGCGACGAGGCGCTCGCGGGCGGCCCGCGGCTCCTGCTCGCGCCGCTCCTGCGTGCACACCACGACCGCGATCGCGAACTCGTCGAGGTGGCTCAGCGAGACGTCGACGGCGCCGAGGCCGATCTCGGCGGCGCGGCGCTCGGCCCCGCCCGCGAGGTAGACGAGCGGCTTGCCGCGGCGGTCGGGCAGCACCTCGATGTCGCGCCAGGCGACGGAGCGGGCGCCGGTGCCGAGCGCCTTCATCACGGCCTCCTTGGCGGCGAAGCGGGCGGCCAGCTCGCGCACGCGGCCGCGGCAGAACGCGGCCTCCTCGGGCGTGAAGACGCGGCGCAGGAAGCGTTCGGGATGCCGTTCGAGCACCCCCTCGACGCGCCCGATCTCGATCATGTCGACGCCGACGGCGTGCGTGCTCACGGCGCGCGATGCTAGCACGCCCGCGCCCCGCGCGCGGGGCGCGCGCGGCGCGCCGCGCGCTGCCGGCGCGCCGAGGGCGAGCACAGTGCGTGACGCCGGGCGCGTCCCGCTACCGGTCCCGAGTCGCCGCAGGAATCCCGCCAGCCTTCGGTTCCGAGCGAGTTTCTCCGTCACGTACGGGCTGCGCGGCGCGGCAGCGCCGTCGCCCTGCTTCCAGCTGGAGGGGATGAGCGTCGCGCGGGGATCGATGACCTCGCGCTTGACGATCACGTTCCGCGTCTTCACGCGCGCACCGCCAGCTCAGCGCGCCGCGGCGTAGCAGGGCAGCCGCGCGATTGTCCGCAGCGCGCCGGAGACGCGGACGCGCTCAGCGCCCGAGCCGTCCAGCGACGGCGTGATGTGTAGCCACTCGCCATCGGCGGCGAGGGCGCGTGCGAACGCTACGGGCGAGGCGATCACTGCCTCTCGCCCGCTTCGCACGATGGAGTGCCAGCGGAAGCGGTGCGCCGCGCCGTCGTCGAGGCGCGCTACTCCGGTGTCGGCGCTGTTCACGGGCAGCCACCAGCCGTTGAACGACACACGCGCCCACGGCGCTCCGCCATCGCAGCCGAGTGCGATGATCGTGCGCCCCGTGATGGCGTAGGCGTCGGTATCGGCGCGCCCGAGCAGATTGTCGGCCTCGCGGAAGTACCAGCGCCCCGTACTGAACTCGACGCGGCTGGACTTGAGCCAGCGGCCAGCGGGAGCGTCGGCGGGGAAGAAACGCGAGCGCGGCAGATGGCGCGTCCAGCCCGCGCCGTCGTCTGTGCGCGCGCCTAGCGCGAACTCGATACGCCCGTCGGCGAGCCGTCGCGCTTCCGCGCGCAGTTCCCACGTCCGCGACGGCACGCCGTAGCCGTCGCCCGCGAGGGGGAAGCGCACGACGCCCGAGCGCAGCCAGCCCGTCGCGCCGCTGCCCGCGGGGAACATCCGGCTCGGCGGCAGCGCACGCGCGGCTTGCCCGTGCCCGACGATCGCGAACTCGGTACGCCCGTCGGCGAGCGCTCGCGCCTCGATGCGCGCCGTGCGCGTGCGCGGCGTCTCGTAGTCCGCGGCGCCCGCCGAGTTGCCGCCCGCGCTGAGCGCAGCGGCGAACCCGAGCGCCAGCAGCGCGAGCGCCGTGTTCGCCAGCATCCAGTGTCTCATCGCGTACCGCCTTTCCAGTTCATCAGCGCGCCCACCGAGGATGCGTCTGAGCGGTAGTGCTCGCGTCGCACCGCACGTCGTGCCCGCCGAGCGTGCGTAGGCCGGGGGTTGTGTAGCAGTGGTGCCAGTGTGCGCCGTGGTGATGGCTGCCGAAGCCGCTGCCGCTGGCCGCGCCAGCAGGCCCCGCAGGGCCTTGCGGGCCTACGGGGCCTCGCTCGCCTCGGATGCCAGCGTGCGTGTGTTCGCCCTCGGCGTAGTCGCCGGCCGGTTGGTACCGGAGCGCAGCGAGGCGCGAGCCGCAGGCCATGTCCGCGGTCTGCGCCGTCACCTGCGAGCGGGCGTAGGCCTCGGCTCCGCCGCGCGTCCGGTGCGCGACGGAGCCGTGCGCCCACAGCTGGCGTCCCGCCGTGTCGAGCACGACGCACTCCAGCGCAGCACCCGTCGGAGCGCGAGTGCGCGTCGAGGCGCGGCGCGACGGCGCTGACCGCGACGGCGAGCGTGGCGACGGTGATCAGCGTGTTCGCCAGCATCCAGTGCTTCACGAGCGGAGCCGGAATGGGCGCAGGTTGTCGTCGGTCATGTAGACCGACGGCGACACGAGCACCACCTTGTGCTGCGTCGCGTCCCAGCAGTGCGCCAAGACCGGCGAGTTCGGCGGCAGCTCCCCCGCCTCGCCGCTCCGCAGGTTCACCCACTGCCCGTACGGGTGTGCAGCCACAGGGGAGCGGCGCGCTTCCTGTCCGGACCGGATCCCCCGCGCCCGTGGCCGCTGACAGGGCATCATCCCCGCCTGCCGCCCGCCGTCGCGCTCACGGCTACCGCCAGCGCGCTCAGCGCCAGCATCGTGTTCGCCAACATCCAATGCCTACTGAGCGATCCTTTCGACAGCGGCAGCGATGAGATCGGCTACCGTTGGCCCTACCGCGATGACTACCGCCACTGCCAGCGCTGCGGCACTGATGAACACGGAGAGGCGAATCCACCTCATCTGCTGGTCGCTGCGCCTCTTGTTCTCCGCTTCCCGCTCGCGGTTCTCTTCGTCGCGCTGCTCGTTCTTATTGTGCTCTTCGTGCATGATGCCGATCAGTTCGTACACCGGGTTCGGGGTGGCGGGGGAAACAACGGCTCGCGTGTGATGGTGTCCCGCAAGGGTTTGTGTTCCACAAATCGCGCCATATCCTCCTGCAACTTTGCCAAGCGTTCCGCCGTGCCACCGCCAAGCACTTGGGCGCGCTCGGCAGCATCACTGGCAAACCGGGCGCTCAATTTGCCCACGTCTACGCCTGCCATCCGAGCATTCAGACTCAGGTCACTGGGCTTGATCTTGTGGAAGAACTTGCGGGAGAACTCGCGCGACAGCCGCTTGTCCGTGAGCAACGTCTTGGCATCCTTGAACGACACCCGGTTCAACCTGCGCCTGCGGGCATTCAGACCTTCACGCCAGCCCGGATCAACGCGGGCGTGCGCCGCACTCCGGTCAGTCTCTTTGGCCATCATGCTCCTTACACGCGCGCTGGCGCGCTTTCGGCACCGTCCCGCGTGATACACTCCGGGCCCTCGCGCCGCCGCCACCCACCCCGCGAGAGCCACTACCGTATCATGTATCACGCCGGGTTGCCGAGGAACGGCGTCGGCGGCAGCTCGTCGTGAAGCCTGAACCTCTCCCGCGCCGCAGCGCCGCGTGTCCTCAACCTGCGCTCGTGCGCCTCGACGCCCTCGCGGTCCATCGGAAGCACGTACGGCGGGCGCTCCGGCAGTCCGGTCCACGGGTTGTCCGTCGCCCTACGCCTCCAGCTCCTCGGGGGGGCGGAACTCGACGGTCTCGGTCGCGACCACGACGGGCTCGATGCGGGTGACGCCGCGGGTCTTGAGGTCGGCGACGATGGGGTCGAGCAGCTCGTCGGGGACGGAGGCGCCCGCGGTGAGGCCGACGACGCCCGCGCCCTCGTACCAGGCGGGGTCGATGCCGGCGATGCCGTCGATGCGGTAGGCGGTGGCGCCGGCGTCCTCGGCGACCTCGCGCAGGCGCACCGAGTTGCTGGAGTTGGGCGATCCGACGACGAGCACGAGGTCGGCGCGCTCGGCGATGGTGCGGACGGCGAGCTGGCGGTTGGTGGTGGCGTAGCAGATGTCGTTGCGGACCTGCGCGCCGGGGTAGCGCGCGCGCACCTCGCCGATCACCTCGGCGGTGTCGTCCACGGAGAGCGTGGTCTGGGTGACGACGAAGACGGGGCGTCCGAGGGGGCCGAGCTCGCCGACCTCGGCGGCGCTCTCGACGATGCGCGCGCGGTCGGGGGCCTCGCCGAGGGTGCCGGTGGTCTCGTCGTGGCCGCGGTGGCCGACGAGCAGCACGTCGTGGCCGTCGCGCGCGGCCTTGCGCGTTTCGAGGTGCACCTTCGTCACGAGCGGGCAGGTGGCGTCGACGACGCGCAGCCGCCTGCGCTGCGCCTCGGCGACGACGGCGGGGGAGACGCCGTGGGCGCTGAAGACGATGCGCGCGCCCTCGGGCGCCTCGGCGAGGTCGTCGATGAAGACGGCGCCGCGGGCGCGGAAGCTGTCCACGACGTGGCGGTTGTGCACGATCTCGTGGAAGGCGTAGACGGGCGGCGGCTCGCGGTCGAGCACGGCGTCGAGCACGTCGATGGCGCGCACGACGCCGGCGCAGAAGCCGCGCGGCTCGGCGAGCAGCAGCGTGTGCGGCATCGGCGCCCCTCGCGCCCTCGCGGGCCGCGCCCGGCGGCGGCGTTAGCCGCCGCCGGCGTCCTCCAGCAGTTCGAGGATGCGCGTGGGCGAGGCGGGGAGGCGGGTGGCGCGCACGCCGAGGGCGTCGCGGATGGCGTTGGTGACGGCGGCGAGCGGCGGGATGATCGGCGCCTCGCCCACGCCGCGCACGCCGTAGGGGTGGCCGGGGTTGGGCACCTCGACCATCAGCGCCTCGATCATGGGGAGGTCGAGCGCCGTCGGCATCCGGTAGTCGAGCAGCGTCGAGTTGGTCATGCGGCCGTCGGCGGCGAAGAGGTACTCCTCGGTCAGGGCCATGCCCACGCCCTGGGCGGCGCCGCCCTGGATCTGGCCCTCGGCGTAGTCGGGGTGGATGGCGGTGCCGACGTCCTGTGCCGCCGTGTAGCGCAGCACGTCGACCTTGCCGGTCTCGGGGTCGACCTCGACGTCGACGACGTGGGTGGCGAAGGCGGGGCCGGCGGTGGTGGGGGAGACGTCGGCGCGGGCCTGGATGAGGCCGCCGCTCTCCTGCAGCCGGCCGGCCAGTTCGCGCAGGGTCGTCGAGCGGTCGCCGGGGCCGCGCAGCACGGCGTCGTCGCCGTAGGCGACGTCGGCGGCCTCGCACTCCCAGAGGAGGGCGGCGCGCTCCTCGAGCTTGCGGCGCAGTTCGAGGGCGGTCTCGTAGACGGCCCAGCCGCCGGCGAAGGTGGTGCGGCTGCCGACGGTGGGGAGGGTGTAGCCGACGGAGTCGGTGTTGACGGTCTGCGGGATCACGTCCTCGTAGGGGATGCCCATCGCCTCGGCGAACTGCATGGCGAGCGAGGCCCGGGAGCCGCCGATGTCGGCGGAGCCGATGTTGAGGCTGACGCGGCCGTCGGCGTTGACGGCGGCGAAGGCCGAGGACTCCTGCCCGATGTTGAACCAGAAGCCGGTGGCGACGCCGCGCCCGCGGTGTTCGCCGCTGAGTTCGGAGCGGTAGTGCTCGGAGTCGCGGATCGCCTCGAGGCAGGCGACGTTGCCGATGGGGCCGAAGGCGACGCCGTCGACGCGGCGTCCGCCCTCGGTGATGGCGTTCCGCAGCCGCAGCTCGATCGGGTCGAGGCCGAGTTCGTGCGCGAGTTCGTCGATCATCGACTCGACGGCCCACTCGGCGGCGGGGGCGGCGGGGGCGCGGTAGGCCTGCACGCGCGGCTTGTTGACGACCACGTCCCAGCCGACGCAGCGGTAGGCGGGGATGTCGTAGGGGGCGGCGGCGCACATCGCGCCGGCGGTGAAGGCGGAGCCGGGGTAGGCGCCGGACTCGTAGGCGCCCTCCCAGTCGAGCGCGGTGATGGAGCCGTCGCGCTTCGCGCCGACGCGGACGCGGATGTGGGTGCCGGAGGTGGGGCCGGTGCCCTCGAACACCTCGTCGCGCCCCATGTACATGCGGACGGGGCGGTGGCCGCTCTCGCGCGAGAGCAGGCAGGCCAGCGGCTCCATGTAGACCGAGGTCTTGCCGCCGAATCCGCCGCCGATCTCGACGGGGTTCACGCGGATCTTCGAGACGGGGCGGGAGAGCAGCTGGGAGAGCTGGTCGCGCACCCCGAAGTAGGCCTGGGTGCTGACCCAGACGTTGATCTGGCCGTCCTCGCTCCACAGCGCGGTGCCGTTGTGCGGCTCGATGTAGCCCTGGTGGTACATCGGCGTGTCGAACTCGCGCTCGATCACGACGTCGGCGTCGCGGAAGGCGGCGTCGAGGTCGCCCTGCGCGAACTCGATGCGCTTGGCGACGTTGGAGGGGCGCTCGCCGTAGACCTCGGAGCCGGCCGAGCCGAAGAAGCCGAAGACCTCCTCGGTGACGAGGCCGTCGTGGATGACGGGGGCCTCGGGCTTCATCGCGTACTGGACGTCGGTGACGGCCTCGAGCGGCTCGTACTCGACCTCGATCAGGGCGAGGGCGTCCTCGGCGACGTGGGGGTCGGAGGCGGCGACGGCGGCGACGGCGTGGCCGCGGTAGAGCGCCTTGCCGGAGGCGAGCACGTTGTCGAGCACCCAGCGCGCGCTGGCGGTCTCGCCCTCGCCGAGCAGCAGCTCGGTGTCGTCTTGGCGGGGGAAGTCGGCGTTGGTGATCACGGCGGCGACGCCGGGCAGGGCGCGCGCCTTCGAGGCGTCGATGGAGAGGATGCGGGCGTGGGCGTGGGGGCTTCGCAGCACGCGCCCGTGGAGCGTGCGCGGCAGCCGCACGTCGGCGCCGTAGATCGCGCGCCCGTTGACCTTGTCCACCCCGTCGGGCCGCACCGGGGTGCTGCCCACGACCTTGTACGCCTCGCGCTCCGCGGCCACCACGCGCTGCCTCCCTCCGCCCGCCGCGCGCGACCCCCCGAGGGCCGCGCGCGCGGTTTCGTCCGTTCGTCGAGCTCCGACGGTACGCCGGACGGGGCGGGCGCGCCACGCCCCGGGGCGCGGCGGCGCGCTCAGCCCGCGCGCGTCAGCTCCATCAGCACGAAGTTCGAGGACAGCGGGTGCACCCAGATCGCCTCGGAGCCGGGGACGCGGGTGACGCGCCCGCCGTTGTCCTCGATGCGCTGCGCGAACGCCTCGGGGTCCTCGACCTCGCAGACGAGCTGGTAGACGCCCTCGCCGTGGGGGTTGAGCGGGTTGACGCGGTCCTGCATCAGGCGGTGGATCGGGCTGTTCTCGTCGGCGGGCGAGATCAGGTGCAGGGCCGTCTCGCCGCCGTAGCCCATCGGCACGAAGCGGAAGTTGCCGATCGCGTTGTGCGCGGGCTCGGCCAGCGCCTCCATCCCGAAGCGCGCCCTGTGGTGCTCGACCGCCTCTTCGAGGTCGTGCACGGCGACCGTGTGGTACTTGATCCGCAGCATCGCTCCCCCTCGTCCGGTGCGGGGTCTACTATAGCCCCGCGCGGCGGCCCGCGCCGCCGCGCCGCGTGGAGGGAGCGCGCCGTGGTCACGCTGCTGCTCGAAAGCGGCCCCGCCGAGGTCGAGGCGCGCACCGGCGAGGGCGAGGACGGCGCGGCGCTCTGGCTCGCCGCCGCCGACGCCGCCGCGGCGACGGGCTGGGAGCTCAAGCCCGAAGGCCTCTGCCGCGGACCCGTCTGCGTCCCCGTGCCGCCCGGCCGCGGCGAGGAGTTCGCGCGCGGCGGCGAGGTCAACCTCGCCGCCTTCTGGCGGCTCATGGGCAAGCCCCTGCTCCGCGACGAGGCCGCCGCGACGTGGGTGCTCGGCGAGGACGCCGCCTCGCGCGCCGGGGCGCTGCGCTCGCTGGAGGCGCCCGACTTCGCGCTGCCCGACCTCGAAGGCCGCGTCCATCGCCTCTCGGACTACCGCGGACGCCGCGTGCTGCTCGTCACCTGGGCCTCGTGGTGAGGCTGCCGTTTCGACCTGCCCGTGTGGCAGCGGCTCCACGAGGAACTCGCCGACACCGGCTTCCTCCCCATCGCCGTCGCGATGGACAGCCTCGGCCCCGAAGCCGCCCGCGAGTGGATCGAGGCGGCGAACCCCTCGTACCCCTGCCTGATCGACCGCGGCCACGTCGTGTCCGAGCTCTACCGCATGGTCAACGTGCCGATGGCCGTGTGGATCGACGAGCGCGGGCGCGTGGTGCGGCCCGCCGAGTACGCGGGCACGAACGACGCCTTCCGCGGGCAGGATCGCGAGACCGGCGCGTGGCCGGAGGACGCCTGGCGCGAGATGCGTCGCGCGCGCCTCGTCTACCTCGACGCGCTGCGCGACTGGGCGCGGCGCGGCGAGGCCAGCGAGTTCGCGTGGAGCGCGGACGAGGCGCGCGAGCGGCTGCGCGCGCCCTCGGAGGAGACGGCGCTGGCCCACGCCCACTTCCGGCTCGGCCAGCACCTGCGCCTCGGCGGGCGCGCCGAGGAGGGCGCGCGCCACCTCGGGGAAGCGGTGCGGCTCGACCCCGCCAACTGGAACATCCGGCGGCAGGCGTGGAACCTCGAGGGCGCCCCGGTCAGCGAGTTCTGGGCCCATGTCGACGCCCTCGGCGAGCGCCGCTACAGCCTGCCGATCGACATGCCGGGCCTCGGCTGAGGCGGGTGGCGGGAGCGGCGGGACGGATGGGGCAGCATCCCCTAACGGAAATTTGACGTAGGATAGGGCGAGAGATGTCCGGACGGGCATCCCCGCCGAGGGGGAGAACGCATGACGAAGTTCGACGAAGAGCGCGGCTGGCCGGGCCTGCCGGGCTCGGTGACGAGTCGCCGCGCGCTGCTGCGCGGCGGCGCGATCGGGGCGGCCGGCCTCGCCGCCGCCGCGCTCGTGGGCTGCGGCGGCGACGACGGAGACGACGACGCCGCCGCCACCGCCGTGCCGACGGCGACGGCGGCGCCCGCCACGGCCACGCCGACGACGGCCGCCGCCACGGACGACGGCGACAGCGGCGACGCCATGGTCATGGACTACCCGCGCGGCGAAGAGGTCAGGGACCCCAGCCTCCCGTTCCCGTTCAACTTCGCGGAGCCGGACAAGACGCCGAAGGCCGGCGGGACGATCGTCGCGGGCGTCAGCACCGACATCTCCACGTTCGACTCGACGAAGACGGCGGCGAGCGGCACCGGCCGCTACGTCAACATGGTCTACAACCGGCTGCTGGGCTTTAACCGCGGCGTCAGCCTGCATCCCTCGGTGGTCAACATCGAGCCGGAGCTGGCGCAGACGTGGGAGCGCACCCCGGACGGGCTGACGTTCGTCTTCAACCTGCGCGACGACGTGAACTGGCAGAACGTCGCGCCGCTGAACGGGCGCAAGTTCGTCGCCTCCGACGTCAAGTTCGCGTACGACCGCTACGCCGCCGAGGGCGTGCACACCTCGTACTGGGTCAACTCCGCCGGCGTCGAGGCCGCGGACGACCTGACGGTGCGCGTCAACCTCGCGCGCGCCGTGGCGGACTTCATCCGCCCGCTCGCCAGCTGCTACCAGTCGATCCACCCGCGCGAGCTCGTCGACAACGGCGAGATCGAGAGCACCGCCGTCGGCACCGGCCCGATGATCCTCGACGAGGCGATCACCTCGGAGAAGGTGACGTACGTCAAGAACCCGGACTACTGGGAGCGCCCCGTGCTCGTCGACGGCGTCGAGTTCCGGCACGTGCCGGACGGCGCGGCCCGGCTCGCGGCCTTCCGCGCGGAGCAGATCGCCACGGGCGACATCGTGGTCGGCAACATCCGCGAGGTCGAGAACCTGCTCGAATCCAACCCGGACACGCAGGTCAACCTCAACGCCCTCACCAACGGCACCGGGTTCGCGATGAACCTGCGGAGCCCGAAGTACGAGGACGAGCGCGTGCGGCAGGCGATCTCGCTGTCGATCGACCGGAACCTGCTGCTGACCCTGCTCTACCAGGGCCTCGGCTCGGTGCTGCACGCCATCCCGTGGCTCTTCGTCTGGGACGAGCAGCCGACCATGGAGAACGGGATGCTCGGCCCGTGGACGCGCTTCGACCCCGACGAGGCGAAGAAGCTGCTGTCCGCGGCCGGCGCCGAAGACCTCGAGATGACCAACATCTTCTTCCCGTACTCCTCGGCGTTCGAGCAGACGCCCGACATCCTCACGGACATGTTCCGCAACGTCGGGATCACGATGACGGGCGGGGCCGCCGACTACACCGAGTTCAACTCGACCTGGGTCGGCCGCAACCTCGACGACGTCACCACCGCCGGCTGGGGCACCATCGGCTTCGACGCGGAGAACTACTTCTACAACTCGATGCACTCCGAGGCCGCCGGCAACCGCTGGCGCTTCAACGACCCCAGGATCGACGAGCTGACCGAGGCCCAGCAGACCGAGCTCGACCCGGACGCGCGGAAGGCGATCTTCCAGGAGATCTGGAACTACGAGCTGAGCAAGGCCTACCGCCCGGTCATCGGCGCGGGCGCGGGCTTCCAGATCTACCAGCCGTGGCTGCGCGGCATCCGCTTCGGCGGGGCGCTGTCCACGACCAACATCTTCCAGGACTGGGGCGACATCATCGCCTACGGCTGGATCGACAAGTAGCGCCCGCCCGCGGACGCGCACGCGGGGGAGCCGGCCGCCAGCCGGCTCCCCTGCTTTGTGCCCCGCGAGGCGCCCAGCGGCGCCCCGCGACCGCCCGGTGACGGCGGCGACCGCCGAGGACGACGAACGAATGCCGATCGCGCGGCTGCGGCGCGCCTACTTCGGCTACCGGGTCGTGGCCGCGCTGTTCATCGCCGAGATCGCGGTGACGGGCGTCAGCTTCTACTCGTTCAGCCTCTTCCTCACCGCCTGGCAGGACGACGCCGCGCTCGGCTGGACGCTGACCGCCATCAACGGCTCGTTCCTCGTCGGGCTGCCGCTCGCCCTCACCAGCCCGCTGCTGGGCCGCTTCATCGACGCGCGCGGCGCGCGGCTGGCGATGCTGGTCGGCGTCCCCCTCGTCGGCGGCACGTTCGTGCTCGAGGCGTTCATGACCGAGATCTGGCACCTCTGGGTCGCGCAGGGGCTGCTCATCACCGGCCAGTCCGCCGCCTTTCTCGGCGCGGGCAAGCTCGTCGGGCTGTGGTTCGAGTCCGACCGCGGGCGGATGATGGGCATCGCGCTGGCCGGCAACAACGCGGGCGGCGTGATCATGGCCCCGGCGTCGGCGCTGTTCATCGGCGCCTTCGGCTGGCGCGCCACGCTGTTCGCCTTCGGCCTCGGCATCGTCGCCGTCAACTCGCTGCTGATCTGGCGCTGGGTGCGCGACCGCCCCGAGGACGTGATCGCCGAGGCCCGCCGCGTCGGCCGCGAGCGCGAGGCGCGCAGCGCCGAGCGCCTGCTCGCCGCCTCCGCGGGCGCGCCGCCCCCGCCCCCCGCGCCCGGCGAGGACGCCGCCGGCGGCGAGGGCGTGACGTGGCGGCAGGGCCTGCGGACGCCCGCCTTCTGGCTGCTCGCGCTCGCCTTCGTCGCCACCTTCGCCTCGATCTTCGCGGTGCTGAACCAGCTCGGGAAGCACCTCGAGATCGTGGGCATCGACACGGCGACGGCGGGGGGCGCGCTGGGTCTGCTGGGCGCCTTCGGCTTCCTCGGCAAGCTGATCTTCGGGTTCCTGTCGGAGCGTTTCCCCTCGCGCTACGGGTTCTCGGCGATCTGCCTGCTGCAGGTCTGCGGCGTCCTGATCCTGCTGCTGCTGCGCTCGCCCGCCGAGGCGTGGATGCTGTGGCCGTTCGTCGCCGTCTACGGCGTCGGCTTCGGCGCGGTCGGCGCGCTGATGCCGCTGGTGGTGGCCGACACCTTCGGGCTGCTGGCGTACGCGACCATCTTCGGCGCGCACCAGCTGATCCTGCGGCTCGTCAACGGCGGCCTGCCGCCCGTCGTCGGCTACTCCGTCGACCGCACCGGCGACTACGAGGCCGCCTTCCTCGCCACCGTCGCGGCGCTGCTGCTCGGCGCGCTCGCCGTCGCCTTCGCCCGCCCGCCCGCCGCGCGCCCCGCGCCCCCCTCGGCCTGACGGGGGCGACGCACGGCGGCGTACGGCGGGGCCCGGCCCGAACCTCCGCGCGGCGGGGTGAACGCCCACGGCTTCGCTACTCCGGGCGTTCCTGGGCAGTACCTCGGTTGCACAGTACTCGCAAAGACATCGGACGATATCTTGATGAGGATATCTACGTCCTGATCGGACACCGTAATCTCCCAATCTCCGTAACAGGTACGGGCGTAACCAGTTTCGTCATATACGAACAGATAAAGATTGGACCAAGCCAACACGACTTGGTAGGTACCGTTGGGCACCGGCAGTGCAAGTTCACCCAGAGGATTCGTGAATCCATAGACACCCAGGCCTTCAGGGTGGCGGTTGGCTTTGACCCGCACGCCTTCTATGGGAGCGCCATCGACGTCGTCGACTATCCTCACTCGCATCCGAGGCGTATCTTCCAAAAGACTAATGTGATACCGGCCAAAAGCATCAAGGAATTCATCGCTGCTCATTCCGAAAGCGATTCGGAAGGCAGTCGACCAGTCTCGAGTCCGGACCAACGCTCTCCAGTACTCCAAGTGCGAGCGTGGATCTCCTGAGCGGTCAACCGCCCAGGCAATCGCAGCAGATGCGAAGTCGTAATCCAAGATACTGAACGCGAGGTCATCATCAGGGTGAAGGTTGCCAATGCTGCCATTCAGGAGATGGAATTTCCATGCCAGCTTGGGATCAAGATGTCGTTTCTTGCCGAGTATCCACTCTGCGGTCGCCTCGCCATGTTCAAGGAAATATTTTTCCGCCTGTGCTGCGCGGTACAGGTGCTCGCCATAGTTGGCCGTACCTTCAGTCAACCACCGGGGAGAAGCATAGGAGCCGCCACCCGTGTGCAGGATGCTGTACTGGAGCATGTGATAGTACTCGTGGGCCAGCAGCTCATCGAACGTGTGCGAATCCCCAAAGTAGTCACGGTCCAAGCCCGGACCGCTGATGAACGCCAGTATCCCCGCTTCCGGCGTGCTGGTGACGGTGCCGCCCCCACTGAGCACCGGGTACTCGCCCCCCGTGAGCTCGCGGTAGGCGGCGGCCGCGACGTCGTCGTCCGGAGACACATACAGTGTCGACTCCGGCACCACGACGCCGAAGCGCTCGGCGTAGAAGCGCACCACCGAGGCGACATGTTCGCGAAGCTCGACACGCCGCTCGGCGGACAAGAAGGCCTCGTCGTCGAGGAACACGATGCGCGGCAAGACGGGATCGCCGCAGACGACGAGGACCGGCGACGCGGGCAGGCCGGCGGGGTAGGCGGCGAGGAAGGCGCGGTTGGCGGCGGCGACGTTCGCGCCGGGCACGTAGCCGACGAAGCCGCCGCCGGGGGCGTTGGCGTACACCGAGCGCACGTTGCAGCCGCGCGAACGGGCGGCCTCGACCAGTGCCCCGGCGGGGCCGCCGCTCCACGAGACGAGGGCGAAGCCGCCCGCGACCGGCAGCTCGCCGGCGAGCTCGCCGTCCTCGGCGGCGGCGCGGGGGGCCACGGCGATCGAGGCAGCGGCGAGCGCGACGAGGATCGCGACGACGGCCAGCGCGCGCTTGCCTCGGCCCATCGCGCGGCTCCGTTCCGGGGCGTCGCCCCGCGCGCATCATAGCCCTCGCGCGCAACCGCTGCGCGCGCGGCGCCTTGATGTCGGCGCGGCTGCGAGGCGGCGGCGCGGCGGAAGCCCAGGATGGCGCGCACGCGGGGGGCGACTTCCCCGGAGCGTGCTAGGCTGGGACCGCGATGCGCGTACAGATCGTCGGGGCGACGGGGTACGGGGGGCTCGGGATGCTGGAGCTGCTGCTCCAGCACCCGCGCATCGAGGCGTCCTCGCTGATCGCGAGGGACGACGCCGGACGGCCCATCGCCGAGGTCTACCCCCACCTCCAGGGGCGCACCGGCCTCGTCGTGCGGGGGCCGGACGAGGCGGCGATCGGCGAGGACTGCGACGCCGTGGTCTTCGCCACGCCCGACCGCGTGGCGATGGGCCACGCCGCGGCGCTGGCCGGCGCCGGCGTGCGCTTCCTCGACTACTCGGGCGACTTCCGCTTCTCCGCCGCCGAGGCGTGGGGGCGCTACGCGGCGGCGCACCCCTCGATCGGCGGGGGCGAGCACGCGGCCGCGGGGCTGCTGGGGCGCGCCGTCTACGGCGTGCCCGAGCTGGCCGCCGGGGCCGTCGCGGAGGCGCCGATCGTCGGCAACCCCGGCTGCTTCGCCGTCGGCATCGTGCTCGGCCTCGCGCCGCTGTTCGCCGGCGGGCTGGCGGCGGGCGGCGAGGTCGCCGTCGACGGGCTGACGGGCTCCTCGGGCGCGGGCAAGAAGCCGTCGCCGGCGCAGCACTTCTCGCACCTCAACGACAACGTCGTGCCCTACCGCGTCTTCGGCCACCAGCACGTCGTCGAGGCGGAGCGCACGCTCGGCGGCCTCGCGGGGGGCGAGGCGCGCGTGCACTTCGTGCCGCACCTGCTCGGCACGACGCGCGGCATCCTCAGCACGATGCACCTCGAGCTGGCGCGCACGGCCACGCGCGAGGCGCTGCTCGACCGCTACCGCGAGTACTACGAGGGCGCGCCGTTCGTGCGCGTCCTCGACGCTCCGCCGACGCTCAAGGGCACGGCCGGCTCCAACCACTGCGACATCTCGCTCGCCGTCTCCTCCGACGGGCGGCGGGCGGTGGTCATCTCCTCGATCGACAACCTGCTGAAGGGGCAGAGCGGCAACGCGCTCCAGAACCTCAACCTGATGTTCGGCCTCGACCAGACGCTCGGCCTCGAACGCGCGCCGCTCTACCCGTAGCCGCGCCCGGCCCTCGATCGCGCGGCGACCGCCGCGGGGCCGGGCGGCGAGCGGCAGGGCTGCCGCGGCGAGCGCCACGGCGAGCCGCGCGGGGCGGGCGCCCGGACGGGCGGACGGTCATCGCCGCCCGCGCACGGCGTTCGCCGCGACGATGCGGGGCCAGTCGAGGCGTCCCGCGTCGTCGCACCAGCCGCCGGCGAGCTCGTCCGCGATGCGCTCCGTCACGCCCTCGATCGCCGCGGCGTGCCCGTTGGCGGCGGCGTCGCGGAGCGCGACGGCGAGGCGCGCGTACAGGTCCGGCTCGCCGGAGACGAGTTCCCAGAAGGCTGCGCCGCAGACCTTGCGGTAGTCGCCGTGGTCGGTGTCCGGCGTCCCGTAGCAGCATCCGTTGATCGCTTGCACGTCGATGCGCCGCGGTCCCTGCCGCACGACGCGGATCGCCCGCCGGAAGTCCTCGCGCATCTTCGCCACCTGGCTGGAGTTGCCCCAGCCGGGGCCGGACTTGATCGCCACGAGGTAGCGCGTCCCGTCGCGCTCGAATTCGAGGTCGATGCCGGGAGCCGTCGACTTCCGCCCGCCGTAGGCGGCCTCGCACACGTCGATGGCGATGTCCTCCAGCGCCCGGCCGAACATCGTCTCCTCGGACGACGAGAGGGTGGCGTCCACCAGCACGCGGGCGAGGTCGCGCGGCGCCGAGACGCCGCGGGCGATGAACAGGTACGGGTTCTTCTTGCGGAGCAGGCCGCGCAGATCGATCCGCCCGATGCGCTCGCGGCGCGCTTCGTGGAACGCCTCGACATGGCGCGCCACGATCGGATCGAGGTCCACGGGCACGGGTCAGCCTCCCGCCACGCCTCCCGCGCCGAGGCCGAGGCGCTCGCGGGCGAGGGCGCAGTAGGCGGCGCTGACGTCGACGCCGACGGCGCGACGGCCGAGATCGCGCGCCGCCGCCAGCGTCGAGCCGGAGCCGGCGAACGGGTCGAGCACCACGTCGCCGGGCTGCGTGAAGAGGCGCACGAACCACGCGGGCAGCGCCTCGGGGAAGGCGGCGCTGTGGCCGCGGTTGGAGCACTCGGTCGCCATGTGCAGCACGTTCGTCGGGTAGGCCAGCTCGCGGCCCAGCCAGTGCGAGACGTTCTTGCCGAAGCCGCTCTCCGCCCGCGACTCGTCGCGCACGCGGTCGGTCGCGCTGAGGTTGCGGAGGCGGCTCCCGGCCCAGTCGCCGACGGGCACCATGACCGCCTCCTGGTGCATGCGGAAGCGGCGGGAGAGGTTGAACTGCAGCAGCCGCTCCCAGCTGTCGCGGAAGCGGTTGGGCCACTTGCCGGGGTAGGAGTTCTTCTTGTGCCAGACGAACTCCTCGGTCCAGAGCCAGCCCGCCTCGCGCATCGCGAGGATCAGTTCGAGGACGTAGGTGTGGCGCTCGCCGCGCACGGCCTTCTCCTTGATGTTGAGGACGAAGGTCCCGTCGGGCCGCAGCACGCGCCGGATCGCCTCGGCGCGCGGCATGAACCACTCGACGTAGTCGTCGGGGTGGATGCCGCCGTAGGTCGAGCGCCGCTGGTCGGCGTAGGGCGGCGAGGTGACGGCGAGCTGCACCGAGTCGGCGGGCAGCCGCGCCAGCGCGTCCGCCGCGTCGCCCTCGATCACCACCACCGGCTCGCGTTCGCTCGGGAACGGCGGCGGCTCCGGCGCGCGGGGCGCCTCGAGGCCGGCTGCGGCTCGGGTGCGGGCTGCGGCTCGCGGCATGGCGTGCCCTTCCTCGCCGCCACCATAGGAAGATGATTGTTACGATCTTGTTTCATCGTGCGTGCCCTGGCGCAAGGCGCCGCGATCGGCGGGCGCTCACGCCCTCACCATCCCGCCGCCGCGCGCGCCTCGCGGGCGCGCCAGTGCGACACGAGGCGATCGATGCCCACGGCGAGGGCGAGCAGGAAGGCCGGCGCGACGGTGATGACGGCGGCGACGCCGACGACGCTGGCCACGGCCCCGAGCGCGAGCAGCGGGAGGATGGCGAGGCCGTCCTTGAGCACGCCCAGCAGCGCGAACGCCCGCCCCTGGATGGGCAGCGGCACGATGCGGCTGACGTAGGTCTGCGTCGCCACCGCCGCCAGCGTCACCCCGAAGCCGAGGAAGATCGAGAGCAGCGCCGCCATCTCCACCTTCTGCCCCACGCCGGGGATGCCGAGGAAGAACAGCCGCCCGGCCGTCGCCGAGATCGGCTCGACGAGGCCCAGCGCGGTCATCACGGCGGCGACCAGCGCGAAGCCGGCCACGCCCACGGGCCGCTCGCCGTAGCGGCGGATCAGCAGCGGGGCCGCGGCGAGCGCGGCCAGCAGGCCGGCCGGCGCGGGCGCGAAGACGTAGAGGGCGTTCGCGGGGTCGACGTTGAGCACCTCGCGCACGTACTGCGGGCCGAGGATGCCGAGCACCACGTTGACCGTGCTCGCCAGCCCCGCCAGCACCAGCATCAGCAGCACCACCGGCCGCTCGAGCAGCCAGCGCAGGGCCGCGGGCGTCGAGGGCGGCGGCGGCGCCGGCCCGGCGGCTGCCCCCTCGGCGCCCGCGCGCGGCGCGGGGCGCAGGTCGAAGACGCGCGTGGCCGAGAGCAGGAACAGCAGGCCGGCGAGGATGGTGACGGGGTTGACGCCGAACGCCCGCACGATCAGCGGGGCCAGCAGCGCCTTGCCGATCAGCTCGCCCGCCGAGGACACCAGCCCCAGCATCGAGGTCGCCCCCGCCAGCTCCTCGGTGCTGGCGACGAGCGGCACGGTCGAGGCCTCGCTCGGCTGCGAGACCTGGAACAGCACGCGCACGAGGAAGAGCACGAGCAGCAGGCTGAGGAAGTCGCCGCCGAGCGTGAGCGGGATGGCGAGCGTGAGCGCGCCCATGCCGACGTAGGCCCCGGCGAGGGCGACGCGCTTCGGCAGCTGGTCGGCGACGGCCCCGCCGTACATGCCGAGCGCGACGCCGGGCAGCAGGAAGGCCGCGCCGAGCACCCCGGCCTCGAACGCCCCGCCGCCGCGCCGGGCGGTCGCGATCAGCGCGCCGAACAGCAGCGCCTGCTGCGCCATGTCGGCGAGGAAGCGCGAGGCCAGCAGCGACTGGAACTGCGGGTTGCGGGCGACCGACCCGGCGGGCATCCAGAACCACAGCACGCGGAACGCCCGCGCCTGCCCGCGGTCCAGCGCCTCGTCGATGCGGTGCAGCGCCCGGAAGGGCGGCTCGTCGAACTGCGGGGGCAGCGCCATCGCGTCGGGGATCGCGGCGCGGCGGCGGGGCCGGCGCGCCTACGGCCCGCCGCCGCCGGCGGGCGCGGCGAGCCGTTCGAGGCCGCCCGTGTCGTCCTCCTCGAGCAGCAGCCGCCGCGCCGGGTAGTTGACGACGATGCCCTCGGCGGTCAGGCGCGTGTGCACGCGCTTGATCATCTCGTGCCGCAGGCCCCCGACGCTGCGCCGGTCCGTCGCCCGCAGCTTCATCAGGAAGTCGACGTTCGACTCCCCGAATTCGAGGAACATCACCAGCGGCTCGTACTCCGGGTCGGCCGTCGGCAGGTCCTCGACGATGCCGGCGAGCACCTCGCGCACGGTCGCCTCGACCGTTTCGAGGTTCTCCTCGTAGGCGACGCCGCAGGTGACGGAGGCGCCGGTGGGGTGGCCGTCGGCGTCGCAGTTGGTGACGGTGGCCTGCGCCAGCGTCGAGTTGGGGACGAGCACGAGGTTGTTGTCGAAGGTGCGGATGCGCGTCGCGCGCAGCCCGATGTCCTCGACCCAGCCGGTCGGCCCGCCGTCGATTTCGAGGAAGTCGCCGACGCCGATCGAGCCGTCGGAGAGCACGTAGGAGCCGGAGAAGATGTTGGCGAGGATCGGCTGCGCCGCCAGCGCCACCGCCAGCCCGCCGATGCCGAGGCCGGCCAGCAGCGGGCTGATCGCGATGCCGAGCTGCTGGAGCACGATCGACGCGCCCGCGAGGGCGATCGCGACGTTGGTGATGCGCCGCAGGATCGGCAGCGTCTTCTGCCCGAACAGCGACTGCGCGTCGCCGGGCCGCGCCGCGTACCAGCCGAAGACCGCGCCGGTGACGCGCCACAGCAGCCAGACCGCGACGTACAGCGTCGCCGCCGCCCACATCCGCCGCAGCGCGTCCGCGTAGGGATCGAGGTAGGACAGCGTGAGCGCGGCGACGTACGCCGCCTGCACCACCAGCGCCGCCGCCACGGGCAGCCGCGCCTGCAGCGCGATCGCGTCGTCGAGGTCGGTCGCCGTCGCGCGCGTCGCGAGGCCCACCGCGCGGTGCGTGAACCTCGCCGCGACGCCGGCGAGGAAGACGCCCGCGACGAGGATGCCGACGGCGATCAGCGTCTGGACGACGAGGTCGCGGCCGATGCTGACGTCGATGGCGCCCACGCGCTCCCCGAGGCGATCGCTTCGGCCCTCGCCGCGCCGCGGCGGCGGCCGCGGCGCGCGACGATGGTAGCACGGCGGCGGCGCGCCCGCCGCGCGAGGCGTCCGATGCGCCCTCGCCGCGACCGCCTCGGGGGCGGCGGACAGCGGCCGGCCCGCGTCTCCGCGGGCCGGCCGTATCGGGGCGCCTCGGGGCGGGGCTAGCCGCGGGGCAGGCCCAGGCCGCGGGTGGCGATGATGTTGCGCTGCACCTCGGAGCTGCCGCCGGCGATGGTCGAGGGGATGGAGCGGATGTAGCCGCGGATGTGCTGGCCGCCCAGCACCTCGCGGCCGTCGCCCGGCCAGAGCTGGGAGTGCAGGCCGAAGGCGCGCACCGCCACGCGGTGCAGCTCCTGGCCCTGCTCGCTGCCGAACATCTTGCCCATCGACGCCTCGTAGTTCGGCACGAGGCCCGCCGCCTGCATCGAGGCCACGCGCAGCGAGAGGTTGTACGCGATCTCGATGGCGATCGCGCGGTCGGCGACGCGCGTCCGCACCGAGTCGCTGCGCGGCAGCAGCGAACGCCCGTCGTTCGCCACCGCCTCGAGCAGCTCGGCGAGCTGCAGCTGCTGCTCGACCGCGCCGCCGATGCCGGAGCGCTCGTAGTCGAGCAGCGTCATGCCGACGTACCAGCCGCGGTTCTCCTCGCCCAGCACGTTGGCGACGGGGACGCGCACGTCCTCGAAGAACACCTCGTTGATGACGTGGCCCCAGGCGGCGTCGATCAGCGGGCGCACGTTGACGCCGGACTGGCGGATGTCGTCGATCATGACGAACGAGATGCCGCGGTGCTTCGGCGCGTCCGGGTCGGTGCGGACGAGCGCGAAGAGGGCGTCGGCCATGTGCGCCGCCGAGGTCCAGATCTTCTGCCCGTTGACCACGTACTCGTCGCCGTCGCGCACCGCGCGCGTCTGCAGGCTGCCGAGGTCGGAGCCGGCGCCCGGCTCCGAGTAGCCCTGCGCCCACGCCACCTTGCCCGAGAGGATGTCGCCGACGTACTTGCGCTTCTGCTCCTCGGTGCCGTGCACCAGCACGGTGGGGCCGAGCAGCATCACGCCCGAGCCGCCGACCGAGGGCGCCTGCGCGCGCGCCATCTCCTCGTTGAAGATGACCTGCTCGATCGCCGTCAGGCCCGCCCCGCCGTACTCCTGCGGCCAGTGCGGCGCGACCCAGCCGTGCTCGGCCAGCGCGCCCGCCCACTCGGCGGCCGCCTCCTGCACCCCGGGGCGCTCGTCCACGCGGTCGGCGTACCACGCGAACAACCCCTCGAGGGCCGCTCCCTCGCCCGTCTCGATGCGGCGCCGGTAGAGCGCGGGCAGCCGCTCCTCGATGAAGGTCGCCACCTTCTCGCGGAAGGCCGCCTGCTCCGCGTCGTCGTTCCAGTTCACGTCCTGCTCCTCGCCCCGTTCGCGGCGTTGCCCGCCGATGATGCGCCATCCCCGCCCGCCGGGGCAAACCCCGCCGCCGCCCTCGCCACGCACCGCCAGACTGGATCGACGCGGGCGTATGCCCTGCTCCTCCGCTGCGGACTCGCCGAGGATTGCTTCCCGACGCTCACTCCACACCCTCCGTATCCTCGCCCTCGATGAGGCGGGCATAACGGTCGATCAGCTCGTTGATCTGCGGCGCGAGCGAGTGCCTCAACGTCACGCGCAGCAGCTCGCCGTCCGACATGTCCAGCGCCTCCTCCAACGGCAGGCCGGACAGACTCATCATGTGCTCAGAGGCAATCCGCCTCTGGTACTCCAGCGACTCCAGGCTGCGCTTGGTACTGGCACGCGCTTCCATGAGCGCAATCCACCCGGCCCGCGCTGCCTCCACTTCCTCAGCCGACGGCGTCTCCGCACCCGAAGCGGTGAGGGAATCGGTGAACTGCTGTGCCGATTCCTCCATAGCGCAAGTCCCCGCGCACACGCGAATTTGTTCGCCGTCGCGTCTCACGATCTTCGTTGCTCCACCGCAGTCCTCACACTGGTGAGGGCTGGGTGCTCCGGGGCGATTCGTCATAGTCATCACTCTTCAATGGATGTTACCACATGGCCCGCGCGCCTCGCCCCGTCACGGCGCGTACCGCTTGCCGGTGACGCTCGGCTCGCGCGCCAGCTCGGAGCGCACGAGGGCGACCCACTCGGGGTCGAGGGAGAGGGCGGCGCACACGGCGTCGTCCAGCTGGCGGCGCACGGGGTCGCCTGCCATCTGCGGGAACGGCAGCAGCGTTTCGTCCTTGAGGCGGTCATGGGCGCCGGCCAGCGCGTCGCGGGACTCGGCGCGCTCGCGGAAGTCGGGCACGCGCAGCGAGCGCAGGGCGTCCAGCGAAAAGGACGGGTAGTCCGGCGCCTTCGCGTCGCGCTCGGCCAGCATCGCGAGGATGCCGATCGAGGAGTTGAGGTACGCGCAGAGCGCCATCTCGGTCTCGCGGCTGTCGGCGCGCAGAGGCGTCCAGATCGAGCCGACGGCAGGTTCGCCGAGCGTCACGGCAGCGACGCGCGTGAGGTTGAGGCGCAGTCTGTGCGGGAGCAGCATGTAGCCCCGCTGCTCCCAGTAGCGGTCGGCAAGGTGCTCCTTGCCGGGGATCGGCTCGATGTAGGAGTCGGTCTGCGCGCGCATCGACTGCGTGACGCCCGTCTTGTGATGCCACAGCGCGCGCCGCCCCTTCTCCGTGGGCCAGTCCTTGCGCCGGCAGGAGTCGCGGATGCGCTGACCCGCCGGGCCGATGTTGGCCCCGAAGGACGGCGCATCCGCTACCGGCGCGAGCGGAACGGTCCACTCGCGCAGTTCGCGAAAGGCCGCGGTCAGCGCGGGCGAGAGGAAGTTGACGGCGTACCAGTCGCCAGCCCTGATGCGCTCGGCGGGGACATGCTGGATCGTGCCCTCGATCTTGCCGCCGTCGAGCTGGCTGAGCAGCCGCAATGCGTCGGCGGGCGTCGCGGGATTGCGCGCGAGGTTCACGATGCGCGTGTCGCCCTGTCCGTCGCGGCGGCAGACCAGCAGCATCTCCGCGATGCTGGTGTTCTCCGAGAAGAAGATGCGATCGGGGTCGTGCGAAGCGACGATCGTGTCGACGTGCAGGTGCTCGGCCACGAACCTGCGGAGCTCGGCGTTGCCGGGCGAGGTGGCGGCGATAGTGGGCAGCACCATCGCCAGCGTGCCGGACTCCGCGATCATCCGCGTTCCCATGACGGCGAACATGCCGCCAGAGGAATGCAGCCGCGCCGCTCCCTTGTAGGCCTGATTGGCGAGCACGGCCTTCTCGCGCGCCTTGATCCTGCGCTCGACATCCTTGTCGAACTGGTCGTGGCGCAGGCTGTCGCGCGTGAAGGGCGGGTTCATGATCACGAGGTCCATCGGCGGCGGGTCCTGCGCCTCTTCGTCCGGCGCGTCCACCTGCCCGATCGACGGGCGCGACTCGAGCCGCATGTGCCCGCCCAGCAGTTCGAGGCTGCCGATGCTGGGGCCGTCCTCGAACACGCCCAGTTTGGCGCGGTGCACGTTCATCCTGCCGAACTGGGTGCGGGGCGACATCATCCCCAGCGTGCTCGCCGTCATGTGCGTCGCGGTGAGGTTGATGTCGTAGCCCCACAGCACGTCCTCGACCATCAGTTGCGCCAGCAGCGCCTCGGTGTCCTCGTCCATGTCGCCGGCGCGCTGCTTCAGCCGGTAGATGCGCTCGTAGGCGGCCATGAGCAGCGTGCCCGTTCCGCACGCCGGATCGCAGATACGCAGGTTCGCGATGGCGTTCTCGTCGCCCCAGTCCGCGTCCGCCTCGCGGACGGCGAGGCCGGCCAGCAGCGTCGCCGCCGCCGTGGAGGTGTAGAACGAGCCGTCCTGCCTGGCGGTGTCGAGCACGCGGTGGAAGATGCGCCCCAGCAGGTCGTGCCGCAGCCCGACGGTCTCCGCCGCGATGCCGCTCACGCCGGCGGCGAGTTGCCGCAGCACGGCGGTCGTTCCCGCGTCGACCGGCAGCGCGTCCAGCGCCGCGATGGCGGTCTCGAACACGGGCCTGTAGTCCACGGCCAGGATCGCCAGCCAGGCCCGCCGGTGCGCCGTGGCGTCGCCCTCGGCGCACGTCTGGGCCGAGGACGGCGGCCAGCCGCCGTCCCAGTCCTCGGGGGCGCCGGCGGGCAGGTGGCCCTGCAGCCGGTGGTGGAACAGCATGGACGTGGCGACGACGAGCATCCCGCGCTTCGCGGCCTTGCGGCTGTCCCTGTGCCTGATGCCGAGCCGATCGGCCAGCGCCCGCCGCGTCTCCTCGCCCATGCGGTCCACGGCGGCGTCCAGCGCCTTCGACAGCGCGGCGGCGGCGCTGTCCGCGTCGCCCGCCGCCTGCGGCACGGCGCGCAGCGCCGCCGCCAGCGCGTCCGCGTCTCCGCGCTGCCACTCCGCCCGGGCCTTCGCGTGCTCGCGGACGGCCCACAGCAGGCCGTCGCCGGCGAGCGAGTCCTCGGTCGCGCCGTCCGGGTAGCACAGCGCGACGGCGCGCTCGGCCCGGCCCTCGGCGATCCGGCGGTCGGCGTGCTCCCTGGCGTCGCGCCTGTTGGCGGCGCGCTGCCCGTTCTTGGCCTCGACGGCGACGCGCAGGCCGCCGACGCTCACGAGGACGTCGATGTGCTGCCGCTCGGCCTCGGCGTCGAGTCCCCGCGCCCTCAGCAGGCGCGCCAGCGCGCCGTTGAGCAGCTCCTCCTGCGTGTTCGCCATGCGCCCTTACTTAGCGCATGGCGAACATTAGCGTCAACAGGCGCGCCCGCGCCCGCGCCGCGCGCGCGGCGACTGCCGGACGGCGGGCGCGGTGGTAGGCTGGCCGCGCGCCGAGGGAGGCCGCCATGCCCGAATCGCTGACCCCCGACCTGCTCGACCTGCGCGCCCGCGCCGAGGCCCTCGCCGGCGCCCTGCGCGGCCTCGAAGCCGGGCTCGGCGGCGATCCCGCCGCGCCGATCCCGGAAGCCGCCGCCGCCGAGGCGCGCGAACGCTCGCGCGCGGCGGGGCTGTTCGGCATGACCCAGCCCGCCGAGTTCGGCGGCGCCGAGGCCGGCCCGCTCGCCCTCGCCGTCGCGCGCGAGGCGATCGCCGCCGCCAACCTGCGGCTCGCGCGCCACGTCTTCGGCCCCGCGCCCGGCGTGCTGCGCGCCGCCGAGGGCGAGGCGCGCGCCCGCTTCCTCGAACCGCTGCTGCGCGGCGAGGCGCGGGGCGCCTTCGCCTTCACCGAACCCGGCGACGCCCTGCGCCCGACCTGGGCCGTCCGCGACGGCGCCGACCTGCTCGTCACCGGCCGCAAGGCCTACGTCAGCGGCGGCGCCGAGGCCGACTTCTACTCCGCCCTCGTCAACGTCGAGGACGGCCCCGGCGGGCCGGGCGGCGCCGCGATGCTGGTGATCGAGGCGGGCGCGCCCGGCGTCGCCGTCGACCGCTCCTTCGTCTCGATGGACGGGGGCGGCCACGTCTCGCTGTCGTTCGAGGCGGCGCGGGTGCCGCAGGCGAACGTGATCGGCGCGATCGGCGAGGGGATGCCGCGCGCGCTCGGCAACATCAACGACATGCGCCTCGGCGTGGCCGCCGACGCCGTCGGCCTCATGATCTGGACGATCGGCTTCGTCACCGAGCACCTGCGCGCGCCGCACCGCAGCGGGACGCCCCTCGGCGAGCGCGAGGGCGTGCGCCTGCGCTACGGCGACATGCGGATCGAGGCCTACGCGGCGCGCTCGATGCTCTACCGCAGCGCCCGCCTGCGCGAGTCCGGCGACGACGCCATCAACGAGATCGCCGCCGCCAAGCTGTTCGCCGCCGAGGCGGTGGGCCGCGCCGTGGACACCGCGATCCAGCTCGTCGGCGGGCAGGCGCTGATCGTCGGCCACCCGCTGGAGCGCCTCTACCGCCGCGTGCGCGCGCTGCGCCTCGGCGAGGGCGCCTCCGACCTGCTCCGCATCAACGTCGCCCGCGGCGTCCTCGAATTCGGCGCCGGCCGCCTGTAGCCCGCGGCGGCCCCTCGAGGCGCGGCGATGGCGGGAGAGCGCGTCTGGCTGCTGGACGGCGGGGGCGACCCCACGCCGCTGGAGGAGTCGCCGTACCCGGACGAGGCCGCGCTGCAGCGGCTCATCGCCGACTGCCCCGAGGTGCTGGCGGGCGAGCAGATGACGCCCGGCGAGCCGCGCCGCTGGCTGCCGGTCCGACGCGAGATGGGCATCGCCGACAGCGCCGAGGCGGGCGACCGCTGGGCGGTGGAGGATGACCCGAACGCGCGCGACGCGCGGAGCAAGGGCGCCGAGGCGTGGTACGTCGCGCCCGAGGACGCCGCGGCGCACGTCGATGTCCTCGCGGGCCGCGTCGAGGCGGTGCTGCGCGAGCTGGCCGACCTCTGACGCCGCGCGCGGCGGCGTGAGCGCGCCGCGCGGATGCTGTAGGATCGGCGGGCGGACGGGAGCGGCGTGAAGCCGCGCGGCGGGGGGCGGCGGATATTGTTCACTCTCCTTAGCACCCCCCCCCCCCTCGTGGACATAAGCATTCCCTCGGCCTCGCGGCGTGGCTCGGCGCGCTGCTGCTCGGCGCCTCGCTGATCCTCGGCGCGCCCGCGACGGCGCAGAGCACGACCGACTACGACGACGACAACGACGGCCTGATCGACGTCCGCAACCTCGCGCAGCTGAACGCCATCCGCCACGACCTCGACGGCAACGGCGACCCCTCGGCGACCGGTGCGACGGCCTACGGCGCGGCCTTCCCCAACCGCGTCACCACCTCCAGCGGTCGCATGGGCTGCCCGACCTCGGGCGGCTGCACCGGCTACGAACTGCGCGCCGACCTCAGCTTCGACGAGAACGGCGACGGCCAGATGACGTCGGCGGGCGACCCGACGTACTGGAACAGCGGCAACGGCTGGGTGCCGCTCAACGGCTACACGGCCACGTTCCGGGGCAACGGCCACACCGTCTCCTACCTGTACGTCAACCGCTCCTCCATGGACAACGCCGGACTGTTCGGCAACCTGAATGCGGGCTCCGCCGTGGACGGGGTGGGGCTGCCGCACGCCGACGTCACGGGCCGGAACTTCGTGGGCGCCATCGCCGGAGCCTCGGGGGGGGACGATCGGCAGGGTGTGGAGCACGGGGCGGGTCCACGGCGCCCACAGCCCGGGCGGATTGATCGGCCGGTTGGCTGGAGGCGCCCTCCGGGCCAGCTGGTCGACGGCGACGGTCAGCGGCGGCGGCGTCACGTTCAAGGCGGGCGGGCTGGTCGGGTATACCACGGGCAACATCGTCGCCAGCTGGTCGGGCGGACGGGTCGACTCCACCAACGGCGGAGGCCTGGTGGGCGTCGCCGGCGCCGGCACGGCCACCGCAGCTACTGGGACGCCGGAACCTCCGGCCAGTCCACCAGCGCGGCCGGCACGGGCAAGACCACGCGCGACCTCCAGCGCCCCACCGCCTACGGCTCCACCGGCAGCATCTACGCGAACTGGAACCTCAACCTCGATGGCGTGACCGGCGGCGACGACCCGTGGGACTTCGGCACGTCGAGGCAGTACCCCGCCCTCAAGTTCACGGGACGCACCACCTACCGAGGGCCTGCGTGGATCGAGGCCGACCACTGGAACGCCCCCGTCGCCGGCGAACCCCTCGTGGCGGGCCTCTACACCAAGACGGCGCGCGCGCTCGTGGACCCCGCCGCCACGATCACGACTTGCGACGGCGTCGCGAACACGAACTCGCGGCAGGCGTGGGTCTGGGAGCGCTCCGACGACGGGCGCACCAGCTGGACCACCGTCACCTCGACGCGAGGCCCGGCGTGCTCCTACGTCTACGTCCCCTCAGCGGGCGACGTCGGCAAGTACCTGCGCGCCCGCGTCGCGCGCACATCGGGAGGCGACGCCTACACCCTCGCCACCGCGGCGGTCGTGTCGAGCAGCGCGGCGACGGCGGCGACGGCGACGTTCGCCGGCGGCAACGCCTCGCCCGTCGTGGGCACGGCGGTCACCGTCTCGCCGCTGCCCACGCACAGCGACCGCACCGTGTGGCGCTGGCAGCGCTGTACGGCCTCGGACGGCACGGGGACGTGCACGCTGCTCGCGCCGGGGACGCCGAGCTGGTCGTACACGCCCGTCGCCGCCGACGTGGGAGGCTACCTGCGGGCGTTCGTCTACTACTCCTCGGGCGCCTCGACGCCGGTGTGGACGCGCGCCGCGACGGGCTTCACCGGCGCCGTCGCCGCCTCGAACTGAGGCCGACGCCGCGACGCCGCGAGGCGCGGCGGGCGCGCCTTGCCGCCGCCTCGCTCCGCCGCCGCACTGCGGCGCCCCGCCGCGCGCGGCGCGCGCCCGCGGCTGTAGAATGGCGGGACGAGGACGCCGGCAACCGGAGGGAGGTGGGAAATGGCGGGGCCGCTCGCGGGGATCAAGGTCTTCGAGGTGTCGCAGATCGTGGCCGGGCCCTACGCCGGCCAGACGCTCGCCGACTTCGGCGCCGACGTGGTGAAGTGCGAACCGCCCGGCGGCGAGGGGCTGCGCGTGCTCGGCCAGTTCGTGCCGGGCGAGAGCAAGGCGTTCCACACCCTCAACCGCGGCAAGCGCAGCCTCGTGCTCGACCTCGGCAACGAGGCGGCCCAGGCCGCGGTGCACCGCCTGATCGCCCACTTCGACGTCTTCCTCATCAACTCGCGCCCGGGCGTGCCCCAGCGGCTGCGCGTGGACTACGACACCCTGCGCCGCTTCCGCCCCGACCTCGTCTACCTCGAGAACAGCGGCTACGGGGAGCACGGGCCCAGCGCCTCCCGCTCCGGCTCGGACATCATCGCGCAGGCCTACAGCGGGCTGATGGCGGGCGACGGCAAGGTCGACGAGTACGGCGCGCCGGAGATGATCACCGCGACGGCGCCCGGCGACTACCACGCCGGCCTCGGCGCCGCGATGGGCGTCGCCGCCGCGCTCTTCCACCGCGAGCGCACCGGCGAGGGCCAGTACATCTCCAGCTCGCTGCTGGCGGCCGGGCTGAACCTCGCCAGCGGCGCCGTCAGCAAGCTGCCGGTGTTCGACGCGATGGTCACGGAACCGGCGATGGCGCGGCTGCGCGAGGCGCGCGAGCGCGGCGCCGGCTACCGCGAGCAGCTGCAGGCCAAGGGCGACATCTTCCAGATGCTCGGCAAAGCCTTCCGCCTCTACTACGGCGGCTACGGCGTCAAGGACGGCGCCGTCATCCTCGGCGCCCTCACCCCCGCCAACCGCGACCAGTTCCGCCGCGCCCTCGGCGTCGAGGACGACCCCACCGGCGCCCCCGGCTTCAACGCCCTCGACCCCGGCAGCAACGCCGTCGCCGAGGAGATGCTGGAGCGCATCCGCGCCATCATGCTCACCAGAACCATGGACGAGTGGATCGCCGTCTTCGACGCGGTCGGCGCGCCCGCCTCCAAGGTCAACCACCCCGAGGAGATGGCCGACGACCCCCAGGTCGAGGCGATGGGCTACATGATCGGCTTCGAGCACGAGCTGACCGGCCCCGAGCGCATGGTCGGCCCGATCGTGCAGATGTCGAAGACGCCCACCGGCGCCCGCACCCCCTCGCCCACCCTCGGACGCCACACCGACGAGATCCTGCGCGAGCACGGCTTCGGCGACGGCGAGATCGCCGAACTGCGCGCCGCCGGCGCCGCCGACTGACGCCCGCGCCCCGCGCGGCGGCGGGCGCGCTATGATACGGGGCGTCCGGGCCTCCCGGACGCCGCGACGGAAGGACGGAACCATGGACTGGGCGGACAACGCGGAGCAGGCCGCCTTCCGCTCCGAGGTGCGGGCGCTGATCGCCGAGCGCCTCCCCGGCCACTACCGCGAGCTGGCGAAGCGCGGCGGCGGGATGTTCGAGGAGGGCTGGCAGGCCGACCGCAAGTCGGACGACGCCACCCGCCGCGACGCCGCCGTCGACTGGTCGCGCGCCCTCGCCGAGCGCGGCTGGGTCGCCCCCCACTGGCCGAAGGAGTACGGCGGCGCCGGCCTCAGCACCTGGGAGCAGTACATCTTCAAGGAGGAGATGGCGAAGGCCGCCGCCCCCGCCGTCGGCGGCGGAGGCGTCTCCCTGCTCGGCCCCACGCTGATCGTGCACGGCACCGACGAGCAGAAGAGCCAGTACCTGCCCGGCATCCTCTCCGGCGAGGTCGCCTGGGCGCAGGGCTACTCCGAGCCGGGGGCCGGCTCCGACCTCGCCGGCCTCCAGACCCGCGCCGCCCGCGACGGCGACGAACTCGTCGTCAACGGCCAGAAGATCTGGACCTCCGGCGCGCAGTACGCCGACAAGCTGTTCGCGCTCGTCCGCACCGACCCCGACGCGCCCAAGCACCGCGGCATCTCCTTCCTGCTGATCGACGACATCCGCACCCCGGGCCTCACCGTGCGCCCGCTGATCAGCATGTCGTGGAAGCACATCTTCAACGAGACGTTCTTCGAGGACGTGCGCGTCCCCGCCGCCAACGTCGTCGGCGAGGAGAACCGCGGCTGGTACGTCGGCATGACGCTGCTCGACTACGAGCGCTCCTCCGTGGACAGCGCCGTCAACGACCGCGTCGCGATGGAGCAGCTGATGGCCTACGCCGCCTCGCCCGAGGGCGCCGGCCGCCACCGCCTCGCCGTCCCCACCGTGCGCGGCGACCTCGCCGAGGCCTGGGTCGCGACCGAGGTCGCCGCCAACCTCTCGCTGCGCGTCGCCTCGATGCAGGCCAGCGGCCTCATCCCCAACTACGAGTCCTCGATGGTGAAGATGTTCGGCACCGAGACGATGCAGAAGCTGCAGCGCACCGGCACCCGCGTCTTCGGCCTCTACGCCAACCTCTGGGACCCCGAAGCCGGCCGCACCCCCATGCGCGCGCGCTTCACCCACGGCTACGTCGACGCCATCCCGATGACCATCGCCGGCGGCAGCAGCGAGATCCAGCGCAACATCATCGCCACGCGCGGCCTCGGCCTGCCGCGCAGCTGACCCCCGCGCGGCGGCGCGGGCGGCCTCGGCAGCGACCGGCCCCGGCTCCGTCCGGGGCCGGTTCGCGTCCGCCCCCCGCCGCCCGCGGCGCGCCGCCCGCGAGGACGGCGCGAGGGCGATTCGTTGCCCCCAGCGGGGCAGCTGTGTTACAACCTCTGCGAGGTGAGGTCAGGCAGTATGGAATCGCCCGGGAAGCAAGACTTCAAAGCAGTGATCGACTCCCATGTTCGGACGCAAGCCGGCGGGTCGATTAAGCAGCTCCCCAGTCTCCTGCAAGAGGATGAGCTCCTGCTGATGGGGATCGCGGCACGAGACTCCGAACGGGATGGCCTGCTGGCCATGACGGAACGACGGATCATTTTCGTCGCTAAAGGAATGTTCACCTCGCTCAAGGTCGATGACATCCACTACGACAACATCGTCGCCGTTGGCTTCGAGCCGTGGGTATTGACGATTTGGGAAACCAATAGCATCGTCCCCGCGGCGGGACAGCAAGTCAAAATCAAACATGACTTCAAAGCGGTTCTCGGAGTTGGCAAGAAGAACAAGGAGGCGCTGCGAGGCTTTGCCGACAAACTTTGGGAAATTGGTTTGCCGCCCGCCGAGGCCACCGAACGCATTCAGTCTGCCGAGGACGCTAAGGCCGAAGCTATCGCATCTCACCTTCAAAGGATCGGGGTAGTCAATCGAAGACTACTGGCTCGCGGAGAAATGAAGAAGCTCCGCGATATTCTCTGGGACAATGAACTGCCCGAGAAGGTGATCACGGGTAGGTACGAGGGCAAATGGGGCGTGCTTGTCGCGACTGACAGGCGCGTCATCTTCATTGACAAGGGAGTATTCTCGTTGACGATTGAGGACTTCGCCTATGATAGGATCACTTCCATTGAGTCCGCTACTGGAGTGTTCTATGGTTCCCTGACGATCTATGCGTCCGGGAATAAGGAAAAGTTCGACACGGTCCCTAACGACGAGTTGAGTGCATTTGCCGATCACTTGCGCGGCAAGGTCCGCAACTTGACCGGGCAAAATGCCGCTTCCGCGAGTATGGCTACGCCCATTGCGCCGACACCCAATTTGAGCGTGGCCGAAGAACTGGAGAAGATGGCGAGCCTCTTGGAGAAGGGTATCCTCACGCAAGAAGAGTTCGACGCACAGAAGGCCAACTGCTTAGGTGACGGTGCCCTCGTTGATGCCGACGAGGCGCACACGCTTGCTGAGCGCGCGGCAGGAGCCAGCCATCGCCACGCGCGGCCTCGGCCTGCCGCGCAGCTGACCCCCGCGCGTCGGCGCGGGCAACCCTCGGCAGCGACCGGCCCCGGCTCGTCCGGGGCCGGTTCGCGTCCGCCCCCCGCCGCCCGCGGCGCGCCGCCCGCGAGGACTGCGCGAGGGCGATCCGTTGCGGGGGTAGCGCAAAAGCGGTATATGCGCGTACTCTTTTGCCGGAGTGGACGGGGGAGGTAAGGAGACGGAGCAGTGAACAAGGCCGAGCTGATCTCGAAGGTCGCGGAGAAGGTCGCGGAGACGGAGACGGTCAACCAGAAGCAGGTCGAGGCCGTCCTCGACGGGTTCCGCGACGTGGTCACGTCGAGCGTGACGATGGGCGACGAGGTGTCCTACCCCGGCCTCGGCAAGTTCAGCCGCGTGTCGCGCGAGGCGCGCATGGCCCGCAACCCGCGCACCGGCGAGTCGGTCCCGGTGCCGGCCTCGAACGCCCCGAAGTTCACCCCCAGCACGAAGTTCAAGGCCGTCGTCAAGGGCTAGCTGTAGGTCCCAGGGAGGTTGTTGACAGGCGAGGAGCCTCGCTGCTGCCGTTGCGTGAGCAACAGCGACGACGGCAGGAGGCTCCTCGTGTCCCACCCTAACGCACGGTTGACCCCGAAGGCGCGCCTCGACCTCGTGTTGGAGGTCGAGGCCGGCTGGACCCGGGCCGAGGCGGCGCGGCGGTTCCGTGTCTCGCGCGCCACCGCCGCCAAGTGGGTGCGCCGCTACCGCGGCGAGGGCGAGGCCGGCCTGCGCGACCGCTGCTCGCGCCCGCGCCGGTCGCCCGGCATCACGGCGCCGTCCGAGGCGGAGGCCGTCCTCGGGTTGCGCCGCGAGCGCGGCTGGGGGCCGCACCGCATCGCCTGGGCGCTGGGCATGGCCCCCTCCACCGCATACGCCGTCCTGCGCCGGGCCGGTCTCCACCGCCGCGACCGGATGCACCGCGTCAGCCGCGAGGTCGTGCGCTACGAGCGCGGCAGGCCGGGCGAGCTGCTGCACCTCGACGTCAAGAAGCTCGGGCGCGTCCCGCCGGGCGGCGGCAAGCGCTTCGCGCCCGGCTTCGCGGAGACCCGCAGCGGACCGAGGGGCAGGGGCAGGGGCGGCGGCGGCATCGACTGCGTGCACGTCGCCGTGGACGACCGCTCGCGCTACGCCTACGCCGAGGCGCTGCCGGACGAGCGCGGCGTCACCACCGCGGCCTTCCTCGAGCGGGCGATCGCCCGCTTCGCCGGCCTCGGCGTGCGGGTGGAGCGGGTGCTCACCGACAACGGCGGGAACTACCTCAGCGGCGCCTTCCGCGAGATGGCCGCGGCGCACGGGGTGGGGCTGCGGCGGACGAGGCCGTACCGGCCGCAGACCAACGGCAAGGCCGAGGCGTTCATCAAGATCCTGCAGGACGAGTGGGCGTACCGGCGCGCCTACGGCTCGAACGCGGAGCGGCTCGCCGCGCTCCCGCTCTTCCTGAGCGAGTACAATCACGCCCGTCCGCACGGCGGCATCGGCGGGGCCGTCCCCGCCTCCCGCCTGTAAACAACGTCCCTGGGACCTACAGCTAGCCGCCCCTCGGCCCACGGCGGCCCGGGCGGGGCCGGGAGCGGCGCACGCTCCCGGCCCCGCCCTTTCCGCGCCCCGCGGCGCCTGCCCCTCGCACGCCTCGCGCCGCCTCCCCCTCCGAGGCCGCGCCGCGCGCGCCCTACGCTGGCGGGCGTGCGGGAGCGCACGCGCGGGCCGCGAGGCGGCGAGGAGGGGACGGCGCCGATGCCGGACTGGATGCCGGGGGTGGAGCGCGTCGAGTCGGACGCGGCGGGCGGCGCGATCAGGCCGCTCGGCGTGATGTCGCACGTCATGCAGGGCTGGCAGGCCACGATGATCCACTGGGCGCGCGAGCGCCCGCGGGTGACGTGCAAGTCGGCCCACTTCACCGTCGGCCGCGACGGGCGCATCGTCCAGCACGTCGCCGTTCGGCGGCAGGCGTGGCACGCCGGCCGCCTCGACCCCGGCGCGCCCCCGCGCTGGCCGCTGCTGCCCGCCGGCGCGAACCCCAACGACTACGCCGTCGGCATCGAGCACGAGGGCTTCAGCGGCGACCCCTGGCCGGAGCCGCAGACCCTCGCCAGCGTCCGCGTGCACCGCTGGCTGTTCGCCGAACTCGGCCTCGAACCCTCCGAGGACACCGTGATCGGCCACCGCGACACCGCCCCCGCCTCGCGCGCCCACGACCCCGGCCCCGGCTGGCCCCGCGACCGCATCCTCGAGGCCCTGCGCGCCGACGCCGAGGCCCGCGCCGACGCCGCCGCAGCCGAGGCGGCCGGGGAGGCCGGCGCGCCCGCGCTGCTCGCGCGCGCCGACTTCGACACCGCCGCCCTGCGCGCCTGGCTCGGCGTGCGCTCCCACTCCTACCGCGTCCGCGAGGACGACCGCTGGCAGTACATCGAGATCAGGCGCCCCGCCCCGCCCCGCGCGCCCGCCTAAGTTCGAGGCGCAGGCGGCGGCGGGCGTGTGCGGCGCGCCCGGCTCAGGAGGCGGGGCCGCCGAGGACGGCGAGCAGCGCCGCCTCCAGCTCGGCTTCGGGCGCGAACGATTCGAAGCGCGCGGCGACGACGCCCCCGGCGTCGATCACGAAGGTCCACTCGTCGGTCTTCAAGCCCCACTCCTCCAGCAGCGGCGTCTCGATCGCCGCGTCGAGGCCGCCGGTCCGCACCTCGTCGGGGTTCTCGAAGAGGTCGACGTGGATGAAGTTGGCGCGGTCGCCGTGGCGCTCGCGGAGGGCGCTGGCGACCTCGGCCTGCGGGCCGCAGAGGGCGTTCGTGCAGAAGCCGGGGCTGGCGAAGACGACGACGAGCGGGCGGTCCTCGGCCAGCGCCTCGGCGATGGTCAGGCGGTAGAGTTCGGGGTCCGGCTCGGCGCCGGTCGAGAGCTGGGCGGCGGGGGCGTCGCGCAGCGTGCGGTTGACGCTGGCCGGCGCCGGCTCGCCCACGGCGGGCGAGAGCGGGCGCTCCGCCACCGCGAGCGGGAAGCGCGCGCCGGTCGTCGTCCCGTCGGGCAGCGGGTACCAGACCTCGACGGTCCACTCGCCGGGGCGATCGAAGTCGAGCGCGGCGACGTAGAGGCCGCGGACGCCCTCCGGGAAGGCGTGGAAGCGCGCGAGCGCCGAGACCGTCGGGCTGCCCTCGATGGAGGCCTCGACGCTCACCACCGGCAGCCGCACCAGCCCCTCGCCGTCGCTGAGCACGAACGCCACGCGCTGCTCGCCGACGCCGAGGTCGGGCGTGCCGATCACGGCGGTGAGGCCGGAGGCCTCGTCGCGGTAGCGGGGGTAGCCGCCGCCGAAGCCGGCCCCGTCCTCCTCCGCGCGCGGCGCCGCCCCCCCGTCCGGCTCGCCGCCTCCGCCGCAGGCGGCGGCGAGCGCGAGCGCGGCGAGCAGCGCCGCCGCGACGAGGGCGGCCCGCGCCGTCACGCGCCCTCGAGGTAGTTGCCGAAGGTGAAGGCGAACATCGCGAAGTCGGCGGAGTTGACGCGCAGCTTCAGCTCGTGGTCCCCCCACTCCGGCAGCTCGACGATGGCGTAGGCGCGCGGCTCGTCGACGACGATCACGCTGCGCCCCTGCTCGTCCCAGCCGACGTCGGCGCCGGCCTCCTCGCGGCGCAGCGCGCGCCCGTCGATTTCGAGCACGACGACGAAGGGGTCGCCGGGCGGCGGGCTGAGCACGACGTTGACGCTGCGCGAGGCGAAGCGCAGCGCGAGGTAGTCCTCGAAGTCGGCGGTCTCGCGGGCGTGGGCGATCGCCTCGCGTTCGTTGCGCCACAGGCCCTGCACGTACCACTTGTTGTGGTCGCGCGCGTCGCGCCCGGCGGCGGGGTCCTCGTACTCGAAGGTGCGGTCGGCGCCGAGGTAGTAGGCGTCCTGCGCGGCGTAGCGCCCGCTCGAGTGGTAGTTGCGGTGGTAGCCGCCGTAGAGCTCGCGCGTCTGGCCCCGCGCCTCGCGCGGCGGCTGGGTCGCGCCGAGCGGGATCGCGCTCAGGTCGCGCCCCAGCTCGCCGGCGAGGATGCCGCGGATCCGCTCCTCGGTCTCGCGGTACTTGCCCTCGCCGAAGTGCTCGTAGCGGATGCGCCCGTCGGGGCCGAACAGGTACTTGGCGGGCCAGAAGCGGTTCTCGAAGGCGCGCCAGGTGCGGAAATCGTTGTCCTGCGCCACCGGCCAGACCACGCCCATCCGCTCCATCGCCGCCAGCACGTTGTCGCCGTCGTGCTCGAAATCGAACTCCGGGCTGTGCACGCCGAGGATGACGAGGCCGTGTTCGGCGTACTTGTCGTGCCACTCGCGCAGGAACGGCAGCGTGCGGATGCAGTTGATGCAGGTGTAGGTCCAGAAGTCGATCAGCACGACGCGCCCCAGCCCCAGCTGCTCGCCGATGGTGAACGGCTCCGAGTTGAGCCAGCCGGTCAGCCCCGTCAGCTCGCGCTCCGCCTCGACCGGCCGGGGCGGCGGCGTGGGCTCCGGCGTCGCCGTCGTCTCCGGCGCCGGGGCGTCTCCGGCGGTCGCCGCACCGGTCGCCCCGGCCGTCGCGGCGGCGCCGGCGGGGGTCGCCGTCGCCTCGGGTGTGGCGGGGGTGGGCGCGGGGTCGGGCGAGCCGCCGCCGCAGGCGAGCAGCGCGAGGCCGAGCGCGAGCGCGGCGAGGACGGCGAGCGCGCCTCGCGCGCGCGCTGCGGTGCGGATCACGGCGTCACCCCCTCGAAGTCCGGCGGGAGCGGCGCGCGCCGTGCGCGCCCGCGGTCTAGCGTGCGCGCGGACGGCGGCCGGCGACGGCCGAGGGCAGGAACTCGCGGTCGCAGCGGTGGCAGACGAAGCCCATCGCGAGCGCGTCGTCCTCCATCGCCTCGGGGCCGCGCCAGCGCGGCACGAGCGCATCGTGCGCGCAAGCCTCGGCGCGGGGCGCGGGCTCCGCGTCCGTCCGTCCGCCGCGCAGCCGTCCGGGCAGCCGCATCGCCGATCGCTCCTCGCGCGCGCTCGCCGCGCCTCGTGCGCCGCGAACAGCGTAGCGCGGACGCGCGGGGCGCGCGAGCGGGCCGCGCGAGGCGTTAACCCCGTGCGTGCGCGCCGCGTTTACCGGATACGGGGGACGGGGTGTGCGCGGTGACGGCGGAACGGCGTGAGCGGCAGGGAACGGCCGGACGGCGGCTCCGCCGGGGGCGGGGCTGCGGCAACGGGCCTCTCTCCGTATACTGGCGCGGGCGGGGAGGACGCGGGACGCAGCCCGCGCGCAGGACCCCGGATTCCGGACCCGATGCCGAACCCCGCTCCCCGCAGCCTCTCGCCGGACGACGAACGCTCGCTCGTGGATCGCGCCCGGGGGGGCGACGCGGACGCCCTCGGCGGCCTCTACGACGCCTACGCGGGGCGGCTCTACCGCTACTGCCTCGCCCGCGTCGGCGACGAGACCGAGGCCGAGGACCTGACGGAAGACATCTTCCTGCGGGTGCTGGGAGGGATCGAAGGGTTCGAGTGGCGGGCGGGCGACCGCGGCCAGCACGTCCCGTTCGGGGCCTGGCTGTTCCGCATCGCCCGCAACGAGGTGGCCTCGTTCCGGCGGCGCGCGGCCTCGCGGCCGGCGGCGGGAGAGTTGCCCGGCGAACTGCGCGACGGCGCGCGCGGCCCGCAGGAGCTGGCCGAGGCGCGGCTGACGATCGAGGAGGTGTTCCGGGCGGTGCGGGAGCTGCCCGAGGCGCAGCGCGAAGTGATCCTGCTGCGGTTCGCCTCGGGTCTCTCGGTGGCCGAAACGGCCGCCGCGCTCGGCAAGAACCAGCCGAACGTGAAGGTGCTGCAGCACAAGGGCGTCCAGCGCCTGCGCCTGCTGCTCGCCCCGCCCGAGGCGCAACGGGCCAACGGACGATGAACGAAGAGACGACGACCGCCCTCGACCTCGCCGAAGCCGAACGCTTCGCCGACGCCCTCGAACGCCTCGAGGCGAGCGGCGAGGCCGGCCTCGACCCGCGCGAGGACCCGACGCTGACGGCGCTGACCGACCTCGCCGCCGGGCTGCGCGGGGCCGCGGAGCGCGCCGCGGCCGGCCCGCGCTTCGCCTCCTACCGCGTCCGCTCGCGCGCCTCGCTGCTCCATCGCCTCGCCGGCGGGAGCGCTGCGCCGCGCCGCGCCGCCCACGCGCACCCGCTGCCGTTCCCGCTCCGCTGGAACGTGCTCTCGCCGATCGCCAGCGCCGCCGCCGCCGCCGTGCTCGTGCTCGCCCTCGTCGCCCTCCAGCGCGGCGGGTCCGGGCCCGCGCCCGCCGCCCCCGCCGTCGCCGTCCCGCCCGAGGCCGCCGCGCCGCTGGCCGCCCCCGCGCCCGCGCCCGCCGCCCCCGCGGGGCCGTCCGCCGGCGCCCCGCCCGCCGACCTGCCGCCCGACCCCTGGGCGATCCCGATCCTCGATGCCGCCGCCGCGCCCCCGGCGGAGGCGCCGGACGGCTACGCGGCGGACGCCGCGGACACGCCGGGCGAGGAGACGGCGATCGGGGGCGCGCCGGCCCCGCCCGCCGCGACCCCGGCGCCCGGCCCGCGCACGATCGCGCAGGAGCTCGGCCGCATCGACGGGCTGCTGGCGGCGATGACCGTGCGCGTCGAGCGCCGCCAGCCGGTCTCCGCCGAGGCGCTGCGCGGCATCACCGAATCGATCGCCGCGGTCGCCTACCACATCGAATCGCAGCCCGCCTCGGTGCAGCGCGAGCAGGTGATCGCCTACATCAAGGCGGCGGCGGACAGCCGCATCCTGCTCGCCGCCGCCCACACCGACGCCGCCAGCGGCGCCGCCCTCAGCGCCGCCCGCCGCGTCGCCAGCGACGGCGTCGCCGTCGCCTCCTGGTACTTCACCTACTACTAACGCCCGCGCCCGCCCCGATCACGCCGCCTCGATCGCCGCGAGGCGCGCGGGCCGCGAGCGAGGCCCCGCGATCTGCTACGATCGGCGCGAGGACGCCTCGCGCGTCCGCTTCCGCTCCCGCGACGGATCGAGGACGCCGCGCCGCCATGCAGAACCTGAAGACCGTTGTCCTGCTCGCCGCGATCAGCGGTCTGCTGATCGCCGCCGGGGGCGCGATCGGGGGGCTGGGGGGCGTCGCGATCGCCCTCGCCGTCGCCCTCGCGCTCAACGCCGGCTCGTACTGGTTCTCGGCCGACATCGTGCTCAGGACCTCGCGCGCGCACGAGATCGCGCGCGAGGACGACCCGGCGCTGTTCCGCACGGTCGAAGGCGTCGCCACGGCCGCCGGAATGCCGATGCCGCGCGTCTACGTCATCGACTCGCCGCAGCCGAACGCCTTCGCCACGGGACGCAGCCCGAAGCACGCCGCCGTCGCCGTCACCACCGGCATCCGCGGCCTGCTCAGCGAGCGCGAGCTGCGGGGCGTGCTGGGCCACGAGATGGCGCACGTCGCCAACCGCGACATCCTCACGTCGTCGATCGTGGCGACGATCGCCTCGGCGATCTCGATGATCTCGTTCTTCGCGTTCTTCTTCGGCGACCGCCGCAACGGGATGGCGCTGCTGGTCGCGGCGATCGTCGCGCCGCTGGCGGCGGGCATCATCCAGATGGCCGTCAGCCGCGCCCGCGAGTACCAGGCCGACAGCGACGGCGCGCGCTTCGTCGCCGACCCCGAGGCGCTGGCCTCGGCGCTGTCGAAGCTGGAGCGCGGCGCGCAGCGGATCCCGATGGCCGTGCCGGATTCGACGGCGCACCTCTTCATCGTCAACCCGCTGCACGGGCACAACTTCTCCGGGCTGTTCTCGACCCACCCGCCGATCGAGCGGCGCGTCGAGCGCCTGCGCCGCATGACCGGCGGCTACCCGGGGTAGCGCCCCCCCCCCGCTTCGGCGCCGCTCAGTCCCGATCCAGCAGCGCGAGCGCGTCGAGGTCGAGCGCGGCCTGCCCGGCGTTGCGCGCGAACTTCGCGAGCACGGCGGACGGGCGCGCGAGGCCGTCCTTGCCGGCGTGGCCGCCGACGTGCAGCAGCGTCATCCGCGCGAACGGCTCGAGGAACGACAGCCGGTAGTCGTCGAAGGCCGCCCCGAACGACGCCTCCTCCACGCCGTGCGCGGCGAGGGCGTCGAGGTAGCGGCGCAGCAGGTCGCGCTCGCGGGCGCGGCGCTCCTCGGGGTCGAGCGCCACGCTCAGGAAGTAGGCGATGTCGTAGGCGCCGGGGCCGGTCGCGAGGTTCGACCAGTCGACGGCGGCGATCGGCTGCTCCGCGTCCGGCGGGAAGAAGAGGTTGTCGAGGCGCAGGTCGCCGTGCAGCAGCGTCGGCGGGCGGCGCGCGAGGCGCAGCGAGGAGGCGGCGAGGCGGCGCGTGAGCGCCTCGCCCAGCGGCAGCAGCTCGGGCGGCAGCAGCCGGGCGACGGCCTCGCGGCCGGTGCGCCAGGCGGTGGCGAAGTTGCGCTGCCAGAGCAGCGCGCGCACGCCGAACGCAGGAACCCACGGCAGGGCCCCGAAGCGCGGCGAGCGCCACCACGCGGCGTGGAGCGCGGCGGCGTCCGCCACCACGCGCCCGGCGTCCGCTGGCGACGCGCCGGCCTCGTCGTCGCCCGCGGGCAGCGCGCCGAGGTCCTCGAGCAGCAGCACGAAGTTGTCGCCGTCGCCGTCGATGTCGGCGTACCAGCAGCGGGCGGTGCGGAGCGGCACGGCGGACGCGAGCTCGCGGTAGAAGCGCAGCTCGCGCTCCGGCAGCGAGAGGAAGGCCCCGCCGCGGCGCGTGTCCCCGTACGCGCTCGGCATCTTCGCGACGACCGAGGCAGGCGCGTCCGGCGGCGCGCCGTCCGCGTAGCGCAGCCGCACGCGCACCACCTGCCCGCCGATGCCGCGATCGTCGGCGAAGCGCTCGTCGACCTCGACGGCGGCGAGGCCGGCCGCGCCGGGCGCGCCCGCCGCGGCGAGGGCGCCGCGCATCCACCCGGCGGTGTAGCCGGCGGGGCCTTCGGGAATCGGGAGGGACATCGCCGCGCATCGTACGGGCCGCGCGCCTTGCCGTCGCGCGCCCTCGTCGCGCGCGCTTCGGCGCCGCGCGCTTCGGCGCCGCGCGCCCTCGACGCGCCGCCGCCGATCGCGCAGACTGCGCGCGAACGCACGCGACGGCGCAGCGAAGGAGCGAGGCGATGGCGACCGCGAACGTGAACGGCGTGGAGCTCTACTACGAGGAGCACGGCGCGGGCGAGCCGATCCTGTTCCACCACGGCTTCACCGGCTCCCACGACGGCTACGTGCCGATCGCCGAGCGGCTGCGCGACCGCTACCGCTGCATCCTCATGGACTCGCGCGGCGCCGGCGACAGCGAGCGGCCCGCCGGCGGCTACACGCTGGAGCAGTACGCCGCCGACGCCGTCGGGCTGCTCGACCACCTCGGGATCGGGCGCGCGGCCTACGTCGGGCACAGCATGGGCGGGGGCATCGGCTTCCTGCTGGGGCTGGACTACCCCGACCGCTTCACGCGCCTCGTGCTGGTCACGCCGATCGGCGCCGACGGCTACGCGCCCGACCCGGCGCAGACCGAGCGCCAGCGGCGGCTGCGCGCCGCCGGCGACCGCGCCCAGCTGATCCGCGAGCGCCGCGCCGCCATCGCGCGGCAGGAGATGGCCGACGACGCCGACGTCGCGCGCGCCGTCGACCGCTCGCTGTCGGTGTCGGAGGGGCACTACGAGGAGGGCATGAAGGCGATGGCCGCCGTCCGCCTCGGCGACCGCCTCGGCGAGATCGCGACGCCCACGCTGATGGTGACGGCGGCGGCGGACGCGCTGCTGGAGGCCAACCTGCGCGACTTCCTGCGGCTGCCGAACGCCTCGCTGCACGTCTTCAGCCGCGTCGCCCACGGCGTCCAGACCGAGGCGCCCGGCGAGTTCGCCGAGGTGGTGGCCGACTTCGTCGAGCACGGCGCCGTCAACGCCGCCTGGCTCGCCGAGCGCGTCGCCGAGGCGCAGGCCCAGGCCGCCGCCTGACCGCCGCGCCCGCGCACGGCGGGCGGGTGTATGCTGCGGCTGCCGTTCCGCCGCCGGGGGACCGCGCGCACGCGCCGCGCGTACCTCCTCGAATGCCCGGAACGGCGCGAACGGGGGGGAGTGTCTCCCGCCGCGCGTGGGCCGGGGACGGAGGAGGCCGCCATGAGCGAGGTCACGAGGCTCTGGAGCGCGCCGGGACTGGACCGGCGCACGCTGTTGCGAGGAGGCCTCCTCGGCGGAGCGGGCCTCGCCGCCGCGGCCCTGATCGGCTGCGGCGGCGACGACGAGGACGACGCCGCGCCGGCGGCGACGACCGCCCCGGCCTCGACGCCGGCGGCGACGGCGACCGCGACGGCCGCCGACAGCGGCGACAGCGCCGCGGCGACGCCCGAGGCGGGCCGCGGCAAGCTGGTGCAGGACCCGGACCTGCCGTACCCCTACCAGTTCCCGGAGCCGGCCGGGCTGACGCCGAAGGCGGGCGGCGTGATGCGCGTCGCCGCGACGTTCAGCATCTCCACCATGGACCCCACGGCCTCGGCCGCGGGCGGCACCATCACCGTGCCCAACATGGTCTACAACAAGCTGCTCGGTCACGTCGGCGGGGTGGACAAGGAGCCCTTCGCGATCGAGCTGAAGCCCGAGCTGGCGTCCTCGTGGGAGCGCAGCCAGGACGGCGCGGTCTTCACCTTCAACATCCGCGACGACGTCTACTGGCAGAACATCGCCCCGCTCAACGGGCGCCAGCTGACCGCGCACGACATCAAGTTCGCCTACGACCGCTACGCCACCGACGGGGTGCACCAGGGCTACTGGGCCAACATCGGCTCGATCGAGGCGGTCGACGACTACAACCTCAAGATCACGATGTCGAAGGTGACGGCGGACTTCATCCTGCCGCTCGGCAGCCGCTACCAGACGATCTTCCCGCGCGAGCTGGTCGACGACGGCACCATCAGCGAGAAGGTCATCGGCACCGGCGCGATGATCCTGACCGAGGCCGAGATCGCGAGCCACGCCCACTTCGTCAAGAACCCCGACTACTGGGAGAGCGAGGTGCTGCTCGACGGCTTCGAGTTCCAGCTGCTCGGGGACTACTCGGCGCGGCTCGCCGGCTTCCGCGTCGGGCAGTTCGACTACTGCTACGGGCTCGTCCCCAACATCCGCGCGATGGACGCCCTGCTCGAGACCAACCCGGACGTGCAGGTCAACTTCAACACCAACGTGCGCGGCGCCCCGTTCGGGATGAACCTCTCCAGCCCGATGTTCGAGGACGACCGCGTGCGGCAGGCGATCACCCTCGCCGTGGACATGGACCTCATGTCCGACCTGCTCTACGACGGGCTGTCCAAGATCAACGCGCTGCAGGCCTGGACCGTCGTCTTCGGCGAGGAGCCGACGCGCGAGTCGGGCCTCTACGGGCCGTGGTACGGCCGCTGGGCCGAGCCCGGCGCGAAGGCCGAGGCGCGCAAGCTGCTCGCCGCCGCCGGCGCCGAGGGCCTGACCTTCGAAAACTTCTACCACAACTACGGCTCGCCCACCGGCGACCAGGAGGCGGAGGTCACGGCCAAGGAGCTCGAGCAGGTCGGGATCACCATGAACCAGCGCCACGTCGACTACACCGAGTTCAACTCGACGTGGGTGACGAGCAAGCTCGAGGAGGGCTGCACCAGCTGCTGGGCGACGGTCGGCTTCGACCCCGACCACTACTTCCACAACCTCGTGCACTCCGGCGCTCCCGCGAACCGCTGGCGGCTCAACGACCCGCAGGTGGACGCCTGGGCCGAGCAGCAGCAGGTCGAGCTGGACCCGGACGCGCGCCGCGAGATCCAGCGCACGATGTGGGACTACTTCCTCGAGCGGATGTACTGGCCGCCCGCCCCGTCGGGCTTCACCTTCGAGGTCTACCAGCCCTGGGTGCGCGGCCTCCGCTTCGGCGGCGTCAGCTACACCAACGGCTCCTACTACGACTGGGGCCACCAGATCGCCGGCGCCTGGCTCAACAAGTAGCGGGGCGCCCGCTACGCGCGCACGGAGGGCGGCCGCGAGGCCGCCCTCCTCTTGCGCCGCGGGGCGCGGACCTTGTCGTTGTCTTGACAAGCCTTGCGCCGTCCTGTCCAATCCGCATCCCCTGCGACGCTTTCCGAGAGGAGGCAGGGCCGTGGACGAGAAGCGCGAACCCTTCGGCGCCGAGTGGCGGTCCGCCGCCTTCGGGAGGCGCACGCTGCTGCGGGGAGGGTTGATCGGCGGGGCCGGCCTCGCCGCCGCCGCGCTCCTCGGCTGCGGCGGCGGGGACGACGAGGACGACGCCCCGGCGGCGGCGACCGCTGCGCCGGCAGCCTCGACGCCGGCGGCGACCGCGACGACGGCCGTCGCCGACGCGAGCGGCGACGCCGAAGAGCAGATCGAGGTCCTCGGCGAGTGGGTCAAGGACCCCGACCTGCCCTACCCGTTCAACTACCCCGAACCGGCCAAGACGCCCAGGCCGGGCGGCGTGATGCGCGTCGCCACCAGCTGGGACTACCAGACGATCGACCCGGTGACCTCGGCCGCGGGCGGCACGGTCACGATCCCGAACGTGACCTACAACCGGCTGCTCGGCATCGTGCGCGGCCCCGCCGCCGACCCCTACAAGCTGGAGCTGGAGCCCGAGCTGGCCGGTTCGTGGGAGCGCTCGCCGGACGGCCTGACGTTCACGTTCAACATCCAGCCCGGCATCAGGTGGCAGAACCTGCCGCCGCTCAACGGGCGCGACTTCGTCGCAGAAGACGCCCGCTTCGCGATCGAGCGCTACGCCAACGAGGGCGTGCACAAGTCCTACTACAACAACGCCTCCACCTACGAGGCGGTGGACGACCTCACGTTCAGGATCGGCATGGCCAACCCGACCGCCGACTTCCTCAACCCGCTCGGCAGCAACAAGCAGACGATCTTCCCGCGCGAGCTGGTCGACGACGGCACGATCGAGTCGAAGGCGGTCGGCACCGGCGGCTTCATCATGACCGAGGGCTCGCCGGGCCAGAAGGTGGTGTTCGAGAAGAACCCCGACTACTGGGAGCGCGAGGTGCTGCTCGACGGCTTCGAGTTCCTGATCATGCGCGACGGCGCGGCCCGCACCGCCGCGTTCCGCGTGGGCCAGATCGAGTACGCCTACTCGCTGGCCCCGAACCTGCGGACGCTCAACGAGATCGTCAGGACCAACCCCGACGTGCAGGTCAACCTCACGGTCGTGACCTACAACTCGACCACCTTCGCGCTGAACCTGACGCTGCCGAAGTACGCGGACGAGCGGGTGCGGCGCGCGCTCTCGCTCGCCCTCGACCGCGAGCTGATGATCGAGCTGATCTACGACGGCATCGGCAAGATCTTCCACGTCATCCCGTGGATCTACCTCTGGGACGACGTGCCGACGCAGGAGTCGGGGCGGCTGGGCAACTGGCTGCGCTTCGACCCGGCCGAGGCGCAGAAGCTGCTCGCCGCCGCGGGCGCCGAAAACCTCGAGATGAACAACATGTACTACCCGTACTCGGGGAACCAGGACCAGACCGCCGAGATCGTGCAGCAGAACCTGCGCGACATCGGCGTCACGATGAGCGGCGGCGCGGTCGACTACACCGAGTTCAACTCGGCGTGGGTGCCCGCCAAGCTGCCGGACGTCACCACCGTCGGCTGGAGCACCAGCGGCTTCGACGCCGACAACTGGTTCTACGGGCAGGTGCACTCCGAGTCGCCCGGCAACCGCTGGCGCGTCAACGACCCGCAGATCGACGAGTGGGCCGTGCAGCAGCAGCTCGAACTCGACCCCGAGGCGCGCCGCGAGATCTGGCTGAAGATCTACGAGCGCGACCTCGACCAGATGTACCGGCCGACGCTGCCGACGGCGAACTACCCCGAGGTGCTCCAGCCGTGGGTGCGCGGCATCCGCTGGGGCGCGAGCTCGCCCAACGACAACAGCTCGTACTACGACTGGGGCGACGTCATCCCGGCGGCCTGGCTCGACAAGTAGCGGGCGCGCCTCGGTACCGCGCAGGGAGGGCGGCCGCGAGGCCGCCCTCCTCTTGTTCCGCGCCTCGAGGCGCTGCGGACGCGCGCGCCGCGGGCCCACGCAAGTGTCCCGTGCCGGGGGGCGGCCGCGCCGCCGCCAGCGAGGCGGCCGCCGAAGCGCCGGCCGGAGTCCTCGGCGAGTTGGCCGGCGTGACGAGGGTGGGGCTCACCCCCCTGGCCTGTGCGCGCCATCGGTCTGTCCCGCGCCCGCTATGCTGGCGTCGGCGCGAGGCGGCGAGGCGGGAGGCGCGGGGATGGTGCGGCTCGAGGGGCGGACGGCCGTCGTCACGGGCGGCGGCAGCGGCATCGGCGAGGGGCTGGCGCACGCTTGCCGCGCCGCCGGGATGCGCGTCGTCCTCGCCGGCGTCGAGGAGGACGAGGCCGGGCGCGTCGCCGCCGACGTGCGCGCGCTCGGCGGCGACGCGCTGGCGGTGCGCGCCGGCGTCTCCTCGTTCGGGGCGGTCGGGGAGCTGGCCGCGCGCGCGTACGAGGCGTTCGGCGAGGTGCATCTGCTGTGCAACAACGCGGGCGTGCTCGCCGTCTCGCCGCTGGCCGAGGCGCCGGAGGCGGACTGGGAGTGGACACTCGGCGTCAACCTCATGGGCCCCGTGCACGGGGTGCGCGCGTTCGTGCCGGGGATGCGCGCGCAGGGCGGCGAGGCGCACGTCGCCGACACGGCCTCGGCGGCCGGCGTCTACGCGATCGGCGGGCTGCCGATCGGCGTCTACACGGCGTCGAAGTTCGCGCTCGCGGGCTACCCGGAGACGCTGCGGGCGGAGCTCGCGCCGGACGGCATCGGCGTCCCGGTGCTGTGCCCCGGCGGGGTGGCGGCGCGCATCGCGGAGGCCGGGCGCAACCGCCCGCGGGCGTCCGGCGGGCCGGACGCGCCGCCGCCGGACGGCATCGGCGCCGCGCGGCGCGGGAGGCTCCCGCCGCCGACGGACCCGCGCGAGGTCGGCGGGCGCGTGCTGGCCGGCGTGCGCGCCAACCGGCTCTGCGTCTTCACGCACGCCGGCCGGCGCGCGCCGGTCGAGGAGCGCCACCGGCGAACGGTGGCGGACTACGACGCGCTCGGCTGAGGGGCGGGCGTGCGGGGAGCCGCGCGCGGGCGGCGGGCCGGACGCCGCGCTGCGCGCGGAGCTGCGGCGGGCGATGGAGCTGCACGCGCGCGGCGAGATCGACGCCGCGATCGCGGCGGCCGGGGCGCTGACGGCGCGCGCGCCGGACTTCTGCGAGGCGCACGCCTACCTCGGCAACACGCTGGTCACGCGCAGGCGCCGCTTCGCCGACGGCCTCGCCGCGCTGGAGCGAGCCGCCGCGCTCTGCCCGCGCGACGCGGCCATCCTCTACACGCTCGGCTGGTGCCGCGAGTTCGCGGCGAACGCGCTCGAACGGCCGCGCGCGCCGCACCAGCCCGTCGCGCAGGACGCCCCCGCGCTCTACGCCGCAGCCACCGCCGTGCTGCGCCGCGCCCTCGCCCTCGGCCCCGAGCCGGGGCTGCGCGGCGACATCGAGGACATCCTCGACGTGATCGCCGGCGCCACCGGCGTCCCGTGGGACGAGGACGGCGCGGACGCCTGAGGCCCTCGCGCCGCGCGCTCAGGTCTTGGTGTTGGTGAGGTGGCGTCCGACGTGGCCGATGATCCAGCGCGACTCCTCCTCGTGCCAGGCGAGGTGGATGCGGAGGTGCTCGCGCGGGTTGGGGCCGATGCCGATCTTGATGTGCGGCTCCATCGTCAGGGTCTCGTTCCTGTACCGGTAGGTGCGCTCGCCGCCGAACATGCCCATCGTGGTCTGGCTCTCGTGCGGCGAGTAGGTGATGCCCTGCTCGCGCAGCCACTCCTCGACGCGCTTGCCGAGCGGCCCGGCGGCGCGCTCGTCGCCGAGTTTGGCCAGCGCCTCGAAGGTGGCGAGCACCTTTTCGGGATCGCGGTAGTTGGACTCCCCGGCCGACTCGATGGCCTTCGGGAGGAAGTGGAGGCGGGCGGGGAAGCGCATCCGCGCGATGCGGACGGCGCCCGCCACGTCGGCGGGCGCGGACGAATCGGCCTCGCCGCGCGGCGACAGGAAGTCGTTGCGGGGACCAGCCGACCCCAGCTGCTGGAGGTTCTTCGAGAGCTGTTCGGCGTGGGCCTCGGCCTCCTCGGCGCGCAGCGTTTGGCTGTCGGCGCGCTCCGCTTCGCGGTCGGCGCGCAGCGCTTCGCGGTCAGCGCGCTTCTCGGCGTCGATCCGCTTGCTGCGCTCCTCGGCCGCGGTCGTGCCGCCGTTCCCCTCCTCGACGACGGCGAGGACGCCGTCCCGGATTTCGATCAGTCGCTCGAACTCGAAGGCGACATCCCCTACAGAGACTTGAACGCGCAGTGTGTCGGTCACGCATCGCTCCTTCCGCCGACGCTTCCGCGCCGGTCGCCCCCAGTATAGCGCATCGGCGGCGGGCTGCTCGCCCCCGCCCGCGGCGGCGGCCTCGGCCGGCGGGGCGGGAGCGGGCGCGGCCGCTCGCGAGGGGGCGGCGGGCGCCGCGGCGCGCGTGGCGGGAGCGCGTGGGGGTCGAACCCACCCGGGACCGCGACGCGGCCCCGCGACGGTGTTGAAGACCGCGGGCGCCACCGGACGCCTTCCGCTCCCGCCCCCGATGCTACGGCATGGCGGGCGGCGGCGCGGAGAGGGGGCAGACGCCGCAGCCGCCGCGCTCGCACCACAGGTCCTGGAGGTGGAGCAGGCCCTGCGCGTGCTGCGCGCCCGCGCCGCGCGGGGGCGGGCCGAGCAGCCCCGCCAGCGCGCGCGTGCGGCCGTAGGGGCGCGGCGCGGGCCAGCGCGCGGCCAGCAGCGCCGCCGCCCGCGCCAGCGGCGCGTCGCCGAAGGCCGTGGCGGCCGCTGCCAGCAGCGGCAGCGCCGCGTTCCAGCCCGCCTCGCCCGCGCGCCCGGCGCCGAGCGCCCCGTCCGCGCGCAGCGCCCCGATCAGCGCGCGCGGCCGCCCCCCGCTCCCGAGCGCGAGGCCGCGCAGCGCGCGCAGCGGCTCCGGCCCCAGCGCCGCGCCGATCCGCGCCGCCGCCTGCGCGCGCTCCGCGGCGCCCTCGCGGCTGCGGCCGGCGCTGGCCTCGAGCGCGGCGAGGAGCAGCGCCTCCCACGCGCCGTCCCAGCCGCGCGCGGCGGCCAGCGCCGCGGCGCGCCGCGCGCGCTCCGCCAGCCGCCGCCGCCCCTGCGCGCGCACCAGCTCCGAGGTCGCCGCCGCGCCGCGCCCGCGCGCCGCCGCCGCGCACGGCTCCGCCCCCCGCGGCCCGAGCCGCAGCAGCCGCCGCAGGCGCTCCGGCGAGTGGCCCAGCGCCGGCCCGACCGCCACCGTCGGCGCATCGCCCCCGCCCGGCAGCGGCTGCGGCGCGCCCGGCGTCCGGCGGTCGTCCGTCCACACGAGGTGCAGCGCCACCCCCGCGTAGGCCGGATCGGCGAGGTGGCCGTGGCGCGCGAAGCCGCTCGCCGCGAGGTGCGCCTCGACGTCCCCGGCCGCGATCGCCCCGTCCGGCCCCAGGAACGCCGCCTCGCGCACGTCCGGCCCCGGCCCGCGCCCCGCCCGCCCCGCGCGCAGCAGCGGCCGGGGCAGCAGCCCGCGCGGGACCCGCCCCAGCAGCCACAGCGCCGTCAGCTCGCGTTCGCGCAGCGGCGCCGCCGCGCCGTCCGCCGCGCCGTCCGCCGCCGGCCGCTCCCGCGCCGCCGCCGGCGCGGCCACGCTACGCCGCCCCCGGCGGCCCGCCGCCGTCCGGGAAGCCGCCGTCCGAGGGGTCGTAGACGCCGGACTGCTCGGCGACGAGCGCGAGCAGCCGCCGCGCCATCCGCCGCGGGCGGCGCGCGCCGCGCTCCCACTCCGAGACCGTCTGCTGGGTCGTGCCGAGCCGCGCGGCGAACTCCGCCTGCGTCTCGCCGAGGCGCAGCCGCAGCGCGCGCACGCGCGCCGCCGCCTCCGCGCCCTCCCGCCCGGCGCCGCCGTCCTCGCCCGCCCGGTACGCGCCCGCGTCCTCCGGCACGCCGTCCCCGCTTCCTGCCCGCCCCGCTCGCCCGCCGGCAGCGTACACGATTTCATGTACCGCCGGAAGCGCGCGTTCCCCGGCCCCGCCGCCGCTTGGCACTCTGCGGGGGAGAGTGCTAAACTCGCCGCCGCGTCCGCACCGCGGGCGCGGCGCGCCGCGCGGCGGACGCGCGGCGGACGGACAAGCGGCGCACCGGGGGCGCACCGGGGGCGCACAGAGGAGCAGGGAGGCACACCGCAACGTGGCAACGACCGTCGTTCCGCTCACCGATCACATCGTGCTGCAGGCCGTCGAGGACGAGGAGATGACCGCCTCCGGCCTGGTCATCCCCGACTCGGCGAAGGAGAAGCCGCAGCACGGCAACGTCGTCGCCGTCGGCCCCGGCAAGATGAACGACGCCGGCGTCGTCGAGACCGCCGACCTCGCCGAGGGCGACCGCGTGCTCTACCAGAAGTACACGGGCCAGGAGATCACCGTCGAGAAGGAGGACTACATCATCATCCGCTTCCAGGACGTGCTCGCGAAGCTCGTCGACGGCGGGAGCTAGCCGCCGTGCCCGCCAGGGAGCTCCGCTTCGACGAGGCCGCGCGCCACGCCCTCAAGGACGGCGTCGACGTGCTGGCGGGAGCCGTCGGCGTCACGCTCGGGCCGCGCGGCCGCAACGTCGTGCTCGACAAGAACTACGGGCCGGCCGTGATCACCAAGGACGGCGTCACCGTCGCCCGCGAGATCGAGCTGGACGACCGCTTCCAGAACATGGGCGCCCAGCTGGTCAAGCAGGTCGCCGTCCGCACCAACGAGATGGCCGGCGACGGCACCACCACCGCGACCGTGCTCGCGCAGGCGATCTTCGCCGACGGGATGCGCGTGATCGCCGCCGGCGCCAACGCGATGGCGGTCCGCCGCGGCCTCGAGCGCGGCCAGCGCGCCGCCGCCGAGGCCCTGCGCGGCCTCGCCTCGCCCGTCGAGGGCAAGGACACCGTCGCCGCCGTGGCCGGCATCGCCGGCAACGACCACCGCATCGGCAGCCTCATCGCCGACGTCATGGAGAAGGTCGGCAAGGACGGCGTCATCACCGTCGAGGACGGCAAGTCGATCGACGACGAGACCGAGTTCGTCGACGGCCTCCAGATCGAGCACGGCTGGATCTCGCCCCACTTCGTCACCAACCAGGAGCGCCAGGAGGCCGCCGTCGAGGACGCCTACCTGCTGATCACCGACCACAAGTTCACCGGCGTCCAGGAACTGGTCCCGATCGTCGAGAAGGCGCTGCAGGTCACCAAGAACCTCGTCGTGCTCTGCGAGAACCTCGAGGGCGACGCGCTGGCGACGATGATCGTCAACAAGGCGCGCGGCACGCTCAACTTCCTCGCCGTGCGCGCCCCCTCCTTCGGCGACCGCCGCAAGGCCTCGCTCGAGGACATCGCCGCGCTCACCGGCGGCTCCTTCATCACCGCCGACATGGGCCGCAGCATCGAGGACGCCCAGATCGCCGACCTCGGCCGCGCCCACCGCGTCGTCGCCGACAAGGCCCGCACCACCATCATCGACGGCCACGGCAGCGACGAGGCGATCCAGGCCCGCATCCGCCAGATCCGCGCCCAGATCGAGGACGCCTCCTCCGAGTACGACCGCGAGAAGCTGCAGGAGCGCCTCGCCCGCCTCGCCGGCGGCGTCGCCGTGATCAAGGTCGGCGGCGCCACCGAGACCGAGGTGCGCGAGAAGAAGTTCCGCGTCGAGGACGCCCTCTCCGCCACCCGCTCCGCCGTCGAGGAGGGCGTCGTCCCCGGCGGCGGCGTCGCCTTCATCCGCGTCCAGGAGACCCTCGACCGCACCGCCGGCGAGCTCGCCGACCCCGACGAGGCGACCGGCGTCCGCATCCTCCGGCGCGCGCTCGAGTCCCCGCTCCGCCAGCTCGTCGCCAACGCCGGCCTCGAGGGCTCCGTGATCGTCGACGACGTCCGCATGGCCGACACCGGCACCGGCTACGACGTGGCCGGCGGCGGGCTCGGCGACATGTACGAACTCGGCATCCTCGACCCGGTCAAGGTCTCCCGCGCCGCGCTCGAGAACGCCGTCTCCGTCGCCGCCCTCATGCTCACCACCGAGAGCCTCGTCGCCGAGGTCAAGGAAGACAAGCCGGCCGGCCCGCCCGGCGGGATGCCGCCCGGCATGGACGACATGGGCATGGGCGGCTTCTAGCCGCGCGCTCACGGATCGGACTTCGCGGCGGGCCGCCCCCGGGCGGCCCGCCCGCTTGCCCGCCGTGCTACCATGGCGGCGCGGGCGCGGCGAGGGCCGCGGCGCGGCGGCGAGGGACGGGGCGCATGGTCGACCAGCCGACCGACGCCGACCGCCAGCAGGCGTCGGAGCGATCGCTCGCGAAGATGTGGAAGTTCGTCGAGAACTTCGCCGAGAAGAGCGGCACCTACCTCCACCCCCAGCGCGAGATCACCGAGTTCCTCGTGATCGGCCTCGCCAAACACGTCGACGACCTCGGCCGGCCGCTCTGCCCCTGCAACTTCTACGAGGACAAGCAGGAGGAGGTGCGCCGCAGCACCTGGATCTGCGCCTGCGAGGAGATGCAGAAGTACAAGTACTGCCACTGACTGCTGTTCTGCGATTCGGAAGGTCTTCCGATCACCGAGTACCTGCCCGAAGGCCACGAAGGCCGCGAGATCTACGGCCTCGTCAAGGACCCGCACCCCGACAAGGGCCGCGCCCTCGGCCGCCTCGAGGAGAAGCAGGGCCGCACCATCCGCAAGGACTAGGCCCGCCGCGCACCGGCGCACCGGGGGCGGCGGCGCGGCGGCGCGTTGACCGGGAGCGGGGCGGCTGCTAGGTTCGGCGGCGGTCGCGGGCGCGCGCCGCCGGGCGCGCGGCGGGAGCCGGGGGCGGGCCGTGGACGAGCTCTTCGGCAACTACCTGCCCGTGCTGATCGCCACCGTGCTCGGGTTCGTCCTCGTCATCACCGCGCTGATCGGCTCGCGGCTGCTCGCGCCCTTCTCCGCCGAACGCGACAAGGGCGCCACCTACGAGTGCGGGATGCTGCCGGTGCGGCGCTCCAGCACCAACGTGGGCGTGCGCTTCTACCTGTACGCGATCCTCTTTATCATCTTCGACGTCGAGGCGGTGTTCATCTTCCCGTGGGCGCTGTCCTTCGTCGAGGTGGGCGCGCAGGCGTACTGGGAGATGGTGCTGTTCGTCGGCATCCTCGCCGTCGGTCTCGTCTACGCCTGGAAGAAGGGAGCGCTGCAGTGGCGCTGAAGCCTCCGGCCGGGCCTCCGGCCGCGATCGCCCCGGCGCGGCCCGCCGCGCCCGAGGCGCCTCCGGGCGCCGAGCCGCTGCCCCTCGCGCCGCACGCCCCGCCCTCGGAGCACCCGGCCGAGGCCCCGCGCCTCGTCCCGGTCGAGCCGGCGCCGGGCAAGGCGCTCTACCGCGTCGTGCTGCCGGGCGTGATGCAGGCCCCTGCCGACCTCGTGATCGCCGCCGCGCGCAAGTCCTCGCTGTGGCCGATGACGTTCGGCCTCGCCTGCTGCGCGATCGAGATGATCGCGACCTACATGGCGCACTACGACCTCGACCGCTTCGGCATCGTGCCCTGGCCCTCGCCGCGCCAGTCGGACGTGATGATCGTGGCCGGCACCGTCACCAAGAAGATGGCTCCCGCCGTCAAGCTGCTCTACGAGCAGATGCCCAACCCCAAGTGGGTGATCTCGATGGGCGCCTGCGCCACCAACGGCGGCCCCTACACCCGCTACGACCGCGTCCTCCAGGGCGTCGACAAGATCGTGCCCGTCGACGTCTACGTCCCGGGCTGCCCCCCGCGCCCCGAGGCGCTGATGGACGGCTTCGTCGCCCTCCAGGAGAAGATCATGGAGGAGCGCGGGGCGACCGGCCGATGACGACCGGCGAAGCGGACGCCTCCGGCGGCCTCGCCGGCACGATCTGGAGCGCCGTCGACGCCGCCCTCGCCGGCGTCACCGCCGAACCCGAGGCCGGCGTCCAGGACCTGATCGTGCGCGTCCCCCGCGACGAGGCCGTGCGCGCCCTGCGCGCCCTCCGCCGCGACGAGGGCCTCGCCTTCGACTACCTCCGCAACCTCACCGCCGTGGACTGGGAGGAAGAGGGCGTGGACGTGGTCTACCACCTCTACTCCTCCACCCGCCGCCACAACCTCACCGTCAAGTGCCGCCTCGCCAACGACGACCTCGCGATCGGCAGCGCGACCGCCGTCTGGCGCGCCGCCGGCTGGCTCGAGCGCGAGACCGCCGAGATGTTCGGCGTGCGCTTCGAGGGCCACCCCGACCCCCGCCCGCTGCTGCTGCCCGACGACATGGACGACACCTTCCCGCTCCGCAAGGAGCACCCCCTCGCCGAGATCGAGACGCTGCAGGGCGAGGGCATCGCCTACGCCGAGGAGGCGTTCGAGTGACGCAGTCCCCGCCCGCGCCCGTCCCCGGGCGCGAGTTCGAGACCGAGGACATCTTCGTCAACATGGGGCCGCAGCACCCCTCGACCCACGGCGTCTTCCGCATGGTGCTCACCATCGACGGCGAGCTCGTCACCGGCGTCGAGCCGCACATCGGCTACATGCACCGCGGGGCCGAGAAGCTGTGCGAGACCATGGACTACCGCCAGGGCGTCGGCTACATGGACCGCACCGAGTACCTGGCGAACTTCAACGCCGAGCTCTCCTACGTCATGGCGGTGGAGCGCCTCGCGGAGATCGAGGCGCCGGAGCGCGCGCAGTGGATCCGCATGATCCTGTGCGAGCTCAACCGGCTGTCCAGCCACTTCATGTTCCTGGGCGCCTTCGGCACCGACGTCGGCGTGTTCGGCACCGCCTTCGTGTTCGGGTTCAAGGAGCGCGAGGTCATCCAGGACCTGTTCGAGGAGATCACCGGCGACCGCCTGATGTACGCCTACTTCCGCGCCGGCGGCCTCGCCTGGGAGGTTCCCGCGAACTTCGAGGCGCGCGTGCGCGAGGTGCTCGACCACGCGCGCAGGGGCATCCGCGACATCGACGGGCTGATGACCCGCAGCGAGATCTTCCGCGCGCGCACCGAGGGCGTCGGCGCCATCTCCGCCGCGGACGCCCTCGACTGGGGCATGAGCGGCCCCTCGCTGCGCGCCAGCGGCGTGCCGATGGACATCCGCCGCGACGAGCCGTACCTCTACTACGACCGGGTCGAGTTCGACGTGATCGCCGGCGAGCACGGCGACGTGTTCGACCGCTTCCACGGCCGCATCCTCGAGATGCGCGAGTCGATCCGCATCGTCGAGCAGTGCCTCGACCGCCTCGAGCCGGGGCCGATCGTCCCCGATCGGCTGCCGCGGATGCTCCGCACCCCGCCCGGCGAGGTCTACACGCGCACCGAGGCCCCGCGCGGCGAGTACGGCATCTACCTCGTCAGCAAGGGCGGCAACCGCCCCCACCGCCTCAAGATCCGCTCCGCCTGCCTCTCCAACCTGCAGGCCCTGCGCGACATGACGGTCGGCGGCTACGTCGCCGACGCCGTCGTCGTCCTCGGCTCGCTCGACATCGTGCTCTGCGAGGTCGACCGGTGAACACGGGCCTCTTCGGCATCGACAACGTCAACGTCTGGGTCGACGCGATCGTGCGCCTGCACGTCGTCGTCGGGCTGATGACGGTGGTGGTGATGGGGCTGATCTACGGCGAGCGCAAGATCGTCGCCCGCTTCCAGCGCCGCCTCGGCCCCACCCGCACCGGGCCGATCGGCCTGCTCCAGTCCGTCGCCGACGCGCTCAAGCTCGTCGCCAAGGAGGACCTGCGCCCGCGCGGGGCCGACCCGTGGGTCTTCGAGCTGGCGGTCTACTTCGTGTTCGTGCCGATCTTCCTCGGCTTCGTGGCGGTGCCGTTCGCCCTCGGCTGGAGCGTGCGCGTGCTCGAGCTGGGGCTGTTCTACGTCGTCGCCGTGAGTTCGGTGAACATCGTCGGCTGGGTGATGGCGGGCTGGTCCTCGGACAACCGCTACGCGATGATCGGCGCGCTGCGGGCCGCCGCGCAGGGCATCTCCTACGAGCTGCCGCTGATCCTCTCGCTGATCGCCGTCGCCATGATCGTGAGCACCGAGGCCGGGCGCGGCTCGCTCGACCTCGGGACGATCGTGGCGGAGCAGGGGCGCGTCCCCTACGTCGTGTGGCAGCCGCTGGCGTTCGCGATCTTCTACGTGGCGATGCTGGCGGAGCTCAACCGCAGCCCGTTCGACATCCCGGTCGGGGAGTCGGAGGTGGTGGGCGGGCCGTTCGTCGAATACAGCGGGATTCGCTGGTCGATGTTCTTCCTGGCGGAGTACGCGGGCCTGTTCATCCTCGCGCTGATCGGGGCGGCGGTGTTCCTCGGCGGGTGGGCGTGGCCGCTGGGCGAGGAGGCCGGGTTCTGGCTGCAGGCGCCGCTGACGGCGGGCAAGGCGCTGTTCCTGATCTTCACGGTGTTCTGGGTGCGGGCGACGGTTCCGCGGATGCGGATCGACCAGCTGATGGGCTTCTCGTGGAAGGTGCTGCTGCCGATCTCGTTCGCGCTGATCCTGGTCAACGGGCTGGTGCTGGTCTACGGCTGGGCCGACGTCTGGCTGCTGGCGGCGAACCTCGCGGGCCTCGCGGCGCTGTACCTGATCGTCGATCGCGGCATCACGAGGCGGCGCGAGCGCCCGCGGGCGCGGGCGTCCGCAACCACTACCGCGTAAGGCGACGGCGTGAAAGGCTGCGGCCCATGAAGGGCGTCCTCAAGAGCATGGCGACGACGCTGACCGCCTTCGGGCGGCGGCCCGTGACGCGCCAGTACCCGGAACGCCACCGCGAGCTGCCCGAGCGCGGCCGCGCCTTCCCCCTGCTGCTCTGGGACCACGAGGTCGACGAGCCCTACTGCACCGGCTGCCACGCCTGCGAGCGCGCCTGCCCCGTCGAGTGCATGACGGTGCTGATGAAGGACAACCCCAACCACGAGAGCATGGGCGGGGACTCGCGGCGCCGCAAGATCATCGACAAGTTCTGGATCGACTACGCGCGCTGCATGCGCTGCAACATCTGCGTCGAGGTCTGCAACTTCGAGGCCATCGCCATGAACAACACCTGGACCGGCCACGAAATCTCGGTCTACGACCGCGCCGACCTCGTCATGGACCTGCCCCAGCTGCTCGCGCAGCACAAGGCGGGCGAACTCGACGAGTGGGTCGCCGACATCTAGGTCCGCCGGACCGAGCGCGCAACAGGACCCGACGTGATCGACCGGCTTCCGCTCCCCGCCCAGCTCGACCGCACGATCCTCCTCGGCGGGGCGGCCGCCGGCGCGGTCGCGGCGCCCGTGCTGCTCGTCCTCGTGGCGCTGCTCGTCTTCGACGTCATCACCGCGCCCCAGCTCGTGTTCTGGCTCGCGTCCGCCGTGATCGTGGCGGGCGCGCTCGGCGCGGTGCTGCTGCGCCACGTCGTCCACGCCACGCTCGCGCTCGTCGTCGCGCTGCTCGGCGTGGCGGCGATCTTCCTGCTGCTCGGCTCCGAGTTCCTCGCGCTCGTCCAGATCCTCGTCTACGGCGGGGGCGTCACCGTGCTGCTGCTGTTCGGCCTGATGCTGACCAACGCCGCCGACGATCCGATCGTCGGCGACGGCGCGCAGAAGCCGTTCGCCTTCCTCGCCGGTGGCGCGCTCGCCGCCGTGATCGCCGCCGCGCTGCTCGACCAGGGCTGGCCCGCCGCCGAGGCCGCGGCGATCCCGTTCCGCGAGCTCGGCGCGCGGCTCTTCCGCGACTTCGGCGCGCCGTTCGAGATCGCCTCGCTCGTGCTCATCGTCGCCCTCGTCGGCGCGATCGCGATCGCGCGCCGCGACGACGCCGCGGACGACGAGGCCGCCGAAGCCGCCGCCGGGGAGGGGACGCCGTGAGCGGCGCCATCCCCCTCGAGCACTTCCTGCTGCTCTCGGCGGTGCTGTTCGGGATCGGCTTCTACGGCGTGCTCGCGCGCCGCAGCGCCATCCTGATCCTCGTCTCGGTCGAGCTGATGCTGGCCGCCGTCTCGATCAACATGGTGGCGTTCGCGAGCTACCTCGATCCCGACCGCTTCACCGGCGTGATCTTCGCGATCTTCGTGATCACCGTCGCCGCCGCCGAGGTCGGCCTCGCGCTCGGCATCGTGCTGCGCCTCTTCCGCGACCGCCGCACCGCCTACGTCGACGAGGCCAGCGAGCTCAAGTGGTAGGGGCGCGCGCGTGAGCCTCGGCATGGAGCAGGTCTGGCTGCTGCCGGCGATTCCCGCCGCGCTCTTCGCGCTGCTCGGGCTCTTCCACCGCCTGCTCCCGCGCCGCGGCGACTTCCTCGCGATCCTCGGCATGGGCGCCGTCGTCGCGCTCGCCCTCGCCGTGCTGCTCGACTTCCAGGGCAGCTTCGCGGGCGGGCTGTTCGACCCCGGCGAGGGCAACGCCTACCGCTTCGCGTGGGCCGAGATCGGCGCCGGCCTGCTGCTGATCGAGTTCAGCACCTGGGTCGACGGCATCACGGTGCTGATGCTGGCGGTGGTCGCGATCGTGACGCTGATGGTCATGATCTACTCGGTCGGCTACATGCACGGCGAGGCGCGCTACGGCTGGTACTTCGCGCTGCTGTCCGGCTTCGGCGCGGCGATGCTGATGCTCGTCGCGTCCGGCAACCTGCTGCTGCTCTACCTCTCGTGGGAGGCGGTCGGCCTCGCCTCGTACCTGTTGATCGGCTTCTACTGGGAGCGCCAATCGGCGGCGGAGGCGGCGAAGAAGGCGTTCGTCACCACGCGCATCGGCGACGTGGGGCTGCTGATCGGCATCATCCTGCTGTGGCGCGGCGCGGGCACGTTCGACATCCAGCAGATCATCCACTTCGCCGAGGGCGGCGGCTACGGCGAAGCCTACCTGACGGTGACGATGCTGCTGCTGTTCGCCGGCGCCGCCGGCAAGTCCGCGCAGTTCCCGTTCCACGTCTGGCTGCCCGACGCGATGGAGGGGCCCACCCCGGTCAGCGCGCTGATCCACGCGGCGACGATGGTCGTCGCCGGCGTCTACCTCGTGGCGCGCATGATGCCGGTGTTCGAGGCCGCCCCGATCGCGCTCGACGTGGTGCTCTACACCGGCCTCGCGACGGCCGCGCTGGCGGCGACGATGGGCCTCGTGGCGAACGACATCAAGCGCGTGCTCGCCTACTCGACGGTCTCGCAGCTGGGGTTCATGTTCGTCGCGCTCGGCGCCGGATCGGTGACGGCGGCGATGTTCCACCTGTTCACGCACGCCTTCTTCAAGGCGCTGCTGTTCCTCGGCTCCGGCTCGGTGATCCACGCGACGGGGCAGCAGGTGGTCGAGGAGCTGGGCGGGCTGTGGCGCAGGATGCCGGTCACGGCAGCGCTGTTCGCGATCGGCTCGCTGGCGCTGGCCGGCATCGTCCCGCTGGCCGGGTTCTGGTCGAAGGACGAGATCCTCGTGGCGGCGCGCGACGAGGGCGGCATGGCGGTGTTCGTGCTGCTGGGCGCGGTGGCGGCGCTGACGGCGGTCTACGCGACGCGGCTGGTGCTGCTGACGTTCCTCGGCCAGCCGCGCAACCGCGAGGCCTACGCGCACGCGCACGAGTCGCCGCCGTCGATGACGGCGCCGATGGCGCTGCTCGCCGCGCTCGCGGTCGTGGCCGGCTTCGTCGCCTTCGACGGCGTGGGCAAGGCCCTCGGCTTCGCGGGCGGCATCGGCGAGGTGGTGTTCGCGCAGGGCCACGGCGGCCACGCCTTCCGGCTCGAGGGCGCGGTGGCGGCGGGGGCGACGCTGTCGGCCCTCGGCGGCATCGCCGTCGGCTGCATCTACTGGTGGGGCGCCGCCGGGCGCGCCGCGCGCGCGCGCGAGTGGGCGCCGGAGCTGCACGACCTGCTGGTGCAGCGCTACTACATCGACCACCTCTACCAGTTCCTGATCGACCGCGTGGTGATGGGGCTGGCCTCGGTGGTGGCCTACTTCGACCGCTGGGTGATCAACGAGACGGGCGTGGACGGGAGCGCGCAGGGCGTGGGCTTCGCCGGGCGGCGCCTGAAGTTCCTGCAGACGGGCCGCATCCCGAACTACGCGCTGGCGATGGCCCTCGGGGTCGTCGTGCTGGCGCTGGTCGCGCTCGGGCGGACGTAGGACGGCGCGACGATGGGCAACGACGCCGGCTACCTGCTGCTCGCGCTCCCGCTGATCCCGCTCGCCAGCGCCGTGCTGCTGATGCTGATCCCCTCGCGCGAGCGTTCGCTGATCCGGCTGCTGACCGGCGCGGCCTCGGTCGCGATGTTCGCGATCTCGGTCTGGGTGTTCTTCGCCTTCGACTACCGCGGCGAGCAGTTCCAGGGCGTGCTGGCGTGGCCCTGGTTCGCCAACGTGGGGTTCCTCGGCGAGGACGGCATCCAGCTCAAGGTCGGCATCGACGGCATAGCCGCGCCGATGATCCTGCTCACGGGCATCGTGATCCTGACCGGGACGTGGGTGTCGTGGAAGCAGGAGCACCGCCCCAAGGACTTCTTCATCCTGCTGTTCGTGCTCGTGGCGGGCGTCTACGGCACGTTCATCGCGCTCGACCTCTTCTTCTGGTTCCTGCTCTACGAGACCGCGGTGCTGCCGATGTACCTGCTGATCGGGGTGTGGGGCTCCGGGCGGCGCGAGTACGGGGCGATGAAGCTGATGATGATGCTCGTCGCCGCCTCGATCCTGATCTTCACGGCGATCTTCGGCATCTTCACCGAGGCGGGCCTCGGCACGTTCGACATGCCCGCGCTGTTCGGGGCGGAGTACGGCGAGGGCTTCCAGCGGGTGATGTTCCCGCTGGTGGTGCTGGGCTGCGGGGCGCTGGGCGGCATCTTCCCGCTGCACCCCTGGTCGCCGGACGGCCACGCCGCCGCGCCCACGGCCGTCTCGATGCTGCACGCCGGGGTGCTGATGAAGCTCGGCGCGTTCGGCATCCTGCGCCTCGGCTTCCAGATGATGCCGGAGGGCGGCGAGTTCTGGGCGCCCGCGCTGCTCGCGCTCGGCATCGCGGGGGCGCTCTACGGCGCGATCGGCGCGCTGCGCCAGACCGACTTCAAGCTGATGACCGGGTTCTCCTCGGTCTCGCACATGGGCTACGTGTTCCTCGGCCTCGGCACGCTCAACCTGATCGGGATGAGCGGGGCGGTGCTGCAGATGTTCGCGCACGGAGTGATGACGGCGCTCTTCTTCCTCCTGATCGGCGCGCTCTACGACCAGTCGCACGATCGCGAGATCACGCACTACTCGGGTCTGGCGAAGCGGATGCCGGTGTGGGCGGTGTTCTTCGTGATCGCCGGGCTGGCCTCGTTCGGCCTGCCCGGGCTGTCGGGCTTCGTCGCCGAGCTGCACATCTTCATCGGCGCGTTCCGCGCCTACCCGGTGGTCGGCGGGCTGGCGGTGCTGACGGCGGCGATCACGGCGACGTACCTGCTGCGGATGTTCGCGCGCACCTTCTTCGGCGAGCCCGACCCGCGCTGGAGCGGCGTCGGCGAGATCACGTGGTCCGAGCGCGCCGGCGCGCTCGTGCTCTCCGTCTCGATCTTCGCGCTCGGCCTCTGGCCGGCGCCGTGGATCGACCGCATCGCGATGGGCCTCGAGCTCGGCATCCCCGGGGTGCTGTCGTGAACGGCCTCAACTTCGAGTACGGGCTGCTGGCGCCGGAGTTCATCCTCGCGGGGTCCGCCGCCGCCGTGCTGCTGGCGGACGCCTTCCGGCGCGAGCTCGGCATCGCGCGCAGCCTGCTGCCGTGGATCACGATCCTCGGCGCGCTCGCGGCCGGCGCGGCGAGCCTCGCCTACCTCGGACGCGAGCCGACGGACTTCGCGGCGCTGATCGCCGTGGACGACTACACGACGTTCTTCCGCGTGCTGTTCCTCGCCACGCTGATCGTCGTGGTGCTCGGCTCCTACGAGTTCGCCGAACGCCACATCACGCACCGCGGCGAGTTCTACGCGCTGCTGCTGGTCTCGACGATCGGCGCGATCTACATGGCCGCGGCGCGCGAGCTGCTCACAGCCTACATCTCGATCGAGCTGCTGTCGTTCTCGCTCTACGTGGGGGTGTCGCTGGCCCGCGACGACTGCCGCTCGGGCGAGGCGGGGCTGAAGTACGTGCTGCTGGGCGGCGTCGCCTCGGCGATCCTGCTGTACGGGCTGAGCCTGCTCTACGGCACGACCGGCTCGACGCGCTACGAGGAGATCGCGGCCGCGCTCGAGGGCGGCGCGGCCGGCTCGCCGGCGTTCCTGCTGGGCCTCGCGCTCCTCGTCGGGGGGCTGGGGTTCAAGGCCTCGGCAGTGCCGTTCCACATGTGGACGCCGGACGCCTACGAGGGGGCGCCGCTGCCGATCACCGCCTACATCGCGGCCACCTCGAAGGCGGCGGCGTTCGCGCTGATGCTCGCGCTGTTCGGCATCGCGCTGGAGCCCGCGCGCGGCGACTGGCAGTGGATGCTCGCCTCGCTCGCCGTCGCGACGATGGTGGTCGGCAACCTCGTCGCCATCCAGCAGACCAACATCAAGCGCCTGCTCGCCTACTCCTCGATCGGCCAGGTCGGCTTCATGCTGATGGCGATCACGACGGTGTCGGACACCTCGGGGTCGGCGCTGCTGCTGCACCTCGGCGGCTACCTGATCACGAACCTCGCCGTGTTCGTCGCCGTCATCGCCTTCCACAACCGCACCGGCTCCGAGCGCATCGAGGACTTCCGCGGCCTCGCCGAGACGCAGCCCTACCTCGCGCTGGTGATCGCGACCGGCCTGTTCTCGCTGAGCGGGATGCCGCTGCTGGCCGGCTTCGTGACCAAGTTCATCCTCTTCCAGGCCGCGGCCGAGGCCGGCTTCCTCTGGCTCGCCACCGTCGCCGTGGTGATGAGCACCGTCTCGCTCTACTACTACCTGCGCGTGATCCGCTGGATGTACGTCGCCGAACCCGCCGAGGGCGCGGGCGAGCGCTGGCGGCTCTCCCCCGCCGCCTACCTCGTCACCGGCGTGCTGTTCCTCGGCATCTTCGTCGTCGGCCTCTGGGCCACGCCGCTGTTCGAGGCCGCCGACAGCGCCTCGGCGATGCTGTTCGGGTAGCGGCGCGCCCGCGCGGAGGACGGCGGCGCGGCCTGGACGCGCAACCGGCCGCTCGGCCTCGTCTGCCGCGACCCCGCCCGCGCGCACTCCGGCTACACGCCGTTCTCCAGCGTCGAAGGCAGGCACGCCACCGGCCCTCTTCCGCGCCCACCGCTACGGGGCGGACGACCCCGGCCTCGTCGGCCGCGGCCTCGACCCCGCGCGCCGGGCCGGGGCGGCAGCGGCGCTGGCCGCCGGACGGCGCCCGTACTAGCATCCGCGCGGCGAGGGGAGGCCGCCATGCACGCCACCGCCGCGCGGGCCGCCGCCCGGGGAGCGGCGGCGCTGGCCGCCCTCGCGCTGGCCGCCGCCTGCGCCTCCGGCGGCGGCGACGGCGACCTCGCCTGCGCGGACGGCGCGCTCTCCGTCGGCTTCTACGCCTACTTCGAGCCGATCAGCGCCAGCGCCGACCCCGACGAGGCCGCGCCCGGCTTCGACGAGCACCGCGGCTACGAGGCGGACCTGCTCACCGCCCTCGAAGCGATGGAGGGCGCCGGGCTGTCGTTCGAGCGCTTCGGCATCGCCCCGTGGGACGGCATCTGGCTGCGCTCCGCCAACGAGTTCGACGTCGTGGGCGGCGGCATCACGATCCTCGACTCGCGCACGCGCGACGCCACCGGCGCCGAGGCCGTCGCGTTCACCTCGGGGCACGTCGCGTTCCGCCAGTCGCTGCTCGTGCGCGCCGGGGACGCCGCGCGCCTCGCCAGCCACGAGGCGCTGACGGCCGCCGACCGCGTGGGCGTGCTGCGCGGCACCACCGGCGAGGCGCGCCTGCTGCAGCTGACCGGCCTCGCCGGCGCCGACGGCGTGCTGCTCGCCGGCGCGCGCTTCGAGACGCCGCGGGGCGAGGCCGTCGCCGACGGCGGCGCCGGCTACCGCATCACCGCCGCCGAGGCCTCGCCCGCCCTCGACGGCCGGACGCGCCTCGTCCCGCCCTCGGACGACTACCCGCAGGTGATCTACCTCGGCGACGAGGAAGGCGAGGCCGAGCTGCTCGACGCGCTCGCCGACGGCGCGATCGACGCCGTGGCCCGCGGCGAGATCGGCAACCGCGACGCCGTCGCAGCCGCCGGAGGCGCCTTCGCCGTCGCCGCGCTCGACCCCGCCGTCGAGTGGGGCGGCTTCACCGTCTCCGCGGACGAGCCCGGCCTCCTCGCCTGCCTCGACGCGAAGATCGGCTACCTCACCGACGGGCGGCGCATCGGCTACGCCGAGTGGTCGGCGGACCCCGCCGTCTTCCTCCGCCGCGCCGAGGCCTGGAGCGGCGAGTAGCGCCGCGCCCTCAGCGCGCGGGCGCCCCGAGGGGGACGCGGGCGGCGAGGGCGTCGCGCGTGGCGAGCGCCAGCGGGTGGACCTCGCGGCCGAGGGCGCGGTCGCGCTCCGCCGCGAGGTCGAGCCAGGCGAGCGCGGCGGCCTCCAGCGAGCGTTCGGCGAGGTCGCGCACGCGGCCGAGGGCCGGCCACGCCTCCACCTTCGGCGGGTCCACCTTGTCGGCGACGAACATCGCCCACGCCTCGGGGCCGTAGTCGGGGTGGCCGGTGGTGTGGTGGCGGATCGCGTGCAGCGCCACGGGGTCGCGCACCCCGTAGCGCTCGGCGAGTTCGAGCGCGCCGAGGGGGCCGTGCAGCAGCACGGGGCGCTCGCGTTCGAGCGGCAGCAGGGCGAGGCCGCGCTCCCCGGCGCGGCGCAGCAGCTCGCGCGGCGCGACGGCGCGCAGCAGGTCGTGGCCCTGGGCGGCGCGGAGCGCGACGGCGAGGTCGCCGCCGTGCCGCCGCGCGTAGCGTTCGGCGAGGGCGGCGACGCGCGCCATGTGCGCCATCATCGGGGTCGGGACCTCGGCGGCCATGCGGCCGCGCAGCGCGAAGTGGTCGGGCTCGCGCCGCGGGCGGGGGCTGCCGTTCGCGTCGGCCATCGCCGCCGATGGTAGCAGCCGCGCGCCCGCCTCGGGGCGGCGCCTGCGCGGCGTGCGCCGCGTGCGTATGATGCGCGCGAGGGCCGCGTGCGCGGTGGCGCCCCCGGGAGGATTCGAACCTCCAGCCTTCGGATTAGAAGTCCGCTGCTCTGTCCTCTGAGCTACGGGGGCGCGCCTCGCGTCCATCGTAGCGGCGGGCGGGGCTGACCGCGCGGCGCGACGGGAAGCAGCCGCCGATGGTTCCGCGCCGCCGCCTCCCGCGGGCGGGCCTCGCGGCCGCCGCGCTCCTCGCCCTGCTCGCCGCCCTCGCCCTCCGGTCGGCCGCGCCGGGGCCCGCGCCCGCCCAGTCGCCCTCCGTCACCTGGGCCCCGAACGGGACGACCAACGCGACGTTCGACGGCGAGCGCCTCGTGGCGAACGACATGGGGTACTTCAGCCTCGTGTCGCAGTACTGGAACTCGCCGGCTGCCGAGTGCACTCCGTACAGCCTCAGCATCCGTATCAAGCGCGGCACTGGAATCAACAGTGTGGAGGCGCGACTCTCCATCGTCGATGCCGATGGCATCAGCGCCGTGAAGGATGCGAATGCGAGCACTGAGTGGCAAACGGTCACGACCGACGAGACGCAGCCCACGGCGGGCAGCGAATACCTGCAGGTGACGATCACGGCCGATGCAGCAGCGGCCGGCGCGACCCTCCACATCGACTCCCCCGTCATCACCGACGACACGCCCACGGACTGCGCCCCGCCCCCCACGCCCGAACCCACGCCCGATGTCACGCCGGAACCCACCGCCGAGCCGACCGCCGCGTCCGGCGAACGCGCGGGCGACGATCCCCCGCCGGCGACCGGCGATCCGCCGCCCGAGGCGTCGCCGCCCCTCGGCGGCGCGCTCGCGAACGCGGGCTTCGAGGACGGCCTCGCCCCGTGGAAGGCGCACGGCGGCGAGGCGCGCACCGCCTCCTCGGACGGCGGGCGTCTCGCCGTGCTGAAGGCGGAGGGCGGCACGGCGTGGCTGCATCAGGCGCTGCGCGTCGAGCCGGGGGCGTGGTACGAGGCGGGCGCGCGGCTGAGCGCGAGCGGCGGGACGGCGTGGATGCGCGTCGCGTGGTACGCCTCGGACGACGGCGGGGGCAGCCAGCTCGACACCGCCGACTCGCCGCCCGCCGTGGGCGGGGGCTTCGAGGCGGTGACGACGGGCGCGGTGCGGGCGCCGGAGGAGGCGCGCAGCGCGCGGCTGCGCCTCATGCTGCGCCCGGCGGGTGGCGGCCCCGCCACGCTGCGCGCCGACGACGCCTCGTTCGCGCGGGCGGAGGCCCCGCCGCCGGAGCCGCCGCCCGAGGCGTCCCCCACTCCCGAGGCGGCGCCCACCACCGAGGCGTCGCCGCCCCTCGGCGGCTCGCTCGCGAACGCGGGCTTCGAGGACGGCCTCGCGCCGTGGAAGGCGCACGGCGGCGAGGCGCGTACCGCCTCCTCGGACGGCGGGCGCCACGCCGTGCTGACGGCGGAGGGCGGCACGGCGTGGCTGCATCAGGCGCTGCGCGTCGAGCCCGGCGCGTGGTACGAGGCGGGCGCGCGGCTGAGCGCGAGCGGCGGAACGGCGTGGGTGCGCGTCGCGTGGTACGCCTCGGACGACGGCGGGGGCAGCCAGCTCGACACCGCCGACTCGCCGTCCGCAGTAGGCGGCGAGGGCTTCGGGGCGGTGACGACGGGCGCGGTACGGGCGCCGGAGGAGGCGCGCAGCGCGCGGCTGCGCCTCATGCTGCGCCCGGCGGGCGGCGGCCCCGCCACGCTCCGCGCCGACGGCGCCACGTTCGCGCGGGCGGAGGCCCCGTCGCCGGAACCGCCGCCCGAGGCGTCCCCCACTCCCGAGGCGTCGCCGCCCCTCGGCGATGCGCTCGCGAACGCGGGCTTCGAGGACGGCCTCGCGCCGTGGAAGGCGCACGGCGGCGAGGCGCGGGCCGCCCCGGACGGCGGCGGCGGGCGTCTCGCCGTGCTGACGGCGGAGGGCGGCACCGCGTGGCTGCATCAGGCGCTGCGCGTCGAGCCCGGCGCGTGGTACGAGGCGGGCGCGCGGCTGCGGGCGAGCGGCGGGACGGCGTGGGTGCGCGTCGCGTGGTACGCCTCGGACGACGGCGGGGGCAGCCAGCTCGACACCGCCGACTCGCCGTCCGCCGAAGGCGGCGAGGGCTTCGAGGCGGTGACGACGGGCGCGGTGCGGGCGCCGGAGGAGGCGCGCAGCGCGCGGCTGCGGCTCATGCTGCGCCCGGCCGGCGGCGGCCCGGCCTCGCTGCGCGCCGCAAGCGCCTCGTTCGCGCGGGCGGCGGCCCCGCCGCCGGAGCCGCCGCCCGAAGCGTCCCCCGCGCCCGAGGCGTCGCCCACCACGCCCGAGGCGTCTCCCACCACCGAGGCGTCGCCAACCGCCGAGGCGTCGCCCGCCGCCGAGGCGGCAGCGCCCGCCGCGGCCTCGGCGGACGGCGACGGCGAGGCGGAGGACGCGCCCGCGCAGCCCTCGCCGCCCGCGGGGACGCCGCCGCCGGACGCCTCGGCGGCGTTCGCGCTGCGCGTCACCGCGCTGCTGCCGAACCCGGTGCAGCCGGGGCAGGACGCCGCCTACGAGTGGGTCGAGATCACGAACGTCGGGCGGACGCCGCTGCGCCTCGGCGGGTTCGTGCTGCGCGACAACGCGGGGGAGATCGCGCTGCCGGACGTCGAGTTGCCCGCGGGCGGCTCGATCGTCGTCGCGGGGGCGTCCGCCGAGGTCGGCGATGCGGTCGCGGTGCGGCTGGCGGGCGGCCTCTTCAACGGCCTCGCCAACGGCGGCGACCGGCTGGCGCTGTACGCGCCCGGCGGCGGGCTGGTCGACGCGCTGTCGTGGGGCGCGGACGCGAGCCACGACTCGCCGCCCCTCGACGCGCCGGGGCCGGGGGAGGTGCTGCGCCGCCGCTTCGCGCCGGACGGCGCGCCGCTCGCCGCCGGGTCCTCGGGCGACGCGGCGGACGGCGGCGGGGCGCTCGCGGCGGAGGCGACCGCGCCCGCGCCGGCGGACGGGGCCCCGCCGGGCGAGGGCGGGACGAACCGCGCGGCGTGGATCGGGCTGACGGCGCTCGCCGCGGCCTCGCTCGGCGGCGTCTTCGCTTTCCGCTTCCGCGACCTGCTGCGCGGCGGCGAGTAGGCCTCGCCGTCGCGGGCCGCGCCGGCGGGCTACGCCGCCGCGCGCCAGAGGCGGATGCCGACGGCGGCGAAGAGCGGCGGCAGCACGGTGTCGATCACGACCCAGACCTGCCCGTCGGGCGTCTGGTCGCCCGCCGCCCAGCCGATCTGCACGGCGTTCCAGAGGAAGGCCAGCGCCAGCCCCACCGCGAGGTAGAAGCTGACGTTCGCCGTCAGGAACTCGCGCAGGTCCGCGCCGGCGTCGGCGCGGCGCTTCTCGTGGAACGTCGCGATCAGCGCGACCGCGAAGCCCGCCGCCATCAGCCAGTCGAGGACGATCCAGAGGGGGGGCGTGTTCCCGTCGGCCCAGTCGTAGATCAGCGGGTCGAGGACGAAGTGGACGCCCACCGCCACTCCGACCGCCGCGAGGTAGACCCCCGCCAGCCGCTTCGCCGCCTCCATGCCGCGCCTCCTCCGCTGCCCGCCGCCTCCATTCTAGCGCCGCCGCGCCGCGCGGGACCTACGGGCGGACGGCGATCTCCGCCTCCCAGAGCACGTCCCCGTCCGGAGCGATCTGGCCCGTGCGGAGACTCGCGATCGGATACGCGGGGAGCGCGATCGCCGCCATGCACGCGCCGTCGGCGATCACGCCCTCGCGCTCGAACGCGAAATCGAGGTTGGCGAACCCGGGGCGTCGGCGGCCCTCGGGCAGGTCGTTGGCGTCGGCGGGGACGGCGTGGAGGAAGAAGCGCGCCTGCACGTCGGCCTCGCCGCAGGGGGCGCGCAGGTAGGTCAGCGCGCCGCCCTCGAGGTAGAGGCCGAAGGCGGCGCGCGCCTCGGGTTCGCGCGCGGCGAGGGCGCGGGCGGCCTCGCCGTGGGGCGGGTCGTAGGAGGGGTCGACGCGGAAGAGCAGCCCGTCGGCGAACGCGGCCACGGGGCGCAGGCCGGGCGTCCCGCGCAGGGTCGGCGCGCCGTAGTCGGGGCCGTCGCGGTGCCAGCCGGGCGAGCGGTACGACCACACGTCGTGGAACCACAGCGCCCACGTCCCGTCCTCGTCCGGGGGGGCGGCGGCGAGCCGGCGCACCTCGTCCGCGGCGGCGGGCAGGTAGCGGTGGATGCCCGTCCGGGTGCGGACGTAGACGTCGGCGGCGGCGTTGGAGTGGACGACGCCGCCGATCCGGGCGGCGCGGAGGTAGCGCAGGCCCTCGGACGTCTCCCAGCGCGAGGGGCGCTCGTTGGCGCGGCGGATCCCGTCGGCTTGCGCTGCCGCCTCGTACGCGAGCCACAGCGAGAGGACGGCGAGCGCGGCGGGCAGCGAGCCGCGCGCCGCGGCTCGCCCCGCCGCCGCCGCGGCGCGGCGGGCGCGCGCCCGTTCGAGGGCGAGCAGGCGGTCGCCGGCCGCCAGCGCGGCGACGAGCAGCGGGAGGTAGAGCGGCGTCAGGAAGCGCGGCTGGATGCCGAACCACGCGAAGTCCAGCATCGTCGCCGCGGCGAGCATCGCGACGTAGGAGAACGCGAACACGCCGTGCACGCGCAGCGCCCGCCACGCCGGATGCGCCTCGCCGCGCCCGCGCGCGAACGACGCGGCGACGGCCCCCGCCAGCGCGAGCAGGAAGGCCGCCGCCATTGGGACCGTCGCCAGCCGCTCCCCGGCGAGCGGCAGATCGAGGTACGCCCACGCGCCGAGGCCGCCGAGCACGCCGTCGAGCACGTCGAGCGCGCCGTAGTCGACGGGCCAGGCGCGGCCGACCTCGCCGGTGAGGAGGTAGCGGCGCAGCGCCCACAGCGCGGCGGGCGCGGCGGCGATCGCCGCGCTCGCCGCGAGCCGCAGCGCGCGCTCGCGCGGGGCGACGCCCGGGCGCAGGGCGGGCAGCAGCAGCAGCGGGCCGAGCAGCGCGACGCCGGGGTAGCGCACGAGCGTCGCGAGGCCGGCGAGCGCGGCGGCCTGCGCCAGCGACGCGCGCCGGCCGTCGGCGAGGTGGGCGTCGAGGCGCAGCAGCGCGAGCGTCGCGAGGAGGATGAACGGCGTCTCCGGCATCGCGAGCGCGGCCATGTCCGCGAGCGGCAGCGCGAGCGCGGCGGCGAGGCCGCCCCAGAGCGCGAGCGGCCTCGCCGCGAGGCGGCGCGGCAGGTAGCGCGCGACGGCGAAGACGGCAAGGCCGTGGGCGGCGGCGTTGAGCGGCCCGGCCGCGCCGAGGGGGTCGGGGCCGAGCAGTCCGGGCGCGGCCAGCAGCAGCGGATAGAGCGGCGGCCAGATCGTGTAGGGCCGCCCGAGGAACTCGGTGAAGCCCTCGCCCGCCAGCAGGGAGCGGGCGACGGAGACGTAGTTGATCGAGTCCCAGAGCAGCCCCGGCCCGTACGAGACCTCGCGCGCCAGCACCAGCGCCGCCGCGAGCGCCCCGAAGGCGGCCGGAAGCAGCGCGCCGCGATCGGGCCGGAGGCGCGGGAGGATCGCAGCTGTCCGCAGCACGGGCGCAGGGTACGCCATCGCGCGGCGCGGGACGCGCGAGGCGCCCTCGGCGCGCGGCGCGGCGGGCGGTTGCCGCGCTCCCGCCGCGAGGCGTAGGCTGGGCGGTGGCGACGGGCGGTTAGCTCAGCTGGTACGAGCGCTCGCTTCACACGCGAGAGGTCACTGGTTCAAGTCCAGTACCGCCCACCACGCCCACGCCGAACCCGGCCGGCGCCGGCCCGCGCGGCGTTGACGGGCGATGGCCGCGTGGCGTACACCATAGGGGCGCCCTTCGCCGGGCGCGGCGTGCCGAAGTGGCGGAATGGCAGACGCGCTGCGTTCAGGGCGCAGTGGGGTTCAACCCCGTGTGAGTTCAAATCTCACCTTCGGCACCATACCTGCCCGCGCCTGTAGCTCAGGGGATAGAGCGCAGCCCTGCGGAGGCTGAGGTCAGAGGTTCAAATCCTCTCAGGCGCGCCATCGCTCCGCATCGACCGCCCCCACCGCACGACGCCCACGCGGCGTCCGACCGCGCGCTCGGGCCCCGCGCGCTACGGGATCGAGGGGTCGAACTCCGCGCCGACGTGGCCGAGCTCCTCGAAGCGGCGGTACTCGGCGCCGGAGAAGCCCAGCAGCTCGCGGTAGACGTACTCGTTGTCCTGGCCCAGCAGCGGGGCGGGGCGCGGCGGCGGGTCGTCCGTGGCGCTCGTCGTCCACGCGGGCCGCACGTGGCGGTGCGTCCCCGCCTCGGGGTGCGCGATCTCGCGGAAGAAGCCGCGCGCCTCGAGGTGCGGGTCCTCGAGGGCCTGTCCCTCGGACATGACCGGGCCGGCGGGGACGCCGGCCTGCTGGAGGCGGCGCGCGACCCAGCGGGCGTCGCGGTCCGCCGTCCAGGCGGCGATCGCGGCGTCGAGCTCGCGGCGGTGGGCGTGGCGGGCCGCCATGTCCGCGAAGCGCGGATCGGCGGCGAGGTCCTCGCGCCGCATCGCCTCCAGCAGCGCGCGCCACTGCGCCTCGTCGCAGGCGGCGAGGGCGACCCACTCGTCCTCGCCGCGGCAGCGGTAGACGTTGTGCGGCGCGATCCACCAGTGGTCGTTGCCCATCCGCTCCCAGAGCCGCCCGTTCATCGTCCAGTCCATGACGAACTCGCCGATCAGCGGCACGAAGTTCTCCGCCGTCGCCACCTCCACCAGCAGGCCGGCGCCCGTGCGCTCGCGCTGGCGCAGCCCCATCGCGAACGCGAGCGCCGAGGCCATCCCCGACGCCGCGTCCGAGGGCACCCCCAGCGGCGCGTACTCGAGGCTGAGATCGGGATAGCTGCGGATCGCGGGGTGGCCGGCGATCGCCTCCATGTGGTTGCCGTAGGTGCGGTAGGCGCGGTACGGCCCCTCGATCCCGAAGGCGGGGATACGCACCATCACGAGGTTCGGGTTGACCGCCGAGAGCCGCTCCCAGCTCACGCCCTGCTTCTCGATGTTGGGCGGCAGGTTGTTCTCCAGCAGCCCGTCCGAGATCGCGACGAGGCGGCGCAGCACGTCCTGCCCCTCGGGGCGCGTCAGGTCCACGGTCATCGATCGCTTGTTGCGCGCGTGGTGGTTGAAGACGGAGGCGCGGTTCCACGGGCGCTCGCCGGGCTCGCCGTCGGGGTAGGCGATGCCGGCGCCGGCGTTGGCGAGCGCCTCGACGAACTCGCGCGGCGGGCGCGCCAGCATCCCCCGTGTCGCCGAGGGGAAGTGCTGCACCGACTCGACGCGGATCACCTCCGCCCCCCAGTCGGCGAGCTGCATCGTCGCGTACGGGCCGGCCAGCACCACCGTGAAATCGAGGACGCGCACCCCCTCCAGCGGCAGCCCGCGCCCCGCCCCGCCGCCCGGGGAGCGCGCGGGCCCGGGAGGGGGCGGCGCGGACGCCGGGGGCGTGCGCGGGGGCTCGGCCAGCACCTCGGCGGTGTGCTCGCCGAGCAGCGGGGCGCGGCGGCGCGGCGGCATCGGCCCCTCGGGGCGGTGCAGCGCGAAGTGGTAGCCGGGGTAGCGCAGCGGCCCGGCCGAGGGGTGGTCGATCGTCTGGAAGAAGCCGCGGCTGCGGAAGTTCCCGTCCTTGAAGAGGTCGGCGACGGTGTTGATCGGCCCCGCCATCACGCCGTGCTCGGCGCAGGCGGCGCGGATATCGGCGCGCGGGCGTTCGAGCAGCCAGGGCAGCGCGAGCGCGTTGAACTCGTCGATGCGGTCGGGGTGGGAGCGGGCCTCGATGGTGGCCCACGCGGGGTCGCCGAGCAGGTCGGCGCGGCCGATCATCCGCAGCGCGCGGTCGATGCGCTGCGGGCCGTTGGAGAACAGGAAGAAGCCGTCGGCGCACGGGTAGACGCCGCTGCCCACGCCCGAGGCCAGCTCCGGCCGGCCGCCGGGCTGCCCGCCGTACTGGTAGGCCATGAGCCGCGCCAGCCGCAGGTCGATCGAGTGCAGCGCCGTCTCGAAGATCGAGACGTCGACGTGCTCGCCCTCGCCGCGCAGGGCGGCGCCGCGCAGCGCGAGGGCGGTCGCCAGCGCGGCGGCGAGGCCGGCGTGGTAGCTCGTCATCCGCCCCGCCGTCTTCAGCGGCTCGTGGCGGGCCTCGCCGGAGGCGATCATCGGCCCGCCCATCGCGTAGAGCGTGAGGTCCGTGCCGAGCCAGTCGCGGTACGGCCCGCTCTGCCCGAAGTTCGAGATCGAGGTCAGCACGAGGCGCGGGTTGGCCTCGCGCAGCGCCTCCCAGCCCGCGCCGAGCCGCTCCAGCGCGCCGGGGCGGAAGTTCTCGACGACCGCGTCGGCGCCCGCGGCGAGCCGCAGCAGGCGCTCGCGCCCCTCCCCGGTCTTGAGGTCGAGCACCACGCTGCGCTTGCCGGTGTTGAGGAAGAGGTGGAGGCCGCTGCGCTCCGGTCCCGGCTCGTCGCCGGGGAAGGGCGGCAGCGCGCGCGCCGGATCGCCCCCGGGCGGCTCGATCTTGATCACGTCCGCGCCGTAGTCGGCCAGCAGCCGCGTGCAGAACGGCCCGGCGGCGTGCCTCGTGAGGTCGAGCACGCGCACGTCGCCCAGCGGCATCGGTCCGGTCATCGCCAGCCCCCCGCGCCGCGAGCATACCCGAACGCGCGAGGGCGGCGCGGGGCCTCCCCGCGCTATCGTGGGCGCGGGCCGGCGCGGCGCCGGCGCGCGATCGGAGGACGCGATGGCCGTCGACGCCCGCCTCGTGCGGCACCTCTACCGCTACGACCGCACCCTGCCGCTGCTCGCGACGAGCGAGCCCGAGCCCGCTCCCGCCGGGGGCCTGCGCCGCGAGCGCGTCACCTTCGGCTCGACGCACGACGAGCGCGTGACCGCCGCGCTCACCCGGCCCGAGGGCAACGAGCCGTGCGCCGCGATCGTCCTCCAGCACGGCTCGACGGCGGCGGGCCGCCACTCGTGGGCGCGCTGGCCGATCGACGTCGAGTGGCCGCTGGCGCACGGCGTGATGACGGTGGCGGTCGACGCGCCGGGGTTCGGCTCGCGCGAGCGCGCCGACAACCGCGGGCGCCTCGGGCGGGAGCGCGCGGACCTGATGTTCCGCACCCGCGACCAGCGCATCCAGAACGTGCAGGACCTGATGCGGACGGTGGACTACCTGCGCTCGCGCCCCGACGTGCGCGCGGACGCCGTCGCCTTCTGCGGCGTCTCGATGGGCACGCGCGTCGGCGCGCCCTTCTTCGGCCTCGACGGGCGCGTGCGCGCGGCGGCCTTCTTCATCGGCGGCTCCGGCCCCTACTCCGGCTTCGACGTCTCCGCCCCCGAATTCGCGGACCTCGCGGACGACGAGCGGCTGGTCTTCGAGCTGACCGACCCGATCGCGTTCGCGCCGATGTCGGCGGGACGCCCGGTCCTCGCCGTGAACGGGACGCGCGACGCGGTCGTCGGCGCCGGCGCGGGCGAGCGGCTGCAGGAGGCGTTCGGGGAGCCGAAGACGCTGCGCTGGTTCGAGGGCGACCACGGCGACGTGCCCGCCGCCCTCTTCGCCGAGGCCGGCGCGTTCCTCGCCGCCGCCGCGGGCGCGTAGCGCCCGGCCGCCTACTCGGTGAGGACGACGGTGACGTGCCGGAGGTCGACGATCGCGCCGTCCCTGAACTGCCAGACGAGGATGTCGCCGTCGACGATCTCGCCGCGGTCGTCCCAGTCGAGGTCCGTCGCCTCGCCGTCGAGGTCGATGTCGCCGCCGTTGCGGATCGCCTCGAGGGCGGCGCGCACGCCGGCCGAGGAGGCGGGGTGGCGCGCGCCCGGCGGGTTGCCGACGACGTGGAGGGCGTCGCGGATCGCCGCGCCGTCGCCGCTGCCCGCGTACTCGGCGGCCAGCATCAGCGCGATCGCGGCGTCGTAGGCCTCGCGCATGTAGGGGACGTGGGGGACCTCGACGCCGTACGCGGCCTCGTAGTCGGCCTCCCAGTGCCCCTCGGCCTCGGTGACGTGCTGCCCGAAGGGGGCGATGCCCTTCGCGCCCTCCAGCACGGGGTAGGCCTCCAGCAGGTCGAGGTTGCGGTGGAAGTTGTTGAGCAGGAAGGCCTCGAAATGCCCGTGCTCCACGACCTCGTCCATCACCGCGAACATGTCGTCGTGGAACGTCAGGCTGACGAGGACGGGCGCGCCGCTGTCCGCCACGCGGCGGAGCTCGTCGGCGTAGGATTCGGCTCCGGGATGGATGCCGATGTCCGTGACCGTGCCCTCGAAGTGGGACTTGAACACCTCGGCGAGGGCGCGTCCCCAGGCGTTGTCGCGGTGCACCAGCGCCACGCGGTCGTACCCCTCGGCGGCGGCGAGTTCGGCGAGGGCCAGTCCCTGCATCGCGTCGGACAGGTTGGTGCGGAAGACGAAGCCGCCGTCCTCGAGGCCGGCGACGAAGGGGGCGCTGGCGACGGGCGAGACGAAGGGCGCGCCCCGCGCGGCGGCGACGTCCCCCGCGATCTCCCTGACGTCGTGGCTGCTGCCGGGCCCGACGAAGGCGTGGACTCCCTCGCCGAGCAGGCGGAGGGCGTGCCACGCCACGGTGTCCTCGGCGGTTTCGCGCAGGTGGGGCTGCAGCCAGGTGTCGCCGAAGCGGGTTTCGACGGGCTGGCCGAAGACGCCGCCGGCGGCGTTGACGTGCCGGACGGCGAGCAGCGCGGCGCGCACGACGGGGCCGTCGCGGGCGTCGCGCGCGGCGCTGTTGAAGAGGTGGTCGACCGTTCCCAGGTCGATCAGGCCGAGGCGGAACGGCGCGCGCGGCGCGGCCGCCAGCAGGAACGGCTCGCCGGCCGGCACGCCCCCGGCGTAGCGGGCGCGGAAGGCCGCGTTCGCCTCGTCGCCGGCGCGGGGATCGAGCGCCACCCATCCCTCCTCGGGGGCCAGGTACCGGTAGACGCGCGCCCCGGCGACCGCCGCGCAGCGTTCGAGGCCGTCAACGGTTCCGCCGGCGTAGGCGGCGAGCGTCAGCCCCGTCACCGGCGGCGGCGAGAAGCACCCGCCCGCCTGCGCCGCCACGCTCCCGCCTCCGGCGGCGCCCGCCGCGAGCGCCGTCGCCAGCGCGATCAGCCCGGCGATCCCCATGCTCCAGCGCAGCGTCATGCCCCTCGCCCCTGTCCGCCGCCCCGCGACGAGGCGAAGCCCTTTATAGCACGGGGCGGCGTGTAGTCAGACGCGCGGGGGCTGCCGGCCAGCGAGGGCGGGCGGCGCGGGGCAGCCGCAAGGGGCCGGGCGTGCTATCCTCGCGGGTGCTCGAACCCCTCGAAGGCGTCCTCAGAACACGTCCGCGCGGATTTCGGAGCGAACCAGGGGCCGGCCGCGAGCCGGCGCGGCAGCCCGGCGCGATCGGGCGAGGAAGCGGTGGACGTGACCCAGAGGATCTACGTGGGCAACCTGCCCTACTCCTCCTCGGAGGACGAGGTGCGCGAGCTGTTCGCGCAGTACGGCGAAGTGGTGTCGTGCGCGCTGCCGATCGACCGCGAGACCGGACGCCCGCGCGGCTTCGGCTTCGTCGAGATGGCGGACGAGGACGGGCGCAAGGCGATCGAGGCGCTCGACGGCCACTCCTTCGGCGGCCGCCAGCTGCGCGTCAACGAGGCGCGCCCGCGCGAGGATCGGCGCGGCGGCGGCGGTGGCGGCGGCTACGGCGGCGGTGGCGGCTACGGCGGCGGCGGTGGCCGCGACCGCGGCGGCTACGGCGGCGGCGGCCGCGACCGCGGCGGCTACGGCGGCGGCGGTGGCGGTGGCTACGGCGGGGGCCGCGACCGCTACTAGGACCCCTCGGCACACGGCTCTCGCGTCCGCGGGGCGCGGCAGGCGCCGCGCCCCGCGGCTTCGCACGCCGGCGAGGCCCGCCGCGCGCCCCTCGGAGCGTGGGCGCGGCGGCAGGGCGCGTTGACAGGGCGGGGCGCGGACGCGGACGCTGGGGGCGCGCGCCGGTAGCTCAGGGGACAGAGCATCAGACTTCGGATCTGACGGTCGAAGGTTCGAATCCTTCCCGGCGCGCCAGCGCGCCCCCGCAGTCGCGGGGGGCGGCGCGGGCGGACTTGGCAAACGCGCCGAAACGGAGTAGAAACGCACCTGACAAGGGGGCGTCGCTTCCGTTCGCCGCCATCGGCGGCGGCCCGCGGCGCGCCGGACAGAGGCGCTGGACGGAAGAACGGAGGAGACATGCCCAAGCAATCCCCGGTGCCCGACGAGCTGAGCAAGCCCTTCTTCGACGCGTGCAACGAAGACCGGCTGGTCGTGCAGATGTGCCCGGACTGCACCGGGCGCGACGGCCTGATCATGCTGCAGCACCCGCCCGAGCCGACGTGCCGGCGCTGCGGCTGCAGCGCCGACAACCTCGAGTGGCACGAGGTCAGCGGCCGCGGCACGGTCCAGTCCTACGCGGTGATGTTCGACACGCCGATCGCCGTGCTGCAGGAGGACCAGCCCTTCAACCTCGCGGTGGTGCAGCTCAAGGAAGACCCCAACGCGCTCTTCCTCTCGCACCTGCCGGGCACGCCGCTCGCCACGGTCGAGAACGGCGGCGAGGTGCCGATCGGCAAGACGGTGCAGGTCGAGTTCGAGGTCACCCCGGGCAACGGCCAGAAGGTCCCGGAGTGGCGGGTGGTCGAGGAGTAGCGCTCCTCGCGGCGGGCCCGCGGAGCGGGTCCGCCGCACAGCCGGGCGGGAGCGCCGAGGCGCGCCCGCCGCACGGAGGCGGCAACGCCGGAAAGGCAAGAAGCAGGCAATGACCGAAAACGCGCCCGCGAACTTCTACCGGACGCAGGAGAACCCCGGCCTCTGGGAGCACCGCGGCAAGGTCGTCGCGGTCGGCATCGGCCACTCCCCCACGGCGCGGCGCTGGGACGGCCAGGCCGAGACCTGCATCGGCGCGTGGTCGATGATGGCCCTCCGCAACGCCATGGAGGACGCCGGCGTCGACCCGAGCGAGGTCGACGGCCTCGTCCTCGACCGCTCGACCACCACCGGCGCGTGGTGGCCCGAGGGCGACCCGCTGCCGGAGGACGTGATCTCGCAGTTCCAGCCCGGCCTCGACCCCTTCGACGGGATCGCCGCGCTCAGCAGCGAGTGGATCCTCAACAACATGCCCGAGCTGTCCAACGTGAACTTCACGATGTACGGCCCCGGCTGCATGTCGAACGTGATCTGCGTCGCCGCCGAGGCGATCGGCCGCGGGCTGGCCAACACCGTGCTGCTGCTCAAGGCCTGGCACAACTTCCCCGGCCGCTACTACCAGGGCGGGGCCAACGCCAAGCCGACGATCGAGGGTCCGGCCATGTGGCGGAACCCCTGGGGCGTGAGCGCCGCCACCGGCGACGCCTGGACGTTCCAGGAGTACATGCACAAGTACGGCCACACCCACGACAAGATGGCCCCCTTCATCGTCAACTCGAAGCACAACGGGCTGATGTTCCCCGAGGGCTTCTTCGCGCAGCACCGCCCCGACGAGGTCACCGTCGAGGACTACAACAACGCCCGCATGATCGTGGACCCGCTCAACCTGTTCGACCACGACATGCCCATCCACGTCGCCGTCGCCTACCTGTTCACGACCCCCGAGCGGGCCGCGAACATGAAGCAGAAGCCCGTCTACGTCCTCAACCACGGGACGACGCGGCCCAAGTTCGGCCTGCGCCAGACCCTCGAGAACGCCGAGGCCTCGACCGACTCCACCGGCCGCAAGCTCCTCAGCGGCGCCGGCGTCACCGCCGACGACCTCGACTTCGAGAACATGTACGACGGCTTCGCCACCTTCCACAACTACTTCGTGGAAGGCCTCGGCTACGGCGGCATGAAGCGCGGCGACGCCCTCGACTTCTACATGAGCGAGGACATCTCCGTCGGCGGCCCCAAGCCGATCTCGCCGAGCGGCGGGAACGTCGGCAGCGGGCGCACGCGCATCTGGATGCACACGGACACGATCCAGCAGCTCCAGGGCCGCGCCGGCGGCCGCCAGGTCAACGGCGCCGAGGTCGGCATCTCCGGCGGCCCCATGCCGCAGGGCGGCGACTTCACGGTCTGGGGCGCCAGCGCCTAGGACCGCCGCACCGCGCACGGACGCTCCGCCACGGAGCGACGCGAAGCCCCCTCGCGAGAGGGGGCTTCCGCTTGCGCCCGCCGGGGCCGGGCGGGCGCCCTCAGTCCGCGCGCTCGGCGACGTGCAGCGCGACCGCGCCGAGGCCGAACGTGCGCGCGCGCACGTTCGCGAAGCCCGAGGCGGCCAGCAGCGCCGACAGCTCGGCGACGGTCAGGAAGCGGCCGGCGGACACCGGCAGGTAGCGGTAGGCGTCGCGGTGGCCGCCGATCGCGCGGCCCAGCAGCGGCGTCACGCGCGTCAGGTGGAAGCGGGCGAGCGCCGCCCGCGCCCCGCCGCCCGGCCTCGGCACGTCGAGCACCCCCAGCCGCCCGCCGGGGCGCAGCGCGCGCCGCGCCTCGGCCAGCAGCGCGCCGAGGCCGGGCACGTTGCGCGCGACGAACGCCGCGCACCACACGTCGAAGCTCGCGTCGGCGACCGGCAGCCGCGTCGCGTCGGCCGAGGCGAACGCGACGCCGCGCGCCCCCCGCGCCCGCGCCTTGCCCCCGGCGAGGGCGAGCATCGGCGCGGAGAAGTCGACGCCCAGCACCCTCGACGCGCCCGCCTCGGCGCAGGCGAAGGCGAGGTCGCCGGTGCCGCAGCCGGCGTCGAGCACGGCGTCGCCGGGGCGCACGAGCGCGCGCGCCGCCGCCGTCCGCCACGCCTTGTGGCGGCCGCCCGTCATCACCGTGTTCGTCAGGTCGTAGCGCCCGGCGATCTCGCCGAACATCCGCCGCACGTAGCCCGCGCGGTCCGCCGAGGCGCCGAACAGCGCCTCCGGTCCGGAAGGCGGCGGTCCGGGGGGCGGCGGGGCGCTCACGCGGGCGGATCGGAGGGGCGGGCGGCGGGCCGCTAGCCGATGCGCTCCTCGATCTCGCGCGCCAGCCGGAAGTCGTAGTCGCTGATGCCGCCCGCGTCGTGGGTGCTGAGCGCGATCCGCACGCGGTTCCAGGTGTTGGTCAGCGTCGGGTGGTGGTTCATGCGCTCGGCGAGGACGCCGATCTGCGCGATCAGCCCCATCGCCGCCACGAAGTCCGCGAGCGCCACCTCGCGCACGATCTCGCCGCCCTCGCGCGTCCAGCCATCGAGGCCCGCGAGCTCCGCGGCGATCGCCTCGTCGGACAGTTTCGTCGCCGGCATCGCGTCCCGCCCCCCGCGCGCCGCGCAGCCGCGCGCGGCGGGGCCAGCGTATACGCTGGCCCCGCCTTCCGCACCCCCGCGATCGCGCCGCCTCGCCGCGCCCGCGAGCGCCGGGGGGCGGCCGGCGCTCGCGGCGGCGTTCCGCGCTATACTCGCGTGGCCCGAGGCCTCTCCCCGGATCGGCGTCCCTGCGTCATGCCGCTGCGCCTGCTGCCCTGGTCGCCGGAGTACGGCAGCGGCCCCGAGGCCGATCCGCCCACCGGGGACGAGGACGGCGGGGGCACGATCGACACCTCGATCGAGGGGGCGTGGGAAGCGCGCCGCCCGCGCGGCGCGCCGCCGCACGCGGTCCAGATCGTGGACGGCGTGCGGCGCGTCGAGGCGCACGCCATCGACGACGAGGGCGGGGCGCTCGCCTACGGGCTGTTCGGCTCGTGGGCCGTCGGCGCGGTGCGCTGCGAGGGGGCGCGCTCGCGCGTGCTCGACGCGGACGCCGCCGCCGGCGGAGGGCGGCTGCGCGTCGGGCGCGTCTACCTCCAGGGCGGCGGCGACCCTCGCGCCGTCGAGGTCGAGGCGGGCGGCTCGCGGCTGCGCTTCGAGGCCGGCGCCGTGCCCGGCGCGAGCGCGCCGGGGGACCTCGCCGACGCGCTCAACCAGCGGATGCTCGACGAGGAGGCGCTGCTCGCCGCCTCCCTCGCGGACGGCGAGGGGGCGCTGACGATCGTCGACGGGCCGCTGCGGCTGGGGTCGGAGGGGCGGCGGGTGGCGGGGTACGTCAAGCGCGCGCGGCGCTGGTACCTGCCGCCGCGCGAGTTCGCGCTGCTGGGGGCGCTGGAGCCGGGCGAGCGCACGCCGCTGTTCCGCATCGCGGGCGGGGGCGAGGCGGGGAGGCGCGGGCGGCCCGACCGCTTCGCTTGGTACCTGCGGATCGCCGCCCTCGGCCCGCGCTACCACCACCTCGCGAGCGTCGTGCGCCTCGAGGCGCCCGGCGCGCTGCCGCCCGGCGAGGCGGCGGCGCTGGCCGACGCGACGGCGCTGGCGCTGCCGCGCCTCGCCTCCTCGCCGGTGCGCGACCCGCGCGCGCCGCAGAACCTCACCCCCGTCGGCGCGCTCGAAGGCGTGCTGCGGCGGCGGCTCGGCGACCGCCGCTGGCTGCGCCGCCGCATCGAGGCCGCGCTGGGGGCCGGCGACGGCGACGCGGCGACGCCCGCGCGCGCCGCCCTCGCCGGGAGCGCGCCGTGACCTCGCCGCGCGGCGAGGAAGACGGCGCGGCGCCCGGCGGCGCGGCGGATGAGGCGGGGGACGCGCACCGCGGGCTGGTGCTCGGCGCGTCCGACGCCGCCTCGACGCCGCTCGGCTTCTCGGTCTACGTCGATCCCGATCGCTACCTCCAGCTCGACGACGTGGTGCGCGCGCGGTCGGCGCTGCCGGACGGGACCGCGATCGACTTCTACGGCGTCGTGGACGAGGTGCGCGCCGTGCAGGAGGGCGTGAGCTTCGCCTCGGACGTGGCGCTGGCGCGCGAGGGGGTGCTGCCGGCCGAGCCGGCGGTCACGGCGCACGTCGCGGTCACGCGCGTGGAGCCGGAGATCCTCGTGCCGCCGCGCCCCGGCCAGCCGGTGCGCCTCGCGCGCGGCGGGGAGCGCGAGCGCGCGCTGTTCTTCGACGAGATGGCGGCGCGGCTGCCGTTCGGCCTCTCCCGCGACGGCGAGCCGGTGTACGCGAACCTCGATTTCCTCGACGGCGCGCGCGGGGCGCACGTCAACATCTCCGGCATCTCCGGCGTGGCGACCAAGACCTCGTACGCGATGTTCCTGCTGCACTCGCTGTTCGGCAGCGGCGCGCTCGGCGGCGAGGCGGTCAACACGCACGCGCTGATCTTCAACGTCAAGAGCGAGGACCTGCTGTTCCTCGACCGCCCCAACGCGGGCCTCACCGCCGAGGATCGCGAGGCCTACGCCCGCCTCGGGCTGCCCGCCGAGCCGTTCGGCTCGGTGGCGCTGTTCGCGCCGGTGCGGCGCGGCGAGACGCCCGTGCCGGAGACGGGCGCGCGCACCGACGGCGTGACCGGCTTCTACTGGACGCTGCGCGAGTTCTGCTCCGAGCGCTTCCTGCGCTTCCTCTTCGCCGACGCCGACGACGAGCGCTCCCAGATCGGCTGGGTCGCGCAGCAGGTCGAGGCGCGGCTCGCCGAGGAGGCCAGCCGTTCGCTGCCCCTCGACGCGCCCACGGTCGAGGTCGGCGGCGAGCTGGTGACGGACTTCGACGGGCTGGTGGACGCGATCGCGGCACAGACCGATCCCGACCGGGGCGGCGAATGGGGCGGGCGCGCGGCGCAGGGCACGATCCAGGCCTTCCTGCGCCGCCTCGACGCGGCGAAGCCGCACGTCGGGCGTCTGATCCGCGGGCAGGTCTCCGAGGACGCCGCGCGCCACCGCATCGACACCGGCAGGGCGCAGGTCACGGTCGTGGACATCCACCGCCTGCACGACCGCGCGCAGCGTTTCGTCGTCGGCGTGGCGCTGAAGCGCGAGTTCGAGCGCAAGGAGGCGCAGGGCGCGGCGCGCCCGCTGATGCTGGTGGTGCTGGACGAGCTCAACAAGTACGCCCCGCGCGAGGGGCGCAGCCCGATCAAGGACGTGCTGCTCGACATCGCCGAGCGCGGGCGCTCGCTGGGCGTGATCCTGATCGGCGCGCAGCAGACGGCGAGCGAGATCGAGCCGCGCGTGGTCGCGAACTGCGCGCTGCGGGTGGCGGGACGCCTCGACGCGGCCGAGGCGCAGCGCGGCGAGTACGGCTTCCTCACGCCCGCCGCGCGCGCCCGCGCCTCGCTGCTCAAGCCGGGCACGATGATCCTCTCGCAGCCCGAAATCCCCGTCCCCCTGCTGCTGCGCTTCCCCCGCCCCGCTTGGGCCACCCGCTCCGAGGAAGCCGCCACGGTCGAGGCCGACCCGTTCGAGAGGTTCGACTGATGCGGCGCCCGCGATGAGGCTGCTCCACACCGCCGACTGGCACGTCGGACGCACGATCCGCGGACGCAGCCGCACCGACGAATTCGAGGCCGCGCTGGCCGAGACGATCGCGATCGCCCGCGACCGCGAGGTCGAGGCGCTGCTCGTCTGCGGCGACATCTGGGACCGCCCCTCCCCCGCCCCGGAGTCGGACCGGCTGGTGTTCGAGGCGCTGCGCGAGTGCGTGGGTCACAACATCCAGGCGGTGCTGCTGGCCGGCAACCACGACAGCCCGCGCAGGCTCGAGGCGCTGGGCCTGCTCTCCGAGCTGCTCGGCGTGCAGACGCAGCACGAGGTGCGGCGGCCCCACGCCGGCGGCGTGCTCACGATCGAGGGCCGCGAGCACGAGGCGCGCGTCGCCGCCCTCCCCTTCATCACCGAGGGGCGTTACGTGGACGCGGCGCAGGTCATGGGCCTGCGCGAGGACTGGTTCGGCGCCTACTCCGACGGCGTCGCCCGCATCATGAACGCGATGTGCGCGGGCTTCGGCGCCGATACCGTGAACGTGCTCGCCGCGCACGTCTTCGTCGACGGCGCGCGCGTCGCCCGCGTGGACGGCTCCGAGCGCCTGCTGCACATCGGCCAGACCTACGGCGTCACCGCCGCCAGCCTGCCCGCCACCCCCCAGTACGTCGCGCTCGGCCACGTCCACGAGCCGCAGGAGATCCGCAACGCGCGCGCCCCCACCGCCTACAGCGGCTCCCTGCTCCAGCTCGACTTCGGCGAGCGCGGCCAGCAAAAGGCGGTGCGCGTGATCGACGCTGTCCCCGGCCGGCCCGTCGCGCACGAGGCGATCACCCTCGCCTCGGGGCGCCCCCTCGCCGAGCTGCGCGGGACCTACGACGAGGTGCTGCGGCAGGCCGAGGACGCCGGCGACGCCCACCTGCGCGTGCGCCTCGAGGTCGACGCCCCCGAACCCGGCATCGCCGAGCGCGTGCGCGACGCGCTCCCCGGCGCCGTCGACGTCCAGCTCGACTACGAACGCCCCGAGGACGAGGACGGCGGCGAGGCGCTGAGCCGGCTCGGCGCGGACGAGCTGTTCGCGCGCTACTACCGCCAGCAGCACGGCGCCGACCCCGCCCCCGAACTCGTCGCGCTGTTCGAGGCCCTGCTGGCCGAGGCCGACGAGGCGCACGCGGCGGAGACGGCGGGCGAGCCGCCCGAGGCGGTGGAGGCGGCGGACGCCGGGGCGGTCGCCGTCCCGTGAGGCCGCTGCGCCTCGAACTGCGGGGCTTCACCTCGTTCCGCGAGACCGCCGTGCTCGACTTCGAGGGGCGGCGGCTGTTCGCCATCACCGGCCCGACGGGCGCGGGCAAGTCCTCGCTGCTCGACGCGATGACGTGGGCGCTCTACGGCCAGGTCCCGCGCGTGGGCGCGCAGACGCGCCAGCTGATCACGCACGGCGCGAACGCGATGGCCGTGCGCCTCGACTTCAGCGTGCGCGGCAAGCGCCACCGCGTCAGCCGCCAGGCCCCCGGCCCGACCGGCGCGCGCCTCGAACGGCAGCGCGGCGACGGCGCGTGGGAGCCGATCGCCGACCGCTCGCGCGAGGTGACGCGGCTCGTCACCGAGCTGCTCGGCCTCGACTTCGACACGTTCACCAAGACGGTGCTGCTGCCGCAGGGCGCGTTCGACCTCTTCCTGCGCGGCGACGAGCCGCAGCGCCGCGAGATCCTGACGCGCCTGCTCGCCCTCGAACGCTACGAGGCGGCGGGCGCCGCCGCCCGCAACCGCGCCGCCGGCGCGCGCGAGGCCGCCCGCGCCCTGCGCGAGCAGATCGGGCGCCTCGACGCCGCCGCGCCCGAGGCCCTCGCCGCGATCGAGGCCCGCCGCGACGGTCTCGCGCGCCGCGCGCAGGCGCTCGACGAGCGCCGCGCGCTGCTCGACGGCCTCGCCGCCGCCGCCCGCGCCGCCGACGGCGCGCGCGCCGAGGCCGAACGCCACGCGCACGCGCGCGCCGAGGCCGAGCGCGACCTCGCCGCCGCCGCCGCCGCGCTGGAGGCCGCCGGGCGCGAAGCCGCGGACGCCGCGGCGCGGCGCGAGGGCGTCGAGGCCGAGCGCGCGGCCCTCGGCTACGACGAGGCGGCGCACCGCGATCTCGAACGCGAGGCGGCGCGCCTCGACCAGCGCGAGGCCGCGCGCGCCGAGGCCGACGCCGCCGGAGCGGAGCGCGCCGCCGCAGCGGAGGCGGCGGAGGGCGCGGCGGAGCGGGCGGCGGCCGCGCGCGCCGAGGCCGAACGCGCCGCCGAGGCGGGGGAGCGCGCCGAGGAAGGGCGCCGCGCGGCCCTCGACGGCCTCGCGGCGGCGGCGGCGGCGGCGCGCGCCGCCGAGGCCGCGCTCGGCGAGGATGCGAACGCAGCCGACGACGCGCGCGCGGAGGCCGAGCGCGCCGCCGCCGAACGCGCGGAGCGGGCGCGCGCGCTCGGCGACCTCGCCGAACGCCGGCGCGGGCTGCGCGGGACGGCGGACGGAGCCGAGCGCGCGCGCGCCGAGGCGCACGAGGCGAGCGAGGCGGCGCGCGCCGGGTCCGTGGCCGCCTCGGAGCGGCTGCGCGAGGCCGAGTCGGCGCACGCCGCGGCGGGCGCGGCGCTGGAGGCGGCGCAGCGGCTCGACGCGGCGCTCACGCTCCAGCGCGGGCTCGAACCCGGCGATCCCTGCCCCGTCTGCGGCGAGCCGGTCGGCCACGTCGAGCCGCACCCCGCGCCCGCGCTCGACGCCGCGCGCGAGGCCCTCGACGGCGCGGACGCCGCGCTTGCCGCCGCGCGCCGCGAGGACTCGGACGCCGCCGGCGCGCTGGCGGCGGCGGACGCGCGCGCCGCCTCCGCCGCGCAGGCGCTCGGCGCCGCGCGCGATGCCCTCGACGCCGCGGACGCGGCCATCGCCGCCGCCGGCGCGGACCCCGCCGATCCCTCGGCGGCGATCGCGGACGCGCGCGGGGAGGAGCAGCGCGAGCGCGAGCGCGCCGCCGGGGCCGCCGCCGTCCGCGACCGCGCCGCCGCCGACGCGCAGGCGCTGGGCCTGCTCCGCGCCTCGATCGGCGAGGCGCTCGCCGGCCGCGAGGAGCCGCCGCCCGGCGGCGAGGCGATCGATGCGGAGGCGGCGCGCGCGGCGCTGGAAGCGGCGATCGCGCGGCAGCGCGAGGCCGCCTCGGACGCGGCGGGGGCGCTCGACGCGGCGCGCCGCGCCGGGGAGGAGGCCCGCGCCGCCGCCGCCGCCGCAGCGCAGGCCGACGAGCGGCGCGAGCACGCCGAACGCGCGCTGGAGGGCGCCCGCGCGCGCCTCGACGCCCTCGGCCCCGCGCCCGGCGACGCCGGCGCCGTGCGCGCGGCGCTGGCCGGGGCGCAGCGGAGCGCGCAGCGCGACCGCGAGCTGGCCGAGGCGCTGGGCGAGGCCGAACGCGCCGCCGCCGCGGCCGGGGCGCACGGCGAGGCGGCGCGCGCCGCGAGCGAACGCGCCGGGGCGCGCGCGGCGGCGGCGGCGGACGCGGCGGAGCAGGCGGACGCCGCGGCCTCGGAAGCGCGCGCACGCCTCGAGGCGGCGTGGCTGGCGGCGGACGCCGGGGGCGAGCCCGGCGCCGCCCGCGCGGAGGAGCTGCGCGCCGCGCACGAGGCGGAGCAGCGCGAAACCGCCTCGGAGCTCGCGGTCGCCGGACAGCGGCTGGAGGCGGCGCGGGCGGACGCCGCGCGCGCCGCCTCGATGGGCGTCGAGGCCGCGGGCTACGAGGGCGACGCCGCGCTCGCGGGCGCGCTCGACCTCGAACTGCGGCGCAACCGCTTCATCGCCTGGGTGCAGCGCGAGGCGATGCAGCTGCTCGCCGCCGACGCCGCCGTGCGCCTGCTCCAGCTCTCCGGCGGCCGCTACCGCCTCGCCGCCGAGGGCGACGCCTTCGCCGTGATCGACGGCCTCAACGGCGACGAGCGGCGCTCGGTCAAGACGCTCTCCGGCGGCGAGACGTTCCTCGCGAGCCTCGCGCTGGCGCTCGCCCTGTCCGAACGCCTGCCGGAGATCGCCGGCCGCGGCGGGGCGATGTCCCTCGAATCGCTGTTCCTCGACGAGGGCTTCGGCTCGCTCGACCAGGAGTCGCTGGACGTGGCCATCGGCGGGCTGGAGTCGCTGGCCGGCGGGCGGCGGCTGGTCGGCGTGATCTCGCATGTCCCCGACGTGGCAGAGCGCCTGCCCGACCGCGTCGAGGTGCTGCGCCGCGGCGCGACGAGCACGATCCGCGACGCGCACGCGGACCGTGGCGGGCGCGCCGGTGGCGGCGCGCCGCCGGACGCGCGCGAGCCCTCGCCCGCGGCGTCCGGCGGCGGCGGTCAGACCGCCCCGGCCAGCGAGGCGTCGGCGGGCGCCTCGGCGGCGGGCGGGGACGGCTCGGGCGCGAGGGGCGGCGCCTCCTCCTCGGGGGGCGGGGCGTCGGCGGCGGGGGCGCGGGCGTCGGCGCGGGCGCCGACGCGGCGCGCGTAGCGCACGGCGAGCAGCATCAGCAGCACGCCCGCCGCGCCCTCGGCCACGAACGCCTCGCGCACGCCGATCGCGTCGCCGAGCAGGCCGAGCGGCAGCGAGGCGACGCCGAAGAGGCTGAAGCTCGACACGATCAGCGCCTGCACGCGCCCGTCGTAGAGGCGGTGCGAGTAGACCATGCCGAGGCCCAGCGCGAGCGCGGTGAAGCCCATCTCCGCACCGCCCACCAGCACCGCCGCCAGCAGCGCCAGCGCGAAGTTGGGCGCGAGGCCCAGCGCCGCCACCAGCAGCCCGAACAGCAGCGAGACGGCGAGGAACGCCTCCCACGCCGAGGGCCGCGTCGCGATCGCCGCCACCATGCCGGCGATCGCCACCGCCCCCACCGCCGCCGCCGCGTTGATCAGCCCCAGCTCGAAGGCGCCGCGCCGAACACGCCGGCCACCAGCCCCGGCAGGAACACCGACCACGGCGCGGCGGTGAACGCCACGATGTAGGCCACCAGCACGATCACCAGCAGCGACGGCCGCCGCCGCACGTAGCGCAGCCCCTCCTCGAGGTTCCCGCGGAACCCCGCGCCGTCGCCGCCCGGGCCGTCGAAGGCGCAGGGGATGCGAAAGGTCAGCACGGCCCCCGCGAAGTAGAGCGCGCCGACGCCGAGGAACACGGCGGCGGCCCCGCCCGCCGCCGCCGCGACCAGCAGGCCGCCGGCCACCGGGCCGAATACGCGCGCGAGGCCCATCGAGCCCTGCTGCAGCACCACGCCGCGGCCCACGTCGCGGGCCTCCAGCAGCCGCCCGTTCATCGCCTGCCGCGAGGGCACGAGGAAGGCGACCGCGACGCCCTCCAGCAGCGCCTGCGCGAACAGCATCCAGTACGCCAGCAGCCCGCCCAGCGCCAGCCCGCCCAGCAGCAGCGCCTGCGCCGCCAGCAGCAGCTGCGACGCCCCGAGCACGGTCCGCTTCGGGAAGCGGTCGGTCACGACCCCCGCCCAGAACATCGCGGGGAACATCGCGATCCCGAACCCGAACAGCAGGCCCGCCACGGCCGTGTTGGAGCCGGTGAGGTCGAACGCGAGGTACCCGCGCACCACGTTGATCGTCACCAGCCCGACGAACTGCAGCAGCGTCGCCGCCCAGAGCCGGCGGTAGGCCGGGCTGGCGAGGGGCGCGAGGGCGCCGCGGCGCCACGCGCGAGCGGGGTCTTCCACCCCGCGCAGGACGGTGTTGGCCATGAGGTCCCCAGCGCGCACCGCGCCGCGGCGCGCGCATCGACGTCACGAAAACGATGGAGTCTGTGGTCCGGCGCACGCGCGGCGTGCCGCGAGGCGCGCCGCGCCCGGACTATGGGGTCAGCTGGGGGACAGCATCGAGATCACCTACGCACCGCGGGTGGCGAGCGCCGCGTCCGGATCGCCGGACGCTCAGACCTCGGGTTACGAATCACGCTACGACGCGCGAAGCGTGCGCGCCATACCCCGCGGGCACGAATTCGCGGAAAAATTTTCGCGCCCCCGCGAGGCCGCCGCCGTCCCCGCCGGGCTACGCTGGGCGAAGGCGTGGCGGCGGCGCGCGGCGCGCGGGAAGCGAGGGGCGCGAGAGCGTGGCGAGGGTGCTGGTGCTGGGCGCGAGCGGGTACGTCGGCGCGCACCTCGTGCCGGCGCTGGCCGCCCGCGGCCACGCCGTGCGCGCCGCCTCGAGGCGCCTCGACACCCTCGAGGCGCGCGGCTGGGACGGCGTCGAGATCGCGGCCGCCGACGCCCTCGACGGCGCCTCGCTCGGCCGCGCGCTGGACGGCGCCGGGATCGCCTACTACCTCGTCCACTCGATGGCGGCGGGGCGGCGCTTCGCCGCCCTCGACCGGCGGGCGGCGGACACGTTCCGCGAGGCCGCCGACCGCGCGGGCGTGCGCCGCGTGGTCTACCTCGGCGGGCTCCAGCCGCCCTCGGGCGCCGCGTCGCCGCACCTGCGCTCGCGGCGCGAGACGGGCGAGCGGCTGCGCGCTGGCCGCGCGCCCGTCACCGAGCTGCGGGCCGGCATCGTCGTCGGCCCCGGCTCGGCGGCGTTCGAGGTGATACGCGACCTCGTCTACCACCTGCCGGTCATGGTCACGCCGCGCTGGGTGCGCTCGCGCAGCCAGCCGATCGCGCTCGCCGACCTGATCGAGTGGCTGGCGCGGCTCCCGGACGCGGAGGCGACGGCGGGCCGCGTCTTCGACGCGGTGGGGCCGGAGACGCTGACCTACGAACAGATGCTGCGCGGGTTCGCGCGGGCGGTGGGGCGGCGGCTGCGGATCGTGCCCGCGCCGGTGCTCAGCCCGCGGCTGTCCTCGTACTGGCTCGACGTGGTGACGGCGGCGCCGGCGAGCGTGGCGCGCCCGCTGATCGACGGCCTCGTCCACGACCTCGTGTCGGAGCGGCCGGACGAGCTGCCCTCGCTGCTGCCGATCGCGCTCCACGGCTACGGCGAGGCGGTGCGGATGGCGCTGGAGGCCGAGGCCGCCGCCGCGCTGCCCGCGCGCTGGACCGAGGGCGCCTTCGCCTACCGCCAGCGCCGCCACGACGTCTCCTTCTACGGCAAGTCCGCCCGCGCCGAGGCCCGCTGCGCGGCCCCGCCCGCCGCCCTCTGGCGCGAGGTCGAGGCGATCGGCGGGGCGCGCGGCTGGCTCTACGCGAACGCGCTGTGGACGCTGCGGGGGCTTGCCGACCGGCTCGCGGGCGGCGTGGGGATGCGGCGAGGCCGTCGCCACCCGCGCCGCCTGCGCGCCGGCGAGCCGCTCGACTGGTGGCGGGTGGCGGCGCTCGAGCCGGGACGCCGCCTGACGCTGATCGCGGAGATGAAGCTGCCGGGATCGGCGGTGCTGGAGTTCCTCGTGACGCCGGAGGCGGGCGGCGGGTCGCGCGTCGATGTGTCGGCGCACTTCCACCCGGCGGGGATGCCGGGGCTGCTCTACTGGTACGCGCTGTGGCCCGTCCACCGCCGCATCTTCGGCGGCCTCGCGCGCGCCCTCGCCGCCCGCGCGGAGCGCGAGCACGGAACCGCATATCTTTCGTCGGGGGGGTTGACGCCACCTCATTCACATCTCACAATATGAGCGACTTGGAGAGAGGGCCTGCTCAGCCGATGGCCGAGCGCGGTTGGAAAGGATGGGCATGAACGAGCAGCAACAGGAAGCCACGGCCCCCGTTTCGCCCCGCCAGAGCGGGAGGCGCCGTCCCAGCCAAGCGGTTCCCACGGACCGCATCTCGTTCTCGAAGCAACTGGACCTGCTCAGAGCGTACGCTGCCCTCTCCGGTGTGGACCGGCGCGCCGTGTCCTTGAGCGATGTCGGCCAAACCACCGGGATGACCGCGGCCACGGCGTCCTTGGCCAACGCCTTCTTCCTCGAGGCTGGCTTCTTGGCCAAGCATGACCCGCCGCGAGCGGCGGAAGCGGGGGGCGCGCCGGGGTTCCTCCCGACGCAGGTGACCATCGACTACTACCAGTCCTATGAGTGGAAAGAGGATACCGCAGCACACAAACTCGCGTCCGCGCTGAGGAAATCGTGGGGCTGGGAGGCGATCGAAGGCCGCTTGCGCTACGCCGAGGCCAAGGAGCAGGAAGTCGTGCGCCTCCTCGCGGAGGCTTCCGAAGCATCGCCACACTACGAGCCCCAGCTCAAGACGATGATCGCATATTTCGAGTCCGCCGGTCTCGTGGACCGGGACGGGCAGTCCATTCGGCTGGTGCGCCGTGAGCAGACACAGGCGGCGCCTCAGCCGGAGCGGCTGGGCATGGAGGCCGACCCGCATGACGAGCCGCCGACCACTCCGACGGGCACGCGTGCCGGTATGGGGGAACCGGTCAGTGGCTTGGCGGATATGTCCATGGTGCATCCGGCCTTGATCGGATTGCTGCAGTTGCTCCCGGAGCCGCGCACTCCGTGGGAGAGCGGCAAGCCCGACTGGATCAGGGCGTTCACCGCGGCGATCGACGCCATCTACCCCGATACCGTCTCGGAGCAGCGGGAGGTCGTGGAGTAACGGAAGAAGAAGTATCGAGATCGCAGAGCGGGCCTCTGTTGCCGAGAGCCCGCCCCGCGATCCCATTGTGCAGGAGTGGCGGAAACCGGTAGACGCAGCGGCTTGGCAAGCCGCCGGGATCAAACCCGTGGGGGTTCGAATCCCCCCTCCTGCACCATCAGCATACTCTCACCAGACACTATCGCGGTAGGGATTTCAGATCTGGCTCGATCCAGCTATCTGGTCCCGCCGCCGGCCGTAGCACCGAGGGCGCGCGGTGTGCGATCATCGCGGGCGCTGCGAGGGGAGGCCGCGCCATCGCCGACGCGCCGCTGCCGCTGTCCGACGTGCGGGTGCTCGACCTCGGCTGGCGCGTCGCCGGGCCGTACTGCACGCGCGTGCTCGCCGACTGGGGCGCCGACGTCGTCAAGGTCGAGCGGCCGGGCGAGGGCGACCCCGCGCGGGCGATGCCGCCCTTCCTCGGCGACGAGCCGGGGGCCGACCGCTCCGCGCTCTTCCTCCACCTCAACGTCAACAAGCGCTCGATCGCCGTCGACCTGCGCTCCGAGGGCGGGCGCGACGTCGTGCTGCGGCTGGCGGCGTGGGCCGACGTGCTGGTCGAGAACTTCAGCCCGCGCGTGCTGCCCTCGCTCGGCCTCGGCTACGGGGCGCTGCGCGAGGCCAACCCGAAGCTGGTGGCGGTCTCGATCTCCAACTACGGGCAGGGCGGACCGTACCGCGACCGCAAGGGCTCCGAGCTCACGCTCTACGGCATGGGCGGGCCGATGCTCTACACCGGCAGCCCGGCGCGCGAGCCGCTGAAGACGGCCGGCCACACCGCGGCCTGCCAGGTCGGCGCGACGGCCGCCGCCGCCGCCTCGATCGCGCTCTGGGGCGCCGACGCCAGCGGCGAGGGCGATCACGTCGACGTCAGCTTCTTCGAGACGTTCATGGGGCTGATCGACCGCCGCACCTCGGCGCTCGTCGGCTACCAGTACACGGGCGACGTGTCGGGGCGGCCCTCGGTGGGGCAGAACCCGGGCTCCGGCATCTGGCCGACGGGCGACGGCGGCTTCTTCTTCACGACCGTGATCGGCCCCCGCTGGAGCGCGATGGCGCGCATGATCGGCCACGAGGAGCTGCTCGGCGACCCGCAGTGGCTCGACCCCGCGTGGCGCGCCCGCCCCGAGAACGTCGAGGCGTTCGCGCGGCTCGCCGGCGAGTGGATGCTGGGCCGCGGCAAGCGCGAGATCAGGCAGGCCGTCGAGGACGCCGGCGTCTACGGCGGCCCCGTCAACACCATCGCCGAACTGCTCGACGACCCCCACTTCGCCGAGCGCGCCTTCTTCGAGGAGATCGACCACCCCGAGACGGGGCCGCGGACCTACCCCGGCCGCAACTGGCGCTCGAGCGCGCACGGCTGGCCGCCGCCCCCGCGCCGCCGCGCGCCGCTGCTCGGCGAGCACACCGGCGAGGTGCTGGGCGAGGCGCTGGGCCTCGGCGGCGGCGAGATCGCGGCGCTGCGCGCCTCGGGGGCGGTGGCGTGAGCGCGCCGGGCCTCGGCGGCGCCGAGGGGGGCGGCGGCGGGGGGCGGCTGCCGCTGGAGGGCGTGCGCGTCCTCGACTTCACCGTGGTGTGGGCCGGGCCGTACGCGACGCAGCTGCTGGCGGAGTGGGGCGCGGAGGTGATTCGCGTCGAGTCGACGCGGTTCTTCCCCTCGACCACGCGCGGGGCGCTGGCGCGGCCCAGCCCCGAGCTGGTGCGCGCGGGCGGGGCCGGCGGCTACCCCGGCCACGACCCGGGAGCGCGCCCGTGGAACCGCGCCGCGCTGTTCAACGCCCACGCCCGCAACAAGCGCTCGATGACCGTGGACCTCACCCGCCCCGAGGGGCAGGAGGTGCTGCGGCGGCTGGTCGAGGTCTCCGACGGGCTGATCGAGAACAACGCGCTGACGACGATGGAGCGCGCTGGCGTCTCCTGGGAGCGGCTGTCGGCGATCAACCCGCGCTTCGTGCTCGTGCGGATGCCCGCCTTCGGGCTGACCGGACCCTACAACCGCTACCGCACCTTCGGCAGCCACATGGAGTCGGTCGTCGGCCACTACTCGGTGTTCGGCTACCCCGGCGCGCAGCCCGACGAGAGCGGCACCAGCCTGATGGCCGACCCGGCGGCGGGCGTCTCCGGCGTCGTCGCGTTCATGGCCGGGCTGCGCCACCGCCGCCGCACCGGCGAGGGCGTCCAGATCGAGATCGCCACCGCCGAGAACTTCGCCGGCTACCTCGGCGAGTACGTCCTCGACTACTCGATGAACGGGCGGCTGTCCGGCTACCTCGGCAACCGCGACCCCGTCGCCGCGCCGCAGGGCGTCTACCCCTGCGCCGGCGAGGACCGCTGGATCGCGATCACCGCCGGCTCGGACGAGGCGTGGCGCGCCCTCTGCGGCGTCCTCGGCCGCGACGACCTCGCAGCCGACGAGCGCTACGCCTCGGCCGCGGGGCGGCGCGCCGGCCACGACGAGATCGACGCCTCGATCATCGCGTGGAGCGTGTTCCAGGACCCGATCGAGGCGATGGAGGCGCTGCAGCGGGCCGGCGTCGCGGCCGGCGCCGTGATGAACGAGCGCGACGCCTACGGCGACCCCCACCTCCGCGCGCGCGGCTACTGGCAGGCGCTCGACCACCCCGAGGCGGGCAGCCACGAGTACCCCGGCGTGCTGTGGAAGGCCGCGCGCGCGCCCAACAGCTTGCGCCGCGCCGCCCCCCGCCTCGGCGAGGACAACGAGTACGTCTACCGCGAACTGCTCGGCTACTCCGAGGCCGAGTACCGCGAGTTCGAGGCCTCCGGCCACGCCGGCATGGACTACGACCCCTCGATCCCGTAGCGCGCCGCCGGCGTGGCGGGCCGCGCCGCCCGCTGGCCGCGACGGGCTACAATGGGGGCGCGGACGGGAGGCGGCGGTGTTCTTCATCAACGTGGTGCGGCAGTACGAGCGGGCGGTGATCTTCCGCCTCGGGCGGCACATCGGGACGCGGGGCCCCGGGCTCGTGATCCTGATCCCGTTCGTCGACCAGGGGCAGCGCATCGACCTGCGCGAGTTCGTGATCGAGGAGCCGAAGCAGACCTCGATCACGAAGGACAACGCGCTGGTGGACGTCGACTTCGTGGTGTTCCTGCAGGTGCAGGACCCCGACGCGGCGGTGCTCAACATCAACAACTTCGTGGTGGCCGTGCGTAACCTCGCCACCACCTCGCTGCGCGCGGTGGTCGGCGACCTCACGGTCGAGGACGTGCTGGCCCGCCGCGAGGAGATCAACCAGCGGCTGCAGGTCAAGATCTCGGAGGAGACGGTGCGCTGGGGCGTGAACGTGCGCTCGGTCGAGATCCGCGAGATCACGCCGCAGATGGACATCCAGCACGCGATGACCCAGCTGCTCACCGCCGACCGCACCAAGCGCGCCCAGATCACCGAGTCCGAGGGCGAGCGCCAGGCCGCCATCAACGTCGCCGAGGGCAACAAGCAGTCCGCCATCCTCGAGGCCGAGGGCGTGCGCGAGTCCTCGATCCTGCGCGCCGAGGGCTCCCGCCAGGCCCAGATCCTCGAAGCCGAGGGCTTCTCGATCGGCCTCCAGCGCATCTACGAGACCGCGCAGGGCGTCGACTCCAACACGATGGGCCTGCAGTACCTGGAGATGATGAAGCAGCTCGGCGCCGGCGAGTCCACCAAGTGGATCATCCCGATGGACCTCGCCAGCGTCGCGAGCGGCCTCAGCGACACGCTCGGCGGCCTCGCGCGCATGGGCAGCGGCGCCAACGGCGGGGACGGCGCGAACGGGGGCTGATCCCTCGCCCCGCCGGGGGCCGCCCGCGGCGCGCAGGATCGCGGCGATCGGGGGCGGCGGCTCGTGATCGCCCCGCTGCTCGCCTCGGCGCGGATCGCCGAAGGCGCGGGCCGTTCGCTGCTGGCGCTCGCGCGCGGGCTGCGCGCCGCCGCCGAAGCGATCGAGGCCGATCCCGAAGCGGAGGCGCGCGCGGTCCCGCGGCGCGTCAGCGCGGCTCGGCGCGCCCGCCTGCTCACCTCCGCCGTCGCCGCGCAGGGCGGACGCTGCTACGGCTGCTCGCGCGAGTTCGGCGGGGGGCTGCCCGCCACGCTCGACAGGATCGTCCCCGGCGCCCGCGGCGGCGCGTATTCCGAGGCCAACACCGCCGCGCTCTGCCGTCCGTGCAACCTCGACAAGGGCGAGGAGCCGCCCGCCGCCTGGATCGCGCGCCGCGCCGTGGCCGGGCGGACGGCGCGCGTCGGCCCGTAGCGCGCTCGGCGCGCCGGCGGGCGCCGACGGGCTAGGTGTAGCCCTCGGGGCGGGTGTCGCCGGGCTTGCGCGTGGGGGCGAGGTAGCGCACCGCGAGCACGCCGACGAAGGCGGCGACGAGCAGCGTCAGCGCGGCCAGCATCCCGGCGAGCACCAGCAGCCCGCGCGGCACGCCGAGGGTTCCTCCGCCCGTGTCGCCGCCGCCGAGCCAGAGCAGGACCGCCAGCGCCAGCGCCACCGCCGCGCCCGCTCCCAGCACCCCGCCCGTCGGCAGCGCCAGCTCCAGCGCCACCAGCGCCACCGCCAGCCCCGCCAGCGCCAGCGCCGCCTCGCCCGGCAGCAGCGTGCCGAGGCCGAGGAACGCCAGCAGCAGCGCGATCGCCCCCGCCGTGCCGGGCACGAACGTCCCCGGCGCGACGAACAGCTCCGCCCCGATGCCGATCAGCCCCACCAGCAGCAGCAGCGACACCACCAGCGGATCGCTCACGATCGCCAGCACCCGCTCCAGCAGGTTGAAGGGATGCTCGACGCGCGGCGCGCCCTCGACGCGCAGCGTGGCGGCGCGGCCCCCGATCAGCTCGACCTCGCGGCCCTCGACGGCGGCGAGCAGCTCGCCCTCGGTGGCCGCGAGGAGGTCGACGACGCCCAGTTCGAGGGCCTCCGACGGCGTGGCCGAGCGCGCCTCGCGGACGGCGGCCTCGGCCCAGTCGGCGTTGCGGCCGCGCAGTTCGGCGACGCCGCGCGCGAAGGCGACGGCGTCGTTCGTGACCTTGCGGCCGAGCGCGCCCTCGATGTCCTCGCCGGCCCCGGTGACGGGCGTGGCGGCGCCGATCGTCGTGTTGGGCGCCATCGCCGCGACGTGGCCGGCGAGCGCGACGAAGGTGCCGGCCGAGACGGCGGCGGCCCCCGGCGGCCCCACCCACGCGACGACGGGCACGGAGGCGCCCTCGATGCGCCCGACGATGTCCTTCATCGCGTCGATCGAGCCGCCCGGCGTGTCGATGCGGAGCAGCACCGCGGCCGCCTCGCCGTCCTCGGCGCGGTCGAGCGCGCGGTCGACGTAGCGCGCGAGCACGGAGTCGACCGTGCGGTCGGCGGCGACGACGTGCAGCGCGCCGGGCGGGTCGTCGGCGGCGGCGCAGGCCGCGCCGGCCGCCGCCAGCGCGAGCGCCAGCGCGCCGAGCAGCCCGCGCCACGGCCGCCGCCCCCTCCGCCGCGCGAGGAGCCTCGATCGCATCGCGCGCATCGCGCCGCCCTCCGGCGTCCACTGTAGCGCGCGGAGGCGGAGGGGTCAGTCGTCGCCGTCGCCGGCGTAGCGCCTGCGGTCGCGCACGCGCTCGTAGTCCTCGCGCGTCAGGCGATGCTGCCACACGCTCGCGCCCTGTACCCGGAGCGGGGGATTGGCGCCCTCGGCCCGCCACGCCGCCACCTCGGGCGTCACGCCGAGCTCCGGGCGTCGCGTCACGAACTCGAGCGCGGGAACCAGATCGGTGTCGGTCGAGAAGATGATGCCGACATCGAACGCGCCATCGACAGCTCCCGCCACGTAGTCGATCGCCAGGCTGACGTCGATGCCCTTCTCGTGGGGCGGGAGATCGCGCCGGTAGCGCAGCGTCCGCGTGACGGGGGTGATCCCGCCTTGCGCTTCCCACACCGCAATCTGCCGCCGTCCGGCCCGATAGCCCTGCGGATCCCGAACCTGCGACGGCCGTCCCCAATACACCCGGACATCGACCAGTTCCCGCTCCTCCGGCGGCTGAGGCTTCGCGCAGATCAGCTCGCCGAGGGCCAACGGGAAAACCTGCCCCCAAGCGCTGGGGGCTGAGGAATCGTGGAAGCTCTCCCGAGCGCCCATGTACACGTTCTGGTAATCAATGAAGAGGGCTACGCGCCGACTCACGTCCCGCCCGTCGCTGGTCAGGAAAAACCCCGCCAGTGCGGCTCCGAAGAGCCGGACGGCGGGGAACATTGGATGGAGTGTCGCAGGCGTTCTCCCGCCCGTCAACCCCGCGCTGTCCGCCAGTCACAGCGGGCGGGCGAGGTCCTCGTCCTTGCCGGCGAAGACGAGGCCGTCGCCGGCGGCGACGGGGCGGTCGCGCACGGGGTTGAGCGCGACCTCGCCGTCGCGCACCACCATCAGCAGGCGCCGCGTCGTCGCCTCGCTCTCGATCGCGCGCAGCGGCTGGCCGTCGAGGTGCGGCGGCGCGTCGTACACGCCGATGCCGTAGTCGGCGGTGAGCGAGAGGTAGTCGCGCGCGCCCTGCAGCCGGATCAGGTGGGCGAAGCGCTCGCCGCCCTCGTACTCCGGCTGCACCACGCGCCGCACGCCGATGCGTTCGAGGATCGAGGCGTGGAGCGGGTTCGACGCCTTCGCGTAGACCGCCTGCACCCCCAGCGCCTGCGCGTTCATCGCCGCCAGCACGCTCGCCTCGATCAGGCCCGTGGCCACGATCGCCGCGTCCGTCGCCGCCACGCCGAGGTCGCGCAGCGCCTGCTCGTCGGTCACGTCCGCCATCGCCGCGCGCGCGCACACAGCCGCCGCCCGCTGCACGCGCCCCTCGTTCAGGTCCACCCCCAGCACCTCGTGCCCCAGGCCCGCCAGCGAGGACGCCAGCGCCGATCCGAACCGCCCCAGCCCCAGCACCGCGATCTCCATGCCGCGCTCCTCCGCCCTATCCGATCCTCACGCGCCCGTACGAGTAGCGGTAGCGCTCCTGCGGCCGGTCGGGAATCGACACCGCCACGATCAGCGAGCCGAGCCGCCCGAGGAACATCAGCCCCGTCAGCGCCGCCGCCCCCGCCGTGCTCAGCTCCGTCGTCGCGCCCATCGACCAGCCGACGTTGGCCAGCGCCGAGGTCGCCTCGAACAGCAGCACGAGGAACGGGCCGTCCTCGATCGCGTCCAGCAGCCACACCGCGGCGGCGAGGCCGGTGAGGCCCAGCAGCGCGACGGCGGTGGCGCGCAGCACCGTCGCCGGCGGAATCTCGCGCCCGAACGCCTGCGCGCGGTGCCGCCCCCGCAGCGCCGAGGCGACCACCACCGCGCACACCATGAACGTGCCGACCTTGATCCCTCCCGCCGCCGAGGTCGAGGCCCCGCCGACGAACATCAGCGCCAGCAGCGGCGCCACGTGCTCCGTCCGCAGCGCCCCGATCTCCACCGTCGACATCCCCGTCGTGCGGTTGGCCGAGAGGAAGAAGGCGTTGGTCAGCGCCTCGATCGGGTTGCGCCCGGCCAGCGCCCGCCCGCCCTCGGTCTCCGCGAGCAGGAACACGGCCATGCCCGCCGCCAGCAGGCCGAACATGCCGATCGCGACCAGCCGCGTGTCCAGCGTCCAGCGCCGCGGCGGGTGGCGCAGGTCGAAGACGGTGATGAAGGAGAGGCTGCCGAGGAACGCCGCGAGGCCCATCACCGCGATCGGATAGGGCGAGCCGGCGTGCCCGGTGAAGCCCTCGCGCCCGCCCATGAGGTCGAAGCCGGCGTTGTTGAAGGCGGAGATCGCGTGGAACGCGCTGCGCCACAGCGCCTGCGCGGGATCCCACTGCGTGAGCGACCAGGGCAGCAGCAGCGCGAACGCCCCGAACTCGACCGCCGCCGCGAACAGCGCGACGCGGCGCAGCAGCCGCCGCACGTCGCGCTCCGTCACCCCCATCAGCTCGATCCCGAAGAAGTCCCGCCCGCGCATCCCGAACTGCCCGCCGACGAGCAGCACCAGCATCCCCGCGTACATCGTGACGCCGAGCCCGCCGATCTGGATCAGCGCCGCGATCACCAGCTCGCCGAAGAAGCCGAAGTGGTCCGCCGTGTCCACGCGCGTGAGGCCGGTCACGCACACCGCCGAGGTCGAGGTGAAGAGGGCGTCCCAGCCGCCGGTCCAGCGCCCCGACTCGGAGGCCGCGGGCAGCGACAGCAGCAGCGCGCCGAGGGCGATCACGCAGGCGAAGGCGGCGGGCACCATCCACGGCCGCGGCGCGAAGCGCCGCCGCCGCCGCGTCTCGAGGCGCACCGTCTCCGGACGCCGCCGCCGCCGCCTGACGACGGCGTTGCCCGGCAGCCGATCGCCGAGTCGCCGCATCGCGCCCTCGCGCTCCGCCCCGCCGCGCCCAGCCTACGCCCGCCCCGCCCCGCGCGCACGGCGGGCGCCGCGTGCGCGGCGGGCGTGGACCCCTAACCTACGGAACTGCCTACGCGCTTGAGCGCAGGGCTGTGGACAACTATGCTGTCGCTCCGGACGGTCGACCCCAGCCGACAGGAGTTCCGAGTGCCCGACTCCCCCTTCCAGGACTACCTCGATCTGGTCGAGGCGGCGGGCGAGCTGGGGATCCATCCCCAGAGCCTGCGCCGCCTCATCAAGCAGAAGCGCGTCCCCGCCGTGATTTTCGCCGGCAAGTACCTGATCGAGCGCGACAAGCTCGAGATGTTCAAGGCCAACTACGACCCGCGGCCGGGGCGCAAGCCGATCCGCCGCCTCCTCTAGGCGGGCGTTCCCGCCGGCCCGGCGGGAACGCCCGCCGGCGCGGGCGTCCGCTCGCGGGCCTCGCCGGCGGCGGGCGAGCAGAGCAGGTCGTAGGGCATCGCTCCCTCGACGCGGGCGCGCACGAGCGACCCCGCGGGGTACGCCCCGCGCAGGAACGCGAGGCCGTCCACCTCCGGCGCGTCGCGCACGCTGCGCCCCACCGCCACCGGCCCGCCGTCCGCGCCCTCCGAGGGCGCCTCGGACTCCACGAGCACGTCGATCTCGGAGCCGACGAGCGCGCGGTTGCGCTCGTGCGAGATCGCCTGCGCGAGCTCCATCAGCGCGCCGTAGCGTTCGGCGACCGCCTCGTGCGGGACGGCTTCGGGGTGCGCCGCGGCCGGCGTGCCCGGCTGCGGCGAGTAGGCGAACGCGCCGACGTGGTCGAAGCGCTGCTCCCCGACGAAATCGAGGAGCTCGCCGAACTCGGCGTCGGTCTCGCCGGGGAAGCCGACGATGAAGGTGGTGCGGATCGCCGCGTCCGGCATCGCCTCGCGCACGGCGTCGAGGCTGCGCCGCGCGGTGCGGAGCGAGGGGCGGCGCATCCGCCGCAGCACCGCGTCGGAGCCGTGCTGCAGCGGCATGTCGAGGTAGGGCACGACGTTCGGCAGCGCCGCCATCGTCTCCGCCAGCCGCGGCGTGACGCGCCCCGGATAGGCGTACATCAGCCGCAGCCAGGGCACGGCGGGGACCTCGGCGGCGAGCCGTTCGAGCAGCGCGGCGAGGCCGTCGCGCTCGCGCCGATCCTCGCCGTAGGCCGTCGAGTCCTGCGCGACGAGCACCAGCTCGCGCACGCCCGCGCCGGCCAGCGCGCGCGCCTCGGCCACCAGCCGGTCGGCCGGCTCGGAGCGCATCGCCCCCTTGATCGAGGGGATGACGCAGAACGTGCACGGGCGGTCGCAGCCGTCCGAAATCTTGAGGTAGGCGCTGGGGCCCGAGGGCAGCGCGGCGGGCTGCGGGATGTCGAAGCGCTCGTCGGCGGGGCCGAGCGCGGCGGCGACGGCGTCCCACGCCTCGACGCCGAAGATCGCGTCCACGCCGGGCACGGCCTCGCACAGCTCGTCGCCGGCGATCTGCGTCATGCAGCCGACGACGAACAGCCGCTGGCCCGGCGGACGCGCCGCGTCGAGCGCGGCGGCGACCTCGATCGACTCGTCCTTCGCGGCGTCGATGAAGCCGCAGGTGTTGACCAGCACGAGGTCGGCGTCGGCGGCCTCGGCGACGGGCGCGTGCCGCGCGTTCCGCAGCGCCCGTTCGAGGCGCATCGAATCGACCGTGTTTTTCGCGCAGCCGAGCGTGACGAGGTGGTAGCGCACGCGCCGTGCCGCCTACCCGTCCGGGCCGCTGGAGACGATCAGCGTGATTTCGGCGCCCTCGGCGACGGCGGCGCCGGGACCGGGCGCCTGTCCGGAGACGCGGCCCGCCGGCATCGTGTCCGACGGCGTCTCGATCACCAGGACGCCGAAGCCGTTCGCCCTCAGCGCGCGCTCGGCTTCGCCGCGCTCGACGCCCCGCAGGCCGGGGACCACGCCCGGCTCGAACGGCGGGACCGCGGCGGGGGGCGGCGCGGGGGCGGAGCCGGCCGCGGGGTTCGCCTCGCCGCCGCCGACGAAGGGCAGCGCGCCGAGGCCGGGCGCGTCGCCGAGGCCGGGCCCGCGGACGAGGAAGGCCGCGGCGGCGGCGAGCACGGCGACGGCGCCGATCGCGAGCCAGCGGCGCTCCAGCGCCGGCACGGCGGGCGGCCCCTCGCGGCGTCGCAGCCCCGGCAGCGGGTCGAGGCCCGGCGGGAGCGGCAGGTCGCGCGGCATCAGCGCCAGCGCCTCCTCCTCGTCGAGGCCGAGGCAGCGCGCGTAGCCGCGCACGAACCCGCGCGCGTAGACCGGCGCCGGCAGCAGCTCGTAGCGCTCGCCCTCGATCGCCTCGAGGTAGCGGCGGCCGATGCGCGTCTCGCGCTCGACCTCGTCGAGGCCGAGGCCGAGCGCCGTGCGGTGTTCGCGCAGCCACGGGCCGAGGCCGGCGGGCGGGAGCGCCGCCCCGGCGTCGGCGGCGCCGTCCGCGGGGTGCGGGGGGGCCTCGGCGGGATCGGGGGCGCGGAGGGGGCGGGGGGGATCGGCGGCCGCGGCGGGATCGGCGGGTTCGTCCGCGCCGTCGCCGCCGCTCCGGCCGCGCCGCCGGGAGGGCAGCGCGCTCAAGGCCGGTCCACGCCGGGGAACTCCACCAGCGACTTGAGGCCGTCCATCGCCAGCCGCGCGTCGTAGGCGCGCGGGGCGTCCTCGATCCCGTGGCGGTGCGTCACCAGCTCGCCGATGTGCGGCGTCTGGCCGAGCATCGCGACGGTGCGCCGGTACTGGTCGCTGGTCGCGTTCTGCGAGCCGGTGAGCACGATCTCGCCGTAGTGCACGAGATTCGGGTCGAAGGGCACGGGCCGGCCCGGCGGGAAGCCGGCGAAGAGGTTGACCACCCCCTGCGGCCGCACCGCCCCGAGCGCGGGCGCGACGAGGTCCGGCGCGCCGACGGAGAGCACGACGGCGTCGGCGCCCACGCCGCCGGTGGCGTCGCGCACCGCCGCCGCGGCGTCGTCGCGCCCGGGGTCGAGCACGAGGTCGGCGCCCCAGCGCCGCGCGATCGCGCGGCGCGCCTCGATCGGTTCGCTGACGACGATCGGCGAGGCTCCGGCGGCGCGCGCCATCAGCAGGTGCAGCAGGCCCATCGGCCCGGCCCCGATCACGTACAGCGAGCCGCCGATGCCCACGCCGCACAGTTCGAGCGAGGCGGCGACGCAGGCGGCGGGTTCGGTCAGCGCCGCCACCTCGAGCGGCAGCGCGTCGGGCACGGGGAAGACCTGGCCGAGGGCGACGACGGCGGCGGGCACGAGCAGCCGCTCGGCGAAGCCGCCGTCGAGGTCGTAGCCGAGGGTGCGGCGGGCGGTGCAGCGGTTGCGCCTGCCGGTCTGGCAGAAGCGGCAGCGCCCGCAGGCGACGATCGGGCAGACGATGACGCGGTCGCCCTCGGCCAGCCCCTCGACGCCCTCGCCGGCGGCGTCGACGACGCCGGCGATCTCGTGGCCGGGGACGACGCCGGGGCGGGCGTACTTCTCGCCGCGGTAGACGCGCACGTCCGAGGCGCACAGCGACGCGGCGGCGACGCGCAGCCGCACCTCGCCGGGTCCGGCCTCGGGCGTGGGGCGGTCCTGGACGGACACCTTGCCGGGCTGCTCGAAGATGGTGGCGCGCATCGCCCGCAGTATCGCAGCGCGCGGCGAGGGTTGCTACCTTCGCCCGCGCCGGGTTCGGCCCCGCGCCGGGCCGCGCTCCGATCGGAGGCCGCCGATCGCGCCGCCGCGCCTCGCCGCCGTCCTCGCGTGCGCCGCGTGCGTCCTCGCGGCGGCGCTCGCCTCCTGCGGCGGCGGGGGCGGGTGCGCCGGCGCGCCGCCGGCGGCGGGGGCCGCGGCCTCGCTGGCCGCGGCCGAGCGCGACGCGCCCTTCGCGCCGACGCGCCCGTGCGCCTTCGGCCCGCGCTTCGAGGTGTCGCGCGCGTTCGCCGACGTGCTGCCGGAGGGCGGCGCGCGCTGGCCGCGCCTCCACTACGAGGTGTCGCGCGACGGCGAGACGGCGTACGTCCTCACCCTGACCGAGGCGATCGTCCCCTACCGCGCGATCCCGCTCGGCAGCCGCCGCCTGCGCGTCGACGCGGGCGGCATCGTCGCCGAGGGCTTCGCGGGACCCTCGGGAGCGGGCGGCGAGGTCGCCTACCTGCGCTGGCGCGCGGGCGGCGTCACCCACGAGCTGTTCGCCTCCCTCCGCCCGTGGTTCGCCGAACGCGACGTCCGCGCCGTCGCCGCCGCCCTGATGCGGCGCCGCGCCGCCGGGCGACGAGCGGCGTCACGCCCCGGCGGGATTCGCGACGCCGCGGACCCGTGCAGCCGCAGCCAGGCTCTCGTCGAAGGTCGCCAGGGACGCCCGTCGCCGTATCGCCGTTTCGAGGTAGGAAGCGTCGTAGACGGTCAGCCGGTGATTCCGCGCGAGCGCCAGCAACGCCCGCTCGTCGTGGGCGTGGTCGATCTCGATCAGGCTGCCGAGCCGCGCGAGCACGTCTTCGGCGTGGCCGCCGGCGATGCGTCCTCGCCGCTCGGCGTGAAGCAGGACGTTGCGGATTTCGTACCGGAACAGGCCCGGCGCGATGCCGCCCTCGCCGACGATCCGGGTGAGCACGCGATCGGCCGCCGCGTTGCCCGCCTCGTCCGGGATCGCCCATGCCGCCGCGACGGAGGCGTCGACGACGATGGCCAGTCAGGGCCGCCCCTCGTCGCGGGCCCGCAGCACCTCGGCGCGGGGCAGGGGGCGCTGCCTGTCCCGCGCCTCGAGGAGCGCGGCCGCGATCGCCTCGCGGCGTGCGCGCTCCGCGGCGCCGAAAGCGGCCTCGGAGCGATCCTGCGCCGCGGGGGCCGTGCGGTGCTCGGTCACTGGCGTTCCTCGCTCGCGCCGACGATGGTAGCAGGCCGGCTCAGCCGCCGCGGGCGGCGAGCCACCTCGCGGCGGCGCGGTACTCGGGGCAGCGCAGCGCCGCCGCCGCCGCCGCGAAGGCGGCGAGGCCGCCGCCCGCGCAGGCCGCGCTCAGCACGAGCGCGCCGAGGAACTCGCGCGGGTCGGCTCCAGCCGCGCGCAGCACGATCAGCAGCAGCACCACCACCTCCGCCATCGCCGCCGTCGCGATCAGCGTGCGCCCCACGCTCGCCGCGAGGGCGCGCGCCCCGGGGCCGCCGAGGCGGCGGCGCAGCGCGCGCAGCAGCAGCGCCAGCTCGACGATCGCCGCCGCCGAGGCCGCCGCCGCCAGCCCGCGCAGGCCGAGCGGCGCGACCAGCGCCGCGCAGAGCGCGACGTTGATCAGCATCGCCAGCAGCGCGATCGCCACCGGCGTGCGCGTGTCGGAGAGGGCGTAGAAGCCGCGGCTCAGGATCTCGATCGCCGCGTGCGCCCACACCGCCGCCGCGTACACCACCAGCACCTGCGCCACGAGGTCCGTCGAGGCCTCGCCGAACGCCCCGCGCTGGAGCAGCAGCCGCACCGCGGGCGCGGCCAGCAGCGCCAGCCCCGCCGAGGCCGGAATCGCGAGGAACAGGATCGCCCGCAGCGCCCCGTCGAGCTGCCCTCGCAGCGCCGCGAGGTCGTCGGCGGCGCCCTGCTGCGCGAGCCGCGGGAAGGCGGCGGTCGAGATCGCCATGCCGATCACGGCGACCGGCAGCAGCATCACGAGGAAGGCGAAGTGGATCGCGCTGATCGCGGCGTCGGAGACGTAGGAGGCGAAGAAGATCGTGACCGTGAGGTTGACCTGCGCGGCGGCGAGGCCGAGCACGCGCGGGCCCATCAGCCGCGCCACCTCGCGCACGCCCTCGGAGGCCAGGCCGAGGCTCGGCCGCCAGCGCATCCCGGCGGCGCGCAGCGCGGGCAGCTGCACCAGCAGGTGGCCGGCGCTGCCCGCGGCCACGCCCCACGCCAGCCCGTGCACGCCCAGCGGCCCGGCCAGCGCGACCGCGCCGAGGATGATGCCGAGGTTGTAGAGCAGCGGCGCGACGGCCGGCGCGAGGAAGTGCTGGCGCGCGTTGAGGATGCCGCTGACCATGCCGGAGACGCCGAACAGCAGCGGCGAGATCAGCATCAGCCGCGTCAGCTCGACGGCCAGCGCCCGCAGCTCGTCCTCGCGCCCGCTCGCCTCGCCGAGGCCGGGCGCGAGCAGCGGCACGACGAGCGGCGCGAGCACGAAGGCGGCGGCGGCGGCGGCGAAGGTGGCGAGCGCGATCAGGTTGAGCACGCTCGAGGCGAGCCGCCAGCCCTCGTCCTCGCCGCCGCGCAGCACGACGCGGCTGAAGGTGGGAATGAACGCCGCCGAGAGCGTCGCTCCGGCCAGCAGCTGGAAGATCGCGTCGGGCAGGCGGAACGCGATCCAGTAGGCGCCGAGTTCGGGTTCGGTGCCGAAGGCGTCGGCGATGGCGGCGGAGCGCACCACGCCGAGCAGCCTCGAGGCGACGTAGCCGGCGGCGACGACGCCGGCCGCGCCGGCGACGCTGCGCGGCGAGAGCCCGCGACGCAGGGCCGCGGCGGCTCCCCGCCGCGCCCGGCCCTCCGGCGCGCGCCCGCCCGTTCCGCCCATCGGCGGCATCATCCCACGCGCGCGTGCCGTCCGGCGACGCGCGGCCCGCGCGCCCGCGAGCGCCTTGGTGCGCCGGGGCGTCCCCGGGGCGGGGTTGGACGCCGGCGGCGGGGGGCGCTACCGTGGGAGCCGCCGGAGAGGAGCGGGCATGGCCCACTCGCAGCAGGCGAAGAAGCGCGCGCGGCAGTCCGAGGCGCGCGCCGCCCGCAACCGCCCCTACCGCACGCGCGCCGCGCGCCGCCTGCGCGACGCGCGCTGGGCCGTCGAGGACGCCGACGCCGATGTCGCCGGGCGCGTGCGCGCCGCCCAGTCCGCCCTCGACCGCGCCGCGCGGCGCGGCATCGTCCACCCCAACGCCGCCGCCCGCAAGAAGTCCCGCCTCGCCGCCCGCCTCAAGGCCCTCCAGACCGCCGGCGCCTGACCGCTTCAGCCCGCCGCCTGTTGACAGGCGGGTCGGCAGCCCCGATGATGGCCGTGGCTGGCAGGACCGCTCGGTACCGTTGGTTCGCAGGGCTTACGCCCAGCCGGCTGCGGCTTCGCAGATCGTTTCGGCGGAAGATTGCGGGCGGCCCGCCAGCGGGCCGCCCGCCCGAAGATGCTTTCGGAGAGATTGCCCGTGTACCTGCTGTACCTCGACGAATCGGGCACGCACTCCGCCGCGCGGCATCTGGTCGTGGGCGGACTGGCGCTCTTCGAGCGCGGCGCGTACTGGCTCAAGCGCGATCTCGACGAGGTCGTGCGGCGGTACTTTCCGGAGAACCACGCTTCCGTCGCGATCCACGCCTCGCCCTTGCGCGTGAGGGACGGCGAGGCGGCGCGTCCGCCGTTCGACCGGCTGACGGCCGCCCAGCGCCGCGCGCTGCTGGAGGGCGCGTACGAGGCGATCGGCGGTTCGGCGTATCCCGCGCTGTTCGCGACGGTGGTCGACAAGCAGGACGCGGCGTCCGGCGATCCCTACGAGGCGGCGTTCGAGGACATCGTCAGCCGCTTCGACCGGATGCTGGGGCGGCTGCACCGCGGCGGCGACACGCAGCGGGGGCTGGTGATCGTCGCGGAGTCGAACTACCGCGAACGGCTGGAGACGCTGGGCGACCGCATCCTGCGCGACGGCACGCGCTGGAGCGAGACGCGCAACCTCGCCGACATCCCGCTGTTCACGCCGGCCGCCCGCACCCGGCTGCTGCAGGCCGCCGACCTCGTGACCAACGCGGTGTGGGGCAGCTACGAGAAAGGGCTGGCCCGCGATTTCCAGTCGCTGCTGCCGAAGTTCGACCGCGAGGGCGATCGGCTCCACGGCCTGACGCATCTCAGCGCGAACGCGGCGGCGTGCTTCTGCGTGGCCTGCTACTCGTGGCGTGCCCACCGCGAGACGCGCATCGGCGAGGAGGCGGGCGAGTGGGCCGCGCCGTGAGGCGCCGGCGCGCCGCGCCGGGGCGACTCGCGGCGGCGGCGGCGCTCGCGCTGCTCGCGGCGGCCTGCGGCGGGGGCGGGGGCGCCGAGGGCGACGCGGCCGCAACGCCCGCGTTCAGCGGGATCGACGGGCGCACGCTGTTCGGGCAGGCCTGCGCGGCGTGCCACGGGGCCGCGCTGGAGGGATCGGAGCGGGGCCCGCCGCTGATCCACCCGCTCTACCGGCCGGGGCACCACGACGACGCCGCGTTCCTGCGCGCCGTGCGCTTCGGCGTGATCTCGCACCACTGGACGTTCGGCGACATGCCGCCCGTCGAGGGCCTGACCGGCGAGCAGGCCGCCGCGATCGTCGCCTGGGTGCGCGAGAGGCAGCGCGCCGCCGGCGTCGAGTGACGCGGCCGCCGCGCCGCGGCGCGGCGGCGGGCGTAGCGCCGCCCCCTGCTATACTCGAAGCGGACGCCGAGGAGGAGCGAGTGCCGAGCGACCGCCAGCTGACCTGCCGCGACTGCGGCTCCACGTTCGTCTTCACCGCCGGGGAGCAGGAGTTCTACGCCAGCAAGGGCCTCCAGCACGACCCCGTGCGCTGCCCCTCCTGCCGCGCCAACCGCAAGGCGATGCGCCCCGAGGACCGCTTCGAGGCGCCCACCTACGGCGCCTACGTCTCGTGGGGCGGGCGCACTCCGCGCCAGCTCAACGTCGCCACCTGCGCCCAGTGCCACCAGACCACCGAGGTGCCCTTCCTCCCGCGCGGCGACCGGCCCGTCTACTGCTCGAACTGCTACAACTCGGTGCGCGAGCAGCAGGAGGCCGAGGAGGAGGCGGCCGCCGCCCGGCTGGCGGCGCAGCTGGCCGGCGGCGGCCCCTCGCGGCGGCCCGAGGGCGCCGGTCCGGCGCCGGCCCCCTTCCCGCGTTGAGCGCCGCCCGCGCGCGGGCCCTCGCCGCCGCCCGATGACCGCGAGCGACGCCCCCGCGCCGTTCGAGCCCGTGCCCGCGCGGGTCTCGTTCCCCGCCCTCGAACGCGGCATCCTCGACTTCTGGCGCGAGCGCGACGTCTTCCGGCGCAGCGTCGAGGAGCGCCCCGCCGACCGCCTCTTCACCTTCTACGAGGGGCCGCCGACGGCCAACGGCACGCCCGGCGTGCACCACGTGCTCGCCCGCGTGTTCAAGGACCTGATCCCGCGCTACAAGACCATGCGCGGCTTCCGCGCCCCCCGCAAGGGCGGCTGGGACACCCACGGCCTCCCCGTCGAACTCGAGGTCGAGCGCGAACTGGGCCTCCGCAGCAAGCAGGAGATCGAGGACTACGGCGTCGCCGCCTTCAACGAACGCTGCCGCGAGTCCGTCTTCCGCTACGTCGCCGACTGGGAGCGCATGACCGAGCGCATCGGCTTCTGGATCGACACCGGCGACGCCTACGTCACCTACTCCAACGAGTACGTCGAGTCCTGCTGGTGGGTGCTGCGGCGGCTCTGGGACCACGGCCTGATCTACCGCGGGTACCGCGTGACGCCCCACTGCCCGCGCTGCGGCACCAGCCTCTCCAGCCACGAGATCGCCCTCGGCTACCGCGAGGACACGCCGGACCCGAGCGTCACCGTGCTGTTCCGGCTGGACGCCGCGGCGAACCCCGGCGCCGACCCCGCGCTGCGCCTCGGCGACGGCGCGCCGACCTCGGTGCTGGCGTGGACGACGACGCCGTGGACGCTGCCCGGCAACACCGCCCTCGCCGTCGCGACCGAGGCCGAGTACGCGCTCGTCGAGGACGGCGGGCGGCGCCTCGTCGTCGCCGAGGAGCGGCGGCGCGAGGTGCTGCCGGACGCACCCGCCGCCGCCGTGCTCGCGCGCTTCCCCGGCTCGGCGCTGGCCGGCCTGCGCTACGAGCCGCTCTACGAGTCGCGGGAGTGGGAGGGCGTCGCCACGCTGGCGTTCGAGGAGGGGCGCGCGCGGCCCGTCGAGGCGTCGTCGGCGCCGCCGCGGCGCATCGTCGGCGCGGACTTCGTCGCCACCGACGACGGCACGGGCGTCGTCCACGTCGCGCCCGCGTTCGGCGAGGAGGACTTCGAGCTGGGGCGGGCCGAGGGGCTGATGTTCCTCGAACCGGTCGCGCTCGACGGCACGCTGATCGGCGGGCCGTTCGCTGGGCGCTTCGCGAAGGAGGCGGACCCGGACATCGCAGCCGACCTCGAGGCGCGGGGGCTGCTGCTGGCGAGCGGCGAGATCCGCCACACCTACCCGTTCTGCTGGCGCTGCGACACGCCGGTGCTCTACTACGCGAAGCCCTCGTGGTACATCCGCACGACGGCGATGCGGGAGGCGCTGGCGGAGAACAACCGCGGCATCCGCTGGGTGCCGGGCCACGTCCGCGACGGCCGCTTCGGCGAGTGGCTGGAGGGCAACGTCGACTGGGCGCTCTCGCGCGAGCGCTACTGGGGCACGCCCCTGCCGTTCTGGATCTGCGAGGACTGCGGACGCGCCGACTGCGTCGGCTCCTACGCCGAGCTCGCCGAACGCGGCGGCCTCGGCGGGCCGCCCGAGGACCCCCACCGCCCCCACATCGACGCGGTGACGCTCGCCTGCCCCGGCTGCGGCGGCGCGATGCGGCGCACGCCCGAGGTCGCCGACGCCTGGTTCGACTCCGGCGCCATGCCCTACGCGCAGTCGCACCACCCCTTCGAGGGCGCGCACGACTTCGCCGATCGCTTCCCCGCCGACTTCATCTGCGAGGCCGTGGACCAGACGCGGGGCTGGTTCTACACGCTGCACGCCCTCGCCACGCTGCTGCACGGCACCGGCGACGCGCCGGAGGGCGTCGCCTTCCGCAACGTGATCTGCCTCGGCCTGATCGAGGACGGCGACGGGCAGAAGATGTCCAAGTCGCGCGGCAACGTCGTCGACCCGTGGGAGGTGCTCGAACGCCACGGCGCCGACGCGCTGCGCTGGTACATGTACGCCGCCGCCCCGCCCGGCAACTCCCGCCGCTTCTCCGCCGACCTCGTCGGCGAGGCCTCGCGGCGCGTGCTCTCCACGCTCTGGAACACCTACTCGTTCTTCGTCACCTACGCCAACCTCGCCCGCTTCGACCCCGCCGCGCCGCCGGACCCCGCGGCCCGCACCGAACTCGACCGCTGGGCGCGCTCCGAACTGCACCGCACCGTGCGCCGCGTCACCGAGGCCCTCGACGCCTACGAGCCGCTCGACGCCGCGCGCCCCGTCGCCGAGCTGATCGAGCAGCTCTCGAACTGGTACGTGCGGCGCGGGCGGCGGCGCTTCTGGCGCTCCGGCGACTCCGCCGACACGCAGGCGGCGCTGCACACGCTGTACGAGTGCCTGACCACGCTCGCGCGGCTGCTGGCCCCCTTCACCCCGTTCCTCGCCGAGGCGCTGTACCGCAACCTCGAGGCGGGGCGGACGCCCGGCGCGGCGGACTCGGTGCACCTCGCGGCGTGGCCGGAGGCCGACGCTTCCGCCGCCGACGAGCAGCTCTCGCGCGACATGGCGCTGGTGCGGCGCATGGTGTCGCTGGGGCGCGGGGCGCGCGCGAAGGCCGGCGTCAAGGTGCGGCAGCCGCTCGCGCGCGCCGTGCTCGTGCCGCGCTCGGCCTCCGAGGCCGCCGCCCTCGAACGGCTCGCGCCCCACGCCGCGGGCGAGCTCAACGTGCGGAGCGTCGAGGTCGCCGCCGACCCCGGCGATCGCGTCGAGTACGCGCTGCGGCCGAACCTGCCCGCGCTGGGGCCGCGCTACGGGCGCGAGGTGGGCCGCATCCGCGCCGCCCTCGCCGCGGCCGACGCGCGCGCGCTGGTGGCGGAGATGCGCTCCGGCGGCTCGCTGCGCCTCGGCGGCTTCGAGCTCTCCGCCTCCGACCTGCTCGTCGACGTCGCCGCCGCCGAGGGCTGGAGCGCCGCCGAGGACGCCGGCTACAGCGCGCTGGTGGAGACGGCGCTGACGCCCGAACTGGAGGCCGAGGGCCTCGCGCGCGACGTGGTGCGCCGCGTCCAGGAGCTGCGCCGCGAGGCCGGCCTCGACGTCGCCGACCGCATCCACCTCCGCCACGACGCCGCCCCCGGCCTGCGCGAGGCGATCGAGGCCCACGCCGCGTGGATCGCCGGCGAGACGCTCGCGCGCACGCTCGAACCCCTCGGCGGCCCCGAGGGCGGCGGCGAGCCGCCCGCGGACGCCGCGGCGAGCGAGACCGCCGTCGAGGGCCTCGCGCTGCGCCTCGCGCTGTGGCGGGCGTAGGTATAGGATGGCGAGCATGCTCGTGTGGTGCACCGGAATCAGCGGTTCGCAGCGTACCGCCTACATTGAGGAGGCCGCTGATGAAATTCGCGCGGACGGACGCTCGTGCAAGGTGATCGATATCGGCGAACTCCTGAACAACGTGCCCGAACACCTCCGTATCGGAGAAACCCCGACCGAGCTGCTGGATGGGAACGAAGAAGTTCTCAAACTGCACCGCCAGCTTGCCTTGCTGGAGATGATGCGCCAGATCGAAGAAGCACGAGAAGATGTGGTGCTGGTCTCCACACACGCCTGCTTCTGGCGCAACAGCCGTTTGATCCCCGGCCTCGACATGCACTTCATCAAGGAAAAACTCTCGGGTGTAATCGATGCCTTCGCAACCGTGATTCACGATACGCACGCAGTCTGGGAGGCCCTGTCCACCCGTCGCGAGTGGTCGGGCAGGCTCAGTTTCACGGAAGTCGCAATCTGGCGAGACTTCGAAATCGCACTCACCAAAATGCTGTCCGACTATGAAAAACGACCTTACTACCTTCTGGCCCGTAAGGATCCCGCTAGCGGTCTTGCCAAGCTGACGCGCGAGAAGCCCGCGCGCAGCGCATACCTCAGTTATCCCATCACCGCGATATATCAGTCGGGCGATACCTCAGTGATTGATGCCGCACAAAGCCTTGCTGATCGTCTGCGAAATGAAGCCGACATGGTGGTGTTCAACCCCCTCTCCATCAAAGATGTGCCTCAGACCAAGTCGGCCAGCGGCGATATGACTAACAAGGTCACAGAAGCTATGGAGGCTGACGCTGAACCCTACTTGAATAGCCAGACCATTGCCAGAGATCTGCAGTTGATCGATCAAGCAGACATGGTAATTGTGTATTACCCTACGGACAAGATGTCGCCCGGCGTATTCACCGAGATGTCGCATGCGCGCGACCGGAGAAAACCTTTGTATTTGTGTGAGTACCCTGGTGCACCCGAGAACGTTAGCCCCTTCCTCGGACTCTTCCACACCGAGTCCTTCTCGACGGTCGACGCAATGATCGCCGAGCTTGCCACTGAACTTAAGTTCTGATAAGGTGTGTCAGTACGATCTTACCTGCTTGACAGCGATAGTGGGATGAGGAAGATCGTGACCCCAGCCAGCGACGCAGGGAAGGAGAAGGGGATGGCGCGGGTGGAAGACTTCGGCGGGAGGTCCTTCGAGTTCACCGTCGGCGGCGGCGGCGGCGATCTCCAGCGGGGAGAGGCGCTCCTCGTCCAGAGGGTCGAACGCACCCCTGACGGGACCCGCGTCTCGGTCGTCCCGGAGCGGGTGGTGCGCGAGTTCGCCGCTCAGGTGCTCAGCTAGCAGGCAGCAGCATCACGAATGGGGGAGCCGCGCGGCTCCCCCATTCGCCCGCCTCGCGTCAGCGTTCGCGGGGGGCGCGGTGGAGTTCGGCGGCGACCTCGGCGCCGAAGAGCAGCACGGCGGCGCTGACGTAGACCCAGACCAGCAGCGCGACCGCGCCGCCGAGCGAGCCGTAGACCACGTCGTAGTTGGGGAAGTTGGCGAGGTAGAAGGCGAAGCCGAGCTTGAAGCCCTCGAAGCCCGCGGCGGCGAGCAGGGCGGCGGGCCAGAGCCGGCGCAGGCGCAGGCCGGGGACGTTCGGCAGCACGCGGTAGAGGAAGAGGAACGCGAGGAAGCTCATCGCCCCGGTGATGGCGATCGCGCCGAACTCCCAGAACAGCGCCGGCTCGCCGAACGGTCCGAGGGTGGCGGCCTCGGCCTGCGCGACGCGCCAGCCGGTGGTGAGCGCGAGCGAGAGCAGGAGCAGCAGGCCGAGCGCGGGCGCCACCGCGACGTCGATCAGCCGCGCGCGCAGGAACGGCCGCTCGCGCTCCACGCCGAACACGACGGCGAGGGCGGCGCGCAGCGAGACCGCGAGCGCGCTCGCCGCCCAGACGGCGCCGAAGAGCGCCGCAGCGCCGATCGTCGCGCCGCCGCCGGCCAGCGCCGCCAGCGCGTCCTCGACGATCGGCGGGTGCACCGGCAGGCCGTCGGCGAGCGCGTCGAGGATGCGACGCCGCAGCGCGAGGTCGCGCAGCACGAGGCCGAACGCCGAGAACGCCAGCAGCAGCGCGGGGAAGAGCGAGACGAGCGCGAAGTAGGAGACGCCGGCGGCCAGCTGCGGGGCGCGGTCGTCGAGGAAGCGGGCCGCTGCGCGCCGCAGCACGAGCCACGCCCCCGCCGCTGCGCCGGGCGGCGGCGGGGCGCTGCCGGCCACGCGATCACTCCTCGCGCGTTGGGACTCGGGGCGGACGCCGCAGCCCGCGAGGGCTGCGGCGTCCGCCCGTTCGATCAGGCCGCGCGGCGCCGTCCCGCGTCGCGGCGGGCGTACGCCGCGACGGCGGCGGTCGCGCCGAGCGCGGCGATCAGCGCCGCCCAGCGCCAGCCCGCCTCGCCGCGGTCCGCGGCGAGGCCGGCGTTGCCGTCCGCGGGCGGCGTGGGCAGCTCGGCGGCGGCGGGCGGCGGCGACGGCGCGTGGAAGGACATGAGCGTCTGGGTCCATTCGATGGACTCGCTGACGGCGCCGAGCGCGGACCGCAGTTGGCCGGCGGCGCCGCCGAGGGCGGCCTTGCCGGCCTCGAGGCTGTCCGCCGCCAGCGCCGCCTCGGCCTGGCCGCGCACGCGCGCGGTGCGGGCCTCGGCGTTGGCGGTGTGGCGCTCCGCCATCGCGATCTCGAGGTTGATGCGGGGGGCGTGCGGGCCGGACGCCAGCACGTCCAGCACCGTGGCCTCCTCCAGCAGGAGCCGCTCGTCGAGGGCGAGCAGCGCCCGCACGGACGCGCGGAAGGCGTCGAGCGTCTCCGCCGCCATCGCCTCGTCCGCCAGACCGATCGCCTCCGCGAGATCGGCCTGCAGCGTCTCGAGGTCGCCGGACCGGCCGGAGCCGCCCCCGATCAGGCGCCGCACCTCGGCCAGCAGCGCCGGGGGCTGGGTGTAGGAGTAGACCGTCACGCCCGGCCCGGGGTCGGCGTCCGGCACGGGTTCGCGCGTGATCTCGACGGTGTCGTAGGGGAGATCGAGGATGTTCGCGCCGCCCTCGGTCTCGTAGACGTGTCCGAGGTAGCCTTCGCCGATTTCCATGACGCCGGTGCTGAGGCGTTCGCCGGTGGCGCTGTTCACCAGCCAGCCCTCGTACGCCTCGTCCTCGCGGGGGAGGGCCACGCCGCTGATGTCGTACCGGAGGCTGCCGCTGCCGGCGCCCCGGACGAGGATGCGTCCGAAGCCGCCGAAGGGGTTGGCCGCGGTCAGCTCCTCCCTGATCGTCGCGTTCGTCTCGGCGAACGGCAGGACGCCGGAGAATTCGGCCTCGGGGATGGCCGGCACGTGGAAGGTGGCGATGTTCCTCGCCCACCCGTAGGAGCTGAGGGCGGCGCTGCGCGCGGAGGTCAGGTCGTCGGCGGTTCCGTCGAGGGCGGCCTTGCCGGCCTCGAGGCTGTCGGCCGCGAGCGCGGCCCGCGTGCGCTCGCGCGCCCGCAGCATCCAGCCCTCGGCGGTGGCGCTGCTCCCGTCCACCAGTCCGGCCATGACGTCGATGGCGAGGCCGTGGGCGCCGGTGAGCAGTTCGACGTGGATCGCGACCGGCTCCAGCAACAGCCGCTCTTCCACGGCGAGCAGCGCCCCGGCGCTCGCGCGGAAGGCGTCGAGCGTCGTGGCGGCCATGGCTTCCGCCGCCAGCTCGCCCGCCTCCACGAGGCCGAAGAACAGGACCGTGAGGTCGCCGGGGCTGGCGCCGCGCTCGATCAGGTGCCGGACCTCGTCCAGCAGCGCCGCGGCGTGGGTGTAGGAGTAGACCGTCTCGCCCGGCCCGGGGTCGTCGTCCGGCGCGGGTTCGCGCGTGATCTCGACGGTGTCCCACGCGAGGACGCCGCTCCCGTCCGGGGTCAGGAACCGGTGGGTGATGGCGCCGTCCTCGCCGACCTCCATGACGCCGGTGCTGAGGCGCTCGCCGCTGGCGCTGTCCACCAGCCAGCCCTCCCAGGCTTCGCCCTCGCGGGGGATGGTCGCGCCCCGGATGACGTAGATGAGGCCGTCGTTGGCCGCCTCGCCGTCGAAGACGAGGACGACGCCGACGCCGCCGAACCCGTGGCCGTCGGCGCGCGCCGGCTCCGAGGCGGGCGCCGCGAGGATCAACAGCAGCCCCAGCGCCGCGATCGGCGCCGAGGCTGCGTAGCGGACGAACGTCATGAGGCGGCTCCTTCGCGGGGAGTGCCCTGCTGTTCTAGGAACGCCGCGCGCCCCCGTCAAGCGCGCGGCGTTCGACACCCGGCGGCTCGCTGGGCGATCCTGTGACCGCCGCCGCGCGATTCGAGCGCGGCGAGGGCGGCAGGCGGAGGCGCGGACCGGCGACGTGAGCGAACGCGAGGACGGCGGACGGCGGCTGCGGCGCATCGTTGTCAAGTGCGGCACCAACCTGCTGACGGGGGGCGGGGACAGCCTCGACCGCGCGGTCATGGCCTCGATCGCGGAGCAGGCCGCCGCGCTGCGGGCGCGGGGGGGCGAGGTCGTCCTCGTCACGTCGGGGGCGATCGCGGCGGGGCGCGCGCGGCTGGGCGAGCGCGCCGAGGGGCTGCGGCGGCTGACGCGGCGGCAGGCGCTGGCCGCCGTCGGCCAGACCCAGCTGTTCCGCTCCTGGGACGAGCTGTTCGCCGAGCGCGGCGTGACGGCGGCGCAGGCGCTGCTCGCGCGCGCCGACCTCGCCGACCGCCAGGGCTACCTCAACGCCCGCAACACCATCCTCGCGCTGCTCCAGATCGGCGTCGTGCCGATCGTCAACGAGAACGACGTGGTGGCCATTGAGGAGATCCGCGACACCGCGATCGGCGACAACGACAACCTTTCGGCGCAGGTCGTGAACCTCGTCGACGCGGACCTGCTGCTGATCCTGACCGACACCGCCGGCCTGCACACCGCCGACCCCGCCGCCGACCCGGAGGCGCGGCTGATCGAGCGCGTCGAGCGCATCGACGGGGCGATCGAGCGCATGGCGGCGGGGCAGGCGGGGCGGCGCGGCACCGGCGGCATGGCCACCAAGGTGGAGGCGGCGCGGCTGGCGACGCGCTCCGGCGCGCACGTCGCGATCGCCGACGGCCGCGCGCCGGGCGTGGTGCTCCGCGCCGCCGCCGGCGAGGCCGTCGGCACGCACTTCGCGCCGGCCGCGGACCGCCTCGAAAGCCGGCGGCGCTTCCTGCTCTCGGCGCTGCGCGAGCGCGGTCGCATCACGATCGACGAGGGCGCGGTGCGCGCCCTCGTGCGCGACGGCAAGTCGCTGCTCCCGGCCGGCGTCGTCGCCGTGGGCGGCGGCTTCGGCCGCGGCTCCGTCGTCCGCATCGAGGCGCGCGACGGCGCCCACGTCGCCAGCGGCGCCGCCAACTACGCCTCCGCCGACATCGAGCGCATCCGCGGCCTCCACTCCGACCGCATCGGCGAGGCCCTCGGCTACGACTACGGGGACGAGGTCGTGCACCGCAACAACCTCGTGCTCGCCTGAGGAGACGGGCCGGCCGCGGGCGCGCCGTATACTCGCGGGGCGAAGGAAGACTGGAGACGCGATGTTCCGGACGATCGGCCACACCATCGAGCTGATGAAGATGAGCTGGCGGGTCCTCATGCTGGACCGCGAGCTGCTGCTGTTCCCGCTGATGGCGGGGGCGTCGCTGCTCGTCCTGCTGGCGGCGGCGGCCGCCGCCGGGGGCGCGGCGGGGACGTTCGGCCGCCTCGCCGCGGACGGCGGAGGGTCGTCGGTGACGGGGGCGGACGCGGCGATCGGGCTGGCGTTCGCGTTCGGCGCCTCGGCGATCGTGATCTTCTTCAACTCGGCGCTGGTGGCGGCGGCGCTGGAGCGGCTGCGCGGCGGCGACCCGGACGTGGGGTCGGGGCTGCGGGCGGCGGCGGCGAGGCTGCCGCAGATCCTGGCGTGGGCGCTGATCTCGGTGATCGTGACGGCGATCCTGCAGGCGCTGCGCGAGCGCGGGGGCATCGCGGGCGCCGTCGCCGCGATGATCGGCGGGGTGGCGTGGGGCCTCGCGACGTTCTTCGTGATCCCGGTGCTGGTGGCGGAGGGCGTGGGGCCGATCGAGGCGATCCGGCGCTCGGCGTCGCTGCTGCGCGAGACGTGGGGCCGCCAGATCGCCTCGAACTTCGGGTTCGGCGTGCTGGGCCTCGCGGCGGTGCTGGCGGCGGTGGCCGTCGGGGCGCTGCTGTTCGCGGCGCATCCCGTGCTGGGCATGGCGGCGGGCGTGACCGTGGCGGCGCTGGGCCTCGGCGCGGTGCAGGCGCTGGAGGGCGTCTTCAAGGCCGCCCTCTACGACTACGCCCGGGGCCACGACCCCCACGGCTTCGACCGCGCCACCCTCGGCGGCGCCTACCGCGCGCTGTAGCGCCGCGCCCGCCGGCCCGATCGCGCGCGATGCGGCGGGCGCTCGCCCGGCTGCTCGACCGCGCGCCGCCCGCGCTGTTCGCGCTCGCCGCCGCGCTGACGGCGTTCGGCCTTGGCATGTTCGTCGAGCGCTCCGAGGTCTGGCCCTACCGCCTCGTCGCCGACGCGATCACGACGGCGCGCACCCTGCGCGCCTCGGCGATCGAGGGCGAGGACCCGGTGCTGCGCTTCGCCGCCCTCGCCGATACGCCGCCGGAGCGCGCCGCCGCCGAGCGCATCCGCTTCCACGCCGCGGACGCCCTCGCCGACGCCGTGCTGTTCGGCGGCGAGCAGGGCCACTTCGCCGAACTCTGCCCGCGGACGGACGGCTGCCTCGCCGTCGAGTACGCCGGGGCGGGCGAGGCCGTCCGCGCCGTGCCCTACCGCGTGGACGAGATCGCGCGCTCGCCGATCGCCGAGCGGCCCTACGAGCACGTCGCGGGGTTCTCGTTCCGCGCTCACGCCTATGTCGGCGGCATGGCCCGCTACCCCAACGGCGACCTGCTCGTCACGTTCCAGTTCGAGCACAGCCACCCCTACGGCGGCGGCGTCGCGCGCATCGGCGGCGACGGGCGCCCGCTCTGGTACCGCAAGGACTACAGCCACCACTGGCCCGTGATCCTCGAAGGCGGCCGCGCCCTCGTCCCCACCCTCCGCGTCGCCGGGGAGCCGATCGCGCTGGAGTGGGAGGCCGGAGGCTTCCTCGCGGGCTGCGAGGACGAGCCGGTGCTGGTGGACTACGTGCAGGCGCTGGACGGCGAGGGCGCGGTGGTGGAGGAGATCGACGTCCTCGGCGCGCTGCTCGCCTCGCCCTGGGCGCCGCTGCTGTCGCAGAACACGAACGAGTGCGAGGACCTGCTGCACCTCAACTACGTCCACGAGGTGGGCGAGGACGTCGCGGGCGTCCACGGCGTCGCGGCGGGCGACCTCGTGGCGTCGTTCCGCAACCTCAGCGCGTTCGCGATCCTCGACGGGCGCACGCGCGAGCTGAAGCGGCTGGTGCGCGGCTCGTTCCAGCGGCAGCACGCGGTGCGGCACCTCGAGGGCAGCCGCTTCGTCATGTTCGACAACGGCAACGAGCTGCGCCGCGCCTCGCGGCTGCTGATCCTCGACCTCGCGACCGGCGAGGAGACCACGGTGTTCCCGAACGCGGCGACGCCGGAGCGCTTCCGCGACCTGTTCTCGATCATCGCCGGCCACGTCTCGCTCTCGCCCGACCGCGAGCGGGCGATCGTGACGTTCTTCGGCCCGCGCGCGGCCTTCGAGGTGCGCCTCGCCGACGGCGCGCTGCTGACCGAGTTCGCCCCCCTCCACGACGTGCGCCGCTTCCCCCAGTTCCCCGAGGAGCGCGCGCAGCAGTCGGCGCGCTACAAGCCCCGCGGCGTCTACTACGCCGCCGACTGAGGCGGGCGGCGCACGGCGGCGCGGGCCGCCGCCACGGACGCGGCGACGGCGGAACCGGGAACTGGCGGGGGCGCTATGATCCGCGTGCGAAAGGCTCGCCGGTTCAGGGATCGGGGCGGACATGGACGCGGAGCTCGCCGCGCTCGTCGGGCGCAGGCTGGACGCCGACGCGGGCGTGGACACGACGGCTGGCCTGCTCGTGCTCGCGGCGTGCGAGGGCGAGGAGCGGCTCGCCGCCGAGCTCGGCGGCGGCGCGGATCGGCCGGACCCGGCGGGGCCGGCCGCGGCCGCCCCGTCCGGGCCGGCGGCAGCCTACCTGTCCTCGATCGCCGTCGAGGGATTCCGCGGCATCGGCCCGCGGGCCGAGCTGCCGCTGGCGCCCGGCCCCGGCCTCACGCTGGTCGTCGGCGCGAACGGGAGCGGCAAGTCGAGCTTCGCCGAGGGCCTCGAAATCCTGCTGACGGGCGACAACACGCGCTGGAAGGCCCGCTCGGCGATCTGGAGCGAGGGCTGGCGCAACCTCCACCACGATGGCCCCGTGCGCGTCGAGGCGCGACTCGCCGTCGAGGGCGCGGGACGCGAGACGATCGCCGAGCGGCGCTGGGACGGCGACGGCGGCCTCGACGGCAGCTCGGCCACCGTTCAGACGGTCGGACAGCCGCGGGGCGACCTGTCCGCTCTGGGCTGGGGGGATGCGCTGGACGCCTACCGCCCGTTCCTCTCCTACAGCGAGATCGGGGCCATGCTGGAGGCTGGCCCCGCCGCGCTCTACGACAGCGTGTCGCGCGTCCTCGGACTCGACGGCCTCGTGGACGCGAGGGAGCGGCTGCGGCAGGCGAGGCTCGATCGCGAGCACGCGCTGCGGGACGCCGCCACGGAGCGGGACGGGTTGGTCGCCGAGATCGGGACGCTCGACGACGAGCGCGCGCGGCAGTGCCTCGAGGCGCTGTCGGGCAAGGAGTGGGACCTCGATCTCGCCGAACTGGCGCTCGGCGATCCCGCCGACGGCGATACGGCGGGCGGCCTGACGCTGCTGCGCCAGCTCGCGGCGCTGGAGGCCCCGGACGAGGCAGCGGTGCGCGAGGCGATCGAGGCGCTGCGCGAGGCCCGGGCGGGCGTCGACGCCCTCCGCGACACCGACGCCGACCGCGCGCGGCGGATCGCCGATCTGCTGGCGGCGGCCGCCGCGTTCCACGATCGCGCCGGCGACCGGCCCTGCCCCGTCTGCGGGGCGGGGACGCTCGACGCGGCGTGGCGCGAGCGGGCCGATCGCGAGGCGGCGAGCCTGCGCGTCGAGGCCGGCGAGGCGGAAGCGGCGCACCGCGCGCTGAACGCCGCCGCGCGCTCGCTGCGCGACCTCGTCCGGCCCGCGCCGGCGGTGCTCGCCGACGCGCCGCGGGTGGGCCTCGACGTGTCCGCCGTGCGCGAGGCGTGGGAGGCGTGGGCGGCCGTCCCGGAGGACGCGGACGCGCCCGGCCTCGCCGCGCACGCCGAGGCGGCGCTGCCGCCGCTGCGCGAGGCGGTCGCGGCGACGTGCGGGCAGGCGAGCGCCGAACTCGAACGCCGCGAGGACGCATGGCGTCCGGTCGCGCAGCGCCTGACGGCGTGGCTGCCCGGCGCGCGCGCGGCGCAGGCCGGCCACGCGCGCGCCGGCGATCTGCGGAAGGCCGAGCGGTGGCTGCTGGACGCCACCGCCGACATTCGCGCCGAACGCTTCGCGCCCATCGCCGACCGCTCGGCGGAAATCTGGCGGCATCTGCGGCAAGGGAGCAGCATCGACATCGCCGGTTTCGGCCTCGAAGGGAGCGGCAACCGGCGCCGCCTCGCGATCGACGTCACCGTGGACGGCGCCGAAGGCGCGGCGCTCGGCGTGATGAGCCAGGGCGAGCTGCACTCGCTGGCGCTGAGCCTGTTCCTGCCGCGCGCGACGCTCGCCGCCAGCCCGTTCCGCTTCGTCGTGATCGACGATCCCGTGCAGGCCATGGACCCCTCGAAGGTGGACGGCCTCGCGAGGGTGCTGGACGGCATCGCCCGCGAACGGCAGGTGATCGTATGCACCCACGACGACCGGCTGGCGGAGGCCGTGCGGCGGCTCGGCGTCGATGCCCGGCACATCGAGGTGACGCGCCGCGACCGCTCGGTCGTCGAGGTGCGCGAGGTCGCGGACCCGGTGACGCGCTACATCGGCGACGCGCGGGCACTCACGCAGACGCGGGAACTGCCGCCGGAGACGGCGCGCCGCGTCGTGCCGGTGTTCTGCCGCAACGCCCTCGAAGCGGCGTGCACGGAGGCCGTGCGCCGCCGCCGCATCGGGCGCGGCGAGCGGCACGCCGAGGTCGAGCGCGCGATCGGGGGCGCGGCGTCGCTGGCCGCGAAGGCGGCGCTCGCCCTCTTCGACGACGCCCGGCGCGCGGGCGATGCGGGCGAGGCGATCAACGCGCGCTTCGGCAGGCCGGCCGGCGACGCCTTCGCCCAAAGCAACCGCGGCGCCCACGGCGACGCGGGCGCGCAGGCGCTGCGCGGGCTGGTCGACGGCGCGGAGCGCCTCGCGCGCGAGTTGCGGGCGCTGCGGTGAGCGCCGCCGCCCTGCGCTGGACCGCCGAGGCGCGCGGTCTCGTCGAGCGGAGCGGGGACGCCACGGCGGGGCTGTGGCCCCGCGCCGCCGCCGCGCTGGCGCGGCAGGCGCTCGAACTCGCGCTGCGCGAGCTGTGGCTGCGCCGCGCGCCCGGCGTCGTGGAGTGCTCGATGCGCGCCCAGCTGCTGTGCCTCGGCGAGTACCTGCGCGACGAGGAGCTGGCCGCGACCGCGCAGCAGGCGTGGGACGCGCTCAGCCGCGCCTGCCACCACCATCCCTACGAGCTGCCGCCCGCCGCCGGCGATCTGCGCCACTGGATCGGCGAGGTCGAGCGGCTCGCCCGCGCCGTCGAGGCGCGCGTCGGCGGAATCGCCCCGTAGTTCCTCGCGGCGAGGCGAGGCGGGGAGGGCGCATGGCGGCGAGGCTGGACGGCGCGGCGATCGAGGCGGTGATCTTCGACTGGGGCGGGACGCTCTCCACGTTCGCGACCTCGCTCAGCATCGAGGAGCCGTGGGAGCCGGCGGCGGCGGCGCTCGCGCCGTACGCGGCGTTGCCGGAGGCGGAGATCGCCGCGCGCCTCGCCGCGGCCGAGGCGGCGTTCTGGGAGCGCACCGCCACGGACCAGCGCTCCGGCACGCTGGCCGGCATCGTCGCATCCGCCGCCGCCGGGGTCTGCGCGGACGCGCCGCCCGGGGCGCTCGCCGCCGCCGCCCGCGCCTACCTCGGCGCCTGGGCGCCGCACATCGAGCACGACGCCGAGGCGGTGGCGGTGCTGGAGGCGCTGCGCGCCGCGGGGGTGCGGACGGCGATGCTCTCCAACACCCACTGGCCGCGCGCGTTCCACGAGCGCTTCCTCGTGCGCGACGGGCTGGCTCCGCTGCTCGGCGAGCGCGTCTACACCTGCGAGCTCGAGCGCATGAAGCCGCATCCGGACGCCTTCGCCGCCGCCCTCGGCGCGGCCGGGGTCGCCGACCCCGCGCGCGCCCTCTTCGTCGGCGACCGCCCGCGGGACGACATCCACGGGGCGCAGCGGGCCGGCCTGCGGACGGCGCTGCGCGTCAACCCGCTCGTCCCCGCCTGGGAGGTCACGCCCGACGCCGAAATCGAGCGCCTGTCCGCGCTGCCGGCGCTGCTCGGCCTCGCCGCGTAGCCGCGGCGCGAGGCGCGCGAGGGCCGCGGCGCGAGGGTCAGGCGGCGACCTCGACGCCCTCGTGGGCGAGCAGCCAGCGCTTGCGGTCGAGGCCGGAGGCGTAGCCGCCGAGCGCCCCGCCGGCGGCGAGCACGCGGTGGCAGGGCACGACGATCGAGAGCGGGTTGCGCCCGACCGCCCCGCCGACGGCGCGCGCCGCCCCGGGCCGCCCGACGTCGGCGGCGACCTCGCCGTAGGAGGCCGTCGCGCCGAGGGGGATGGCGCGCAGCCGCTCCCAGACGCGCAGCTGGAAGGGCGTCCCGCGCGGCGCGAGCGGCAGCCCGGGCCAGCGCGCGGCGTCGCCGAACCACGCGGCGAGCGCCTCGGCGGCCGGCCGCGCCGCCCCGGGGTCGCGGACGGCGGGCTCGCCGGCGTCGCGTTCGAGCATCGCCAGCACGTCGACGGTCGGCCGCCCCGCGCCGAGGAAGTCGATGCGGTGCACGCCCGCGTCCGAGCCGCCGGCGAAGACCTGCCCGATGGGCGAATCGAGGATGTCGTACCACGCCACGAGAGCCTCCGTGCCGGGGAGGGCGGGGGAGCGGGCGCATGGTAGCGCCTCGCGCGCCGGGGGCGGGGGCTACGGGGCGCCGCCGCGCGGGGGCGGCTCGTAGGTGGCGATGGCGAGTTCGCCGACGGGGCCGCGGCCGTCGCCGCGGGCGTTGATGGCGCGGCGGGCGGGGATGCTGGCGATGCGGTAGTGGCGGCCGCTCTCGTAGAGGCCGCGCACCCACTCGTGCGGCGAGTTCGAGATCAGCACGGCGGCGCCGCGCGCGTGCAGGTCGTCGGCGCGCCACCTGAGCCGCTTCTGGTCCTCGCGCCCGAAGTTCCCCGCCGTGTACGCGGTGAAGCTCGAGGTCGCCGACAGCGGCTCGAAGGGCGGGTCGAAGTAGACGAAGTCGCCCGGCCCCGCCCCGGCGCAGGCCTCCTCGAAGTCCACGCTCCGCAGCTCGGCCCCGGCGAGGGCGGCGGAGGCGGCGAGGAGGGCGTCGCGGTCGAGGATGCGGGGGCGCGCGTAGCGGCCGTGGGGGACGTTGAAGCGCCCCTCGCGGTTGACGCGGTAGAGGCCGTTGAAGCAGGTCTTGTTGAGGAAGATCAGCCGCGCGGCGACCTCGGCGGGGTCTTCGGGGGCCTGCGCGCGCACCTCGTAGTAGCGCTCGGCGCGGCCGGCGCGGTCGCGGGCGAGGTAGTCGGCCTCGTGCGCGGCGAGCAGGCGCGCGAGCGCCTCGGGGGCGTCGCGCACGACCTCGTAGGCGGTCATCAGCTCGGCGTTGAGGTCGTTGAGGACGGCGCGGCGGGGGCGGCGCGCGGGATCGGCGGCGAGGCGGAAGAAGAGCGCGCCGCCGCCGACGAACGGCTCGTAGTAGGCGCCGATGCGGGACGGGGCGAGGGCGGCGAGTTCGCCGGCGACGCCGGCCTTGCCGCCGGCCCACTTGACGAAGGGGCGCGCGGCGGCGGGCGGCGCGTCGTCCGCCTCGCGTGCGGGCGCGGCAGCGGCGTGCGCCGTCGTCGCGGCGGCGATGGGCGTTCTCCGTCCGGGGAGCGGCGGGAGGCCTCGGCGTGGCGATTGCGGGGCGATTGTAGGGGGCGCGGGGAGCGGGCGCACGGCCGGCGGCGCGAGACGGCAGCGCAACATGGGCGAAACACAACGGAAGCATTCTGGGGCGCGGCCCACACGGAGGCCGGCGTGGAGGGGGACCGATCGATGCACGTGGCCGATCCCGTGCGGATGCTCGCGGAGCAGGGGCGGGTCATGCAGGAAGCGATCACCGCGGGCGACACGGCCTGGCTGCTGACCAGCGCCGCGCTCGTGCTGTTCATGACGCCCGGCCTCGCGTTCTTCTACGGCGGCATGGTGCGCGGGCGCAACGTGCTCGCGATGCTGCTCAACAACTACATGGCGATGGGCCTCGTCACGATCACGTGGGTCGTGGTCGGCTACTCGCTGGCGTTCAGCGGCGACTGGCAGGGCTGGGGGCTGGTCGGCGACCTCGACCTGTTCGCGCTCGGCGAGCTGGGGTTCGGCAGGGAGCTGACCTTCGGCAACGAGCTGAACCCGGGGAACAACTTCCCCGATTCGGTGCACCTGCTGTTCCAGCTGATGTTCGCGATCATCACGCCGGCGCTGATTTCGGGGGCGGTGGCGGAGCGCATGAAGTTCAGCGCGTGGATCGTCTTCATCACGATCTGGTCGATCGTGGTGTACGCGCCGATGGCGCACTGGGTGTGGGGCGGCGGCTTCATCGCCGAGCAGGTGGGGGCGATCGACTTCGCGGGCGGGCTGGTGGTGCACATCAACGCGGGGGTGGCGGCGCTGGCGCTGGTGCTGGTGCTGGGGCCGCGGCTGGGCTGGCGGCGCGAGATCATCCGGCCGCACGCGCTGCCGTTCACGCTGCTGGGCGCGGGCATCCTGTGGTTCGGGTGGTTCGGCTTCAACGCGGGTTCGGCGTTCCTCGCCGACGGCGCGGCGGGCAACGCCTTCCTGACGACGCAGGTGGCGGCGGCGGCGGCGGCGGTGACGTGGGTGTTCGCGGAGCAGTTCCAGCACGGCCGCCCGACGACGCTCGGCTTCGCCTCGGGCGTGGTGGCAGGGCTGGTGGCGATCACGCCGGCGGCGGGCTTCGTGAGTCCGCTGTGGGCGCTCGTGATCGGCGTCGCGGCCGGGCTGATCTGCTACTTCGCGCTGCAGATCAAGTTCCGCTTCGGCTTCGACGACTCGCTCGACGTGGTGGCGGTGCACCTCGTGGGCGGCATCGTCGGGGCGCTGCTGCTGGGGCTGTTCGCCGAAGCCTCGATCGGAGGGGTGGACGGGCTGTTCTTCGGCAACGCCGAGCTGCTGTGGCGGCAGGCCGCCTCGGTCGTGATCGCGCTGGCGTTCTCGTTCGCGCTGTCCTGGGCGCTCGCCTTCGCCATCGACCGCACGATGGGCCTGCGCGTCGCCGAGGAGGAGGAGCTGCGCGGCCTCGACATCGCCCTCCACGAGGAGCAGGGCTACCTGCTGACCGAGTAGCCGCGCCGAGGCCTCCCCGGGCCTTTCGGGGCCGCCCGCCCCCCTCGAGGGGGCGCGGGCGGCCCCGGCGCTATCGACAGGCGCGCTCCGGCGCGCTACAACGGGGGCGCGACGCGGGCAGGGCGGGGCCGTGACCGAAGACTTCGCGCTGGACACGGGGCACACCTCCTGGCTGCTGACCAGCTCGGCGCTGGTGCTGTTCATGACGCCCGGGCTGGCGTTCTTCTACGGCGGCATGGTGCGCGGGCGCAACGTGCTGGCCATGCTGATGCAGAACTTCGCGGCCGTGGGCGTGGTCACGGTCACGTGGATCCTGATCGGCTACTCGCTGGCGTTCAGCGGCGACGTCGGCGGGCTGGGCGTGATCGGCAACCTCGGGTTCTTCGCGCTCGGCGAGCTGGGAGTGGGGACGGAGTTCGACCTCAGTTCGGAGGTGCACGGCCACACCTTCCCGGACACGGTGCACCTCGCGTTCCAGATGATGCTGGCGATCATCACGCCGGCGCTGATCTCGGGCGCGGTGGCGGAGCGCATGAAGTTCAGCGCGTGGGTGGTGTTCGTCGCCGCCTGGTCGATCTTCGTCTACCCGCCGATGGCGCACTGGGTGTGGGGCGAGGGCTTCATCCAGACGCGGATCGGGGCGATCGATTTCGCGGGCGGGCTGGTGGTGCACGTCGGGGCGGGGGCGGGGGCGCTGGCGATGGTGCTGGTGCTCGGCCCGCGGCTGGGCTGGCGGCGCGAGATCATCCGGCCGCACGCGCTGCCGTTCACGCTGCTGGGGGCGGGCATCCTGTGGTTCGGGTGGTTCGGCTTCAACGCGGGGCCGGCGCTCTACACCAACAGCTCGATCGGCAACGCCTTCCTCGCGACGCAGGTGGCGTCGGCGGGGGCGTCGCTGACGTGGATGCTGGCGGAGTGGGTGCAGAACGGGCGGGCGACGACGCTGGGGACGGCCTCGGGCGCGGTCGTGGGGCAGGTGGCGATCACGCCGGCGGCGGGCTTCGTGAGCCCGCTGTTCGCGCTCGCGATCGGCATCCTGGCCGGGCTCGTGACGCTGGCGTCGCTGCGGCTCAAGTTCACCTTCAACATCGACGACTCGCTCGACGTGGTGACGGTGCACGGCATCGGCGGCATCGCGGGGGCGCTGCTGGTGGGGGTGTTCGCCGAGGACGTGATCAGCGGCGGCACCAACGGGCTGCTGTTCGGCGACGCGCTGCAGCTGGGGCGCCAGGCGGCCTCGATCGCCATCGTCGCGGTGTTCTCGTTCGTCTCGACCTACTTGATTGCGCTGGCCATCGATCGCACCATAGGGCTGCGCGTGGACGAGAACGAGGAGCGTCGCGGCCTCGACATCGCCCTGCACGAAGAGCAGGGCTACCTGCTGACGGAGTAGCCGGATGAAGATGGTCATCGCCTACATCAACCCCTTCAAGCTGGACGACATCCGCGACTCCCTCAAGAAGGCGGGGGTGAGCGGGCTCTCCGTCAGCAACATCCAGGGCTTCGGGCGCCAGGGCGGCCACACCGAGACCTACCGCGGCGCCGAGTATTCGGTCGACTTCCTGCCCAAGGTGCGCGTCGAGGTGCTCGTCGACGACGACCTCGCCACCGACGTCATCTCGGCGATCGAGGCCACGGCGCGCACCGGCGCCATCGGCGACGGCAAGATCGCCGTGCTGCCGCTCGAGGACGTGCTCCGCATCCGCACCGGCGAACGGGGGGAAGACGCGCTCTAGCGCCGTTCGCGGCGCGGACGGGGGAGACCGCCGCATGGTGGAAATCGCGGCGCTGCAGCCCTTCATGGACGCACGCGACGCCGTCGCGGGGGACGCCTTCGCGAGGCCCCTCGGCGAGGCCGGCCTCGCGATCTGCCACGGCCTCAGCGACGCCCTCGACGAGGGGATGCGCGCGCTCGCCGGGCCGCTGCTGGAGGACGGCTTCGCCGTCGTCGCGCTCGGCAGCTACGGCCGCCGCGAGCAGTGCCGCCACTCCGACCTCGACCTGATGCTGCTGTTCGCGAAGGATCCCGACGCCGACAAGTCCAACGCGATGCTGTACCCGCTGTGGGACAGCAACCTCCAGATCGGCCACTCGGTGCGCTCGATCGAGCAGATCGCGCCCTCGGCCGGCGAGGACGTGCAGACCTGCACCGCGCTGCTCGACGCCCGCCTCGTGTGCGGCGACGCCGAGGTGTTCGAGCGCTTCCGCGGCGAGATGCGGACCTTCCTGCGCCGCAACCGCGCCTGGCTGCGCGACGAGCTCGCCGGCTACCGCGCCGAGGCGCTGGAGGCCGAACCCTGGCAGCTGCAGGAACCCGACCTCAAGAACGGGCGCGGCGGGCTGCGCTCGCTGCAGACCGCGCACTGGCTCGGCCTCGCCGACGCCGCCGTCGCCGGAACCGAGCCGCCGCCGCTCGCCGCCGAGCGCGCCGAGGCGCTCGAGGCCATCCTCGCGACGCGCAACGCGCTGCACTCGCTGGAGGACCGCGCCAACGACAAGCTGCGGCGCGACCTGCTGCCGCGCGTCTGCGGCCTGCTGGGCGTGGACCCGCTGGAGTGGGGGATGCGCCTCAGCGCCGGGCGGCGCGCGCTGGACGCCGCCGCGGCCTCGGCGCTGGCGGCGGAGCCGCCAGCCGCGGCGTCCGGCGGCGACGGCGGCGGCAAGGGCCGCCGCTGGATGCCGTGGCGCCGCGGCAAGGACGAGGCCGCCGCCGCCGCCGAGGCCGCGCCGGCTCCCGAGGCCGCGCCGCCGCCCCCCGCCGCCGGGGACGGCGAGGGCGGCAACGACCTCGAACGGCTGCTGTCGATCCTGCGCGGGGTCGGGCCCGGCCAGTCGCTCGACCCGCTGCCGGCGAGCGCGTGGCTGGAGCGCCTGCTGCCCGAGTGGGAGGTGCTCCGCAACCGCCCCCACACCGCCCCCTTCCACCTCCACTCCTACGACGTGCACAGCTGGCGCACCGTCGCCGAGGTGCGGCGCGCCGCCGAGATCGACGAGGACGGCACCGGATCGCCGGAGGCGGCGGCGGGGATCGAGAACGACGACCTGCTGCTGATCACGGCGATGCTGCACGACATCGGCAAGGGCCACGGGGGACAGCACAGCGAGCGCGGCGCCGTCATCGCCGAGCGCTTCGCCGCGCGCGCCGGCCTCGGCGAGGACGACACGCGGCGGCTCACGCACGCGATCCTGCACCACCTGCTGCTGCCGACCGTCGCCACGCGCCGCGACATCTCCGACGACCGCGTGATCCGCGAGGTGGCCGACACCGCCGGCGACCAGCGGATGCTGAACCTGCTCTACGTCATCTCCATCGCCGACGCCCGCGCCTGCGGCCCCAGCGCCTGGGACGCCTGGAAGGCGCGGCTGATGCACACCCTCTACGCGCGGGTGACGGACGCCCTCTCCGAGGTCTCGCTCCGCACCATCGTCGGCCGCCGCCGCCGCGCCGTGCTGTCCAGCCTCACCGGCTTCATGACCGCCCAGACCGTCGAGGAGCACCTCAAGCAGCTGCCCACCGACTACCTGCTGTCCGTCGACCCGATGGCCGTCGGCCGCCACCTCGAGCTGATCGTGGGGGCCACCATCACCGCCAGCGAGTCCGGCCTCGACGGCCCGCTGCCGCCGGTGCTCGACCACGACCAGGTCGGCGGCGTGGACCGGCTGACGGTGATCGCCGGCGACCAGCCCGCGCTGCTGGAGGCCATCGCCGGGGCGCTCGCCGCGCACAACATCAACGTGCTGGGCGGCGCCGCCTACACCCGCGACGACGGCATCGCCATCGACGTCATGCACGTCGGCGACGCGCGCGGCTGGGGCATCGGCGAGCGCCGCTGGGAGCGCATCTTCCGCGCCATGAAGGGCGCCATCTCCGGCGACTTCCCGATCGAGGAGCGCCTCGCCGAGGTGCGCGCCGAGGCCGGGGACGGCGGCGAGAGCGCCCCGGCCCTCGTCTACGGACCCCAGGGCGAAGCCGCCACCCAGATCGAGGTCGACAACGCGCGCGACGACGAATACTCGATCATCGAGGTGCAGGCCCCCGGCCGCGTCGGCGTGCGCTACTCCGTCACCCGCACGCTGCGCGAGCTGGCGATGGACATCCACATGGCCAAGATCAACACCTTCGGCGACGAGATCATGGACGCCTTCTACGTGCGCCGCCTCAACGAGTCCCGCATCGAGGCCGACGACGAGATCGAGCGCGTCGTCGCGCGCGTCGGCGGCGCCATCGCCGCCCTCGACGCGGACGAGGACGGCGACGGCGCCCCCGGCGGCAACGGCTCGGCCTGACGCCGCCCGCGGCGGCGCGGGGCGCGGGGGGCCGCGTGCTACGATGCCGGCATGACGGCGCCGCCCCCGCCGATCGACGCCCGCCGCTACCGCGACGTGGCCGGCTGCTTCGCCACCGGCGTCACCGTGGTGACGACGCGCGGCGAGCGGGGTCCGCGCGGGATGACCGCCAACGCCGTCGCCTCGCTCTCGCTGGAGCCGACGCTGTTCCTCGTCTGCATCGACCGGCTCGCCGGCTCGCACGAGGCGATGCTGCGCGCGGGGCGCTTCGCCGTGAACGTGCTGGCCGAGGAGCAGGAGGCGGTCTCGCGCTTCTTCGCCGGCCCCACCGACGAGGAGGCGCCGATGGGGCCGCACGCCTGGCGCGAGAGCGAGGGCGGATCGCCGCTGCTGGACGAGGCGATCGCGTGGCTCGACTGCCGCACCCGCGACGTCCTCGACGGCGGGGATCACGCCATCTTCGTCGGCGAGGTGCTGGACTGCGGCATCCAGCGCCCGGACGCCGCCCCGCTGATCTTCTCGCGCGGCCGCTACCGCGCCCTCGCCCCCGCTCCCGCCCCGTAGCCGCAGCCCCCTCGCCGCAGCCGCGGGGCGCGCCTCAGGCCGCGAGGGCGCGCAACCTGACGTGGATGGCGCGCGCGCGCCCGGCGAGCGCGGGGTCGGCCTCGTCCGCGTCGGCGCGGGCGGGGGGAGGGCGGAGGCGGCCGGCCGCCTCCGCCAGCGCCTCGGGGCGGTCGAGGCCGATCGCGGCGCCGAGGCGCGTCAGCGCCGGCTCCGGGTCCGCGGCCAGCGCGTCGTAGTCGACGAGCGTCGCGCCGCCGAAGACCGGCGAGCCGTAGACCGCGCACCAGTACGCCAGCCAGAAGTCGAGGCCGAGCGGCGAGCGGCCGCCCCCGGAGGCGTCCAGCCAGCCGCCGAAGTCGATCGGCCGCAGCGCCGCCCCGAACTCGAAGTGGCCGACGTGCGACATGTAGCGCAGCGCGAAGCCGTCGTCCTCGTGGATGGCGAGGAAGCGCCGGTGCTGCCGCAGCAGCGAGGCGGCGTGCTCCAGCGGCTCGCGGAACGGCACGAGGATCGCCGCGCCGGGGAACATGCGCCGCAGCCGCGCCAGCCGCGCGAGGTTGGCGTTGTTCTTGGAGGCGTAGCGCATCCCGGCGGCGGGGCGGCCCGCGGCGGCGGCCCGCAGCGCGATCAGCTTGCGGACGTGGCGGCGGAAGAACGGCTCGAACTCGCCGTCCGGGTCCGGCTCGCCGTCCGTCCAGGGCAGGATGCGGTCCGCGAGGTAGCGTTCGGGCCAGTGCAGGCGCCAGAGCAGCTCCTCGAACGCCTCGGGGCTGTCGTAGCCGACGGTCATGCCGTCGCCGTGGGCGCGCTCGAACCCCTCGCCGCCGACGCGGAAGCGGCGCGAGAGGGCGTCCCAGAGCAGGGGCGTGAGCGGGAAGGGCATGTCGCGGTAGGTGTGCGCGGCGAAGCCCGGCAGCGCCGCGATCAGTTCCAGCAGCAGCGTCGTCCCCGACCGCGGCAGCCCCGCGACGAACACCGGCCGCTCGATCGCCACCGAGGCGTAGCGCCCGGCGAACGCGCGATCCTCGAGGTCGGCGAGCGCCAGCTGCGCCCCCGTGGTGGCGAACGCCAGCCGGTGCAGCAGCCGCTCCGCCCGCGAGTAGCGGTTGCGGTACGCCGTCACCTCGGCGCGCCGTCCCGCCGGCCGCCGCCGCCCGCCCGGCCCGCGCTGTCCGGCATGGCCCCCGCCTCCCCCCTGCCATGCTACGCGCGGCGCGCCTTGCGCGGCGGCGGCGGCGCGACCCCGCGCGGCGCGGGGACGCCGCAACGCGCGGAGGCCGCTACCATCGGGGGCGGCGCGCGGCGAGGGAGGCGGCGGATGACCGACGAGCGGATGCTGGCGCGCATCGCGCCGCACGAGGTCGCGTTCTGGCGCACCCTCGGCATCGAGGTCGCCGCCGCGTCCGAGGGGGCGGCGACGCTGCGGCTGCGCGCGCGGCCCGGCCTCGAAACGCGGCGGCCCGGCGCGCTGCACGGCGGCGCCGTCGCCTCGCTGATCGACGCCGCCGGCTCCGCGGCCCTGCTCACCACCCGCGCCGAGGACGACGCGACATGGGCGGGCTTCGCCAGCACCGACCTCAACGTCAGCTACCTCGCCGCGGCCACGAGCGACCTCGCCGCCGCCGCGCGCGTGCTGCGGGCCGGTCGCTCGGTCGCCTTCACCGCCGTCGAGGTCACGGACGCGGACGGCGCCGCCGTCGCCGTCGGGCGCGTGACCTACGCCATCGCGCGCCGCCGCGAGGCGTAGGCGGCGCGGACGTGGACGCCGAGGCGGCGGCGTACGCCGAGGCGGTGCGGGGGCTGCTCGCGCGCGGCGGCTACGAGCGCACGGGCGACCCCCGCGAGGCGAAGCGCTTCCGGCTCTCCCACGTCCGCGAGTACCTCGACCGCGCGGGCGGCCCCGACCGGCGGCGCACCGTGCACCTCGCCGGCTCGAAGGGCAAGGGCTCGACGGCGGCGATGGCCGAGGCGGTGCTGCGCGCGGCGGGCGCGCGCACGCTGCTGCTGACCTCGCCCGACGTGCACGAGGCGCGCGAGCGCGTGCGCGTCGGCGGCGAGCCGCTCGCGCGCGGCGCCTTCGCCGCCCTCGCGCGGCGGCTGCTCGACGACGGCGCCACCCGCGGCTGGTCGTACTTCGAGCTGGTCACGGTGCTCGGCTGGCTCGCCGGCGCCGAGGCGGGCTGCGACTGGCAGGTGCTGGAGACCGGACTCGGCGGGCGGCTCGACACCACCAACGCCGTCGAGCGCAAGGACGTCGCCGTGATCCTGCCGATCGACCTCGAACACACGGCGATCCTCGGCGACACGATCGCCGGGATCGCGGCGGAGAAGGCGGGCATCCTCACCGGCCCCTGCGAGGCCGTCGCGGCGCCGCTGCGCGAGCGCGCGATCGGCGTCGTGCGCGCGAAGGCGGCCGAGGCGGGCGCGGCGCTGCACGAGGTCGCCTCGGAGTGCGCGCTCCGCACCGGGCCGCAGACGCTGGACGGCCAGACCTTCGACCTGCGGACGCCGCTGCGGACCTACCGCGGGCTGCGGCTGCCGCTGATCGGGCGGCACCAGGCGGAGAACGCGACGGCGGCGGTGCGCGCCTGCGAGCTGGCGTGGGCCGCCGCAGGCGGCGAGCTGCCGGCCGAGGCCGTCGCGCGCGGCCTCGCCGGCGTCGTCTGGCCGGGGCGCTTCGAGGTGCTGCGGCGGCGTCCGCTCGCCGCCGCCGACGCGCTGCACACGCCGCTCGCCGCCGCGCGCTTCCGCGAGGCCGTCGAGGCGCTCGCCCCGCCGCGCCCGCGCGTGCTCGCCGCCGGCCTGCTGGCCGGGCGCGACCTCGAGGCGGTGGCGCGGGCGCTGCTGGGGCCGGAGGGCGCCGCCTTCGACGCGGTCGCGGCGACCGCCCCCGCGAGCGGGCGCGCCGCCGATCCGGCGGAGGTGGCGGCGGCGTTCCGCGCCGCGGGCGCGGCGATCGTGCGGCGCGTCCCCGGCGTCGGGGACGCCCTCGACGCGGCGCGCGAGCTCGCGGGCGAGGGCGGATCGGTGTTCGCCGTCGGCTCGCTCTACACGGTGTCGGAGGCGCGGGAGCGGCTGCTGGGGGCGAGCGGCGACCGCGCGCTCGGGCTGCGCTAGACTGGACGGGCGGCGGCGCGCGCCGCGCCGCGGGGAGCGCGATGGCAGCGAGCGACGGACGGCGGCGCGTCGTCATCACCGGCATGGGCGTGATCTCGCCCCTCGGCAACAGCGTCGAGGAGATGTGGGAGCGCTCGCTCGCCGGCGAGTCGGGCATCACCGCGCTGACCGCCATCGACCCCTCCGGCTACCCCTGCCGCGTGGCCGGCCAGGTCCACGATTTCGATCCCGCGCACTGGATGGACCGCCGCACGGCGCGGCGCATGGCGCGCTTCTCGCAGTTCGCGATCGCCGCCGGCAAGCAGGCCATCGCCGCGGCCGACCTCGACCTCGAGGCGATGGACCGGGGGCGCGTGGGGACGGTGCTCGGCAACGGCGGCGGCGGCGTGCCGGACACCGACCGCGCGATGCGGACGATCCTCGAGCGCGGCGGGCTGAAGATCGATCCGCTCTACCTGCCGAAGATGCTGTCGAACATGGCGGCGGGCAACCTCACGATCCAGCTGGGGCTGCGCGGCTACACCAACACCGTCGCCACCGCCTGCGCGGCGGCGACGCAGGCGCTCGGCGACGCCGCCGAGGTGATCCGCCGCGGCGACGCCGACGCGATGCTGGCCGGCGGCTCCGAGGCCGGCATCTCCGAACTGGGCCTCGCCAGCTTCTGCGCGATGCGCGCCCTCACCACCTCCTACAACGACCGCCCCGCCGAGGCCTCGCGCCCCTTCGACCGCGACCGCGACGGCTTCGCGCCCTCCGAGGGCGCGGGGCTGCTCGTGCTGGAGGGCCTCGACCACGCGCTCGCGCGCGGCGCCGAGCCGCTGGCCGAGGTGCTGGGCTACGGCGTGACCGCCGACGCCGCCTACCTCGTCGCGCCGCCCGAGGGCGGCTCCGGCGCCGCCCGCGCGATGCGGCTCGCCATCGACTCGGCGGGCCTCGACCCGGCGGAGATCGACTGCATCTCGGCGCACGCGACGGCGACCGAGGCGGGCGACGTGGCGGAGACGCAGGCGATCCGCGGCGTCTTCGGCGATCACGCCTACCGCGTGCCGATCACCGCCTTCAAGTCGCAGGTCGGCCACCTGCTCGGCGGCGCAGGCGGCGTCGAGACCGTCGCCGCCGTGCAGACGCTGCGGACGGGGCGCATCGCCCCCACCGTCAACCTCGCCCACCCCGACCCCGAGTGCGACCTCGACTACGTCCCCAACGAGGCCCGCGACGCCGAGGTGCGGACGCTGCTCAAGAACTCGTTCGGCTTCGGCGGGCAGAACGCCGTGCTCGCCCTCCGCCGCTGGGAAGGCTGAGGGCCGCCGGGAGGGCCGGGGGCCGCTCCGCGCACGCGGCGGTCAGGCGACGGCGGCATCCTCGGGCAGCATCCCGCCGAGCACGAGTTCGATCGTCATGGTGTGGGCGCAGGCCCCGCGGTGCGCGAAGAAGTCGCAGCCGCACTCCCAGCGTCCGAGGTCGTAGCGCACCTCGTGCGCGCCGTTGTCGCCGTCGATCGAGACGGCGAGGCGGGTGAAGCGCAGGCGGTCGCGCTCGCGCGCGTAGCGGTGCGCCTTCTCGACCTTGCCGATCATGCCCGAGTGCATCAGGCCTCCTGTCCCGTGCGGGGAGCCGGCGCGCGGCGGCGCTGCCTCGGAGGGCGCGTCGGGGAGCCTGCGAGGGGTCGGGGAATCGACGGAGCCGTCGCGAACGTCCATCGCGCGGAGCGTAGGCGCCGCCGCGCGCGCCCGTCAACAGCGCGCCCCGCCCGCGGCCGCCCCGCATCCCTCGAAGCGCGCGATCGCCTCGTAGCGGGGCCCGCCGGGGCCGTCGGCGTGCGAGCGCACGAGCGTCGCCGCGCCGAAGCGTCGCGGCGCGGGCGCGGGCGGGTCGAGGCCGGCGACGGCCTGCGCGATCGCGCGCCGGGCCCCGGCCGCCGCGCGCGGGCGCACGCGCGCGATCGTGAGGTGCGGCCTCCACGCGCGGCGCCCGGGCGGCAGCCCCGCCTCCCGCGCGGCGGCCTCGGCGGCGAGCGCGGCTTCGCGCAGCGCGTCGAGGTCGCCTCCGACGCCGAGCCACGCCGCCGAGGCGCGCGCGGGGGCGCCGAACGTACCGGCGGCGGTCAGCGCGAGGCGGGCGCCGAGCGGCGGCAGCCGCGCTCGCAGCGCCGCCTCCAGCCGCGGCGCGCCGTCCTCGTCCACCTCGCCGAAGAAGCGCAGGGTGAGGTGCAGGCGCTCCGGCGCGACCGGCCGCAGCGCCGCCCTCGCCTCCGCGTCCAGCGCCGCCGCGAGCGCGCCGAGGGCGCGCGCGGCCTCGGCGCGCCACGCGGCGGGTGCCTCCAGCGCGAGGAACAGCCGCACGCCCGCCTCGCCGCTACGCGAGGCCGAGGAAGCGGCTCGCGTTGCCGCCGAGCACGGCCTCGCGCAGCGCCTCGCCGCCGATCGCGGCCTCGGCGGCGGCGCGGTCGGCGGCCATCGCGCGCAGCGGGAAGTCCGATCCCCACGCCACGAGGCCGTCCCCGGCGAGGCGCGCGGCGGCCTCGAACACGCCCGGCTCGTAGAGCAGGGGCGTCGCCGCCGAGTCGAAGAGCAGGCGGCCCTCGGCGAGCAGCGCGCGCACCTCGGGCATGAGCGCGTGGAACGGCAGGCCGCCGCCCCAGTGCGCGGCGACGACGCGCACCGGTCCCGCCGCGAGCAGCCGCCACAGCCCGCCGGCCGTGAACCCCCCGGCCTTGCCGGGGTAGTCGTGGCCCGCCTCCTCCGAGGCGTGGACGAGCAGCGGCAGATCGAACGCCGCCGCGAGCGCGGCGAGGCGATCGGCGGCCGCGGCCTGCTCCTCGAGCGTCGCCGCGCGGGGGCCGCCGCCGAGCCGGATCTCGCCGAGGCCGGCGGCGCCGCGCGCGGCCAGCGGCGCGAGCCACGCGCGCATCGCCCCGCCGTCGCGTTCGCCGCGCAGGAAGGCGCGCGGCACGGGCACGAACGGCAGCAGCCGGCCGCCGGAGCGCGCGGCGGCGTCGAGCAGGGCGTCGGCGTGCTCCTCGCAGCGTTCGGGCGCGTCCCAGGCGAAGCCGGCGGCGACGGCGCGATCGACGCCCGCCTCGTCCATCGCGGCGAGCAGCTCGTAGGGGGTCGCCATGCGCGCGGCGGGATCGGCGTAGAGGGCGGCGAAGCCCGCGTCGGCGGCGGCGAGGCGTTCGCGGGCGGCGGCCATCGCGGGCGGGAAGGCGTGGGTGTGGACATCTACGATCATCGGGCGCATCGTAGCGGCATCGGCGGCCGGGCCGCGCCGCGTCGCCTCGCTCCTCCCCGCCGCCGGGACGCCATGCCCGACGAACCGCGACCGCCGTTCGAGGAGCCCTCCGACGCCGAGCTGCCCGCGCTGGTCGAGGCGCTGCTGTTCGTCGCCGACGGCCCCGCCGCCGAGGGCGCGCTCGCGCGCGCGCTCGGCGTCCCGCCGCGCAGGCTGCGCGCCGCCCTCGGCGAGCTGGAGGGGCGCCTCGAGGGGCGCGGCGTCCGCCTCCAGCGCGGGCCGGAGGGCGTCCAGCTCGTCACCGCGCCGTCCGCCTCCGCCGCCGTCGAGCACTTCCTCGGCATCGAGTCGGGGCGGCGGCTCTCGACCGCCGCGCTGGAGACGCTGGCGGTGATCGCCTACCGCCAGCCGGTCACGCGCGCGGCGATCGAGGCCATCCGCGGCGCGAGCAGCGACGGCGTGCTCGCCACCCTGCGCGCGCGCGGCCTCGCCGAGCGCGTCGGCCGCGCCGAGGGGCCGGGCCGCCCCGCCCTCTACGGCGTCACCCAGCGCTTCCTCGAACACTTCGGCCTCGCCCGCCCCGACGAGCTGCCGGGCCTCGACGAACTGGCCGGCGAGGACGCCGCCGCCGGGGACGGGGCCGAGCGCGGCGTCCAGGCCGCCCTCCCGATGGCGGGCGACGAGGACGAACGCGACGTCCTCGCCGCGCCCGCGTCCGCGCCGCGCCGCCGCCGGCAGGCGAGGCCGGGGCGCGCCGCCGGACGGCGGCGGGCGGGAGGCGGGCCGGCCTCGGCGGCGCCCGCGCTGCCCTCGGGCGCGGCGCCGCTGCCGCGGGCGGGGGCGGCCCCGCCGCCGGCGCAGCAGCCGCTCGGCCTCTAGCAGCCGTGGTCACGATCGGCGTGGTGCTGACGCTGCGCCTGCCCGCCGCGCGCAGCCTCAAGGACAAGCGCGCCGTCGTGCGGTCGCTCGTCGAGCGGCTGCGCGGGCGCCTCGGCGTCACCGCCGCCGAGGTCGGCGCGCTGGACGCGCCACGCCGCGCCGAGGTCGGCTTCGCCGTCGTCTCCGGCGACGCCGCCACCGCCCGCCGCCTCGCCGCCGAGGCCCGCCGCTTCGCCGACCGCGAACTCCTCGGGCGCGCCGAGGTCGTCGCCGCCGCCAGCGAGGAGTACGTCCTCCGCGCGGAGTAGGCCGCGTCGCGAGGCGCATCGGGCGTCCGGCCCGCGCTCCGGGGCGCGGCGCGCTACGATGGCCCCGCGGCGACGGGAGGCGGCTCGTGGCGGACGAGGGCGGCGGCGGGCCGCGCAACCGGCTCGCGGGCGAGACCAGCCCCTACCTGCTGCAGCACGCATCGAACCCCGTGGACTGGTATCCGTGGGGCGAGGAGGCGTTCGGGGCGGCGCGCGCCTCGGACCGGCCGATCCTGCTCTCCGTCGGCTACAGCTCGTGCCACTGGTGCCACGTCATGGCGCGCGAGTCGTTCGCCGACGAGGCGGTCGCCGCGCTGATGAACGAGGCCTTCGTCAACGTCAAGGTCGACCGCGAGGAGCGCCCCGATGTCGACAGCGTCTACATGACCTTCACGCAGGCGATGACCGGCGCGGGCGGCTGGCCGATGACCGTGTTCCTGACCCCGGACGGCCAGCCGTTCTACGCCGGGACCTACTTCCCTCCGCACGACGGGCACGGGCGGCCCGGCTTCCGCCGCGTGCTGGAGGCGCTGCGCGACGCCTGGGCGCGCGACCGCGAGCGCCTCGTCGCATCGGCCGGGCGCATCACCGGCCAGCTGCGGGCCGCCACCGAGGCCGCCGCCGCCGGCGCCGGGGCGGGCGCGCCGCCCCCCGGCCCCGAGGCGCTCGCCGGGGCCGTCGCGCGCCTGCGCGAGGCCTACGACGCCGGGGAGGGCGGCTTCGGCGCGGCGCCGAAGTTCCCCGCGCCGGGCCTGATCGAGTTCCTGCTGCTGTACGGCGAGACCGCGCCCGGCGGCGGCGAGGGCGAGCCGGCGGCGCGCGAAATGGCGCTCGGCACGCTGCGCGCGATGGCGCGGGGCGGCATCCGCGACCACCTCGGCGGCGGCTTCGCGCGCTACAGCGTGGACCGCGAGTGGCTGGTGCCCCACTTCGAGAAGATGCTGTACGACAACGCCCAGCTCGCGCTCGCCTACACCCGCGCCGCCCAGGCCGATCCCGGCTCCGGCTTCGAGGCCGTCGCGCGCGGGACGCTCGCGTACCTCGAACGCGAGATGCTCGATCCGGCGGGCGGGTTCTACAGCGCGCAGGACGCCGACAGCGAGGGCGTCGAGGGCAAGCACTTCGTGTGGACGCCCGATGAGTTCGCCGCCGTCCTCGGCGAGGCGGACGGCGCGCTGGCGGCCGAGGTCTGGGGCGTGACGGCGGAGGGCAACTTCCGCGACCCCCACCGCCCGGAGTTCGGCTCGCGCAGCGTGCTGAGCCGCCGCCGCCCGCTCGCGGAGATCGCGGCGGCGCGCGGCCTCGACGCCGCGGACCTCGAGGCGCGGGCGGAGGGCTGGCGCGCGCGGCTGCTGGGGGCGCGCGGGCGGCGCGCGAAGCCGGGCCTCGACGACAAGGTGCTGACCTCGTGGAACGGCCTCGCGCTCGCCGCCTTCGCCGAGGCTGGGCGGGTGTTCGGCGAGCCCTCGTACGTCGCGATCGCGGAGCGCAACGCCGCGTTCGTGCGCGCCGGGCTGTGGCGCGGGGGGCGGCTGCTGCACGCGTGGAAGGACGGCGAGGCGCGCGTCGAGGGGATGCTGGAGGACTACGCCTGCTACGGCCTCGGCCTCGTCGAGCTCTACCGCGCCACGGGCGACGCCGGCCACCTGCGCTGGGCCGCCGAGCTGCTGGAGGCGATCGCCGCGCGCTTCCGCGACGCCTCGGGCGGCGGCTTCCACGAGACGGCGGCGGACGCCGAGCCGCTGCTGCTGCGCCAGAAGCCGCTGTTCGACGCCGCCGCGCCGAGCGGCAACGGCGCCGCCGCGCTGCTCGCGTTCTGGCTGGGCCGCTACTTCGGGCGGCCGGAGTGGACGGCGCTCGCGTCCGAGGTCGTCGCGCTCGTGCGCGGCCACCTCGCCGAGGGGGCGCGGGGCTTCGGCAGCGTGCTGCAGGCGGCGGCGCTGCTGGCGGCGCCGCCCCGCGAGATCGCGGTGGTGGGGCCGCCCTCGGCGCGCCGCCCGTTCGAGCGCGAGATCGCGGGGCGCTACCTGCCGGCGACGCTGATCGCCCCCGCCGCCGGCGAAGATGGGCTGCCGCTGCTGGAAGGCCGTGCGCCGTCCGGCGACGGCGCCATCGCCTACGTCTGCGAGGACTTCGCCTGCGACCTCCCCGCCGCCACCCCCGCCGCGCTCGCCGCCCAGCTCGACGCGCGCGCCGCGCCCCGGAGCTGAGGCCGGCGAGGCCGAGCCGCACGCCGCCGCGGTCAGCCGCCGAGGGCGGCGACCGCCGCCTCGCAGGCGTCGACGGCGCCCGCGGCGTCCACGGCGCGCACGATCGGGGCCGCCTCGCCGTCCCCGGCGCGCAGCTCCCAGGTGCCGAGGCCGATCACCGGCCGGCCCGCGATCAGCGCGAAGGCGATCTCCGACAGCGTGCCGTACTTGCCGCCGACGGCGATCGCCGCCTCGCCCGCGCGCGCGACCAGCACGTTGCGCGCGTAGCCCAGCCCCGTCGGCAGCGGCACGTCGACGTACTCGTTGACGTCGCCGAGGCCGTCGCCGGGCAGGATGCCGATCGTGAGGCCGCCCGCCGCCTTCGCGCCGCGGCAGGCCTCACGCATCACGCCGCCGCGCCCGCCGCAGATCAGCACGTGCCCGCGCGCGCCCAGCTCGCGCCCCACCTCGAACGCCGCGCGCGCCGTCTCCGCGTCCGCCCGCTCCCCGCCGATGACCGAGATCCGCATCGCCGCCTCCGCTCCGCGCGCCGCCTCGCCGCGCGCCGAGGGTAGCGCGGGCCTCGCGGCGGGCGCGCGGCCGTGCGCGGCGAGCGGCGGTCAGTCGATGCGGGCGCGGCGGAGGCGCAGCGAGTTGGCCATGACCGAGACCGAGCTGAGGGCCATCGCGGCGGCGGCGGCGATGGGGTTGAGGAAGCCGTGCGAGCCGAAGAGGGGCCGCAGCGGGGCGGGCGGCGGCGCGCCGCCGGCGAGCGCCTCGAACGCCGCGTAGCCGAGGCCGGCGGCGACGGGGATGAGCAGCGCGTTGTAGCCGAACGCCCACGCGAGGTTCCAGCGCAGCGTCCGCATCGTGGCGCGGCCCAGCGCGATCGCCGAGGCCGCGCCGCCGGGATCGGCGCGCATCAGCGTCACCGGCGCGGCGTCGATCGCCGCGTCCGCGCCCCCGCCGACGGCGATGCCGACGTCGGCCTGCGCGAGCGCGGGGGCGTCGTTGACGCCGTCGCCGGCCATCGCCACGCGGCGGCCCCCGGCCTGCAGCGCGCGCACGACCCCGGCCTTGCCCGCGGGCGAGACCTCGGCGTGGACGCGGCCGATGCCGGCCTGCCGCGCGATCGCCTCGGCGGCCTCGCGGCGGTCGCCGGTCAGCATCGCGGCGCCGACGCCGAGCGCGCGCAGCCGCGCGACCGCGGCGGGCGCGCCCGCCCGCAGCTCGTCGGCGACGGCGACGAGGCCCGCCGGCCGGCCGTCGATCGCGACCAGCAGCGGCGTCTCGCCGCGCGCGGCGGCCTCGGCGGCGGGGGCGGCGAGCGGGCCGGGCGCGACGCCCTCGGCCGCGAACAGCCGCGCGCTGCCGGCGAGGACGGCGCGGCCCTCGACCTCGGCGGCGACGCCGAGGCCCGGCTCGGCGCGGAACGCCTCGGGCCACGCGAGGCGCAGGCCGCGGCGTTCGGCCTCGCGCGCCAGCGCCGAGGCGATGGGGTGCTCGGAGCCGCGCTCGGCGGAGGCGAGCAGGCGCACCAGCCCGTCCTCGCTCGCGTCCGCGCCGGGCAGCGCGGCGGCCGAGACGACATGGGGGCGGCCCTCGGTCAGCGTGCCGGTCTTGTCGAAGGCGACCAGCTCGACGGCGTGGGCGGCCTCGAGGGCGCGCGCGTCGCGGATCAGCACGCCGGCGCGCGCCCCGCGGCCGATGCCGACGGCGATCGCCGTCGGCGTGGCGAGGCCGAGCGCGCAGGGGCAGGCGACGATCAGCACGGTCACGGCGTTGACCAGCCCGAACGTCAGCGACGGCTCCGGCCCCAGCGCCCACCAGCCGAGCAGCGTCAGCAGCGCCGCCAGCAGCACGGCCGGCACGAACACCGCGGCCACGCGATCGACCAGCGACTGGATCGGCGCCTTCGAGGACTGCGCCGCCTCGACCAGCCGCGTGATCCGCGCCAGCGCCGAGTCGGCGCCGACGGCGGTGGCGCGCACCTGCAGCGCGCCGACGGTGTTGAGAGTCGCGCCGGACACGGCGTCGCCGGGGCGCTTCGCGACCGGGATCGGCTCGCCCGTCAGCATCGACTCGTCCACCGCCGAGGCGCCCTCGATCACCTCGCCGTCCACGGGCAGGCGCTCGCCGGGGCGCACGATCACGACGTCGCCGCGGCGCACGGCGGCGATCGGGATGTCGTACTCCTCGCCGTCCTCCAGCACGCGCGCGCGCCGCGGGCGCAGTTCGAGCAGGCGGCGCACGGCGCTCGCGGTCGCCGCGCGCGCGCGCGCCTCCAGCAGCCGCCCGCACAGCACGAGCGCGACGATCGCCGCCGCCGTGTCGAAGTAGACGGCGGGGCGCAGCCCGGCCCCGGCCTCGAAGAGGCCGGGCGCGAACGTCGCGAGCACCGAGTAGCCCCAGGCCGCGGTCGTGCCGAGCGAGACGAGCGTGTGCATGTCGGCGGCGCCGAGGCGGGCGGTCTTCCACGCGCTGGCGTGGAAGCGCCAGCCCGCCCACCACTGCACGGGCGTGGCGAGGGCGAAGAAGAGCGGGTGCCAGACGCGGTCGGGCACGGCGTCGAGGCCCGGCAGCCGCGTCCACGCCATCGCGGCGACGAGCGCCGCGGCGACGGCCCCGGCGAAGATCGCGCGCGTCCGCAGCGCGGCGTACTCGGCGCGGCGCTGCGCCTCGAGGCCGTCGCGGGCCTCGGCCTCGTCGGCGCCGCCGCCGGGCGTCCAGACCTCGTAGCCGGCGGCGGCGACGGCGGCGCGCAGCGCCGCCAGCGGCGAGCCGAGGGCGGTGACGCTCGCCTCCTCGGTGGCGAGGTTGACGCTGGCGGCGGCGACGCCGGGCACGGCGGCCAGCGCCCCCTCGACGCGCCGCACGCAGGAGGCGCAGGTCATGCCGCGGATCGGCAGCCGCAGCTCCTCGAGCGCGGGCGGCGGCGTCGCGGCGCCGGCCTCGGTGGATGCGTCGGCGGTCATGCGTGGATCATACGCCGCGACGGGGGCCCCATGATGCCTGACGCGGACGAGATGGCGGGCCCGCATGGACGATACGCGGACGACGGACGAACTCTCCGATCCCGATCCCTTCGTGATCGGGCTGGGGCTGCTGCAGATCGCGGCCGCGGGCGGCGCCTTCCCGGAGAGCCGCAGGCGCCGTCAGGCCGTCGAGCAAGCCGAACGCCTGCGCTTCCGCACCGCGTGGTATCAAGCGCGCCGATCGTTGATCTACTTCAAGCGCACGGCCGACGAGTTCGAGACCTACATGCTCGAAGAGGGATACGGCCGCAGGGCGTTCAGGATCGGCGCCGTGCGGCTGACGCTGGACCGGCGCGGGCATCAGGCCATGCGCCGCATGCACGGCCAGACGATGAACACCGCCCAGCACCTCGCGGACAACCTCGACGAGCTCTCGGAGTTCCTCGGGCCGGACGATCAGGCGAGGGTCGATGCGATCCACGGGAACCTCGCCCGGATCGACCGGCTCCCGGAGCAGTACCGCGACGTGATCGCCCTGTCGCGAACGGCTATCGACCTGTACACCGCCCTGCTCGACACATCGGCGAGCAACAGGGGTTCGACGACGCCTGACGGGATGGCGTATCATGTCGGCAGTGAGTTGTCGGAGCGGCTGCGCGCCTCTCCCGTCAGTGACGGCAGTATGTGGTGAGGGGGGCCTGAAGGCCCCCCTCCGCTATCCGGGCTGGCGTCAGCGGCAGTCGTCGCCATCGCGAGCCGCGCCCGGGAACGTGATCTCGACGCCCGTCACGTCGGCGCCGTCCACCTCGAACGCCCCCAGGGACGCACGCGGAGGCCGGCGGGCCCGCGGGCAGCGCGCCCGCGACGAGGACGGCGACCGCCGCGACGACGAAGCACAGCCTGCGCGCCGATCGGGGCATCGTGGCCTCCGCGAGCAGCATGGCTCCTCGATCGACGCGCGCTCAGCCGCTGCCGAAGGCGTCGAGGGTGAGGACGAGGCACTTGACGCTGCCGCCCGCCTTGAGGAACTCGCCGGTGGGGACGGGGACGGGTTCGTAGCCGCGGGCGGCGAGGGCGCGCTCGGTGCGCGGGCAGCCCTCGTTGAGCACGACCCGGCGGCCGACGGGGAGCGCGTTGCAGGCGAAGCGCAGCGCCTCCTCGCCGTCCACCTCGATCAGGTCGCCGAAGTGGCGCGCCAGCAGCGCGCGGCCCTCCGCCGTGAAGCCGGCCGGCGCGTACAGCGCGCGTCCCCCGCCCAGCGGCGCGAAGCACGTGTCGAGGTGGTAGAAGCGCTCGTCGGCCAGCTCCAGCCGCACCAGCTCGAGGCCCAGCGCCGCCTCGAGGTGGTCGAGCGCGCGCTCGTCGGTGCGGAAGCGCCAGCCGGCGAAGGCGCGGCCCTCGCCGTCCGCCAGCACGTCGCCCTCGCCCTCCCAGCGGTGGGGCCGGTGGATCGGCTCGATCGCGTAGCCGCGCCCGCGGAACCAGGCCGTGAAGCGATCCTCCTCGGGCCGGCGTTCGGGATGGCGGAAGTTCGAGGGCAGGAAGCGCCCGCCGACGGCGACGCCGGCGTTGGCCGTGAACGTCATGTCCGGCGTGTCCGGCCCCTGCTCCACGGTCTCGACGGCGACGCCGAGCGCCTCGAGGCGCTCGCGCAGCGTCCGCCACTGGGCGAGGGCGCGCGGCCCGTCGGCCTGGCGGGAGCGGCGCATCCACGGGTTGATCTCGTAGTCGATCCGGTAGTGGATCGGCTCGCACATCAGCACGCGCCGCGTCATCGCGCCGCCCCGGACGCCGCGGGCGGGTGCGCGGCGCCCCGGCCGGAGGCGGCCGGGGCGCGCGGGATCGGGGCGCGGGCTAGCCGCGCGAGGGCAGCGCGACGACGGCGTGCCCGGGGCACGTCGCGACGCCGTCCTGGTTGATCACGTTGGTGTCGAGGCGCACGAGGCACTGGCCGTCCTCGACGGTCTTCTCCGTGACGGAGCCGACGCAGGTGAGCACGTCGTTCTTCTGGTTGATGGCGCGGAACTGCACGCCCAGCTCGCGGATCTCGGCCTCGTCGCCGGCCCACTCGCGGAGCATGTTGAGCAGGTAGGCGTAGCGCAGGTTGCCCATGCCGAACGCGCCCTGCTCGTTGGCGGCGGACTTGCCGGCCTCGTCGTCCATGTGGATGTAGACGAACTCGTCGTTGACCGCGGCGTAGCGGTTCCAGTGCATGAAGTCGGTCTGGCGCGTGAACGAGGGGATGTCGTCGCCGACGTTCACGTCCTCGAAGTAGACCTTGTGGGCCACGGGCGTTGCCTCCTAGTAGCGGACCCCGACCGAAGTGCGGGACTTGACGAGCTCGCCGCGCTGGTTCTCCCAGCGGTTCTCCGTGTAGCTGAAGAGCGTGAGGCCGAGCCTGCCCTCGCGCTCGTTCCAGTCGACGAGGGCCGAGGACTGGCTGATCACGTCGCCGGGGCGCATCGGGACGCCGTAGCGGTCGGTCTGGCCGCCGTTCATCACGCGCTGGCCGACGCCGGCGGCGGTCGGGGTCGCGAGCGCGGCCGGGGCGGGCGGGCGGGGCACGGGCCACGCGAAGGGGTTGAAGTCCTGCGGGGCGATGACGCCGCCCCACTTCGTCGTCTTCGCGTACTCCTCGTCCCAGTAGATGCGGGGCGGCTCGTCCGGCCAGTAGACCGCGATCGCCCACTTGACGATGTCGTTGAGGGCGATCGGACGCGAGTAGACCCTCTCGCTCCACACGTCCCTGCGGTCGATCATGTCCTGCGTCACGAGCGTCGTGGGGTTGTCCGCCATGCGCGCCTCCTGCCGTCCGGCGCGGCCCGCGCCGCGCGCCCCGCATGGTAGCAGCCCGCGCCCCGCCGCCGCAGCCCCCGCTACCATCGCCCTCGCCGCTCCGAGCGCCGGGCCGGGCGGCGCGCGCACGGGGGCGGGATGGGCGCGAGCCTGCCGGACGGCTGGGCGGAGACGGACCGCTGGGATCCGGGGCGGATGCCGCGATGGCTCGGCGCCGCGCTCGCCCTGCTCACCCTGCCCGCGTTCGCCGCCGCGGCGTGGGCGGGCCTCGCCGTCGTGGCGCTGCGGCGCGGGGAGGCCGCGCTCGCCCTCGACTTCGGGGGCGCGCTGGCGGGCCTCGCGCTGGGGGTGGCGCTGCACGAGCTGGCCCACGCCGCCGCCTTCGGCGCGCTGGGCGGCCGTCCGAGGTTCGGCGCGCGGCTGCGGACGAGGCTCTGCCCCGTCCTCTACGTCGCCGCGCCGGGCTGCTACTTCGGCAGGGGCGCGTACCTCGCGGCCACTCTCGCGCCGCTTGGGGGGCTGACGGCGGCGCTGTGGCTCGTGCTGTTCCTCGCGCCCGCGGACGGCCCCCTCGCCAGCGCCGCGCTCGTGGCGGCGGCCGCGAACGCGGGCGGCTCGGCCGGCGACGCGGCGATCGCCCTCGCGGTGCTGCGCCGGCCCGCCGGAGCGCGCTTCGAGGACACCGGCGACGGCTTCGCCGTCTGGGGCCCGCCGCCCGCCGCGCCGTCCTAGCCGTCGTACTCGGAGCGCAGCTCGCCGACGCGGTGGAGGTAGGCGACGGCGCGGCGGTAGTCGGCGGGGTCGATGCGGCCCTCGCCGTGGAGGTGGTTGAGCAGCGTCTCGAGGGTGAGGGCGGGATGCAGCCGCACGCCCAGCGCCTCGAGGCGGCGCGCCGCGCCCTGCTCGCGGTCGACCAGCACCGCCGCGTCGCGCACCCGCAGGCCGGCGCCGCGCAGCCGCTCCGCCGCGTCCGCCAGCGAGCCGCCGCCCGCCGCGAGGTCGTCGACGATCAGCGCCGTCTGGCCCGGCCGGTAGGCGCCCTCGATCTGCGTGTGCGCCCCGGCGGGGCCGCCCGCCGCGGGCGGGCGCGCGTAGACCAGCGGCACGCCGGTCTGCAGCGACAGCGCCGTCGCCGCGTGCAGCCCGCCGATCGGCACGCCCGCGACGAGGTCGAAGCGCCCGACGTGCGGGTTGCGGAGCGACATCGCCAGCCGCAGCTCCTCGTCCAGCAGCCGGGCCACGCGCGCCAGCTCGACGGGGCGCGAGATGATCAGCTTGGGGTTCACGTAGACCGGCGAGTCGCGGACGGTGCGGCCCAGCGAGAACTCGCCGAACTGCACGCCGCCGAGCCGCCACAGCAGGTCGGCGAGCCAGAGCCGCCCCTCGCCGCCGCGCGCGCCGGTCACGGGCGCCGCCGCCGCTCCCACGCCTCGGGGTTGACGAGGTGCGCCGGGCGGCGGCCGGCCAGCGCGTCGAGCAGGCCCTCGGCGGCGAGGGCCGCCATGCGCTCGCGCGTGGCGACGGTGGCGCTGCCCGCGTGCGGCGTCACGAGCAGGTTGGGCGCCTCCAGCAGCGGGTCGCCGGGCGGCAGCGGCTCCGGCGTCGTCACGTCGAGGGCCGCGCCGCCGATCGCGCCGCGCGCGAGTGCGCCGCGCAGCGCGTCCTGATCGACCACGCCGCCGCGCGAGGTGTTGACGAAGATCGCGTGCGGACGCATCCGCGCGAACGCCGCCACGCCGAACATCCCCGCCGTCTCCGCCGTCAGCGGCACGTGCGCCGAGACGAAGTCCGAGGCCTCCAGCAGCGCGCCGAGGTCCGCCGCGCGCTCGCCGGGGAAGCCGGGGGCCTCGCGCCGCCCGTGGTAGCGCACCGTCATGCCGAACCCCGCCGCGCGGCGCGCCACCGCCGCGCCGATGCGCCCCGGCCCGACGACGCCGAGAGCGGCCCCGTGCACGTCGCGGCCGAGCAGCCACGACGGCCGCCACGGCCCCCACGTCCCCTCGCGCACGGCGCGTTCGCCCTCGGCGACGCGGCGCGCCGCCGCGAGCAGCAGCGCGAACGCGAGGTCGGCGGTGGTCTCCGTCAGCACGCCGGGCGTGTTCGTCACGGGCACCCCGCGCGCCGTCGCCGCCTCGACGTCGATGTTGTCGTAGCCGACGGCCATGTTCGCGACGGCGCGCAGCGAGGGCAGGCGGTCGAGCAGGCCGCCGTCGACGCGGTCGGTGAGCATCGCGAGCAGGCCGCCGCAGCCCTCGGCGCGGTCCGCGAGTTCGGCGGGGTCGGGGGGCCGGTCGTGCTCCCAGACGTCGGGCGAGGCCTCGGCGCGCAGGCGCGCGAGGGCCGCGCTGCCGGGCAGCGCGCGCGTCACGAACACGCGCGGCGTACTCTCGGACGGGGGCGCCACGCGAGCGATTGTAGCGCGTGCGCCCGGGCGGAGGCGGCGGTGGCAGCCGAGGCGTCCCCCACGGGCTGAGGCGTCGCCCGCCGCCGAGGCGTCAGGGCGCGCGGGCGCGGGGGTGGGGGCGCGCGAAGACGGAGACGGCGGCGGCGGCGACGAACACGCCGGACATCGCGAGGAACCCCGTCGCGTAGGAGCCGGTCGCGGCGAACGTGGCCCCCACGAACAGCGGCCCGGCGACGGCCGTGCCGAGCGTCGCGAAGTTGACGAGGCCGAAGATCGAGCCGTAGGCGCGGGGGCCGAACGTCTCCAGCACCAGCAGCTGCATCAGCGCGCCCAGCGCCCCGAAGCCCAGCCCCAGCACCGGCAGCGCCAGCCACGTCGCCGCCGAGGAGCCCGCGGCGAGCAGCATCCAGACGCCGGCCGCCTGGCAGCCGAGGCTCGCGGCGATCACGTAGCGGGCGGGGCGGCGTTCGGTCATCCAGCCGAACGAGACCTTGCCGCAGGCGCCGAACACGGCGAACAGGCCCAGCGCCCACGCCGCCTCCTGCCGCGGCGCGCCGACGAGCTCGAGGTGCGGCACGATCTGCGGCAGCACCGAGCCGTAGGTCATCGTCGCCAGCGGCAGCGCGGCGAGCACGAGCCAGAAGGCGCGGCTCCGCAGCGCCTCGGCGAGGGTCGCGCCCGCGCCGGACGCCGCCGCGGCCGCCGCGCCCTCCGCGCCCTCGCCGGCGGCCGGCGGGGGGCGGTCGCGGACGACGGCGAGCACGAGCGGCAGGAACGCGACGTAGAGCAGGCCGTAGGCGAAGTACGAGGCGCGCCAGCCGATCGCGCCGATCAGCACCGAGGTCAGCGGCGCGAAGACGAGGCCTCCGACGTTGGCGCCCATCGCCGTCATCCCCATCGCGCGCCCCTGCTTCGCCCCGTACCACGCCGCCACGAGGCGGCCCGCCGTGATCACGAACGCGCCGGGCAGCGCGGCGAAGGCGAGCGCGTTGAGGGCGTAGAACTGCCAGACCTCGGTCATCCACGGGCGCGGCAGCTGGCTCGCCGCGAACATCGCCACCGACACCGCCATCACCGGCCGCGCCCCGCGGCGGTCGAGCAGCCACCCCACCAGCGGCGACACCGCCCCCACCGCCGCGAAGAACGAGACGGCGAACGTGATCTCGCTCCGGCTCCAGCCCAGGTCCGTCTCCAGCTCGGTGACGTAGACGCCGAAGGCGTACTGCGAGATGCCGATGCCGAGCATCGGCGAGAGGAAGAGCACGACGCCGATCGCGGCGCGGCGGCCGGCGAGCGCCCGCGCCGCCGCCGCCCATGCGGGAACGGACGCCGTCACGCCGCGCCCGTCGCCCGCCGCGGCGCCGTCGAGGGGCGCGCGTGCGCGGGGGCCGTCGAGGGGGGCGCGGGCGCGGGGGCGGCTCGGTGGGCGGCCGGGGCCTCGGGGTGACGCACCGCTCGCCGCGCCCTTCCGCCGCGCCGCCCGCGGCAGCCGCCAGCGTAGCCGCGCCGCCCCGCTCGCGCACGGCGGGCGCGGCGAGGGCCGTGGACGCCTCGGCGCGCTCGCGTTGCGGCGGGCGCGGGGCGTACATTCGGGGCGCGCGGACGCCCGCGGGCGCGGCGCGCGGGAGCGGGAGGTGACGCCATGGGCGGAGCGCTGGACGGCATCAAGGTCTTCGAGGTCACGCAGATCCTGGCCGGGCCCTTCTGCGGCCTCAACCTCGCCGACCTCGGCGCGGACGTGATCAAGGTCGAGCCGCCCGGCGGCGACGGCACGCGCGTCTCGGCGGCGTTCGCGCCGGGCGAGAGCAAGTTCTACCACGCGCTCAACCGCGGCAAGCGCAGCCTCGTGATCGACCTCGCGCACGACCGCGGGCGCGAGCTCGTGCACCGCATCATCCCCCGCTTCGACGTGTTCGTGATCAACTCCCGCCCCGGCGTGCCGCAGCGCCTCGGCGTGGACTACGACACGCTGCGGCGCTTCCGCCCGGACCTCGTCTACTTCGAGAACAGCGGCTTCGGGCGGCGCGGGCCGAGCGCGCAGCGCTCCGGCTCGGACGTGGTGGCGCAGGCGTACTCGGGGCTGATGGCGGGCGACGCGAAGGTGGACGAGTACGGGGCGCCGCAGCTGATCACGGCGACGGCGCCGGCCGACTTCTCGGCGGGCATGGCCGGGGCGATGGGCATCTGCGCCGCCCTCTTCCACCGCGAGCGCACGGGCGAGGGCCAGTACCTCGAAAGCTCGCTGCTGCAGGTCGGCCTCGCGCTCCAGAGCTACATCGTGGGCCGCGTCCCCGTCTACGAGGCGATGGTCGGCGACCGCGTGCGCGAGCGCGTGCGCGCGACGCAGGACGCGGGCGGCTCCTACAGCGAGGTGCTCGACGCCCGCGGCGACATGTTCTCCGCCCTCGGCTACCGCTCCGGGCGCCTCTACTACGGCGGCTACGCCGTCAAGGACGGCGGCATCATCCTCGGCGCGCTCACGCCGGCCAACCGCGACCAGATGCGCCGCGCCCTCGAAATCGACGACGACCCCACCGCCGCCGAGGACTTCGACGCCCTCGACCCGGCCAGCGACGCCGCCATCGACGCCCTCTTCGATCGCATCCGCGCCATCATGCTCACGCGCACGATGGACGAGTGGATCGAGCGCTTCGACGCCGAGGGCGCCCCCGTCTCCCGCGTCAACATCCCCGACACGATGGCCGACGATCCCCAGGTCGAGGCCATGGGCTACATGATCGACCTCGACCACGAGGCGACGGGGCCCGAGCGCATGACGGGGCCGGTGGTGACGATGGCGGGCACGCCGACCGGCTCGCCGCGCGCCGCCCCGCCGCTGGGCCGCCACACCGACGAGGTGCTGCGCGAGACGGGGCTGGACGACGCGGAGATCGCCGGCCTGCGCGCGGCCGGGGCCATCGTCTGACGGCGGCGCCCCCGCCCGGGGCCGCGCCGCGCCGCGAGGCCGCCTCCCGCCGCCGCCCGCCGCCCGCGGCGGGGACGGCGGCGCTGGCGGCCCTCGCCGCGCTCGCCGCCGCGCTCGCCCTCGCCCGCAGCGCCGGCTACGGCGTCGCGCTGGAGTGGGACAGCGTCAACTACGTCTCCGTCGCCGACAGCCTGCTGGCGGGCGAGGGCTTCACCCAGGTCTTCCGCAACGAGCCGTACACGCGCTGGCCGCCGCTGTGGCCCCTGCTGCTCGCCGCCGCCGCCGTCCTCTCCCCGCTCGACCCGATCGATGCGGCGGGGCCGATCAACGCCGCCGCGTTCGCGCTGACCGTGTTCGCGGGCGGACGGTGGCTGCGGCGGCGGCTCGCCTCGCGCTTCCTCGCGGCGTGGGGCGCGCTCGCGCTGGCGCTGTCGCTTCCGCTCGCGCGCGAGGCGTCGTGGGCGATGAGCGACGCGGTCTTCGCGCTCTGCTCCCTGCTCGCGCTGACGCGCCTCGAGGCGCACCTGCGCGGGGGCGATCGCGCATCGCTGCTGTGGGCCGCCGCCTTCGCCGCCCTCGCCTGCCTCACGCGCTACGCCGGCCTCGCGCTCGTCGCCGCCGCCGTCCCGCTGCTGCTGCTGCGTCCCGGCCCCGCGCCCGCTTCGAGGGTCCGCGCCGCCGCCGCCTTCGCGCTCGCCGCCCTCGCGCCGGTCGGCCTCTGGATGGCGCGCAACCTTGCCCTCGGCGGCGGCCCCCTCGGACGCCGCGAGCCGTCGCGCGCGAGCCTGCCCGAGGCCGCCCGCGCCTTCCTCGAGGAGATCGGCGGGTGGATGCTGCCGATCGGCGGCGGCCCCGCCGCCGCGCTGGCCGCGCTCGCGCTGCTCGCGCTCGCCGCCGCCGTCCTCGGCCTCGCGCGCCGGCGCGGCGACGCCTCGGCGTGGCGCGAGCGCGCGCCGCTGTTCGCGTTCGGCGGCTTCGCGCTGGTCTACCTCGCCGCGCTCGCCGTCTCGGCGTCGGCGACCCTCGTCTGGCCCCTCGGCGGGCGCCACCTCGCGCCGGCCTTCGCGCCGCTGCTGCTCGTCGCCGCGTGGGGCCTCGATCGGCTCGCGCGGCGCGGGGCGCCGCTGCCGCCGCGAGCGGCCGGCGCGGGCGCGGCGCTGCTCGCGCTGTGGCTGTGCGGGAGCGCCGTCCTCCACGCGCGCGACGTCGCGCGCGCGAACGAGGGCGTGGACCGCGGCCTCGCCACCCCCGAGGTCGCGCGCTCCGATCTGCTGCGCCACGTCCGCGGGTCGCCGATCGCGGGCGTGATCGTGACCAACCTCACGCCCCTCCTCTACCTCCACAACGAGGCCGAGGCCGAGTACGTGTTCCTGCCCTACACGCTCGCGCTCGCCGCCGAGCGGCTGGCGGAGACGCCCGGCGGCGCGCACGTCGTGTGGTTCCGCGCCAACGTCGCGGGCCGCGACTACCGCGCGGGCGACCTGCGCGCGCTGCCGAACCTCGAACCCGTCGCCGAGCTGGAGGACGGCGCGATCTTCCGCGTGCGCGCGGGCCCCGCGGACGGCGGCTGACGCGCCGCCCTCGCCGCGCACGGGCCGGACGCGAGGACGCCTCGCGCGCTACAGCTCCTCGAGGATGGCGGCGCGGCGCTGCTCGAACTGGTCGGCGGTGATCAGGCCCTCGTCGCGGAGGCGCTGCAGCTCGCGCAGGCGCGCGGCTGCGCCCATCTGCGTCGCGGATGTGTCCATGGCGGGAGCGGCGGCGCGAAGGGCATGTGCGGGCGGCTCCTGCCCCAGCAGTCTCAATTCGGCGGCGGTGGAGGGCCGGTAGCCCCTCGGCGAGTAGGCCACGTAGGTCGATGTCACCTTGTCCCACAGGCAGTGCCGCTCGCGGTCCCATGTGCACCAGACCGCGGCGAGCAGGATGCCGAATCCCAAGGTGATGGTGCTGACGATGGAGCCGAACAGCAGATGCTTGACGACGATCTCGCGCAGCCAGCCGTAGCCCCCGCCCGCCCGGCTGCCGTCCTCGCGCATGACGTACATCCCGAGCAGCTGCTTGCCCGGCGTCTGCCCGCGCGGGGCGACGATCACGAACCAGATCAGCCAGCCGAGGTAGAGGGTGAGGATCAGGATCAGGGAATCGAGCAGTGCGCCCGACAGACGGCGACCGGGCGTTGCCGTCTGGAGCCGCTCAAGCGGGTAGCAGGCTTCGATCAGACGCGCCGGAGCCACGGAGGTCATAGCGCCGCCTTTCCGTGCCGCATTCTACAGCTCCTCGAGGATGGCGGCGCGGCGCTGCTCGAACTGGTCGGCGGTGATCAGGCCCTCGTCGCGGAGGCGCTGCAGCTCGCGCAGGCGGGCGGCTGCGCCGCTCTCGCGCGGCGCGGGCGGCTCCCCGGGCGCGGCGGCCGGCGGCGCCTCGTCGCGCGGCGTCGGCGCCGAGGGGGGCGGCGGCGCCTCGGCACGCGGCGGCGCGGGCGGCGGAGGCGCGGGCGCGTCGCGGCGGGAGGCGAAGGCGGGCGGCCGCTGGCCGAGCCGTTCGAGGTCGGCGGCGGTGAGCGGGCGGAACTCCCGCGGCGACCACGCGACGGTGGTCGAGGCGATCCTGTCCCACAGGCATCGCCGCTCGCGGTCCCAGACGCACCACACCCCGGCGATCGCCCAGCCGATGCCGAAGGTGATGCCGCCGATGATCGCGCCGAACAGCACGCCCTGGATCACGAAGTCGCGCAGCACCGTGTACCAGCCGCCCGCGCGGCTGCCGTCGTCGCGCATGACGTACATGCCGAGCAGCTGCTTGCCCGGCGTCTGCCCCCAGCGCGCGACGAGGGCGAACCAGACGGGCCAGGCGAAGATCAGCAGCAGCGCCGGCGGGAACGCGGCGGCCGCTAGGTGTAGTTCCCAGGGAGGTTGTTGACAGGCGAGGAGCCTCGCTGCTGCCGTTGCGTGAGCAAACGACGACGGCGGCAGGAGGCTCCTCGTGTCCCACCCTAACGCACGGTTGACCCCGAAGGCGCGCCTCGACCTCGTGTTGGAGGTCGAGGCCGGCTGGACCCGGGCCGAGGCGGCGCGGCGGTTCCGCGTCTCGCGCGCCACCGCCGGGAAGTGGGTGCGCCGCTACCGCGGCGAGGGCGAGGCCGGCCTGCGCGACCGCTGCTCGCGCCCGCGCCGCTCGCCCGGCATCACGGCGCCGGGCACGGCTGCGGCCGTCCTCGGGCTGCGCCGCGAGCGCGGCTGGGGGCCGCACCGCATCGCCTGGGCGCTGGACATGGCGCCCTCGACGGCCTACGCCGTCCTGCGGCGGGCCGGTCTCCACCGCCGCGACCGGATGCACCGCGTGAGCCGCGAGGTCGTGCGCTACGAGCGCGGCAGGCCCGGCGAGCTGCTGCACCTCGACGTGAAGAAGCTCGGGCGTGTCCCGCCGGGCGGCGGCAAGCGCTTCGCGCCCGGCTTCGCCGAGACCGGCAGCGGCCCGAGGGGCAGGGGCGGCGGCGGCATCGACTGCGTGCACGTCGCCGTGGACGACCGCTCGCGCTACGCCTACGCCGAGGCGCTGCCGGACGAGCGCGGCGTCACCACCGCGGCCTTCCTCGAGCGGGCGATCGCCCGCTTCGCCGGCCTCGGCGTGCGGGTGGAGCGGGTGCTCACCGACAACGGCGGGAACTACCTCAGCGGCGCCTTCCGCGAGATGGCCGCGGCGCACGGGGTGGGGCTGCGGCGGACGAGGCCGTACCGGCCGCAGACCAACGGCAAGGCCGAGGCCTTCATCAAGATCCTGCAGGCCGAGTGGGCGTACCGCCGCGCCTACGACTCGAACGCGGAGCGGCTCGCCTGCCTCCCGGTCTTCCTGAGCGAGTACAATCACGCCCGTCCGCACGGCGGCATCGGCGGGGCCGTCCCCGCCTCCCGCCTGTAAACAACGTCCCTGGGACCTACAGCTAGGCCCCCGCCGAAGACGCAGACGAACTGGATCGCCGCGTCCAGCAGCTCGCCGCCGAGCCTGCGTCCGGGCGAGGCCGTCAGCAGCTCCCCGTCCGGGTACCACGACTCGATCAGGCGCTGTCGCGGCATTCCCGCGGCCATCGCGTCCTCCTCGCATCCCCCGCGCGCGCCGCCATGCTACGGCATCGCCGCGCGAGGGGCCGCCGCGCGCGGGCGGCGGGCTCGGCGGCGGGCTACGGGATCGAGGGGTGGAAGTCCATGCCGGCGTGGCCCGTCTCGACGAAGCGCGCGTACTCGGCCCCGGAGTAGCCGAGCAGCTCGCGGTAGACGTGCTCGTTGTCCTGGCCGAGCAGCGGGGGGTGGCGGGCGGGGGCGGGCGGCGTGGCGCCGGCGCGCCAGGCGCGCCCGACGTGGAGGTGGGAGCCGGCCTCGGGGTGGTCGATGCGGCGGAAGAAGCCGCGGGCGGCGTGCTGGCGATCCTCGAACGCCTGCGCCTCGTCGAGCACGGCGCCGGCGGCGACGCCCGCGCGCTGGAGGCGGTGCATCACCCAGCGCGCGTCGCGCCCGGCCGTCCACGCGGCGATCTCGGCGTCGAGTTCGCGGCGGCGGGCGTGGCGGGCGGCCATGTCGGCGAAGCGCGGGTCGGCGGCGAGGTCCTCGCGGCGCATCGCCTCGCAGAGCGCGCGCCACTCGCGCTCGCCGGTGACGGCGACGGCGACCCAGCTGTCCTCGCCGCGGCAGCGGTAGACGTTGTGGGGGGCGAGGAAGAAGTGGTCGTTGCCCATGCGGTCCCAGACGCGGCCGTTCATCGAGTAGTCGAGCACGAACTCGCCGAGCAGGGGCATGAAGTTCTCGGCGGTGGCGAGTTCGATCATGAGGCCCTCGCCGGTGCGTTCGCGCTGGCGCAGCCCCATGAGGAAGGCGAGCGCGACGCCGATGCCGGAGGCCGCGTCCGAGGGCACGCCGAGCGGGATGTATTCGAGGCTGAGGCCGGGGTAGCTGCGGATCGCGGGGTGGCCGGCCAGCGCCTCCATGTGGTGGCCCATCGTGCGGTAGCCGCGGTAGGGCCCGTCGATGCCGAAGCCGGGCACGCGCACCATCACGAGGTTCGGGTTCACGCGCGAGAGCCGCTCCCAGGTCACGCCCTGCTTCTCGATGTTGGGCGGCAGGTTGTTCTCGATCAGCCCGTCGGAGACGGCGAGCAGGCGGTCGAGCGCCTCCTGCCCCTCGGGGCGGGTGAGGTCGACGGTCATCGAGCGCTTGTTGCGGGCGTGGCAGTTGAAGGAGGCGGCGCGGTTCCAGGGGCGCTCGCCGGCCTCGTCGTCGGGGAAGCCCATGCCGTTGTTGCCCTGCGCCAGCACGTACTCGCGGGGCGGGCGGGCGAGCTGGCCGCGCGTCGCCGGCGCCATGTGCGCGGTGGACTCGACGCGGATCACCTCCGCGCCCCAGTCCGCGAGCTGCATCGTCCCGTAGGGACCGGCCCACACCACGGTGAAGTCGAGGACGCGCAGCCCCTCGAGCGGCTGCCGCGGCCTCGCGCGCGCCCGCGTCGGCGCCGCGCGGGGCGGCGAGGGCGGCGCCGCGTCCGCGTCCGCCTCCTCCAGTTCGGCGAGCACCTCGGCGGTGTGCTCGCCGAGCAGGGGGGCGCGGCGGCGCGGCGGCATCGGCTCGCCGCCGCGGTGGAGGCGGGCGTGGAAGCCGGGGTAGCGCAGCGGGCCGGTCTCGGGGTGGTCGATGGTCTGGAAGAACTCGCGGTGGGCGAAGCCGGGGTCCTCGAAGAGGTCGGCGACGGTGTTGACGGGGCCGCCGAGGACGCCCGCCGCCTGGCAGGCGTCGCGCACCTCGGCGCGGGTGCGTTCGATCGTCCAGGGCAGCAGGATCGGCACGAACTGGTCGATCCGTTCGGGGGCGGAGAGGGCCTCGGGCGTGGCCCAGTCGGGGTGGGCGAGCAGGTCCTCGCGCCCGATCATGCGGAGGATGCGCGGCATGTAGGCGGGGCCGCCGGTCATCAGGAAGAAGCCGTCGGCGCACGGGAACGATCCGGTGCCGACGCCGGAGACGCGCGCCGGGCGCGGGCCGACGCGGCCGGTGTGCTGGTACCCCATCAGCCGCGCCAGCCGCAGGTCGATCGAGTGGGTGGCGGTCTCGAACACGCTGACGTCGACGTGCTCGCCCTCGCCGCGGGCGGCGGCGGCGCGCAGCGCCACCGCCGTCGCGAGCGCGCCGACGTAGCCCGCGTGGCAGCTGGCGGCGCGGCCCGCGGTCTTCAGCGGCTCGTGGTCGGCGTCGCCCTGCGCGTACATCGCGCCGCCCATCGCGAACAGCGTGAGGTCCGTGCCGGCGTAGTCGCGGTAGGGGCCGTCCTGCCCGAAGTTCGAGATCGAGGTCAGCACCAGCCGCGGGTTCGCCTCGCGCAGCGCCTCCCAGCCCAGCCCGAGGCGGTCGAGGACGCCCGGGCGGAAGTTCTCGACGACGGCGGCGGCGCCGGCCGCGAGGCGCAGCAGCAGCCCGCGCCCCTCGTCCGTCTTGAGGTCGAGCACGACGCTGCGCTTGTTGGTGTTGAGGTGGAGGAAGGCGCCGGAGCGCTCCGGGTGCGGCTCGTCGCCGGGGAAGGGCCCCAGCGCGCGCGCCGGATCGCCGCCCGGCCGCTCGATCTTGATCACGTCGGCGCCGTAGTCGGCGAGCACGCGCGTGCAGAACGGCCCCGCGCTCAGGTGCGTGAGGTCGATCACCCGCACGCCGTCGAGGGGCATCGGAGCGGTCATCGCGCGGCCTCCCGCGGCGCGGCCCGCGCCGCGCCCGCCCCAGCATACGGCGGGGGCGGGCGGCGCGGCGGCTCCGGCGCGCCCGGGCGCCGCTCAGGCCTCGGCGGCCAGCCGCGCCTCGAGGCCGGCGCCGGGACGGAACACGAACTTCTTGCCGACGCGCTGCCTGTCGAGCAGCCCCGCCGCCTCCAGCCCGAGCAGGTCGGCGCGGGCGGTGGCGTAGGCGACGCGGTGGCGGCGCGACTGGGCCTCGATCGTGAAGCTCGCGCCGGGGTCGCGCAGCGCGTCGCCGACGAGCACGTGCTGGCGGTGGTTGAGGCCCGGGCGGTCGCGCAGCAGCCGTTCGGCCCGCCGCTGCTCCCCGCGCTTGCGTTCGAGGTAGTCGCCGAGCGACTCCAGCGCGCGAGCGAGCGCCTCGAGCTGGTGGAGCACGAAGTAGGTGAGGTCGCCGCGGTCGGTCTCGGCGTGGAGGTAGGAGCGCGCGTAGCGCGCGGGCGCGCGGCGCAGCACGCTCGAGATCGAGAGGTACTGGGCGAGCCAGTAGCCGGAGCGCAGCATCGACCAGTAGAAGAGGGCGCGCGCCGTCCTCCCGTTGCCGTCGGCGAAGGGGTGGTCGTAGCCGAGCGCGAAGTGCAGCACGACGGCGCGCACCACGGGGTGCAGGAAGCCCTCGCCGGCCTCGCCGTTGGCGAAAGCGCAGAGCCGTTCGAGGCGGCGCGGCAGGCCGTCCGCCGGGGGCGGGCGGTGCAGCACCGTGCCGTCCTGCCAGACGACGGCGATGCGCTCGTCTTCGGCGTCCTGCAGCCGTCCGGCGTCGCGCTCGTCCTCGAGCGTGCCCTCGGTGACGACGCGGTGCAGATCGAGCACGTCGTCCGGCGCGAGCGGGCGGCCGGAGGCGGCGAGTTCGCCCGCGGCCTCCAGCACGGCGAAGTTGTTGAGGATCATGCGCTCTCCGCGGTCGCGCGGCGGGCGGCCGCTGTGCAGCATCTCGCGCGCGACGCGCCTCGTGGTGCTCGCGCCCTCGAGCTGGCTGGAGGTGATCGCCTCCTCGATCAGCGAGCTGACGACGTAGCGGGCGCGCGGCCCGATGACGGCCTCGCCGCCGGAGAGGATGTGCCCCCCGGCCTGCTGGTCGACGCGGTGCACCAGCTCCTGCACGCGGTCCACGTTGCTGAAGCGGAACGGCTGTCCCGCGGCGTCGAGGATCGGCAGCGTGCGCGCCATCGCGCGCCGCGCGAGCGCCGTGCCGAGCCACCACGCCTCGTGCGTGAGCCCTTCGGGCGGCGTGCGGTGGCGCATCTCGTCCCAGTGCAGGTAGCGCCCCCTGCCGTCCACGGGGCGGCCCGCGGCGAGGGCCGCGTCCAGCTGGCCGCCGCGCAGGCCCGCCAGCAACTCCCCGGTCGGCGGCGGCGCGTCGGGAATCTTCACGCTGCCTTGCTCTCAATCTGCTATCAGTATCTGTTGAACTGATAGTAACGCCCGTCCGGTCCGGCGCGCAACCCGCGCCGTTGCTATCAGTTTGATACATACTGATAGCAAATCGATAGCAGCAGCGCCCGCGGCTACTCCCCGCGCTCCGGCGGGCGGGGGGCGACCTCGACGGTGTTGACGATGCGGAGGGCGACGGGGCGCAGCGCGGCGAGGACGTCGCGGGCGAGGGCGTCGCCGGCGCCGCAGTCGCCGAGCGCCGCCGCGAAGTGCGCGAGCCAGCGTTCGGCGTCGCCCTCGGTGATGGCGAACGGCAGGTGGCGGCGGCGCAGCGCGGGCGGGCCGTGCGCCCGCTCGTACAGCGGCTCGCCGCCCAGCCACTGCTCGAAGAACAGCTTCTGCCTCTCTCGCCCATCCGCCGTGTCGGCGGGGAAGAGCGGGCGCAGCGAGGGGTCGGCCTCGACGCGGTCGTAGAAGGCGTCGACCAGCCGCGCGACGGCCTCGCGCCCGCCGAGGCGCTCGAACGGCGTCGGCGCGCGCGCGTCCATCGCATCGTCCCCCGTCCGCGCCGCGTGGCGGTAGTATCGGACGCGGCGGGCGGACGCGCCGCCCGCCGGCCGAGGATCCCTCCCCGTGGCCGAGCCGCCTCCCGCCTTCGCGACCGGCCCCGCCGTCGGCGATCCGCTGCCCGCCTTCACGCTCCCCGACCAGCGCGGCGAGCACGTGAACCCGCTCGAGGCGCGCGGCGGCGACCGCGCGCTCGTCGTGTTCGTGCGCGGGACCGGGTGGTGACCGTACTGCCGCGCGCAGCTGGTCGAGCTGCAGGAACACCTCGAGGAGTTCGCCGCGGCCGGCGTGCGCGTGTTCGCCGTCTCGCCCGAACCCGCCGCCGCGCTCGCGCGCTTCGCCGAACGCCACGGCGTCGCCTTCCCCCTGCTCTCCGACGCGGACTCCGCCGTGATCCGGCGCTTCGGCATCCTCAACGCCGGCGTGCCCGCCGATCACCCGCGCCACGGCGTCCCCCACCCCGGCGCCTACCTGACGGACGCCGGGGGGCGCGTCGCGCAGAAGCACTTCGACGGCGACTACCGCGTGCGCGACAGCGCGGCGACCGTGCTCAGCGGCGGCATCGGCGCGTGGATCGACCCCGCCGCCTACCCCTCGGCGCGCGGCGGCGCGGCGGTGAGCGCGACCCTCGCCGGCCGCGTCCTGCGGCCGCACCGCCGCGCCCACCTGCTCGTCCGCATCGCCCTGCCCGCGGGCCGCCACGCCTACGGCGAACCCGTCCCCGCCGGCCTCGCCGCCGCGCGCGTGACCGTCGAGGGGCCGCCGGAGCTCGAGGCCGGCGAGCCGCTCGCGCCGCCGACGCGCCCCTTCCGCGTCGAGGGCGTCGCCGGGCCGCTGCACGTCTTCGACGGCGAGGCCGTGTTCCGCGTCCCGCTCGTCTACCGCCGGCGCGGCGTGCGCGAGGGCGATCGCGTCCCGATCGCGATCGAGGTGCGCTGGCAGGAGTGCGACGAGCGCGCCTGCTACCTCCCCTCGCGCGAGCGCCTCGCGCTCGACGTCCCCGCCGGCCCGCTGCCCGCGCCGGACCCCGAGTGAGGCGGCGCTGGACGCCGCCGCCGGAGGCGTACAGGATCGCGGCGTGAGCGAGACGCCGACGACGGGCACGGCGCGCCTGCTGGTGCAGTGCCCCGACCGCCCCGGCATCGTGGCCGCCGTCTCCGGCTTCCTCTACGGCCACGGCGCCAACATCGTGCAGGCCGACCAGTACTCGACCGGCGGCGCCGCGCCGCGCTTCTTCCTCCGCCTCGAATACGAGCTGGCGGGCCTCGACGCGCCCGCCGCGGCGATCGCCGCCGCGTTCGGGGAGGAGGTCGCGCCGCGCTTCGCGATGGAGTGGCGCGTCTCCTACAGCGCCGTCCGTCCCCGCGTCGCCATCCTCGCCACGCGCGAGGCGCACTGCCTGCTCGACCTGCTGTGGCGCTGGCGCTCGGGCGAGCTCGCCGCCGACGTGGCCGCCGTGATCTCGAACCACGACGCGCTGCGCGCCGAGGCCGAGCCGTTCGGCGCGCCCTACGAGCACCTGCCGCTCACCCCGGAGACGAAGCCGGAGCAGGAGCGGCGGATGCTCGGCCTGCTGCGCGGGCGCGTCGACCTCGTGGTGCTCGCGCGCTACATGCAGGTGCTGTCGCCGGCCTTCCTCGCCGCCTTTCCGGGGGCGGTGATCAACATCCACCACTCGTTCCTGCCCGCGTTCGCGGGGGCCGACCCCTACGGGCAGGCGCAGCGGCGGGGCGTCAAGATCATCGGCGCGACGGCGCACTACGCCACCGCCGAGCTCGACGAGGGGCCGATCATTGAGCAGGACGTGGCGCGCGTCTCGCACCGCGACGCGCGCGCCGACCTCGTGCGCCACGGGCGCGAGATCGAGCGCGCGGTGCTCGCGCGCGCGGTGCGCTGGCACATCGAGGATCGCGTGCTGGTGCACGACAACAAGACCGTCGTCTTCCGCTGAGGTCGGCGCACCGCGCTCATGCGCCCGCCGATGTACCGCGTCCCGCGCCTGCCGTAGACTGCGCGCCATGCCGGACCTCGCAGGGCACATCGCGCGCATCGCGAAGGACGAGACGCTCGTCCAGCGCGACGAGGCCAACACGAGCCAGACCGCCGTGCTCCCCGTCCTCAACGCGATGGGGTGGGAGTACTGGAATACCAGCGAGGTCGTGCCCCAATTCAGGGTAGGCGGCGGCAAGGTCGATTACTGCCTCCGCGACGCCGAGCGCGACCGCAATCTCGCCCTGATCGAGGTCAAGCGCACTGGCTCGGACCTGAGCGGGGAGAGTGAGCAGCGCCAACTCACGGGTTACGCCTACACCGCGGGCGCCCCCCTCGCCTGCTTGACCGACGGACGCATCTGGCGCCTCTACCTCACGGAGGGGGCTATGGAATGGGAGCGTCGCGAATTCTGCAAGATCGAGTTTCGCCAGAACGCCACAGCAGCCGAGGCCGACTTGGACCGCTTCCTGAGCCGCGAAGCCTCTTTCAACGGCCACGCCGTAAGGGCGGCACGGGCGGAACTCGAAAGCCGGGAGCGTGAGCGCAAGGTGCGTGCAGCACTGCCTGAAGTCTGGAAGCGGCTCATCACCCAGCCGGCAGATCCGCATGGAGAGATGCTGCATGACCTCTTGGCCGAGGCCGTGGAGAAGAACACTGGGTACCGCCCCGAACGCGAGATGGTCCAACAGTTTCTGCTTGGCAGGCTGAGACAGGAGATACCCACGCCACTGGCCTCCACACCGTCGGGACAACAGGGCGCGCCGCAACGTCAAGAGCGGGCCACCAGACGCAGACGCGGCCCCGCGAGGACCATCAGGGCTTTCATGCTGGATGGTCGCCGCTACACAGCCCGGAATTGGCGAGACATGCTGATCCAGGTGTGTAATCTGCTTGTGACGGAGGATGAGGCGCGCTTCGCTGACCGTGTCACCAGCGGTCGGAACGCTGCTTACTTCAGCTACTCCTCTACAGGCCTTCGTGAGTCTGAGCGGCTCGGGAATGGGATGTTCGTAGAGATCAACCTCAATTCCGGGCAAATCGAAAGTCTCGCAAGGGACACGATCATCGCCGTCCGCGGCCCGCAGGGCGCGGACTCGTTCCGTATCGACACCGCCGGGTAGCCTCAGCCGCCCTCCTTGTCCCCCGTCGCTCCGCTGCCGCGCCCCCGGCCGCCGGCGTCGCCTCGAGCGTCGGCGCCTCGGCGTCGCCGCCGCACGCCGAGGCGAGCGCGAGGCGGCGAGGGTCGTGGCCAGCGTGGCAAGGAACGCGGTGGCGAAAGCGAACAGTTTTGCTCACGGCGCTGCGTCCGCAGGCAACAGGCTGCGCGCGATCGCGATGACGGAATCCACGTTGTTGCCCTTGAGGCTGGGATCGTGGCCTGCGACCTCGTATTCAATCCCTGTGTTCGCATTGAAGATTTGAACAACGATCGTCAGTAGCCTGTCGTAGGCTGGGCCTTTTGGGCTATAACGCACACGTGCGACGTGGCCGTCGATCGTGTAGACCGCGAATGCTTCCGAGCCGTCCGCCACGAGCACGGGCGCATATTTCGGGAGATAACTAGGGATTCTCACGCAGATCGTGGCTCCGAAGTACCCGTTTTCTTCGTGATATACTGCACAATACCCGATGTACGGAGAGTTGACGGTTCCCGCCTCCGCCCGGCTAAACGTCCAGTCGGCAGGCAGCACGGGGTCGCGCCAGAGCGGGATCGCCCGCCGTGCCTCGGCGAGGTTCTGCGTGTAGACGAACGAGCTGCCCTCTGGCCAAGCGCCCGCCCCGCTCGCCCCTCCGCCGGAAGCGTGGCGCACAGGTTGCTCGATCTCGCCCTCCCAGCCCCTCGGCGCGAGCAGGTATGGGCCGTAGCGCACGGGCGATGCGATCTCGGCCGTGCTGACAGTGGTCGGCGCCGACTCGTCGGCGCGCAGCACAGTGGCGGCTCCGACCACGCCTTTGCAGCCCTCGCCGGTGGCGGCGTAGGTCATCCACTCGACGGGGAACTCCCAGCGGCCGGATCCCGCCGCGGGCCGCACCGGCGGCCCCGTGACGTGGTAGCGCACCCAGCAGTCGGACGCTTTGCGCCACTCGAAGAGGTCGCCTTCGGAGACGGCGCCGAACTCCGAAGCCCACGAGGTCCCGCCGGCGTCGGTCTGGTGGACGCGCAGCGTGGCCGCCTCGGAGCGCAGCCCCTCCCACGTCGCGAGGACCTCGCCGCCCGCGTCGAGGATCGCCCAGCCGCCCGCCTCGGCGACCTCGCCCGTGGCGTCGAGGCGGTCGTAGCGCAGGCACCACGGCAGGCCGAGGTATGCTGCGTCGCCCCTCGCGTCCCCGAACGCCGAGGGCACGCAGCCTCTCAGCACGTTGCCCGCCAGCCGCACCTCGTCCAGCCGCAGCCGCCGCAGCGTGCGAGGGATCGCCCCCGTGAGGCCCCGATCACGCAGGTCGAGGCCGGTGACGCGCGGCGGCTCGCCGCCGACGGCGACGCCCTCCCAGCGTTCGATCGCGAGATCGCCGCTCCAATCGAGCGAGGCCTCGCCGCGCAGCGCGTCCCTCGACGCGAGCAGCGCTACGCAGTCGGAGACGAGGCCGGGGCGCGCCTCGGGCTCCGCGACGGCGACGCCGTTCGCGCACGCCGCCTCCGGCGGCGGCTCCGGCGTCGGGGCGGCCTCGGGCGTAGCGATGGCGGTGGGCGCGGGCGTCGAGGGCGCCTCGGCTGTCGGCGTCGCCTCGGGCGTGGCGGCGGCGGGCGGCGGCTCGCCGCCGGAGCACGCGCCGAGCGCGAGCGCGAGCGCGGCGAGGAGCGCGGCGGCGGGGGCGAGGCGTCGAGGGCGCATCGGACGGCCTCCCGCCGCGAGCATACGCCGCGGCGCTTCCGCCTGGCGGGGGAGTTGCTATACTGGCTGCGATGACGCAGCACACGGCGTCGCCCGGCCGGACCGAGGCCGGGGCCCGCACCGCACCGCCGCCGCGATCGCACCGCGTGCCCGCCTCCGCGCGAGGCGGGGCCGCCGTGTCCGCGCCCCGCGCGCGCACCGGAGCCGGCCGGTGAGCCTGCTCGGCGGCCTCAAGCGGCTGTTCTCGACCGGACAGGGCGGGGACGACCGCGGCGGGGCCGCGCCCGCCGGTGCCGACCGCAAGCGCCGCCGCGGCAAGCGCGGCGGACGCGGCAGGCGCCGCGGCGACGCCGCGCCCCGCGAAGGAGCCACGACCACGACCGCCTCGACCCGCACCGACTCCCCCTCCCGCGCCGACCGCCGGACGCCCGCGCGCGACCGCCGCACGGAGCGCCGCCCCGACGGCCGCGGCGAACGGCGGCGGGAGCGCGGCGGACGGCGGCGGGGCAACCTCGACGCGCCGCTGCCCGAGGACGTGGCCTTCCGGCCCGCCGCCGAGGGCGGGGACGAGACGATCCTGCCGGATCGCCGCCGCCCGCCGCCCGGCCCCCGCACCACCCGCCGCGTCTGGGTCGGCGGCCTCCGCAACCTCCCCGTGCTCGGCGGCGGCGACGCCCCGCCCGGCGAAGACGGCGCCGAGGACGAACGCGGCATCGAGGGCGAACGCGGCGCCGGGGACGGACGCGGCGAGGCGGACGGCGCGGCCCTCGCGGCCGCCGGGGACGCGCCCGAGGGCGGCGACGGCGAGCGGCCGAGGCGGCGGCGCGGCCGCCGCGGCGGGCGCGGGCGCAACCGCCCGCGCGACGACGCCGCGGACGGCAACGGCGCAGCGCCCGCCGCGGCGGCGTTCGCCCAACCGCGCGCGGACGAGGACGAGGCGGACGGCGAGGACAGCGGAGAGACCGGCGAGGACGGCGAGGCGGGGGCGGCGGCGGCGTTCCTCAAGGCGTTCGATCCGGCGGAGGCGCCGGAGGCGTTCCGGGCGCTGGGCGTCTCGGAGCGCTCGCTGGCGGCGGTCGCGGCGATGGGCTTCACCGAGCCGACGCCGGTGCAGGAGCGCGCGATTCCCGTGCTGCTGACGGGGCGCGACGTGGTGGGCATCGCCCAGACCGGCACCGGCAAGACGCTCGCGTTCGGCATCCCGATGACCGAGCGGCTCGACGCGGGGCGGGCCGAGGCGCAGGCGCTGGTGCTGACGCCCACGCGCGAGCTGGCGCAGCAGGTGCTGGCCGTGCTCGCCGACCTCGGACTGCCCTACGGGCTGCGCGCCGTCGGGTTGCTGGGCGGGCACGCGCTGGAGGGCGACTTCCGCGCGCTCGACGGCCGTCCGCACGTCGTCGTCGGCACGCCCGGACGGATCAAGGATCACCTGCGGCGGCGCACGCTCTCGCTCCACGCCGTGCGCTACGCCGTGCTCGACGAGGCCGACCAGATGCTGGACATCGGCTTCCTGCCCGACATCACGACGATCCTCGGGCGCACGCCGCGCAGCCGCCAGACGGCGCTGTTCTCGGCCACGATGCCGCACAACGTGATGCGCCTCGTGCGCCGCTACATGGACCGCCCGGAGACGATCGCCGTCGCGCCCGAGCTCGCCACCGTCGAGTCGGTCGAGCACGTCTACTTCGAGGTCGCCGAGCGCGACAAGGTGCGCGGCCTGCGCGAGCTGATCGACCGCGAGCTGCGTGGGCGCACGCTGGTGTTCTCGCGCACGAAGCGCGGCGTCGACCGCCTCGCCGAGCGGCTGGAGGGCCTCGGCGTGAACGTGGGGGCGCTGCACGGGGACATGGAGCAGCGGCGGCGCGACCGCGTGGTGCGGCGCTTCCGCGAGGGCGAGCTCGACCTGCTGATCGCGACCAACGTGGCCGCGCGAGGCCTCGACATTCCCGAGATCACGCACGTCGTCAACTACGACGCCGCCGACAACGCCGAGGAGTACGTCCACCGCACCGGCCGCACCGGCCGCGCCGGCCGCGAGGGCAAGGCCATCTCCTTCGTCAGCGAGATCGACATCGACCGCTTCGACGTGCTGCGCGAGACCTTCGGCGACCGCCTCACCCGCGACCGCCTCGGCATCTACGCCTGAGCCGTGGCCGCCGCGGCCCCGCCGGAGTACGTCCGCGCGCTGCTCGATCCCGCCGCCTACCCCGAGCCGCGCCCGCCGCGCGTCGAGCTGCGGCAGACGCACATCTCGTGGGTCTTCCTCGCCGGCGACGAGGTCTGGAAGACGAAGAAGCCCGTCGATTTCGGCTTCATCGAGCAGCTCGCGCCGCAGCGCCGCGAGGCGTTCTGCCGCGCCGAGGCCGCGCTCAACCGGCGGCTCGCGCCCGGCGTCTACCTCGGCGTCGCGCCCGTGGTGCGGCTCCCCGGCGGGCGCATCGCCGCCGCGCCCGAGGGCGAGGCCGTCCCCGCGGGCGCCGAGGTCATCGAGTGGGCGGTGCGGATGCGGCGGCTGCCCGACGACCGCACGCTCGACCGCCTGCTCGCGGCCGGCGCCGTCCCCCCGCGCCTGCCCGAACTGCTGACGCGGCGGCTCGTCGCCTTCCACGAGGCGGCGGCGGCGGTCCCGAACGACCCCTCGTTCGGCGGGGCCGCCGGCGAGCGCGCGTGGTGGGAGAGCGAGGAGCCCGGCGCCGCGCGCTTCGCCGGCGAGACGTGGGCGCACGCCGACGCCGCGGCGACGCGCGCGTTCGTGCGCGAGTCGCTCGCGCGCGACGGGCGGCTGCTCGACGCGCGCCTCGCCGCCGGACGCGCCGTCGAGGGCCACGGCGACCTCCGCGCCGCCCACGTCTACGTGCTCGGCGAGGCCGCCGGGGACATCGCGATCCTCGACTGCATCGAGTTCAGCGAGCGGTACTGCTTCCGCTACCTCGACGCCGGCTACGACGTGGCGTTCCTCGCGATGGACGTCGAGGCACTGGGCCACCCCGAACTCGGCGACGAGATCGCGGGGCGCTACCTCGTGGCCGCGGGCGACGAGACGATGGGCGTGCTGCAGCCGCTGCACCGCGCCTTCCGCGCCTTCGTGCGCGGCAAGGTCGAGTCGATCGGCGCGCACGCCGAGGAGCTGCCGGAGGAGGAGCGGCGGGCGCTCGCGGCCTCGGCCTCGCGCTTCTTCCGGCTCGCCGCGAGCTACGCGGAGCGGCGCTCGCCGCCCGCGCTGGTAGTGATGTGCGGGCTGCCGGCGTCGGGCAAATCGACGGCGGCGGGGGCGCTGGCGGGGCGCATCGGCGCGGCGTGGGTCTCCTCCGACGTGACGCGCAAGCGGCTGGCCGGCCTCGACCCGCGCGCGCGGCCGGACGAGGCCGCGCGCGCGGCGCTGTACGGCGCGGAGATGACGGAGCGCACCTACGCCGAGCTGCTCCGGCGCGCGGGCGAGCACCTCGCCGCGGGGCGCGCCGTCGTGCTCGACGCGGTGCACGCGCGGGCGGCGGAGCGCGAGGCCGCGCGCGCCGTCGCCGCCGCCCACGGCGCGCCCTGCCTCGTCGCCGAACTGCGGATCGGCGAGGCCGAGGCGCTGGCGCGCATCGCCGCCCGCGAGGACGACCCGCTGCGCGTCTCCGACGCCGGCGCCGACGTGCTCGCCGCGCTGCGCGAACGCTTCGAGGCTCCCCGCGACGCCGAGGGGCCGCGCGTGGTCCTCGACGCCTCGCGCGCGCCGGGCGCGATCGCGCGCGCAGCGGCGGACGCGCTGGCGGGACTCGCCGGCGGCGCTTGACGCGGCGGCGCGGCGGTGCGAGCCTCGGTCCAACGTCGAGAGACCGCTGGGGGCGCCCGCACGGGCTGAGAGGCGCGCAAGCGCCGACCCCTGGAACCTGATCACGTTCATGCGTGCGTAGGGATGCGGTTCGGTTGCGGGCAAGCGGCATCGTCGCGGACTCCGTCAGCGGTCTCCCCGGTTCGAGGGAGGTCCGCCCGCCATGCCGAACGCCCGATCCCGTCCCCGCCGCCCCGCCGCGCTGATCGCGCTCGCCGCCGCCGCGCTCCTCGCCGCGCTCGCCCTCGCCTGCGGCGGCGGCGGCCCCTCGACGCTCGTCGTCCTCACGCACGACTCCTTCGACGTGAGCGATGGCCTGATCGAGCGGTTCGAGGAGGAGCACGGCGCCGAGGTCGAGCTGATCGCGGGCGGCGACGCCAACGCGCTGCTGAACCGCGCCATCCTCAACGCGGGCAACCCCGAGGGCGACGTGCTGTTCGGCGTCGACAACCTCGGCTACGGGCGCGCCGCCGCGGCCGGCGTGTTCCGCGCGTTCGAGGCCGAGCGCCGCGGCGACATCCCCGCGGACCTGCGCGCGCAGTTCGGCGACTCGCCGCTGGTCACGCCGATCGACTACGGCTGGGTCGACCTCAACTTCGACCGCGCGGCGGGCGAGCCGCCCTCGACGCTGGAGGAGCTGACCGGGCCGCGCTGGCGCGGCAAGCTGGCGGTGCAGGACCCCGCCACCTCCTCGCCTGGCCTTCAGTTCCTCGCCACGACGGTCGCCTACTTCGGCGAGGGCGGGTGGCAGGAGTTCTGGCGCGGGCTGCGCGCCAACGACGTGCTGGTCGCGAGCGGCTGGAGCGACGCCTACTACACCCACTTCAGCGTCAACGGCGGCGACCGCCCGCTCGTGGTCTCGTACACCTCGAGTCCGGCGGCGGAGGTGTTCTTCGCCGACCCGCCGATCGAGGAGCCGCCGACGCTCAACGTCGTGCCCGCCCCCCTCTTCCGCCAGGTCGAGGCCGCCGCCGTGCTGGAGGGCGCGGACGAGCCGGAGCTGGCGGGCAAGTTCATCGACTTCATGCTGAGCGACGCATTCCAGGCCCAGATTCCCGAGACGATGTTCGTCTACCCCGCGATCGGGGGCCTGGGCCTGCCCGAGTGGTGGCGCTGGGCCGAGGCCGAGGTCGAGGCGGCGGCGCTGGAGCACACGGCCGCGGACGTCGAGCGCTGGATCGCCGAGTGGACGGAGATCATGCGGCGATGAGCGCGCGCGGCGGCGGGCGGGCGTGGCCGTGGGCGCTGCCCGTGCTGCTCCCGCTCGGCCCGCTGCTGCTGTGGCCGCTGGGCGCGATCCTGTGGCGCGGCCTCGCCCCCGGGGGAGCGCCCGACGCCGCGGCGATCGCCGCCGTCCTCGGCGACGGCTACTACCGCGAGCGGCTCGCCTTCACGTTCGCGCAGGCGCTCGCCTCGACGGCGCTCGCGCTGGCCGCGGGGCTGCCCGCCGCCTGGGTGTTCGCGCACGTCCGCTTCCCCGGCCGCGCCGTCGCGAGGGCCCTCGTGACCGTGCCGTTCGTGCTGCCGACGCTCGTCGTCGCGCTCGCGTTCCGCCAGCTCGCGGGGCCCTCCGGCCCCCTCAACGGCGCGCTCGGCCTGCTCGGCCTCGGCCCCGTCGAGGCGACGGGCGCGCTGTGGCCGATCCTCGCGGCGCACGTCTTCTACAACGTCGCGATCGTGATCCGCATCGTCGCCGGGGCGTGGGCCCACCTCGATCCCGCTCCCGCCGAGGCGGCGCGGCTGCTGGGCGCGGGGCGGCTCGCGACGCTGCGGGCGGTGACGCTGCCCGCGCTCGCCCCCGCGATCGCCTCGGCTTCCGCGCTCGTCTTCGTCTTCGCGTTCACCTCGTTCGGCGTCGTGCTCGTGCTCGGCGGGCCGGGCCTCGACACGCTCGAGGTGGTGATCTACCGGCTGGCGATCCGGCTGGTCGAGCTGCCCGCCGCCGCCGTGCTCTCGGTCGTGCAGATCGCGGCCACCGTCGCCGCGCTCGGCGGCTACTCGCTGCTGCAGCGCCGCGCCGCGCGCCCGCTCGCGCCCCGCCCCGACCGCGCCCGCCCCCTGCGCGAGACCTCGAGGGGCGAGCGCGCGCTGACGCTCGCCGTCGCCTGCGCGCTCGGCCTGATCGTGGCCGCGCCGCTGGCGGCGCTCGTCCACGGCGCGCTCACCCTCGGCGCGGGCGGCCTCACCCTCGCCCACTTCGCGCGCGCGTTCGAGGACCCCGGCCGCCTCTCCTACGTCGAGCCGCTGCGCGCGATCCGCTGGAGCCTGACCTTCGCCGCCGCCTCGGCGCTGCTCGCGACCGTGCTCGGCGCGCTCGCGGCGACGGCGCTCGCGCGCTCGCGGGGACGCCTCGGCGCGCTCGCCGACGGGCTGCTGACGGCGCCGCTCGCGATCCCGGCGGTGGTGCTCGGCTTCGGCTTCCTGCTCGCGTTCGACCGCGGGCCGTTCGACCTGCGGGGCTCGCCGTGGCTGATCGTGATCGCGCACGCGCTGATCGCCTACCCGTTCGTGCTGCGCGCCGTGCTCGCCTCGCTGCGGACGCTCGACCCGCGGCTGACCGAGGCCGCGCGCGCCCTCGGCGCCTCGCCGCTGGAGGCGTGGCGGCGCGTCGAGCTGCCGCTGGCGTGGCGCTCGCTGATCGTCGGCGCGGGCTTCGCGTTCGTCGTCTCGCTCGGCGAGTTCGGGGCGACGGCGGTGCTGCAGCGCCGCGAGTTCGCCACGCTGCCGGTCGCCGTCTTCCGCGCGCTCGGCCGCCCCGGCGAGGCCAACCTCGGCCAGGCGCTGGCGCTGGCGACGATCCTGATGGCCGTCACCGCCGCCGCGCTGCTGCTGATCGAGCGCGCGCGCTACCGCGACGTCGGCGAGTTCTGAGCGCGCCGTGGCATCCCTCGAAGTCCGCGCGCTGTCCCGCGCCTACGAGCCCGGCCGCCCCGTCGTCGACGGCGCGAGCTTCGGGGTGGCCGAGGGGCGCGTCGCCGCGCTGCTCGGCCCCTCCGGCAGCGGCAAGACCACCGTCCTGCGGCTGATCGCCGGCCTCGAACGGCCCGACGCCGGCGACGTGCTGATCGGCGGCGCGCCGGTGCTCGGCCGCCCCCCGCACCGTCGCGGCGTGGGGTTGATGTTCCAGGAGCTGGCGCTCTTCCCCCACCTCGACGTGCGCGCCAACGTCGGCTTCGGCCCGCGCATGGCGCGCTGGCCGCGCGAGCGCCGCGAACGCCGCGTCGAGGAGCTGCTCGCGCTGACCGGCCTCGGCGGCCTCGGCGCGCGCCGCGTCGACGCGCTCTCCGGCGGCGAGCGCCAGCGCGTGGGCCTCGCCCGCGCGCTCGCCCCCGAGCCCGCCGTGCTGCTGCTCGACGAGCCGCTCGGCGCGCTCGACGAGGCGCGCAAGCGCGGCCTGCGGCGCGAGCTGCGCGCGCTGCTCGAACGCCTCGGCACGACGGCGCTGCTTGTCAGCCACGACCTGCGCGACGCGCGCGCGCTGGCCGACGACCTGATCGCGATCGGCGCCGGCCGCGTGCTCCAGGCCGCCCCCCTCGCCGAGGCGCTCGCGCGCCCCGCCTCCCCCGAGGTCGCCTCGATGCTCGGCTGGATCGCGCTCGCCGACGGCCGGCTGCGCGGCGGGCGCGTCGAGGAGCCCGGCGCCGGAGCGGTCGCGGCCCCGCCCGCCCTCGGCGCCCCGCCCGCCGAGGGCGCGCGCGCCGTCGCGATGGCGCACCCCGCCGCGATGTCCGCCGTCCCGCCGGACGCCGCCGGCGCCTCGGGCGTGCGCTGCGTCGTCGCCGCCAGCCGCCCCGACGGGCCGGCGCGCCTGCTCGAAGTCGCCATCGGCGAGGGCGCCCTCCGCCGCTACGCCGAGCTGCGCTGGGCCTCGGACGAGGCGCCGCCGCCGCCCGGCGGCGCCGCCGGCGTGGCCGCCGCGCGCGGCTCGCTGCGCCTGTACGCGCGCTGAGCCCTGTACGCGCACTGAGTGGCGGCGGCGCTGGCGCCGGCGCGGGCCCCGGCGGTACGCTGCCGCCGGACGGCGCACGGCGAGGGAACGATGAGGCTGACCGACCTGCTCCCGCGCCGCGATCCCGAGGCGCGCGCGCTGCGCGCCCTCGCCCGCGGCGTCGAGCGCCTGCCCGCCCGCCGCCGTCCCGAGCGCTCGCTGCAGCTCGTCGTCGACCTCGCGCGCGAGCTGACGCGCGCGAAGTACGGCGCGCTCGCCGTCACCGACGAGCACGACGTGACGCAGGGTTTCGTCACCTCGGGCCTGTCGGAGGAGGACCTGCGGGGGCTGCGGACGCCGCCGCAGGCGCACGGGCCGCTCGGGTCGCTGCGCGCCGACGGCCGGCCGGTGCGCTACGACAACGTGCAGGACGCGCCCCGCGCCTTCGGCTTCCCGCCGCACCATCCGGAGATGCGCGCGCTCCTCGGCGTCCCGATCTGGAGCGGCGCGCACGTCCGCGGCTCCCTCTACGTCACCGACCGCGCCGACGGCCGCCCCTTCGGCGATCGCGACGAGCGCCTGCTCGTCACCCTCGCCCGCCACGCCTCGGCGGTCATCGAGCGCGAGTGGTACTAGGACGCGCCCCGCGGCGGGCTACCGACGTTCGCGCTCGCGTTCGTTGGCGCGGTCGGTGAGCTGGCGCAGGCGGTCGGCGAGCGCGCCGCCCATGAAGATGTCCATCACCGACACGTCGGGCAGCTCGCCCCGCTCGTGGATCTCGACGCGGCCGATCTGCCCTTCGCGATAGCCGGTGTAGTCGAAGTTGACCTGCGCGAACCACGCCAGCAGGCCCTCGGCGCCGTCCTCGCCGCGCAGGCGGTCCTCGAGGTCGTACAGCATCCCGCGGTAGCGCTGGAGCCAGTGCACGACCTGGTCGCGGTTGGTGAGGGCGATGTCGTGCGCCATCTGCTCGTCGGTGCCGGCGAGGCGCGTCGCGTCGCGGAAGCCGCCCGCGGCGAGCATCGAGAGTTCGGGCCACGCCTCGGAGTCGCGGGCGAGGCGGAAGAGGGCGGCGGCGGCGAGCATCGGGAGGTGCGAGATCGCGGCGGCGTAGGCGTCGTGCTCCTCGGGGTCCATGTACATCGGCTTCGCGCCGAGGCCCGCCGCGAAGCCGGCCACGGTCTCGACCGCCGCCGCCGAGGCGGTGCGCGAGGGCGTCACCACCCAGCGCGCGCCCTCGAACAGCTTGGGGTCGGCGTTGCCGGGGCCGCTCACGGTCTTGCCCGCCATCGGGTGGCCGCCGACGAAGTGGACGCCGGACGGCAGCAGCTCGCGCGCCCAGCCCATCACCTCGGACTTGGTGGAGCCGGTGTCGGTGACGACGGCGCCGGGCGCGAGCGCGCCGGCGATCTCCGCCATCACCTCGCGCATGGCGAGGATCGGCGTGCTCAGCACCACCAGCGAGGCCCCGGCGGCGGCCGCGCGCGCGCTGCTCTCGCGTCCGTCGATGGCGCCGCGCCGCTCGGCGGCGCGCGCCCCGTCGGCGTTGCGGTCGTAGCCGGCGATTTCGATCGTGCCGGCGTCGGCGTGCTCGCGCAGCCGGAGCCCGATCGACGTCCCGATCAACCCCGTCCCGACGATCGCGACCCGCGCCATGCGCCCTCGCCTCCCGCCCCGCGATCCTACCACCGCCCGCGCGCCGCGCGGTCAGCGGCGGAGGTCGGCCTCGATCAGGGCGGCGAGCTCGGGGTCGGCGGGGGCCGCGGCGTCGTGGTGGCCGCGCACCAGATCGAGGACGCGCGGGCGCACGCCGATCGCGGCGAGCAGCTCGGCGCCGCGCTCGGGGTGATCGCGCTGGGCGGCCATCGCCCCCCGGAAGCCGCGCCCGCCGGGCGCCGCGAGGCGGTCGAGCAGCCCCGGGGCGAAGCGGCCGAGCAGGGTGTAGGCGACGCGCTCGTGGAGGTGGATCGACCCCTTGCCGGCGTTGTGCAGCAGCGCCGCCGCGAGCAGGTCGCGCGACGGCGAACCGCGCTCCAGCAGCCACTCCGCCACGTCCATCGCGTGGCGGCGCTCGCGGGCCTGGAGAGCCATGAAGCAGCGCAGCTCGGCGGGGCCGAGCCACGCGCGGGCGCGCCGCGCCTCCTCGGGACTCAGCGCCCAGCGGAAGCCGCGGAAGAAGCGCCGGACGTGGGCGGCGGCGCCCGCGGGATCGGGCGGCCGCGGCGGCACCCTCAGATCACGCTCAGGTCGGCGCTCTCGACGAACACCCGCAGCAGGAACTGGATGAACGGGCTGAGCACGCCGAACAGCAGCGACGGCCCGCCGACGATCGGCAGGAAGATCAGCACCAGCAGCACGCCGGGACCCCACGGCTCGAGGCGCGCGAACTGCCTCGAAAGGTCGGTGGGGAGCAGCCCCGCCGCCACGCGGAACCCGTCGAGGGGCGCGAGCGGCAGCAGGTTGAAGATCGCGAGGATCACGTTCAGCAGCACGACGGTGCCGAAGAACAGCCCCAGCAGGTCCTGCGGCGACTCCGTCCAGATCGCGGACGAGCGGGCGGCCCAGCCGGTCGGCACGAAGGGCTGGTGGAACGGCAGCAGGCCGAACTTGATCGGCAGGCCGGCGACGCCGGCGACGGCGAGGTTCGTCGCCGGGCCGGCGAAGGCGATCAGCGCCATGTTGCGCTTGACGTTGCCGCCCGCCAGCGAGGGATCGACCGGCACGGGCCGCGCCCAGCCGAAGCCGACGAAGAAGATCAGCGCCGACCCCAGCGGATCGAGGTGCCGCATCGGGTTGAGCGTGAGACGCCCCGCGCGCCGCGGCGTCGGGTCGCCCAGCCCGTCGGCGACCCAGGCGTGCGCCGTCTCGTGCAGCACGAGGCCGACGAGCAGCGAGGCGGTGAAGGCCGCGAGCAGGATCAGGAGCGCGAGCGGCTCCTCGGTGAGCAGCGCGATGTAGCGGAAGATCATGCGGACAGCCTAGCAAGCGCCGCGCCGAAGCGCCCCGCCAAGCGGAAGCGCCGCGGCGTATGCTCGCGGCGGGAGGCCGTCCGATGCGCCCTCGCCGCCTCGCCCCCGCCGCCGCGCTCCTCGCCGCGCTCGCGCTCGCCGCGTGCACCGGCGGCGAGCCGCCGCCCGCCGCCACGCCCGAGGCGTCGCCGGCGGCCGAGGCGCCCTCGACGCCCGCGCCCACCGCCATCGCCACCGCCGAGGCGACGCCGCCGCCCTCGCCCGCCCCGACGCCTGAGCCGCCGCCGGAGGCGGCGTGCGCGAACGGCGTCGCCGTCGAGGAGCCCGAGGCGCGCCCCGGCCTCGTCGCCGACTGCGTGGCGCTGCTCGCCTCGAGGGACGCGCTGCGCGGCGAGGCGGCGCTCGATTGGGGCGGCGGCCTCGCGATCGGGCGCTGGGAGGGCGTCGCCGTCGAGGGCGAGCCGCCGCGCGTCACGGGCCTCGACCTGCGGGACAAGGGCCTCACGGGCAGCATCCCTCGCACGCTGCGGCGGCTGCCGCTGGACGAGGTGCGGCTCGCGGGCAACGCGCTGACGGGCTGCGTGCCCTCGGCGTTCGGGGACGCGAGGGGCGACGCCGCATACCTCGGCCTCCCGTGGTGCCTGCGCTACGACCGCCTCGACGCCACGGGCGAGGTCGCCGAGGCGGGCGGCTGGGCGATCCTCGGCGCGGGCCGCGAGGTCCTCGCGACGTGGGAGGGGCTGCGCTCCGAGGCCGCCACGCTGCGCGTCCACCAGACCGACGCCGGCGGCACGTCGTGGGCCCCGGAGTTCGGCGCCGTCTCCGAGGGCGGCCTCTTCGAGTGGCGCAAGGCGTCCGACTGCTGGGTGCGCTACCACGTCACCGGCCCGCCCGTGCGGTCCGTGGCGGGATCGGGCCGCTGGGAGTTCCCCGTCGAGTGGATGACCTACGCCGCCACCGGAGAGGGCTGCACAGGCGCCGTCGCCCCGGCCACCGTGCTGCGCGTGGACGAGGCCGCGCCGGATATCCGCGCGCCGATCGGCTCGCCGATACAGCACGCCTGGTGGCTGCTGCACCCGCCCGGCTGGACGGGTGAACTCCAAGAGCAAGTCTGGACCAACGCGGACGACAGCCTGCCGGTATCGACCGACATCGCGGTCGTGCGACGGCACCCGTTCTGGCGCGACCCGGAACTTCCGGCGGGATGGACGCTCCACTCCGCAGCGATCGGCGCCGAAGGTATCGACGGCTACGAGGCAACGTACCTCGACGCCAGAGGCGGTTACGGAGCCGATGTGTCGGTGGCGCGGCCTCGTTGGTGGCCGTATCGCATCGCTGCCGGCGGCAGCGAATTCAACGTTTGGGAGGCACGGGTGATCGACGGGCGTCCGGCGCTCGTCTACTACAGCCCCACGGGGAATCGAACCCATGTTACGAGGGTTCGCATCTTCGACAGGGATAGCGGAATCATATATTTCGTGGACGGTCTCTCCTTCCGGGTTACGGGCTTCCCGGACGCCGTCATCGCAATCGCGCGCAGCCTGCTGCCCTCGGAGAGCGCGCCGTGATGCGGTTGCTCGCGCTCCTCGCCGCGCTCCTCGCCGCGCTCGCCCTCGCCGCGTGCACCGGCGGCGCGCCGCCGCCCGCAGCCACGCCCGAGGCGACGCCGGCGGCCGAGGCGCCCTCGCCGCCCACGCCCGCCTCGACGCCCGAGGCGTCGCCGGCGCCCTCGCCCGCCCCGACGCCGGAGCCGCCGCCGGAGGCGGCGTGCGCGAACGGCGTCGCGGTCGAGGAGCCCGAGGCGCGCCCCGGCCTCGTCGCCGACTGCGTGGCGCTGCTCGCCTCGAGGGACGCGCTGCGCGGCGAGGCGTCGCTCGACTGGGGCGGCGATCTCGCGATCGAACGCTGGGAGGGCGTCGCCGTCGGCGGCGAGCCGCCGCGCGTCACCGGCCTCGACCTGCGTGATCGGGGCCTCACGGGGGCGATCCCTCGCACGCTGCGGCGGCTGCGGCTGGACGAGGTGCGGCTGGCGGGCAACGTGCTGAGAGGCTGCGTGCCCTCGGCGTTCGGGGACGCGAGGGGCGACGCAGCATACCTCGGCCTGCCGTGGTGCCTGCGCTACAACGCCCTCGACGCCACCGGCGCGGTCGCCGAGGCGGGCGAGTGGGCGGTCCTCGGCGCGGGTGGCGCGGTCCTCGCGACGTGGGAGGGGCTGCGCTCCGAGGCCGCCACGCTGCGCGTCCACCAGACGGACGCCGGCGGGACCTCGTGGGCGTCGGAGTTCGGCGCCGTCTCCGAGGGCGATCTCTTCGAGTGGCGCAAGGCGTCCGACTGCTGGGTGCGCTACCACGTCACCGGTCCGCCCGTGCGGCCCTCGGCCGGATCGGGCCGCTGGGAGTTCCCCGTCGAGTGGATGACCTACGCCGCCACCGGCGAGAGCTGCACGGGCGCTGTCGGCACGGCTACCGTGCTGCGCGTGGACGAGGAACCGCCCGTCATCCAGTCGCCCGATATCGCTACGCCGGTGCGTCACGGCCCCTGGCTGATGGTGCCGACCGACTGGAGCGGGAGGCGCGAGGCGGAGAAGGGCGGCGACCCCCTCCGCGCTACCGGCAACGCCATCGAGGCGCAGGCCGCGGTTTCGGCGCGGATACAGCCGGGCGGAGCGTCCGGCGCGTCGGGCGCCTCCGCTCCCGCGCGCGTCAAAACATCGGACGTGGCGGAGGCGCGACGGCTGATCCCGCTCTGGCGCGATCCCGATCTGCCGCCAGGCTGGCGACTCTACCGGGCGGAAATGGGAACTGCCTACGCCCCTTATCGCGGGTACACGGCCAATTACCAAAACGCGCAAGGTTCCGGGGCGCTTGTGCTCGACGTGGTACAGGAACAGCAGCTGCCCATTTACCAATGGGCCGTCCGGGAGAGCAGCGGTCGGCTGGTAACAGAACTGCGAATGATCGACGGCCATCCGGGACTGGTGCGGTACAGCCTTCCGGTCCTCGCTATAACCCGTACGCGGGCTACAAGGTGCAAATCTACGATGCGGCGTCGGGTATCAAGTATTGGATCATTGCCCGCACGGAAACTTCCAGCGAAGCAGTCAACATCGCCCGCAGCCTGTACCGGACGCCCGCGCCGTAGGAGGCCGCCGCGTTCCTCGCGGGCTCCCCGGCACGCTGGCCGCGGCCCGGCGAGGGCGGCCCGTTGCGCGGCGCGGCTGTATGATGCGGCGCATGGATCGCGCCGCGCTGCTGATCGACGCCGGCTACCTGCTGCTCGGGGCGGGGGGCCTCGTGCTGGGGGCCGAGCGGCGCGAGGAGATCGAGTGCGACTACGGGGCGCTGCTCGACGCGCTGGGCGAGGCCGTCGAGGAACACTCGCGGCTGCCGCTGCTGCGCTCCTACTGGTACGACGGCGCGCCGGGCCACGGCGAGCCGACCGCCGAGCACCGGCGCATCGGCTCGCTGCCGGGGCTGAAGCTGCGCCTCGGCCGCGTGGTGCAGGGGCAGCAGAAGGGCGTGGACACGCTGATCACGCTCGACCTGCTCACGCTCGCGCGCGAGCGCGCCGTCGCCACCGTCTACCTCCTCAGCGGCGACGAGGACCTGCGCGAGCCGGTCGTCGCCGCGCAGGCGCTGGGCGTCCAGGTCGTGCTGCTCGGCGCGCCGCCGATGGAGGGCAGCCGCCAGTCCTGGTCGCTGATCGAGGAGTGCGACGACCACCTCCTGCTCGACGAAGAGTTCTGGAGCCCGTACTTCACGCGGTCGCTGCGGCCGGCGCGCCCCTTCGCGCCGCTGCCGCCCGGCGAGCCCGGCGAAGAAGGCTCCGAGGAGCAGCGCGCCTACCGCTTCGGCGTCCGCTACTGCGAGTTCTGGGCCGCCGAGACCGACGCCCACCAGGTGCGCCTCGTCTCCGAGCGGCTGCCGACGATCCCCGTCGACATCGACGCGCCGATGCTGCGCGCCGCCGAGACGGAGCTCGGCTCGCTGCGCGAGCGCGAGGACCTGCGCCGCATCGTCCGCCAGGGCTTCACCGAGCAGTTCCAGGCCGTCGTCGCCGAGTACCGCGAGGGGTACCCCGAGGACGACGAGGAGTACGACGACGACGAGTACGGCGACGAGGACGAGGACTGAGCCGCACCCCGCGGCCCGCGCCCGTCGCGCCCCCCGTTCCAGCGGTTCGGATGCGCCGCCCCACGGCGGGAATCGGCAGCGCCCGCGCCGCCGGAGGCGGGCGCGGGCGCTGCGTAGCGGTCGCCGTTGGCCGCCGCAGGCCGCCGCAGTGCGGCGGCCTGCGGCTCTCGCGGCTGGCTAGGTGCCCTCGGGCCAGCCGTCCGCGGTCTCGCTGGCGTCGAGCGCGGCGCGGATGCCGTCGGCGGCCTCGGCCGTCACCCAGCCGCTCCAGATGGAGTCGTTGCTGCGGAGCCACCAGAGGGCGGCGTCCTCGGCGCTGGCGCCGTCGTTGTCGTTCATCCAGCGGGCGACGCTCTTGTAGACCTCGATGTTGAAGTCCCACGCCCGCAGCATCGCGACGATGTCGGGAGCGTCGGCGAGCAGGCCGGGGTGCACCGCGATCAGGACGGTGGCGTCCTCGTAGGCGCAGGCCTTCGTGGTGAACCAGCACTCGTCGCTGTAGGCCGGCTCCTCGAGCCGCACGAGGTCGAGCACCAGCGCGGGGTCGTTCGTGCCCCACTGGTAGCCGAGCCACGGCTCCTGGCGCTCGTAGGCGCCGTAGAGGTCGGCGTTCAGCGCCGCCCCGTCGCCGGGGTTCACGATCTCGACGTGGTCGCCGAGGTCGTAGCCGGCGACCTGCGCGGCGTTGACCTCTTCGCAGGCCCAGCCGATGACGCACGACACGAGCCGCGCCTTGTTCCCGGTCTCGGCCGTGGTGAACAGCTGCTTGAACTGGTCGTCGCGCAGGTCGTCGATGCTGTCGAGATCGGGGTACTGCTCCTGCAGGTACCGCGGGATCACGAAGGCGGACTGCCAGTCCCGGCCGAGGCTCTCGCCGACGGAGACGACCTCTCCGGCGGCCTGGGCCTCGCTCCAGGCCTCGTCCTGGTTGGGCAGCCAGAGCTCCATCGTGACCTGGCTGTCGCCGCGGCGCAGGCCCTGGAACAGCGGCAGCGTGGCGCCGAACACGACCTCGGTCGGGTAGTCGTAGCCCTTCTCGACGATGTACTGGGCGATGCGGTTCTGGATCTGGGCGCTCGACCAGTTGAGATCGCTGAAGACGATCGTGTCCTTGGCGTCGTCGTCGGAGTCGCCGCCGCAGGCGGCGAAGAGCAGGACGGCGAGAGCCGCCGCGAGCGCGATCAGCGCGTGCCGGGTGTGCAACATGGTGCTTCCTTTCGTGGCCGGCAGCCGGGCGCGATGCCGTCGTGTGGGCCCGGCGGCGCCCCGGCGCGAGCCGGGGCGCCTCGATGCGAGGGTCACTGCTGGTAGCAGCGGCGTGCGTACCAGCGGCCGGTGGGGTCGTCGCCGCCGGCGCCGAAGGGCCGGCGGGGAGCGCCGCGCGACGCGGCTTCGGTCGGAAAGCGGTACCCCATGGGCGTCGCGCCTAGCCGGCGCTCATCCGCCCCCTCTCGCCCGAGCCGATCGACTGCGTGAGGCGGTCGATGATGATGGCGATGAAGACGATCGCCATGCCGGCGATGGCGCCGTTGCCGGACTGGTTCTTCTGCAGCGCCCGCAGCACGTCGTCGCCGAGGCCGCCGGCGGCGACCATGCTGGCGATCGTGACCATCGCCAGCGCCATCAGCGTGGTCTGGTTGATGCCGGCCATGATCGTCGGCATCGCCATCGGGATCTGCACCTTTCGCAGCACCTGCCCCGGCGAGGAGCCGAAGGCGAGGGCGGCCTCGACGGCCTCGGGCGAGACCTGGCGGATGCCGAGGTTGGTCAGCCGGATCACGGGCGGCACGGCGTAGATCACGGTCGCGAAGATGCCGGCCGGCTTGCCGAGGCCGAAGAAGAGGATGCCGGGCAGCAGGTAGACGAAGCTCGGCATCGTCTGCATCGCGTCGAGGATCGGCCGCATCAGGTTGTCGGCCCAGCGGTTGCGCGCGGCGAGCACGCCCAGCGGCAGGCCGATCGCCAGCGCCACCGCCACCGCCACCACGATCAGCGCGATCGTGTCGATCGCGTTCGGCCAGAGGTCCATGAAGCCGACGTAGAGCAGCGCCGACACCGTGAACGCCGTCAGGCTCCAGCGCCCGACCTGGAAGGAGAGCAGCGCCAGCACGGCGACCACGACGGGCCACGGCACCCACTTCAGCGCGTCCTCGATGTTCACGATCGCCCACGCCACGGCGTCGCTGAGGGCGGAGAACAGCCAGTCGAACTGGTTGGTCAGCCAGCGCACCGCGTCGTCGATGGCGTCGCCGGTGACCTCGCGCACGGTGCGGTCGAGGGTCAGCGAGCTTCCGCCGGAGGTGGGCGTCTCGGTCTGCGAGACGGTGGTGGGGAAATCCATCTCCGGGCCCCAGACCGCGAGGCAGACCACCAGCACGGCGGCCACCGCCGCCGCTCCCGCCGCCCAGCGGTAGCGCGGCGAGAGGCCGTTCAGCGTCTCCATCGCGGCGGCCACGCTACGCTCCCGCCCCCGCGGCCTCCGCCTCGGCGTCCTCGCGGGCGGCGTCCTGCACGAACTCGGCGACGTAGTCGTCGGCGGGGTTGTCGACGATCTCGGCGGGCGTCCCCTCCTGCGCGATCTCGCCGTCGCGCATGATCGCCACGCGATCGCCGATCTTGATCGCCTCGTTGAGGTCGTGGGTGATGAAGACGATGGTCTTGTGCAGCTCGTTCTGCAGCACCACCAGCTCGTCCTGCATCCTGCGCCGGATCAGCGGGTCGAGGCCGCTGAACGGCTCGTCCATGATCAGCACGTCGGGATCGACGGCGAGCGCGCGCGCGAGGCCGACGCGCTGCTGCATCCCGCCGCTCATCTCGTCCGGGTGGTAGTCCTCCCAGCCGGCGAGGCCCACGGTCTCGATCGCCTGCTCCGCCGCCTTGTAGCGCTCCTTGCGCTCCACGCCCTGGATCTCGAGGCCGTAGGCCACGTTGTCCAGCACGCGCCGGTGCGGCAGCAGCCCGTAGTGCTGGAACACCATCGCGATCTTGCGGCGGCGGAACTCGATCATCTGCTTCGGCGTGTACTCGAGAATGTCCTCGCCGTCGAAGCGGATGCGTCCCCGCGTCGCCTCGATCAGCCGGATCAGGCAGCGCGCCATCGTCGATTTGCCGCTGCCGGAGAGGCCCATCAGCATGAAGGCCTTGCCGGACTCGATGTTGAAGGAGACCTCGCGCAGGCCGACCACGAGGCCGAGCTCGTCCTGGATCTCGGAGCGGGTGCGGGAAGCGTGCTCGTCGGCGAGGGCGCGCTCGGGGTCGTCCCCGAACACCTTCCAGACGCCCTCGACCTCGATCTGGTACTCGCTCATCCGGCTGTCCCCGCCCCTGACGCGCCGCTTTCCGCGCGTCCGGCGCGCTCACTATAGACCATATCCGCTCCCCGCGACAGCACGCCGCCCGCGGCGCCGCCCCGCCCCCGCCCGCCCCGCGATCGCCTAGACTCCGAAGCGGCCGCCGGGAGGAGGCATCGCGATGGGCAATCCGCGACGGGCGGGGGCGTAGCCGCGTGGCGCTCGACGTCGTCGGGGCGGGCTTCGGCCGCACCGGCACGCTCTCCCTCAAGCACGCGCTGGAGCGCCTCGGCTTCGGCGCCTGCTACCACATGCTGGAGGTGGCGCGGAACCACCCGGAGCACCGCGCCCTCTGGTCCGCCGCCCGCCGCGGCGAGCCGGTCGACTGGGACGCCCTGTTCGAGGGCTACCGCGCCGCCGTCGACTGGCCGGCCTGCGACTTCTGGCGCGAGCTGGCCGCGCACTACCCGCAGTCGAAGGTGCTGCTCAGCGTCCGCGACCCCGATCGCTGGTACGACAGCGTCCGCAACACGATCCACCTCAGCACCTCCGAGAACCTCGCCTCGGACGACCCGGAGACGCGCGCCGCCGCCGAGTGGGCGCAGCGCCAGCTCTGGGACGCCAACTTCGGCGGGCGCATGGACGACCGCGCGCATGTGATCGGCGTCTTCGAGCGCCACGCCGAGGAGGTGCGCGCCGCCGTCCCGCCCGAGCGCCTGCTGGTCTACGAGGCCGGCTCCGGCTGGGAGCCGCTGTGCGCGTTCCTCGGCGTCCCCGTCCCGGACGAGCCGTTCCCGCACGTCAACACCACCGAGGAGTTCCGCGAGCGCTGGGGCCGCCGCGCGGACTGACGCGCGGACCGGGCGGCGCCCCGCGGGGCGAGGAGGCGCGCGATGGTGAGCAGGGACGAGCGCGGCATGGCCGGAGCGGACGGCGATATCGTCGTGCGGATCGAGCGCGCGTCGGCGCAGCCGACGGGCGAGGGCGACCGCCTCGAGGTCGGCATCGAGACCAACCACGGCCCGCTCTCGGCGCTGATGGACCCCTGCGAGGGAAGCGCGAAGTGCGCGATCTTCGTGGGGGCGGAGGGGCCGGCCGGCGGCGTCTACGCGCGGCTCGCGGGCGGCCTCGCGGCGGAGGGCGTGACCTCGCTGCGCGTCACCCCGCGCCTCGCCGGCGAGCTGGAGGACACGGTGATCGACGTGCTCGCCGCCTGCTCGCTGCTGAAGGGCCTCGGCGGGGAGCGCGCGGTGATCGTGGGGCACTCCTACGCGGGGGCTGTGGCGATCAAGGCGGGGGTGCTCAGCCCGTTCGCCAGCGCCGTCGCCGCGCTCGCGCCGCAGCGCTACGGCACGCAGGAGGTGGACCGCCTCGGCAAGCCGCTGCTGCTGATCCACGGCGCCGACGACGAGGTGCTGCCGCCCCTCGCCTCCGACGACATCTACCGCCGCGCGCGGGAGCCGAAGCGCATGGTGATCCTCGAAGCGACGGGCCACCGCCTGCTCGGCGTCGAGGACGAGGTCCACGCCCTCCTGCGCGACTTCATCGCCGCCGCCTGACGGCGCGCCCGGCGCGGGCCCCACAGCCGCCAACGACCGCATGACCGTCAATTTCGCCAACCTCGCCCTCGCCCGCACGATGTGACGAATTCAGGACCACGGGAACGGGAGACGCCGTCGATCGCGGTCACGGTCACGATATCGGTGGCGTCGGACAACACTTCGAAAACCACATCTACGTCCTGATCGGATACCACAATGTCCTGATCGGATACCCTGTAATGATCGGATGTATCGTGACAAATGTGCATGTAAACCTCGACTCTATAAGTGCCGCCAGGCAGCGGAAATTCGATCTCGCCCAGAGGATTCGTGTATCCCTCGACGTACAGATGTTCAGCGGGACGACCAACAGCGACTCTCACTCCTTCGCTGGCCGTTCCATCTGCATCTCCATCCACATCGTCAACTACCACCACTCGCAGTCGAGGTGCGTCGTCCAGAAGACTGAGGCGATACCGTTCAAAGGAATCACGGAATTCATCGATGGTCATTCCGAAAGCGATCCGGAAGGCAGCCGACCAGTCGCCAGTCCGGGCCAACGCTCTCCAGTACTCCAGGTGAGAACGCGGATCTCCTGAGCGGTCAACAGCCCAGGCGGTCGCAGCAGCCCACGATCCGTAATGCAAGACACTGCCCCAGAGGTCGGGACCGCCATGAAGGTGGCCGAAGCCGCCATACAAGTGAGTGAACTTCCATACCAGATTGAGATCAAGGTCGCCCTGTTCAAGGCAGCCCTGACAGTCGCCGTGCGTCAGGAAATGTTTTCTCGCTTGTGCTGCGCGGTACAGGTGCTCGCCGTAGGTGGCCGTGCCTTCACTCAACCACTGCGGTGAAGTAGGGACGATGCGGTAGCGGTAGTTGTCGCTCGAACGCATGATGTCGTACTGGAGCACATGATAGTATTCGTGGGCCATCAGTTCAGCGAACGTATGCGAGTCCCCATAGCTGTCACGGTGCAAACCCCAGCCGCTGATGAACGCCAGTATCCCCGCCTCCGGCGTAGCGGTGACGATTCCGGCGGGGAACCCCGATATCCTGCTCCCCGTAAGCTCGCGGTAGACGGCGGCCGCAGCGTCGCTGTCCGGAGATACGTACAATGTCCACTCCGGCGCCACGACGCCGAAACGCTCGGCGTAGAAGCGCACCACCGAGGCGACATGCTCGCGAAGCTCGACGCGCCGCTCGGCGGACAAGACGGACTCGTCATCGAGGAACACGATGCGCGGCAGTGGCAGCGCCGGCGTCGGCGCGGGCGTGGGCGCGGGCGTCGCCTCGGCGGTGGGCGCGGGCGTCGAGGGCGCCTCGGCCGTCGGCTCGCCGCAGACGACGAGGACCGGCGACGCGGGCAGGCCGGCGGGGTAGGCGGCGAGGAAGGCGCGGTTGGCGGCGGCGACGCTCGCGTCGGGCACGTAGCTGACGAAGCCGCCGCCGGGGGCGTTGGCGTACACCGAGCGCACGTTGCAGCCGCGCGAACGGGCGGCCTCGGCCAGCGCCCCGGCGGGGCCGCCGCTCCACGAGACCAGCGCGACGCCGCCCGCGACCGGCAGCTCGCCGGCGATCTCGCCGCCCTCGGCAGCGGCGCGCGGGGCCGCGACGATCGAGGCAGCGGCGAGCGCGACGAGGATCGCGGCGGCGGCCAGCGCGCGCTTGCCTCGGCCCATCGCGCGGCTCCGTTCCGGGGGACGTCGCCCCGCGCATCATAGCGCCTCGCGCCGAGGCCCGGCGGGGCGTGGTAGGCTGCGGGCAGCGGCGCGCCGCAGCGCTACGGCACGCAGGAGGTGGACCGCCTCGGCAAGCCGCTGCTGCTGATCCACGGCGCCGACGACGAGGTGCTGCCGCCCCTCGCCTCCGACGACATCTACCGCCGCGCGCAGGAGCCGAAGCGCATGGTGATCCTCGAAGCGACGGGCCACCGCCTGCTCGGCGTCGAGGACGAGGTCCACGCCCCCTGCGCGACTTCATCGCCGCCGCCTGAGCGCGAGAGGAGGTCGGCGCGGGCGGTGGAGGAGGCCGCATGAGGCGGGAAGAGCCGTCGTTCCGGGCGCGGCTGGCCGGGGCGGCCCTGCTCAGGCGCTCCGTCTACGAGGATGTCGTCGCGGACGACGCGACGACGGGTCAGGCCGTCGGCGTGGTCGTGCTCGCGTCGCTGGCGCAGGGCTTCGCCCTGTTCGCCGAGGCCGGCGCCGCGACGGTGGTGCTGATCGCCCTCGCGATCCTGCTGGCGGCGATCAGGTGGGCGCCGGCCGCCGCTGACCACTTGCTGCTCCAGCCCGGCAAGTACGATCCCTTCTCCGGCGGCCTTTTCCAGTGGCAGACCGCCGCCGCCGGCGCGCTCCCCCTCGTGCCGTTCGCTTTTCTGCTTCTCGTGCTGAGGGAGGCCGTGTTCCCGATCGCCGCCGCCGCCGCGATCGGGTTGGTCGTCTGGGCGGCGAGCGCCTCGATCGCGTGGTTCGCCGGGACGCGCGTCCTGCGCCGCCCGGCGACCGACGCCTCCTGGGACGAGGTGGCGCGGTGTCTCGCCTTCGCCGACGCGCCGCGCCTCCTGCTGGCGCTCGCGCCCCTCGTCCAGTACGCGCCCGGCGGCGCGCCGGACGATCCGGCGGCGTGGGGCGGCGATGCCTTGCTGGGCGCATGGGCCGCCGTCGCCGTCTGGACGCTCGCCGCGTGGGCCGCGTCGCTGCGCGTGGCGCTCGGCTTCGGGGCGGGGCGCGCCGCCGCCGCGACGGTGCTGGCCTGGCTGCCGCCGGCCGCGTTCGCGGCGCTGGCCGTTCGGCACGCACTCGCCGGGATCGGCGTGTCGCCGTAGCGCGGGATGCGCCTCGCCGCGCGCGGGCGCCGCGCGCCGCTGGCGGCGGGGCGTGGTAGGCTGCGGGCAGCGGCGCGCCGCGCGGGAGGCGGCGCGCGAGGCGACGCGACGAGGGGAGTACGACATGGACTGGGCCGACACCGCCGAGCAGGCCGCGTTCCGCGCGGACGTGCGCTCCTTCATCGAAGAGAACCTGCCGCAGCACTACCGCGACAAGCGCGCCTGGAACAACGTCAGCCTCGAGGACGACTGGCAGATGGACATCGTCCACGGCGACGAAGCCGCGAAGTCCGCCGCCCGCGAGTGGGCCGACCGCATGTCCGGCCGCAGCTGGGTCGCCCCCCACTGGCCGCAGGAGTACGGCGGGGCCGGCCTGACCACGATGGAGCAGTTCATCTTCAACCAGGAGATGGCCGAGGCCGAGGCGCCGATGGTCGGCGGGCAGGGCCTCTCGCTGCTCGGCCCGACGGTGCTGGTGCACGGCACGCCGGAGCAGAAGGAGCGCTTCCTCGCGCCGACGCTGCGCGGCGAGATGCTGTGGTCGCAGGGTTTCTCCGAGCCCGGCGCCGGCTCCGACCTCGCCGGCCTGCAGACGCGCGCCGTGCGCGACGGCGACGAGTACGTCATCAACGGCCAGAAGATGTGGACCTCCACCGCCCACAAGTCCAACTGGCTGTTCGGGATGTTCCGCACCGACCCCGACGCGCCCAAGCACCGCGGCATCAGCTTCATGGTGATGCCGCAGGAGAACAACGGCATCAGCGTCCGTCCCATCATCACCATGGGCTTCGAGCACGGCACCAACGAGACCTTCTTCGAGGACGTGCGCGTCCCCGCCAACAACGTCATCGGCGAGGTCAACCGCGGCTGGTACGTCGGCATGACGCTGCTCGACTTCGAGCGCTCCAACATCGCCGGGGCCGTCGAGACGCGGCGCCGCCTGCGCTCGCTGATCGACTACCTCGACACCGGCGAGGGGCGGCTGCGGGCGCAGGATCGCGCGCGCACCACGCGCGCCGCCATCGCCGACCGCTGGATCGAGTCGGAGGTGCTGTTCAACTTCTCGTTCCGCATCATCTCGATGCAGGCGGCCGGCGTGATCCCCAACTACGAGGCCTCGACCTCGAAGATCTTCGGCTCGGAGCTGAACCAGCGCACGGCGAACACCGGCATGAAGGCGTTCGGCCTCTACGCCAACATCTGGGACCGCGCGCACGAGCGCACCCCGCTCGACGCGCGCTTCACCCAGCTCTACGTGCACAGCGTGGTGTACACGATCTTCGGCGGCTCCAACGAGATCCAGCGCAACATCATCGCCACCCGCGGCCTCGCCCTCCCGCGCAGCTAGCCGCGAGCAGCCTCGAAACGTGGCGGCCCCGGGGCTTCGCCCCGGGGCCGCCGACAAGCTCTACCCCGGTCAGGCGATCTGCCAGCTCGTCGTCGAGACGATGGTGCTGCCGGTCGTGGCCACCCTCGACAGCGTCCACCAGCGCAGCGGCGGCTGAGCGCCCGCCGGTGCTAACCTCGGCGCCCTCCCGCGCAGCTAGCCCGCGAGGCGGCGGGCTGCATGTCACGGAAGCCGCGGGGGCGGGTGATCGTTCTGCGGCATGCTGTTGGGGTCGGCCGGGAGGCGCACCTCGATACCACCGATATCGGATTCTTCGATCTCGAACCAGGTTGCTTCACCCGGATCGGTAGTGAATCCGCTCTCCCCGTACCAGCCGATGGGTTTGCTGTAGAATTTATCGACTGCGTGTATGTGCAACACGAAGGGGACGCCTTCCGGAACCGCAATCCTGAAAGTGCCATCAGTTTCGGCAGCTTCGAAGGGCCAAATGGTATTCTCCCTTATTATAGCCGCGACCACGCTGATCCATTCAAGAGCGTCTGCTGCTCTGGTGTAGGGTTCCCCATCCGGGCCAAGTATGCGGCCCTGCACAACGCGATAACCCGGTACGCCTTCGTTGCAAGGCGGGGAGACCGTCCTGTGGAGCAGATCCGGCATGATCTTTACTTCTACATCCACCGCGCCAGCAATGGCGAGAACGTCATCTCCGCTACCGCAGACATTGGCGTATCCGGAATAATGGGCCTGCCCTCCGACACGCGGCTCACCGATAGCGTCCAAGGTCTTGGCCCATCCGGAAGGACCATAGCGGAAATCGAAGAATACAGCAACGACTCCGCCCCCGTCATGGCCGCTTCCCGGGATTCGGCCGAGTTTCAGGACGTATTGACCATCGGGGACACGCACTTCGAACGCCCCGGTGTTATCCGTGTCGGCGTAGCTCCCAGGGCCAACCCCGTAACCATCATCAATCTTACCCAAATCGACATGCACTCCGGGGAGACCGTTTCCTTCCAGATCGACTACCTTGCCGCGAAAGGAGTGCGTTCGCGCTTCTGCGGTTGTGGTGCGATACTCCTCGAACGCATCGAAGAATTCACCAACCGTGAGACCGAAAGCCGAAGCGAAAGCTGCCGTCCATTCCTTCCCGCTCGCCAAAGTCCGCCAGTACTCGAGGTCAGCGCGGCGGCGGGGCGAGGCCGAAGCGCCGTTCGGCGACGGCGCGGCGGAACCCGAAGATGGCGCGCACGCGGGGGGCCACCAGCCGCTCGTCGATCAGCGCGCCCAGCGGGCCGAACGGCAGCGCGTAGTGCACCACGTCGCGCATCTCGACGCCGCCGGCGGTCTCGCGGAAGTGGTGCTGGTGGTGCCAGAGGCGGTAGGGGCCGATGCGCTGGTCGTCGACGAACAGCTCGCCCTCGGCGACGTGGGTGATCTCCGTCACCCACGTCACCGGCAGGCCGAAGAGCGGGCGCACGCGGTAGACCACGATCAGCCCCGGGTGGATGCGCTCCGGCGCGTCCGAGACGATCTCGAAGCCGAGGTCCGGCGGCGTGACGGCGGCGAGGTTGCGCGGGTCCGAGAAGAACGCCCACGCCTCGGCGAGCGGGACGGGCAGCAGCTGGGTCGTCTCGAAGCGGTGCAGGCTCACGTCGCCTCCTCCCCGTCCGCGGCGCCGCCCTCCGCCGCGCCCCCGGCGTCGCCGGGAGGGCCGAGGGCGGCGCGGGCGATGGTCTCCAGCGCGCGGGCCTCGATCGGCGGGTTGACGAGGCCGCTGCGGACGTCGCGGAAGTAGCGTTCGAGCGGCTCCGAGCGCTGCAGCCCGACCCCGCCGGCGAGGCGCATCGCGATCTCGGCGACCTCGACGGCGCTGTTGGCCGCGAGGCGCTTGGCGGCGGCGACCTGCGGGCCGAGGGCGGCGCGGCGCTCGGGCCGCCGCTCCCACGCCTCGGCGGTCCGCAGCAGCAGCGCCCGCGCCGCCATCAGCGAGGCGTCCATGCGCCCGACCTGCTCGCGCACGTGCGGCAGCGAGGCGATCGGCGCCGGCGCGCCCGCCGGGCGGCGCTCGCGCGCGAAGCGCACCGCCCAGCCGCGCGCCGCCGCCGCCACGCCGAGGCTCGTCGCGCCGACGAGGATCGCGAACCACGCCGCAGGCTCGCGGTCGCGCCGCGAGGCCGGGCCGGAGCGCGTGAGGAAGTCGTCGCCGGAGACGGGGACGCCCTCGAAGGCCACGTCGTGGGAGCCGCTGGCGCGCATTCCGAGGGCGTCCCACGTCTCCTCGACGCGCACGCCGGGCAGGTCGCGGCGGACGGCGATGCGCCCGACCTGCCCGCTGCCGTCCTCGATCGCGGCGTAGACGACGAACCAGTCGAGGGCGGGGGCGGCGGTGGTGAAGGTCTTGCGGCCGTCGATGCGCCAGCGGCCGGGGCCGTCGGGCGAGGCGGTGGTGGCGGGCCGCCCGCCGCCCTGCGGCGAGCCGAGCGCACGCTCGGCGGCGGCGTTGTTGAGCAGGGCGCCCTCGCGCGCGACGGCGCCGAAGATGCGGGCGCGGGCGGCCTCGGGCCAGGCGCGGGCGTCGGCCTCCGCGCCGCAGAGCATGAGGTGCATGGCGAGGCCGAGCGCCGCCGAGCCGTCGCCCTCGGCGAGGGCGAGCTGGGCGCGCGCGACGGAGGCGAGGCCGTGCCCGCCGCCGCCGTACTCGGCGGGGACGGAGGCGGCGGCGTAGCCGGAGCGGCGGGCGGCCTCGAAGTGCTCGTGGGGGAAGGAGCCGTCGCGGTCGTGGGCGGCGGCGGTCTCCGCGAAGGCGGCGGCGAGCCGCCGCGCGTGCGCCGTCAGCGCCTCGTGCCCCTCGCCCCCGCCGCCCATGCGCCGAGGTTAGCACCGGCGGGCGCTCAGCCGCCGCCCCGAGGCGTATGATGCGCGCGGGCGAGCTGCCGGTCGGTGACACCGCGCCAGCCTCGACAACAGTCCTTACCGGTGATAGATTGCCGCACACGGCGGAGGTGCTGGGGAGCACCTGCGTTAGGATGACCGATGCTGGACAGCGAGTTCCGCGCGTACTCCTACATTGAGCGGGTCCTTGACCAGATGGGCTGGAATACGCGGAACCCGGCCCGTGGCGGGGCCGTCTACACGCAGGGGGAGTTCCGCAGCCACAGCCCCGCTCTCAGCGCAGCGCTGGGGAGGCAGACCCCCGAAAACATCATCGTCATCCCCTGGGAAGGTGGGCTGCGCTACTGGATCGTCGAGGCCAAGCGGCAGCACCATGAGCGCGAAGTCGCGCTCAGCGAGGCTCAAGCCTACGCCGACACCATCAACCAGAGGGAACCGGGTGCCGCGCGCTTCGCGACCGGGATCGCGGGTTCCCCTGACTTGTCGTTCTATGTCACGACTACCTACTGGGACGGCAACGAGTGGCGTGAGGTGGTGATCAACAACTACGCCACGACGGGATTCCTCTCCCAGCAACAGTGCCGCGATATTCTCGACCGGAATGACCCTGCAATCCTGCGGTATGAAGTCGACTCTGATGATTTCCTCGCCAAAGCCAATGACATCAACAGCATCCTGCACAACAACGGGATCGCTGCTCGTGATCGCGCTCGCCTGGTAGCCGGGCTGTTGCTGGCTCTGGCTCAGGACAGCACAATGCAGATTGGCAATGACCCGCGAACTTTGGTCAGCGATGTCAACACGAGGATCGGGCGGCTTCTGGAACAGCACAACAAAGATGACTTCAGGCACGAGATTGAGCTCAAACTCCCTGCGACGACTGAGAACCACCGCAAGTACTGGTCGGCTATCGTGCAGACCATGCAGCGGCTGCGCGAGATCAACATTCGCTCCGCTATCAATAGCGGCACGGATGCGCTCGGACAGTTCTACGAGACCTTTCTGAAGTACGCGAACGATGCCAGTGAAATGGGCATCGTCCTTACTCCCCGGCACATCACCAAATTCGCAGCCGACATCGTCGGTATCCACCACAACGACACCGTTTTCGACCCGACCTGCGGCACTGGCGGATTCCTGGTAGCGGCATTGGACGCAGTACGCGCAGCTCATTACGAAAATCACCTCGACATCTACGATTTGTTCCGGAACGACTGTCTCTTCGGAATTGAGTTGGCCGACGACGTTTTCAGTCTGGCGCTCGTCAACATGATCTTCCGAGGAGACGGCAAGAGCAACATCCACAACGGTAATTGCTTCGACAACAGGTTCGTGCGAACTGCAGGCAACGTGCAACGCCTGCACAAGGACATTGCGAACCCCAGCGACTCCCAGCGGCCCTTCACTCGCACGCTCATGAATCCGCCATTTGCGTTGGAAGAAGAGAAGGAAATCGAATTCGTCAACTATGCCTTGGAATCCATGGCTCCGGGAGGGCGGTTGTTCGCTATCCTGCCCAACGAACCGATCACCGGGACTCGGAGCGATGAGCGAAGTTGGCGTGAACAGATCCTTAGCAGGCACACCGTTCGCGCAGTCGTGAGGATGCAGGACGACCTCTTTCGGCCTAACACGAGCAAGGGGACTTACGCCCTTGTGCTCGAGACATGGAGACAACACCGAAGCACTGACAGAACATACTTCGGAGTTCTGCACGATGACGATCACGCTGGGTATAAATCCAAGACGCTTAGCCTTGCCGCTCGCAAGGATAACGTGGATCGGATCACCGAAGAAATCCAATTGTTCTTGGCTAACCCGAATGTCGAAATCGCTCCGATAGTCAAAGAAAGCGCCATTGCCTGCATCAAAATGGATGGGTCCTACGATTTCGCTTCCGAGGCTTATCTGTCGGGTGATCCGCAGATCAACCAAACGCAGGCGGTACAGGGCCTCCACATGGCATTGACTCGTCGGAGCCTCCGGCGCGCGCCAGTCCAACCGGAAACCCCGAATGAGACGAGAGAATACACTGTTGGAGAGCTGCTCAAAGTCGAGCGTGGACAGGCAGGCCCGCTGAAGTACTTGCCCAAGGGTGACACGCCGGTGGTGGCGACGAGCGAACAGTGGAACGGCATCACTGGGTACTACGATGTGCCGACCGAGGCCATCCGCCAAAATGCCATCACGATCAGCACGAACGGATCGAGCGGTAATGCGTTCTGGCACCCGTACGCCTTTGCGGCAACGGGTGATGTCTTGGTCTGCACTTTGGCGGCGGGTGGGGAGAACCCCCCACCGTCCCTCTACCTCTATATCTGCAACGCCATCAACGCCAACGCGTGGCGGTACGACTACTACCGCAAGTGCTCCGTCCACAGGCTACAAGCGGACGTGCGTATCCCTATGCCGATGATCGGCGAAGAAATCGATATCGACTTCATCGACGCCGCCATGGAGCGAATGCCGGGCTACCGCGGTCTCATGGAGATGCTGGATGTGAGCGAGTAACGTGAAGACCTACTCCCCCGTCGCGACAGCGGCGCCCGCGCCCGCACCGACCTTCGGCGGCGGCTCGCGGGAGACGAGGACGGCGGCGGCGCCGGCGGCGTAGACGGCGATCATCAGCAGCCACGCCGCGAGGTACGCGCCCGTCGCGTCGAACAGCACCGAGGCGGCGAGCGGGCCCAGCGCGCCGAAGAGGATGCCGGCCGGCATCCCCACGCTCCGCACCGCGCCGATGTGGACGCGGCCGAAGTACTTCGCCCAGATGAACTCGCCGAGGGGCACGCCGCCGCCGAAGCCCAGCCCCCACAGGCAGAACGCGGCCAGCATCAGCGGGAAGTAGCCGCCGGCGGCGGCGGCCAGCATCAGCACCGAGCCGACGCAGAGCAGCGCGAAGCAGTCCGCCCACAGCGCGCGCGGGTGCCAGCGGCCCAGCGCCCAGCCCCACAGGAACTTCGCGCCGAGGTTGCCCGCGCCCGCCACGCCCACGGCGAGCGCGGCCTCGGTGCGGGTGAAGCCGGCCTCGGTCACGAACGGGATGCCGTGGATCAGCACCGCCGTGGCGCCCGCGCCGAAGCAGCCGAAGGAGAGCGTGAGCAGCCAGATCGCGCGCGTCCGCAGCGCCTCGCGGCGGGTGTAGGAGTTGAGGCGGTCCAGCCGCACCGCCTCGGAGGCCGCGGGCGACACGCCGGCGCCGTCCTCGCGCTGGCCGTCGGGCAGCAGGCCGTAGTCCTCGGGCTGGCGGCGCATGAGCAGCGCGACGGGGGCGGCCAGCACGAGCACGGCGGCGGCGAGGATCGCGTAGCCCTCGCGCCAGCCCCACGTGTCCACGACGCGCGTCATCGCGTAGGGCACGAACATCCCGGCGAACGAGATGCCCGTCGACCCGAGCGCGATCGCCCAGCCCCGCCCCAGCACGAACCACTTCGAGAGCGAGATGTTGACCACGAGCGGGCCGACCAGCGACAGCCCGAGGCCGACGCCGAACGCCTGCAGCGCGATGAACTGCCACAGCTCGGTGACCTGCGAGGTGAGCAGCAGCGACGCCGCGAGGCCGACCGCGCCGATCAGCATCAGCGGGCGCGCCCCGTGGCGATCGACGAGCGGCCCCACCAGCACGCCGGTCAGCCCGTTGATCGCGTTCGCCCCCGCCGTCGCCACCGTGAACGCCGCCACGCTCCAGCCGAGGTCTTCCGTGACCGGGCTGAGGAACACGCTCATCGAGGCGAACCCGGCCCCGACGGCGACGAACGATCCGACGACCGCGCCGCCGACCATCCACCAGCCGTAGAAGACGCGGGGCCGCGCGCTCGCCGTCATGCGCGGGATTGTACGCCCCGCGCGCGGCGCCCCGTCCGGCGCGCCGCTGTATCATCGCGCCGCAGCGTCGCGCCGGGCGCGCGCCTCGCGCGGCGCGGCGGGGGAGGCGCGCCATGACCGCTCCGATGCCCCTCGAGGGCGTGCGCGTGATCGACCTGACGCGGGCGACTGCGGGGCCGTTCTGCACGCGCCTGCTCGCCGACTACGGCGCCGACGTGATCAAGATCGAGCCGCCGGAGGGCGACCCCGCCCGCCGCCTCCCGCCCTTCGCCGGCGACGAGCCCGGCCCCGAACGCTCCGGCCTCTTCCTCTTCCTCAACACCAACAAGCGCAGCGTCGTGCTCGACCTCAAGACCGAGGACGGGCGCCGCGACCTGCTGCGGCTCGTGCGCGGCGCCGGCGCGGTGGTCGAGAACTTCCGGCCGGGGACGCTCGACCGCCTCGGCCTCGGCTACGGGGCGCTGCGGGCGGCCAACCCGCGGGTGGTGCTGACCTCGATCTCGAACTTCGGGCAGGACGGCCCCTACCGCGGCTACGAGGCCACGGACCTCACGCTGTTCGCGATGGGCGGCCCGATGAGCGCGCAGGGCGACGCCGATCTGGAGCCGGTGAAGACGGCGGGGCGCATGACCGGCTACCACGCCGGCTACGCTGGCGCGCTGGCGACGGCGATCGCGCTCCACGCCGCGGCGGGGCGCGGCGAGGGCGAGCACGTCGACCTCTCGATCTTCGAGACGGCGGCGCACTCGATCGACGCGCGGCTGGCGCAGCTGATGGGGCACCAGTACTCGGGGCGCATCGCGCAGCGTTCGAGCGTCGTCTCGCAGGTCGGCTCCGGCGTCTTCCCGTGCGCGGACGGCTTCTTCCTCTACAGCGCGGGGCCGTCGCGCCTCGACCGCACGATCCGCATGATCGGGCGCGAGGACCTGCTGGAGCAGCCCGAGTGGGCCACCGTCGCCGCCCGCTCCGCGCCCGAACGCATCGAGGAGTTCGGCCTCCACCTGCTGCCCTGGTCGCTGGAGCGCACCAAGTCCGAAATCCGCGCCGCCTGCGAGGAGCACGGCGTCCTCGGCGGCCCCCTCAACACCGTCGCCGACCTGCTCGCCGACCCCAACTTCACCGAGCGCGGCTTCTTCCAGACCATCGACCACCCCTCGACCGGCCCGATCGTCTACCCCGGCTACCACTTCGCGCTGCACCGCGAGGACGCCCCGATGCCCCCCCGGCGCCGCGCCCCCCTGCTCGGCGAGCACACCGCCGAGGTGCTCGGCGCGCTCCCGCCCAGCGGGCCCGGGGCCGCCCCGGCACCCGAGGCGACCCCTGAGTCGGCAGCGGCGCCCTCGCAGCCCGGAGCGGCGGCCGCGCCCGCCGTCGTGCGCCGGGGCGACCGGCCGCCGCTCGAGGGGCTGCGCGTGATCGACTTCACGGTGGTGTGGGCGGGCCCCTACGCGACGATGCACCTCGCGGAGTGGGGCGCCGAGGTGATCCGCGTCGAGTCGACGCACTTCGCGCCCTCGACCTCGCGCGGCTTCCTCGTGCGCCCGCCGCGCGAGATGGCGGTCGCCGTCGGGCCGACGAACATCGCCTACCCCGACGACGAGCCGGGCGAGCGCCCCTGGAACCGCTGGTCGGGCTTCACCCACCACGCTCGCAACAAGCGCTCGTTCACCGTCGACCTCGCCCGCCCCGAGGGGCAGGAGGTCCTCGACCGCCTGATCGGGCGCTCCGACGGGCTGATCGAGAACAATCTGCCGCCGAACATCGAGCGCAGCGGGGTGACGTGGGAGCGGCTGTCGCGGGTGAACCCGCGGATCGTGATGGTGCGCGCGCCGGGCTTCGGGATCGAGGGGCCGTACCGCCGCTACCGCACGTTCGGCAACCACATGGAGGCGCTGTGCGGCCATCCGGTGATCCGCGCCTACCCCGGCCGCAGCCTCGAATACGCGCCGGGCGGGGTGCCCTCGGACGCCGCCTCCGGCGTCGGCTCGGCCTTCGCCTTCATGCTCGGCCTGCGCCAGCGCGAGCTCACCGGCAAGGGCCTGCTGATCGAGCTCGCCACCGCCGAGAACTTCGTCGGCCTGATCGGCGAGTTCGTCATGGACCATGCGATGAACGGGCGGCTCTGGGAGCACATGGGCAACGGCCACTTCTTCCTCGCCCCCCACAACGTCTACCGCTGCCGCGGCCTCGACCGCTGGGCGGCGATCGCCGTCCGCGACGAGCGCGAGTGGCGCGCCCTCTGCGAGGCGATGCGCCGCCCCGAGCTCGCCTCCGACCCCCGTTTCGCGACGATGGCAGACCGCTTCGCGCGCCGCGAGGAGCTCGACGCCGAGATCGGCGCGTGGACGGCGCCCCGCGACGCCTACTGGGTGATGGGCCGCCTGCAGGCCGCCGGCGTGCCGGCCGGCGTGGTGATGAACGAGGCCGACGTCTACGACGACCGCCAGCTGGAGGCGCGCGGCTTCTTCCAGACCGTGGCCAACCCCGAGACGGGCGTCCAGCGGCAGGTGGGCCGCGCGTGGAAGGCCAGCCGCTCCCCCGGCTTCGCCTTCCGCCACGCCCCGCACCTCGGCCAGGACAACGAGTACGTCTACCGCGAAGTCCTCGGCTACACCGCCGCCGAGTACCGCCGCTTCGAGGAGCAGGGCCACATCGGCACCGAGTACGACCCCGCCATCCCCTGACGCCCTGCGCGTCGCCCCCGCGGTCGTTGCGGCGAGCGTTGCGGGCGCGGGCGGCAGCGCGTAGAATGTATGAGCGCAGGAAAGGCGCCGGCGCCGCCGAACTTCGAGAACCGCACGCTGTGCCACGGCGACACCATCGACTTCCTGCGGGGTAAGGACAGCGGCGCGATCCACCTGATCGCGACGGACCCGCCGTTCCTGACCGGCCTGCGCGCGGAGACCGAGAGGCGCTGGAGAATGGCGAGGCGGACCTAGCCGTGCCCAGAATCAATCAGGAACGTGCGTATGCCTTCCTCCATGAACGGAACGGAGCAGCGTTCGGCATTCCCGAGATGGCTGCCGCCACCGGATGGTCCGAGAGCACGGTCAAGACCTACATCCCGAAACACTGGCAGCCCTGGTTGACGCGAGTGGGAGCCGGAATCTATCGCGTCAGCGGATTCGACAGCGTTTCGCTCGACGATTTCATGCGCCGCCAGTCGCAGGTGAAGTCCGATGCCCCCGAAGAACTGCAAGACGGAACGCCCGAACCGCACGACCTGTCCGACTCCGAATGGGCGGAACTGACCGCGAACCTCCGCAACGAATCCTCGGTAGTCTCCGAAACCAGAACTCTCCTCCGAAGAATCGTCGACGATCTCAACAACCCCCCGAATATCCGTAGGGACGCGCAGGCAGCGGATACGCTCCTGGAGACGATCGCCGAATTCATTGAGGGAAGAAATCCCCTTGACGAGCCCCTCGCGCGAGCATCCGTGCCCTGGCTCCGGGCTTACGCAAGGAGAATCCTGCGAGGAGTCGCGGAGCATCCCGCCTCGGTGGTCGAGCTCGCGATGCGGGTGCTGCAGGCGCTGGGCTGACGGCCAGGAGTCGATGCCGGGTTGGGCCTAGACGCCCTCGCGGAAGGGGTGTTTGACCTCGCGCATCTCCGTCACGAGGTCGGCGCAGGCGACGAGTTCGGGGGCGGCGTCGCGGCCGGTGAGGACAGCGCGGACGTCCGGCGGGCGATCACGCAGCGCCGCCGTCGCCTCGGCGGCGTCGAGCCCGCGCAGGACACCGGGCAGGTGGTCTCGTCGAGCACCACGAGGTCGCAGGCGGCGGACTCGATCTTCCCGCGCGCCCGCTCCCGGCGCTCGCACGCCACGCCCTGTCGCGTTCGAGGTCCCGCGAAAGCCGGGTGAAGCCGTCGCCGAGCGGGATCGTCCCGATGCCCATGCGCGCGGCGGCGCGCGTCCGCGGCCCCACGCCCGCATCGTCACCCCCAGCGCCACGCCGGTCTTGCCCTTGCCGTCGCCGGTGAAGAGCGGCGCCGGCGGGCGGCGCCCGGGAACGGGCGCGCCGCCGCCTTCGCCGCGTCCGGGGCGCTCGCCCGTCACCGCACGCCGTCCAGCCGCGCCGGCGCCACCAGCGGCGCGCCCGAGGCGGGGTGGGCGAGCACCGTCACGCCGTCGCCGTAGACGCGGCGGATGCGCTCCGGCGTGAACGCCGCGGCCGGCGGCCCCTCGGCCTCGACGCGCCCGCGGTCGAGCAGCACGACGCGGTCGCAGTAGGCGGCGGCCAGCGTCAGGTCGTGCGCCACCAGCAGCACGCCCGCGCCCTCCGCCGCCAGTTCCGCCGTCAGCTCGAGCACCTCGACCTGCGCGCCCGCGTCGAGGTTCGCCGTCGGCTCGTCGAGCAGCAGCAGCGGCGCCTCCTGCGCCAGCGCGCGCGCGACGAACGCGCGCCGCCGCTCGCCGCCCGACAGCGTGCCCAGCTCGCGGTCCGCGAACGCCTCGCAGCCCGCGCGCCGCATCGCGCCCCCGGCGATCGCGCGGTCGCGCGCCGACTCGCGCGCGAGCGCGCCGAGGTGGGGGTGCCGCCCCAGCAGCACGAGGTCGCGCACGAGCAGCGCGCGCGGCGCCTCCGGCAGCTGCTGGACGACGGCCGTCCGCATCGCGATCTCGCGCCGCGAGAGCGCGGCGAGCGGGTCGCCGCCGATCGCGACCTCGCCGGCGGCGGGGCGCAGCAGGCCGGTGACGACGCGCAGCAGCGTGCTCTTGCCCGCCCCGTTCGGCCCCACCAGCCCGACCGTCTCGCCGCGCGCGACCTCGAGGCTCACGCCGCGCAGCACCTCGCGCCCGCCCAGCGCGGCGCGCAGGCTGGAGACGGCGAGCAGCGGCGGCGCGGGCGCGGCGGCCGCGGCGGGGGCGAGGGGGGCCGCGGCCGGCGCGGGCGCGGTCACGCGAGGGCCGCCCGCCGCGCGCGCAGCAGCCAGAGGAAGAACGGCCCGCCGAGCATCGCCGTGAGCACGCCGACGGGCACCTCCTGCGGGGCGAGCGCGGTCCGGGCCAGCAGGTCGACGGCGATCAGGAAGGCCGCCCCGTAGAGCGCGGCGAGGGGCAGCAGCCGCCGGTGGTCGCCTCCGAACATGAGCCGCACGGCGTGCGGCGCGATCAGGCCGACGAACCCGATCACGCCGGCCACGGCGACCGCCGCCGCCGCCGTCAGCGAGGCCGCCGCGAGCACCGCGAGCTTCGTGCGCGCCACCCGCACCCCCAGCTGCGCCGCCTGCTCCTCGTCGAGCTGGAGCACGTTCAGCACGCGCGCGTGGACGGCCACCCCCGCCGCCCCCGCGAGCAGCCACGGCGCGGCCCACGCCAGCCGCTCCCAGTTCGAGGTCTGGAAGCCCCCGAACAGGAACGAGAAGATAGGACGCGCCCGCTCCCCGCCCGTCAGCAGCAGGAACGCCGTCGCCGCGCCGAACACCGCCGACAGCGCCACCCCCGCGAGGATCAGCGCCGGACCGTCGGCCGCTCCGCCCCCTCCGCCGCTCGCGAGCAGGGAGACGATCGCGACCGTCGCCAGCGCCCCCGCGAACGCGAACAGCGGCGTCCAGCCGAAGCCCCATGCGTCCTGCCCCAGCGGCGACACGATCGCCAGCGACGCGCCCAGCGCCGCCCCCGAGGCGACCCCGATCAGGTACGGATCGGCGAGCGGGTTGCGGAACACGCCCTGGTAGGCGGCGCCGGAGAAAGCGAGCGCCGCCCCGACCGCCCCCGCCGCGATCGCCCTCGGCAGCCGGATGTCGAGCACGATGCGCTCCTGCGCGGCGGAGACCTCGGCGGCGCCGACGGCGGGCAGGCCGCCGAGCAGCACGCGCAGCACCGCCCCGGGCGCGATGTCCGCCGCGCCCCTCGTGAGCGCCGCCAGCCCCGCCGCCGCCAGCAGCCCGAGGCCCAGCGCCCACGGCCACCAGGCCCGCGCCCGCCCGCGCGCGAACGCGCCGAGGCCCGCGGCGAGCCGCGCGCGGCGTCCGGCGCGCCCCCGAACGGGAACGCGGCGGCGGGCCGCGCCCGCGGCCAGCGGCGGCGCGGCGGCGCGCACGGAGCCGGCGGCCGGATCGTGCGTCACCGCGGCCCGCCCCTCCGTCGCCGGGGACGGGGACGATGCCGCGGGCGGTGAGGGCGCGGCATGTCGTCGCCCTGTCCTCGCAGGCGTCCGACATGGCGCGGGCCGGCGGTCTGGCTCCCCGCGCGGACGCCTCGCGGCGCCGCGCGGCTCACAGTTGCGGGACAGCGCCGGATTCGCACCGGCTTCCCCGGCTGCCGCGCCGATCCGCGACGATAGCACGCCGCGCCGCCCCCGGCCACGAGGGGCGTATGCTCGCGGCACGGAGGCCGTCCGATGCGCCCTCGCCGCCTCGCCCCCGCCGCCGCGCTCCTCGCCGTGCTCGCGCTCGCCCTCGCCGCGTGCACCGGCGGCGAGCCGCCGCCCGCCGCGCCCACCGCCACGCCCGAGGCGTCGCCGGCGCCCGAGGCGCCCTCGACGCCCGCGCCCACCGTCGAGGCGCCCTCGACGCCCACGCCCGCCCCGCCGCCGGAGCCGCCGCCGGAGGTGGCGTGCGCGAACGGCGTCGCGGTCGAGGAGCCCGAGGCGCGCCCCGGCCTCGTCGCCGACTGCGTGGCGCTGCTCGCCTCGAGGGACGCGCTGCGCGGCGAGGCGGCGCTCGATTGGGGCGGCGGCCTCGCGATCGGGCGCTGGGAGGGCGTCGCCGTCGAGGGCGAGCCGCCGCGCGTCGTCCGCCTCGACCTGCGCGACAAGGGCCTCACAGGCAGCATCCCTCGCACGCTGCGGCGGCTGCGGCTGGACGAGGTGCGGCTCGCGGGCAACGCGCTGACGGGCTGCGTGCCCTCGGCGTTCGGGGACGCGAGGGGCGACGCCCTCTACCTCGGCCTGCCGTGGTGCCTGCGCTACGACCGCCTCGACGTCACGGGCGAGGTCGCCGAGGCGGGCGGCTGGGCGATCCTCGACGGCAACGGGGCGGTGATCGCGACGTGGGAGGGGCTGCGCTCCGAGGCGGCCACGCTGCGCGTCCACCAGACCGACGCCGGCGGCACGTCGTGGGCCGCCGAGTTCGGCGCTGTCTCCGAAGGCGACCTCTTCGAGTGGCGCAAGGCGTCCGACTGCTGGGTGCGCTACCACGTCACGGGGCCGACCGTGCGGCCCTCGGCGGGATCGGGGCGCTGGGAGTTCCCCGTCGAGTGGATGACCTACGCCGCCACCGGCGAGGGCTGCACCGGCGCCGTCGGCGCCTCCGCCGTGCTCGGCGCCGACGAGGCGCCGGCGCCCGTCCGGCTCGCCGTCGACTCGCCATCCATTGAGACGCCCGTGCGACATGGGCCGTGGCTGTTCGTGCCGTCGGATTGGTCGGGCGCGCTGGAGCTGCAGGAGCCCATTGAGACACCAGCGCTCCCCGATGCATCGGGGGCTTCCGGTGCATCAAGCGATGATACGCGCCACCGGCTTTGGCGCGATCCCGATCTGCCGGCAGGCTGGTCGCTTCAATCCACATGGTCCTGGGGCAGATCCGGTGTCAGCGCCTACTACCAGCACGGCCGTGGCTATCTGGCAGCCCGGATGTGGATCGTAAAGGCCGAGTATGGCCCCGGTTATGTGAAACCCCTCTGCTGCAACGTGTACGAGACACTGATTATTGACGGAAACCCGGCTGCGATATGGTACAGCTTGGAAGCCCCTGGCCAGGGCAGCACGCTGGTGAGCATTCTGGACAGAACCACGGGAATCACTTACTCTATTGATGTCATGGCTCCGAGTGTGAAACACGATGTGCAAGCTGTGATCGAGATGGTCAGGAGCCTCTACCGGTGAAAAAGGCACTTGCCTTTTCGCAGCATTTCTTTGCAGCAACACGAGTACCGGGTGATCGGTTACGCGGGAAGCAGTATCGACACGACGATTGGCATAGCGCGCAGCCTTTACCTGAATCACCGATGACGAGAAGACGTTGGGCCTCACCGGCGCGGCGGCGTCTCCCGCGCGGGGAGGGGCGGGGCGATCAGCGGGGCGACCTCGGCGAGGGTGCGGACGCGCACCACGTCCGGCGCGCCGCCGGCGCGGCCGTAGCGGTCCACGAGCACGGCGTGGAGGCCGGCGGCGCGCGCCGGCCCGTAGTCGTTGTCGAGGCGGTCGCCGAGGGCGAGCGTCGTCTCCGGGCTGCCGCCCGCGCGGGCGACGGCCTCGGCGAAGAACGCCGGATCGGGCTTGGCGACGCCCATGTCCGCGGCGTAGCAGGCGTCCTCGAAGTAGCCGTCGAGGCCCACGCGGGCGAGCGGGAAGTCGCCGTTGGATGCGGCCACGAGCCGCAGCCCGCGCCCGCGCAGCGCGTCGAGGCCCGCCGCCACGTCGGGAAAGACCGCCATCGAGGCGTCGCGCACGCGGTAGTAGAGGTCGTGCGCCTCGCGGTGGGCGGCGGGATCGGTGACGCCGGCGGCGGCGAGCGCGCGCCGGAACGACTCGCGGCGGACGTCGGCGAGGGGCCGCCCGCGCCAGGCGGGGTCGCGCGCGACCTCGTCGCGCCGGGCGCGCAGACGCTCGGGCGAGGCGGCCTCGCCGCCGCGCGCGGCGACGGCCGCCGCGATCGCCTCGAGGCCGGCGCGCATCGCCGCGGCGAAGTCGATCAGCGTGCCGTCGATGTCGACGACGGCGAGCGAGACGGCGAACGGCGGGCCGCTCACGCGGGCGGCGGCGGCGCCACCAGCCGCGGCGCGGCGCTCTCCGCGTCGAGGAAGCAGGAGCGCGCGCCGGTGTGACAGACGCCGCCGCCGGGGCCGAGCGGCTCGGCGCGCAGCACGAGCGCGTCGGCGTCGCAGTCGGCGCGCACCTCGAGCACGCGCACGTAGTCGCCGGAGGTGGCGCCCTTGTGCCACAGCTCGCCGCGGCTGCGCGACCAGAAGACGGCCTGGCCGAGCTCCAGCGTGCGGCGCAGGGCCTCCTCGTTCATGTAGCCGAGCATGAGCACCTCGCCGCTGGCGGCGTGCTGGATCACGGCGGGGATCAGGCCCTGCGCGTCGAAGCGCAGGGCGGCGGGGTCGATCGCGGAGCCGGTCACGCGGCGTCTCCGTCCCCGGCGCCGCCGTCCGCGGCGCCGATACGCACGGGCACGCCGCGCTCCGCGAGGTAGCGCTTGAGGCTCGCGATGCCGTGCTCGCCGAAGTGGAAGATCGAGGCGGCGAGCACGGCGTCCGCGCCCCCCGCCGTCAGCGCCTCGTAGAGGTGCGCGGGCGTCCCCGCGCCGCCGGAGGCGACGATCGGCGCGGAGACGGCCTCGCGCATCGCGCGCAGCAGTTCGAGGTCGTACCCCGTGCGGTGGCCGTCGCGGTCCATCGAGGTCACGAGCAGCTCGCCCGCGCCGCGCTCGACGGCCTCGCGCGCCCACGCCACGGCGTCGCGGCCGGCCGGGGAGCGCCCGCCGCGGGTGTAGACCTCCCAGCCGTCCGAGGCGTCGCCGGGGGTGCGCCGCTTCGCGTCGATCGCCACCACGATGCACTGCGAGCCGAAGCCGCGCGCGCCCTCGCCGATCAGCGCGGGGCGCTCGACGGCGGCGGTGTTGATCGAGACCTTGTCGGCGCCGTGCTCCAGCATCGCGCGCACGTCGGCGGGGCTGCGGACGCCGCCGCCGACGGTGAAGGGGATGAACACCTCGCCGGCGGTGCGCGCCACCATGTCGTAGACCGAGGGCCGGCCGTCGGAGGAGGCGGTGATGTCGAGGAACACCAGCTCGTCCGCGCCCTCCGCCTCGTAGCGCGAGGCGAGCTCGACGGGGTCGCCGGCGTCGCGCAGCCCGGTGAACGAGACGCCCTTGACCACGCGCCCGCGATCGACGTCGAAGCAGGGCACGATGCGTTTCGTCAGCACGCCGCTGCCGCCTCGTCCCCGCCGGGGCCGGCGGCGGCCTCGATCGCCTCGGGCAGGCGGATGTCGCCGCTGTAGAGGGCGCGCCCGACGATCGCGGCCTCGACGCCGCAGCGCGCGAGGCGGCGCAGGTCGCCGAGGGCGGAGACGCCGCCGGCGGCGATCACCGCGAGCGGCGTCGAGGCGGCGAGCGCCGCGCAGGCCTCGAAGTTCGGGGAGCCCGCCACGCCGTCGCGGGCGATGTCGGTGTAGACGATGCGCGCGACGCCGGCGCGCTCCAGCTCGCGCACGAAGTCCGCCGCCGCGACGCCGCTGGACGCGGTCCAGCCCTCGGTGCGGACGACCCCGTCGCGCGCGTCCACGGACACGACGAGGCGTTCGCCCGCGACCCCGACGGCCTCGCGCAGCAGGCCGGGGTCGAGCGCGGCGGTGCCCAGCACGACGCGGGCGGCGCCGAGTGCGAGCGTCGCGCGCAGCGCGGCGAGGTCGCGGACGCCGCCGCCGGCCTGCACCGCGGCGCCGCTGCCGCGCACGATCGCGCGCGTCGCCGCGGCGTTGACCGGGCGGCCCTCGCGCGCCCCGTCGAGGTCCACGACGTGGACGCGGCGCGCGCCCTGCGCGACCCAGCGCGCGGCGGCGGCGGCGGGGTCGTCGCCGTACACCGTCTCGCGGTCGTAGTCGCCCTGGTGGAGGCGGACGCAGCGTCCGCCGCGGATGTCGACGGCGGGGATCACCTCCACCGGCCCGGGCCTCCCGCCTCGCCGTTCCCCCGCGCCGGGGAGGGGTCTGCGGCGGCGTCCGCGGGCGGGGCGATCGAGCCCTCGCCGAGCGCGAGGCGCAGGAAGTTGGCGTACAGCCGCAGGCCGGCCGCGCCCGACTTCTCGGGGTGGAACTGCGTCGCGACGAGGTTGCCCCGCCCCACGACCGAGGCGAACGCCCCGCCGTACTCCGTCTCCGCGATCACGAGCGAGGGGTCGGCGGGGCGCGGGTAGTAGGAGTGCACGAAGTAGCAGTACGCGCCGTCGCCGACGCCCTCCAGCACGGGGTGGGGGCGCACCAGCCGCAGCGTGTTCCAGCCCATGTGCGGCGTCGTCAGGCCGCCTGCGAAGCGCACGACGCGGCCCGGCAGCACGCCGAGGCATTCGTGCTCGCCGCCCTCCTCGGAAACCTCGAACAGCGCCTGCATCCCCATGCACACGCCGAGGAAGGGGCGGCCGGCGGCGGCGTACTCGCGCAGCGGGCCGTCGAGGCCGGCGGCGCGCAGGTTGGCCATCGTGTCGGCGGCGGCGCCGACGCCGGGCAGGATCAGGGCGCGCGCGCCCTCGATCGCCGCGGGGTCGCGGCGCACCTCGGCGGCGTGGCCGGCGTGCTCGACGGCGCGCGCCACGCTCCGCAGGTTCCCCGCCCCGTAGTCCACGATCACCGCGCCGCCCACGCCGCCTCCGCTCCCGCGCCCCGATCCTACCAAGCCCGCCGCTCCCGCCGCTCCCGCCCGCCGCGCGGCGTATGCTCGCGGGCACGGAGGCCGTCCGATGCGCCCTCGACGCCTCGCCCCCGCCGCCGCGCTCCTCGCCGCGCTCGCGCTCGCCCTCGCCGCGTGCACCGGCGGCGAGCCGCCGCCCGCGCCCGCCGAGGCGTCGCCGACCGCCGATGCGCCCTCGACGCCCGCGCCCACCGCCATCGCCACGCCCGAGGCGACGCCGGCGCCCGCGCCCGCCCCGACGCCGGAGCCGCCGCCGGAGCAGGCGTGCGCGAACGGCGTCGCGGTCGAGGAGCCCGAGGCGCGCCCCGGCCTCGTCGCCGACTGCGTGGCGCTGCTCGCCTCGAGGGACGCGCTGCGCGGCGAGGCGGCGCTCGATTGGGGCGGCGGCCTCGCGATCGGGCGCTGGGAGGGCGTCGCCGTCGGCGGCGAGCCGCCGCGCGTCACCAGCCTCGACTTGCGCGATCGGGGCCTCACGGGGTCTATCCCTCGCGGGCTGCGGCGACTGCGGCTGGACGAGGTGCGGCTCGCGGGCAACGCGCTGACGGGCTGCGTGCCCTCGGCGTTCGGGGACGCGAGGGGCGACGCCCTCTACCTCGGCCTGCCGTGGTGCCTGCGCTACGACCGCCTCGACGCGACCGGCGAGGTCGCCGAGGCGGGCGGCTGGGCGATCCTCGACGGCAACGGGGCGGTGATCACGACGTGGGAGGGGCTGCGCTCCGAGGCCGCCACGCTGCGCGTCCACCAGACCGACGCCGGCGGCACGTCGTGGGCGTCGGAGTTCGGCGCCGTCTCCGAGGGCGGCCTCTTCGAGTGGCGCAAGGCGCCGGACTGCTGGGTGCGCTACCTCGTAACGGGGCTGCCCGTGCGCCCCTCGGCGGGATCGGGGCGCTGGGAGTTCCCCGTCGAGTGGATGACCTACGCCGCCACCGGCGAGGGCTGCACGGGTGCCGTCGCCCCGGCCACCGTGCTGCGCGTGGACGAGGCCGCACCCGATATCCGCGCACCGATCGACTCGCCGATACGGCACGATCGGTTTCTGCTGTACCCGCCCGGCTGGACAGGCGAACTCGACGCGCAAGTCTGGACCAACACGGACAGCACGCCGACATCGACCGACATCGAGGTCGTGCGGCGGCACCCGTTCTGGCGCGACCCGGAGCTGCCGACGGGATGGACGCTCCACTCTGCTGTGATCGGCTTCCAGGGTATGGACGGCTACCTGGCAACGTATCTCGACGCCAGAGGCGGTTTCGGAGCCGATGTGTCGGTGGCGCGGCCCCGGTGGTGGCCGTGGCTCACCCCCGCCGGTAGCGGTGCGGCTAACGTCTGGGAGACGCGGGTCATCGACGGGCATCCGGCGCTCGTTTACTACAGTCCTACGGGAAATCCCACCCATCGTACGATGGTTCACATCTTCGACAGGGGGAGCGGAATCATGTATACCGTCGACGGGATTTCCTTCCGGATTACGGGCTTCCCGGACGCCGTCATCGCAATCGCGCGCAGCCTGCTGCCGACGGACGGCGCGCCGTGATGCGGTTGCTCGCCCCCGCCGCCGCGCTCCTCGCCGCGCTCGCGCTCGCCGCGTGCTCCGGCGGCGAGCCGCCGCCCGCGCCCGCCGCCACGCCCGAGGCGACGCCGGCGGCCGAGGCGCCCTCGACGCCCGCGCCGACCGCCGAGGCGACGCCGACGCCCGCGCCCGCCCCGACGCCGGAGCCGCCGCCGGAGGCGGCGTGCGCGAACGGCGTCGCCGTCGAGGAGCCCGAGGCGCGCCCCGGCCTCGTCGCCGACTGCGTGGCGCTGCTCGCCTCGAGGGACGCGCTGCGCGGCGAGGCGGCGCTCGATTGGGGCGGCGATCTCGCGATCGGGCGCTGGGAGGGCGTCGCCGTCGAGGGCGAGCCGCCGCGCGTCACCGGCCTCGACCTGAGCGATCGGGGCCTCACGGGGTCTATCCCTCGCACGCTGCGGCGGCTGCCGCTGGACGAGGTGCGGCTGGCCGGCAACGCGCTGACGGGCTGCGTGCCCTCGGCGTTCGGGGACGCGAGGGGCGACGCCGCGTACCTCGGCCTGCCGTGGTGCCTGCGTTACGACCGCCTCGACGCCACCGCGCGGTCGCCGAGGCGGGCGAGTGGGCGATCCTCGACGCGGGCGGCGAGGTCCTCGCGACGTGGGAGGGGCTGCGCTCCGAGGCCGCCACGCTGCGCGTCCACCAGACCGACGCAGGCGGCACGTCGTGGGCGCCGGAGTTCGGCGCCGTCTCCGGGGGCGGCCTCTTCGAGTGGCGCAAGGCGTCCGACTGCTGGGTGCGCTACCACGTCACTGGCGACCCCGTGCGGCCCACGGCGGGATCCGGCCGCTGGGAGTTCCCCGTCGAGTGGATGACCTACGCCGCCACCGGCGAGGGCTGCACCGGCGCCGTCGGCGCATCCGCCGTGCTGCGCGTGGACGAGGCACCGCCCAGGCTGATGTCGCACGCGCATACCGCGCCGTCGCAGGTCGTGACCTCGCCGGTGCGGCACGGGCCGTTTCTCATGTACCCCATCGGCTGGACCGGCGAAATGGCGACGCCAACACAGGTCGCGCTTCCTGACGCGCCGGCCAATGTCGGCATGACGCTGTACGCGACCGACGTCGCCACGGCCCGGCAACATCCGCTCTGGCGCGATCCGGACCTGCCTTCCGAGTGGATACTCAGATACATGCGTTCGCCCCTGTACGGATTCGAAGGATACGAGGCTTACTATGTCACCGCTGAAGGATATGGAGCCGCTCGCATCAGCGTAGGGCGGGTGGACTGGCACCCCATCAACATTCGGACGTACACGAGCGGCGGTACTTTCGTCCATGAATTCCGGCTCATCGACGGCCTCCCGGCACTCGCCAGATACTCGCTGACGGGTATCAGAACTTCCGAAATCGCCATATGGGACCGCGCTAACGGCCTCCTCTACGGCATGAAGGGTTCCCACTCTCCTCTCAGAAATGACATCGAAGCGGCCTTTGCGGTCGTACGCGGTCTTATTTCCTCTCCGGGCGCACCATAGGAAGGCGTCGGCTCCCCAAAGCCGGACTCCCGCCGTCGGCGGGAGTCCGTGTGCGCGGGCGGCGCGGCCCGCGCGGCGTCCGAGGGCGGCGCGCTACGAATCGGCGAGCCACTCGTGGTAGCGGATGACGCGCGAGAGGGCGAGGGCGGCGCGGTCGAAGCTCGGGAAGACGGCGAAGCCGCGCTCCACTACCCGGTCGCGGATGGGGATCACGTCCTCGTCGATGGCGCCGCCGTGCATCACCGTCACCAGCGGCAGACCCGTCTGCCGGCGGAAGCCGTCGAGCGTGTCCAGCATCCCGTCGAGGCGCTCCGGCTGGTCCTTCCACATGCGCGCGAAGAAGCCCGCCGAGAACTCGAACACCATCGCGTCGATGTTCGGGTCGCCGGCCAGCGCGTCCATGATGCGCCCGAGGTTCGCGGCGTCCCCGGCGATGCCGATCGTGTTCGCCATGTCGAACGGGTTGCGGAACGATCCGCCGATCACGTTGAAGAACTCGCCGATCGTGGCGTAGGTCTGCTCCGCCAGCTCGGGCACCTCGAGGCCCTGCCGCCCGAAGGCGTCGGAGATGGCGACCGACTGGCCGCCGGTCATCGCCATCAGCGCGAGCCGCCGCCCGCGCGGGGCGGCGGTGTGCACCAGCGCCTGCAGCACGTCCACCAGCTCGTCGATCGAGTGGGCGGGGATGGCGCCGGTCTGCGCCATCAGCGCGTTCCACGACGCCTCGGGCGTGGCGAGGGAGGCGGTGTGCGAGCGCGTCGCGCGCTGGCCGGCGGCCGTCTGGCCGCCCTTCCAGATCACGACCGGCTTGCGCGGCGTGGTTTCGCGCAGCGCCTCGAAGAAGCGCCGCCCGTCCTTCACGCCCTCGAGGTAGACGCCGATCACCTCGGTGTCGGGGTCGTCGCGCAGGTATTCGAGGTAGTCGGCCTCGTTCACCACCACGGCGTTGCCGAAGGAGATGCCGCGGCTGACCTTGATGCCGACGCGCTGCGCCATCGTCGACGCGCCGATGGTGTGGGTGCCGCTCTGGCCGAGGATCGAGACGGTGCCGCCCTCGCCCTGTTCGACGCCGTCGCTGAACTTGACGCCCTGCCGCCGGTTGTAGACGCCCATGCAGTTGGGCCCGACGATCGGCATCCCCGCCTCGTTGGCGAGTTCGACGATGCGGTCCTGCAGCTGCGCGGCCTCGTCCTCGCCGGTCTCGGCGAAGCCGGCCGAGAAGATCGCCATCCCGGCGGCGCCCTTTTTGATCGAGTCGGCCACGATGTAGGGCACGATCGGCCGCGGCACGGCGCAGATCACGAGGTCGATGTCGTCCGGCACCTCGTCGAGCTTGTGGTAGTTCTCGAAGCCGCGCTCCTTGATCTCCGCGATTTCCTTTTCGTCGACCTGCACGGAGTAGAGCGGTCCCTGGAACTCGCGGTTGTTTTCGAGCCAGCTGAAGTCGGGGCCCTTCGCGCCCACTACCGCGACGGTGCGCGGGGTGAGGGTGCGGTGCAGGCGATCGCGGTCGACGGCCACGGCGTTATCCCTCCGCCAGCACGACGCGGGCGTCGACGGCGATGGCGCCGTCGGGCCGCGCGAACACGGGGTTGAGGTCGAGTTCGGCGATCTCGGGGTGCTCGTGCGCGAAGGCCGAGACCTGCAGGATCATCGCCTCCAGCGCGCCGAGGTCGGCGGGGGGCTGTCCGCGCACGCCCTCGAGCACGGGGAAGCCGCGGATCTCGCGCACGATCTGGCGCGCGTCGCGCGGCTCCAGCGGCACGATGCGGAACGCCACGTCCTTCAGCACCTCGACCATGACGCCGCCGAGGCCGAAGGCGAGCACGGGGCCGAACTGCGGATCGGTGGTGACGCCGATGATGACCTCGGGGCCGGGTTCGGCCATCGCCTGCACGGAGACGCCGCCGACGTGGGCGCCGGGGGCGTGTTGCCCGGCGGCGGCCATGATGCGGTCGTAGGCGGCGCGCACGGCGTCCGCGTCGGCGAGGCCGAGCTCGACGCCGCCGACGTCGGACTTGTGGGCGATGTCGCCGGAGACGATCTTGAGCACGGCCGGGTAGCCGACCTCGGCGGCGGCCTCGGCGGCCTCGGCGGCGCTGGCGGCGAGGCGCGCCTGCGTGACGCGGACGCCGGCGTCGTGCAGCAGTTGCTTGGACTCGACCTCGGTCAGCAGCGTGCGGCCCTCGGCGCGCGCGGCCGCGATCGGCCCGTTCCCGTCCGTCATCGGCAGGCATCCCCCCGCTCCGCCCCGCCGGGCGCGGGGCGCGCGCCATCATAGCACCCCCCGCTCCCGCCCGGCGCGGGGCGGGACGCGCACCTCGACCACGGCGCCGCCGCCCTCGCGCGCGGCGATGGCGAGGCGGCCGCCGTGGAGCGCGGCCTGCTGCGCCGCGAGCGCGAGGCCGAGACCCGCGCCGCTCCCGCCGCCCGCCGCGCCGCCCCGCGCGAAGCGCTCGACGACGCGCCCGCGCTCCGCCTCGGCGATGCCGGGGCCGCGGTCGGCGACGGAGAGCGTCCAGCCGCCCTCGCCGTCCGCCGCGAGGGCGACGCGCACGGCGGGCGCGGCGCCGGGGGCGCGGCCGTGGGTGAGGGCGTTGCGGATCAGGTTGTCGGCGAGCACGCGCACGCCCTCCGGCCAGACGCGCGCGGGCAGCGGGCCGTCGCCGGCCTCGAACGCGATGGCGGCTTCGGGGTGGCGGGCGCGGGCGCGCGCCACGACGCCGTCGAGCAGCTCGGCGAGGTCGGCGTGCTCGAAGGCGCCGTCGGCGGCGAGGTCGCCGCGCGCGAGCAGCAGCAGCGCGTCGAGCGTGTCCTGCAGGCGCCGCTGCTGGGCGGCGACGTCGGCGGCGATGCGCGCGCGCTCGGCGGCGGGCAGGCCGGGGTGGGCGGTCAGCACCTCGAGGTTGGTCCGCATCGAGGTGAGGGGGGTGCGGAGTTCGTGGGCGGCGTTGGCGGCGAACTGGCGCGAGGCGTCGAGGGCGTCCTCGGTGCGCGCGGTCGCCTCCTCGATGCGGGCGAGCATGGCGTTGAGCGCGGCGGCGAGGTCGGCGACCTCGGCGGGGCCGCCGACGGCGGGCACGCGGCGGCCGGGGCCGCCGCGGCCGCCGACGCGCTCGGCCTCGCGGCGCAGGCGGCGGATGGGGCGCACCGCCGCCGCGCCGAGCAGCCAGCCGCCGCCGCCCGCGGCGGCGACGGCCCCCGCGCCGAGGATCAGCACCAGCCGCCGCAGCGCCCCGACCGTGCCGTCCACGCCCGCCAGCGAGGCCGCGACCTGCACCGCCACCGCGCCGTCTCCGCCGCCGCCGCCGTCGGCGCTGACGCCGGCGGCGCCGTCCGCGGAGACGACGAGCACGCGCCAGCGCTTGCCGTCGGCGGCGAGCGTGGCCGGGTGGGCCTTGCCGGCGGCGGGCGGCAGGCCGTCGGGGAAGTCGTCGGCGGCGAGCAGCACCTTGCCGCCGCCGCCGAGCAGGCGCGACAGCACCAGCAGGTCGGCGCGGCGGTCGAGGGGGCCGCGCGCGAGGCGGCGGTCGCCGCCGCGCAGGGCGGCGTCGAGGGCGACCGGCGCGGCCATCGCCTCCGCCCGCTGCCGCAGCGCCGCGTCGAGGCGCTCCTGCTCGTCCTGCCGCGCGAGCCAGGGGAGGACGGCGGCGGCGGCGAACACGGCGATCGCGGCGGGTACCGCCGCCGCGAGGGCGACGCGCGCCCGCAGGCTCAGCCGTCCGCGGCGCATCGCCCAGCTCCGCTCACGGGCGCAGCACGAAGCCGACGCCGCGCACCGTCCGCAGCACGCGCGGCTCGCCGCCCGCCTCCAGCTTGCGCCGCAGGTAGCCGACGAAGACGTCGACGACGTTGCTGTCCACCGCGAAGTCGTAGCCCCAGACGAGGCTCAGCAGCTGGGCGCGGCTGAGCACCATGCCCTCGTGCCGCGCGAGCGTCTCCAGCAGGTCGAACTCGCGCCGCGTGAGGTCGAGCGGGCGGTCGCCGCGCCGCGCCTCGCGGCGCGCGGGGTCCACCGTCACGTCGCCCGCGGCGATCGCCGCGAGGCCGTCGGCGCGGCCCGATCCGCCGCCGCGCCGCAGCAGCGCGCGCAGCCGCGCCACCAGCTCCGGCAGCGCGAACGGCTTCACGAGGTAGTCGTCCGCCCCCGCCTCGAGGCCGGCCACGCGGTCGGCCACCTCGTCGCGGGCGGAGAGCACGCAGATCGGGGTGTCGTGGCCGGCCTCGCGCAGCGCGCGCGTGACGCTGACGCCGTCGAGGTCCGGCATGTGCACGTCGAGCACGATCAGGTCGGGCGGCGAGCCCTCGATCGCGCGCAGCGCCGCCAGCCCCCCGGACGCCGGCCGCACCGCGAAGCCCTCGACGCGCAGCCCGCGTTCGAGGGCCGCCACGATCGCCGGGTCGTCGTCCACGACCAGCACCTCGGGCGCCGCGCCCGCCGATCGCCGCGCCGCCGCCGTCATCGCGCGCACGATAGCGCACCGCCCGCGCCGCCGCCGCGCGGCGAGGGGGAGCGCCCGGCTCCCCCTCGCCGTGCTCGCGCGGCTCGCGGCGGACTAGGTGTAGGTCCCAGGGAGGTTGTTGACAGGCGAGGAGCCTCGCTGCTGCCGTTGCGTGAGCAACAGCGACGACGGCAGGAGGCTCCTCGTGTCCCACCCTAACGCACGGTTGACCCCGAAGGCGCGCCTCGACCTCGTGTTGGAGGTCGAGGCCGGCTGGACCCGGGCCGAGGCGGCGCGGCGGTTCCGTGTCTCGCGCGCCACCGCCGCCAAGTGGGTGCGCCGCTACCGCGGCGAGGGCGAGGCCGGCCTGCGCGACCGCTGCTCACGCCCGCGCCGGTCGCCCGGCATCACGGCGCCGTCCGAGGCGGAGGCCGTCCTCGGGTTGCGCCGCGAGCGCGGCTGGGGGCCGCACCGCATCGCCTGGGCGCTGGGCATGGCCCCCTCCACCGCATACGCCGTCCTGCGCCGGGCCGGTCTCCACCGCCGCGACCGGATGCACCGCGTCAGCCGCGAGGTCGTGCGCTACGAGCGCGGCAGGCCGGGCGAGCTGCTGCACCTCGACGTCAAGAAGCTCGGGCGCGTCCCGCCGGGCGGCGGCAAGCGCTTCGCGCCCGGCTTCGCGGAGACCCGCAGCGGACCGAGGGGCAGGGGCAGGGGCGGCGGCGGCATCGACTGCGTGCACGTCGCCGTGGACGACCGCTCGCGCTACGCCTACGCCGAGGCGCTGCCGGACGAGCGCGGCGTCACCACCGCGGCCTTCCTCGAGCGGGCGATCGCCCGCTTCGCCGGCCTCGGCGTGCGGGTGGAGCGGGTGCTCACCGACAACGGCGGGAACTACCTCAGCGGCGCCTTCCGCGAGATGGCCGCGGCGCACGGGGTGGGGCTGCGGCGGACGAGGCCGTACCGGCCGCAGACCAACGGCAAGGCCGAGGCGTTCATCAAGATCCTGCAGGACGAGTGGGCGTACCGGCGCGCCTACGGCTCGAACGCGGAGCGGCTCGCCGCGCTCCCGCTCTTCCTGAGCGAGTACAATCACGCCCGTCCGCACGGCGGCATCGGCGGGGCCGTCCCCGCCTCCCGCCTGTAAACAACGTCCCTGGGACCTACACCTAGGTCCTGCCGCCGCCGAGGCGCCAGCCGCCCCAGGCGCTCTCGCCGCCGGAGCGGCCGTGCCAGCCGCCGCGCCCGCACCCGCCGAAGCCGTGCCCGGCGTCGCGCAGCAGATCGGCCTGCTCCGCGGTGATCGCGCCCTCGGCGAGCGCCGCGCCGATGGCCGCGTCGCGCGCGTCGGCGTAGGCCGCCGCGAGGACGACGCGGTCCACGCCGTCGAGCATCGCCTTGAGCGTGCCGTCCTCCTTCGCCTGCTCGACCTCCTCGGCGGTGACGCCGAGGGCCTCCGCGAGCACGGCCGTCTTGTCGACGGCGACCACGCCGCGGAGTGCGCGCAGCTGCTCCCGCGCCTCGCCGTCGAGGCCGTCGCGGGGCGCGGCGAGCGCGCGCAGGCGTTCGGCCTGCTCGGCGGTGATCGAGCCGCCGTCGAGCGCGTCGTCGATGGCGTCGTTCGAGGCGTCCTCGCGCGCCTGCGCCAGCCGGTCGCGGGTCACGCCGCCGAGCATCGCCTTGAGCGTGCCGTCCTCCTTCGCCTGCTCGACCTCGGCGGCGGTGACGCCGAGGGCCCGCGCGAGCACCTCGGCGGGGTCGGCGAGGCCGCCGCCGGGGTGCGCCCAGGCCACGCCCGCGAGCAGCAGCGCCGCCGCGCCTCCCAGCACGGCGGCCGTCAGCGCCTTCGTCCTGCGTCCCATCTCCGTTCCCTTCGCTCCGGCGGGCAGCGATCCGATACGGCGAGGATCGGCGACGGTCCTAAGGATACCGTGAGAGCGCCCTGAGACTTTGCTGAGAGTTCGCGGGAACGGATCGCGCCTCGCACATGGCGATGCCGCGCCGATGCCGCCCGCCGCGCGGCGGCGTCCTTGCGCCTGCGCCGGACGGGGCGGGACGATGGCGGCATGGGCCTCGGGCGACGCTTCGCCGCCTTCCGCGAACGCCTCGGCGGCGCGCCGCCGCCGCCGGACGCGGACGGCGAGGGCGCGCGCGAGGAGGGAGCGGACGGCGGCGAGCCGCCGCGGCCGGCGCTCGTCGTGGGGCTCGGCAACCCGGGCGCGGAGTACGCGGGGACGCGGCACAACGCCGGGGCGCGCTGCGTCGAGCGGCTGGCGGCGCGGGGCGGGGCGCGGCTGGCGCGCGACCGCCGCACGCGGCGCGCGACGATCGAGGTCGGCGGGCGCCCGCTGCACCTCGCGGCGCCGCGCGGCTGGTACAACGAGAGCGGCCCCGCCGTCGCCGCGGAGCTGCGGCGGCTGCGGCTCGCGCGCGCGCGGCTGCTCGTCGTCTACGACGAGATCGACCTGCCGCTGGGCCGCGTGCGGATGCGGCCGCAGGGCGGGCACGGCGGCAACAACGGGATGCGCTCGATCCTCGAGGCGCTGGGCGGCGGCGGCTTCCCGCGCGTCCGCATCGGCGTCGATCGCCCCTACGACGGCGGCGCGCCCGTGCGCGACCCCGACCGCGTCGCCAGCTGGGTGCTGGCGCGGCCCGGCCCCGCCGAGCGCGAGGCCCTCGACGCCGCGATCGAGGCCGCCGCCGCCGCCATCGAGCACGCCGCCCTCGAAGGCGTCGAGGCGGCCATGCTGCGCCTCCACAGCGAGCCGTAGCGCCCGCCCCGCCCTCGCGCCGCCGCCGCGCGAGGCGCGATCGCGCGCCGCAGTGCTAATGTGGGCCGATGGGCAGGAAGGCGATCGGCTGGATCGCGGCGCTGGCGATCCTGGCCGCGCTGGCGGGCGGCGCGGCGTTCGCGCTGACGGGAGCGGAGCCGGCTGGCGAGCGCGAAGTGAGGTCCGCCGGCGGGGGTGCGGAGACGCCCGCGCCGGCGGCCGCGGCCGATGCGAAGACCAGCGTTGCGGCGCCGCCTGCCGCCACGTCCGATGCGCCGGCGGCGACGCCGACGACGGTTGGGGTTGCTTCCGAAGCGACGGCCACTCCTGCGACCGCGACGTCCGAAGCAACGCCGGAAGCGACGCCGGAGCCGACGCCCGAACCGACGCCGGAGCCGACGCCGGAGCCGACGCCGGAAGCGACGCCGGAGCCGACGCCCGAACCGACGCCGGAGCCGACGCCCGAGGCCACGCCCGAGGCCACGCCCGAGGCCACGCCCGAGGCCACGCCCGAGCCGACGCCCGAGGCCACGCCCGAGCCGACGCCCGAGGCCACGCCCGAGGCCACGCCGGAGCCGACGCCCGAGGCCACGCCCGGCGACAACGCGGCGGCCATCGCCGCCATGCAAGAAACCGTGCGAGAATTGCGGCCGCCGGCGTACCGGGCGACGGCGGCGGACATGCGCGACCTCGTTGAAGAAGCCTGGTATCACGACGACACCCTTTTGCCGCACGATGGCGGCTGGCAGGTCTGCGTCCTCCCGTTGCCTGACACCGAGAGCAGCGTGCCCGACTGGTTGACGCTCAACGAGTTCTTCGAGATCACGGAGACTGCGGCCGCTGCGTGGAACGCGCTACTCGAACCCGATCCGTTCCGTGCGTCCGTCACCGAATGTCCTCCCGATGTGTGGGAAGCGTATGCCCGCCCCAAGGACGGCTTGATCGTCGTGAGATTCAGGGATGACGAGCGGGCGAGCGGCGGCTGGTTGTGGCGACAGGTGAGGCTGGGGCGCGGCCAGAGCGCGGCGTGCGTCCCGATTGTCTGGATTACCGGAACCATCGTCCACGAGCTCGGGCACGGCCTCGGCCTCGGCCACGGGGGAAATGGCATCATGCACGGCGGATCGTGCAACCCGACTCCCACCGCCCGCGAAGCCGCCGTCGCGCAGCGCTTCTTCCACGGCGCACCCACCCGGCTCGATCACTACCGCGCCGAGCAGCGGCGGCTGATCGCCGCCGAGGCTGCGGCTCCCGCCGGCCCCGCGTTCGTGCCGCCGCTGCGAGACGGCGAGTCCGGCCAGCTGACGATCTGGCGCGGCCGCGGCGAGACGGACGAGGCTGTCATCGCCGCCGCGCTCGAGCGCGATTCCTGCTCGCGGGTGACGCGGATCGTTGGCGGTTTCGGCGACATCCTGGAGAGTCTGGAACGCGATCATTGGCCGAGCGCCATGATCCTCGCGGAACACCATGCGCGCGATGACGGCGGCTGGACGCGGAACGGGCGGTTCGCGACGGTCAGCGAAGCACCGGCGGGCACTCCGTCGTGGTTGGTGGAAGGCATGTGGGCCGGAGATGCGCTGTTGCTGGTGGACTGCGGCTGAGATCGCCGGGTTCCGGCGCGCGTCGCAACGCGCGCCGGGGCCACTTTATCATCTTGCTCCCCGCTGCTATGCGCTGCACGACGCCCCGTATCCATATCCATCGGACCGGCGCCGAGGCGCAGCCCGGCGGCCCGGACCGCGCGCCCGGGCCCGCGTCGCGTACACTGGGAGGGCGAACGACGCGCCGAGGGCGCTCCGAGGGCGGAGCGCCCCGTTTCGGCGCGTCCGCGCCGCACGGCGACGCGGCAACAAGGAGGCAGCCTCGCAGGGAGCCGCACCGCAACTGGGGCCGCTGCTGGACGCGCTGAGGGGCATCGAGCCGCTCGCGGAGGCGTCCGCGCGCCTCGGAGGGGGCGGGCGCCTGACGATCGGCGCGCCCGACGCGGCGAAGCCGGCGGTGGCGGCGTGGCTGTGGCGGCGGCTGCGCGTCCCCGCGCTGCTGATCGTGCCGCGCGAGGCCGACGCCGGCGCGGCGCTCGACGCGCTGCGGGCGTTCGCCGGCGACGCGGCGGCTCCCTTTCCCGCGCGGCCCGGCCTGCCCTACGACCGCCAGCCGCCGCCGCCCGAGACGACGCGCGCGCGGCTCGAGGCGCTGGCGCGGCTGGCGAACGCCGCCGGCGGCGGCCCGCCGCCGCTGCTCGTCGCCTCCGCCGCCGCCACAGCGGGCCCGACGGCGCGCCCGTCCGACCTCGGCGCGGGGCCGGGGCGGGTGGCGGCGGGCGACCGCGCCGAGGTCGGGGCGCTCGCCGCGCGCCTCGCCGCCGCCGGCTACGAGCTCGGCCCGCTCGTCGAGCGGCCCGGCGAGGCCGCCCGCCGCGGCGGCCTGATCGACGTCTTCCCGCCCACCGAGCCGCTGCCCGTGCGGATCGAGCTGCTCGGCGACGAGGTGGAGTCGATCCGCCGCTTCGACCCCGCCGGCCAGCGCACCGTCGAGCGCGTCGAGGCGGTGCGCCTCGGCCCCGCGAGCGAGTGGTTCCCGTCGCGCGAGGAGCTGGCGGCGCTGGCCAGCCGGATCGCGCCCGCGCGCCCCTCCGGGGACGCCGAAGAGGAGCTGGCCGCCCTGCGCCGCGGCGAGCTGCCCGCGCCCGCCCGCTACGGGCCGCTCGCGGCCGCGGCGACGCTGCTCGATCACCTCGGGGCGGGGGCGCTGGTGATCGTGGACGAGCCGGAGGCGGTGTACGCGGCGGCGGCGGAGCACGACGCCCTCGCCGCCGAGCGGCGCGAGCAGCTGGCGGCGGCGGGCGACCTCGGGGCGGACGCGCCGCTGCCGCACCTCGGCGAGCGGGCGCTGGCGCGCGAGCTCGACCGCCGCGCGCCGCGCGCCGACCTCGCGCGCTGGGCGACGGGGCGCGAACGCGGCTCGGTGCGCGTCCCGTTCGCCCCGCACGACGCCTGGGCGGGGCGGATGCGCGAGGCGGCGCGCGACCTCGCGCGAGCGGCGGGGCGCGGCGACCGCGTCGCCGTCGTCACGCAGCAGGCGCAGCGCTTCGCCGAGCTGCTGGAGGAGGCCGGGGCCGCCTCGCCGGTGCTGGACCGCCTCGATGCGCCGCCCGATCGCGGCGCGGTGGCGCTGGTACAGGGCTCGTGCGCGGGCGGCTGGCGCATCGACGGGCCGGAGGGCCGGATCGCGCTGGCGACGGACGCCGAGCTGATGGGGTTCGTGCGGAAGCGGCGCGCGGCGCGGCCGGCGGCCTCGCACCGCGCGCGCTTCCTCGCCGGGATCGCGCCCGGCGACTTCTGCGTGCACGCCGACCACGGCATCGCCCGCTACGGGGGCGTCGTGCGCCGCGAGGCGGGCGGCGAGGAGCGCGACTACCTGCTGCTGCGCTACGCGGGCGACGACCGCCTCTACGTGCCGGTCGCGCAGATCGACAAGGTGACGCGCTACGCCGCCTCCTCGGGGCACGCGCCGCGGCTGACGCGGCTGGGCACGCAGGAGTGGTCGCGCACGCGGGCGCGCGTGCGCGACGCGGTCGACGGGGTCGCCGCCGACCTGCTGCGCCTCCACGCCGCCCGCCAGCTGCTGCGCGGCCACGCCTTCGGCCCCGACGGCGCGTGGCAGCGCGAGCTCGAGGCCGCCTTCGCCTACGAGGAGACCCCCGACCAGCTGCGCGCCGTCGCCGCCGTCAAGGCCGACATGGAGGACATGCGGCCGATGGACCGCATCGTGCTCGGCGACGTCGGCTTCGGGAAGACCGAGGTCGCCGTGCGCGCCGCCTTCAAGGCCGTGCAGGAGGGCTTCCAGGTCGCGGTGCTGGTGCCCACCACCGTGCTCGCGCAGCAGCACGAGCGCACCTTCCGCGAGCGCCTCGCGCCGTTCCCCGTGCGGATCGAGGCGCTCTCGCGCTTCCGCACCCAGGCCGAGGCGCGCGCCGTCGCCGAGGGGCTGCGCTCGGGCGCGGTCGACGTCGTGATCGGCACCCACGGGCTGCTGCAGCCGGGCATCGAGTTCGCCAACCTCGGCCTCGCCGTGATCGACGAGGAGCAGCGCTTCGGCGTCGCCCACAAGGAGCGGCTGAAGCGGATGCGCCTCGAGGTGGACGTGCTGACGCTCTCGGCGACGCCGATTCCGCGCACGCTGCACATGTCGCTGGCCGGCATCCGCGACATGTCGGAGATCGAGACCGCGCCCGAGGATCGCCTGCCGGTGCAGACCCACGTCGCCGAGTGGGACGACGCGCTCGTGCGCGAGGCGATCCTGGGCGAGATCGAGCGCGGGGGACAGGTCTACCTCGTGCACAACCGCGTGCAGTCGATCGACCTCGTGGCGGGGCAGGTGCGCGAGCTCGCGCCGGAGGCGCGCGTCGTCGTCGGGCACGGCCGGATGCCGCGCCCGGCGCTGCGCCGCGTGATGGAGCGCTTCGCCGCGGGCGAGGCCGACGTGCTGGTGTGCACCACGATCATCGAGTCCGGCATCGACATCCCGAACGTGAACACGCTGATCGTGGATCGCGCCGAACTGCTGGGGATGGCCCAGCTCTACCAGCTGCGGGGGCGCGTCGGGCGCGGCGCGCAGCAGGCGCGCGCCTACCTGCTGCACCGCCGCGACCGCGTGCTGAGCGAGGTCGCGCAGCAGCGGCTCGCCACGATCTTCGAGGCGACCGATCTCGGCGCCGGCTTCCAGGTCGCGCTGCGCGACCTCGAGATCCGCGGCGCGGGCAACCTGCTCGGCGCCGAGCAGAGCGGGCAGATCGCCTCGGTCGGCTTCGACCTCTACACGCGGATGCTGTCCGAGGCCGTCGCCCGCCTGCGCGCCGACCGCGAGGGCCGCGCGCCCGAGGCGCCCCCGCCGCCCGTCTCGCTCGACCTGCCCGTCCCCGCCTACATCCCCGAGTCCTACGTCGGGGAGATGGAAGGGCGCGTCGCGCTCTACCAGCGCGTCGCCGGGCTGCGCTCGCCCGAAGCCGCCGCCGACCTGCGCGCGGAGATCGAGGATCGCTACGGCGCGCCGCCGCGCCCCGTCGAGCAGCTCTTCGGCCTCGTGCGCGTGCGGCTGGCGGCGGGCGCGGCCGGCGTCGCCGCCGTCCGCGTCGAGGGCGGCGCGGTCGTCGTCGCCGCAGCCGGGGATCGCCCCTTCGCCGCGCGCCGCCTGCCCGCGCTGCCCGCGGGCGTCGCCGCCGGCCCCACCCAGCTGCGGATGCCGCTCGCGGACCTCGGCCGCGACTGGCTCGCCGCCGTCGAGGCGCTGCTGCGCCTGCTCGCCGCCGGCGAGGAGGCGGAGGCGGGCGCGGGCGCGGCCCCGCGGCCGGCCGGGGCGGCGGTCGTCGCGTGAGCGCCGCCGGCGGCGTGCGGCTGCGCGCCGTGGCCGGCGGGGAGCGGGCGGCGTTCCTCGCGATGCTCGCCGCATACCTCGAGGAGATCGGGGCCTACGGGCCGGCGTGGGAGGAGGCGCCGGACGCGGCGGCCTACGCGCGCGCGTTCGGGGCCGACCCCGGCGGCCAGAGCGTCGAGTGGATCGAGGCGGACGGCGAGCGCGCGGGCTTCCTCGTGACGCGCGTCGTGGCCGACTGGCCGGACGAGGAGCGCGCGGTCGGCGAGGCGATCGAGTGCTACGTCGCGCCGCCGCACCGCCGCCGCGGGGTGGGGCGCGCCGCCGTCGAGGCGTGGCTGGCGCGGCTGCGCGAGGGCGGCGCGGCGTCCGCCGAGGCCTCGGTGCTCGCGCGCAACGCGCCGGCCCTCGCCTTCTGGGAGCGGCTGGGCTTCGAGGCGCGGGCCGTCCAGACGGTACGCCGCCCGTAGGGTATCCTGCCCGCGGCGGGGGGATAGCGGGTTGATCTGGGACGTCCATTGCCACTTCCCGCGCGACTGGGAGCACCCCGAGCGCGCCGACCACGAGCGGCTGATCGACGCCCGCGCCGACGCGCTGCGCGCCGCCGGCGTCGTCCGCGCCTCGGTGCTGTCGGGCGGGCGCATCGGCTTCGGCCCCTCCCACGACGAGGCGCTGGCCTACCTCCGCCGCCACGAGGACCTGATGGTGCCGGTCGCGCACCTCGCCGTGGACGAGACGCCGCGCGGGGAGGTGCGGCGGCTGCACGAACTCGGCTACCGCGGCCTCAAGATCATCGGCTCCCGCCACGCGATCGACGACTACCGCTACTTCCACCTCTACGCCGAGGCCGAGGCGGCGCGGATGCCGATCCTGTTCCACCTCGGCGTGATCGGCGGGGGCGTGGACTACGCGATCACGCACCCGCGCCGCGATCCCGAGGCCGCCGCCGCGCTGGAGCGCAGCCGCGCGATGCGCGCGCGCCTGCCGCGCGACGTCTCGGCGATGCGGATGCGCCCCTTCCAGCTCGACACCATCGCCAACAACTTCCCCGCCCTGCCGCTGATCGGCGCCCACATGGGCGGCACCGGCAACTACGACGAGGCAGCCTCGGTCGCGCGCTGGCGGCACCACGTCGCGTTCGACCTCTCCGGCGGCGACACGATCGAGCGCCACGCCGTCGAGCGCGGCCTGATCGGGGGCGAGATCGGCGTCGAGAAGCTGGTCTGGGGATCGGACTGCGGCGACGACGAGATCGGCGAGCACGCCGTGCGGATCCGCCGCATCCTCGACGGCCTGCGGCTGGGCGCGGACGAGCAGGACCGCATCCTCTACCGCAACGCCGCCGAGATGTTCGGCGAGGCCGAGCCGCAGCTCGCCTCCGGGCAGGCGAAGTGAGCGGCCCGCCCGCCGGGCCCGAGGCCGCCCCCCCGCCCGCCGGCGCCGCGGACGATCCTCCCGGTGGCGAGCCCGCCGAGGACGATCCCGCCGAGGACGAAGAAGAAGAGGAAGAGGAGCCGGGTCCCGCCCCGCCCTCCATCCCCCCGACGGCCGAGGCGGTCCCGCCCGGCGCCTACCCGGTGCCGGTGGCGCCTCCCGGCCCGGTGCCGGAGCCGCGCGGCGTCTGGGAGGCCCCTGCTGCGGCGGAGCCGCCCCCGCCGCAGCCGCTGCCGAGGCCGCGCCCGCTGATCGGCGGGCCGGCGGCGCTGCTCGCGGCGCTGGTGACGGCCGCGTTCCTGATGTTCCTGCTGACCGAGCCGACGCAGCCGTGGATCGCGCTGCTGGGCGCGGGCGTCGCCGCGCTGGGCGCCGACGGCGTGCTCCGCCACGCGCGTCCGCGCGCGGTCGAGGCGGGCGCCGACACCACGCCGCACCTGATCCTGCCCGCCCTCTACGCGCTCGCGCTGCCGCCCTTCGCCGAGCAGAACGCGCACGGCTACTGGGCGCCGCTGGCGGGGCTGACGGCGGGCGCCGGCTTCCTCGCCGTCGTCGCCGCCGAGGCCCACTCGCTGCGCGCGCGCGAGCCGCGGCAGGGGGCGGCGCGCTTCGTCGCGGGCGCGGCCACCTACCTCGTCGCGTTCGCGGCGTTCTCCCTCGCCTACGACGCCGGGCTGGACCTCGCGCAGGCGCTGGCGGCGGTCGCGCTCGTCTCGTGGCTGCTCGCGATCGGGCTGCTGCGCGAGAGCCACGCCGACCCGATCGACACGCTGATCCTCGCCGCCGTGGTCGCCCTCGTCGTCGTCCAGCTGCGCTGGGCGCTGCGCTTCGTGCCGCTGGAGGGGCCGCTCGCGGCGACGGCCCTGCTGATCGCCTTCCACTTCGCGAGCGGCGTGCTCCACGCCCACCTCGCGCACCGGCTGGGGCGCGGCGCGCTGGCCGGCCACGTCCTGATCGCCGCGGCCGGGGGCGCGCTCGTCGTCGGCGCGCGCCTCGCCGGCCTCGCGTAGCGCGCGCGGCCCGCGCGCGCGGCCCGGGGGCGTCGCCTCGCGGCGAGGGGCCTGCTACCATCGGGACGCGCCGTTCGGGGAGTGGCGTAGTCTGGCAGCGCACCTGACTGGGGGTCAGGAGGTCGCCGGTTCAAATCCGGCCTCCCCGACCAGCGCGCACCGCGCACGATGCCGCCGTCCGTCTCCGCCCGTCGCGCGGCGGACGGCCCGAGGCGTCCTCGCCGCTACCCGCCGCCGTCCGCCGCGCCGCCGTCCCCGGCGCCCGGGCGCCGCCGGCGTCCGCCGCGCCGGCCGCGCCGTCGCCGCCGCCTGGGCTGATCGCCGCCGTCCTCCGCCGCGCCGCCGTCCGCCGCGCCCTCGGCGTCCCCGGACGCGGGGGCGGACTGCGGCTCGCGGGCGGCGGCGGGCGCGGCGACGGGGTCGAGGGTGGCGACGAGCTGGTCGCGGCGGCGGCGGTCCTGGCGGCGGGCGGGCTCCTCGACGCGCTCTTCGAGCTCCTCGGGGCGGACGGCGGAGCCGTACTGGGAGCGCAGCTCGTCGGCGGTCATCTCGATCACCTCGCCGGTGTCGTCGAGGCGCATCCGCACGACGCCCTTGAGCGTGGCGATCGAGATCACGCGGGCGCGGCCGACGGGGGTGGTGACGCGCTTGCCCACCTTGGGGAGGTCGCCGCGCAGCCGCCGGTACTCGTCGACCTCGTAGGAGAGGCAGCAGAGCAGGCGGCCGCAGACGCCGGAGATCTTGGTGGGGTTGGGGGGCAGGTCCTGCTCGCGCGCGAGGCGCATCGAGATGGCGGGGAAGGCGGTCTGCCAGGTGCGGCAGCAGAGCGCGAGCCCGCACACCCCGACGTCGCCGAGGGCGCGCCCGCGGTCGCGGTCGCCGACCTGCTCGACCGTGACCTCGGCGCCGAACGCCTCGGCGCAGCGGTCGCGGAGCCAGCGGTGCTCGACGCGCGCGGAGGCGGAGAAGGTGACGTGGCAGCGGGTGCCCGCGAGGTTCCAGTCGACGCTCGCGACCCGCACTCGCGGGTCTTCGCGGGCCGCGAGCGCCTGCGCGCCGGCGACGTCCTCCCGCTCGCGCTCGCGGGCGGCGCGCCACGCCGTCACGTCCTCCTCGCCGGCGATGCGCTCGATCACGCGCAGCGGCCCCTCCGGCTCGGCCGCCAGCACCTGATCGGGCGCGAGCACCACCCAGCCGAGCTGCTCCCCGCGGTCGGTGCGGACGACGACGTAGTCGCCGACGCCGACGTCGAGGCCGCCCGGACTGCAGTAGACGATCGGCGCCGCCTCGCGGAAGCGCACCCCTGCGATGCCGTCCATACGGGTCCCCGCGCGGGCGCGGGCGCTCAGGGCGCCACGGCCGCGCGGGCCTCCTCTCCGTTGCGCTCTCCGTTGCGCGCCGCGAGGGCGGGGGCGCGGCCCGCCAGTTCCGGCAGGTCGAGCATCAGCACCTCGAGCGCGAGCTGCGGGTTGGTGTTCTCGAGCAGCCGCCGCCGCGCACGCTGCGTCGCCCGCAGCGCCGAGGCGGCCTCGGCGGCCGAGGCGGCGGCCAGCGGCTCGCCGCCGTTCGCGCTCGCCGCGCCGGCGGCGACCGCGAGCGCCTCGCTCCAGCGCCAGCGCCAGACGTCGAGCGTGCCGAGCACGCCGCGGCGGTCGCGCCGCCAGCCCCCGGCGAGCTTCTCGGCGTAGTCGAAGCGCTCGTTGCGGCCGGCGGCGGCGAGGCGCGCGAGGTCCTCGGCGGCGGCTTCGCGCATCCGCACCAGCGAGGGGTCGCGGTGCAGCCGCGCGGCGAGGCCGTAGCGCCCGCGCGCGAGCGCGGCGAGCCGCGCCGCCTCGTCCCCGCCGAGGCCGAGGCCTTCGGCGAGCGCGGCGGCGCACTCGGCGCGCGGCATCGGCCGCAGCGCGATCTCGCGGCAGCGCGATCGGATCGTCGGCAGCAGTTCGGCGGGGTCGGTCGCGAGCAGGATCAGCAGCGAGGTCGCGGGCGGCTCCTCGAGCGTCTTGAGCAGGGCGTGGCCGGCCTCGGTCTGGAGGTCGTCGGCGGCGTCGACGACGAAGACGCGGCGCGGGGGGTGGTGCGGCGGCTGGTGGAAGGGGGCGAGGCTGGAGAGCCGCGCGAGGCGGCGCGCCTGGCAGATGCGGATGCGGGTGGAGCCGTCGGCGGCGTGGTCGCGGTGGCTCTCCTCGTCGCAGGGGCCGCCGATCGCGACCACCTCGTAGTCGGGGGCCCCGCCGTCGCCGGCGCGGCGGCAGGCCGCGCATTCGAGGCAGGGGCCCGCGCCGCCGGGCGGGGCCTCGCAGTGCAGCGCCTGCGCCAGCCGCCGCGCGAGCGTGGCCTTGCCCACGCCCTCGGGCCCGCTCAGCAGGTAGGCGTGCGCGAGCCGCCCGCCCGCGAGGTCGCTCCGCAGCTGGGCGACGGCCAGCGGCTGGCCGTACACGCCCCACTCCGGCGCGTCCGGGGGCGCGCCCGGCGCCGCTTCCGCCGGCGCGCTCACGCCGCGCCCCCCTCGTCCGCGTCGAGGTCGGCGTCGAGCGCCATCAGGTCGTCGGGCGTCTCGCGGCGGCGCAGCAGCCGCGCGCGCCCGTCCGCGACGAGCACCACGGCCGGCTTCAGCGCGAGGTTGTAGTTGGACGCCATCGCGAGGTGGTAGGCGCCCGCCGCGGGCATCGCGACGATCTCGCCCGCGCGCAGCCGCGGCGTCTCTACGTCGCGCGCCAGCACGTCGCCCGACTCGCAGTACTTGCCCGCGATCGTCACCGTCTCCTCGGCGGGCGCGAGCGGGCGCTCGGCGGCCACCACCTCGTAGCGCGAGTCGTACATCGCCGGGCGCACGTTGTCGGCCATGCCGCCGTCGACGGAGACCCAGGTGCGGACGCCGGGCACCTCCTTGCGCGCGCCGACCTCGTAGAGGGCGACGCCGGCGCGGGCGACGAGCGCGCGCCCCGGCTCGATCGTGAGGTGCGGCAGCGGCAGCCCGCGCGCCGCCGTCTCGCGCCGCAGCGCCCCGGCGATCGCGCGCGCGTACTCCGCGGGCGGCGGCGGCGACTGCTCGCCGCGGTAGGCGACGGCGAAGCCGCCGCCCAGCGACCACTCCGGCGCCTCGAGGCCGAGCCTGCCGCGCACCGCCTCGGCCTCGAACGCCGCCAGCGCCGCGATCGCCAGCTCGTAGGGCTCGAGGCGGAAGATCGGGCTGCCGAGGTGCACGTGCAGCCCGCGGAACCCGATGTGCGGCGCGGCGGCGGCGGCGCGCACCGCCTCCTCCGCCGCGCCGGTCGCGATCGGCACCCCGAACTTGGTGTCGAGGATGCCCGTCGTCGTCTTCTCGTGGGTGTGGGCGTCCACGTTCGGCGAGAGCCGCACGAGCGCGGGCTGCACCACGCCCGCGGCGGCGGCCTCCTCCTCCAGCAGCGCGATCTCGCCGAGGTTGTCGATCACGACGCGGCCGGCGCCGGCCGCGATCGCGAGCCGCAGCTCGTCGCGGCCCTTGTTGTTGCCGTGGACGTGGACGCTCGCCATGTCCACGCCGGCCGCGCGCAGCACCGCCAGCTCGCCGCCGGAGACGGCGTCGAAGCCGTAGCCCTCGGCCGCCACGAGGCGCGCGAAGGGGCGGGAGAGGAACGCCTTCGCCGCGTACACCGCGTCGGTGCGCGGGTGCTCGGCGCGGAACGCCCCGAGGAACGCGCGGCACTGCGCGCGCAGCGTCGCGTGGTCGTAGACGTAGAGCGGGGTGCCGTACTCGCGCGCGAGCGCGCCGAGGTCGCAGCCGCCCACGGCGAGCCGCCCCCCGGCCGTGAGGGAGGCGCCGATCGGCAGCACGTGGGCGAGCGGCAGCGTCGCCGTCGCGGAGCTGGTCAAGGCGTTCCCGCGTTCCCGCGCCGCCGCGCCTCGCGCCTCGCCGGGAGGGGGCGCGCCGCCGCGGACCCGCGCGCTGTGTTCCCTCCGAGTATGGCACGCCGCGCCGCCGCTGGCGACGCCCCGCTAATCTCCGTAAGTATTGTTACCGAAGCGGGGTGGCGGGCGTCAGATGTCTGTGACCGAAGCGGGTCGTGCGCGTGGACCGAGCCGCCAACGGAACGCGGACGCCCGATCGGCTACCGCTCGAGGCGTTCGAGGACGTCCAGCGCGGCGTCGGCACGCTCGTTCAGCTCATCGGGGTCGAGCATCTCGCGGCGGGCGGCGAGCCGGCGCTTGCCGTCCGCGTCCAGCGCGTCCGAGGCCAGCAGGCGGTCGCACGGGGTACTGGGCTTCCCGTAGCGCCGCACTGTCCTCCCGTTTTCCCGGCGCTCGCCAGTGCTGCGCCGCACGGGCATGAAGAAGTTCAGCAGGTCGCACAGCGCGGCGTAGAGCTCGTCGAGCGCCGCTACGGCGGCCGCGCCCTCGAACCGGGCGTCGCCGACGGCCTCGCGCACCACATGCGCGTTGCGCTCCTCGACGCGAGCCTGGTCGTTCGAGCGGCGTGGCCGTCCGCGCGAGCGCCGGACGCCGTTGCGCTCCGCCCACAGCTCGACGGCGCGGTTCATGAACTCGGTGCCGTTGTCGGTCTGGAGGTGCGCCATCGGGACGGGCCACCTCCGGCGCATGCGGTCCAGCGCGCTCGCCACCTCGTTGCCGCCGAGCCTCGGCAGCGCCCGCAGCGCGATCCAGCCGGTGGCCTCGTCGACGCAGGTGAGCGTGCAGACGTACCTGCCTTCGGACGAGGGCCCGCCGTGGTGGACGGTGTCGGCCTGCACCCAGCCGGGTACGGCGTCGTTCTGTTCGCGGTGCGGGCGCACCGGCGTCAGTGCGCGGATGCGGTGGGAGTTCCCGCCCGGCCGCCGCCTCCGGCGCCGGCGGGCGTCGCCGGGACGCAGCGGCTGGAGCAGCCGCCGCACGGTGGACGGCGAGACGCCGTCGAGCTGGCCGAGCGTCCGCTCCGGGTACGAGCGCCTGCCCTTGCGGACGAGCTGACGGGCCACGCGCCCCGCCCCGGCCGCCATCCGCCGGTCGTCGGCGCGGCGCATCGGGCCGTTCCAGAGGTCGAACAGCGCTTCTGCCGTCTCCCGGCCGTAGACGGCAGGCCGTCCCGTGCGCGTTCCGCCGCCCCGGGTGCGGCCCAACGCGCGGATCAGGGACTTGCGGCGGAAGCCGGTGAGGGAGCAGAGCGCGTCGAGGATCGTCCCCTTCGTTTCCTTGTCGGCGGCGAGGTAGCCGGGGCGGATGTCCGCCACGATCTTCGCGACCCGGTCCTCGGTGAGCTCGCCGGACACGGCCTCGAGCAGCTCATCGAGCAGCACCCCGGCGGCGCGCTTCGCGGCGCGCGCCCGTATGATGGGCATGTGAGCGGGCATGGCGGGAACCTCCTCCATGTCCGCGGGCGGAGCGGCGGCCAGGCCGCCCTGCCCACGGCGTCCGTATCCGGGCAGGGTTCGGGTGCGGACCGTTCGCGGCCCGGGGCGGCACGGACGACAACGTGCCGCCCCGGCCGCTCACAGCCCTTGTTGCGTCATGGGCGCGTCTCTCCCTGCCTGTCCGCCGCGGGGCGCGGCCGCTCGTTGTTGCGCGGCGGGTGGGGAGACGCCCGGCGCACGGTTCGCGGGAACCCGGCGGCGTCAGCCGTCCTTGCCGGAGAGCGGCAGGTCCGCCGGCAGTCCGCGGCGGCCGTACCGCTCCGTGCGGGCCTCGCCGCCGGCTCCTTCGGCGGCACACGCCACGCAGCGGGGCGCCCGGGACACATGCCGCGGATCGATGCGCTGGCCGAGCATGTCGTAGATCCGGTAGTGGCAGGACGGGCGGAACCCCGTCACGAGAGCGAGGAACTCCGTGACGGCCATCGACGCGATCACGCCGTTCAGCGAGATCACGGCGGGCTCCGGCACGCCGGCTCCGGCGACGTAGCCGCGCGCACGCCGGAACTCCCGCTCCTCGGGACTCTCGAGCTCCGCGGCCGCGACGGCGGGGATGACGTCTCCCGCGGAGCAGAGCAGGCAGGCGCGGCCGGGCGTCCAGACCGCGACGCGGCCTCCCGCTTCCGCGATCGTGCCGCCGGAAGCCGCGATGCCCACCCCGCAGTCGATGTAGGGCAGCATGTGGGCGAGGGCGAGTTCGTTGAGGATCAGCCGTCCCGAGTCGGTGTCGACGCACCCGAACAGCACGTCGGCGTCCGCGGCGGCCCGCATCGCCCGCGGGTCCCTGACGTTCGCCTGCAGCGGGAGCACGCGAGCCTTCGGGTTGACCTTCCTCGCGTATTCGGCGGCCACGGCGACCTTCGCCCTCCCGGTGTCGCTCGCGCCTGCGCCCGCGAGGCGGTTGAGGTTCGTCTCCTCGGCGAGGTCGTCGTCGATCAGCACGAGGTCGCGCACGCCGAGGTGGGCGAGCTGCATCGCCACGAGCGAGCCGATGCCGCCCAGCCCGGCGATCGCGACCCGCGTTTCGGCGATCCGCGCCTGCCCGTCCTCGCCGAACGCCCGCACCTGGCGATCGTGACGGACGGCGCCTTCCGCACCGGTGCTCCGGGCGGCGCCCGCGGCCGGCGTTCCGTCGCCGGGCCACCTCTCGATCGTCGGCCCCAGCACCGTCACGGCGCCGATCGCGGACGGCTCGCCGTCCCGCCAGACCCTGCCCTGCACGGCGTTCGGGCCGAGCACGAGCGCCCCGTAGGGCCGCTCCGGCGCGACGGCGGACATGTGGGCCACCATCTCCTCGTGCCCCAGTTCGTCGGTGCGCGAGAAGCGCACCCTGCCCTCCGACAGCGGATGGCTGTGGGCCTCGACGAGGGCGAGGCCGCGCGCAGCGGCCGCGTTCATCGCGCCGAGCAGCGCGGGCAGCCGCAGGGAGACGCCGTGCGCGCTCCGGTGGCCGAGATCCGAGTCGGGGATCGGGAGCATGCCGCACGCGAGCAGCCGCTCGCCGGCGGGCCGCACCAGCAGGAAGGCGACGCGCTCGCCGCCGTCGGCGAGCAGGTGGTCCCTGAGGCCGCGCCACAGGTCCCGGGCGACGGCGAGCGTGACCGCCATCAGTTCGTCTCCCGCAGCCGCCGGCCGACCGCGATCACGAAGGTCTCCAGCGAGTCCTCGCCGGGGATCCACCCCTCGACATGGAAGGAGAACTGCGCCCAGGACTCGCCGAGCACGCTCCGGCCGTCGGTGTAGCTGCCGGGCGGCGCGCCGGCCGCGGTACGGAGACCGGGCCTCACGAAAAAGTTGTCCGGCGGCGTCGCGGGGTACCCGGGAGGGACGATCACGAGCAGATCCGTCGCCTCGCGGTTCCACCCCGGCGGCAGCGCGAAGTCCCCGATCCGGAACCAGCCGAGGTCCTGCCCGCACTCGAGCCGCGGATACCGCTTCCGCAGCAGCTCCATGTCGCGCCGCCGCCGATCGGGCGCCGCCGCGTCCGCCCCCCGGACGAAGCGCGGGGGCTTCCGGAAGCGGTCGTCCCGCCGCAGTTCGATTTGCTCGTCCTCGCCGACCTGCTCCTGCGTGCCGTCTTCCAGCACGCGGATCAGGCCCGCCTCGCGGGGGATGCCCGCCTTGTCCTCGATCTCCCCGCCGGTGACGACGGGGCGGTCGAACTCGTACTCCCGCCCGTCGACGGTGACGGTGACGGGGCCTTCGTCCACGCTGTCCGGTCCGTGCTCCTCGGTTGCCATCGCAGGGTTCCCTTCCGGGGCGGGTACCGATGATCGCTTGCCGCCGCCCCTACGTAAGGGTGATTGCGGCGACGGCCCCGTAACCTGCACGGGCGCCGGTTCCACAGCGGCTCGTGCAGGTTGCGGACGCGCGCTGCTATCAGACCAGTAAGGAGGCAAGGCGAAATCGTGACAGCCGGGAAGTACGAACGCCCGCCCGAAGTCCAGGCGGCGCTGGACGCGCTGCCGCCGCCCGATGACGACGGCTACCTCGACGCGCTCCGCTCGACGCTCATCGAGGCGGTGGTGGTCGTCCATCGCGAGGCGGCGGACCCGGCGCTTCGCGACCGGATCGCCGATGTGCTGGCGGAGCTTGCGGCACCGCGCGTCCAGGCGGCGGCTTCCCGCCACGGGCAGGCGCCGTCCGGCGAGATCGAGGATGTCGAAAGCGAGCTGCGGGTCCGGTTCTGGAAGGATATCCGGGACGAGTCGTTCTTCGAGGTGAAGTTCAACAAGGCGATGAAGCGGCTCGCGCAGACCGCAGGGCGGGACGCCAGGCGCGGGAAGCGGGGCGAACGCGAACGTTCGGCGGTCCGGCTCGGCCAGCCCTTCTCCGGCGCGGACGAGATCGACGACGCTTTCGCGGACATCGCCGACGGCGCCGATCCCTTCGGGCAGGCCGAAAACGAGATAGTCGTCGATCAGGGGCTGGCCACCCTGCCGTACGAGCAGGCGCGGGCCATCGCCCTGCACTACCGGATGGAGTTGCCCATCTACAGCCAGGACCCCGGCGTCGAGGATGTGGCGTCCGTTCTCGGCTACGGGGAACGCAAGACCCGTGGGCTGATCGCCGAAGGCATGGCCGCCTTGAGGCGCTGGTTCAGGGAGGAAGACGATGGGTAACGGCGACACGGGGCCGGGCGTGCGGAAGTTCCGCGAAGAGTACGACGCCGGCTCCGAACCGGACGCGGCGGCCATCGTCCGGGAGCACCCCGGTGAGGCTCTCGCTCTCGCGGACGCGGTGATCGCGGCGGCGGCCCACAAGGCGTCCGAGGGCCGGACGCGCATGTGGACGGCGCGCGCCGAGGCGCTCGGCCGGACGGGGGAAGACGTGACGCTGGGCGCCGTGATCAGGCGGTTCCGCGAACACTCCCGGCTGTCCCGCGACGCCCTCAGCGCGGAACTGCGCGAGCGCGGGGCGGCGCTCTCCCCCACCGCTCTCGAGCAGATCGAGGCGAACCAGGCTCCCATCGCGAACATCCGGACGCCGGACCTCTGGCCGGCGCTCGCGGAAGTGCTCCGCATCGCTCCGCACCAGCTCGTCGCGACGATCGGGATCGCGCTGTCCGCGCCGCGCCGCGGCCCGCGCTCCACGCGCATGGAGCGCGGCGCCACGCCCGCGGATCGCGCGCGGTTCCTCGGCGAGGCGGAGCGGGGGGACGAGAGCGGGGGGGCGGGACTGGACGAGGACGCGGCCCGCTACCTCGAATGGGTCAAGGCCGAACTGGGGCTGCCGCAGCCGCCCTAGCCGCGAACGCGCAGCCGCCGCCGCTCGAGGGCGATGGTCATCACCTCTCGCGATACCTGGTACAGGGCCGCGAGATCGCGCAGCGTTCGCCCTGCCTTGACGTCCCGGCGGAGCCATTGCGGCGGTACCAGCAGCGTGCTGGCGAAATGGTCCGCCTCGCGCTCTTCTTCGCGCGCGGGGTCTTGGGCGTACAGGTCGCTCTCCGGATCCTCGTGAGGGAAGAAGGTGAACCCGTCGTGGCGGAGCACGTAGTGCCCGATCTCGTGCGCGATCGAGAACCGCTGCGCCACCGGCGCGTCGCCGGCGTTCAGGCTGATCGTGCCGTCGCTGAGCATCGCCCGCCCGCGGTGCTCTCCCCGGCCGGAACGCACTACCTGCAGGAACTGGCTCTCCGCGATCTTCTCTACGTCTACGGGCGGAGTGGTCATGCCCGCCTCGGCCAGCAGCTCGCGGGCCCTCATCTCGCACAACGGGATGCGCGCGGGCACGGGTCAGTACCGTTCCTTCGTGTCGAGCCTCTCCGCGAACCGGCTGCTCAGTCCCGCCCCGTACTCGCGCACGCGGTCGAGGAGGCCGGCGAGCCAGCGGACGGCGCTCGCCGCGTCGTCGTGGCGTCCGCCGATCCCGCCGAGGGCCTCGCGGAGCGCGCGGGCAGCCTCGGCGACATCGCCCGCGTCGAGGTCGTCCTCGATGATCCAGCTCAGCTCGCCGAGGCCTAGCTCGTCCAGCGCGTCGCCCATGTCCTCGGCGCGGATGCCGCAGTAGGCGACGCCGAGCCAGCGGCACTCGATGTTCTTCGCCAGCGCCTCACACCGGCGAATGCCCTGCACCGGGTTCGCGGGCAGGCACGGCACCGGGTCGGGCCAGATCGTCTGTTGCTCCATCACCCCGCTGAGTATAGCGACCTAGTTGTAGCCCCAAGGACCCCTAAGACGTTATTGGCAGGGTAAACGCCGGTGCCACCGCGAGCCGGGTGCCCGGATGCGAAGGCTTCCGTCAGGCCGCGTCGGCCGTGCGTTCCGGTCCCGGGATGAACATCGGATCGCCGCCGATCCGGAAACCGTGCGCCCACAGCGCGTCGCGCACCCGATCGGCTTCCGGCAGCCCGAGCAGGCTCAGGGCGCCGGGCCGTCCGATCAGCTCCACTCCGACGACCTGGCCCTCAGCGTCGTAGTCCACGTTGCGCAGATCGCCGAACTCGCGGCTGACCACGGGTTTGGTGTCCCTGAGCCGGATGTAGACGGTTTCGCCGTCGTAGCTGACGGCGCCTCCGTTGTCGTTGCTCACGGCGCGCTCCTTTTCCCGAGAGGCCCCTCGCCGTGCCACACGGCGGTTACGACCAGCATCGGACGGGAACCCTCCTCCACGTAGACCTTACAGGTCCGCAGGCCGATGCGCCGCCGGTACTGGATGCCCGGCGGGGCCGGCGGGCGGGACCGAGCGGCGCGCACGCTGTCCGGAGCCTCCAGCGTCTGCCGTACGTCGCCTTCCGTGATGTCGCGCTCGGCCATGCGCTCGAGCGCGTGCGGAGCGTACAGCAACCTCTCGCCCGGCTGTAGCACGCGGCGCTCTGCCCGGCTGCCCGCCACCCTCTCCTCCGCTTGCGGCCTGTGATCGGGCGGTTCGGCTCCGCCGTCGTGGATCAGCGTCTCGGCCCGAAGACGCGCTCATTCCGCTCGGCGCGCCTTGCGTGGTCGCGCCGTTGCCCGAAGCGAGCGATCCCGGCTTCGGCGATGCGAGTGCGGCGCTCGCCGCCCGGCTGTTCCGGGGCGCGGAGCCGCTTGAACGCCTCGGCCTGCCGCTGCCAGTGCTCGCTTGCCTCGCCGCTCCACGACACAATGGGTCCGAGCAGCAGGGCGTCCACGATCCGCTCCGGTTCCCATCCGTGGTCCATGGCCAGGAGAGCTCGCTCCATCCAGGCCTCGTCGACAGGCCAGTCCTCGCCTCGGGCCCGGCACAGCGCGAGATGGTGCAGGCCGCCGAGTTCCGATCGCTTGAACAGCTCCGCAGCCGCGCCGCTATTTCCCGAGAGCAGGATGGGGACGTAATCCCTCAACAGGAATTCGCTGACGCCGACAGGCAGGTACCGGATCAGTTCGGTCCTGATCTCCGGGGGCAGGGCTTCAATCGCTTCCCGGACTTCCCGTCCGGGGCTGCGGTGACCGGTCCCTTGCTGCTCGCCGAGGTTGGCGAATCGCATCACGATCCACCGGGCGCAGAGGTCGTGATCCTGCATCAGTACCGCGCCGAGGCGCCAGGAACCGGCCGCGCCGCCGCCTCCGTCCGGAGGCACGGAGACGACGATCTCCTTCCAGCGCTCGAGCATCGGCGGCCGCAGCCGGTCGAGCCGTCCACCCCGCAGTTCGTCCACCGCTCCGAGCGCGAGCGCCGCCTCTTGTGCGACCGGGAGATCGGGTGCCTCGAACAGGAGGGCAAGCGTCACGTCGTCGATCTCGTCCCTGATGACGAGGGGTTCGATCAGCCCGAGCCACGGCGCGGACTGGCCGATCGCGAGGAGTTTCAGTTCCTCACGGGCGGGGCGGACAAGCGCCGTCCGGATGGCCGCACCGGCCGTGGCGCTGCTGCCGAGCAGCCGCTCGATCGCCTCTTCCCAGCCGGGCCGCCGAAGCTCGGCGGAGCGGTCGAGGAACCATCCTGTCATTCCGCCGTCAGCGCCGAGTTGCTCCAGCGCCGCTAGCATCTCCTCGGGCCGCTCGTCGCGCGCGGCGAGTTCGCGCGCCAGCCGCCGGGCACCACGCGGGATCATCTCGTTCGGACTTTCGACGCCCGCTTCGATCGCCTCCCGGTCGACGCGCATCAACCTGTCCGCAATGGCGCCGGCCGGTTGCGTTCGGATCTCTTCGACGTATCGCATGAAGGTTTCGCCAGAGAAGTACTCGTTGTAGTTTTCCCATTCGGGAAACAGCGATGCGAACCAGTCCGGAACGTCGATATGGAGATCGATGCTTCCGCGCTCCGCGAGCTCGCGCAGGCGGTACAGCGCGCCCGGCCTATCCCTGAAGACGTTCGCCAGCCGCTCGATCACGCGCTCGCCGACGCCGCGAATCGCATCGACGGTATCGCTGTCAAGCGTCAACACAAGGCTGTTGAGCGACTCGGGCAGCGCCCAGGGATGAAGGGCATTGAGGACATCCGGGGAAATCTGATGCCGACGTTCGATGATGTCGATGATCGAGTTCCAGAGACCGCCGATCTCCGCGATCAGCGAGGACGGGGCAATGCCTTCGCTGATCGTTATCGTCGTCCCCAGTCCGGGATCGGTGGAGAGGCTTCGCCAGTCGAGTTGCACCGCGTGCATCAGCACGCGGAGACCTACGTGCGTGTCGCCACCGGCCGCGATCCACTCGTCGGCGGTTGTTACGGCCAGCCGTCTCGCTTCTATGCCCGCCCCGGGCGACGCGAGGTAGTCGCCGACGATACGCAGCGGATGATCCGGCGCGCCGTGCTCGTCCCGGTCGTCGCCCGCCGCCTGCTCCATCAGCACCCGCAGCGCATGTTCCGGAGCAACGCCCGCTGCGTAGCAGGCTTCGGCGATGCGCGTCCGGTGAACGGATGCGCGTTCGAGCGCCGCCCGCATCTCGTCCGGTCCCAGGAGCGCGTATTCCACTGCGGCCTGCTCGTCATGCCAATCCACCAGCCCCAGCAGCATCTCCCGGTCGACGTTCGCACCGCGGTGAACCGCCCCGATGAGCGGCAGCGCCGCGATCGAGGGAGGGTCCAGCCGTTCCACGGCGGACACGACGGGGAGCGAGCCGGCGCCGTAGAACACGTCGGCGACCAGTGCATAGCGCAACGCCTCGGGCTGCACGCAGAGCCAGTCCGGACGGGGCGGCTGCGGCGCCTTGCCAAACATCTCTTCCAGGGACAGGGGCCGCTCCGCTTCGTCGATGATGCCGCCCTCGGCCAGTCCGCGAACCAGGTTGCTGGTGCTTGCCGGGATCAGGCCGGTGACCCCGCTGACCTGCTCCAGCGTGGCGCCGGCGTCTCCCGCGAGGGCGAGCGCTCCGAGCACATGGTGGCTCTCCTCGCCCAGTGTCCGCCGGTACCACGCGGCGAGATCTTCGAGCAGCTTCCTGCCGCTCGCCACCGCGTCGATGCCTCCGGTCCTGCAGGCCCGCGCCAACACGGACGCCAGCCCCGCGCGCCCGCGCGACTGATCGGCGATGAGGCGCTGCAGGTCCCGCCGCGCGACGCCGGCCGCCTCGACGATCTCGACGATCCGGTCGCGCTCCATCTCCTCGATGTCGATGCGCTCCGCGTCCGGCAGACGCGCCGCCACCTCGCCGGCGCGGCCGGGCCACGAGACGGCCACGATGCCGAAACCGGCATCCATCTCCCGGCGCAGCTGCCGGACGGCGCCGAGGCGGTCCGGCGACAGGTGTGCGTCGTCGAGCACCACGCGCCGGGGCTGCATCTCGAGGACTGCGTCCTTGAGGCCGGGGATGCTCCATCCGAGGTCGAAGAGGCCCCAGTCCTCGTCCGCGAGCCGTTCGAGCAGGAACGTCTTGCCGGCGCCCGGCTTGCCGGCCAGCACGATGTCGCCGCCCGCGGAGCGCAACTGCGCGAGCTCGGCGTCGCGGCCGATCAGCGGGATGGAAGAGGATGCCCGCGCGCTGGCGGGGAACCGGCTCAGCGCGCTCGCGGAGCGGGTAACGCCGAGCAGTTCCCTGCGCCACCGCGGGGAGCGGTAGAGCAGCTGCTCGAAATCGCCGCGGTCGTGGATCGCGCGCAGCTCCGTGCCCCACCGCCCGACCGCGTCCCGCAGGCGCAGGCGGCTCTCGCCCGTGACCTCTTGCGTCGTGGCGAGCACGAAGGCGCGGGCGGGGCCGCCCGCGTCCAAGTGGCGGCGGACGCTCTTGCGGAGGTTGCGCCGGTAGTCCTTCGCGGTCGTCGCCACGAGCACGAAGTCCGGCCCGGCGTCCGGACCGGCGACTCCGTCCATGCCGGCGTCGCGCTTGGGCGGGATCGGGCGGAGGCCAGGGTAGTATGCGGACCGCAGCAGGTCGAGCGCGCACCGCTCGAATGCGGCGGGGTCCAGCGGCTGCCGGATGGCGCTCGCGATGGCCTCGTGGAGGGGATCGGCCAACTGCTTTCCTCCTGCCAGCACCGCGATCCTCGTGCATCAAGCATGGTATCCAACCAGGCACGCTTCGGCATCCGCACATCCAGTCGGAGCGCCTCGCGCCACCCGCCCGGCAGTGCGCCCCCGCCGTGGCGTGCCTTCCCGGCGGAGATCGTCGCAACGCCCCGCGCGCCGCCCCGAGGCGTTCGCACTCGGAAGCGTGAAGAACCTCGTCGGCCACGACTTGGGGCACACCTTTCACTGATCGCGGTACGCAGGCGGACACCCACGGCTATCGCATCGAGCGGCGCGCGATCGACGCGAAAGGCTGCGTCCCACGGAACCGCGAGCGCATCTTCGTGCCGGCTCCGCGACCACGCCGGACCGCAGTTCCGCCGGTGGCGCTATGCTCTCGGCGAATACCGGAGGGGCGGATGCCCGATCGCCTGACGCCGGAGCAGCGCAGCCGCCTGATGGCGCGCATCCGCGGCAAGGACACGGGCATCGAGCTGGCGGTGCGGCGCGCCGTCCACGCCCGCGGCCTGCGCTTCCGCAAGCACGCGCGCGGTATCCCCGGTACGCCCGACCTCGTCTTCCTCCGGCCGAAGGTGGCCGTCTTCGTCGATGGCGACTTCTGGCACGGCTGGCGGTTCCCCGCGTGGCGGCACAAGCTGACGCCGCGCTGGGCGGCGAAGATCGAGGGCAACCGCCGCCGCGACCGCCGCAACTTCGCGCGGCTCAGGCGGCGCGGCTGGCTCGTGCTGCGCGTCTGGGGCCACAATGTGGCCGCCGACGCGGAACGGGTCGCCGACCGCATTGAGGACGCGGTGCGCGCACGCACGCCGGAGCGGGCATGAGCGCGTGGAGCGCGCGGCGGTTCGGCGGTCAGGAATCAGCTGCCGCGAGATGCCGCACGACGCCCTCCATCACCGGCGGGCAGACCGCGTTGCCGAGCAGCCGGATGCGGTCGCGCCTCGTGCCGCGGCCGAGCCGGAACTTCCGGCGCCCGCGGCCGAACCCCATCGCACGGGCGAGCTCGGGCGGCTGCAGCATCCGCATCACCCGTTCGCCGTTCCGCCACGCGACGAGCGCGAAGCGGTCCACGGTCGTGACCGTGCGCAGGGGGGCGTCGAGGCTCTGCCATCCGCCCGCCCCGTCGGTCCCGTAGTAGACCAGCAGGAACGGCTCCCTTCGCCCAAGGCTCGCGGCGGCGCGTTCGGCCCTGGCGATCGTCGCCGCGGCCCTGCGTCCGTTCTCGAGCGGCGTCATCGGATACCCGTCCATCTCGACGATGTCGCGGGCCGTCCGCCGCCGCGCGCGCGGGAGCCGCAGCGGCGGCGGCGGCGATCCCTTCCGGCACAGCAGGAAGAGCCGCCGCCGCGACTGCGGCACGCCGAAGTCGGCGGCGTCGAGCACCTCCTCGGCGACGCCGTAGCCGAGCCGCCCGAGGCCGCGGTGCAGCCGCCGCCAGTGGGGCCAGCTCCTGATGTTGACCACGTTCTCGACGACGATCCAGCGGGGATCGAGCGCCTTCGCGTAGCCGAAGACCTGCAGCGCCGAGCAGCGCGAGGCGTCGTCGGGAGGCCGGGATCCACGCGCGTGCGTGTGGCTCGTGCAGTCGGGGGAGGCGAGCAGGAGGTCGACGTTGCCGGCGGCGCGGCGGAGCCGATCCGCGCCGACGCCTTCGGCCGGTCCCTCGTGCACCCACGAGGCGTCCGGGAAGTGGTCGCGGAAGACCGCCGCGGCGAGCGCGTCGCGGTCGATGCCGCCGGCGATCTCCGCGCCGGCGCGGGCGGCGCCCCAGCTGCTGCCGCCGGCCCCGCAGAACAGGTCGAACGCCCTGATCGAGACCTCCCGAAGCCTCGCCAGGCTACCAGGCCGGAGGCTATGATCGTAGTGGTTCACGCGATCCGCTCCTGCGCCGGGCTGCGGCGTCATGGGCATCCGTTCGAGATGCGCTTCCCTCCGCCCTCCTGTAGGGTTCCGCGAACCGGAGGCAGCGATGGCCGTCGCACCGCCCAGCAGCAGGCGCCGTCGCGACGGTCCGCGTCCGGCGCGGACCGTCGAGGCCGCGTTCCGGCCGCGGGCGCGGCTGCTCCAGCTCCTCGGCGATCAGCTGATCCGCGACCAGCGCATCGCCGTCTTCGAGCTCCTCAAGAACGCCTACGACGCCGACGCCGTCGAGGCGACCGTGACCATCAGGAACGCGGAGTCCCCCGGCGCGGCGAGCATCGTCGTCGAGGACGACGGCGCCGGAATGACGTTCGAGACGGTCAGGGACGTGTGGCTGGAGCCCGGAACCAACCACCGCGAGCGCCAGAAGTCGGCGGGGCGGCGCTCCCCCCGCTTCGGGCGCCTGCCGATGGGGGAGAAGGGCATCGGCAGGTTCGCCGCGCACAAGCTCGGCAAGGAGATCGAGCTCGTCACCCGCGCCAAGGACGCCGGCGAGGTGGTGGTCTCCATCGACTGGGACGAACTGGAACAGAAAGACTACCTCTCCGATGCCGCGGTGCGCGTCACGGAGCGCGAGCCGGTCGTGTTCGCCGGACGGACGGGCACCCGGATCGAGATCGGGCGCTTGCGCGAATCCTGGAAGAAGGTGGCGGTGCGGGCGCTGAGGCGCTCGGTGACGGCCATGACGTCCCCGTTCGAAGAGGTCGCCTCGTTCCGCCCGCGCCTGGAGCTCGATCCCGACCCCGGCTGGTTCGGGGGCCTGCTCGATCCCAGGAAGGCGATCAGGGCCGCTCCGTTCCACGCGGTGCTGCACGTCGATCCCGTGTCTTGGACGGTGTCGTACGACTACCGGTTCGCGCTGCCCGGCGGAGGCCGCCGGGTCGAGCCGCGCATGGTCGAGCATGTCGGCATCCCGCTGGGCCGAATCGACGAATCGCTGCGGGAATCGAAGTACCTGAGCGCGCTGGAGCGGGACGCCGACGAGGCCCGTGCGGACGGGGCCCGTGGCGTCGGCCCCTTCCGGATGGATCTCCATGTCTTCGATCTGGATCGGGACACGCGGCTCGCGCTGACCGACTACCGGGGCGTGAAGGAGTTCCTGGACGCCAACGGCGGGGTGAGGGTGTACCGCGACGGCATCCGCATCTACGACTACGGGGAGCCCGATAACGACTGGCTCGAGTTCGACGCAAGGCGCGTGAACGTGCCCGCGCGGCGGATCAGCAAGAACCTCGTCATAGGGGCTATCCATCTGGATTCGGCAGCCAGCGGCGGGCTCGTCGAGAAGACCAACCGCGAAGGCTTCGTCGAAACCCCGGCCTACCGGCTGTTCCGCACCGCCGTGCAGTCTGCCGTCCAGCATGTCGTCTTCGAGCGGAACGTCGACAAGGAAGGACTCCGCGCGACCGCCGGGAAACGGCGCTCGGCCGAACCGGTGACGGAGGACCTCCGCCGCCTGCGCGCACGGGTGCGCCGCAAGGGCCTGCTGGACGAGCTCGGCCCGTACATCGACAGGGCCGAGGCGAGCTACCTCGAGTTCCGCGAAATCCTCCTGACCAGCGCGGGGGCCGGCCTGACCATGACCGTGGTCGTCCACGAGGTCGAGAAGGGCGTCGAGAATCTCAACCGCGCGCTCGACCGCAAGGCCGGCCGGGAGCAGCTGGCGGAAATGGGGCGCCACCTCTCGGAGGTGATCGACGCGCTCGGGTTCGTCGCCCGCCGATCCGCAGGGACGGAGACGGCGTCCGATCTCGTGGCCGCCGCGCTGCGATCCGTCGGTTACCGCTTCGTCCACCACGGCATCCGTGTGGCGAGCGGCTTCGGCGAGGCGGGCGACTTCTCCGTGAAGGCGCGGCGGCGGCTGATCGTGGGAACGCTGCTCAACCTGTTCGACAACGCGATCTACTGGCTGGGAGCCAAGAACCCTCCCGTCAAGCGCCTTTACGCCGGGCCGACGCACGATCTGGAGGGAGGCCCGGGCATCCTGGTCGCGGACAACGGGCCGGGATTCCTCGACCCGCCCGAATTCCTGACGCGGCCGTTCATGTCGAGGAAGGAGGGCGGCATGGGGCTCGGGCTCTACATCGCCGACGAGGTGATGAAGTCCCACGGAGGCCGTCTCGTCTTCCCTGAGCGAGGCGACGTCGCCCTGCCCCGCGGCTACCCCGGTGCCGCCGTAGTCCTGCAGTTCGGGAACGCGGAGGCGGGGAAGTAGCGTGCACGGCCTGGGAGCCGGCAGCGTCCTCATCCTCGACGACATCGACGAGGAGGCGCGGCCGATCCGCGAGGCGCTGGCGCAGCGGGGCATCGGAGCGATCCACGTCTCGGACGAAATGCAGCCGGAATCCCCCTTGAGGGGGATCCGCGTCGCGCTGCTGGACATCCACCTGCAGGGCCTCGCGAGCGGGCCGGATGCGTCGGTTGACGCGACGCGCGACCTGATCGACCAGATCATCCACGAGGAGAACGGACCCTACGTGGCGGTGATCTGGACGGGCAGGCCGGACGAGGTCGATCGGTTCGAGCGGGAACTCGGGAAGATTCGGTGCCCTCCGGTGCGGACGGTGACGCTCGAGAAGAGCCGTGTGATCGGGGACGGCGGCTCCGGTGTCCAGGGGATCCTGAACGCGATCGACAAAGCGATCACGGACATCCCCGCCCTCCCGATCGCGAGCCTGTGGGAAGAGATCGTCCGCGAGGCCGCGAACGACACCCTCGTCTCGCTCGACCTCGCCGACGAGCAGGCGGTGGATCGTCTCGCCGCCCTTTTGAGGGCCGAAGCCGACCAGGGCGCTCTCGATGAGGATGCCGCCGGCATGCGGTCCCTGCTGGCAGCGCTCAATCCGGTGCACTTCGACAGGGCAGAGGAACGCTCGGCGGGCATGGGCGGGGCCTCGGCCGTCGCGCCGATACGGGAGAGGGCCAAAGCGATGAAAAACGCCCTGCCGCTGGCGCAACAGGCGCAACTGAACGGCGCGCTCCTGTTCGATCCGCGGGCGGACGGCTTCGGCCCCGGGCGTCTGTACCGCTACGGCGACATCGAGAGCCTCGGCATCGGCGCGGCCCTCGCAGGCGAGGACAGGATCAGGCGCGATACGGCCGAGGACGAGTACCTCGATGATTCCCCCGATGACGCCCTTCCCGTGTTCTTCCTCGAGGTCAGCGCCGCGTGCGACCACCAGCAGGGCAAGCTCCGCGCGGCGAGACTGATCGCCGGGGTCGCGTTCCCGGCGGCGAAGTTCGGAACGGGCGACAGGGGCAGGCAGGGGCGGCGCGGCGGCCCCCATAAGGTGCGCGACGGTGCCCATCTCCGTACGCTGCAGGCCGTCCGTGTCCCCGGGTTTCCGGACGAGGGCGCGCGCATCGTCTGGAACGCGCACTATCCCGTGGCCGTTTCGCTTGGTGACGCCTTGACGCTTGATGGCATCAAGAAGATCAAGCCGATCGGCCGCTTCCGCGAGCCGTTGCTTGCCGATATCCGCGCATGGCTCGGATACCATGCCGGACGCCCCGGATACGTCTCGATCGGCTGATCGCGCGCCGTCCCTGGTATCATGTCCCCATGGACAGGTGGCGGCGGTCGCGGCGGACGGGCAGGGGACGGGGACGATGAGCGAGACCATCCTCACCAAGCGGATGCACGACGGGCGCGAGTTGAGCGTGGCCATCGTGGGGACGCCGGACGTCGGCTATGCGCTGTACGCCGATGTCGACAACGGCGCCACGGCGTGGGAGGAGGATGTCTGCGGCTGGACCGCCGACGTCATGGCCGCGGCTCTCGCCAAGCGCAACGGAGGATCGCCCCGGGACTACGCCCGCCGCATCGGCTGGGCCAGCCTGACGCTGGACGAAGGCGCGGCCTGCGACGCCGCGCTCGCGCGCGTGGGGCAGGTCCCCCGGCCGCTGGCCGAGATCGAGGCGGAGATCGCCGACCTCGCCGCCGGTCTCTGCGAGGATCCGGCGACGGACGCCGGCGGCCTGCCGTTCGACGAGGAAACCATTGCCCTTCACGAGGCGTTGGCCGAGCGGCGCTGGCGAAGCGACGGCGGTGCCCGCCCCTAGTTCCATTCGCGAGCGGCTGACCGGAGGTTAGCCGCCGTGGAAGGTGCCGAGGCCCTCCGCCTAGGCCAGGGAAGCGGGCGGCTCTGGCCTGCGGAAGAGATCGAGCGCGGCCTCGCGCAACTTCTGCGTCGCCCTGGCGGCCATATCGCGTTCTCCACTGCTCCGCCGTCCGCATACCCACCACGCCGCCGCGTCCGTTCGCGCGGGCATGCCGTTCACCCTCAGGTCTTCGCGCTTCCGATCGCATCCCGGACGCCGCCCACGCGGAGCGCCTCGGCGCAGGCCGTCAGTTCGCGCACGGCCGCGCGCCGCCGCTGTCCGTTCTCGATATCGGCCAAGTACGAACCGGACACCCCGATCCGCTCGCCGAGGGCGCGCAATCCTGACCGTGCTGTCGAGGAAGGCCGTCCCCGTGATCGCTCGGTACCGCTACTTCTGGCGCTCGACGACATCTTCGGTAACAGGGCTTCTGAAGCCCAACGCCCCGCCCCGCGCGCCGCTCAGTTCGAGGCGGCCACGGCGCCGGTGAAGCCCGTCGCGGCGCGCGTCCACACCGGCGTCGAGGCGCTCGAGGAGTAGTACACGAACGCGCGCAGGTAGCCCCCCGCGTCGGCGGCGACGGGCGTGTACGACCAGCTCGGCGTCCCCGGCGCGAGCAGCGTGCATGTCCCCGTGCCGTCCGAGGCCGTACAGCGCTGCCAGCGCCACAGCGTGCGGTCGCTGTGCGACGGCAGCGGCGAGACGGTGATCGCCGTCCCCACCGCCGGCGAGGCGTTGCCGCCCGCGAACGTCGCCGTCGCCGCCGTCGCCGCGCTGCTGGCGACGACCGCCGCGGTGTGGAGCGTGACGGCGTTGCCGCCCGAGGTGCGCGGCACGCGGGCGCGCAGGTACTTGCCCACGTCGCTCGATGACGGGACGTAGACGTAGGAGCACGACGGGCCTCGCGTCGAGGTGACTGTGGTCCAGCTGGTGCGCCCGTCGTCGGAGCGCTCCCAGACCCACGCCTGCCGCGAGTTCGTGTTCGCGACGCCGTCGCAGGTCGTGATCGTGGCGGCGGGCGAGACGAGCGCGCGGCTGGTCTTGGCGTAGAGGCCGGCCACGAGGGGTTCGCCGGCGACGGGGGCGTTCCAGTGGTCGGCCTCGATCCACGCGGGGCCCCGGTGCGTAGTGCGGCCCGTGAACTTGAGGGCGGGGTACTGCCTCGACGTGCCGAAGTCCCACGGGTCGTCGCCGCCCGCGTTGCCGTCGAGGTTGAGGTTCCAGTTCGCGTAGATGCCGCTGTAGCCCGTCGGCCGCTGGAGGTCGCGCGTGCTCTTGCCCGTGCCGCCGCCCGGGCTGGTGGAGCGTCCGGAGGTTCCCGTGTCCCAGTAGCTGTTCGTGGCGGCACACGTGCCGCATTTGTGCCCGATCAGTCCGCCCACGTTGAACGTGCCGCTCACCCGGCCTGCCGACCAGCTGGCGGCGACGCTGCCGGCGTCGAAGCCGATCAGCCCGCCCACGTTTCCGCTGCTGCTGTGGACCGTAGCCGTCGACCAGCTGGCCTTGATGTCGCCGCCGTTGCTGTAGCCCACCAGCCCGCCCGCGTAGCTGCTGCTGGCGGACGCCTGCCCCGTGGTGAACGCCTTGACGATCGACGATCCGGTCTGGACGAGGCCGGCCAGAATGCCGACGTAACCCGCCCCCGCGACGTTGGCGCGCACGACCCCGACGCTCTCGATGGAGCCGCTGGCGCCGCCGAACAGCCCCATCCCGGGGGTGCTCCGGTTGACGTACAGGTAGGAGATCGTGTGGCCGTTGCCCCGGAACGTGGCGGTATACACGGAGGAGATGCTGCCGATCGGGTTCCAGCCGCTGCCGCTGTTCCAGTACGTCGGGTCGCCCGTCGCCGTCATCTGCCCGTCGCCGTTCTCGTCGAAAGTGAGGTCGGCGCGCAGCTCGTAGCCGGTGCAGCCTCCCGATGTCGGGCAGCCCATGCGCCCGCTCGAGGCCGTGACGCGGCTGGGGAACGCCGCCGCGTAGTCGGCGTGGGTGGCGTCGCCGTTGCCGTTGAGGTCATGGCGGATCGCGTTCAGCTGGGCGAGGTTGCGGACGTCGATCAGGCCGTCGTTGTCGTCGTCGTAGTCGGTGGTGGACTGCGCCGTCGCGGGCGGCGCGAGGATCAGCGTCGCGCCCAGCAGGAACGCGGCCAGCCACGCCGCGAGGCGCAGTACGCACGTTCGGGGGGGGGGGGGGGTACATGCGTTCGCGGGCGGCGGGCGCGGACCGGGCGGCAGTCATGGGCGGGAGTATGCCACAACCCGCGCCCCGCGCCACGAGGGAGGCCGTGAGGCGCGCGCTTGCGGGGCGGAGGCCGCGGGTGATACACCACTGGCGACGGGAGGCGCACGATGGCCGGGGCCATGACGGAAACGGGCTTCCGCAATCTGATCGACCGCGCCGGGGGCCCCGCAGCCCTGCGCGAGGGCGTCCGCGCGCACGAGGAGAACCTCCTCTACCTGGAGCGGGAGCACGACGAGCTCGCGCGGAAGCACCCCGATCGGTGGGTCGGCATCCTGCAGGGCCGCGTCCGGGCGGTGGGGGACAGCGCCGAGGACGTCGCCCGCGCGCTCAGGCGGGACGCGGAATCCCTGGACGGGGCGGTCCTGCACTTCATGCGGACCGACGGCCACGGCCTGCTGCTGTAGTGATCGTGCGCGGCAGATGGCTGAGAGGGCGTCCGTACGTCTCCGCGCGCATCGTGATCCCCCGGCTTGAGGTCTTCACGGACAGCATCCTCTTCCTTCTGGACACGGGCGCGGAATCCACCACCGTCCATTGGTCCGATCGCCAGCTGTTCCGGACGGAGAGCGGCGATCCGCTCCCGCTGGACACGGAGTTCGAACAGCGAAGGGGATCCGTGGGGATCGGCGACATGATCGTCGAGTACGGGCGGGAAGAGGCATATGCCGTGTTCCTTGCCGAGCAAGGACACTGGCTCGCGGCGAACGATCCGATCACCGTCAATGTCGCCCTGCGTCCGGACCGCGGCCTGCCCTCGCTGCTGGGTCAGGACGTGTTGCGCCGGACTCGTGTCGATCTCAACGCGCCGCAGGACGAGTTGACGCTGCAGTGGCCGCCCGGCGCGGCGCGGGCGCTGCGGGAGCCTTGAACCTGCCGCCGATGCCCGCGCCTGCGCTGGACGAGACCGCAGTCGGCGAGGTGCGCTCGCTGCTGCTCGCGTGGTACGGGCGGGAGGGCGGGGCGTTCCCGTGGCGCGACGCGCGCAACCCGTACTGGGCGCTGGTGGCGGGGGTGTGCGCCCAGCAGACGCAAATGGCGCGCGCGCTGCCGCTGTGGGAGCGCTGGACGCGCGCCTTCCCGACGGCGCGCGACGCAGCCGCCGCCCCGGCGGCCGACGCGCTGAGGGCGTGGGGCGGCGCCGGCTACCCCCGCCGCGCGCTGCGCCTGCGCGAGGCCTGCGCGCGCTGCGCCGCCGAACACGGCGGCCAGCCCCCGCGCGGCGAGGCCGAGCTGCTGGCGCTGCCCGGCGTCGGCCCGTTCACGGCGGCGATCGTGCGCTGCTTCGGCTACGGCGAGGACGCAGCCGCCGTCGACACCAACGTCGTGCGGCTGCTGGGGCGGCTCGTCCACGGCGACCTGCAGCCGGCGCGCGAGACGCCGCCCGCCGCGATCGCGGAGACCGCGCGGCTGCTGCTGCCGCCCGGCGAGGCGAGCCGCTGGAACCCCGCGCTGATGGACTTCGGGGCGCGCGTCTGCGCGTCGAAGCCGCGCTGCGGCGTCTGCCCCCTCGCCGGCCGCTGCGCCGCGCGTCCGCGCTTCGGGCGCGGCGAGACCGCCGCGCCGCTGCGCGCCCAGCCGCCGTTCGAGGGTTCCGACCGCCAGCTGCGCGGGCGCATCCTCGCCGCCCTGCGCGAGGCCGGCGGCCCGCTGCCGGAGGCGGCGCTGACGCGCCCGCTCGCCGCCGGCGGCGCGGGCCGCGCGCGCGTCCGCCGCCTGCTCGGCGCCCTCGCCGCCGAGGGCCTCGCATGGCGCGAGGGCGGCCGTTGCGGCCTCGGCGCGCGCGAGGGGGCGGAGGCCGGGCGGTAGCGCGCGGCGGGCGCCCCGCAGGTGGTAGGCTGCGGCGGACGGAGGACCGAATGGCGGAGGAAGCAGGCATGTACCGCGGCACGACGCAGTACGCGCGCGTGCTGGCCGAGCTCGTTCAGGCCGCCCAGTACCGGGGCGTCACGACGTATCAGGACATCGCGCTGATCATGGGCCTGCCGACAGAGGGACATCACATGGGCCAAGAGATCAGCCGGATGCTCGACGAGATCTCGCGCGACGAGGCGCGCGCCGGCCGTCCGCTGCTCAGCGCGGTCGTTGTCGGTACCGAGGGCAGGCCCGGGCCGGGGTTCTACAAGCTGGCCGCCGCTCTCGAACTCGCGGAGAGCGAGGCTGCTGACGCGCGGTTCTGGAAGGCGCAGCAGAAAGCCGTTTATGAGGCGTGGAAACGCCCGATCCGCTGACCCGGCACGCCGCCGTTTGGTAGGCTGCGGGACGCGCGCAGCGAAGGGGGGCGCCATGACCGAGGTTTACGCCGACGACCTCGTGACGGTGGAGCAGTTCGCCGACATCGGGCCGTACGGCAACAACGCCTACGTCGTGCGGCCGCGCGACGGGACCGCGCCCGCGACCGTGATCGACATGCCGCTCGGCTTCGAGGCGGTGGTCGAGGCGCTCGCGGGCCGCGCCGTCGCGCGCGTCGTCGTCACGCACTCGCACCTCGACCACGTCGGGGCGTGGGACCTGATGCGCGAGACGCTGGGCGCGCGCGTGCTGTTCGGCGAGGCCGAGACGGAGATCGAGGAGGGCCGCGAGTACGGGCGGCTGGCCGACGGCGAGGAGATCGCGATCGGCGGGGCCTCGATGCGCGTGATCCACACCCCCGGCCACACCCCGGGCTCGATCTGCCTGCTGCTCGGCGGCGCGCTCTTCAGCGGCGACACGCTCTTCCCCGGCGGCCCCGGCCACTCGCGCTCGAACGAGGCGCTGCGGCAGGAGATCGACGCGATCGCGTCGCGCCTCCTCGTGCTGCCGCCCGAGACGCTGGTGCTGCCCGGGCACGGCCCCGGCGCCACGATCGGCGAGTCGGTGCGGGAGTACGAGGCGTTCGCGGGCCGGGAGCACGACCCCGATCTGCACGGCGACGTGCTCTGGCTGGAGTCGTAGCGCCGCGGGCGCGTTGACCGGCGCGGGCGGGCTGCTACCATCCCGCCCGCGCAGGCCTCTCCCCGCGGCGAACGGCGGCGACCGGTGCACGATGGCGTCCGCGGCGGGGCCGGCGACGGCCCCGCGACCGGGTACGCGACCCTCGCCAACGGCTTGCGCGTCGTCGCCAGCCCGATGCCGCACGCGCGCTCGGCGGCGATCTCGATCTACCTCGGCGCGGGCGCGCGCCACGAGGCCGATCCGGCGGACGCCGGCCTCTCGCACTTCGTCGAGCACCTCTGCTTCAAGGGCACGGAGCGGCGGCCTAGCCCGCGCGCGGTGGCGGTGGAGATCGACGCCCTCGGCGGGGCGGTCAACGCCGCCACCGACCGCGAGCTCACCGTCTACTACGCGCGCGTCACCGCCGACCGCGCCGCGCAGGCGCTCGACCTGCTGACCGACGCCGTGCGCCGCTCGCTCTTCCGCGACGAGGAGATCGAGCGCGAGCGGCGCGTGATCCTCGAGGAGCTGGCCGCCGTCGAGGACGCCCCCGACGAGCAGGCCTCGCTCGCCCTCGACGGGCTGTTGTGGCCGGACGAGCCGCTGGGGCGCGACGTGGCGGGGACGCCGGACTCGGTGCGCGGCATCGGGGCGGAGCGGCTGCGCGCGTACTGGCGCGGGCAGTACGTCGCCAACGCCGCCGTGATCGCGGTCGCGGGCGCCGTCGAGCCGCAGCGCGTGTTCGGCCTCGTCGAGGAGGCGGCGGGCGACTGGGCGGCGGGCGAGCCGTCGGCGCAGCTGCCCGCCGGGGACGCGCCGCGCGGCGAGCGCGTGCGGCTGGTGACGAAGGAGACCGAGCAGGCCTACGTCAGCCTCGGCGTGCGGGCGCTGGACGCGCGCGACGAGGATCGCTACGCGCTCGGCCTGCTCTCGGTCGTGCTCGGCGAGGGCATGTCGTCGCGGCTGTTCCTGCGCCTGCGCGAGGAGCTGGGGCTGTGCTACGACGTGCACAGCGCCGCCTCGTTCCTGCGCGACGCCGGCTCCTTCGCCGTGCACGCGGGCGTCGACCCCGCCAACGCCGCCGAGGCGGTGGGCGAGATCGCGCGCGAACTCGCGCGCGCCCGCGAGGCGATCGCGGACGCCGAGCTGGAGCGCGCGGTGCAGGTCGTGCGCTCGCGCATCCTGCTGCAGACCGAGGACACGCGCGCCGTCTCCGGCTGGCACGGCGCCCGCGCCGTCCTCGGCCTGCCCCCGCTCGCCCCCGACGAGGCGATCGCGCGCTTCGAGGCCGTCGCGCCGTCCGACCTCGTGCGCGTCGCGCGACGGCTCTTCGACGAGGACGCGCTGCGCCTCGCCGTCGCCGGGCCGATCGCCGACCGCGAGCCGCTCGAGGCGCGGCTGCGCCTCGACGCCTGAGCGCGGGGGCGCCTGGGCACGCGACGGCCCCCCGCGCCCCCTCGGCGCGGGCGGCTCAGCGGCGGCGGCCTGCGCGCGCGACGGCGCGGGGGTCGCGTTTGGCGGTGGGGCGGATATCGATCGGCGATTCGGGCGCGACCGCCTCGCCGAGGTGGCGGAAGGCGGCGGCCCCGATCATCGCGGCGTTGTCGGTGCACAGGATCGGCTCGGGGACGTGGACGGGCACGGGCGAGCGCTCGCGCACGATCTCGCGCAGGCGGCGGTTGGCGGCGACGCCGCCGGCCAGCAGCAGCGAGCGCACGCCCTCGCGTTCGGCGGCGCGGGCGGCCTTGCGCGAGAGCACGTCGACGACGGACTCCTCGAACGCCCACGCGACCTCGGCGGGCGGCGGCACGGGGCCTTCGGCGCCGGAGACGAGGCGCGCGACGGCGGTCTTGAGGCCGGAGAAGGAGTAGTCGTCGCTGCCGCGCAGCCACGCGCGCGGGAGCCGCAGCGCGCGGTCCTCGGCGGTGGCGGCGAGCTTCGAGATCGGGGGGCCGCCCGGGTAGCCGAGGCCGAGCAGCCGCGCGACCTTGTCGAAGGCCTCGCCGGCGGCGTCGTCGCGCGTCCCGCCGAGGCGCTCGAAGCCGCCGTCCTCGCGCATCAGCAGCAGCTCGGTGTGGCCGCCGGAGACGACGAGCGCGAGGGCGGGCAGCGGCGGCTCCTCCGCGCCCAGCCAGTTGGCGCGCACGTGGCCCTCGATGTGGTCGGCGGGCACGAACGGCAGCCCGCGCGCGTAGGCGATGCCGCGCGCCGCGTTGAGGCCGACCACCAGCGCTCCCGGCAGCCCCGGCCCCGCCGTCGCCGCCACCGCGTCGATGCCGTCCCAGGAGCGCTCGGCCTCCTCCAGCGCGCGGCGCACCACCGGCAGCAGCGCGCGCAGGTGCTGGCGCGCCGCGACCTCCGGCACCACGCCGCCGCTCGCCGCGTGCAGCTCGTGCTGCGAGGCGACCACGTTCGAGAGCGCGCGGCGGCCGTCCGCCACCACCGCGGCGGCGGTCTCGTCGCACGAGGACTCGACGGCGAGCAGCGTCGTCACGCGCTCAAGGGTAGCGCGCGCGGCGGCGTGGCGGCGCTCACTGCGCGTCCTCCCCGCCGCCGGCCTCGCCGTCGCCGGGTTCGAGGTCGAAGGCGCGCACGCCGTCGCCGGTCAGCACGTAGAGGACGCCGCCGCCCTCGGAGAGGGCGAGGCCGCGCAGGTCGGTGAAGTCGGGATGGACGTACTGGCGCAGGAACGGACCATCGCGGTCGCCGGACACGATGCGCCGTCCCCCGCGGTCGGCGACGAGGATCACGCCGCGCGAGGCGTCCCCGGCGATGCCCGCGGCGTCCTCGACCGGCGCGTCGATGTCCGCCAGCTGCGCGGCGCCCTCGGGCCCGAGGCTGCTGAAGCGCCGCACCCCGCCCTCGCCGAGCACGAACACGTCGCCGTCGACGTACAGCCCGCGCGGTTCGCCGAGGTCGATCGAGCCCAGCAGCCCCTGGCGCTCGGAGTCGAAGCCGCCCACGGCGGGCGGGTAGCGCCAGACCTCGCCGCCCTCGCCGTCGAGCAGGTAGAGCCTGCCCGCGTAGGCCGCGATCGCCTCGACGGCGCCGATCCCGCGCGCGTCGATCCCGCGCGCGGCGCGCAGCGGCAGCGGCGCCGGCTCGTCGCCGGGCGTGACGCCGAACAGCGAGCGGCCCGAGTCGAGGATCAGCAGCCGCCCCTCCTCGGCATCCCAGGCGACGCCGGCCGGCGCACGGGCCCTGAAGCCGCCGTAGCGCTGGTCGGTGCCGGCGCGGTAGGCGTCGGCGGGCGCGGCGACGCCTCCGGGGTCGATCGCGATGACGCGCCCGCCGCCAGCGGCGTCCAGCACCCACAGCCGGTTGCCGCCGAAGACGAGCGCGACGGGATCGACGGGCGCGGTGACGGCGCCCTCGAAGCGGAACACGCTCCGCAGCTCGGCGACGGGGGTGACGCCGTTGACCTCGGCGAGGCGCCGCTGGACGGCTTCCTGCAGCGCGGCGATGCGCGGCTCCTCGGCGTCGATCGAGCGCGCCTCCTCGAGTTCGCGCAGGGCGGCGTTGAGGCTGTCGCGGCTCTCGCCGGCGCCGGGGGCGGTGGCCGCGGCCTCGAGCAGGCCGCTCGCGCGCCGCAGCCGCGCGTCGAGGCTCGTGTCCTCGCCGCCGCCGGGCAGCCTCGGCGCGGCGAGCCAGGCGAGCGCGCCGAGGACGACCAGCGCCAGCAGCCCGCCCAGCAGCCACCGCCGCGACGGGCCGCCCCCGCCCCCGGCGACCCCCGTGCGGCGCAGCGAGGGCATCCTGCGGCGCTCGCGCTCGGGCCTCCAGCGGGTCGCGGGGGCCGGGGGGTGGGGCGCGGGCTGCCTCGGCGCGGCGGGGCGCTCCGGGGCCGGCGGGTACTCGCCGAGCGCCTCGGCGCCGGCCGCGGCCGCCGCCTCGATCGCCTCGTCGGAGAGGGGGAGATCGGCGACGTAGGCGGCGTGGAGGTCGGGCAGGCCGCGCACCATGCGGAACACCTCGCCCAGCACGCGGTCGTGCGGCGCGGCGAGCGCGCGCCCGAGCTCGGCCCGGCCCGCGGCCCGCTCGGCGGCGCTGCCGAGCAGCAGGATCGAGGTGTCGGCGGTGGCGGCGGCGACGAACTGGGGGGCGACCCCGGCCTCGCCGCCGAGCGGCGCGGCGGCCGGTTCGCCCTCGGTGGTGACGCGCCGCACGGCGCCGGCGCGCGCGAGGTAGACGAGGCCGGGGCCGGCCTGCGCGATCGTGGCCTCGCCGCCGCGCAGCGCCACGCAGGTGACGCCGATCGCGACGCGGTGCTCCCGCAGCGAGCGGCTGTTCCACTCGGCGAGGTTGGAGTGCGCCCGCCGGATCGCGCGCACGAGGCCGCCCGTCAGCGACAGCTCCTCCTGCGCGAAGAGGTCGGCGACCGCCGCGGCCACGTCCGCGCAGTACCCGGCCGAACGCTCGTCGGCCGGCTCGGCGAGCACGAGCAGGCGCACGGCCTCGCCGTCGTGCCCGCGGCGCTGTTCGACCAGCCACGGCCCGTGCTCGCGCACGTCGCCGCGAACGATGGCGAAACGGCCGACCCAGATCCCCATGCGCGGCAACCCCGGCGCACCGCATGATACGCGACGCCGCGCCGGGCGGCGATCCGCGCCGCGAGGCCACGCCCCGCTCCGCGCTATGATCGCACCGCGCGGCGCGGCGGGGCGCCTCGGCGCGCGGGACGGAGGACGGGACATGGCCGACGGGACCGCGCGCGCCGCGGGGGACGCAGCGCTGCGGCATCGCGCGCACGCCGACGCCATCGTCGCGCGCGCGGGCGGGCAGCTGCGCGAGCTGCTGCGCGAACTCGCCTCCGAACTCGACCCCTTCCCCGAGTTCCCCGGCTCCTTCTTCTCCTACGGCATCGAGGTCGAACCCGCCGCCGGCGTCGCCGCCCGCGGCTGCGTCGTGCTCGGCGAGGACGGCGAGCTCTACGAACTCCAGGTGGGCGCCGAGATCGACCAGCTCGACACCGACGACCCCGCCGCCGGCCGCTCCGAGCTGCGCCTCCCCCTCGACGGCCTCGCCCCCGCCGAGTACCTGCAGTACGCCGTCCGCGCCGTCGACGCCGCCCTCGCCGCGCTCGAGTCCCGCGCCGCCGGGTGAGCGGCGCGAGGGCGCCGCGCCATCGCGATCGCGGCGTTCATGGCGCACTTACCGCAGGAAGAAGGCTGCGAGCGATCTCAATCGTCGCGGCGGGGTCGCTCCCTTTGAGCGCGGGGTCGAAGCCCCGGACGTAGTAGAAGTGGCCTGTCGCGGAGTCGAAGATCAGCACATCTATGCCGTAGGCGGGGTCGTGTGCAGGTCCCTGCGGGCTGTAATTCACTGAGGCGGATAGCCCGTCGATGACCCGCGCCTCGTACACGTGCGAGCCGTCGCCGGGGTCCCTCAGCCAGGACCCGGGACGAAACTCGGAATAGCCCGAACAAATCTGCGCGCCTCCGTATCCCTTCGCGTTCATGTACACGGCGCAGTAACCGAGCAGCGGAGACGAGCCGGTGCCTTTTTCGGCTGCTCCGAACGTCCAGCCCTCAGGCAGCACGGGTTCGCGCCAGTACGGGAAATCCCTGGCGGCGGCGAGGCTCGTCGTGTGCGCGGTCGCGGATCGGGATGCCTCTGTTCCGCTTGCTCCGGGCAACGGGTGCCGGGTCTTTTGCTCCAATGCTCCCGTCCAGCCGCTTGGGATCAGGAGAGCCGTCCCGTGACGCACCGGCGATGCGATGTCCAGCGACCGGATGACCGCCGGCGCCTCGTCGGCGGCGAGCACGGCGGAGGCGCCGACGGCGCCGGTGCAGCCCTCGCCGGTGGCGGCGTAGGTCATCCACTCGACCGGGAACTCCCAGCGCCCCGATCCCGCCGAGGGCCGCACGGGCGGGCCGGTGACGTGGTAGCGCACCCAGCAGTCGGACGCCTTGCGCCACTCGAAGAGGTCGCCCTCGGAGACGGCGCCGAACTCCGGGGCCCACGACGTGCCGCCGGCGTCGGTCTGGTGGACGCGCAGCGTCGCCGCCTCGGAACGCAGCCCCTCCCACGTCGCGAGGACCTCGTCGTCCGCGCCGAGGATCGCCCAGCCGCCCGCCTCGGCGACCTCGCCGGTGGCGTCGAGGGCGTAGCGCAGGCACCACGGCAAGCCGAGGTAGAGGGCGTCGCCCCTCGCGTCCCCGAACGCCGAGGGCACGCAGCCCGTCAGCGCGTTGCCGGCGAGCCGCACCTCGTCCAGCCGCAGCCGCCGCAGCGTGCGAGGGATAGACCCCGTCAGCCCCTTGCCGCTCAGGTCGAGGCGGACGACGCGCGGCGGCTCGCCCTCGACGGCGACGCCCTCCCAGCGCCCGATCGCGAGGCCGCCGCCCCAATCGAGCGAGGCCTCGCCGCGCAGCGCGTCCCTCGAGGCGAGCAGCGCCACGCAGTCGGCGACGAGGCCGGGGTTGGCGGGCTCCTCGACCGCGACGCCGTTCGCGCACGCCACCTCGGGCGGCGGCTCAGGCGTCGGAGCGGGCGCGGGCGGCGCGATGGCAGTCGGCGCGGGCGTCGAGGGCGCCTCGGCCGCCGGCGACGCCTCGGGCGTGGCGGCGGGCGGCGGCCCGCCGCCGGAGCACGCGGCGAGCGCGAGCGCGAGCGCGGCGAGGAGCGCGGCGGCAGGGGCGAGCAACCGCATCACGGCGCGCCAGCCGGAGTCAGCAGGCTGCGCGCGATGGCAATCGCCGCGCCTGTGTTGGCACCAAGCAGGCTTGGGTCGTACCCCACAACCGAGTACATGACTCCCGATTCGCCGTCGAATACATAGACGCGGATGCTCAGCAACCTGTCATATGCAGGTCCGGGCGGACTGTAGGCCACGAATGCGGGCGCGCTGCCTAGCATGAACAGCTCATAGACCTCGGCGCCGTCGCGCCACCATACCGGCTCGTAATGAGGGCGGTGCTTCATATATCCGGCGCAAATTTCAACGCCGAAATATCCTTCGCCATTGCGGTAAACAGCGCAATACCCGTCTGGAGGACCATTCACGCCGCTCGGGTCCTGGACGGCTCTCATCAGGGCCCAGGCGGCGGGGAGCGCGGGGTCGCGCCAGTACGGGAAAAGTTCCCTCGCTTCTTCGATAGTATCCGCAATATAGTCCGTGATCGCCCTCCTTTGTCCTGACGCGCTCGCTCCGCTCGGCCCGGATGCCACGGGCTTCGGATGCGGCGTTGCGCGCTCGATCTCGCCATCCCAGCCCATCGGCGCGATCAAGAACGGTCCCTGACGCACGGGCGATGCAATATTCGCCGAGCTGACCACGGCGGGCGCGTCCTCGTCAGCGCCGAGCACGGCGGAGGCGCCGACGGCGCCCGTGCAGCCCTCGCCGGTGGCGGCGTAGGTCATCCACTCGACCGGGAACTCCCAGCGCCCCGATCCCGCCGCGGGCCGCACGGGCGGCCCCGTGACGAGGTAGCGCACCCAGCAGTCGGACGCCTTGCGCCACTCGAAGAGGTCGCCCTCGGAGACGGCGCCGAACTCCGAGGCCCAGGAGGTCCCGCCGGCGTCGGTCTGGTGGACGCGCAGCGTCGCCGCCTCGGAGCGCAGCCCCTCCCACGTCGCGAGGACCTCGCCGCCCGCGTCGAGGATCGCCCAGCCGCCCGCCGCCGCGACCTCGCCCGTGGCGTCGAGGGCGTAGCGCAGGCACCACGGGAGGCCGAGGTACGCGGCGTCGCCCCTCGCGTCCTCGAACGCCGAGGGCACGCAGCCCGTCAGCGCGTTGCCGGCGAGCCGCACCTCGTCCAGCCGCAGCCGCCGCAGCGTGCGAGGGATGCTGCCCGTCAGCCCCTTGTCCCGCAGGTCGAGGCCTGTGACGCGCGGCGGCTCGCCGCCGACGGCGACGCCCTCCCAGCGCCCGATCGCGAGGCCGCCGTCCCAGTCGAGCGAGGCCTCGCCGCGCAGCGCGTCCCTCGAGGCGAGCAGCGCCACGCAGTCGGCGACGAGGCCGGGGCGCGCCTCGGCCTCCTCGACCGCGACGCCGTTCGCGCACGCCGCCTCCGGCGGCGGCTCAGGCGTCGGGGCGGGCGCGGGCGCCGGCGGCGCCTCGGCGGTGGGGGCGGGCGTCGAGGGCGCCTCGGCCGCCGGCGACGCCTCGGGCGCGGCGGGCGCGGCGGGCGGCGGCGCGCCGCCGGAGCACGCGCCGAGCGCGAGCGCGAGCGCGGCGAGGAGCGCGACGGCGGTGGCGAGGCGGCGAGGGCGCATCGGACGGCCTCCCGCCGCGAGCATACGCCGGCGCGCGCCGTGCTACGGTCCGGGGCGTGGACGACGCGGGCGAGGGCGCGGCGGGCTGGCGCGCGTACCTGGCGCTCGACGACGGGGCGCTGCTGGCGCAGTGCGCGTTCGACCGCTTCCGCGCGAGCGGGCCGGGCGGGCAGAAGCGCAACGTCTCCGACTCGGCGGTGCGGCTGCGGCACCGGCCGTCGGGCCTCGCCGCCGCCGCTTCGGAGTCGCGCTCGCAGCACGAGAACCGCCGCCGCGCGCTGGTGCGGCTGCGGCGCGTGATCGCGCTCGGCCTGCGCGCCCCCGCGCCCCCCGAGGGCGCCCCGCCGCCGCCCGAGCTGGAGGCCGCGCGCGGCCGCGGCGGGCGTCCTGCCCTCGGGCGGCGCGACGCGCGCTACCTGCCCGCCGTCGCCGCGCTGTTCGACCTGCTGGAGGCGTGCGGCTGGCGCGCAGGCGAGGCGGCGCGGCGGGCGGGGCTGCCGGCCTCGGCGGCCGGGGCGCTGCTGGAGCGCGATCCGGCGGTGTGGCGCGCCGCCGCCGAGCGCCGACGCGCGCACGGCCTGCCGCCGCTGCGCCCCCGGCGCGGCTGACGCGGCGGCGGGAGAGGCGCTGCGAGAGCGGGGTGCGGTCGGCCAGCCGCTCCCGTCGCGCTCCCGCATCGCTGTCGCCGCCGCGCGCGCGTGGCCAGTGGTTCCCGCCCGGTGTGGCAGCGCCCGCGGATGCTGTAGGATCGGCGCGAACGGGGCGGCCCGCGGGGCCGCGCGGGCGGATGGAGCGGCGGATATTGTTCACTCTCCTTAGCACCCCCCCCCCCTCGAAGACATAACTATTTCGCACTCCTCGCGGCGTGGCTGGCCGCGTTCCTGCTGGGCGTTGCGCTGATCCTCGCGCCGCCCGCGACAGCGCAGAGCACCACCGACTACGACGACGACAACGACGGCCTGATCGATGTCCGCAACCTCGCCCAGCTCGATGCGATCCGCCACGACCTCGACGGCAACGGCGACCCCTCGGCGACGGGCGCGACGGCCTACGGAACTGCGTTCCCCAACCGCGTCACGAGCGCGAGCGGGCGCATGGGCTGCCCGACCTCGGGAGGCTGCACCGGCTACGAACTGCGCGCCGACCTCAGCTTCGACGAGAACGGCGACGGCCAGATGACGTCGGCGGGCGACCCGACGTACTGGAACGGCGGCGCGGGCTGGGCGCCGATCGCCTCCGCCACCCTGTTCACCGCCACGCTCCGGGGCAACGGCCACACCATCTCCTACCTCTACATCAACCGGCCCTCGACTTCCCGCTCGGCCTTGCTGGGCCGCATGGGCGCGGGCGCCAGCATCGAGGGCGTGGGAATGCCGTATGCCCATGTCCGGGGATCGCTCTTCTCCGGCGTCCTGGCCGGGGTCGCGCGCGGGACGATCAGCCGGTCGTACGCCACGGGACGCCTCGAGAGCGACAGCGACTCGGGCGGACTCGTCGGCTCGAACTACGCCGCGATCAAGGCCAGCTGGGCGACGGTAACGGTCAGCGGCACGCTCTCAGGCGGGCTGGCAGGGTCGAACAACCGCAACGCCAGCATCACCGCCAGCTGGTCCGGCGGGCGGGTCGACTCCACCAACGGCGGAGGACTGGTGGGGAGCGCCGCGAGCGGCGCCACCGTCACCGACAGCTACTGGGACACCGGAACCTCCGGCAAGTCCACCTCTGCGGGCGGCACGGGCAAGAGCACGCGCGACCTCCAGCGTCCGACGGGCTACAGCGGCATCTACGCGAACTGGAACATCGACACCGACGGTGTGACGGGCGGGGACGACCCGTGGGACTTCGGCACGTCGAGGCAGTACCCCGCCCTCAAGTTCACGGGCCGCACCACAGACCGAGGGCCCGCGTGGATCGAGGCCGACCACTGGAACGCGCCCGTCGCGGGCGAACCCCTCGTCGCGGGCCTCTACACCAGGACGGCGCGCGCGCTCGTCTCGCCCGCCGCCACGATCACGACCTGCGACGGCGTCGCGAACACCGACTCGCGGCAGGCGTGGGTCTGGGAGCGCTCCGACGACGGGCGCACCAGCTGGACCGACGTCTCGTCCTCGAACGGCTCGTCGTGCTCCTACGTCTACGTCCCGTCAAGCACCGACGTCGGCAAGTACCTGCGCGCCCGCGTCGCGCGCACCTCGGGCGGCGACGCCTACACCCTCACCACCGCCGCCGTCGTCGCGAGCAGCGCGGCGACGGCGGCGACGGCGACGTTCGCCAGCGGCAACGCCTCGCCGGTGGTGGGGACGGCGGTCACGGTCTCGCCGCTGCCGACGCACAGCGACCGCACCGTGTGGCGCTGGCAGCGCTGCACCGCCTCGGACGGCACGGGGACGTGCACGCTGCTCGCGCCGGGCGGGCCGAGCTGGTCGTACACGCCCGTCGCCGCCGACGCGGGAGGCTACCTGCGGGCGTTCGTCTACTACTCCTCGGGCGCCTCGACGCCGGTGTGGACGCGCGCCGCGACGGGCTTCACCGGCGCCGTCGCCTCGAACTGAGCGTGGCGGCGGCGGCGGGGCGCGGGCTGGCGTAGCATGGGGGCATGGCGACGAACGGCGGGCCGCCTCCGTCCGGCGCGCCCCAGCGCGTCTCCGGGATGCGCGCGCCGGAGGGCTGGACGCTGCCCGGCAAGCCCTCCGCCCTCTCCCCCGCCGCCGAGGACGCATGGCGGCAGACCGGCTTCCTGCTCGGCGAGGACCTGCGGCTGATCGAGGCCGGGCTCGACCTGCAGGCGCGCCTCGCCGCCTGCGGCTACGCGCCGGCCGCGCGCACGATGGAGATGGCGGCGCTGGCCTCGCTGTGGAGCCGCGCGCTGCTGTGCTGCTCCGACGCCGCCGCCCTCGCCCGCCGCGGCGCCTACCAGAGCGCCGTCGCCCTCGTGCGCCAGGCGATCGAGCACGTCGCCGCCCAGATCGCGCTGCCCTCGGAGTACGGGGCGTTCCTCGGCTGGGCGCACGCCGCCTACGCCCGCCACGAGCAGGCCCGCGCCGAGGACGTCGGCCTCGGCCACTACTTCGCGGGCGAGGCGATCGCCGCCGACGAGCACCTGCGCGCCGTCTACCGCGCGGCGAGCGACCTCGGACGCCCCAACTTCGGGCCGGCCGCCCTCTTCGCCGCCGAGGGGGCGGGCCCGCGCCGCTATCCCCTCGTCTTCGCCGACGAGGCGTTCCACCTCGGCTGGGCCGAGCTGCTGCTGGGCTGGCTGCTGCGCGTCGGCGCCGTCCAGCTCCACGCCGCGCTGCACGCGCCGCAACACTTCCCCGCGCCGCCGCCGCTGCGCTCCGAGGCCTCCTCGCACGTCCGCGAGGCCGAGGCGCGCCTGGGCGGGGGCGAACGCTGCCGCCTCGAGGAGTACGCCGACGAGTCGGGGCGGCGGCGGATGCTGCTCGCCGGCTTCCGCCGCCGCCCCGGCGACGCGCCGAAGCGGCTGCTGCTGTAGCCGCCCCGCCCGCGGCGGGGCGCGGGTACAATCGGCGGACTGGCGGACCGGGCCGCAAGCCGGCGGCGGGCCGGCCCGGACTCCCCGCCGGAGGACGCGCGCCATGACCTTGCGGGTGGGCATCAACGGCTTCGGGCGCACCGGCCGCCAGTTCCTGCGCGCCTGGTGGGAGCGCCGCCGCGGGGACTTCGAGATCGTCGCCGTCAACGGCCGCTCGCCCGTCGCCATGCACACCCACCTGCTGCGCTACGACTCCGACTACGGACGCTTCCCCGCCGAGATCGCCGACGGCGACGACCGCTTCACCGTCGGCGGCCACGAGGTGCGCGTGTTCGAGGGCTCGGACCCCGCCGCCGTCGACTGGGACGCGGCCGGCGTCGAGGTCGTCGTCGAGGCCAGCGGCGCCTTCCGCGACCGCGACGGCGCCGCGCGGCACCTCCGCGGCGGCGTCCGCAAGGTCCTCATCTCCGCCCCCGGCAGGGACGAGGACTGGATGGTGATCTACGGCGTCAACCACGACGAGTACGATCCCGCCCGCCACCACGTGATCAGCGCCGGCTCCTGCACCACCAACTGCGTCGTGCCCGTCGTCAAGGTGCTGCACGACGCCTTCGGCGTGGAGCGCGGCCTGATGACCACCATCCACGCCTACACCCGCGACCAGAACCTCGTCGACTCCAAGCACGGCGACCTGCGCCGCGCGCGCGCGGCCGGCCTCAACATCGTCCCCACCTCGACGGGCGCGGCGGGCGCGGTCGCGAAGATCGTGCCCGCCCTCGCGGGCAAGCTGACGGGCGTCGCCTACCGCGTCCCGACGCCGACCGTCTCCGTCGTCGACCTCGCCGCCGACCTCGAACGGCCCGCGACGCCGGAGGCGATCAACGAGGCGTTCGGCGAGGCGGCGGAGGGCGCGCTGGCGGGCGTGCTCTACGTGGAGCGCGAGGAGCTGGTCTCGACCGACTTCCGCAGCCACCCCGGCTCCTCGATCTTCGACCTGCCGGCGACGATGACGGTGGACGGCGGCCGCATGGCGAAGACGATGGCGTGGTACGACAACGAGTACGGCTACGCCTGCCGCCTCGCCGACGTGTGCGCGCTCCTCGCCGAGCGCGGCCTCGGCTAGCGCGCCGCCCGCCCCCGGAGGGCGGCTACGCCGCCCCGCGCCGCGCCAGCGCGAGGCGGTAGTCGGCGTCGAGGCCCACCCAGATGTGCGCCGCCGTGCCGAGCGCGGCCTCGAGCTGCAGCGCCGTCTCCGCCGAGATGCCGCGCCGCCCCCGCACGATCTCGCTGACGAGCTGGGGCGGACGCCCCATCCGCATCGCCAGCTCGCGCTGCGTCATCCCGCGCGCCTCGATCTCCTCGGCGAGCAGCCCGCCGGGGTGGATGGCGATGTCGGACTGCGGCCGGCGGGCGTAGAGGTCAGGCATGGTGGCCGTCACTTCCGCAAAGCGTGGGCGCGCGCCTCGTGCATCCGCTATCATCGTCACATGGCAATCGCTATGTGGGCGAACACCAGTCTCCGGTTCGCGCTGCTGGTCAGCGCTCCGCTGATTCCGCTCGGACTGCTCTACCAGATCGTCGGCCCCTACCGGTCGTTGCCCGGCGGCCTCTCCCTCTCCGACTGGATTTCCTATGTCGCCCTGTATGGAGTATGGGTTTCGCTTCTGGGCTTCTGGATCGCGATCACGCAGTTGGGGCGCACCCGGAGCGCCGCGCAAGCCGCCGAGTACGCAGCAACCGAAGCCAGGCGCGCTGTCGCCGAGCGTATGGCATTGGGAGAGTACGGCATCGCTGCGGAGCTGTGCGTGCGCGCCTCGGCCCTCATCTCCGAGGGCAACCTCGTGGCGGCCGAAGAACTGCTCCGCAGGCTGCGCCGTGCCGTAGGCGAAGCGAATCGTCTTGCCGCATCCAGCGACCGCGATCTCGCTACGCGGATGCAGGAGATCGTAAGTTCCGCAGTCATGCTGGAGGAGGCTGTAGGGGTAGCCGCCACATCCAGTGGGCCGGAATTGAACCCGGTGGCCATTCTCGGGGAGCTCAAACGACTGGAAATACAACTCGGCGACGCGCACAGCAGTCAGCGACTCAGCAGCCTGTTGAGGTAGAAAAGATGGTCACGGAAGACTGGGCAAACATCATCACCCTCCTGACCGAGAGGACCCAAAGCGGCGATTTGAGCTGGAACGAGAATACGATCTTCAACGATCGGTTCAGCGTCGATCTCCCCGGTCAATCGATCAGAATCTACGAAGAAGAGAATCGCTTGGGCGTTTCGCTGGAGCTCTACAACGAGCAGGGACGGCTCCTCGACACGGCAACCGTCTGGGACAACGAACGCAACGACGCCGCGCGTCACCTCCTGGAATTGGTCCGGAGGAAGGTCCTCAACGTGGAAGAGGCGCTCGACCGGCTGAAGAAGGCCTTGAGCTAGCCCCATGCTGGATGCGCTGAGCGAGCGGCTGCAGGGCGCCTTCGCGCGACTCGGGCGGGGGGGGCGCATCACCGAGGCGGACCTCGACGCGGCGCTGCGCGAGGTGCGCGTCGCGCTGCTCGAGGCCGACGTCGAGTTCCGCGTCGTGCGCGAATTCGTCGCGCGCGTGCGCGACCGCGCCGCCGGCGCCGAGGTGCTGCAGTCGATCACCCCCGGCCAGCAGGTGATCGGCGTCGTGCACGAGGAGCTCGTCGCCATCCTCGGCGGCGGGCAGGAGCCGCTGCTGCGCTCCGAAGACGGACGCCCCACCGTCGTCCTCGTCTGCGGCGTGCAGGGCTCCGGCAAGACCACGCTCTGCGCGCGGCTCGCGCTCCACCTCCAGCGCGACGGGCTGCGCCCGCTGCTCGTCGCCACCGACTTCCAGCGCGCCGCCGCCTCCGAGCAGCTGCGCGTGCTCGGCGGCCAGATCGGCGTCCCCGTCCACGCCGAGGATCGCGAGGCGCCCGCCCCGGCCGTCGGCAAGCGCGCCCTCGCCGAGGCGCGCCGCATCGGCGCCGACGCCGTCGTCGTCGACACCCGCGGCGCCGTCGCCCTCGACGACGGCTTCGCCGGCGAGCTGGCGAAGCTGGCGGACGAGATCGACCCCGACGAGGTGCTGATCGCCGTCGACGCGATGACGGGGCAGGAGGCGGCCGCCATCGCCCGCGAGTTCGACGAGGCGGTGGAGGGCACCGGCGTCGTCGTCACCAAGGTGGACTCCGACACGCGCGGGGGAGCGGTGCTCTCGGTGCGCGAGGTGACGGGGCTGCCGATCAAGTTCATCACCACCGGCGAGCGCCTCGAGGCGCTGGAGGCGTTCCACCCCGACCGCTTCGCCTCGCGCATCCTCGGCATGGGCGACGTGGTGTCGCTGGTCGAGAAGGCGAAGGAGACGATCGGCGAGCGCGACGCGCAGGAGATCGCCAAGCGGATGCAGCGCGGCGAGTTCGACCTCGAGGACTTCCTCGGGCAGATGCGGCAGGTGCGGGAGATGGGGCCGCTGTCGGGGCTGCTCGACATGCTGCCGGGCGCCGGCGCGATGCGGCAGCAGCTGCAGATCCCGGACCTCGACGAGCGCTTCTGGCGGCGCAGCGAGGCGATCATCCTCTCGATGACGCCCGCGGAGCGGCGGCGCCCGGAGATCATCGACGGATCGCGGCGGCGCCGCATCGCCGCGGGCTGCGGGATGCAGCCCGCCGACGTGAACCGTCTCTTGAACCAGTTCCGCGACGCGCGGAAACTGATGCAGACGGTGGCCGGCGGCAAGGGCGCGGGCGGCCTCGGCCGGCTGTTCGGGCTGTAGCCGCCGCCGCGCGGCCTGTCCGCCGGCCCGCGCGTCCGCTAGCATCGGGGGCGGCGGACCGCCCCGCGAGGCCGGGCCGCCGCAGAGGGACGCACCGAGGAGGCGCCGTGCTCCGCATCCGGCTTCGCCGCACCGGCCGCTCGAAGGCCCCGCACTACCGCGTCGTCGTCGCCGACCAGCGCGCCCCGCGCGACGGCGACTTCGTCGAGATCGTCGGCCACTACAACCCGCGCTCGCAGCCGAAGGAGCTGGTGCTCAAGGAGGAGCGCGTGCGCCACTGGCTGGAGCGCGGCGCGCAGCCGAGCGAGACGGTGCACCGCCTGCTCCACCGCCAGGGCCTGATCGGGCGGCCCCCGCCGCAGCGCCCCCCGAAGCCCACGCGCGCCGAGCGCGAGGCCGCCGCCGCGGCCGAGGCGGCTGCCGCCGAAGCCGCCGCAGCCGATGCCGCGGCAGCCGCCGCCGCCGCGAGCGCCGCGGCGGCCGGCGGGGACGGCGGCGCGTAGCGATGACGGCGCTGATCGGCTACCTCGTGCGCGCGATCGCCGAACGGCCCGACGAGGTCGTGGTCGAGGAGGAGGATCGCGGCGACCACGTCGTGATCCACGTGCGCTGCGCCGAGGAGGACAAGGGCCGCATCATCGGCCGCGAGGGGCGCGTGGCCAACGCCATGCGCTCGCTGCTGTACGTCGCGGGCACGCGCGCCGGCGTGCGCGCCTCGCTCAACATCGAGTAGCCCCGTGGCCGCGCGCGGCGCCGCGGTCGGGCGCGTCGCGGTCGGCCGCGTCAACGCTACTTGGGGGCTGCGCGGCCACGTCAAGGTCACGCCCCTCACCTCCAACCCCGACCGCATCCGCACGGGCGCCGTGCTGCTCGTGCGCGGCCAGCCGCGCGCCGTCCTCGACGTGCGCCGCCCCCGCGGCTTCCCCTGCGTCCTCTTCGAGGGCTACGCGGACCCCGACTCCGCCTCCGCCCTGCGCGGCGAGCTGATCGAGATCGAGGCCGCCGACCTGCCCGCCCTCCCCGACGGCGAGTTCTACGTCCACGACCTCGTCGGCCTCGCCGTCGTCGCCGACGGCGGCGAGCCGGTGGGCGAGCTGGCCGAGGTGATCCGCACCGGCGCCAACGACGTCTACCTCGTGCGCCGCGAGGGCGCGCGCGACGCCCTCATCCCCGCCGTCCGCGACGTCGTGCTCGGCGTCGACCTCGAGACCGGCACGATGCGGATCGATCCCGTCCCCGGCCTGCTCGACGGCTGAGGGCGGGGGAGGGCGGCGCGGCGGCGTTGCCGCTCGCGGGGCGCCGCCCCATACTCGAAGCGATGGGGGCGTAGCTCAGTTGGGAGAGCGCGGCGTTCGCAATGCCGAGGTCAGGGGTTCGAGCCCCCTCGCCTCCACCACCCTCGGCCCGCCGCCGCCGTGACCGCCGAAGCGCCCCTCGTCGCCACCCAGGCCGGGCTGCGCGAGGTCGCGGACGCCGTCCGCGCGGCGGGCGCCTTCGCGCTCGACCTCGAATTCGTGCCCGAGGGCCGCTACGTCCCCGAACTCGCGCTCGCGCAGGTCGCCTGGGGCGACCCCGAGGCGCCGTCGCTCGCCGCCGTCGACCCGCTCGAGGTCGATCCGCTGCCCCTCGCCGAGCTGGTCGCCGACGAGGGCGTCGAGACGATCGCGCACGCGGCGCAGGCGGACCTCGCGCTGCTGGGGGCGCGCTACGGGGTGCGCGGGCGCGCGATCCGCGACACCCAGATCGCCGCCGCCTTCGCCGGCTACGGCGACCAGGTCGGCTACGCCTCGCTGGTGCGCGGGCTGCTGGGCGTGGACCTGCCGAAGGGGTCGCAGTACAGCGAGTGGCTGCGCCGCCCGCTCACGGAGCGGCAGCTGGCCTACGCGCTGGACGACGTGCGCTACCTGCAGCGCGTCTGGGCCGCGCTGCGCGGGCGGCTCGAGGCGGAGGGACGCCTCGCGTGGGCGGACGAGGAGTGCGAGCGGCTGGCGGAGGCGTCGGCGCGGCGCCCGCCGCCCGAGGAGGGCTGGCGGCGGGTCAAGGGCTGGACCGGCCTCGGCGAGCGGGGGCGGGGGGCGCTGCGGGCGCTCGCCGCCTGGCGCGAGCGCGAGGCGCGGCGCGGCAACCGCCCGCCCTCGCGCGTGCTCGCCGACCGCTCGCTGCTCGAACTGGCGCGCGCCGCGCCGGACGGCGAGGACGGGCTGCGCGCCGTGCGCGGCGTCGACGCCGGCGTGGTGCGCCGCCACGGGGCCGAGCTGATCCGCGCGATCCGCGAGGGCGCGGACGACCCGCCCCCGCGCGAGGACGCGCGCCGGCCGCTGCCCCCGCGCGGCGAGGTCTGGGCCGCCGCGCTGCACGGCCTCGTGCGCGCGCGCGCGCTCGGCTCCGGCGTCGCCCCCCGCTTCGCCGGCCCCCGCAGCGAGATCGAGACCGTCGTGCGCTGGTGGCTGGAGGGCGACCGCTCGCGGCCGCCGGACACGGCGCTGCTGCGCGGCTGGCGGCGCGACCTCGCCGGCGAGGCGATCCTCGGCTGGCTGCGCGGCGACGCCGCCCTCGTCGCCGACCCCGACTCCGAGGCCGGCATCGCCCTCGTGCCGCTCGCGCCGCGCTGACCGCCCTGCGCCGTCCGCCCTCGCGCCGACCCCACCGCGCGAGGGGCGTACACTGGACGCGGGGCTGCGACCGCGCGGGGAGGAGGCCTCGGCATGACCGGGACGACGGAGACGGCGGAGGCGCGCTGGCGCGCGCTCACGCCGAACGAGCGCCGCGTGATCGAGGGCAGGGGCACCGAGCCCCCGTTCAGCGGCGAGTACGACGACTTCGACGAGACCGGCGTCTACCGCTGCCGCCGCTGCGACGCCCCGCTCTACCGCTCCGGCGACAAGTTCGACGCGCGCTGCGGCTGGCCCGCCTTCGACGACGAGATCGAGGGCGCGGTGCGCCGCCTGCCCGATCCCGACGGCTTCCGCACCGAGATCGCGTGCGCGGGCTGCGGAGGGCACCTCGGCCACGTCTTCCTCGGCGAGGGCTTCACGCCGAAGAACACCCGCCACTGCGTCAACTCGCTGTCGATGCGCTTCGAGCCGGCGGCGGACTGAGGCGGCCCGGACCGCGGCGACGCCCCCGTAGCTCAGGGGACAGAGCTAGGGATTCCTAATCCCTGCGCGGAGGTTCGAATCCTCCCGGGGGCGCCACGCCGCCGCGGACGGGGAGGCGGCGGCGGTGGATCGCCGCGCCGCGCTCCGTCAGACTGGCGCGCACGGGCGCACGGCAGGAGGGCGAGATGGCGGTCGTCACGGACCTCGAGCAGCAGATCATGAGGGCGCTGCTGGACGGCGAACAGAAGACGAAGCCGCAACTCGCCAAGGAGATCCCCGGCATCGACGGCGCGAACCTCGCCTCGGCGCTGCGCGCGCTCAAGCGCGAGGGCCGCATCGCCGTCGGCAGCGACGGCAGCAAGCGCGTCTACCGCCTCCCCGGCGCGCCGCGCGGCTAGGCCCCGCCGCGCCGTGACCCCCCGCCCCGCGAGGACGACGCCGTGACCGACGACATGGACCTCGTCCTCGACGAGTACACGCTCAACCGCGCGCGCGCGGAACGGCGCGAGCGCATCATCCGCCTCGTTCGCCCCTTCCAGGAGTTCAGCCGCACCGAGGCCGCCAGCGGCGTCGTGATCCTGATCGCCGTCGCGCTCGCGCTGATCGCCGCCAACACCCCCCTCGCCGACCCCTACGGGCGGCTGCTGCACCACCACATCGGCATCGACTTCGGCTTCTTCACGGTCGACGAGGGCCTGAAGGAGTGGATCGACGAGACGCTGATGGTGATCTTCTTCTTCGTCGTGGGGATGGAGATCAAGCGCGAGATCGTCCACGGCGAGCTGTCCGGGGGGCGCAAGGTCTGGGTGCCCGTCGCCGCGGCGATCGGCGGGATGGTGCTGCCGGCCCTGTTCTTCTTCGCGATCGTCACCGACGGCGCCGCGCGCCAGGGCTGGGCGATCCCGATGGCGACCGACATCGCGATCGCCGTCGGCGTGATGGCGCTGCTCGGCGCGCGCGTGCCGGCCGGCCTCAAGGTGCTGCTGCTCGCGCTCGCGATCGTCGACGACATCGGGGCGATCGCCGTGATCGCCGTCTTCTACACCGCCGAGATCAACTTCACCGCGCTCGCCCTCGTGGGCGGGGGGCTGGCGCTGATCGTGGCGATGAACTTTTTCGGCATCCGGCTGATCCCGCTCTACGCCGCCGTGGCCTTCGGGAGCTGGATGGCGATGCACGAGTCGGGGGTGCACGCCACGCTGCTGGGGGTGGTGCTGGGCCTGATGACGCCGCTGCAGTCGTGGTACCGCAGCAACGTCTTCGCCGACCTCGCGCGGGCGCTGGCCGACCGCATCCACGCCGCCGACGACGTGCCCGACGAGACGGAGGCGCACGAGCAGCGCGTGAGCGCGCTGCTCACGCTCAGCAACCTCAGCGAGGGCGCCGTCTCCCCCCTCGACCGCATTGAGCACAAGCTGCTGCCGTGGTCGGCGTTCGTCGTGGTGCCGCTGTTCGCGTTCGCCAACGCCGGCGTGGACCTGCGGGGCGGCGCCTTCGCCGACGCCGCCTCGTCCAGCCTCGCGCTCGGCGTCGGCCTCGGGCTGCTCGCGGGCAAGCCGCTGGGCGTCCTCGCCGCCACCTGGATCGCCGTGCGGCTGGGAGCCGAGCTGCCCGAGGGCGTGACCTGGCCCGGCGTCGCCGCCGTCGGCTTCATCGCCGGCATCGGCTTCACCGTCGCCCTCTTCGTCACCGACCTCTCCTACACCGAGGTGCACATGCTGACGCAGGCCAAGGTCGGCATCTTCTTCGCCTCGGTCGCGGCGGCCGTGCTGGGCCTGATCGTGCTGTGGCGCACCTGCCCCGCCTCGCCGCCGCGGTTCGCCGTCCCGTGAGCGGCGCCGCGATCCCGCCCGCCGGGTACGCGCGCCGCCGCGCGCGCCTGCTGCGCCGCCTCCGCCCCGGCAGCGCCGCGCTCTTCGCCGCCGGCCGCGAGTCCCTCCGCAACGGCGACGTCGAGCACCCCTTCCGCCAGACCTCGACGTTCCAGTACCTCACCGGCTTCGGCGAGCCCGGCGCCGTCGCCGTGCTCCGCCCCGGCCACCCGCAGCCGTTCGCGCTGTTCGTGCGCCCCCACGACCCGGCGACGGCCGTCTGGGTCGGCCCCCGCCTCGGCGTGGACGGCGCGATCGCCCGGCTCGGCGCCGACGCCGCCTACCCGATCGGCGAGCTCGACCGGCGGCTGCCGGAGCTGCTCGCCGGCCTCGACACGGTCTACTGCTCGCTCGGCGCCGACGAGGAGCTGGACCTGCTGCTCACGCGCCTCGCCGCCGGGCGACGGGCCGCATCGCAGGGCGGGGCCCCGCCGATCGCGGCGATCCTCGACCCGGCGCCGATCGTCGACGGGCTGCGCCTGATCAAGTCGCGCGAGGAGATCGCGGCCCTCCAGCGCGCGATCGACATCACCGGCGCCGGCCTCGAGGCGGCGATGCGCGCCGCCCGCCCCGGCATGCACGAGTACGAGGTGCAGGCGGTGCTGGAGGCCGAGTACCGCCGCCTCGGATCGCCGCGCGACGGCTTCCCCTCGATCGTCGCGGCCGGCGCCAACGCCTGCACGCTGCACTACACCGCCAACCGCGCCCGCATCGAACCCGGCGACCTGCTGCTGCTCGACACCGGCGCCGAGGTGGACTGCTACGGCGCCGACGTCACCCGCACCTTTCCCGCCGGGGGCCGCTTCCGCGCCGCCCAGCGCGAGGTCTACGAGATCGTGCTCGCCGCCCAGCGCGAGGCGATCGCGCTGATCGCCCCCGGCGTCCGCTTCCACGAGGTGCACGAGCGCGCCGCGCTCGTGCTGACCGAGGGCCTGCGCGGCCTCGGCGTGCTGTCGGGGCGGACGGCGCGGCTGCTGGAGCGGCGCGCCTACGCGCCGTGGTTCATGCACGGCACCTCGCACTGGCTCGGCCTCGACGTGCACGACGTGGGGCGCTACCGCGACGGCGGGGAGTCGGTCGCGCTGCGCCCCGGCATGGTGCTGACGGTCGAGCCGGGCCTCTACTTCGCGCCCGGCCAGCGCGGCGTCCCCCGCCGCCTGCGCGGCATCGGCGTCCGCATCGAGGACGACGTGCTCGTCACCCGCGACGGCTGCCGCGTGCTCTCCGGCGCCATCCCCAAGGACGTCGCCGACCTCGAGGCGATCGCTTCGGCGTGAGCCGCGCGCGCCTCTTCGCCTCGGACCGGGAGCGGCGCCTGTGGGCGTGGACCCTGGCCGTCCTCGCGGGGATCTGGCTGACCCTCGGCGTGACGCCGCTGCTGACGGGGGCGCTGCGCGACCGGGGCCTGCTCACGGCCGGCTTCGCCCTCGGCCTGGCGCTCGTCGGGGCGACCGCCGCGGCGCAGGGGCTGAGGACGCGGCCGGGCGGCGCCGAGGCCGCCGTCGCGCTGGGCGTCACGGCCGTCTACCTCCTCGTGCTGGTGCGGATGTCCCTCCCCGAGGAGCGCACGCACCTCATCGAGTACGGCGTGGTGGCCGCGTTCATGCACGAGGCCCTCACGGAGCGGACGGACGGGGAGCGCCGCGTCCTCGCAGCCCTGCTCGCCCTCCTCGGCGCGACGCTCGCCGGCGCGCTGGACGAGTGCATCCAGCTGTTCCTGCCCAACCGCGTGTTCGATCCGCAGGACCTCTTCTTCAACTTCTCCGCCGCCGCGATGGCCGTCGCGGCGAGCGCGGCGCTGGGCTGGGCGCGCCGCCGCGCCGGCGGCTGAGGACGCGGCCATCGGCTCACGGGCCTACGCGGTTTGACCTGTTTCCGCCGGTGCGCTACACTCCGCTGCCCCTGCGGTTGACCTGCTCACGCGAGTGAACAGTTCGCGCAGACCGAATCACGAGGCCGGCGGGCGTCCGGTCCGCCGCCGCTGCGGGAGCCTCCCATGCGTATCGAGCGACGCTTCACCACCGCCGGCGTGAGCCCCTACGAGGGGATCGCCTTCGCCGCCCGCGACTCGCGGATCGTGAACCCCGACGGGTCCGTCGTGTTCGAGGCGGCCGGCGCGACGATGCCCGATGGCTGGTCGCAGGTCGCCGTGGACATCATGGCGCAGAAGTACTTCCGCAAGACCGGCGTCGCCTCCGCGCTGCGCGCCGTGCCCGAGGAGGGCGTGCCGCAGTGGCTGTGGCGCTCCGAGCCCGCCCCGGGCGCCGGCGAGGACGGCGGCGAGACCGACGCGCGGCAGGTCTTCGGACGCCTCGCGGGGACGTGGACCTACTGGGGCTGGAAGCACGGCTACTTCGACGGCGAGGAGGACGCCGCAGCCTTCCGCGACGAGCTCGCGCACATGATGGCGACGCAGCGCGCCGCCCCCAACTCGCCGCAGTGGTTCAACACCGGCCTGCACTGGGCCTACGGCATCGCCGGCCCCGCGCAGGGCCACTCGTGGGTGGACCCGGAGACGGGCGAGCTGCGGCCCTCGACCAGCGCCTACGAGCGCCCGCAGCCGCACGCCTGCTTCATCCAGTCGGTCGGCGACGACCTCGTCGGCGACGGCGGGATCATGGACCTGTGGACGCGCGAGGCGCGCATCTTCAAGTACGGCTCGGGCACCGGCTCCAACTTCTCCAGCCTGCGCGGCGAGAACGAGCCGCTCTCCGGCGGCGGCAAGTCCTCCGGCCTGATGTCGTTCCTCAGGATCGGCGACCGCGCGGCGGGCGCGATCAAGTCCGGCGGCACCACCCGCCGCGCCGCCAAGATGGTGATCGTCGACGCCGACCACCCCGACGTCGAGGAGTTCGTCGAGTGGAAGGCGCGCGAGGAGCAGAAGGTCGCCGCCCTCGTCGCCGGCTCGCGGCTGCTGCGCCGCCGCCTCGGCGCCGTCCTCGAGGCGTGCGCGGACGGCCTCGACCCGGCCGCCAACCGGCGGCTGCGCCGCGCGCTCGCGCGCGCCCGCCGCGACGCCGTGCCCGAGGCCTGCGTGCAGCGCGTGCTGCTCCTCGCCGCGCGCGGCGAGCGCGACATCGACTTCCGCGAGTTCGACACCGACTGGCAGGGCGAGGCCTACCAGACCGTCTCCGGCCAGAACGCCAACAACTCCGTGCGCGTGACCGCCGGCTTCCTCGACGCCGTGCGCGAGGACCGCGAGTGGGCGCTGACGCGCCGCACCGACGGCGCCGTCGCGAAGACGATCCACGCGCGCTCGCTGTGGGATCGCATCGCCGCCGCCGCCTGGCAGTCCGCCGACCCCGGCATCCAGTACGACACCACCATCAACGAGTGGCACACCGCGCCCGCAGGCGGCCGCATCCGCGGCTCCAACCCCTGCTCCGAGTACATGTTCCTCGACGACACCGCGTGCAACCTCGCCTCGCTCAACCTGCTGCGCTTCCACGACGCGGAGACGGGCGAGTTCCTGACGGAGGACTACGCCCACGCCGCCCGGCTGTGGACGATCGTGCTCGAGATCTCGGTGCTGATGGCGCAGTACCCCAGCCCCGCCGTCGCGCGGCTCTCCCACGACTACCGCACGCTCGGCCTCGGCTACGCCAACCTCGGCGCGCTGCTGATGGTGCGCGGCATCCCCTACGACTCGCCCGAGGCGCTGGCCTGGACGGGCGCGGTCACGGCGCTGCTCACCGGCGCCGCCTACGCCGCCTCGGCCGAGATGGCCTCCGAACTGGGGCCGTTCCCCGAGTGGGAGGCGAACCGCGAGGCGATGCTGCGCGTGATCCGCAACCACCGCCGCGCCGCCCGCGGCGCCCCCGCCGCGGAGTACGAGGGCCTGACCACGCTTCCGCGCGCCCTCGACGCCGCGCGCTGCCCGGCCCCCCTCGCCGCCGCCGCGCGCGAGGCCTGGGACCGCGCGCTCGCCCTCGGCGAGGCCCACGGCTACCGCAACGCCCAGACCACGCTGATCGCCCCCACCGGCACCATCGGCCTGCTCATGGACTGCGACACCACCGGCGTCGAGCCGGACTTCGCGCTCGTCAAGTTCAAGAAGCTGGCCGGCGGCGGCTACTTCCGCATCATCAACCAGTCCGTCCCGCCCGCCCTGCGGCGCCTCGGCTACGGCGAGCGCGAGATCGCGGAGATCGTCGCCTACTGCGCGGGCGCGGGCAGCCTCGGCGGCGCGCCCCACGTCAACCGCGGCTCGCTCGCCGCCCTCGGCTTCACGCCCGAGGCGCTCGACCGCGTCGACGCCGCCCTCGGCTCGGCCTTCGACGTCGCCTTCGCCTTCAACCGCTGGACGCTGGGCGACGACTTCTGCCGCGACGTCCTCGGCCTGACCGAGGAGCAGCTCGCCGACCCCGCGTTCTCGCTGCTGGAGGCGCTCGGCTTCACGCCCGCGCAGATCGAGGAGGCGAACGACGCCGTCACCGGTCGCATGACGCTCGAGGGCGCCCCCCACCTGCGCGAGGAGCACTACGCCGTCTTCGACTGCGCCAACCGCTGCGGCCGCCACGGCACGCGCTACATCGAGCCGATGGCCCACGTGCGCGCGATGGCCGCCGCCCAGCCGTTCCTCTCCGGCGCCATCAGCAAGACGATCAACATGCCCGAGGACGCCGCCGTCGGCGACGTCGCAGCCGTCTACGAGGCCGGCGCCGCCTCGATGCTCAAGGCGCTCGCCATCTACCGCGACGGCTCCAAGCTCTCGCAGCCCCTCGCCGCCACCTTCGGCGACGACCGCCGGGACGGCGGCGACGACGGGGAGGCGGCGCTGTCGGCGGCGGAGGCCGTCGGCGAGGCCGAGCGCATCCTGCGCGCGCTGCCCACGCGCGACGCGCGCGAGGCGGTGCGCCGCGCCGTCGGGCTGCTGCGCGGCGAGCGCGACTCGCTGCCCTCGCGCCGCAACGGCTTCGCCCAGAAGGCCCGCGTCGGCGGCCACACCATCTACCTCCACACCGGCGAGTTCTCCGACGGCAGCCTCGGCGAACTCTTCATCTCGATGTCGAAGGACGGCGCCGCCTTCCGCTCGCTCATGAACTGCTTCGCCATCGCCGTCTCGATCGGCCTCCAGCACGGCGTCCCCCTCGAGGCCTACGTCGACTCGTTCCTGTTCACCAAGTTCGAGCCGAACGGGATGGTGACGGGCAACGACCGCATCCACATGGCCACCTCGATCATCGACTACGTCTTCCGCGAGCTCGCCGTCAGCTACCTCGGCCGCGCCGACCTCGCGCACCTCGGCCCGGTCGACCTCTCCAGCACCTCGACCGCCGAGGAGGAGCAGGAGGCGGCCGCCGTCGCCGACGCCGACGGGCCGACGCCTCTCGCCGCCCCCGGCCCCGGCCCGCTCGTGCCGATCGCCGGCGGCGCAGGCCCCGAGGCGCCTCCCGCCCCCGAGGCCGCGCCCGCCACCGCCGTCGCGTCCCCGGCCGTCGCGGTCCGCGCGGGCGCGGAGGCGACGGCCGAGGAGCGCGCGCGCCGTGCGCGCCAGCTCGGCTACGAGGGCGACCCGTGCCCGGAGTGCGGCCAGATGATGATGGTCCGCAGCGGCACCTGCCTGAAGTGCGTCTCCTGCGGCGCCACCAGCGGCTGCTCGTAGGCGCGCCCGAGAGGAGCCGTCCCACAGCAGCAGAAATATAGGCAGGCTCGCCCGCCGGCCTTCCAGCTACAGCGGGCGAGCCTTTACGGAAGGCGCGCTGAGCGCCATCCAGCGCAATGATCGCAGGCTGTCGCCCTGTGCGCGGATGCTGCCCCGCCACCTTTCCCACCATCTGCCGGAGAGGTGTCAACACGGGCGCGCCATGATCAAAGACTACAAGCTCCTCGTCCTGCTCGAAGAGAATCAGCAGCTCCCGCTCGACTTCGCACAACTCGCTCGCGACATGACTATCCTGGTGCACACCCTCCGTGGGTCCACTTGGAAGATCTTCCAGCAAGGGCTGTTCGTCGTCTGGGAGTTCAGTGCTTACCAGCCCGATCGCTTTGTCCGGGAACGCTTGGAGGGAATGCTGCCCTCCGGCTTCAGGCTGGCGTTGCTCTCCGAGAACCGCGTCGAATACGGGAACCTGACCCACAAGGAAATCGGCCTGCTGCTGGACTTCACGGATCACGCGGCCCGCCGCTCGGCCTGATCGCGCCGCCGCCGTCGCCGGGGGCGTGGCCCCGGCGCGCGCCCTCAGTGGACGCCGACCACCATCGCGTCGAGGGGGTGCGAGGCGCCGAAGAGCGCGACGGCGACGCGGCGGCCCGGGACGAGCGCGGCGGCGGGGATCGCGCGCGAGACCGGCACGCCCGCCACCGCCGTCGAGGGCGAACCGGCGTAGCGCAGCGTCGCGAGGTACGACGCCGCGTCGAAGGCGTCGAGGACGGCGCGCTCGATCATCGCGTTCCCCCTACGTCGCGCCGAGCGCGATGCGCTGCTCGTAGACGGCGCGCGGGCCGCCGCGCACGTAGCGGAGGCGCAGGCTGGCGACGCGGAACCGCTCGGCGGCCAGCCCCGCGCGCGCCGAGGTCACGGCGATCGCGTCGCCGACCTCGAGGCCCGGGTGCGGGCGCGCGGTCAGCTCGCCGCGCGCGAGCGCGAGGCGCGAGCGGCGCAGCACGGCGTTCGCGCGGGCGGCGGCGCGGGCCTGCGCCGCCAGGTTGTCGTCGACCACGATCTCCGCGCCTCCGCCCGCCGCGAGGGCGTCGCCGTCGATCGCCTCGGCGTGCACGCCGCGGCCGAAGACGCGCGCCCAGCCGGTGGCCGGTTCGCCCGCCTCGACGGCGAGCGCGATCAGCGGGTGCGCGCCGTCGCCGAACGAGGCGGCGGGCGGGTCGCCCGCGGCGTGGGCGGTCAGCAGCGCGCGGTGGTCGCGCATCACGATCTCGTCGGGCAGCATCGCCAGCAGGCGGCTCGCGGCCGCCGCGCCGCGCTCGCCCGCGCGCACGGCGAAGGCCGGGCGCAGCGCCGCCGACTCGCCGCTGGCGCCGCTGCCGGAGAGCCGCAGGCCGGCGCGCCGCAGCACGGCGGTCAGCACCGCCGCCGCGCTCGCCCGCCCCGCCGTCCACACCAGCTGGCGAGGCGCCCGCCACGCCTCCAGCAGGCCCCAGCCGTCCACCGCCTCGATCTCGACGACGGACGCGCCGGGCGCGTAGCGCCGCCGCAGCGTCGCGATCCAGCAGGCAACGCCGTCCGAGGCCTCCTCGCCCGCGCCGGTGACGTAGCCGGGGCCGACGCGCAGCTCGCCGCCGGGGGCGAGCGCGGCGGGTGCGGCCTCGCCGTCGTGGCGTCCGCCGTCGTTGCGGAGCAGCAGGCGCAGCCGCCCGCCGCGCCGCCCCTGCGTCAGCTCGGCCTCCAGCACGTCGCCGCCGAGGTCGGCGGCGGCGGGAGCGGGCGGCGCGCGCCAGACGCCGTTCGGCGCGCACAGCCACGCCTCGCCCCCGCCGCCCGCCGCCAGCGCGAGGCCGTGGGGCGAGCGATGGCCGAACGGCCACGGATCGCGCCACAGCCCGTCGCGCCACGCTGTCCCGCCCACGCCCGAGGCGAGGTGGACGCGGTCGTGGGCGCCGCCGCCCGCGTAGCGCTCGGCGAAGACGGCGCGCGGCGCGCCCGCCGCCCTCGCCGCCCCGCTCGCGCGGTAGGTCGTGCGCGACCCCCTCGCCGCCGACGCGACCTCGGCGAGGGGCCGCCACGTCCCGGCCGGCGCCGCCCCGCCCGCTCCCAGCACCGTCGACCACACGCCGGCCGCCCCGGCGGCGTCCACGCCGGAGACCAGCACGTGGTCGTCGCCCTCGCGGAAGGCGGCGAGGCCGCCGATCGACGCCAGCGATCGCGTCCACGCGGCCCCGCCGCGCCACCCGCCGGTGCGCCGCCGCGTCGCCGCGTACACGCGCCCGCCCGCCGCCCAGAGCACGGCGCCCGCCCCGTTCGCCGCCAGCGTGCAGGCTACGGCCGTGACCGCCGAGGACGCGCGGCCCGCCGTCCGCGATCGCGGGAAGGTCGCGCCGCCGTCCGCGCTCTCGTGCGCCTCGACGGTCACGCCGTCGGCGCGCACCGAGGCGATCAGCGCGCGCCCGCCCGCCGCCGCGAGACCCACGCCGGGGCCGGCGGCGACCGCGCCCATCGCGGTCCAGCGCCCCCAGTCGCCGGAGGCAGCGCCGGCGGGAGCGGCGACGCGCTGGCGCGTCAGCGCGCCCGTCGAGGGGTCGATGCGCGCGCGCAGCAGCGCGCCGCCCTCGGCCACCGCCGCCGCGCACGGCCCGTCCGGCTCCGCCCCCGCGTGGACGCGCCGCCAGCGCGGGCGCGCCGCGCCCGCGTCGCGATCGTGGAGCAGCACGCGCAGGTACGGCTCGGCGCTCGCCGAGCGCGGCGCCGCCTCGAGCGTCGGCGTGAGCGGGCGCACGGGGCGCTACCGGCCCGCCGGACGGCCGCCTGCGGCGTGCTCCTCGCCCGGGAGGCGGAGCCGCCGCGGGCGCAGGCGGCGCCCGCGCCCGTGGCGGGCGAGGTCGCGCGCGAAGGCGCCGAGCCGCTCCCGCGCCTGCTCGTGGTAGCGCCGCCACGTGTCGTCGCCGCCCGCGTTGACGCGGTTGGTGGCGTACGAGACCCACTCCAGCGCCGCGTAGCCGCTCGCGCCCGCCGCCACGACGTCCTCGAGCGCCGCGGGCAGCGTCGAGGCGTCCGCGGTCAGGGCGTGCAGCCGCGACCACGCGACGACGGCGCGCTCGCCGCCCGCGGGCGCGTCGGCGACGAGCAGCGTGAGCGTGTCGCCCCAGACCGAGAACGCGGCGAAGGCGCGCGGCCAGCGCCCCGCCGGGTACTCGACGGCGTCGATCGAGACGCGATCGGCGAGCGCCGAGACGTCGAGGTCGCGGCTGCCGGCCGAGGCGGTCAGCGTCGCCGACGCCTCGTCCGGCGCGGCGAGCGAGAGCTCGCGCACGGCGCGGGCGACGTGGCGGTCGAGGTCGTCGTCGGACCAGCGTCGCTGGGCCGCGTCGGAGTCGCGCAGGTCGCGGCGGACGCGCGCGCGCATCGTGGGCAGGTCCATGGGCTCGCTCCGTCCCCCGGCGCGCCGCGCGCCCCCGGCGCGGAGTGCGCCGGGCCGCGCGGCGCGCCGTCGGCTAGGTGTAGGTCCCAGGGACGTTGTTTACAGGCGGGAGGCGGGGACGGCCCCGCCGATGCCGCCGTGCGGACGGGCGTGATTGTACTCGCTCAGGAAGAGCGGGAGCGCGGCGAGCCGCTCCGCGTTCGAGCCGTAGGCGCGCCGGTACGCCCACTCGTCCTGCAGGATCTTGATGAACGCCTCGGCCTTGCCGTTGGTCTGCGGCCGGTACGGCCTCGTCCGCCGCAGCCCCACCCCGTGCGCCGCGGCCATCTCGCGGAAGGCGCCGCTGAGGTAGTTCCCGCCGTTGTCGGTGAGCACCCGCTCCACCCGCACGCCGAGGCCGGCGAAGCGGGCGATCGCCCGCTCGAGGAAGGCCGCGGTGGTGACGCCGCGCTCGTCCGGCAGCGCCTCGGCGTAGGCGTAGCGCGAGCGGTCGTCCACGGCGACGTGCACGCAGTCGATGCCGCCGCCGCCCCTGCCCCTGCCCCTCGGTCCGCTGCGGGTCTCCGCGAAGCCGGGCGCGAAGCGCTTGCCGCCGCCCGGCGGGACGCGCCCGAGCTTCTTGACGTCGAGGTGCAGCAGCTCGCCCGGCCTGCCGCGCTCGTAGCGCACGACCTCGCGGCTGACGCGGTGCATCCGGTCGCGGCGGTGGAGACCGGCCCGGCGCAGGACGGCGTATGCGGTGGAGGGGGCCATGCCCAGCGCCCAGGCGATGCGGTGCGGCCCCCAGCCGCGCTCGCGGCGCAACCCGAGGACGGCCTCCGCCTCGGACGGCGCCGTGATGCCGGGCGACCGGCGCGGGCGCGAGCAGCGGTCGCGCAGGCCGGCCTCGCCCTCGCCGCGGTAGCGGCGCACCCACTTGGCGGCGGTGGCGCGCGAGACACGGAACCGCCGCGCCGCCTCGGCCCGGGTCCAGCCGGCCTCGACCTCCAACACGAGGTCGAGGCGCGCCTTCGGGGTCAACCGTGCGTTAGGGTGGGACACGAGGAGCCTCCTGCCGTCGTCGCTGTTGCTCACGCAACGGCAGCAGCGAGGCTCCTCGCCTGTCAACAACCTCCCTGGGACCTACAGCTAGGCGCGGACGCCGGTCAGCCTCGCGAGCTTGAGCTCGTTGAAGAGGGCGACGGAGACGTACCACTTGACGCGCACGCGGGTGGCGTCCTTCGTCTCCAGCGCGCCCACGCGCTCGACGGCGATGCCGCCGGGCGCGGTCAGCCCGGCCAGCGCGCCCTCGCCGAACTGGAGGGCGTAGACCGTCGAGCAGTCGGTCGAGGTGCCCGCGGTCGCGTCGTCGCCGACGTAGTCGCTGACCCCGATCGGGACGCCGTCGTACCAGGCGGCCATGCGCCCGAACTCGTCGCGGTCGTGCTCGACGAGGCCGGAGCCGGTCGCCCGCGCGAGCGCGTTGAGGGTGCGCCGCGTGCGCCGCGACATCAGCAGCAGGTCCGGCTTGCCGCCGCGCACGAGGTCCACCAGCTCGTCGAGCTTGTCGAGCGTGAGCCTGGCGCCGTTCGCGCCCATCGAGGCCGTCTGGCCGGCGGCGCAGAGCGCGTCGAGGCCGTTGAAGGCCTTCGCGTTCGAGCTGGTGTCGCCGTCGACGAAGGTGGTGTCGAACTGCTGCTGGACGGCCTTCGCCTTGAGTTCGACGATGGCGGCCTCGATGTCCTGCACGTTGCTGCGGGTGCGCGCGACGTAGTTGTCGACGTCGGCGTCGCCGCCGAGGATCGCGAGCGAGGCGGTGACCTGCGTGAACGTCGGCGTGCTCTCCGCCCAGGCGTCGCCGACGTTGTAGAAGGCGGCGGTGGCGGCGGAGTTCTCGCGGTTGTAGGTCAGCCCGTTGCCCGTGATCTCGATGAAGGGCAGCCGCTGCAGCACCGGGCTGTCCTTGATCGCCGTCTCGATCACGCCCTGCCGCAGGACGTCGTTGGAGAGCTTGGCCCCTTCGGCCAGTGTGAGCGCCATCCCGTTCCCTCCTCCTCGCTGCGTTACCGTCCGCCGAGGCTAGGCGAACGCCCATGCGCCCTCGAAGGGCGGGGTGGCGCGCCGTGCGCTGCGCCCCGCCGCCCGAGGGCCGCGCGACGCCTACCGCCCGCCGCGTTCGAGGCCGAGCGCGATCTTCTCCGCCGCCGTCATGCCCTCGCCGGCGGCGGAGTCGGCGCGGGGCGGCGCGCCGGCCGGGAAGCCGCGCGCGGCGGCGTCCCCGGCCTCCGCCGCCAGCCGCTCGCGGATGCGCTCCACCGCCCGCCGCGCCCCCTCGGCCGAGGCGTCCACCTCGTCGAGGCTGTCGCCGGCGACGAGCTCCGGCGGCAGCGCCGGCTCGGCGGCGAGCACCGCCTCGCGGTAGCGCGCCACCGCCGCGCGCCTCGCGGCGCGCTCCGCCTCGAGGCCCCCGCGCGCGGCGTCGAGTTCGGCGCGCAGCCGCGCCAGCTCGGCCTCCGCCGCGCCGCCGGGCGGCCCGTCCGCGCCCGCGGCGTCCGCGGCGTCCTCGATCGCCGCCAGTTCGGCCAGCGCCGCCTCGTCCGGCTCCGCGCCCTCGTCGTCGCCCATCGTCAGCTCGTCGCTGTCGCTCATCGCGCAGCCTCCCCCTCGCACGCACGTTCCGGTGACGCCCGCACGGTAGCGGGCGGGCGCGGGGAGGCCCGATACGCGGGTGGCGCGGGCGCTACGATGGGCGCATGGCCGCGACCGCCGCCCGCCCCCGCGTCGCCGTCCGCCCGCTGCGCGCCTCGGACATCGCGGCGGCGCGGCGCGTCGAGCGCGACGCCTACGGCGCGGCCAGCCCGCGCACGGCGTTCCGCCGCGAGCTGGGCAACGGGCTCGCGCAGTACCTCGCCGCCGCGCCCGATCCGCCGCCCGCGGCCTCGCCGCCGCGCCGCCTGCTCGCGCGGCTCGGCCTCGCGGCGCCGCCCGCGGCGCTGGCGGGCTACGCGGGCGCGTGGTTCACGCCCGGCCAGCTGCGCCTCGTGACGCTCGCCGTCGCGCCCGCCTGGCAGGGGCGAGGGGTCGGGGAGGCGCTGCTGCTCGCCGTCTGCGGCCTCGCCGCCGAGGCCGACCTCGACAGCGTCGCGCTGGAGGTGCGGACTTCCAACGCGCGCGCCATCGCCCTCTACGAACGCTGCGGCTTCCGCCCCTTCGGGCGGCTGCGCGGCTTCTACGCCGACAACGGCGAGGACGCGATCCCGATGCTGCTCGAGGGCCTCGCCGCGCCCGAGGGCCGCGCCGCCCTCGAACGCCGTCGCGCCGGCCACGCCCGCCGCGCCTCCGCGCGCTTCGCGGCGGCGGGCTGAGGGCCGCGCGCTACTCCGCGGCGAGCAGCCGCTCGACCAGCTCGCGCCGCCGCAGCTTGCCGTTGCGGGTGCGCGGCAGCGCCTCGACGGTCACGTAGCGGTGGGGCTGCTTGTAGCGGGCGAGGCGCGCGGCGGCGTGGGCGCGCAGCGCGTCCTCCTCGACGCTCGCGCCGGCCTCGGGCGCGACGCAGGCGGCGACGAGCGTCCTGGCCTCGCCGATCGGCAGGCCGACGACGGCGACCTCGGCCACGCCGGGCGCGGTCTCCAGCGCCGCCTCGATCTCGGCCGGCGAGAGGCGGTGGCCGAACGACTTGATCGCGTCGTCGGCCCGCCCCCGGAACCACACGTAGCCGTCCTCGTCGATCGAGGCGAGGTCGCCGCCGACGAACCACTCGCCGCGGAAGGCGGCGGCCTGCTCCTCGGGGCGCCGCCAGTAGCCGAGCATGAGGCCGGGGTCGGAGCGGTGGACGGCGAGCAGGCCGGTCGCGCCGGGCGGGAGCGGCTCCGCGGAGCCGCCGGGGCCGCCGTCCTCGGCGAGGATCGCGACGCGGCGGCCGGGCTGGGGGCGGCCGGGCGAGCCCTCGCGCACCGGCGTGGCCGGCCCCGACGAGACGTAGGTGCTGACCTCGGTCATGCCGAGCGCCTCGTACATCTCCACGCCGACGCGGGCGAGCCACTCGCGGCGCAGCGCGGGCGGCAGCGGCTCGCCCGCGCACAGGCAGCGCCGCAGCGAGGAGAGGTCGTGCGCCTCCGGCTCGCCGTACTTCAGCAGCTGGCGGTGCACCGTCGGCACGGCGGCGAACACCGTCGCGCGCCGCTCCGCGATCAGCGGCGCCCATACCGCCGGATCGGGCGGCCCCCCGTACAGCATCGCGTGCCCGCCCGTCGCCCAGACGTCGATCAGCCCCGCGCCGAGGGTGTACGACCAGTTGAGCGTGCCCGCGTGCAGCGCCGCGTCGTCCGGGCCGAAGCCCTCCCATGCGTCCCGCATCGGGGCGCGGCCCAGCAGCGTGCGCTGCGCGTGCAGCACGCCCTTGGGCCGCGCCCGCGTGCCGGAGGTGTAGATCAGGAACGCGGGGTCCTCCGCCGCCGTCTCCGGCAGCGGCCCCCCGCCGTCGAGCGCGCCGAGGTCGGCCTCGCGCAGCGCGAGGCCGCCGAAGCCGGGCGGCGCCGCCGCGCCGTCGGCGAGGAACGCCGCGCGCGGCCCGGCGTCGTCGGCGAGGAACGCCGCCTCGCCGTCCGTGAGCTGCGGCGAGGCCGGGATCGGCACCAGCCCGGCGGCGTTCGCGCCGAAGAACGCGAGCGCGTAGGCCGGCGAGTGCGGCAGCCGCACCAGCACGCGGTCGCCCGGTTCGAGGCCGCGCGCGAGCAGCCCTCGCGCGATCCGCAGCACGCGCTCGCGCACCTCGGCGTAGCTCCACGCCTCGGCCGGCTCGCCCGCGCCGCGCAGGAACGTGAAGGCGGGCCGCCGCGCGTGCGCGGGGTCGTCCGCCCACGGGTCGAGGCAGGCGCGCGCGAGGTTGAGCGCGCCGGACACGGGCGCGCGCGCCGCCTCGCCCGCGCGCGGCGGCGCGGGCGCGCTCACTGCCCGTCCGCGCGCTCGACGACGGCGGACATCGATCCCTTGCTCGTGGCGATGCGGGGGTCGGGCCCGTAGCCGTGGATGCGCTCCCGGTCGCGCGTCACGCGCTCGCGGTCCGCCGTCTCCACCACCGCCCGCCCCGTCCCGTCGACGATGCGCGCCAGCGCGAACGCCTTCGCGCGCCCGTACCCGAACAGCGCGCCCAGCATCTCGATCACGTAGGCGTAGCTGTGGTGGTCGTCGTCGAGCAGCACGAGGTGGTACGGCGGCTCCAGCGCCTCGTCCGCCGCCTCGCCGCCGCGCGGCGCCGCGGCGGGCGCGCCGGCGGGAGACGTGACGGCGGGAGGCATGGCGCTCACGCCCGCATTGTAGCCGCGCGCCGCGCGTCAACGGCGGTGGGCGGGCTACTCGTCGTCGTCGGCGGGCTCGCGGTAGCGCTCGGCCGTGCCTTCGGGCCTCAGGTCGAGGCTCGCCAGCCCCGGGTAGTCCGGCGCGTAGCGCGTGGCGCGGTAGAGCCGCCCCGGATTGACGTAACGCCAGACGGTGTCCCCGTCCGGCGTGACCTCGAAGACCGCGCCCTCTTCGCCGCTGGCGATCAGGGTGTTGCCGTTGGGGAGCCGCTGCGCCCCGCTCAGGAACCGCGAGTAGAACACGGCGGGAGGATCGGCCTCGTACGTCCTGACCGGCTCCGCGGGCTGACCGGCGCGGTAGCCGCGGCCCTCCGCCGGCGGCGCGATCTCGGCGACGGAGGACCAGCCGCGCCCGCCGTCGTAATCCATGCCGTTGTTGAACATGAGCAGGTTGCCGGCGCCCGGCAGACCGGGATCGATCCAGTGGACGTGGTGCGGCCAGAAGAGCCGCTGATCGGCGGCGGTTCCGGCCCGGTGGGCGCGGGGGTTGCCCCAGCGGTAGAGCAGGTCGCCGCCCCTGCCGCCGTCTCCGCCCTCGTGGCCGGCGGCCTCCTCCGTCGTCGTGCTGTGGTCGACGATCCACAGCTCGCTGAAGTTGCGGGCGGAGATCACGATCTGGTCGAGTCCGGGGTGCCAGTCGATCGAGTTGGCGTGGATCCATGCGCCGTATCTTCTCGGATCGGATGCCGCGAAGACGTTTTCGAGCAGGAAGTTGAGGTCCACCAGTTCCGGGTGGGCAGCCACGTCGCCGTAGTTGGCCTTGTCCGGGTCGAAGTCCTGGATCAGGTGATCCCAGACCGACCACTCCCACACGATCTCGCCTCCCGAAGGCCGGGTGGGCCGGACCTCGACGATTGCTTCGTACCGGAGGCCTTTCGGAGGGACGAACGCGGGATCGGCTCCGGCGGCGACGGCCTCGTCCCGCGTCTTGAAGCGCCTCGCCAGAAAGAGCACGTTCCCGTTGGGCAGCAGCGCGAAGTCGTGGTGGAAGTGGCTCCCTTCGAGGCGGTACTCCCAGGTCACGTTCCCGGCCGCATCGGCTTCCATGACCCCCCCGTTATGCAGTCCCAGCAGCCGGCCGTTCTCGAGCAGCCTGAGGAAGCCGTCCCAGCCCGGGTCCCAGGAGTGGACGATCCGGCCCCGGATGTCGATCAGGTAGTGGACCGGGCTTCCGTGCAGCAGCGTGTAGCCCTCGAACGCTTCGGGCTCGCGGACGAGCAGGCCGGGGTGGGGCGCCCGCTCCAGCAGGAACGGCGTGCCCGCCGCCGCGCCGTCGGCGAAGCGCGCGCGGAAGGCCGCGTTCGCCACGCCGCCGGCGGCGGGGTCGAGGGTGAGCCACGCGCCGTCCTCGCCCGTGGCGTGGACGCGGCTGCCGAGGCCTTGCGCGCAGCGTTCGAGGAGGCCGAGGCCGCCGCCGGCGAAGGCGGCCAGCGTGTAGCCCGGCAGGGGGCGCGGCTCGAAGCACCCGCCCGCCTCCTGCGCGGCGGCGCGGCCCCCGCCCGCGAGCAGCAGCGCCGCGGCGAGCATCGCCGCCACGGCCGCCGTCGCCGCGATCGCCCCTCGACGCATGGTTCCACGCATTGCCACGAGGCGCATGATCGGGCCTCGCCGCCGTCCGTTCAACCGCGGGCGCGCTACTCGGAGGCGGCGGGGAACGCGATCACGCCCTCCCACAGCCGCGCGTCGCCCTCGAACTGGCCGGTGGCGAGGCGCGCGATGCCGTAGTCCGGCAGCGGCACGCTCGCGAGGCAGCGGCCCCCGTAGCGCAGCCCGCGGTCGCCGAACGCGAAGTCGAGGTTGTCGAACCCCGCCTCGCGGCGCTCCGCAGGCAGGTCCGAGGGGTCCTCGGGCGTGACGTGGAGGAAGAAGCGCGCCTCGGTGTCGGCCTCGGCGCACTGCTCGCGGGTGTAGTGCAGGGTGCGGCCCTCGGCGCGCACGTCGAACGCCGCGCGCAGCGAGGGTTCGAGGGCGGCGGCGGCCTCGTAGCGGGCGCGCCACGCCCCGGAGTCGAGCGGGAACTCGCCGGCCCAGACCTCGCCGCCGTCGCCGTACTGGCCGGTGCGGACGCCGAGGATCGGGTAGTCCGGCAGCTCGAACGACGCGAGGCACGCGCCCCCCCAGCGCAGGCCGCGCTCGGCGAACGCGAAGGTGCGACGCTCCGCTCCGTCCGCCGCGACGAAGTGGACGAAGAAGCGCGCCTCGGCGTCCGCGTCGGCGCAGCCGTCGCGGACGTAGTGCAGCGTGCGGCCGTCGAGGGAGACCTCGAACGCCGAGGACAGCGCGGGCGTGGCGGCCTCCACCCTCTCGCGCCAGCTGGTGGCGCCTCGCGGGAACGAGGCGTCCCCGGCGGGCAGCGAGGCCTCCCAGACGGGGGGCAGGCCCTCGGCGCGCTGTCCGGTGCGGACGCCGGCGATCGGATAGTCCGGCAGCTCGAGCCTCGCCATGCACTTGCCGTCGAAGCGCACGCCGCGCTCGCTCAGCAGGAAGCTGAAGGTCTCGAACCCGGCGGCGGCGCGATCGGCGGGCAGGTCGCCGGCGTCCGCGGGCACGGCCTCGAGGTAGAAGGGCGTCCGGTCGAGGCCGCCGCCGCAGGGGTCGCGCGCCCAGGTGAGCGCGCCGCCGTCGAGCCGCAGGTCGAACGCCGCGCGCAGGTCGGGTTCGCGCGCCGCGATCGAGGCCCAGGCGGCAGGCAGCGCGTCGAGGCGGTAGAGGTGGAGGCGGCGGTTGTCCGGCGTAAGCGAGCCTCCGAAGTCGGCGGGCAGCAGCGCGAACTCGTACGCGGGCAGCGTGCGCCACTGGCGCTCCGATCCGATCGGTTCGATCTGCAGGAAACTGCCCGCCAGGTAGAGGTTGCGCGGGATACGCCCGCGGTAGAACGCCTCGTCGCTGAGGTGGGCGACGACGCTGCGGCCTTCGGCGAGGGCGCGGATGGCGTCGCGGTCCTCGAGCAGCTCGCGCTGGCGTCCGGCAGCCTCGGCGTCGTGGCCGACGTCGCGCATGTCCCACGCGGAGAGGACGAACACCGCGAGCGCGGCGGCGGCGAGCGCGGGCGGCGCGCGGCGCGCCCGCTCCCCGCCGGGCAGGCGGCGCAGCCCCGTCAGCGCGAACGTCCAGAAGACCAGCGGCGCGCCGATGTGGGCGATCGCCTCGAACTCGTGGAGGGCGGTCTGGCCCCGGAACGGGATCGCCCAGCACCAGCCGGCCAGCAGCAGCGCCGCGAAGGGCGCGCGGCAGGGCAGGCGGCGCAGCCCCGCGAGGCAGACGGCGGACACCCCCGCGCCGAGGGCGGCGAACCACCACGCCGAGGCCGGCGGCGGCCACGGGCGGTAGTGCGGCTGCGACAGGTCGAGGCCCAGCCGGTCCACGGCGGCGAACGGTATCGCCAGCCCGCCGACGCCGCCGAACTGGCTCCGCAGGAACGTGAGCCAGTCGACGCCGAAGTACGCGAGGTTGACCGCGTCGGCCCCGGTGCGCCGCAGCAGGGACCGGAAGGACGGCAGTTCCGTCAGCGGAACCTCGCCGCCGAGCGCGCGGTACTCGTTGCCGAGGTTGAAGCCCAGGATCAGCGCGCACCAGAGGACGGAGAGGGCGCCGTAGGCGAGGTAGCGGCTGCGCGCGAGCGCGCCCAGCGCCCGCCGCGCCTCGAGGCGCGCGCCCCCGCCGCCGCGCGCCCGCCGCGCCTCGGATGCGAGGCCGATCAGCACGAACGCCGCGATCAGCCCGGCGGCGTGCCAGCCGAGCAGCAGCGCGACGGCGGTTTTGACCAGCAGCTGGCGGAAGCGCCCCCCCTGCGCGAAGAGGACCATGCCGTGGAAGGCCAGCATGACGCCGAACAGGTTCGTGCTGGCCTCGGCCGAGATCATGTCGTTGTAGTAGAGGAGGTAGTACGAGGAGAACGCGAGCAGCGTCGCCGCCAGCGCGATCCAGCGGTCGCCGACCAGCCTCGCGAGCGCGAGGTACGCCAGCGCCGCGGCGGCGGCGAAGAACGCGAGCATGACCGCCCGCGCCGCGAGGATTTGCCCTCGGACGTCGTCGCCGAACGGCTGGATCGCCAGCCCGGCGAGCAGGTACGGGGCGATCGGGAAGCGGTTGTAGATCCACGCGTACGTCCGCTCGCCGTCGGCGTCCAGCTTCTTGCGCCCGTACAGCAGGAAGCGGTCCTCCGCCGACAGGTTCACGATCAGCGTCAGCGTCTGGCCCGACACATAATCGTGGTGCGACAGCCGGTAGAACACCGAGCGATCCCCGCCGAAGGCGAACACCGAGGCCAGCGCGAGCAGCAGCAGCGCGAGCGGCGCCGCCTCGCGGCGAGGGAGGAGCGGGAGCCGGCGGGCGAGGGCGCGGATCACGCATCCCATTGTCGGGGCTCGCCGCCGCGCGTCAACGGCGCGCTACTCGCCGGCGGGGAACGCGATCTCGCCCTCCCACAGCCGCGCGTCGCCCTCGAACTGGCCGGTGGCGAGGCGCGCGAGGGGGTAGTCCGGCAGCTCGACGCTCGCGAGGCAGCGGCCCTCGTGGCGCAGCCCGCGGTCCGCGAACGCGAAGTCGAGGTTGGCGAAGCCCGCCTCGCGGCGCTCCTCCGGCAGGTCGTTCGCGTCGAGGGGCGTGACGTGGAGGAAGAAGCGCGCGGCGGTGTCGGCCTCCGCGCACTGCTCGCGCGTGTAGTGCAGCGTGCGGCCGTCGAGGCGCACCTCGAACGCCGCGCGCAGCGAGGGCTCGACGGCGGCGGCGGCCTCGTAGCGGGCGCGCCACGCCTCGGGGTCGGGGGCGAAGGCGGCGGCCCAGACCTCGCCGCGCGCGTCGCGCTGGCCGGTGCGAACGGCGAGGGCGGCGTAGTCCGGCAACGGAGCCGCGGCCATGCACCACCCCTCGTGGCGCACGCCGCGCTCGGACAGGTGGAAGCCGAGCGCCTCGAAGCCGTGCGCGCGGCGCTCCGGCGGCAGGCGGGCGGGGTCGAGGGGCGTGACGCGGAACAGGAAGCGCGCAGCCCGGTCGGCCTCGCCGCACGCGCCGCGCGCCCAGGTCAGCGTCCGCCCGTCGAAGTGGAGGTCGAACGCGGCGCGGATCAGCGGCTCGCGCTCCGCGAACGAGGCGTACAGGCCCGGCAGCGCGGCGGTGCGGTAGAGGTGGAGACGGCGGTTCCCCGGCGTGAGCGAGCCGCCGAAGTCCGCGCCGAGCACGACGTACTCGTAGGCGCGGACACGCTCCGGCTCCCGCCACGGGCCGTAGGCCTCGGTCTGCGCGAACGCGCCCGTCAGGTAGTAGGGCTGCATCCGCGTCACGGTGCCCGAGGCGGGGAAGCGCGCGCCGAGGAGCACGCTCCGCCCCGCCGTCAGGCTCCGCATGGCGCGCAGGTCCTCGCCCGCGGCCCGCTGGAACGCGGCGGCCTCGGCGCCGTGGCCGACGCCGGCCATGTCGCGCGCGGACAGCGCGAACACGGCGATCGCGGCGGCGGCGAGGGCGGGCGCCGCCGTCGCCGCGCGCTCCCGCCCCGGCAGGCGGCGCAGGCCGGCCAGCAGCCCGCGCAGCGCGAACGCCCAGAACAGGAGCGCCGCGCCGAGGTGGAACATCGCCTCGAACTGGTGGAAGGAGGCCGAGCCGCGGAAGGCGATCGCCCAGCACCAGCCGGACAGCAGCAGCGTCGCCGCCGGCAGCGGAGGGCGCAGGCCCCGCAGCCCCGCGAGGCCTGCCGCGGCCGCGATCGCGCCCGGCGCGGCGAGCCACGGGTTGGCCGGCCACAGCCCGTAGTAGGGCTGCGCCAGGTCGGGACCGAAGCGGTGGACGAAGGCGTACGGGATCGCCAGCCCGCCGATCGCGCCGAGCTGCCCCTTGAGGAACGTCCACCAGCCGAGGCCGCCGACGTTCTCCTGCGCGGCGTCGAGGCCGCTGCGCCGCAGCATCGCCTCGAACGAGGGCAGCGCGGACGGGGAGACCTCGCCGCGCAGCGCGAGGTACTCGTTGCCGAGGTTGAAGCCGAGCGCCAGCGCGGCGCAGAGCACGGCGAAGGCGCCGTAGGCGGGGTAGCGGCTGCGCGCGGCCGCCGCCAGCGCCGCGCGGGCGCCCTCGCCGCGCGCGCGCCACGCCGCGGACGCCAGCCTCAGCGCGGCGAACGGCGCGGCCAGCGCGAGGACGTGCCAGCCGAGGAAGACGGCGACGGCGGTCTTGGCGAGCAGCTGGCGGAAGAGTCCCTCCTGCTCGTACACGGCCATGCCGTGGAACGCCAGCATGACCCCGAACAGGCCCGCGACCTCGGGCGACACCATGTCGTTGTAGTAGAGGAGGTAGTACGAGGAACAGGCGAGCAGGGTGGCCGCGAGCGCGATCGGGCGGTCGCCGAGCAGCCTCGCGAGCGCGAGGTAGGCGAGCGCGGCCGCGGCGGCGAAGAGGGCGAGCATGAGCAGCCGCGCGGCGCGGATCGCCCTCGGGAAGTCGTCGCCGAAGGGCAGGATCGCGAGCCGGACGAGGGCGTAGGAGCCGATCGGGAAGCGGTTGTAGGGGTAGTACCCCGGCTCGCCCTCCTCGTCCAGCGGCCGGCGCAGGAACCCGAGGAAGCGGTGCTCGGCGGAGAGGTTCGCCGCCAGCGTCAGCGTCTGCGTCGAGATGTCGTCGTGCACCGAGGGCCGGTAGAACTGCGAGCGGTCGCCGCCGAAGACGAACACCGAGGACAGCGCGAGCAGCAGCAGCGCCAGCGGCGCCGCCTCGCTGCAGGGGACGGGGCGGAGCGGGAGCCGTCCGGCGAGGGCGCGGATCACGCCTCGCATTGTCGGGGCTCGCCGCCGCGCGTCAACGGCGGGGCGCGCGCTACCCGGAGGGGACGGGGAACGCGATCTCGCCCTCCCACAGCCGCGTGTCGCCCTCGAACTGGCCGGTCACGAGGCGCGCGATGCCGTACTCCGGCAGCTCGACCGACGCGAGGCAGCGCCCCTCGTGGCGCAACCCGCGGTCCGCGAACGCGAAGTCGAGGTTGGCGAAGCCCGCCCCGCGCCGCTCCTCCGGCAGGTCGTGCGCGTCGAGGGGGACGACGTGGAGGAAGAAGCGCGCCGCGACGTCGGCCTCGGCGCACTGCTCGCGCGCGTAGTGCAGGGTGCGGCCCTCGACGCGCACGTCGAACGCCGCGCGCAGCGCGGGCTCGGCGGCGGCGATCGCCTCGTAGCGGGCGCGCCACGCCTCGGGGTCGGGCGGGCGATCGACGGGGGCCACGACGGCGGCGATGGTGTAGCCGTAGGCCTTGCGCGCCCACACCAGCCGCGGGGACGTCGCGCCGGCGCCGGGCCAGTCCTCGAAGTTCGCTTCGGGGAAGGCGGTCAGGCGGAAGTCGGGCGCGTCCTCCACGAGCACGACCCGCCGCCGCTCCGCCTCGGGCAGGATCGCGCGGTTGATGCGGTGCTGGTGCCGGTCGAGCACCCGGATCTCGCGGTCGGGCCAGCGCTCCAGCAGGTGTTCGAGCAGCTCGCGGTAGGGGTGGCCCCAGTAGTCGACGCCGTACTGCGTGCGGAGGTGCTCCGGCGTCTCCCGGTCGACGAGCAGGTTGAACCACGCCTGCTGCTGGGGGTGGAGCCGCACGATCGGCGCGAGCAGGGCGGCGAGGCCGACGACCGCGAGGACGTGGACGGCGCGGCGTCCGGCCTCGCCGTGGCGCGCCGCCGCGAACGCCGTCAGCCGCACCAGGCCGATCGCCGCCAGCAGGCACCACGGCGCCCAGAGGAAGTAGAGGTGGCGCCACCCGTTGTAGAGCGTCGAGTCCAGCAGCGCCGCCGCGAGCGGCGGCAGCGCGAGGCAGGCGAGCAGCAGCAGCCCGAAGCGCCGGTCGCCGTTGCGGAGCGCCTCGAGGGGCCGGGCCGCGGCCGCGCCCGCCGCCGCCGCTGCGCCCGCGAGGCCGAGCGGCAGCGCGAGCGGCGGGGCGGTGATCGAGAACCAGACCGGCGCGTACGAGGGCGGCAGGTCCTCCGCCGCGAGCCACTCCCCGCGGAAGAGCTGCGGCCCGAAGGACGGGCGGTTCGCCATCGCCGCCCACGCCTCGGCGAAGCGCGCGAACGGGTCCGCCCACAGCCACGGCCACGTGGCGTACAGCGCGATCGCGGCGCACGCCGCGAACGCGCCCGCCGTCGCGAGGACGCGCCGCCGCTCCCCGCCGTCCGCGGCGAGGAGCAGATCGAGCGCCCGCATCCCGAGCACGGCGGCGAACAGCAGCACGCCGGCGATGCGGATGTTGACGAGCAGGCCGACGCCGATCCCGCACAGCGCGAACGCGCCGTAGCCGCCCCCGCGGAACGCGCGGTGGGCGAGGAACAGGCAGATCGCGAACATCGCGAGCAGCGGGATGTCCTTCGTGTTGAAGAAGGAGTGCGCGTAGAGCCGCGGATGCAGCAGGTACAGCAGCAGCGCCGCCAGCGCGGCGAGCCTGCTGCCCGTCAGCCGGTACGCCAGCAGCGAGAGGAAGAACCCTCCGAGGGCGAAGAAGACGTGCGTCAGGTAGTGGCGCGCGAGGTGGACGCTGCGGGCGTCCTCCAGTCCCAGCAGGCGCTCGGCGAACAGCAGCGGCAGCTCGAAGGCGACGCCGTAGTTGCGTTCGTAGTCGCCGCGCAGGGCGTCGTCGCCGTCGAACACGTACGCGGCCGTCGCGAGCGCGAGATTGCGCTGCGCTCCCTCGTCCGTCGTCACGCCGTAGTCGTCGACCACGGCGGCGCCGGCGAGGAGGAACAGCGCGCAGGCGATCGGCGCGCTCCACGCCCACAGCCGCCGCGAGGCGCGCGCGAGGCGGGGCGGGAGCCGCGGGCCGTCCGGAGAGGCGCGGATCACGCCTCGCATTGTCGGGGCTCGCCGCCGCGCGTCAACGGCGGGGCGCGCCGCTGCCCGAAGGCGTCGGGAACGCGATCTCGCCCTCCCACAGCCGCGTGTCGCCCTCGAACTGGCCCGTGCGGACGCGCGCGATGCCGTACTCGGGCAGCGCGACCGACGCGAGGCAGCGCCCGCCGTAGCGCACCCCCCGCTCGCCGAACGCGAAATCGAGGTTGTCGAAGCCCGACCCGCGCCGCTCTTCCGGCAGGTCGGCGGCGTCGAGGGGGACGACGTGGAGGAAGAAGCGCGCCGCGACGTCGGCTTCGGCGCACTGCTCGCGCGCGTAGTGCAGCGTGCGGCCCTCGACGCGCACGCCGAACGCCGCGCGCAGCGAGGGCTCGGCGGCGGCGATCGCGGCCCAGCGCTCCTCCCAGCCGGCGGCGGCGCGCGGGAACGAGGGGTCGGCGACGGGGACGCTCGCCTCCCAGATCGCGCCGGCGGCGGGATGCCGCTGGCCGGTGCGGACGCCGGCGATCGCGTACTCCGGCAGCTCGAGGCGCGCGAGGCACCTGCCGCCGAAGTGCAGGCCGCGCTCGCCGAAGGCGAAGCCGATCTCCTCGAACCCCGCCTCGCGCCGGTCGGCGGGCAGGTCGGCGGCGTCGAGGGGGACGACGTGCAGGAAGAAGCGCGGCGCTGTGTCCTCGGCGCGGCAGGGCTCGCGCGTCCACGTCAGCGCGCCGTCCGCCGCGCGCACCTCGAACTCCGAGCGGACATCGGGCGCGCGCGCGGCGATCGCGGCGTAGCGCTCATCCAGCGCGCCGATCCCGTACACGAACACCTGCCGGTTGTCCGGCGTGAGCGAGCCGCCGAGGTCGGGGCGCGCGAACAGCAGGTCGTACTTCGAGGCGTCCGCCCACTCCTCCTCGGAGCCGATCGGGACGCGCTGGCGGAAGCCCTTCGAGAGGTAGTAGTTGCGCGCCTGGAAGCGCCCGGCGAAGGTCCAGTGAGTGACCGTCGTGACGACGCTCCTGCCCGCCGTGGCCCGCCGCACGGCGGGGAAGTCGGCGGTCAGCCCTCGCTGCTCCCGCGCCTCCGCCCCGCCGAGGCCGACGCGGCCCATGTCCCACGCCGAGAGGGCGAAGGCGGCGGCGGCGAGGACGGCGAGCGCGGGCAGCGCGCGCGCCGCGCGCCCCGGCCCGAGCAGCCGCCGCAGCCCCGTCAGCGCCAGCGCGCAGGCGATCAGCGGGACGCCGGCGTGGAAGATCGCCTCGTACTCGTGGATGGCCGCCGAGCCGCGGAGGGGGATCGCCCAGCCCCAGCCGGCCAGCGCCAGCGCCGCGAGCGGCACGCCGCCGCGAGGCGCGAACGCCCCCGCCAGCGCCGCCGCGCACGAGACCGCGCCGAGACCCACGAGCCACGGCCACAGCGCCGGATCGGGCCACGGGTCGAGCCACGGCGTGCCCTCGCCGAGCCGGTCGAAGGCCGCGAACGGCAGCGTCATGCCGCCGATGCGCCCCAGCTGGCCCTCGAAGAACGCGGGCCAGCCGACGTAATCGAACGCGCCGGAAGACGTTGCGCTGCGCCGCAACAGGGAATCGAGGGTCGGCAGCTCGCCGAGCACGAGGTACTCGCTGGCGAGGTTCCATCCCAGCACCAGCCCCGCGAACGCTGCGGCCGTCGCGCCGTACGCGAAATGGCGGCCGCGGACGGCGGCGGCCAGCGCCGCGCGCGCCCCCGCCGCGCCCCCGCCGCGCGCCCGCCACGCCTCGGACGCGGCCCCCAGCGCGGCGAACGGCGCGATCAGCCCCGCGACGTACCAGCAGAGGAGGACGGCGACTGCGGTCCTGGCGAGCAGCTGGCGCAAGCGTCCTTCCCGCGTGAAGAGCACCATGCCGTGGAAGACCAGCATCACCCCGAACAGGTCGGCGACCTCGGGCGAGATCATGTCGCCGTAGTAGAGGAGGGAGTACGAGGAGAAGGCGAACAGCGTCGCCGTCAGCGCGATCCGGCGGTCGCCGAGCAGCCTCGCCAGCGCGAGGTACGCGAACGCGGCGGCGGCGGCGAAGAACGCGAGCGTCAGCAGCCGCGCCGCCATGATCTGCCGCGGCAGGTCCTCGCCGAACGGCAGGATCGCCAGCTTGATCAGGGCGTACGCGCCGATCGGGAACCGGTGGTACACCCCGTAGGCCGGCTCGCCGTCCTCGTCCAGCGTCCGGTGCGTGAACAGCAGGAAGCGGTGCTCCGCCGAGAGGTTCCCCGCCAGATCGATCGTCTGCCCCGAGATGTTGCCGTGGTGCCCCGGCCGGTAGAACTGCGAGCGGTCGCCGCCGAAGACGAACACCGAGGACAGCGCGAGCAGCAGCAGCGCCAGAGGCGCCGCCTCGCGGCGAGGGGGGAGCGCGAGCCGGCGGCGGACGGCGGCGAAGGCGGGGATCACGCCTCGCATTGTCGGGGCTCGCCGCCGCGCGTCAACGCGGACGGCGCGCTACCCGGAGGCGGCGCCCGCCGGGGGCCGCCGCCTATGGCGTGGATCGCCCGTCCTGTAGGATCGGGGGGCGCCGAGCGACGGGGATCGGACTGACGCCGGGTGAACGCCGACGCGGGGCCGCTGACGCCGAGCCTCGGCGAGGCGCGCGCGCTGGCCGAGGCCGGCGCGGGCAACGTCGCGCCCGTCTACCGCGAGGTGCGCGCCGACCTCGAAACGCCGGTGTCGGCCTACCTCAAGGTGGCGCGCGGGCCCTACTCCTTCCTGCTCGAGTCGGTCGAGGGCGGGGAGCGCCTCGGGCGCTACTCGTTCATCGGCTCCGAGCCCTACCGCGTCGAGGCGCTGGATCACGCGGACGGCGACCCGCTGGACGTGATCGAGCGGGAGCTGGGGCGCTACCGATCGGCGCCTGCGCCGGGGCTGCCGCTGTTCCGCGGCGGCGCCGTCGGCTACCTCGGCTACGAGGCGGCCTCGCACTTCGAGCGGCTGCCGCTCGGCGAGCGCGAAGGCCTCGGGCTGCCCGAGTCGTGGCTGATGTTCGCGGACACGCTGCTGGTGTTCGATCACGTGCTGCACACGATCAAGGTGGTCTCGCACGTGCGCCTCGACGGGGGCGAGGGGGCGCTGGAGGCGGAGTACGCGCGGGCGGCGGAGCGCATCGGCGAGCTGGCGGGACGCCTCGCGGCGCCGCTGGCGGCGCTGCCCTACGAGCCGCTGGCCGGCCCGTCGGGCCGGCCCGTGACCTCGAACTGGGAGCGCGAGGACTACCTGCTCGCGGTCGAGGAGGTGAAGCGCTACGTCGCGGGCGGCGACATCATCCAGGCGGTGCTGTCGCAGCGCTTCGGGCGCGAGACGGGCGCGCACCCCTTCGAGGTCTACCGCTCGCTGCGGGCGATCAACCCCTCGCCCTACATGTACTACCTGCGCTTCGGCGACCTCACCCTCGTCGGCGCCTCGCCCGAGCTGCTGGTCAAGGTCGAGAACGGGCGCGTCGAGGTGCACCCGATCGCCGGCACGCGCCCGCGCGCGGGCGAGGCGGCGGAGGACGCGCGGCTGGCCGCCGAGCTCGCCGCCGACCCGAAGGAGATCGCCGAGCACGTCATGCTGCTCGACCTCGGCCGCAACGACGTGGGGCGGGTGGCGGCGGCGGGCAGCGTCGAGGTGACGCAGCGCCTCGACCTCGAATTCTACTCGCACGTGATGCACCTCGTGAGCCACGTCGAGGGGCGGCTGCGCGAGGGCATGAGCGCCTACGACGCGCTGCGGGCGGCGTTCCCGGCGGGGACGGTGTCGGGCGCGCCGAAGATCAGGGCGATGGAGATCATCGCCGGCCTCGAACGCGATCGCCGCGGGCCGTACGCGGGGGCGGTCGGCTTCTTCGACTTCTCGGGCAACGCCGAGACCTGCATCACGATCCGCACGCTGGCGATGCGCGGCGGGATGGCCTACGTGCAGGCGGGGGGCGGCGTCGTCTACGACTCCGATCCCGTGCGCGAGTTCGAGGAGACGCAGCACAAGGCGCGCGCGCTCCTCGCCGCCATCGACGACGCCGAGGCGCGCGGGCTGCGCGGCGGCGGCGCGGACGCCCCGTGACGGACGCCGGGGCGCCCGGGCGGCCGCTCGTCGCGGCGGCGGCGCTGCTGCGCGGCGACGGGCGCGTGCTGCTCGTGCGCGCCGCCGACGCCTCGCGCGCGGGCGCGGCGGAGGGCCGCTGGACGCTGCCCGCCGAGCCCGTCGCCGACGACGAGACGGCCGAGGCGGCGCTGGCGCGGCTGCTGCGCGAGCGGCTGCGCGTGAGCGGCGGCGACTTCGCGTTCGCCGAGAGCGTCGCCCTGCCCGGGGCCGTCGCCAACGTCTTCCGCTGCACCGGCTGGAGCGGCGGCCCGCGCTACTCGCCCGCCGACTACGCCGACGCCGCCTGGGCCGCGCCGCACGCGCCGGGCGTCCCCGGCCTCGCCGAGGGCGTGTGCGCGTGGCTGGCCGAGGCGTTCCCCGCGCCCGCCGTGCCCCTCGCCGCCCCCGTCGCCGCACCGCGGCCGTCCGCGCCCGCGGGCGGCGCCGCGCCCGCCGCCGCGCCCGCGTCGGCGGACGAGCTCGCCTCGGAACTGGAGGCGGCGCGCGCGGCGCTCGAGGACGCCTACGGGCGCATCGGCGAGGCGTGGCGCGACGTGACGCTCGACGGCGGCTGGGCCCCCGTCGACCTCCTCGCCCACTGCGCGACCGTCGAGGCGTACTACGCCTCGGAGGCGCGGCGGCTGGCCGAGGAGCCGGGCCACACCTGGCGGCCGTTCAACTCCGATCAGGAGGCCGCCGAGGGCGCCGGCCGCCCGCGCCCCGGCGACCGCGAGACGCGGGAGCGGCTGCGCGAGGTGCGGCGCGGTACGCTGGAGTGGACGGCCGGCCTCGGCGCGGACGTCCTCGCCGCGTACGGCAACCACGCCGAGCGCGGCGCGGTGCGCGTCGGCGAGCGCCTGCGGCGCATCGCCGATCACGACCGCGCCCACGCCGATCAGCTCGCGGCGATGCGCGCCGCGGCCGAGGACGGCGGCGCCGGCGGCGACGCGGACGGCGCGGACGAGGCGGGAGGAGGAGCGTGACGTGCTGCTGCTGATCGACAACTACGACTCGTTCACGTGGAACCTCTACCAGTACCTCAGCGAACTCGGCGCCGACGTCGAGGTGGCGCGCAACGACGAGGTCACGGCGCGCGAGTGCCTCGCGCTGGAGCCGGAGCGCATCGTCGTCTCGCCGGGGCCGTGCACGCCGGCCGAGGCGGGCGTGTCGATCGAGCTGATCCGCGAGGCGGCGGGGCGCGTGCCGCTGCTCGGCGTCTGCCTCGGCCACCAGAGCATCGGCGCGGCGTTCGGCGCGCGCATCGAGTCGGCGGGCGAGATCATGCACGGCAAGCTCTCCGCGATCGCGCACGACGGGCGCGGCGTGTTCGCTGGCCTGCCCGAACCGTTCGAGGCGATTCGCTATCATTCGCTTGCCATCGCGCCGGACTCGCTGCCCGGCGAACTCGAGGTCACGGCGCGCGCGGAGAGCGGGGTGATCATGGGAGTGCGCCACCGCTCGCTGCCGATCGAGGGCGTGCAGTTCCATCCCGAATCGATCATGACGGCGTCGGGCCACGACCTGCTCCGCAACTTCCTCGCGCTCGGCGCCTCCCGCCCCGCCGTGGCGGCGGGCTGAGGGCGGGAGGGACGCCGCATGGGCGCGTTCCACGAAACGATCGGCCTCGCGGCGCGGCCGGACGGGCCGCCCGAGGAGATCGCCGCGCTCGCGGACACCGGGGCGACGTACACCCTCGTGCCGGCGCCGATCCTGCGGCGGCTGGGCGTCGAGCCGATCGGGCGGCAAACGTTCCTGATCGCCGACGGCAGCCGCGTCGAGCGGGAAGTCGGCCAGGTCTCGGTCCGGCTCGGCGACCGCTCGCGCACGACCGTGGTGGTCTTCGGCGACGAGGACGCCGAGCCGCTGCTCGGCGCGGTGACGCTGGAGGAGTTCGGCCTCGGCGTCGATCCGGTGCGGCGGCGGCTCGTGCCCGTCGACGGGTACCTCGTGGGGCTGAGGCCGGGGGGGGGCGCGGTGATTCGCGAGAACGAGGCCGCCGCCGTGACGGGCGAGATCGCGCTCGGCGCCCCTCGCCCCGCCGCGGCGGCGGGCTGAGGGCGGTAGGGACGCCGCGTGGGCACGTTCCACGAAACGATCGGCCTCGCGGCGCGCCCGGGCGGGCCGCCCGAGGAGATCGCCGCGCTCGTGGACACCGGGGCGACGTACACCCTCGTGCCGGCGCCGATCCTGCGGCGGCTGGGCGTCGAGCCGATCAGGCGGCAAACGTTCCTGATCGCCGACGGCAGCCGCGTCGAGCGGGAAGTCGGATGGCTGCTGGTCCGGATCGGAGGAGAAGAGAGCCCGACCGTGGTGGTCTTCGGCGACGAGGACGCCGAGCCGCTGCTCGGCGCGGTGACGCTGGAGGAGTTCGGCCTCGGCGTCGATCCGGTGGGGCGGCGGCTCGTGCCCGTCGACGGGTACCTCGTGGGGCTGAGGCCGGGGAGCGCGCGGTGATTCGCGAGGCGATCGCGGCGATCGCGGAGGAAGGACGCGACCTCGGCGAGGACGAGGCCGCCGCCGTGATGGGCGAGATCATGGAGGCGGAGGCGACGCCGGCGCAGTTCGGCGCCTTCGTCGTCGCGCTGCGGCGCAAGGGCGAGACCGTGGACGAGGTCGTCGGCATGGCGCGCGTGATGCGCGAACACGCCCTGCGCGTGCCGTTCGAGGGCCGCCCGCTGCTCGACACCTGCGGCACCGGCGGCACGGGCCTCGGCGCGTTCAACGTCTCGACGGCCGCGGCGTTCGTGGCCGCCGCCTGCGGCGCGAAGGTGGCCAAGCACGGCAACCGCGCGATGACCTCGCAGGCCGGCTCCGCGGACCTGCTGGAGGCGCTGGGCGCGAAGATCGCGCTCACGCCGGAGCAGGCCGCCGCCTGCATCGAGCGCACCGGCGTCGGCTTCCTGTTCGCGCAGTCGTTCCACCCGGCGATGCGGTTCGCCGCGCCGCTGCGCCGCGAGATCGGCGTCCGCACCGTCTTCAACGTCCTCGGCCCGCTCACCAACCCCGCCGCCGCCAACTGCCACGTGCTCGGCGCGCCGTCCGAGGCGGTCGCCGGGCTGCTCGCCGGGGCGCTGGCGCGCCTCGGCGTGCGCCACGCCCTCGCCGTCAGCGCCGACGACGGGCTCGACGAGATCTCGGTCGCCGCGCCGACGACGCTGTTCGAGGTGCGCGGCGGCGAGGTCGCCCGCCGCCGCGTCGCCCCCCGCGACCTCGGCGTCGCCGGGCATCCCCTCGCCGAGCTGCGCGGCGGCGACGCCGAGGCCAACGCCGAGGCGCTGCGCGGCGTGCTGCGCGGCGACGGCTCCGCCGCCCTCCGCGACTGCATCGCCGTCAACGCCGGCGCCGGCCTCTACGTCTGCGGCCTCGCCGCCTCGATCAGGCAGGGCGCCGAGCGGGCGCTGGAGGCGATCGCCGAGGGCGAGGCCGCGGCCCGCCTCGCCGCCTTCGTCGAGGCGACGCGGCGCGGCGGCTGATCGCGTGGCCGAGGCCGCCCGCGCCACCGGCACGGTGCTCGACCGCATCGTCGCCGACCGGCGGCTGCGGCTGGCCGAGGACCGGCGCGCGACGCCCCTCGCCGCGATCGAAGAGCGCCTCGCCGCCGCGCCGCCGCCGGTCGGCTTCGCCCGTCGCCTGCGCGAGGGCGCTTCCGCATCGCCGCCCGGCGCGCGGCTGCGGCTGATCGCCGAGATCAAGCGCGCCTCCCCCTCGCGGGGGCCGATCGCTCCCGGCCTCGACGCCGCCGAGCGCGCCCGCGCCTACCGCGACGCGGGCGCCGCCGCCGTCTCCGTGCTGACCGAGCCGACGTTCTTCGGCGGCTCCGTCGCCGACCTCGCCGCCGCCGCGGACGCCCTCGGCGGCGACCCCGGGCGTCCCGCGCTGCTCCGCAAGGACTTCGTGTTCGACCCCTACCAGCTGGCCGAGGCGCGCGCCGCGGGCGCCGACGCCGTGCTGCTGATCGCGATGATGCTCGAACCCCCCGCGCTCGCCGACCTGCTCGCCCGCGCGCGCGAGCTGGGCCTCGAGGCCTTGGTCGAGACGCACGACGCCGCCGAGATCGAGGCCGCGGCCGAGGCGGGCGCGCGCACCATAGGCGTCAACAACCGCGACCTCCGCACCTTCGGCGAGGACCTCGGCGCGTTCGAGCGGCTCGCGCCCTGGGCGCCGACGGGGGTCACGCTCGTCGCCGAGTCGGCGATCGCGGACGCCGCCGCCGCCGCGCGCATGGCCGAGGCCGGCGCGCACGCCGTGCTCGTCGGCGAGGCGCTGACGCGCGCGGGCGACGCGGCGGCGAAGGCGCGCGAGCTGATGCTCGCGCCGCGCGCCGAGGCGGCGGAGGCGGGGCGGTGACGCGCTTCAAGATCTGCGGCAACCGCGAGCCTGCCGACGCGATCGCCGCCGCCGAGGCGGGAGCGGACTTCGTCGGCATGATCTTCGCCGACGCGCCGCGCCGCGTGGAGACGGCGGCGGCGCAGGCGATGGTGCGCGCGCTCGGCCCGCCCCTCGCCGCCCACGAGATCGCGCTGCCGCCTCCCGCCCGCCCCCGCGCCCGCGAGGACGCCCGCGAGTGGTTCCGCCACGGCGCCGCCGTGCTCGACGCCTACCTCGAGGCGAAGCGCCCCCTCGCCGTCGGCGTCTTCGCCGACCAGCCGATCGAGGAGGTCAACGCCATCGCCGAGGAGACGGGCATCGACCTCGTGCAGCTGTCGGGCGGCGAGCGCTGGGAGGACTGCCTGCTGGTGACGCGGCAGGTGGTGCGGGTGGCGCACGTCCCGCCCCTCGGCGCGCCCGCGGACCCGCCCGGCCTCGCGCGGCCGGGGTTCGCGCTGGCGCTGCTGCTCGACTCGGCGCACGGCGGGCAGCGCGGCGGCAGCGGGCGGACGTTCGACTGGGAGGTGGCGCGCGCGGTGTCCTCGGAGCTGCCGATCTTCCTCGCGGGCGGCCTGACGCCGGAGAACGTGGGCCGCGCCGTCGCGCAGGTGCGCCCGTGGGCCGTCGACGTGTCGAGCGGCGTCGAGCGCGAGGGCCGCAAGGACCACGACCGCGTCCGCGCCTTCGCCGACGCGGTGCGCGCCGCCGACGAGGAGCCGGCCGCGGCGCAGCCCTCGGGGTGAGGGCGGCGCGAGGGGGCCGCTGGCGGTCAGGCGGCGGGCGCGGCTATACTCGACGCCCGCGCGCGGCGGGTTGCGGACACGGCGCGCGGACGGCGAGGGGGCACGCTTGGCGGCCGGCGTCACGATGAGGCAGATGCTCGAGGCCGGCGTGCACTTCGGCCACCAGACGCGGCGCTGGAACCCGCGGATGCGCGGCTACATCTTCACCGAGCGCCACGGCATCCACATCCTCGACCTCGCGCAGACGGTGCGGCGGCTCGACGCGGCGCTGCAGGCGGTGAGCGACACCGTCTCGGCCGGGCGCAGCGTGCTCTTCGTCGCCACCAAGAAGCAGGCGCGCGACGTGATCCGCGCCCAGGCCGACCGCTGCGGGATGCCGTGGGTCACCAACCGCTGGCTCGGCGGCACCCTCACCAACTGGGCCACCATCTCGCGCCGCATCGAGCACCTGCGCCGCCTCGAGGAGCGCATGGCCGCGGGCGAGCACGAGGCGCTGACCAAGCGCGAGCGGCTGCGGATGGTCAAGCAGTACCACCGCATGCAGCGCGCCTTCGGCGGCATCGCCCGCATGGAGCGCCCGCCGGGCATGATCTTCGTCATCGACCCGCGCCTCGAAGGCATCGCCGTGCGCGAGGCGAACCGCACCGGCACGCCGATCGTCGCCCTCTGCGACACCGACGCCAACCCCGACCTGATCGACTACCCGGTGCCGGCCAACGACGACGCCATCCGCTCGATCCAGCTGCTGACCGCGCGCGTCGCCGACGCCGTGCTGCAGGGCCTCGCCTACGGCGAGGTCGAGCAGGAGGCCGCCGCCGCCGGCGCCGCCCCCGGCCTCGAAGCCGTCGCCGTCAGCGAGCCCGTCGCGTCGGCGCAGCCCGCCGCGATGGCGCAGCCCGCCGAGGCGGCGCAGCCCGCCGAGGCCGTCGCGCCGGCGCAGCCCGCCGAGGCCGCGCAGCCCGCCGAGGCCGTCGCGCCGGCGCAGCCCGCCGAGGCCGTCGCGCCGGCGCAGCCCGCCGAGGCCGTCGCGCCGGCGCAGCCCGCCGAGGCCGCGTCGGCCCCCGAGGCCGCGCAGCCCGCCGAGGCGGCGCAGCCCGCCGAGGCCGCGCAGCCCGCCGAGGCCGCGTCGGCCCCCGAGGCCGCGCAGCCCGCCGAGGCGGCGCAGCCCGCCGAGGCCGCGCAGCCCGCTGAGGCCGCGCAGCCCGCCGAGGCCGAGGCGGCGCCCGCGCCGGACGGCGGCGGGGACGCGGAGAACGCCGCGACCTGACGGCGAGGTCCGGGCAGCGGGCGCGCGGCGGCGCGGAGCGCGCCGCCGGACGGCGAGGAGGCCTCGTGGCAGTCAGCGTGGACGACGTCAAGCGGCTCCGCGAGGAGACCGGGGCCGGCGTGATGGACGCCAAGCGCGCCCTCGACGACGCGGAGGGCGACTTCGGGCGCGCGCGCGAGCTGCTGCGCGAGCGCGGCGTCGCCGCCGCCGCCAAACGCTCCGATCGCGAAACGCGGCAGGGCGTCGTCGAGTCCTACGTCCACGGCGAGGGCCGCATCGGCGTGCTCGTCGAGGTCAACTGCGAGACCGACTTCGTCGCGCGCACCGACGAGTTCCGCGCGCTCGCGCGCGACCTCGCGCTGCAGGTCGCGGCGATGAACCCCGCCGCCCTCGCCCCCGAGGACCTCGAGGACGGCGAGGGCGGGGAGCGCGAGGCCGGCGCCGATCGCGAGCAGGCGGCGCTGCTGACGCAGCCCTTCGTCAAGGACCCGGGGCGCACCGTGCGGCAGCGCATCGAGGACACGATCGCCTCGACCGGCGAGAACGTCCGCGTCGCCCGCTTCGCGCGCTTCGAGCTGGGCGAGGGCGGCGCCTGACGCGGGCGGCGCGGGAACGGAACCGGGCGTGGAGGTCGAGGACCTGCTGCTGGACGCCGAGGACCGCATGGACAAGGCGGTCGGCGCGCTGCGCCAGTCGCTCGCCACGGTACGCACCGGCCGCGCCAACACCGCGCTCGTCGAGCACCTCGCGGTCGAGCACTACGGCCAGACCATGCCGCTCAACCAGCTGGCGACGCTGGCCGCGCCCGACCCGGCGCTGATCACGGTGCAGCCCTGGGACAAGTCGGCGCTGGACCCGATCATGCGGGCGATCCAGGCGAGCGACCTCGGCATCACGCCCAGCAACGACGGCGCCGTGATCCGGCTGCCGATCCCGCCGCTCAGCGAGGAGCGCCGCCGCGAACTGGTGCGGCAGGTGCACGCCCGCGCCGAGGACGGCAAGGTCGCCGTCCGCAACATCCGCCGCCACGCCATCGAGGAGCTCCGCAAGTCCCTCCGCGACGGCGACCTGCCCGAGGACGACGAACGCCGCGCCCTCGCCGACGTCGAGGAGATGACGAAGCAGCACACCGGCCGCATCGACGAGCTGGGCGGGCAGAAGGAGCGCGAGCTCCTCGAAATCTGAGAGCGTGGCGCGTCGGGCGTGCGCGTAAGGGGCGCGGCGGCAAGACTGGCGGGACGGACGGCGGACGCGACGCGCGGGCGCGGCGACGCCCCCGGCCGGACGCCGCATGGTGGTCGAGCCGCATGATGGTTGAGCCGCATGGTGGTTGAGCGGATGCCGGCGACGGCGCCGCGCCTCGCGGCGACGCCCCGGCATGTGGCGATCATCATGGACGGCAACGGCCGCTGGGCCGAGGCGCGCGGCGTCGGGCGGCAGCAGGGCCACCGCGCCGGGGCCGAGCGCATCCGCTGCGTCGTCGAGCGCTTCGCCGAGCACGGCGTCCCGATGCTCACCCTCTTCGCGTTCTCGACCGAGAACTGGGGCCGCCCCCGCGCCGAGGTCGACTCGCTGCTGCGGCTGGCGGGCCACACCATCGACCGCGAACTGGCGGCGTTCGACGAGGCCGGCGTGCGGCTGCGCCACCTCGGCGACCTCGGCGGCGTGCCGGAGCGGCTGCGGCGCAAGGTCGAGGCGGCGATCGCGCACACCGCCGCCAACGACCGCATGACCGTCAACCTCGCCTTCAACTACGGCGGGCGCGCCGACATCGTGCAGGCCGTGCGGCGGCTCGTGGCCGAGGGCGCCGCCCCCGCCGACGTGACCGAGGAGGCGATCGCGAGCCGCCTCGCGACGGCGGACGCGCCCAACCCCGATCTGTTGGTGCGGACGGGCGGCGAGCGCCGCATCTCCAACTTCCTCGTCTGGCAGGCCGCCTACGCCGAGTACTACTTCACGCCCACGCTCTGGCCGGACTTCGGGCCGGACGACGTCGACGCCGCGCTGGCGGAGTACGGCCGCCGCCGCCGCCGCTTCGGCCTCGTGCGCGGCAACGGCGCGGAGCCCGCGGCGGAGCGCGACTCGCCGGACGCCTGAGCGGTGCTGCGCGCGCGGCTGGCCGTGGCGGCCGCCGGGCTGCCGCTGCTGGCGCTGCTCGTCGCCTCGCCCGCGCCGATCTTCGCCGCCGCCGCCGCCGCGCTGCTCGCCGCCGCCGCCTTCGAGATGGTGCGCGCCGCCGACCGCGCCGCGCCGCTCGCGGTGCCCCTCGCCGCCGCCGCCGCGACCGCCCTGCTCGTCGCCTGGATGCGCCTGCCGCCCGCCTTTCCCGTCTGGACGCTGCTCGTCCTGCCCGCCATCGCCCTCTACGGCCTGCTCCGCCCCGGCCCCGGCCCGAGGCGCTGGCGCGAGGCGTGGTGGCTCGGCGCCGTCGTCTACGCCGGCGTGCTCGGCGCGCACTGGGCGCTGCTGCGCGACGGCGAGGACGGCCGCGCCTGGATCGTCGTGCTCCTCGGCGCGACCTTCGCGACCGACACCGCCGCCTACGCCGTCGGGCGGCTGCTCGGCTCGCGCCCGCTCGCGCCGCGCATCTCGCCCGGCAAGACCGTCGAGGGCGCCGCCGGCGGCTGGGCCGCGGGCGCCGCCGCCGCCCTCGCCCTCCCGCTCGCGCTCGGCCTCGCCGAGGGCCCGCTGCCGCTCGCCCCGATCGCCGTCGCGCTGCCCCTCGCCGCCCAGCTCGGCGACCTCGCCGAGTCGGCGCTCAAGCGGCGCCTCGGCGTCAAGGACGCCTCGGGGCTGCTGCCGGGGCACGGCGGCCTGCTCGACCGCATGGACTCCCTGCTCTTCGCCGGGCCGTGCCTATACTGGATGCTGCAATGGCCCTGACCCCCCGCGCCCCGACGACTCCCCGCGCCCCGACCCCGCGCCCCGAGGCCGCCCCCGCCGGGAGGCGCGGCGGCCCGTGATCGGCCTCGCGATCCTCGGCTCGACCGGCTCGATCGGCACGCAGACGCTCGACGTGGTGCGCGCGCTGCGCGACCGCTTCCGCGTCGTCGCGCTCGCCGCCGGCGGCAACGCCGCCCTGCTGCGCGAGCAGATCGAGGAGTTCCGCCCCCGCGCCGCCTGGTCCCTGCCCGGCCCCGGGGCCGGCGCCCTCGCCTCCGCGTTGGGGCGCGAGGCGTGGCTGCCGCCCGGGGAGCAGGCCGCCCTCCCCGAAGCCGACGTCGTCGTCGTCGCCCTGCCCGGCGGCCACGGCCTCGCGCCGGTGTTGCGCGCGCTGGAGGCGGGCAAGGCCGTCGCCCTCGCCAACAAGGAGGCGCTCGTCGTCGGCGGGCGCGCCGTCCGCGCGGCCCTCGACGCCCACGCCCACCGCGGCGCCGCCCTCCGCCCCGTCGACTCCGAGCACTCCGCGATCTGGCAGTGCCTCGCGGGCGAGCCGCCGGAGGCCGTCGAGCGGCTCACGCTCACCGCCTCCGGCGGCGCCTTCCGCGACCTCGCCGCCGCCGAGCTCGATCGCGTGACGCCGGAGCAGGCGCTGCGCCACCCCACCTGGCGCATGGGCCCGAAGGTCACGATCGACAGCGCCACCCTCTTCAACAAGGGCCTCGAGGCGATCGAGGCGCGCTGGCTGTTCGATGTCCCGCTCGACCGCATCGACGTGGTCCAGCACCGCGAGAGCGTCGTGCACTCGCTCGTCACGTTCGCCGACGGCTCGGTCAAGGCGCAGCTCGGCGAGCCGGACATGCGGCTGCCGATCCAGTACGCGCTGACGTGGCCGGAGCGCCCGCCGAGCCGCCCCGCGCCGCCGCTCGACCTCGCCGCGCGCGGGACGCTGACCTTCGGGGCGGTGGACGGCGAGCGTTTCCCGGCGCTGCCGCTGGCGCTGGAGGCCGGACGCCGCGACGACACCTCGGCGGCGGCGCTGTCGGGCGCGGACGAGGCCGCCGTCGGCCACTTCCTCGCGGGCCGCTGCCGCTTCACCGACATCGCGCGGCTGCTCGCGCAGGCCCTCGACGCGCACGAGCCGGCGGCCGACCCGGGCCTCGACGCGCTGCTCGCGGCCGAGGCGTGGGGCCGCCGCTTCGCCGGCGAGCGCCTCGCGGCGGGCGTGCGGTGAGCCTCTTCCCCGGCGGCGGCGCCCCGGACGGGGGCGAGGGCGGCGGCGCGGCGGGCGCGGGGCGCGGCGTCACGCTGCGGCGGCTCGCCGTGGCGGGCGCGGTCGTGCTGGCGGCGGCGCTCGCCTTCCGCCTCGAACGCGACGCGGCGAGCGCGGCGCTGCTGTTCGTCGGCATCCTCGTCTTCCTCGTCGTCGCGCACGAGTTCGCGCACTACGCGACGGCGCGGCTGTTCGGCATCCGCGTGCTGGAGTTCGGCGTCGGCTTCCCGCCGCGCATCGCCGGACGGCGCTGGGGCGAGACCGAATACACCCTCAACTGGCTGCCCCTCGGCGGGTTCGTGCGGCTGCTGGGCGAGGAGGACCCGGGGCACCCGCGGTCGCTGGCGGCGGCCCCCCGCTGGCAGCGCTTCGTCGTGCTCGTGTCCGGCTCGCTGATGAACCTCGCGCTGCCCGTCGTGCTGTTCGCGGTGGCGTTCACGCTGCCGCACGAGGAGGTGACGGGGCGCGCCGTCGTCGCCACCGTCGTGCCCGGCGCGCCGGCCGAGGCGGCGGGCTTCCGCCCCGACGACGTGCTCTACGAGATCGCCGGCCGCGAGGCGAAGAACCCCGGAACGGCGGGCCAGCTGATCCGGCTCAACCTCGGCCGCGAGATCGAGGTGCTCGTGCGGCGCGGGCAGGACTTCGAGACGCTGCGCGTGACGCCCCGCTGGTCGCCGCCCGCCGGCCAGGGCCCGACCGGCATCACGATTCGCGCGCAGTGCACCTTCGTCGGCGGCGAGGGCTGCGTGCCGTTCACCGAGACCGTCGCCCTGCCGCCGTGGGAATCGCTGCCCGCCGGCGCGCGCGCCACCCGCGACTCGCTGATCCTCGCGCGCAACGAGTTCGTCTCGTGGTTCCGCGGCGGGAGCAGCCCGGAGGTCGCGGGGCCCGTCGGCATCGCGCAGGTGACGGGCGAGGTCGCGCGCGAGGGCGGCCTCACGCCGCTGCTGCAGCTGGCCGCGCTGCTCTCGATCAACCTCGGCGTGATCAACCTGCTGCCGCTGCCGATGCTCGACGGCGGGCGGGTGATGTTCCTGCTGATCGAGGTCGCGCGCCGCGGCCGCCGCATCGCGCCGGAGCGGGAGGCGCTGGTGCACCTCGTGGGCTTCGCGCTGTTCATCGCGCTCGCCGTCGCCGTCACCTTCGCCGACGTGATGCGGATCACCAGCGGCGACTCGCTGTTCCGGTAGCGGGGACCGCGCGCGCCGCCCGCTTGCCGCACGGCGCGCCGCGCGGCACGATCGCGGCGCGGCGAGGAGGATGCACGTGACCAGGCGCAACCCCACCCGCGAGGTGCGCGCAGGCCCCCTCGCGATCGGCGGCGGCGCCCCCGTCGCCGTCCAGTCGATGGCCGCCACCCGCACCCGGGACGTCGAGGCCACCGCCGCCCAGGTCGAGCTGCTGGAGGCGGCCGGCGCCGACCTCGTCCGCATCGCCGTCGACTCCCGCCGCGACGTCGAGGCGCTGGCCGAGGTGCGCGCGCGCACCTCGGCGCCGCTCTCCGTCGACCTGCAGGAGAACTACCGCCTCGCCGCGCTCGTCGCCCCCCATGTCGACAAGGTGCGCTACAACCCCGGCCACCTCTGGCACCACGAGCGCGAGAAGCCCGTCCGCGACAAGGTCGCCTTCCTCGCCGAGACCGCCGAGGCGCACGACTGCGCCCTCCGCGTCGGCGTCAACTGCGGCTCCGTCGACCCCGCCATGACCGCCGCCCACGCGGGCGACGACGTGGGCGCGATGGTCGCGAGCGCCCTCGAACACTGCGCCATGCTCGACGGCCTCGGCTTCACCCGCTACGTCGTCTCGCTCAAGGACTCCGACTGGCGCAAGGTCGTCGAGGGCAACCGCCGCTTCGCCGCCGAGCGCCCCGACGTGCCGCTCCACCTCGGCGTGACCGAGGCGGGGATGCCGCCCGAGGGCGAGATCAAGACGCGGCTCGCCTTCGAGCAGCTGATCCCCGAGGGCATCGGCGACACCGTGCGCGTCTCGCTCACGCTGCCCTTCGCCGAGAAGGGCGCCGAGATCGAGGCCGGCCGCCGCATCCTCGCCGACATCGAGGCGGGACGCTTCCGCTCGGTGCCGTCGATGCTCGACGGAGGGCTGAACATCATCTCCTGCCCCTCCTGCTCGCGCGTCGAGAACGAGGCGTTCGTCGACCTCGCGCGCGACGTGCGGGAGATGACGGCCTACGCGCGAGAGCACGACATCACGATCGCGGTCATGGGCTGCCGCGTGAACGGCCCCGGCGAGACCGACGACGCCGACCTCGGGCTGTGGTGCGGGCCGGCCGCGGTCAACCTCAAGCGCGGCGCCGAGAGCGTCGGCGCGTTCGGCTACGGCGAGGTGCTCGGCCGGCTGCGCGAGGAGCTCGACGCCCTGATCGCGCGCCGCGGCGGGTGAGCGCCGCCGCGCCTCCCGCCCCGCCCCCCGTCGCCCTCAGCACGATGTGGGCCGTGCAGCCGCGCTTCGAGCGCGACCTGCCCGCTTTCCTCGCCCGCGCACGCGAGCTCGGCTACGGCGCCGTCGAGATCAACCACTCGATGGACGCCGCGCAGGCCGCCTCGATCCTCGGCAGCGGGCTGCTGCCCGTGACCGCCGTCCACGCTCCCGCCCCGCTCGACGGCGAACCGGGGCGCGGCGAGAACCGCGCCCTCGACCTCGCCTCCGCCGACGAGGGCGAGCGGGAGGCCGCCGTGCGCCACGCCCTCCGCTCGATCGATCTCGCCGCCGAGGCCGGCGCGGGCGCGGTCGTCGTCCACCTCGGCGCCGCGCGCCCGCCGCTGCGCGCCGAGCGGCGGCTGCGCGCGCTCCACGGCGACGCCGGCCCCGCGGCCCGCCGCGGGCGGGACGAGGCCGCCGCCGAGGCGCGCCGCGAGCGCGCAGCCGCCGCCGCTCCCGCGCTGGAGCGCGCGCGGCGCTCCCTCGGCGCGCTCGTGGCGAGCGCCGCGCCGCGCGGGATCGCGATCGGCCTCGAATGCCGGCTCCACTACCACCAGATCCCGCTGCCGGAAGAGGCCGCGAGCCTGCTCGCGCCCTACCCGCCGGAGGCGGCCGGCTACTGGCACGACGCCGGCCACGCCGAGGTGCTGCACCGCCTCGGCCTGGTCGATCGCGGCGAGTGGTTCGGGCGGCTGGGGGAGCGCACGATCGGCAGCCACCTCCACGACGTGGACGGGCTGCGCGACCACCGCGCGCCGGGCCGCGGCGGCCTCGACTTCGCGTGGCTCGCCGAACGGCTGCCGCCCGCGGCCGCGCGCACGCTCGAGATCGACCAGCGCGAGCCGGACGAGGCGGTGGGCGCGGCCCTCGGCGTGCTGCGCGCCGCCGGCGCGATCGCCTAGCGCGATGCGGGCGCTCGCGGCGCTGGAGGGCAGGGCGCGCGCGATCGACCGCTGGACGGCGCTGCTGGCGGCGATCGGCGCGCTGGGCGCGGCGCTCGTGCTGCTCCGCACGGCGCCCTGGGGCCCCGAGGTGGATAGCGACTCCACGGGGTTCGTGGCGGCCGCGCGCAACCTGCTGGCGGGCGACGGCTTCCTGCTGCACCACGGCGGTCCCTACTACCCGGAGGCCATGCCCGGCTTTCCGCTGACGCTGGCGTTCGCGGGGCTGTTCGGCCCCGATCCGCTGGACGCCGCGGGCTGGCTGCACGCCGCCGCGTTCGGCCTGACCGTCTTCGTCACCGCGTCGTGGGTGCGGAGCCGCACGGAGTCCCGCTTCCTCGCCGTGTGGGCGGGCCTTGCCTGCGCGCTCTCGCCGTCCCTGGGCGGCCTCTTCTCGAGGGCGCTGACGGGCCCCCTCTTCGTGCTGTATGCGGCGCTCTCGCTGTTCGTCCTCGACCGCTACCTCGCCGGCGGGCGGCGGCGGTCGCTGCTGCTGGCGGCGGCGCTCTGCGCCGGGCTCGCCTGCGCGACCCGCTACATCGGGTTCGCGCTGGTCGCGAGCGCAGTCCCGATGCTGCTGCTGGCGGAGCGGCGGGGCGTCCGCCCCTCGGCGCGAGGGATCGCGCACGCCGCGATCTTCGCCGCCGTCGCGCTGGCGCTCCCCGGCGCGTGGATGCTGCACAACCTCCTGACCATCGGGAAGCCCGCCGGGCCAATCCTCCCGACGGGGTTCTCGCCGCTGGCCGATCTGCACACGGCGACAGGCGAGTTCGCCCGCTGGACGCAGGGCGAGGGCGGGTTCGCGATCCTTGAGGCGTTGCTCGGCGGCAGCGGGGAGCCCTCGATCGGCGGGGTGCTGGCGCTGGCCGCGGCTCCGCTCGCCCTGCTGGCCGGCGCGGGGGCCGCGCTCGCGCTGTCGCGCGGCGACCCGCGCAGCCGCGCCGGCCTCGCCGCGCCCGCCGCGTTCCTCGCGTGCTACGCGGCGATGCTGGCCGTGGTGCTGGCGCGCAGCGACGCCGCGCTCTACCCGAGGTACCTCGCGCCGATGTACCCGCCGCTGCTGGCCGCCGCCGCGATCGTGCTGGGCGGGCTGCTGCGCCGCGCCTCGCGGCGAGGGCCGCTCCTGCGGCTGCCGCGCCCCTTCGGCGGAACGGCCGCGAGCCTGCCCGCGCTGGCGCTGGCGGCGGCGCTCGCGCTGTGGCTGCCGCAGCAGGCCGCCGCGACCTGGGACGACGTCCGCGACCGGCGGGCCGACGGCCGGGGTTACACGTCGAGGGAATGGGCCGAATCGGCGACGATCCGCTACCTGCAAGCCCATCCGCCGGGCGTCGTCTGGAGCAACAACGTGTCCGCGATCTACTTCCTCGTGGCGGATCTGCGGGCCGGAAACCGGAACTTGCCGCAGGGACTGCCCGATGTCGCCCGGGTAGCCGCCGGGGCGCGAGCGGGCGGCGCAGGCGACCGCTTCGTCCGGTTCAACCACGGCGGACGGCGAACGTACGGTCCCGCGGATCTCGCCGCGCTGCCGGACCTGGAGGTCGAGGCCGTGCTGGAGGACGGCGTCGTCCTCCGCCCCGGCGCCGGCCCGCCTCGCGGCGGGACGCCGCTCGCCGACCGGCTGCTGGATGGCGCGCGCCTCCTCGCCACGCCGGGCTTCGCCCTCCACCTCGACGAGGCGCGCAACCGGCTCGTCTACGTCCGCGACGGCTGCGCCGGGGGCGACGCCGTCGCGCCGTTCTTCCTCGAGGCGTATCCCGCGGACCCCGCCGTCCTGCCTGCGGGTCGGCGGTCCGCGAGCCGCGACTTCTGGTTCGGCCGCTACGGATTCCGGGAGGCGGGCCGCTGCCTGGCGGTGCGCGATCTGCCGGGCTTCGCCGTCGCCGCCGTCCGCACCGGGCAGCGCGCTCCCGGCGGGGGCGAGGCGTGGTCGGCGCATGTCCCCCTCGACGCGGCGGCGCCGGCCGCCGCCCTCGACCCCGGCGCGCTCGCGACGCGCGCCGGGCGGCTCGCCGCAGCGCCGTTCGAGGTCTACCTCGACGGCGATCGGCTGGTCTACGCGCGCGAGGGATGCGCCGAGGCCGACGTCGCGACGCGCTTCTTCCTCCACGTCGCGCCGCGCGACCCGGCGGACCTGCCGGAGGATCGGCGCGGGAGCGGCTTCGCGAACCTCGATTTCTGGTTCCGCGACCGCGACTACGTGTACGAGGCGGGCGGCCGCTGCGTGGCGGCGCGCGAGCTGCCCGCGTACCCGATCGCCTCGATCCGCACGGGGCAGTGGGTCCGCGGCGAGGGCGAGCTGTGGTCGGCGGAGGCGGCGTTCGGCGAGTAGGCGCGGCATGGGGCATGATCGGCGCCATGCGTCATCTGCGGATCGACCGCTGGACGGCGGCGCTGGCCGCGATCGGCGCGCTGGGCGCGGCGCTGGTGCTGCTCCGCACGGCGCCCTACGGCCCCGGCGCGGGCTGGGACTCCTCGCGCTTCGTCGCCGCCGCGCGCAACCTCGCGGCGGGCGACGGGTTCACGGAGGCGGGCGGGCAGGCCTACGGCGGGCTGGCCCCGCTCTTCCCGCTGGGGCTGGCCGCGATCGGCCTGTTCGGCCCCGATCCGCTCGACGCGGCGGCGTACGTCAACGCCGCGGCGTTCGGGCTGACGATCCTCGCGGTCGCGCTGTGGGTGCGGGCGCGGACGCGGTCCGGCTGGCTCGCCGCGTGGGCGGGCCTCGTCTGCGCGCTCTCGCCGCCGCTCGCCGGAGCGGCCTCGACGGCGATGACGGAAGCGCCGTTCATCCTCTTCGCGACGCTCTCGCTGTTCGCGCTCGACCGCTACCTCGCCGGGCGGCGGCGGTCGCTGCTGCTGGCGGCGGCGGTCTGCGCCAGTCTCGCCTGCGCGACGCGCTACCTCGGCCTCGCGCTCGTCCTCGGCGCGCTGCCGCTGGCGCTGCTGGCGGAGCGGCGGGGCGTCCGCCCCCCGGCGCGGGGGCTCGCGGACGCCGCGATCTTCGCCGCCGTCGCGCTGGCGCCGCCCGCCGCGTGGATGCTCCGCAACGCCCTCGTCCTCGACTCCCCGACCGGAGGCTTCGTGCCGACGGGCTGGTACGCGCTGACCGCCCTCGACCGGCTCACCGGCGAGTTCGCGCGCTGGACGCTGGGCGAGGGCGGCTACGCGCTGCTGCGCCCCCTCGCCGAGGCGCTGCCCGGCCCCGCCGAGGGCGCCGCCACGGCCGGCGGCGTCGCGCTGCAGGCCGCCGTCCCGCTCGCGCTGGCCGCGGCCGCGGCGCTGCTGCTGCGGCGGGGCGGAATCGCCGCGATCGGCGGCGGGCTGGCGGTTCCCGCCGCCTTCGCCGCTGCCTACCTCCCGGCCGTGCTGTTCCTGAACTGGCGGCTCGACTTCGGCCTGCTCGAGCGCTACCTGCTGCCGCTGTACCCGCCGCTGCTGGCCGCCGCCGCGATCGCGCTCGCCGAGGCGCTGCGCCGCGCCTCGGCGCGGGGCCGCGCGCTGCGCCTGCCGCCGGGCCTCGGCGGGGCGTCGGCGAGCCTGCCCGCGCTCGCGCTGGCCGCGGCCCTCGCGCTGTGGCTGCCGCAGCAGGCGCTCGCGACCCGCGACGACGTCCGCGAGTGGCGGGCCGGGGGCTGGGGCGCGGGCTTCCGCAACGAGTTCTGGGCCTCGTCGGAGACGGCGCGCCACCTGCGCGAGTCCGCGCCCTCCGGCCCCGTCTGGAGCACCATCCCCACCGCGCTGATCCTGGCCTCGGACCTGCGGAAGGATCAGCACCTCATCGGCTCGATGCTGCCCGCCGTCGCCGATAGCCTGGCGGAGGCGCGCGCGGACGGCCGCGACGCCCGCGTCGTCTGGTTCCACTGGGGCTACAAGCCGCGCTTCGGCATCGAGGACCTGGCCGCGCTGCCGGGGCTGGAGCTGGAGGGGCTGTTCGAGGACGGCGCCGTCTTCCGGCTCGCCGCCGACCCCGGCGCGCGCGGCCCCTCGCCCGCCGCCGCGCTGCTGGCGGACGCGCGCCCCCTCGCCGGCTCGATCTTCGGCCTGCGCCTCGACGAGGCCCGCAACCGCCTCGTCTACGTGCGCGAGGAGTGCGGCGAGACCGACGACGACGCGCCGTTCTTCCTCCGCGTCTTTCCCGTGGACGCCGCCGACCTGCCCGGCGAGCGGGCGGAGCGCGGCTTCGCCGACCTCGGCTTCCGCTTCGTCCGCCACGGGTTCCGCGAGGGCGACCGCTGCCTCGCGGCGCGCGCCCTGCCGCCGTGGGACGTCGCCGGCGTCCATACCGGCCAGTGGGTGCCGGGAGCGGGCGAGCTGTGGGCGGTGCGCGCGCCCGTGCTCGGCAACCCCGGGGCCGCCGCCGGGGTCGGCGTCCAGGCGGTGCGGCTGCGCGCCGAGCGGATCGCCGACGAGCCGTTCGAGGTCTACCTCGACGGCGACCGGCTGGTCTACGTGCGCGAGGACTGCGAGGCCTCCGACGCCGCCCCGCGCTTCTTCCTGCACGTCGTCCCCGCCGATGCGGAGGACCAGCGGCAGAGCGGCTTCGCGAACCTCGATTTCTGGTTCGACGAGGCGGGCGCGCTGGACGGCTCGCGCTGCGTCGCCGTGCGCGGGCTGTCCGGCTACGACCCCGCCGAGATTCGCACCGGCCAGTGGGCGCCGGGAGCGGGCGCGCTGTGGGAGGTCCGCGCCGCCGCCGGGGGCGCCGCCGCCGCGCGCGAGGCCGCGCTCGACCTCGGCGCGCTGCTCGCGCGCGCGCGCCCGCTCGGCGGCGAGGCGTTCGAGGTCCACCTCGACGGCGATCTGCTGGTCTACGTCCGCGAGGAGTGCGCCGCCGGCGACGGCGTCCTCGCCGATCCCTTCTTCCTCCATGTCCGGCCCGCCGACCCCGCCGACCTGCCGGAAGGGCGACAGGGGAGCGGCTTCGACAACCGCGACTTCGAGTTCGGCTCCCACGGCGTGCTGGCGGGCGGGCGCTGCGTCGCCGTGCGGGAGCTGCCCGCGTACCCGATCGCCTCGATCCGCACGGGCCAGTGGGTGCGCGGCGAGGGCGAGGTATGGTCGCTGGAGGCCGCGCCCGGCGAGTAGGCGCCACGATGCGGCATCATCGCCCCATGAGACATCCGAGGCCGGCGGCGCCGGGGCCGGACGGGCTGACGGCGCTGCTCGCGGCGATCGGCGCGCTGGGGGCGGCGCTCGTGCTGCTGCGCGCCGCGCCGTGGGGCGCCGGGCTGGCGGGCGACACGCCGTTCTACCTCTCGACGGCGCGCAACCTCGCGGCGGGGCAGGGGTTCACGCTCTGGCACGGCGGGGCCTACACCGGCGCCGCGCCGCTGTTCCCGCTGGCGCTGGGGGCGGCGGGCCGACTCGGCCTCGATCCGCTCGACGCGGCGGCGCCGCTCAACGCCGCCGCGTTCGGGTTGACGGCGTTCGCGGTGGCGCTGTGGGTGCGGAGCCGCACGGCGTCCGGCTTCCTCGCCGCGTGGGCGGGCCTCGCCTGCGCGCTCTCGTTCCCCCTCGCGAACCTCGCGGCGACGGCGCTGAGCGACGCGCTGTTCCTGCCGTTCGCGACGCTCTCGCTGTTCGCGCTCGACCGCCACCTCGAGCGGCGGCGCCGCTCCGCGCTGCTGGCGGCGGCGGCCTGCGCCGCGCTCGCCTGCGCGACGCGCTACGCCGGCGTCGCGCTGATCGCCGCCGCGCTGCCGCTGCTGCTGTGGCCGCGCCGCGGCGTGGCGCTGCCGCCGAGGGCGCGCGACGCCGCGATCTTCGCCGCCGTCGCCGCGGCCCCCCTCGCCGCGTGGGGGGCGCGCAACGTCCTCGCCCTGGGAACGCTCACCGGCACGCCGCGCCGCCACGGCCTGACGCTGCACGGCGCCCTCGACGCGGCCAGCGGCGAGATCGCGCGCTGGACGCTGGGCGAGCGCGGCTTCGCGGCGCTCGGCGCCCTCTCCGAGGCCGCGCTCGGCGCCGGGCCGGACGGCGAGCCCTCGGCGGCGGCGACGGTCGTGCAGGCCGCCGCCGTCCTCGCGCCCGCGGCGGCCATCGCGGGCGCGCTGGCGTGGCGGCGGCGGCGGGGCGGTACGCCGGACCTCCGAGGGCTCGCCGTGCCGCTCGTCTTCGCGGCGGCCTTCGCGGCGATGCTGGCGGCGCTGCTGCCGGTGTCGGGCAACAACCCGCCGCCGAGGTACTTCGCGCCGCTGTTCCCGCCGCTGCTGGCCGCCGCGGCGATCGCCCTCGGCGCGCCGTGGGGCCGCCTCGCGCGGCGCGGGCCGCTCGCGGGCGGCGCGGCGAGGGGCGCGGGGGCGCTGGCGCTGGCGGCGGCCCTCGCGCTGTGGCTGGCGCCGCAGGCCGCGGCGGCCTGGGACGACGTGCGCGCGTGGCGCGCGCGCGGCGACGGCGGCTTCGCCCTCGTCCGGCGCGATTCGGCGACGCTCCGCTGGATCGACGAACGCGAGCTGCGGGGCGTCGTCTGGAACAACGCGCAGCAGTGGGTCTTCATCCTCGGCGACCCCCGCGCCGAGTACCGCGGCGCGCCCGCGGCGCTGTTCGCCGGCGGCCTGCGCGACGGCGTGCGCCGCATGATCGCCGAGGCGCGCGCCGACGGCGCCGAGGCGCACTTCGCGTGGCTCCACGCCGGCCGCGACTGGAACGGCCGCCGCGTCGCCGGCCTCGCCGCGCTGCCCGAACTGGAGGCCGCCGCGATCCTCGAGGACGGCGTCGTCTTCCGCACCGCCGCCGATCCCGCCGCGCGCGCCGCGCCCCCGCCGCTGGCCGATCGGCTCCTCGGCGGCGCGAGGCTGCTCGCGGACGCGGTCTGGGACGTCCACCTCGGCGCGGACGCGGGCCGCCTCGTCCTCGTCCGCGAGGGCTGCGCCTGGGAGGACGACGCGCCGTTCTTCCTCCGCGTCCGGCGGGAGGGCGAGGACGGCTTCGGCGAGATCGGGCTGCGCGCCCACAGGCACGTGTTCCGCGAGGGCGGGCGCTGCCTCGCCGTCCGCGACCTGCCGGACGGCGCGGCGGCGATCGCGGTCGGCCAGTGGCTCCCCGGCGAGGGCGAGCTGTGGGCGGCGCGCGCCCTCGTCCGCGGCCGCCCCGAGGCCGCCGCGATCGACCTGGGGGCGCTGCGCGCGCGCGCCGCGCTCCTCGCCCGGTCGCCGTTCGAGGTCTACCGCGACGGCGGGCGGATCGTGTACGCGCGCGAGGAGTGCGCCCCCGCCGACGTCGCCGCGAAGTTCTTCCTCCACGCCGTCCCCGCCGACCGCGCGGACCTGCCCGGCGATCGGCGCGAAAGCGGCTTCGCCAACCTCGATTTCTGGTTCGACGAGGCCGGCGCGCTGGACGGCGGGCGCTGCGTGGCGGTGCGGGAGCTGCCCGCGTACCCCCTCGCATCGATCCGCACGGGGCAGTGGGTGAGCGGCGAGGGCGAGCGGTGGTCGGTGGAGGCGGCGTTCGGCGAGTAGCGGGAGGCGGCGGGCGGCGGGAAGCGGCGCGGGCCGCGCCCTTTGCCCGCGTGGGCGGGCGTGCGTACCCTCGCCCCCATGCGGATGTCGAGGCTGTTCGGGCGCACGCTGCGCGAGGCGCCGGCCGAGGCGGAGACGGCGAGCCACAGCCTGCTCGTGCGCGCGGGCTGCATCGACCAGCTGATGGCGGGGGTCTACAGCTACCTGCCGCTCGGCTGGCGCGCGAAGCGCAAGGCCGAGCGGATCGTGCGCGAGGAGATGGACGCCGCGGGCGCGCAGGAGGTGTTCCTGCCCGCGATCCAGCCCGTCGAGCTGTGGCGGCGCAGCGGGCGCGAGGCCGCCTTCGGCCCCGTGCTCTTCCACCTCGGCGACCAGCGCGGGCGCGAACTCGTGCTCGGCCCCACCCACGAGGAGGTGATCACGCGCCTCTTCGCCGCCCACGCCGGCTCCTGGCGCGACGTGCCGGTCACGCTCTACCAGATCCAGACCAAGTTCCGCGACGAGGCGCGTCCGCGCGGCGGCCTGATCCGCGTCCGCGAGTTCACGATGAAGGACGCCTACTCCTTCGACCTCGACGAGGACGGCCTCGACGCCTCCTACGAGGCGATGTTCGAGGCCTACCGCCGCATCTTCGCCCGCTGCGGCGTGCCCGTCGTCGCCGCCGAGGCCGACTCGGGAGCGATCGGCGGCAAGGGATCGCAGGAGTTCGTCTTCCTCGGCGGCGCGGGCGAGGACACCGTCGCGCTCTGCGAGCGCTGCGGCTACGCCGCCAACACCGAGAAGGCCGAATTCGCCCGCTCCCCCGCCGCCCCCGAGCCGCCCCTGCCCGCCGAGGAGGTCGCCACGCCCGGCGCGAGCACGATCGAGGCGCTCGCCGCGCAGCTCGGCGTGACGGCGGCGCGCACCGCGAAGGCCGTGTTCTACGTCGCCGAGGGCGGCGAGGAGGAGCCCGCCCTGCCCGTCTTCGCCGTGGTGCGGGGCGACCTCGACGTGAACGAGGTCAAGCTGGCCGCGGCGCTGGGCGGGCGCGCGCTGCGGCCGATGGAGGAGGCGGAGCTGGCGGAGTACGGCGTCGCGGCGGGCTACGCCTCGCCGATCGGCGCGGACGCGCGGCTGCGGGTGGTGGCCGACGTCTCGATCGCGGCCTCGCCGAACCTCGCGGCGGGCGCGAACCGGCCGGGCTGGCACCTCCGCAACGTCAACCACGGGCGCGACTGGACGGCGCACGAGGTGGCCGACATCGCGCTCGCCCACGACGGCGCGGCCTGCGCGCGCTGCGAGGGCGGCGCGCTGCGGCTGCGGCGCGGGATGGAGCTGGGCCACGTCTTCCGCCTCGGCCGCATCTACTCGGAGGCCTTCGGCGCGGCGGTGCTCGACGGCGAGGGACGGCGCCGCTTCCCGGCGATGGGCTGCTACGGCATCGGCGTCGACCGCATCGTCGCGGCGGCTGTCGAGGCCTCCCACGACGAGGACGGCATCCGCTGGCCCGCCGCGCTCGCGCCCTACGACGCGCACCTCGTCGCGCTCGGCGGCGCCCGCGACGCCGGCTCGCGCGCCGAGGCCGAGGCGCTCTACGGCGAGCTGCGCGCCGCCGGCGTCGAGACGCTGTTCGACGACCGCGACGAGTCGCCGGGGGTGCAGTTCAAGGACGCCGACCTGATCGGGCTGCCGCTGCGCGTCACCGTCTCCGCGCGCAACCGCCGCGAGAGGGCGGTCGAGCTGCGGCGGCGCGCCGGCGGCGCGACCGAGCTCGTCCCGCGCGGCGAGGCCGTCGCGCGCGTCCTCGCCCTGCGCGCCGAGGCCCTGCGCGAGGGGACGGCAGGCGGCGCGGAGGGGGCGGCGGGCGGCGCGGACGGCGGAGGCGCGGCGGGCGCTTGAGGCGCGCGCGCGGCATGTGCTACGATGCGGAGACCTCGGGCGTCCTGTCGCGACGACGTGGGCCGGCGCCCACGTTTTTTGTTGACCGGGCGCGCGCCGGGGCGCGCGAACGAACGAGGGCGCACGATCCATGCAGAACGACTTCGTGATCGCCATCTCCCAGCTCTCGGCGGAGAAGAACCTCGACCGCGAGCGCGTCTTCGAGGCCGTCGAGGCGGCGATGGCCTCGGCCTACAAGAAGGACGAACTGCTCTACGCCGAGGTCGAGGTCAAGATCGACATCGACAGCGGCGACATCACGGCGTGGCGCGTCTGGGAGGTGCGCGAGGACGAGGACATCGAGGACGACGAGCTGCAGGTCACGCCCGCGCGCGCGGCGGAGATGGGCTGGCCGGGCAGCGAGACCGGCGCGATCCTGCGCGAGCCGCTCGAGGCCTCGATGGACGCGGGACGCATCGCCGCGCAGACGGCGAAGCAGGTGGTGCTGCAGCGCCTGCGCGAGGCCGAGCGCGAGGCCGTGTTCGGCGAGTTCACGACGCGCCAGGGCGAGCTGGTGTCGGGCGCCGTGCTGCGCGTCGAGGCGGGGCGCCGCAACGTCATCCTCGACCTCGGGCGCGCCGAGGCGGTGCTGCCGCTGGCGGACCAGGTGCGGCCCGAGCACTACCGCGTCGGCCAGCGGCTGCGCGTCTACGTCAAGGAGGTCTACCGCGCCTCGAAGGGGCCGCAGGTCGTGGCCTCGCGCGCGCACCCCGAACTGCTGCGCCGCCTGCTCGAACTCGAGGTGCCCGAGATCGCGAAGGGCGCCGTCGAGATCATGGCGATGGCGCGCGAGCCGGGCTTCCGCAGCAAGATCGCCGTGATCTCGCGCCAGCACGGCGTCGACCCGATCGGCGCGATCGTCGGGATGCGCGGCTCGCGCATCCAGAACGTCGTCAACGAACTGAGCGGCGAGCGCGTCGACATCATCCGCTGGGACCCCAACGAGACGGCCTTCGTCGCCAACGCCCTCAGCCCCGCCGAGGTCGTCTCGATCCGCCTCGACGAGGCGGAGAACACGGCCTACGCCGCCGTGCCGGACAAGCAGCTGACGCTCGCCATCGGCAAGGAGGGGCAGAACGCGCGGCTCGCGGCCAAGCTCACCGGCCGGCGCATCGAGATCAGCGCCGAGAGCGTCGTGATCCGCGGCGGCGGCGACCTCTACCCGCCGCCGGAGCCGAACATGGAGGCGATCCCGCTCGCCGAGCCGGCCGGCAGCCCGCTCGCGGACGAGGTCCTCGCGCCCTCCGGGCCCGACTACGCCCAGCCCGGCCTGCCGGGCGAGCGCCCGCCCCCGCCGCCGGCTCCCGCCGCCGAACCCGAACAGGCCCCGCTCACGCCGGAGCAGGAGGTGCTGGCCGAACTCGACGCCGAGGGCGCGGCGGCGGAAGCGCCCGCCCCCGCCCCCGCCGACGACGGGGAGGCGCCCCCCCCCGAAGCCGCCGCCGAGGCGGCCGCGCCCGGCGCGCCGCCCGCGGCCGAGGCGCCGCCCGCGCCCGCCGCCCCCTCGCGCGCGGGGCCCGGCGGCCTGCGCTTCGCCGAGGAGATCGGCGAGCTGCGCGACATCGACGAGGAAGAGGAGCAGCGCCGCCAGCAGGCGCGCGGCCCGCGCGGGCGGCGGCGCGGCCCCGCCCAGCCCGAGCGCGCACCGCGCCCGGCCCGCCGCGGCCGCCGCTTCGAGATCGACGACGAGGACATCGAGGAAGCCCTCGGCGACACGGGGGACGGGGACGAGTACGACGAGTATGCCGACGAGTACGACGACGAATAGCGCCGCGCCCGCGCGCGCGCCGCAGCGCCGCTGCGTCGCCTGCGGGGCGCGGCGCGACAAGGGCGGCCTGATCCGCCTCGTGCGCGGGGCGGGCGGGGACGGCGCGCCGCGGCTGCGGGTGGACGAGCGCGCGCGCGCCGCCGGCCGCGGCGCCTACCTCTGCCCGCGGGCGGAGTGCTGGGCGCGCGCCGCCGACGGCAAGGCGCTCGCGCGCGCGCTGCGCGGCCCCATCGCCGCCGCCGACCTCGCGGCGCTGCGCGGCTACGCCGAGGGCCGCTTCGCCGGGGACGGCGCGGCCGCCCCGGCCGCCGAAGGGAGCGCGGCATGACGCAGGCCCAGCCCGCCGCGGGCGGCGCGCGCGTCACGATCCCGCAGGCCGTCGTCGTCAACGACCTCGCCGGCCTGCTCGGCGTCACGCCCGTCGACGTCATCAAGGAACTGATGAAGAACGGGGTGATGGCGACGATCAACCAGGTCGTCGACTTCGACACCGCCGCCGTCGTCGCCGCCGACCTCGCGGCGCTGCGCGGCTACGCCGAGGGCCGCTTCGCCGCGGACGGCGCGGACGCCCCGGCCGCCGAAGGGAGCGCGGCATGACGCAGGCCCAGCCCGCCGCGGGCGGCGCGCGCGTCACGATCCCGCAGGCCGTCGTCGTCAACGACCTCGCCGGCCTGCTCGGCGTCACGCCCGTCGACGTCATCAAGGAACTGATGAAGAACGGCGTGATGGCGACGATCAACCAGGTCGTCGACTTCGACACCGCCGCCGTCGTCGCCGCCGACCTCGGCTTCGCGCCCGAGGAGGAGGGGGCGGCCGAGACCGCCGTCCCCGCGCCCGACGACGAGGAGCAGCCGGTGGCGGTCTCGCTGCGCGTCGTCGAGGAGGGCGAGCACCTCGCGCCGAGGCCGCCGGTGGTGACGGTGCTCGGCCACGTCGACCACGGCAAGACGACGCTGCTCGACACGATCCGGCGCGCGAGCGTGGCCGAGGGCGAGGCCGGCGGCATCACCCAGCACATCGGCGCCTACCAGGCCGTCGCCCCCGACGGCCGCACGCTGACCTTCATCGACACGCCGGGCCACGAGGCGTTCACGGAGATGCGCGCGCGCGGCGCGCGCGTCACCGACATCGCCGTCATCGTCGTCGCCGCCGACGACGGCGTGATGCCGCAGACGCGCGAGGCGATCGACCACGCGCGCGCCGCCGGCGTCCCCATCGTCGTCGCCGTCAACAAGGCCGACCTGCCCGACGCCGACGCCGACCGCGCCCGCCAGCAGCTGATGGAGACCGGCCTCGTGCCCGAGCAGTTCGGCGGCGACACCCCCGTCGTCGCCATCTCCGCCCTCCGGGGCGACGGCATCGGCGACCTGCTCGAGAACGTGCTGCTCGTCGCCGACATCGAGGAGCTGCGCGCCGACCCCGCGCGCGAGGCGCTCGGCGTCGTGCTGGAGGCCTCGACCGACCCGCGGCGCGGCATCGCGGCCACGATCCTCGTGCAGACGGGGACGCTGCGGACCGGCGACGTGATCCGCGCCGGCCACGCCCACGGCCGGATCAAGGCGATGACCGACCCGTCCGGCCAGCGCGTGCGCGAGGCCGGGCCCTCGGCGCCGGTGACGGTGCTCGGCCTCAACGAGCTGCCCGCCGCCGGCGAGCGCGTCGCGACGGCGGCCAGCGAGAAGGCGGCGCGCGCCGCGGTCGAGGCCGACCGCCGCGCGCTGGAGCGCACCGGCGCGCAGCGCCCGGGCGTCACCCTCGACACGCTCTTCGGCGAGATCCACCGCGGCGCGGTCAAGGACTTCAACATCGTCCTCAAGACCGACGTGCAGGGCTCGATCGAGCCGCTCGCGCGGGCGATCGAGCAGCTCGCCGTGGACGAGATCAGCGTCAAGGTGATCCACGCCGCGGCGGGGGCGGTGAACGAGTCCGACGTGAACCTCGCGGTCGCCTCGCAGGGCGTGATCGTCGCCTTCAACGCCAGCGCGGGCGCGGGCGCGCGCCGCCTCGCCGAGGCCGAGCACGTCGAGATCCGCGAGTACCGCGTGATCTACGAGGTGATCGAGGACATCGAGCGCGCGGTGCGCGGCCTGCTCGAACCGCTCTACGAGGAGCGCCGCGACGCCGAGATCGAGGTGCGCGCCGTGTTCCGGCGCGGGCGCCGCAACTCGATCGCCGGCTGCGTCGTGCGCGAGGGGACCGTCACCGCCCGCTCGCTCGCGCGCGTGCTGCGCGGCGGCGAGGCCGTCCACGAATCGCGCATCGACTCCCTCCAGCGCTTCCAGGACCGCGTCGCCGAGGTGACGGCGGGCCAGGAGTGCGGCATCACCGTCGAGGGCTTCGACGACTTCCAGGAAGGCGACGAGATCGCCGCCTTCCACATGGAGCAGGTGCGCTAGCCGCACCGCGCCCGCCGCCGCGCCGCCGCACAGCGCCGCGAGGAGCCGCGATGTCGCGCCGCATGGAGAAAGTCGCCGACCTCCTGCAGGCGGAGATCGCGGAGCTGATCCAGCGCCGCCTGCGCGATCCGGCGATCGAGGGGGTGATGGTGTCCGTCACCGCCGTCGCCGTCTCGCCCGACCTCGCCAGCGCGCGCGTGCGCGTGAGCGTGATGGCCGGCGCCGAGGCCCAGCGCGAGGCGCTGGCGGCGCTGGAGCGCGGCGCCTCGTTCCTGCACCGCGAGCTGGTGCGCCGCATCCGCATCCGCCGCGTCCCGCGCCTGCGCTTCGAGCTCGACGACTCGATCGCCGAGGGCGCGCGCATGACCTCGCTGCTGCGCGACGTCGCCCGCGGCGAGGGCCGCGCGCCGTGAGCCGCCGCGAGGACCCGCCCCTCGCCGGCTTCGTCAACGTCGACAAGCCGCCGGACGTGAGCTCGTTCGACGTGGTGCGCGCCGTCCGCCGCGCCAGCGGCGTGCGCCGCGTCGGCCACGCCGGCACCCTCGACCGCCCCGCCAGCGGCGTGCTGCCGGTGGCGATCGGCCCCGCCACGAGGCTGATCGACTCGCTGATGGAGGCGCGCAAGGGCTACCGCGCCACCATCACCCTCGGCGTCGAGACCGACACCTACGACGCCGCCGGCGAGGTGACCGGCCGCAGCGACGCCTCGGGCGTGACCCGCGCCGCCGTCGAGGCCGCGCTCGAGGCCTTCCGCGGCGCCTTCGAGCAGACGCCGCCCGCCTTCAGCGCCGTCAAGCTCGACGGCGAGCGCGCCTACCGCGCCGCGCGGCGCGGCGAGCGGCCGGAAATGCGCCCCCGCCCCGTCGAGGTGCACTCGCTCCGCCTGCTCGGCGCGCCCCTGCCCGAACTCGACGTCGAGGTGGAGTGCGGCAAGGGGTTCTACATGCGCTCGCTCGCCCACGACCTCGGGCGCGCGCTGGGGGTGGGAGGGCGCCTCGAACGGCTGCGGCGCACGGCGGTGGGGCCGTTCGAGGCCGCCGCCGCCGTGCCGCTCGGCGACGCCGTGCGGCTGCTGGAGGCGGACGCCGTCGAGGACCTGGTGCACGCGCCGGACGCGGTGCTGACGGACTGGCCGGCGGTGATCCTCGGGCGGCGCTCGGTCGCGCTGGCGCGGCAGGGCCGCGACGCGCGCCCGCCCGCGCCGCTGGGCGCGGAGCCGGCGCGCGTCGGCGTCAGGGCGCGCGGCTACGGCCCCGACGGCCGCCTCGTCGCCCTGCTCGAGTGCGGGCCGATCCCCGGCGTATGGCGTCCCTACCGCGTCTTCGGCGGCTGAGCCGCCTCGCCGCCCTCGCGCTCGCCGCCGCGCTGCTCGCCGCCGCCTGCGGCGGCGGAGACGAGGGCGAGGACTGCGAGGCGCTCGCCATGCCCGTCGCCGGCCCCGCGCCCGAGCTCGCCGCGACGGCCGGCGACACGATCGTGGCGCCCGTGGGCATCGGCGACGCGCCTCGCCTCGTGGCGCTGCGCCCGCGCCCGTGAGCGCGGGCCGGCGCCGGAGGCGGCGGCGGTGAGGGCGGCCGGCCTGCGCTGGCTGTCGGCGGCGGCGCTGGCGGCGCTGCTGGCGGCGACGCTCCTCGGCTGGTGGTGGGCGTGGGGGCTGTGGTTCCTCCACTGGACGGCCTACGGCTTCGCGACGGGCCAGACGTTCGTGCTGTGGACGGTGACGCGCGAGGAGCGGCCGCCTCTCTTCTGGGCGGCGCAGGCGACGTGGATCGTCCTCGCCGCGCTCTTCGCCCTCGCGTAGCGCGCCTGCGGCGCGGCGGGCCGTGTCAGAGGTTCCCTACCTGTTTCCGGTAGGCGGCGACCATTTCCGGCGCCCACTCGTTCAGCCTGCGACGTCCAGGATCGCGATTGTGCCGATCGCTACCGAACAGCCCATGCCACGAGAACACGAGCGGCGAGGCGGACTGCGAGTCCCACGACGACACGATGCCGCCGCCCGGCTTTGCGTTCAGCACGCAGGTGAGGACGAGGGCGGGACGGATCGCTTCCACCAACTCGCTCACCGGCGCGAAGTCACGCTGGCAGAAGGGCTGGAGCTTCGCCTCGGCGGTGCGCCTTTTGGCGCCGAGGTGGATGGGCACGCGGCATTTCGCCAGGTTGGTCCACGCGATCCCGGACGTGCTCATGCCGAGGTGGTCCTGCACCAACGTGCGGAAGTGGTTTTTCCAGCGGCTCCAGTGCGGGAGCGCCTCCTCGTAGGCGTCGCGGACGCTTTCGAGGAAGCGCGAGTCTTCGTCCTGCGACCGCCCCTGACGCAGCCAGCGCCGGTGCGCTTCGACCAGCGCCGCGTTCGTCCTGCCGACCACGGTCCCGGGCGCCTCCTCTTCGGGGCGCGCCTCCCGGTGCACTGCCCCGACGCACAGGACGCCGACACCCTCGCGGTAGTCGCGACCGAGGTAGCCGGGCCAGCGCACTTCGTTGCCGTCCACGCGGCCGGGGCCCGGTACGGCGGTCCCCAGCGCTTCGCATTGCGCGCGATGCCGATCCGGGCAGTCGACCACGGACCATGCGTAGTCCAGCCAGCGTTGTTCGGTCCCGTTCTCCATCGCTGACTCCAAGCCCTCGCGCCCCACCCTACGCGCCGCGCGGCTGCGGCGCGGCGGCGCGGGCGGCGACGAGGCGCAGGAACGCATCGGCGCGCGCGTCGGGCGGGGCGAGGGCGCGCCGCGCGGCGAGGAGGGCGCGCTCGGCGACGCGCTCGCGGCGGCAGCGCGCCAGCTCCGGCGCGGCGTCGCCCGCGCCCGCCGGCAGCACGCTCCAGCCGAGGCCCAGCGCCACCATCTGCCCCAGCACCGCCGGGTTGTCGCTTTCGAGGGCGACGCGCGGCCGCACGCCGCGCGCGGCCAGCGCCTCGTCGACGATGCGCCGCGTCCGGCGTCCGCGCGGGTAGAGCGCCCACTCGGCCGCGGCGAGGTCGCCGTCCGCGCCCGGCGGCGCGTAGAGGTGGAGCGGCTCGCGCAGCACCTCGGTCGCCTCGAACGCGGGGCCGGCCGGCCCGACGACGAACGCGAGGTCGAGGTCGAAGCGCGCGAGGCGTTCGAGCAGCACGCCGGAGCGGTCGATGACGAGTTCGAGGCGCACCTCGGGGCGGGTCTCGCGGAAGGCGCGGATGGCGGGGGGGAGGGCGTAGAGGCCGGCGGCGTCGATCATGCCGACGCGCAGCGCGCCAGCCTCGCCGCCGGCCCAGGCGCGCAGGCGGTCGCGCAGGGCGCCCGCGCCGCCGAGCGTCTCCTCGGCGTAGCGGGCGACCTCGAGGCCGGCGGCGGTGAGGCGCCGGCGGCGGCCGTCGCGCTCCAGCAGCGGCGCGCCGAGCCGCCGTTCGAGTTCGGCGAGGGACTGCGAGAGGGCGGGCTGGCTGACGCCGAGGCCGCGCGCCGCCCCCGTCAGCGTGCCGCGCCGCGCCAGCGCGCGCACGGCGGCCAGCTGCCGCAGGTGGATCGCCAGCGGCGGCGCGTCGGCGCCCGCCGCCGGCTCCCCCGCGTACTCCGGGGCGTCCCCGGCCGCCGCCGCGTCCTTGATCGCGCCCTCGCCGGTGGTCACGCGGCCCGCTCCTTCCGCCATCGACGAATAAGTATACCTTATGGGAGACGCAAGAACCTTCCGCTCGACGGATGGCGTGTGTTCCCGCTATCCTCGGATGCGGCCACGGCGCGCGGGTGCGCGCGGGCTGCCGGACGAGGGAGAACGGGCCGTGGGCGAGCCGATCAACGTGGCGATCATCGGGGTGGGGAACTGCGCGTCCTCGCTGGTGCAGGGCGTCGAGTTCTACCGCGACGCGAGTCCCGGGCAGACGATTCCGGGGCTGATGCACCCCGTGCTCGGCGGCTACGGCGTCGGCGACATCCGCTTCAGCGCGGCGATCGACATCGACGCCAACAAGGTGGGCCTCGACCTCTCCGAGGCGATCTACGCCCCGCCCAACAACACCTACCGCTTCGCCGACGCGCCGCACGCGGGCGTGCCCGTGATCCGCGGCATGACCCACGACGGCCTCGGCAAGTACCTGTCGGGGATGATCGACAAGGCGCCGGGGCCGACGGCGGACATCGTCAGCGTGCTGCGCGAGACGAACACCCACGTCGTCGTCAGCTACCTGCCGGTCGGGGCCGAGGAAGCGACCAAGTGGTACGTCGAGCAGGTGCTGGCGGCGGGCTGCGCGTTCGTCAACTGCATCCCCGTCTTCATCGCGGGCGAGGACTACTGGGCCGGGCGCTTCCGCGAGCGCGGGCTGCCGATCGTCGGCGACGACATCAAGTCGCAGGTCGGCGCGACGATCCTGCACCGCCTGATCGCGCGGCTCTTCCAGGACCGCGGCGTCCGCGTCGACCGCACCTACCAGCTCAACTTCGGCGGCAACACCGACTTCCTCAACATGCTGGAGCGCGAGCGGCTGGAGTCGAAGAAGATTTCGAAGACCAACGCCGTCACCTCGCAGATCGAGTACGAGCTGCCCGGCGCCGACGTTCACGTCGGCCCCTCCGACCACGTCCCGTGGCTGGAGGACCGCAAGTGGTGCCACATCCGCATGGAGGGCACGACCTTCGGCAACGTGCCGCTCAACCTCGAGTGCAAGCTCGAGGTCTGGGACAGCCCGAACTCGGCGGGCGTGGTGATCGACGCCATCCGCTGCGCGAAGCTCGGCCTCGACCGCGGCCTCGGCGGGCCGCTGCTGGAGCCCTCGGCCTACTTCATGAAGTCGCCGCCGGAGCAGTGGCGCGACGACGTCGCGCGCGAGCGCCTCGAGGCGTTCATCGCGGGCGAGGCGCAGCCCGCCGCCGCGAGCGGGTAGGCTGCGCGGGCGCCCGCACCGCCGCCGCCGTCCGCGGCGGCGCGCGGACGGCGCACCGGTGGCGGCGACCTGGATGGCGGCGACCTGAGTGGCGGCGTACTGGGGCTTCCGCATCGCCTCGCTGCTCGCGCGGCTGGCGCCGCGGCGCGCGGCCTATGCCTGCGGCTACGCCGCGGGCGTGCTCGCCTACTGGGGCTGGGCCGGCGGGCGCCGCCGCTGCATCGCCAACATGCTGCGCGTGGCCGGCGGCGACGCCCGCGCCGCCCGCCGCCTCGCCCGCCGCTCGTTCGGCCTCTACGGCGTCTACCTCGCCGACTTCCTGCGCTTCGGCGGCCTCAGCCGCGCCGAGCTGCGCGACCGCGTCGTCTTCGACGGCTGGGACCAGCTCGACGAGGCGCTCGACGGCAACGGGGCGGTCTTCGTCACGATCCACTTCGGCGTCTGGGACCTCGGCGCGGCGGCGGTCACGGACCGCGGCTACCGCGTCTCGGTGATCGCCGACCGCTTCGCCGACCCGCGCCTCGACGAGCTGGTGCTGGGGGCGCGGCGGCGGCTCGGAATGCGGATCCTGCCCGCCGACCGGCTCGGCCCGCAGCTGCTGCGCGCGCTGCGGCGCAACGAGGTGGTGGGGGTGCTGATCGACGTGCCCCAGCGCGAGCACGCCGTCGAGGTCGAGTTCTTCGGCGGGACGATCTCGGTGCCGGACGGGCCCGCGCGCGTGGCGCTGCGCGCGGGCGCCTCCGTCGTCGCCGCGACGGCGCCTCGCCTCGGACCGTGGAGCGGACGCGCGACGGGCGAGATGGAGCGCGTGCGCTACGAGCCGACGGGCGACGCCGAACGCGACGTGCGCGCGCTCACGCAGGCGATCTTCGACGCGCTGGAGGGCATGGTGCGGCGGCGGCCCGAGCAGTGGTACATCTTCCGCTCGCTCTGGATCGACGACGCCGACGCCGGCGACGGCGACGGGGCAGCCCGCGCCGGGGCCGCCGGCGGATGATCGCCGCCCTCGCGCTGCGGGTCTGGGTCCGCGCGTTCGGGCGGCTGCCGCTGCGCGTCCTCTACGCCCTCGCCGACGCCGCCGGCGCGGCGGCGTGGTGCGCCTCGCCGCGGCTGCGCGACGTCACGCTCGACCACATGCGCCACGCCATCGGCGGCGAGGGCGCGGCGGGCGCGGGCGGGCCGGGGCGGCTGCGCCTCGCGCGCGCGGCCTGCGGCAGCGTCCGCGCCGCCGCCCGCTACTGGGCCGACATGGCGCGCGCCGCCCACCTCCCCGCCGCCGCCGCCATCGGCCGCATCGAGGCGATCGAGGGCGTGGACGGCTTCTTCGAGGCGTGGGACCGCGGCTGCGGCGTGATCTTCGTCTCCGCCCACCTCGGCAACCCCGAAACGCTGATCCGCGCGATCGGCGCGCTCGGCTTCGACGTGCTGGTGCTGACCGAGCCGCTCTCGCCCCCGGCCGTGCACGACCTCGTGCACGAGGTGCGGCGCGCGCCCGGCGTGCGCTTCGCGCCGGCCGGACGCGCCGGCGTGCGCGAGGCGCTGGCGCAGCTCCGCGCGGGCAAGGCGCTGGCCGTGCTCGCCGACCGCGACGTGCTGGGCACGGGGCGGCCGCAGCCGTTCTTCGGCGAGCGGGCGGCGATGCCGCGCGGGGCGGTCGAGCTGGCGCTGCGGACGGGAGCGCCGATCGTGACGGGGTTCGCGCGGCGCACGCGCGGCGAGCGGATGCGCGTCGTCCTCGATCCGCCGTGGCGCGCCGGGCGGAGCGGGGATCGCGAGGCCGACGCGGCGGCGGGGATGCGGCGGCTGACGCGCGCGCTGGAGGCCGGCATCCGCGCCTCGCCGGAGCAGTGGTTCGCGCTCCGCCCGGTGTGGCGCGGCCTCGCCCGCTAGCTGCACCGCCGTCGCGCCTCGCGTGCGCGGGTGCGATCCACGCGAGGCTGCTGTAGGATCGGCGGGCGGACGGAAGAGGCGCGTAGCCGCGCGACGGGGGAGCGGCGGATATTGTTCACTCTCCTTAGCACCCCCCCCCCCCCCGCGACATAACTATTTCGCACTCCTCGCGGCGGTCGGCGCGCTGCTGCTGGGCGCGGCGCTGATCCTCGCGCCGCCCGCGACGGCGCAGTCCACCACCGACTACGACGACGACAACGACGGCCTGATCGACGTCCGCAGCCTCGCCCAGCTCGACGCCATCCGCCACGACCTCAACGGCGACGGCGACCCTTCGGCGACGGGCGCGACGGCCTACGGAACTGCGTTCCCCAACCGCGTCACGACGGCGAGCGGGCGCATGGGTTGCCCCTCGGGCGCCTGCACGGGCTACGAGCTGCGCGCCGACCTCAGCTTCGACGAGAACGGCGACGGCCAGATGACGGCCACGGGCGACCCGCAGTACTGGAACAGCGGCTCCGGCTGGTTGCCGCTCGGCTACTACGCGGCTGCGTTCCGGGGCAACGGCCACACCATCTCCTACCTGTACGTCAACCGGACAACGACGACGGACGTGGGGCTATTCAGAGGCTTGAACACGGGCTCCAGCGTCGACGGCGTGGGGGTGCTGCACGCCGACGTCACGGGGCAGACGAACGTGGGTATCCTCGCCGCAAGCTTGGCCGGGCCGGTCACCCGCGTCTGGACCACGGGGCGGGTTGCGGGCGGCAACCTCGTGGGCGGGCTGGCGACCTCCGTCGCCACCGGCGGCTCCATCAAGGCCAGCTGGTCGGCGGCGGCGGTCCACGCCAGCAGCGGACGGGCCGGGGGCTTGGTGGACTCGGTCACGTTCGGCAGCATCACCGCCAGCTGGTCGGCCGGCCGCGTCACCGCCACATCGGGCGGAGGGCTGGCGGGATTCCGCCTGGGCACGGTCACCGACAGCTACTGGGACACCGGAACCTCCGGCTGGTCCACCAGCCCGGCTGGCGTCGGCAAGAGCACGCGCGACCTCCAGCGGCCCACCGCCTACGGCTCCACCGGCAGCATCTACGCGAACTGGAACCTCAACCTCGACGGCAACACGGGCGGCGACGACCCGTGGGACTTCGGCACGAGCCGCCAGTACCCCGCCCTCAAGTTCACGGGCCGCACCACGCACCGAGGCCCCGCGTGGATCGAGGCCGACCACTGGAACGCCCCCGTCGCGGGCGAACCCCTCGTGGCGGGCCTCTACGCCAAGACGGCACGCGCGCTCGTCACGCCCGCCGCCACGATCACGACCTGCGACGGCGTCGCGAACACCGACTCGCGGCAGGCGTGGGTCTGGGAGCGCTCCGACGACGGGCGCACCAGCTGGACCGACGTCTCGTCCTCGAACGGCTCGTCGTGCTCCTACGTCTACGTCCCATCGTCGAGCGACGTGGGCAAGTACCTGCGCGCCCGCGTCGCGCGCACCTCGGGCGGCGACGCCTACACCCTCACCACCGCGGCGGTCGTCGCGAGCAGCGCGGCGACGGCGGCGACGGCGAGCTTCGCGGGCGGCAACGCCTCGCCGGTGGTGGGGACGGCGGTCACCGTCTCGGCGCTGCCGTCGCACAGCGACCGCACGCTGTGGCGCTGGCAGCGCTGCACGGCCTCGGACGGCACGGGGACGTGCACGCTGCTCGCGCCGGGGACGCCGAGCTGGTCGTACACGCCCGTCGCCGCCGACGTGGGGGGCTACCTGCGCGCGTTCGTCTACTACTCCTCGGGCGCCTCGACGCCAGTGTGGACGCGCGCCGCGACGGGCTTCACCGGCGCCGTCGCCGCCTCGAACTAGGCGCGTCGAGGGGCGAGGCGGCGCCGCGGCGCGGCGGTCGAGCCGGGCGGCGAGGCGGGGCCGTCCCCGCCTCCCGCTCGTCGGCAGCGTCCACGGGGACCTGCCGCCTGTCCGCTGGCGGACGGCGGGCGGCGCGCGTACCATGCGGCGATGACCGAAGCCGCGCCCGCCCCGCGCCGCTTCGGGCGGGCCGATCTGCAGATCCACACCGCCCACGGCGACGGCATGGCCGACGCCCGCGCGCTCCTCGACCACGTCGAGGAGCGCACCGACCTCGACGTGATCGCCGTCACCGACCACGACGACGTGCGCGGCGCGCTGATCGCGCGCGAGCAGCACGCGCGCGGACGCTACCGCTTCGACTTCGTGCCCGGCATCGAGCTGACGACGCGCGCCGGGCACCTGCTGGCGCTGTGGGTGGACGAGCCGATGCCCGCGCTGCGTCCCCTCGCCGAGTCGGTCGCGGCGGTGCACGCCGCCGGCGGCGTGGCCGTCGTCCCCCACCCCTTCTCGTGGCTCACCCGCTCGATCGGCCGCCGCGCCCTCGACGCGCTGCTCGTCGGCGGCGACGCGGCCACGCACCCCGACGGCATCGAGGTCGCCAACGCGACGCTGGCGGGGCGCGTGACGGGCGCGCGCGCGCTGCGCCGCAACCGCGAACGCTACCGGCTGGCCGAAACCGGCGGCAGCGACGCGCACTTCCTCGAGGCGGTGGGGACGGCGGCGACGCTGTTCCCCGGGCGCGGTGCGGACGAGCTGCGCGCGGCGATCGCGGAGCGGCGCACCCTCGGCCGCAACGGGCGCGCGCCGGGCCTGCGACGCCTCGGCGCGCGGCGGCTGGCGGCGCAGCAGGCGCGCGGCCTCGCGGTGACGCCGCGCAAGCTGATCGGCGAGCGCCTGCGGCGCATCGGAGCGTGGCGGGACGGGCGGACGGGGGCGGCGGCGTGAGGATCGCGCTCGTCTCGCCCTACGACTGGCTCACCCCCGGCGGGGTCAACCGCCACATCCGGCAGCTGACCGGGCGCTTCGAGGAGCACGGCCACGAGGTCGCGATCCTCGCGCCGTCGAGCGGGGAGACCGGGGACGAGCCGCGGCTCGTCGCGATCGGCCGTCCGGCGCCGGTGCCGGCCTCGGGCTCGACGGCGCGGATCGCGCTCAGCCCGCGGCTGGGGCGGCAGGTGCGGCGCGTGCTCGACCGCGGGCGCTTCGACGTGGTGCACGTGCACGAGCCGCTGATGCCGACGCTGCCGATCCAGGTGCTGCGCGCCTCGCGCGCGGCCCATCCCGCCGCGATCAACGTCGGCACCTTCCACGCCACCAAGGACGGCGGCAACCGCCTCTACTCCTACGGGCGGCGGCTGCTCAAGCGCTGGCACCGCGAACTCGACGGCAAGATCGCCGTCTCCCCGCCCGCCGCCCAGTACGTCGGGCGCTACTTCCCCGGCTTCTACAACGTCATCCCCAACGGCATCGAGGTCGGGCGCTTCGCCGACCCCGCGCTGGAGCCGCTGCCGGAGTTCGAGGACGGCGCGTTCAACGTCCTCTACGTCGGGCGCGCCGAGAAGCGGAAGGGGCTGGGCCACCTGCTGCGCGCCTTCGGCATCGTCAACGCGCGCCACCCCAACACGCGGCTGATCGTGGTCGGCCCCGACTCGCGCCGCAAGCGCCGCTACCGCGCCTCCGTCGGGCGCGAGGGCCGCCGCGGCATCGTCTTCGCCGACGACGTGACGGACGAGGAGCTGCCGCGCTACTACCGCAGCGCCCACGCCTTCTGCTCGCCCGCCACCGGCCACGAGTCGCAGGGCTACGTGCTGCTCGAGGCGCTGTCGGCGGGCGTGCCGATCGTCGCCTCCAACATCGACGGCTACGCCTCGGTGATCAGCGACGGCCTCGACGGGCTGCTGGCGCCGCCGCGCGACCCGATGGCGATCGCCGACGCGCTGACCTCGCTGGTGCGGAACCGCCCGCTGGGCGCGCGGCTGGCGGCGGCGGGCCGCAAGCGCGCCGACGCCTACTCGTGGCCGCGCGTGACCAGCCGCGTGCTGTCCTACTACGAGCGGCTGCGCGACAACCGCGCCACGCACGAGCGCGCGCTGCTCGCCGCCGCGCGGCGGCGCGACTAGCGCCGCCGCCCGCCGCCGCGGCCGCGATGGGCCTGCCCTCCCGCCTGCTGCCCGACCGCGCGCCGGCGGCGCTCAGCCGCCCCGCCGTGCGCGCCCTCGCGCGGGCGGGCGTGACGCCGGACGCGCTCACCTTCGCCTCGCTGGCCGGCAACGCCGCCGCCGCCGCCCTCGTCGCCTCCGGCGCGCTCGCCGCGGGCGGCGCCGTCATGCTGCTCGCGAGCTCGCTCGACTTCCTCGACGGGGCGCTGGCGCGCGAGACCGGGCGCGCGAGCAAGGCCGGCGCGCTGCTCGACTCGGTGTTCGACCGCTGCTCGGAAGCGGTCGTGCTGTTCGGCCTGCTGCTGCACCTGCTGGCCGGGGACCGCCGCGAGGAGGCGGCGCTGGCGTTCGGCGCGCTGGCCGGCTCGCTGCTCGTCTCCTACGTGCGCGCGCGCGCCGAGGCGCTGGGCGTGGCGCTGACCTCGGGCTGGCTGCGGCGCGCGGAGCGCGTCGCGCTGCTCGGCGCCGCGCTGATCGTGGCCCCGCTGCTGCGGCCCGTGCTCTGGGCGCTGGCCGTGCTGACGCTGCTCACCGCCGCGCAGCGGCTCTGGATCGGCGTGCGCGCCCTCCGCGCCGGAGCGGCGGAAGGAGGCTGAACGTGGCCGAGGAGTCCCCCATCCCCCGCGAGCAGCGCCCCGTCGTCGCCCAGTACCTCGCCCAGCGGCTGGCCGGCCCCGTCGCCCTCGAGGTCTGGACGCGGCGCGAGTCGGCGCTCGTCCGCACCGACCGCGACCCCTGCGCGTTCTGCGATCAGGTGGGCGCGGCGGCGCGCCAGCTGGCCTCGCTGCACTCGCTGATCTCGCTCACGCGCTACGACCTCGACGCCCACGCCGACCGCGCGCGCGAGGCCGGCGTCGAGCGCCCGCCGGCGACGGTGGTGCGCGGCCACGGGCGCGGCTTCCGCTTCACCGGCCTCTGGTCCGGCCTGCTCTTCCCCGCCTTCGTCGACGGCCTGCTGTTCGCCGGCGCCGGCGCCGCGCCGCTGCGCGAGGACACCGTCGCCGCCCTCGCCGCCCTCGACGGGGCGCTCGCGGACGACCTCGCGATCGAGCTGCTGGTGGCGCCCTACGACCCCTACTCGGCGCACACGCTGCGCGTCGCCGAGGCGTTCGCGGTGGCCTCGCGCCGTCTGCGCCTCGAGGCGATCGAGGTGTCGGAGTTCCCCCGCCTCGCCGAGGCGCGGATGCTGACCGAGGTGCCGCTGCTGACGATCGGCGGACGCCGCTACCCCGGCGCGTGGGACGAGCCCGACCTCGCCGAGCAGCTGCGCCGCATCGCCGCGGGCGACGACGAGCCGGTCGTGCGCGAGCGCGTGCTCACCTCGCCCTACCTCACCGTCGAGCAGGCGCAGCGGATGGGGGCGCAGGCCGAGGGCGCGGGCGGCGCGCCGCCCGGCGGCCTCGTGCTGCCGCGCTAGCCAGGATGCTGTAGGATCGGCGCGGACGGGAGCGGCGCGAAGCCGCGCGGCGGGGGGCGGCGAATATTGTTCACTCTCCTTAGCACCCCCCCCCCCTCGTGGACATAAGTATGCGCTCGGCCTCGCGGCGTGCTTGGGCGCGCTGCTGCTCGGCGTCGCGCTGATCCTCGCGCCGCCCGCGACGGCGCAGAGCACCACCGACTACGACGACGACAACGACGGCCTGATCGACGTCCGCAACCTCGCCCAGCTGAACGCCATCCGCTACGACCTCAACGGCGACGGTGCCCCCTCGGCGACGGGCGCGACGGCCTACGGAACTGCCTTCCCCAACCGCGTCACGACGGCGAGCGGGCGCATGGGCTGCCCCACCTCGGGCGGCTGCACCGGCTACGAGCTGCGCGCCGACCTCAGCTTCGACGAGAACGGCGACGGGCAGATGACGGCCGCTGGCGACCCGACGTACTGGAACAGCGGCTCCGGCTGGAACCCGATTGGTTCCATCTCTACCCTCTATACCGCCACGTTCCGGGGCAACGGCCACACGATCTCCTACCTGTACGTTAATCGGAGCGCCTCCGGAGTGGGGCTGTTCGGCGGCGCCAGTGGCCTCATCGAGAGCGTCGGGGTCGTACGCGCCAACGTCGCGGGGGCGGGCTACGTCGGCATTCTGGTCGGCCTCGCCGATACCGGATCATCGATCGTCAAGGCGTACACCATCGGGCAGGCGGTCCAAACCGGCAGCGCCTTCTACGCAGGCGGGCTGGTGGGCTTCAACAACGGCGGCGACATCAAGGCCAGTTACTCGACGGCCACTGTCCATGGCAACCTATCCGTGGGCGGGCTGATCGGCTTCAACACCGGTACCACCGTCAACCCCGGCAGCGTCGCCGCCAGCTGGTCGGCCGGTCGGGTGAGCGGTACGGGCAACGTCGGCGGACTGATCGGGTCCAACAGCACCGCGGGCACCGCCACGAACAGCTACTGGGACACCGGAACATCCGGCTGGTCCACCAGCGGGGGCGGCGGCACGGGCAAGAGCACGCGCGACCTCCAGCGCCCCACCGCCTACGGCTCGACCGGCAGCATCTACGCCGACTGGAACCTCAACCTCGACGGCGACGCCAACACCGACGACGACCCGTGGGACTTCGGCACGTCGAGGCAGTACCCTGCCCTCAAGTTCACGGGACGCACCACTTGGCGCGGCCCCGCGTGGATCGAGGCCGACCACTGGAACGCGCCCGTCGCCGGCGAACCCCTCGTGGCCGGCCTCCACACCAAGACGAGCCGCGCGCTCGTCTCGCCCGCCGCGACGATCACGACCTGCGACGGCGTCGCGAACACCGACTCGCGGCAGGCGTGGGTCTGGGAGCGCTCCGACGACGGGCGCACCAGCTGGACCACAGTCACCTCGACGCGCGGCCCGGCGTGCTCCTACGTCTACGTCCCATCAAGCACCGACGTCGGCAAGTACCTGCGCGCCCGCGTCGCGCGCACCTCGGGCGGCGACGCCTACACCCTCACCACGGCGGCGGTCGTCGCGAGCAGCGCCGCGACGGCGGCGACGGCTACGTTCGCCGGCGGCAACGCCTCGCCGGCGATGGGGACGGCGGTCACCGTCTCGCCGCTGCCGGCGCACAGCGACCGCACCCTGTGGCGCTGGCAGCGCTGCACGGCGAGCGACGGCACCGGGACGTGCACCCTGCTCGCGCCGGGGACGCCGAGCTGGTCGTACACGCCCGTCGCCGCCGACGTGGGCGGCTACCTGCGCGCGTTCGTCTACTACTCCTCGGGCGCCTCGACGCCGGTGTGGACGCGCGCCGCGACGGGCTTCACCGGCGCGGTCGCCGCCTCGAACTGAGGCGCGGCGCGCGCCGCCGCGCTAGCCCGCTCCCGCGCGCGAGCGCCTCGCGACGAGCAGCGCGGCGAGGCCGAGCGCCCCGCCGATCGCCAGCGCGCCCAGCCCGACGGCGATCGCCGCCCCCGTGCGCCCGTCGCTCCCGCTCCCGCTCGCCGCCGGCGCCTCGCCGCCGCCCTCGTCCGGGGCCGTGGCGGGCGTCGCCGCCGAGGGCGCGTCGTCGGCGTCGCCGTCGTCCGCGGCGGCGGATGCGCCGCCGGGGGTGGGGATCGTGAGCGGGGCGCGCGTCGCCTCGGCGCGGGGCGGTGCGGTGGCCTCGGCGCGGGGGGCGAAGTCGATGGGGTCGAGGCCGTGCGACTCGCGCCAGCGGTTGTAGAGGCCGTCCTGGTCGAAGCCGTAGACCGCCTCCAGCGCGTCGTCGATGCGCGCGCCCTCGCGCACGGCGCGGAAGAGGTCGGCGAAGGCCTCCTCGCCGCGCTGCTCGAGCAGGTAGCGGACGGTGGACCACGACTGGCCGTAGAAGACGTCGACCCGGCTGGGGTTGTTGGCGGGCGACTCCATGTTGCGGAGGCGCATGGTGCTGTCGGAGACGACGCTGAAGCGCAGCGCGTCGTCGTAGGGGCGGGGGCTGCGCTGCAGGTGGACGGCGGTGCCCTCGTCGAGCCACGAGGGGATGCGCGTGAACGGGCCGTCGCCGGCCACGGCCGTCACGATGTGCGCGGCCTCGTGCCGCACCACGTCGGGGGAGGCGGCGAACACGAACAGCAGGTCCGGCGCGACGCGCTGCCCGCCCGTGCTCACCAGCTCTTCGTAGGCCGCGCTGCGCGGCCGCATCGCGAGGTCGCCGTCGCGCTCCGAGGCCCACACCAGCACCCGCACGCCGTAGGGCGTCTCCACCCGCAGCAGCGCCTCGGCCTCGGCGATGGCGGAGGCTGCCGCGTCCAGCGCCCGTTCGGCGAAGCCCTCGTTGGCGCCGTACCAGTAGACCGTCACGCCGCCGCGCCGCAGTTCGCTCCAGCGGTAGCGGCCGTCGAGGAAGAGGTACTCCTGCTCCTCGGTCGCGTGCGCGTCGCCGTCGGCGTCGGTGAACTCCCAGCGGTAGCGCAGCAGCGAGCCGACGGGGATGTAGCGGCGGGCGGAGCGGGTTTCGAGGGTGAAGCGGACGTCGTTCTCCTCGCCCGGCCCGAACGCGGCCTCGCCGTGGCCGCCGACGTCGCCCTCCTTGGGGTTGAGCACGCGGTAGACGAGCGTCGCCGAGGCGAGGCCGGCGGGGGCGCTGACGCGCGCGGTGAAGTCGATGGCCGTGGGGTCGGCGGTCTCCGCGCGCACGCCGGTGACGGCGATCGCGCCCGCCCTCGCGGGCGCGGGCGGCGCGAGCGCGGCGAGGCCGAGCGCGAGCGCCGCCAGCGCGGCGAGCAGGCCGGCCCCGCGCGCGGCGCTCACGGGGCCGCCTCGCCGCCGGCGCCGACGCGGCTCCGCAGCCAGGCGTAGGCGAAGTCGTCGAACTCGCCGTCGAGCACCGCGCCGGTGTCGCTGGTCTCGTGGCCGGTGCGGAGGTCCTTGACCATGCGGTAGGGGTGGAGGACGTAGGAGCGGATCTGGTTGCCCCAGCCCGCGGCGACGTGCACGCCCTTGAGTTCGGCCATCTCCGCCTCGCGCTGTTCGAGTTCGCGTTCGAGCAGACGCGACCTCAGGACCTGCATCGCCGACTCGCGGTTGCGGAGCTGGGAGCGCTCGTTCTGGCAGGTTACCACCAGGCCGGTGGGAAGGTGCGTGATCCGCACGGCGGTGTCGTTCTTCTGCACGTTCTGCCCGCCGTGGCCGCTGGCGCGGTAGGTGTCCACGCGGATGTCCTCGGGGCGGATCTCGACCTCGATCGCGTCGCTCTCGCGCGCTTCGGGCATCACCTCGACGAGGGCGAAGCTGGTGTGGCGCGACTTCGAGGCGTCGAAGGGCGAGATGCGGACGAGGCGGTGCACGCCGCGCTCGGAACGCAGCAGCCCGTAGGCGTCCTCCCCGCCGAGGCGCAGCGAGACGGACTTGACGCCGGCCTCCTCGCCGGGGGAGATCGAGACCACCTGCGCGTCGTAGCCGCGGCGCTCGCCCCAGCGCAGGTACATCCGCAGCAGCATCTCCACCCAGTCCTGCGCCTCGGTGCCGCCCGCGCCCGCGTGGATGGCGAGCAGCGCCCCGTGGTCGTCGTAGGGGCCGCCGAGGATCAGCGCGACCTCGAGCTCGGCGAAGCGCGCCTCGAGCGCCCCGAGCTCGGCGGCGATGTCGGCGGCGAGCGCGTCGCGCTCCTCGCCCCCGGTGTCGGCGGCGAGGCCGGCCAGCTCGCCGAGCTCGGCGGCGCCGCGTTCGAGGCCGCGCCACGCCTCGACCTGCCGTTCGAGGCGTGCGGCGCGACGCATCAGCGCCTGCGCGCCTTCGGGGTCGTCCCAGAGATCGGGAGCGGCGGAGCGCTCGCGCAGCCTCGTCAGCTCGCGCTCGCGTTCGGGCAGGTCAAAGTCGCACCTGAACGTCGCGGACGCGCGTGAGCAGCTCGGCGAGGCGCTGGCGCAGTTCGTCCATGCGCCCATCATCGCACGACGCCGCCCCGAACGCGAGCGCCCCGCGCGGCGGCTACGGCGGCGCCGGCGTCCACTCGCCGCAGTAGCGGCTGGCGAAGCCGAGGTCGGACGGCGCGACGGTGACCTCGCCGGGGCCGTCGGGGTCCCAGAAGCTCTCGATGATGTCGAGCCTCCCCCAGGCGTCGACACCCACCCACGAGTGCCCGCGGAACCCGTACAGCCTGTACCAGCGGCAGTCCCCGGACGGCGAGGAGGCGCGGTAGCGCCCCGGCGCGATGTCCACGCCGACGATCCATTCGCCGTCGCCGAACGGCTCGCCCGGCGTCGCGGCGGGCGCAAGGTCCGTCGTCCACGTTCCGCAGTCCTCGCTGTGGAAGCCGAAGTCGGATTCCGCTATGTCCACGGTGAGGACGGACATGCCCTCGCTGCCGCCGCCGTCCGCGAGAGGCCGCGACGGGCCGTAGTAGAGGGTGGCCGAGCGGGCGAGGTCCCACTCCGACAACCGTTCCCAGTCGCAGGATGCGAGGCGGCTGAGGTCCAGGACGACTTCGGCGACGGGGATCGAGGAGTCGCCGAGACCGGTGACGCCGTCGGCGTCGCGACGCTCCCACTCGCACTCCTCGGTGGGCGCGCTCGTGCGGTAGCGCCCCGGCGGGATGTCCGCGCCTACAGCCCGAACGTGAGAGCCGCACGGGGCGGCGTCTGGCGATGGAACAGCAGAGGCGACGCCGAGACCTCGTTCGCTGTGCGGGGCGTGTGGCGGGCAGGCTGTGCCCGCACCCGCAGGCGCCTGCGATCGCTTGGTACGGCATCCGATCCTGCAGTCAGGCGACCAGACTACGGAGATGTGCGATCTCATCGGGCGAGAAGCGATCGCTGAAGCGCTTCTCCCGTGTCGCGAGCCCACGCGCGCTGGGGTGGGAGAGGTGGACGAACCATCGTTCGTGTCGGCCTACCTTGCGCGGGCCGTCCATGTGGGCAGGTCCTGCCAGTGCGCCGAGTACGTCTCCGACAGCCTTTCGGGCTGGCTTGCCGAGCACGACGATCAGCCGGGAACGGGCAGTCCGAACGGTCTGGAGCAGATACCGGGACGAACACTCTGCCCGCGCAGCATCCACTCCGATGCCACCAGTGGATTTGCAGTGCACCACCCAGGTGAGCGCGTAGTCGATGCCCGGATCGGGTTCCCGTTCCAGCAGCTCGGCGGCTCGTTGCTTGATGCCGGAGTAGAATCTGATCGCCTTGCCGTACGTGCCGTCCCGCTGGAGCGTGCGCGTCCCGTCCTGTGTCCACGGCTGCCTGCCGCCTCCGAAGTGGCGTTCGAAGTAATCGGCCTTGAAGTCCAGGGACTTGCGCCACCGCGGGTGGTGCTCCGTGCCGGAGATGCTCGGGTTCGAGCTCACGAACAGGATCGGTGCGCGGTGAATCCGTCCGACCCACGGCGCGGGCGATTGAAAGTCGTTGAGCGTGGCCGCCTGCTGGCTGCGGACGACATCGGCGCAAGGGTGGCCGTTGTCCACTCGCGCATCCCTGACGTTCGGGCAGTTGCAAATCCCGGCCAGCAGGTTGCGCCGCGACGCCATGTCGTGCCCCACCATGTCCTGCTCGTACCCACTGGAGCTGGCTGCAGGCTGTTGGAGCATTGTCGCATCCGCGCCCACACGCAAGCGGGAGCGAGCCGTATATGGCATACGGCGCGCGCGCCGCCACGAGGCCACGAGGCCGCGTGGGTCAGCGATGCAGCGCAAGAGGAGGTGGGGGCGCGCGGGCGCCCTCGGGGCGGGGCGCGCGGGGGGCGCGGGGAGTAGACTGGGCGGATGCCGACGCTCGCGGGGCTGCTCGACCGTCATCCGGCGCTGCGCTACGCGGACTTCCGCCGCGTCTTCTACAACGCCTTCTTCGCCTCGGCCTCGTTCTGGACGATGCTGCTGGCGCGCGGCTGGCTGGTGTACGAGCTGACCGGCCAGGGCGCGTGGGTGGGCGCGGTCACGTTCGCGGGCATGATCCAGATGACGCTGGCCGGGCCGATCGGCGGGGCGATCGCCGACCGCGCCGACCGGCGGCTGATCGCCATCGCCTCCGACGCGCTCGGCGTCGTGGCGGCGCTGTCGCTGGCGGCGATCACCTTCGCGGGGGTGGTGGAGCCGTGGCACGTGCTCGTCTTCGCGGTGGTCGGAGGGCTGGGGCGCGCCTTCGGGACGCCCGCCGAGCAGGCGATCATCCCCAACGTGGTGCCCGCCGAGCACCTGCTCAACGCGGTGGCGCTGTCCGGCATCACGCGCCACGGCTCGCGCATCGCCGGGCCGCTGATCGGCGGGGCGCTGCTGGCGACGATCGGCGCGGGCGCGGTGTTCGCGCTCTCCGCCGCCTTCCTCGCGCTCGCCCTCCACCAGCTGCTGCGCCTCGAGTACCGCAGCGCGCCGCGCGCGGCGGACGACGAGCCGGTCTTCGCGATCGTCCCCGTGCTGCGCGACGTGCGCGAGGGCCTCGCCTACGTCGAGCGCGACCCGCGCGTGCTGGTGATGCTCGTGCTCGTCGGCTTCCACTGCGGCGCGACGATGGCGTTCGACTCGATGATGCCGACGCTGGCGACGGCCGTCGGCGGCTCCAACCTGACCTACAGCGGCGTCATCGTGGGCATCGGCGCGGGCGCGATCGCCGGCACGCTGGCCGTCTCGATGCTGGCCGACGAGCGCGCGATGGGGCGCGTGTTCTTCGCCGTCGGCGTCGGCAGCGGGCTGGCGATGCTGGTGATCGGCTTCGCCACGACGCCGTACATGGCGGTGACGGGCGGCGTGCTCGCGGGCGCGGCGCAGGCGAGCTACATGGCGATGTCGGCGACGTTCGTGCAGCGCGTGACGCCCGACGAGTACCGCGGGCGGGTGATGTCGATCTACATCATGCTGGCGGCCGGCCACATGGCGTTCGTCAACTTCGGCTTCGGCTGGCTCTCGGACGGCATCGGCGTGCGGCTGCTGCTGATCGCGCCCGCCCTGATCTGGATCGCGGGCTTCGTCGCCGCATCCTTCCTGCTGCCCGACGTGCGCTCGCTCGTCCGCAGCGGCGAGTTCCGCTCGCGCCCCGCCGCCGCCACCGCCGAGGCGTAGCGAGGCCCCGAGGGCGCTACCCCGCCTCGCGGTCCGCGCCGTCCTCGCCGGCGCGCGCGAGGGTGAAGCACAGCGTCGCGCCGGGGGTGCGGTCGGCGACCCAGATGCGCCCGCCCTGCTGCCGCACCAGCCGCCGCGCGATCGCGAGGCCGAGCCCGGTGTGCGATCCGGCCTCGCGCGCGGCGTCGCCGGTGTAGAAGCGCTCGAACACGCGGCCGCGCTCCTGCGGCAGGATGCCGGGGCCCTCGTCGCGCACCTCGAAGCGCACGGCGTCGCCGGCGGCGCCGCCGTCGGCGATCGCGGCGAGGCGCACGCTCGCCCCCTGCGGGCTGTGGCGCAGCGCGTTGTCGAGCAGGTTCGCGAGCGCCTCGCCGGCGCGCGCGCGGTCGGCGCGCACGGCGCCGGCCTCCGCCGGGCCGACCTCGATCCGCACCCCGCGGCGTTCGGCCACCGGCCCGAAGCGCTCGGCGGCGTCCTCCAGCAGCGAGGCCGCGCCGACCGCCTCCAGCTCGAGCGGGTCGTGCTCGGACTCGAGCTGCGCGAGCCGCAGCATCCGCTGCACCAGCCCGTTCATGCGCTCCAGCTCGCCGGTGAGCAGGCCGAGGAAGCGCTCGCGCCCGGCGGGGTCGGCGGCGGCGGTCCGCAGCGTCTCGGCGATGGCGCGCGCGCCGGCGATGGGCGTCCGCAGCTCGTGCGAGAGGTTGGCGACGAGGTCGCTGCGGGCGCGGCGGGCGTCGCGCAGGGCGGTCACGTCCTCGACCGCCAGCAGCAGCGAGGCACCGCCGGGCAGCGGCGGGTCGATCGGCGCGGCGTGGACCCGGGCGGCGCGCCCGCCCGCGAGCGTGACCTCGCGCGGCTCCGCGGGCCGCTCGCGCGCCGCCGCCGTGAGGTCGTACTCGCGCGTGGCGCGGATCAGGGAGACGCCGATCATGCCCTCCAGCGGCTGTCCGGCGATCCCGGCGAAGGCCGGGTTCGCCGCCCGCACCGCCAGCCCGCCGTCGAGCAGCGCCACGCCGATCGGCAGCGCCTCGAGCGGCGCGAGGGGCGACGGCGGCGCCTCGGGCGCGGCCTCGGGCGGGGGAGGCGCCTCGGCCGGCGGGGCGGCGGAAGCGGCGGGGCGCAGCGCGAGCGCGGCCAGCGCCAGCGCACAGGCGAGCGCGACGGCGGCGGCGGGGCCTCGCGGCAGCGCGAGCACGGCGGCCGCGGCTATGGCGGCGAGCGGCAGCGCCAGCGCCAGCCGGCGGGCGGCGGTCACGGGACGAACTTGTAGCCGACCCCTCGCACGGTCGTGAGGCGCTGCGGGCGGGAGGGGTCGCGCTCGAGCTTCTCGCGCAGCCAGCGCACGTGCACGTCGACGGTGCGCTCGCCGCCCTCGAAATCGTAGCCCCAGACGCGCTCGATGATGAGGTCGCGCGACAGCGCGCGGCCGGGGCGCCGCATCAGGTATTCGAGGAGCTCGAACTCCTTCGGGCTCAGCGCGACGGGCGCGCCGCCGCGCGTGACCTCGCGCGCGTCGGCGCGCAGTTCGAGGTCGCCGCCGCGCACGACGGCGCCGCGCGCCGGGCCGCCGCCGGCCTCGCGCGACAGCCCGTCGCGCCGCAGCGCCGCCGCCACCCGCGCCGTCAGCTCGCGCATCGAGAACGGCTTGGTGACGTAGTCGTCGGCGCCGAGGCCGAGTCCCTTCACCGTGTCGGCCTCGGTGTCGAGGGCGGTCAGCACCACGATCGGCACGGGCCGCTCCTCGCGCACCACGCGGCAGACGTCGAGGCCCGACATGCGCGGCAGCATCAGGTCGAGCACGATCAGGTCGGGATCGGCGGAGCGCGAGAGTTCGAGCGCGGTGACGCCGTCGGCGGCGCGGACCACCTCGTGGCCCTCGCGTTCGAGGTTGTACGCGACCGCTTCGAGGATCGCCGCGTCGTCCTCGGCCACGAGCAGGCGCGCCATGCGCCCAGTCTGGCCGCGCGGCGCGCGCGCCGCAAGGCGCGGGCCGCGCGCCGCCCCGGCGGGCCGCCCGGATCGCGTCAGATCGCGCCGATCCGGGCGAGCCGCAGGAGGGCGTCGTCCGGGAGGCCGAGCTCGTCCGCGTAGACCTCGCGGTTGTGCTCGCCGGGGAGGGGGGCGCGACGGCGCGCGCGGCGCGGGACGCCCTCGAAGCGGTAGGGCGCGACGGGGACGCGCGCCGGCTCGGCGCGGCCGGGGATCTCGACCTCGGAGAAGGCCTCGCGATCGCTCCAGTGGGGGTCGGCGAGGTTGTCCTCGGGGCGGCGCACCACCGCCCAGGGCAGGTGCAGCGCCTGCGCGCCGCGGTAGCTGTCCTCGGCGGGGAGGCGGGCGATGAAGTCCTCGACGGCCTCGGCGAAGCGCGCGCGTTCGGGGCTGGGCGGCTGCTGCGGCGAGTGGATCGCCTCGCGGTAGCGCGGGTCGGCGAGATCGCCGGCCGCGCCGTGGCTGTCCATCCACGCGAGCAGGTCGTCGAGGCCCTGCTCGGAGCGCGGCAGCCCGCCGCCGATGACGTTGACGTAGCGCCCGTCGGCGCTCGGGAACTGCCACGGCGGCGTGGGGCTGGGCGAGGAGTGGCGGCCGGTCTGGCGCTGGACGAGTTTGCGCTCGTACTCCCAGTTGGGGAACGCCCCCTCGGTGGTGCAGCTCACCGCCTCGTGGATCGAGAGGTCCACCAGCTCCGGCCCCGCGTCGAGGCCGGCGTCGAGGCCGGCGCGGGCGGCGAGCACGGCGACGGTCGCGAACTCGCCCGCCATCCACAGCGAGTGGTCGTAGCCGCCGCGGATCGGCGGCAGCTCGTGGTCGTCGTAGCCGGTGCTCATCATCGGGCCGCCGAGGGCGATCTGCACGAGGTCGTTGGAGGCCCAGTCCGCCCACGGCCCCTCGCGCCCGAACGGCGTCACCGAGCACCACACCAGCGGGCGGCCGGCGCAGCGCGCCGCGGCGTCGTCCCAGCCCGCGCCGAGGCCGTCGAGGACTCCCCGGCCGGCGGCGTCGATCACGGCGTCGGCGCCCTCGACCAGCCGCCGCCACAGCGCCAGCCCGTCCTCCGTGCCGAGGCCGAGGGTGACGCCGCGCTTGCTGGTGTTGAAGTGCGCCCAGCGCAGCGAGGCGGCGGGATCGGGGCGGTCGCCGGGGAAGGGGCCGGCGCGGCGCAGCGGCGAGCCGCCCGGCGGCTCGACGCGGATCACGTCCGCGCCCGCGTCCGCCAGCAGCTTGCCCGCGACCTCGCCGAGGTCGCCGACCTCCAGCACGCGCAGGCCCTCGGCGCCCGCGCTCATACGGCCAGCTCCTCGTGCAGGCGCGCGACCTCCTCCTCGCCGCAGCCGAGTTCGGCGAGCACCTCGTCGGTGTGCTCGCCGAGCAGCGGCGCGCCGCGCCGCAGCTCCCAGCGGAAGCGTTCGAGGCGGAACGGCAGCCCCTCGTAGCGGTGCTCGCCGAGCAGAGGGTGATCGGCGACGGGGTAGAAGCCGCGCGCGGCCAGCTGGGGGTCGTGCTCCATCTTGTCCTCGGTGGTCTGGGCCACGCCGGCGGGCACGCCGCGCGCCTGCAGCGCGTACATCAGCTCGCGCGCGTCCCGGCGGCGCGTGCGCTCCTCGATCGCCGCGTCGAGCGCCTCGCGCGCCCCGGCGCGCGCGGCGTTGGAGGCGAAGCGCGGGTCGGCGGCGAGATCGGCGGCGCCGAGGACGTCGCAGAGCGCGCGCCACTGCTCGCCGGTCTCGGCGGCGATCGCGATCCAGCGGTCGTCGCCGGCGCAGCGGTAGGTGTTGTGCGGGGCGACCTCGGGGTAGCGCAGCAGGTTGCCGATGCGCTCCGAGGGCCGCCCGTTGACCTGCGCGTCGAGCATCTGCGCGCCGGCCATCACCATCCCCGTCTCGGCCTGCGAGAGGTCGACGCGCTGCGGGCCGCCCTCGCGCGCGCGCCGCCGCAGCGCCAGCAGCACCGCGATCGCGCCGTAGTAGCCCGCCGAGTGGTCGAGGTAGGAGTAGCCCCAGCCGGCCGGCGGCTGGCCGGGTAGCCCCGACAGCCACGTCAGCCCCGAGATCGCCTGCGCCGTCGGCCCCCACGTCACGAACGAGGCGTCGCGCCCGAGGTGCCCGAACCCGGACAGCGAGAGGTAGACGATCTCCGGCGCGAGCTCGCGCAGCCGGTCCCAGCCGAACCCCATCCGCTCGAACGCGCCGGGGCTGAAGTTCTCCGTCACCACGTCGGCGCCCGCGATCAGCCGCTCGGCCAGCTCGCGCCCGCGCGGGTGGAAGAGGTTGAGCGTCACGCCGCGCTTGTTGCGGTTCATGTTGTTGAACAGCCCGGAGCCGTTGAAGCCGCTGTCGCGCGCGTTGCCGGGCCCGCCCAGCCGCAGCGAGTCGAGGTGGCCCTCGTTCTCGACCTTGATCACGTCCGCGCCGAGGTCGGCGAGGATGCGCGTCGCCTGCGGCCCGGCCACGATCCAGCAGAAATCGACGACCCGCAGCCCGGCCAGCGGCAGCGGCCGTCCGTCCGCCCCGTCCGCGCCCGCCATCGCCCACCCCCGATCGCGTCCGCGCCGCCGCGAGCCTCGAACGCCGGACGCGGCCCTGTCAAGCGCGCGGCCGGCTACCCGGCCTCGCCCTCGCCGCGCTCGCCGGCGCGCTCGCCGCGGCAGTAGCGCCGCGCGCGCTGGTCGGCCTTGTGCTCGTTGATCACGAGGACGGCGTGCAGCACGCCGGGCAGCCAGCCCGCGAGCGTCAGCGGCGCGTTCAGCAGCGCCGCCGTCTTGCGCCCCGTCAGCAGCACGGCCAGCGGGGGCGCGACCATCGCCCAGAAGTACAGCACCGCGCCTCCGCCCGCCGCGCCGCCCGCTTGCCGCGCGCGATGGTATCACCGCGCCGGGCCGCGGCCCGCGATCAGGTCACGCGGCCGCCGTAGGCCGTCACGCGGAAGGCGAGGGCGCGCGCGATCGCCTCGCGGCGGCGGCGCGGCAGGCGTCCGAGGTACGCCGCCCAGCCCTCCTCGATGCGCCTCGCCACGGCGGCCTCGCCCTCGGCGGGGAGCGCGGCGTGCAGTTCGAGGATCACCCGCGCGCCCGCGCCCGCCCCGCCGTCCTCGCGCTCGCGGAAGGCGAAGCCCAGCGCCGCGCCGGTGTGGCCCGGCGGCAGCGCCGCGCGCACGCTCGCCACCAGCTGCTCCAGCGCCGCCCACCCGCCCGGCTCGCCGAACAGCAAATCGACGGCGCGCGGGTCGGCGGGAATCTCGAGGCTGTCGGGCGCCTCGATCCGCCGCGCCTCGCCGTGCCAGCGGCGGAACAGCGCGCCGAGCGCGACGATCACCATCAGGCTGCCGATCACCCACAGCACGAACCCGGCGGCGTGCTGGTCCTGCGTCGCCGAGACGTTCGCGAACGCCCTCGGCGCGTCCGCGTAGACCTCGTACAGCGGGTCCCCGGCGAAGACGAAGAACGCGCCCGCCACCTTCGGGAACACGAACGGCGCGGCGAGGAACAGCATCGCCCCGAGGTACGGCAGCCGCCGCCGCCCCGCGAGCGGCCCCGCCAGCGGCGTCCACAGCGCCACCGCCGAGAGCAGCCACGCCGTCGTGATCGCGAACGACCCCCACGGCGAGGGGCGCAGCGCGTCGACGACGGAAGGCAGGTGCGTGACCGCCAGCACGAGGCCGAACGCGCCGGCGGCGAACAGCGGATGCGCCAGCAGCCGCCGCGCCAGCCGCCGCAGCGGGCCGCCCGCGCCCGCGCGCTCCCTCGACGGGGGCAGGCCGAGCAGCAGCAGGGGCGCGGCGCCGAGCGTGACGATCAGGTCCTGGGCGGCGTTGGCGGTCGCGAGGTAGCCCGCCGCCAGCGGGCCGAGCGGCCAGTCCAGCGCCGCCCACAGCAGCGCGAGGCCGCCCGCGAAGGCGAGGCGCCGCCACGCCTCGGGGGGCGGCTCGCCGCGCCGCCGCGCGCGCCGCCGCGCGGCGCGTTCGAGCAGCGCGCGCCCGCCGCCGATCGCGGCGACGAACAGCCAGACGCCGGGCCAGGCGCGCCACGCCCACTCCCACGCCCCGCCGCCCGCCGACGGCCACCACTCCACGGCCCGCTCCTCGCCGCGCCGCGCGGCCCGGGGCCGCCGCGCACGCGCGCCGCGGGGTTGTAACCCCTCGCCGCGCGCCCATACTATGGCGGCGGACGGCGCTCGCGGGCGGCTTCGCGGCTTGGCCCGCGATACGGGCGGAGGAGGCGATCATGGGTGTGATCCAGACGGTGGGCCGGGTGCTCGGCGGTCACGGCTGGAAGGTCGCCGACCAGGCGGCGGCGCAGGCCGCGCAGAGGCTCGAGTACCCCGCGACGCTGAACCTCGACGGGACCGAGATCACGCTGCGGCTGTTCGGCCCCGGCGACAAGGACGCGATGGTCGACTTCGCGCGGCGCCAGCCGCCGCACGATCTGCTGTTCCTGCGCCGCGACATCACCCAGCCCGAGGTCGTCGAGGCCTGGCTGCACGACATCGCCGACGGCTTCAACACGGCGGTGGTCGCCGTCCACGACGACAGGATCGTGGGCTACACCGGCGTCAGCACCGACCGCATGAGCTGGACGCGCCACATCGCCGAGCTGCGCGTGCTGGTGGACCCCTCGATGCGCGCGAAGCGGCTGGGGCGGCTGCTGATCGAGCAGGCCTTCGCCATCGCCCGCGAGCGCGACGCCAAGAAGATGGTCGCCCAGATGACGACCGACCAGGGCGCCGCCATCAAGGTCTTCAGCCGCATGGGCTTCCAGCGCGAGGCGCGCCTCCGCAACCAGGTCATGGATCGCGACTCCGTGCTCCACGACCTCCAGATCATGAGCCTCGACGTCGACGAGTTCCAGGCGAAGATCGACGTGATGATGCTCAGCGCCCAGAGCGAGTTCATGGGCATCTAGCCCGGCGTCCGGCCCGGCGCACGCCGCCGGCCAGCGAGGGCCGCGCGCCGCGCGGCCCTCTTCGCGCCCGCCATGGCGCCCTACGTCACCGTCAGCGTGGCGCCCTCGGCGCAGAGGGGGCACGAGGGCGGCTCGTACGCCGCGAGGTCGAGCGCGATCGCGGCGTACAGCGGGACCTCGAAGCGCGCCCGCCCGCCCGAGCGATCGACCAGCACGGCGACGGCGACCGGCTCGCCGCCGGCGGCGAGCACGGCCTCGATCGTGTCGCGCACGGAGCCGCCGCTGGTCAGCACGTCGTCGGCGACCAGCACCGGCTCGCCCCGTTCGAGGCGGAAGCCGCGCCGGATGCCGCGGCCGGGGCCGTCCTCGTTGCGCTCGGCGATGACGCCGCGCAGGCCGAGCTGGCGCGCGAGCTCGTAGGCGAGGATGGCGCCGCCGGTGGTGGGGCCGGCGACGGCGGAGGGCGCGTGCGCGCGCGCCGCCTCCGCCAGCGGCCGGCACGCCTCGGCGGTGCGCGCAGGCCACTGCAGCAGGTTGAACTTCTCGAAGTAGCGATCGGAGTGGAGACCGGAGGCGAGCTCGAAGTGGCCCCTCAGCAGCGCGCCGGTCTCCTCGATCGCCGCGAGCACGGCGGGGCTGGGCGCGCCGCCCGCGGCCCCCGCCGCGCCCTCGGGGGTCACGGCTCCGCGACGGGCGAGGTCCACTCGCCGCCGACGGCGCCGGCGCGGCCCGCCGGCCAGTAGCGCAGCTCGACGCGGCCGATGATCTTCGACTGGCTGAGCATCCCCCACTGGTGCGAGTCGTAGGAGTTGTTGCGGGAGTCGCCGAGCACGAAGACGTGGCCGGGGGGCACGGTCTCCGGTCCGTAGGAGTATTCGGGCCGGTCGCGCAGGTACGGCTCGTCGACGGACGCGCCGTCCACGAACAGCAGCCCCTCGCGCACCTCGACGGTCTGGCCGGGCAGGCCGACGATGCGTTTGATGAAGTCGCGGCCCGCGCCGTAGGGGTAGCGGAAGACGATCACGTCGCCGGAGTCGGGCGCGCCGAAGGGCCGCCACGCCCCGGCGCCGATCCCCGGCACCCAGCCGAGGCCGTACTCGGAGTAGGCGAGCTTGTTGACGATCAGCATCTCGCCGCTGCGGAAGGTCGGCTCCATCGAGGCGCCGTCGACGACGAAGTTCTGCGCGACGCCCTGCACCAGCACGAACATCAGCAGCGCCAGCGCGACCACCTCGAGGGCGTCGGCGAAGCCCCGCAGGCCCCACGGCCAGAATCCGCCGCCCGCCTGCGGCGCCGCGGGCGGCGGGGCGGCGTAGGCGGGCGGCGGCCACGGATCGAGGTCGGCGAGGCCGGCGTGCGTGCCGCCGCGCGCCGCGCCCGCGGGCGGCGCCCCGAGGCTCCCCAGCGGGGTCGCGTAGGGGTGCACGCCGGTGGCGCGCGGTTGCCTCTCGGGATAGGAGGGGCCGCCGGACGGCGGCGGCGGTTCGGGCATCGCGTCCAGTGTACGCGCGCCGCGCCGGAACGGAAACAGCGCGGCGAGGGCCTCGCGGGTGGCGGCCTCAGGCGCGGAGGGCGGAGCCGAGCGCCTCGATCCGCAGGGCGGCGGCGTCGGCGACGGCGCGGCGGGCGGCGCGCAGGGCGGGGCGCGGGTCGTCGCCGCGGCGCCCGTCGAGGGCGCGCGCGAACGCCGCGTGGATCTCGGAGCTGACGTTGAGCTTGCGGACGCCCGCCCGCACGCAGTCGCGCAGCGCGGCGGGGTTGACGCCGGAGCCGCCGTGCAGCACCAGCGGCAGCCCGCGCGCCGCCGCGCGCAGCTCGCGCACGAGCGCGAGGTCGACGCGGCCCGCGAGACCGTGCGCCGTCCCGACCGACACCGCGAGGGCGTCCACGCGCGTCTCGTCGACGAAGCGGCGGGCGGCGGCGGGGTCGGTCGGGATCGCCTCGGAGGTGGCGACGCCGGGTTCGCGCCCGCCGACGTGGCCGAGTTCGGCCTCGAGCGCGACGCCGTACTCCAGCGCCAGCGCGGCGGCGGCGCGGGTGTCGCGGATGTTGCGCTCCAGCGGCGCCGTCGAGCCGTCGAACATCAGCGAGGTGAAGCCGGCCCGCGCCGCCGCGCGCAGCGTGCCGAGGTCGGGACCGTGGTCGAGGTGCACGGCGACGGGCACGGCCGCGCGCGCGGCGAGGGCGCGCGCCGCCGCGGCGGCCACCTCGAAGCCCCCGAAGTGCTCGGCGTTGCCGGCGTGGAACTGGAGCAGCACCGGCGCGCGGCGCGCCTCGGCGGCGTCGAGCACGCCCAGCGCGAGTTCGATGGTGGAGACGTTGAAGCCGGCCACGGCGTAGCCGCCGCGCTCGGCCCCGGCCAGCAGCTCGCGCCCCCCGACCAGCGGCATGGCGCGATCCTCGCACGGCGGCGGAGCGGACGGCGAGCCTCGCCGCGCGGCTCAGCCGGCGATCCAGTTCTCGACGACGAGGCCGGGCACGCGCCCGAAGTGGCGCACGTTGCCGGTGACGACGCTGAGGCCGCGGCTGAGCGCGATCGCCGCGATCTGCGTGTCGGCGAAACCGATCTGCATCCCGCGCCCCTCGAGGTCGGTGCGGAGCCGCCCGAACTCGCGCGCGGCGGCGGCGTCGAACGGCAGCACCGCGGCGGCGGCCGCGAGCGCCGCCGTCTCGATGTGTTCGAGGAGCGGCAGCCCGCGCCGCCCGATCCGCAACGCCCCGTAGTGCACCTCGGCCAGCGTCACGCTCGACGTCACCCGCTCGGCGGGGTCCGTCGCCGCCATCCGGCGCAGCAGGACCAGAGGCGGCGACGGCTTCGTCAACATGCTGAGCGTGTCGGTGTCGAGCAGGTACTTCACGGCGCGCCGACCGCCCCCGCGTCCGGCCCGAACTCCGGACCGAAGTCCGGCGGCGGCCGGCCGAAGTCGCGATCGCGCTCCGCCCGCAGGTGCGCGACCAGCTCGTCGATCTCCTCGTCGGCCATGTCGGGCAGGATGCCGACCAGCGACAGCATCCAGTCGCGCTCCGGCGCGGCCGCCGACGCGCGCTCGCGTTCGAGGCGCTCGAAGTCGTCCACGCTCACCAGCGCCGCCACCGGCCGCCCGCGCCGCTCGATGACGTAGCGTTCGCCACGGTGCCGCACGCCTTCCACCACCGTCGAGAACCCGGCCTTGGCCTCGGCGATACCGACGCGCCGCCGCCCTTCGTCCACGGGGTACTTGAAGCCGGACGGCTCGTCGCGTCCGTCCTCGGGGTACGGAACGCCTTCAATGTGTTCGGTGCTTTTGGTCATCCTGTCTCCATGTCGCTACGACCTTTCCGGCATTCTGGCACAAAGTCCTGCCCGCCGCAACCCCCGGACCGGCCCGGTCGTTCGCCTCCGCCCGCACGGTGATCTACGATACGGTCCATGCGAAAGAGGGGGACTGCGGGCGTTCTCGTGTTCCTCGCGGCGCTGCCGGCGCTGCTCGCCTCGGCATGCGTCGGCGACGTCTCGACGACCGCGCCCGAGAGCGCCGGCGTCACCGTGGCCGGCGTCGGGCGCGTGAGCGCCGAGCCCGACGTCGCCGTCGTCGCCCTCGGCGCGGACGCGACCGAGGCGACCGTCGCCGCCGCCCGCGACCGCTCCGCCGCCGCGATGACCGCCATCCGCGAATCGCTCGCCTCCGCCGGCGTCGAGGATCGCGACGTCCGCACCACCGAGTTCAGCATCTACCCGCAGTTCGACTACCGCGGCGAGGGATCGCCGCGGCTGACGGGCTTCACCGTCAGCAACCGCGTCGAGGTGCGGATCCGCGCCGTCGACCGCACCGCGGCGATCCTCGACGACGCCATCGCCGCCGCCGGCGACGCCGTCCGCGTCGGCGGCATCCGCTTCGAGGTCGACGACCCCGCGCCGCTGATCGAGGAGGCGCGCCGCCTCGCGATGGACGACGCGCGCGCGAAGGCGGAGCAGCTCGCCGGCCTCGCAGGTCTCGGCCTCGGCGCCGCGCGGACCGTCGTCGAGACCTCGGCCGACGCGCCGCAGCCTCGCGCGGTGTCCGAGAGCGCGGCCTTCGCTGCGGCCGCCGACGCCGCCTCCACGCCGATCGCCCCCGGCGAGGGCGAGATCGCGGTCGGCGTCCTCGTCACCTACGCGATCGAGTAGCGCCCGCCGGTACCCTCAGTCCGCGACGGCGCGCACCGCGATGGCGTGCAGCTCGTCCCACGGGATGTGCGCGAGCGAGCGGGTGCGGGCGCAGTCGGCGAGCGCCGAGGACATCGCCTGCACCGCCGCCCGCGACGGGCGATCGCGCCCGGCGAGGGCGGCGACCAGCGCCGCGCGGGCGTCCGGCTGGTTGATCGCCGCCCTGTCGTCCCGCAGCGAGACCCTCATCAGCGCTTCCCAGACGGCGCCCGGGCCTCGCCTGCCGCCGGCGCGCAGCGCGCGGTGCGCCGCCTCGCGATCGACGGCGCCGTTCGAGGCCCGCGCGGCCTCCTCGGCGAGGCGGCCGCGCCACCACGCGCGCGCCAGCGGGCAATCGGAGAAGACGCTGACGGCGCCGCGGACGTGCGGCAGCCCGCCCGTGCGCCGCAGGAGGTTGCGCGTGCGCTGATCGGGCGTGCGGTCCCTCCCTCCGAGCGTGAGCGCTTCCTCGAGGCCGCCGATGCGTCCCTGCGCGATCCACTCGACGTGGCACAGCAGCCAGAACAGCGGCTGCGCGGCCGGGCCCCGCTGCACCCAGCCCTCCCACGCCGCGGCGAGCTCCGCCTCCAGCGCCGCCGAAGGGTTGCGGTACTGGTCCGGGGTCAGCGACGCGCGCGGGAACGGCGGCGCGCCCGTCGCCTCGTCCGCGCCGAGGCCGAGCCGCTCGCGGAGATACTGCTCCAGCGCCGCCGGCCCGCCCCCGGCGGCCGCCAGCAGTTCCCGCTGGCGGCGGCCGGGCGCGGGTTCCGATCCCACCGGCGCCTCCCCGGCCCGGGCCACCAGCGAGCGCTGCCATTCGCGGAACGGCCCGATCGTCCGGGCGAGCAGCGCGCCGTCGCGCCGCGGCTCGCCCCGCGCCAGCCACCAGCCCGCGGGCACGTCGAGGCCGGGCGCCGCGCCGGAGCGCGATCCGGCGAGGGCGTCGAGCCGCAGCGGGCGGACGGCGACGAGGCCGGGGATCACGTGCATCGGGCCGCGCGCGTCCCCGGCGCGCCACGCCACCTCGTGTCCGGCCGCGTCGCTGAGCTCGGTGCGCGCGAGCAGCGAGCCCGGGCAGCGCAGCTCGGCCGCCCAGCGCGCGGCGCCCACGCCGACGAGCCGATCGAGCGCCGGGGCGCCGTCGATGCGGTGCGCGATCCTCGCGAAGTCCGTGCCGATCCGCACTTCCGGCCGGTACGCGGCGCCCGGCCAGTCGCGCCGCGACGACCCGTCCTCCAGCAGCACCGGCAGCCGCGCCTCGGCCATCGGCGGTCCTCCATTGCCGCGCGCCCAGCCTACGGGAGCGCGCCCGCCGCGGCACGCGGGAGGCCGGCGTCAGGCCGCCCGCTCGATCCCGTCGCACACCCGGACGGGCTCCCGATGGAGGATCGGAGCGCCGCGCAGCCGGCAGCGCACGAGATCGCCCTGCCCACCCGCCGGTCGGCGACCTCGATCTTGCGCTCAAGGCAGTCGTGCCTCGGCCACGGTTCGCCCAGCTCGTCGAAGAGCATTTGCGAGCCGCAACTGCACTCGAAGCAGAACACGGCGCTTTCGCAGTACCGGCAGCGCGCGGGGCAGGTTCGCGCACCGCACTCCGGCCCGTGGCTCGGCACTCCCGGCAATGGTCTCCCCTCGGCGTGCTCGCGACGGCGCGGAGTCTGCCGCGCGGGGAGCCGTCGCGGCTCTCCGCGCGTTACTATCGAGGCGACACGCGCCGCTCCCCGCCGTGAGGCATACGCCCGTGGTGCTCTCCGACCGCTCGATCCGCGAGGCGCTGGCCTCGGGGCGGCTCGCCATCGAGCCGATCGCCGAGGACGCGCTGCAGCCCGCCTCCGTCGATATCCGCCTCGACCGCCAGTTCCGCGTCTTCCGCAACCACCGCGACTCCTACATCGACGTGCGCCAGCCCGTCGAGGGCCTGACCCAGGTCGAGACCGTCGGAGACGACATGCCGTTCGTGCTGCACCCCGGCGAGTTCGTGCTCGGCTCCACGCTGGAGCGCGTGCGGCTCGGCGCCGACCTCGTCGCGCGCGTCGAGGGCAAGTCGTCGCTGGGGCGGCTCGGCCTGCTCGTCCACGCCACGGCGGGGTACGTCGACCCCGGCTGGGACGGCCACCTCACGATGGAGCTCTCGAACGTCGCGAACCTGCCGATCCGGCTCTACCACGGGATGAAGATCGGCCAGCTCTCGTTCCTCGAACTGACGACGCCCGCCGAGCGGCCCTACGGCTCGCCCGAGCTGCGCTCGAAGTACCAGGGCCAGACCGGCCCGACGGCGAGCCTCGGCCACACCGACTACGCCGGCCGGTCCGTCCCGCCGCAGCGGTGACGGACGGCGCGCCCCCGCCGAGGCCCCCGTCGTGGCCGATGGCCGCGGCGCTGGCCGAGGCGCGGCTGGCGCTCGGCTGGTCGTCGCCGAACCCGGCGGTGGGCGCGGTGGTCGTGCGCGACGGCGCGATCGCCGGCGCCGGCCGCACCCAGCCGCCGGGCGGCGACCACGCCGAGGCGCGCGCGCTCGCCGCCGCCGGCGACCGCGCGCGCGGCGCCGCCGTCTACGTCACGCTCGAACCCTGCGCCCACCACGGCCGCACCCCGCCCTGCGCCGACGCGCTGATCGCCGCCGGCGTCGCCTCCGTCCGCTACGCCGTCGCCGACCCCGACCCCCGCGTCTCCGGCGCGGGCCGCCGCCGCCTCGAAGCCGCCGGCGTCGCCGTCGAGGATGGCGACGGCGCCGGCGAGGCCGAGCGGCTGCTGGAGGGTTACCTGCACCACCGCCGCACGGGGCGCCCCTTCGTGATCGCCAAGTTCGCGGCCTCGCTCGACGGGCGCATCGCCGCCTCCTCGGGCGACTCGCGCTGGGTGTCGGGCCCGGAGGCGCGGGAGTGGACGCACCGCGAGCGCCCCGGCCTCGACGCGATCGTCGTCGGCTCGAACACGGTGGTTGCCGACGACCCGCAGCTGACCGCGCGTCCCGGCGGCGCGGCCGAGGGCGTCCGCCAGCCGCTGCGCGTCGTCGCCGACGCGCGGGGGCGCACGCCGCCCTCGGCGCGCGTGCTCGGCGGCCCCGCGCCGGCGCTGATCGCGACGACGGCGGCCTCGGACGCCGCCTGGCGCGAGGCGATCGGGGCGCGCGGCGCGGAGATCGCCGTGCTGCCCGCCGCCGCCGGCGGCGGCGTGGACCTCGAGGCGCTGCTCGCGCTGCTGGAGGCGCGGGGCGCGCTGACCGTGCTGTTCGAGGGCGGTGGGGTGCTGCTCGGCTCGCTGTTCGACCGGCGGCTCGTCGATCGCGTGCAGGCGATCGTCGCGCCGATCGTGATCGGCGCCGCCGCCGCGCCCGCCGCCGTCGCCGGCCGCGGCGCCGCGCGCATGGCCGATGCGCCGCGGCTGCGCGGCGTCACCGTCGAGCGCCTCGGCGGCGACGTGCTGATATCGGGACGGCCGGTCTGGCCCGGCGCCGAAGACGGCGAGGCGGGCGGGGGCGAGCGCGAAGGGGCCGCGCCGGAGTAGGCTGACGGACGGAGGGCGCATGTTCACCGGCATCGTCGAGGAGGTCGGCGTCGTCCGCTCGCGCGAGGGCGGCGAGCTCGTGATCGGCTGCTCGCTGATCCTCGACGGCACGAAGCACGGCGACTCGATCGCGATCAACGGCGTGGACCTGACCGTGCGCGCGATGGACGGCGGCGCGCTGACCTTCGACGTGATGCCGGAGACCTTCCGCCGCTCCAACCTCGGCGCGGCGGAGCCGGGCGACCGCGTCAACCTCGAACGCTCGGTGCGGCCGCAGGATCGGCTCTCGGGCCACATCGTGCGCGGCGTGGCGGAGGGCGTCTGCACGCTCGTCAGCCTCACGCCCGAGGGCGACGCCGTGATCGCGCGCTACCGGCCCGGCCCGGCGTTCATGCCCTACATCCTGATGAAGGGCCCGGTCTGCCTCGACGGAGCGTCGCTGACGGTGATGGAGAGGGACGACGAGACGTTCGCGGTCTCGCTCGTGCGCTACACGCAGGAGCACACCAACCTGACGAGCCGCGAGCCGGGTGATAGCATCAACCTCGAGACGGACATCCTCGCCCGCTACGTGGAACAGCTGCTGGCCGCGCGCGGGGGCGCCGCCGCCGGAGGCGCGACGTGACCGATCGCCTCGCCGCCCCCTCGTTCGGCTCCCGCCTCGTCGTGGAGGTGCCGGAGGCGATCGAGGAGTTCCGCCTCGGCCGCCCGCTGATCATCGTCGACGACGAGGATCGCGAGAACGAGGGCGACGTCTGCTACCCCGCCGACGCGGTGGACGCCGAGGCGATCAACTTCATGGCGACGCACGCGCGCGGCCTGATCTGCATCGCGATGACCGGCGAGCGCCTCGACGCGCTGGGCGTGCCGCCGATGACCGCGCGCAACACGGCCCCGCTGGGCACGGCGTTCGCCGTCAGCGTCGAGGCCGCCACGGGCGTGACGACGGGCATCTCGGCCGGCGACCGCGCGCGCACCGTCGAGGTGCTCGTGGACCCGGACTCGCGGCCCGAGCACCTGACGCAGCCGGGCCACATGTTCCCGCTGCGCGCCCGCGACGGCGGCGTGCTCGTGCGCGCCGGCCAGACCGAGGCCTCGGTCGACCTCGCCAAGCTCGCCGGCCGCGCCCCCGCCGCCGTGATCTGCGAGGTCATGCGCGACGACGGCACGATGGCGCGGATGCCCGACCTGATCGCCTTCGCCCGCAGCCACGAGCTGAAGATCGTCACCGTCAACGACCTCATCAAGCACCGCCTGCGCGCCGACTCGCTGATCGCGCGCGCCAGCGAGACCGCGCTGCCCACCCCCCACGGCGAGTTCCGCGCCATCCACTACACCACGCTGATCGACGAGAAGGTGCACGTCGCGCTGGCGATGGGCGACGTCGCCGGCGGCGAGCCGGTGCTGGTGCGCGTGCACGACCAGTGCGTGACCGGCGACGTCTTCGGCTCGCAGCGCTGCGACTGCGGCGAGCAGCTCGAGGAGGCGCTGCGCCGCGTCGCCGCCGAGGGCCGCGGCGTCGTCCTCTACATGGATCAGGAGGGCCGCGGCATCGGCCTCCACAACAAGATTCTCGCCTACCGCCTCCAGGACGGCGGCCTCGACACCGTCGAGGCCAACGAGGCGCTCGGCCTCCCCGCCGACAACCGCGAGTACGGCATCGGGATGCAGATCCTCGTCGACCTCGGCGTGCAGCGGATGCGGCTGATGACCAACAACCCGGTCAAGCGCTCCGGCCTCGACGGCTTCGGCCTCGAGATCGTGGAGCGCGTGCCGATCGAGGCGCCCCCGAACCGCCACAACCTCGGCTACCTCCGCACCAAGCGCGAGAAGATGGGGCACCTCCTCGAGTCCGGGGAACTGGAGTAGCGGCGTGCCGGAGTACGCCGGCGCGGCCGACGGGACGGGGCTGCGCCTCGCCGTCGTCGTCGCGCGCTTCAACGCGATCGTGACGGAGCCGCTGCTGGCCGGGGCGCGCGCGGCTGCCGGCGACCTCGGCGTGGCCGAGGGGGCGCTCGACGTGGTGCGCGTGCCGGGGGCGTTCGAGCTGCCGCAGGCGGCGCGGCGGCTGGCGGGCGCGGGCGGCTACGACGCGATCGTGTGCCTCGGCGCGGTGGTGCGCGGCGAGACGCCGCACTTCGACTACGTCTGCGCCGAGGCCGCGCGCGGCGCGACCCTCGTGTCGCAGGAGTACGATCTGCCCGTCGCGTTCGGCGTGCTGACCTGCGATACGATGGCGCAGGCGCGCGCGCGCGCCGGCGGATCGGCGGGCAACAAGGGCGCGGACGCCGCGCGCGCCGCGATCGAGATGGCGAACCTCTTCCGCGCGCTGGACGCGGCGCGCGCGGCCACCGCGGAGGCGGCACCGTGAACCTCTTCCAGGACGACCAGCGGCACCCCAGCGGCGGCGAGCACGTCACGCAGGCGGCGGGCGCCGCCATCCGGCTCGCGCACAAGGCGCTGGAGCGCTTCCCCGATGTGGTGCGCCGCCACAAGTACATCGCCGGCGGCGCCGCCGTCTCGACCTCGCTGGTCACGCTCGCCGGCGTCGCCATCGCGCGCCGGATGCGCGGCGGCCAGAGCGAGGACGAGGCCGTCGCCTCCGTCACCGAGGACGAACTCGCCGGCCTCCGCGTCGCCCTCCCCGGCGACGGCGCGGACCCCGAGGCGGACGCCGATCCCTCGCCCCCCGCGCCCGAAGGCGCCCCGGCCGGCGACGGCGCCGTCCCCGCCTCGCGCCGGTAGCGCGCCGTCGCCGCCTCGCTGCGCGACGGGTCAGAGCGGCTGCGTTCTGTCGAGGCCGATCCTCGTCGCCGTGGTCGACACGGCAGCCCGGAGGATCGCCCCCAAGTCGGCGTCGTCGCGATAGACGGGCGAGTGGGCGCTGGTGACCCTGCCGGTGCTGAGGAACTCCCTGAACGCCTGTCTGGCGGACTCCTGTCCTTGCTTGAGCACGCCGAACGTGGTGCCGCCGTTCTTCCGAATCAGCGAGAAGCAGGGGATGTCGGTCATGCCGTCACCGACATAGATCATGTCCCGCAGGGGGATGGGCCGAATCTCGTCGTCCATCGCCTGATTGACCAGGTGCGGTTGCGTTCTGGAGTCCTCTTGGCGGATACCTTTGTTGATCTCGAAGATGAAACGGGTCTTCTCCGTGAACGTGACGCAACGCTTGATGTAGCGCACGACGCCCGTTGCCGGATCCTCGCCCAGCTGACAGGCGTAGTAGCCGGAGAAGTACTGTTCGACGATTCTGCTGCCGCCGATGATCGCGTCCAGACCGCCAGAAATGATGTAGAACTCAACGGTCACATCCCGCTGTCGCGCCACGAGGGCGCGGATATCGTCGAACAGTTGTGGCAGCCCTTCGAACCAGGTCGAGTCCAGCATGGCGCCGAAGTCGCGGAGCCGGTCGTTCGTGAGCCCCTCGAGTCTGCCGCCGGGCCGCACCTCGTCGAGCAACAGGTTGAGGTATGCCAGTGGCGGGTCGAATCCCTGCTCCACCAGCCGCTGGGCGTCATTCGCCCAGAACTGTGCGGGATCGATGCCGTACTCGCTCAGCAGCGCCGATGTGGAGTCGGGTAGCAACGTGTCGTCGAAGTCGAAGATGACCGCCATGACGGCCATGCCGTGTCAGTCCCCTTGAGGCGACGCGGTATCCTTGGCGCCGAGGATCCGCTGGGCCTTCACCGCCAGCGCCTGCACCTGGCGCGTGACGGCCATCCAGTGCTCGGCTTCCGGAGTGGGGCGGGCGTCGGTGCGGTCCTGCGTCATGGCGAACCTCCCCAAGTCGTCGGCAATATACACAATACTCGCGGCAAGCGCATAGGCGGTCTCGCGGAACCTTGACTTGCGCCGTACGCTCGTTCTACCATCGCGGCGGCGGGTGCGGACATGGACGGCGGCGGCACGGCGGCGGACGGCGGGGCGGCGAGGGGGCGCGAGCGCGGCTCGCGGCTCGCGCCCGTGCTGTCGCGGCGCATCGCGCACTTCGACCTCGATACGTTCTTCGTCTCGGTCGAGCGGGCGCTCGATCCCTCGCTCGCGGGCAAGCCGGTGCTGGTCGGGGGGAGCGGCGGGCGCGGGGTGGTCGCCTCCGCCTCGTACGAGGCGCGGCGCTTCGGCTGCCACTCGGCGCAGCCGATGGCGCAGGCGCTGCGGCTCTGCCCCGAGGCGGTGGTGGTCGCGCCCGACTTCGGGCGCTACGCCGAGCGCTCGCGCGCCTTCCACGCCATCCTGCGCGACGAGAGCCCGATCGTGGAGCCGGGCGGCGTCGACGAGGCCTACGCCGACCTCACCGGCATCGGCGAGGGCGGCGCGGGCGCGCGCGCGGCCGCCGCGCGGGTGCGCGCGCGCACGCGCGCCGAGCTGTCGCTGCCGGTCTCGGTCTGCATCGCCGGCTCGCGCACCGCGGCCAAGGTGGGCAGCGACCGCGCCAAGCCGGACGGCCTGCTGGAGGTGCCGCCCGGCGGAGACGCCGCGTTCCTCGCGCCGCTGCCCCTGCGCGAGCTGCCGCTCGTCGGCCCGCGCCTCGGCGAGCGGCTCGCCGAACTCGGCGTGCGCCGCATCGGCGAGGCCGCCGCGCTCGACCCGCGCTGGCTCGAACGGCGCTTCGGCAAGGCCGGCCTGCTGCTGTCCGAGCGCGCCCGCGGCATCGACCCGGCGCCCGTGCGGGCGGGAGGCCGGGAGGCGCGCTCGGTCTCGCGCGAGGTCACCTTCGCCGAGGACGTCACGGACCCCGAGCGGCTGCGGCGCACGCTGCGCGACCACGCCGAGCGCGTCGGGGCCGACCTGCGGCGGCAGCGGCGGCGCGCGCGCACGGTCACGCTCAAGCTGCGCTGGTCCGACTTCACCACGCTGACGCGCAGCCACACCCTCGAGCGGCCGGTGCAGACGACGGGCGACCTCGCGGCGGAGGGGCGGGCGCTGCTCGACGAGCTGATCGCGCGCGAGGGGCTGCGGCCGGTGCGGCTGATCGGCCTCGGCGCCTCGAACCTCGCCGAGGACGCCGCGCAGCTCGGCTTCGGCGACGGCGCGGCCCGCCGCGCCGAGCGCGTCGATCGCGCCCTCGACGCCATCCGCGACCGCTGGGGCCGCGGCTCGGTGACGCGCGGGCTGTGAGGCTCGGCGCGTCTGCCGCCCGTAGTGATCCGGCCTGCTAGCCTGTAGCCGTGAAGAAGATCACGCTGGCTGGCTTGATTGTCGCCGTGCTCGCCACGGGCGCCGCGCTCACGGCGTTCGCGGGCGAGGCGCGCGCGCAGAGGCGTCCGCCGCCGGCCACCTACTACGGCGCGGGGCTCGCGGCGGGCGATGTCGTGACCGCCTCGATCAGCGGCACCCAGTGCGGGCGGGACGTGGTCGATGCTTCCGGCCAGTGGGCGATGACCGTCTGGGAGGGCGACTGCGGCGGCGCGGCCCGTGACGGCGCGGCGGTCACGTTCGCGGTCAACGGCGCCCAAGCCGAGCAGACGGCGACGTGGAGGGCCGGCGGGATCCCGGACGATGCGGCTGTCGGTATCACGCTGACCGTCGCTTCTCCGAACCCGTCCGGCTCGTTCGACGAGGCGCGGATCAGCGCGCGCCGCCTCGCCGACGGGCGCGTGGAGTTCGCGCTGCAGCCGCGCGCGGGCAGCGGCTGGGGCGAGCGTCTCCTGCCGTCCAGCCGCTACTTCCCCGCGAACGCCGCCTCCGGCCGCTGGCTCAGCTCCTCGCCCGTGTCGCTCGGCGGCGTCGAGGTGCGGATCAGCGCGCGGCGGCTCGCCGACGGGCGCGTGGAGTTCGCGCTGCAGCCGCGCGCGGGCGGCGGCTGGGGCGAGCTCGTGCTGCCGTCCAGCCGCTACTTCCCCGCGAACGCCGCCCCCGGCCGCTGGCTCAGCTCCTCGCCGGTGTCGCTCGGCGGCGCTGGGGCAATGACGGGCGACGATCCTGCCTCGTGCGTCCTCGCCGACCACATCGGTCGCGTGATGGCCGCGACGTTCCAGGTGCGGACCGCTTCGAGCGCAGGTACGGCTTTCTACATCGGCAACCACGAGTGGCTGACGAACCACCATGTCGTCGACGACGCGGAGCAGGCCGAACTGGTCCACGGCGGCGCTCGCCTCGCCGCCGTCGTCGCGGGCAGCCTGCCCGGGTACGACCTCGCGCTGCTGAGGGCGCAGCCGGAGGCCTCGGTGCGCCCGCTCCGCCTTGCCGCCACGAGGCCGGCGGTGCTGGCGAGCGTGGCGGCCGTCGGGTTCCCGCCCCGCGTCTCGGGCACGCCGTCAGTCACCCGCGGAGTGGTGTCGAAGCACGCCTCGTTCTCCCAATTCCCGGACTACCTCGACGGCAGCGGAGTAGTGCTGCAGACCGACGCCGCGATCAACCCCGGCAACAGCGGCGGCCCCATCGTTGACGACTGCGGGGCGGTGGTTGGCATCGCCACGTTCAAGCAGGAAACTACGCCTGATGGAAGCAGGGACATTGAGGGTATCGGTTTCGGCATCGCCGCCGAGACGATCGCCTCGCGGCTCGCCCAGCTGCGCTCTACCGAGCACGTGGCGGGCAGCGCGCCGCCTGCCGCCGAAAGCAACCTGACGCTGACGGCGTTCTGCACGTACGACGGACACGAAGATTTGAGCGAGGACGAATGCGACCGCCGAGCCGCTGGGTTGAACAGAAACCTGGATTTCTGGACCTCGTGGGTTGGCGGTGTCATCGATTGGGACGCCCTCGTTTACCGGCTCAACGAGGGCACGGAGTTCTTCGAGGACGAGATGGGGGAGCGGCTGGTGGCGCTTCCCCATGGCTGCCACGAGCTTGAGGTCGCCGAAGATGGCGTATCCACGCACTGGTCCGAGCCGTACGTGTTCTGCACCGCCGATTCGGGTGCGCCGCCGCCGCAAACCGCGTCCGTTCCCGCCACTCCGAGAGGCCTCTGGCTGTCGAAGATCGACATCAGTTTCGCGCCCGACGACCTGCAACTGATCTGGAACGGAGTGGCCGGCGCGGACTACTACGAGGTGTATCACACCAGCGGCGGCGGCGAATGGCACCTCGAAGCGACGGTCAGTTCGACGAACTACCGCGACTACTACCCGAACGTTCTGTACCCCGACTCCTACGCCGTGCGAGCCTGCAACTACGCGGGGTGCTCGGAGTTCAGCGATATCGTGACCGAACGCTGACCCCAGCGCGGCCCCAGCCGAGCAGGCCGCCGGATTTGGCCGCAGGCCGCCACGGGAGCCGCGAGAACCGCCCTCGGCGGAAACCCGGCGTCGGCCCCGCCGCCCGCGCCCGGGGGCGGGCGCTACACTGGAGGCATGACCGCACCGGCCGTGCTGCAGCAGGCGCGGGCGCTGCCCGAGCGCCCCGGCGTCTACCTGATGAAGGACGCGCGCGCGCAGGTGCTCTACGTCGGCAAGGCGAAGCGGCTGCGCTCGCGCGTGCGCTCCTACTTCGGCTCCGGGCGCAGCATGGAGCCGCGCCTGCGCGCCCTCGTCGGGCAGATCGCCGCCATCGACCACGTCGTCACCGCCAACGAGGCCGAGGCGCTGCTGCTGGAGGCCACCCTCGTCAAGCGCCACCAGCCCCTCTACAACGTCCGCCTCAAGGACGACAAGCACTACCCCTACCTCAAGGTCGACGTCCAGAACGACTGGCCGCGCGTCACCATCACCCGCCGCATCGAGGACGACGGCGCCCGCTACTTCGGCCCCTACGCCTCCGCCGGCTCCGTGCGCCGCACCCTCGACGTGGTCAAGAAGCTGTTCCCGTGGCGCTCCTGCTCCAAGGAGATCACCGGCGACGACGACCGCCCCTGCCTCGACTACTTCATCGAGCGCTGCATCGCCCCCTGCACCGGCTACTGCACGCGCGAGGAGTACGCCGCCGTGATCGGCCGGACGCTGCTCTTCCTCGAAGGGCGCAGCGGCGAGGTGCTGCGCGGCGTCGAGGACGAGATGCGGGCGGCGGCGGACGGGCTGGAGTTCGAGCGCGCGGCGCGCCTGCGCGACCAGGCCGAGGCGATCCGCCGCGTCACCGAACGCCAGCGCATGGCCACCACTTCGCCGCTCGACGCCGACGTGTTCGCCCTCGCGCGCGAGGGCGGCGAGGCCTGCGTGCAGGTCTTCTTCGTGCGCGGCCCCGTCGTCGCCGACACCGACTCGTTCGCCCTCGCCGGGGCCGGGGAGGAGACGAGCGACGCCGAGGTGCTGGGCGCGTTCCTCGCGCAGTTCTTCGAGTCCGCCACCTACGTCCCGCGCAGCGTGCTGCTCTCGCACGCGCCCGCCGACCGCGAGCAGCTGCGCGACGCCCTGCGCGCGCGCCGCGGCGGCGCCGTCGACGTCGCCGTGCCCGAACGCGGCGAACTGCGCGCCCTCGTCGCCAGCGCCGGGGAGAACGCGCGCGAGGCGCTCGCCATGCACCGCGTGCGCTGGCTCGCCGACCGCGACAAGACCGAGGCCGCCCTCTCCACCCTCGAGGACGAACTCGACCTCCCCGCCCGCCCCCGCCGCATCGAGTGCTACGACATCTCGACGATCCAGGGCAGCGACACCGTGGCCTCGATGGTGGTGTTCGAGGACGGCGCGCCGCGCAGCGCCGAGTACCGCCGCTTCCGCATCCGCAACGTCGAGGGCCAGGACGACTTCGCCTCGATGCGCGAGGTGCTGTCGCGGCGCTTCTCGCGCCTCGCGCGCGCGCGCCGCGGCGAGGACGCCGCCACCGCGGAGGGCGGCGAGGGCGGCGAGGCGGACGCGGACGGCGGCGGCGAGCCGCCGAGCCCGTGGGCGCGCGAGCCCGACCTCGTGGTCATCGACGGGGGCAAGGGGCAGCTGGGGGCGGCGCTGGACACGCTGCGCGACCTCGGGCTGGGCGACGTGCCGGCCTGCGGGCTGGCGAAGCGCGAGGAGGAGGTGTTCGTCGCCGACGTCGACGGGCCGATCGTGCTGCCCCGCGACTCGCAGGCGCTGTACCTGCTGCAGCGCGTGCGCGACGAGGCGCACCGCTTCGCCGTCGCCTACCACCGCACGCTGCGCGGCAAGCGCGCGCGCCGCTCCGCCCTCGACGCCGTGCCCGGCGTCGGCCCCCGGCGCAAGCGCGCGCTGCTGCGCCGCTTCGGCTCGGTGCAGGCGCTGCGCGAGGCCAGCGCCGGCGAGATCGCCGCGGTCGAGGGCATCGGCGACCGCCTCGCCGAGGCGGTCAAGCGCGCGCTGTGAGCGCCGCCGCCGCCCCGCCGCCCGTGCGCGACCGCGAGGCCGCGCGCGCCGCCGCCCGGATGCTGCGCCACGTCGCCCGCCACGTCCGCGATCGCCGCGTCCTCGAAGCGATGCGCGCCGTCCCGCGCGAGGCGTTCGTGCCGCCGCGCCTGCGCCCCCTCGCCTTCGCCGACGGCGCGCTGCCGATCGGCTGGGGCCAGACGATCTCGCAGCCGCTGATCGTCGGCCTCGCCGCCGAGGCCGCCGCGCTGTCCGGCGGCGAGCACGTGCTCGAGGTCGGCGCCGGCTCCGGCTACCAGGCGGCGGTGCTGGCGCGGCTCGCGCGCGAGGTCGTCGCCGTCGAGCGCATCGAGGGGCTGCGCCGCCGCGCGAGTGCGGCGCTGGCGGGCCTCGGCGTCCGCAACGTGCGCTGCCTCGCCGCCGGCCCCGAGCCCGGCGCGCCGGACGAGGCGCCGTTCGAGGCGATCGTGGTGGCGGCGGCGGCGCCCGCCGTGCCGCCCTCGCTCGCCGCCCAGCTCGCCGACGGCGGACGGCTCGTGATCCCCGTCGGCGCCCGCGCCGAGCAGGAGCTGCTCGTGCTCACGCGGCGCGGCGGCGAGCTGCGGCGGCGCTCGCTCGGCCGCTGCCGCTTCGTCCCCCTGATCGGCAGGGACGCCTTCCCCGAGACCGCCGCCCCCCTCCCCTGACCGGGCGGCCGGACGCGCTCAGTTCGAGGCGGCGACGGCGCCGGTGAAGCCCGTCGCCGCGCGCGTCCACACCGGCGTCGAGGCGCCCGAGGAGTAGTAGACGAACGCCCGCAGGTAGCCGCCAACGTCGGCGGCGACGGGCGTGTACGACCAGCTCGGCTCGCCCGGCGCGAGCAGCGTGCACGTCCCCGTGCCGTCCGAGGCCGTACAGCGCTGCCAGCGCCACAGCGTGCGGTCGCTGTGCGTGGGCAGCGGCGAGACGGTGACCGCCGTCCCCACCACCGGCGCGGCGTTGCCGCCGGCGAACGTCGCCGTAGCCGCCGTCGCCGCGCTGCTGGCGACGACGGCCGCGGTGTGGAGCGTGACGGCGTTCCCGCCCGAGGTGCGCGCGACGCGGGCGCGCAGGTACTTGCCGACGTCGGTGCTTGATGGGACGTAGACGTAGGAGCACGCCGGGCCTCGCGTCGAGGTGACGGTCGTCCAGCTCGTGCGCCCGTCGTCGGAGCGCTCCCATGTCCACGCCCGCCGCGAGTTCGTGTTCGCCACGCCGTCGCAGGTCGTGATCGTCGCGGCGGGCGAGACGAGCGCGCGGGCCGTCTTGCTGTAGAGGCCCGCCACGAGGGGTTCGCCGGCGACGGGCGCGTTCCAGTGGTCGGCCTCGATCCACGCGGGGCCCCGGTAGGTGGTGCGCCCCGCGAACTTGAGGGCGGGGTACTGCCTCGACGTGCCGAAGTCCCACGGGTCGTCGCCGCCTGCGTTGCCGTCGAGGTTGAGGTTCCAGTTCGCGTAGATGCCGCTGTAGCCCGTGGGGCGCTGGAGGTCGCGCGTGCTCTTGCCCGTGCCGCCCGCGCTGCTGGACTGGCCGGAGGTTCCCGTGTCCCAGTAGCTGTTCGTGGCGGTGCACGTGGCGCATCGCGCCCCGATCAATCCGCCCACGTTGAACGCGCCGCTCACCCGGCCGGCCGACCAGCTGGCGGCGACGCTGCCGTTGTCGAAGCCGATCAGCCCGCCCGTGGTTCCGCTGCTGTTGTGGACCGTAGCCATCGACCAGCTGGCCTTGATGTCGGTGCCGTTGCTGTAGCCCACCAGCCCGCCCGCATAGCTGCTGCTGGCGGACGCCTGTCCCGTGGTGTACGCCCTGACGATCGACGATCCGGTATGGGCGAGGCCGACCAGAATGCTGACGTAGCCATTCCCCGCTACGTTGGCGCGTACGACCCCGACGCTCTCGATGGAGCCGCTGGCGCCGCCGAACAGCCCCACCGCGTTTCTGGTCCGGTTGACGTACAGGTAGGAGATCGTGTGGCCGTTGCCCCGGAACGTGGCGGTATACTGGGTAGCGACACCGCCGATCGGGTTCCAGCCCGCGCCGCTGTTCCAGTACGTCGGGTCGCCCGTGGCCGTCATCTGCCCGTCGCCGTTCTCGTCGAAGGTGAGGTCGGCGCGCAGCTCGTAGCCCGTGCAGCCGCCCGAGGTCGGGCAGCCCATGCGCCCGCTGGAGGTGGTGACGCGGTTGGGGAACGCCGAGGCGTACTCGGCGTTGGTGGCGTCGCCGTTGCCGTTGAGGTCGTAGCGGATCGCGCTCAGTTGCGCGAGGGTGCGGACGTCGATCAGGCCGTCGTTGTCGTCGTCGTAGTCGGTGGACTGCGCCGTCGCGGGCGGCGCGAGGATCAGCGCGGCGCCCAGCAGGAACGCGCCGAGCCACGCGGCGAGGCGCAGTACGCACGTTCGGGGGGGGGGGGGCGTTATGGAGAGTGGACAAGAGCCGTGTGCTCCTCCTCGCGCCGCGATCCTACAACATCCGCGGGGCGCAGCGGCGGGATGCGGTGCTATGCTGTCGCGGCTCGCGCGGGCGGCGCCCGCCGCGGGCGATGCCGAGGCGGGAGGACGCGGTGCAGGACCGGATCGAGGCGTTCCTGCACTACATGTCCGCCGAGCGCGGCTCGTCCCGCAACACCATCGACGCCTACCGCAACGACCTCACCCGCTTCGCCGTGTTCGCGTCCGAGCGCGCCAACGGGGCCGGGCCCGCGGCCTCGGCCATCGACCGCGAGCTGATCGCGGACTACGTGGCGTGGCTGGGCGAGCGCGCCTACGCGCCGACGACGATCGCGCGCAAGGTGGCGGCGGTGAAGTCGTTCTGCGGCTTCCTGCTCGACAGCGGCGACCTCTCCGCCAACCCCGCCGCCGAGGTCGACGCGCCGCGCGCGCCGAAGGCCACGCCGCGCCCGCTCACCACCGAGGACGTGGACGCGCTGCTGCGCCAGCCGCTCGGCTCGAACCGCCCCGAGGCGATCCGCGACTCGGCGATGCTCGAGCTGATCTACGCGACGGGGATGCGCGTCACCGAGCTGGTCTCGCTCAACCTCGAGAGCCTGCACCTGCGTCCGCGTCCGGGGTCGGTGCGCTGCCTCGGCAAGGGGGATCGCGAGCGCACGATTCCGGTCTACGACCGCGCGGCGGACGCCGTCGAGCGCTACCTCGACGAGTCGCGCCCGCGGCTGGTCAAGGAGCGGCCGCAGGACGCGCTGTTCGTGAACCGGCGCGGGGGACGGCTGACGCGGCAGGGCTTCTGGATGATCCTCAAGAACCACGCGGAGGCGGCCGGCATCGAGGCGCGCGTCACTCCCCACACGCTGCGCCACTCCTTCGCCACCCACATGCTGCGCGGCGGCGCCTCCGTCCGCGACGTGCAGGAGCTGCTCGGCCACGCCAACGTCTCCACCACGCAGGTCTACACCCAGCTCGCCGACTCCCACCTCCGCGAGGTCTTCGAGCAGTCCCACCCCCGCGCCAGCAACTAGCCCCGCCTCCCCGAGGCGCCGCCGCCGCACCCTTGCCGTGCGCGGGCGCGGCGGCCATGATCGGCGCGCGGAAGGCGGCACGGTGGACACGACGATCGCCGGGGTGCGCGCGCGCGAAATCCTCGACTCCCGAGGCAACCCCACCGTCGAGGCCGACGTGACGCTCGCCGGCGGCGCGAGCGGGCGCGCCGCCGTCCCCTCCGGCGCCAGCACCGGCGCGCACGAGGCCGCCGAGCTGCGCGACGGCGACGCCGCCCGCTACCGCGGGCGCGGCGTGCGGCGCGCCGTCGCCCACGCCGGGGGCGAGCTGCGCGAGGCCGTCGCCGGCCTCGACGCCGCCGCGCAGGCCGAGGTCGACCGCGCGCTGATCGAGGCCGACGGCTCGCCCGGCAAGGCGCGGCTCGGCGCGAACGCGGTGCTCGCCGTCTCGCTCGCCGCGGCGAAGGCCGCCGCCGCCGCCTCGGGCCTGCCGCTCTACCGCTGGCTCGGCGGCGAGGACGCGCGGCTGCTGCCGGCGCCGCTCTGCAACGTCCTCAACGGCGGCGCGCACGCCGCGGATTCGACCGACTTCCAGGAGTTCATGATCGTCCCCGTGGGCGCTCCCTCCTTCGCCGACGCCCTGCGCTGGGCGTCCGAGGTCCATCACGCCCTGCGCGAGCTGCTCGCCGAACGCGGCCTCGCCACGAGCGTCGGCGACGAGGGCGGCTTCGCGCCCTCCCTCGCCGCCAACCGCGACGCCGTCGAGCTGCTCGTCGAGGCGATCGCGCGCGCCGGCCACCGCCCCGGCGAGGACGTCGCGATCGCCCTCGACCCGGCCGTGACCGAGCTCCACGCGAACGGGCGCTACGAACTCGCGCGCGAGGGCCGCACGCTCGACGCCGCCGGCCTCGCCGCGCTGTGGGAGCAGTGGACGCGCGAGTACCCGATCGTCTCGATCGAGGACGGCATGGCCGAGGACGACTGGGACGGCTGGCGCGCGCTCACGGCGCGCCTCGGCGAGCGCGTGCAGCTGGTGGGCGACGACCTGTTCGCGACGAACGCCGGGCGGCTCCGGCGCGGCGTCGAGGAGCGCGCGGCGAACGCGATCCTGATCAAGCCGAACCAGATCGGCACGCTGACCGAGACGCTGGAGGCGATCGGCATGGCGCGGGCGGCGGGCTTCGCCACCGTGATCTCGCACCGCTCCGGCGAGACCGAAGACACGACGATCGCGCACCTCGCGGTGGCGACGGGAGCGGGCCAGATCAAGGCAGGAGCGCCCGCGCGCTCCGACCGCACGGCCAAGTACAACGAGCTGCTGCGGATCGAGGAGGCGCTCGGCCCCGCCGCCCGCTACGCCGGCCGCTCGGCCTTCGCCGGCGCCCCCTGACGGCAGGCGCCGCGCCACTGCCGGCGGAGTGCGCCGATGGCCGCCGTCGGCGCTCAGGAATCGGCGGGCAGGCGGTAGGAGTAGTCGAGCGCAGTCAGCTCGCCGTCGCCGATGCGCCACGGATCGAGGATGCGCGCCTGCCCGCCGCTGGCGGCGGGACTGCCGCCGTCCGCGTACGACACCTCGATGCCGGAGACCACGAAGAGGACGGGGCGAGGGTACTCGCGGGCGCGGTCGACCTCGTTGCGGGTGAGGTGGACCTCCGATCCGTCCGTCGATACGCCCTTCACCTCGACGCGGAGTTCCTCGCCGTTCCGCGTGCAGCGGATGTCGTAGCCCAGCCCCCGCCGGGAGGAGACGTCCTCGACTTCCCAGCCCGCCTCGCGGTAGTGGCGGGCGGCTTCCTCCATCGCGCGCCGCTCGACGGCCGCGTTGCGCGCGGCGTCCGGCATCCGGCTCAGCGCGCGCTTGACCTGCGCGGTCCCGTCGGAGTCCCGCTCCGTCGTCAGTTCGGCGAGGGCGGCGATCTCCGACCACTGCTCGCCGGTGACGCGGAACACCGATCGCCCTCGCGATCGGGCGACGGAGAGGCCCAGCAGCGCCTCGTTGCCGGGCGCGTCCGCCCACAGCGGCAGGCGCTGCGCCAGTTCGTAGCGCACGAGGACGCGCCGCTCCGGCCGCCGGCTGCGTTCGCTGTCGAGCCAGAACGGATCGTCGTCGTCAGCCCTGGTTTCGGGTTCGGTCAGCACCGTACCGAACGCCACGATGCCGCCCCTGCCGCGCTTCCGGCCACGACCCTTCCAGACGATCACGCCGTCGCCGGGAAGCATCTCCGACTGGCCCGTGGTCCACCAACCCTCGTCCCGCTCGCTCACGGCTGCCTCGACGCGGTAACGGTCGGGGTTCGCCAGCAGCGCCCAGTACCGGCGGGCGCGGGGCAGCGTCCGGCTTGGGGCCATGTGCTACCCCTGTTCGCGGAACCAGGCGACGGTGGCGGCCATGCCGTCCTCGAGGGGGACGCGCGGGGACCAGCCCCAGCGGTCGAGGGCGCGCGAGGCGTCGAGCCGGATGGCGCGGATGTCGCCGGGGCGCTCGGGGGCGAGGATCGGGTCGCCCCCGAAGCCCGTGAGGCGGGCGAGCAGGCGCTCGATCTCGCCGGTCTCCACGCCGCGGCCGGAGCCGACGACGCAGGTGGCGGGCTCGCGCACGGCGGCGAGCAGGGCTGCCTCGACCACGTCGCCGACGTAGACATAATCGCGCTGCTGGCGGCCGTCGCCGAAGATCGTGGGGGCGCGGCCTGCGAGCATCAGCCTCGCGAAGATGGCGACGACCCCGGACTCGCCCTCGGCGTCCTGGCCGGGGCCGTAGATGTTGCCGGGGCGCAGCACCGAGAGTTCGAGGCCGAGGTGGGGGCAGAGCGCGCCGAGCGCGTGCTCGGCGGCGATCTTGGAGGCGCCGTAGACCGACTGCGGGGCGATCGGCGTGTCCTCGTCGGCGGGGAGGGCCTCGGGCTGGCCGTAGAGGGCGCCGCCGGTCGAGAAGAAGACGAGCCGCCGCGCGCCGGCCCGCGCCGCGGCGCGCGCGACGTGGACGCTGCCGATCGCGTTGGTGGCGAGGTCGCCGGCGGGGTCGCGCATCGAGACCGGCACCGAGGCCTGCGCGGCGAGGTGGAACACGACCTCGGGCCGCGCCTCGCCGATCACGCGCGCGACGGCCTGCTCGTCGCGGACGTCGGCGAGCCGCTCGGTCACGCCCTCGGGGTGGGGGCGGGGCGGCGGGCCGTGCGACAGCCCCGTCACCGCCGCGCCGTCCGCCGCCAGCCGCGCCGCGAGGTGGCCGCCGACGAACCCCGACGAGCCGGTGACGACTGCCCGCGCGATGCCGTGCGCCGCGCCGCTCACCACGCCTCGGCCCGCCGCGCTTGCCCGGCGCGCCGGGCGCGCTCGGCGTCGTGGGCGGCGTAGGAGCGGTCGAGCAGCTCGATGACGTGGACGGCCTCGGCGGCGGAGCCGGCGGCGCGCAGGCCGGCCTCGAGCTGCATCGTGCAGCCGACGTTGGAGGTGGCGACGACGGCGGCGCCGGTGGCGGCGACGTCGGCGAGCCTGGCGTCGAGCACGGCGCGCGACATCGCGGGCTGGGCGAGGGCGTAGAGGCCGGCGCCGCCGCAGCAGCGGTCGGGCGCGGCCAGCTCGCGCAGCGCGAGGCCGGGGATGGAGCGCAGGATGCGGCGCGGGGCGTCGCGCACGCCCTGCGCGTGGGCGAGGTGGCAGGCGTCCTGCAGCGTCGCCGTCGCCTCGACGCGGCCGAGGCCGTGCGCGAAGTCGCGCGCGGCGACGAACTCCAGCACGTCGCGCACGATCGCGGAGAAGCGTTCGGCGCGGTCGGCCCAGCGCGGGTCGCGGCGCAGCAGGCGGCCGTACTCCTTCATCGCGGCGCCGCAGCCGGCGGCGTTGACGACGACGGCGTCGACGTCGAGGGCCTCGAACGCCTCGATGTTGCGGCGGGCGAGGCCGCGGGCGGCCTCGGGATCGCCGGCGTGGGCGTGGAGGGCGCCGCAGCAGACCTGGCGCTCGGGGGCGATGACCTCGCAGCCGAGGCGGGCGAGCACGCGCAGGGTGGCCTCGTGGGTCTGGGGGTAGAGTTCGCCCTGGACGCAGCCCGCGAGCAGCGCGACGCGCGTGTCCGCGCCGCGGGGGCGGGCGAGCAGGCCGCGCCGCCGGAAGGGGGAGCGGCCGCGCAGCGGGGGGGCCTGCGCCTCCAGCTCGCGCAGCCGGCGCGGCAGCCGCCGTCCGAGGCGGCCGCGGACGAGCGCGCGCAGCCCGAGGCGCTCCGCCGCCCGCGCGGCGGCGCGCAGCGCGCGCAGCGCCCAGGGCTTCGCGATCGCGTGGCGCAGCAGCAGCCGCCGCAGCGTCCAGCCGCGCGGTCGGGCCGCGTCGTTGGCGGCGATCGCCGCCCGCGCGTCCTCCATGATCCGCCCGTAGGGCACCGCCGAGGGGCACGCCGTCTCGCACGCGCGGCACTGCAGGCAGAGGTCGAGGTGCGAGACCAGCCGCTCCGTCGCCGCGGCCTTGCCCTCCAGCACCCCGCGGATCAGCTGCAGCCGTCCGCGCGGCGACTCCAGCTCGTGGCCGGTCGCGAGGTAGGTCGGGCAGACGGGCAGGCAGAAGCCGCAGCGGATGCAGTTCCGCAGGTCCTCCAGCGCCGGGACGTCCTCGCCGCGGAAGCCGGGCGCGGGGCGCGGGCGTTCGGCATCCGCGACGGGGGCCGCGCCGCCGTCCGGGGTGCCGCGCGCGGCCGGGCCCGCCGCCCCGTTCGCGCGGGCGCTCACGGGGCCTCGTCCGGCTCCGGCCCGTGGCGGCCGGGGTTGATCGCGCCGTCCGGGTCGAAGCGCGCGCGCAGCGCGCGGACGAGCTCGCGCTCGCCTTCGCCGAAGGGGTCGGCCTCGGCGCGGAGGGCGGGCGGGCCGGCCTCGATCAGGAGGAAGCCGCCGGCCGCGGCGGCGCGGGCGCGCAGCGCGAGCGCGTCCTCCGCCGCGATCGCGGGCGCGGCCACGAGCACGCTCCCCGCCGCGAGCCGCCCCCACGCCGCGGCGTCCGCGCCGAGGAGCGAGCGCGCCGCGACGATCGTTTCGGCGACGGCGGAGGGCGGGACGCCGAGGCGCAGCAGCGCGCCGTCCTCGGGCGCGGCGAGGGCGCGCAGGCGCGCCCAGACGCCGGGCGGCGTCTCGGCGGCGGCGGGGGCGAGGCCACCGATGGCGGCGGCGGCGCGGTCGAGCGCGTCCTTGCCGCCCGCGCACTCGGCGAGGACGTGGGGGCGCTCCGGCAGCCCGGCGCGGGCCGCCGTCTCCGGGGCGAGCACGGACAGCGCGCGCAGCGGCAGCGCCGCCCCGCGCAGCGCGAGGGCGAGCGCGGCGGCGTCCTCGACGCTCGCGCGCGCGGCGGCGAAGGTGCGCGCCGCCTCGGGCAGCGCGGTCAGCCGGAACGAGGCCTCGACGATCACGCCGAAGGCGCCGAGCGCGCCGGCGTGCAGGCGGTGCAGGTCGTAGCCGCTGACGTTCTTGACGACGCGCCCGCCGGAGCGCACGAGCGAGCCGTCCGGCAGCGCCACCGTCATCCCGATCGCGAGGTCGCGCGCCGCGGGCAGCCAGCCCCGCCACTCGCCGGGCCGCCCCGAGGCGAGCAGCCCGCCGATCGTGACGCGCCCGTCGGGCGGGGCGTCGACCGGCAGGTGCTGGCCGTGCTCGGCCAGTTCGGCCTGCAGCGCACCGAGGCGCTTGCCGGCCTCGACGGTGACGGTGAGGTCGTCCGGCTCGTGGGCGGTGACGCGGTCGAGGGCGGTGAGGTCGAGCGCCATGTCGTAGCGCGCGAGCGGGCGGCCCAGCGCGAGCGCGGTGCGCCCGCCCTGCGGCGCGACGGCGAGGCCGCGGCGGGCGGCTTCGGCGAGGGCGGCGGCGGCCTCGGACGGTTCGGCGGGCCGCCGCACGAGGCGCGGCTCGGCGCCGTCGATGGCGTAGGCGGCGCGGCCCGCGTCCGCGCCGCCCTCGCGCGCCGCCGTGGCGGGGCCGCCGTGCGCGCCGGTCGCCGTCACGCGGCTAGACGTAGACGCCGGGCGCGGCGAGGTGGCGGCGCACCTCGGCGGCGTGGCCAGAGGCGCAGCCGTGGCCCGTCGGCATCACCTTGCAGGGGTTGAAGCGCTCGCCCGTCCCGAACGCCGCGCGCAGCCGCTCCATCGCCTCGAGGTCGGCGGGGCCGAAGATCCACTCCATGTAGGAGCGCTTCTCGACGCCGACGCCGTGCTCGCCGCTGATCGAGCCGCCGGCGTCGACGCAGAGGCGCATGATCTCGCCGCCGAGGTCGAGCACGCGCTCGGTCGCGCCCGGCTCCAGCTCGTCGAACATGATGTTGGGGTGCAGGTTGCCGTCGCCGGCGTGGAAGATGTGGGCGCAGCGGAAGCCGTACTCGGCGGCGAGGTCGTTGACGGCGGCCATCACCTCGGGCAGCCGCGTGCGCGGCACCACGCCGTCGAGGATGTAGAAGCTGGGCGAGCTGGCGCCGATCGCGCCGATGCCGCCCTTGCGGCCCTCCCACAGCCGCGCGCGCTCCTCGGCGTCGGCGGCGGCGCGCACCTCGCGCGCGCCCGCGCGCTCGCAGGCCGCGCGCACGCGCGCCGCGTCGGCCTCGGCCGCCGCCTCGTCGCCCTCGACCTCGATCAGCAGCACCGCCCCCGCGTCGAGGGGGTAGCCGACGCGCAGCTGCGGCTCGACGATGCGGATGATCTCGCGGTCGAGCATCTCCAGCGCCACCGGCGGCGCGCCCCCGCGCACGATCTCCGACACCGCCTCCGAGGCCTCGGCCACGCTGCCGAACACGGCCAGCAGGGTGCGGACGGCGGGCGGCAGCGGCGTCAGCGCCACGCAGATCTTGGTCACGATGCCGAGCGTGCCCTCGGAGCCGCAGACCACGCCCCGCAGGTCGGGTCCCGGCGCGTCCGGCTGCCGCCCGCCCAGCCACGCCGTGCGCCCGTCGGGCAGCACGAGCTCGAGGCCGAGCACGTGGTTGGCGGTGCTGCCGTGCGCGAGCGTGTGCGGCCCGCCCGCGTTGGTCGCGACGTTGCCGCCGAGGGTGCAGACGCGCTGCGAGGACGGGTCCGGCGCGTAGCGCAGCCCGTGCTCCGCGCACGCCTCCTGCAGCGCGAGGTTGATCACCCCCGGCTCGACCACGGCGACGCGGTCGGCGGGGTCGAGTTCGAGGATGCGGTTGAGGCGCGTCAGCGCGACGAGCACGCCCCCGCGCTGCGGCACCGCGCCGCCGGCCAGCCCCGTGCCGGAGCCGCGCGGCGTGATCGGCGCGCCGTGGCGGTTCGCGATCCGCACGGCCGCGGCGACGCCCTCGGCGTCCGCGGGCAGCACCACGGCGTCGGGCAGCCCGCGCTCGATCGTCGCGTCGTACTCGTAGGCGATCAGGTCTTCGGGCAGGTGCAGCACCTGCCCGTCGCCCAGCGCCTCCCGCAGCTCGCGCACCAGCGGCTCGTCGGCCATCGTCACCCCCGCGCAGTGTACCGCGAGGTGCGCGATCGATCGCGCACCGGCTGGTGATATATCGCGTACCCGCAGCGAACGTTCCGCCGCCGGTACGCGATATATCACGCCCACCCTCGACCGGATCGGCTCGTGGGACGGGATGGGCATCCCCGCTCCGGGGAACGTTCACCGCTAGCCGGATGGTTTCACGAAGCGCCGGGGCGCGCACGGCGCGGTCAGGCGAGGCCGAGGCGTTCGGCGAGGCCGATGCGCTGCAGCTTGCCGGTCGCGCCCTTCGGGATCGCGTCGAGGAAGACGACGCGGCGCGGGACCTTGTAGGCGGCGAGGCGCGCGGCGGCGAACTCGCGCGCCTCGCGCTCGCCGAGCGAAGCGCCCGCGGCCAGCACGACGGCGGCCGCGACCTCCTCGCCGAGGCGGGGGTGGGGGAGGGCGAAGGCGGCGCACTGCGCGATCGCCTCGTGCGCGAGCAGCGCCTCCTCGACCTCGCGCGGCGACACCTTCTCGCCGCCGCGGTTGATGATCTCCTTGAGCCGTCCGGTCAGGAAGAGGTGGCCGCCCTCGTCGAGGCGGCCCTCGTCGCCGGTGCGGAACCAGCCGTCGTCCGTGAAGGCCTCGGCGTTGGCCTCGGCGTTGGCCTCGTAGCCGGGGGTGACGTTCTCGCCGCGGATGGCGACCTCGCCGGTCGCGCCGGGGGGCAGCGGCGCGCCGTCCTCGCCGAGGACGGCGACGGCGACGCCGGTGGGGACGCCGACGCCGCCGGGCTTGCGCTCGGCGGGCGGCAGCGGGTTGGAGGTCATCTGGTGCGCCGCCTCGGTCATGCCGTAGGCCTCGATCAGCGGCGCGCCGAACGCCGCCTCCAGCCCGGCCATGACCGAGGGCGGCAGCGAGGCCGACGAGGAGCGCAGGAAGCGCAGCCGCCCGCGCGCCGGGGCCGCCCCGCGCCGTTCGGCGCGCTGCAGGATCGCCTGGTGCATCGTCGGCGCCGCCGTGTACCAGGTCGGCTCCAGCTCGTCGAGCCAGCGCAGGAAGCGGAAGGCGTCGAAGCCCGGCGCGCACGCGACCGAGCCGCCCGAGGTCAGCGAGGCGAGCACGGCCGCGACGAGCCCGTGGACGTGGAAGAGCGGCATCACGTTGAGGCAGCGGTCGGCGGGCGTGAGCGCCAGCGACTCGCGGATGTTGCGCGCCGAGGCCGCGAGGTTGCGCTGCGTCAGCGGCGCCAGCTTGGGCCGCGAGGTGGTGCCGGAGGTGTGCAGCAGCAGCGCCGTGTCGTCCGGCCGCGGCGCGCCGTCCCCGGCGGGGGCAGCGCCCGCGCCGTCCGCCTCGAACCGCAGCGCGGCGCCCTCGCCGGCGGCGGCGAGGCGCGTCACGCCGCCGTCGGCGGCTGCGCGGGCGGCGGCTGCGCCGCCGGGCGCGGTCAGCAGCGCCTTCGCGCCGATATCGCCGAGGTAGAAGCGGAACTCGGCCTCGGTGTAGTCGGGGTTGAGCGGGGCGGCGGCGGCGTGGGAGGCGGCGGCGAGGAAGGCGATCGCCGCCTCCGGCCCGTTCGGCAGCACGACGGCGACGCGGTCGCGGGGGCCGACGCCGGCCGCGCGCAGGTCCTCGCCGAGCCTCGCGATCAGCGCGCGCAGGCCGCCGTGCGTCAGCGGCTCGCGGCCGGGGGCGAGGATCGCGGGGTCGCCGTCCGCGCCCGCGCGCAGCGCCGGGGCGAGGGTCGCCGCCTCAGCCACGCGCCGCCCCGTCCGGCGCGCCGGGGCCGGCGATCGCGCCCCCGGCGGTGACGACGACGTCGGCCCAGCGCCCGCCGCGCAGCCGCGCGCCGGGGGCGACGAGCGCGCGCGTCAGCTCGGCGTCCTCGATCGTCGCGCCCGCGCCGACGACGCTGGCGGCGATGCGGCAGCGTTCGACCGTCGCGCCCTCGCCGATCAGCGCGGGCCCCTCGATGCGCGAGCCGCGCACGCGCGCTCCGGCGGCGGAGACGAGGCCGGACAGCGCGTTGTCCCCGCCCGCGGGCGGAGGCGCGTCCGCGATCGCGGGCAGCAGCCGCGCCTGCGCGTCGAGCAGGCCGGCCAGCGTGCCGCCGTCGAGCCACTCGCCGCCGTGCACCCAGCCGCGCACGTCGCCGCCCTCGGCCAGCAGGTCGGCGACGGTGGCGGTGAGGTCGGACTCGCCCTTCGCGTTGACGTGGGGGCGCGTCCGCACGCGCTCGACGGCGGCGGGCGCGAGCAGCCACAGCCCGACGAGCGCGAGGTTCGAGCGCGGGCGCTCGGGCTTCTCCTCGAGGGCGGTGACGCGGTCGCCGTCGAGGACGGCGACGCCGAAGGCGCGGGGGTCCTCGACGGGGCGCAGCAGCAGGCCGGCGTCGGCGCCGCTGGCCTCGAAGGCGGCGAGCAGGCCGGGGTCGGCGCCGGTGAGCACGCTGTCCACCGCGAGCACGGCGGCGGCGCGCCCGTCGAGGGCGCTCCCGGCGGCGGCGAGGGCGTCGCCGGAGCCTCGCGGCTCGCGCTGGACGGCGGCGGAGACGGCGAGGCCGCCGGGGGCGCGCGCGCGCGCCTCGCGCGGCGTCGCCGCGTCGTCCGGCCCCGCGACGACGACGGCCTCGCGCGCGCCGAGGCCGGCCACGAGGTCGAGCGCCCACGCGATCAGCGGGCGGTCGAGCAGCGGCGCCAGCGGCTTCGGCGTGGCGGGGGTCAGCGGCCGCAGCCGCGTCCCCAGCCCCGCCGTGAGCACCACGCCGAGCGGCTCCATGCCCTCGCTGCCCTCGCTTCCGCGCCTGCGGCGGACGCCGTCCGCTACCCGCGCCCGCCTTCGAGGAAGGCGCGGGGGGCCTCGACCAGCATCGCGTCGAGGTCGGCGGCGGCGACGCCGAGGCGCTCCAGCTTGGCCCGCACCTCGCGGGGGACGTAGGTGAAGCCGCTCGGCGGCTGGTGGGGGCCGTGGGGCCGGAAGGCGTGCATCTCCGGCGCGTGGTCGTGGCTGAGCATGAGGCGCGCGGCGCGGCCCTCGGCGCACAGCGCGGCGATCGCGGCCAGCACCTCGTCCTCGATGTCGCGCCGCCACCGGAAGTGGTCGATCGACAGGTAGTGGCCGCCGTCCAGCACCTCGCGCAGGTAGCCGAGGTCGCCCGTGAACGAGTGGCCGATGGCGACGAGGTGCGGCGGTACGCCGGCGTCGGCGAAGATCCGCATCTGCTCGCGGCCGATCGCGTAGGGGCCGGTGTGCGTCGTGATCGGGACGCGCGTGCGCGCTGCCGCCTCCGCCGCGCCGCGCAGGATGCGCTCCTCGGTCTCGCCGACGCCGGGCGGGTCGCCGTTGGCGACCTTGATCACGCCGGCGCGGATGCCGGTGTCGGCGATGCCCTCCTCGATCTCGCGGGCGAAGAGGGCGGCGAACTCCCCGGCGGGGGTGTCGCGCAGCATCCGCGGGGGGTCGAGCCAGAGGCCGGTGGCGAGCACGACGTGCACGCCGGAGCGCCGCGAGGCCTCGCGGATCAGCTCCGGGGCGCGGCCGAGGTCGGGCGTGGTGACGTCGACGATCGTCCCGACGCCGGCCTCGCGCGCCTCGGCGAGCTCGGCGGCGGCGTGGGCGGTCTCGGCTTCGGGGTCGAAGAGGTGGGGGTAGGCCTCGCGCATCCCGGCCGAGCCGACGTAGAGGTGCTCGTGGGCGAGGGTGAGGCCGAGCCGCTCGCCCGCCACGGGGCCGAGCGCGGTCTGGACGTCGGTCACCGGTCGGGCCCCGCGGCGACGGGGGCGGCGGCCTCTTCGGCGGCCCCGCCGGGGGCCTCGCCGTTGCGGGCGGCGGCGCCGCCGGACGGCGTTCCGGCGGCGGGCGCGGGGGCGGGCGAGGCCGGCGCGGGCAGCGTCGGCTTGGTGGCGAACATGAAGAACGCCGAGCCCAGCGCCGCCATCACCGCCAGCATCGTGAACCCGATCTCGTAGGAGCCGGTGGCGTCGTAGGAGATGCCGGCGATGACGGGGCCGGCGATCATGCCGATCATCATCACGAGCGAGGAGAAGCCCATGATCGTGCCGAACGACTCGCGCCCGAAGTAGTCGGCGCGCATCGCCTGGATGAGCGGGCCGCGGCTGCCCATCGCGAGGCCGTTGATGGTGACGAAGGCGACGATCATCCACGTCGAGGTGGCGTAGGCCAGCAGCAGCAGCGCGATGGTGTGGCCGAACAGCGCCACGACGATCGCGGTCCGCTTGTGGAGGCGGTCGCCGAGGAAGCCGCCGATGAAGGTCTGGCCGAACATCATCGCGACGGTCATCACGGTGATCATGGAGGCGGCGAAGGCGAGCGAGTAGCCGAGGCTCTCGTTGACGTGGGCGACGAAGTGCACCATCACCGCGCCGATCACGAGCAGCGAGGAGCTGTGGCCGAGGGCGATGCACCAGAAGGCGCGGGTGCGGAGGGCCTGACGGGCGGTGAAGCCGCGCTCCGGGGGCGGCTCGTCCTCGCGCGCGGCGGCGCCGTCGGGCCGCATCCCGTGGTCCTCGGGGCGGTGGCGCATGAGGCTCGCCAGCGGCAGGCCGATCGCCAGCACGAACAGTCCGGACGCGATCGCCATGCTGCGCCAGCCGAGGCTCTCCAGCAGCGCCACCACGATCGGCTGGATCAGGCCGCCCGCCGCGAAGCCCATCGAGACCAGCGCGAGGGCGAGCGCGCGCCGCTTGTTGAACCAGTTCACGACGGCCACGGTGGCCGGCAGGAACGACCCCAGCACCGAGCCGATCGCGATCAGCATGAACGCGAGGTAGAACGTCAGGAGCGAGTTGATCTGGCTGAACGCGAGGAACCCCAGCGCGAACAGCACGAGGCCCGTCATCATCACCCGCCGCGGGCCGAAGCGATCGATCGCCCAGCCCTCGATCGGGCCGAGCAGGCCGCTCTCGATGCGCTGGAGTGCGAACGCGAGGGCGAAGGCCGTGCGGCTCCAGCCGAAGTCCTCCTCCAGCAGCACGACGTAGGCGCCGAAGGCGTGGAACACGAGCGCGCCGTTGAACGTGTTGATGACGAACCCGGAGCCGACGATCCACCAGCCGAAGAAGAGCCGCGAGCCGCCCGCGTTGACGCGCCGGAGCGTGGCGGCGGGGTTCGTCATCGTCGGCTCCGGCCATCCTCGCCGCGCGCGTCCGTCGGGGGCGCGGCGTGCGCGGGCGGCGCGCCCTCGCTCCCGCCTTCGCGGGCCCCGATCGCGCGAGGTCTGCGGCGCCCCGAGGCCGTAAGCATGTACCAGCGCGCGCGCCGCGTCCAGCGCCGCGCGGCCCGCGCGACGCCCGCCCCTGCGTCGCGAGCGCTCGCCGCCCGCCCCGCGCGCCGCGAGGCGGTAGACTGCGCCCCGCGGAGGCGAACGCGACGGCAAGGAGGCGAGGACATGGCGACGCGCGAGGAGATCGCGGAGGCGATCCGCATGGCCGACGGGCGCATCGGGGCGCTGGGCGAACGCATCGCCGCGGGCGCGGAGCGGCCGCTGCCCGAGGGCGAGTGGCGGGTGCGCGACGCGCTCAGCCACCTCGCCGCGACCGCGAACCCCGTCCCCGCCGTCCTCGCGCGCGTGCGCGCCCTCGACGAGCCGGGCGGCGAGCCGCCCCCGCGGACGGGCAACGAGGACCAGATCGCCGCGCGCGCGGGCGCCTCCGCCGCGGACCTCGTCGCCGAAGCGCGCGAGGGCTACCGCGCGGCCCTCGAGGCGCTCGCGGACGCCGGCGACGCGGATCTCGCGCGCCCGATCCCGTTCGGCTTCCGCCCCGGCGAGGCCCCCGCCGGCGACATGCTGCACATGCTGGCCTCCGGCCACGCGGGCGGGCACATCGACGACATCGAGGCGGCGCTGGCGTGACCTTCGGCGGCGACCCCGCCGTCGCCGCGCGGGCGCGCGAGCTGGCCGCGCTCGCGCGCGCTTCGGCGGAGGAGACCGAGCGCGAACGGCGGCTGCCCGCGCCGCTCGCCGAGGCGATGCGCGAGGCCGGCCTCTTCCACCTCTGGACGCCGCGCGAGCTGGGCGGCCTCGACGCCGGCGCGGCGACGTTCATGGACGCCGTGCTCGCGCTGTCCGAGGGCGACGCGGCGGCGGGCTGGGTGGCGATGATCGCGGCGGAGACGGCGGCCCTCGCCGCGTTCATGCCGCGCGAGGCGGCCGCGCGCGTCTTCGGCGACGGCGGCCGCGCGATCCTCGTGGGCACGCTGCAGCCGCCCGCCGGCACGCTGCGGCCCCTCGCCGGCGGCGGGCACGAGGCCGAGGGGCGGTGGCCGTTCGCCAGCGGGCTGCCGCACGCCGACTGGCTGATCAGCCGCGCGCGCCTGCTCGGCGCGGACGGCGAACCGGCGCTCGACGAGCGCGGGCAGCCGCGGCTGCTCGCCTTCGCCGTCCCCGCCGCGGAGGCCGAGGCGATCGACACCTGGACGGCGCCGGGGCTGCTGGGCACGGGCAGCCACGACTACGCGATGCGCGGCGTGCGCGTCCCCGACGGCCTCGCGTTCGCGCTGGGGCCGCCCTGGAGCGGGGGGCCGCGCGCCGCGCTGCCGATCCAGCCGCACTTCCAGATGGGCCACGGCGCCCACGCGATCGGCGTCGCGCGGCAGGCGATCGCGGCCTTCGCGGACATCGCCGCCCGCCCCGCGTGGAGCGCGCGCCCCGCCGAGGAGATCGCGCTCGCCCACCGCGCGCGCGGCGAGGCCGAGGCGCTCGCCGCGTCCTCGGAAGCGTGGCTCGCGCGCCTGATCGGCGCGATCGGCGAGCGCGGGGCGGCCGGCGAGCCGCACCCGCCCGAGGCGCTGCGCGAGCTCACGCTGGCCGTCGCCCACGCCGTGCGCTCCTGCGTGCGCGCCGCCGACCTGCTGTTCGAGGCCGCCGGCGCGCAGGCGCTGTACCGCCCCAACCGCCTCGAGCGCGCGTGGCGCGACCTGCGCGCCGCCGGCCAGCACCTGCACGCCAAGCCGCGCCACTACGCCGCCGCCGGCCGCGCGCTGCTCGAGGCGCCCCCGGCGTAGGCGCGGCGCGCCGCTCAGGCCCGCGAGCGCGGGCCGCCCGGCTCGGGGACGAACGGGTTGTCGCGCTGCCGCAGGAAGGCGGTCAGCCCGTCGCGGCGCTGCGTCTCGTAGAGATCGGCGACCTCCCGGGCGTCGGTCGAGGCGTGCGCGACGATCGAGAGCAGGCCGCCGGTCTGGAGCGCGTTGCGGAGGCCCATCGCGTGCAGGCCGTAGGTCGTCAGCCGCTTGTTGAGCCGCACCGAGTCGGTGGGCACGAGCGCCAGCCGCGCGGCCATCGCGCGCGCCCGCTCCATCAGCTGGTCGTGGGGCACGACCTCGTTGACGGCGCCGATGCGGAGCGCCTCGCGGGCGTCGAAGTGGTCGCCGGTGAGCGCGTAGCGGTGCGCCTCCTTCCAGCCCACGAGGGCCGGGAAGAGGAACGAGGTGTTGGAGATCATCCGCACCTCGGGCTGCCCGAACGTCGCCTGCTCCGACGCGATCGTGATGTCGCAGGCCAGCGAGTACCAGAAGCCGCCGCCCAGCGCCCAGCCGTTGACCGCGGCCACGATCGGCTTGTCCAGCTCCATGAGGTGCATCATGTGCTCGACGTGCTTCGTGTCGGTCTGCGTCCAGCGCAGCAGCGCGTCGCGCGTCGTCTCCGGCGCCTCGCGCTCGCGGCCGAGGTCGTAGCCGGCCGAGAAGGCGCGCCCCGCGCCGGTGACGACGATCGCGCGCACCCCGCCGTCGGCGTCGGCTTCGTCGAGCGCCTCGTGCAGCTCGCGTTCGAGGTCGGGCGAGAGCGCGTTCATCTGGTCGGGCCGGTTGAGCGTGATCGTGGCGATGCGGTCGCCGGTCTCGTACAGCACGAACTCGTAGCCGCCCATCGCGTGCCTCCCTCCCTCGCCGCGGGCGCGCGAGGCGCCTCCACGCGCGCCATCATAGCGGCGCGCCGCAGCCGCGCGGGGCGGGCGTCCCTTGACGCGCGCGGGGGGAGCGGACAGCATTCCGCCGATGCCCGAGTTCCGGCCCAACTCGCTCTACTACGGCGACAACCTCGACGTGCTGCGCGCCTTCCCGCCGGAGTGCGTCGATCTCGTCTACCTCGACCCGCCGTTCAACTCCCACCGCTCGTACAACGTGCTGTACCGCAGAACAAGTGTGCGCGGGGGGGGGGGGAGGCCCTCGAAGCCGAGGCGCAGATCGCGGCGTTCGAGGACACGTGGCACTGGACGGCGCACGCCTCGGACACGTTCGACGAGGTCGCCGGCCGCGGGGACGACGTAGGCCGGCTGCTGGGCGCGTTCGTCGAAGCGCTCGGCCACAACGACGTGACGGCGTACCTGACGATGATGGCGCCGCGCCTCGTCGAGCTGCGGCGCGTGATGAAGCCGTCCGCCTCGATCTACCTCCACTGCGACCCGACCGCGAGCCACTACCTCAAGACGCTGATGGACGCCGTGTTCGACGCCCGCAACTTCCGCAACGAGATCGTGTGGCGGCGCACCTCGGCGCACAGCGACACCGGTCAGGGCGCGCGCCACTTCGGGCGCATCTCCGACACCATCCTCTTCTACTCGCGGACGCGGCAGGCGGCCTGGAACACGCAGTACGGCCCGTACTCCGGGGAGTACGTCGAGCGGTTCTACCGGCACGTCGAGCCGGAGACCGGGCGGCGCTTCCAGCTGGGCGACCTCACGGCGGCCAAGCCGGGCGGCGACACCCGCTACGAGTGGACGGCGCCGGACGGGCGGAAGGTGCTGCCCTACCGCAACCGCTACTGGGCGTACTCGCGCGAGAACATGGAGCGGTTCGAGCGCGAGGGCCGCCTCCACTACCCGCGATCGGGGATTCCGCGCTACAAGCGCTACCTCGACGAGATGCCGGGCGTGCCGCTCCAGAATATCTGGACCGACATTCCGCCCATCGGCGGCTCGAAGGAGTACCTCGGCTACCGCACGCAGAAGCCGGAGGCGCTGCTGGAGCGGATCGTCGAGGCGTCCTCGAACCCCGGCGACCTCGTGCTCGATCCGTTCTGCGGGTGCGGGACGGCGACGGTGGCGGCGCACCGGCTGGGGCGGCGCTGGATCGGCATCGACGTCACCTGGCTCGCCGTGGACCTGATGCGGAACCGGCTGCGGACGACCTTTCCCGGCGACTTCCCCGAGGACGAGCCGGACAGCCCGCGCGTGGACGGCGAGCCGGCCGACGAGGCGGCGGCGCTCGCGCTGGCGGAGCGCGACAAGTACCAGTACCAGTTCTGGGCGGTCGCCCGGCTCGGCGGCACCCCGCGCGGCGGCGCCGAGCGCAGGGGGCCGGACCGCGGCATCGACGGCGCGGCGGCGTTCCCCGATCGCGATCCCGCTGACCCCGATCGCCCGACGCTCAGCCACCGGCAGGTCGTGATCTCGGTCAAGGGCGGCGCGACGGGCGTGCGCGACGTGCGCGACCTGCGGGGCGTGGTCGAGCGCGAGGGCGCCGCGATCGGCGTGCTCGTCACCGCCTCGACGCGCACGCGCGAGATGGAGCGGGAGGCCGCGTCGGCGGGCGTCTGGCGCTCGGCGTGGACGGGGGCCGCGTACCCGCGCATCCAGCTGCTGACGGCGGGCGAGATCGTGCGGGCTGAGCCTGCCGCAGTACCAGCCCGCGCCGCGCGCCGGGGAGCGCACCGAGCAGGGCGAGCTGATCTGACCGGCGCGGCGCGGGCGCGGGCTACGCCTGCGCGAGCAGGTCCGCCCACTCGCGGCGGTGTCGGTAGCCGGCGGCACGCCGCTCCAGCTCCGCGCCGACGGACCTCGCGAACCGGACGCGCCACCCCTCGTCCAGCAGCGCGAACGCGCTCCGGGCCAGCTCCGCGATCGTCACGCGGTAGACGTTCGCGCCCCTCGCCCACTCGTCGGCGATCCTCGAACGGACCGCGGCTTCGTCCTGCGGGCGTATGCCCGGCGCCGCGAACATCACGTTCGCGAGTTCGCTGCTGCGGGCCTTCGCGAGCGTGGCCTCGACGTCGGCGAGCGTCAGCTCGCGGTCCTTGACCTCGACCGCCAGGCGCAGATCGCCGTCCGGCCCGTAGCACATCACGTCGGCGGGCATCCCCGCGGCCGCGTCCGGCTCGTTCAGGCACTGGCTCTCGACTCGCGGGAAGAGGCCGAACGCCTCGCCGAGCGCGCCCATCAGCGCCGTCGTCACCGCGAGCGGCCTGAGACCGTTGCTGGGCCGATCGAGGAAGGCGGCGAGCAGGTCCGCGAGCTGGTCCCATCCGATCCGCAGGGGCACGGGGTACTCGATCGCGAACTTGCGGAGCCGGCGGACGGCGCTGCGGAGGCAGCGGCGCAGGGCGGCGACTGCCGCCTCGCGGTCGCCGTCCTCCTCCAGCGTCCGCAGGAAGCCGAGCAGCGCGTCCCATTCCGCCCGCCGCTGCACGGCCTCGCCGCCGTCGAGCCGCGGCCGCCGGAGAGGATTGCCGCGTAGGGGTCGCCGCTGTTGCCCAGCACGTCGTGGTTCCGGCGCACCCAGGGCACGACGACGGCGATGCAGAAGCTGCGCGGATCCCAGCGTCCGGCCGCTTCGGCGTCTTCCGCCGCGCCCCGCTGAGGCACAGCAGGTCGCGCGCGGGATCGGCGGCCTTGCCGAGCAGCTGCGTGACGACGGCGTAGCGGATGCTGACGACGTCCGAATCGACGAGCCGATCGGTTTCGGGATCGGCGGCGGGCGCGGCTTCGTCCTCCAGCGCCGCCGCCCACTCGCGGTCGAGCCAGGCGGCGGCGGCGTCCTCGTTCACGGGCCGAAGTTCAGCCAGAGCGACTCGCGGCGCGGCTGCCGCACCGAGTGCGCGGTGCGGACGGGGGCGTCGACGCGCCGCCAGCCGCGGTACAGCTCGTCGTAGAGGGGGGTGCGGTAGCCGGACAGCACGGCGCGCCCGCGGATCGAGGACAGCGCGGCGGCGAGCTCGGCGTGGTCGCCGTCGCTCATCTCGAACCCGTAGGCCGCGGCGTCCCCGCGCGCCGAGTGCACGTAGGGGGGATCGAGGTAGAACACCGTCCGCGGCGTGTCGTAGCGGGTGATCGCGTCGAGCGCGGGGGCGTTCTCGATCTGCACCCGCTGCAGCCGCTGCGCGATCTCCGCGAGGCCGTCGACGGAGCCGAGCCAGCGCGACACGGCGCCGGCCATGCCCGCGCGCGAGGTCAGCACGCAGTGCGCCCAGCGGCCCTCGCTGCTGGACTGCGCGAGGCCGGTGCGGGTCTGGCGGGCCCGCACGAAGAACCGCCGCGCCCGTTCGAGGGCGGACAGCCCGCGCTCGTACCCGCAGGCGCGGGCCAGCTCCTCGCGCGAGAACGGGGTCAGGCTGATCGCGCGCAGCAGCTCGTCCTGCCGGTCGCGCAGGACCTCGAAGAAGTTGACCAGCTCGGAGTCGAGGTCGTTGTAGGTCTCGACGGGCGCAGGCTCGCGGTTGACGAGCACGGCCGCCGATCCGCCGAATACGTCGCAGAAGTGCGCCGCGTCGCCGGGGATGTTCGGCAGGATGAAGTCGAGGTGGCTGAACTTGCCGCCGTACCAGCCGAAGGCGATCAGCCGCTTGCGCCGCGGCTTCGAGCGGGAGGCGATGCGCCTGCCCGTCCCGGTCGCGTTCGCCGCGGGCGGCGCGCCCCGTGCGCCGTTCGGCATCGCCGCCTCCGCATCGCCGCAGCCGCCCCCGCGGCGCGCGCACTCTACCACGCGGCGCACAGGCGAACAAGCGGTCGATCGCCCCCGGACGGGCGGCTTCCGGGGGCGCGCGTTTGACGGCGCAGCGCGCGGCGGGCTACATATCGGGGCAGGACGAGGCGGGGCCGCGCGGGCCGCCACGGGGGCGGCGCGGGAGCGGCGGCGCCGGCGGGGAGAAGGCTTCGATGGCGGATCTCGAGTACGACAAGAAGGACTTCTACGCGATCTTCACGATGAACCGGCCGGAGCGCCTCAACGCGCTCGGCGGCAACCTCACGGCGCTGCGCGACGAGGCGCTGGAGGACTTCAACGACGACCCGAACATGCGCGTCGGCATCGTGACCGGCACGGGGCGCGCGTTCTCGGCCGGGGCCGACCTCAAGGAGATGGCCGAGCGCAACGCGGCCGGCGAGGGCGGCGCGCGGCGGCGCGGCGGCTCGATGAGCGGGTGGGGCTACTCGGACAGCCCGAAGCCGTTCATCGCCGCGGTCAACGGCCTCGCCATCGGCGGCGGCATGGAGACGGCGCTGGACTGCGACATCCGCATCTGCTCGACCGACGCCTACTTCGGGCTGTTCGAGCCGAAGCGCGGGATCATGGCCGGCTACGGCATCCACCACCTGCCGCACGTCATCGGCTTCTCGGCGGCCAACTACATCCTGCTCACGGCCGACCGCATCTCGCCCGAGCAGGCGCTGCAGTACGGCGTCGTCACCGAGGTCGTCGGCCCCGACCGGCTGCTGCCGCGCGCCGAGGAGATCGCGCAGATGATCGCCTCCAACGCGCCGCTCTCGATCCGCGGCACCAAGTCGATCATCCAGTCCTGGCGCAAGGCCGGCATCGAGAACACGGTCCGCATCGCCGAGTGGATGAACCAGGTCGTCCTCTCCTCGGCCGACGCGAAGGAGGGCCCGGCCGCCTTCGCCGAGAAGCGCGACCCGGTCTGGACCGGCCGCTAACCGGCGCGACGCACGCCGCCGCCGGAGCCTCGCGCCGAGGCTCCGGCGGCGCGCTCAGCCGGCCGGCGTGCGCGCGAGCCAGCCGGCGACGGCCTCGATCTGATCGTGCGACTGCAGCGCGGGGGCGTGGCCGCAGTCGGCGAACTCCACCACCTCGACGGCCTCGCGTTCGGCCATGCGGCGCGCCGTCTCCGGCGTCAGCACGCCGGACCGCGCGCCGCGCAGCACGAGCACGGGCGCGCGCACCCGCTCCCAGGCGTCCCACAGGTCGGCGTCGCCGGGCGGCGCGGCGAGGAACGCCGCCGCCACCGCCGGGTCGATGCGCGGCTCGTAGCCGCCGCCTTCGGCCGGCCGCACGTCGTGCTCCGCGAGCCGCCGCCACTGCTCCACGCTGAGCGGGCCGAAGCCCTCGTGCACGCGCGCGAGCCGCTCCGCCGCCTCGCCGATCGAGGCGTAGGCGGGCCGCTCGGCGACGTAGCGGCCGATGCGCTCCAGCGCCTCCCGCGGCACGAACGGGCCGATGTCGTTGAGCACCAGCCGCCGGATCGGCGAGCCGGGCAGGGACGCCGCCAGCATCCCGATCAGCCCGCCCATCGAGGTGCCGACCCAGTCCACGCCGCCGCCGTCCGCGTCCGCGCCGAGGCGCGCGAGCAGCGCGGCCGCGTCGGCGAGGTACTGGGGGTAGCCGTACCCGGCTTCCGGCGGCAGCCAGTCGCTGCGGCCCCGCCCCGCGACGTCGGGGCAGGCGACGCGCCAGCCGCGGGCGGCCAGCGCCGCGGCGAGCGCGTCGAAGTCGCGCCCGTTGCGGGTGAGGCCGTGGACGCAGACGACGGTGCGCTCCGCCTCGCGCGGTCCCCACTCGGCGTAGGCGAGGCGGTGGAAGCCGCCCGCCGAGAGGCCGAGCACGCTGCCCGCGCGCATCGGGGGCCGTCGCGTCCGGCGCGCGGCCCGCGCGCCTACAGCCGCATCGCGGCGAGGCCGGGGGCGTGCGCGAGCGGCGGTTCGGTGACGGCCTGCACCTCCTCGGGCGTGACGCCGGGGGCGACCTCGCGCAGCACGAGGCCGTCCGGCGCCACTTCGATCACGGCGAGGTCGGTGACGACGAGGTCGACGCAGGCGGGGGCGGTGAGGGGGTAGGAGCAGGCGCGGACGATGCGCGGGGCGCCCTCGCGGGTGCGGTGCTCCATCGCCACGATCAGGCGGCGCGCGCCGATCGCGAGGTCCATCGCCCCGCCGATGCTGCCGCCGCCGCGCTCCGGCACCGACCAGTTGGCGAGGTCGCCGCGCTCCGAGACCTGGAGGCCGCCCAGCACGGCGAGGTCGACGTGCCCGCCGCGGATCATCGCGAACGACTCGGCGCTGTCGAAGAAGCTCGCGCCCGGCAGCAGCGCGACCGGCTGCCCGCCCGCGTTGATCGTCTCGGGGTCGAAGCCGGAGTCGAGGACGCCGCCGTAGCCGAGGATGCCGTTCTCCGCCTGGAACAGCACGCCGAGGGCGGGGTCGGCGTAGTTGGCGACCTGCGTCGGCAGCCCGATGCCGAGGTTGACGACGTCGCCCGCGCGCAGCTCGCGGGCGACGCGCAGCGCGATCAGCTCGCGGGTGAGGCCGGCCGGCCTGTCAGCCATCCCAGCGCACCGGCAGCGGATCGCAGCGCACGAGGCGATCGACGTAGGCGGCGGGCGTGCCGACGCGCTCCGGGTCGAGCGCGCCCGGCTCCACGATCTCCCCGGCCTCGGCGATCACGGTGGCGGCGGCGGCGGCCATCAGCGGGTTGAAGTTGCGGCCCGCCGCGCGGTACTCGAGGTTGCCGAGGCGGTCGGCGCGGTGGGCCTTGAGGAAGGCGAAGTCGGCGCGCAGCGGGCGTTCGAGCAGGTAGCGCTCGCCGTCGATCTCCAGCGTGCGCTTGCCCTCGGCCACGACCGTGCCGAGGCCGGTGCGGGTGAGCACGCCGCCGAGGCCGGCCCCGCCCGCGCGGATGCGCTCGGCGAAGGTGCCCTGCGGCGCGAGTTCGAGGCCGACCTCGCCCGCGCGGTACTGCTCCTCGAAGCGGCTGCCGCGGCCGGCCGAGGCGCGGATCGCGAAGGTCGCGATCACGCGCTCCACCTGCCGCTCCTCGCACAGCTCGTCGAGGCGATCGCCGAGGCCGATGTTGTTGGCGATGACGGTGAGGCCGCGCACGCCGCTCCGCCGCAGCGCGAGGATCAGGTTGGCCGGCGTCCCCGCCGACACGAAGCCGCCGAACATGATCGTGGCCCCGTCCGGCACGCCGGCCACCGCCTCGTCCGCCGTCGCGGCGATCTCCGCGGCCACGGGCGGCCTACTGCGCGGTCCAGCCGCCGTCGACGGAGATGGCGGCACCCGTGATCTGGCTGGCGGCGTCCGAGCAGAGGAAGACGGCGAGCCGCCCGATCTGATCGGGCTGCACGAACTCCAGCGAGGGGTGCTTCTCGCCCACCAGATCGGCGGCGCCCTCCTCGAACGACATGCCGAGGGCCGCCGCGCGCTCCTCGATCTGGCGGTCGATCAGCTCGGTGCGGACGAAGCCGGGGCAGATCGCGTTGCAGGTGATCGCCGTGCGCGCCGTTTCGAGGGCGACCACCTTCGTGAGGCCGACGATCGCGTGCTTGGAGGCGACGTAGGCCGCCTTCTCCGCCGAGGCGACGAGGCCGTGGGCGGAGCCGGTGTTGAGGATGCGGCCCCAGCCCGCCTCGCGCATCGCCGGCAGCAGCAGCCGCGTCGCGTGGAAGGCGGCCGAGAGGTTGACGGCGATGATGTCGTCCCAGCGATCGGCCGGGAACGCCTCGATCGGCGCGGTGTGCTGGACGCCCGCGTTGTTGACGAGGATGTCGATGCGCCCGAAGCGCGAGGCGGCCTCGCGCGCGAGCGCCGCGATCGCCGCCGGGTCGCGCAGGTCGGCGCCGCTGGCGGCGGCCCCGACGCCGTGCGACGCTGCCAGTTCGCCGCGCAGGGCCTCGATCGCCTCGGGGTCGCCGAGGCCGTGCAGCATCACGTTCGCGCCCGAGGCGGCGAGCGCGCGGGCGATCGCGAGCCCGATGCCGCTCGTCGATCCGGTGACCAGCGCCGACTTGCCGGCGAGCGTCGGCTCCAAGCGCGTCTCCGTCTCCTCGCCGGGGCGCTACCCGCCGCCCGCGCCCATGGCGGAGAGGGCGCCCTGGAACGGCGAGAGGTCGCGGCTCATCACGATCAGGTCGTACTTGCGGCCGTCGCGGTCCTTGACGTGCTCGCGCAGGCGTGCCTCGAAGGCGAAGCCGAGGCGGGCGAAGACGGAGAGGGCGGCCTCCTGGTCGGCGGTCATCTGCGCCACCAGCTTCTCGCTGCCCATGCCGACGGCGAGCGCGAAGGCGTCGGCGGTGAGCGCGCGGCCGAGGCCGAGGCGGCGGTAGGCGGGGCCGACGAGCACGCGCATCTCGGCGACGTGGCTCATCCACGCCCACGGGGTGCGGTCGACGGTGGCGTAGCCGGCGATCTCGCCGCCGTCGAGGGCGAGCACCGTCACCATCGAGCCGGCCTCGATCTCCTCGCCCCAGCGCCGCACCTGCTCGGGGTCGGCGATGTCGCGGCGCAGGAACAGCAGGTCGTGCGGCGGCAGCGAGCGCGCGAAGCGCAGCATCCGCTCCGCGTCGTCCGGGGTCATCAGCCGCAGGGCGAGCTCGCGCCCGCCGCTCTCGAACGCGCCCGGGTAGGTCGCCGGGATCCGCACTACGCCGCCGCCTCGCCGCCGCCGTCCGCGCCCTCGCCGCCCGTCGCGCCGCCCTCGCCGTCCGCGGCGGCGCGGGCCTCGAGCGCGTCGAGGCGCGCCTCGATCGCGTCGAGGCGGGCGGCGACGCCGGGGCCGGCCTCGGGGCCGGGGGCCGGGGCGCGCCCGCTGAGGGCCTGGAAGTAGGAGCCGAGGGAGGCGGCGATCATGCGCTGCGAGTCGACGAACAGCTGGAGCATGGGCAGCATCTCGCCGGCGCCGCCGTCGTAGCCGAGCGAGCCGAGGACGGCCTCCCACTGCCGCTGGAACTGTTCGGGCCACTCGCCGAAGGGCGGGGGATCGTCGCGGTGCGGCGGCTCCTCGCGCTCGACGCCGGGGTCGGGTTCTTCACGGGACATCGCCGTTGTCCTTTCCCGCTTCGGCGCGGGGTCGCGCGAGCGAGCGTCCGAGCGCCTCGCGCACCAGCGCCTGATGCTTCTCCATGAGGTCGAACCAGCCGCGCAGGAACAGCTCGCCGGCGGCGGTCAGCGTATACATCCGGCGCGCGGGCCCGCTCTCCGAGGTGTCCCAGAACGAGGAGACGAGGCCGCTGCGTTCGAGCTGGCGCAGCGTGCGGTAGACGGTGCCGTTGTCCGACTCCGGCAGCCCGGCCTCGGCCAGCACCTGCGTCAGGTGGTAGCCGTAGGCGCTGGAGGTGCGGAGCAGCGCCAGCAGGCTCGACGCGAGCAGCTCGCCGTGGAGCCGCAGCCCCGCCACGGCCGCGGCCCGCTCCCCGGCGGCGCCCTCGCGATCTTCGCTCATCGTCCCGCTCCGACGGCTATCCTACGCCCCGCGCGCACTGGACGCGAGCCGCTGCTATCTGTAGTATGCCGATAGCGGCGAGCCGCGAACGGACCCGCCGCGCCGCGGAAGCACGCACGAAGGGGTAACGACACGATGAGCGACGGCACGCGGATCGAGGCCTACTTCGCCGCCCTGCGCGAGGGCTACGAGGTGATGGCGGACGCGGTCAGGAGCGCCTCGGCGAACGGCGCGCAGGCCTCGGAGCGGCTGATCGCGGAGATCGAGGCCGGGCAGCGCGACGCGCTGGCGCTGGCCGAGAAGGTGGCCACCAACCCGGCGAACGCCGCCGAGAACTACACCTCGACGATCGAGACGGCGCTCGCGGCGCAGGACCGCGCGCTCGCCTTCGCGCAGCAGCTCTACTCCCGCGCCGGCACGGCCGGCGAGGAGGGCCGCGCGACCTTCGAGAAGATCTTCAGCGCCAGCCGCTCCATCTCCGAAGCCGCCGTCGAGCTCTCGCGCGACTGGACGCACGACAGCTCGTGGAGCGACGCCTGGCGGCAGGGCTTCGACGCCATGACCGCCGCCGCGGCCGCCGTCCCGAACGCCGCGAAGCCGCAGGGCGGCAACTCCGCCGGCTAGCCGGCGAGGGCGCTGAGGCGCCGAGGGCGCCTCAGCGCCCCGGCGAGGCGCGCCGCCCGCGTGGAGCGGCGCGGCGCGCTTTGCTAGGCTGGAAGGGCACGCCGCGCGGCGGAGCGGCTCGCGTACGGGCGGCGGTCGCCGCCCGGGGCAGGGGCCAACGTGCTCTACCAGTGGTTCGAGGGCTACCGCATCGCCTCCACCGGCCCGCGCGTCGCGGCGCTGCTCGCCGGCCAGCTGTACGGCGCGCTGCCGCCCGCGCTGGCGGCGCTGCCGGCCAGCAGGCTGGTGTACGCCGCCAGCGAGCTGACCGAGCGCCTCACCCGCGAGTGGGACACCCACCGCGGCTACGACTTCGACCGCACCACCGTCGACGGCGAGACCGTCGCCGTGCGCGAGGTCGTCGTGCGCTCCGACCCGTTCTGCGAACTGCTCCACTTCGAGCGCGACACCGACCGCCGCCAGCCGCGGCTGCTCGTCGTCGCGCCGATGTCGGGCCACTGGGCGACGCTGCTGCGCGGCACCGTCGAGGCGCTGCTGCCCGAGCACGACGTCTACATCACCGACTGGCGCAACGCCCGCGATGTCCCCCTCTCCGAGGGCCCGTTCGACCTCGACGACTACATCGACTACATGCGCGACTACATGCGGCTGCTGGGACCCGACCTGCACGTGCTCGCGGTCTGCCAGCCGGGCGTGCCGGTGCTCGCCGCCGTCTCCCTCATGGCCCAGGACGACGATCCGCTGCAGCCGCTCTCGATGACGCTCATGGCCGCTCCCATCGACGGCCGCCAGAACCCCACCGTCGTCAACCGCTTCGCCGCCTGCCAGCCGCTGGAGTGGTTCGACGAGCTGGTGGTGGCGACGGTGCCCGCGCCCTACGCCGGGGCCGGCCGCCGCGTCCACCCCGGCAAGGGCCAGCTGGCCGCCTTCGTCAGCCTCAACGTGCGGCGCCACACCCAGGCGCACGTCGACTTCTTCTGGTCGCTGGTGGCGGGCGACCGCGCCACCGAGGAGCGCCACCGCAGCTTCTACGACGAGTACATGACGATCATGGACCTGCCGGGCGAGTACTTCCTGCAGACGGTCGATCGCGTGTTCCAGCGCAGCGCCCTCGCCACCGGCGAGTTCGAGCACCGCGGGCGGCTCGTCGATCCCTCGGCGGTGCGGCGCGTGGCGCTGATGACGATCGAGGGCGAGCGCGACGAGATCACGGGCCGCGGCCAGACCGAGGCCGCGCACGACCTCTGCACGAACGTCCCCGAACCGCTGCGCCGCCACCACACCCAGTTCGACGTCGGCCACTACGGCGTCTTCAGCGGCCGCTACTGGCGCGAGGAGACGATGCCCGCCTTCCGCAAGTTCGTGCGCGACGCCGAGGCGCTCGCGCACGCCTGACGCGCGCCGGTCCGCCGGGGGCCGCCGCCGCGCGCGAAGCGCGCGGCGTCTACCGCATCGCGACGTAGGAGCCGGGGGCGTCCTCGATCGGGACGAGCCGGCCGTCGCCGGGGGTGCGGGCGGGGACGAGGCCGCCCGACTGCGGGGCGAGCCAGGCGTCCCAGTCGGGCCACCACGAGCCGGGGTGCTCCCCGGCGGTCGCGAGCCAGTCGGCGGCGGTGGGGGCGGTGGGGCCGTGCTCGCTGGTCCAGTGCTGGTACTTCTGCGCGGCGGGGGCGTTGACAACGCCGGCGATGTGCCCGGAGCCGGCGAGCATGAAGCGCACGGGGCCGCCGAACAGCTTCGTCGCCTTGTAGACCGACTCCGGCGGCGCGATGTGATCCTCGCGCGCGGACTGCAGGTAGATCGGGATCTCGACGCGCCGCAGGTCGATCGGCTCCCCGGCGAGGGTGAGCGCGTCCGGCTCCACGAGCAGGTTGTGCAGGTACATGTTGCGGAGGTAGTAGCTGTGCATCCGCAGCGGCATCCGCGTCGAGTCGGAGTTCCAGTAGAGCAGGTCGAACGGCACGGGGTCCTTGCCGAGCAGGTAGTTGTCGACGACGTAGGACCAGACCAGGTCGTTGGAGCGCAGCATGTTGAAGCTGTTGGCCATCTGCGAGCCTTCGAGCACGCCGCCCTGCCGCTCCATCGTCTGTTCGAGCGACTGGATCTGCTGCTCGTCGATGAACACCATCAGCTCGCCGGCGTCGGCGAAATCGACCTGCGAGGCGAAGAAGGTGCAGGTCCGGACGCGGTCGTCGCCGCGGCGGGCCATCCACGCGAGCGCGGCCGCCGTCAGCGTGCCGCCGATGCAGTAGCCGATCGCGTTGACCTCGCGCTCGCCCGTCGCCAGCTCGACGGCGTCGAGGGCGGCCAGCGGCCCCTCGAGCATGTAGTCCTCGAAGTCCTTTTCGGCGAGCCGCCCGCCGGGGTTGACCCACGAGACGACGAAGACGGTGTAGCCCTGCTCGACGGCCCAGCGGATGAACGAGTTCTCGGGCCGCAGGTCGAGGATGTAGTACTTGTTGATCCAGGGCGGGACGATCAGCAGCGGGCGGCGGTGGACCTGCTCCGTGGCCGGCTCGTACTGGAGGAGCTGCATCAGCTCGTTCTGGTAGACGACCTTGCCGGGCGTGGTGGCGACGTTGACGCCGACGGCGAAGGCGTCGGGGTCGGTCATCGAGATCATGAGCTTGCCGTCGCCGCGCTCGATGTCGTTGGCGAGGTTCTCGAACCCGCGCACGAGGTTCTGGCCGTTGGTCTCGAGGGTGGCGCGCAGCACCTGGGGGTTGGTGAGGATGAAGTTGGAGGGCGCGATCGCGTCGATGAACTGGCGCGTGTAGAAGTCGATCTTGCGCGCGTCGGCCGGCTCCAGCCCGTCCACGCCGCGCACGAGGCCCAGCAGCCACTGCGAGGTGATGAGGTAGGACTGGCGGATGAAGTCGTAGAACTGGTTGCCGGACCAGTCGGGGTCACGGAAGCGGCGGTCGCCGCGCGGCGCCGGCTCCGCCGCCGGCTCCCCTCCGCCGCCCGCCGCGAGGGTGCGCTCGCAGAGATCGAGGTACTGGCGCCACAGTTCGAGCTGGGCGTCGAAGACGCGCTGCGGCTCGGCCCACAGCCGCGCCCACATCTGGGTGAACGCCTCGGTCACGTTGAGGGGGTCGGGCGGGGGCGGGCCGCCCTCGGCGCGGGCCTCGCGGGCGCGCGCGTCGACGATGCGGCGCCCCTGCTCGGTGACGCGCTCCATGTTGAGGCGGAACTGCTCGGCGTCGTGGAGCATCGCGGCGGGGTCGGGCAGGCGGACGCGGGGTTCTGCGGTGGTCACTGCTCTTTCCCGGTGAACGTAGCGCGCTGGTCTTCGCTTCCGACGATAGCACGCGGCGGGCGCGGAATGCGCGTCCGTGGGCGAAGCCGCGCCCGATCCCGGGCCGCCGCGCGGCCCCCGGAGCGGGGCGCGGGGCCGCGCTCAGCGCGGGTTGGGGTGGTCGAGTTCGAGCCAGGGCTCCTTCTCGGCCTCGTGGTGCCACCAGAAGCCGAAGCCGTTCTCCTGGGCTGCAGCGAAGTCGGTGTCGCGGTCGCCCATGTGGTAGAAGCCGTCGGCGTCCTCGAACTGGGCCTTGACCTTGCCGAGCTGGTGCTTGGAGGCGACGAAGTCGGGCTCCATGTCGAGCTCGGCCCACATCTTGCGCTGGCTGCTCAGGGGGCGGTCGGAGCAGCTGCCGACGATGAAGCCGAGGTCGCGCGCGCGCCGCACCATCTCGACCGTGACGCCGCCGGGCGGATCGCCCAGCTCCAGCGTGCCGTCGATGTCGAAGCTCAGCAGAATCGCCACTCGTCACCCCACTCCCTCAGCCGCGCGTGCGGCGGGAGTATCGCCCAGCGGCGGCTTGCCGTAAAGCGCGACGCCGGTCCGCCGCTATGCGCGGTAGGCCGTCAGGTCGACGATCTCCGCGCTGTGGCCGCCGCCGCCGGTTTCGAGGATGGCGACGGTGCCGAGCTCGTGGCGCTGGCGGGGGAGGGTGGGGCTGCCGGGGTTCACGAACAGGATGCCCTGGTGCCGCTCCACCATCGGGATGTGGGTGTCGCCGAAGACCACGGCCTCCACCGGCTCGCCGAAGACGGCCGTGAGGGCGTCGCCGAGCGACACGGCGGGGTCGACCTCGCGCGCGATCACGCCGGGCGCGACCTCGAAGCCGTGCCCGCGGATCACCAGGTCGTGCACCAGCCCGACGGCGCTCCCGGCGACGTCGACGACGCGCCTGCGCGCCACCCGCGGGTCGCCGACGCAGGGCGCCGGCGGCACCTCGACGGCCAGCACCGGCGCGATCCGCTCCAGCCAGTCGAGGCACGCCGAGGAGTAGATGTCGCCGGCGTGCAGGATCAGGTCGACGCCCTCGAAGGCGCGCGCGACCTCCTCGGGCGGGTGCACGCCCATCGCGGGCGAGTGGGTGTCGGAGATCAGTCCCGTCCTCACGGCGGCTCCTTGCGCGGGCGCCCCCGCGGGCGGGGGCGCTGGCTAGCTGGCGGGGAAGTCGTCGGCCTCGCGGATCGAGCGGAACTGGGTGACGTGGTCGGCGTCGTGGATGCGCTGGAAGATGTACCAGGCGCGGCAGTGCAGGTCGCCGAAGTTGCCGTGCGGGGCGGTCGGCTCCAGCGGCGCGTCCTCCGGCAGCGCGGCGGCGAGCGTGCCGAACTGCGTGCCGTTGCGCGCCAGCTCGCTCCGCAGCTCGCCGAACGACAGCTCGTCGGGGTCGCGCTCGTCCGCGGGGTCGGAGATCGCGACGCCGGACAGCCGCTCGACGGTGTGGAGGGTGGCGCGGGTGACGCGGATCTCGTGCCGCAGCCCCTCCACGATCGTCCACTCGTCGGCCGAGGTGCGCGCCTCGGCCTGCTCCGCCGTGACGCCGTCGAGCGCCGCGAGGAGGTCGAGGCGCACCGACAGCACCCGCGGCCACAGTTCGAGCCACGAGTACTTCTCGCCCTGCGAGACGAGGTAGCCGTGCACGCGCTGCTGTTCGGGGGTGAGTTCGGGGGCGGTGGTCATGGCGGTCTCCGTTCGTGCGGCGCGCCGTCCTCGCGGCCCGCCGATGCTACACGCCGGCGGCGGGCTCGGCGTCGACCGCGGCCGCGAGGTCGATCAGCCGCCCGAGGTCGCCGAGCATCTCGCCGATGCCGTCGCCGCGCAGGCCGACGCGCAGGGTGTCGATGCCGGCGTCGCGGTAGGCCCGCAGCCGCTGCTTCACCGTCTCGTCCGTGCCGAGCAGGTTGGTGCGGAGCGCGAGCTCGACCGGCACGAGGTCCTGGGCCTCGGCGCGGCGGCCGTCGATCCAGAGCCGGTGCACCTCGCGCACCTCCTCGTAGCCCTGGCGCGCGAAGGCCTCGACGTAGAAGTTGCGGCCGGGTTCGCCCATCGCGCCGAAGGTGAAGGCGTAGCCCATCGCGTGGCGCTTCGCGAGATCGTCGAGGTCGTCGCCGAACTCGAGGGAGACGGGCGCCTGCAGCTCGAGGTCGGCGAGGGTGCGCCCGGCGGCCTCGGCGCCGGCGCGCAGGTGGTCGAGGAAGGCGTGGGCGGTCTCGGGCGCGAAGCAGTTGCCGATCCAGCCGTCGGCCAGTTCGCCGGTCAGCCGCAGGTTGGCCGGGCCGACCGAGGCGATGTGGATCGGCAGCCGCGCCGCGCCGGCGCGCGTCCGCATCGGGCGCAGCTCGCCGCGCAGGGGGATGCGGTGGAACGCGCCGTCGTAGACGACGCGCTCGCCGCTCTCGACGAGGCGGATGACGTCGATCAGTTCGCGGGTGCGGCGCAGCGGGCGATCGAAGGCGACGCCGTCCCACGCCTCCATGATCTGCGGCGTGCTCGTGCCGAGGCCGAGCACGAAGCGCCCCCCGGTCATCGAGGCGAGCGCCATCGCGGTGCCCGCGGTCAGCGCGGGGCTGCGCGCGCCGATCTTCATGATGCTGGTGCCGAGGCGGATGCGGCTGGTGTGGCTGGCGATCCACGCGAGCGAGGTCGCGCCGTCGTGGCCCCACGCCTCGCCGCTCCAGATCGAGTCCGCGCCGAGGCGCTCGGCCTCGACGGCGAAGTCGATCGCGCTCCGCCAGTCGCCGGGCGCGTTGCGGTGGAGGCCGACGCCGATCCGCATGGTGTACGCCTCCCGCCGCGAGGCGCGCCCCGTTGGGCGGAGACCCCGCGCGCGCGATGATACAGCGTGCGGCGTCGAGGGGGCGGACGTATCGAGGGATCGCGGGCGGCGGGTGCGGCGCGGCGGCTGGCGGGGCGCGCCCGCGCGCGGCCCGGCGCGGCGGGCGGCCTCGCGCTCTTCGCGCTGCTGCTGCTCGCCTACGGCGCCTCGATCGACATCCGCGCCTCGCGCGGCGCCTCGATCACCGGCGACGAGCCGTTCTACCTGCTGACCACGCAGAGCCTGCTGCGGGACGGCAACCTCGATCTGCGCGGCCAGTACGCGGCGCGCTCGTGGGAGTCGTTCTTCGATCATCCGGCCGGGCTGTGGTCGCAGTCGCGTCCGCTGCCGGACGGGCGGCTGCTCAGCCCGCACGGCCCGGGGCTGTCCGTGCTGCTGCTGCCGGGGTTCGGCCTCGGAGGGCTGGCGGGGGCGCAGTTCCAGCTGACGGCGGCGGCGGCGCTGACGTGGGCGCTCGCCTACGCGCTGGCGCTGCGGCTGACGGGGGCGCGCCCGCTCCTCGTCTGGCTCGCGACGGCGGCGGCGGCGCTGACGGCGACGGCGTTCGTCTACTCGTCCGAGGTCTACCCGGAGCTGCCCGCCGCGCTCGCGCTGGTCGCGGCGCTGCTCGCCGCGACGGGCCGGGGGCGGCTCGGCGCGGGGCGCGCGCTGGCCGTCGCCGCGCTGCTGACGGCGCTGCCCTGGCTGGGCGTCAAGTACGCGCCGCTGGCGGCGATCGCCGCCGCCTTCGCGCTGTGGAGGGCGACGCCGCGGGCGCGCGCGGCGTTCGCGGCGGCGGGCGCGCTCTCGGCGGCGGCCTGGGCCGCGTTCCACCTCGCGGCGTTCGATTCGCTGACGCCGTACCACGTCAACGTCGTGTACGCGGGCGACGGAACGGCGGAGATCGTCGCGCGGCACGCCGGGTTCGGCGATCGCGTCTACCGGCTGTGGGGGCTGCTGATCGACCGCCGCTTCGGCGTGGGGCGCTGGGCGCCGGTGCTGCTCGCCGCGCTGCCGGGGCTGTGGCTGCTCGCGCGCGGCGACGCGAGGCTGCGGCTCGTGCTGGCGCTGGTCGCGGCGCAGGCGCTGATGGCGTCGTTCGTCGCGATCACGATGATGGGCTGGTGGTTCCCCGGCCGCACGCTCGCGGCGGTCTTCCCGCTGCTGCCGATCCCGCTGGCGCTGGCGGCGTCCGCCGCAGGGCCGTACGCGCGGGCCTCGATCGCCGCGCTCGGCCTCTACTCGCTCGCGGTGACGGCGGCGCTGGCGCAGGCGGGCCATGCGCGCGAGATCGCGGTCGCGGTCGATCCGTTCGCGATGCGTGCGGCGCTGTTCCGCGTCCCCGGCGGGCTGTTCCCGCAGTACACCGCGTGGACGGCGGAGACGTGGCTGCTCACCCTCGCGTGGCTGGGCCTCGGCGGCCTCGCGGCGGCGGCGTGGCTGGCGGCGGGACTGCGCCGCGCGCGCCGCGAGGGCGCCCGCGAGCCGCCGCCGGACGGCCCGCGCCCGGCCGCCGGCTCGCGATAGCCTCGAGGCTGGCGTCCGCTCGCCCGGCGCGCGGCGGCGCCGGCGGCTACGGGCGGCCGCCGAGCACCTCGCGCGCCATGCCGAGCGGCACGCGCCAGAGGTAGCGCCCGCCGACGAAGGATCGCCCGCCCGTGCGGCCGCGGTAGGAGATCGGCACCTCGGCGAGGCGCATCCCCTTGTGCAGCAGGTCGAGCGTGAGCACCTGCGCGTAGTTGTAGTCGTGCACGATCTCGGCAGCTTCGAGGGCGCGGTGCGAGAAGGCGCGGAAGCCCGTCTGCCCGTCCGTGAGGCGGCGGCCGGCGAGGAGGCCGAGCGCCAGCGTGAAGGCGCGGTTGCCGGAGGAGCGGAGGAACGAGTGCCCCTCGCGGCTGCCGAGGAAGCGCGAACCGAGCACGTAGTCGGCTTCGCCGGCCTCGATCGGGGCGAGCAGCGCCGGGATCTCCGCCGGGTCGTATTCGAGGTCGGCGTCGAGGTAGACGGCGGCGCGGGCGTCGAGGGTCCGCGCCGCTTCGAGGCCCGTCCGCAGCGCCGCGCCGAGCCCGCGGTTGACCTCGTGGCGCACGACGATTTCCGCGCCCGCGCGCTCGGCGGCCTCGGCGGTGCCGTCCGCGGAGCCGTCGTCGACGACGATCGCGACGGCGTCGCCGAGGCGGTCGCGGGGGATGCCGGCGAGCACCGCGGGCAGCCGCGGGGCCTCGTCGTGGGCGGGGATGACGATCGCGAGCGGCCCCGCGCCGCGCGGGACGACGCCGTCCCGCGTCCACAGCACCTGGCCGACCGAGCGCTCCGGCGGCTGCGCGCCGAGGAGCCACGCGAGCGTCGGCGCGACGTCGAGCAGGCTGCGCTCGCCCTCGGCGCGCGCGCCGCGCGGCACGCCCGCGCCCCACGCGAGGAACGGCACGCGCCGCTCCGGCTCGGCGTAGTGGCCGTGCCCGCCGATGCCGCGCCCCTGCCCGTGGTCGGCGGTGACGACGACGGTCGCGCCGTCGAGGTAGCCCTCGTCGCCGCACCAGCCGAGGAACGCCTCCAGCAGCCGGTCGGTCTCCTCGATGCGTTCGAGGTATTCGGGGTAGTAGCTGCCGCGGGCGTGGCCGGTCTGGTCGACGGACAGCGTCTGCAGCACGAGCAGCGCGGGGTCCTCGGTCCGCAGCACCTCGCGGGCGCGGGCTGCGAGCGCCTCGTCGATCTCCTCGTTGGGGGTGACGGCGGTGACGGTGCGGACGCGGCCCTCGCCGAAGGCGTCGACGAGGTGCGCGATGCCGACGAGCCGCCCGCGCTCGCCGCGCGCGGCGAGCGCGTCGAAGATCGACTCGCACTTCGCGCCGAGGCGGGGGACGAAGTTGCTCCGCATCCCGTGCGCGCGCGGAGGCGCGCCCGTGAGCATCGAGGTGAACGCCGTGACCGTGCGCGCGGGGTAGACCGTCCGCATGTCCTCGCAGACGAGGCCCTCGGACGCGAGGCGGTCGAGGAACGGCGTGCGCGCCTCGGCGAAGCGGTCGGCGCGGCAGCCGTCGACGACGACGAGGATGACGCGGCGGCTCGGCGCCGGCCCGCCCGGGTGGCGCAGCCGCGTCGGCGTCTGCGGCTCCGGCGGCGCCCAGGTGAACCACCACTGGTGGATCAGCACGGCGAGCGCCGCCGCGCCCGCCGTGTAGGCCTCGACGGCGGCGACGGCGGGCAGGCCGCCGCCCTCGGCGAGCCGGCGCGCCAGCAGCACGAGGATCAGCAGCTTCGGGACCTGTTCGAGGAAGTTCCCGCTCGTCGTGTCGGGATTCTCGATCACGAGCTTCCAGAAACGCAGGCCGTTGGTCCACGGCGTGCCGATGCGGAGGTGGTAGTAGACCGTGCCCCAGAGCACGACGGTGAAGCCGAAGTAGAGCGCGACGACGAGCGCGATCGCGGCCGGGTCGAAGGGGCGGAAGAGGACGAGGCAGGCGGCCAGCAGCGCCCACAGCGCGGCGCGCAGGCGCAGCGGGAAGTCGTAGCGCCAGAAGAGGGCGAACAGCGGCAGCAGCGCCGCCAGCGCGCCGAACAGCCGCAGGGCGTAGCCGCCGTCCGCCGCGAGGATCGGCAGGCCGAGCAGCAGCAGCGAGGAGACGGCGAAGACCGGCGTGAACGGCTTGCCCTCGTTGAGCACGTTCCAGAGCCGCGCGGCGACGATCTCGAAGCGCCCGGCGGCCTTCGCGTCGTCGCGGCTTCCGCGCACGCGGCCCAGCAGCGAGGGCGCTCCCCCGGCGGCGAGCGCGAGCGGCCCGCCGGCGGCGAAGGAGTAGGCGAACTTGAGGCCGTGGGCGAGCACGGCGAGCGTGACCGCCTCGCCGCCGGGGACGCCCTGCGCCTGCAGGGCTGCGGTCATGCTCGCCTCGTAGACGCCGATGCCGCCGGGGGTGAGGTGGACGGTCTGGAACAGGATCGTGAACGCCGTGACCGCCGCCGCGGCGGGAAGCGGCAGGTCGATGCCGAGCGCCTGCGCGCCAGCCCAGACGACGGCGGACTCGAGCAGCCAGGCGGGGACGGTGACGGCGAACGCGCCGAGGACGGAGCGCGGCGGCAGCGCGCGCAGCGCCTCGCCCGCCCGCTCGCGGAGGCGGCCGAGCGGGCCGGGGAGGCCGCCGCCGGGCCTCGAGGCGCGGAGCAGGAGCAGCGCGCCCGCGGCGGCGGCGAGCAGCAGCGCGGGCGCGGCGAAGGCCGCCGGGCCGGCGCCGCCGGCCGCCGTCGGCGGCAGCAGCGCGGCGGCGATGCAGAGCAGCGCCGCGAGGTCGAGCAGGCGCGCGACGACGGTGGTGACGGCGGCGGCGGCGGCGGGGACGCCGGCCCGCGCCGCGAGCACGGGGCGCAGCGCCTCGCCGGCCTTGATCGGCAGCGCGTGGTTGGCGAGCAGTGCGGCGTGCAGGATCGCGAACAGCCGCAAGGGGCCGATGGCCGCTCCCGCGCCGCCGAGCAGCAGCCGCCAGGCGGCGGCGCGCAGCGCGAACGCCGCGGCGTAGCAGCCGAAGAGCAGCGCGAGCAGGTGCGGCCGCCGCGCCAGCTCGCCGAGACCCTCGCGCAGCAGCGCGCCGTCGGCGAAGCGCAGGATCGCGAGGACGGCGAGCGCCGTGAGCGCGAGGGCGGCGATCCAGCGCAGCCGCCCCCCGGCTGCGGCGGCCGCGGCCCGCCGCAGCCCTCGCCCCTGTTCCGCCGCCGGGGGTTCCTCCACCGGGGGTCCCGTCATCGTTCGCCTTCGCGGGCCGTCGCGCCCGCGCGGCGGCCCTCCACTATCGCACGCCGCACGAGTCAGGATCGCGCCTGCTCCCGCTGGCCTGCCGCGACGCCTCGCGCTGGTTCGCAATGTAGTCTGGACTCATACTTCAAGTCAGTGTTTACTGGCTGCAGCATACAGCGTCAACGCCGGAACGGGTGTGGCCGGGGCGAAAGAACGGGGTCAGCCGTGGTGACATCGCGGGAGGGCGCGCGCCGCGGGGACGCGCCGGGCCGAGGGGCGCGCGCGGGCCGCTGGCTGCTGGCGGCGCTCGCGGCGGCGGCGCTGCTGGCCGCCGGCTGCGGCGGCGGCGAGAGCGAACGCCTCACGATCTACTCCGGCCGCAGCCCCGACCTGATCGGCCCGCTGCTCGAACGCTTCGCCGAGGAGACGGGCATCGACGTCGCCGTCCGCTACGGCGGGACGGCGCAGCTCGCGAGCCTGCTGATCGAGGAGGGCGAGCGCACTCCCGCCGACGTGTTCATCGCGCAGGACGCGGGGGCGCTCGGCGCGGCGCAGGCCGCGGGCCTGTTCGCCGAACTCGACGCCTCGCTGCTCGCACGCGCGCCGGCGGCCTACCGCTCGCGCGAGGGGCGCTGGATCGGGCTGTCGGGCCGCGCGCGCGTCCTCGTCTACCACACGGAGGCGCTCGGCCCCTCCGATCTGCCGGACTCGATCCTCGAACTGACCGATCCGAAGTGGCGGGGGCGGCTGGCGTGGGCCCCGGCCAACGGCTCGTTCCAGGCGTGGGTCACGGCCCTGCGCGTGCACGAGGGCGAGGAGGCCGCGCGCGCGTGGCTGGAAGGCGTCGCCGCCAACGACCCCGCCCAGTTCCCCAACAACGTCTCGATCGTCGCCGCCGTCGGCCGCGGCGAGGCCGACCTCGGCCTCGTCAACCACTACTACCTCAACCGCTTCCTCGCCGAGGAGGGCGAGGACTTCCCCGCGCGCAACCACTACACCGCGCCGGGCGACATCGGCTCGCTGGTCAACGTCTCCGGCGCCGGCGTGCTGCGCTCCTCGGAGCGGCGCGAGGAGGCGCGGCGCTTCCTCGAGTTCATGCTCGGCGAGGAGGCGCAGCGCTTCTTCGCCGAGACGAACTCGGAGTACCCGCTCGTCGCCGGCGTTTCCCACTCCGCCGCCATCCCCGACATCGCCGGCATCGGCCCGCCCGGCGTCAACCTCAGCGACCTCGCCGACCTGGCGGGCACGCTGCGGCTGCTGCGGGACACCGGCGTACTGCCGTAGGGGGGGCGCGCCCCGGACGGCGCCCCCCTCAGATCACGACGAGGGGGATGTGCAGCTCGGCGGAGAGCAGGCCGGCGTGGTGGGAGCGCTGCTGGAGCGCGTCGCGCGAGGCCTTCGCCGGGTGGTAGCCGAGCACGGCCACGCCGCGCGAGAGCGCCATGTAGTCGCCGAGGCGCGCCCGCGTCTGCTCCGCCAGCGGATCGGGGCCGAGCAGCCGCAGCTCCTCGACCTCGTCGGTGGAGAGCAGGAAGAAGGCGGAGCCGAAGCGCTCGCGGAAGCGGGCCTCGAACTCCTCGTGGCGTCCGGGGCGGACGTGGAACTCGACGACGCGGGAGTCGCCGGCGGGCGGGTAGGCGAGCATTCCCGGGATGCCGTCGGAGTCGCGGATCAGCATCCGGTGCTGGGCGGTGACGGGCATGTGGCCGTGGTCGGCGGTGAGGACGATCGTCGCCGAGTCGCCGAGTCCGGAGGCGAGGGTGGAGACGAGGCGGTCGACGGCGAGGATGGCGGAGCGCGCCCCCGGGCTGTCGGGGCCGGCGTGGTGGGACTCGGAGTCGACGTGGGGGGCGTAGACGTAGACGAAGGTGGGTTCGTCGGCGCCGGTGACGGTCTGGAGCGCGGCCTCGAAGGTGTCGTTGAGGGACGGGTAGCCGGCGGCGGCGGGGCCGCCCGACCAGTAGCGGGAGTAGATGCTGCCGGCGATGTCGCGCGGCATCAGGAAGTGGCACAGCCGCCGCATCCGCTTCACCAGCGCCGGCACCGGGAACACCTCGGCCGGGTCGATGCCGAGTTCGGACAGCGACTGGCCGTCGGAGCGGCGGCGGTACTGGAGGACGGTGGCGGGGCCGCCGATCTCCTCGATGTGCGTCCACCAGCCGGTGACGCCGTGCTTCGCCGGCCACTCGCCGGTGGTGAGCGAGGTCAGGGCGACGGCGGTCGAGCTGGGGAACACCGTCCGCAGCTCGCGCCGCAGGTGCCCGCGCAGCGTCTCCGCCGCCTCCTCGCGCTCGATCATCTCGTAGCCCAGCCCGTCGGCGAGCACGAGCACGATGTGGGGGCGCTGCCGCAGTTCGTCGGCGAACTCGCTCGCGAACGGGGAGAGCTCGAGGCCGGGCACGCGGCCCACCGCCCCGATCGCGCGGGCCACGTCGACGAGGTTGGGCAGGCCGTAGTCGGGACGCAGCAGCGATCCGTCCTCGAAGGCCTCGAGCAGGGCGGGGACGTCGGACATCGCAATCCCGTCGGGCGTGGCGCCGTTTCCGCCGGGGCGGGGGTGCTATTATGCCGTGACGCGGGCCGAGCGGCTCGCGCGGAGGATCGGTTTCCGCAGCCCGGACGGCCCGGATGTCGCCACCGGATCTCGACGCCGACGCGATCGCCGCGCAGGCCGGGGGCCAGTGGCTGGCCCTCGGCGCGGACGAGCGCGCGTCCCACCCCGCGCTGCTCGCGCGCGTCGAGGCCCCCGGCGACGTCGCGATCGAGGCGCGGCCCCCCGGCGGCGAGGACGGCGCGCTGGCGGTCACGGTCGCCGCCGCCGACAGCCCCGGCGCGCTCTCGCTGATCGCCGGCGCCTTCACCGCGCGCGGCTTCGACATCGTCAACGGCGACCTCTTCACGCTGCGCCGCCCCTCCGCAGGCGAGGCCCCCGCGCGGCTGCTGCTCGACCGCTTCGAGGTGCGCGCTCCCGATCCCGCGGCAGCAGCCGACCCCGCCGCCGCGATCGGCGGCGACCTGCGCGAGGCCTTCGCGCTCCTCGCCGCCGGCGAGGCCGACGCCGCGCGCGAGCTCGCGATCGACGGCGTGCGCGGCGCGCTGCCGCGCCGCGCGGGGCCCGCGCCGACGATGTACCCCGTCGCGATCTCGATCGACACCGCCGCGGACCCGGACGCGACGGCGCTGACGATCGCCGGAGCCGACGAGCGCGGCTTCCTCTTCGCGTTCGCCAACGCGCTGGCGCTGCTCCAGGTCTCCGTGCTGCGCGCCGAGGTGCGGACCGAGGACGGCGAGGGCCGCGACACCTTCTGGGTCACGACCGAGGGCGGCGCGAAGCTGGAGGACCCCTCGCGCCTCGAGGAGCTGCGCGTCGTCGCGGCGCTGATCCGCCAGTTCACCCACCTGCTGCCGCTCGCGCCCGACCCGGCGATGGCGCTGCGGCAGTTCAACGCGCTCGCGCGCGGGATGCTCGCCCGCGACCGCCGCGGCGCATCCCTTGCCGCGCTCGCCGACGAGGGCGTGCTGGAGACGCTCGCCGCCGTGCTCGGCGTCAGCCGCTTCCTGTGGGAGGACTTCCTCCGCATCCAGCACGAGAACCTGTTCCCCGTCCTCACCGACCGCCCCGGCCTCGACGCCCGCAAGACGCCGGACGGGCTGCGCGCCGAGGCGCGCGCGGACGGCCCTCCCGGCGCCGCCGCGCTCAACGCCTTCAAGGACCGCGAGCTGTTCCGCATCGACCTCCGCCACGTCAGCGACCGCATCGGCTTCGACGGCTTCTCGGCCGAGCTGACCGACCTCGCCGAGGTCGTCGTCGGCGAGGCTGGCGCGCTGGCGGAGCGGACGCTGGGCGAGCGCCACGGCGCGCCGCGGCTGGCGTCGGGCGATCCCTGCCGCTGGGCGATCGCCGCGCTCGGCAAGTTCGGCGGGCGCGAACTCGGCTTCGCCTCGGACCTCGAGCTGATCACGGTCTACGAGGACGCGGGGACGACGGACGGGGCGGGCCGGATTCCGAACGCGGCGTGGTTCGAGCAGTTCGTGCGCGGCGTGCGCGACGCCATCCGCGCGCCGCGCGAGGGCATCTTCGAGCTCGACCTGCGGCTGCGTCCGCACGGCGAGGCCGGCAGCCTCGCCGACACGCTCGCGGGCTGCCGCGCCTACTACGCGCCGGACGGCGAGGCGCTGCAGTTCGAGCGCATGGCGCTGGTGCGGCTGCGCCGCGTCGCCGGCGACGAGGCGCTGGGCCGCGAGCTGGAAGCCGTCCGCGACGCCTTCGTCTACTCCGGCGCGCCGTTCGACGCCGCCGCGCTGCGCGCCGTGCGCGAGCGCCAGCGCACCGAGCTGGTCGCGCCCGGCGAGCGCAACGCCAAGCACGGCGCGGGCGGCCTCGTGGACATCGAGTACTGGGTGCAGGCCCACCAGATCGTCGAAGGCGCGTCCAACCCCGACGTGCGGCGGACGAACACGCTGGAGGCGATCGCCGCGATCGGGCGCGCGGGCTGCATCGGCCCCGCGGACGCGGAGCGGCTGGCGGAGGCCTACCGCTTCCTGCGGCGGCTGATCGGCGCGCTGCGGGTGGTGCGCGGCAACGCCCGCGACCTCACGATCCCGCCCGCAGGCTCGCGCGAGTTCGCCTACCTCGCGCGCCGCCTCGGCTTCGCCGCGCCGGAGGCGCTCGCCGCGGCGATCGGGGAGCGCATGGCCGACGCCGCCGCGTGCTGGGAGCGGCTGCCGGGCGAGTAGCCCCGCGCGTGTCCTCGGGCGGCGGTGGGGATGGTGCGGATGGCGACCCCGAGCGGATTCGAACCGCCGATCTCCACCGTGACAGGGTGGCGTGTTGGACCGCTACACTACGGGGCCGCGTCCGCCCTTGATGGTAGGGGCCGAGGGCGGCGGCGCGCAACCTCGTGCGGCCTCCGGTCCGGCGGCGCTCGCGGGCCGCTCGCGTCGCTGCTAGGCTGTGGCCATGCCGCAGCGTCCCCGCAGCCGCCGCACGCGAGGCCGCGGCCCGCGTCCGCCCGCGCCTCCGCCCGAGGCCGTCGCGGCGCTGGCCGCAGCCGCCGCGGCCGAGTCCTCGGGGCAGCTCCCGGCGGCGCCCGCGCGGGCGGCGGCCCGCTTCGATCACGACATCGCGTTCGTGCGCGCCGAGCTGCGGCGCATCGGCGCGGCGAGCGCGATCTGCTTCGGGATGCTCCTGCTGCTCGTCGCCATCGACCGCTTCGCCTGAGCGCGCGCGGGGCGAGGGGTCTCAGGCCAGCCGGTTCCACGCCACGAGCACGCCGATCGCGAGCAGCACCGCGCCCGCCGCGTCCTCCAGCACGAGGCCGTAGGCGCCGGTGGCGGCGGCGCGCACGCCGAACGCGCCGCCCATCGCGCCCGCCGCGAAGAGCTGCATGGCGCGGCCCCGCTTGCGGTTCGTCGCGAGGTCGAGGGCGCGCGCGACGCCCGTGCCCGCGGCCGCCCCGCCGAGCAGCGCGAGCGCGAGCCGCAGCAGGCCGGCGAAGGGCTGCGGCGGCAGCAGCACCGCCGCCGCGAGGCCGATCGCCGCCGCCGCCGCGACCGCGACGAGGCCCGCGCGCAGGTAGTGCCGCGCCTCCAGCTCGTACATCGGCGGGCGGCGCATCCGCGCGCAGTCCGGGCAGCGGATGCCGCCCGGCGCGTGCACCAGGCACCGCGGGCAGATCGGCGTCTCGCAGCGCCCGCAGTGCAGCTCGGTCTCGGTGCGCGGATGGCGCTCGCAGTACGGGATCGGCGGCTCCTCCCGCCGCGCCCCCTCGCCGCGCCCGCTGCGGGCCGGCGCGGCCAGCCGGTCAGGCGGCGGGCGCGGGCACGCGGCAGCCGCGCTCGCGCGCGGCGTCGAGGAAGGCGACGGCGACCGCGTCCGGCAGCGGGATGTCGCCCGGCTCGCGCTCGTCCTCGCGGTCGATGCCGTGGAAGTCGGAGCCGCCGAGCGCGAACAGGCCGAGCCGCCCCGCGAGCGCGGCGAGGCCGGCGACCGTCGCCGCGTCGTAGTGCTTGTAGTACGCCTCGAGGCCGAACAGGCCGGCGTCCGCGAGTTCAGCGGCGACGCGCTCGTGCTCCTTCGTGAAGCCGGGGTGGGCGAAGACGGCGAGGCCGCCGGCGTCGCCGATCATCGCGATCGCCTCGCGGGGTTCGAGCTTGGGGCGCTCGGCGTAGGCGGGGCCGTCGCGGCCGATGAAGCGCTCGAAGGCCTCGCCGAAGGTGGCGACGTGGCCGCGTTCGAGCAGCGCCTGCGCGATGTGGGGGCGGCCGACCGAGGCCTCGCCTGCGATCTCGCGCACGCGCTCCCACGCGATCGGCGCGCCGAGCCGGTCGAGCGCCTCGGTGATGCGGCGCGCGCGGTCGATGCGGCCCTCGCGGAACGTCTCCAGCCGCCGCAGGAACGCGCGGTCCTCGCGATCGACGAAGTAGCCGAGGACGTGCACCTCGGTGCCCGGCACGTCGCACGAGAGCTCGACGCCGGGGACGAGCAGGAAGCCGGGATGGCGGGCGGCCTCGGCCTCGGCCTCGGCGAGGCCGTCGAGGGTGTCGTGGTCGGTCAACGCCATGACGCGCACGCCGCGGGAGGCGGCGAGGCCGACGAGGGCGGCGGGGGCGAGCAGGCCGTCGGAGCGCGTCGAGTGGGTGTGGAAGTCGCCCGCGCTCACGGGCGGCCCCGGGGACGGCGCGCGGCGCGCGTCACCACAGCGGCAGCTCGCGGTCGACGCGCTCGACGGCGGTGGCGAGGCCGCTCGCCTCGTCGATCTCGATCATTACGGAGTGGAAGACGCCGTGCTCGCCCTCGGCGACGGGCAGGCGGGTCGGCATTCCGGTGAGGAAGCGGTCGATCACGGAGCGCACGTCGTCGCCGATCACGGAGTCGCGGACGCCGACCATGCCGAGGTCGCCGACGGCGGCGGTGCCGCCGGGCAGCACGCGCGCGTCGGCGGTGGGGACGTGGGTGTGGGTGCCGGCCACGGCGGCGACGCGGCCGTCGAGGTACCAGGCGAGCGCCTGCTGCTCGCTGGACGCCTCGGCGTGGAAGTCGACGACGACGCAGGCGCCGTCGCCGAGGCCGTCGAGCAGCTCGTCGGCGACGCGGAAGGGGTCGTCGACGGAGGCGGGCATGAAGACGCGGCCCATGAGGTTGATCACGGTCAGGCCGCCGCGGCGGCAGAGGCCGCGGCCGGGGACGCGCGGGGGGTAGTTGGCGGGCCGCAGCACCGGCCAGTCGCGGTCGAGGGCGGGCACGAACTCGCGCACGTCGAAGATGTGGTTGCCGGAGGTGATCACGTCCACGCCGGCGCCGAACAGCTCCTCGGCGGTGCGCTCGGTGAGGCCGCGCCCGCGCGCGGCGTTCTCGCCGTTGGCGACGACGTGGTCGAGGGCCAGCTCCTCGCGCAGCGTGGGCAGGACGGCGGCGACGGCCTCGCGGCCGGGGCGGCCGACGACGTCGCCGACCATGAGGACGCGCACGGTCAGCGCGCGACCGCGGTGGCGCGCGTCTCCCGCACGACCGTGACCTTGATCTGGCCCGGGTACTGCAGCGTCTCCTCGATCTTGCGCGAGACGTCGCGGGCGAGGCGGGTGGCGGCGAGGTCGTCGACGCGCTCGGGCTGGACCAGCACGCGCACCTCGCGGCCGGCCTGGATCGCGAACGACTGGTCGACGCCGTCGAAGGAGTTGGCGACGGCCTCGAGCGCCTCGAGGCGCTTGACGTACTGCTCGATCGAGTCGCGGCGGGCGCCGGGGCGGCTGCCGGACATGGCGTCGGCGATCATCACGATCAGCGCCTCGGTGGTTTCGGGCGCGATCTCCTCGTGGTGGGCGGCGATGCAGTGCGCGATCTCGTCGCCGACGCCGAAGCGGCGCGCGATCTCGGCGCCGAGGGCGGCGTGGGTGCCCTCCATCTCGCGGTCGACGGCCTTGCCGAGGTCGTGGAGCAGGCCGCCGACGCGGGCGACCTCGACGTTCGCGCCCAGCTCGTGGGCCAGCGCGACGGCCAGCCACGAGGTCTCGACGCTGTGCCGCAGCTGGTTCTGGCCGTAGGAGAAGCGGAAGCGCAGCTTGCCCAGCGTCTTCGTGATCTCGGGGTGCAGCGCCGTCGCCTCGGCGTCCACGATCGCCTGCTCGCCGGCCTCGGCGATCATGCGCTCGACCTCGTCGCGGGCCTTTTCGACGGCCTCCTCGATGCGGCTGGGCTGGATGCGCCCGTCCTGCACGAGGCGCGCGAGGGCGACGCGCGCGATCTCGCGCCGCACCGGCTCGAAGCCGACGACGGTGACGACCTCGGGGGTGTCGTCGATCAGCAGGTCGCAGCCGGTGGCCGCCTCGAAGGCGCGGATGTTGCGGCCCTCGCGGCCGATGATGCGCCCCTTCAGCTCGTCCGAGGGAATCGGCACGACCGAGACCGTGGCCTCCGCCGTGACCTCCGAGGTCATGCGCTGCATCACCGTGGCGAGGATCTTGCGCGAGCGCATGTCGGCCTCGTCGCGGGTGGCGGCCTCCATCGCCCGCACGCGCCGCGCCGACTCCTCGCGCAGCTCGTCGTCGAGGCGGGCGAGCAGCAGGTCGCGCGCCTCCTCGGCGCTCATGCCGGCGATGCGTTCGAGTTCGCCGCGCAGGCGCTCGCGCTCGCCCTCGAAGCGCTCGGCCTCCTCGCGCTGGGATGCCTCGCGGCGGTCGAGGCCGTCGCCGCGGTCGCGCAGCGACTGCTCGCCGCGTTCGAGCGCCTCGGCGCGGCGCTCCAGCGACTCCTCGCGCTGTTCGAGGCGGCGCTCGACGCGGGTGGCCTCCTGGCGCTGGCCGCGCAGCTCCTCGTCGATCTCCTCGCGGTAGCGGAGGGCGTCCTGCTGGGCGTCGAGCTGGGTCTCGCGGGCGCGGCTCTCGGCCTGCTCGCGCACGAGCTCGGCGGCTTCGCGTGCGCGCCGCCGCACGTCGCGCGCGCCGAGGCCGAGCACGGCGTAGCCGAGGATCGCGCCGACGACGAGCGCGACGGCGCCCACCGCTATGGTTTCCATCAGGGGGCCTCGATTCGGCGGCCGCGCCGCCGCCGCAGCGGGTCGCGGGCTGTGTCCGGTTCGGCGTCCGCGCGCGGGGAGCCGCGCCGCGCCTCGAAGCCATGCTAGCACCGCGCCCCGCGGCGCGCGAACGGCGGGCGCGGTGCGGCGTCCGAGGGCCGCCTCAGGGCGCGGCGGCGTCCTCGGCCGGCCCGCCGATGGCGAGGGCGGCGAGGGCGCGGGCGGCGGTCTCCGGGCCGAACCCACGCCGCGCGAGGGCGGCGCGGAGGCGGCGCGCGCGCACCTCGGGGGCGCGTCCGCGCGAGGCGCGGGCGAGCCTGCGCGCCGCCGCGAGGGCCGCCTCGTCGTCGTCGCGGTCGCGGACGGCGGCGGCCGCCGCCGCGGCGCCGACGCCGCGCGCGCGCAGCTCGGCGCGCACCGCCGAGGCGCTGCGTTCGGCCGAGCGCCGGCGCGCGGCGTAGCCGGCGGCCCACGCCGCATCATCGACATAACCGAGTTCGGCGAGCCGCTCCAGGGCGGCGCCGGCGTCGGCGGGCCCGAACCGCGCCTCGAGGCGGGCGCGCAGCTCGGCGGCGGTGCGCGGGCGGCGCGCGATCAGTTCGAGGCCGCGGCGCACGGCCGCCGCCGCGCCGCCGCCGCGGTGGGCGGCGGGCGCGGCAGCGGAGCGCGGCGGCACGCGGGCCCTCGGCGCGCCGCTAGGCGTCGAGGGGCAGCGTGTCGGACGAGGGCGGCTCGGCGGCGCCCGCGGCGAGGGCCTCGGCGGCGGCGACGGCGTCGCTGGCGGAGGCGGGGTTGGCGATGCCGGCGGCGTCGCGGACGGCGGCCTCGATGTCGGCGGCGACGTCCTCGTGCTGCCGGAGGTAGGCCTTGGCGGCCTCGCGGCCCTGGCCGAGGCGCTGGTCGCCGAGGGAGTAGTAGGCGCCGAGCTTCTTGACGATCTCGTGCTCGACGGCGAGGTCGAGGAGGGAGCCGGAGCGGCTGATGCCGCGCTCCTCGGGGGTGAACATGATCTCGAACTCGGCCTGGCGGAAGGGCGGGGCGGTCTTGTTCTTGACCACCTTGCAGCGCACGCGGTTGCCGATCACGTCCGTGCCCTGGCGCAGCGACTCGACGCGGCGGATGTCGATGCGGACGGATGCGTAGAACTTGAGGGCGCGCCCGCCGGGGGTGGTCTCCGGGTTGCCGAAGACGACGCCGACCTTCTCGCGCAGCTGGTTGATGAAGATGAGGGCGGTGTGGGAGCGGGCGACGGCGCCGGTGAGCTTGCGGAGCGCCTGCGACATCAGCCGCGCCTGCAGGCCGGGCAGCGAGTCGCCCATGTCGCCCTCGATCTCGGCGCGCGGCACGAGCGCCGCCACCGAGTCGATCACCACGGCGTCGAGGGCGTTGGAGCGGATCAGCGCCTCGCAGATTTCGAGCGCCTGCTCGCCGGTGTCGGGCTGCGAGATCAGCAGCTCGTCGACGTCGATGCCGCACTGCGCCGCGTACTCCGGCTCCAGCGCGTGCTCGACGTCGATGTAGGCGGTGGTGCCGCCGAGCCGCTGGCTCTGCGCGATGATGTGCTGCGCGAGCGTGGACTTGCCCGCCGACTCCGGCCCGAAGATCTCCGTCACCCGCCCGCGCGGCACCCCGCCGATGCCGAGCGCGATGTCGAGCGAGAGCGCGCCGGTCGGGATGGCGGACACGTTGAGCGCCGCGTCGCGGTCGCCGAGCCGCATGATCGCGCCCTTGCCGTAGTCCTTCGTGATCTGCTCCAGCGCGCGGCCGAGGTCCTCGTTCCGGCGCTGGTCGGGGCTGGGCTGTTGCTGGCGGGCCATGTCGCGTCCTTCCTCGGTCCGTTCGTTGACGGCGCACCATAGAACGCGCGTTCGCCAAGTGTCAAGCCCCGGCGTCGCGCCCCGCGCTTGCCCTATGATGCGCGACATGGCCGCGCCGGAACAGATCGACGAGCTGTTCGCCAAACTCGGGGAGGAGCGCTCCGCGCTGCTCGGCGCCCTCGCCGCCGTCTCCGAGGAGGAGGCCGCCGTGCGCCCGCCCGAGGGCGACGGCGAGGCGGGCTGGTCGGTGAAGGAGCAGCTGACCCACCTCGCCGGCATGGACCGCACCTACCGCCAGTGGGTGATCCGCGCCCTCGCCGAGGATCGCCCCGACACCTCCGACGGGCGCACGCCGGACGAGCCGCTCGCCATCCCGCACGAGCGCGCGCACGAGGCGGGCCTCGAGGCGCTGGTGGCGCAGATGACGGCGGAGCGCGCGGAGACGCTGGCGCTGGCCCGCACGATCGCCCCGGAGCAGTACGAGCGCACGGCGATCGTGCCCGCCTTCGGCGAGCTGACGGTGATGCAGTGGCTGCGCTCCTACTACCGCCACGACCGCATGCACCGCGCCCAGATCCGCGGCGAGCAGTCCGATTACCGCCCCCGCTACGCCGGGGGCGCGGGCGAGCCTCGCCCCGGCCGCCCCGCCGCGGACGGCTGATCCCCGCACCGCGCGGCGGCGCCCGCCCCGGTGGGCGGGCGCCGTCCGTCGCGCCGCCTCGCGGCGGCGAGGGAGCCGCCGGAGCGAGGGGTCTAGCGCATCTTCCAGTTGGGGGCGCGCTTCTCGGCGAACGCCTTGGGGCCTTCGAGGCGGTCCTCGGTGGTGCTGATGAAGGCCGAGATCGGCTCGGCGAGCTTCTCCGAGTACTCGACGGGGAGGGGGCGGCCGACCTTGACGATGCGCTTGATCGCCTGCACGGCGAGGGGGGCGCATTCGAGGATCTCGTCGGCGAGTTCGTGGGCGGCGGCCCACATCGCGTCGCGGTCGGGGACGAGGCGCTGGATGAGGCCGATGTCGTAGGCGCGCTGCGAGGACATGTGGCCGCCGGTGAGCTGGATCAGCATCGCCTCGCGGTAGGGGATGATGCGCGAGAGGTTGTGCAGGCCGGGGCCGGCCAGCAGCGAGCGGCGCGGCTCCGGCAGGCCGAAGCGCGACTGCTCCGTCGCCACCACCATGTCGCAGTAGATGGTGAGCTCGAGGCCGCCCGCGAGGCAGTAGCCGTCGACGGCGGCGATCAGCGGCTTGCGGCAGTCGTCGAGCTGCTGGAAGCCGTTGAGGCCGTCGTTGTCGCTGGCGCTCGCGCCCTCGGACTGGTCGCGCTGGGTCATCTCCTTGAGGTCGGCGCCGGCCGAGAAGGCGCGCCCGCCCTCGCCGGTGACGATCGCCACCAGCAGGTTGTCGTCGGCCTCGTACTCGCGGACGGCCTCGCCGATGGCGTTGAGGATCTCGCGGTTGAGGGCGTTCATCGCCTCGGGGCGGGTGAGGGTGATGATCGCCTTGCGGCCCTCGGTTTCGTAGCGCAGCGTGTTCGTCGGCGTGATCGGCACGGCTTTCCTCCGTTCGGCTGCCCGCGGCAGCGCTGGCGTGCGCCGCGCATTGTAGGCCGTTCCCGCCGCATCCGCCCGCAGCGGCGGCGGCTTCCGCCCGGCCAGCGCCGCGTCGACGGCGCGCAGCAGCCGCGAGCCGCCGACGGTCCCCGCCCCGCTCGCCCGCACCCGCCGCCGCAGCCCCGCGTCCGAGGTCGCCACCAGCAGCGAGGCGGGATCGGCGTCGGCGGCGACGAGGGCGGCGATGCGGTCGTCGGCGGCGTTGCGCCCGCGCCCCGGGGCGTGGAGCACCCGCACCCCGCCCCGTTCGCCCTCGGGCAGGCCGGCCGGCGGCCGGCCGTCGAACACGACGGTGACGCGGACGCCGGCGGCGCGCGCGTAGGCGGCGAGGCCGGCGGCGAGCCGCCGCTTGGCGCCGTCGCGGTCGCGCCACCAGCCGTCGGGCCGGCTTCCGATCGCGTTCATGCCGTCGACGATCAGCCGCACGCGCGCAGTGTCGCCGATCGCCGCCTCCCGCGGGGCGCGCCCTCGATCGGAGCGCCGAACGCCGAAGCCCCCGCCGGAGCGGGGGCCTCGATGTGTTCGCCGCCGGGGGCGTCAGCCGCGCGGGAGGCCGAGGCCGCGCGTGGCGATGATGTTGCGCTGGATCTCGGAGGTGCCCCCGGCGATGGTGGCGGGGATGCGGTGGAAGTAGTTCTGCGTGAAGCGGCTGCGGTACGGCGAGTACTCGCTGTCCTCGTCCCAGACGTTCGAGTAGAGGCCGAACATGCGGGTGCCGGTGCGGTGCACGCGCTGGCTGACCTCGGACGAGAAGACCTTGCCCATCGAGGCCTCCATGTTCGGGATCAGCCCGTTGGCCTGCATCGAGGCGATGCGGAACGAGAGGTGGAAGCTGACCTCGATCTCGATGAAGCGGTCGGCGATCTCGGAGCGCACCGAGGGCAGCGCGGCGACGCGCGAGCGGGCCGCGCCCTCCTCGGTGCGGACGTAGTCGAGGGCGGCGGCGAGCTGGCGGCTCATCTCGACGGCGCCGCCGATCGAGGAGCGCTCGTAGTCGAGCAGGGTCATGCCGACGTACCAGCCGCGGTTGACCTCGCCGACGACCTGGCTGGCGGGCACGCGCACGTCCTCGTAGAAGGTCTCGTTGGAGAAGTGGCGCCAGCCGCCGCTGATCAGCGGGCGCACGCCGATGCCGGGCGTGGCCATGTCCATCAGCATGAAGCTGATGCCGCGGTGCTTCGGCGCGTCCGGGTCGGTGCGGACGAGCCCGAAGATCCAGTCGGCGCGGTGCGCGTTCGAGGTCCAGATCTTCTGGCCGTTGACCACCCACTCGTCGCCGTCGCGGATGGCGCGCGTCTGCAGCGAGGCGAGGTCGGAGCCGGCGCTCGGCTCGGAGTAGCCCTGGGCCCAGGTGATCTCGCCGTTGAGGGTGGCGGTGAGGAAGCGGCTCTTCTGATCCTCGGTGCCGTGCACGATCAGCGTCGGGCCGAGCATCGCCACGCCCTGTCCGCCGACCTGCGGCGCGCCGGCCTTCGACATCTCCTCGTTGAGGATGAAGTGCTCCATCGAGGACATGCCGGCGCCGCCGTACTCGGCGGGCCAGTGGGGGGCGACCCAGCCGCGCTCGTGGACGGCGCGCTCCCACTCCATCGCCGCCGCCTTCGCCTCGTCGTCGCCGAGGTGGCGGTCGGTCTGCCAGTCGCCGGCGTCGCCCTGCTCGGCCAGCCGCCGGTAGTGGGAGGGCAGCCGCTCCCGGATGAAGGTCCGCACCTCGTCGCGGAACGCCGCCTGCTCCTGCGTGTCTCCCCAGTCCATCGGTTCCTCCCGCCCTCGCCGGCCCGCGAGGGCCGCCCGCCGGCATCCTACCACCGCCCGCCCGCGGCGGCTCTGCGCCTTGCGCCGCGGCTCCGCCTCGCGCCGCGGGGCCGCCTCGACGCGGCGCGCGCGCTACGCCGTGCGCTCCATCAGCGCGCGGATGCGGGCGCGCGTCGCCTCGTCGGCGGTGACGGCGAGGGCGCGCTCGAAGTCGGAGCGCGCCTTCCAGCGCTCGCCGGCGGCGGCGTGGGCGCGCCCGCGGTTGACGAGCGCGGCGACGAACAGCGGCTGGCGCTCCAGCACGCGGTCGAAGTCGGCGACGGCGCGTTCGGCCCGGCCGGCGCCGAGCAGCGCCGCCCCGCGGTTGTTGAGGGCGGTGACGCTGTCCGGCGCGATCGCGAGCGCGCGGTCGAGCTCGGCGATCGCGCGCTCGAACTCGCCGACGCCGGCGAGCACGGCGGCGCGCCCGCAGTGGCCGGCCACGCGGTCGGGGTCGGAGCCGGTCCCGATCGCGAGGTCGAAGTCGTCGAGCGCGCCGTCGAGGTCGCCGAGCCGGTGCAGCGTCTCGCCGCGGCCGAGCAGCGCGTTGACCTTGCCGGGCGCGAGCGCGAGGGCGCGCTCGTAGTCCGCCAGCGCCTCGCGCGGGCGGCCGAGGGCGCGGCGGGCGGCGCCGCGCCCGCAGTGCGGGTCGGCGTACTCCGCGTCGAGCGCGATCGCGCGCTCGAAGTCGGCCTCGGCCTGCTCCGTCTGGCCGACGTCGAGCAGCAGGTTGCCGCGGTTGTTGTACGGCTCCTTGAGGCCGGGGGAGGCCTTGATCGCGCGCGTGAAGGCGGCCAGCGCGCGCTCGGTCTCGCCGGACTGCGCGAAGGCGATGCCGCGCTCGTTGAGGGCGTGCGCGTCGTCCGCGCCCTCGGGCGGCGGGGACGCGGGCGGCGCGGCCTCGGGGGGCGGGGCGTCCTCGGGGCGGGGGTCGCCGCCGCCGGCGCGGGGGAGGCCGGGCGGGCTCACGCGGCGCCGCCGGCGGCGGCCTCGGCGAGGGCGCGCGCGGGCGTCGGAGGCCGCCGCGAGAAGGCGATCAGCGCCGCGCCGAGCGCGATCACGGTGCCGAGCGCGAGGTACGCGCCCCGGTAGTCGCCGACCGCGTCGTGGTAGACCCCGACGAGGATCGGCCCCGTGATGGCGATGGCGACGCTGATCGGCAGGCCGGTGCTCCGCACCGCCCCGATGTGGCGGCGGCCGAAGTACCACGCCCACACGAACTCGAACAGCGGGAACATCCCGCCGACGCCGAAGCCGAACAGCGCGAAGACCGCGAACAGCGCCGCGAGCGACACGTCCGAGGCGGGCACGAGCAGCATCGCCGAGACCCCGATCGACGCCATCGTCAGGATCGTGAGCAGGCGCGGCGAACCCTTCTGCATCACCCACGCCCAGAAGAACTTCGAGGCCAGCGCGACGGCCCCCTGCGCGGCGAACACGAACGCCGCCTGCGACCGCGTGTACCCGGAGTCGGTCATGAACGGGATGACGTGCGCGAACACCGAAGCCACCACCGCCACGCCGAGGGCGAAGCCGACGGCGAGCAGCCACAGCGCGGGCGTGCGGACCGCCTCGGCGCGGGTGTGGGAGGTTGCGAAGTCGCGCCGCACCGTTTCCAGCTGCCGCAGCTCCTGCTCGGTCGGCTCCTCGTCGCCGGTCTTGCCGTCGGGGAGCAGGCCGTAGTCCTCGGGCTGGCGGCGCATGACGAGCGCAGAGGGGTAGATCAGCACGAGCGTGGCGACGCCCATCGCCGCCCAGCCGGCCTCCCAGCCCGCGCGGTCGACGACCTGCGTCAGCGCCAGCGGCGGGACGATGCCGCCGAGGGAGGTGCCGAGCGAGGCGAGCGCGATCACGCGCCCGCGGTTGACCACGAACCACTTCGAGAGCGTCGTGTTGACGACGAAGGGGCCGACCATGAAGAGGCCGACCTGCGTGAACCCGCCCCGCACGAGGATGAACTCCCACAGCGAGTCGATGCGCGAGACGGCCAGCAGCGAGACGCCGGCGACGGTCGCGCCGGCGAGCATGATCGGCCGCGCGCCGTAGCGGTCGATCAGCGGGCCGACGAAGAACCCGCTGACGCCGCCGATGCCGAAGCCGATCGAGGACGCGAGCACGAACTGCGAGCGCGTCCAGCCGAGCTCCTCGGTCATCGGCGTGAGGAAGACGCCCGTGACCTGCGCGGCGAAGCCGATCGTGACGAACTGGCCGACGATCGCCGCCGCGAAGATCCACCACCCCCAGAAGACGCGGGGGCGGGGGCGCGCCGCGGCGGCGGTCACGCGGCGCGGCCCGGCGCGCGCGCGCCGGGGAGCCGGCCCGCGCCCTCGCGCGGACCGGCCGCCGCGGCCGCGGCGGGGGAGGGCGTCAGCGGCCCTGCCACCGCGGCTCGCGCTTCTCGGCGAAGGCGACGGGGCCTTCTTTGGCGTCCTCGGAGCCGAAGACGCGCTCGCCGACGAGGGCGCCGACGCGCAGCGAGTCCTCCATCTTGGCCTTGCGCCAGGTCTGCGCGACCTCCTTGGTGCCCTGCACGGAGAGGGGGGCGTTGGTGGCGATCAGCTCGGCGATCTCGACCGCGCGCGGGATCAGGCGGTCGGGCTCGAGCACCTCGGTGACGATGCCGAACTGGAGGGCGCGCTCGGGCGAGATGCGGTCGCCGGTGAGCAGCACGTAGTTGGAGGCGGCGGCGCCGATCACGCGCGGCAGGTGGTAGATGCCGTAGCCGGCGAGGATGCCGCGCTTGACCTCGAACAGCCCGAAGAAGGCCTCGGTCGAGCAGATGCGGATGTCGCAGTCGAGCGAGGTCTCCATCCCGCCGCCGATGGCGAGGCCGTTGATGGCGGCGATGAAGGGCTTGGGGCTGCGCGAGTAGACCATGCCGTCGAGCTGCGGCCCGCCGCGCCGGATGCCGCGGCCCTCGCCGCTGACGCGCTCCGCCATCTCCTTCAGGTCCGCGCCCGCGCAGAACGCGCGGCCCGCGCCCGTCACGATCCCGGCCCGCATGTTCACGTCCTCGTTGAAGTCGGCCACCGCCTCCTCCATCTCGGCCATGAGCGTGCCGCCGAGGGCGTTGAGCCGCTCCGGGCGGTTCAGCGTGAACAGCGCGTAGAAGTCGCGCTTCTCGTAGATCACGTCCGGCATTCGCCGTCTCCTTCCGTTCCGGCGCGCCGCAGCCGCGGCGCGCGCCGCCCGCCGCGCGGGCCACGCCAGTCTAGCGAACGCGCGCCCCGCGCGGGGCGCGCGGGAGGCGGCGGCGCGCGAAGCATCGCCCGCCGCCGCTTGAAAGGCCGTCCCCCCGCGCCGTACCGTGCTGCCTCGACGGGGGCGGCCTTGCGGGGCTGCCTCGACGGGGGCGGCCTCGCGGGGCGGCCTCGACGGGGGGCGGCGGATGGCGGACGGGCCGCTGCTCGGCGTGCGGGTGCTGGACCTCACGCAGGGGGTCGCGGGCCCCTACGCCACCAAGCTGCTCTCCGACTACGGCGCCGGCGTGACCAAGATCGAGCGGCCGGGCCGGGGCGACCCCGCGCGCCGCATCGGCCCCTTTCCCGGCGACGTCCCGCACCGCGACCGCAGCGGGCTGTTCCTCGAACTCAACAGCGGCAAGCGCAGCGTCACGCTCAACCTCGCGACGGCGAGCGGGCGCGCCATCCTGCGCCGCCTCGCCGCCGCCGCCGACCTCGTGATCGAGTCGTTCCGCCCCGGCGCGCTCGCGCGGCTCGGCCTCGACGCCGAACGGCTCGAGGCGATCGCGCCGCGGGCGGCGCTGGTGCAGCTCAGCAACTTCGGGCAGGACGGCCCCTACCGCGACTTCGAACTCGACGACCTCGGCGCGTACGCGATGGGCGGGGTGCTGTCGCTGACCGGCAGCGCCGACCGCGAGCCGGTGCGGATCGGCCTCTACGCGCCGCTGTTCCTCGCGGGCGGGGTGCTGGCGGCGTACGCGATCGCCGCCGTGTACGGATCGCGGCGGACGGGGGCGGGCGAGCGCGTGGACGCCTCGCTGATGGAGATCATGGCGAGTTCGATGGATCGCGGCGCGCCGAACCTCGTGGCGTGGCAGTATTCGGGAGGGCTGATGACGACGCGCACGCTGGAGCAGCGCCGCAGCGCGATGCCCAGCGGCGTCTACCGCTGCAGCGACGGCTTCGTCTCGATCACGGGGCAGCCGCCGTTCTTCCCGCGGCTCGCGCGCATGGTCGGCCGCCCCGAACTGGCGGAGGACGAGGCGTTCCTCGCGCGCCTCGACGATCCCGCGTTCCTGCCCGAGGTCGAGGCGCTGCTCACCGGCTGGCTGCGCGATCGCACCAAGCGCGAGGCGATGGCGGCGGGGCAGGCCGAGGGCCTGCCCCTGAGCGCGCTCCAGACCACCGCCGACGTGTTCGGCGACCCGCACCTGCGCGAGCGCGGCTTCTTCGAGGCGCCGGAGCAGCCCTCGGCCGGGGCGGTGACGCTGCCCGGCCTCCCGATCCGCATGTCCGCCACTCCCGGCTCGCTGCGCCCCGCCCCGGCCCTCGGCCAGCACACCGCCGAGGTGCTGACCGGCGAGCTCGGCTACGGACGCCGCGACGTGGCGGTGCTGCGCCAGCGGAACGTCGTCTGATGGCCGCCTCCGCCGCCGCCGACCCGCGGCCCCTCGCCGGGGTGCGAGTGCTCTCGCAGGCGATCGTGTGGGCGGGGCCGACGGGCACGCTGATCCTGTCCGACCTCGGCGCCGAGGTGATCGAGATCGAGTCGATCCAGCACTTCACGCCGACGCGCGGCAACGTCCGCCACGTCCCGCCCGCGCAGGCCGCCGGCCCGATGGGCGCGAGCTTCGCCGGCCGCGACGTCAGCGAGGGCTTCTGGAACCGCCGCAACTCCTTCAACTACGCCTCGCGCGGCCACAAGAGCGTCACCCTCAACCTCCGCAGCGAGGCCGGCCGCGATCTGTTCTTCGACCTCGTGCGGGTCTCCGACGCCTTCATCGAGAACAACGCGGCGGGCGTCGCCGACCGCCTCGGCGTCGGCTGGGACGAGGTGTCGAGGGTCAACCCGCGGCTGGTGATGGTCAGCTTCCCCGGCTTCGGGCTGAGCGGCCCCTACGCCCACTTCAAGGGCTACGGCGCGACGATGGAGGCCGTCGCCGGGCACACGATGCTGCGCGGCTACCGCGGCGAGCCGCCCTCGGCGGTCTCGCCCACCTTCCACGGCGACCCCAACGCGGGGGCGCACGCCGCCTTCGCGCTCGTCGCCGCGCTGATCGCGCGCGAGCGCACCGGGCGCGGCCAGTTCGTCGAGATCTCGCAGGCCGAGGCCGTCGCGCACCACATCGCCTACGGCTTCCTCGACTACTCGATGAACGGCCGCGTGCAGGAGCCGCAGGGCAACCGCGACCCCTCGATGGCCCCGTGCGGCGTCTTCCCCTGCCGCGGCGAGGACGCCTGGATCGCGATCGCCGCGCCGTCCGACGAGGCGTTCGCCGCGCTCTGCGCCGAACTCGGCCTCGGCGCGCTCGCCGGCGACCCGCGCTTCGCCACGGCCGTCGCCCGCAAGCGCCGCGAGGACGACCTCGAGGCGCTGGTGGCGGAGGCGACGGCGGGGCGCGAGCCGCCGGAGCTGATGGCGCGGCTGCAGGCGGCGCGCGTGCCGGCGGCGATCGTCTACCGCCAGCCCGACATGTTCGCGGACCCGCAGCTGCGGGCGCGCGGCTTCTTCGCCCGCATCGGCCACCCCGAGGTCGGCCCCTACCTCTACCCCGGCGCGATCGCGAAGCTCGCGCGCGGCGCCGCCGACCTCGAAACGCCCGCGCCGACGCTGGGCCAGCACAACGCCGAGATCCTGCAGGGCCTGCTCGGCGTGGACGACGCGCGCTACCGCCAACTGATCGAGGACGAGGTGATCGGCACGGTCTACCTCGAAAGCGCCGGTACGCGGTAAGGGCGGCGCAAGGGGCGAGCGCTGGAGCGGGAGACGGGATTCGAACCCGCGGCCCTCTGCTTGGAAGGCAGATGCTCTACCCCTGAGCTACTCCCGCCCGCGCCGTCCATTCAAGCGCCGTCGCCCCCCGCGGTCAACGCGAGCGGATCGAGGGCGCCCCAGCGCGACGAGGCCTCGCACGGCGCCGGAGCGTGCCGCGAGGCTCCTCGGCCATCGCCCGCGGCGGCGCCGGCGCCGTGTACGATGGCCGCGGCATACGGAGGAGCCATGAACATCGACGTGGAAGGCCACCTCGGCGCCGTCGAGCGCTCCGTGTCGCGGACGGAGCGGGAAGGGCGGCCCGCGCGCGCGGTCGTTCTGGCGCGCACCTTCGGCACGACGGCCGACGACCTGTGGAACGCCGTGACGAGCGCCGAGCGCATTCCGCGCTGGTTCCTGCCGATCCGCGGCGAGTTGAAGCCGGGCGGCCGCTTTCAGCTGGAAGGCAACGCCGGCGGCGCGATCACGGCGTGCGAACCGCCCGCGCACTGCGCGCTCACCTGGGAGTTCGGCGGCGACACGAGCTGGGTGGATCTGCGGGTCGCGGACGACGGCGCCGGCCGCGCCCGGCTCACGCTTACGCACACCTCCCACCTGTCCGACCACTGGAAGCGGTACGGGCCGGGGGCGGCCGGCGTCGGCTGGGAGATGGGCTTCCTGGGGCTCGCGCTCCATCTCGCGCAACCGGACGAGCCGAAGCCGGACGCAGCCGCCTTCGCCGCCGCGCCGGAGGGCAGGGCGTTCGCCGCCGGCAGCAGCGAGGGATGGGGGCGGGCGGCTGCCGCGGCCGGAGAAGACCCCGCCGCCGCGCGGGCGGCGGCGGCGCGCACCGCCGCGTTCTACACGGGCGAACCCGAGCCGGCCTGACCGCGCGTTCGATGCCCGGCGCCATCCGCTGCGCGGCGCCGGCGGGCGCACGGCCTGCTACGATGCGCCGCGCGGCGAAGGAGGCGGGGCGTGCCCGACGCGGACCTAGGCGGCGTCACGATCCACTACGAGGTCGCGGGCGACGGCCCGCTGACCTACGTCTACTGCCACGGCCTCGGCTCCAGCGGCGCCACGTTCGCCGAGGAGGACATGGCGTGGTACGCGGCGCGCTTCCGCACCGTCGCCTGGGACCAGCGCGGCCTCGGGCGCTCCGGCCCCGCCGACCGCTACTCGCTGCCGCTCTACGCCGCCGACCTCGCCGCGCTGCTCGACCGCCTCGAGGCGGAGCGCGCCGTCGTCTTCGGCGTCTCGTGGGGCGGCTACCTCGTGCAGCGCTTCGCGCTCGACTACCCCGAACGCTGCGCCGCGATCGTGATCGACTCCTCGTCGAGCGAGGTCAACCTCGCCAGCTCCGAGGACTGGTACCAGCGCGGCGAGGCCGCACGCCTCGGCGTCGCGGCCATCGCCGGGCGGCGCTTCGAGCCGGCCTTCGAGGGCCATCGCGCGCTCGACGCCTCGAACGCGCCGCAGGTGGAGCCGCGGCACGTCGACTCCTACGTCGCGCAGGCGCGCGCCATCGCCGGCACGCGCGAGCACCCGCTGACCGGCGAGCTGCATCGCATCGCCTGCCCCGCGCTCGTCGTCGGCGGGGGCGCCGACGAGGTGGCGGGCGCGGGCGGCTCCGTGCTGCTCGGGCGCCGCATCCCCGGCGCGCGCACCGAGATCGTGCAGGACGCCGGCCACGGCGTGTACCGCGACCGCCGCGAGACGTTCCGCGCGCTGCTGCTCGACTTCCTCGCCGGCTGCGGCCTGCACCGCGAGTAGCGCGCCCGCGGCCCGCCGCCGCGCCCCGAGGAGGCCCGCCGATGGCCGTCGCTCCGTCCGAACTCGGCGCCGCCGCGCTGGCGTTCCTCGCCGAGCGCCACCTCGCGGTGCTGACGACGCTGCGGCCCGGCGGCGCGCCGCACGCGGCGCCCGTCGGCTTCGGCTACGACCCCGCCGAGGGCGTCGCGCGCGTGATCACGTTCGAGGGCTCGCGCAAGGTCCGCAACCTCGACGCCGCCGGGGAGGGCGGGGGGCGCGTCTCGCTCGCGCAGGTCGACGGCGGGCGCTGGCTCTCGCTCGAGGGCGTGGCGCGCGTCGTGCGCGACCCCGCGCGCGTGGAGCGCGCGGTGCGCGCCTACGCCGCCCGCTACGGCGAGCCGGGCGAGCGCGCGGGCCGCGTCGCGATCGAGGTGGCCGTGGATCGCGTCCTCGGCGGCGCGGGGCGGGGGCGGGGGTAGGGCGAGCGGCGCTACGCCTCGGACGGGGCGGGGGCGGCCTCGGCGGGCGGGGGCCAGGCCCCCTCGCGCAGACGCGGCGGCGGCGCGGGGCGCGTCGAGGCGAGGAAGACGAGCGAGCCGAGGCCGGCGACGAGGGCGAGGCCGACGAAGCCGGTGCGGTAGGAGCCGGTGAGGTCGTAGCTGAGGCCGGCGACGATCGGCCCCAGCACCATCCCGATCAGGATGATCAGCGAGGAGAACCCCATCACCGTGCCGAAGGCGGCGCGCCCGAAGTACTCGGCGCGGATCGCCTGCGTGATCGGCCCCCTCGAGCCGAAGGCGAGGCCGTGGACGACGGTGAAGGCGATCACGCCGGCCAGCGAGTTCGCCATCGTCAGCACCAGCAGCGACGCCATGTGGCCGAGCATCGCCGCGGCGAGGATGTAGCGCATCGGTATCCGGTCGCCGAGGTAGCCGCCGATCAGCATCCCCGCCACCGTCGCCGCCGTGATCGCGAGCAGCAGGTTCGCCGCCTCGCCCAGCGTGTAGCCGAGGCTGTCGCCGACGTGCGACACGAAGTGCACCATCACCGCCCCCACCACCAGCAGCGAGGCGGCGTGGCCGATCGAGATGAACCAGAAGGCGCGCGTCCGCAGCGCCTCCTGCCACGTGAAGTTGATCTCCTCGGGGTCGAAGTCCGGGGCGGGAGCGCCGCCCGCGCCCTGCCGCGGCGGGTCGCCGTCCACGCCGTAGCCGTACTGCTCGGGGCGGTGGCGCATCAGGCCGGCCAGCGGCAGCCCCACGAACACCACGGCCAGCCCCGACAGGATCGTCGTCTCGCGCCATCCGAGGTGCTCCAGCGACCACGCCACGCCGGGCTGCAGGAACCCGCCGACGGCGAACCCGATGGTCGTGATCGCCATCGCCAGCGCGCGCTTGCGGTGGAACCAGTTCACCACCGCCACGGCCACGCCCATCATCGAGCCGATGCTCATCCCCAGCGCGATCACGATGAAGGCGGCGTAGAACTGCGCCAGCGTGCCGATCTGGCTGAGCAGGAAGAAGCCGAGCGCGAAGATCGAGATGCCGATCAGCATGATCCGGCGCGGCCCGAAGCGGTCGAGCGTCCAGCCCTGGATCGGGCCGAGCAGCCCGGCCTCGATCATCTGGATCGAGAAGGCGATCGACAGCGCCGTGCGGCTCCACCCGAACTCCTCCTCGAACACGACGACGTACTGCCCGAAGGCGTGGAACATCAGCCCGCCGAGGAGCGCCGAGAGCAGGAAGCCGGCCGCGACGATGTACCAGCCGAAGAAGACGCGCCGACGCCCCGGCGCGGGCGCGCCCCCGCCCGGCGGCGCGCCGTTGGCCGCGCCCTCCGCCGCCCCCTCGGGCGCCGGGGCGCCCCGCGGCGGGGCGACCGCCGCCGCGGCGGCGGCCGCGCCGCCCCGCGCCGCGCCGGAGATGCGTGCGTCGTCGGACATGGCGGCCATGATAGCGCGCCGCGCCGCTACCGCGCCGCGCGGCGGACTTGAGAGGCAGCGTCGGCTGTGGGATAGTGGTCACTGGATCACGCAGGGGACTGGTATCGCGGGCAGGCCGATGGCAAACAGGGAAGCGGGGCGCGGAACTGCTGGGGACGGCGAGGGCTCTCAGGGGTCGCCTCCGAAGCCGGCGGGTTCGCCAGGCACGATCCAAGTGAGAACGCCGCCGCCGCGTCCCCCGGGTACGCCGGGCACGCAGCAGAAGAAGGGCATCGGCTAAGGTGCCGCCTGATCCCCGGCAAGACCGCCTACGCCGGGCTGTCCATTGCCGCTGCGAGCTGGACAAGCACCAGCAGCAGCGTTTGCAGCGACACCGACCAGAGCAGCCATACGAGGCGCTGGCCACGCCTCTCCGTGATCCTGAGGTTCCTGTCGAACCCATCGACCAGATCCTGCAGCATCACCCCTCTCATGTCCCGCTCGCTGGCACCGCGCCAGGACCACAGAGCGAACCAGCGGACATCCATGCCCGTCCGCCAGCTCTGCGGGTGCAGCAGCCAGACGGCGATCGCTCCGACGGCGAGGGAGGACAGGAGCGCGAAGATCGATAGCCAGCCGAGCCAGCCCCACTCGGTCGGCGGCGCGATCTCGACGCGGAGGTCGCCGAAGATGCCGCTGGCGACGATCAGGATCAGCGAGATGCGGACGAGGGCGAGCGCCTTCGCCTCTTGCTGGTCTCCGAATTCGATGGTTTCGCGCAGGCGCCGACGGCTCTCCTCGTAGAGGTAGTCGCGCTCCTCGCTGCCGAGGGCGGACGCCCAGCCTTCGGGCAATTCTTTCGGGGCTTCGGCAGGCATCCGTGTAGCCTACAGCCGCAGCGCGCGCTGCGAGGGGCGCGCCGCGCCCGGCGGCTGGCGCTCGGCGGGGGACGGCGAGGGCAGCCCGGCGGCGGCGAACAGGGGCGAGGCGCAGACCTCGGCCAGCAGCGCCGCGCCCTCTGGCTCCAGCCGCAGCGTCTCCTCCAGCACCCACAGCAGCGCCAGCAGCTCGCCCGTGAACTCCCAGCGCTCGGGGCGGATGCCGTCGAGCGGCGACGACCTGCGGCCCGAACGCTCGCGCTTGCGGCGGTCGAGCCACGACTTCACGACATGGAAGCCGAGTAGCCGTAGACATCGGGGGCGACGGGCACGAACTCGCCCGCGTCCGGCCCCGCGCCGACGCGCAGCACGCGCGCCGAGGGGTCGTAGGAGTGGCCCTCGGGCAGCGGCGAGGGCGGCACGGGCTTCGTGCAGCGCGCCTCGCCGGGCGCGACGTCGCCGCGTCCGGCGGCGGGGTCGCGGAAGCGCTCGCCGTAGGTGTGGAGCCACAGCAGCCGCTCGCCGAGATCGGCGACGCGCCCGAACAGCGCCGCGTCCTTCGCGATCGGCAGCCGCGGCGGGGGCTGCTCCAGCTCGTCCCAGAACCGCTCGGCGTACGAGGGCTGCGCGAGCACGCCGTAGGCGTACGCGAACAGCCGCTCCGCGCCCACCTCGCCCCCGTGCGCCTCGCCGATGCGCTCCAGCAGCCCGCCGGTCACGTTCGGCTCGGTAGCGTCGGCGTCCCGCCAGAGGGGGATGACGCCCTTCGCGCCCCGGTTGCAGAAGTGGTGGTAGTCGGGCGGCGCAGCGGTCGCCACGGCTGCGGGGCCGCTGCCGAGCACATTGGTCAAGAGGCTACTTATGTATACCTGTTTTTCGCTGTGGGCTCGATGCAAGGTTGGGCGATTTCTATCGCCCAACCTTGCATCGAGCAACACGAATTCCCTGTCGAACGACCGGAAGGCGTACTCAGCGATAAGGGGAGGCGGCTGGGCGGGGCCGAGTTCCGCGAGGGGCGTCTGCACCGTATCGCCGAAGAGGTCGCGGACGCGCGAGTTGATGTCGCGGTCTCTCGTCGGGCCGAACGCGGTGCTGCGGTCGGGCAGGTCGCGGCTGAGCAGGTCATCCCATTTCGCGGCGAGGACGTCCCGGGTCACGTCGATAGGCCAAGTGCGATGGAGCATCGGGCCGGCGAGTTGCCACGGGAACACGTCCATCACGGAGGGCCATTCGAAATACGCGCTGTCGCCGCCTCCGAAGAACGGCGCGTCCCAGTCCGTCGCGCACTCGCGCCAATCGAACTCGCTGAGCCTCTTGCGCGTGTTGATCGCTTCCAGTTTCTCGCTGGCGGAGCTGGTCAGCCGCACTTTCCACACGCGCGCGGGAGTTTCCGGTTCGGGCTGACCCTGGCGGATGCCGATCGCGATGGCGACGGGAATGCGGATGGAGAAGATGTTCTCCGTCTTGCGCGCTCCGATGCTGTCGCCCTCGAGATCGATGATCCAGAGTTCGTCGAAGACTTCTCGCATCTTGCGCCGCATACCCGCGAAGGCCGGACCGCGCAGGTAGGAGGACGCGGTGATGAACGTGACGATGCCGTCATCGCCGGTCGAATCGAACACTTTCCACAGCGCCCAGCGCCAGAAGTAGACGTAGTCGTTGTAGAGGAAGCGCAGATGGACGCCGCCGCCGGCCTCGCGCACCGGTGCGAGGAAGTCGTCGAAGATGGGCGGGGCGGCATCCGGGATCTCATCGCCATAGCGCACCCAGCCGCCCTTGCGCCGTCCGGTATCGCCTCGTCCAGCTCCCGCTGTTCGAGATCGTAGGGAGGGTTGCCGAGGCAGACGAAAACGCGGGTTTCGTTCTTGACGCGCTGGGCGCGGCGGCGCTCCTCGGTCAGCGACTCCTGGAGCAGGCTGGCGGTGAACTCCGGCAGCGCGTGCGGGGACTCCAGCGTGTCAGTGAGGTAGATCGACGGCGTGCGGTCGGCCACGTCGAATTCGCGCAGCCGCTGCGAGACGCGCAGGTGCGCCACGGAGTACGGCCCGACGAGCACCTCGAAAGCGTGCAGCCGCGCGGCGAGATCGCGCAGGCGTTCGGGCACCGCGCCGGGGCCGAGTCTCGCCCGCACCCGTGTCCACCGCGTCCTCGATCACGGCGATGGGGTACGTCGCCGTGCCGCAGGCGGGATCGAGCACCACCACGCCATCGTCGGCGAACGCCATCGGCTTGCCGAAGCGCTCGCGCAGCAGCCCGGACGCGAAGCGCACCTGCGCGCGCACGACTTCGACCGGCGTGTAGTAGACACCGCGGCTCTTGCGGAGCGCGGGGTCGTAGGCGCCGAGGAAGTCCTCATAGAAGTAGAGCCACGGATCTTCGTCGGCGGGCAGCGCAGCGGCGTCGACGACGCCGATCGCTCGTTCGAGCAGATCGATCGGCATCGAAAGGTCGGGCCGCACGGTCTCCAGCATGTCGAGCGCCTCCGCGAGGAAGGCGTGTCCCCGCTGCCGGAGAGCGTCTACGGCGAACGCGCGGCGCAGTTCGTCCGCACCCTCGAAGCGGGCGAGCAGCAGGGAGTAGGTGAGCGTTTGGGCGTAGGCGTCCGCGAACCGCTCGTCGTCGCCCTCGGCGAACAGGATGCCCTGCCACTCGTCGGCCAGTCGCCGGAGCGCGCCCTCGCGATCGAGGGCGGCGCGCACCTCGTCGCGGAGCAGGCGGGCGAGCGGGGCGAGGAACTCGGCGAGGCCGCGCGCGCTGGACGGCGCGACCGGCTCGTGCAGCAGGAAGTCGCGCAGCAGCGCCTCGAGCTTCGGCAGGGCGGCGTCGTCGATGCCGTCCGCGCCGTCCTCGCTCGCGTCGGCGGCAAGGCGGACGCGCGCCCTGAGGCCGCCGCTGCGGTAGAGGCTCCACTCGGAGCCGTCGGTGTAGATCAGGTTGGGCAGGTCGCGGAAGCGCAGCCACTGCTCGCGGTCGCGTCCGGTGAGGCGCTCGGCGCGCGCGCCGCGTCCCGGCGCCTTGAGCTCGACGTAGCCGCAGAGCAGCCCGCCCGCGGTGACGCCGAGGTCGGGACGGCCGATGTCGCCGGGGGCGCGCGCCTCGGTGAGGGAGGCGGCCTCGATGCCCCATGCGGCTCCGGCGGCGCGCAGGAAGTCGCCGACCGGCGCCTTGAGCTGGTCCTCGGGCTGGGCGCGGACGGCGCCGGACAGCGCGAAGCTGGCGGCGACGGCGGCGGCGAAGTCGCGGGCGGCGTCCTCGAAGCGCGGCTCGGGCGTCATGCCGCGCACTCTAGCGCCTCGGGGCGGCGAGGGCAGCGCGGCGCCCGCGCCGGCGCCGTCCTCGCGTAGCATCGGGCCATGCGAGGGCGAGGCGAGGCAGGGCGGGAGCGCGCCGGTCGGCGGCGCGGGTGGGGGACGCGGCGGCGGCTGGCGGCGGCCGGCGCGCTCGTCGTGCTGCTGCTGGCGGCCGTCGCGGCGCGGCAGCCCGCGCAGGAGTGGCTGCTCGCGGCCGGGTTCGCTTCGGACTCGATCTTCCGCCTGCCCGGCCGCCCGCTGACGTGGTTCACCGGCGACCCCTCGACGCGGCCTCTCGCCTACGGCGAGGACGGGCGAGGGCTGCTGACGCTGCCCGCGGGCGGCGGCTCCGCGCCCGGCCTCGTGCTCAGCCTCGGCGCCGACCCGGCGGAGGCGGGCGACGAGCGGGTGGCGCGGCTCACCGACGGCCTCGCGCGCGTGGGCTTCGCCGTGCTGCTCGCGCTCTCGCCCGACCTCGACGACGCGCTGGTGCTGCCCTCGGAGATACCGAGGCTGACGGCGGCGTTCGAGGCGCTGGCGGGGCATCCGCGCGTGCGCGGGCGGCCGGTCGGCTACGCGGGGCTGTCGGCGGGCGGATCGCTGGCGATCGTGGCCGCCTCGCAGCCGGCGATCGCCGGGCGCGTGGCGTTCGTCGTGGCGCTCGGCCCCTACGACGACGCGGCCAGCCTCGCCGCCGCCGTGCTGTCCTCGAGCTACCGCGGCCCGGACGGCGTCGAGGCGTGGACGCCGGCGGCGATCTCGCGCCGCGCGGTGCGCGGCACGCTGCTGGCCTCGCTGCCGGAGCGCGAGCACGAGCTGGCGCGCGCCGTCCTCGACGGCAGCCCGCGCCTCGAGGACGTGGAGGCGCTGCTGGCCGCGCTGGGCCCGGAGCGGCGCGCGGCGCTGGAGGCGGTGAGCCCGCGCTACCACGCCGGCGGGCTGCTGGCGCCGCTGTACCTGCTGCACGACCGCCGCGACGCCTTCGTGCCGTGGACGGAGTCGGAGGCGCTGGCGGCGCGGCGCGAGCCGGCCGTCTACCACCGGCTGGACATCTTCGAGCACGTGGAGCCGCGGCCGGGCAACCTGCGGCACGCGCTGCGCGACGGCTGGCGGCTGCTGCGGCTGCTGCAGCGCGTGATCGCGGACGCGGGCTGATGGGCGGCGGCCCGCGCCCGGACGAGGCGCCGCCGGCGCCTGTGCTGCTGCTGACCTCGTGGCGGCTGTCGCGGATGCGGTCGATGCCGCGCGCGTTCCTGATCGCGCGCCGCCTCGATCGCCGGGGGCGGGAGGCGCCGGGCTGCGCGCGGATGCACCGCTGGGCGTCGAGGCGCTCGCTGCTGCTGACGAGCTGGTGGGAGACGCGCGCCGCCGCCGAGGCGTGGCTGGCCTCGGAGCGCTTCCGCGAGGGCGACGCCCGCCTGCGCGCCATCCCCGGCGCCCGCGCCGCCGTCGAGCTGCGCGGCGGGTAGGCGCGCGCGTGCGGGCCGCCTCGCGCGCCCGCGCGCGCCTCGGTGCGCGCTATGCTGCGGATTGGTTGCGTGACGGGATGGCATGGTGGATACGACCGGGTACATTGAGCAGCGGCTCGTACCGCAAATCAAGTGGTATGACGGCAAGGCGCAGCAGAGCAAGCGCCGCCACCACCTGATGGCCGGGCTCGGCATCGTCCTCGCGTCCGCTATCCCTGTGCTGGTTTCGATGCCGTTTCTCGTACAGCGCGACGTGGATCGCCCGATCGTGGCGGTCATCGGCGGCGCGCTCGCGGTGCTGGCGGGACTGCGTTCGTTGCTGCGGCATCAGGAGTCCTGGCTGCAGTACCGGTCCGTCACGGAGAAGCTGAGGAAAGAACTCAACTATGCCCTGACGGAGAGCGGCCCCTATGCCGATCTGGATGAAACGCGGCTCCGCAGGGAGATCGTGGTGAGAGTCGAGGACATCGTTTCCGGCGAGCACGAGGCCTGGCTCAGCACGCAACGACAGGTGGGGGACAAGGAGACACCCTGACTGTCGCCCCGCCCTCACCCCGCAGCAGCGCGCCCGCCGGCAGCGGGCCCGGGCCGCCGAGGACGAGCGCGACGAGGGCGCGCCCCCCTCGGACGCCGACGCGGAGCAGGGCGGCGCTCAGCAGCTCAGCGGCTGAGCAGCTCGGCGACGTTCACGGAGGTCACGTGCATGCGCCCGTATCCGCTGAGGCCGGTGACGGCCTCGATCACGCTGCGCGCGGCGCTGAAGAGCATGGCTGCCCCGTTATGCGCGACCATCTGCAGAGGGTCCTGACTGCTGTCCTCGCTATCGGCGAAGTACTCGGGATAGATGTCGAAGCTGCCGACGACGGTCATGTCGATGGAGCGCACATCCATTTGGGCCACGTGCACCCGCACGGTCACCAGGTAGCCGCTGCCGGCCTGCAGTACCTGCGGACGCGACATCCGGATATCCGGTACCCACAGATCGTCCGCACGGTCCGGAATCTCGACGTATTCGAGACGCTCGATCCAGAACTCATCGAGGTGGATGGGGGCGTACTCGGGCGTCAGCAGGGGGAGTTTGCGCGGCATGGGATCAGGCGGCGATCAGGAGCAGACGCCGCGTGTCCGAGGTGTCGCGCAGGGCGGCGATGGGAACGGGGCGGCACTCGGAGCGGCGGGGCCGCCTCGTCCGCTCGGGCTTGAGCCGCATCCCGACGCGGCAGTCGAGGCCGATGGCGACGGCGACGACGCTCTTCAGCGTCAGGTTGTCGTCGCCGCGCAGGATCTGGCTGATGCGCGCGCGGCTCACGCCCATCTTCCGCGCGAGGCCGGCCTGCGTCAGGCCCAGCTCCTCCATGCGCTCCACGATCTGCTCGCCGATCTCCAGCGCGAGCACGTCGAACTCGTAATCGGGATCGCCCTCGTACGAACCGATCCAGTCGGGGCGGGCCATCTCCTGCCGTCCTTCCTAGCGTCCCAGTTCCTCGACGGTTTCCTGCCAGCGCCGCCTGCCGGTCGCCATCTCGCGCTGCGGGGTGCGGTCGCTCTTCTTGGTGAACCCGTGGAACAGCACGATTCGCCTCCCCGCGTAGCGCCAGAAGATCCGCACCTGATGCGCCTTGAACTCGAAGAAGCTCTCTCCCTGCAGCGGAGCGCACTGCTCCCTGTTCCTCGGCGGGCCGTGCTCGGCCGACCGCTGGATGAGGGCGTCGGTCTTCCTCCTTTGCCGCTCGGTGAGCCGGGCGAGGTAGTCCGACACCGGACAGGAGCCGTTGCGGCGGACATAGGCGTATACCGCGTACCGCTGCCCGCGCTGGTATTCCTCCAGAGGCACGTTAAGTCACGACTTGACGCTGCGTCAACGCCGCGCCGCCCTCACCCCCAAAGCAGCGCGTCCGCCGACAGCGGACCCGAGCCGCCGAGGACGAGCGCGGCGAGGGCGGCGATCATGAGCAGGTCGAGCTCGTAGCCCTGCGCCCGTTCGCTGCCGGCGAAGGGCAGGCGCAGCTTGACGGCGTTGGTCCAGGCCGCCGCCGCCATCGTCGCGATCAGCGGGATCGCGACCCAGTGCGCCAGCAGCCCGCCGAGGATCGCGAGGCCGCCGAGGAGTTCGAGCGCCGCCACGAGGCGCGCCGAGGCGTGGGGCAGCGGGTAGCCGAGCTCGCCCAGCCAGTCGCCGAAGCCGCCGACGCCGCGCCGGAACTTGCCCCAGCCCGCGTGCACGAGGATCGCGCCGAGCGCGAGGCGCAGCGGCAGCATCGCCCAGCCGGGGTCGCAGGCGCACAGGGGCTCGGCCAGCTGCTGCACGGGGGCGCTCCGCTCCGCCTCGCGCCGCCCGCGCGCCCTCGCCCCGCCTCGCGCGGCTGCGGGTCAGCGCTTGGGCAGCTCCACCACCGCGGTGCCCTGCAGCGGGCGCTCGCCGCGGTCGTTCTCGAGGTAGATGTCGACCTTGACCGTGCCCGAGCCCTCGCCGTCCTCGGTGTCGGTGACGAGGCCGAGCACGCGCAGGGTGTCGTCGTGCATCACGGGGCGGCGGAAGTTGACGTCGACGAAGGCGACGCGGCCCCGTTCGCCGGCCCAGTCGGTGACGAGCTTGGTGAGCTTCGAGAGGCTGAAGGCGCCGGGCACGATCGGGCGCTCGAAGCCGAGCTTGCGCGCGCCCTCGGGGTCGGTGAAGCGCCCGTCGCCGGGGCCGCCCTCGCCGAGCGCGTCGCCCTCGAGTCCGAGGTAGCCGAGCACCTGCTCGCGGGTCGCGGTCCACTCGTCCTCGAACTCGTCGCCGAGGTCGACGTCGTCGAACCAGGTCTGGCGGGTGGGGTCGACGGCGGCGGTCATTCGCCGACCTGCCTGCGGACCATCATCTGGTCGGAGTGGGCGACGGGTTCGCCGTTCTCGTCGCGGTAGGTGAGGCGGCTGACCTGGAAGACCATGGTGCCGCTGCGGCCGGTCTTGGCGTAGACCTCCTTGGCCTGCGCCCAGCCGGTCAGCGTCTGGCCGACGCGCACGGGCTTGAGCAGCTCCAGCCGCGACCCGGCGTGGAAGCCGGTGTTGCCGAACTTCACCTTCGGGTCGGGGCCGCCGCGGAAGCGCATCCGCTGCAGGTAGCTGGGCGGCGCGAAGCCCTGCTCGGTGTAGAGCGGGTTGGTCTCGCCCATCAGCTCGCAGTAGCGCGCCACCGTCGCGGCGTCGACGGTGACGGAGCCGACCTCTTCCTCGACGCCGATCACGCTCTCGTCGTACTCGAACACCGGCTCTTCGCTCATGTCGTCTCTTCCCCGAGCGTCTGCTCGATCGTGACGGGATAGTAGTCGCCCGCGGCGAGTTCGGCCACCAGCGCCTCGACATCGCCGAGGGGGCGCGCGAACGCGGTCAGGCAGCGTCCGATCGCGCTGACGTAGTGGGCGTCGCTGCCGCCGACGCGGCGCAGCCCGTGCTCCCCGGCGAACGCCTCCGCCGCCTCGTTCTCCGCGTCCGAGCTGCCCCCGTTGAGCGCCTCGATCGCCTCGACGTATTCGAGGGCGTGGCCGTTCGCGACGTGTTCGGCGATGCCGATGCCGGGCCGCCCGGCGTGCGCGGCGACGGCGAAGCCCCCGCTCTCCCGCGCGCAGCGGAACACCTCGCCCGCCGGCAGCGACACCGAGGCGAGGTCGAACCGCGCCGCGAACTCCGCGCCGATGCCGTAGACGAGCACGTGCCCCGCCGTCGTCTCCAGCTCGGCCCCGCGCAGCACGGCGACCCCGTAGCGCTCGGCGAGGGCGGAGTAGTCGGTCGCGGGGTCGAACTGGCGGTGCTCGGTGAGGACGATGCCGTCGACGCGGTAGCCGCGCTTGCGGCGGGCGGCGATCCACTTGAGGTAGCCCTCGACGGTGCCGCCCGCGTCGTCGGAGGCGTCGGTGGAGTGGGAGTGGAGGTCGTAGTAGTAGCGGCGTGCGGGTTCGGCGGGGATGGAGGCGTCCTCTCGCGCGTCGGGGCGCGCCATTCTCCGCAGGACGCGGCGCGCGCGTCAACGCGCGGCGGCGTCCCACGCGCGCCAGGGGCCGGTCGCCGCCGCCTCCAGCGCGTCCTCGTCGAGCCGCACGCCGAGGCCGGGGCCGGGCGGCAGCGCCATCGCGCCGCCGCGCGGGCGCGGCAGGCCGGCGGCGACGTCGGCGGCGAGGTGGCCCGCCGTCGCGAGGCCGTGCGCGGGGCCGTCGAGGGCCGCCGCCTCCGGCAGCGCCGCCGCGAGGTGCAGCGCCGCCGCGACGCCCACGGCGGCGTCGAAGGTGGTGGTGACGACGCAGGCCGCGCCGCGCCGCGCCGCCTCGCGCGCCAGCGCCAGCGCCGGACGCGGGCCGCCCAGCCGCATCGGCTTCAGCACCAGCGCCCGCACCCCCGCCGCCAGCGCGCGGCGGCCGTCCTCCGCCGACGCCACCGCCTCGTCCGCCGCCACGAGGCACGGCGAGGAGCGCGCGACGCGCGCCAGCGCCCCGAGGTCGCCGGCGGGCGTGGGCTGCTCGACGAGCTCGGGGCGGCAGGCGGCGAGGCGCGCGAGCGCGGCGGCGGCGGTCGGTTCGTCCCAGCCGCCGTTGGCGTCGAGGCGCAGGCGGGCGTCCGGCAGCGCCGCGCGGATCGCCTCGACGCGCCGCGCGTCCTCGTCCGGGGGGGCGGCGGCGACCTTGAGCTTGAGGGTGCGGAAGCCCTCGGCCCAAGCCTCACGGGCGAGGGCGAGCGTGCGCTCCGCCGCGCCGCCGCCGAGGACGGCGTTGACCTCGACGCGCGCGCGCGGGCGCTCGTCGAGCAGCGCGGCGGCGGGCAGGCCGCGGCGCCACCCTTCGAGGTCGAGCAGCGCCGTGTCGAGGGCGCAGCGCAGGGCCGCCGCGCCGGGGCCGCGCGCGGCGGCGGGCAGCCGCCCGTCCGCGAGCACGGCGGGCGCGTGCGCCTCCAGCAGGCGCAGCGCGTCGGCGGCCTCGCCGTCGCCGAAGCCGGGCAGCGGCGAGGCCTCGCCGAGGCCGCGCTCGCCCGCGGCGTCCTCGATCGCGAGCAGGACGCCCTCGCGCGCCCCGATCGGGCCGTGCGCGGTCTCGATCGGCGCGCGCAGCGGGAGGCGGAAGGGGCGGCAGCGCAGGCGGGCGAGGGGCGGGCCGGCGAGGGCGGGGGGACGGGGGGCGTCCGGCGGCATCGCCGCGCTCAGAGGGCGAGACCGGCGGCGAGCAGCACGCCGAAGACGAGGTGCAGGCGCGCGGTGGCGCGCAGCGCGGCGTTGAGCCTCGGGCCGTCGGCGCTGGTGAGGACGGCGCGCAGCGGCTCGGCGGCGAGCGGGGCGGCGAACCAGCACAGCAGCACGGCCGGGCCGTAGCCGAGCGGCCACAGCGCGGCTGCGGCGAGCCAGGCGAGGGCGAGCGTGGCCGCGAACAGCCGCCGCGAGGCCGTGCGCCCGACGGCGACGGCGAGGGTGCGCTTGCCCGCCGCGGCGTCGGTGGCGATGTCGCGGATGTTGTTGACCATGAGGATCGCCGAGACGGTGAGGCCGACGGGCGCGGCCGCCGCGAGCGCCCCGGCGGTCAGCGTCCCGGCCTGCACGTAGTACGCGCCGCCGACGGCGACGAGGCCGAAAAAGACGAACGTGAAGACCTCGCCGAGGCCGTGGTAGCCGAACGGCCACGGCCCGCCGGTGTAGGCCAGCGCCGCGAGGATCGAGGCGACGCCGACGGCGACGACGGGCCAGCCGGCGATGGCCGTGAGGTACAGCCCGGCCAGCGCGGCGACGCCGAACGCCGCCCACATGCCGGCCGTGACCTGCCGTTCGGAGAGCAGGCCGGTCTGGGTCGCGCGCGGCGGGCCGATGCGGTCGGCGGTGTCGGCGCCGCGGCGGAAGTCGGAAACGTCGTTGGCGAGGTTCGCGCCGACCTGGATGGCGAGCGCGCCGAGCAGGGCGGCGGCGGCGGCGCCGGGATGCGCGGCGCCGTCGTGGATCGCCGCGCCGGTCCCGACGGCGACGGGCGCGGCGGCGGCGGGCAGCGTCGCGGGCCGCGCCGCCAGCGCCCACGCGCCGAGGCGTCCCGCGGCGGGCGGCGGCGCGGACACGGACGGCGGCGCCTCCGGCGCTCAGGGCAGGCGCGGGAACCGCGAGAAGTCGGGCTGGCGCTTTTCGAGGAAGGCGTTGCGGCCCTCCTTGCCCTCGTCGGTGCGGTAGAACAGCGAGGTCGCGTCGCCCGCCAGCTGCTGGAGCCCGGCGAGGCCGTCGGTGTCGGCGAGGAACGCCATCTTGAGGAAGCGCAGCGCGGTGGGGCTGTGGGCGAGGATCTCGCGCGCCCAGCGCACGCCCTCGGCCTCCAGCCCGTCCGCGGGCACGACGGCGTTGACGAGGCCCATCTCCAGCGCCTCCTGCGCCGTGTACTGGCGGCAGAGGTACCAGATCTCGCGCGCCTTCTTGTGGCCGACGATGCGCGCCAGCTGCGTCGCGCCGAGGCCCGCGTCGAACGAGCCGACGCGCGGCCCGGTCTGGCCGAAGCGCGCGCTGTCGGCGGCGATCGAGAGGTCGCAGATCACGTGCAGCACGTGGCCGCCGCCGATCGCGTAGCCGTTGACGAGCGCGATCACCGGCTTCGGCATCGAGCGGATGTAGCGCTGCAGCGGCAGCACGTTGAGCGTCGGCACGCCGTCGTCGCCGACGTAGCCGCCCTCGCCGCGCACGCGCTGGTCGCCGCCGGTGCAGAAGGCGCGCTCGCCGGCGCCGGTCAGCAGCACGACGCCGACGGAGGCGTCCATGTGCGCGTCCTCGAACGCCCACTGCATCTGGTGCAGCGTCTGGGGACGGAAGGCGTTGAGCACCTCGGGCCGGTTCATCGTGATCTTCGCGATGCCGTCCGCCTTGTCGTAGAGGATGTCGCTGTGATCGCCGACGCGCTCCCAGCCGATCGCCTCGCTCGCCGTCGTGGTCATCGTCCACCTCCGTCCGCGCTCCGCGCGCCGGCCGCGGCCTCCGCGCCGGCGCCGCCGCCGGGCCAGGCGCGGCGCAGGAACCCGAGCAGCGGGCGCAGGAACGCCTCGGGGCGTTCGAGGTGCGCGGCGTGCCCGGCGCCCGCGATCAGGCTCATCGTAGCGTTCGGCATCGTGCGCGCCATCTCCCCGGCGAGCGCCGCGTACTTCGCGTCGAGCTCGCCCGCCAGCAGCAGCGCCGGCGCGCGCACCTCCGCGAGCCGCTCCTGCAGCGGCTCCTGCGCGCCCGCGCCCATCCCCCGCAGCGAGCGGGCGAGGCCCCTCGCCGCGTGCGAGAGGCGCACCGCGCGCAGCGCCGCCCGCGTCTCCGCGGGCATCGCCAGCTGCGTCGCGAACAGCGGCACGCGCTCCCACTCGTCCACGAACGCCTCGACGCCGTCGCGCTCGATGCGCTCGGCCAGCGCCTCGTCGCTCCGCACCCGCGCCGCGCGCTCCCCGGCGCCCGCGATGCCCGGCGAGGCTCCCTCGAGCGCGAGCGCGGCGACGGCCTCGGGGTGGCGCACGGCGACGTGGAGGGCGACGCGCCCGCCCAGCGAGTAGCCGAGCCACGCCGCGCGCTCGTGCCCGCGCGCGCGCAGCAGCGCGACCAGCTCGCCGGCGGCCCGCTCCATGCGGTAGCGCGCGGGATCCGCGGGCGCGGGCGAGCGCCCGTGGCCGATCAGGTCGGGCGCGATCGTCTCGTACTCGCCGGCGAGCGACGCGGCGAGGCTCCGCCAGGTGTCGGCGGAGCCGGTGAAGCCGTGCAGCAGCACGATCGGCGGGCCGCTGCCGGAGACCTCGGCGTGGAGGGGGGCGCCGTCGGGCGCGGGCGGCGTCATCGCGCGGGGGCCGCGGCGGCGTCGCGCAGCGCGTCGTCGACGCGCGCCCACGCCTCGCGGTGGAGGGCGACGTTGCGCTCGCGGTCGGTGCGGAGCTCGACGACGGTGAGGCCGGGCACGGAGGCGGCGCCGCGCAGCGCGTCGAGCCACTCGCCGGGTTCGGGCCGCACGAGGCGTCCGCCGAAGGCGCCGATCGCGCCCGCGAAGTCGATGCCGTGCGGCGTGCCGAACCACTCCTCGAACTCGCCGGGGGCGAGGCCGGCCTGCGGCAGGAAGTGGAAGATGCCGCCGCCGTCGTTGTTGACGAGGGCGATCAGCAGCGAGAGGCGGTGGCGGCGCAGCGCCCACAGCCCGTTGAGGTCGTGCAGGAACGAGAGGTCGCCGACGAGCGCGGCGACCGGCCCCTTGCCCGCCGCCGCCGCCCCCGCCGCCGTCGAGACCACGCCGTCGATGCCCGAGGCCCCGCGCGTGCCGACGAGGCGCAGCGCGCGCGGCTGGGACGGCAGGAAGGCGTCGGCGTCGCGCACGATCATCGAGTTGCCGAGCACGATCGTCGAGGCGTCGCGCACCGCCGAGGCCAGCGCCGCCGGCGCCGCCCCCTCGAACGGCTCGGCGTGCTCGCGCAGCAGGGCGGCGAGCGCCCCGCGCGCGGCGGCGTTGGCCGCCGTCCAGCACTCCAGCCACGCCGGATCGGCGGCGTAGGACGCGGCGGTGCGGGCGGGGTCGTTGGCGGCCCCCCCGAACGTCGAGGGCCGCCGCGCCTCCAGCGCGCCGACGGCGGTGTCGCAGAGCGCGCGCGGGTCGGCGCGCAGCATCGTCGAGGCGACCGCGTCGGGGTCGCGCCACCCCCCGGCCACGTCGACCACGATCTGCGTCGCGCCGCCGAGACCTGCGAGGAAGCCGTTGAGCGCCTTCGAGGTGGGCGCCGCGCCGAAGCGCACGACCACCTCGGGCGCGGCCTCCGCGGCGAAGCGCGGCGAGCGCAGCAGCGCGTCGTAGGCGTCGATCACGCGCGTCAGGCGGTGGCGGCCGAGCCGCACCCCGGACAGCGGGTCGGCGAGGATCGGCCAGCCGAGCGCGCGCGCGAGGTCGTCGATCGGCTCGGCGGGGAGGCCGTCGGACTCGGGGCCGCAGACGACGATTCCGCGGCGGCCCGCGGCGGCCTCGATCAGGCGCGCGGCGGCGGCGCGGGCGTGATCGCGGGGCTGGGCGTCGGCGCGCGCGAGCACGGGGCCGTAGGCCGGACGCGGCGAGGGCCGCTCGTGCGCGTGGCGGTCGAGCGGGGCGACCTCGATCGGCGGGGCCGCCGCGCCGTCCTCGAGCGCGCGCTCCCAGCCGGGGCCGATCAGCGGCTCGCGCATCGGCACGTTGACGTGCACCGGGCCCGGCGGCGGGTCGGCGGCGGCGGCGGCGGCGCGGGCGGCGACGGCGCGCGCGTGCGCCTCGAGGGCCGCGCCGCCGCCGGCGGTGGTCAGCTCCGCCGTCCAGCGCGCGTGGCTGCCGAACAGCGCCGTCTGGTCGATCGTCTGGTTCGCGCCCACGTCGCGCAGCTCGGGCGGGCGGTCGGCGGTGAGCGCGACGAGCGGCACGCGCGACAGCGAGGCCTCGGCGACGGCGGGCAGCAGGTTCGCCGAAGCCGTGCCCGAGGTCGTCACGATCGCCACCGGCTCGCCCAGCTGGCGGGCGAGGCCGAGCGCGAAGAAGCCCGCCGCGCGCTCGTCGAGGTGCAGCCACGCGCGGACGGCGCTGCTGCGGACGAGCGCCAGCGTGAGCGGCGTCGAGCGCGAGCCGGGCGCGATCACGGCGTGGCGCACCCCGCAGTGGGCGAGCTGCGCCGCGAACGCGCCCACGCAGCGGTAGAGCGCCTCGTGGGCCCCGTCCGCGCTCACATCAGGCCTCCGCCGAGGGCGGTCGTGAGCGGGCGCAGCTTGAGCTCGATCTCGGCCAGCTCCTGCTGGGGGTCGGAGTCGCCGGTGACGCCCGCCCCGGCGAACAGCCGCGCGCGCGCGCCGCGCACGAGCGCCGAGCGCAGCGCCACCGCGAACTCGCCGTCGCCCGCGGCGTCCATCCAGCCGACGGGGCCGGCGTACCAGCCGCGGTCGAAGCGCTCGCGCTCCGCGATCACCGCGCGCGCCGCCGCCGTCGGCCAGCCGCAGACGGCCGGCGTGGGATGCAGCCGCCCGACGAGGTCGAGCACGTCCACGCCCTCGCGCGCCTCGGCCTCGACGCCGGTGGCGAGGTGCTGGATGTTACGCAGCCGCAGCAGCCGCGGCCGGTTCGGCGCGCGCAGCCCGGCGGCGAGGCCGGCCAGGCCCTCGCGCAGCGCGCGCACCACGATCTCGTGCTCGATCCGGTCCTTGGCGCTGCTCAGCAGCGCCTCGCCCAGCGCCTCGTCCTCCTCGGGCGTCTGCCCGCGGCGCGCGGAGCCGGCGAGGCCGAGCGCGGCGACGCGCCCTCCGCGCAGCCCCACCAGCTGCTCCGGACTCGCGCCGAGGAACACGCCCTCCCCGGCGCGGAAGCAGAAGAGGTGGCAGTCGGGATAGCCCTCGCGCAGCCGCGCCAGCGCGAGGCCCGGCTCGATCGGCGCGGACGCCTCGATCTCGCGCGTGGCGGCCAGCACCGCCTTCTCGTACAGGCCGGCCCTGATCTCGGCGGCGACGCCGGCCACGGCGTCGAGCAGGGCGGGGCGGTTGACGTCCCACGTCACGCGCAGCGGCGCGCCCTCGCCGCGCGGGGCGCCGCCGTCCCCGGCCGCGAGCGCCGCCTCGGCGCAGCCGGCGAGCAGCGCGTCGAGCTCCTCGCGCGCGACGCCGGGCGCGAGCACGACGCCGCAGGCGCCGCCTTCGAGCACGAACAGCATCCGCGGCAGCGCCAGCCAGCCGCGCCCGAACCCGTCCCACGGCGCGCCCGGCTCGGCCTCGCCGCCGAAGGCGAGGCCGCCGAGCAGCCTCGGACGCAGCGAGGGGGCGGCCTCCGGCGCGGGCGCGCCGAGCAGCCGCCGCGCGCCCTCGCGGAGCGCCGCCGCGCCTCCCCCCGGTGCGGCCTCGACGCGCCCCGCGACGCCGACGCCGACGAGCGCGAAGCCCTCGGCGGGCCGCTCGTAGCAGGCGCTCACGAGCGAGGCTGCGGGCCCCGTCAGCAGGGTGCGCGGGTCGAACCCCGCGGGCAGCCCGACGGCCGCGAAGCCGTCCCCGCGCGGGGCGGAGACGGCGGGGCGGGCGCCTCGGCGGGCGGTGCGGTCCATCGCCGCCAGTATATGGGCGGGCGGGCGTATGCTCGCGGCGGGAGGCCGTCCGATGCGCCCTCGCCGCCTCGCCCCCGCCGCCGCGCTCCTCGCCGCGCTCGCGCTCGCGCTCGGCGCGTGCACCGGCGGCGAGCCGCCGCCCGCCGCCACGCCCGAGGCGTCGCCGGCGGCCGAGGCGCCCTCGACGCCCGCGCCCACCGCCGAGGCGACGCCCTCGCCCGTCGCGACGCCGGAGCCGCCGCCGGAGGCGGCGTGCGCGAACGGCGTCGCGGTCGAAGAGCCCGAGGCGCGGCCCGGCCTCGTCGCCGACTGCGTGGCGCTGCTCGCCTCGAGGGACGCGCTGCGCGGCGAGGCCTCGCTCGATTGGGGCGGCGGCCTCGCGATCGGGCGCTGGGAGGGCGTCGCCGTCGAGGGCGAGCCGCCGCGTGTCACGGGCCTCGACCTGAGCGATAAGGGGCTGACAGGGTCTATCCCTCGCGGGCTGCGGCGGCTGCGGCTGGACGAGGTGCGGCTGGCGGGCAACGCGCTGACGGGCTGCGTGCCCTCGGCGTTCGGGGACGCGAGGGGCGACGCCGCATACCTCGGCCTGCCGTGGTGCCTGCGCTACGACCGCCTCGACGCCACGGGCGCCGTCGCGGAGGCGGGCGGCTGGGCGATCCTCGGCGCGGGCGGCGAGGTCCTCGCGACGTGGGAGGGGCTGCGCTCCGAGGCGGCCACGCTGCGCGTCCACCAGACCGACGCCGGCGGCACGTCGTGGGCGCCGGAGTTCGGCGCTGTCTCCGAGGGCGACCTCTTCGAGTGGCGCAAGGCGTCCGACTGCTGGGTGCGCTACCTCGTCACGGGGCCGCCCGTGCACCCCTCGGCGGGATACGGGCGCTGGGAGTTTCCCGTCGAGTGGATGACCTACGCCGCCACCGGCGAGGGCTGCACGGGCGCCGTCGGCTCCGCCGCTGTGCTCGGCGCCGACGAGGCCGCGCCCAGGGTCATCCCCGCGACCGCGATCGATGCGCCGGTGCGGCACGGGCCGTGGCTGCTGAGGCCCTGGGGCTGGGAAGGCGCAGTCGAAGAACCGGTTGCGATCCCCACGGTCAGCGGGGATCCTTTCACGGTCAGACCCGGCGCATACACGGAGGACATCGCTGTCGCGAGAGGATTCCCGCGCTGGCGCGAACCGGCGATGCCTGCGGGGTGGCGGTTCGGCTCGGCGGCAACGGGTCCGCTCGCTGCGCCCGCCGACGGGTACACGGCGACCTACGTCAACGCGAAAGGCTATTTTGCCGCTACGATATACGTGGCTCGTGGCACCGATTGGCCGCTCCCCGTAGATGTGCTTGACTATGGACCTAGTATTTTTGAAACGCGCATCATCGACGGCCTCTGGGCGATCGTGTTCTATGCTCCTGGTGGCCGCTCGCCACTGGCCTCTACTGCGGTACAAATCTTCGACGATGCTGCAGGTATCTTTTATACCGTTCATGGAAGGGACAGGTCGATCACCGGTCACAACATCGAACCGCTGATCGAAATCGCACGCAGTCTCCTGCCGACTGACACGCCCGAGGCGACGCGGACGGCCGAGGCGCCCTCGACGCCCGCGCCCACCGCCACCGTCACCGCCGAGGCGCCGCCGCCGGAGGTGGCGTGCGCGAACGGCGTCGCCGTCGAGGAGCCCGAGGCGCGCCCCGGCCTCGTCGCCGACTGCGTGGCGCTGCTCGCGTCGAGGGACGCGCTGCGCGGCGAGGCCTCGCTCGATTGGGGCGGCGGCCTCGCGATCGGGCGCTGGGAGGGCGTCGCCGTCGAGGGCGAGCCGCCGCGCGTCGTCCGCCTCGACCTGCGCGATCGGGGCCTGACGGGCAGCATCCCCCGCACGCTGTGGCGGCTGCGGCTGGACGAGGTGCGGCTGGCGGGCAACGCGCTGACGGGCTGCGTGCCCTCGGCGTTCGAGGACGCCTCGACGCACGACGTCGCGAGCCTCGCGCTGCCGTGGTGTCTGCGCTACGACCGCCTCGACGCCACGAGCGAGGTCGCCGAGGCGGGCGGCTGGGCGGTCCTCGACGCGGACGGCGAGGTCCTCGCGACGTGGGAGGGGCTGCGCTCCGAGGCGGCGACGCTGCGCGTCCACCAGACCGACGCCGGCGGCACGTCGTGGGCCCCGGAGTTCGGCGCCGTCTCCGAAGGCGGCCTCTTCGAGTGGCGCAAGGCGTCCGACTGCTGGGTGCGCTACCGCGTGACGGGGCCGCCCGTGCGGCCCTCGGCCGGTTCGGGCCGCTGGGAGTTCCCCGTCGAGTGGCGCGCCTACGCCGCCACCGGCGAGGGCTGCACGGGCACCGTCGGCGCATCCGCGGTGTTGCGCGCGGACGAGGACGCGCCGGCCACGGTCAGCACGGCCGAGATTGCCTCGCCCGTGCGCTACGGCCCGTACCTGCTCGCGCCGAGGGGCTGGGAGGGCGAGATCGAGCAACCCGCGCTTCATGTTCCGTCAGCCGCCTCCGGCGGAGGGGCGAGCGGAGCAAGCGGGGCGAGTGCCCGGCCGGGGCGGAGTCCGTTCGTCTACACACAGGACCTTGCCGAGGCGAGGCGGGTGCTCCCGCTCTGGCGTGACCCAGTGCTGCCTGCGGGCTGGACGTTCCACGGGGCGGAAGCAGGAACCGTCAACTCTCCGTACATCGGGTATTGTGCGGACTACCTTGAGGAAAACGGGTACTTTGGAGCCACGATCTGCGTGAGAATCCCCATTTATCGCCCGGATTATGCGCCCGTGCTCGTGGCGAACGGCTCGGAAGCATTCGAGGCGCGCATGATCGGCGGCTACGTCGCACGTGTGCGTTATAGCCCCCAAGGTGCAGCCTACGACAGGCTACTGACGATCGTAGTTCAGATATTCGATGCGGACACGGGGATCGAGTACGAGGTCGCGGGCCACGATCCCAACCTCAAGGGCAGCAACGTGGATTCCGTCATCGCAATCGCCCGAAGCCTGTTGCCGACGGACGGCGCGCCGTGAGGCGCATGGGAGCGCGGGATCAGCGCACGGGCAGGCGGTGCTCGATCGTGGGGGCGCCGGGGCGGATGGTGCGGATGCCGACCGCCGCCGGGAGCGGCTCGCCCTCGGGGTGGGCGAGCACGAGGTAGCACAGGCCGCCCGCTCCGACGGCGGCGCACTCGCCGAGGCGCACAGCGAAGGGGTCCGAGGGCGGCCCGGCGCCCGCCTCGACCCGCCGCGCGGCGCCGCCCGCGCCGACGACGGCGACGAATGTGTAGGCGGCGCCGTCCTGCCCGATCGCCGCCGCGAGGAAGTCGTAACCCGCGTCCCGCGCCGCCCAGCGGACGCCGCCGGCGACGGGGCCCGCGGCGGCTTCGGAGCAGCCGCCGGGGCCGCAGGCGCGGACGCGGGTGAGCCGCCAGCCGCCGCGCGGCGCGACCGTCGCCCCGTCCTCGCCCGCCGCGCCGAGCACGCTGGCCCACGTCACGGCCACGGACGGCGCCGCGGCCGGGGCGCAGCCGGCGTCCAGCAGGGTGGCGGCGGGCGCGGTGCAGACCTCGTAGCGCCGCGCCCCCGCGACCGGCGTCCACGCGACGACCGCCCCGCCCTCCGCCCCGTCCGCGGCGATGCGCGCCGGCAGGAACGAGGCGAAGGCGGGCGCGCCCTCCGGCACGCCGTCGCCCTCCGTCACGACGACCTCGACGCGGTCGGCCGCGCGGTGCAGGTAGGGGTCGGTGGCGGAGACCTCGAACTCCAGCGTCGCCTCGGCGGCGGGGGCGGCGAAGGAGGCCGTCGCGCCGTCGGCGTCGAGCGCGACGGACGGGCCGGCGACCTGCGTCCACGCCAGCTCGAGCGTCAGGCCCTCGGGGTCGGCGGCCTCGGCTTCGAGGACGACGGCGCCGCCCGGCGCGGCGATGCGGTCGGGGCCCGCGTCGACGCGCGGCGGCAGGTCGGCGCCGTACAGCGCCCGCAGCAGCGCGGCCTCGGCCGCGTCCGGCGCCGCGAAGCAGGTCGCGGGGTCGCGCGCGTCGAACGAGCGGTGCATGAGGTGGCCGGGGTCGGCGCTGTGGCCGAGGCCGAGCGCGTGCCCCAGCTCGTGCGCCAGCACGCGGTCGAAGCAGGCGGGCGGCAGGCCGGGGTCGGCGCCGATCGCGATGTCGGCCTCGATCAGGTCGCGCCGCGCACCGGCGTCCGGCCCGGCGGCGGAGCGCAGCCGCCAGCGCACGAGGGCGACCGCCTGTGCCGCGCCGTGCACCTCGCCGCGCGGGCCGTCGAAGGCGATCTCGTTGCGGACGTTGTAGGGGTCGGGCGCGCCGTCCGGCGGGCAGTCGCCGTCGTGGCGCAGCGCGACGGCGGCGTGGACGGCGTTCCACGAGGCGGCGGCGCGGGCGACGGCGTCGCGGAACGCCTCGGCGCTGAGCGGGGCGGGGCGGCCGGCTTGGACGGTGCAGAACGCGACGGGGATGTCGTCCGCCGTCCAGCGCGCGGGCGGCGAGCCGCAGTCGGGCGGTTCGAGGTCCGGCAGTTCGGAGCAGTCGGCGAGGAGGGCGATCGCGGGCGGCGCGGCGTCCTCGCGCGCCTCGCCGCCGGCGCCGTCCTCGGCGAGGCCGACCGCGGGGGGCGCGGCGGCGGCGAGGAGGGCGAGCAGCGTCAGCGCGGCGGCGGCGAGCGCGCGGCCTCGGATGCGGCGGCGGCGGGGGGCGGGGGTCAGGGGAGTGCTCCTCGGTTGGGCCCATTGTAGGCCGCGCGGGGTCGAGCCGCGCGGCGGCGTGCGGCGCGATGGCATACTGGGGGCGTGCCGGACCGCCGCCTGCTGGCGATGACCGTGGTGCTGACGCTCGCGGCGACCGCGACGGCGTTCGTCACGAGCGGCGGCGACTGGCTGACGGCGGCGGTCTCGCTGCCGCTGATCGCGACGGCCAGCTTCTGGTCGCTGCGCCTTTCGCGCTGGATCACGCGCAAAATCGTGCCGCCGAGGACTCCGCCGTCGCGCCCGCCGCCCACCGCGCCGACGAGCGCGCGCCCCGAGCACGCGCGCCGCCGCCGACGCTCGCGCCGCGGCCGCGGCCGGCGCGGCTGACGCGCTGCTCACCGGAGGCGGCGGCGAGGCGAGCACAGGAGGGTCAGAAGCCGGGGGCGATCAGCCTGACGCGGCAGTCGCTCGCCCTGACGGCTCCGACGGCGTCCACCTTGATGCGCGCGCCGAAGGCGTTGTTCGCGCTGTATTCCATGTAGACGAAGTGCTCGCCGTTTTCATCGGCAGTGCGGGTGAACCTCGTCTCGTGCGTCTGCATGGATCCCTCGTCGTTCAGCAGCGGGCGGATCAGGTCCTCGAGCGCGTCTAGGTTTCCGTCCCACGGACTGAAGCAACGCCCCACGTCGGGCGTCGACGCGGGTGTGGGGGGCGGCGTGGCCACGGGCAGCGTTGCGACCGCGTCTCCCGTCGCGCCCGGGCAGCCGCTGAGATCGTACACCTCGTCGCTCTGTCTCTGACCGCTGCCCTCACCGTCGAAAGGGACGCCCCAGCGGGCGCTCCAGCACAACCTCGTCATGCCGCCGCTCGTCTCGTTCACTTGGGCGTGTTCGAAGTCGGCTGCCGCCGCGAAAGCGAAGCAGTAGACCGAGCCGTAGCCCGCCTCCAGTTGATGGTCGGCGCAGGACCTGGCGAGGGCGAGGTAGTCGGCGTTCGGGCGCAGGTCGGTGAAGTGCACCTCGATCCGTCTGCCGAACCCCGTTTCGCTGGTGACGTACACCTGCACCGTTCCCGGATCGAACGTCACCGCTGGCTCCGGTGTCGAAGTCGGCGTCGGCTCCGGCGTGGGCGTGGGCGAAGGCGAGGGTGTCGGCGAGGGTTGCGATGCGGGCGGGGTGGTTGCCTCCGCCGTTGCGCGGGCGGCGGCCGGCGGCTGCGGATTGCCGGTGGCGGCGGGCTCCGGTTCCTCGCTTGCGCCTCCCGCGACCGCGGCGGCGGCGATCAGGACGACCGTGCCCGCGCCCAGATACGGCAGCCACGTGTAGCGGGCCTTGCGCCAGAACATGAACGGGATCGTGACGAGCCAGACGCCGCCGAGCGCGATCAGCGCGATCCGCAGCCAGTTCGGGAAGTTCGCGGGGTGGAGCCTGTTCACATCGCCCTCCATCGGGGGCCGCCGCCGTTCCGTGTCCTTGAATGCTACTTATAAAGTGTCGATACATAGTCATCAAGAGGCCTAGCGTGCCCCCGATCAGGTGGCGCGCGAACGGTCGGCACGGGTGCGGGAGCGGCGGCGCGCGTTCGGCGAGCGCGTGCGCGAGCTGCGCCGCGTCCGAGGCCTCTCGCAGGAGGCGCTCGCCGAGCACGCCGGCCTGCATCGCACCTACGTCGGCTCGGTCGAGCGCGGCGAGCGCAACATCTCGCTCGACAACATCCACGCCCTCGCCGACGCGCTCGAGGTCGCCGCGCCGGACCTGCTCGCCGCGCCCGGCGCGTAGCCCGGCGCCGCGGGCGGGGGCGGCGAGGGCTAGCGGTCGGCCTCCTCGCAGGCGGCGGCGAGGGCGAGCGCGACGTCGGCGTAGCGCTGCTGCACCTCGATCGGCCCGTGCAGGCCGTTGGCGACGTAGCCGACGGCGAGGCCGCGCGCGGGGTCGGCGTAGCCGATCGCGCACTGCTGGCCGGTGTGGCCGAACACGCCCGGCTCGTGGAACGGCTCCAGCGCCCCGCCGGCGAGGAACCCGAGGCCGTAGGCGGCGGGCAGCGTCGTCGTGCGGTCGCGGTCGGTGCGGCGCTGCACGCTCGTCGCGAGCGCGGCGGTCTCCGGTCGCAGCAGGCGCGGGCGCTCGCCGCCGCGCCGCGGGGCGAGGCAGGCGAGCATCCCGTCGTAGAAGCGGGCGAGCGCCTCGGCGGTGCCGATCGCGTTGGCGGCGGGCAGCTGGCCGCGCAGCGTCTGCGGCAGCCGGAAGCGCCGCACGATGTCCGAGGTGCGCCGCTCGCTCCCCTCGGGATCGAGCAGCGTGACCTCGGACATCGCCTCGACCGGCACGACGGAGGACAGGCGCGCCTCGTCCACGCCGAGCGAGGCGTCCATGCCGAGCGGCGCGAAGACCTCGTCGCGCAGGAAATCGCGGGGGGCGCGGCCGTCGATGCGGCGCACCGCCTCGCCGAGGGCGAAGCCGTAGGTGACGGGGTGGTAGCCGGTGTCCGTCCCCGGCGCCCACTCGGCCTCGATCGCGGCGGTGGCGGCGCAGGCGGCGTCCCAGTCGTCGATGCGCGTCCAGCCGAAGCCGCGGGGGAAGACGGGGAAGCCGCCGCCGTGGGTGAGGACGTGGCGCACGCTGCACGCCGCCTTGCCGCCCGCGCCGAACTCGGGCCAGAGTTCGGCGATGGGGCGGTCGAGGCCGAGCAGGCCGCGGTCGTGGAGGACGAGCGCGGCGACGGCGGCGAGCGGCTTCGTCGCGGAGAACCACAGCAGCCTCGCCTCCGGCGCGGCGGCGAGGCCCAGCCGCAGGTCGATCAGCAGCTCGCCGTCGCGGTAGACGGCGAGCTGGGCGCCTGAGTGGAGGCCCAGTTCGAGGTGGCGCCGCGCGGCGGCCTCGACGCGCGCGCGTCCGGCGGGGGCGAGGCCGCGCGGCGCGCTCACGGCGCCCCGTCCCCGTCCGCGACGCGGAGCACGATCTTGCCGAAGTTGGCGTTGCTCTCCATGTAGCGGTGCGCCTCGGCGGCCTCTTCGAGGGGGAAGACGCGGTCGACGACGGGGCGCAGGCGGCCGGAGGCGAAGTGGTGGAGCCAGCGCCGCGCGAAGGCCTGGGTGAGCGCGGCCTTCTCCTCGAGCGGGCGCGCGCGCAGCACCGTGCCGTGGACGCGCAGGCGCTTCGGCATCAGCGCGCCGAGGTTGGCGTCGAGCCGCCCGCCGCCCATCGTCCCGACCAGCACCATGCGCCCGCGCACGGCCAGCGAGGCGAGGTTGCGCTCCCAGTAGGGTGCCCCGATCACGTCGAGGATCACGTCCACGCCGCGCCCTCCCGTGCGCCCGGCGACGACCTCGGCGAAGTCCTCGTCCCGGTAGTTGACGCCGACGTCGAGGCCGAGTTCGGCGGCGCGCGCGAGCTTCCCGTCGCTGCCGGCGGTGCCGAACACGCGGCAGCCCGCGAGCGCGGCGAGCTGGATCGCCGCCGTGCCGACGCCGGAGCCGGCGGCGTGCACCAGCACCGACTCGCCCGCCTCCAGCCCGCACTGCAGGAACATCGCGTCGAACGCCGTCAGGAACACCTCGGGGATCGAGGCCGCCTCCTCGAAGCCGAGGCCCTCGGGCACGGCCATCGCCTGCCGCTCGTGGACGGCGACCTTCGAGGCGTAGCCGCCCCCGCCGAGCAGCGCCATCACGCGGTCGCCGGGCCGCCACGCCGACACGCGCTCGCCCGCGGCCTCGACGACGCCGGCCATTTCGAGGCCGGGCACGTCGTCGCGGACGCCGTGGGGGGCGGGGTAGCCGCCGCGGCGCTGGAGCAGGTCGGCGCGGTTGAGCGCCGTGGCGCGCACCGCGACGAGCACGTCCTCGGGCCCCGGCTCGGGGTCCGGCAGCTCGGCGACGGCGAGCGCCTCGGGGCCGCCGGGTTCGCGGATCACGGCAGCGCGCATCGGCCTCGGTCCTCTCGCGCCTCGCGGGGCGGCGGGGCGATGCTAGCATGACGGGCGCGGGAAGCGGCGCGCGGAGGGCATCGCCATGAGCGAGCGGCGGCGGGCGCTCGAGGTGGGCGCGGACGAGCTGACCGCGCGCTGCGATCCCGCCTCGCTGCCCTTCGGCGACACCGCCGAACTGCACGCGGTCGAGGCCGTGTACGGGCAGGAACGGGCGGTGCGCGCGATCGAGTTCGCGCTGGGGATGCGCGCGCACGGCTACCACCTCTACGCCTCCGGCCCGGACGGCATCGGCAAGGCCTCGATCGTCGAGGCGTTCCTGCGGCGGCGCGCGGCGGCGCTGCCGCCGCCGCCGGACCGCGTCTACGTGCACAACTTCGCCGACCCCGACCGGCCGTCGGCCATCGCCCTCGCGGCGGGCGAGGGGCGCGAGTTCGCGGCGACGGCCGCGCGCGCCGTCGCACAGGCCGCCGAGGAGCTGCAGCGGGCGTTCGACGCCGACTCCTACCTGCGCCGCCGCGCCGACGCCGCGCGCGAGTTCGAGCGCCGCCGCGCCGCGCGGCTGGATGAGCTGCAGGAGCAGGCCGCCGAACTGGGCTTCGCCCTGCAGATGACGCCCGCCGGCATCGTCTCCGCCCCGATCGTGGACGGCCAGCCCGCGAACGAGGAGGCGCTGGCCGCGCTGCCCGCCGAACGCCGCGAGGAGATCAGGGAGCGGGCGCGGGAACGGCTGGAGCCGCTCACCCGCGACGCGCTGCTCGCGCTGCGGGCGATCGAGCGCGAGGCGCGGGAGCGCCTCGAACGGCTCGACGACGAGGTGGCGGAGTTCGCGGTGCGGCCGGCCTTCGAGCCGCTGCGCGAACGCTGGGGCGGCAGCGCGGAGGCGCTGCGCTTCCTCGACGCGGTGAGCGGCGACATGCGCGAGCAGCGCGGGCGGCTGCGCGCCGAGCCGCCGGGCGGCCCCGCCGCGCCGGACCCGTCCGGCGCGCAGCGGCAGCGCGAGGCGCTGCTGCGCCGCTACGAGGTCAACGTGCTGATCGGCAACGACCCCGGCGGCGGCGCGCCCGTCGTCTCCGAGCGCAATCCGGGCTACGGCAACCTGCTGGGGCGCGTCGAGTACGAGACGCAGGCCGGGGCCGCGTCCACCGACCACATGCTGATCCGCCCCGGCTCGCTGGCCCGCGCCAGCGGCGGCTACCTGATGCTGCGGATGCGCGACCTGCTGCGCCATCCCGCCGCCTACGAGGGCCTGAAGCGCGCCCTCCACTCCGGCGAGCTGGCCGTCGAGAACCTCTCCCAGGCCCTCGGCGTCGCGCCCGTGGCCGGCCTCCGCCCGGAGCCGATGCCGATCGACGCGAAGGTCGTGATCGTCGGCGACCCGGCGCTCTACTCCTTCCTCTACCGCCTCGACCCCGACTTCCGCGAACTGTTCCGCGTCAAGGCCGACTTCGAGGTCGACGTCGAGCGCAACGCCGAGAACGTGCTCGGCCTCTGCTCGGTGATCCACAGCCAGTGCGCGCGGCGCGGGCTGCGCTGCTTCACCGACGAGGCCGCCGCGCGGCTCGTCGAGCACGCCTCGCGCCGCGTCGAGGACCAGCGGCGGCTGTCCGGCAACATCGGCGAGATGCTCGACATCGTGCGGCAGGCCGACTACTGGGCGGGGCAGGAGGGCGCAGAACTCGTCGCGCGCCGCCACGTCGAGCGCGCGCTCGAGGAGCGCGAGTACCGCTCCTCGCTGGTGCGCGACCGCCTCCAGCAGCTGATCGACGACGGCACGATCCTGATCGACACCGCCGGCGCGAAGGTGGGGCAGATCAACGCCCTCTCGGTCTACGACCTCGGCGACCTCGCGTTCGGGCGGCCCTCGCGCATCACCTGCGTCACCTCGGCGGGCCGCGGCGCCGTCGTCCACGTCGAGCGCGAGGCGGACATGGCGGGGCGGACCCACCGGAAGGGCTTCCTGATCCTGCGCGGCTTCCTCGCCGACCGCTTCGGCCAGGACCGCGCGATGGCGCTGCACGCCAGCCTCACCTTCGAGCAGATCTACGGCGACATCGACGGCGATTCGGCGTCCTCGACCGAGCTCTACGCGCTGCTGTCCTCGCTGTCGGAGACGCCGATCGATCAGGCGATCGCCGTCACCGGCTCGCTCAACCAGCGCGGCGAGGTGCAGCCGATCGGCGGGGCGACGGCGAAGATCGAGGGCTTCTGGGAGGCCTGCCGCGCGCGCGGCCTCGACGGCTCGCAGGGGGTGATGATCCCCCGCGCCAACGTCCACCGCGTGGTGCTGCGCCCCGAGGTCGCCGCCTCGATCGCGCGCGGCGAGTTCCACGTCTGGGCAGTCGCCACCGTCGAGGAGGGCGTCGAGGTGCTGACCGGCGTGCCGGCCGGCGCCCGCGGCGAGGACGGCCGCTACCCGCCCGGCACGGTGTTCGGGCGGGCGCAGGAGCGCCTCGAACGCTTCGCCGAGGCGCTGCGCGACGGCCCCGCCGCCGGCGCCGAGGCCGTCGCCGTCGCCGTCGGGCGCGCCCCCGCCGCGCCCGCGCCCGCCGTGCCGCCGGGGCCGCCGCCCGACCCGCCGATCGAGGTCGCGCCGCCGCCGTGACGGCGGAGGCGGGGCGCGCCCGCGACGGGCTGCCGCTGCTGACCGTCGACCTCGACGGCGTGATCTGCGCGCCGCCGTTCGGCCGCAACCTCGGCATCGGCCGCCGCCTGCTCGATCCCGCCGCGCCGCCGCCGCCCGCGCGGACGCCGCCGCGCTGGCTGTCGGCGCCGCTCGACGGCCTGCGCTTCGGCGCGCGCCGCCCCCTCCCCGGCGTCGCCGCGGCGCTGGCGCGGCTGCGCGCCTCGCGCCGCGTGGTGGTGCTGACCGGCCGCCGCAGCTCGCCGCGGCCCTGGCTGCGCCGCCACGGCCTCGAAGACCTCGTCGACGGCGTGATCGTGAACGCGACGCCGCTGCGGAGCGCCCACTACAAGCTCGAGGCCGTCGCCGAACTCGGCGCCGGGGCCCACCTCGACGACGACGCGCCGACCGCCCAGCTGCTCGCCGAGCGCTCGGCGGCGCGCCCGTTCCTGCGCGACTGGCCGCGCAACCGCGGCCTCCCGCTGCACCCCCGCGTCGAGCGCGTCGCGGACCTCGCCGCGCTCGCCGCGCTGCTCGCCCCCGGCGAGGACGGGGGCGGGCGCGGAGCGGCGCGTGGCTGAGCGCGAGGCCGCCGCCGCGCCGGCGGCCGAGGCCGGCGGCGGAGGCCGCGAGGGCGTCTTCTCCTCGCTGCGGATACGCGACTACCGGCTGCTGTGGTTCGGCGTCGCGAGCCACTCGGCGGCGCTGTGGATGGAGCAGATCGCGCGGCCCTACCTCGTCTACGAGCTGACGGGGTCGCCGGCCCAGCTGGGCGCGGTGATCGTGGCGCGCACGCTGCCGCAGTTCGCGTTCGGCGTGTTCGCGGGGGTGGCGATCGACTGGTTCGACCGCAAGCGCGTGCTCCAGCTCTCGCAGCTGGCGGCGTTCGCGCTCAACGTCGGTTTCGCGGCGCTGCTGCTGGCCGGGCTGCTCGAACTGTGGCACGTCTACGCCGCCGCCGCGATCCGCGGCTCGACGATGGCGTTCGACCAGCCCGCGCGCCAGTCGCTGGTGCCGGCCGTGGTGCCCGCCGGCCGCGTGACGAACGCGATCGCGCTGTTCAGCGCGACGCAGAACACGATGCGTATCCTCGGCACGGCGGCATCGGGCTTCGCGATCGCGGCGATCGGCGTGGAGGGCGCGTTCGTGGCGATCGCCGCGGTCTACGCCGGGGCCGTGGGCGCGACCTCGCTGCTGCGCGTCGCGCCGCACGCGCCGCCCGCGGCCTCCGGCGCCGGCGCGATGCTGGGCGGCCTCGGCGAGGCGATGCGCTTCGCGTGGCGCACGGCGGCGATCCGCGGCGCGATCGCCCTCGCCCTCGTCTACTTCGCGTTCGGGCTGTCGTTCATGCAGCTGTTCGCGCCGCTGTTCGCCCTCGACGTGCTCGGCGTCGGCGCGTTCGGGTTCGGCGTGATGATGTCGCTGACGGGCGGGGGCTCGCTGCTGGGGGCGCTCGCCATCGCCTCGAGGTCGCCGCGGCGGCTGGGGCTGCTGGCGCCGCTGATGGCGGCGTGCTTCGGTGCGCTGCTGATCCTGTTCGCGCTGAGCACCTACCTGCCGGGTGCGCTGGGACGGGGCTGGATCGCGCTGCCGCTGGCGCTGGTGTTCGCGGCGGGGCTGTTCCAGTCGGGGGTGTTCGCGCTGGTGCAGGTGATGGTGCTGGACGCCGCGCCCGATCGGATGCGGGGCCGCCTCATGGGGCTGCTCGCCTTCGACCGCGCGACGATGATGGCGGGCGCGGCGGGCGGCGGCCTGCTGGCCGAGGCGGTGGGCGTCCAGCCCGCGCAAATCCTCTACGCGCTGCTGGTGATCGCGGGCGCCCTCGCCGTGCTCGCCCTCTCCCCCGGCTTCCGCGCCGCCGCCGTCGGCGCCGCCCACCGCCCCCCGCGCTGACCGCCGGGGGCGCGGCGCTATACTCGCGGGCGGCCGGCGGGGGGAGGAGCCGAGATGGACGACAGCCCGGAGCGAGACGCGGACGGGGCAACACCCGCGGTGAGCGTTGCCCGCCGTCTGCTGGTGTCCGGGGCGGTCGAAAAGTGGAAGCGGCAACTCACCGACCTCGGCGGGCGCAATACGCTGCTCTACTACCGCGACCTGCAGCGCGGCACGCTCGACCTGTCGGACGCGGACACGCGGCGCCTGCTCGAAGGCAGTCGCGTGCGGCTGTCTGACGGCGGAGGCCCCCGGCCCGTTGGCGAAGAGGCAGCGCCAGCCCCCGCACCCGCGCGCGACGCCCGCCTCGCGGGTGCGGGGCGGCGTCGCGGGCGCGGGGTGCGGCGGCGGGGGCTAGAGGCGGAGCTTGCCGTGCGAGGGCTGGCGGCGGCGCTGCTTGCCCGCGGCGAGGCGCTCTTCCTCGATCAGCTCCTGCGGGTCGGCGACCTCGGTCTCGTGGACGTGGCCGCACGCGATGCAGCTCGCGAACTTCCCGTACCAGTCGTCCTCGACGATCATCAGCCCGCTGCAGCGCGGGCAGCGATTCGGGGGCGCGCTCGTGATCACAGCCTTGCCTCTCGAAGGGCAAGCCGGGTCCTCCGGCCAGGCTGGATCCGTGCCTCCGGGGTTAGCTGACGGGTTCGGGTCGACCCAGTCTGACCCGCCCTCCGAGGAGGGTTCACCCCAATTGGTGGGTCCCCCGGTCCCCGCCGGAGCGGGGATTCGGCAGAGCGCCGAGGCGCCCGCCACGCACCGCGAACGGCGCGCGACGGGCGCAGCATACGCATCCGCGCCGGGTTGTCAACACCACCGCGGGCGGGCGCGGGGGCTACGCGCCGCCGCGGTAGGCCTCGATCAGGATGGCGGCGACCTCGGGGCGGGTGAACTCGGGGGGCGGGGCTTCGCCGGCGGCGAGCATCTCGCGCACCCTCGTGCCGGAGAGGTGGACGCGGTCGGCGGAGGGGTGGGGGCAGGTGTGCGCGCTGGCCATCGATTCGCAGCGTCGGCAGTAGAAGCTGTGCTCGAAGCGCAGCGGCTCGATCGCCAGCGCGCCGGGTTCGAGGCCGTCGAAGATGCGCTGGGCGTCGTAGGTGCCGTAGTAGTCGCCGACGCCGGCGTGGTCGCGGCCGACGATGAAGTGGGAGCAGCCGTAGTTCTGGCGCAGGATGGCGTGGAAGATCGCCTCGCGCGGCCCCGCGTAGCGCATCGAGGCGGGCAGCACCGAGAGCAGCACGCGGTCGCGGGCGTAGTAGCCGTCGAGCAGCGCCTCGTAGCAGCGCATCCGCACCCCGGCGGGCACGTCGCCGGGCTGCGTCTCGCCGACGAGGGGGTGCAGCAGCAGCCCGTCCGTCACCTCGAGGGCGACCTTCGTGAGGTACTCGTGTGCGCGGTGCACGGGGTTGCGCGTCTGGAAGCCGGCGACGCTGCGCCAGCCGCGTTCGGCGAAGGCGGCGCGCGTCCGGGCCGGCGTCAGCCGGTATCCGGGAAACTCGGGGTCCGGCGGCAGCGCGAAGGCGCGCACGGCCCCGCCGAGCAGCCAGCCCGGCTGCGCCCGCAGCACGGCCACGCCGGGATGCGCGCCGTCGGTCGTGCCGTAGACCTGCGCGGCCTCGCGCTCCGCGTCGGCGGGGTAGGGGTCGCCTGCCTCCATCACCGCCAGCGGCGTCCCGTCCGCCGCCGCGAGGGCGATCTCGCGCCCGCCGAGGGCGCCCGCCTGCTCGCGCGTCACCGGCAGCGCGATCGGCAGGCTCCACAGCGCCCCCCCGTCCAGCCGCATCCCGTCCACCACCGCGCGGTAGTCGGCCTCCCCCATGAAGCCGCCGAGGGGGCTCAGCGCCCCCACCGCGAGCAGTTCGAGGTCGGTCAGCTCGCGCGGCCCCAGGCGCAGCGCGGGCAGCGAGCGGGCGCGCCCGGCCAGCGCCTCCGCCTCGGCGCCCGCCGCGAGCAGCTCGCGCAGCGCGCCGCCGTGCGGCGGCACGAGCCGCGAGGCGGCCCCGTCGTTCGCCTCGGCGTCCGCGCCGTTCACCGCGGCGGACCGGCGGCGGGCGGGGCGGGGGCGATCAGCCCGCGCCCTTCGAGGCAGGCGAGGACGGCGGCGAGCGATTCGTCCTCGTCCTGCGTCCCGGAGTCGACGCGCAGTTCGGGGCGTTCGGGGGCCTCGTAGGGGTCGGAGACGCCGGTGAAGTTGGCGATCTCGCCGCGCAGGGCCTTTTCGTAGAGGCCCTTCACGTCGCGGCGGGTCAGCTCCTCGAGGGAGCAGTCGACGTGGACTTCGACGAAGTCGGCGGGCTCGCCGACGAGGCTGGCGCGCACCTCGCCGCGGACGGCGGCGTAGGGGGAGATGGCGGCGGCGACGACGGCGACGCCGTTGCGGGCGAGCAGGCGCGCGACGTAGCCGATGCGGCGGATGTTGGTGTCGCGATCCTCCTTCGAGAAGCCGAGGCCCTTCGAGAGGTGGGTCCGCACCTCGTCGCCGTCGAGCACCTCGACGCGACGCCCGCGCGCGGCGAGCTCGGGGGCGAGGCGCGCGGCGAGCGTCGATTTGCCGGCGCCGGAGAGGCCGGTGAACCAGAGGACGAAGCCGCGCTCGCTCACCGTTTCCGCCTCCCGCCGCGCGCTCCGCCGGCCTGCGGCGGCGGCGCGCCCGTACTCTACCGCCGATCGGCCGTAGCCTCGCGCGCACGCCCCGCGCGCGACGCGCGGCGCCCGGATGTGGCATGATGCGCGCGGGCCGGGGCCGAGTGGAGCCGGCCGCGCGGCGCAGGCCGCGGCAACCGATGCATCGGCGGGGGGCGCAGGTGACATCCGAGGCGAGCGACGCGACGGCGACCGACCACGTGCACCACTGGATCCTGTCCGAGCCTTCGGGCGGCGAGGTGCCGGGCCGCTGCAAGGGCTGCGGGGAGACGCGCGGGTTCCCGTCGAACCCGTCCAACCCCTACCTGCGCGGCCTCGCGAAGAAGCGGCCCACCCGCCGCGACGGCTGACGCCCGCCCCGGAGCATCCGGGGCCGCTCCGCCCGCATGTCCGCCGCCGCCGTCGGCGGCGCGACGGCGCGCGTGTGCGCCGCGCGCACCGCAGCCGATCGCCGCGCGAACGCCGATGGCGCGCGCAGGCGCGAGGCCCGAGGCGCCGCGAGGGCGCCCCGGGCGTCCGGGACGGCGGTCTAGGCGCCGACCTTCTTCCAGAGCAGGACGGACTCGGTGTCGTCCTCCCAGCGGGAGCGGATCTTGACGCCCTCCGACCTGGCGGCGTCGGCGAGCATCCGCTTCACGCGCGAGGGAACGTCGCCCTCCTGGAGGGTGATCTTGCCCGCTTCGGATCCCATGAGCGCGCTGACGTACATCTGGAATTCGCGCTCGGCGGCGCTGGCGCGGCCCTTGCCGACGTGCACCCGGTCTGCGGCCATCTTGCGGAATCTCGGCACCGAATCGCTCCTCTTCCGATCGCGTTTCGCCGGACGATGCCCGCATCGTATGCCGGCTGCCCCCTTCGCGCAACCGGCGGGCCGCCGCTCCGAATCCCGCCGATCGCGCCCGCCGATTCCGCGAGCGGAGCGGGCGCGTTGGGCAACCCGTCCGGCCAGTCGATCACCGCGCCGAACGGGAACAGCCCCGTTCCGGTTCCGGAGAATCGCCGTGATCGATCTCAAGGATCGTCGGACGGCGGCAGCACGAACCTCTTCGGGCGTACCGCGAACAGCAGGTTCTTCGCTGGAGCGTCTGCACGAAATGCCGGAAGCGATCCCGGCGAGGCTGGCAACGCGGGGACCATACGCCTGGGTAGCCGCAGGGCGCGGGTGTGCGGCTTGACGCCGGTGCGGACAGGCTGCTCCGGTTCCGCAATCGAGAGGGCCGGATGGCGAAGAGCGCACCCGGCAGGCACTTCCGCAAGGGGATCGCGCTGGTCGAACCGGTCCGCATGTTCCCCGGCGCCGCGCCCGCCGGAAACGAGGATCGCCGAGCCGTTCGGGCAGCCATGCGCGCACTCCCCCGCGCCGAGGATACTGCGCCGATGCGCGACTCGCGGCGAACCGCCCCGCGTCACGCCTCGCCGAACTTCTGCCTGAGCCACTCCAGCGCGTGCCGCTGGTCGTCCACCGTCGCGCGGCGGATGTGCCGCATCAACTCGATGCGCGAGGGCGGCGCGGGCGCGTTCGCGCCGAGACCCTCGTTGCAGGTGCTGCACACGGCGCGCAGGTTGTCGGGCGAGTCGTCGCCGCCGAGGGACTTGTCCACGATGTGGCCCATCGTGAGGCGCACTTGGCGGCGCGGGTTGTAGGGATCGGGATCGCCCGCCGCCAGCCCGCACATCTGGCAGGTGTGGCCGTCGCGTTGGAGCACTACCCCGCGTGTCTCCTTGCTGATGTCGCGCCGCTCGACCTCGAGCCGTTCTTCGGTCAGCAGCAGGTACTCGCCCGGCTTGAGGTCGGCCCGATCGCGGTAGCTGAGAATTTGATAACCCTCTTCGTCGCGGAGTTCCCGCAGGCGGCGCGCCCACTCGGCCGCGCCGCCCGAGGCCTCCTGAAGCTCGCGGGAGTTCATCACGCTCCCGATGCGGGCGAGGACGTATTCGCGCAGCCGCGCCTTCGAACCCATGCGGCGAGGCATCAGGCGGTCTCCCGCACGCGCCCCGCCTCGTACTTCGCGGGGCGCTCCAGCAGGCGGTGCTGGGCGAACGGGGCGGCGCGGCCGTTGAGGCCGCGGGCGCGCCGGACGCCGAGGGCGGCGCGGACGGCCTCGCCGACCGCCCGCGCGACGGGCGGCGGGAAAGCGTTGCCGATCTGGCGGTGCGTCGCGGTCTTGCTGCCCGCGAAGAGCCAGTCGTCGGGGAACCCCTGCAGGCGGGCGACCATGCGGGTGGTCAGGCGCGGCAGCGTCGCGGGGTCGTGGTCCGGCGGCGGCGGGGCGTCGGCGAGGCCGAGGCCGTCCACGCCGAGTTCGCGCCACGCCCGCCGCGCGCGCGTCGGGCCGAGGTCGGGGCCGCCGTGCTTCTTCGAGCCGCCGACGAGCGTGGGCGCGATCGCGCCGGCCTTGCGGGCCCACGCGCGGGCGCCGCGCCAGCCGCCCGCCGCCATCAGGTCGCCCAGCGCCTCGCCCACCGTCGGCGGCGTCTCCCCGCCGGCGGGCCACGCGAACCGCTTCATGCGATCGGGGCGCATGGCCACCAGCACGAAGCGCGGGCGCAGCTGCGGCACGCCGAAGTCCGACGCCGTGAGCAGCCGCCACTCCGGCTCGTAGCCGAGCGTCCGCAGTTCGCCGAGCAGCCATCCCCGGTACCCGTCGAACCTCTTCGTCGCGAAGCCGCGCACGTTTTCGAGCATGACGGCCCGCGGCTGCGCCTCGTCGACGAGGCGCAGCGCCTGCGGGAAGAGGTCGCGTTCGTCGTCCGCGCCGAGCTGGTCGCCGGCGATCGAGAACGGCGGGCAGGGCACGCCGCCGGCCAGCAGGTCGACGCCGCGGAAGGCGCGCCCGTCGACGGCGGCGACGTCGGCCTCGATCACGTCCCACGCGGGGCGGTTCCGGCGCAGGGTGTCGCAGGCGTGGGCCTCGTTGTCCACGGCCGCCGCGTGCCCGAAGCCGGCCTGTTCGAGGCCGAGCGCCTGTCCGCCGCCGCCCGCGCAGATTTCGAGGACGCGCGGACGGCTCACGGGAACGCCTGCCCGTCGAGGCTGCGGAGCGCCTCGAGGTGGCGCAGCAGCCGCTTCGCGTCCTGCTCCAGCGTGCACTCGCGCACGGTGAACACGTCCCACCGTTCGCGTTCGAGGGAGTAGGCGTTGCGCCGGTCGCGGATCACGTTGCCCTCGATCTTCGGTCCCCAGTAGCCGGTGTTCGTGCGCGGGGGGCGCCCGCGCTCGCAGTCGTGGCCGTGCCAGAAGCAGCCGTGGACGAACACCGCGAGGCGGTAGCGCGGGAACGCGAGGTCGGGACGCCCCGGCAGGTCGCGCCGGTGGAGCCGGTAGCGGAACCCCGCTGCGTGAACGAGCCGGCGGACATGCAGCTCAGGCTTCGTGTCCTTGCTCCGGATGGCCGCCATGTTGCGGCGGCGACCCTCCGTCGGGGATACTAGCACAGGAGTTCCGTATTGGGGAGTCGCTTTATCCTATAGCGTCTGCGCCGTCGTCCTCAACCGCCCCCGCCCGCCGCCGAGGGCGTACCATGCGCGCGACACGCGAGGCGGGGCGGGACGGGAGGCGGGACGGATGATGGACAACGCGGGGCCGCGGCGGTCGTTCGTGCAGCGGGTGATCGGCGCGGCGAAGCTCGACGGCGGCGTCTACGAGGAGGTCGAGCACGATCCCGAGGCGACGCGGCAGGCCGCCGCGCTCGTCGTGCTCGGCTCGATCGCGACGGGCGTGGTGGCGCTCGGCAGCGGGCAGATCGCGGACTTCGCGATCGGCATCGTGCTCGGGCTGATCGCGTGGGCGGCCTACGCCTGGCTCGCGTACTTCATCGGGACGCGGCTGCTGGCCGGGCCGGACACGAGCGCGAGCTGGAGCGAGGTGGCGCGCACGATGGGCTTCGCGCAGGCGCCGCGCCTGCTGCTGGTCGTGTCGTTCGTGCCGGTGCTGGGCCAGATCGTGGCCGCCGTGGTTTCGATCTGGTTCCTGGTGACGACGGTGGTGGCGCTGCGGGCGGCGCTCGACTTCGGGACGTGGCGGGCGATCGCCACGGCGGTCCTGTCGTGGCTGCCCTACGTGATCGTGGTCTCGATCCTGCTGGCCGCCGCGGGCGCGCCCTAGCGCCGGAGCGCCGCGCCGCCCCGCGGGGCGGCGCGGCGCATCGGCGGCGGCGGCGCCGCGCGGCATCGGAGAGCGGCGGCGCGCGCAAGGCGCGGCGTCCGTTTCCGGTACCATGCGGGGGGACGGAACGGAGCCGCCATGCCCGCAGCCACCGCATCGCTGGACAGCCTCGGCGCGCGCGCCACGCTCGAGGCGGGGGGGCGCGCCTACGACATCTGGCGGCTCGACCGCGCGGCGGCGGAGCTGGGGCGCGACCTCGACCGGCTGCCGTTCACGCTGCGCGTGCTGTTCGAGAACCTGCTGCGCGGCGAGGACGGCGAGGCGGTCACGCGCGGGCAGATCGAGGCGCTGGCGTCGTGGGACGCGCGGGCGGAGCCCTCGCGCGAGATCGCGTTCCGGCCCGCGCGGGTGCTGCTGCAGGACTTCACCGGCGTCCCCGCCGTGGTCGACCTCGCGGCGATGCGCGACGCGATGGCGGAGCTGGGCGGTGATCCGGCGCGGATCAACCCCGGGCAGCCGGTGGACCTCGTGATCGACCACTCGGTGCAGGTGGACGAGTTCGGATCGGACGCGGCGTACCTGCTCAACGTGACGCGCGAGTTCGAGCGCAACGGGGAGCGCTACCGCTTCCTGCGCTGGGGCCAGCAGGCGTTCGAGGGCTTCCGCGTGGTGCCGCCGGGCACGGGCATCGTGCACCAGGTGAACCTCGAATACCTCGCGCCGCTGGTGTTCGCGGCGGACGGGCAGGCGTACCCCGACACGCTGGTGGGGACGGACTCGCACACGACGATGATCAACGGCCTCGGGGTGCTCGGCTGGGGCGTCGGGGGCATCGAGGCGGAGGCGGCGATGCTGGGGCAGCCGGTCTCGATGCTGATCCCGCGGGTGTTCGGGGTGCGGCTGACGGGCGAGCTGCCGGAGGGGGCGACCGGCGCCGACCTCGTGCTGCGCGTGACGGAGCTGCTGCGCGCGCGCGACGTGGTGGGCTCGTTCGTCGAGTTCTTCGGGCCGGGGCTGTCGCGGCTGCCGCTGGCCTCGCGGGCGACGATCGCCAACATGTGCCCGGAGTACGGCGCCACCGTCGGCTTCTTCCCGGTGGACGAGGAGACGCTGCGCTACCTGCGCTTCACCGGCCGCCCCGAGGAAGCCGTCGCGCTGGCCGAGGCCTACTGCCGCGAGCAGCGCCTCTTCCGCGGCGACGACACGCCCGATCCCGAATACAGCGAGCTGCTGGAGATCGACCTCGGCGCGATCGAGCCGAGCATCGCCGGCCCGCGCCGCCCGCAGGACCGGATCGCGCTCGGCGACGCGCAGCGGGCGGTGCGCGCGACGATCGCCGAGGAGGTGGCGGCGGGCGCGGGCGCCGCGCCGGTGGCGGTCGCGCGCGACGGCGGCTCCTACGAGCTGTCGAACGGCTCGATCGTGATCGCGGCGATCACCAGCTGCACGAACACCTCGAACCCCGAGGTGATGGTGGGCGCCGGGCTGCTGGCCCGCAACGCCGTCGCGCGCGGGCTGCGGACGCCGCCGTGGGTCAAGACCAGCCTCGCGCCCGGCTCGCGCGTCGTCACCGGCTACCTCGCCGAGGCGGGGCTGACGGAGCACCTCGACGCGCTCGGCTTCCACCTCGTGGGCTACGGGTGCACGACGTGCATCGGCAACTCGGGGCCGCTGCCGCCCGAGGTGTCGGCGGCGGTCGAGGAGGGTTCGCTGGCGGTGGCGGCGGTGCTGTCGGGCAACCGCAACTTCGAGGCGCGGATCAGCAACCAGGTGCGCGCCAACTACCTCGCCTCGCCGCCGCTGGTCGTCGCCTACGCGCTGGCCGGCCACATGGACGTCGACCTCGCCTCGGAGCCGCTCGGCGCGGGGCCGGACGGGCGTCCGGTCTACCTGCGCGAGATCTGGCCGAGCGGCGAGGAGATCGCGGAGACGATCCGCTCCTCGATCCGCTCCTCGATGTTCCGCGAGCGCTACGCCGACGTGTTCGCGGGCGACGAGCGCTGGGCCGCCCTCGGCGGCGGCGAGGGGGCGCGCTTCGCGTGGGACGAGGAGTCGACCTACGTGCGGCGCGCGCCGTACTTCGACGGGCTGCCGCGCGAGCCGGCGGAGCCGGCGGACATCGCCGGGGCGCGCGTGCTGGCGCTCCTCGGCGACTCGGTGACGACGGACCACATCTCGCCGGCGGGGGCGATCGCGGCGGACAGTCCGGCGGGCGAGTACCTGCACGCGCGCGGCGTCGAGCGGCGCGACTTCAACTCGTACGGGTCGCGGCGCGGCAACCACGAGGTGATGGTGCGCGGGGCGTTCGCCAACGTGCGGCTGCGGAACCGCCTCGTCGGGCGCGAGGGCGGGTGGACGCGCCACCTGCCGGACGGCGCCGAGCTGCCGATCCACGACGCCGCCGAGCGCTACCGCGCCGAGGGCGTCCCGCTGATCGTGATCGCCGGCCGCGAGTACGGCTCCGGCTCCTCGCGCGACTGGGCGGCGAAGGGCCCCGCGCTGCTGGGCGTGCGCGCGGTGATCGCGGAGTCGTTCGAGCGCATCCACCGCAGCAACCTGATCGGGATGGGCATCCTCCCGCTCGAGTTCACCGAGGGCGCGTCGGCGGCCTCGCTCGGCCTCGACGGGCGCGAGGCGTACGACGTGTCGGGCGTCGCGGGCGGCGCGGAGCCGGGGCAGGACGTGGCGGTGCGCGCCGTCGGCGACGGCGGCCGCGAGGTGTCGTTCACCGCCCGCTGCCGCATCGACACCCCCGTCGAAGCGAAGTACTGGCGCCACGGCGGCATCCTCCCCTGCGTCCTGCGCGGCCTGCTGGAGGAGTAACGCGCACCGGCCGGTGTGCGTTACTGCCGTCCCAGCGCCTTGCCCGTGGCGCTGCCCATTACTGCCGCCCGTTGCCCTTGCGGATTGCCGTCGGGCATTGCTATACTGCCGCAGGTAAGCAGGCAGGCGATTTCGCCGTGCGATGGAGCGATGCGCCATGATCGAGTCCGCCGTCACCGTCAAGGGGCAGACGACGCTGCCGAAGGCCGTGCGGGACGCCCTCGCGGTCGGGGCCGGCGATCGGGTGCGCTACCTCGTCGGGGACGGCGAGGTGCGGATCCTGCCGGTGCGGCCCGTCGGGCGGCTGTTCGGCCTGCTGGCGCACGACGGGCCGCCCGTCACGCTCGAGGAGATGGACGAGGCCATCGCCGAGGGTGCGCTCGCGTCGTGATCGCGCTCGACACGAACGTCGTCGTGCGCTACCTCGTGCGCGACCACCCCGAGCAGGCCGAGACTGCGCGGGCGCTGCTGGAGAGCCTGACGCCCGAGCGCCCCGGCTTCCTATGCCGCGAGGTCATGATCGAAACCGCGTGGGTGCTGGAGCGGCCCTACAAGGTGCCGCGCGCCCGCATCGCCGACGCAGTGCTGGAGCTGATCGCCACCGACAGCCTCGTCGTCGAGGACGCCGGCGACGTGGCGCGCGCGGCCATCGACTACCGGCAGGGCGGAGCGGGCTTCGCCGACCTCATGATCCTCGCCGCGTCGGGCCGCGCGGGCGCGCGGCCGCTGCACACGTTCGACCGCCTCCTCGCGCGCGAGGAGGGCGCCACGCTGCTGGCCGGGGCGGGCGCGGCGTAGCGCGCCTTGCGACGCCTCGAACGTCGCGAGGGTCAGCCGGAGCCGCGCAGCCGCGGGTCGAGCACGTCGCGGACGACGTCGCCGAGCAGGTTGAAGGCGAGCACGGTGATCGCGATCGCGAGGCCGGGGAAGATCGCCAGCCACGGCGCTTCCTCCATGTAGCGCCGTCCCGTGCCCGACAGCATCAGGCCCCACGAGGGGTCGGGCGGCTGCGTCGAGAGGCCGAGGAAGCTGAGGCCGGCCTCGATCAGGATGGCGTTGCCGAGCGAGGCCGAGATCAGGATCAGGATCGGCGCGACCACGTTCGGCAGCACGTGGCGGAACATGATGCGCTGCGGCGTCGCTCCGAGCGTGCGCGCGGCCTCGATGTACACGTTCTGTTTGATGGCCAGCACAGAGCCGCGCACGACGCGCGACTGGAACGGGATGATGATGATCGCGATCGCCAGCAGCGCGTTGGTCGTGCTCGTCCCCAGCACCGCCACCAGCGACATCGCCAGCACGATGCCCGGGAACGCCAGCACCGCGTCGACGACGCGCTGGATCACCATGTCCACCCAGCCGCCGGCGAACCCGCTGACGAGGCCGACCAGCGCCCCGCCGAGCGATCCCAGGCACACCGCGAGCAGCCCGACGTAGAGCGAGATGCGCGCCCCGTGCACGATGCGGCTGAACAGGTCGCGCCCGAGGTCGTCGGTGCCGAAGAGGTGGGGGAGGCCGGGCGGCTTGAAGATGTCGATCGAGATCGCGATCGGGTCGTAGGGGGCGATCACCGGCGCCAGCACGGCGGCGGCCACCAGCAGCGCGATCACCGCCGCCGAGCCCGCGCCGACCGGCTTCCGCAGCACCCGCAGCACGGCGTCGAGGAGCCAGTGGCGCTGCTTCGGCGCGCGCACGGACAGGACGACGGATTCGGCCGCCGCGCTCATCGCGCCCCCCGCCGTCCGGCGCGCCTCACCGGTACCGGATCCGCGGGTCGATCACCGCGTACGAGAGATCGACCACCAGGTTGGTGACCACGAAGATCACCGCCATCACCATGACCGTGCCCTGCAGGATGGGATAGTCGCGCAGCAGCACCGCGTTGAGCGCGAGGCGGCCCATGCCCGGCAGCGAGAACACCGTCTCGATCACGACGAGGCCGCCGAGCATGAAGCTCAGCAGGCCGCCGAAGATCGTAATCACCGGGATGATGGCGTTGCGGAGCGCGTGCCGCACCACGATCGAGCGCTCGGCAAGGCCCTTCGAGCGCGCCGTCCGCACGTAGTCCTCGCGCAGCACCTCGAGCATCGTGGAGCGCGTCATGCGCGAGGCGGTGGCGGAGAGCCGGTAGCCGACGATCAGCGCGGGGAAGATCAGCGCCTGCAGGTTGCGGCTCGGATCCTCCCACAACGGGAAGTACGCGAACTCCGGCAGCCACCCTATCCACAGCGTCAGCGCCAGCAGCAGCATCGTCGCGATCCAGAAATCGGGCATCGCCAGCCCGACGATCGCGAACAGCCTCGCCCCGTAGTCGACGAAGCCGTCCTGCCGGACGGCGGAGACCACCCCCAGCGGGATGGCGATGCCGACCGAGATCACGATCGCCATCAGCGCGATCTGGATCGAGACGCGCATCGCGCTCCCGATCCGGGGCAGCACGGGGTCGCCGTTCCAGAGCGACTCGCCGAAGTCGCCGCGCACCACCCCGCTCGCCCAGTCGAGGTACTGCTCGGCGAAGCCGCGGTCGAGGCCCAGCTCGGCGCGCATGGCGGCGAGCTGCTCGTCGTTGGCGTAGCCGCCCTCGGCCAGCCGGGCCATGACCACGTCGCCGGGCACCAGCCGCACGAGCGAGAAGATGATGACGGAGACGAGCACCAGCGAGGGGATCGCCGAGAGCAGCCTGCGGAAGATGTACTCGGTCAAGCGGATGCCCCCCGCGCCACCCTCGATGCGAGAGCCGTGCCCCTCGAGGCGTCATGTTCGCGCGAGGGTTGGCGCGCACTCCAACAGAAAGCGCCGCTCCCTGTCAAGAAACGGCGCGCTGCCCGGTCGGGCGGCGGACACACACTTCGGGCCCCGTCGCCGGGGCCCGATCGTGGGTCGTGTGCCGTGGTGCGCCGGGCGATGTCCCCGTGTCGGCATCGTGCCGGATGCGGAGCGCGGCCGGCGAGGCCGCCTGTCCGCCCGTGAAGCGGGACTCCCGGCTAGCCGTGGCCTGCTCTGTCCAAGGGTCCGCTCCTTCCGGCTCAGGCGCGCAGCGCGCTTCCCGGGAGAGGCCGGATCGCGATCACGGCGGCCTCCTTCCCTCGCCGCCATCATGCGCCTCCGCGCGGCGTTTTGCAACCGCCGCCCGCACGCGCGCCACCCGGCGAGCAGGGCGCGGGCGCGGACGGCGCATAGCGGCGGCGCGTGTAGACTCGCGCCATGCCGCCCGCCGCGCCGCCGCCGTCCGCCGCCGACGGCCTCGCGATCGAGGCGCGCGGCCTCCGCAAGGCCTACGGCGACGTCGAGGCCGTGCGCGGCGTCGACCTCGCGATCGCGCGCGGCGAGGTCTACGCGCTGCTCGGCCCCAACGGCGCGGGCAAGACCACGATCGTCGAGATCCTCGAAGGCCACCGCGACCGCGACGGCGGCGAGGCGCGCGTGCTCGGCCACGACCCCGCCGGCGGCGGGCGCGCCCTCCGCGAGCGCATCGGCATCGTGCTGCAGACGCCGGGCGTGGAGCCGTACCTGCGCGTCGAGGAGGCGATCGAGCAGTACCGCGGCTACTACCCGCGCCCGCGCCCGCTCGGCGAGATCCTCGAAACCGTGGGGCTGGCGGAGCGGCGGCGGCAGCGCGTGCGGCGGCTCTCCGGCGGCCAGCAGCGGCGGCTCGACGTGGCGATCGCGCTCGCCGGCGGCCCCGAGCTGCTGTTCCTCGACGAGCCGACGACGGGCTTCGATCCGGCGGCGCGCCGCCAGTCGTGGGACATGGTGCGGAACCTCCGCTCGTCCGGCGCGACCGTGCTGCTGACGACGCACTACATGGACGAGGCCGAGCACCTCGCCGACCGCGTCGGCGTGCTCGTGGACGGCCGCATCGCCGCCGAGGGCTCGCCCGCCGGGCTGATGGCGCGCAGAGCCGGCGCCGTCGTCTCCTTCCGCCTCCCGGACGGCGGAGACGCCGCCGCGCGCATCCTCGGCGGCGCCGCGGGCGCGCGCGACCTCGGCGGCGGGCGCTTCGAACTCCGCACCGAGTCGCCGACGGCGCTGCTGCACGAGCTGACCGGACGCGCGATCGGCGCAGGCGCCGAGCTCGCCGAACTGCGCGTCGAGCGCGCCACGCTCGAGGACGTCTACCTCGAACTGACCTCGGAGGCGGGAGGCGGGAGCGGGGAGGGGGAGGGGCGGTGACGACGGCGCGGCTGCTGCTGCGCCAGCTGCGCTACGAGCGGCTGGCGATGACGCGGAACCCGGCGGCGGCGTTCTTCACGTTCCTCTTCCCGCTGATCTTCCTCGTGATCTTCAACCTGCTGTTCGGCAACGAGCGGATCGACGTTGCGGGCGGCGAGACGAACGCCTCGACGTTCTACATTCCGGCGATCGCGGCGTTCGCGGTGATCAACGCCTGCTACACGGGGCTGGCGATGTCGGTCGCGTTCGCGCGCGACCAGGGGCAGCTCAAGCGGGTGGCGGGGACGCCGCTGCCGAAGGGCGCGTACCTCGGCGGGAAGGCGCTGTTCCTGACGCTGGTGGCGCTGGTGCTGGTGGCCGTGGTGGTGGCGTTCGGGGCGGCGCTGTACGGGGTGGACGCGCCGCGCGGTACGCTGCCCGCCTTCGCCGTCACGCTGGCGGTGGGGGCGGCGGCGTTCGCGATGCTGGGCCTCGCGACGACGGCGTTCATCCCCAACGCCGACGCGGCGCCCGCGATCGTGAACGCCGTGATCCTGCCGCTGCTCTTCATCTCCGACGTCTTCATCCCGCTGCGCGAGAACGCCCCGCCGTGGCTCGGCCTGATCGGGGACCTGTTCCCGGTGAAGCACTTCTCGCTGGCGCTGCAGGCCGCGTTCAACCCGTTCGAGGACGGCTCCGGCTTCCGTCCGGGCCACCTCGCGGCGATGGCGGCGTGGGGCGCGGCGGGCGCGCTCGTGGCCCTGCGCCGCTTCCGCTGGGAATCCTCGCGATGACCGCGGCGGCGGCGCGGGCCGCCGCCGCGCGAGCCGCCGCACGGCGCCCCGACCGCCCGACGCTGCTGCTGGCGGCGATCGCCGTGCTGGGCGCGGGCCTCGTGCTCGCGCGCGAGGCGACCTACGGCGTCGGGCTGCACTTCGACTCGGCGTGGTACCTCACCACCGCGCGGAACCTGCTCGAGGGCGACGGCTTCGTGCAGGCCGGCGGCGTCCGCTACGAGAACTGGCCGCCGCTCTACCCGCTGCTGCTCGCCGCCGCCACCCTCGGCGCGTTCGACCCCTACGAGGCGGCCGGGCCGCTCAACGCCGCCGCGTTCGGCCTCGCCGTCCTCGCCGCCGGCCGCTACCTGCGGTCTCGCCTCGCCTCGCGCGCGCTCGCGGCGTGGGGGAGCCTCGCGATCGCGCTCTTCGCGCCGCTGGCGGACGCGGCGAGCCTCGCGCTGTCCGAGGCGCCCTTCGTCCTCTTCTCCACCCTCGCGCTGACGCAGGCCGACCGCGGCCCCGGCGGCGGCGGGCGCGCCCCGCCGCGGCGGGCGGCGGCGTTCGCCGCGCTCGCCTGCCTCACGCGCTACTCCGGCCTCGCGGTCGTCGCCGCCGTGCTGCTGCTGCTCGCGGCGCGGCGAGGCGTCCCGATCGCGGAGCGGGCGCGCAGCGGCGCCGCCTTCGCGGCGATCTCCCTCGCGCCGCTCGGCCTCTGGGTGCTCCGCAACCTGCTCGCCTCGGGCCGGCCCGCCGGCGTCCGCTACCCCAACCGCGAGCCGCTGTCCGACATCCCCGGCGCCGTCCTCGGCGGCCTCGGCGAGTGGGCGCTGCCGGGCGCGGCGGGCGGCGTCCGCCTCCTCGCGGCGGCGGCGGCGGGCGCGGCGCTGCTCGCCCTGGGCGTCGCCGTCGCCGCGCTGCTCGCGCGCCCGGGGCGGGCCGCGGCGTGGGCCGGCCGCGACGGCTTCTGCCTGTTCGGCGCGTTCGCGCTGCTCTCGCTCCTCGCCGTCGTCGCCGTGGCGGCGACCTCGATGGTCTCGATCCACACCGGACGCTACTACGTCCCCCTCTACGTCCCGCTGCTCGTCGCGGGGCTGCTCGCGATCGACCGCCTCCCGCGCGCACCGCTGCCGCCGCGCACGGCGCTCGCCGCCGCGCGCCCCGCCGTCCTCGCGCTCCTCGCGCTCTGGCTCGCCCTCCAGCTCCCGCTCTCCGTCCGCGCCGTCGCCGAGGCCAACGAGGGCTCGACCCGCGACCGGCGCGACTGGGCGGCGACCGACGTCGTGCGCTACGCCGGCGAGGCCCCGATCGGCGGGCGCGTCCACCTCAACCTGCCGCGCCGAGGCCTCTTCGCCGACGCCGGCCTCCCGATCGAGGGCCGCTGGCTCCACCCCGCGCGCGAGGCGCGGCAAGCGATCGGGGACGCCGAGGACGGGGACCACGTCGCGTGGTTCCACGGCTGGCTGCCGTCGGCCGTGTTCCGCTACGGCGCCGCCGACCTGCGCGGCCTGCCGGAGCTCGAGGTCGTCGCCGAGCTGTCCGACGGCGTGCTGCTGCGCGTCGATCGCTCCGCCGATCACGCCGCGCGCCTCCGCGCCGCGCGCGCGGCGGCCGTCGCCCGCGAGCCGGCGATCCGCTCGGTCTTCGGCGTGTACCTCGACGGCGGCGCGCTGCACTACGTGCGCGACGGCTGCGAGCGCGGGGACGCCGAGGCGCGCTTCTTCCTCCACGTCACGCCGCGCGACGCCGCCGACCTGCCGGAGGCGCGGCGGGCGAGCGGCTTCGAGAACCTCGATTTCGCGTTCGACCGCCGCGGCGCGATCTTCGGAGGGACGTGCATGGCGACGATCGCGCTGCCGGACTACGCGATCGCGCATGTCCGCACGGGCCAGTTCGCGTCCGGCTCGGGCCGCCTCTGGGAGGGCGGGTTCGAGGTTCCGTGAGCGCGGAGGGGTACACTGGGCGCGCGCGAAAGGAGCCGGCGATGGCGACGGCGGACGAGCGGCGGCGGGCGATCGCGGAGGGGCGCGCGGCGCTGCGCGCGGCCATCGAGGGCGCGGCGGACGGCTGGGACGCGCGTCCGGCGGGCGACGAGTGGACGCGGCGCAAGACCGCCGAGCACGCCATCGCCGTCGAGCACGTCTTCGCCGCGCGCGCCGAGCAGGCCGCCGCCGGCGAGACGCCGCCGGGCTTCGGCGGCGGCGATCCGGCCGAGCCGGCGCTCGCGGGCGCGGCCGAGGCGCTGGCCGCCCTCGACGACGCCGCCGCGCGCGCCGACGCCGCGTGGGGCGCGATCGGCGACGCGCAGCTCGCGATCGAGCTGGGCAACGGCGCGACCCTCGACCGCGTCATGGAGCTGACCGCGCTCCACCTCGCCGAGCACGCGGAGCAGATCGCGGCGTCCTGAGGCCTCCTCCCCCGCCGCGGGCCTCGCCGGAGCGGAGCGGCGCCGTGCGCGGTCCGATCGCCGCCCTCCGCTCCCCGCGCTGGCGGCGCGCGGCGCGCGTGCGCGCGCCGTCGGCCCGCGTGATCGCGCTCTACGGCGCGGTCGCGATCCTCGGGACGGCGCTGTGCTTCTTCCTGCACCACCTGGGCAACGGGCTGCCCCGCGAGCTGGCGCGGCAGCGGGTCGCGGAGGCGCCCGCCCCGCCCTACGGCACGGAGTACGAGTACTGCACCTTCGCGCTGACGGTGCTGGGCGGCTCCGACGGGGCGAGCGGCGGCGCGCCGCTGCTGGACGCCGTCCTGCTCAAGACATGGGAGTGGGACGAGACGGACGGCCCCTGCGGCGCGTACGACGACGCGGCCGCCGGCGAGGCGCTGCCGCGCGGAACGCTCAAGACCCGCTACTGGTGGGGGGGCAAGGCGATCTACGCCATCGCCCTGCGCCACCTGTCCGTCGCCGACTTCCACCGGCTGATCCACGTCGCGGCGTACGCGGCGTGGGCTGCGTTCGCCGCCGCGCTGTGGCTGCTGTCGAGGCGCGCGCTGGCCGTGGCCGCGCCGCTGATCGCGCTCGGCGTCTTCGCTTCCGGCATCGAGCGGTTCGCCGGCGTCGGCAACGGCCTGCCCTACGTCTGGGCGGTGTCGGCGGCGGCGATCCTCGCGCTGCTGCTGCGGCGGCGGGATTCGGGGGCGGCGCGCGCCGCGCCGCCGTTCTGCTTCGCCGCGGGCATGGCGTCCTCGTACCTGTGGCTGTTCGACGGGCACACGTTCCTCGCCGCGCCGCTGATCGGCCTCGTCGCCTGGTTCGGGTACGGGCGCCTGCCCCCGCGCGCGAGGGCGCGACGGGCCGCCGGGCGCATCGCGCTGTACGCCGCCGGCTTCGCCGTCTGCTTCGCGCTGGGGCAGGCCGTCAAGATCGCCGCGTACGAGGCGTCCACGGGCGGGTTCGACCCCCTCGGGCGCGGCCCGGGGCAGACGCTGCTGCGCGGCCTCGACCGGAACGCCGGCCGCGCCTTCAGCGAGATCACCGGCGACGGCTCCGACTCGTGGCGCCCGTGCTGGGGCTGCGCGGAGCAGGACTGGCGGGACCTGTCGCTCGTGCGGGACGTCCGAGGGTACCTCGTGGCGATCCAGCCGCTCGGCCCGCCCGAGGCCCGCAGCCTGGTCGCCGCGTCCGCGCTGGCGCTGGCGGGCGCCGCAGCCTTCGCCCTCGCGCGGGCGAGGCGAGGCGACGCCGAGGCCGCCTGGGGCGTGCTGTGGCTCCTCGGCATGGCGGCGCTCGTCCTCCCCCAGTTCCTGCTGCCGGACGACGTGCCCTTCCGCACCGAGCGGTTCGTGTTCCTGCCGCTCGCGCTGTGCTGGTCCTGCCTCGTCCTCGTGCTGCCGGGGATGCGGCGGCGGCAGGCGGCGCTGCTGGGGGGCGGCGTCCTCGCCGCCGCGCTGGCCGCGTGGGGCTGGCAGACCGTGCGCGTCGAGGCGACCGCGGCCGCCTTCCGCGGCGTCCGGCCCGTCGTCGTTGCCGACTTCGAGGTCTACCACGGCGGCGACCGGCTCATGTACGTCAGGCGCGGGTGCGGGTGGTTCGACGCCGCGTTCCGCCAGCCGATCACCCTCGCCGCCGTCCCGCTCGACGCCGGCGACCTGCCCGCCGCGGATTCCGGCAGCATCGGGTTCCGCTTCCGCGAGCATCAGCTGTCGACGTTCCGCAGGTGCGCGGCGGTCGTCGATCTCCCCTCCTACCCCCTCGCGCGCGTCGTCACCGGCCAGTGGGTGTTCGGCGAGCCCGAGCCGATCTGGTTCGAGGGGTACGACGTCAACCGCCCCGGTGCCGACCTCGAGGCGTACCGCGCGGCCTACGCCGCGCTCGAAGGCGAGGAGCCGGCGGCCCGCGCCCTCTTCGACCTGCACCTCGGCGGAACGTCGCTGACCATGCTCCGGCGCGAGTGCTCCCCCGCCGACACGCAGGCGCGGGTCCTGCTGCACGTCACGCCCGTCGAGGCGGGCGACCTGCCGGCGGCGCGCCGCGCCCACGGGTTCGACAACCTCGACTTCGCGTTCCTCGATCGGGGGGCGTGGTTCGACGGGCGGTGCATGGCGGAGGCCGAGCTTCCGCAGTACGCCGTCGCGCGCGTCCGCGTCGGCCAGCGGACGGCGGAGGGCGAACTCTGGAGCACGGACATCGCGCTCGCTCCCACCGCGTCCGGGCCGCGGCCCGCCGCCCTGCGCGCGGCGCGCAGCCGCCTCGCGGGCAGCGAGCCCGCCGCGCGCGCCGCGTTCGACCTCTACCTCGAGGGGCGCACGCTGTTCTACGTCCGCGAGCGCTGCGGGCCGGACGACGCGGCGGCGCCCTTCTTCCTGCACGTCACGCCCCTCGACGCGGACGACCTGCCCGGGGAGCGCCGCGCGGCGGGGTTCGACAACCTCGACTTCGCGTTCCACGATCGCGGCTGGCGGTTCGACGGGGCGTGCGTGGCGGCGGTCGAGCTGCCGGCCTACGGCGTTGCCCGCCTCCGCACCGGCCAGTGGGTGCGCGGCGAGGGCGAGGTCTGGAGCGCGGAGATCGGCCTCGCGCCGTAGCGCGCGCCCTCGCGGCCCTCGCTTTGCCCGTGGCGCGCGGAGCGCCTACCATGCGCGCATGAGCCGAGGCGCGGACATGCGCGGGATGGCGGTGAGCGCCGACCGGCCCCACGGGCCGGCGGCGCCGATCATCGCGCACCGCTAGCGCCCGGCGCGCACACCCCACCACTACCGAAGCACCCCCGCGCGAGGACGCCCCGAGGCGCCGCCGCGCGGCGAGGGCGCGCGCAACGCAGGACGGCAACCACGATGAGCGCACCGGCCGCGACTCCCCCGCGGGACGTCCGCCTCTACGACACCACCCTCCGCGACGGCCTCGGCATGGAGGGCCTCTCCCTCTCCGTCGAGGACAAGATCGCGATCGCGCGGCGGCTCGACGAGATCGGCGTCGACTACGTCGAGGGCGGCTACCCCGGCTCCAACCCGAAGGACGCCGAGTTCTTCGCGCGGATGCGCGAGGCGCCCCTGCGCCGCGCCCGGCTCGCCGCCTTCGGCTCGACGCGCCGCCCCGGCGGCGACGCGGCGGACGACCCCGCGCTGGACGCCCTGCTCGACGCCGCGACGCCCGTCGTCACCCTCGTCGGCAAGGCCTCGGCGCGGCAGGTGCGCGAGGTGCTGGAGACGACCGAAGAGGAGAACCTCGCGATGATCGCCGACTCGGTGCGGCGGCTCGCCGCGCAGGGGCGCGAGGTGGTGTTCGACGCCGAGCACTTCTTCGACGGCTTCGCCGAGGACCCGCGCTACGCGCTGGCGGCGCTGCGGGCCGCGGCGGGAGCGGGCGCGGACACGGTGGCGCTCTGCGACACCAACGGCGGCTCGCTGCCGGACGCCGTCGAGCGCGGCGTGCGCGAGGCTGCCCGCGCCGTCGGTTGCGCGATCGGCATCCATGTCCACAACGACGCCGACCTCGCGGTGGCGAACACGCTGCTGGCGGTGCGGGCGGGCGCGACGCAGGTGCAGGCCTGCCTCAACGGCTGGGGCGAGCGCTGCGGCAACGCCAACATCATCTCCGTCATCGCCAACCTCCAGCTCAAGCTGGGCGTCGAGGTGGTGAGCGGGGAGCAGCTGGCGCGGCTGACGGAGACGGCGCACTTCGCCTCGGAGCTGGCGAACCTCGCGCCCGACCCGCAGCAGCCCTACGTCGGGGCGAGCGCGTTCGCGCACAAGGCCGGCCTCCACGCCGCGGCGATCGCGAAGGCGGCCGGCTCCTACGCCCACGTCGACCCCGCCGCCGTCGGCAACGCCGAGCGCGTGCTCGTCTCCGAGCTGTCGGGGCGGCGCAACGTCGTCGCGCTGCTGGCCGAGCAGGGCGCAGGCCTCGCCCTCAGCGACGCCGAGGCCAGCGCGCTCGCCGCAGGCGTCAAGGACCGCGAGGCGCGCGGCTTCCAGTACGAGTCCGCCGAGGCCTCGTTCGAGCTGCTCGCGCGCCGCTCGCTCGACGGCTACGCCCCCCCGTTCGGCCTCGAGGACTTCCTGATCGTGGAGCGGCGGCGGCCGGGGGAACCCGGCGACGGCGACAGCGGAATGCAGGCCGAGGCGATGGTGAAGGTACGGATCGGCGAGACGCTGAGCCAGACCGCGGCCGACGGCAACGGCCCCGTCTCGGCGCTCGACGCGGCGGTGCGGGCCGCCCTCGCGGGCTCGTTCCCCGGCCTCGATCGCGTGCGGCTGACCGACTACAAGGTGCGGATCATCAACCCCGACGGCGGCGCCGACGCCGCCGTGCGCGTGCTCATCGAGTCCTCCGACGGCGTCCGCCTCTGGCGCACCGTCGGCGCCTCCACCGACATCGTCGAGGCGTCCTGGCTCGCGCTGCAGGACGCCTACGAGTACTGGATCGTGCGCTGGAGCGGGGACGCCGCGGAGTGATCCTCCGCGGCGCCCCGCGCTCCGGCGTCAGGCTCCCGAGCTCCCGTACGCCCCGGACGGGGCCGACGGCTCGCCGCCGCCCTCCGAGGCCTCGAACAGCCGCCGCAGCCACTCCAGCAGCCCGCCGAACTCGTTCTCGCCGAACGGCCCGTCGCCGAACAGGGCGCGCAGATCGGGGTTGCGTTCGAGCAGCTCCTCCAGCTCGCCGCTTTCGAGCAGGTCGCCGAGCTCGTCGAGGTCGCCCCCGAACGCGAAGTCGCCGCCGGGCGTCCCCCCGGCGCGGAAGCCGAAGCGGGGATCGCCTCCCTCGGGCGCGAGGGTGACGCCGGGCGCGAGCGTGACGCTCAGCGATCGCTCGCTGCCGTCGCGCTCGATCCGCACGTCCACCTCGTCGTCCGGCTCGGCGCCGGCGAGCAGCGCGCGCAGCTGCGCCACGTCCCCGATCGCCTCGCCGCCGACGGCGACGATCACGTCGCCCTCCTCGATGCCGGCCTCGTCCGCCCCCAGCCCCGGCACGACCGAGGTGACGCGCAGCCCGTCCGCGGTCTCCTCGACCCCGACGCCGATCAGCGGCGGACCCAGCGCCGCCGCGTCCTCGCCGAAGCCGCCGAAGGGGTTGAAGCCTCCGCCGAAGCCGTCGCCGCCGCCGAAGAAGCCGCCGTCGCCGCCGAAGAAACCGCCGCCGCCGCCGAAGATCGCGCCGATCAGCCACTGCAGCAGCTGGCCGAGGCCTCCCTCGCCGAGCAGCTCGCCGAGGAATTCGGCGATGTCCGGCAGCGGTCCGTCCTCGCCGTCGGCGAACCAGTCGTCGCCGTCCTCGTACCCGTCGTCGCCGTTCCCGTGGCCGTCCTCGTATCCGTCGCCGCCGTCGGCCTGGCGGTCGCCGTCGCCGGCGTCTGCGGCGCTGGCGCCGGGATCGCCGCTCGCGGCGGCGTCGGCATCGGCGTCGGCGCCCTCGATCGTCGCGGCGCCGTCGGTCACGGCGACCGCCGCCGTGTCCGCGGCGCCGTCGCCGCGGGCGGCGTCGACGATGACGACGAGGGCGGCCAGCCCGACGAGCACCGCCGCGACGCTGACGAGGATGGGCGCGACCACCCTCCGCACGGTCTCCATGTTCACGCCTGCACCTCCTCTTCCTCGTGGGAGTACGCGCTGCCTTCCGTCTCCGCGGCCGGGAGGCGCACGCGGAACGTCGTGCCCTCTCCCGCCGCCGAGCGCGCCTCGGCCGTGCCGCCGTGCGCCTGCACGAGCTCGGCGACGATGGCCAGCCCCAGCCCGCTGTGGCTCCTGCCGGTGCGGGCGCGATCCACCTGGTAGAAGCGGTCGAAGATGCGATCCAGCTCGTCCGCCGGGATCGGCTCGCCGCCGTTGTGCACCTCGAGCGCGACCGAGGCGTCCTCGCGCGCGGTGCGGACGGAGACGGCGGAGCCCGCGGGCGCGAAGCGGATCGCGTTGTCCAGCAGGTTGGCGAGCACCTGCTCCAGCCGCCGCCCGTCGCCGGCGGCGAGGCCGCCGGCCAGTTCGAGGCGCACCGCGACCCCGGCCTCCCCGGCGCGGTGGCGCAGCCGCCGCTCCGCCGCCGCCGCCAGCGCGTCGAGGTCCACCGCCTCGCGCGCGAGCGCCAGCTCGCCCGCCTCGAGGCGCGAGAGGTAGAGCAGGTCGTCGATCAGCGCGCGCATCCGCTCCGACTCCTCGTGGACGACGCCCGCGAGGCGGCGCGCCTCCTCGGGGTCCTCGACCACGCCGTCGGCGAAGGCCTGCGAGAAGCCCTGGATCGAGGTCAGCGGCGTCTTCAGCTCGTGCGAGACGTCGGCGAGCAGCTGGCGCATCGAGCGGCTGCTGCGGTCGACCTGGGCGGACATGCTGTTGAAGGCGGAGGCGAGGTTGGCGACCTCGTCGCGTCCGCGCACCTCGATGCGCTGCCGGTAGTCGCCGCGGGCGATCGCCTGCGCGGCGTGGGTCATCTGCACGATGGGGCGGGTGATGCGCTGCGCGAGCAGCGTGCCGACGACGAAGGCGAACAGCGCGGCGACGCCGCCGGCCAGCAGCAGCGGCGGCAGCAGCCGCGCCCACGCGCCCGTCACGTCGCCGGCCGGCACCGCCACGATCAGGTCGTGCTCGGCCTCCGGCACGAGGCGCTCCATCGGCGCCTCCGGCCGGGCGTCCGGCGCGAACAGGAAGAGGTCGCGCCCGCCGACGCTGACGCGGCGCGACACGAAGGCGGAGCCCGCGCGCGCGTCGCCGCCGCGTTCGCCCGCGCCGGGCGCGGGCAGCACCTCGCCGCGCAGCGAGTCGCCCTCGCGCGTGTCGAAGACGACGCGGCGTCCGCCGTCCAGCAGCAGCACGCGCACCCCGAAGAAGCGGGCGTAGGCGGAAAGCCGAGGCTCGATCTCGTGCTCGGGCCAGCCGACGAAGGTCATCTCGGCGTAGGCGCGCGAGATCGGATCGGCGAGCCGCCCGATGCGCTCCTCGGCGGCGCGCACCTCGTGGTCGCGCAGCAGCAGCGTCGAGGCGACGCCGACGAGCGCGAGGCTGAGCGCGATCACCAGCCCGAAGCTGAGCAGCAGCCGCAGCCGCAGGCCGCGCACGGCGGGCCTACTCCCCGCCGGCGGAAGGCGGCACGAGCTTGTAGCCGACGCCCCACACCGTCTCGATCCGCGCGTCGGCCCCGCGCAGCTTCTCGCGCAGCGAGGCGACGTGGACGTTGATGGTGCGCGCGTCGCCGTAGTAGTCGTGCCCCCACACCATCGGCAGCAGCCGCTCGCGGTCGAGCACGACGTTGGGACGCAGCAGGAAGGCGTGGAGCAGGTCGAACTCGCGCTGCCGCAGCCGCACGGGCAGACCGGCCACGCGCACCTCGCGGCTCGCGGGGTCGAGCTCGACGTTGCCGGCGGCGACGGGGCCCTCGGCGCCGGGTTCGCCGCCGGCGCGGTCCCAGTCGCGGCGGCGCAGCGCGGCCCTGATGCGCGCCACCACCTCGCGCGGGTTGAACGGCTTCGTGATGTAGTCGTCGGCCCCCATCTCCAGCCCGACGACCTTGTCGACGTCCTCGGAGCGGGCGGTCAGCATCAGCACGGGCACGCTCGACTCGCGGCGGATGGCGGCGCAGACCTCGAACCCGTCGAGGCCGGGCATCATCAGGTCGAGCAGGACGAGGTCGGGGGCGTCGGCGCGGAAGCGGTCGAGCGCCTCGCGCCCGTCGGCGGCGGCGATGACCTCGTGGCCCTCGTTGCGGAGGTAGAGGCGCAGCAGGCGCACGATGTTGGGTTCGTCGTCGGCCACGAGGATGCGGGCGGGCATGGCTCCAGCCGTGTTCCGCGCGCCGCGCGCGCCGCGGGCGGATTGCGGGAGCCGGCCCGGCGGCCCGCGAACGGGCCTTCCGCCGCCGCCGTTCGCAACCGCTCCCACCACCGTTTTTCGCGGCGGAGGCGGCCGGGCGCGGCCCCTGCGACCCCCATGCTGCCGCGCGATCGTCAGCGGACGGCCAACCCAGTGTAAACAATCGGTGATCCCTCGCGCCCGCCTCGCGCCGCGGTCGGCGGGCGAGGGCGAGGCGAGGCAGGGCGGGCCGCTCACGGACGGGGGCCGAGGAACGCTTCGAGCCGGGCGGCGAGTTCGTCCTCGCGGCGCAGTTCGCACTCCCACACCGTCAGCACGCCCCAGCCGGCGTCCCGCAGCGCGGCCCGCTGTCCCTCGTAGCGTTCGCGGTTCCGCCCGATCTTGCGCCGCCAGTAGTCCGCGTTCGTTTTCGGCGTCCGGTCGCCGCGGGGGCAGGAGTGCCCGTGCCAGAAGCAGCCGTGCACGAACACCACCTTCCGCCTCGACGGGAACGTCAGGTCCGGCGCGCCGGGCAGGTCCCTGCGATGCAGCCGGTAGCGGTAGCCCCGCGCGTGGAGCATCCGGCGGACCGCCAGCTCGGGGCCGGTGTCGCGGCCCTTGACGGCCCGCATGGTGCGGCTCCGGGCCTCGGGCGTCCCGCTCACCGCGACCGGCGGATGGCCGTCAGTTTCGTCGCCAGGACCTGCTGGCCGCCTCGCGTGACGGTCGTGGCGCGGCGGACGTCGGCGTTGCGCGCCTCGACGCGGAAGCCGACGTAGTTGACTTCGGCGTCCCCGCCCCGGAAGCAGGCGTGGAAGGCAGCCAGCAACTCCACGGCGTCGAGCCGTTGCGCCGCAGCCCGCGGGTTGTTGCGGGGTTCCGGCACGGTATCGGGCAGCACGTAGATGCAGGGCGGCGGCAGCCGGTGCGGTCCGAGTTCCGTAAGCCGGCCCAGGTCGCCGCCGATCTTCGGGCAGCGGCGGCCGTAGGTTCCGCGGACCCAGTCCCACACGATCACGCCGTCCACGCGCTGGCCGCGGGAGACGATCTCGGCGCTCAACCGGGTGTGCATGCCGGAGCGGACGTTCCGCTCGGGGTCGCTTCCGGCATTCGAGCAGACGCTCCAGACGACGAACTCCTGCGCGTTCGCGGGCCGCTCGAAGATGTTCGTGCTGTTGCCGTCCAGACAGCCCTTGAGCTCGATCACGGCGGTTCTGCCGCTGGGCAGGGCGATGGTGTAATCGTGGCGGTTGGCGGCCTCGGACGATTCCCACTCGCCGATGAAGCCGTCGTCCTGCATGTGGTTGAGCACGCGGCTCACGAACTCGCGCTTCTCCCTCATGTCGGCGGAGAACTGCCCGCGGATGCGTTCGATCGCTCCGCGGAAGATGCCGCTCGCGTAGAACTCGCGCTCGTCGAGGCCGTGGTCGCCGAGCGTGTGCGCCTGCGTCTTCAGGACCTCGGCGTAACGCTCGATGTCGTCGTGGAGCTGCTCGTTCTGCTCGCACGGGATGATCACGCCGCGAGCTCCGTTTCGCGCCGTCGCCGCGCCGCAAGCGGCTCCAGCAGGCGCTTCGCGAGGTGGCGGACGACGGGGACGACCACGCCGTCGCCCGTGAGGTGGTACGCCTCGTTGTAGTTCGCGGGCAGCGCGTAGCCGTCGGGCAGGCCCATGAGGCGCGCGGTCTCGCGGCCGGAGATCAGGCGCGTCCGCACCGACTCGCCCTCCACCACCACGATCAGCTGGCGGCTGGAGCCACCCGCCGGCGTGCGGAGGCAGCCGGCCACGCCGTCGAACCGGACTTCGGCGCGCTGTGTGCGGACGCCGCCGGCGTCCCTGCGCGTGCGCTTGTAGATCGTGCCGACCGCGCGCCCGCCCGCTCGCTGGGCCCTGCGGACCTTGTCGAGGTTGACGCCGCTCATCATCCCGAGCAGGCGCCGCGTTTCCGCGGGCTCGTGCCAGTCCACGTCGGCGGGGTCGTCCTCGATCACGCCGGCGACGCCGCCGCTGCGCGGAGGCGGCGCGGGCAGCGACCACCACACCCAGTTCGCCGCGTCCGCCGCGGGCAGGCGCGCGTGGGCGGCGCGCAGCCCCCGCGTGTGCCACGGGGCCGAGGGGCCGTCCGCCGTCAGCTCCGGCGGGACGTCGAGGTCGCCCGCCGCCGCGACGACGAACAGGCGGGGGCGCGACTGCGGCACGAAGCGCGCGGCGTCGATCACCAGCGCGCCGCAGCGGTACCCGCTCCCGCGCAGCGCCGCGCAGATGGCCGCGAAGTCCTTGCCGCCGTGCGAGGTCAGCGCGCCCGTCACGTTCTCGAGCACGATCACGCCCGGCCCCCTGCCCTCGGCGGCGAGGTCGCGCATCAGGCCCCAGAACGGCCAGAAGACGCCCGACCGGTCGCCCCGCAGCCCCGCGCCGCCGCCCGCGAGCGACAGGTCCTGGCACGGGAAGGAGGCCCACGCCAGATCGGCGCGCCCCGGCAGATCGGAGGCGGCGAGGCTCCCCACGTCGGCCACACTGAGGGCGTCGCCGGGCCAGTTTTGGCGGTAGGCGCTGGCCTTCTTGCGGTCGAAGTCGTTGGCGAAGAGGCAGCGCCAGCCCGCGCCGAGCCCCGCTCGCGCCATGCCGCCGCCGGCGAAGAACTCGTAGAAGGAGCCCGCGAAGCCCATGCGCGGCCCCGTTCCCGTCCGCAACCGCCCACCGCGCGCGAAACATAGCACAGGCGATCGCATACCGCCAGCGCCGCGCGCGCGATCGTGCGCCGGGCAATCGTACAATCGAAAGCGCTTGACGGCCTCGCTGCGCGGCTCCGGGCTTCGGTGTGCGCTCACTGCGGCCGGCGGATGGCCGCGAGCTTCGTCGTCAAGCCCCTGCCGCCCCGGGCCACAGTCGTGGCCGACGGGCCCGCTTCACAAGGTGATCGAGCAGACAGAGCCCGCGGCGCCGAACGCGGCGATCGACCGGCTGGTGCACCTCCGGCCAGGCTGGATGGCCATGCCGCCTCCTACGCGGAACCAGTATAGGGCAGCCCGCGCCGCGCCCGCGGGGGCGGGGCGCGCGGTGCTACCATTGAGGCGGCGGGGGAGCGGGAGGGCGGACGGCGTGGCGACGATCCTCGAGGCGTACGAGGCGCTGCACCCCGGGTCGAGGGCGCTGGCGGAGCGGGCGCGGGGGGTGTTCCCCTCGGGCGTCACGCACGACATCCGCGCGTTCTCGCCGTTCCCGATCTACGCGGCGCGGGCGCGGGGCGCGCGCAAGTGGGACGTCGACGGGCGCGAGTACGTCGACTACATCGGGGGCCACGGGGCGCTGCTGCTCGGCCACAACCGGCCGGAGGTGACGGAGGCGATCGGGGAGGCGCTGGCCGACGGGACGCACTTCGGCTCCTCGCAGGAGCGGGAGGTGGCGTGGGGCGAGCAGGTGCTGCGGATGGCGCCGTGCGCCGAGCGCGTGCGCTTCACCTCCTCGGGCACCGAGGCGACGATGCTGGCGCTGCGGCTGGCGCGAGCGTTCACGGGCCGCGACCGCGTGATCAAGCTGGCCGAGCACTTCCACGGCTGGCACGACCTCGCCGTCGGCCGGCTGCCGCCGGACGAGGCGCGCCCGCGCGCGGCGGGCGTCCCGCCCGGCTTCTACGACGACCTGACGATCGTGCCGCAGGGCGACCCCGACGCGCTGGCGGAGGCGCTCGCGGGGCGCGACGCGGCGGCGCTGATCCTCGAGCCGACGGGGGCGCACTGGGGGACGCACCCGCTGGCGCCCTCGTACCTGCGCGCGGCGCGCGAGGCGACGGAGGCGGCGGGGACGCTGCTGATCCTCGACGAGGTGATCACGGGCTTCCGCGTGGCCCCCGGCGGGGCGCAGGAGCGCTGGGGCGTGACGCCCGACCTCTCGTCGCACGCCAAGATCCTCGCGGGCGGGCTGCCGGGCGGGTGCGTGGCGGGGCGCGAGGACGTGCTGGCGATGCTGGAGCTGCGCGAGGGCGACGAGGCGTGGAACAGCCGGCTGCGCGTGCCGCACCAGGGCACCTACAACGCGCAGCCGCCCGCAGCCGCGGCCGGCCTCGCGGCGCTGCGCCTGATCGAGGCGGGCGGCGAGACGGAGCGCGCGGACGCGGCGGCGGCGGCGCTGGTGCGCGGCCTCAACGGGCTGTTCGCCGAGCGCCGCGCGCCGGCCTCGGCGTGGGCGGTGTCCTCGATGTGGCACCTCAACCTCGGCGTCGCGGGGCCGCGCCCCGAGGACATCGAGTGGGACGCGGAGGAGGAGCCGCCGGGCGTCGAGCCGCGGCTGGCGACGCCGTTGCGGCAGGCGCTGCTCAACCGCGGCGTCGACCTCATGGGCACGGGCGGCATGACGTCCTCGGCGCACGGCGAGGCCGAGGTCGCCGCGACGATCGAGGCGTTCGACGGCGCCCTCGCCGACCTCCGCGCCGAGGGCCTGCTGGCCGCTCCCGCGTAGCGCGCCGCAAGCGGCCCACCTGCGCCCCGGGCGGCGGGGGGCGCCGCCGTCCTGTGGACGCAAGCGGGGCGGCGTGCTATCACGCGCTGCGCCGCGCGGCATGGCGGGAGCCGCGCGAGGGGCGCGCCGCCGGCGCGCCGGACTCCCGCGCGCCGCGCCCATGTCCCTCGTCGTTCCCCCGGTTCGCGGCCTCGCCGCCTCCGCGCGCCACGCCCTCGTGATCGCGGGGCTCTCCGCGCTGATCGCGCTCGGCGCGGCGACGAGCGGCGCGCTCTCCCCCTCCGGCGCGCACGACGCCGCAGGCGGCGGCTCGCTCGACGCCATGCGCTCGCTGCTCGGCCTCGACGCCGCCGGCGCGGGGGCGAGGGCGTTCGGGGCCGCGCCGCCGCCGGCTTCGGCGCCGGAGGCCGTGCCTCCAGCGTTCGCCCCGCTGCCGGTGTCCGCGCCCCTCGCGCCGCCCGCGCCCGTGGCGCTGCCGCGGTTCGAGGCGACGCCGGCCGCGGGCGCGATCCTCGACGCGCGCATCCGCGGGCGCACGGCGAGCGCGATCCACTCGACGGCCACGCCGCGGCTGGAGCCGGGCGGCCGCGCGCTCGCCACGGTCAGCTTCTACTACTGCGCGCCGGGTTCGGGCGCGCTGCCCGCGGGCGACGGCGGCAACTTCTGCGGGGCGATGCGCGACGGCGCGATCGTCCACTCCGGCGCCGCCGCCTGCGACTACGCCTACCTCGGCCAGCGCTTCCGCGTCGAGGGCGACCCGACGGGCCGCGTCTACACCTGCCACGACACCGGCAGCGCCGTCCACGGGCTGCACCGCGACATCTGGTTCCGCACCAGCGACGAGGGCTGGCGCTGGCAGCACGCCGTCGGCGCGCGCGCCGTGATCGAGGTCGTCCCGTGACGCCTCGGGGCGCTCGCCCGCCCTTGCGGGCGCCGAGCAGGCGTGCTACGATGTGCGCCGCAGGGAAGGGGAGCGGCATGACCACCGTCGTCAGGGAGCCGCGTCTGGTCACGCAGCGCGAGCTGCGGAACGACAGCGGGGAGATCATGCGCGGGCTGGAACGCGGCGAGGCCTTCGTGGTGACGCGCAACGGCACGCCCGTCGGGGACCTGCTGCCGGTCCGCCGCCGCCGCTTCCTCGACACGCGCGCCGCGCTGGCGGCGCTGAGGGGCGCGCCGCCGATCGACGCGCGGCGGTTCCGCGCCGACGTCGACCGCGTGCTCGATCAGGACCCCGCGCCGCGTGCATGAGCGGCCCTCGCGAGGCCTGCTCGACACCTCCGTCGTCATCGATCTGCCCCGCCTCGACCCGGAGCGGCTGCCGGACGAGTTCGCGCTCTCGGCGATCACGCTGGCCGAACTCGCCGCCGGCCCGCACGCCGCCGCCGGCCCCGAGGAGCGCGCCCGCCGTCAGGAGCGGCTGCAGTGGGTGGAGGCGAACCTCGACGTGCTGCCGTTCGACGAGGGGGCGGCGAGGAGCTACGGGCGCATCTACGCGGCCGTCCACGCCGCCGGCCGCAAGGCGCGCGGCGCGCGGGCGGCGGACCTCATGATCGCCGCCGTCGCCGCCGCCGCCCACGGCCTGCCGCTCTACACCCTCAACGGCGAGGACTTCGCCGCCCTCGGCGAAACCCTCGACGTCGTCGCGCTGGGCTGAGGGCTCCGTGCTCGCTGGCCGGCGGCGGCGTGCTGCGCGCCGGTGCGGATTGGCGAGCGTTACAATCGTCTGGATGGAAGATACGCAGACTGGAGGAGGCTCCAATGGCTTCGCAGACCGAGACCGAGAAAGTCAGGTTCCGCTACTGGAATGGGTTCAAGTACTACCTCGCCGGTTCGGGTAGCGATCTCAGCGTTGGTACGCCGCGGGCAAAGCAGAACAACTGGATCAAGATCGGCCCGTCCCCCATGTTCAGGCGGGGCGACTCCCATCTCGCGGTCTCCGCCTTGGTCAACCCGAGGGAGATCAGGGCGAATTTCGTGCTTGAGGATCGCGATAGCCTGCCGCTGTTCGAGGCGCTGAAGGAGCAGCGCGGTACGTTGGAGGACGAAATGGGCGTGGCGCTCGTATTCGACCGGCACGAGAAGAACGAGCAGGTCGGACGCATCTACGTCGCACGCGCCGCAGATTTCAGGGATCGGCCCGATTGGCCGAACCAGTTCGCGTGGCTGCGCGACATGCTTCTCGAACTGCGCTCGGCGTTCCATCCGCGCGCGGAGTAGCGGCGGGCGCGCGCGCCGAAGGGAGACACGGTGGCCACGCCGCACGATCTGGTTGCGACGCCCGGCGGGTGGACTTGCCGCGGCTGCGGACTGTCGGGTCCGCTCGGCGTGGCGGCGGCAGGGCCGTGCGGTGGGGACGGAAGGCCGGGCCAGTCGCCGACGCCCTACTACCAACGCGGATCGTGGTGGGCGCGTATCGCCGTTGTGGTCGTGGGGATCGCGTACCTGCTCATCGCTTTCGAGGCCGGCCTGACGGACTACGAGGTCGTCACCAATCGCTTCGGGTGGTCCGAGGTCGTCGCCGTCACGCCGGAGGTGTGGACGCCGCAAGGATTGCCGCCGGCGCCGTCATCGCCGCCATGGGGGTCGCCGCGTGGTGGATGGACCGCCCCGCCGAGCAGGCCGAGAAGGCGCACAAGGCGGCGGAGCGCGCGACGCGCATGGCTGCGACCGGCACGCCCGGAGAGGCGCTCGCCAGACCGCCCGCCCGGTATCGGCGCTGGACGTGGTGGGTCGGCGTCGCCGGCTGGTTCGGCTGCCTCGCCACGGGGTTTGGCATGGTTGCCTTGTGGGCGGCTACGGGCGCGAACGACGGAACAGGAGCGCCGGGCTGGTTGCTGCCGATGCTCGGTCTCGCGTTCGCGTTCGGAAGCACCGGTCTGGGCGCGACCTGGCTCGACAGCGACGCCCGCGCGGACGAGCGCGCCGTCCGCGAGGCGCAGCGTCGGCGCGACAGCTCGCCGTAGCGGGCCCTTCTCTCGATGTCGTCGCGCTGGGCTGAGGGCGCGCAGCGCCCCTCGCTGGCCGGCGGCGGGTGGGTGTGCTAGCCTCGGCTCCGGCGCAGTGATCGGGGAAGCCGGTGCGAGACCGGCGCTGTCCCGCAACTGTGAGCCGTCGCGCCGCGAGGCGCGGGCGGCGAGCCAGAGGACCGGCCTGCGCCAGTGTCGGGACCCTGCGAGGACAGGCGACGACATGCCGTGCGCGCCGCGGCGCGCTCCCGATGCGGCATCGTCCCCATGCCTGCCCCTCGCGCCGAGGGGCGCGTTTCGTGCGGAGCGCGACCCCACGCCGGGAGGCGCGCCCATGACCTGCCGATCCACGCTCGCGCGCGCGCGGCGGCTGGCCGTCGCGCTCGCGCTGGCCGCCGGCCTCGCCCTCGCCGCCGCCTGCGGCGGCGGCGCGAACCCCGAGGCGACCCCGTCGGCCACGCCCTCGCCGACCACGGCGACGCCCTCGACGCCCTCGCCCTCGCCGACGGCTGCGGCCACGCCGACGGAGGCGCCCGCGTTCCCGCTGACGATCGAGGACGCGGAGGGGACGGAGGTCACGATCGGGGAGGCGCCCCGGCGCATCGTCTCCTACTCGCCCGGGGCCACCGAGATCCTGTTCGCGATCGGGGCGGGCGACCGCGTGGTCGCCGCCGACGAGTTCTCCGACTACCCGCCCGAGGCGCAGGACCTGCCCAGGCTCGCCTACTCCGGCCCCGACCCCGAGCGCGCGCTGGCGCTGGATCCCGACCTCGTGCTGATGGCGAGCCAGCAGCGCGAGCAGGTGGGGCAGTTCCGCGGCCTCGGCATGACCGTGCTGTACCTGCGGGAGCCGGAGGCGCTCGAGGGCGTCTTCGGCGCGGTCGAGCAGCTCGGCGCGATCACGGGCGAGCGCGCGCGGGCGGACGCGCTCGCGGCCTCGATGCGCGGGCGCGTCGAGGCGGTCGTGGCGGCCGTCGCGGGCGCGGCCGGGGAGCCGCGCGTGTTCTTCGAGCTGACCGCCGACCTCTACACGGCGGGGCCGGGCACCTTCGTCGGCGAGCTGCTGACGCTGGCGCGGGGGCGCAACGTGGCCGAGGGGGCGCTGACGCCGTTCCCGCAGCTGGGGGCGGAGGCGGTGATCGCCGCCGACCCGCAGGTGGTGCTGCTGGCCGACGCCGAGTGGGGCGAGACCCCGGAGAAGGTGTGCGCGCGGCCCGGCTGGGACGCGATCACGGCCTGCCGCGAGGGGCGCGTCCACCCCGTCGACGGCGACCTCACCAGCCGCCCCGGCCCCCGCATCGTCGACGGCCTCGAACAGGTCGCGCGCCTGCTCCACCCCGCCCTCTTCCCCGCCCCCTGACGCGCGTCGCCTCGCGCGCCCGCTATGCTGGCGGCGGCGCGAGGCGGCCGGGCGGGAGGTTCCGGCTAGCGCCGGTCGCCTTGCCTGAGCGCCGACAGGGCCTCGCCGTATCCATCGAGGTTGCCGGGGCTGAGCGTCGGGTTGCGCGGATTTCGCAGCCAGCGGGCCGAGGCGTACGACGCGAGCTGAGGCACGGCCTGCTCCCAGTAGCGCCTCCTCCGCATCCCGATCACGATCGCCCCCGCCTCGATCCGCTCCGCGAGCAGCGCCTCGGTGTAGCGCTGCGACGGGACCGCCACCGACTCGGCGAACTCCTTCGAGTGGTACGGATACGCCTGCACGCAGAAGACGCCGTTCGACACGGCGTCGAGACCGGCATCCTCGACCAGCCAGCGCAGCTTCCCCATCCACCAGCCGTACGAGGAGGTCTCGCGGAAGCGCGGATCGATCGGGAAGAAGGCGTGCCCCTCGACCCGGTGCGTGAGGTTGCGGAGAGCCGCCTCGCGGAACGCGGGGTACGCGTAGTCGATGCGGTCGCGCTCGTCGAAGCCCGGGTTCAGGTTGAGGAGCACGACGCTCGCTCGCGGGTTGCCGAGGAACGGCGTCGGCAGCAGCTCGGTGCGGAGGGCGTACCTCTCCCGGTCGTTGAGCACCTGACGGCCGTTTGCGTGCGCCTCCACCGCTCGGCGGTCCTCGCTGAGCACATACGGCTCACGCTTCGGCAGCCCTGCCCACGGGTTCTCCATCGTTACCCTCTCAGCGTGTGCTCGGTCTGCCCCACGTCACACGTGGGCAGTCAATGGGCCGCGCCCGCGCGCCCGCTATGCTGGCGGCCTACAGGGCCGCCGCCTGGTCCGCCGCGCGCTCCGCCGCGTGGCGGCGCAGCGCCTCCACCAGCGCGCCGACCGAGGCGTCGGGGGCGACGACGAGCGGGCCGAGGCCGGCCTCGCGCGCGGCCTCGGCGGTGCGGGGGCCGATGCACGCGGCGACCGCGCCGCGCAGCGGGCGAGGTCGCCGCCGAGCAGCGCGGCGAGGTTGCGGACCGCCGAGGACGAGGCGAACGCGGCGGCGTCGATCGCGCCCGCGCGCACGGCGGCCAGCGCCTCGGGCGGGGGGTCGGCGGGGGGCGCGGCGAGGTAGAGCGTGACCTCGTCGACCGCGGCGCCGGCCTCGCGCAGGCGCGCGGGCAGCGCGGGCGAGGCGCGCTCGGCGCGCGGCAGCAGCACGCGCGCGCCCTCGACGCCGAGCGCCGCCAGCGCCGCGGCGAGGCCCTCGCCGCTGGCCTCGGGCGGCGTGAGGTCGGCGGCCAGCCCGCGCGCGGCGAGGGCGTCCGCCGTCGCCGCGCCGACGGCGGCGAGGCGCGCCCCGGCGAACAGCCGCGCGTCCTCCCCCGCCTCGCGCACGAGATCGAACCACGCCTCGACGGCGTTGGCGGAGGTGAACGCGACCCAGTCGCAGGCGCGCGCGCGGAGCGCCGCGATCGCCTCGCGCACCGCCTCGGGGTCGGCGCGGCGCTCGATCGCGACGGCGGGCAGCAGCACGGGGATCGCGCCCTCGGCGGCCAGCGCCGCGGCGAGGCCCGAGGCCTGCCGCCGCGTGCGCGTGACGAGCACGCGCCAGCCCGCGAGCGGGCGGCGCAGCGCCGGCGCGAGGCGTTCGCGCAGTGCGACGGCCTCGCCGACGGCGAGCAGCGCGGGCGGCCCGAGGCCGGCCGCGGCCGCGGCCCCGGCGATGCCGTCCAGCGGGGCCTCGATCACGCGCTGGCGCGGCGTCGTCGCCTCGGCGACGATCGCGGCCGGCGTGGCGGGGTCGCGCCCGCCCTCGATCAGCGCCCGCGCGATCGCGTCGAGGCGACCCGCGCCCATCAGCACCACCAGCGTGTCCGCCGCCGTCGCGAGCTCGCGCCAGCGCACCTGCGCCGCGGGCTTCGAGGGGTCCTCGTGGCCGGTGGCGACGGCGAAGCTGGCGGCGACGCCGCGATGGGTGACGGGGATGCCCGCCGCCGCGAGGCCGGCGATCGCCGAGGTGACGCCGGGCACGAGCGTCGCCTCGACGCCGGCGGCGGCGAGCGCCTCGAGCTCCTCGCCGCCGCGCCCGAACACGAAGGGGTCGCCGCCCTGCAGCCGCACGACGCGCTTGCCGGCGCGCGCGTGCGCGACGGCTGCGGCGTGGATCTCGTCCTGCGTCATGGCCGCGCGGCCCGGCGCCTTGCCGGCGTCGATCAGTTCGGCGTCCCCGGGGCAGGCGTCGAGCAGGGCGGTGGGGGCGAGGCGGTCGTGGAGCACGACCTCGGCGCGGCGCAGCGCCTCGAGGCCGGCGAGGGTGACGAGGCCGGGGTCGCCGGGCCCCGCGCCGACGAGCCAGACGTGGCCGCGCGCGCGCGTCCCGCTCACGGCGCGGCGGCGAGCAGGCGGCGCGCGAGGCCGCGGCCGAGCGCCTCGGCCTCGGCGGGGGGGCCGGCGGCGTCGCCGAAGCGCGCGGGGGCGCCGTCCTCGCCGCCGAGCATCGCGCGCAGCGCGAGCAGGTCGCCGTCGAGGCGCGCGAACGCCCCGGCGGGCAGCGCGCAGCCCGCGCCCAGCTCGGCGAGGAAGCCGCGCTCGGCCTCGGCGGCGGCGCGGGTGGGGGCGTCGTCGGCGGCGCGCAGCCGCGCGAGCGTCGGGGCGTCGTCGGCGCGGCACTGGACGGCGATCGCGCCCTGGCCGGGCGAGGGCAGGAACGCCTCGGCCCCGAACACCTGCGTGGCCTCGCCGAGGCGTCCGAGGCGGTCGAGGCCGGCGGCGGCGAGCACGGCGGCGTCGTACTCGCCGCCGGCGACCTTGCGGAGCCGCGTATCGACGTTGCCGCGGATTTCTGCCACCTCGAGGTCGGGGCGCAGCGCTTCGATCAGGAGACGGCGGCGCACCGAGCCGGTGCCGACGCGCGCGCCGGGCGGCAGTTCGGCGAGCCGCCGCCCGCGGGAGGCGACGAGCGCGTCGCGGGGGTCGCCGCGCGGCAGGATCGCGGCCAGCGTCAGCCCCTCGGCGGGCGCGGTCGGCACGTCTTTGAGCGAGTGCATGGCGGCGTCGGCCTCGCCGCCGAGCAGGGCGCGCTCGACGGCGCGCACGAACACGCCGCGCCCGCCGAGGACGTGCAGCGGCGTCTCGCGGTCGGCGTCGCCCTCGGTGCGGACCTCGACGAGCTCGACGTCGAGGCCGGGGTCGGCGGCGCGCAGCGCCTCGGCGGCGAGGGCGCACTGCGCCAGCGCCAGCCGCGAGCCCCGCGTGGCGAGGCGCAGGCGGCTCACCGCGGCGGCTGGCCGCCCGCCCCCGCGCCGCCGTCCTCGCCGCCGGGGGGCGGCTCCTCCGCGGCGTCGCGGTCGAGGCGGAACAGCCGCCGCGCGGCGGCGACCCGGTCGTCGCGGTCGCCGCCCTCGCGCAGCGACGCGATCGGGTCGTGCAGGATGCGCCGCACCAGCGCCCTCGTCATCGCCTCCAGCGCCTCGCGCTCGGCCTCGCCCGCGCCGAGGCGCCGCAGCGTGCGCTCCAGTTCCGTGCGGCGCGCGCGCTCCGCGCGCTCCGTCAGCTCGGCGATCGTCGGCGCGGCGCGCTGCCGCTCCGACCACGCGAGGAAGCGCCCCGTCTCCTCCTCGACCAGCGCGCGCACGGCCTCGACCTCGGACTCGCGGGCGCGGGCGTGGGCGGCGGCGATCTCCTGCAGGTCGTCGATGTCGCGGTAGGCGACGCCGGGGACGGCGGCCAGCGCCGGTTCGGCGGCGCGCGGCACGCCGATGTCGATGACGACCTGCGGGGCGCCCTCGCGGCGGCGCATCGCCTCGGCGGCGAGGCGCGCGGTCAGCACCGGCTCGGGGGCCTCGGTCGCGGCGATGACGACGTCGGCGGCGGCGAGCGCGGCGGCGAGGCCGTCGAAGGGGACGGCGCGCCCGCCCAGTTCGGCGGCCAGCTCCTCGGCGCGCCCGGCGGTGCGGTTGGCGACGGCGACGCCGCCGACGCCGTACTCGGCGAGCGCGGCGGCGGCCAGCCGTCCCGCCTCGCCCGCGCCGACGACGAGCACCGAGGCGCGCCCGTCGCCGGGCGCGAGCGCCCGCGCCTGCTGCGCGGCGATCGAGGAGAGCGAGAGCGCGCCGTGCCCGATCGCCGTCTCGGCGCGCGCCCGCCGCCCGGCGCGGATCGCGGTGTGGAACAGCCTCGACAGCAGCGCCGTGTCGGCCCCGGCGGCGACCGTCGCCCAGAACGCGCCGCGCACCTGCCCGAGGATCTCGGCCTCGCCGATCACCATCGAGTCGATGCCGGCGGCGACGGCGCAGAGATGGCGCACCGCCTCGGCGTCGCGGCGCGGCAGCAGGTAGCGCGCGCCGGCCTCGGCGTCCGCTCCGGCGGCGTCCGACAGGAAGGCGGCGAGCGCCCCGGGCGGGTGGCCGCCGGGGGCGTAGAGTTCGAGGCGGTTGCAGGTGGCGACGATCGCGGCGGCGCCGAAGCGCTCGCCCGCCGCCTTGCGGACGCCGGGCAGCGCCCCGGCGGGGATCGCGAAGCGTTCCCGCACCGCGAGCGGCGCATTGCGGTGGCTGAGGCCCACCATGGTCAGGGTCGCGGGCGTCGCGGGCGCGGGCGCTGCGGCCCCCTCGCCGCTCACGCGGGCTGCTCCCGCCCCCGCCACGCCGGGATCGCGAGCGGGCGGTCGAGGCCGAGCGAGGCCTCGAGGCGCGCACGGGCGGCCTCGGGCCGTCCGCCGCGCAGCAGCGCGCGCAGCTCGCCGTCGATGGCCGCCTGCCAGTCGTCTGGGGGGATGCGGTTGGGGCATTCGGCGCAGAGCAGCGGCGGCGGCGGGCGCGTGCGGCCGCAGGCGGCGGCGCACTCGCGGTCGCGCTCGCGCGCGGCGATCCGCGTCTCGGCCAGCAGGTCGCCGAGCGCCGTCACCTCGTCGTCGAGGAACTCCTCGAGGCGCTCCCGCAGCCAGCGGGCGAGGGCGGGGCTGGCGCCGCCGGTGGAGGCGGCGAGGGCGATGCGCCCGCGCCGCGCGAGCGCGGGCAGGATGAAGTCGCAGTTCGCCGCGTCGTCGGCGGCGTTGACCCAGATGCCGAGCGAGCGCGCCTCGGCGGCGACGCGCGCGTTCACCGCGCCGTCGTCGGTGGCGACCATCACGACCTCGTGGCCGGCGGCGTCGCCGTCCTCGTAGGGGCGCGGGCGCCAGCCGAAGCCGTGCGCCTCGACGACGGCGCGCACCCCGGGCGCGAGTTCGGGGGCGACGACGGTGACGGCGGCGCCGGCGTCGGCGAGTTTGCCGATCTTCTCGTGGGCGACGCGGCCGCCGCCGACGAGCAGCACGCGCCGCCCCTCCATCTCGACGAAGATCGGGTAGTAGCCCACGCGCGCTCCTCAGCGTCCGCCGTCGTAGGCGGCGGTCACGCCGAGCAGCACGCGCTCGGCGAGGCCGGCGATGCGCTCGCGGGCGCGCTCCGCCTGCCCGGCGTCCATGCGGTCGCGCTCGGCGAGCCGCTTCGCCGTCCCGTCGAGGGAGCGGCGGAAGAACGTCCAGGCCTCGATCGCCCGTTGCAGCGGGGTCCCGCGCTCGACCAGCAGCTGGCCGTAGCGCAGCCCGATCGCGCCGGCCTCGGTTTCGACGGCGGCCTGCGGGCGGCGGCGCGAGACGCAGTCGCCGACGAGCCCGGCGAGCCGCCGTCCGAGGGGCCGCAGCGCCTCGCGCTCGTCCTCGCCGAGCGCGCCGTACCAGCCGGCCTCGCCGCTTCCGGAGTGCAGCTGGCGGCGGATGCGCCGCACGGCGGCGGCCTCGAGGGCGCCGCCACGCCCGCCGCGCGTCAGCCCGAGCAGGTCCTCCTCGGCGAAGCGGCGGTGGCCGCCGGGCGTGCGGAAGCAGCGAATCCGGCCAGCGTCGGCCCAGCGCCGCGCCGTCGACTCGTTGACGCCGAGGATCTCGCAGGCGCGCCCGAGGTTGACCCAGCGCGACTCCTCGCCGTGCCGCGCCGCCCCGCCGCGCCCCGCCGCGCCCCGCGTCCCCGCCACGAAACCTGCCCAACCCGCGCGCCGATGCCAGATTTGCGGCGCGAGCATGGCAGCCCCGCCGCGTAGGGGCAAGCGGCGAGCACGCCGCCACGCGCGCGTTGCGGTGTGGCGTATGATGCGCGCGGGGCGACGCCCCGGAACGGAGCCGCGCGATGGGCCGAGCCAAGCGTGCGCTGGCCGCCGCCGCGATCCTCGGCGCGCTCGCCGCGGCCTCGATCGCCGCAGCCCCGCGCGCCGCTGCCGAGGGCGGCGAGCTCGCCGGCGAGCTGCCGGTCGCGGGCGGCGTCGCCCTCGTCTCGTGGAGCGGCAGCCCCGCCGGGGCGCTGGCCGGGGCTGCGCGCTCGCGCGGCTGCAACGTGCGCTCGATCCACGAGGCGAACTCCCTTGCCGCCAATGCCGCATTCCTCGACACGCACCCCACGGGTTCGCCCGCGTCCTCGTCGGTGTTCCTGGTTACCTGCGGCGAACCGATCCCGCCGCGCATCGTGTTCCTCGGCGACATCGACGATTACCGTCGCGCTCAGATTCGCGAGGATGTCGCCTCAGTGGTGCGCTTCTACGCCGAGCGCTTCGGCGCCGCGGTAGGAGATTCGACGCTGTACGTGTCGCCGGACAGCGAGGCGGTGGCTGCCGTCCACCGCGAGCTCACGGGGCGCGAGTACCCGCTGTCCGCCGACGAAGAAGGCGGCACCGCCACCTACACCTTGCAGGATGGGGCGTTGGGCTTTATCGGCGGGCGGTTCGTGAACGAGTGGCCACCCGGTTTCGCCAGTGTGCTGGCCCACGAATACTACCACATGATCCAGCACGCCATCCTGCACGCGGGCGGCGGCTCCTACGCCGCTCCCGCTTGGATCGTGGAGGGTACGGCTACATACGGAGAAATTCTTTACCTCGAAGCTCACGAGGGCGAAGCTTACTGGGGCGAAGTTGACTGGGGCATCAGCGCGCGCGGCAGACTGCCGCAAGCCGTGCAATTCTACGGCTCGACGCCGTTCAGGGAAGTGGCGGAATCCTTCCGCAGTGAGCATTATGATCTGGCTGCTCAGGCTGTCGGTTGGCTGGTGGACGGAGCAGGTAATACCCGCGCGCATCTGGATTTCTGGAGATCACTGACGCGAACTGCGGATTGGCAAGAAGCGTTCGCGGCAGAGTTCGGCATTACGCCCGAAGCCTCCCTGCCGTCCTTTGATCAGTACCGCAGGGATATTCGGGCCAGCTTCCCGAGCATCAGCGGTGTGGTGACGGATCTGGAGGGCGAGCGGCTGGGCGGCGTGCAAGTTGCCGCAGAAGCGGATCAAGGAATATTGGCGTCTTCCCGCACAGGTGCGGACGGCGCATTCACCATGCGGGTTCCCGAGGGAGCCTACGTCCTCCGTCTCTGGAGCAGATACGAGCTTCCGGGGGTAGGCATCTATACGCTTGGCTACAACCCGAAGAAGGGGTATGCCAACGTTTGCGATTATGCCCCTCTGGTAGTGGTCGGGGAGGCGGGAGTGGCGAATGTTTTTATGGCTATCCTGCCGGAGCTTCTTGAACGATCCGATCGGCCGGTGTGCAACGAAGGCCGCCCCGGCTTTCATTTGATCAGTGGCTTCATACGTGACCATGAAGGAAATCCGATCGAGGACGACCACTACCGATCGCGCAGAATATTCATTTTCCCCGAGGAGGCTTATACCTCTGGTCGACTCATAACCGGTGCAAGAATTTCTGGGGGAAAATTCGAGGTAGCAGTTTTGGACGGTCAATATGTCTTGTCGATCGGAGCAGAGGCTGAACCTGGCGCAGAAGTTGGAGGGGGTGGTGGCTGGTACGGCGACGACGGCGGTATTACCACCAAAAAGAGAGAGGTCAGGATAATTGACGTAAATGGAAGTGATGTCACAGGCATCGAGGTATTCATTCCCAGCGGCTTCCTCGAGTTGCCTTCTGTTCAGGGTTGGGACACGAGTTACCTTTTCGATACCCCGGAGCGTTATCTTGTGAGTTATCCTGACGTATTCAGCGGTGTGCATCCCGTGAGCGGGCACTGATCGCTGCCGCCCCACCCCCGCGCTTATACTGCTGCCGTGCCCGCTCGCGTCATCGACGGGGCCGCGATCGCGGCGGAGGTGCGCGCCGAGGTCGCGGCGCGCGTCCGCGCGCGCCTCGGCGCGGGCGGCGCCGCGCCCGTGCTCGCCGCCGTGCTCGCCGGCGACGATCCCGCCTCCGCCGTCTACGTCCGCAACAAGGCCCGCGCCTGCGAGGAGGCCGGCATCGGCGCGCGCACGATCGCCCTCCCCGCCTCCGTCCCGCAGGCCGAACTGCTGCGCGCCGTCGCCGATCTCAACGCCGACCCCGCCGTCTCCGGCATCCTCGTCCAGCTGCCGCTGCCGGCCGGCCTCGACGAGCGCGCCGTCACCGGCGCGGTCGATCCCGCGAAGGACGTGGACGGGCTGCACCCGGTCAACCTCGGGCGGCTTGTGCAGGGGCGGGCGCGGCTCGTGCCGGCGACGCCGGCCGGCGTGCGGCTGCTGCTGCTGCGTTCGGGCTTCGACCCCGGCGGGCGGCGCGTCGTCGTCGTCGGGCGCTCGACGCTCGTCGGCGCGCCGCTGGCGCTGCTGCTGGGCGCGCGCGGCGAGGGCGCGAACGCCACCGTCACCGTCGCCCACACCGGCACGCGCGACCTCGCCGCCGTCACGCGCGAGGCCGAGATCCTCGTCGTGGCCGCGGGCCGCCCGAACACCGTGACGGCGGACATGGTGCGGCCCGGCGCCGTCGTCGTCGACGTCGGCACCAACCGCGTCGAGGACGCCTCGCGCAGGCGCGGCTGGCGGCTGACCGGCGACGTCGATTTCGAGGCCGTCTCCGAGGTCGCCTCGGCCATCACCCCCGTCCCCGGCGGCGTCGGCCCGATGACGATCGCGATGCTGCTGGAGAACACCTTGACGGCGGCCGGCGTCGAGTAGCCTCGCCGCCCGTGCGCCCCGGCGCTTGCCGGACGCGGGCGGCGGGCGCACGATGGCGGCGGCGTTACCGACGGCGGCGCGGCGGAGGATACGGCGATGCGGCGCTCCACCCCGATCCACTCGATCCACGCGGAGGGGCGCGGCGCGCGGCGCCGCTTCGTCCTCGCGGCGCTCGCGGGGCTGCTCGCGGCGGCGGCGTTCGCCGCCGCCCTCGCCTCGCCCGGCCGCGCGTTCGCCGACGGGGGCGGCGCCCTCGACGGCGAACCGCCGATGCGCGGCGTCGCCCTCGTCGCGTGGTCCGGCGGCACGGCCGCCGAGGCCGCCGCCGCGGCGGCTGCCCGCGGCGGCTGCGAGCTGGCCTCGCTGTGGGCGAACGGGCCGGGCGACCTCGTCGGCTACCGCTTCGGCGCCGGCGCCGAGGCCAACGCCGCCTTCCTCGCGGCCTACAAGGGCGGCGTCCTGCCCGCCGGCTCGCCGCTGCTGCTCGTCTGCGCCGAGGTCACGAAGGCGCAGCCCGCCGCGTACACGAAGGCGTTCGTGCAGGCGGCCATCGACCGCTACGAGCGCGACGGCCTCGCGGCGGCGCTCGCGTACTACAACTCGGCGGAGAGCGTGGACGGCCCGTGGTACGTCTACGTCGCCGGCGACGACGACACGATCCTCGCGCACGCGCCGAGGCCCGAACTCGTCGGCGAGAACCTCGCCGACCCCGAGATCGCGACTGACGCCACCGGCTACTACGACGGCGGCGTGCTGTCCCTCGCCACCGAGGCAGGCCGCTGGGCGACCTACGTTTTCCTCAACCCGGAGAGCGGGCGCGAGGAGATCAAGCACTCGTGGGCCGTGCGCCGCGACGGGCTGCTGTTCGGCTCCGGCTGGTACGAGACCGGCGAGGTCACGAAGCAGCAGCCCGACCTGTACGCGCAGGCCCTCGTGCGGCAGGCCCTCGCGCGCTACGAACGCGACGGGCGGGAGGCGGCGCTCGCGCACTACGACTCGCCGGAGAGCGTGGACGGCCCGTGGTACGTCTTCGTCGCCGGCGAGGACGGCGCCATCGTCGCCCACGCGGCGGCGCCGGCCAACGTCGGGCGCGACCTCGCCTCGTTCGTCGACGACGGCGGCTACGCCTTCGGCGAGGCGCTGGCGGCGACGGGCGAGGACGGCGCGTGGGTGACGTACGGCTTCGTCAACCCCGAGAGCGGGCGGACCGAAACGAAGCACACTTGGGCCGTGCGCCGCGACGGGCTGCTGTTCGGCTCCGGCTGGTACGAGGCCCCCGCCTCGAAGGCCGAGCCCGACGCCTGGACGCGGGCGTTCGTCCAGCGCGCGATCGCCCGCTACCAGCGCGACGGCCTCGAGGCGGCGCTCGCGCACTACAACTCGCCGGAGAGCATCGACGGCCCGTGGTACGTCTTCGTCGCCGACGAGGACGACAGGCTCGTCGCCCACGCCGCGATCCCGGAGAACGTCGGGCAGAGCCTCACCGACCGCGAACTCGCGACCGACGCTGTCGGCTACTACTTCGGCGGCGATCTCGCCTCGGCCACGGAGACCGGCCGCTGGGTGACGTACGACTTCGTCAACCCCGAGAGCGGGCGAACCGAGACGAAGCACAGCTGGGCCGTGCGGCGCGACGGGCTGCTGTTCGGCTCCGGCTGGTACGAGGCGGCCCCGGCGGCGGACGAGCCCGCCGCCTACACGAAGTCGCTCGTGCGGCAGGCCATCGCCCGCTACCGCGCCGACGGCCGCGAGGCGGCGCTCGCGCACTACAACTCGGCGGAGAGCGTGGACGGCCCGTGGTACGTCTTCGTCGCCGACGAGGACGACACGCTCGTCGCCCACGCCGCGGTTCCGGAGAACGTCGGCGTGAGCCTCGGCGACGCCCGCTTCACCGGCGCCGACGGCTTCGCCTTCGGCGAGGCGCTGGCCGCGGCGGACGAGTACGGGGTCTGGGTGACGTACGACTTCGTCAACCCCGATAGCGGGCGGACCGAAACGAAGCACAGCTGGGCCATCCGCCACGACGGGCTGCTGTTCGGCTCCGGCTGGTACGAACGGCCGTAGCGCCCCGGCGCGCCCGCCGCGCGGCCTCAGGGCAGGCCGAGGAGGGCGTCCTCCGGGGCGACGGCGGGGATCGGCGAGCGCCGGTAGTCGCCGAGGTTCCTCGTGACGACGTGGCTCGCGCCCGCGGCGCGGGCGGCGGCGACCTGCAGCGCGTCCTCGAAGTCCGCCATCGGCAGCGACGCGGCGTAGCGCACCGCCTCGGCGCCGCCCGCGGCGACCTCGACGAAGCGCGTCAGCGCCGCGAGGAAGCCGCGCGCGTCGATCCCCGGCTCTCTCCCCCTCACGACGTAGTGCACGTTCGAGACCGTGTGCCACGCGATACAGGCGCGCCCGCCGCCCCGCCGGATGCGTTCGAGGAGCGCCGCGGACGCCTCGAAGTGCGGCTCGCGGCGGAGCGCGACATCGATCAGCACGTCGCTGTCGATGAGGATCAGAGGTCGTACTTCCGCGCCAGGTACTCGTAGCGCGGGTCGCCGTGGCGCTCCGCCGGCTCGAACTTGCCCGCCCACTGCTCCACGAACGAGGGCTCCGCGTCCTTCGTCAGCTCGCGCAGCGACAGCTCGACGAGCGAGGACAGCGATACGCCGCACGAGCGGGCGTACCGCTTCGCCAGCGGGACGACCTCGGCGTCCACGGTGATCGTGAGTTTCTGCTTCATGGCCACCTCGGCATCATACGGCGTGTGGCCCGATCCGGCGCTCACCCCGTATACGCCCGAATAGTATACGCATACGGCCCCCTGCTGTCCCCGCGGACGATCAGATGCCGTACTTCCGCGCCAGGTACTCGTAGCGCGGGTCTTCGCCCTCGGGCGGCGGACGCAGCTTGCCTTCCACGCGCCCGCCCACCGCTCCGCGAACGAGGGCTCCGCGTCCTTCGTCAGCGCGCGCAGCGACTGCTCGACGAGCGAGGACAGCGAGACGCCGCGCGAGCGGGCGTACCGCTTCGCCAGCGGGACGACTTCGGCGTCCACGGTGATCGTGAGTTTCCGTTTCATGGTTCGCCCTTGCCATCATACGGCGTCGCGAGGCGTAGGCTGTGGGGCATGGCGCGGCTGCTGACGGGCCTCGCGTCGTGGACGGACAGGCCGCTGATCGCGAGCGGGCGCTTCTATCCGCCCGGCGCGTCCTCGGCCGAGGCGCGGCTGCGCCACTACGCCTCGCAGTTCCCCCTCGTCGAGGTGGACGCGACCTACTACGGGCTGCCGACCGCCGATCAGGCGCGACGCTGGGCCGAGCGCACCCCGCCCGGCTTCACCTTCGACGTCAAGGCGTACTCGCTGTTCACCGAGCATCCGACGCCGGCCGCGCGGCTGCCGAAGGCGATCCGCGAGCTGCTGCCGCCGGAGCTGGCCTCGAAGGCCCGCTTCTACCGCAAGGACGCGCCGCCGGAGATCGCCGACCTCTGCTGGGCCACCTACGGCGACGCGCTGCTGCCGCTGCACGAGGCGGGCAAGCTGGGCGCGATCGTGCTCCAGTTCCCGCGCTGGTTCGCCCCCTCCCGCCGCACCCGCGCCTACCTCGAGGAGGTGCGCGAGCGGCTCGGCCACTACCGCGGCGCCGTCGAGTTCCGCAACGCCGCCTGGCTCGACGCCGGACGCGCCGGCGAGACGCTGGCGCTGCTCGGCGACCTCGGCCTGTCGTTCGTGTGCGTGGACGAGCCGCAGGGTTTCGCGAGCTCGGTTCCGCCGCTGGCGGCGGCGACCACGGAGCTGGCGTTCGTGCGCTTCCACGGCCGCAACGCCGCGACCTGGGAGGCGCGCACGCAGACCTCGGCCGAGCGCTTCGACTACTGGTACGGCGAGGCCGAACTCGACGAGTGGACGCCGCGCGTGCGCGCGCTGTCCGAGGAGGCCGGGACCGTGCACCTCGTGGTCAACACCAACAACCACGATCAGGGGCCGGTCAACGCGCGGCTGCTGGAGAGCCGCCTCGCCGCCGCCGGCCTCGCCGCCGAGCCCGCCCTCGCCGCGTCCGGGGCGCCCCCGCCGCCCGCCGGGGGCGAGGGCGCGCCGGACGGCCAGCGCCGCCTGCTGTAGGCGCCGGCCGCCGCGCCCGCTATCCGCGCGAGGCGCGGATGGCCGCGCCCCACTTGTGCTCGATGGCGTAGGTCGCCGCCACGTCGTCGAGGCCGCGCAGCATTTCGAGCGAGATCTTGTGGTTGCGGACGACCACCGGGTCGTAGCCCGCGATCTCGCGCGCGATCGCCTCGGCCTCCGCGTCCAGCCGGTCGTCGTCGACGACGAGGGCGATGGCGCCGCACCGCTGGAGGTATTCGGGCGTGACGCGGCGGCCGGTCAGCATCAGGTAGCGGAGGACGGGCTCGGGCAGGATGCGGCGGGCGTGGCCGGCGCCGCCGATGGCGCCGATCTGGATCTCGGGCAGCCCGAAGCGCGCGCCGCGCCCCGCCACCACGATGTCGCACAGCGCCGGCATGAGCAGCCCGAGGCCGACGGCGGGCCCGTTGATCGCCACGACGATCGGGATCGGGAGGCGGAGCAGCGCCGTCTGCGCGTCGCGCACCCTCGCCGTGCGCTCGCCCGGCATGTGGTGCGCGGGGCCGCCCTCGGGCGAGGGGTCGCGCAGGTCGAAGCCGGCGCTGAAGACGTCCGGCAGCCCGCTGCGCCACAGCGCGACGACGATCTCCGGGTCGTCCGCCGCCCGCCGCAGCTCCCCGGAGAACGATTCGAGCAGGTCGAGGCTGAGCGCGTTGACGGGGGGCCGCGCGATGGTGAAGGTCGCGACCCCGCCGCTCTTCTCGACCGTCAGCGCCTCGTGCATCGCGTCCCGCCCTCCCCGCGCGCGGCCCTCTCGCGCGCGGCATGGTAGCGGGGGGCGCGCGGCGCCGCACGGCGCGGCGCGGGGCCTTCAGCGCGCCGTCTTGACGAGGGGGCGCGCGCTTCCTAGCGTGCGCTCGCGGGCGCGGCGAGGCCGGCGCGGACGGGAACGGCGATGCGGGTCGGGGTGCAGCTGCCGCAGCTCGGCGAGCGGGCGACGCGCGAGCTCGTGCTGCGGCACGCGCGCGCCGCCGAGGCGTCGGGCTGGGACGCGCTGTGGGTCAACGACCACGTCGTGTTCCCGCGCGAGTGGCGCTCGCCCTACCCCTACTCGCCGGACGGCGCCGTGCCGCCGCGCACGACGGTCGACCACTCGATCCTCGAACCGCTGACCGAGCTGGCGTTCGTGGCCGGCGCGACGGAGACGATCGGGCTGGGCACGGCGGTGCTGGTGCTCAACTACCGCCAGGCCGTGCTCGCCGCCAAGCTGATCGCGAGCCTCGGCGCGCTGGCTGACGGGCGCTTCGTGCTGGGCGCGGGCATGGGCTGGGCGCGCGAGGAGATGGAGGTGCTGGGAATGCCCTCCGACCGCCGCGGCGCGCGCTTCGAGGCGAGCCTGCGCGTGATCCGCCGCTTCCTCGACGAGGACTGGGTGGACGGCCTCGACACCGGCTTCCACGCGATCGACGGCTGGACGGCGCGCCCGCTCCCGCCGGGCCGCGTTCCGATCTGGATCGGCGGCGACAGCCCGCAGCAGCTGCGGCGCGTCGGCGAGATCGGCGACGGCTGGCTCGCGCACGCGGGCCACCTCGGACGCATCGGGGAGGGCATCGCCGCCGCGCGCGAGGCGGCCGAGCGCGCCGGGCGCGACCCCGCCTCGCTCGCCGTGGCGATGAACGGCGTCGGCATCCTCGCCGCGGACCGCCTCGAACAGACCGCCGAGCGCCTCCACGCCGCGCGCGAGGACGGCGTCGACCACGCCATCGTCGGCCTGCACCCGCGCGAAATCGAGGACGCCCCCGAGCTCGCCGAGCGCTTCGCCGCCGACTTCCTCGACGCCGTGAGGGGCGGCTGAACGCCGCGGGGACGCCGTGAGGGGCGGCTGAACGCCGCGGGGACGCCGTGAGGGGCGGCTGAACGCCGCCGGGGACGCCGTGAGGGGCGGCTGAACGCCGCCGGACGGAGGAGGACGGGAACGATGACCGCCGGGGCCGTGGCCGACGTCACCGACGCGACGTTCGCGGACGAGGTGATCGCGCACTCGCACCGGCTGCCCGTGGTCGTCGACTTCTGGGCGCCGTGGTGCGGGCCCTGCCGCGTGCTCGGCCCCACGCTGGAGGCGCTGGCCGGCGAGTACGAGGGGCGCGTGCGGCTGGTCAAGGTCAACGTCGACGAGAACCCGCAGGTCGCCGCGCGCTACCGCGTGCAGAGCATCCCCGCCGTCAAGGCGTTCCAGGACGGCGCCGTCGCCAGCGAGTTCACCGGCGCCCTGCCGGAGCCGCAGGTGCGGACCTTCTTCGAGCTGCTCGTCCCCTCCGAGGCCGACCACGCCGTGGCGGCGGCGGAGCGCGAGCGCGCGCTCGGCGACGGCGTGGCGGCCCGCGCGCTCCTCGAGTCGGCGCTCGCCGCCGATCCCGGGCACGCCGACGCGGCGCTGGCCCTCGCCGACCTGCTGGCCGCCTCCGGCGATCCCGCCGCCGCCGAACGCGCCGGGGCGCTGGCCTCGCCGCACCTGCCCGACCCCCGCGCGCGGCGCGCGCTGGGGCGGCTCGCCTTCGCCGCGCTCGCGGCCGGCGGCGACCGCGCGGCCCTCGAGGGGCGGCTCGCCGCCGACCCGGACGACGCCGCGGCGCACTACGCGCTCGGCGGCCTGCTCGCCCACGCCGGCGAGTGGGAGGCGGCGCTCGGACACCTGCTGGCGACGGCGCGCCTCGACCGCTCGCTCGACGGCGACGGCGGACGGCTGCGGATGCTCGACGCCTTCGCCGTGCTCGGCGACGAGCACGAGCTGACCGCCGCGTACCGCCGCCGCCTCGCCAACGTCGTCTTCTGACGGCCATGCCCGCGGCGGACGCGATCGACTGGCCCGCCGTCCACGCCGAGGCGCTCGGCCTGCTCGTCCGCTACCTGCGGATCGACACCACCAACCCTCCCGGCGCCGAGGCCCCCGCCGCGCGGCTGCTCGGCGCGGCCCTCGAAGCCGACGGCATCGAGTGCGAGTACGTCGAGACCGCGCCGGGCCGCGAGGCCGTCGCCGCGCGGCTGCGCGCCTCCGGCGGCGCGGGCGGCGAGCCCGCGCTGCTGCTCGCGAACCACCTCGACGTGGTGCCCGCCGAGGCGGATGCGTGGACGGAGCCGCCGTTCGGCGGGGTGGTGCGCGACGGGCGCATCCACGGGCGCGGCGCGGTGGACATGAAGGGCTGCGGCGTGATGCAGCTGACGGCGGCGCGGCTGCTGCGCCGCCGCCGCGTGCCCCTGCGCCGCGACCTCGTGTTCCTCGCCGTGCCGGACGAGGAGGCGGGCAGCATCCGCGGGATGCGCTGGATCCTGCGCCACCGCCCCGACCTGCTCGAAGGCGTCGGCTTCGCGCTCAACGAGGGCGGCAGCGGCCTCACGGACTTCGCCGGACGCGAAGCGCGGCTGTTCGTGCCCACCGTCGGCGAGAAGAGCGTCGCCTGGCTGCGGCTGCGCGCCTCCGGCGCGCCCGGCCACGGCAGCCTGCCCCACGCCGACAACGCCGCCGTGCGGCTGCTGCGCGCGCTGCTGCGCCTCGCCGACTGGGAGCGCGGCCTGACCTTCTCCCCCGCCACCGCCGCCCTGACCGAACGCCTCGCCGCCGCCGGCGTCCTCCCCGCCGGGCGCGAGGCGCTCGAGGCGGCGCTGCGCTCCGACCCCGCCGCCCACGCGATGTTCGCGCACACCCTCAACGTCACGATCGTCGAGTCCGGCGTGAAGGCGAACGTGATCCCCTCGGCCGCCGAGGCCGTCCTCGATTGCCGCCTGCTGCCCGGCGAGACGCTCGAGGGCTGGATCGGGGCCGTGCGCGAACGCATCGGCGACCCGCTCGTCGAGGTGCTGCCGGAGGGCCGCGACGTGTACGGCGTGCCGCCGAGCGACCCCGGCGGCGAGCTGTTCCTCGCGATCCGCGAGACCGTCGCGGCGGCGTTCGAGGACGCCCCGGTCGTGCCCGGCCTCGCGCCGCTCGCCACCGACAACCGCTTCCTGCGCGAGATCGGCGTCGCCGCCTACGGCTTCATCCCCTGCCTGCTCAGCGCCGGGGAGCGCGCCGGCTTCCACGCCCACGACGAGTACCTGAGCGTCGCCAACTTCGAGACCGGCTGCGAGCTCACGTACGAGATCGCGCGCCGCTTCTGCGAACGGGAAGAGGCGGACTGAGGCGGTGGGCGGCGGGTCCGCGGGAAGCGGCGCGCCCCCGAGCCGCCCGCACCCCCTCGCCGCCCTCTGGCCGCGCGTCGAGGCCGCCGTGCCCGAGCTGTGGCGCGTCGCGCGGCCCGCGATCGACGGCCTCGCCGCCGAACGTGGCATCCCGCTCGCGCTCCACGACTACGCCGAACTCGGCCTCGGCGCCCTCTCCGTCGACGAGGCGCGGCGGCGCGATCCCTACTCGCGGCCCGAGGGCTTCGCCGCGGAGTTCGCGCGCCTCGAAGCGGGCGGCTGGCTCGCGCGGACGGAGGGCGCGCCCGGCGCGGCGGACGCGCGCTACGCCGTCCTGCCGCGCGCCCGCGAGGCCGTGCGCGCGCTCGGCGAGGCGGGCGACGCGCGCCTCGGCGCGCTCGCGGCGATGCCGGAGGCCGGCCTCGCGCGGCTGCACGGGCTGCTCGCCGCCGTCGCCACGGCCAGCCTCGCCGCGCCGGAGCCGCCGCGCCGCTGGGCCTCGGAGCGCCGCTTCCGCACGGCGGGGGCGCGCACGCCGCTCGCCGGCCGTGTGCGCGAGGCCGCCCTCGACTGCCTCGCCTACCGCGACGACGCGCACCTCGAGGCGTGGCGTCCGCACGCCGATCCCGCCTCGGAGGGCGCGCTCTGGAACGCCTTCACCCACGTGTGGCGCGGCGAGGCCCGCACTGCCGCGGCGATCGCGCGCGCCGCCGCCTTCCGCGGCCACTCCGCCGCCGTCTACGCGCGCGCCCTCGCCAGCCTCGAGGCGCGGGGCTGGGTCGCCGCCGAGGGGGGCGGCGCGTACGCCGCGACCGCGGAGGGCCGCGCCCTGCGCGACGCCGTCGAACGCCGCACCGACGACTGGTTCTTCGCGCCGTGGGCCGCCATCGGCGAGGACGGCGCGGCCGAGCTGGGCGCGCTGACCGAACGGCTGCTGGAGGCGCTCGCGCGCGTCCCGTAGCCGCGCCCGCCTACGCCATCCGCAGCAGCTCCATCGCCGAGCGCACGACGAGGCGGTGCAGCTCGACGCGGCGTTCGACGGGCTGGCGCTCCTGCCCCATCTCGACCAGCACCGGCGTCGCGCCCTCGACGTGGCGGCCGAGCGAGAGCGAGCTGCCGCCGCCCCCCGGCCGCCAGCGGAAGGCGAGCCGCGCCGCCGCCTCGGGGATGCCGGCGGCGATCTCGTCGGGCGGGACGGCGGCGGGCCACTGCGTCCAGTCGCGCGCGATCAGGCGGTCGCGCTCCGGCTCGACGAGCGCGTTGAAGCGCGCGGCGATGCGCCCCGCCCAGCGCGTGCCGCCGCTCCCGGCCCGCTCATGATCGTCTGCCCGATGAACGCCGTGCCCTCCCGCTCGCCGCGCTCGGCGTAGAAGCCCCACGACTCGTGGAGGTCGAGCACGAGGCCGGCCCCGTAGCCGCGGGCCGCCTCGACGATGCGCGCGGCCATGCGCGCCATCGGCAGATCGGCGGCGGGCGCGCCGGGGTAGAGCCGGTTGAGGTCGCCCAGTTCCTCGGTGGTGCGCTGGAGCAGCCCGATCGCGACGACGTTGGCGCGGGGCACGACCACGAGACTGCCGCGCAGCGGCGTCCACTCCGCGACGCCGTCGGCGGCGAGCCAGCCGCCGGGTTCGTTGCCGTGGACGCCGCCGAGGACGAGCAGCACCGGCCCGGCGACGCCGCTGTGCGCCGCCGTCAGCGGCGTCTCCCACTCGGTCCCCGCCAGCAGCGCCACCCGCTCGCGCCCCGCCGCCGGCACGGGCGTGGGCGGCGCCGCCGTCGGCGTCGGCGTGGCCTCGGGCGGCGGGGCCGCCTCGGGAGGCGCGGGAGGCGCGGGCGGCGCGGGCGGCGCCCCGGGCGCGGCGAGGGGCGCGGGGGAGCGGGAGGCGCAGGCGGCGAGCAGCGCCGCGGCGGCGGACGCCGCGCCGAGCCGCAGCGCCTCGCGCCGCGTGCGCCTGCCGGCGGGGTGTGCGGTCATCGCGGCCTCCCCGGTGCGCGCACGAAGGCTCGGCGATCGTACCGCGCCGCGCCCCGCTCGTGGCGCTCGCGCGGTACGATAGCGGGGCAGCGGGAAGGTGGCCGCCGATGGCATTCGTTCGCTACGCGATGATGACGCCGAAGCCGGGGCAGTCCGAGCGCGTGCGCCGGCTGATCGACGAGATGCTCCAGTACCAGCGCGGGCGCGACGGCTTCGTCGCCGCCGTGCGCCTCGAACCGGACGAGCACGACGAGCACCAGTTCATCGGCCGCTTCTCCGTCTGGGAGTCCGAGGCGCACGCCAACGCCGTCGCCAACGAGCAGCACGAGATCGCGCTCCAGTCCGAGATCAAGCTCTGGGTCGTCGACGAGACGCACGAGGAGCGCGCCTTCAGCGGCGAGCGCTTCCTGCCGTAGCCCGCAGCCGACCCCGGCGTCACGCCCCAGCGGCGCGACGCCTCGACGCGAGGACGCCCGCCGCGAGGCGGGCGTCCGGGCTTTCGGCGCCGGGGCGCGCGGGCTAGCGCGAGCCCCTCAGCCGCGGGTCGAGGACGTCGCGGACGACGTCGCCGAGCATGTTGAAGCTCAGCACCGTGATCGAGATCGCGAGGCCCGCGAACAGCGCCAGCCACGGCGAGGTCTCGAGCGACTCGCGCCCGCGGCTGATCATGAGACCCCACGACGGAGTGGGCGGCTGCGTGGCGAGGCCGAGGAAGCTGAGCGCGCCCTCGATCAGGATCGCCGAGCCGAAGCCGGCCGAGATGAGGATCAGGATCGGCGCGACGACGTTCGGGAGGATGTGGCGCATCATCACCCTCAAGGGGCTGGCGCCGATCGAGCGGGCGGCCTCGATGTAGGTGTTCTCCTTGATGGAGAACACGGCTCCGCGCACCACGCGCGAGTTGTTGACGGCGACCACGACGGCGATGGCGAGCACGCCGTTCGTCGTCGAGGGTCCGATCACGCTCACGATCGACATCGCCAGCAGGATCGCCGGGAACGACTGGATGGCGTCCACCACGCGCTGGATCGTGAGGTCGACCCAGCCGCCGGCGAAGCCGGACACGAGCCCGATGATCGCTCCCACCAGCGTGCCGAAGCCGACGGTCAGGAAGCCGGCGTAGAGCGAGATGCGCGCGCCGTACATGAGGCGCGAGAGGATGTCGCGGCCGATCCCGTCGGCGCCGAGCAGGTGCCCGGCCTCGCCCGGCGCGACCAGCTTGTCGCGCGAGATCTCCTGCGGGTCGAACGGGGCGATCCAGGGCGCCAGCGCCGCCACCGCGATCAGCCCGAGGATCACGGCGGACGACCCGGCGCCCACCGGGCTGCGCACGATCTTGATCGTCGAGTCCAGCGCCGGGTGGCGCTGCCGCGCGGCGATGCCGGAGAAGGTGGCGTCCGCGGTCGTCGTCGCCATCAGTCGATTCGCCTTTCCTGCGCCTCGTCGCGCCGGCCTACGAGTACCGGATGCGCGGGTCGATCAGCGCGTACGAGAGGTCGACCAGCAGGTTCGAGAAGATGAACAGGAGCGCGGTGAAGAGCACCACGCCCTGCACGCTCGGGTAGTCGCGGACGAGGATCGCGTCGACGCCCATCCGGCCCACGCCCGGCAGCGAGAACACGGTCTCGATGATCACGAGGCCACCGAGCAGGAACGTCAGCTGGCTGCCCATGATCGTGATCACCGGGATCAGCGCGTTACGCAGCGCGTGCTTGAAGATGATCACGCGCTCCACCAGCCCCTTGGCCCGCGCCGTCCGCACGTAGTCCTGGCGCAGCACCTCGAGCATCGCCGAGCGCGTCATGCGCGCGCTGATCGCGCTGAAGCGGTAGCCCACGATCAGCGCCGGGAAGATCAGGGCCGTGAAGTTCTTCCACGGGTCTTCCCACGGCGGCGTGTAGCCGAACTCGGGTAGCCACCCGACCCAGACGGAGAGTACGTACAGCAGCATGGTCGCCAGGAAGAAGTCCGGGATGGACAGCCCCGAGATCGAGAACAGCCTTGACGCGTAGTCCATCCAGCTGTCCTGGCGCACCGCCGAGATGATGCCCAGCGGAATCGCCGCCAGCACCGCCACGAACATCGCCATCAGCGCCAGCTGCACCGAGAGCCGCGAGCGCTGACCCAGCTGCCCCAGCACCGACGTCCCCTCGCTCCACAGCGATTCGCCGAGGTCGCCCCGCAGCACGCCGAGCGCCCACTCGACGTACTGCTGAGGGAAACTCTTGTCGAGGCCCAGATCGGCCCGCATCCTGTCGATGTCTTCCTGCTCGACGTAGCCCGCTTCGGACAGGCGCGCCATCACCACGTCGCCGGGCTGGAGCCGCACCAGGCCGGCGATCAGGATCGTCACGATCACGAGCGACGGGAGGGCGGTCAGCAGCCTCCGGATGATGTACCGACCCATCGTCAGGCCCTTTCCCGCGCCCCCGCCCGCAGCGGCGGCGCTCCGCCTCGCGGCGCGCCATCATACCCGCGCCGGCGCGCGCGCGCACGCCCGCGGTGCGCGGCATCATACAGGCTCCCGCGCCGTCGCGCGCAACCCGAGGGGCGCGCGGCGCGGGAGGCGCGGCGATCGAGGAGGATCGAGGAGGCGGCGTGCTGGAGTGGATCGGCGAGGCCGAGGATCGCGGCGCCGCAACCGAGCGGCGCTTCGGCGTGCCGCGCGGCGGCGCGACCGTGCCCGGCGTGCTGTGGACGCCCGCCGCCGCGAGGACGCCCGCGCCGCTGGTGCTGCTCGGCCACGGCGGCGCCGGCCACAAGCGGGACGAGAGCCGCACCGCCTACGCCCTCGCCTACGCCGCGAGGGGCATCGCCGCCGCCGCCATCGACGGCCCGTTCCACGGCGACCGCGCCCCCGCCCCCGGCGCCGCGGAACCCGGGTACGGCGAGGCCGCCGCCGACTCGATGGCGGCCGACTGGCGCGCGACGCTCGACGCCCTCGCCGCGCTCGAGGCGATCGACGGCTCCCGCGTCGCCTACGGCGGCGTCTCGATGGGCACGATGTTCGGGCTGCCGTTCGTCGCCGCCGACGGGCGGCCGCGCGCGGCGGTGCTCGGGCTGTGCGGGCTGTCGTCCGGCGGCGGGGGCGCCGGGGCCGGCCTCTACGCGCGCCTCGCCGCCGACGCGCCGCGGCTGCGCTGCCCCGTGCTGTTCGTGATGCAGTGGGACGACGAGCTGTTCCCGCGCGCGGACGCGCTCGCCCTCTACGACGCGATCGGCTCCGCCGACAAGCGCCTGCTCGCCAACCCCGGCGGCCACGCCGACGCGCCCCCGCACGTGCGCGAGGCCGCCGTCGGCTTCCTCGCCGCCGCGCTGCTCGGCCCCGATCCGCCGTAGCGCCGCTCGCCGTGAGGCGAGGTGTATAGTTCGCCCCGGCCAGCGGGGTGCGCGGAGCGGCGAGCAGGTTCCCGGAAGGAAGCACGCCGATGAACGGACGGCTGCTGGCCGGGGCGCTGGTGTGGATTGCCTTGCTCATGATCGCGTGTGCACAGCAGCCCGCAGAGGATCGGACGCAGGACGCTGCAGAGCTTGAGCGGGCTCGGCAAGCGTGCGAGGCGCGCGACGACTGTTTCGGGCCTCCCGCGGAGCGAACCGCCGAAGCGCGTACCATCACGGACGTGCTGGAACCCTTCTTCTGGCCAGTCTTCTGGCTGGTCTTCGCCGTGCTGGTGCTCTGGCTGATCATCATCGCAGTGCGCCCCAGCAATCCACGGCAATCCACCCTGCGGCAGTCGCTCGACCGCGCGGCCCACCAGCGCCTGATCGACGAGGTACTGGCCGAGGGCGGCCAGCCCGGCGGACTCAGCGCTTATGACCTGGGGCGGATCACCAGCAGCTACACGAAGCCGGTGGTCGTTCGGCAGTACGACTCCGATGACAAGGGTATCGAGCGTTACGAGAACGAAGCGGGCGTACTCCTCAGGAACGGGTACCGGATCGAGGGGCAGGATACGCAAGGGAGCCACATCCACGCCGGGCGGCTGATCCTGACCGGCGGGTTGAGCGTCCTCGCGGGCCGTCGCGGTATCCGCAGCAAGGGCAAGGTGACGGTGACCTTCCTGAAGGGCGCTTAGGGCAGCCTGACGCCACGCGCTCGCCCTCTACGACGCGATCGGCTCCGCCGACAAGCGCCTGCTCGCCAACCCCGGCGGCCACGCCGACGCGCCCCCGCACGTGCGCGAGGCCGCCGTCGGCTTCCTCGCCGCCGCGCTGCTCGGCCCCGGCCCGGCGTAGCGCCGCGCCTCGAGGCGTATCGAGGGCTGCGAGGCGCGGCGTCGGCGGGCGGCTCGCGCGACGGCGCGGCGGGCGTAGAATGCGGGCATGGAAGTCGCGAACGAACTCATGGTGCGCGGCATCGTCGTCGGCGTGTTCATGGAGAACTGCTGGGTCGTCGGCAACCGCCGCACCGGCGAGGCGATCTGCATCGACCCCGGCGGCGACCACGACGAGGTGCTCGCGCTCGCCCGCGACATGGGCGTGACGATCAAGACCATCGCCAACTCCCACGCCCACGTGGACCACATCATGGGCGTGCAGGGCGTCCACGCCGCCACCGGCGCCGGCTTCCTGCTCCACGAGGCCGATCTCGGCCTGCTCCGCGACGGCTGGCAGGCGGGCGCCTCGCAGATGGGCTTCGACGCCTCGCAGGGGCCGCCCGCCCCCGACGGCTACGTCGGCGACGGCGACATCGTCGAGGCGGACGGGCTGCGGCTGAGGGTGATCGCCACTCCCGGACACACCGGCGGCTCCGTCAGCTACTACGCCGAGGACGCGGGCCTGCTGTTCAGCGGCGACACCCTCTTCCGCGGCTCGATCGGCCGCACCGACTTCCCCGGAGGCTCCTACGAGCAGGAGATGGACAGCATCACCGGCAAGCTGCTCGCCCTCCCCGACGAGACGCTCGTCCTCCCCGGCCACATGGAGGAGACCTCGATCGGCTTCGAGCGCGAGCACAACCCCTTCGTGCGCGACTGGCTCCGCCGGCAGGCCGCCGAACGCTGACGCGAGGCGCACGGCGCCGGAGGGCGCCTCGTTCGAGGTCGGGCCGTGCGCGCCTACTCGGCGACCGTCCCGGCGGCGACGCCGTTGAGTTCGTCGACGGCGGCGAAGAGGTCTCCGCTGCGGTAGAAGTTGACGGCGACGAGGTTGGGGAGCAGGCCGCGCTCGTTCTCGCACCGGCGCAGGCGCGAGAGCAGGAAGTCGCGCGCGTTCAGGCGCTCGGCGTCCGCGATCGAGGGCGACACGTCCTCGATCCAGTGGTTGACGAGGAACAGCGCGGCGTCCGCGGGGCCGCGGTTGGGCTCGCAGCTCAGCTCCCCGGCGGAGCGGAACGAGTAGGGCGTCTCCTGCATCAGCTCGAAGCCGCGATGCATCCACGGCCGCGGCGCCGCGGCGGCCTTCTCCGTCATCACGATCAGGCGCTCGTTGCGGTCGGCCAGCTCGCCGAGGGTGGGCCACGGCTCGGCCGGGCCGGGGTGCGCGTAGGCGTAGCGGTCGAGGCCGGCCTCCGCGAACGCGGCGGCGACGTCGGCGGCGGGAGCCTCGTCCTGGACGACGACGATCAGGATCTCGCCGGGGTTGGTGACGAGGAAGCGGCGGATACCGGAGAGCGCGTCGCCGAGGGGCGTCGCGCCGGCTTCGCAGAAGACGTGGCAGAGGTAGAGGGCGCGCGAGGCGTCGGCGCCGAGCGCGGCGGCGACGCGGTCGCGCGCGGCCATCACGCTCTCGCCGTAGCGTTCGGCCAGCGCCTCGCGGTCGCCGCCGAGCCGCTCGGTGACGACGCCGGCGCCGGTGGGGAAGCCGTACCAGACGTCGATCAGCAGTCCGCGCACGCCGGCCTCGAGCTGCGCGGCGATGCCGTCGCGGTGGGTGGCGAGGAGCCAGCCTTCGGCGGCCGAGGACATCGAGTTGTGGGTGGCGGGGAAGGCGACCTCGTCGACGCGGCGGTCGCAGAGCGCGGCGTGGCCGTTGCAGACGGCGGGCCGCGCCTCGGCCGCCCCGCCGCCGAACGGCAGCAGGCCGGGCAGCTGCGTCCAGAGGAGGACGGCGCCGGCGGCCAGCAGCGCGGCGACGGCGACGGCGCGGGTCGGGACGCGCGCCGCCGGACGCCGCGCGGCGGCCCCGGACGCGGCGCGCGCCAGCCCCTCGGCCGAGGGCAGCGCGGGCCGCCGCAGCAGGCGCGCGAGCTCGGCCAGCCCGAGGTAGATCGCGACGATGCCGCCGACGGCGATCGCGAGATCGGCGAAGCCCCGGGGGTTGAGCAGGGCGATCGCGCCGACGGCGACGAGGGCGAGGGGGCGCGCCAGCTGCCACGCGCCGGTCCCGGGCGCGACGCTCAGGCCGCCGAGCCGCCGCAGCGCCTGCAGGGGGCTGCGGCCGGCCATCCACGGGCTGGCCGCCGTCGCCAGCACCGCGCCGGCGGCGCCGATCGCGACGTTCCAGCTGCGGAGGTCGCCGAGGAAGGCGTTCCACGCGCCCTCGACGGCCTCGCCGGCCTGCCCGCCGCCCACGGCGGCGGCGAGCACGGCGCGCGCCGCGTCGAGCGCGAGCACCGTCAGCAGCGCGACGGCGACCGCTGCGACGCCGACGCGCATGAGCGCGCCCCGGCGTCCGCGCGCGACCGCCCACGAGCCGGCGAAGGCGGCGAGGGCCAGCAGCGGCAGCGCGAGCGCGAGGAAGCGCACGGCATTCGCCACCCGCAGCACGCCGTCCACGTAGACCGAGTCCGCCACCTCCAGCGAGGCGTCGATCTCCGGCAGCGACGCCGCGAGGTCGGGGTTGAAGCTCTCCAGCGTGCTCCGCACCACCACCGAGGCGTCCACGATCTGGAGCACGATCGGCTCGTCGCCGAGCAGCGCGCGGTGCGTCTGGCGCAGCGCCGTGTCGTAGAGCTGCTCGAACGCGGCGCTGCCGATCACGGCCTGCACCGCCGCCTCGATCAGCGGACGCGCCGCCACCAGCTCGGACGACCCGCGCTCGATCAGCTGGTCGACGATGAACGAGGCGACGTAGGCCTGCACCCGCTCGTCGCCGAGGGCCGCGGAGGCGCGGTCGGCGAAGCCGTCGGAGTCGAACAGCGCGCTTTCGGTCCAGAGCGTGAGCTGCGCCGCGATCAGCAGCAGCGCCCCGAGGACGAGCAGCAGCCACGACGCGAGCGGCCTCGGCGCGCGGCGCGCGGCCCCGAGCGCGGCCCGCGCGCGGCGGGCGAGCGCGGCGCGGGCCCGCGCGATCACGGTGCGTCCTCGCGGAACGAGGCGAGTTCGGCGGTGACGATGCTGCCGTCGCGCCACTCCCAGATCTCGACGAGGCCCTCGGCCACGTCGCCGGCGGCGTTCCAGTCGAGCGAGGTGGCGGCGCCCTCGTAGTCGGGCGTCCCGCCCGCGCGCACGGCGGCGAGGGCCGAGCGCACGCCCTCCGGTCCGGCGAGGTAGGCGGCGCCGGGCGGCCCGGCGACGGCGGGGAGGCGATCGCGGATGGCCACGCCGCCGAGCGAGCCTGCCGCCTCGGCGGCGAGGGCGATCGCGACGGCGGCGTCGTAGGCGGCGCGCGCCTCGACGGCGTAGGCGGCGTGCGGCGAGCCGGCCGGAGGCGGCCCGCCGTAGGCGGCGGCGTAGCCCGCGTCCCAGGCCAGCGCCGCCGGACTCGACGGGTCCGCGCCCGCCGCCGTGCCGCGCGAGCCCTCGAGCGCCCCGGCGCCGACGGCGTCCGCGAGGCCGAGGCTCTTCGAGCCGTCGGTGAAGAGGAAGCGGCGGAAGAAGCCGCCGTCGATCGCCTCGGCGACGAAGACGGCGGTCTCGGGCGGGAAGGAGATGGCGATCAGGCGATCGGCGCCGCCCTCGGCCGCGAGCCGCAGCTCCTCGCGGTACGAGGCCTGGCCGGCGGCGGAGTAGGCGACGGCGGACATCGCGCCGCCGTAGGCGGCGGCGAACGCCTCGAAGTAGCCGCGCCCCCAGGCGTCGTCGCGGTAGAGCACGCCGACGCTGCCGATGCCCTCGCGGGCGGCGAGGGCGGCGAGCGCCCGCGCCTGCAGGCCGGCCGAGGAGATGGCGCGGAAGAGGTAGCCGCCGTCGTCCGCCGAGGCCAGCCGCGGCGAGGACGCCGAGGGCGTGATCACGGGCACGCCGCGGGGTCCCGCGACCGCCTCGACGAACGTCAGCGTGACCTCGCTGCCGCTGCCGCCGACGATCGCGTGCACGCCCTCGTTCTCGATCAGGCGGCGCGCCTCGCGCACCGCCTGCGCCGGGTCGCCCGCCGTGTCGGCGGCGACGAGCACGACGTCGCGCCCCAGCACGCCGCCCGCGGCGTTGAGGTCGCGGATCGCCAGCTCGACGCCGCGCTCCGTCACCGGCCCGATGTAGCCGAGCGGCCCCGTGTAGCTCGCGAGGTGGCCGATCGTCAGCGGCTCGCTCCCGCCTCCACCGCAGGCGGCGGCCGCGAACAGCGCGCACAGCGCCGCCGCGGCCAGCAGCAGGGGCGACGGCGACGGCGGCCCCCTGCGGGGCGGCGTCACCGCCCCTCGCTCCGGCGCGCCTCGGCGAAGGCGGCGACGGCTTCGATGTGTTCGCGCGGCGTCCGCAGGCCCGCGCCGAGGGTGTTGAGCGTGGCGTGCGTCGCGCCGGCCGCGGCCCAGCCGCGCGCCTGCTCCAGCTGCGCCTCGAGCGGGCCGCGCGAGGCCTCGACGCGCCCGACGAGGGCGAGCGCGCCGGGGTCGCGCCCGGCCTCGCGGGCGCTGGCGCGCACGAGCTCGAAGCGGGCGAGCACCTCGCCGGGTTCGCGCGCGGGGTCGCTGCGGCCGAGGGGCAGCCAGCCGTCGCCGAGCCGTCCGGCGCGGCGCAGCACGGCGTCGGCGCCGCCGCCGAACCAGATCGGGATGCGGCGCCCCGGCCGCGGGTGGATGCCGGCGTCGCGCACGCGGTCGAACTCGCCCTCGAAGGTGACGAGCGGCTCGTCCCAGAGCCGGCGCAGCAGCCGCACCTGCTCCTCCGAGCGGCGTCCGCGCGTCGCGAAGTCCTGCCCCAGCGCCTCGTATTCGAGGCGGTTCCAGCCGATGCCGACGCCGAGGGTGAGCCGCCCGCCGGACAGCACGTCCGCCTCGGCCGCCTGCTTGGCGACCAGCGCGGTCTGGCGCTGGGGCAGGATCACGATGCCCGTGACCAGCCCGATGCGCCCCGTCAGCCCCGCGAGGTAGCCGAACAGCACGAACGGCTCGTGGAACATCGACTCGTGGGTGTACGGCCCGCCGAGGTCGTGCTTCGAGGGGTCGCCGCCCAGCACGTGGTCGTAGGCGAGGAGGTAGGCGTAGCCGGCGTCCTCGGCGGCCTGCGCGAAGTCGCGCACGGCGGCGGGGTCGCCGCCGATCTCGGTCTGCGGGAACGTGACGCCGATCTCCACTGCGCCGCCCCCCGTCGCCCTTCTCGCCGGGGCCTCGGGCGGCCCCCGGCTCCGCCGCCGCGCCCGCCGGCATACTATCGCCGCGCCGTGCGCGGGGATAGCATCGCCGCGACGGACCGCGGGGCGGGGCCGCGAACGGGGCGGGCCGGTGGACGCGCTGCTCGACGTGCAGGGGCTGGTCAAGAGCTTCGGGGGCTTCCGCGCCGTCGATCGCGCCGCCTTCGAGGTCGCCGAGGGCTCGATCACCGGGCTGATCGGACCCAACGGCGCGGGCAAGACCACCTGCTTCCACTGCATCGCCGGATCGCTGCGCCCCGACGAGGGCCGCGTGCGCCTCGGCGGCGAGGACATCACCGGCCTGCCGCCGCACCGCGTGTTCCGGCGCGGGCTGGTCCGCACCTTCCAGATACCGCAGGAACTGGGCGCTCTGACCGTGCTCGAGAACCTCATGGTCGTGCCCGGGGAGCAGCCCGGCGAGCACGTGTGGGAGAGCTGGCTGCGGCCCCGCCGCGTCGCCGCCCGCGAGCGCGAGGTCGCCGAGCAGGCGCACGAGGTGCTGGCGCAGGTCGACCTCGAACGCGAGGCGTGGAACTACGCCGGCAACCTCTCGGGCGGGCAGCGCAAGCTGCTCGAACTGGCGCGCGCGCTGATGGCGCAACCGCGCCTGATCCTGCTCGACGAGCCGAGCGCCGGCGTCAACCCCACGCTCGCGATGCGCCTCGCCGGGCACATCGAGGGCCTGCGCGAGCGCCTCGGCGTCACGTTCTTCGTGATCGCGCACGACATGGACTTCATGAGCCGGCTGTGCGAGCGCCTGATCGTGATGACCAACGGCAGCGTGCTGATCACGGGCGACCCGCGCACGGTGCTGGAGGACGCCGGCGTGCAGGCCGCCTACCTCGGGAGCCAGTACCGGTGAGCGCGCTGCTGGAGGCCGAGGGCGTCAGCGCGGGCTACGACGGCGTGATGATCGTGCACGAGGTGTCGCTGCGCCTCGACCGCGGCGAGCTGGTCACGATCATCGGGCCGAACGGGGCGGGCAAGTCCACGCTGCTGAAGGCGATCTTCGGGCTGCTGCCGGTCGGGGAAGGGCGGGTGCTGCTGGACGGGCGCGACGTGACGGACGAGGCGCCCTCGCGGATGGTGCGGCTGGGGGCGTCGTTCGTGCCGCAGACCGAGAACGTGTTCCCGTCGCTGAGCATCCGCGAGAACCTCGAGATGGGGGGGTACCAGCGGCGCGGCGACGCGGCGGAGCGGGCGGCCGAGGTGCTGCGGATGTTCCCCGAGCTGGACGAGCGCTCCGGCGCGCGCGCATCCCACCTCTCGGGCGGGCAGCGGCAGGCGCTGGCGATCGCGCGCGCGCTCATGCTGGAGCCGCGCGTGCTGCTGCTCGACGAGCCGACCGCCGCCCTCTCGCCGAGCCGCCGCGAGGGCATCTTCGAGCGCCTGCGCGAGGTGCGCGAGCGCGGCGTCGCGCTGCTCATGGTCGAGCAGAACGCGCGCGAGGCCCTCGCCATCTCCGACCGCGGCTACCTGCTCGTCGACGGCCGCAAGGCGCACGAGCAGCCCGGCCCGGAGATGCTCGCCAACGCCGACGTGGGCCGCATGTTCCTCGGCCTCGACGCCGCCGAGGCGGGCGCGGACGGCGCCGCCGCGGCGGGGGCGGCGGACGGCGGAGGCGGCGCGTGATCGAGTTCGTCCAGCTCGTCATCGTCGGCGTGATCGTCGGCTCGATCGTCGGGCTGGGGGCGATGGGGCTGACGCTGACGTACGGGGTGTTCAAGTTCGCGAACTTCGCGCACGCGGACATGATGACGCTGGGGATGTACCTCGCGTTCTTCGTGGTCGTGAACCTCGGGCTGGCGGGCAGCCCGATCGGGCCGTTCTCGATCGGGTGGGGGATGCTGGGGGGGGTGGCGTTCGCGTGCGCGGGCGTGGCGGCGGTCTCGGTCGCGGCGGAGCGGCTGGTGTTCCGGCGGCTGCGGACGCGCGGCAGCGGCTTCCTGACGATGGAGATCGCCGCGCTCGGCATCGCGATCCTGCTGCAGGCGGTGGTGCAGGGACTGTGGGGCTCCTCGCCGGAGCGCTACTCGACGGGCATCCAGGAGGCGTGGGCGTTCGCGGGCGGGCTGAGGATCAAGCCCGACCACGCGCTGATCATCGCGCTCACGCTGGTGCTGGCGGCGGCGCTGCACCTGCTGCTGCACCGCACCCGCATCGGCACGGCGATGCGCGCCACCTCCGACAACGCCCAGCTCGCCGAGGCGAGCGGCATCGACACCGACCGCATCCGCCAGGCGACGTGGGTGATCGCCGGCGCGCTGACGGCCGTCGCCGGCGTGATGTTCGCCGTGCAGTCCCAGCTGCGCTTCGACGCGGGCTTCGAGTTCCTGCTGCTGCCGATGTTCGCCGCGGTCATCCTCGGCGGCATCGGCAACCCGTGGGGCGCGCTCGTCGGCGGCCTCGTCGTCGGCGTCTCGCAGGAGGTCTCGACGCTGTGGATCGACACCGGGTTCAAGCCCGGGGTGCCGTTCGCGATCCTGATCCTGATGCTGATCGTCCGCCCGCGCGGGCTGTTCGGCTCCTCGATCCAGGGCGCGGGATAGGGGCGCGGCGTGGAGGCGCTGGCGGGGCTGGCGGGACTGCCGCTCGACGGGGCGCTGCAGATCTCCGTGACCGGCGGCGCGAACTGGACCGTCGGGTTCCTCACGACGGCGGCGATCCTCGGCATCGCCACGCTCGCGCTGAACGTGCAGTGGGGCTACACCGGCACGGTCAACTTCGGCGTGATCGCCTACCTCGCCGTCGGCGCCTACGCCAGCGCGCTGCTGACGCTCGACCCGCCCGGCCAGTTCGAGAGCTACGTCGGCGGGTACGAGCTGCCGATCCCGATCGGCTGGCTGGGCGGCATGGCCGCCGGCGCCGCGCTCGCGCTGCTGGTGGGGCTGCCGACGCTGCGGCTGCGCGACGACTTCCTCGCGATCGCGACGATCGGCATCACCTCGATCCTGCGGAGCATCGCCAACACGCAGGAGGGCCTCGTCAACCGCGCGCGCGGCCTCAACGGCATCCCGAGGCCGTTCGAGGCCGCCGCCGGCGAGCGCGGCATCGACTACGACCTCGTGCTGCTGGCGATCACGCTGCTGACGCTGGCCGCCGTGTTCGTCGCGGTGCGGGGGGCGACGGCCTCGCCGTGGGGCCGCGTGCTGCGCGCGATCCGCGAGAACGAGGACACCGCGCGCTCGGTCGGCAAGTGGACGGCCAGCTACCGGATGCAGAGCTTCGTGCTGGGCGGGGCGCTGATGGGGCTGGCGGGCGCGATCTGGGCGCACCGCTACGGCACGATCGCGCCCGACTCGTTCGAGAACCTGATGACGTTCCTCGTCTGGACGATGGTGATCGTGGGCGGCAGCGGCAACAACCGCGGCGCCGTCGTGGGGGCGCTGGTGGTGGCGTTCGTGTGGTTCGGGCTGCCGCTGTTCCAGGAGAGCCTGCCGGACTTCCTCGGGACGCGCGTGTTCGTGCTGCGGCGGGTGGCGATCGGGCTGCTGATCGTGCTGTTCGTGCTGGCGCGCCCGCAGGGCCTCGTCCCCGAGCGCGCGATCGTCAGCCGCTTCGCCCCGCGCGGCGAGGGAGGCGGCGGTGGAGGCGGCCCCGGCTCGCCCCTCGCCGCGCTGCGCGCGCGCCTCCGCGCCCTCGCCGGCTGACCGCCGCGTGCCGTGCGCGGGCGGCGATATCAGTCGGGGTGTATCGACCTGCAGTTGCGAGACGGCAACGTGGAGTGCTACCATCCAGAGCGCAGGTAGGGGCCGCCGGGATATGCTGTGCTGGTGTGACTCTGGCGTCGAGTTCGCTCAGTGCCATCGCGGGCGCGAAGATCAACCCCCCTTGAGTCTTTCTGAGATGCACCGAGCCGAACAAACTTACTTCGTCGGGCGCGAGGAATGCTTGCACCCGGATGCGCCGACAGGCTGCGGCCCCGCCATACGCGCCCACGGTGTGCAGCTCGCCATGTTGTCCGCTATCGCTGAGGGTGGACATGTCTATTACTTCAGGCGCGCAGTGAGTGACCACCAAGTGCTTCCGAGGTTGTTCGGTGTCAGCCAAGCATCTATCTTCAGAGGATTCTGCCAAGCGCATGATGCGTTGTTCGATCCCATCGAGAAAGGGAATACCATCGATTTTTCGGATCAGCAGAACTTCCTCTTCGCTTTCAGGGCGGCCAGTCGTGAGCTGTACTTCAAGATCGGAGCAGAACAACACATCCAGTGGGCTAAACTCAACGCTGACCGCGGGATGCCCCCAGCGGGACAAAAGGAGACTCAAGAGTTTTTGAACCACCAGAGAATAGGCATACGTCTCGGGCGTGCGGATTTGCAAAGGGTCAAAGCGGATTTGGATCGTTACCTGCAGATGAGCCGTTTCGATGAAATCCGGTCTCTCGTGTTGGAAACGGACCGACATCCGCCGATACTCGCGAGCTTCGCATGGATGCCAGACTGCGATTTTAAAGGAAATTTGCTACAGAATCAGATGCAAGTCGATATCCCCATGGAGCAACTGCTTGTTTCCAGTATAGCAACTCCCGGAAGTGGTGCGGTTATTCTGTCCTGGTTGCGTGGATCAACAGCCCCGGTGCGATTCGCCAAGTCGCTACTGAGCATAGGACGGGAAGACATGCCTGATGCCTTGATTCGTTTCTTGATCGAAGCGTCCGAAAGTCTCTGTATTGCTCCCACTTGGTGGGATTCTCTTGATTGGGAGAAAAGGGATGTGATGATCAGGCGGTTCAACGATTACATCACTGCAGTGCGAGAAGGGTCTCGCAAGACAACGTACCTTGCTGATGATGGGGTACGTGTCGCCAACTTCAGGATTAAGCGTGTGCGCCAGCCTCGCGAGTTCCTTTTGGGATTGACCTAGCTGCCACAGCAGGATGTGCATGAAGTGGAACCAGCGGCCGTTGGGAGCTGGCGTGCCTTTGATGCCCCCGCTGTCGGGCGAGCATCCGCTGTGTTCTACCCGGCGGCGGCCCCGCTCGCCCCCGCCGGCTGACGCCGCGCGACGCATCGAGGCTCGCGCGAGGGATCGGCGCGGCTAACGCTCGGGTTCGGTCACGACGGCGCTGAAGTTCGAGGGGCACGAGCCTTCACTATCGGGGGGTATGCTCGTCCGGCCCAACAGTTTGTCCAGCCGCCGACGCGCAGTAGCGTTCCCAGTTGTCTCGGTCAGCCGCCTGCAGCCCCACCAGCCGAAGCCTGTTAGCCTCCAGAGAGTTCTTCGCAGCTGTGAAGTCCAGACTCAACGGCCCCTGATCGGCAGGAGCGAACCACGGGCTGATGGAGTAATGCCAAGTCTCGCGAATAATATCCAGCCGAAAGAAGAACCTGTCCACAGAGAGCGTCTCGCGACGAGTCGCCGCTGTAGCGAAACCGATCGAGTCGTCGCGAATAATCGCAACCCCAGTGGCCCCTTGGATCAGCGCCCGCAGGTTGTCAAAGTTGCCACCGAAGATTCTGAAAACGCCTGGGCTATCAGTGCCGAGGGGAAACCCCGGGGTTACGAAGAGACCACCGGGGGGAATGATGCTGGGGTCGGCGTAGATGGCGGTAATGTAAGAGGTGGGTACGCCCCACCCGGTAACCTCGTCCTCGATGTCCTCAACAGTGCGGATGGCGGCGAGAGTGGCCCCAATCTGGTTGCCATAGGTGTCGCCCCAGTTCGCCATACAGGTATTGAAGGCGGCCTCGGCGGCGGCTTGCGGCGCGCCTCCCGCCACATGCTCGGTAGAGCGCAGCTGGGCGAGCCGCGCGGCGACCGTCTCGGCGGCGACGCCGAAGCCGATGCCGTCGACGTCGCGTCCGTCCTGCGACGAGGACCGCTTGAACGTGGCGACGGCGGCCACCGTACCGCAGCCGTCGACGATGGGGCCGCCGCTGTTGCCGGGGTTGATCTCGGCGTCGGTCTGCAGCACGACGCCGCTGCCGTCGAGCTGGTCCGGGAATTGGGAGAACGGGGCGTGCTTCGACACCACCCCGCGGGTGGCCGACGGGGTGCCCGAGACGGGGGGCGGGAACCCCACCACCGCCACGCTCGCCAGCACCGCCGGCCTCGCGGCGGCGAGGCGGAGCGGGCGCACCGAGGACGGAGGCCGCGCCCTCAGCAGCGCGAGGTCGTACCCCGGCAGGCTGCCCGCGACGGCGGCGGAGAGGCGAGTGCCGCCGTGGACCAGCTCGGCCCGCGTCGCGTCCTCGACGACGTGGTGGTTCGTCAGCCACTCGTCGTTGCCGATGTAGAAGGCCGTACCGGCGCCGGAGGCGGTCCGCACCTGGAACGTCGCGGCCCTCACGCGGTCGATATGGTCGGCGAGGGCGCACGAGGCGGGATCGTCGCCCGTCATCGCCGCCGCGCCGCCGAGCGCCACCGGCGAGGAGCTGAGCCAGCGGCCGGCGGCGGCGTTCGCGGGGAAGTAGCGGCTGGACGGCAGGACGCGCTCGCCCCAGCCGCCGCCCGCGCGCGGCTGCAGCGCGAACTCGACGCGCCCGTCGGCGAGCCGTTGTGCGCTGATCCGCACCTCGACACCGCCGGCGTCCACCGGCGAGGAGCTGAGCCAGCGGCCGACGGCGGCGTTCGCGGGGAAGTAGCGGCTGGACGGCAGCACGCGCGCGCCCCAGCCGCCGCCGGAGCGGGGCTGCAGCGCGAACTCGACGCGCCCGTCGGCGAGCCGCCGCGCGGCGATCCGCACCTCGGACCCTGCGTCCTGCGCCAGCGCGGACGCCGCGCCCGCGACGAGCACGGCGACGACCAGTCCCGCCAGCGCCAGCTTCCGCGTCACGGCGGCATCCTACACCCGGTCCCGGCGAGGCGCGCCCGCTCCGCGCGCGGACGCGGAGGGGGCGGCCCGGAGGCCGCCCCTCGCGGTGCGGCGGCGCGCGCTCCGCTACTCGAGGGTGAAGGCGCGCACCTCGACGGTCACGAGGGCGCCGTCGCGGACGCCGTAGATCTCCATGAAGCCGGAGGTCACGTCGCCGGCGCCGTCCCAGTCGATCGGGGTGGCGGCGCCCTCGTAGTTGATGTCCTCGCCCGCGCGCAGGGCCTGCATGGCGGAGGCCACGCCGATCGGGCCGGCGATGTAGGCGTCGCCGGGCGGGCCGGCGATGCGCGGGAGCGCGTCGCGGATGGCGGCGCCGTCGGTCGAGCCGGCGGCCTCGGCGGCGAGGCCGATCGCGATCACCGCGTCGTACGCCTCGCGCACGAACGGCAGCGCCGGCGTGTCGCCGTACTCGACGAGCCACGCCGCGTCCCACGCCACCGTCGAGGGCGCGTCGGGGTTGCTGCTCGGGGCGGTGCCGACCGTGCCTTCGAGGTAGTCCGCGCCGATCTGCTCGATCAGTTCCTCGCTCTTGTTGCCGTCGGTGAGGATGAAGGTCGTGAACAGGCCGTTCTCGATCGCCTCGCGCAGGAACACCTCGGTCTCCGCGAAGCCCATCGCCACCAGCGCCGTCGCGCCCTCGCCGGCGGCCTGCCGCAGCTCGGCGATGTAGCTGGGCTGGCCGTTGGCGTTGTAGGAGGCGAGCGTGGCCGTGCCGTCGAAGTTGGCGGCGAAGACCTCGGAGAGGCCCTGGCCCCAGGCGTCGTCGCGGTAGATCACGCCGACGTTGTCGTGGCCCTCGCTCTTGGCGAGGCCGGCCAGCACCACGCCCTGCACCGAGTCGGAGCCGGTGGTGCGGAAGAGGTAGCCGTCGTCCTCGGCCTGGGTCAGCGCGGGCGAGGTCGCCGAGGGCGAGATCTGGGGGATGCCGCCCGGCGTCGTCACCGACGCCGAGACGGCAAGGGTGACGTTGCTCGACAGCGGCCCGGCGATGGCGTGCACGCCCTCGACGTCGACGAGGCGGCGCGCCTCCTCGACGCCCTGCACGGTCTCGACGCGGGTGTCGCCGGTGACGAGCGTCACGTCCTGGCCGTTGACGCCGCCCGCGGCGTTGAGGTGGGCGATCGCCAGCCGCGCGCCCGCCAGCGTGCCCTCGCCGTACTCGGAGAGCGCGCCGGTGAAGTCGGAGAGGAAGCCGATCCGCAGCTGCTCGCCCGGCTCCTCGGTCGCCGCGGGCGTCGCCGCGGCGGCCGGCGCCGCGAGGTCGAACGGCACGGTGTCGAGCGTGACCGGCTCGCCGCCGCGGTACTCCCAGATCTCGACGAAGCCGGAGGGCACGTCGCCGGCGCCGTCCCAGTCCACCGAGGTGGCGGCGCCGACGAAGTCGATGTCGTCGCCCGCGCGCACGGCCTCGAGGGCGGCGCGCACGCCGTCGGCGTCGGCGAGGAAGGCAGCGCCGCCGGGGCCGCCGATGCGCGCCAGCTGGTCGCGGATCGCGGCGCCGCCGGTCGAGCCGGCGGCCTCGGCCGCGAGCGCGAGCGCGACCACCGCGTCGTAGGTCTCGCGCACGAACGGCAGCGCGGGCGGCGCGCCGTACTCGGCCACGTAGGCCGCGTTCCACGCCATCGTCGAGGGCGCCTCGGGGTCGCTGCCCGGGGCCGTGCCCTTGAAGCCCTCGAGGTTGTCGGCCCCGAGCTGGTCGATCAGGTCCTGGCTCTTGTTGCCGTCGCAGAACAGGAACGCCGAGAAGAGGCCCTGCTCCAGCGCCTCGCGGACGAAGATCTCGGTCTCGGCGAAGCCGATGGCGAGCAGCACGTCCGCGCCGTTGGCCGCCGCCGCCTGCAGCTCGGAGAGGTACGAGGCCTGTCCGGCGTCGGGGTAGGCGGCGAGGGTGCTGCGGCCGCCGAAGGCGGCGGCGAAGGCCTCGGCGAGGCCCTGCCCGTAGGCGTCGTCGCGGTGGATCACGCCGACGTTGTCGTAGCCCTCCTCGGCGGCGAGCTGGGCGAGCACCACGCCCTGCGCGGCGTCGGAGATGGTGGTGCGGAAGAGGTAGCCGTCGTCGTCCACCGTGGTCAGCGCGGGCGAGGTCGCCGACGGCGAGATCTGGGGGACGCCGCCCGGCCCGGTCACGCTCTCCGCCACGGCCAGCGTCGCGGTGCTCGACAGCGGGCCGACGATCGCGTGCACGCCCTCGACGTCGACGAGGCGGCGCGCCTCCTCGGTCGCCTGCGTCGGGTCGACGCGGGTGTCGCCGGTGACGTAGACCACGTCCTGGCCGTTGACGCCGCCCGCCGCGTTGATGTGCAGGATCGCGAGGTCGATGCCGGTCTGCGCCGACTCGCCGTACTCGGCGAGGCCGCCGGTGAAGTCGACGAGGAAGCCGAGCTTGAGCTGCTCGCCGCCGTCGTCGTCGCCGCCGCACGCGGCGACGAGCGAGACCGCCAGCGCCAGCGTCAGCAGCAGGCCGAGGGGCCTCCGCGCGAGATGCCACACCGAACCCATCGCGCCACTCCTTCCGCGAGCCCGCACGCACCCCGCGAGCATACCCGCAAGGCTAGAAGCATCAAATGCGAGGATCAATATGCGGATGTCCGCCGGAGCGGGCGGCCTCGCCGCGTCCTGCCGCGGGGCGCTACCCTGCCGCTGTGACCAGCGACCGCCCCGGCGACGCGCCGCCCGCCGCCTCCGGCCCGCTCGCCGCGCTGCGGCGCGAGGATCGCGAGGCGCTGTCCGGCCTCGAGGTGGTGGCGGCGCACCCCAACCTCTCGCACTGGTGGAACCACGCCTCGTTCGCGCTGCCGCTGATCGGGTGCGCGCTCTTCCTCGCGATCGGCTTCCTTGCGGGATCGGCGGAGGCGACGGGGTTCGGCGCGTTCCTCGGCGTGGTGCTGGTGCTGCAGCTGCCGGTGGTGTGGTTCACGTGGCGGGGCACGGCGACGGCGATCGCGCTCACGCGCGAGGCGGCGCTGGCGCTGCACCGCGGCGAGGTGCGGCGCGAACTGCGCTGGAGCGACCTCGAACGCATCGAGCGCGTGGAGACGCTCGGCAACGTGCGCTGGCGGCTGGTCGCGCGCGGCGGCGCCCACATCGCCGTCGAGGGCGAGATCGCGGGCGTGCCGGCCCTCGTCGCCCGCGCCCGCGAGCTCGCCGGCCTCGGCGAGGACGGCGAGCTCGCGGGCGGCGAGGAGGGCGGCGGTTGACGCGCGCGCGGGCGGCGTCCAGCATCGCCGCGGGCGGCGGGAGGTGCGCGATGACGTGGTCCAGGGTGCTCGCGGCGGCGGGGCTGCTGTTGCTGCTCCTCGCGCCGCTCGCGACGGGGACGGCGCGCGCCGACCGCCACCGCTTCGAGGGCGTCGGCCTCGTCCTGCTCGCCGACGTGACGGCGCTCGGCGACGGCCTCGTCTACGACATCGACGGCGTCGCGCCGCTGCCGGCGGACAGGGCGTACGAGGGCTGGCTGGTGAACAGCGCCACCGGCGCCCGCGTCAGCACCGGCGTCATGGCGGTCGAGGCTGGCGCCATCGACCACGCCTGGCGCGCCCCCGGCGCAGCGAACGTCCTCGGACTGGGATACGACACCGTCGAGATCTCGCTCGAGCCCGTGCCGGACGACGGCGCGGAGCCGTCGGAGGTGGTCTACTCCTACACCCACCCCCCGGCGCTGCTGCTCCACGTGCAGCACCTGATCTCGCACGGCCTCGCCGAAGGGGCGCACGTGCACGGTCCCGGCGATCCCGATCGGCCCGGCCTGCTGATCGCGATCCGCGACGACCTGCAGCTGGCGATCGGCGTGGCGAACGAGGCGATGGCGGCCGAGGACCTCGACGGCTTCCGCGAAGCCGCCCGGCGGCTGCTCGCCCTCGACGAGCTGCTGCTGGCGGAGGAGGCCGCGATCCACACCGAACTGCTGGCGGGCGCCCACGGCCCCGGCATCGACGTCTTCGCGGCGCAGGTGGACTACATGGCCACCATCGCCGAGGCGCGGACGCTGCGGGTGCGCGGGCAGACGCAGGCCGCGCTCGCGGCGGACAGCCTCGAGGAGGGCAAGGCCGCGCTGTCCGGGGCCGCCGCCTCGCTGATCTCGGCGCGCGGGGGCATCGTCCAGGCCTACGGCTGGGCGCAGCGCATCGCGACCTTCCCCGTGCCGGGCGTCCTGCCCGCGCAGGCCGGCGCGGGCGCGGCGACGGCGGCGCCCGGCGCCCCGGCGACCGGCAACGCCGGCCTCGCCGCGCCCGATGCGTCCGCCCCCGCCGCGCCGAAGGCTGGCCTGCTCGCCGCCTCGGCGCTGCTCCTCGGCGCCGCCGCGCTGACCGCGAGGAGGCGCATCGCCGCCGGGGCCTGAGCCGCCGCGCGCGGCCTGCCGCCTCCGAGGGCGGGGCGGGGGCCGCGCAGCACCCCGGCGCATCCGCTCGCGCGGGTGCGCGAACTCGCGTTCGTCGTGTAGGATGCGCGCCATGCGCTGCCCCGGCTGCGACGCGACGAGGCCGCCCGCCGCCCTCCACTGCCCGCACTGCGGCGCGCTCGCCGACGAGCCGCCGCCCCCGCCGGAGCTCGATGCGTTCGAGGCGTCCCCGCGCCCCCGCGTCGCGCCGCCCCCGCCCGCGCCGCCGCCCTCGCCCGCGTCCCGGGCGGCGCCCGCGCCGGAGCAGGCGGCGCTGGCCCTCGACGGCCCCGGCGCGGCGAACGGCGCGCCGCCCGCGCCGGGCCCGGCCGCGGACCCGGGGCTGCCGCGCGGCCTCGAACGCTACCGCGAGGTGCTGGGCGAGCGCTTCGGCTACCCCGGCTTCCGGCCGGGCCAGGCCGAGGTGCTCGAACGCCTCGCCGACGGCGACGTGCTGGGGGTGATGCCGACGGGCGGCGGCAAGAGCCTCTGCTACGTCCTGCCCGCCCTCGAAGCCGGGCGCACGCTCGTCGTCTCGCCGCTGATCGCGCTGATGCAGGATCAGGTGGAGGCGCTGCGCGCCAACGGCGTCGCCGCCGGCTTCGTCAACTCCACGCTCGACCGCGCCGAGCAGAACCGGCGCTTCCTCGATTTCGCCGAGGGGCGCACGGCGCTGCTCTACGCCGCCCCCGAGCGGCTCGCCAACAAGCGCTTCGCCGAGGCGCTGCGCCGCGCCGGCGTGCGCCTGCTCGCCGTCGACGAGGCGCACTGCATCTCCGAGTGGGGGCACGACTTCCGCCCCGACTACCTCGCGCTGGGGGCGGCGCGCGAGCGGCTGGGGCGCCCGCGCACCCTCGCGCTGACGGCGACGGCGGACCCCGTGGTGCGGCGCGACATCCGCGCGCGGCTCGGCATCGCCGCCGGGGCCGAGGTGCTGACCAGCTTCGACCGCCCCAACCTGCGCTTCGCCGTCGTGCCGATCGACCGCGCCGCCGACCGGCTGGCGTGGCTCGTCGCCTACGCGCGGGAGCGGCGCGGGCAGTCGGGCATCGTCTACGCGCGCACCCGCCGCTCGGTCGAGGAGACCGCCGAGGCGCTGCGGGCGGCGGGCGTGCCCGCGGCGGGCTACCACGCCGGCATGGGCGGCGCCGCGCGCGCCTCGATCCAGCGCCGCTTCACCACCGGCGAGACGCCGCTGATCGTCGCCACCAACGCCTTCGGCCTCGGCATCGACAAGCCCGACGTGCGCTTCGTCGTCCACCTCCAGATGCCGGGGCGCCTCGAGGCGTACTACCAGGAGGCGGGACGCGCGGGCCGCGACGGCGACCCCGCCGAGTGCACGCTGCTCTACGCCCGCCGCGACCACGCCCTCCAGCGCCGCTTCATCGACCGGGCGCACCCCTCGCGCGGCGACGTGCGCGACGCCTGGCGGCGGCTCGCCGCCCTCCAGCGGCTCGACCCGCGCCGCCCCCTGCAGCCCGCCGACTTCGAGGAGGCGGCGGGCGACGGCTGGGCGCTGACCGTGGCCGCGCTGCGCGCCTCGGGCCTCGCCGAGGCGGACGGGCTGCGCCTGCTGTCGCTCGACGACGACGCGCCGATCGACACGCGCGGCGTCGATGAGCGCCGCCGCCACGCCGAGTCGCGCCTCGCGCAGATGGCGGAGTACGCCGAGACGCCGGGCTGCCGCCGCGCCCTCGTGCTGCGCTACTTCGGCGAGCGGCCCGCCGCCGCCTCCTGCGGCGGCTGCGACAACTGCGAGGCGCCCGCCGCCCGCCCCCCGGCGGCCCGCGAAGCCGCGGCCGGCGGCGAGCGCGCGCCGGACTACCCCGCCGCCCTCTTCGCCGACCTGCTCGCGCTGCGCGACCGCGTCGCGCGCGAGTCGGACAGGCCGCCCTACATGGTGTTCGAGGAGCGCACCGCGCGCGAGATCGCGACCTACCGGCCCGGCGACGAGGCGGCGCTGCTGGCGATCTGGGGCATGGGCGAGACGCGCGTGCGCTGGTTCGGCGGGCGGCTGCTGGCCGCCGTGCGCGAGTGGGAGGAGGCGCACCCCGGCGCCCCGCCGCCGCCGCGCCCCGCCGCGAGGCCCGCGCGCCGGTCGCACGGGGCGGACGCCTCGGCCGGCCCCGAGGTGGCGTTCGACGATCCGCTGTTCCAGCGCCTGCGCGACTGGCGGCGCGCGCGCGCGCAGCGCGAGGGCGTGCCCGCCTACACCTTCTTCACCGACCGCACCGCGCGCGAGCTGGCCGCCCGCCGCCCCGCCGACCGCGACGGCCTCGCCGCGGTGTGGGGCCTCGGCGACGCCCGCATCGAGGCCATCGGCGACGAGCTGCTCGCCCTCATCGCCGAACCGCAGCCCGAGGCCGCCGCCACGCGCTGACGGGGGGAGGGGGGAACAAGCGATGAAGTGCCCGCACTGCACGATCGAGTTTCACGACCAGTGGCGGAATGCGCTGTCGACCGACAGTCCCGGCGAGAACGCCACCGTCTACGTCCAGAGCACGCTGTGCCCTCGGTGCCGCAAGAGCATCATCCGGATCCGCGCGGGCAGGGGCGACGGCGAGGTGGAGGAGGAGGTGGAAGAGTACGTCGCCTACCCGCGGAACGCCACCGGCCGCACGGCTCCGCCCGAGGTCCCCGAACCGCTGCGCTCCGACTACGCCGAGGCCGTCGCCATCCTCGCGCTCAGCCCGCAGGCGAGCGCCGCGCTGGCGCGCCGGATCGTGCAGCAGGTGCTGACCGGGCAAGGCGGTTACGAGCAGACGACCCTTGCCCGGCAGATCGGCGCCTTCGTCGAGGACGAACGCACTCCCTCGGCGCTGAGCCGCAACCTCCACTACCTGCGCGAGATCGGGAACTTCGCCGCTCACCCGATCGAGTCGGAGCATACGGGCGAGATCATGCCCGTCGGCCCCGGCGAGGCGGAGTGGGCGCTGGAGGTCGTGGACGGGCTGTTCGACTACTACTTCGTCGCTCCCGGCAGGAACGAGGCGCGGCGGCGCGAGTTCGACGGGCGTGCCGCGGACGCCGGACGGCCTTCCCCCTCCGGCGCCTGACGCCGCCGCCCGCGCCGCGCGGCGTATGCTGCGCGCGATCGGAGGCCGCACGATGCGCCCTCGACGCGACGCGCTCGCGCTGCTCGCAGCCGCCCTCGCGCTGGCCGCGCTCGCCCTCGGGGGCGGGCGCGCGGACGCGGGCGGGCCGCTCGCCGGGGGGGCGCGCGTCGTGGTGGACACCGCCGGCGACACCTGCCTCAACCTGCGCGCCGCGCCCGCCCTCGCCGCGCCGATCGCGGCCTGCCTGCCCGAGGGCACGGGGCTGACCGCCCGCGGCGAGCGCGCCGAGGCCGACGGCTACGTATGGGAGGCGGTCGCCGCCGGCCCGCGCCTGGGCGGGTGGGTGGCGAGCGGCTTCCTCGCGCGGCTCGATCCGCCGCCCGCGCCCTCGCCGTGGCCGCTCGCCGCGCCGCCGCCCACGCGCGGCGTGGAGCTGATCGCGTGGCCGGGCGGGACGCTCGAGAGGCTCGGCGGCGCGGCGTCCGCGGCGGGCGGCTGCGCGCTGCGCTCGGCGTGGGCGAACGGCGCGGACGGCGGCTTCGTCCGCTACCGCTTCGGCGCGTCCGCCGCCGCCAACCGCGCCTTCCTCGACCGCCACGAGGACGCCTCGCCGCCCGCGGGCGAGCCGCTGCTGCTCGCCTGCGCCGACGGGACGCCGGCGCCGCCCGGCGCGCCGCCGCCGACGGCGCGCTACGACCGCCTCGACGCGACGGGCGAGGCGTTGGCGGCGGGCGCGTACGCCTTCCTCGACGCGGACGGCGAGCCGATCGCGACGTGGGAGGGCCTGCGCCGCGACGCCGCCGTGCTGCGCCTCGGCGCGGGCGCGGACGGCGCGGCCCTCGCCTACGAGGGCGCGGAAGCCGGCGGCGTCCTCGAATGGCGCGCGGCGGACGGCTGCTGGGTGCGGTATCTGGCGACTGCGCTCCCGCGGGGAGAGCGCGACGGGTTCGCCGTCGAACCGCTGACCTGGGCCGCGGCCGGCTGCGCGGGCGCGATCGCGGCGGACGCGGACGCCGAGGTCTCGTGGAACCCTCCGCCCCTCGCCGCCGCAACGCTGGAGGCGCCCGCGCGCCACGGGCCGTGGCTGCTGATCCCGACCGACTGGGAGGGCGTCGCGGCGCCCTCGGACGGACGCGCGCTGCCGGCCGCGGGCGCGTCGGTCGAGCCGCGGGGCGGGGCCTCGCCGCCGCCGGGAGACGCCGCCGCGCCGTTCGAGACCTCGGACGCGGCCGAGGCGCGCCGACGGATCGCGCTCTGGCGCGACCCGGCGGGGCTGCCGGAGGGCTGGACGCTCGCGCTGGCGGAGGCGGGCACGCGCACCGCCCCGGCGGACGGCTACCGCGCGATCTGGGACGACGCCGCCGGCCGCACGGCGCTGCGCGCCGAGGTGCGGCGCCTCGGCGCGCAGCCGGACTACGTCTGGGCGGCGCGCGGCGGCGACGGCTCGTCCGTCACCGAGGCGCGCGTCGCCGGCGGGCGTCCGGCGCTCGTGCGCTACAGCCCGCCCGGCCCCGCGCACGACCCGCGCCTGAGCGTGTTCGTGCGCGTCTTCGACGCCGCGTCGGGCCTCGAATGCTCGGTGCGCGGCTACGCCGGGGCGATGCGCGGCGGCGACCCCGCCGCGGCGATCGAGGCCGCGCTCGGCCTCTGCCGCCCGCCCGAGCCCGCCGGCGGGGCTGTGCTGCCCTACGACCGCCGCGACACGACGGGCGGCGCCATCGCGCCGGGCAGCTACGCCTTCCTCAGGAACGCCAGCGACCTGACGGGCGGGGATGCCGGTTCCGCGTGGCTGAGCGTCTTCGGCGAAGGTCTGCTGGTGCACCAGACGGACGCCGGCGGCGTGTCGCGGTCGGGCTTCTATGGAGATGTCGAGGCCGGCGACGAGTTCACCGCATGGGTCGCCGCGGATTGCTGGGGCCACTACGAGGTGACGGCCGTGCTGGCGGACCCGCCCGATCCGCCGCGCAAGCGGTTCGCCATCGAGAGCGTCACCTACGAAAGCGAAGGCTGCGGCGACACCGCGGAACCCGCTGTCGCCATCGAGTTCCGGTGGGGTCCGCCGCCGCCCCTCGAAGTAGGCGCCGACGGTATCCCGTGGATGCGGCAGGGCCAGCCGGTCGGAGGCGGGACGTATCGTCTCGGAGAGCGCGGACGCAGTTTCGTCATCGACGTACCGGCGGGCATGAGGTTGATATTCGCTTGGGTGATCCTCAGCAATCCTTCCCCCGGCGAAGAGGAAGTCGTGCTGAAGGACGAGGAGAGCGGCTCCCGCCTGTTTCTTGCCGCCGAGACGGGCGCGGATTTCGGACGCACGATCACTCCCGGATCGCGCCCGGACGTGAGCCTGGCGTTCGACCTGATCGCCGCCTCCGCGCGGCCCGACGCGAGAGCAGACGGCATCCCGTGGCTGCGCCTCGGTCGGCCATCCGAGGGCGGACGCGCGTACCGCGTCTCGTCGTCCCTCGTCGTCGACGTGCCCGCGGGGATGACGCTCGTCCACAGGGGGTGGACGCGCAACGACGCATGGACGGTTTCGGCGAGACTGGAGGACGAAGCCAGCGGCTCGCTGCTCCTCGTGGGCGGCTGGCACGGCGGCGAGACCGGCCGCCGCGTCACCGCTTCCGGCGCGGCGAGGAACGTGGGCGCGCTGTTCGACCTGATCGCCGCCTCCGCGAGGACCGGCGAGGGCGAGGCCGTGCTGCGCTACCACCGACGCGACACGACGGGCGGCGCCATCGCGCCGGGCAGCTACGCCTTCCTCGAGGACGCCAGCGACCTGACGAGCGGGTTTAGTGGATCTGCGTGGATTCGAGATCACGCCGGAGGCCTGCTGGTGCACCCGACGGACGCAGGGGGCGTATCGCGGTCCAATTTCTACGGCGGGGTCGAGGTCGGCGACGAATTCACCGTATGGCACGCCGACGGCTGCTGGGGTCACTACGAGGTGACGGCCGTGCTGGCGGACCCGCCCATGCCGCCTCGTAAGCGATTTTCCGTCGAAGGAGTAGCCTACGAGTACGATTGCCACGATGCCGACGGCAGGTTCCGTGTCGAAGCCGATGCCGCCGTCGAGTTCCGGTGGGGCCCGCCGCCGCCCCTCGAGGTGGGAGCCGACGGCATCCCGCGGATGCGTCGCGGACAGCCGGTCGAGGGCGCACGCGCGTACCGCGTCTCGTCGGGCCTCGTCGTCGACGTACCGGCGGGCATGACGCTCGTCTACCGTGGATGGGCGCTCAACGACGACGGGACGTTCACGGTGAGGCTGGACGACGAAGAGAGCGGTTCGCTGCTGCTCGTGGACGGCTTCACCGGCGAGGAGCACGGCCGCCTGATCGATGCAGCGGCGGCGGGCGCTTCGGGAACGGCTTCCCGGGACGTGGGCGCGCTGTTCGACGCGATCGTCGCCTCCGCCGCCGCCAGGCTGCGGGCCGCGCCCTGACGCCTCGCCTCGCGGCGAACGCCCGCGCGATCGCGGCTTCGGCGAGGCCGGAGCCGCGGCCGGGCGAGGGCGGGGCGCTTGCCACGGGGCGGGGGCGGCGTCATGCTGGGGGCGTCGCGCGGACGCGGCGCGGCGCAGCGGAGGAGCCACATGACTCTCACCCTCACCGTCAGCGAGGACGCGGCGCAGCGGCTCGGCATGATCGTCACCCAGCAGCGCGAGGACGAGGCGCAAGGCCTGCGTATCTTCGAGCGTGGCGGCGGCTGCGGCTGCAGCGGCCCCTCGTTCGCCATGGGCATCGACCGCCCCGCCGAGGACGACGCCGTGCTCGACATCCACGGCGTGCGCTTCATCGTCGACCCCGGCGCCGCCGTCAGCCTCGAAGGCGCCTCGATCGGCTACACCGAGGACGACCTGATGCGGAAGGGCTTCACCATCGACGCCCCCAACGCCCAGTCCTCCGGCGGTGGCGGCGGCTGCGGCTGCGCCGCGGGCGGCGGCCACTAGGTGTAGGTCCCAGGGACGTTGTTTACAGGCGGGAGGCGGGGACGGCCCCGCCGATGCCGCCGTGCGGACGGGCGTGATTGTACTCGCTCAGGAAGAGCGGGAGCGCGGCGAGCCGCTCCGCGTTCGAGCCGTAGGCGCGCCGGTACGCCCACTCGTCCTGCAGGATCTTGATGAACGCCTCGGCCTTGCCGTTGGTCTGCGGCCGGTACGGCCTCGTCCGCCGCAGCCCCACCCCGTGCGCCGCGGCCATCTCGCGGAAGGCGCCGCTGAGGTAGTTCCCGCCGTTGTCGGTGAGCACCCGCTCCACCCGCACGCCGAGGCCGGCGAAGCGGGCGATCGCCCGCTCGAGGAAGGCCGCGGTGGTGACGCCGCGCTCGTCCGGCAGCGCCTCGGCGTAGGCGTAGCGCGAGCGGTCGTCCACGGCGACGTGCACGCAGTCGATGCCGCCGCCGCCCCTGCCCCTGCCCCTCGGTCCGCTGCGGGTCTCCGCGAAGCCGGGCGCGAAGCGCTTGCCGCCGCCCGGCGGGACGCGCCCGAGCTTCTTGACGTCGAGGTGCAGCAGCTCGCCCGGCCTGCCGCGCTCGTAGCGCACGACCTCGCGGCTGACGCGGTGCATCCGGTCGCGGCGGTGGAGACCGGCCCGGCGCAGGACGGCGTATGCGGTGGAGGGGGCCATGCCCAGCGCCCAGGCGATGCGGTGCGGCCCCCAGCCGCGCTCGCGGCGCAACCCGAGGACGGCCTCCGCCTCGGACGGCGCCGTGATGCCGGGCGACCGGCGCGGGCGTGAGCAGCGGTCGCGCAGGCCGGCCTCGCCCTCGCCGCGGTAGCGGCGCACCCACTTGGCGGCGGTGGCGCGCGAGACACGGAACCGCCGCGCCGCCTCGGCCCGGGTCCAGCCGGCCTCGACCTCCAACACGAGGTCGAGGCGCGCCTTCGGGGTCAACCGTGCGTTAGGGTGGGACACGAGGAGCCTCCTGCCGTCGTCGCTGTTGCTCACGCAACGGCAGCAGCGAGGCTCCTCGCCTGTCAACAACCTCCCTGGGACCTACAACTAGGCTCCGCGCCCCGTACGGCCCCGCCCGCCGCCGCGCCGCGGGCGGGGCCGCGCTCCGCGTTTCCCTCGATCCCCGGAGGCGCGCGCGCCGCCGCTTGCCCGCTGGCGCGCCACGCCGCACGCTGCGCGTACGGTGCTCGACTCCCTCCGCGCCCGGCTGCACGACCTCGGGGACTGGCTCGTCGCCTGGGCCGACAGCCCCGCCGGGCCGATCGCGCTGGCCCTCGTCACGGCGTCCGAGGCGATCTTCTTCCCGCTGCCGCCCGACCCGCTGCTGATCGCGCTCGCGCTCCGCAACCCCGACGCGGCGCTGGCGCTCGCCGCGCTCACCACCGTCGCCTCGACGGCGGGAGGGCTGGCCGGGCACTGGCTCGGCGTGCGGCTCGGGCGGCCGCTGCTGCAGCGTTTCGGGCGCGGCAAGGAGGCGCGCGCGGAGGCGCTGTTCGCGCGCTACGGCTTCTGGGCGATCGTGATCGCCGGCCTCACGCCGATCCCCTACAAGGTCTGCACCGTCGCCGCCGGGGTGCTCGGCGTCCCGCGCGCGCCGTTCGTGTTCGCCTCGCTGCTGGGGCGGGGGCTGCGCTTCGGGGCGTTCGGGGCGGCGATCTTCCTCTGGGGCGACCGCTTCGAGGCGTTCCTCGCCGAACGCTTCGACCTCGTGGCGGTGGCGCTGACGGCGGGGCTGCTGGCCGCCGCCGCGGGCTGGCTGCTGTGGACGCGCCGTCGCGCCGGCGCCGGAGCGGGGAGCGCCGGCGGCGTATGATGGATCGGGCGCGGGGCCGCGCCCGCGCGCCGGAGGGAGAGGCCATGCACGAGGCGCTGCGCGCGATCGGCGAGGTGCGCCCGCTGCGCGATCCGGTGCTGATCGCCGCCTTCTCCGGCCTCAACGACTTCGGCGGCGCCGCCCTCGCCACCATCGACCACCTCTGCGAGCAGTGGGGTGCGAGCGACCTCGCCGAGATCGAGCCGGAGCCGTTCTTCGACTTCACCGTGCAGCGCCCGATCGTCCGCCTCGACGGCGAGCGGCGCACCATCGACTGGCCCGTGCCGAAGTTCCGCGTCGCCTCGCCGGAGGGCGCCGATCGCGACTTCCTGCTGCTGTCGAGCGCCGAGCCGCACCTGCGCTGGCGCACCTTCAGCGAGGCGGTGGCCGACCTGATGGAGGCGGCGGGCGTCACCACCAGCATCACCATCGCGGCGCAGGCCGCCGCCGTGCCGCACACGCGCCCGCTGCCGGTCACGCTCTCCGCCTCCGACGACGGGTTCGAGCGCCAGTTCGGCCTCGAGGTGCCGGAGTCGCGCTACGAGGGGCCGACGGGCATCGTCGGGGTGCTCAACCTCTCGCACCGGTCGCGAGGCTGGCGCAACGCCAGCCTCTGGGCGCAGGCGCCGCACTACCTCTCGGCGGGGCCGAACCCGCGGGCGATCGCGGCGCTCGTCGAGGTCATCGACCGCGGCTTCGGCCTCCGCACCTCGCTCGCCGACGTCGAGGCGCGCGCCGAGGAGTACGCCGAGCAGGTGCGCGAGGCGCTGGCGGAGTCGAGCGAGGCCGCCGCCTACGTCCGCGACCTCGAGGAGCAGTACGACGCCGACGCCGGCCCGTCCGTCGCGGACGGCGGCGCAGCCGACCTCCCCTCCGCCGAGGACCTGCTCAGCGACCTCGAGGGCTTCTTCCGCCGCTCCCAGCGCGAGGGAGAGTAGGCGGCAGGGCCGCCGCCGCCGGCGCGATCCCGCCGGGCCGCGGCGAACGCGCGCGGCGCGACGGCTCAGGACGCGGGAGCGGGCGTCGGGCCGAAGAGGGCGGCGACCTCGCAGGCGAAACCGGGCAGCGCGTCGTGGCCGTCGAGGGCGTCGCCCTCGCCGAGGGTCGCGATCACCTCGCCGGGGCGGTGGACGTCGACGGCGCGCTCCTCGGGGCGCACCACCCAGACGAGGCGGACGCCGTAGCTCAGCCACATCCGCGCCTTGTCGTGGACCTCGCGCAGCGTGTCGCCGGGGGAGCGGATCTCCGCCACGAGGCCGGGGACGACATCCGCGTAGCCGGGGATGTCGGCGTCGAGGGGCAGCGTGTCCGCGGAGAAGAACGCGACGTCCGGCTCGCGCACGGTGTCGGGTTCGCGATCCAGCAGCACGCCGGAGTCCGTGCCGACCACGGTCCCGAGGCCTCGCGGCTCGACGTATTCGCCCAGCCGCATGATCAGCCGAGCCGCGATCCGGCCGTGTCTCAGTCCCGCCGCCACGGTTTCGTGCAACACCCCCATGATCAGCTCGCCGCGCACGCCCTGCGAGGACAGCCGCAGCAGGTCGCCGGCGGTCAGCAGCCGTGCCCCGGTCGCCGTCGCCTCGACAGTCGTCATCGGTCGGTGCTCCGTCGCGCCCCGTATCGCAGCGCGCCGCGCGGCGGGGCGTGGCGCCTACGGCCGGGCGGAGGGGGCGCCGCCGGGGCGGCGCTTGCGGCGCACGCGGATACGCATCTGCGCGCGCAGCATCGAGGCGCGCACGCGCGCGAGGTCGAGCGCCCCGTCGGCGGGCGCGCCGCCGCCGGCCATGCGCTGGGCGGCGCGCTCGCGGGCGGCCTCGGCGCGGGCCTCGTCGATCTCGTCCACGCGCTCGGCGGCGTCGGCGAGCACCGTCACCTCGTCGCGCAGGACGCGGAGGAAGCCGCCGTGCACGACCATCGGCTCCTCCTCCCCGGCGGAGACGGCGACGAGTTCGCCGACGTCGAGGCTGGCCATGAGCGCGGCGTGGCCGGGCAGCACGGTGATCTGGCCCTCGGTGGTGGGGACGATCAGGCGCTGCACGTCGTCGCGCGCGGCGACCTCGCGCTCGGCGGTGACGACGGAGAGCCGCAGCGGCACGGCGCTACTCCTCGGCCATCGTGCGGGCCTTTTCGACGGCCTCGTCGATGTTGCCGACCATGTAGAAGGCGTTCTCCGGCAGTTCGTCGTGGCGGCCTTCGAGGATCTCGGTGAAGCCACGCACGGTCTCGTCGACGGGGACGTAGCGGCCCCCGGAGCCGGTGAACTGCTCGGCGACGAAGAAGGGCTGGGTGAGGAAACGCTGGATGCGGCGGGCGCGGTTGACGGCCTGCCGGTCCTCGTCGGTCAGCTCCTCGATGCCGAGGATGGCGATGATGTCCTGCAGGTCCTTGTAGCGCTGGAGGGTGCGGAGCACGCCCGAGGCCGCCTCGTAGTGCGTCTCGCCGACGACGTTGGCGTCGAGGATGCGGCTGAACGAGGTCAGCGGGTCCATCGCCGGGTACAGCCCCTGCTCGGCGAGCGAGCGTTCGAGGGCGACCACCGCGTCGAGGTGGCCGAACGTCGTCGCCACGCCGGGGTCGGTGTAGTCGTCGGCGGGGACGTAGATCGCCTGGAAGGAGGTGATCGAGCCCTTGTTGGTGGAGGTGATGCGCTCCTCCAGTTCGCCGACCTCGGTGCCGAGCGTGGGCTGGTAGCCGACGGCGGAGGGCATCCGCCCCAGCAGCGCCGAGACCTCCATGCCGGCGAGGGTGTAGCGGTAGATGTTGTCGACGAAGAGCAGCACGTCGCGGTTCTCGTCGTCGCGGAAGTACTCGGCCATCGTCAGGCCGGTGAGGGCGATGCGGAGCCGCACGCCGGGCGGCTCGTTCATCTGGCCGAAGACCAGCGCCGTCTTGTCGAGCACGCCGGACTCGCGCATCTCGTGCCAGAGGTCGTTGCCCTCGCGCGAGCGTTCGCCGACGCCGGCGAAGACGGAGAGGCCGCCGTGTTCGGTGGCGAGGTTGCGGATCAGTTCGGTGTTGACGACGGTCTTGCCGACGCCGGCGCCGCCGAAGAGGCCGACCTTGCCGCCGCGCGCGAGGGGCGCGATCAGGTCGATCACCTTGATGCCCGTCTCGAGCATCTGGGCCTCGGTCTCCTGCTCGGCGTAGTCGGGCGGCGGGCGGTGGATGGGGCGGCGCATGGCGTCGGCGGGGATGGGGTCGCCGGGGTCGATCGGCTCGCCGAGCACGTTGAAGATGCGGCCGAGCGTGGCCGGGCCGACCGGCACCGAGATCGGCGCGCCCGTGTCCTCGGCGGCGGCCCCGCGCTGCAGGCCCTCGGTGGCGTCGAGGGCGAGGCAGCGCACCCAGTTGTTGCCGAGGTGCTGCTGCACCTCGGTGACGAGGGTGCGGGAGGCGCCGTTGCCGCCCATCTCGACGTTGACGGCGTTGTAGATCTCCGGCAGGTCGCCCGTCGGGAACTCGACGTCGATGACGGTGCCGATGACCTGCCTGACGTAGCCGGTTGCCATGTGTCCGCTCCGTTCGCGGCGCCTCCGGTGCTTCGTCGGCGCCGTGCCCGCCGCGCCCTCGGCGCGCCTCGCCTAGCGTTCGACGGCGGCGGTGCCGCCGACGATGTCGAGCAGTTCGCTGGTGATCAGTTCCTGCCGCGCCTTGTTGTAGGTGAGGGTGAGGCCGCCCACCATGTCGTTGGCGGCGTCGGTGGCGGCCCGCATCGCCACCATCCGCGCCGACTGCTCGGACGCGGAGGCCTCGAGGATCGCGCCGTAGACCTGCATCTCGACGTAACGCGGCAGCAGCGTCTCCAGCAGCGCCCGCGGCGAGGGCTCGAAGATGAAGTCGGCGCCCGCCGCCGCGCCCTCGCCGTCCTCGTCCCCCGCGGGCGGCTGGATCGGCAGGATCTGGCGCACGGCGGGGCGCTGCACGGCGGTGTTCACGAACTGCTGGAAGCCGATGTAGACCTGATCGATCTCGCCCGCGGCGTAGTCCTCGACGACGATGCGCGCGATCGGCAGGGTGTCGGCGGCCCCCGGGTAGTCGCCGAGGTCGGTGAACTCGGCGAGCTGGGGGAAGCCGGCGCGGCGGAAGAAGTCGCGCCCCTTGCGCCCCACCGCGATCACCGAGACGCGCTCGGCGTGCGGCTGGCGTTCGAGGGCGAGCGCGGCCCCGGCGCGGTTCATGTTGGAGTTGAGGCCGCCGGCGAGGCCGCGGTTGGCGGTGACGTGGATGAAGGCGAAGTGGCGCACCGGCCGCTGCTCCAGCAGCGGGTGCAGCTCCTCGGCGTCGCCGCCGCCGGCCGTGCGGGCGAGGCTCCGCAGCACCGCGCGCATGTGCTCGGCGTAGGGCCGCGCCGAGAGCGCGCGATCCTGCGCCCGCCGCATCTTCGAGGCGGCGACCAGCTCCATGGCCTTCGTGACCTTGGCCGTGTTCTCGACCGACCGGATGCGATCGCGGATCGCGCGAACCTGGCCTGCGCCCGGCATCCCGTTGGCTCCTCCGCCTCAGCTTCCCGCGCGCGCGGCCGCCGCTACCAGGCGACCGTGCCCTTGAACTGCTCGATCGCCGCCTTCAGCTGCTCCTCCTCGGCGTCGCCGATCTCGCCGCTCGACTGGATCGCTTCGAGGACGCCGCGGTGGGTGGCGCGCATCTGCTCGTGGAAGGCGCGCTCGAAGTCCGCCACCTTCTCGACCGGCACGTCGTCGAGGTAGCCGTTCACGCCGGCGTAGATGATCGTGACCTGCTCCGCCAGCGTCTGCGGCCGGTACTGCGGCTGCTTCAGCACCTCGGTCAGCCGCTGGCCGCGTTCGAGCTGGCGGCGCGTCGCCGGATCGAGGTCCTCGGTGCCGAACTGCGCGAACGCCTCGAGCTCGCGGAACTGCGAGAGGTCGAGGCGCAGGCTGCCCGCCACCGAGCGCATCGCGCGCCGCTGCGCCGAGCCGCCCACGCGCGAGACGGAGATGCCGGGGTTCACCGCCGGGCGCTGCCCGGCGTTGAAGAGGTCGTTCTCGAGGAAGATCTGGCCGTCGGTGATCGAGATCACGTTGGTCGGGATGTAGGCCGAGACGTCGCCGGCCTGGGTCTCGATGATCGGCAGCGCGGTCAGCGAGCCGCCGCCCGCGTCGGGGTGGAGGCGCGCCGAGCGTTCGAGCAGCCGCGAGTGCAGGTAGAAGACGTCGCCCGGGTACGCCTCGCGCCCCGGCGGGCGGCGCAGCAGCAGCGAGATCTGGCGGTAGGCCCAGGCGTGCTTGGTGAGGTCGTCGTAGACGATCAGCACGTCCTTGCCCTGCTCCATGAAGTACTCGCCCATGGCGCAGCCCGCGTACGGCGCGAGGTACTGCAGCGCCGAGGACTCGGCGGCGCCCGCCGAGACCACGATCGTGTGCTCCAGCGCCCCGTTCTGCTCGAGGATGGCCACGGTCTGCGCGACCTTGGCGTCCTTCTGGCCGATCGCGACGTAGATGCAGATCAGGTCGCCGCCGCGCTGGTTGATGATCGCGTCGATGGCGATCGCGCTCTTGCCGATCGAGCGGTCGCCGATGATCAGTTCGCGCTGGCCGCGGCCGATCGGGATCATGGCGTCGATCGCCTTGATGCCGGTCTGCACCGGCTCGCTCACGCTCTGGCGCGAGACCACGTCGGGGGCGATGCGCTCGACCGGGCGGCGGTCCGTCGCCGCGATCGGCCCGCGCTCGTCGATGGCGTCGCCGAGGGAGTTGACCACGCGCCCGATCAGCGCCTCGCCGACGGGCACGGCGGCGACGAGGCCCGTCGTCCGCACCTCGTCGCCTTCCTTGATGTCGGTGTAGTCGCCGAGGATGATCGCGCCGACCGTCTCCTCCTCGAGGTTGAGCGCGAGGCCGCGGGCGCCGTTGCCGAACTCGACGAGCTCGGAGGCGAGCGCCTCGCCGAGGCCGTGGATGCGCGCGATGCCGTCGCTGGCCTCGATCACCGTGCCGACGTTGGTCTCGGTGACGCCCGCGTCGAAGGTCTCGATCTGTTCCTTGAGGATCGCGGCGATCTCTTCTGCCCGTACCATGACTTCCCGTCGCTCCCCGGCGCGCGGCGCCGCTAGAGGGTTCCCTGCTCCAGGCGCTGGCGCAGCCCGCGCAGCGCCGCGCGCGTCGACCCGTCGATCAGGCGGTCGCCGATGCGGATCACCGCGCCGCCGATCAGGTCGGGATCGACCTCGGTTTCGAGTTCGACGCTGCGCCCGGTGCGCCGCGCCAGCTCCTCGCCGAAGCGCCGCCTGCGCTCGTCGTCGAGCTCGACGGCGGTGCGGACCAGCGCCCGCGCCACGCCCCGCCGCTCGTCCAGCAGCTCGCGGTAGTAGGAGGCGATCGAGGAGCCGAGCGCGAGCCGGTTCTTGCGGCGCAGCAGCCGCAGCAGGTTGAGCTGCGGCCCGCCGATGCCGGGGGCGACGCGCTCGGCGACGGCGCGGAAGCGCTCGTCGGTCATGCCGTCGGACTGCAGCGCGGCGACGTAGGAGGCCTGCGAGGTCAGCGCCTCGAGGCCGTCCACGGCGGCGCTCCAGGCGGCGGCGGAGGCCTCGTCCTCGTCGAGGAAGGCCATGATCGCCAGCGCGTAGCGGCGGCCCGCGACGTCCCGCGCCTCGGCCATCGCCTAGCCTCCGCCCGCCAGGCCGCCGCCGCCGCCGGGGCCGCCCTCGGCCAGCACCTCGTCGATCAGGCGCTGGTGGGCCGCGCGGTCGAGCGACTGCCGGGTGACGCGCTCGGCGGCGACGATGGTGAGGCCGGCGAACTCGCGGCGGAGCAGTTCGATCGCCTGGTCGCGCTCGGTCTGCACTTCCTCGCGCGCGCGGGCGACGATCTGTTCGGCGTCGGCGCGGGCGCGCTCCTCGAGTTCGGCGCGCAGCTGGGCTGCGCCCTCCTGCGCCTGCGCGACGAGTTCGCGCGCCTGGCGCTGGGCGTCCTCGATCGTGCGCCGCGCCTCGGCCTCGGCGTCGGAGGCGTCGGAGGCCGCGCGCGAGGCGGCGTCGAGGCCCTCCTGGATGCGCGCCTTGCGCTCGTCGAGGAGCCGCAGGACGGGCTTGTAGAGGAAGACCCGCAGCACGATCAGCAGGATCGTGAAGTTGATCAGGTTGGACACCAGCGAGGGCAGGCTGAAGCCGAGCGCGGCGATGCCGCCGCTGCCGGCCTCCTCCGCCGCGCCGGCCGCGGCGGGCGCGGCGGCGAGCAGCAGCCCGCCCGCCACGGCCGCCGCGCGCGCGCCGGGCCGCGCCGCGCTTCCGCGCATTCGCTCGATCATCGTCCCTCGCCCCGCTCGCCGCGCCGCGCCCGAGGGCGCCCTAGAAGACGAAGCCGATCAGGATCGCGACGACCAGCGCGTAGATGCCGATCGCCTCGGCGAACGCGATCGCGAGGATCATGTTCGTCTGGATCGGGCCGGCCGCCTCGGGGTTGCGCCCGAGCGCCTCCATCGCCTTGCCGCCGAGGAAGCCGATGCCGATGGCCGGGCCGAAGGCGCCGAGGCCCATCGCGATCCCGGCCGCGATGTACTTCATCGCGTTCTCGGTCGAGACGTTGTCGGCCGCCTCCTGCGCCCCGGCCACGCCGGTCAGCATCATCCAGGCAAGGGCTCCCAGCCCCAGCGCCCACAGCGCCCGCCGCGCGACTGCTCCGACCTTCATCCGGCGATCCCTCCAACCCGGGACGGCGCGCCGTCCCCCCGCGGCCCGGCGCGCGGCCGGGCCGTTATCCGTGAGCTCCCTCGTGCTCCGCGTGCTCCCCGCCGTGGTGCGAGGTGACCGCGGACTGCGCGAACACCAGCGTCAGCATCGCGAACACGAACGCCTGGATCAGCCCCACGAACAGCTCGAGTCCGTAGAACACGTTGATCAGCACCAGCGGCACGAGGAAGCTCATCATCAGCAGCAGCACCTCGCCCGCGAACACGTTGCCGAACAGCCGGAAGGTGAACGACACCATCCGGCTCAGCTCCGAGATCAGCTCCAGCAGCCCCACGAACACGTCGATGATCCCCATCGGCCGCCCGCGCAGCAGGTTCCCGAACGCGAAGAACTTGCCCAGGTACCCGATCCCCAGCGTGCTCAGCCCCCAGAACTCCACGAAGACGAACGACATGATCGCCAGCGCCAGCGGCGCGTTCACGTCCGTCATCACCGACCGGAAGTAGGGCGCCAGCAGCCCGCTGACCTTGCCCTCGCCTGCCGCGGCGCCCTCGCCGCCCTCGCCGTGGCCGTCGGCCCCGGGCTCGACGGTCTCGGCCTGGAGCGGGATGTAGGCGATGTCGAAGCCGGCGATCGAGGTCTCCTCGAACACCGCCTGCACGTCGCCGTGGCCGGGCTCGGTGCGCCCGACGGCGAAGTTCATCGGCAGCAGGCCGACGTAGTTGGAGACGAGGACGTAGAGGAAGATCGTGGCGACGACGGGGAAGAAGCGGCGGGCGTTGGCCTCGCCGGCGATGCCCTCGGTCATGCGGTAGAAGCCGCCGATCAGCGCCTCGACGGCCCCGCCGAAGCCGCTCGGCACCAGCGACATCGAGCGGTTGGCGACGACGGCGACGGCGATCAGCAGCGCGACCACGCACCACGAGGTGAACATCGTGTTGGTGACCTCGAGCGGTCCGAGGTCGAAGACGTGCTCGGGGGCGACGATGATCGCCGGCGTCGGCGCGCGGATGATCAGGAAGCCGCCGACGATCAGCGCAACGGCGGCGAGGGCGACGAGCCAGCGCACTCAGCGACTCTCCCCGCTCCGCCCGTCCGCGTGGCGGAGCACCGTCCGCAGCTGCCGCCACGCTCCCGTGAAGCCCACCAGCAGCCCCAGCACCAGGAACGCCAGCGTGAGAACCGGCTCGCTTCCGAACCGGCGATCGAGCAGCGTCCCCACGATGGTCAGCCCGACGATCGACGTGGCCAGGTAGAAGCCGATGCCGATCAGCCCGACCGCCGGAGATCTCCATACGGCCACGCGCCAGTCCCTCCGCCGCGAGGCCGTCGGGAGACTAGCACGCGCCGATCCATCGATCAAAGCGCCCGCACGCGGCGGGCCCGCGCGGGGCTGCGGACGCGGAAGCCGGCGCGCCGCCGTCAGCGGCCGGCCGCCGGCGCGCCGCCCTCGTCGTCCTCGTCCCCGCCGCCTCCGTCGCCGCTGTCCGGGCCCTCGCCGAGGGTGTCGAGGTCGAGCTCGCCGATGAAGTCGCTGAAGGCGGACAGCTTCTCCAGCTCCTCGGGGGTGACGGCGGGAGGCTGGCCGGCCTCCTCGACGCGCTCGCCCTCGGCGTTGAGGAGGACGCCGGCGCGGTCGAGCACGGACTCGCTGGCGTAGATCGGGACGCCCGCGCGCACGGCCAGCGCGATCGCGTCGGAGGGGCGCGAGTCGACCTCGATCGTGCGCCCGTCGTGCTCGACGTGGATGCGGGCGAAGAAGGTGTCGTTCTCGAGGTCGTTGACGACGACGAAGCGGACGGCGCCGCCGAACTCGCCGATCACGTTGTTGAGCAGGTCGTGGGTGAGCGGGCGGGCGACGGACTGCTCCTGCAGGCGGACGGCGATGGCGTCGGCCTCGGCGGGGCCGATCCAGATCGGGAGGTAGCGGTCGGATCCCTGCTCGCGCAGGATCACGACCCGCTGGTAGTTGCGGAGACTCACGCGGATCGACTCGATAGTCATCTCGATCATCGGACGGCCCGCCTCCGCGCCGGGCCGCTGCGGAGTGTAGGTTCGCCCATCCGAGGGCGTCAACGAACGCCGTGGCGGGCCGGGCGCGCCTCACGACCGCCGCGCCGTCTCGATCGCGTCGCGCAGGCGGCGCGCCTCGCGGCGGGCGGCGGCGGCGAAGTCCGCGCCGTCCGAGGCGTAGAGCACGTCCCGCGAGGCGTTGACGATGACGCCGCCGCCGTTCGCGTCGCGCGCCGCGCGGACGGCGTCCTCCAGCGCCCCGCCCTGCGCGCCGGCGCCGGGCAGCAGCAGCAGCATGTCGGGGCAGAGCGCGCGCACCTCGCGCGCCTCGTCCGGCCAGGTCGCGCCGACGACGAGGCCGACGTTGCCGCGCCCGTTCCACGCCGCCGCCGCCGCCGCCACCTCGAGGTAGAGCGGACGGCCCCCCTCGCCCGCGCGCAGGTCCTGGAAGTCGCCCGCCCCCGCGTTCGAGGTGCGGCACAGCACGAAGCTGTGCCGGTCCTCCCACGCGAGGAACGGCTCCACCGCGTCGCGGCCGAGCCAGGGGCTGACGGTGACGGCGTGCGCGCCGAGCTGCCCGAAGACGGCGCGCGCGTAGTGCCCGGCGCTGTGGCCGATGTCGCCGCGCTTGGCGTCGAGCAGCACCGGCGCGCCGTCGGGGAGGGACGCGATCAGCGCCCTCAGCTCCTCGTAGCCCTCGGGCCCGCGCGACTCGAAGAAGGCGGCGTTGGGCTTGTAGCAGCACACGAGGTCGGCGGTCGCCTCGACGATCGCGGCGAGGAAGTCGCGGACGGCGACGCCGCGGGGGATGCGCTCGGGGTCGGGGTCGAGGCCGACGCAGAGCAGCGAGCCGTGGGCGGCGGCGGCGGCCTCGAGGCGCTCGCGGAAGGTGCGCGGCGCGGGCGCGGCGCTCACGCCGCCGCCCCGCTCGCGAGGCGCAGCGCGGGCAGGCGGGCGCCGGCGGCGCGCAGGCGTTCGAGGCTCGCCGCGAACGCCTCGGGGTCGCCGGTGGCGGCGCACTCGGCCTCGGCGGGAGGGCCGCCGGCGGGCGCGGGCAGGCCGTGCTCGGCCAGCTGCTGGCGCACGCGCCGCGCGACCGGCTCGGCGGCGTCGATGACGCCGACGCCCGGGCCGAGCAGCGCCTCCAGCGCGGGCCGCAGGAAGGCGTAGTGCGTGCACCCCAGCGCCACCTCGTCGACGCCGGCCGCGCGCAGCCGCGCCGCCGCCGCCTCGAGGATCGCCGCGACGCGCGGCCCCGCCAGCTCGCCCGCCTCGACGAGGTCGGCGAGGCCCGGCATGGGCACGGTCAGCACCTCGCGGCCAGCGGCGTGGCTGGCGTGCAGCCGCGCCAGCCGCTCGCCGCCCGCGGTGGCGGCGGTCACGAGCACGGCCACGCGCCCGCTGCGGGTGCGCTCGGCGGCCGGCTTGAGCGGCGGCTCCATGCCCACCACCGGCGCGTCGAGGCGCTCGCGCAGCCATTCGAGGGCGGCCGAGGAGGCGGTGTTGCAGGCGACGACGAGCAGCGCGCAGCCCTCGCCCGCGAGCCGCTCGCCGAGTTCGAGCACGCGCGCGGCGATCTCCGCCGCCGGCCGGTCGCCGTAGGGGAAGCGGGCGGTGTCGGCGAGGTAGCGGACGGGCAGCGCCGGCATCGCGCGCTGCATCGCCTCGACGACGCTGAGGCCGCCGACGCCGGAGTCCATGACGCCGACGACGGCGCTTGCGGACGCCGCTGCGGCGCGCCCCGGCCCGCGTCCAGTCATGCCTCAAGGGTACGCGCCGCCCCTCGCCGCGTGAAGCGGCGCGGCCCGCCGCGCTGCGGCGGCGCTTCCTGCGCGTGCCCGCGGCCCGCGCCGGCGCGCGGGCGCGGCGCGCCGTCCGGCCCGCCGGCGATCGGATTACGGGACGCGAGAACGCGCCGAGCGCCGCCTGCGGGATCGGCGTGCTGCGTTGAGGCCGAGCAGGAGCGCGCAGCAGAGCGCGGAGACGAGCGTCGAGGTGTCTGCAGGCGTGGAGTTCCTTCTGAACGAGGCAGCCAGCATATCCAGATACGTGTTGTCGGGACGACCGGGCTGGCCACTGATACCGACGACTCTGCCTCTGTCCTTGCTGACGGCTATCCATTCCGCCGTGTCCGCGTCATTAGAAAATTTTATACGCTTCGGTGGCGGGCGGGTGCGGGGTATGCAGGGTATGTGCCATAACCAACACAAGGCCCAAGCGGATGCTGATGCCCGTCGGCACGTCGACGAGCCACTGGTCGTCGGGAGTGGCGTAGGTGCGCCCGCCCTCGAACACCTCTTCGTGGAAGCCGTAGTCGCGGAGGTAGGGGACGCCGTCGGGGTTCGCGCCCGGCCCCGGGAAGACGGGCGCGGGCGTGGGCGGAGGGTACACATAGCCCGGCGGGCGGCGGACGGACGCCTCGATCGCGGGCAGCCAGGCGTCCGCGAGCTCACGCTCCTCGGGGGTGGACCCGTGGTTGAAGCCGTAGAAGTCGAGGGACCCGTCCGGCTGCAGGTAGATGGTGATCACGGAACCGGTCACGCGGTCCATGAAGCCGAAGCCGCCCGGCGGTCCCCCGGTGTGCCACAGGCGCATGCCCTCGGGCACGTCGAAGATCCAGGCGCCCCCGAGGGCGTAGGTGCGTCCGCCCTCGAGGTCGGCGTCGGGCTCCACCTGCGGGATCGGCGTGGGGGTGGGCGCCGGATCTGTCTCGGGGGTGAGCGTCGGCGCGACGGTGGGCGCGGCCTCGGGCGCGACGGTCGCGGTCGACGCCGCGAGGGGCTGCGCCGGGCCGCCGGCGCGCACGGCGACCGCGACCGCGACGGCCGCCACCGCGAGGGACGCGAGACCGAAGGACGCCAAGCGCCACCGCATGGCGCGAACCGATTCCCGGCGGGCAGGCCGCCGACGCGCCCGCGAGTATACCCCCGGCCCGCGGGCAGGCCGGTTCTACGGCTTCCTGAACGAAGCAGCCAGCGCATCCATCTGCGAGTTGACGACCCCGCTTCGTCCAGCAAACTCGCTGGCGCGCACGGTGATCGCGACGGCAACGGCCCCCATCGCGAGGAACGCGAGACCGAAGGACGCCCGGCGCCACCGCATGGCGCGAACCGATCTGAACGAAGCGGCCAACGCATCCATCTGCGAGTTGACATCCCCGCTCCGTCCAGCGATCCGTCCAGCGACCTTGCCCGTCGTTTTGCTGATGTAGACGCTCGACCATATCCCGACGGCGTCGAAAAGGTAGGTGTCGACGGCTTCACCGCACGAGGCCCTCGAGCCCGGCGGGCAGACCGACATGGCCTGGGTATTCTCGTGGAACATGACGCTGAGCCCGGCCGGCACGTCGACGAGCCACTTGTCGTCGGGAGTGGCGTAGGTGCGCCCGCCCGCGAACACCTCGTCGTGGAGGCCGTAGTCGCGCAGGTAGGGGACGCCGTCGGGGTTCGCGCCCGGACCCGGGAAGACGGGCGCGGGCGTGGGCGGAGGCTCCACGAAGCCCGGCGGGCGGCGGAGGGACGCCTCGATCGCGGGCAGCCAGGCGTCCGCGAGCTCGCGGGCCTCGGGAGTGGACCCGTAGTTGAAGCCGTAGAAGTCGAGGGACCCGTCCGGCCGCAGGTAGATGGTGATCAGGGAGCCGGTCACGCGGTCCATGAAGCCGAAGCCGTTCGGCGGGTCCCCGGGGTTCTTCCCCGGTTCGTCTCCGTTGTGCCACAGGCGCATGCCCTCGGGCACGTCGAAGATCCAGGCGCCGCCGGGGAGGGCGTAGGTGCGTCCGCCCTCGAGGAAGTCGCCGGGCTCCACCTGCGGGATCGGCGTGGGGGTGGGCGCCGGAGCTGTCTCGGGGGTGAGCGTCGGCGCGGCGGTGGGCGCGACATCGGGCGCGACGGTCGCGGTCGACGCCGCGAGGGGCTGCGCCGGGCCGCCGGCGCGCACGGCGATCGCGACCGCGACGGCCGCCACCGCGAGGAACGCGAGACCGAAGGACGCCAAGCGCCACCGCATGGCGCGAACCGATCCCCGGCGGGCGGGCCGCCGGCGCGCCCGCGAGTATACCCCCGGCCCGCGGGGCGAGGCCGGTTTCTACGGCTTCCTGAACGAAGCAGCCAGCGCAGCCCCGCTCCGTCCAGCAAACTCGCCCGTCGTTTTGCTGATGTAGACGCTCGACCGTATCCCGACGGCGTCGAAACGGTAGGTGTCGACGGCTTCACCACCGAACGGTCGGCGTCGCGAGGGGCTGCGCCGGGTCGCCGGCGCGCACGGTGATCGCGACGGCAACGGCCGCCATCGCGAGGAACGCGAGACCGAAGGACGCCCATCGCCACCGCATGGCGCGAACCGATTTGAACGAAGCAGCCAACGCATCCATCTGCGGGTTGACGACCCCGCTCCGTCCAGCAAACTTGCCCGTCGTTTTGTTGATGTAGACGCTCGACCGTATCCCGACGGCGTCGAAACCGTAGGTGTCGACGGCTTCACCGCACGAGGCCGCCGTCGAGGGTGCCAGGCAGGTCGGCATGGCCTGGGTATTCTCGTGGAACATGACGCTGAGCCCGGCCGGCACGTCGACGAGCCACTGGTCGTCGGGAGTGGCGTAGGTGCGCCCGCCCGCGAACACCTCTTCGTGGAGGCCGTAGCCGCGGAGGTAGGGGACGCCGTCGGGGTTCGCGCCCGGCCCCGGGACGGGCGTGGGCGGAGGCTCCACGAAGCCCGGCGGGCGGCGGACGGACGCCTCTACGGCGTCCAGCCAAACGGAAGCGAGCTCGCGAGCTGCGGGAATTGTGGCCTGTGCCTGTAGCTGGAACTCTGCGCTGTCCGGTTTCACGTTGAAACTGAAAGAGGCGCCGGTCGCCTGATTCAGGAACCCGTAAGAGGTTGCGCTGCCACCGCTCGCCCGCCAGTGGTGCTGCAGCTGCATGCCCTCGGGCACGTCGAAGATCCAGGCGCCGCCGGGGAAGGCGTAGGTGCCTCCGCCCTCGAGATAGCGGCCCAGCGCCACCCGCGGGATCGGCGGGGAGGTGGGCGCGACATCGGGCGCGACGGTCGCGGTCGGCGCCACGAGGGGCTGCGCCGGGCCGCCGCCGCGCACGGAGACCGCGACGGCAACGGTCGCCATCGCGAGGAACGCGAGACCGAAGGACGCCAAGCGCCACCGCATGGCGCGAACCGATCCCCGGCGGGCGGGCCGCCGGCGCGCCCGCGAGTATACCCCCGGCCCGCGGGGCGAGGGGCGCGAGGGGCGCGCTCAGCCGGTGTAGTCGCGGTGCTCGAACGAGGCGTCGTGGCGGGCCTCGCAGTCGCCGCAGACGGGATGGGCGCAGCGCATGCAGGCGCGCGCCGTCGGCGCGAAGCAGTAGCGGCAGCGCGCCTCGCGGGGCGTTTCGCGGTAGGGCACGGCCCCACGATAGCGGCCGCCGCCGGCGCGCGCTCGCCGCCGCGCGCGGACGCCGCTAGGATGGCGGCGGGAGAGGAGGCGGCTCGATGGTCGTACACGCCGGCAGGGCCGATTACCGCAACGCTTTCGCGGGGCTGCTGTTCCCCGCATCGCGCGACGAGGTCGTGCGCCGCTCGCGGATGCAGGGCGGCATCGACCGCGAGGTGTTCGCCGTGCTCGCCTCCATCCCCGACCGCTCCTACCGCTCGATGGAGGAGCTGGAGGCGGCGATCCGCGAGGTCTACGCCGCGCGCGGCGAGCCCGCCGAGGCGCTCCCCGTCTAGGCGAGGGGCCGAGGGGCCGGGCGGCGCGCGCGGGCGGCGAGGAGCGGGGACGCGGTGAGCGGCGGCGGGGACGCGATCGGCGGGGTGATCGGCGTCATCCTCGGGGTCGCGCCGGAGCGCTTCGGGGCGCTGCGCGCCTTCTACGCGGACACGCTGGGCCTGACGCCGCGGGCCGACCGGCCGGGCCACGTCAACTTCCAGTGGGGCGGGGTGCGCCTCACGATCGGCGCGCACGACGGGGTGCGCGGCGCCAACGCCGACTCCCGCCGCGTCCTCCTCAACTTCGCCGTGGCCGACGTCGAGGCCGCCGCCGCGCGGCTGCGCGCGGCCGGCGTCGCCTTCGTGCGCGAGCCGTCCGCCGAACCCTGGGGCGGCCGCATCGCCACGTTCGAGGACCCCGACGGCAACACCCTCCAGCTGATGCAGCTCCCGCCCGCCCGCGGCTGACGCGCTCCGCCGGGCGTGTCGCGCCCCGGCGCGCCAGCTGCAGGTCCCGGGGCCGGGCGAGGATCGGAACGACCACGGGAAGGAGTTCGGCGTTTACGTCGCAGCGTCGGCTATCGGGCGGCGCGGCCTATACTGCGTGGAGGCGCGGGCCGCGGGGGCCGCGCCGGAGGAGGGCGCATGACCGCCATCCGCGCAGCGCGCGGCGCCGAGGCGACGGCGGACGTCGCGCTGTGGCGCGCGGGCGTGCTCGCCTACGGCGACGCGCTGCGCTGGCAGCTCGCCGCCGCCGAGGCGCTCGCCGCCGGACGCGGCCCCGAGGCCGTCGCGCTGCTGGAGCACCCGCCGGTGTTCACCCTCGGCGCGCGCGGGCGGCGCGACAGCCTGCTCGCCACGCCCGAGGACATCGCGCGCCGCGGCGCCGATCTCGTCGCGACCGACCGCGGCGGCGACGTCACCTTCCACGGCCCCGGCCAGCTCGTCGCCTACCCGATCCTCGACCTGCGCCGCCGCGGGCTCGGCGCCGCCGCCTACGTGCGGCGCCTCGAGGACGTCGCGATCGCGACGCTCGGCGCGTTCGGGATCGGGGCCGCCCGCGCCGAGGGGCGGCCCGGCGCGTGGGTGGGGGACGCGAAGATCGCGGCCGTCGGCGTGCGCGTCAGCCGCGGCGTCAGCCGCCACGGCCTCGCGCTCAACGTCTCGACCGACCTCTCGTGGTTCGGGCGGATCGTGCCGTGCGGCATCGCCGGGGCCGGGGTCGCCTCGATGGCCGGGCTGCTGCCGGACGGCGCGCCGCCGATGCGCGCGGTCGAGGACGCGATGGCCGCCGCGTTCGGCTCCGTCTTCGCGATGCGGCTCGCCGAGGACGCCTCGATCGGCGGGGCGGCGCCCGGCGGGGCGGCGCGCGCGGCGGGGGCGGAGGCCGCCGGTGCCCGCTGAGGCGCCCGCGCGGCGGCCGGCCCGCAAGCCGGCGTGGCTGAAGGCGCCGTTTCCGGCGGGCGAGCGCTTCACCGCGATCAAGCGGCTGCTGCGCGAGCAGGAGCTGCACACCGTGTGCGAGGAGGCGCGCTGCCCCAACATCGGCGAGTGCTTCAACCGCGGCACGGCGACGTTCATGATCCTCGGCGACGTCTGCACGCGCGCCTGCGGCTTCTGCGACGTGACCTCGGGCCGCCCGGCCGGGCTGGACCCGCTGGAGCCGTACCGGCTGGCGCGGACGGTCGAGACGCTGGGGCTGGACTACGTGGTGATCACCTCGGTCAACCGCGACGACCTGCCGGACGGGGGGGCGAGCGTGTTCGCGGCGTGCATCCGCGCGATCCGCCGCCGCCTGCCGGCGGCGCGCGTCGAGGTGCTGATCCCGGACTTCGAGGGCGACCGCGACGCCCTCGCCGCCGTCGTCGCGGCGGGGCCGGTGGTGCTCAACCACAACACGGAGACGGTGCCGCGGCTGTACCGGCGGGTGCGCCCGAAGGCGCGCTACGCGCGGTCGCTCGGCCTGATCCGCCGCGTCAAGCAGCTCGACCCGGCGATGACCACCAAGTCCGGCGTCATGGTCGGCCTCGGCGAGACGATGCCCGAGGTCAAGGCCACGATCGAGGACCTGCGCGAGCACGGCTGCGAGCTGCTGACGGTCGGCCAGTACCTGCGGCCCTCGGCGAAGCACCTGCCGGTCGAGCGCTACTGGCATCCCGACGAGTTCGGGGAGATCGCCGCGCACGCGCGGGCGATCGGCTTCCGCCACGCCGAGTGCGGGCCGCTGGTGCGGAGCTCGTGGCGCGCGGAGGAGCAGCAGGGAGCCGGGCGGCGGGAGGCGGCGCGATGACGATCGAGGGGCTGCGGGCGGCGGCGGCTCGCGCGGACGCGGCGGCGGCGAACGGGGGGAACGGCGCGGGCGGCGCCGCTGCGCGCGAGGCCGTCGAGGCCGAGCTCGACGCGATCGAGACCGAGGAGTGGCGGCGGTCGCTGCACGAGGTGCGGTACCGGCGCGGCCCCGGCCGCGTCGCCGAGCTGCTGCGCGAGCTGCAGCTGGAGGCGCAGAAGGAGATGGCGCCGCTGCCCGTCACCTCGCGCACGCCCTACGTCAACACCATTCCGGCCGAACGCCAGCCGCCGTACCCCGGCAACCTCGCCGTCGAGCAGCGCATCAAGAGCCTCGTGCGCTGGAACGCGATGGCGATGGTGGTGACGGCCAACCAGAGCGTCGAGGGCATCGGCGGCCACATCTCCACCTTCGCCTCGGCGGCCACGCTCTACGAGGTGGGCTTCCAGCACTTCTTCCGCGGCGCCGGCGATCCGGGCGGCGGCGACCTGATCTACATCCAGGGCCACGCCTCGCCCGGCATCTACGCGCGGGCCTTCCTCGAGGGGCGGCTGAGCGAGCGCCAGCTGCTCAACTTCCGGCGCGAGCTGGCCGAGGGCGGGGGGCTGTCCTCGTACCCCCACCCGTGGCTGATGGAGGACTTCTGGAAGTTCCCGACGGTCTCGATGGGTCTCTCGCCGCTGATGGCGATCTACCAGGCGCGGTTCATGCGCTACCTCGCCGACCGCGGGCTGAAGGAGCCGTCCGACGCGCGCGTGTGGGCGTTCCTCGGCGACGGCGAGACGGACGAGCCGGAGTCGCTGGGCGCGATCTCGCTGGCGGCGCGGGAGCAGCTCGACAACCTGATCTTCGTCATCAACTGCAACCTCCAGCGCCTCGACGGGCCGGTGCGCGGCAACGGGCAGATCGTGCAGGAGCTGGAGGCCGTCTTCCGCGGCGCGGGCTGGAACGTGATCAAGGTGCTGTGGGGCGGCGAGTGGGACGCCCTGCTCGCGCGCGACGAGGACGGCCTGCTCGCCCGCCGCATGGGCGAGGTCGTGGACGGCGAGTACCAGAAGTACACCGTGGCCGGCGGCGCCTACATCCGCCGCCACTTCTGGGGCGCCGACCCGCGCCTGCTGCGGATGGTCGAGCACCTCAGCGACCACGAGCTGTGGGCGATGCGCCTCGGCGGGCACGACCCCGACAAGGTGCACGCCGCCTACCACGCCGCCGTGCGCCACCGCGGCGCGCCCACCGTCGTGCTCGCCCGCACGATCAAGGGCTACGGCCTCGGCGAGGCGGGCGAGGGCAAGAACATCACCCACCAGCAGAAGAAGCTCAACGAAGACGAGCTGATGGAGTTCCGCGACCGCTTCGGCGTGCCGCTCAGCGACGCCGAGGTCGTGCACGCCCCGCTCTACCGCCCGCACGAGGGCAGCCCCGAGATCCGCTACATCCACGATCGCCGCCGCGCGCTGGGCGGCTTCCTGCCGCTGCGCCGCACCATCTCCTGCGCCGGCATCGCCCCCGCAGAGACGATCTACGACGAGTTCCGCGCCGGCACCGGCGAGCGCGAGGCCACGACCACCCTCGCCTTCGTGCGGCTGCTCGCCCAGCTGCTGCGCGACGAGACGATCGGCCCCCACGTCGTGCCGATCGTCGCCGACGAGGCCCGCACCTTCGGCATGGAGACGCTCTTCCGCGAGGCCGGCATCTACTCCCACGTCGGCCAGCTCTACGAACCCGTCGACGCCGACAGCCTCATCTACTACAAGGAATCGACCGACGGCCAGATCCTCGAGGAGGGCATCACCGAGGCCGGGGCGCTCGCCTCGTTCATCGCGGCGGGGACGGCGGCCGCGGTGCACGGGGCGTGCACGCTGCCGGTCTTCATCTTCTACTCGATGTTCGGGTTCCAGCGCGTGGGCGACCTGATCTGGGCCGCCGCCGACTCGCGCGCGCGGGGCTTCCTCGTCGGCGCCACGGCCGGGCGCACCACGCTGCAGGGCGAGGGCCTCCAGCACCAGGACGGCCACAGCCACGTGCTGGCCTCGGTCGTGCCCAGCGTCGTCAGCTACGACCCGGCCTACGCCTACGAGATCGCCGCGATCGTGCGCGAGGGCATCCGCCGCATGCACGAGCTGCAGGAGCCCGTCATCTACTACTTCACCGTCACCAACGAGGCCTACCGCCAGCCTCCGATGCCCGACGGCGCCGCCGAGGGCGTGCTGCGCGGCATGTACCGCCTCCGCCCCGCCGACGCCGGCGGCCCGCGCGTCCAGCTGCTCGGCAGCGGCGCCATCCTCAACGAGGTGGCCGAGGCGCAGCGCATCCTCGGCGAACGCTACGGCGTCGCCGCCGCCGTCTGGTCCGTCACCAGCTACAGCGAGCTGCGCCGCGACGCCCTCGACGCCGAGCGCTGGAATATGCTCCACCCCGGCGAGCCGCCCCGCCGCTCGTACCTCGAGACGATCACGGCGGACGCCGAGGGGCCGTTCGTGGCAGCCTCGGACTACCTCAAGTCGCTGCCGGACGCGATCGCGAAGTGGCTGCCGGGCCGCCTCGTCTCGCTCGGCACCGACGGCTTCGGGCTCAGCGAGACGCGCGCCGCGCTGCGCGACCACTTCGAAGTGGACGCCAAGCATGTCGCGCTCGCCGCGCTCTGGGCCCTCGCCCGCGAGGGCGCGGTCGACCCCGCCCTGCCGCGGCGCGCCGTCGCCGAACTCGGCATCGACCCCGGCAAGGTCAACCCCCGGCTCGCCTGAGGCGAGCGCAGCGCGGAGGACGCATGGCCGCCGATTTCACCCTGCCCGAACTCGGCGAGGGCATCGAGGAGGCCGAGGTGATCGGCGTCCTCGTCGCCCCCGGCGACGCCGTCGAGTCCGGCCAGCCGCTGATCGAGGTCGAGACCGAGAAGGCGAATCTCGACGTGCCCGCCCCGCACGCGGGCGTGATCGAGGCCGTCCACGTCGCCGTCGGCGAGGTGGTGCGCGTCGGCCAGCCGCTCGTCGCCCTCGCCCCCGCGGACGCCGCGCCCTCGCCCCCGCCCGCCCCCGCGCCGCCCCCGCCGCGCGAGGCCGCCCCCCAGCCCGCCGAGGCGTCCACGCCGCCCGCCGCCGAGGCGCCCGCGCCGCCCGCCGAGGCCGCGCCGGCGCCCCCGACGCCCGCGCCGGCCTCGGCCGCGCCCGTCGCGCCGCCGGCCGCGCCGGTCGCGCCGCCCGCGTCGGCGCTGCCGCCCGCCGCGCTCGCGCCGGGCGAGACGGCGCCGGCCGCGCCGTCGGTGCGGCTGTTCGCGCGCGAGATCGGCGTCCGCATCGGCGACGTGGCCGGCAGCGGCCCCGGCGGGCGCGTCTCGATCGAGGACGTGAAGGCGCACGCGCGCGCCCTGCTGGCCGCGCTCTACTCCGGCGCCGCCCCCGCGCGGGCCGCGCCCGAGCCGCCCCCGCCCCCCGCGCCGAGGGCCGCCCCGCCCGCCGAGGCCCCGCCCGCGGCGCTGCCGCTGCCCGACCTCGCGCTGTTCGGCGAGGTCGAGCGCGAGCGGATGTCGGCGACGCGGCGCGCGACGGCGCGCACCCTCGGCGCCTCGTGGACGCAGAGCCCCCACATCACGCTCCAGCAGAAGGCCGACGTCACCGAGCTCGACGCGCTGCGCCGCCAGTTCCGCGACCGCGTCGCCGAGGCCGGCGGCTCGCTCACGATGCTGCCGATCCTGATGCAGGTCGTCGCCCGCGCGCTCGCGGCCTTCCCCCGCCTCAACGCCTCGATCGACGCCGCGACGCTGGAGGTCGTCTACCGCCGCTACGTCCACGTCGGCGTCGCCACCGACACCGAGCGCGGCCTCGTCGTGCCCGTCGTGCGCGACGCCGACCGCAAGTCGCTGACCGAGCTCGCGGTCGAGATCGGCGAGCTGGCGGCGAAGGCGCGCCAGCGGCGGCTCGGCCTCGACGAGCTGCGGGGCGGCACCTTCACGATCAGCAACCTCGGCGGCTTCGGTACGGGCTTCTTCACCGCCATCCTGCATCCGCCGGAGGTCGGCATCCTCGCCGTCGGGCGCGCCGAGCGCGAGCCGGTGTGGATCGAGGGCGAGTTCCGCCCGCGGCTGCGGCTGCCGCTCGGCCTCACCGTCGACCACCGCCTGATCGACGGCGCCGACGCCGCGCGCGCCCTCAACTGGATCATCGAGGCCGTCGAGGAGCCGCCGCAGCTGGTGCTGTAGCGCGCCGCGGCGCGGCGGGAGAGGAGCGCGCGTGACCCACGAAGGCGTCCGCCTCGCCGTCGTCGGCGGGGGCCCCGGCGGCTACCCCGCCGCCTTCCTCGCCGCCGGCCTCGGGATGCAGGTCACGCTGATCGACGAGGAGCCGAACCCCGGCGGCGTCTGCCTCTACCGCGGCTGCATCCCCTCGAAGGCCCTGCTCCACGTCGCCTCCCTGATCGGCGAGGCGCGGGAGGCCGAGGAGTGGGGCGTCGCCTTCGGCGAGCCGCAGATCGACCTCGAACGGCTGCGCGGCTTCCGCAGCGGCGTCGTCGAGCGCCTGACGGGCGGCCTCGGCCAGCTCTCCCGCCGCCACGGGGTGCGCTACGAGCAGGGCCGCGCGGCGTTCGTCGATCCCCACGCGCTGAGCGTCGCGCCCGCGGACGGCGGCCCCGCGCGCACCGTCGGCTTCGACTACGCCATCGTCGCCACCGGCTCCGCCCCCGCGCGCCCCCCGGCGCTCGCCCTCGACAGCCCGAGGGTGCTCGACTCGACCTCGGCGCTGGAGCTGGAGCGCGTGCCGGAGACGCTGCTCGTCGTCGGCGGCGGCTACATCGGGCTGGAGCTGGGCAGCGTCTACGCCGCGCTCGGCGCGCGCGTCACCGTCGTGGAGATGACGGCCGGCCTCGTGCCCGGCGTCGATCGCGACCTCGTGCGCCACCTCCAGCGCCGCCTCGAGCGCGACTTCGAGGCGATCCGCCTCGAAACCTCGGTGCTGGCGATCGAGGACACCGGCGAGGCCGTCCGCGCGCGCATCGCGGGCGCGGACGGCCCGCCCGAGGACTGCGAGTTCGAGCGCGTGCTGGTCGCCACCGGCCGCCGCCCCAACAGCGCGCGGCTGGGCCTCGAACGCACCGCCGTGCGGCTGGACGCGCGCGGCTTCGTCGAGGTCGACGCCCAGCGCCGCACCGCCGAGCCGCACGTCTTCGCCGTCGGCGACGTGGCGGGCGAGCCGATGCTCGCGCACAAGGCCACGCACGAGGCGCGCGTCGCCGTCGAGGCCATCGCCGGCCGCCCCGCCGCGTGGGACCCGGCCGCCGTCCCCGCCGTGATCTACACCGACCCCGAGATCGCGTGGGCCGGCCTGACCGAGACCGAGGCCGCCGACCGCCGCATCGAGGTGCTCGTGTCCTCGATGCCGTGGGCCGCCTCGGGCCGCGCGACGACGCTCGGGCGCAACGACGGCGTGACCAAGCTGGTGATCGAGCCGCACACCCACCGCGTGCTCGGAGCCGGCATCGCCGGCCCCGGCGCGGGCGAGCTGATCGGCGAGGCGGCGCTGGCGATCGAGCTGGGGGCGGTGGCGGAGGACCTCGAACTGACCGTGCACCCGCACCCGACGCTGTCGGAGACGCTGATGCACGCCGCCGCCGCCTTCTACGGCCGCAGCCCGGACTACATCGGGCGCAGCGGCGGGCGATAGGCCGCAGCGGCGGCGGCGCGGCGAGCGGCGGCGCGAGGCGCGCACGGACCGGCGGCGCGAGGGCCCGCTACGGCAGGATCTCGATGCGGCCGTAGCGCCGCCAGCTGCCGTCGGCGAGCTGGCGATCCTCGAAATGGCCGGCGTCGAGCATCCGCCGCGCCCAGGCTGCGGCGTCGGCGCTGTAGCGGAACCAGATGTCGCGGTGGTGGCCGTGGACGGCGCCGCCCGTGTCCTCGCAGGTGTAGACGGTCGGGTCGCCGACGATGCGGAAGCGCTCGCCGAGGCGGGAGCGGGCGCAGGCGGCGGCCCCGGCGTGCACGATCTGGCCGTTCGCCATGTAGCCGCAGAAGCCGCCGCCGTCGCCGCCCGTGCCCTCGCAGTAGTAGTACGTGATCGTGGTCTCGATCGTCGTTCCCGCCTCGGGTTCGGGCGCCGGCGCGGTCGTGGCCGCGGCCGCGCCGATCGTGACGATGCTGCCGGGGCGCAGCAGGCCGCGCGCGAGCGTGCTGACGGCGGCGGGCGCGCCGGGGATGTAGGTCAGCCACTGCTGCGAGGGCGTGTCGAGCACCCAGATCGCGCGCACCCCGAACGGCTGCGCGGCGGCGAGCGCGGCGGGGTCGTTCGTGCCGGAGACGCCCTGCGCGAAGCCGCCCGCGGGCGGCGCCGGGAAGACGTTCGGCGCGCCCTCGATCGCCGCGCCCGCGGGCGCGGCGGGGGGCGGCGGCAGCGCCGCGCGGTCGAGCTCGCCCGCCCGCCGCACGGTGACGGCGCTGTCCGGGCGCAGCGAGGAGGCGCCGAGCGTGTTGACGAACGCGGGCGCGCCGGGGACGTAGGTCAGGTACGTCTGGCTCGACGGCTGGAACAGCCACACCGCGGCGACCGCGAACGGCTGCGCCGCGACCAGCCCGCGAGGGTCCGACGTACCCGCGAGGCCCTGCGCGAATCCGCCCGGCGGCGGGACGGGCAGCGCCGCGGCCCCGGCGGGCGGCGCGCCGCCCGCGCCCGCGCGTTCGAGGCGGGCGGCGGGCGCGTACCCGCGGCCCCCGTCGGCGAGGACGTACTCCCAGTCGAGGCCGTCGCCCGCGATGCGGTCGCCGGTCGCGGTCGCGGCGCTGCCGTCGGGCGCGCAGTACGCCGACGACGCGGACAGCGAGGGCGCGGCGCGCAGCGGCACGCAGTCGCCGCTCTCGCCGCGCAGCACGAGGCGCGTGCCCGCCTCGAACGGCCCGGCGGCGGCCGCGGGCGCCGCGAGACCCGCCGCCGCCAGCAGCGCGACGGCGACCGCGAGCCGTGCGAGGTGCGCGATGCGGGGGGATCGGGACGCCACGACGCCTCCTGCCGCGGCCCCGCCGCCGCCAGTATCGCCCTCCGCGCCGTTCCGCGCGAGCGAGCCCCCGCTCTTCCGGTCAAGCGTCCGCCCGCCTATGCTCCGCTCTCCACGGCGCGCGGGGGTAAGGCGTCCATGCTGTCGGCATTCGTCGCGCCGGCCCTGCGGGCCGCACGCCCCGTCCACTTCTTCGCCGCCGCTTCGGTGCTGCTGGCGATGGCCGCCGCCGTCTTCGTGCTCGTCGTGCCGTTCGACCCCGCGGGAGGCCCCTTGCCGGACGGGGCCGCCGTCTCCGCCCCGCCCACGCCCACCGCGACGCCGACCGCGCCGGCGCCGGACGCGACGGCGACGCCGGACGCGACGGCGGCTGCCGGTTCCGGCGGCGGCCTCGCCGGGTCCGGGGGGACGCCGCTCAACGCCGGGGCGTGGCGCGCCCGCTGGGACGCCGCCACGTCCGGCGGGCCGGTGCTGCGCGGCCCCTTCGACCTTTACCTCGACGGGCGCACGCTGACCTGGGTGCGGGAGGAGTGCTCCGCCTCGGACACCGCGGGCCGCTTCTTCGTGCGCTACTACCCCGCCGACGCGGACGACCTCGAAGGCGGGGACCCGTACAACACCGCCGGCTTCGGCTTCGCCGACGACGGCGTGTACCACGAGGACATGTGCATGATGAGGATCGAGGCGCCCGCCTACGGCCTCGACCGCATCGTCGCCGGCCAGTACGACGAGGACGGCACGATCTGGGCCGCCGGGTTCCCGCTCGCCGCCGAGGGGTGGCTCGCCCGCTGGGACGCCGCCACGTCCGGCGAACCGAGGTTGCGCGGCCCCTTCGGCGTGTACCTCGACGGGCGCACGCTGACCCTCGCGCGCGAGGGGTGCACCGCCTCGGACACCGCGGGCCGCTTCTTCGTGCGCTACTACCCCGCCGCCGAGGACGACCTCGAGGGCGAGCAGCCGTACAACACCGCCGGCTTCGCCTTCGCCGACGGCGGCCTGCACCACGGGGGGCGGTGCATGACGGCGGTCGAGGCGCCCGCCTACGGCCTCGACCGCATCGTCGCCGGCCAGTACGACGCCGACGGCACGATCTGGGCCGCGGGGTTCCCGCTCGACGCCGGGGGGTGGCTCGCCCGCTGGGACGCCGCGACGGCCGGCGAGCCGGCGGCGGACGCGGCCTTCGGCCTGTACCTCGACGGGCGCACGCTGACGTGGGCGCGGGAGGAGTGCACCGCCTCGGACACTGCGGGCCGCTTCTTCCTGCGCTACTACCCCGCCGGCGAGGACGACCTCGAAGGCGAGCAGCCGTACAACACCGCCGGCTTCGCTTTCGCCGACGGCGGGCTGCACCACGGGGGGCGGTGCATGACGGCGGTCGAACTCCCCCCGTACCCCCTCGTCCGCGTCGTCACTGGCCAGTACGACGCCGGCGGCATCCTCTGGGAAGCGGAGCTTCCCGGCCCGGACGCCGCGACGCCGTAGCCGCCCTCGCCGCGCGAGCGCGGTTCGAGGCGGCCCGATCCCGCCGAGGCGTGGGGACGCGGCCCGAGGGTGCCGATGGCGCGAGGGCGCTTACCGGCGGGGCGCGGACGCGACGGGCGCTACCACTGCACGAACATCGGCATGACGACGTGGACGTAGTCGTCGTCGCCGACGGGGCGGAGCACGCCGGGGCTGGAGGGCGACGTGGTCTCGATCGTGACGCGGTCGGAGCCGAGGGCCTGGAGCACCTCGGTCAGGTAGCGGCTGTTGAAGGCGATCTTCGCCTCCTCGCCCTCGACCAGCGCGTCGATCAGGCCCTCGTTGCTGCCGCCCTGGTCGCCGCCCTGCTCGCCGCGCGCGGTGACGGTGAGCTGGCCGGGCGCGCCGTCGGCGCCGGGGCTGGCGACGAGGCGCACGATGCCGGAGCCGTCGCGCGCGAAGATCGAGGCGATGCGCGTCTCGCGCGTGAACTCGCCGAGGCCGACCTCGGTGCGCGTGGTGTGGCTGGTCGGGATCAGCTGCTCGTAGTTGGGGAACGATCCCTGCACCAGCTGGGCGCTGAGCGTGGCGTGGCCGAGGTCGAACAGCACCTGCGTGGACGCGGCGTTGAACGTCATGCGGACGTCCTCCCCGCCCTCGCCGCTGCGGGTCGCGTCCAGCTCGTCGGCCTGTTTCCTGAGGTTGTCGGGGGCCTCCCCGTCCGTTCCGCTGGCCTCGGCCGCGTCGGCCGCCCGCCGCGTCTCTTCGATGGCGTGCAGGCGCCGTTCGCCGAGCAGGCGGGCGAGCTCGGTGAGAGCGCGGGCGGGCACGACCGCTTCGCGTTCGGGAGGCTCGCCGGACAGCGCGACGGTGTGGACGGCGAGGCGGAAGCCGTCGGCGGCGGCCAGCTTGAGCGCGCCCTCGCGGATGCCGAAGTGCACGCCGGTGAGGACGGGCCGCGAGTCGTCGGTGGCGGCGGCGAAGGCGACGTAATCGATGGAGCGCCGCAGCGCCCCCGGGTCGAGCAGGATCGTGTCGCCGTCCTCGACGGGGGGGATCGGCGGGAAGTCCTCGGCGGCCATGCCGCCGATCGAGGCCTCGTTGCGGGCGCAGACGAGGCTGACCTGGCGCGAGCGCTCGGCGAGCGAGAGTTCGATGGGTTCGGGGGGCAGCGTGGCGACGAAGTCGGAGAGCAGGCGCGAGGGCAGCGTGATCGCCCCGTCCTCCTCGACCTCGGCGCCCACGGTGTAGGTGATGGCGATGGTCTCGGCGTCGGTGGCGGAGAGCTTGAGGCTGCCCCTGCCGTCGTCGTCGTTGCCGGCCTCGATCAGGATGTTGCTCGTGATCGGGAGGGTGCTGCGTGCGGGCACGGCGCGCGAGACGGCGCGGAGGCCGCGGTGGAGGTCTTCCTGCTGTACGTTCAGGCGCACGGTCGGCCCCCCGCCGGCCCAATCGCTCAACCGCGCGCGCGGTTGAGCGCACCGCTTCGCCGCGAGTATACCGGCGCGATGCCGCGAGGGGCAATCGCCGGCCTCGGGCGTAGGGGCGCGGCTACCCGTCGCGCGCGAGCGCGGCGAGGGCGTCGCGGGCGGCGGCGGCGGTGCGGTCGATCGTCGCCTCGTCGTGGGCGAGGGAGACGAACCACGCCTCGAACTGCGAGGGCGGGAGCAGGACGCCGCGGTCGAGCATGGCGCGGTGGAAGCGGGCGAAGCGCGCGGTGTCGCTCGCGGCGGCCTCGGCGTAGTCGCGCGGGGGCGATTCGCGGAAGAAGGGGGTCAGCATCGAGCCCTCGCGGGCGACGGCGAGGGGCAGGCCGGCGTCCGCCGCCGCCGCCGCGACGCCCCCGGCGAGGCGCGCGGCGAGGGCGTCGAGGCGCTCGTAGGCGGTCTCGGCGGCGCGCAGCACGCGCAGCGTGGCGAGGCCGGCGGCGGTCGCCAGCGGGTTGCCGGAGAGCGTGCCCGCCTGGTAGACGTCGCCGGCCGGCGCCATCCGCTCCAGCAGCGCGCGCGGCCCGCCGTAGGCCCCCACCGGCAGGCCGCCGCCGATCACCTTGCCGAGCGCGGTGAGGTCCGGCAGCACGCCGAAGCGGCCCTGCGCGCCCGACCAGCCGAGGCGGAAGCCGGTGATCACCTCGTCGAACACGAGCAGCGCGCCGTGCTCGTCGCAGAGCGCGCGCAGCGCCTCGAGGAACCCCGCCGCGGGCGCGACGACGCCCATGTTGCCGGCCACCGGCTCGACGATCACGGCGGCGACCTCGCCCGGGCGCGCCTCGAGGACGGCGCGGACGGCCGCGGCGTCGTTGTAGGGCGCGACGATCGTCTGCGCGGCGAAGGCGGCGGGCACGCCGGGCGAGTCGGGCAGCCCGAGGGTGGCGACGCCGGAGCCGGCGGCGGCGAGCAGGCCGTCGGCGTGGCCGTGGTAGCAGCCCTCGAACTTCACGATCAGGTCGCGGCCGGTGGCGGCGCGGGCGAGCCGCAGCGCGCTCATCGCGGCCTCGGTGCCGGAGTTGACGAAGCGCAGCATCTCGACCGAGGGCAGCGCGTCGGCGACGAGCTCGGCGAGTTCGGCTTCGGCCTCGGTGGTGGCGCCGAACGAGGCGCCGCGCGCGGCGGCGGCGCGCACCGCCTCGACGACGGCGGGGTGGGCGTGGCCGAGGATCAGCGGCCCGAACGAGCCGAGGTAGTCGGCGTACTCGTTGCCGTCGGCGTCGACGGTGATCGCGCCCTCGCCGCGTTCGAGCACGATCGGGTCGCCGCCGACGGCGCGGTAGGCGCGGGCGGGCGAGTTGACGCCGCCCGGCAGCACGGCGCGCGCGCGCTCCATGATCGCGCGCGAGCGCTCGCGCGCCGGCCCGCGCGGCCCCTCGGCGGTCACGAGCGCGCTCCGGCGGCGGCGCCGGCGGCCTCGCCGACGCCGAGGACGGCGGCGGCGGCGGCGAGCGAGTCCACGGCGCGGTCGGGCCTGGGGTAGTCCTCGGGCAGCTCGTAGCCGTCGCCGCGGCGGCGCAGCCAGGCGACGCGCAGTCCGGCGTGGCGCGCGCCCAGCACGTCGGCCTGCGGCGAGTCGCCGACGTACAGCACCTCGCCCGGCTCGCAGCCGAGCCGCCGGCAGAGTTCGCCGAAGGTGGACTGGTGCGGCTTGTAGCAGCGCAGCGACTCCGAGGACTGGATCACGGAGAAGCGCAGCCGGTTGTGCGAGATCGCGCTCTGCAGGAAGTCCTCGTCGGCGTTCGACAGCAGCCCCAGCCGGTAGCCCGCCGCGGCGAGGGCGTCCACCGCCGCGTGCGCGTCGGGGTAGGCCGGCGCGCGGCCCAGCACCTCGCGGAAGAGGTCGGCTCCCGCCCCCGCGTCGCCGGCGAGGCCCTGCTCGCCGAACACCCACGCGAACTGCCGCCGCCAGATCTCCCACGTCGTGACGAACTCGGGCGCCTCGCCGGCGAGCAGCAGCTCGCGGTCGGGCTTCTCGCCGCCGCCGGGTTCGGCGAACGGGCTGACCCTGTTCCACGCCTGCTCGAAGCTGTGGGCGACGGCGTCGAGGTCCTCGACGGCGAGGCCCTGCTCGGCGAGCGCCTGCGCGAGGCAGGCGCGGAAGTCCCAGTCGAAGAGCGTGCCGTAGGCGTCGAAGGCGACGGCGCGGATCGCTCCGGCGTCGAAGGGCGGGAGGGCGCCGTCCCCGCCGCTCACGGGGCGTCCCCGGCGGGAGCGCGGCGCAGCCAGCGCGCGGCCTCCTTGGCGTGGTAGGTGATCACGACGTCGGCCCCCGCGCGGCGGATGCCGGTCAGCGTTTCGAGCACCGCGCGCTCCTCCTCGATCCAGCCTTGCGCCGCCGCCGCCTTCAGCATCGCGTACTCGCCCGACACGTTGTACGCCGCCAGCGGCAGGCCGGTCGATTCGCGCACCGCGCGCACCACGTCGAGGTAGGCGAGCGCGGGCTTGACCATCACCGCGTCGGCGCCCTCGGCGGCGTCGATCGCGGCCTCGCGCACGGCCTCGCGCACGTTCGGCGGGTCCATCTGGTAGCCGCGGCGGTCGCCGAACGCCGGGGCGGAGCCGGCCGCCTCGCGGAACGGCCCGTAGAACGCCGAGGCGTACTTGGCGCTGTAGGCCATGATCGGCAGCCCGGCGTGGCCGGCCGCGTCGAGTTCGGCGCGGATGGCGCCGACCCGCCCGTCCATCATGTCCGAGGGCGCCACCATGCCGGCCCCCGCTTCGGCGAGCGAGACGGCGGTGCGCGCCAGCAGCTCGACCGCCGCGTCGTTGACGACCTCGCCGCGCGCGTCGAGGGGGCCGCAGTGGCCGTGGTCGGTGTACTCGCAGAGGCAGACGTCGGCGATCACGGCGAGCGCCGGGTCGGCGTCGCGCAGCGCCGAGGCCGCCCGCTGCGCGATGCCGTCCGCCGCCCACGCGCCGCTGCCCTCGGCGTCCTTGCGGCCGGGCACGCCGAACAGCAGCACCGCGCGCACGCCCAGCTCGCGCAGCTCGCGCGCCTCGTCCGCGAGCATGTCGGTCGAGAGCCGGCGCTGCCCCGGCATCGACGCGATCGGCTCGCGCACCCCGCGCCCCTCGACGGCGAACAGCGGGTACACGAACGCCGAGGGGTCGAGCCGCGTCTCCCGCGCCAGCCCGCGCAGCGCCTCGCTCGCCCGCATCCGCCTCGTGCGCGCGAACGGCGCGGCTGCGGCGGTGGGCGCGGGAGCGGTGGGGGCGATGGTCATGCGTCGTCCTCCTCGTACTCGAACGCCTCGGCGGCGAGCGCGTCGAGGTCGAGCGCGGCGATGCGCGGCTGGAAGGCGTCGCGGAAGCGGGGGAGCAGGTCGACGGCCCAGCGCTTGTGCGCTTCGAGTACGGCCTCGGCAGAGTCGATACCGCCATCCCGGTATGCCGCTACCCGGAACGTCCGCGGGAGCCGCTCCCATTCCAATGCCATGCCGAGTTCTTCTTCTACGGCTTCGCGGCTTCCATGCAGGCTGTTGAAGGCTGCACTGGTCCGTTCGGTACCCATATTGGAAATGTAGAGATCGACGCGGAACCGATCGCGTGCGAACGCTGCCTCGATCGAGAACCCGGATTGGCCCGCACCAAAGCTTGTCCAGTTGTCATAGCGGATCAGATCGAGATTAGTGCGGGCAAAGCCGGGATGTTGTGCGTGCAACCGCCCCACAAGGTCACGGAAAAACTGCTGGTAGGCGATGCCGCGTTCGCTTGGTGCGGCAGATGTCCTCTGTATGATCGTCCGCTGGAATCCGCTCGGCCTTGCCACCACGTTGAAGCGCGGAGCGGGCAGCGATTCCCCGATCCGCCACACCTCCAGTTCGACGGCGAAGAAGGCCACCGCGTCGGTGGTCTGCTCGTTGAGCCAGTGGATGGCGTCGCGGTGCTCTTCGCGCACGTCGGGACTGATCCAGACCACGATCTTCGCGTCGAGGCCGGCGGCGTAGGCGAGCAGCTGGCCGAGGTGGCCGTGATCGGTGCGCTCCAGCTGGTTCTCGACGATCACGACGCGATCGCTGCCGACCTCCCTGCCGAGCAGGTCGAGGCTGAACGCGCCGACCGCGGCCTCGCGCTGCTCCGTCTCGATTTCCAGTCCCAGCGCCGCGCCGAGCAGGTCGGCGTGCTCCGCGAGCCACGGCGTGAAGTCGCCGGCCTCGTTCGGCCATACGGTGCGCGGGTCCACGTTCGTGATGCTGCCCAGCTCGGCCATCGCCCGCTTGCCCCCTCGCGCCGCAGCGTAGCACGCCCCCGCGTTGCGGCGGCGCGGCGGCGGTCACGCCTCGCGCGCCTCGGCGGTCAGCGCGTCGAGGTTGAGCGCGGCGACGCGCGGGCCGAACACGTCGCGCAGGAGCGGCAGCAGGTCGGCGGCCCAGCGCTTCAGCTCGCCGAGCTCCGCGGCGGAGGAGGCCGCGACCGATCCCGGCCTGCGGAATTCGAGGCGCGACGTCTTGAGGCGATCGAGGCGGAGCCACGCGGGCGCCTCGCCCAGTGCGGCCTCGATAGCCTCGCGCTCGGCGTGCAGGCGGTCGAAGACCGCCTTGTTCTGCTGCTTCGTGCCGCCCTCGACGACGAGCTGGACGCGGAACTCGCCCTCCCCGAACGCCATCCGCACCGCGCAGCCCCTCATGCCCCACCCGAACGTCTTCGACGGGGCCGTGCCGACGCTGCTCCGGCGCGCCTCGGTGAAGCGCCGTTCCCTGAGCAGGTCGACCAGGTCGCCGTAGAACGCTTGGTACGCCTTCCCCTCGGCGGTCGCGGGCGGCGGCCGCCGGCCCTTGACCCGCGCGGGCGGGGCGGGCCCCGCCGCCACGCGGAGGCGCGGGAGCGGGCCGCCGCCGCGAGGCGCCGTTGCCTCGACGGCGAAGAAGGCGACGGCGTCCGAGGCGTTGAGCCAGCGGATCGCCTCGCGGTGCTCGTCGCGCACCTCGCCGCCGACCCACACCACGATGCGCGCGCCGAGGGCGGCGGCGCGGGCGAGCAGCCCGCCGAGGCCGGCGTCGCCGGTGGGTCCCGGCCGGCCCCCGACGAGCACGTCGCGGCCGCTGCCGGCCTCGCGGCCGATCAGGCAGGCCGCCTCGCGCCCCGTGATCTCGATGTCGAGGCCGAGCGCCTCGCCCAGCCGTCCGGCGTGCCCCTCGAGCCACGGCGCGGGATCGCCGTTCCCGCCGCCGCCCGCCTCGGCCATCGCCTCGCGCCCCCTCGATGCGTCGCGCAGGCTGGCACGGCGGCGCGCGGCGGCGGACGCGGCGCGGCGCGGGCCGCCGGCGATCGCGATCTCCCGATCCTGTTCGGCCCGAGGGGGCTGAGCGTGCCGGGCGGCGCGCTATACTCGGAGCGGCGGGCGGCGCGCCGCCCGCCGCCGCGCCAACGCCGGGAGACGCCGATGACGACCGGGGCCGACGCCGTGCGCGACGTGCTGACGCAGGAGGAGGCCGCCACGCGCGCCGCCCGCGTCGGCGGCGTCTCCTACGAACTGCGGCTCGACCTCGTCCCCGGCGCGGAACGCTACCGCGGCGAGGCCGCGATCCGCTTCGGCCTCGCGGGCGAGGGCGACCTCCACCTCGACCACCGCGGCGGCGGCGTCGAGCGCCTCGAGGTCAACGGCGTGGCCGTCGAGCCCTCGCCGGGGCCGTACCGGCTGACGCTGCCGGCCGCGGCGCTGGCCGCGCGCAACGAGGTGCGCGTCGCCTGGGAGCACGACTACGACCACACCGGCGACGGCTTCCACCAGTTCGTCGACCCCGAGGACGGCGCCGAGTACCTCTACACCAACTTCGAGCCCTACAACGCCCACCGCCTCTTCCCCTGCTTCGACCAGCCCGACCTCAAGGCGACCTACGAGCTGACCGTGGACGCGCCCGCCGAATGGGTGCTGATCGCCAACTCCGCCGAGGTGGAGCGCGCGCCGCTGGCGGACGGGCGGGTGCGGCGGCGCTTCGCGCGCACCGCGCCGTTCTCCACCTACCTCTTCGCGCTCCTCGCCGGCCCCTACCGCGGCTTCCGGCGCGACCACCGCGGCGTGCCGCTCGGTTTCTTCTGCCGCGAGTCGCTGGCGCCCCACATCGACGCCGGCGAGCTGTTCGAGGTGACGAAGCAGGGGCTCGACTTCTACGCGGAGTTCTTCGGCTACCCCTACCCCTTCGGCAAGTACGACCAGGTCTTCGTGCCGGAGTTCAACTTCGGGGCGATGGAGAACGTCGGCGCGATCACGCACTCGGAGCGCATGGTCTTCCGCGACCCCCCGACCGACAACCAGCGGCTCGGACGCGCCGAGGTCATCCTCCACGAGATGGCGCACATGTGGTTCGGCGACCTCGTGACGATGCGCTGGTGGAACGACCTCTGGCTGAACGAGAGCTTCGCCACCTACATGGCCTACCTCGCGATGGCCGAGGCGACGCGCTTCGGCTCGGCGTGGCTGGCCTTCAACTCCGGCATGAAGGCGTGGGCCTACCGCCAGGACCAGCTGCCGACGACGCACCCCATCGCCGGGCAGGTGCCGGACACCGACGCCACCTTCCTCAACTTCGACGGCATCACCTACGGCAAGGGCGCGGCGGTGCTCAAGCAGCTCGTCGCCGCCGTCGGCGCGGACGCCTTCCGCGACGGGATGCGCCGCTACTTCCGCCGCCACGCCTTCGGCAACACCACCCTCGCCGAGTTCCTCGACGCCATCGGCGAGGGCGCCGGGCGCGACCTGCGCGAGTGGGCCGCGCTCTGGCTCGAGACCGCCTCGCTCAACACCGTCGCCGCCGACTGGCGCGCCGAGGACGGCCGCATCGCCGCCCTCGCCATCGATCAGACCGCGCCCGAGGAGCACCCCACGCTGCGCCCCCACCGCCTCGACGTCGCGCTCGTGACCGAGGACGGCGGGCGCGCCGAAGCCGAGGCCCTCGCCGTCTCGATCGACGGGCCGCGCACCGATGTGCCCGCGGCGGCCGGCCTGCCCGAGCCGCTGCTGGTGATGCCGAACCTGCACGACCACGCCTTCGCCAAGGTGGCGCTCGACGAGCGTTCGCTCGGCTACGTGCGGGAGCGCCTCGAGCGCATCGCGGACCCGCTGCTGCGGCAGCTGATCTGGCAGGCGCTGTGGAACATGGTGCGCGACCGCCAGCTGCGCTCGACCGACTACCTGCCGCTGGCCGCCTCGAAGGTGACGGCGGAGGCCGACATCGAGCTGATCGAGACGGTGCTCGCCACCGCCACGACGGCGATCGCGCGCTTCGTGCCCGACGACCGCCGCGAGGAGGAGGCGCACCGCTTCTCGGAGGTGGCGTGGGAGGCGCTGAACGCGCTGCCCGCGGACGACTCCGCCGCCGACGCGCGCATCATCTGGGCGCGCGCGCTGATCGGCCTCGCGATCGCGCCCGGCGACCTCGCGCGCGCGATGGCGCTCGCCGACGGCGAACTGGACGTGCCGGGGCTGACGGTGGACCAGGACATGCGCTGGGAGATCGCCGCGCGCGCGGTCGCGCACGGCGCCGGGGGCGCGGACGCGCGCGTCGAGGCGGAGCGCGCGCGCGACCCCTCGGACCGCGGCCAGCGCGCCGCCCTGCGCTGCGCGGCGTCCGTCCCCGACGCCGCCGTGAAGGCCGAGGCGTGGCGGCGCTTCCGCGAGGAGGGCTACGGCTCGCTGCACCTCACCGCCGCCGCGATGTCCGGCTTCCACTGGCACGTCCAGCGCGGGCTGCTGGAACCCTGGACGATGGAGTTCTTCGAGCGCGCGCCCGAGGTCTTCGCCGGGCGCGAGAACGAGTTCACGCGCGCGTGGTTCGCCAGCCTCTTCCCCCACGGCCGCGTCGAGCAGCGCGTGCTCGACCGCTCGCTGGCGCTGCTCGGCGAGCTCGGCGAGCGGCTGCCGCTGCTGCGGCGCTCGCTGCGCGAGGCCAACGACGACCTCGAGCGGGCGATCCGCTGCCGCGCGTTCGCCGCCTCGTGACGCCCGCCGCGGCGACGGGGTCCGCGCGCCGCGCGCCGTTCTACGGCTGGTACATCGTCGCCGCCGGCTTCTTCACCCAGCTGATGCTCGGCATGTTGATGTTCCACTCGTTCGGCACCTACGTCGCGCTGATGCAGGCCGACTTCGGCTGGAGCCGCACCACCTTCTCGATCGCCTTCGCGATGCAGCGCGCCGAGAGCGGCATCCTCGGCCCGATCCAAGGCTGGGCGATCGATACCTACGGGCCGCGCCGGATCATGATGTTCGGGATGGTGCTGTTCGCCGCCGGCTTCATGATGCTGAGCTTCGTGCGCGAGGTCTGGACGTTCTACATCGCGTTCATGCTGATCGCCATCGGCGCCTCGCTCGGCAGTTTCATCGCGCTCGTCGTGGCGGTGGTGAACTGGTTCCGGCGGCGGCGCTCGTTCGCCCTCGGGATGCTGTCGATGGGGTTCGCCGTCGGCGGCTTCGCGGCGACGCCGACGGCGCTCGTGATCGAGAGCATCGGCTGGCGCACGGCGGCGTTCGCCTCGGGCGTGGCGGTGCTCGCGATCGGGCTGCCGCTGGCGCGCGTCGTGCGCCACCGGCCCGAGGACCACGGGCTGCTGCCCGACGGCGCGGCCTCGCACGCCGCCCTCGCCGGCGACCCCGACGCCGTGGACGACGAGGAGGAGGCGGGCATGGCCGTGGGCGAGGCGCTGCGGACGCCCGCCTTCTGGCTGATCTCGCTCGGCCAGGCGGCGGCGCTGCTGGTGATCGGCGCGCTGATGGTGCACCTCGTGATCTACGTCCACGAGGACCTCGGCTACGGGCTGGGCCTCGCGGCGTTCGCGATCACGATCCAGACGGTGGGCCAGGTCGTGGGCCAGCTGGCGGGAGCGTACCTCGGGGACCGCTGGCCGAAGCGCCCGCTGATCGTCGGCGCGCTGCTGGGCCACGGCCTCGCGATCCTCGTGCTGGCGCTGGCCGCCTCGCTGCCGATGGTGTACGCGGCGGTGGCGCTGAACGGGACGGCGTGGGGGCTGCGCGCGCCGCTGCAGATGGCGATCCGCGCCGACTACTTCGGGCGCGGCTCGTTCGGCACGATCATGGGCTTCTCGTCGCTCGTGATCATGTCCGGCATGATCGTCGGGCCGACCTTCGCCGGCGTCATGTACGACCAGACCGGCAGCTACCGCGTGAGCTTCCTCGTGCTCGCCCTGTTCGCCTCGATGGGGGCGCTGCTGTTCGCGTTCGCGAAGCCGCCCGCCGCGCGCGAGGCGCCGTCCGCCGCCCCCCTCGCGGCGGCGCCCGCCCCCGCCCTCGCCGCCCCCGAGGCCGCCCCGCCCGCCCGCTGACGCCGTCGCCACCTCTGGGGGCCGTGCTCCCCATCGGCGAGTAGCGCCCCCGCCGTTGACGCGCGGCGGCGAGCCCCGACAATGCGAGGCGTGATCCGCGCCCTCGCACGACGGCTCGCGCTCCCCCGCATCCCTCGCCGCGAGGCGGCGTCGCTGGCGCTGCTGCTGCTCGCGCTGTCCTCGGTGTTCGTGTTCGGCGGGGACCGCTCGCAGTTCTACCGGCCCGCGCACGACAACATCTCGGCGCACAGCATGACGCTGTCCTCGAACTTCTCCGCCGAGCACCGCTTCCTCGGGTTCGTGCGCCTCGAACTGGGCGCGGACGGCGAGCCGCGCTACGTGCCCTACAACCGCTACCCGCCCGGCTCCTACGCCCTCGTCAAGCTGGCGATCCTGCCCTTCGGCGACGACTTCCCGAGGCAGCTCCGCGCCGCGGGGCTGCTCATGCTGGCCTGCTTCGCCGCAGCCGCCGTGCTCGCGCACCTCGCGCTCGTCCGCCTGACCGGCGACCGCCGGATCGCGCTCGCGGCCACCCTGCTCGCCTTCTCCTCGTACTACCTCCTCTACTACAACGACATGGTCTCGTCGGAGGCCGGCACCAACCTGCTCGGAGCGCTGCTGGTCTTCCACGGGATGATCATCCACGAGCGCGAGGGGCGCTTCCGCCAGCTGCTGGCCAAAACCGCCGTTGCGCTCCTCCTCGGCTGGTTCGTCGCCGCGCTGGTCGCGCCCTTCGTCGTGCTGGGGACGGTCGGCCAACTCCTGCGGGCGCGGTCGGGCGGAGGCGGCCTGCGCGCCCTCGCCGCCGCCGTCCGCGGGCGCTACGCGCTCTACGGCGCGTGCTCGGCGCTGTTCGCGGCGCTGCTGCTGGGCTGGAACTTCGCCAACGAGTACCTCGCGTTCGGGGGCGCGCGCGCGCTGACCGATCTGCCGACCTTCAAGTCCCTGCTGAGCGCCACCGGGGCCGACGCCGGGCGCGTCGACTACTACGGGGCCGGCTGGACGGCGTTCCTGCGGGGGCAGCTCGGCGGCGCAGGCGGGATGGCGATCCCGTTCGCGCTCGTGGACAGGCTCGGCCTCGGCCTGCCGCAGGCGGGCTTCGGCCTCTGGCCGCCGCCGTCCTCGGCGGCGCCGTTCGCCGCGCTGGGCGCCGCCCTCTTCGCCGCCGCCGTCGCGGGGCTGCGCTTCCTGCCGCAGCGGCTGCCGGCGGCGGCGCTGCTGCTCGCGGGCTGGTGCTGGGCGATCCCGTTCCGGGGCAGCGTGGCCACCCACGAGTACTACGCGATGTTCCACATCGGCGCGGCGCTCGCGTGCTGGGCGCTCGCGCTGCTGGGGCTGCGCCGCCTGATCGGGCCGCGGCGCGCGGCGCGCGCGCTGCCCGCCGCCGCGGTCGCCGCCGCCGCCGTCTTCGTGCTCTCGGCGGCGCTGATGGGCGGCGTCGGCTACGGCGCGGAGGCGGCGGCGCTCCGCAAGGAGGCCGAGACCGACTTCCGCGCCATGCGCGGCCCCACCGACGGCGGGAGCGTGCTCCTCGACGGGGCGTGGAAGGCGACGAACCCGCGCGTCGTCCACTTCGTCCGCTACTGGCTGAACGGGCGCTTCCTCCAGGACGACGCCTACGGCTCGGCGGAGGAGTGGGCGCACGCCTCGCGCCACGACTACGTGGTCGTCCCCGCGAACTTCGGCGGCTCGCTCACGCCTGGCAACCGCCGCTTCCACCTCTACCGCACCGCCGATCTGCCCCGCGTCCACGCCTCGATCGCCGCGTCCGAGCCCTCGCTGCGCGCGCGCTTCGACCTGCGCCTCGAGGGCCGCACGCTGACCTACGCCCGCGACGGGTGCTCCCGGGACGACGCCGCGCTGCCCTTCTTCCTCGAGGCCGTCCCCGCCGGCGGCGGCCCCGCCGTGCGCCTCGATTTCGCGCTCCACGACCACGGCGTGCGCTTCGGCGGCGCGTGCCTCGCGAGGATCGCGCTCCCGGACGAGCCGATCGCCGGCCTCCGCACCGGACAGCGCGCCGAGGGCCTGCCCGCCCTCTGGGAGGCGTCGCTGCCCGCCGGGGACGCCTCGTTCCCGCGAGGCGTCGCCGGCTGGCGCGAGAGGGCGGAGGCCGCCACGCCCGTGCTGTCCTCGGCGTTCGCGGTCTCGCTCGACGGCCGCACGCTGCACTACGTGCGCGAGGGGTGCGAGGCCGGGGACGCGGCGGCGCGCTTCTTCGTCCACGTCCTGCCTCTCGACGCCGGCGGCCTGCCCGAGGCGCGGCGGCCCTACGGGTCGGAGCGCTTCGCCTTCGGCCTCCGCGACCGCGGGCTGCGCCACGACGGCCTCTGCCTCGCGTCGTTCGTGCTGCCGGACTACGCGATCCTCGGCGTCCGCACCGGCCAGTACGGCGACGGCGGCGAGGTCTGGGCCGGCCAGTTCCCGTCCGACCCCGTGGCGTGGCGCGCACGCTACGAGGCCGCATCCGCCATTGATCCCTCGCTGCGCGCGGCGTTCGACGTGCGCGTCGAGGGCCGCACCCTGCACTACACGCGCGAGGACTGCGCCGAGGCGGACACCGAGGCGCGCTTCTTCCTCCACGTCACGCCCCTCGACGCCGCCGACCTGCCGGAGGAGCGGCGCGAGGCGGGGTTCGCCAACCTCGACTTCGCGTTCGGAGACCGCGGGCTGCGCCACGAGGGGCGGTGCCTCGCGAGCGTGCGGCTGCCGGACTACGGCATCGCGCGCCTCGTGACCGGCCAGTTCGAGGGCGACGCGCGGCTGTGGGAAGGCGAGATCGCGTTCGGCGAGTAGCGCGTCGCGTCCGCCGTCGTTGACGCGCGGCGGCGAGCCCCGACAATGCGGGGCGTGATCCCCGCCCTCGCCGGACGGCTCCAGCTCCTCCCCCGCAACCCCATCCCTCGCGGCGGGGCGGCGGCGCTGGCGCTGCTGCTGCTCGCGCTGGCCTCGGTGTTCGTCTTCGGCAACGACCGCTCGCAGTTCTACCGGGAAGTGGACGACGACGTCTCGGCGGAGACGCTGACGCTGGCCGCGAACCTCTCCGCCGAACACGGCTTCCTCGGCTTCCGCCGCCAGTGGCTGGACGAGGACGGGGAGCGCCGGTACGTCCCCTACAACCGCTTCCCGATCGGCAACTACGCCCTCGTCAAGCTCGCGATCCTGCCCTTCGGCGACGACTTCCCGAGGGCGATCCGCTCCGCTCGGCTGCTCATGCTCGCGTTCTTCGCCGCCGCCGCCGTGCTCGCGCACCTCGCGCTCGCGAGGCTCCTCGGCGACCGCCGGATCGCGCTCGCCGCGACGCTGCTCGCGTTCTCCTCGTACTACCTGCTCCACTACAGCGACTCCATCACGGCCGAGACCAGCACGAACCTGTTCGGCGTCATGCTGGCGTTCCACGGCATGGCCGTGTTCGCGCAGGAGGGCCGCTTCCGCCAGCTGCTGGTCAAGACCGCCGTCGCCGTCCTGCTCGGCTGGCACGTCGTGGGGCTGATCGCGCCGTTCGTGCTGTTCGGCCTCGCGTCCGAGGCGCGGCGGGCGCGCGGCGGCGGGGGCGCGCGCCTCGAGGCGCGGCGGGCGCTGGGCGCGCTCGCGCGCAGCCGCTACCTCGCCTGCGGCGCCTTCGCCGTGCTCTGCTGCGCGCTCCTGCTGGGTTTCAACCTCGGCAACGAGTACCGCGCGCTCGGCGGCGAGGTCGCGCCAGCGGAACTGCCGTCCTTCGAATCGATCCTGCGGCGCAGCGACGTGGAGTCGCGGAGCCCGGGATGGGGCGAGTTCCTCCAGACGCAGCTCGGCAGGATCGGCGGGGCTGCGATCCCGTACGCCGCCGCGGATCGCCTCGGCCTCGCTCCCGCCCTGCACGCCCTGCCGCCGCCCCTCCCGTACGCCGCCGCGGGCGCGGCCGTGCTCGCCGCCTGCGCCGCCGCGTGGCGCCGGACGCCGCACCGGGCGCTCTTCGCCGCGCTGCTGCTGACCGGCTGGTGCTGGGCGATCCTGTTCCGCGGGAACGCCGCGATGAGGTTCGAGGCGATGTTCCACGCCGGCATACCGCTGGTGTTCTGGTCGCTCGTCCTGCTGGGCCTGCGGCGCCTGAGCGGGCGGCGCGCGGAGCGCGTCATGCCCGCCGCCGCCCTCGCCGCGGGCGCCGCGTTCGCGCTCTCCGCCGCGCTGATGGGCAGCGGGCAGGGCGAGGCGGAAGCCGCGCTGCAGCGCGGGTCGACGGCCGACTTCCGCGCGATGCGCCCCTTCACCACCGGCCGCAGCGTGCTCTTCGACCCGGCCGCGCTGGCGCAGGTCTCGCCGCTCAAATACGTCCTCTACTGGCTCTACGGCAGCTACCTCCGGCCCAGCGAGATCGGCGTGACCGAAGAGTGGGATGCGGCTGCCCGCCACGACTACGTCATCCTGCCCGTGGACATCGGCGGCTCGCTCACGCCCGGCAACGGCCGCTTCCACCTCTACAGCCCCGCCGCGCTCGGCGCGGCCTGGGACGCCCTCGCCGCGCGCGAGCCCGACGCGCGCTCGGCGTTCGAGGTGCGGCTCGACGGACGCGCGCTCGTCTGGGCGCGCGACGGCTGCGCCGGGGAGGACGTGTGGCCCCCGCTCTTCGTCCACGCCGTCCCCCTCGACGCGAACGACCTCCCGCCAGACCGCCGCGAGGCCGGGTTCGAGGCCGTCGAGTACCTCCTCCCGCACCACGGCGCGCGCTTCGGCGGCCGCTGCGTAGCGCGCGCCGAGCTGCCCGGCTACCCCCTCGCCGGCGTCCGCACTGGCCAGCGGCAGGGTGGCCTGCCCCCCGTCTGGGAGGTCTCGTTCCCCGTCGCGGACCCCTCGTTCCCCCGCCGCGCGACGACCTGGTACGAGGACGTGACCGCCGCCGAGCCGACGGTCGGCGGCCCGTTCGACGCCTACCTCGAAGGCCGCACGCTGACCTTCGTGCGCGACGGCTGCGCCTGGACGGACGCCGAGCCCCGCTTCTTCGTCCACGCCTACGCCGCCGACGCGGGCGACCTCCCTGCCGAGCGCCGCGAGGCCGGGTTCGAGGCCCTCGACTTCTGGTTCGCCGACCGCGGCGTGCGCTTCGGCGGGACGTGCATGGCGCGGATCGCGCTGCCGGACTACGAGGTCCGCAGCGTCCGCACCGGCCAGTACGACGACACGGGCCACCTCTGGAGCGGCAAGTTCCCGCTCGACGCCGGGGCGTGGCGCGCCCGCTACGAGGCCGCCGCCGCCGTCGAGCCCTCGCTGCGCTCGGCGTTCGAGGTGCGCCTCGACGGCCGCACGCTGCACTACACGCGCGAGGACTGCGCGGAGGCGGACACCGTGGCGCGCTTCTTCCTCCACGTCACGCCCCTCGACGCGAACGACCTGCCCGCCGACCGGCGCGAGGCGGGCTTCGCCAACCTCGACTTCGCGTTCGCGGACCGCGGGCTGCGCCACGGGGGGCGCTGCCTCGCGAGCGTCCTGCTGCCGGACTACCCCCTCGCGCGCCTCGCCACCGGCCAGTTCGAGGGCGACGCGCGGCTGTGGGAGGGCGAGATCGCGTTCCCCGCCGCCGAGTAGCGCGTCGTTGACGCGCGGCGGCGAGCCCCGACAATGCGAGGCGTGATCCGCGCCCTCGCCGGACGGCTCGCGCTCCCGCCCCGCCGCGAGGCGGCGCCGCTGGCGCTGCTGCTGCTCGCGCTGTCCTCGGTGTTCGTCTTCGGCGGCGACCGCGGCTACCTCTACCGGCCGGGGCACCACGACGTCAACACGGCGCAGACGATGGTGGTGGCCGCCAACCTCACGCCGGACGACGGCTTCCAGATGTGCCGGCGGCGGCAGCCGGAATCCGAGCCGGGGCCGAGCTGCGCCTATCCCTACAACGTCTTCCCGATCGGCTCCTACGCACTCGTCCGGCTGGCGACGGAAGCCGCTGGCGACGGTCTCGCCCGTCAGCTGTACGCAGCGCGGCTGCTCATGCTGGCGTTCTTCGCCGCCGCCGCCGTGCTCGCCTACCTCGCGCTGGCGAGGCTGCTCGGCGACCGCCCGATCGCGCTCGCCGCGACGCTGTTCGCGTTCTCCTCGTACCACCTCCTCTACTACGCCGACATGGTGTCGGCCGAGGCGAGCACGAACCTGTTCGGGGTCATGCTGGTGTTCCACGGCATGGTCCTCCACGCGCAGGAGGGGCGCTTCCGCCAGCTGCTCGCCAAGACCGCCGTCGCCCTCCTCCTCGGCTGGCACGCCGCCGCGCTGGTCGCGGCGTTCGTGCTGCTCGGCCTCGCGTCCGGGGCGTGGCGGACGCGCCGGCGCGCGGACGGCGACCCGCGGCCGTACGCCCGGCGGGCGCCGGCCGCGCTCGCGCGCAGCCCCTACCTCGCGTACGGCATCCTCGCTGCGCTCTGCCTCGGGCTGCTGCTGGGCTGGGCCGTCGCCAACGAGTACCTCGCGGTCGGCGGCGAGCGCCCGCTGACCGGACTGCGGGTCTTCGACTCGCTGGCGCGGCGCAGCGGGTTCGCCGCGCAGGGTCAGGATTTCGGCGTCCACGGCTGGCCGGAGTTCCTGCTGCAGCAGCTCGCCGCCGCCGGCGGGTCGGCGATCCCCTTCGCGCTCGTGGACCGGCTGGGTCTCGACCTGGCGCAGCCGGGCTATGCCTACTGGCCGCCGAACCCGTGGTTCGCCGCCCCCGGCGCCGCCGTCCTCGCCGCCTGCGCCGCGGGGCTGCACGCCCTGCGCCACCGCACGCCCTCGGCCGCCCTGCTGCTGGCCGGCTGGAGCTGGGCCATTCCGTTCCGCGGCTCGGCCCTCGTGCACGAGTACGAGGCCATGTTCCATGCCGGCGCCGCTCTGGTCTTCTTCGCGCTCGTCCTGCTGGGCCTGCGGCGCCTGCTCGGGCGGGAGCGCGCGGCGCGCGCGCTGCCCGCCGCAGCCCTCGCCGCGGCCGCCGTCTTCGCCCTCTCCGCCCGGGACATGAGCGGCATCGCCGTGGCCGGCGCCGACGTCCAGCGCCAGCGCGAGATCGTCGCCGACATGAAGGCGATCCGCGAGCTCGCCGCGGGCCGCAGCGTCCTCATCACGCCCGCCTACGACGCGATGGGGCAGATCGGGCGCAACCGCAACCCCTACCTCCACGGCATCTACACCCGGGTGGACCCGATCGGCTCGCGCGCGGAGTGGGCGCGGGCTTTCGCCTCCGGCGCCTTCGATTTCGTGCTCACCCCCGTCGGCATCGGCGGCTCCCTCACCCCCGGCAACCGCCGTCTCCACCTCTACCGCCCCTCCGCCCTCGACGCCGCCTGGGACTCCGCCGCCGCGCGCGAGCCGGCGCTGGAGGCCCCGTTCAGCCTCCACCTCGACGGCCGCACGCTGACGTGGATCCGCGACGGCTGCGCCCAGGAGGAGATGCGGCGCCTCTTCGTCGAGGCCTGGCCCCTCGCCGCCCCCCCCCCCCAGCGCTTCGAGTTCTGGTTCCGCGGGCGCGGCCTGCGCCTCGGCGGCCGCTGTCTCGCGCGCCTCGATCTGCCCGACTACCCCCTCGCCGGCATCCGCACCGGCCAGCTGGCGGTCGGCGATCTCCCGCCCGTCTGGGAAGCCTCGCTCCCCGTCGCCGACCCCTCGTTCCCCCGAGGCGTGACCACTTGGTACGAGGACGTCACCTCCGCCGAACCGGCGGTCCGCGGCCCGTTCGCCGTCTACCGCGACGGCCGCACGCTCACCCTCGTGCGCGGGGACTGCGCCGGGGCCGACATCGAGCCTCGCTTCTCCGTCCACGCCTACGCCGCCGACGCGGGCGACCTGCCCGAGGATCGCCGCGCCGCCGGGTTCGAGGCCCTCGACTTCTGGTTCGCCGACCGCGGCGTCCGCTTCGGCGGGACGTGCATGGCGCGGATCGCGCTGCCCGACTACCCCCTCGCCGGCATCCGCACCGGCCAGCTGGCGGGCGGCGATCTCCCGCCCGTCTGGGAAGCCTCGCTCCCCGCCGGGGACCCCTCGTTCCCCCGAGGCGCGACCACCTGGTACGAGGACGTCACCGCCGCCGAGCCGGCGGCGCGCGGCCCGTTCGACGCCTACCTCGACGGCCGCACGCTCACCCTCGTGCGCGAGGCGTGCTCCGGGGCCGACATCAAGCCTCGCTTCTCCGTCCACGCCTACGCCGCCGACGCGGGCGACCTGCCCGAGGATCGCCGCGCCGCCGGGTTCGAGGCCCTCGACTTCTGGTTCGCCGACCGCGGCGTGCGCTTCGGCGGGACGTGCATGGCGCGGATCAAGCTGCCGGACTACGCGCTGCGCGCCGTCCGCACTGGCCAGTACGACGCCTCGGGCCACCTCTGGGACGCCGAATTCGCGCCCGGCGCGGAGGCGTGGCTCGCGCGCCTCGAGGCCCTCGCCGCGCGCGAGCCGGACGCGCGGGGCGGCGGCTTCGCGCTGCGCCTCGATGGCCGCACGCTCACCCTTGCGCGCGAGGGGTGCTCGGCGGCCGACGTCGCCGACCGCTTCTTCGTCCACGCCTACGCCCCGGACGGGAGCCGCGAGGCGATCGACTTCTGGTTCCGCCAGCGCGGCGAGCGCCACGGCGACCGCTGCCTGGCCTCGGTCCAACTGCCGCCCTACCCCCTCGCCCGCGTCGTCGCCGGCCAGTACGACGCCTCGGGCCACCTCTGGGAGGCCGCGCTCGCCGCCGGCGAGTAGCGCGCGGCTCGCCCGCAGCGGGCTGGGGCTGCTACATTGCGGGGCGGCGGGCCGCCCGGGGGCCGGGCGCGCGGAGGCGAGGGACGGCGATGGCGGAGGCGTCGCGCGCGCTGCACCGGCAGCGGCTGGCCGCGGTGACGGCGCCCGCGAGCGAGTTCGTCGTCGTGAGCGAGCGCCTCGAGTACGCCACGCGCCACGAGCGCGAGTTCATCGACGTGACGGACGACGTGCGGGCCGTCGTCGAGCGGTCGGGCGTCGCCTTCGGGCAGGCGCTGGTGTCCTCGGCGCACACGACGGCGGCGGTGGTGGTGCAGGAGCACGAGCCGCTGCTGCTGCGCGACATGGCGCGCGTGCTCGCGCGCGTCGCGCCCGCCGACGACTACTACGAGCACAACGACTTCACGATCCGCACCAACGTGCCGCACGGCGAGCCGGAGAACGGGCACGCCCACTGCCAGCACCTGCTGCTCGGCGCCAGCGAGACGATCCCCGTCCACGAGGGCGCGCTCCAGCTCGGCATCTGGCAGAGCGTCTTCCTCGTCGAGCTCGACCATCCGCCGCAGCGGCCCGCCGGCCAGCAGCGCCGCAGCATCGTCGTGCAGGCGATGGGGCTGACCGACGCCGCCCGCCCCGCCTGAGGCCGCGCCGCGCGCGGGGGCGCGCCCGCTGCGCGTGCTGCACCGCGCCGGCAACGCCCGCGACGCCCTCGCCCTCGCCCGCCGCCCCGAGGTCGACGCGATCGAGGCCGACGTCTGGGTGCGCGCCGGCGAGGCCCGCGCCCACCACGAGCGGCCCCTCGGCCCGCTGCCGATCGCCGTCGACCGGCGCGGGCTGCGGCTGCTGAGGCGGCCGGTGCGCCTCGGCGGGCTGATCGACGCCCTCGGCGGCGGCGCGCGGCTGATGCTCGACCTGCGCTCGTGGTTCGGCGATCCCGCGCCGGACCTGGCGCGGGCGCTGCTGGCGCTGCCGCAGGAGGCGCGCCCGATCGTGAGCTGCGAGTCGTGGGCCACCGCCGCGCGGCTGCGCGCGTGGCTGCCGGGGCTGCTCGTCGCCCGCTCGATCCGCAACGAGACGCAGCTGCGCCGCTACCACCTCGAGGCGGCGAGCGGCCCCGGCGGGCCCGCGCCGGTCTCCGTCCGCCACACGCTGCTGCACGCCGCCCCCGAGCTGGAGTCGCTGCGCCGCCGCGCGGGCTGGGTCGCCGTCTGGACGGTCGGCGGCGCCGATCGCGCGCGCGAACTCGCGCGCTGGGGCGCCGACGCCGTCGTCGCGGGCGACCCCCGCGTGCTCGCCGCGCTCTGAGGCTGCGGCCATGCGGGACGCGGCCCGCGCGGGACTGCGGCTCGCGCTCCCCCCTCGCAACGAGGCGGCGCCGCTGGCGCTGCTGCTGCTCGCGCTGGCCTCGGTCTTCGTCTTCGGCAACGACCGCTCGCAGTTCTACCGGCCCGAGCACCACGACTGGGTCTCGGCGGAGACGCTGACGATCGCGGCGAACCTGTCCGCCGAGCACGGCTTCCTCGGCTTCCGCCGCCAGAAGCTGGGCGAGGACGGCGAGCGCGAGTACGTCGTCTACAACCGCTTCCCGATCGGTCCGTACGCCCTCGTCAAGCTCGCGATCCTGCCGTTCGGCGGCGGCTTCGGGGGGCAGGTGCACGCCGCGCGGCTGCTCATGCTCGCGTTCTTCGCCGCCGCCGCCGTGCTGGCCTGGCTCGCGATCGCGCGGCTGCTCGGCGACCGCCCGATCGCGCTCGCCGCGGCGCTGCTCGCGTTCTCCTCGTACTACCTCCTCTACTACAACGACACGGTGTCGGCGGAGGCCAGCACGAACCTGTTCGGGGTCATGCTGGCGTTCCACGGGATGGTCCTCTTCGCGCAGGAGGGCCGCTTCCGTCAGCTGCTCGCCAAGACCGCCGTCGCCCTCCTCCTCGGCTGGCACGCGATGGGACTGGTCGCGGCGTTCGTGCCGCGCGCGATTCTGTCCTGCGGCGCCTTCTCCGCCCTCTGCTGCGCCATCCTGCTGGGCTTCAACCTGGGCAACGAGTACCGCGCACTCGGTGGCGAGGTTCCCTTGCGCGAGTTGCCGTCGTTCCAGTCCATACTGCGGCGCACCGGAACCGGGGCGGAAAGCCGCGGCCCGGATGAGTTCCTGCAGGCGCAGTTCGGCGCCGTCGGCGTCTCGGCGATCCCGTTCGCCGCCCTCGATCGCATCGATCCCCGTCCGTCCTGGCCTCCGCATCCGGGGTTCGCCGTCCTGGGCGCCGCCGTCTTCGCCGCCTGCCTCGCGGGGCTGCGCTTCCTGCCCCATCGCGTGCTGTTCGCGGCGCTGCTGCTGGCCGGCTGGGCATGGGCGATCCCGTTCCGCGAGAACACCGCGTACCACGATTTCGAGGGGATGTTCCACGCCGGCGTCCCGCTGGTCTTGTTCGCGCTCGCCCTGCAGGGCTTGCGCCGACTCGCGGGCGGGAGCGCGCTGCCCGCGCTCGCCGTGGCCGCGGGCGCGGCGTTCGTCCTCTCGACCGCGTCGATGGGCCGCGTCGGCCACGACGCCGAGGCGGCACAACGCCAGCGCGAGGCGGCCTCGGACTTCCGCGCTATGCGCTCCTAACCACCGGACGCGCCGTGCTTTACCCCGCGAACGCGCTCACACGCTACTGGCTGGCGGGGACCCTGACGGCGACGGGCGGCCCCGACTACGCGGTCCTGCCCGCGAACCTCGGCGGCTCGCTCACGCCGGACAATCGCCGCTTCCACCTCTACCGCCTCGCCGCGCTGGACGACGCCCTCGCCGCCCTCGCCGCCCGCGAGCCGGCGGCGTCCTCGGCGTTCGATGTCTACCTCGGCGGCCGCACGCTGACGTACGTGCGCGGCGGCTGCGTCTGGGACGACACCGGGCGCCGCTTCTTCGTCCACGCCTACGCCGCCGACGCGGGCGACCTCCCCGCCGGACGACGCGAGGCAGGGTTCGAGGTCCTCGACTTCCGGTTCGCCGACCGCGGCGTCCGCTACGGCGGCGACTGCGTGGCGGCCATCGATCTGCCGGACTACCCGCTCCGCAGCGTCCGCACCGGCCAGTACGACGCCTCCGGCCACCTCTGGGACGCCGAGTTCGCGCCCGGCGCCGAGGCGTGGCTCGCGCGCTTCGAGGCCCTCGCCGCGCGCGAGCCCGACGCGCGGGGCGCCGGCTTCGCGCTGCGCCTCGAGGGGCGCACGCTCACCCTCGCGCGCGAGGGGTGCCCGGCGGCCGACGTCGCCGACCGCTTCTTCGTCCACGCCTACGCCCCGGACGGCTCGCGCGAGGCGATCGACTTCTGGTTCCGCCAGCGCGGCGAGCGCCACGGCGACCGCTGCCTCGCCTCGGTCCAGCTGCCGCTCGCCGCCGTGCGCCTCGTCGCCGGCCAGTACGACGCCTCGGGCCACCTCTGGGAGGCCGCGCTCCCCATCGGCGAGTAGCCGCCGCCCGCCGTTGACGCGCGGCGGCGAGCCCCGACAATGCGAGGCGTGACCCCCGCCCTCGCCGCCGTCCGCCGCCGGCTCGCGCTCCCGCCCCGCCGCGAGGCTGCGCCGCTGGCGCTGCTGCTGCTCGCGCTGTCCGCGGTCTTCGTCTTCGGCAACGACCGCTCGCAGTTCTACCGGCCCGGGCACCACGACAGCTTCTCGGCGGAGACGCTGACGATCGCCGCGAACCTGTCCGCCGAGCACGGCTTCCTCGGCTTCCGCCGCCAGAAGCTGGGCGAGGACGGCGAGCGCGAGTACGTCGTCTACAACCGCTTCCCGATCGGTCCGTACGCCCTCGTCAAGCTCGCGATCCTGCCGTTCGGCGGCGGCTTCGGGGGGCAGGTGCACGCCGCGCGGCTGCTCATGCTCGCGTTCTTCGCCGCCGCCGCCGTGCTGGCCTGGCTCGCGATCGCGCGGCTGACGGGCGACCGCCGGATCGCGCTCGCGGCCACGCTGTGGGCGTTCTCCTCGTACTACGTCCTCTACTACGCCGACATGGTGTCGGCCGAGGCGAGCACGAACCTGTTCGGGATCATGCTGGTGTTCCACGGCATGGTCCTCCACGCACAGGAGGGGCGCTTCCGCCAGCTGCTCGCCAAAACCGCTGTCGCTCTCCTCCTCGGCTGGCACGCCGCCGCGCTGGTCGCGGCGTTCGTGCTGCTCGGCCTCGCGTCCGGGGCGTGGCGGGCGAGGCGGGGCGGCGCGCGGCGCGCGCTCGCTGCGGCGGCGCGCGGGCGCCCGCTCGCGTACGGCGCGTTCGCGGCGCTCTGCTGCGCGCTCCTGCTCGGCTTCAACCTCGCCAACGAGTACCGCGCGCTCGGCGGCGAGGTCGCGCTCACCGATCTGCCGTCGCTCGCCACCGTGGCGGCGCGCACGGGGTACGACCCCGTGTTCTTCGGGCAGCTGGGGTGGCGGGCGTTCCTCGAGGCGCAGCTCGGCGGCCTGGGCGGGGCGCTGACGCCGTTCGCGCTGGTGGACGCGCTCGGCCTCGATCTGGCGCAGCCGTTCCACGGAACGTGGCGCCCGCACCCGGGGTTCGCGCTCGCGGGCACGGCGGCGGGCGTGGCGGCGCTCGCCGCGCTGCGCCCGCTGCCGCACCGCCTCCCCGCGGCGGCGCTGCTGCTGACCGGCTGGTGCTGGACCCTCGCGTTCCGGGGATCGACGCTGCTGCACGAGTTCGAGGCGATGTTCCACCTCGGCGTCCCGCTCGTGCTGGGCGCGGGGGCGCTGACGGGGCTGCGCCGCGCGCTCGGCGAGGATCGCGCCGCCCGCGCGCTGCCCGCGATCGCGATCGCCATGGTCGCGCTGTTCGCCGTCTCGGCATGGCGGACGGGCGGCGCCGGCCACGGCGCCGAGGCCGCCGCCCGCCAGCGCGACCTCGCCGCCGACGCGCACGCCATCCGCGCGATCGCGGCGGGCCGCAGCGTCCTCGACGAGGGCATCGCCGGCCAGCTCTGGCGCGGGCACTTCATCCGCAACTACTGGCTGGCCGGCAGCTACCTCCAGATCGAGCCCGTCGGCGGCGAGGAGGAGTGGCGGCGCGCCTCCGGCTACGACTACCTCGTCGCGCCCGCCGACTTCGGCGGCTCGCTCACGCCGGACAACCGCCGCGCGTTCCTCTACCCCGTCGCCGCGCTGCCCGCCGTCTGGGATCGCCTCGCCGCGCGCGAGCCGGCGCTGCGCTCGACGTTCGACGCGCGCGCCGAGGGCGGCGCGCTGCTCCTGACGCGCAGCCCGTGCGCCGCGGACGACGCCGCGCCGCCCTTCTTCCTCGACGCCGCGCTCCCCGGCGGGGCGGACGGCGGCGGCGGGTCCGCGTTCGCGTTCGCCGAGCGGGGCGTGCGCTTCGCCGGCAGGTGCATCGTGCGCGTCCCGCTGCCCGAGGGGGCGGCGGGCGTCCGCGCCGGCCAGCGCGACGGGCGCGTGGGCGTGCTGTGGGAGGTCTCGCTGCCGGTCGGCGACCCCTCGTTCCCGCGCGGCGCGGCGAGCTGGGAGCAGCGCTTCGCCGCGATCGCGGCGCAACCGCCCGCCGCCCGCTCGGTCTTCGACGTGCGCGCCGAGGGCCGCGCGCTGCACTACACGCGCGAGGGCTGCGCCGAGGCGGACACCGAGGCGCGCTTCTTCCTCCACGTCACGCCCGAGGACCCCTCGAACCTGCCGGAGGAGCGCCGCGCCTCGGGGTTCGCCAACCTCGATTTTGCGTTCGGCGACCGCGGCCTGCGCTACGAGGGGCGCTGCCTCGCGAGCGTCCCGCTGCCCGGCTACCCCATCGCGCGCCTCGCCACCGGCCAGTTCGAGGACGGCGCGCGGCTGTGGGAGGCGAAGTTCGCGCTCCCGCCGTAGCCCGTCGGCGCGTTGCGGCGGGCGCGGCGCGGGCGCTATGCTGGGAGCGGACTGGAGGCGCAGCGTGGCCCGGACCCTCAAGCCGTTGCGGATCGTGCCGCTGGGCCAAAGCGGCCACGAGGGCTTCCCCAACGGATCGAGCCCCAAGCCGATGCCGTTCGTCCCGATGGACCAAGAGGTGCGGCAGCTGCGGGCGAACATCGAGGCGATGGAGCGCCGCTACGAGATCTCGTCCGAGGACATGCGCCAAGCCGTGCTCGCGGGCACGATGCGGGAGACGTTCGAGGTCTGCGAGTGGATGACCGACTACTGGCTCCTGCGCGAGATCATGGCCAGCGACGAGTACGCGGCTTCCAACGGCTCGGCGCCTACCAGCTAGTCCACGAGCGGTACATGGACCATCTGCGCGCCATCGGCGTCGTGGTGTCCGACAACCTGGTGTTCCGTCCGTACCGCAGGCACGTCGATTTGGTGGGCCGCGTGACGACCGTCAGCGACGGCGTGCTGGACGTACGCAAGGTGCTGCGCCCCCAGCGCAGCATGGATGAGCCCGACCCGCGCGTCCGCGCCGTCTCCTACCGCTACATGGCCCTCTGGCAGCCTTCGCCGGGCGTGAGCCGTCCGCTGTTCCGCTACGACGAGTACGACGGCGACCTGGCGACTCTGCACCGCCACGACTTCGGCGCGAACGGGGCGCAGGCCGCACGCTACGCCGTGCGCCACGACCGGCTGCCGTACATGCACGAGGTCGTCCTCGAAACCGAGGCGCTGGCGGCCCGCAGGGCTGCCGCCCCGCAATAGCCGGCGGCGGCGCGGCAGTGCGCCACCGTCGCGGTTCCGGTAGGATCGGGCCGAGGAAGCGGCGAAGCGCCGCGCGGCGGAACGTGGATATGTCTACCCCCCCCCCCCCCCCGAAGACATAACTATTTCGCACTCCTCGCGGCGTGGCTTATCGCGTGCCTGCTCGGAGCCACGCTGATCCTCGCGCCGCCCGCGACGGCGCAGTCCACCACCGACTACGACGACGACAACGACGGCCTGATCGACGTCCGCAACCTCGCCCAGCTCGACGCGATCCGCCACGACCCCGACGGCGACGGCGACCCCTCGGCGACCGGCGCGACGGCCTACGGCACGGCGTTCCCCAACCGCGTCACGGCCTCGAGCGGGCGCATGGGCTGCCCCTCGGGGACCTGCACCGGCTACGAGCTGCGCGCCGACCTCAGCTTCGACGAGAACGGCGACGGGCAGATGACGGCCACGGGCGACCCCACGTACTGGAACAGCGGCTCCGGCTGGGTCCCGATACCCGCCGCGGCGACGGGGAGCTTCACGGCCACGTTCCGGGGCAACGGCCACACCGTCTCCTACCTGTACGTCGACCGCGCCGCCTCGAACACCGGGCTGTTCAGATGGCTGGGCCCGAGCGCCGTCGTCGACGGCGTGGGGCTGCCGCACGCCGACGTCACGGGCACGGGCGCGGGCGCGACCTTCTTCGGCATCCTCGCCGGGGCGAATGAGGGAACGATCAGCAGGGCGTGGACTACGGGGCGGATCCGCAGTGCCCAGAGCCCGGGCGGGGTGATCGGCCAGCACAGCGGCACCCTCCGGGCCAGCTGGTCGACGGCGACGGTCAGCGGCGGCACCGCCACGTTCAAGGCGGGCGGGCTGATCGCGTACACGGTGGGCAGCATCGTCGCCAGCTGGTCCGGCGGACGGGTCGACTCCACCAACGGCGGAGGTCTGGCAGGAAACGCCACGAGCGCCGCCACCGTCACGAACAGCTACTGGGACACGAACACATCCGGCTGGTCCACCAGCGCGGCCGGCGTCGGCAAGACCACGCGCGAACTCCAGCGCCCCACCGCCTACGGCTCGACCGGCAGCATCTACGCGAACTGGAACCTCAACCTCGACGGCAACGCCGGCGGCGACGACCCGTGGGACTTCGGCACGTCGAGGCAGTACCCCGCCCTCAAGTTCACCGGGCGCACCACCCACCGGGGCCCCGCGTGGATCGAGGCCGACCACTGGAACGCGCCCGTCGCTGGCGAACCCCTCGTGGCGGGCCTCTACACCAAGACCAGCCGAGCGCTCGTCACGCCCTCGGCCACGATCACGACCTGCGACGGCGTCGCGAACACCGACTCGCGGCAGGCGTGGGTCTGGGAGCGCTCCGACGACGGCCGCACCAGCTGGACCACCGTCACCTCGACGCGAGGCCCGGCGTGCTCCTACGTCTACGTCCCCTCATCGAGCGATGTCGGCAAGTACCTGCGCGCCCGCGTCGCGCGCACCTCGGGCGGCGACGCCTACACCCTCACCACCGCGGCGGTCGTCGCGAGCAGCGCGGCGACCTCGGCGACGGCGACGTTCGCCGGCGGCAACGCCTCGCCGGCGGCGGGGACGGCGGTCACGGTCTCGCCGCTGCCGACGGGGCACAGCGACCGCACGCTGTGGCGCTGGCAGCGCTGCACCGCCTCGGACGGCACGGGGACGTGCACGCTGCTCGCGCCGGGGACGCCGAGCTGGTCGTACACGCCCGTCGCCGCCGACGCGGGAGGCTACCTGCGGGCGTTCGTCTACTACTCCTCGGGCGCCTCGACGCCGGTGTGGACGCGCGCCGCGACGGGCTTCACCGGCGCCGTCGCCGCCTCGCAGTAGGCGGGCGCTCCGAGGCGCCTCGACGCGACGAGGGCTACCGCTCGCCGTCCGGCGCGGGAGATACCACCACACCGATGATGAACTGACCGCGATACCTCCGCATGTTACACAGCCTCCTTCGGGTAAAGCGCGTCGTGCACGACGTTCTGGACCCTGCCCAAGGTCTTGTAGACCGGTTCGTCACTCTCGTAGTCGAACTTCACCGACATCTGGTCCGGCATTTTGAACAGACCCTTGTGGGTCGTAATCGTGACTTCGATGGTGTGCTTCACTGGTCTTCCTTCTCGCTCAGTTCCTTTATCGGCCCGCACGGGGCCCGGCGGCGGGGCGTCAGCAGCCGGGCTCGCCGAAGTTGCCGCAGCACCCCGAGCGCGTCCGCAGCTTGATCCAGGTGTTGCGGGCGGAGAGCCGCAGCTTCTCCAGCGCCGGGCCGCCGTCCCCGCGCCAGTTCGCGATCGCCGCCCGCAGCGAGGGGCGTCCGCCGTCCGCCATCGCCGTCCTCCCGTCCGCCGCCCGCTACGGCACCGAGGGGTCGTAGTCCATGCCGGCGTGGCCCGCCTCCACGAAGGCGGCGTACTCATCCTCGCCGTAGCCGAGCAGCTGCCTGTAGACGTACTCGTTGTCCTCGCCGAGGCGGGGGGCGTGGCGGGCGGGGCCGGGGGCGGGCCCCGTGCCGCGCCAGAGCGGGCCGGCGTGGCGCTGGGTTCCGGCCTCGGGGTGCTCGATCGTGCGCCAGAAGCCGCGCGCCTCGAGGTGGCGGCTTTCGAGGGCGTCGCGCTCGTGCATGACGACGCCGGCCGGCACGCCCTCGGCCTGCAGGCGCTCCATGATCCACCAGGCGTCGCGGCCCGCCGTCCACTCGGCGATCCGCGCGTCCAGCGCCGCGGCGTGCTCGCGCCGCGACGCCATCGAGGCGAAGCGCGGGTCCGCGCCGAGGGCGAGGGGGTGGGCGACGCCCGCGAAGCGCGCCCACTCGTCCTCGGAGCGCACGGCGATCGCCACCCAGCGGTCGTGGCCGTGGCAGGGGTAGACGTTGTGCGGGGCGAGCGTGGGGTGGGTGTTGCCGAGCTGCTGGCGGACGCGCCCGTTCATCGTGTAGTCCATGACGAACTCGCCGATGAACGGCACGAAGTTCTCGGCCGTGGCGACCTCGATCATCAGCCCCTTGCCGGTCTTGCGGCGCTGCCGCAGCCCCATCACGAGGGCGAGCGCCGAGCCGATGCCGGACGCGGAGTCCGAGGGCACCCCGGACGGCGCGTAGTCGAGGCTGAGGTGCGGGTAGGCGCGCAGCGCCGGATGGCCCAGCAGCGCCTCCATGTGGTTGCCCCACGTGCGGTAGCCGCGGTACGGCCCGTCGAGGCCGAACGCGGGCACGCGCAGCATCACCATGCCCGGGTTGACCGCCGACACGCGCTCCCAGGTGACGCCCTGCCTCTCGATGTTCGGCGGCAGGTTGTTCTCGATCAGCCCGTCCGAGACCGCGATCAGGCGGTCGAGCGCCTCCTGCCCCTCGGGCCGCCCGAGGTCGACGGTGATCGAGCGCTTGTTGCGGCCGTGGTTGTTGAAGAAGGGCGCGCGGTTGAAGGGGCGCTCGCCGACGAGGTCGTCGGGGTAGCCGCCGCCCTGGTTGGCGCTGGCCTCGGCGAACGCCTGCGGCGGGTGCGCCATCAGCCCCCGCGTCTGCGGCGCGAAGTGCTGCCGCGACTCGACGCGGATCACCTCCGCCCCCTGATCGGCGAGGTGCATCGTCGCGTAGGGCCCGGCCCACACCACCGTGAAGTCGATCACGCGCACGCCCTCGAGGGGCAGCGCACGCCCGTCGGCGCCGTCCCGCGCGTCCGGGGCCGTCGCGTCCGCGGTCATCGCGCTCCCCCTCCTCAGATCACGCCGTCCGCGCGCAGCGCGGCCAGCTCGCCGGCGGCGAGGCCGAGCTGGCCGCCGAGCACCTCGTCGGTGTGCTCGCCGAGCAGCGGGGCGCGGCGGCGCGGCGGCATCGGCTCGCCGTCCGGGCGGTGCAGCGTGGCGTGGAAGCCCGGGTAGCGCAGCGGGCCGGTGGCGGGGTGATCGATCTCCTGGAAGAAGCCGCGCGCGGCGAAGTTCCCGTCCTCCATCAGGTCGGCGACGGTGTTGAGGGGGCCGCCGAGGACGCCGAAGCGCTCGCACTCCTCGCGCACCTCGCGTTTGGTGCGTTCGAGCAGCCAGGGCAGCAGGATGACGGTGAACTCCTCGACGCGCTCGGGTTGCGAGCGCGCCTCGACGGTGGCCCAGTCGGGGTGTTCGAGCAGGTCGTCGCGGCCGATCATCGGGAACATGCGCGTGATCAGGCCGGGGCCGGTGTTGAGCGCGAAGTAGCCGTCGGCGCAGGGGAAGATGCCGCTGCCGACCGAGCCGGAGAAGCCGGTGCGCCCCGTCAGCCGCCCGTTGTGCTGGTAGGCGAGCGTGCGTCCGAGGCGCAGGTCGATCGAGTGGGTGTGGGCCTCGAACACGCTGACGTCGAGGTGCTCGCCCTCGCCCCGCGCCTCCGCGCCGAGCAGCGCCGTGGCCGAGGCGAGGGCGGCGGCGTAGCCGGCGTGCATCGTGGCGTGGTGGCCGGCCGTCTTGAGCGGCTCGTGGTCGGCGTCGCCGAAGGCGATCATGTTGCCCATCGCCAGCAGCGTCAGGTCCGTGCCCTCCCAGTCGCGGTAGGGCCCGCTCTGCCCGAAGTTGCTGATCGAGGTCAGCACCACGCCCGGATTGGCCTCGCGCAGCGCCCCGTAGCCGAGGCCGAGCCGGTCGAGGGCGCCGGGGCGGAAGTTCTCGACGACGACCTGCGCCTCCCGCGCGAGCGCCAGCGCGAGCTCGCGCCCGCGCGCGCTCTTGAGGTCGAGCGTGACGCTGCGCTTGTTGGTGTTGAGCATGAGGAAGAGGCCGCTGCGGTCGGGCCCCGGCTCGTCGCCGAGGAACGGGGGCATGGCGCGCGCCGGATCGCCCTCGCCCGGCCGCTCGATCTTGATCACGTCGGCGCCGTAGTCGCCGAGCACGCGGGTGCAGAACGGCCCCGCCGTGTAGCGCGTGAGGTCGAGCACGCGCACGTCGTCGAGCGGCATGACACCGGCCACGAGGCCCCCTCCTCGCGGCGCCACTCTAGCAGCCCGCGCCGCCGTTGTGCGCCGCCCGCGGCGGCGCCGGGGCGCCTCGCGGCGCCGGGGTCAGCGCGGGCGGCGGCGCGGGCGCACGGCGGCGAGGGCTGCCGCGGCGGCCAGCAGCGCGCCGAGGCCGAGCGCCGCGGCGAGGGCGGCGGCGAAGCGGTCGGCCTCGGCCTCGCGGCTCGCCGCCTCGCGGGCGGTGCGCGCCTCGGTCGCTTCGAGGAACGCCGCCAGCGGGCGCATGATTGCGGCCTTGCGGTCGTGGTACGCGGGACCGTGGAGGAGGGCGCGGGCGCGCTCCGGCTCGCCCCTCGCCGCGGCGTCCATCGCCTCCTCCTCCAGCTCGGCGAGGCCGTTCGACCGGGCCTCGGATTCGGCGAGCAGCGCCAGCTCGCCGGCGCGGAAGCCGGCCTGCTCCAGCAGCGCGCGCAGCGCGACCGGCTCGCCCGAGGGCCGGGGCCGCTCGCCCGTCGCCACGACGAGGTCCCAGTAGATGTCCCACGAGTCGGCGGGGCGGGGCGCGGTTCCCGCGCGGACGGCGAGGATCTCGCGGAACCAGTCGCGGTAGCGCGCGTCGCCGGTGACGGCGTAGAGCCGCGCCATGCGCGTGAGGTCGTCCGAGGTCTGGCGCAGCTCGTCCGCGAGCAGGTACGACTCGTAGCGCGCGCGCTCGGCCCCGGCGAGGCGATCGCGCGCGCGGTCGAGGCCGGCGAGCAGCGCGAGCGAGGCGATCGCCGACAGCAGCGCGCCGGCGGCGAGCAGGGGCAGGGCGGCGCGGAGCGCGCGGTCGGGCATCGGGCGTCCTCGCGGCGCAGCGTAGCAGTCCGGCGCCCTGCGGGGCGCGCGTCTCGCGGGCGGGCGGCGGCGGCGGCATACTGCGGGGCGCGCGAGGGAACCCGCGATGCCGCCCGACCGGTCCGACGCCGAGACGATCGCGAGCGCCGCGGCGGCGATCGCGCCGCCCGACGAGGCGGCGGCGGCCGCCGCCGCAGCGCGCCACGCGCGCCTCGCCAAGCCCCCCGGCGCGCTCGGCCGCCTCGAGGCGCTCGCCGTACGCCTCGCCGCGATGCGCGGCTGCGAGCGCCCGCGGCTGGACGCGCGGCTGATCGTCGTCGCGGCGGGCGACCACGGCGTCGCCGCGCGCGGCGTCTCGCGCTGGCCGCAGGCGGTGACGGCGCAGATGGTCGCGAACTTCCTGCGCGGCGGAGCGGCGATCAACGTGCTCGCCGACCACGCCGGGGCGCGCGTGCGCGTCGTCGACGCGGGCATCGCCCGCGAGCCGCCCTCGGGTGGGCGCGAGGCGGCGGCGCTGACGCGGCTCGGCCTCGGCGCGGGCACGGCGGACATCGCGGCCGGCCCGGCGATGCCCCGCGCGCTCGCCGAGCGCGCCGTCGCCGCCGGCCTGCGGCTGTTCGCCGCCGAGCGCCGCGAGGGAGGCGCCGACATCGTCGGCTGCGGCGAGATGGGCATCGCCAACACCACCAGCGCCGCCGCGCTGATCGCCGCCGCCACCGGCGAGCCGCCCGAGGCCGTGACGGGGCGCGGCGCGGGCGCCGGCGACGCGACGTTCGGGCGCAAGCTGCGCGCCGTCGCGCGCGCCCTCGAGGTCAACGCGCCCGACCCCGCCGACGGGGTGGGGCTGCTCGCCGCCCTCGGCGGGTTCGAGATCGGGGTGCTGGCCGGCGTCTACCTCGGAGCGGCGGCGGCGCGGACGCCCGCGGTCATGGACGGCGTGATCTCGGGCGCGGCGGCGCTGGTCGCCGCCGCGATCGCGCCCGGGGCCGCCGCCTACGTCGTCGCCTCGCACCGATCGGCGGAGCCGGGGCACGGCGCGGTGCTCGACCGGCTCGGCCTCGAACCGCTGCTCGACCTCGGGATGCGGCTGGGCGAGGGCAGCGGGGCGGCGCTCGGCGTCTCGCTGTGCGTCGCCGCCTGCCGCCTGCTCGACGAGATGGCGACGTTCGGCGAGGCCGGCGTCGAGGGCGCGGGGGAGGCGTAGGTGCGCGCCGTGCGGACGCTGGCCGCCTCGGCGCCGGTGGCGCTGGAGTTCCTGACGCCGCTGCGGCTGCGCCGCGTCCGCCGCCGGGACGACGCGACGTTCGCGAACGCGCTCGGCTGGTACCCGGCGGTCGGCCTGCTGCTGGGACTGGCGCTGCTGGCGATCGACGCGGCGCTGGCGGGGCTGCTGCCGCCGGAGCCGCGCTCGGCGGTGCTGCTGGCGGCGCTGGCCCTGCTCTCCGCCGGGCTGCACCTCGACGGCGTCGCCGACACCGCCGACGGGATGGCGCTGCAGGGCGACCGCGGCGACCGCCTGAGCGTGATGAGCGAGGGCGCGGTCGGCCCCGCCGGGGCGATGGCGCTGGCGATCGTGCTGATCGTGCAGTGGGCGGCGCTGGCGGCGATCGCCGAGCCGCTGCGCCCGGCGGCGATCGTGCTCGCCCCGGCGCTGGCGCGCTGGACGCCGGCGCCGCTGGCCGCGCTGTTCCGCCCCGCCCGCCCGCGCGGCCTCGGAGCGGCGATGCGGCAGGGGGCGTGGCCGCTGGCCGCGCCGCTGTCGGCGCTGATCGCGTTCGGCGCCAGCGCGGCGCTGCTCGGCCCGGCCGGCCTCGCGCTGCCCGTGATCGCCGCCGCCGCCGCGCTGATCCTCGCCGCCGCCGCCGCGCGGATGCTCGACGGCGTCACCGGCGACACCTTCGGCGCCGCCATTGAGGTCGCGCAGGCCGCCTCGCTGCTCGCCTTCGCCGCCGCCTCCGAGGGCGGCTGGATCGCGCCCACGCCCCCCTGGTGAGCGCGAAGAACCCGGCGAATGAAAGAGGAACGCACAGACGAAAGCCGGATACTTGTTCACTACCCGTTTTCCAAGAGGCTGCGCGCGATTGCGATCGTCGGTTCCACATTGTGGCCACGGAGTGCTGGTTCGCTTCCATGGACGGTATAAAGGATACCGGCGTTATCATCGAAGATTTGTACTGTGGTGGCAGCTCCCGGCGTACTGCTGGCTGGAGCATAGAAAACTAGCGCCCAGCGGCCGTCGATGATGCGCGTTTCGTAAATACTCTCTCCGTAGTTCAAAACCATTTTACGGTATGGCCAGTCATCCAAGCGGCCTACGTATATCGTGGCGGCGAAGTATCCTTCCGCACTGACGTAGGTCGCCGTGTATCCGTCGGTGGGCGCCTTGTGCGGGCCAGTCGCCGCCGAGCCGAACCGCCATCCGGCAGGCACTGTCGGCTCGCGCCAGCGCGGGAATCCCCTCGCGACGGCGATGTCTTCCGTGTATGCGTCGGACCTGGCCGTCACCGGATCCCCGCTGACTGTGTAAGCAACCGGCTCCTCGATTTCGCCATCCCATTCCCAAGGTGTTAGCAGCCATGGCCCGTGGCGCACCGGCGCATCGATCACGGTCGCGGGAATGACCATGGGCGCCGCCTCGTCCGCGCCAAGCACGGCGGAGGCGCCGACGGCGCCGGTGCAGCCCTCGCCCGTGGCGGCATAGGTCACCCACTTGACGGGGAACTCCCAGCGGCCCGATCCCCCCGAGGGCCGCACGGGCGGCCCCGTCACGCGGTAGCGCACCCAGCAGTCGGAAGCCTTGCGCCACTCGAAGAGGCCGCCTACGGAGACGGCTCCGAACTCCGACGCCCACGACGTGCCGCCGGCGTCGGTCTGGTGGACGCGCAGCGTCGCGGCCTCGGAGCGCAGCCCCTCCCATGTCGCGAGGACCTCGCCGCTGCCGCCGAGGATCGCCCAGCCGCCCGCCTCGGCGACGGCGCCGGTGGCGTCGAGGCGGTCGTAGCGCAGACACCACGGCAGCCCGAGGTAGAGGGCGTCGCCCCTCGCGTCCCCGAACGCCGAGGGCACGCAGCCCGTCAGCGCGTTGCCGGCCAGCCGCACCTCGTCCAGCCACGGCAGCCTGCCGATCGAGCGAGGGATGCCGCCCGTCAAGGCGTTGTCCGCGAGGATCAGGGTGCTCAGCCTCTCCATCTCGCCCAGCGTGCGCGGGATCGCGCCCGTCAGCCCCTTGTCCCGCAGGTCGAGGCGGACGACGCGCGGCGGCTCGCCCTCGACGGCGACGCCCTCCCAACGCCCGATCGCGAGGTCCGCGCCCCAATCGAGCGACGCCTCGCCGCGCAGCGCGTCCCTCGAGGCGAGCAGCGTCACGCAGTCGGCGACGAGGCCGGGGCGCGCCTCGGGCTCCTCGACGGCGACGCCGTTCGCGCACGCCTGCTCCGGCGGCGGCTCAGGCGTCGGCGCGGCGGTGGGCGCGGCCGTCGGCGTCGCCTCGGCGGTGGGCGCGGGCGTCGAGGGCGCATCGGCCGCCGGCGCCGCCTCGGGCGGCGGCTCGCCGCCGGAGCACGCGCCGAGGGCGAGCGCGAGCGCGGCGAGGAGCGCGAGCAACCGCATCACGGCGTGCTCTCCGAGGGCAACAGACTACGCGCGATCGCGATCACGGCGTCCGGGAATCCCCTGATCCGGAAGGAAATCCCGTCGACGGAATACATGATTCCGCTCCCTCTGTCGAAGATGCGAACCCTCGTCACATGGGTTGGCTCTCCCGTAGGGTTGTAGTAGACGATTGCCGGATGTCCGTCGATGATCCTCGTCTCCCAGACGTTAGCCGCACCGCTACCGGCGGGGTTGGGCCACGGCCACCACCGGGGCCGCACCACCGACACATCGGCTCCGAAACCGCCTCTGGCGTCGAGATACGTTGCCTGGTAGCCGTCCATACCCTCGAAGCCGATCGCAGCAGAGTGGAGCGTCCATCCCGTCGGCAGCTCCGGGTCGCGCCAGAACGGGTGCCGCCGCACGACCTCGATGTCGGTCGATGTCGGCGTGCTGTCCGTGTTGGTCCAGACTTGCGCGTCGAGTTCGCCTGTCCGGCCGGGCGGGTACAGCAGAAACCGATCGTGCCGTATCGGCGAGTCGATCGGTGCGCGGATATCGGGCGCGGCCTCGTCCACGCGCAGCACGGTGGCAGGGGCGACAGCGCCGGTGCAGCCCGCGCCGGTGGCCGCGTAGGTCATCCACTCGACGGGGAACTCCCAGCGCCCCGATCCGGCCGAGGGGCGCACAGGCGCACCGGTGACGTGGTAGCGCACCCAGCAGTCGGACGCCTTGCGCCACTCGAAGAGGTCGCCCTCGGAGACGGCGCCGAACTCCGAGGCCCACGACGTGCCGCCGGCGTCGGTCTGGTGGACGCGCAGCGTGGCGGCATCGGAGCGCAGCCCCTCCCACGTCGCGAGGACTGCGCCGTCCGCGTCGAGGATCGCCCACTCGCCCGCCTCCGCGACCTCGCCAGTGGCGTCGAGGCTGTCGTAGCGCAGGCACCACGGCAGGCCGAGGTATGCGGCGTCGCCCCTCGCGTCCCCGAACGCCGAGGGCGCGCAGCCCGTCAGCGCGTTGCCCGCGAGCCGCACCTCGTCCAGCCGCAGCCGCCGCAGCCCGCGAGGGATGCTGCCCGTCAGCCCCTTGTCCCGCAGGTCGAGACGGACGACGCGAGGCGGCTCGCCGCCGACGGCGACGCCCTCCCAGCGCCCGATCGCGAGGTCCGCGCCCCAATCGAGCGACGCCTCGCCGCGCAGCGCGTCCCTCGACGCGAGCAGCGCCACGCAGTCGGCGACGAGGCCGGGGCGCGCCTCGGGCTCCTCGACCGCGACGCCGTTCGCGCACGCCTGCTCCGGCGGCGGCTCCGGCGTCGGCGCGGGCGAGGGCGAGGGCGACGCCTCGGCGGTGGGCGCGGGCGTCGAGGGCGCATCGGCCGCCGGCGACGCCTCGGGCGTGGCGGCGGGCGGCGGCCCGCCGCCGGAGCACGCGGCGAGCGCGAGCGCGAGCACGGCGAGGAGTGCGGCGGCGGTGGCGAGGCGTCGAGGGCGCATCGGACGGCCTCCCGCCGCGAGCATACGCCTCGCGGCGCGCGGCGCGACGGCTGCCGGTGTTCGACAGGGGCCGCCCGCTGCCGCCAGAATGCGACCCATGACGGCGCGGCCTCCTCGGGCGGGCGGCGGCGGCCTGCTCCTGTTCGTGACGGGCGGGGCGCGCTCCGGCAAGAGCGCGCACGCCCAGCGCCTCGCCGCCGCGACGGGACGCGCCGTCGTCTACGTGGCGACGATGGAGCCGCGCGACGCCGAGCTCGCGCTGCGCGTGGAGGCGCACCGCGCCGCCCGCCCCGCCGCCTGGTCCACCGTCGAGGCGCCGCTCGACCCGGCGGGCGCGCTCGCGGCGGCCGATCCGGCGGCCTGCGCGCTGATCGACTGCCTCTCCCTGTGGGTCGCCAACCGCTTCGCGCCGCTCGGCGAGGAGCCGGCGCCGGAGGCCGCCGCGCGCCTCGAACGCGAGCTCGGCGCGGAGGCCGCGCGGCTGGCCGCGGCGGCGCGGGCGCGCGAGGGCGAGACGATCGTCGTCAGCAACGAGGCGGGGAGCGGCGTCGTGCCGGCCTGGCCGCTGGGCCGCGCCTGGCGCGACGCGCTGGGCCGCGTCAACCAGCGCGTCGCCGCCGCCGCCGACCGCGCGTGGCTGCTCGTCGCCGGCCGCGCGCTGGAGCTGCCGCCCGCATGGGGCGGGGACGCGAACGGCGTGGACGCGCCGCGGACTCGGGGTTAGCCGGGCCAGATCCGCAGCGTGGCGACGACGGAGATCACGCGGCCGTCGCGGAGGACGGTGAGCGTGACGCGGTCGCCGACCTCGCGGGCGTCGATCAGGCGCGCGAGCTGGCGCATCGAGGTGACCTCGGCGCCCTCGAAGCCGGTGATGACGTCGCCGCCGCGGGCGAGGTCGCCCTCGCCGTCGGGCTGCGACGCGCCGGCGAGGCCGGCGCGGTCGGCGGCGCTGCCGGGCACGACGCGCGTGACGTAGACGCCGCGCGTCGCCCCGACGCCGGCGTCGGCGGCGAGGATGGCGTTGAGCGTGACGCCCTCGATGCCGAGCTGGGGGTGCGCGATCTCCGAGCCGGCGATCATCCGCGGGACGTAGCGCTCCACCGTGTTCGAGGGCACCGCGTAGCCGACGCCCACGAAGAAGCTCTGGCCGATCGGGTTCTCGACGGCGGTGGTGATGCCGATCACCTCGCCCTCGGCGTTGAAGAGCGGGCCGCCCGAGTTGCCGGGGTTGACGGCGGCGTCGGTCTGCAGCACGCCGCGGATCGCGCGCCCGTTGAGGCCGCGCTGCGTCTCGCGGTCGATGCCGCTGACGATGCCCGTCGTGAGCGTGAAGTCGAGGTCGAACGGGTTGCCGACGGCGAACACCGGCTCGCCGACGCGCACCGCGCCGGAGTCGCCGAAGACCGCCGGGCTGAGGCTGGCCGCGGGCAGGTCGGCGTGCAGCACGGCGAGGTCGTTGCCGGGGTCGGAGCCCAGCAGCCGCGCCGCGGCGACCGTGCCGTCGCGCAGCTCGACGACGAGCGTGACCGCGCCGCGCACGACGTGGTAGTTGGTGACGATGTGCCCGGCGCGGTCGATCACGACGCCGCTGCCGGCGCCCCCCGCGCGCTGCCCCCGCGCCCTGATCTGGACGACCGAGGGCACGACGCGCTCGAACAGGTCGGGCAGGTCGGCGATCGCCGACGTCTCCGCCGCCGGGGCGGCTACGGCTTCCTCGCGCGCGACCGCCGGCTGCGCGCCCGGCGCGGAGGCGGCGGGCGCGGCGGTGGCGGCGGGCGCGGGCGCGCCGAGGGTCGCGATGGTCTCGCCGCCGCCGTCCCCGCCGCGTCCGCCGAGGCCAGTGGCCGCCGCGACGACGGCGGCGGCGGCGAGCAGCGTCAGCAGCGCGCCGGCCGCGAAGGGCCTGAGCCAGCCGTGGTTCGTCATGCCGCGCCTCCCCTCGCGCCGCCTCGCCGCTCCGAGGATCGCGCGCGGGGGTCAGCGGGCGGTGCGCGAAGCGTCATCGAACCGTTAACCCCGCGCGCCCGCGGCGGCGGGCGCCTGCCAGACGCTGCGATCCTCGATGCCGCTGGCGCGGTAGCGCAGCGCGTTCTCGTAGTAGGGCATCGGCCCCTCGGCCTCGGCGCGCAGCCGCGCGATGCGGTCGGGGGCGGTCGGGCGCACGCGCGCGGGCACGCCGAGCAGCAGCGAGTGTTCGGGCGCCCTCGTGCGCGGTGCGACGAGCGCGCCGGCCGCCACCAGCGAGTGGGCGCCGACGGCAGCGCCGGGCAGCAGCGTCGCGTTGTTGCCGATCAGCACGTCGCTCCCGACCTCGCGGCAGTGCACGACGGCGGCGTGGCCGATCGTCACGCCGTCGCCGACGTCGAGCGGTTCGTCGGCGTGGAGCACGGCGTTGTCCTGCACGTTCACGTCCGCGCCGAGGCGGATCGGGGCGTAGTCGCCGCGGATCACCGCGCCGGGCCAGATCGAGCAGCGCTCGCCGATCTCGACGTCGCCGATGACGGTGGCGCCGGGGGCGATCCAGGCCGAGTCCGCGATGCGCGGGACGTGGCCGCCGAAGGGGACGATCACGGCCGCGCGCCGGTGTAGAGCGCCCAGCCGCCGCCCGCGGGCAGCGCCGCCTCGAGGTCGGCGAGGGCGAGGTCGAGCAGGGCGGCCGAGGCGCGGCCGGTCAGCACCTGGCGCAGGCCGCGGCGCGGGCGCACGAGCCGCACGCGCGGCGGCGCGCCCGCCGTCGCCGCCGTCCACTCGACGGCGTCCTCGAGGTCGCCTGTGGCGTCGATCAGGCCGTGGCCGAGGGCGTCGGCGGTGGTGTAGACCTCGCCGGTGGCGAGCTCGCGCACGCGCTCCGCGGGCAGGCCGCGCGCCTCGGCGACGCTGGAGACGAACTGCTCGTAGAGCGAGTCGAGGAGGTGCTGCTCCTTCGCCTCCTCTTCGGCGGTGGCCTCGCGGAAGGGGGAGAGCATGTCCTTGAGGCGGCCGGACTTGCTGACGCGCATCCGCAGGCCGAGGCGGTCGAGCGCCTCGTGGACGACGGGGCGGTAGGAGATGACGCCGATCGCGCCGACGATGGCCGAGGGGAGGGCGCTCACGCGGTGGGCGGCGGAGGCGATCATGTAGCCGCCGGAGGCGCCCACGCCGCCGACGAAGGCGGCCACGGGCTTCTCCTCGCGCAGCCGCAGCACGGAGCGCGTGATCATGTCGGCGCCCGCCGCGTGGCCGCCCGGCGAGTCGATGTTGAGCACGACGCCGCGCACCGAGGAGTCCTCGCGCAGCCGCCCCAGCATCCGCGCGAACTCGAGCGGCCGCACCGCCGGCCCGATCGCGCCCTGCACGTCCACGACCGCCACCGAGACGGGCCGCAACCGGCTCAACGCCCGCATCCGGACCTCCCCTGCCGCCCCGCGAGTGTACGACAGCCGTCCGGCGTCGGCGCGCCGCGCTCGCGCCGGCAGTGGCGCGAGCGCGCCCCGTCGCGCACACTAGTGGCCGCCGACGAGCTCACGGGAGGCCGATCCGTCGTGCGCGCCGTCCGCTGGCTGCTGGTGCTGCTTGCGCCGCTGGCGCTGGCGTGCGACCGCACGGCCGAACTCATCCCCGGCTCCGGCCCCGAGGCGACGCCGGCCCCCGCGTCCACCCCTGCCGCGCCCGGCGCGCCGCTGCTCGCCCCCGCGACGCTGCGCCTCGCCGCCGGCGAAGCCGAGCCCGAGGCCGCGGACGGCCTCGACGCCGACGCCGACCTCGCGCGCAGCGTGGTCCAGATCCAGGTCGTCGACGAGGGGCGGGTGCCGCCCGTGGTGCGCGACGGCAGCGGCGTCGTGATCGCCGGCGAGCCCGCCCTGATCCTCACCAGCGCGCTCCTCGTCGCGCCCTGGGACGCGGAGGGCGAACCCGTCTACGACGCCATCCTCGTCGCCACCAGCCCCGTGCCCGGCGGCGAGCCGCGGCTCACGCACAGGGCCTCGCTCGCCGCCTACGACCCCGTATCCGAGCTCGCGGTGCTGCGCGTCGAGGGCCGCATCCCCGGCGAGGGCGGCGAGGACGGCGACTCGGCCAACACCGGCGGGCCGCTGCTGGGCGCGCCCGCGGCCGAGGTCGGCGACTCGGCGGCGCTCAAGCGCGGCGACGGGGTGCGGCTGTTCGGCCATCCCGGCCTCAACCCCTCCGGGGCGCCGACGCCGCAGGCGGTGATGGTGGCGGAGGCTGCGCTGGCGGGCGTGCGCGTCGATCCGGCGACGGGCGAGGCGGCGTGGCTGACGACCGCGGTGCGGCTGCCGCACGGCGCGGCGGGCGGCCCCGTCTTCAACGGCGCGGGCGAGCTGGTGGGCATCGCCGCGCAGATCGCCTACAGCGCCGCGGCCCCCGTCGCCTTCGTGCGCCCGATCGCCCTCGCCGCGGCGCTGATCGAGGAGGCTCGCGCGGGCGGCGGCGCGCTGCAGCCCCCGCTCGCGCACCCCGCGCCCTCGCCCGGCACCTCGCTGCGCGGCGCGGGCGACGGCGTCGCGATCGGAATGCCGTTCTTCGCCGGCGAGGCGCTCGACGAGGACGGCGCGCGCACGCTCTTCGACTACGCCCGCGTCTTCCCCTCGGGCGCCAACGAGCTGCACTACGAGTTCGTCGCCCAGGGCATCCCCAACGGCGCCACCGTGCAGGAACTGTGGTACCTCGACGGCGTCTTCCAGGACGACCTCTCCGCCACCTACAACTGGGACCTCGGCCCGCTCGCCCTCGTCTCCGACAGCCTCGCCTCGCTCAATCCGGCGGGGCCGCCGGACGGCGTGTGGCGGCTCGAGGTGTGGGCGGACGGGCTGCTGCGCGCCGCTTCGCAGGCCTACCTCGGCGTCGCGCCGCCCTTGATGCGCGTGACCTCGATCGAGTTCGGCGAGGGCGTGAGCGCGACCTTCGCGCCGACGGCGCTGCCCTCGGCGGACGCCGAGCGCGTGTTCGCGATCTTCGGCTACGCCGGCGGCGCGAACGCCTCGCGGCTGCTCTGGAACGTCTACCTCGACGGCGAACTCCACTACCGCTCGCCCGCGATGCCCTGGCGGGGCGGCGAGCGCGGCACGGGCTGGGTCGGCCTCCAGACGCCGGACGGCCTCGCCTCCGGCTACTGGGAGTTCGAGATCGCCGTCGACGGCGACGTGCTCGTCCGCGACGGCTTCCGTATGCCCTGACCCCGGCGCCCCGACCCCCGGCCCGCGCCGCGCGAGGTCGGCTCAGCGCAGCCGCCCTGCCTCGTCGTAGAGGGCGTCGGCGAACGAGGGGTCGAACGCCGCGGCGACGTCGATGGGGCCCTCGTAGCGCTCGTCGAAGGCGAGCAGCACGTCCTGCAGCGCGGCCCACTGGGCGAGCGAGGCGCGGCCCACGCCGTCCGGCCGCGCGGCGTTGCGGAGGTCGGTGTCGAGCAGGAAGCGCTGGTGCGCGCGGTCGGCGCCCTCGGCGCGTTCGAGGACGAGGCCGACGGCCTCGCCGGGGTGGGCGGCGGCCCAGGCCGCGCCGCGCAGGGCGGCGCGCAGGAAGCGCGCGGCGAGGCCGCGCTCGCCCTCGGCCGTCTCCTCGCGCACGAGGTAGGCGAGGCCGAGCGTGGCGACGCCGTACTCGGCGGGGTCGAAGACGCGGATCTCGACGCCTGCCTCGCGGATGCGGCGCGGCTCGTTGTTGAGGAAGACCGGAAAGACGTCGACGCGGCCTTCGAGGAACACGCGCTCGTCCCAGCCGACCGCCCGCAGCTCGACGTCGTCCGGCCCGAGGCCCGCCGTCCGCAGCAGCGCGAGCAGTTCGGCGGGCACGACGCCGCCCTTGAAGCCGACGGAGCGGCCCTCGAAGTCGGCGGGGGACTCGATGCCGGAGCCGGCGCGGGCGACGAAGCCCTGGTCGCCGCGCTGGCCGAAGAGGGCGACGGCGCGCAGGGGCAGGCCCAGCGCGCGCTGGCGCAGCGTCTGCGCCGCCGTGCCCGTGGTCACGTCGGCCTCGCCCGCGAGCAGCAGCTGCACGTGCTCGCCCTGCGTCGAGTGCCGGATGTCGACCTCGAGGCCCTCGTCGGCGAAGAAGCCGCGCGCGGCGGCGGCGTAGGCGGCGACGAACGGCAGGTTGGCCTGCGGCCGGTAGCCGGCCACGAACACGAGGCGATCGGGACCCTCGTCCCCGCCGTCCTCGCCGCCCCCGCAGCCGCCCGCCAGCAGCGCGAGCGCCGCCAGCAGCGCGAGCGCCGCGCGCCGCGCCGTCACGGGGGCGCGCGGCCGGCGCCGCGCCAGGCGAGCAGCCGCCGTTCGAGGAGCGCGACGGCCGCCGTCATCGCGAGGCCGCAGGCGGCCAGCACGACGACCGCGCCGAACAGCGCCGCCGTGTCGTAGTCGGCGTGCGCGATCGCGATCAGGCGGCCCGCGCCGGAGTCCGCCGCCATCCACTCGGCCACGACCGCGCCGATCAGCGCCAGCGGGATCGAGACGCGCAGCGCCGCGAACAGGTACGGCAGCGAGGACGGCAGCCGCAACCGCAGGAACGTCCGCCAGCGCGAGGCGTCCATCGAGCGGAACCAGTCGAGCGCCGCCGGATCGGCGTCGCGCAGCCCCGCCACCGTGTTGACGAGCACCGGGAAGAACGCGATCAGCGCCGCCACCGCGTACTTCGGCCCGTCGCCGAAGCCGAGCCAGATGACGAGCAGGGGCGCGACCGCCACGACCGGCGTCACCTTGACGAGGATCGCGAGGGGGTAGAGCGTGCGCTCGACGGCGCGCGCGTGCGCCATCGCCGCGCCGAGGGCGAACGCGCCGCCCGCGCCCAGCAGCAGCCCGCCCAGCGCGTGGCGCAGCGAGACCGCGCCCGCGCCGAGGAAGCGCGAGGGGTCGGCGGCCAGCGCGGCGGCCACCGCCGAGGGCGACGGCGCAAGGTACTGCGGCGTCCCGCTCGCGCGGATCCACGCCTCCCACGCCGCGATCGCGGCCAGCGCCGTCAGCAGCGGCGGCGCGGCGGCGCGCGCCCACCCCGCCGCCGCGCGTCGCGCCCCTCGCGGACGGGGGCGCGCGACGCCCCGCCGCGCGCCGGAGGCGGCGGCGGCCCCGCCGCGCGCGGTAGCGGCGCCGCGCGCGGTCACGCCCCGCCCCCGCGGTCCTCGCGCAGGGCGGCGCGCACGCGCGCGACGCACTCGCGGAAGGCCGGCGTCTCCTCGAGGGCCGCGCTGCGGGGGCGGGGCAGCGCGATCGGGATGTCGGCGGCGACGCGGCCCGGGCGCGGCGTCAGCGCGACGACGCGGTCGGCGAGCAGCACCGCCTCGCGGACGGCGTGCGTCACGAACAGCACCGCGGCGCCGCCGCGCTCCCACAGCGGCGGCAGCTCGGCGCGCAGCCGCTCGCGCGAGAGTTCGTCGAGCGCGCCGAACGGCTCGTCCATGAGCAGCAGCCGCGGGCGGTGCGCCAGCGCCCGCGCCAGCGCGACGCGCTGGCGCATCCCGCCCGACAGCGCGGCGGGGCGGTAGCCGGCGAACGCGCCCGCGCCCGCGCGCTCCAGCAGCGCCCGCGCCTCGCCGCGCGCGGGGCGGCGGCCCGCCAGCGCGAACGCGAGCGCCACGTTGTCCTCGGCGTCGAGCCAGGGCAGCAGGCCCGGCTCCTGCGCGACGAGGCCGAAGGCGCGCCGCGCCCGCGCCTCGCGCGGCTCGCCGCCGAGCGCGCGCGCGCGTCCCGCCGTCGGCTCCAGCAGGCCGGCGGCGACGCGCAGCAGCGTCGTCTTGCCGCACCCGCTCGGCCCCACGATCGCGACGAACTCGCCGGGCGCGACCGCGAGGTCGACGCCGCCGAGGGCGAGCAGGCCGCCGTCCGGCGCCTCGTAGCGGTGCGCGACGCCCTCGAGGGCGAGCGCGGCGGCCGGGGCCGCAGCCGCGGCGGTCGTCGTCACGGGCGCCGGCCTCCGTCCGTCTCGCCGCCGCCGCGCGCGCGGGGTAGGCTGCGCCCGCACATGGTAGGGGGCGCGGGGAGCGGCGGCACGGACGCATGGGACCCGACGGCGCGGACGTCGCGATCATCGGCGGCACGGGGCCCGAGGGACGCGGCCTCGCGGGGCGCTTCGCGCTCGCCGGGCGGCGCGTGATCCTCGGCAGCCGCGACGCCGCGCGCGGCGCGGAGGCCGCCGCCGCCGTCGCCGCCGCGCTGGCCGGGCGCGCGGGCGCCGCCGCCGTCGCGGGCGCCTCCAACGCCGAGGCCGCCGCCGCAGCCCCGATCGCCGTCGTGACCGTGCCCTTCGAGGGCCATCGCGCGACCCTCGAGGCGCTCGCCGGGACGCTCGCCGGCCGCATCGTGATCGACGCCGTCGTGCCCGTGCGCTTCGAGCGCGGCCCCCGCCCCGTCGCCGTGCCCGAGGGCTCGGCCGCCGAGCAGGCCGCCGCGCTGCTGCCGCGCTCGCGCGTCGCCGCCGCCTTCCACAACCTCGCCGCCGGGGCGCTGCTCGACCTCGACGCGCCGCTCCGCGCCGACGTGTTCGTGACCGGCGGCGACGTGGAGGCGAAGCGCGCCGCCGCCGAGCTCGCCGGGACGATCGAGGGCGTGCGCGCCGTCGACGCCGGCCCGCTGCGCTACTCGCGCTTCGTCGAGGGCCTGACGGTGCTGCTGATCGGCGTCAACATGCGCCACCGCGCGACGACCAGCGTCCGGCTCGAAGGCCTGCCCGCGTGACGGCGGGCGCGGACGGCGGCGGCCCGCCCGAGGTGCGCGTGATCGGCGTGCGCGGCATCCCGATGGTGCGCGCCGGCGACGACCTCGCCACACTCGCGTTCGGCGCGGCCGCGGCGCAGGGCACGCCGCCGCGCGACGGCGACGCGCTGGTCGTGGCCCAGCGCGTGGTCTCGAAGGCCGAGGGGCGGGTGGCGCCCCTCGACGCCTTCGAGCCGTCGCCGTTCGCGCTCGCGTGGGCGGAGGCGTGGGACAAGGACCCGCGCCAGATCGAGGCCGTGCTGCGCGAGTCGGCGCGGATCGTGCGCCAGCGCCGCGGCGTGCTGATCGCCGAGACGCGCCACGGCCTGATCTGCGCCAACGCCGGCGTGGACGCCTCGAACGTGGGCGGCGAGGGCCTGATCTCGCTGCTGCCGCTCGACCCCGACGCCTCGGCCGAGCGCCTGCGCCGCGCCGCCCGCGAGCGGCTCGGCGCCGAGCTGGCGGTGATCGTGACCGACACCTTCGGGCGGCCCTGGCGGGAGGGCGAGACCAACGTCGCGATCGGCCTCGCGGGGATGCGCCCGCTGCGCCCGCTGGCCGGCGAGCGCGACCTCGACGGCCGCGAGCTGCGGATCAGCACGCCGTGCCCCGCCGACGAGATCGCCGCCGCCGCCGGCCTCGTGATGGCGAAGGCGTCCGCCGTCCCCGTCGCGATCGTGCGCGGCTACCCCTGGGAACCCGGCGAGGGCTCCGCCCGCGAGATCGTCCGCCCCGCCGACCGCGACCTCTTCCCCTGACGCGCCGCCGCACGCGGGCGCCGCCGCCCGCGTATGCTGTGCCCGCGCCGGCGTCGAGGCGCGCCTCGACGCCGCGGGAGGGGCGATGGCGGACGACGGACGCGGCGAGGACGGCGGAGGCGCGGAGCGCCGCGGCCGGTTGCGCTCGCCGCTGCTCGCCGACGGCCAGCCGGGCTTCCGCTGGTGGCTGCCGCTGCCCGGCGCCGGCCTCGCGCTGCTGTGGGCGCTCTACGCCGCCGTCACCGCCGAGGGCGACGCCGCGCGCGCCTTCCTCGCGCAGCTGGCGTGGCCCGGCGCCGCCGTGGCCGCCGCCGCCACCGCCGCCGCCTGGCTCGGCTGGCGGCTCGACCTCGACTGAGCGCGCGGACGGAGCGGGGCGTGCTGCACCTCTACACCGGCTCGACGCAGCCCAACCGCGGCTCCGACGAGTTCCGCCTGCGCGAGGCCTGGCGCGCGCTGCGCGCGCAGCTCGACGCCGACGGGATGCTCGAACTCAACACCACCGAGGTCGCCGCCCGCGACGCGACGCCCGCCCGGCTGATCGAGCTCGCCTCGACCGTGCCGTTCCTCGCCTCGGCGCGCGTCGTCGCGGTCGAGGGGCTGATCGCGGCGGCGGGGACGGGCCGCGGCGTCATGGAGACGTGGGGACCGCTCGTCGAGGCGCTGCCGCGGCTGCCGGAGACGAGCCGCCTCGTGCTGCTCGAACCGGCGCGCGAGCGCGAGCAGCGCCAGGCGCTGGCGCGCTCGCCGCTGCTGCGCGCGCTGCGCGGCGTCGAGGGCGCCGACGTGCGCGAGTTCGCCGAGCTGTCCCTCGGCGGGCGCGGCGGCAACGAGGTCGCCCGCTGGCTGCGCGAACGCGCCGAGGCGCGCGGCGCCGCCCTCGAACCGCCCGCCGCGGCGCGCCTCAGCGAGCTGATCGGCGCCGACCTGTGGGCGCTCGACGGCGAGCTCGGCAAGCTCGCGCACTGGGCGGACGGCCGCCCGATCGCCGTCGCCGACGTCGAGCTGCTGACGCCGGCCGCGCGCGAGGAGGACGTATTCGCGCTCGTCGACGACGCGGTCACGGGGCGGACGCGGCAGGCGCTGACGCGGCTGCGGCGGATGCTCGAACGCGGCCAGGACCCGCCGATCCGCCTGCAGGGGCTGATCGCGCGCCAGCTGCGCCACCTCGTGCGCGCCGCCGCGCTGCTGGAGGAGGGCGCCCCGCGCGAGGCGATCGCCGAGGCGACCGGCGTCCGCCACCCCTTCCCGCTCGGCAAGCTCGCCGACCAGGCGGCGGCCGTGGGCCGCCCCGCCGCCGAGGACGGCCTGCGCGCCGCCGAGGCCGCCGACCATGCCGTCAAGACCGGCCGCGGCTCCGACGCGCTCGCCCTCGAACTGCTGATCGTGCGCCTCGGCGCCATCGGCGGGAGCAGGGGCGGCAGGCGCGCGGGCGGCGGAAGCCGCCGCGCGCGCTCCTGAGGCGCACGGCCCGGGCCGTGCGCCCGGGCCGCCGCTCTACTCGCCCATGCTGATCGTGGACAGCACGCGGCCCTGCACCTCGACGTTCTCCGCGTCGGCGTAGATCGGGTCCATCGCCGCGTTGGCCGGCTGGAGGCGCACGCGGGCGCCCTCGCGGTAGAGCCGCTTCAGCGTGGTCGCGCCCTCGTCGCGCAGCCACACCGCCACGCGCTCGCCGTCGTCGCAGGTGTCGGCCGGCTCGAGGATCACGATGTCGCCGTCCTGGATCAGGTCCTCGATCATCGAGGAGCCCTCGACGCGCAGGGCGAAGGCGCGGTCGCGCCCGCGCGTCTGCTCGCGCGTGACCTCGATCCGCTCGTAGTCCTCGGGCAGCGTCTCGGGGAAGGTCGGGATCGGGGCGCCGGCGGCGATCTTGCCCAGCACCGGCACCGTCAGCGCTCGCCGCCGCCGCGCGCCGCCGTCCAGCAGCTCGATCGCGCGCGAGATCTCGCGGTCGCGCCGCAGGTAGCCGCGCTCCTCCAGCCGCTTCAGGTTGTAGTCCACGACCGAGGTCGAGGAGATGCCGCAGCCCTGCTGGATGTCGCGGATCGCGGGCGGGTAGTCCCGCTCCTCGATGTAGCCGCGGATGAAATCGAGGATGGCGCGCTGCTTCGCCGACAGCGCGTCTTCCGTCCGTTCGCCAGTCATGCCCTCTTCCCCGTTCCCGCGCCGCTCCCCGCCCGCGGCACATACATTCCGAACGAACCTACCCGCCCAGCCGCGCTGCGTCAAGCCGCGCGCGCCGGGGGCCCGCCCGCGCTCCCCGCCCGCGCGCCCTGCGGTACGATGCGGCGGGCGGGCGCCCGCGGCCGCGCGGCGCGGCGGGGGCGGCCCGCGCGGAGGGAGCCGGCGGTGAGCGCGAGCCTCGAGGAGCTGTTCGGGCGGGAGCGGCCGGGGGAGCCCGACCCCGAGGCCGGCGAGCTGCCGCGCGCGCTCGTCGTCGCCGCCCACCCCGACGACGCCGACTTCGGCGCGGCCGGCGCCTCCGCCCTGCTCGCCCGCGCCGGCTGGGAGGTGCGCTACCTCGTCGCCACCGACGGCTCGAAGGGCTCCGACGATCCCGCCTTCACCCCCGAAACCCTCGTCGCCGCGCGCGAGCGCGAGCAGCGCGAGGCCGCGCGCATCCTCGGCGTCGGCTCGGTCGTCTTCCTCGGCTTCACCGACGGCGAGCTGACGCCCTCGCGCGAGCTGCTGGGCGCGGTCACGCGCGAGATCCGCGCCTTCCGGCCCTTCGCCGTCTACACCCACGACCCCGAGCCGGTGATCATCGACAACTCCTTCGTCAACCACTCCGACCACCGCGCCACCGGCCTCGCCGCCGTCGACGCCGTCTACCCCACGGCCCGCGACCGCCTCAACTTCCCCGAACAGCTCGCGGACGGCCTCGAGCCGCACAAGGTGCGCGAAATCTACCTCTGGGGCGCCAACGCCCCCACCTTCGAGGTCGACATCTCCGCCGTCGTCGAGACCAAGCTGGAGGCGCTGCTCGCCCACGAGAGCCAGTTCGGCGGACGCGAGGACTTCGTCGAGTTCGCGCGCGAACGCTGGCGCGAGGACGACGGGCGCTACCTCGAACGCTTCCGCCGCGTGACGCTGTTCCGGTGACGGCCCCGTGACGGCCGGGGACGGGGCCGCGGGCGGCCACCGCCACGGCGAGCGCAGCCACTGCCCGCAGTGCGGCGCCGCGCTCGAGGCGGGGCGCGGCCCCGGCGGGCGGCCGCGCTGCCCGCGCTGCGGCTTCGTGCGCTACGACGACCCCCGCCTCGCCGCCGGCGTCGTCGCCGAACGCGGCGGCAGGCTGCTGCTCGTGCGCCGCAACCACGAACCCGCCTGCGGCCTCTGGACCTTCCCCTCCGGCTTCGTCGACGCCGGCGAGACCGTCGAGGCCGCCGCCCGCCGCGAGGCGCGCGAGGAGGCCGGCGTCGAGGTCGCGATCGAGGCCCTGCTCGGCGTCTGGAGCGCCGAAGGCGATCCCGTCGTCTTCGTCGCCTACGCCGGCCGCGCCGAGGGCGAGCCCGCCCCCGGCGACGAGGCGCTGGAGGCCGGCCTGTTCGCCCCGGACGGCCTGCCCGCGCTCGCCTTCCCCCACGACCCCGCGATCCTCGAGGCGTGGCGGGCGTGGCGGAGCGGGCGCGGCTCGGCGACAATGGCCCCCGCCGCCCCGGGGCGGGCCGGCGGCGCGGACGCGGGCAGCGAGAGGCGGAAGCGGTGAACATCGATCTCTACGTCGCGAACGGCGAGCCGCTGATCGCGGACGCGCGGGCGCTGATCGACGAGGCGGTGCGCGAGGCCGGCGTCGCCGACCCGCGCGTCGAGACGCGCGTCGTCGCCTCGATGGACGAGGCGAAGGACGTGCGCTGCCTCGGCTCGCCCACGATCCGCATCGAGGGCCGCGACGTCGAGTACGGCGAACGCGAGCCGCCGGAGACCACCACCGGCGAGCGCTACTACAGCACCCCCGAGGGCTGGCTGCGCCTCCCCACCGTCGGCATGATCGTCTTCGCCATCAACGAGGTGCGCGCCGGCCTCGGCCCCGCCTGAGCCGCCGCCGCGCCCCGCGAACGGAGCCGCGCCATGACGCACGACGCAGAACGGGACGCCGGGGACGAGCAGGGCGACGTGGACGCCGCCGCGCCGGAGGCGCCGCGCGGGCCGCTGCGCGGACGCGGCTCCTCGATCGCCGGCGGCGCGCTCGGCGAGGAGCTGCGCCGCCGCGTCGAGGCCGCCGCGCACGCCGCCCACGGCGCCGCCGAGCGCGCGCGGCCCGAGGCCGAACGCCTCGCCCGCGAGGCCGCCGGACGCGCCCGCGACGCGGCCGGACAGGCGCGGCCCGAGGCCGAACGCCTCGCCCGCGAGGCCGCCGAACGCGCCCGCGAGGCCGCCGGACAGGCGAAGCCCCACGCCGAACGCCTCGCCCGCGAGGCGCGCGCGGCGGGGGCAGCCGCCGCTCCGCACGTCGCACGCGCTGCGCGCGAGGCCGCGCGCTACGCCCGCGAGCACGAACGGGAGCTGCGCGGCGCCGCCGCCGAGGCCGCCCGCGCCGCCGCCCCGCGCCCGCTGCGCCCCGCCCTCGACGCCCTCGCCCCGCGGCCCCCGCGCCGCGCCCCCGGGGACGGCGAGGACGAAGCCGGGCCGCAGCGCGGCGGCTAGCGCCGGGCCTCGTCCCCGGCGGCGTCCTCCGGCGCGGGGGGCGCGGGCGGCGGGGACGCCGGAGCGGAGGCGACGCGGCGCGCCTCGACCGCGGCGATCCGCAGGCCGTCCATCTCGACCACGGTGAAGCGGTAGCCGCCGAAGCCGGCCGTCGCGCCCTCCTCGGGAATCTCGCCCAGCAGGTCGAGCACGAAGCCGGCCACGGTGTGGTAGGGGCCCGGCGGGGCCTCGATGCCGAGCAGGTCGCCGAGGGCGTCGACGCTCTCGTGGGCGTCGATGCGGACGATGCCGCCGGGGCGGCGGACGGCGGCCTCCTGCGGGTCCTCGAACTCGTCCTGCAGCTCGCCGACGATCTCCTCGAGCACGTCCTCGAGGGTGACGATGCCGTCGACGCCGCCGTACTCGTCGAGCACGATCGCGAACTGGGTGCGGCGGGAGCGCATCAGCCGCAGCAGCTCCTGCAGGTGGGCCTGGGCCGGCGCGACCAGCGGCTCGCGCAGCAGCGAGGTCAGCGGCGCGCCGCCGTCGGCCAGCAGCAGGTCGCGCGCGTGCAGCACCCCGATCACGTTGTCGAGGCCGTCGCGGTAGACCGGATAGCGCGAGTGGCGGCGCTCCTTCGCGAAGGCGATCGCCTCGGAGGTGGAGACGGCGGCGTCGATCGCGATCACCTCGGCGCGCGGCGTCATCACGTGGCCGGCGGTGACGCCGGCGAAGTGGATCACGCGCTCCAGCATGAAGCGCTGCTGGTCGTTGAGCTCGCCCGCCTCGGCGCTGGCCTGCACCACCAGCCGCAGCTCGTCCGCGCCGAGGCCGTGCGAGCCCGCGTCGCGCGAGACGCGCAGCGCCCTCGCGACCAGCCAGCCGCTCTCGTTGAGCAGCCAGATCACGGGCCGGAACACCAGGCGGAAGAGCCGCAGCGGGCCGGCCACCAGCAGCGCGACGCGCTCCGGGTACTGCAGCGCGACGCCCTTCGGCGCCAGCTCGCCGGCCACGACGTGCAGCGCCGTCAGCACCGCGAACGCCGCCGCCACCGCCAGCGCGTGCGCCCCCACCGCCCCGAACAGCGGGTCGAGCAGATCGGCCAGCGCCGGCTCGCCGATCCAGCCCAGCGCCAGGCTCGCCAGCGTGATGCCGAGCTGGCAGGCCGCGATGTAGCTGTCGAGGTGGCCCACCGCGTCGCCGACGTGGGCCGAGCCCGGCCGCCGCTCCTCGAGCAGCTGCTGCACGCGCGTGCGCCGCACCGTCACCAGCGCGAACTCGGCGGCGACGAAGAAGCCGTTGAGGAACACCAGCAGCGCGACCGCGGCCAGGCCGCCGCCTGTCTCGATCACGCCGCCTCCTCGCCCGCTCGCCCCGCCGGCGGCGAGCGTACTACGCCCTCCCGCGCCGCGCGCGGTCGGCGCGGCTGTGGCATGATGGCGCGGCCCGGGCGTTGCGGGGCGTGGCGGGCGGGAGACGGCAAGGCGGAGGTCGCGTAACATGAGCGAGGCAGCCCGCAGCCCGCAGCCCGCAGCCCGCAGCCCGCAGCCCGCAGCCCGCAGCCCGCAGCCCGCAGCCCGCAGCCCGCAGCCCGCAGCCCGCAGCCCGCAGCCCGCAGCCCGCAGCCCGCAGCCCGCAGCCCGCAGCCCGCAGCCCGCAGCCCGCAGCCCGCAGCCCGCAGCCCGCAGCCCGCAGCCCGCAGCCCGCAGCCCGCAGCCCGCAGCCCGCAGCCCGCAGCCCGCAGCCCGCAGCCCGCAGCCCGCAGCCCGCAGCCCGCAGCCCGCAGCCCGCAGCCCGCAGCCCGCAGCCCGCAGCCCGCAGCCCGCAGCCCGCAGCCCGCAGCCCGCAGCCCGCAGCCCGCAGCCCGCAGCCCGCAGCCCGCAGCCCGCAGCCCGCAGCCCGCAGCCCGCAGGTAGTGGCGAGGAGCCGCCCGGCGGCGTAGCCGGCCCCGGCTCCGGCGGCCTCGCCCCCTACCTGTTCGGGGCGGGGCGGCTCGCGCCTTCGCCGCGCGGCGTCCTCTACCGCGGCGACTGCCTCGACGTGATGAGCGCGCTGCCGGACGGCGGCGTGCGGCTCGTCGTCACCTCGCCCCCGTACAACATCCGCAACAGCAGCGGCAACGGGCTGCGAAACGGCAACGGCGGCAAGTGGCCGAAGGCCGCGCTCCAGTCCGGCTACGCCGGCCACGACGACGAGATGCCGCACGGCGAGTACGTCGCGTGGCAGCGCGAATGCCTCGCCGCGATGTGGCGGCTGCTGCGTCCCGACGGCGCGATCTTCTACAACCACAAGTGGCGCGTGCAGCGCGGCCTGCTCCAGGACCGCTCGGACATCGTCGACGGCTTTCCCGTGCGCCAGATCCTGATCTGGAAGCGCGCGGGCGGCATCAACTTCAACCCCGGCTACTTCCTGCCCGACTACGAGGTGATCTACCTGATCGCGAAGCCGGACTTCCGGCTCGCGCCGAAGGCCAACGCCGCTGGCTGCGTGTGGGAGATCGCGCAGGAGAGCCGCACCCCGCACCCCGCCCCCTTCCCCGTCGACCTCGCCGCGCGCTGCATCGAGTCGGTCTACGGCCCGGACCCGGGGCCGGAGGACGGCCCCGTGCTCGACCCCTTCCTCGGAAGCGGCACGACCGCCGTCGCCGCCGAGCAGCTGGGCGCGCAGTGGATCGGCATCGAGCGCTCGGCGGAGTACGCCGCGATGGCCTCGGAGCGCATCGCGCGGGCGCGCGAGGGCCTCGGCGCGCCCGCGCGGGCGCACGGCGAGATCGCCAGGCGCGAGCGCGAGATCGCGAGGCGCGAACGCGAGATCGAGGAGCACGGGCAGGAGATCGCGAGGCTCCGGCGGCAGGCGTCCGGCCAGATGGCGCTCATCCCGTGACCGTCCCGTGACCGACGAGGAGCTGTTCCGCCGCCTGCGCGAGATCGCCGCCCTCGGCTGGCTGCCCGTTCCGGACGAGCGCGGCTGGCGCGGCACGGACGCGCCCGCGAAGCTGCTGCTGCAGCGGCTCGGCGTCGCCCCCGCGCGGCGGCGCGACCGCCCGAACGCGGGCGAGTGGCACGTCCAGTTCCACGGAGGCGGCACGCTGCTGACGCTCTTCGGCAGCATGGGCGAACCCGATGGCTACCTCGAACCGCTGCTGCGCCGGTTCGGGCGCCCGCGCCCGGACGGCGGCGTGTCGTTCACCCACACGATCCGGGGCGAGTCCGACAAGGGCTTCCGCGTCGTGAACGAAGGAGGGCTGATCGCGCTGCACAACCCCGCCGCCGTCGGCCTCGCGCTGCCGAGGTGGACGCACCGCGGCCTCGAGGCGTCGTTCGCGCGCAAGCACGGACGCCTCGTCGTCGTGAGCGGCGAGGTGCGGAGGCCGCCGCGCGAGGTGCGCTACCGCGGCGCCGACGCCTTCCTCGAACCGCGCGTCGGCGCCTTCGCGGACGCGGTCGCCGCGGGGCGCGTGGCCATCGAGTTCAACGTCAAGACGAGGCGCGACGGCAGCCTGCGCGACCACGGCGTCCGCTTCCGCGTGCCGGCCGGGGAGCTGCCCGGCCTCTACGGCCGCCGCATCCCGCTGCAGGTCTCCGCGGGCGCGGGCGAGCGCCCGCCCCGCTCGCGCGGGGCGGGCGGCGAGGATCAGGCGGGGGCGGGCGCCGCGCGGCAGCGGGCGCAGAGGCCGTAGACCTCGAGCCGGTGGGTCTGGATCTCGTAGCCGGTGCGGCGGCCGAGCTCGGCGAGCAGGTCCTGGATGTCGCAGCGGGCGAAGTCGTCGGTCGCGCCGCAGCGGGAGCAGAGGAGGTGGTGGTGGTGGCCGCCGCTGGTGAGGCGGTAGGCGGGCGCGCCGTCGTCGAGCATCACCTGGCAGAGGGCGCCGGCGTCCTGCAGCAGCCGCAGCGTGCGGAACACCGTCGCGCGGCCCACGCCCGGCGCCGCGTGCTGCAGCTCCTCGGCGGTGAAGCGGTCGCCGAGGCCGCGCATCGCGCCGAACAGCGCGCGCCGCGGCTCGGTGACGCGGTGGCCGGCGTCGGCGAGCCGCCGTTCGAGCGTCTGCCTGGCGTCCATCGCCTCTCCGCCGGCGCGGCCCCCGGGCCCTCGCCGCGATCGTGGCGGCGGGAGCGGGGCCTGTCAACGCGGCGGGCGGCCCGTCACAATACGCGCGGCGGGGCGCGGGCGCGCCTCGGGGCGGCGGCGCGCCGTCGGGCGGCGCGGGCGAGGGGCCGGGCGTGACGGCTGCGCGCGTGCGGATCGGGCTCTGGCTGGGGATGCTGCTCGCCGTCGCCTGGCTGGCGTGGCAGGCGCGCTGGGCGCTGCTGCCCTTCTCGGCCGGCGCGCTGCTCGCCTACGTGCTCACGCCGGCCGTCGATCGCGTGGCGGGGCTGCTGCCGGCCCACACCCACCGCCAGAACGTCTACCGCCGCGGCGTCGCCGTGCTCTTCGTCTACCTGCTGATCGGCCTCGCGCTGCTGGCCGCGGGCGTCCTCGTCGTGCCCGTCGCCGCCGACCAGATCGCGCAGTTCGTCGAGGGCCTGCCGCAGCTGATCGACGACACCCAGACCCAGTTCGGCGTCTGGCTCGAGGTCTACCGCGAGCGCGTGCCCGACGACGTTCGCGAGCGCATCGACCGCTTCGTCGCCGATTTCGGCGACGACATCGGCGCGCGCGTCGCGGGCAGCACGACGGGCGTCCTCAGTTCGCTGACCACGGCGATCGCGCTGCTGGCCGGCTTCGTGCTGGTGCCGATCTGGATGTTCTACGCGCTGCGCGACCGCCACAACTTCGAGCGCAACTTCTCGGCGGCGCTGCCCGCCGCCGTGCGCGCCGACGTGCTCAACGCCGTCCGCATCGCCGACCTGCTGATGGGCAGCTACCTGCGGGCGCAGCTCTTCCTCGGCCTGATCGTGGGGGTGGCGACGTTCGTCGGGCTGACGCTGATCGGCGTCGACCTCGCGATCGCGCTCGCGGTGTTCGCGGGCATCGCCGAGCTGATCCCGATCATCGGGCCGTGGATCGGCGCGCTGCCGGCGGTGATGATCGTGGCCGCGACCGACCCCGGCAAGATCGTGTGGGTGGTGCTGCTCTACCTCGGCGTGCAGCAGATCGAGAACAACCTGCTGGTGCCGCGCGTGCAGGGCCACGCCGTCCAGGTACATCCCGCGGTGATCATGATGCTGCTCGCGATCGCGGGGGCGGTGTTCGGCCTCGTCGGGCTGATCGTGGTGGTGCCGCTGGCGGCGCTGCTGCGCGAGCTGTTCTGGTACGCCGATCACCGCCTCAGCGGCCTCGTCCCCGCGCAGGCGATGGCCCGCACCCATGTCGCCGGGCGCCCACCCCCGCCTCCCGAGGCTCCCCCGCCCCCCGAGGCGGAGCCGGACGCCGGGGACGCCCCGGAGGCAGCGGACGCCGGGGGCGCCCCGGACGCCGGGGGCGCGCCCGCCGCCGATGCGCCGGCGGCGCGCGCCGACGGCGCGTAGCGGCGGCGGCGTGGGCTTCGCGGGCGCGCCCCGGCTCCGGGCGGTGATCGCCCTCGCCGCGCTGCTGGCGGCGGCCTGCTCCGGCGGCGGCCCGCCGCCCGCCGCGCCCGAGGCGCCCTCGGTGCCGCCGCCCACCGCCGCCGCCGCGCCCTCGGCGCCCGTGACGCCCGCGCCCACCGCCGCCGCCACGCCCGATGCGGCCTCGACGCCCGCGCCGCCGCCTCCCGCGACGCCTGCGCCCGAGGCGCGGAGCGGCCTCGATCTGGTCGAGCCGGCGCCGGGCGCGTTCGAGCACCGCACCTTCGAGGACGGCGAGGCCATCGACTGGACGCACGGCACCTTCTTCCTCGACGCCGAGACCGGGCGCACCGAGGGATACGCGGTGGCCGGCGTGGAAGGCGGCTGGCGCTACCACGGCGACCGCGACGGCTGGATCGAGGCGCGAAGGATCACAGGAGGGTGGCGCCTGCTGGTGGACAGGACGACGGACCTGTCGTGGCGCTGGCCGGGCGCGTCTCTCCTGCTGGATGCGGTATCGGACGATCATCTGCTCTTCCAGGATATGAGCGACGGAAACCCGACCGGCCGCTTTGCGCTCGCGAACCGCCGGATGGAGGAAGTGACCCGGTTCGCCGTCGACCCCGGGTCCGACTGGCCCAACGCCATGTTCTCGCCGGACGGTCGCACCATGGCGCTCGAAAGCGGCGGCACGGTCTACCTGATTCCGGTCAGGCCGTCCGGACCTCCCGAAGTGCTGGTCACTCCGGCCCCGTACGGGGTAGCGCTCGGGCCGTCGGGGGATGACGGGTTCTCCGTCACGTCATGGCTCGGCGCGGGCGAGGTGAAGAAGCAGCACTTCAGCTGGGAAGGCGTCGCGCTGCCGGCGCCCGAACCCGATCCCGGGTCTGCCTGCGCGCGCGGCGACAGCGTCCCCTTCCGCCATGCCCCCAAGCTGTCGCCGGACGGGCGCTACGCAGCCACGCTGGAAGGCGGCCCTTACTACGACAAGGAAGTGGGGGGTTGGGTGACGGAAATCCCGTGGCCGACGATCGTCGTCAGCGACGCCGAAACCTGCGCTCCGATCTTCCGGGTGCGATCCGCGTACATCTATCAGTATTTCTGGCAAACGGCGTGGCTATCGTCGAGCGAAGGGATCGTCCTCTCCACGAATACGGGGTACGCGATCGCGCTGGTGCGCCCGTTCCCCGCGCTGATCCCGCTTCCGTCCGGACAGCCCGGGCCGGAGCCCGCTCCCACCGGGGACGGCCGCTACTTCGCGTACGGCTCGCGGGTCTACGACGCGGTCGCGGACCGCTGGCGCGGCCCGTCCGGCGTCGGTCGGGTTTGGTACAGCTGGGAGGATTCGCACCACGAGCGCCGGTTCGAAATCGGCGATACTCCGCTCGGGGAGACTCGCATCAACTGGCTGCTGCTGCCGCCGAAGATCGATTTCCCGCCGTTCCGCGACGGGATCGCGTTCCGCGTGGAGCGCACCGGCAGCTGCCTCCGCATCCGCGAGGAGCCGGGCGAGGCGGGCCGCGTCCTCGGCTGCCTGCCCGACGGGGAGCGCCTGACGTTCGTCGAGCACGACGTCCTGTCGCACTTCCTCAACACCCCGCCGCTCCGTCGCGGCAGCGGCGGAGAGGGAATAGGCGAGCGGCCGTGGCCCCACCCCTCGATCGCGGTGCGCGATTCGTCGCTGTGGGTGTACGTCCGCACCGCGGGCGGGGCCGAGGGCTGGGCGAGCCACGACTGGCTCGGCCACGACTGAGGGCGCTACCGCACCGGGTCGCCGCGGATCGAGCCGGCGAGGACGACGGGGAGACGCAGCCGGCCGGCGGAGCCGCCCGCGGGCGCGGGGATGATCGCGACCGAGCGCGGGTCGAAGTCGAGGTCGAGTTCGACCAGCACCTGCGCGTCGCCGTCGGCGTTGGGCAGGAAGGTGCCGCCGGAGACCTCGCGGAAGCCCTCGATCAGCCACAGCTCGTAGACGGCGCCGAGGGGCAGCGGCGGCAGCCGCCGCGCGATCACGACGCCCGCGCCCAGTTCGGCGCTCCAGAGGTAGCGCCCGCTCGCGCCGCGGGCGGCGGACGCGCCGGTGAGCGAGGCCTCGCGCACGGCGGGGTCGGCGAGCACGGCGATCATGCGCTGCTGCGCCTCCAGCGCCGCCTGCAGCTCCTGCCGCAGCGCCTCGTCCCCGCCGCCGACGCGCTCGATGTCGAGCGCGTCGATGCGCCGCGCGTCGGCGGCGACGACGGAGCCGAGGTCGGCGGCGCCGCGCTCGAGGTCGCCGACGGCGCGCTGGAGGCGCACGCCCCAGCCGATCGCGGCGGCGAGGACGGCGATCGCGGCCAGCGCCGCCGCCGCGCGCAGCGGCAGCGGGAAGCGGCGCCGCAGCGGCGGCCGGATGCGCCGCGCCGCACGCAGCATCCGGCGCCGCAGCGCCGGATCGGTGGGGCGCAGCGACTCGAGGCCGATCAGGTCGGCGATCTCGCGGTAGGCCGCCAGCTGGCGCGCCGCGTCGAGGTCGCCGCGCACCAGCGCCTCGACCTCGTCGGCCTCGGGGCCGCTGAGGGCGCCGAGCGCGTAGGAGGCGAGCAGCTCCTCGCGCTCGTCGGGCCTCACGGGCGGCTCCGCGCGGGGCGGTCGGGCAGCGGCGGGCCGCCGCCGGGCCGGACGTGCGCGAGCGCCACGCGCAGCTTGTTCATCGCCAGCCGCGCGCGCGTCTTGACCGTGCCGAGCGGCGTCGCGGTCAGCGCGGCGATCTCGGACTGGCTGAGGCCGCCGAACCAGGCGAGCTCGATCACGCGCCGCTGCTGCGGCGGCAGCAGGGCGACGGCGGCGCGCACCGCCGCGCGCTCGTCGGCGAGCGCCGCCGCCAGCGCGGGATCGTCGAAGCGGCGCCCGCCCGCGACGGCGGCCGTCGCGTCCTCGCCCGGCTCCTCGGCGCGGCGGCGGCGCGCGAGGCGGCGCTGGCCGTCGATCGCGAGGTTGCGCGTGATCGAGGTGAGCCAGCTGACGAAGCGACCGCGCGCCGGGTCGAACAGCCAGGGCCGCCGCCACAGCCGCAGGAACGTCTCCTGCGTCACGTCCTCGGCCAGCCCGCGGTCGCGCAGGATGCGGAGCGCCACCGAGAAGACGAGCAGCGAGTAGCGGTCGTAGAGCTCCTCCAGCGCCTCGATGCGCCCCTCGCGCAGCGCGGCGACGAGGGTCTCGTCGTCCCCCTTGATGCGTACCGCCCTCGGCCCGGCTTCGGCCATGCGGCCTCCCGTCCGGCGATCGGTAGCCGCGTATTGTACGCCTCGCGCCCCGCCGCGGGGCGCCTTCGGCAAGGCGGCGGCCCGCTGGCCGGGCCTGTGCTATCGTCGGCGGCGCGGCGGCGCAGCGGCCCGGGGCGGCGCGGAGCGGGGGCGAGGACGGCGATGCGCGACCGCGTCCGCGAGACCCTCGCGCGCTACGAGCCGGAGCTGCTCGGCGGCGAGGGCCTGATGCCGGCGGCGGTGCTGCTGCTGCTCTACGAGCGCGGCGGCGAGGAGCACCTGCTGTTCCAGGTGCGGACCCGGCACGTCGAGCACCACAAGGGCGAGATCAGCCTGCCCGGCGGCGCGCGCGACCCCGGGGACGACTCGCTGCTGGCGACGGCGCTGCGCGAGACGCACGAGGAGATCGGCGTCGCCGCGGGCGACGTCGAGGTCTACGGCCGCCTCGACGACGTGCCCACGCGCTCCCAATTCGTGATGAGCCCGTTCGTCGGCGCGATCACCGCGCCCGCCCCCTACCCCTTCGCCTTCGCCGAGATCGAGGTCGCCGAGCTGCTGCAGGTGCCGCTCGCGCGGCTGCTCTCGGGCGAGGCGCTGGAGTGGACGCAGCCGCCCGGCCGCCCGCCGATGCCGGCCTTCCGCCACGGCGAGCACCTGATCTTCGGCGCGACCGCGCGCGTCGTCGATCGCTTCCTGCAGCTCGTCGGCGGGGACGGCGGCGGCGCGGCCCCGTGACGCTGCTGCTGCTGCGGCACGGCGAGTCCGAGGGCAACGCCGGGGGCCGCATCCAGGGCTCGTCCGACGAGGGGCTGACCGCCCTCGGACGCCTCCAGGCGGAGGCGGCGGGCCGCCGCCTCGCGGGCGCGGGCGCGTCCGCCGTCTACAGCAGCCCGCTGCTGCGGGCCCGCGACACCGCCGCCGTCGTCGCCGCCCACGCCGGACGCGAGGCCGTCGCCGAGCTGCCCGCCCTCCGCGAGTACGGCTTCGGCGAGGCCGAGGGGATGCGCTGGGACGAGGCCCGCGTCCGCTACGGCCTCGACGGCCGCAACTGGGGCCGCGGCCGCATCCCCGGCGAGGAGCGCATGTCCGCCTTCCGCGACCGCGTCCTCGCCGCCGTCGAGGAGCTGGCGCGGCGGCACGCCTCGGACGTGGCGATCGCCGTCACCCACGGCGGGGTCGTCGGCGCCGTCGTGTCGAGGCTGCTCGGCCTCGGCGACGGCGAGTACGCGCAGATCCACAGCGCCAACTGCGGCCTCACCGAGCTGCGCCACGCCGAGGGGCGCACCACGCTCGGCCTGCTCAACGACGTCTGCCACCTCCACGCGCTCGGCTCCGTCCCGGGCGAACCCTGGCTCGCGAGCGCGTAACCGCGCCCGCCCGCCGCGAGGCCGCCGGCGGCTACCGCGCGGCGACGACGCGGGCGATCGTCACGCCCTCGCCGCCCTCGCGCGCGCCGCCGCCCTCGTAGCCCGCGACGAGGGGGTGGGCGTCGAGCAGGGCGCGCACGGCCTGGCGCAGCACGCCGGTGCCGCGTCCGTGGACGATGCGGACGTGCTCGCGGCCCGCGCGCGCGGCGTCGTCGATGAACGACTCGACGGCGGGCAGCGCGTCGTCGATGCGGCGTCCGCGCACCTCGATCTCGCCGGGCGCGCCGGGCGGGGGCGGCGGCGCCGACACGGCGTGCGGAGGCGCGCCCGGGGCCGCCTCGACGCGCTCGACCTGCCCCGGCCGCACGCGCGTCCGCAGCGCGCCGAGCTGCACCTCGAACTCGCCGGCCTCGTCGGGTGCGCCCAGCGCCTCGCCCGCCACGGCGACGCCGCGCAGCCAGACGCGCGCCCCCGCCTCCGGCGCGGGCGCCGCCGCGGCGGCGTCCGCGGCCTCCTCCGGCTCGCGGGGCGGCGGCGAGGGCGGCTCCGGCGCGAGCGCGGACACCGCCTCGCGCGCGCGTGCGAGGTCGCGCTCGGCCTGTTCGAGGCGCGCCGACTCGACCTCGCGGCGCACGCGGCGCAGCAGCCGTTCGGCGTCGCGCACCTCCTCGCGCACGCGCTCGCGCGCGTCGGCGCGCAACCGCGCGCTCTCCGCCTCGAGCTCCGCGAGCCGCCGTTCGAGGTCGGCGCGCAGCCCGCGGGCGGCCTCGGCGTCGTCCCCCGCGCGGGCGGCGCGATCCTCGGCGGCCGCGAGCTCGGCGCGCAGATCGGCCAGCACCGCCTCGACGTCGCGCTGCTCGCGCGAGAGGCCGGCGCGGGCGGCCCCGATCACGGCGGCGGGCATCCCCAGCCGCTCGGCGATCGCCAGCGCGTTCGACTGGCCGGCGACGCCGATCCGCAGCCGGTAGGCGGGCTCCAGCGTCTCCGCGTCGAACTCGACCGAGGCGTTGGCGGCCTCGGGGCGGGCGTGGGCGTAGAGCTTGAGCTCGCCGTGGTGCGTGGTCGCGATCAGCGTCGCGCCCGCGCCGGTCAGCCGCTCGACGATCGCGATCGCCAGCGCCGCGCCCTCGGCCGGGTCGGTGCCCGCCCCCAGCTCGTCGAGCAGCACCAGCGAGTCGCCCCCCGCCCGTTCGAGGATGTCGACGATCGCGGTGACGTGGCCGGAGAAGGTGGAGAGCGACTGCTCGATCGACTGCTCGTCGCCGATGTCGGCGAAGATCGCGCCGTAGACGGGGACGCGCGAGTCCCCCTCGGCGGGGACGGGCAGCCCGGCCAGCGCCATCGCGCAGAGCAGGCCGGCGGTCTTGAGGGCGACGGTCTTGCCGCCGGTGTTGGGGCCGGTGATCAGCAGCGCGCGGACGGGGCCGCCCGCCTCGATCGTGACGGGCGTGACCTCGCCCCCGATCAGCGGGTGGCGGGCCCCGGCGAGGCGCAGCGGGGCGGGCGCGGGGACGAGCCAGGGCGCGTCGCGCCCCGGCCGCGCCAGCGCCGTCGCGCCCAGCTCGCGCGCCAGCGCCGCCTTCGCCAGCGCGAGGTCGAGCCGCGCGAGGCGATCGACGGCGGCGGCGACCTCGGGCGCGGCGGCGCCGACGGCCTCGGACAGCTCGCGCAGGATGCGCTCGGTCTCGTGGCGCTCCTGCGCCTCCAGCTCGCGCCAGCGGTTGCCGAGGCCGACGACGGCCATCGGCTCGACGTAGACGGTCGCGCCGGATGCGGACGTGTCGTGGAGGATGCCGGGCACCGCGCCGCGCGCCTCGGAGCGCACGGGCAGGACGTAGCGGCCCTCGCGCAGCGTCACGATCGGGTCCTGGAGCGCGCCGCGCACGGCGGACGAGCGCAGCAGCGCCTCCATGCGCTGCTGGAGGCGGGCGTGCACCCCCGCGCGCTCGCGGCGGATCGCCGCCAGTTCCGGGCTGGCGCCGTCCGTCACCTCGCCGCGCTCGTCGAGCGCCGAGCCGATCAGCCCGCGCAGCGGTTCGAGGTCGGCGACGCCGCCGGCCAGCGCCGCCAGCAGCGGCGCCTCGCCCTCGAGCCGCGCGAGCGCGCGCCGCACGCGCGCCGCCGCGCGCGCGAGCGCGGCGACCTCCAGCAGGTCGCCGGGCGCCAGCGTCTGGCCGCGCGCGGCGGCCAGCGCCGCGGGGCGCACGTCGCTCGCCCCGCCCAGCGAGGGGGCTGCGCCCAGCTCGTCCAGCCGCACGGCCTCGGCGGTCTCGCGCTGGCGGCGGACGGCGTCTGCGCGGTCGGCGGTGGGGCGCAGCGCGAGCGCCGCCTCGCGCCCGGCGGAGAACGAGGCGTGCCGCGCGAGCCGCGCGAGCACGGCGGGAAACTCGAGGACGGCGAGCGCCTTATCGTCCAGCGGGGCCTCCGGCGGCGCAGGCCTCGCGCAGCGCCGCCTCGACGCGGCGGTCGTCGGCCGGGTCGACGGTGCGCGGGTCGAGCAGCACGTGATCGCGCTCGATGCGCGCGACGACGGGCGGGTCCGCCGCGCGCAGCGACGCCGCCAGCGCCGCGGCCCCGCCCGGCGGCCCGGCGATCGCGCACAGCGCCGTCTCGAGGCCCTCGCCGGGCAGCGAGCCGCCGCCCACCACCGAGCGGCCGGCGGCGACCCCGGCGCGCGCGGCGGGGCCGCAGGCGCGGACCCAGCGGCGGGCGCGGCGGCGCAGCGCGGGCAGCGGCGCGGCGATCATGCGCCAGATCGGGATCGCCTCGACCGCCTCGCCGCGCTCCCAGAGGCCGAGCGTGGCGGCCAGCCCCGCGATCGAGGCCTTGTCCATCCGCATCGCGCGCGCCAGCGGGTGGCGGCGCATCGCCCCGATCGCCGCCTCGCCGCCGACGGCGACGCCGGCCTGCGGCCCGCCGAGCAGCTTGTCGCCCGAGAACAGCGTCACGTCGGCCCCCGCCGCGACCGAGTCCCGCACCGCCGGCTCCGGCGCGAGGCCCCACGCGCGCGTGTCGAGCAGCGCGCCGCTGCCGAGGTCGTCGATCAGCAGCAGCCCGCGCTCGCGCGCCAGCGCGGCGAGGCCGGCCAGCGGCGTCTCCTCGGCGAAGCCGACGACGCGGAAGTTCGAGGAGTGCACGCGCAGCAGCGCCGCCGTGTCCTCGCCGATCGCCTCGGCGTAGTCGCGCAGGCGCGTGCGGTTCGTCGTGCCGACCTCGGCCAGCCGCGCGCCGGACTGCCGCATCACGTCGGGGATGCGGAAGCCGCCGCCGATCTCGACCAGCTGGCCGCGCGAGATCACGACCTCGCGCCCCGCGCACAGCGCCGACAGCGCGAGCAGCAGCGCTGCGGCGTTGTTGTTGACCGCGATTCCCGCCTCCGCCCCCGTCACCCGCGCGAGCGCCTCCGAGAGGTGCGCGTGGCGCGAGCCGCGCTCCCCCGCCGCGAGGTCGAATTCGAGGTTCGAGTAGCCCCCGGAGGCGGCGGCCATCGCCTCGATCGCGGCGCGCGGGAGGGGGGCGCGCCCGAGGTTGGTGTGGAGCACGACGCCGGTGGCGTTGATCGCGCGCCGCAGCGAGGGTTCGAGGCTCCTCGCGCGGTCGGCGACGGCCTCGGCCGGCGGGCGGGCGGGCGGCTCGCCGGCGCGCCCGATGGCGGCGCGGTACTCGCCCAGCACCTCGCGCCCGATGCGCGCCAGCGCCTCGCGCCCGTGCCGCTCGGCGAGGGGCGCGAGCCGCTCGTCGTCCAGCAGCCGGTCGAGCGCGGGCAGCTCGCGGTACGGGTTCGCCATCGCCCCCGATTGTACGATTGCCCGGCGCACGATCGCTCGCGCGCGGCGCTGGCGGTATGCGATCGCCTGTGCTACGCGCGGCGGGCGGTTGCGGACGGGAACGGGGCCGGCGAAGGCGGCCAGCGTGTAGCCCGGCAGTGGGCGCGACGCGCTACTCGCCGAACGCGATCTCGCCCTCCCACAGCCGCGTGTCGCTCTCGAACTGGCCGGTGCGGACGCGCGCGATGGGGTAGTCCGGCAGCGGCACGCTCGCGAGGCAGCGCCCCTCGTGGCGCAGCCCGCGGTCGCCGAACGCGAAGTCGAGGTTGGCGAAGCCCGCCTCGCGGCGCTCCCCGGGCAGGTCCGAGGGGTCCTCGGGCGTGACGTGGAGGAAGAAGCGCGCCTCGGTGTCCGCATCGACGCACTGCTCGCGGGTGTAGTGCAGCGTGCGGCCCTCGGCGCGCACGTCGAACGCCGAGCGCAGCGAGGGCTCGACGGCGGCGACGGCCTCGTAGCGGGCGCGCCACGCCTCGGGGTCGAGCGGGAACGCGCCGCTCCAGACCTCGCCCGCGTCGCCGTACTGGCCGGTGCGGACGCCGAGGATGGGGTAGTCCGGCAGCACGAACGCGGCGAGGCAGGCGCCGCCGTAGCGCAGGCCGCGCTCGGCGAAGGAGAAGGTGAGGCGCTCCGAGCCGTACGGCCGCCGCGCCTCGGGCAGGTCCCGCGCGTCGGCGGCGACGGCGTGGACGAAGAAGCGCGCCGCCGTGTCCGCGGCCTCGCACCCCTCGCGCAGGTAGTGCAGCATGCGGCCCTCGACGGAGACCGCGAACGCCGAGGACAGCGCGGGCCGCGCGGCCTCCGCCCTCTCGCGCCAGCCGGAGACGCCTCGCGGGAACGAGGGGTCGGCGACGGGCAGCGACGCCTCCCAGAGGGCGGGCAGGCCCTCGGCGCGCTGTCCGGTGCGGAGGCCGGCGAGGGGGTAGTCCGGCAGCGCGGCGCGCGCGGCGCACCTGCCGCCGAAGCGCGCGCCGTGGTTCGGGAGGAAGTACGCGGCAGCCTCGAACCCGGCCGCGCGGCGATCGGGCGGGAGGTCGTTCGCGTCGAGGGGGACGGCGTGGACGAAGAGCGGGGGCCACACGTCCTCCTCGGCGCAGTCGTCGCGCGTCCACGCGATCGCGCGGCCGTTGAGGCGCACCTCGAATTCGGAGCGCGCGGCGGGCTCGCGCGCGGCGAGGGCGTCCCAGGCGGCGTCGAGGGCCGCGGGGCGGTAGAGGTGGAAGCGGCGGTTGTGCGGCGTGAGGGAGCCGCCGAGGTCCACGGGCAGGACGACGTAGTCGTAGCGGGACGCCGCCGCCCACTCCTCCTCCGAGCCGACCTCGTCCGGTTCGAGGTAGCTGCCGTGGAGCCAGTAGCGGACGTGCTTGAGCGTCGGGGCGCCCGCCCGCGTGACGGGGTCGAAGAGCACGGTGCGGCCGGTCGCGAAGGGGCGCATCGCGCGGAAGTCGGCGGTCGCTTCGCGCTGGAACGCGGCGGCCTCCGCGCCGTGGCCGAGGCGGCCCATCGCCGCGGCGGAGAGGACGAACACGGCGGCGGCGGCGAGGGCGGCGGCGGGCAGCGCGCGCGCCTCGTTCCGCCCGCTCAGGCGGCGCAGGCCCAGCAGGGCGAGCGTCCAGAAGACCAGCGGGACGCCGAGGTGGAACATCGTCTCCCACTCGTGCCAGATGTTGCCGCGGAACATGAGCGCCCAGACCCAGCCCGCCGCCAGCAGCGCGGCGAAGAGCGCCCGCTGCGGCAGGTGGCGCAGCCCGGCGGCGCAGGCGGCGAGCGCCGCCGCGCCCGGGACGGCCAGCCACGGGTTGGGCGGCCAGACCTGCCGCTGGGCGAGGTCGAGGCCGAGGCGATCCGCGGCGGCGAACGGGATCGCCATCCCGCCGACGCCGCCGAGACCCCCTCGCAGGAACGTCCACCAGTCCATGCCGGACACGTCGCCGTGCGCGGCGTCGGCTCCGCTGCGCCCCAGCAGCGAGTGGAAGGTCGGCAGCTCGTGAGGCGGGGTCTCGCCGCCGAGCGCGAGGTACTCGTTGCCGAGGTTGAAGCCCAGCGCCAGCGCGCACAGCAGCACGGAGATCGCCCCGTACGCGGCATGGCGCGAGCGGGCGGCGGCGGCCAGCGCCGCGCGGACGCCGCGCCCCCCTCGCCGCGCCCGCAGCAGTTCGCCGCCGAGCCCGATCAGCACGAACGGCGCGATCAGCCCCGCGACGTGCCAGCCGAGGAAGATCGCGACGGCGGTTTTGGCGAGCAGCTGGCGGAAGCGGCCCTCCTGCGCGAAGACGGCCATGCCGTGGAAGACCAGCATGACGCCGAGGACGTTGGTGCTCGTCTCGGCGGAGACCATGTCGTTGTAGTAGAGGAGGTAGTACGAGGAGAACGCGAGCAGCGTCGCGGCCAGCGCGATGCGGCGGTCGCCGATCAGCCGCGCGAGCGCGAGCCAGGCGAGCGCGGCGGCGGCGGCGAAGCAGGCCAGCATGGCCAGCCTCGCCGCGCGGAAGGCCCTCGGGAAGTCGTCGCCGAAGGGCAGGATCGCGAGCCCGACGAGGGCGTAGGAGCCGATCGGGAAGCGGGCGTAGGTGACGAACTGCGTTTCGCCGCCGGGGCCCCGCTTCTGCTGCTCGAACAGCAGGAAGCGGTGCTCCGCCGACAGGTTCGCGGCCAGCGTCAGGGTCGGGAGCGTGGTCCCGTGCGTGTTCGCGCGGTAGGACTGCGAGCGGTCGTGGCCGAAGACGAAGACCGAGGCCAGCGCGAGCAGCAGCAGCGCCGGCGCCAGCGCCTCACGGGGCGGCGGCAGGCGGCGCGGCGGGAGCCGCGGGCGGAGCGGCGCGCGCACGGAAGGCGCGCGCTACGCGCCGAGGCTGGCCAGCTCGACGATGCGCGCCTCGGCGCCGCCGGGGGTGAGGTCGAGGACGGCGACGTGGCCCAGCTTCACGCTCTGCTTGACCATCGAGGTGCTGCCGGGGTTGACGAAGAGCACGCCCTGGTGGGTTTCCACCATCGCCTCGTGGGTGTAGCCGAAGACCACGATGTCCACGGGCTGGCCGAAGATCTCGGTCAGCTCGTCGGCGATGGCCTTGCCGGGCGGGTAGTGGGCGATCGATCCGGGGAAGATTTCGTCGGGGATGGGGAGCAGTTCGAGCTTGTGGACGACGCCGATCGAGTGGCCCTCGCGTTCGAGCACGAGCGTCGAGCCGGAGCGCGGGGCGCCCTCGGCGTTGCTGGAGAAGTACGAGGTCGCGGCCTCGACGGGCGCGATGCGCTCCAGCCACTCGATGCACGCGGGGGTGTAGAGGTCGCCGGCGTGGACGATCAGGTCCACGCCCTCGAACGCCTCGATCACCTGGCGGGGGGGTTCGGGTCCCATCGACGGGATGTGGGTGTCGGAGATGAGGCCGATCTTCATGCCGTGTCCCATGCCGGTGCGTCGCGCGGGCGTGGCTGGCTGGGGACCGAGGATTCGAACCCCGACCTACTGATCCAGAGTCAGCTGTCCTACCGTTAGACGAGTCCCCAGCGCCGCTCCATCGTAGCGGACGGCGGCCCCGCGGTCACGCCTCGCCGTCGCCGCCGCCGTCCGGCGGCCAGGCGGCGGCGAGGGCGGCTTCCGCCGCGCGCAGCCGTTCGAGGCAGGGCGCGGCCCCGACGATCTCCATCGTCTCGAAGAGCGGGGGCGTGACGCGCTTTCCGGTGACGGCGACGCGGCAGAGCATGAAGAGGTCGCCCGCGCGCAGCCCGGCGTCCTCCGCCGCGCCGCGCAGCGCCGCCTCCAGCGGCTCCGCCCGCCAGTCGCCGGCGAGCGGTTCGAGGACGCCGATCGCCGCCCGCAGCGCGGGCGCGGCCCGCTCCGGCGTCCGCCGCAGCCCGCGCGCGACGAACTCGGACGGCTCGGCCACGCCGACGCTCCCGGCGAAGAAGAAATCGGTCATCGGCGCGACCTCGGACAGCAGCTTCACGCGCTCGCGCACGAGCGGCGCGAAGGCGTCGATCAGCGAGCGGTCGAGGGGCCTCGGGACGGCGGGCGGGAGATCGGCGTCGAGGCGCCGCGCGAAGCGTCCGGCGAGGTCGGCGGGGGGCAGGCGGCGCATGTGGACGCCGTTCATCCACGCCAGCTTGTCGGCGTCGAAGGCGGCGGGCGCGGGGTTGAGGCCGGCGAGGTCGAAGGCGGCGATCAGCTCGCCGCGCGACATCACCTCGGTGCTGCCGTCGGGCGCCCAGCCGGTGATCGCGAGGAAGTTGAGGAGCGCCTCCGGGAGGTAGCCCTCTCCGGCGAACTCGAGCACGGACTTCGCGCCGTCGCGCTTGGAGAGCTTGCCGCCGTCCGGCCCGAGGATGATGGGCGTGTGGACGTAGGCCGGCGGCTCGTGGCCGAGCGCCTCGAACAGCAGCACGTGGAGGGGCGTCGAGGACAGCCACTCGTCGCCGCGCGTGACGTGCGTGATCGCCATCGCGTGGTCGTCGACGACATGGGCGAGGTGGTAGGTGGGAAAGCCGTCGGACTTGAGCAGGACGAAGTCGTCGAGGACGCGGTGCTCGTAGGAGATGGCGCCGCGGATGAGGTCGGTGAAGCCCGTCGAGCCCTCGCGCGGCACGGCGAAGCGCACGGCGTGCTCCTCGCCGGCGGCGGCGCGCGCGCCGGCCTCGTCGCGGCCGAGGGAGCGGCAGGCGTCGCGGTAGCCGGGCGGGGCGCCGCCGGCGCGCTGCCGCTCGCGCGTCGCGCGCGGCTCGGCGGGAGGGCAGAAGCAGCGGTAGGCGCGCCCCGCGGCGAGCAGCCGCGCGGCGGCTTCGGCGTAGAGGCCGAGGCGCCGCGACTGCACGTAGGGCCCGTAGGGGCCGCCCTCGGCGGGCCCCTCGTCCCAGTCGAGGCCGAGCCAGCGCAGCGACTCCTCGATGCGCGCGAGCGAGCCCTCGACGGCGCGCGAGCGGTCGGTGTCCTCGAGCCGCAGCACGAAGGCGCCGCCGTGGCGGCGGGCGTACAGCCAGCTCCACAGCGCGGTGCGGATGTTGCCGGGGTGGGGGTCGCCCGTCGGGCTGGGGGCGTAGCGCAGACGCACCGTCACGGGGCGCCTCCCGTCCGCGCCGCGCCCGCCGCGGCGAGGCCCGCGTCGTCCTCGCCGCCGCCGAGGCCGTGGGCGGCGCGGAGGGCGGCGACGGCGGCGCGCAGGTCGTCGGGCGGCGGCGCGACGAACTCGCGCCACTCGCCGGTCGAGGGCAGGCACAGCCCCAGCCGCAGCGCGTGCAGCGCCTGCCGCGCGATCCGCGGCGAGGGCCGGCCGTACACGCCGTCGGCGATCACGGGGTGGCCGATCGCCTCGAGGTGGACGCGGATCTGGTGGGTGCGGCCGGTCAGGATCCGCACCTCGGCCAGCGACGCCTCCTCGCCGTAGCGTTCGAGCACGCGGTACTCGCTGAAGGCGGGGTCGCCGTCCTCGGCGACGACGCGGCGGACGGGGTCGGCGGGGTCGGGGCCGAGCGGGGCGTCGATGCGTCCGGCGGGCGGCTCGACGGCGCCCTCGGCGACGGCGAGGTAGACCTTGAGCGTCTCGCGCTCCTTCCACTGCGCGCGCAGCAGGTCGCGCGCGGCCTCGGTCTTGGCGAAGGCGATGGCTCCCGAGGTGTCGCGGTCGAGGCGGTGGACGAGGCCGGAGCGCGAGCCGGCGATGGCGGCGACCTCGGGGCGGTGCGCGCGCACGACGTGCACGAGCGTGACGGCGGGCCGCCCGCGCACGGGGTGGACGAGCAGGCCGGGCGGCTTGTTCGCCACCAGCAGCTCGCCGTCCTCGTAGAGCACGTCGAGGGGGGCGGAGGCGGCGAGCGCGTCGAGGTCGGGCGCGGTGGGGAGGCGGATCGCGATCTCGGCGCCCGCGCGCACGCGGCGGCCGGGGAGCGTGCGCTCGGCGCCGTCCACGGCGGCGTGGCCGGCCGCGATCAGCCGCCGCAGCTGCGAGCGCGAGAGGTGCGTCAGCCGCCCCTCCACCAACCGGTCGAGGCGATCCTCGCGGTCGGCGGTGAAGCGTTCGTACTGCATCGCCGCGCCCTCAGCCCGCCGCGCGCGAGCGCGCCCCGCCGAACAGCGCGAGCAGCACGAGCGCGGCGACGCCGGTCACGATCGCGGAGTCGGCGAGGTTGAAGGCGGGATAGCGCGCGGGGTCGATGAAGTCCGTGACCTCGCCCCTCAGCAGGCGGTCGATCAGGTTGCCGACGGCCCCGCCGAGCACCAGCGCGAGCGCGGCGGCGTGGAGGCGGTCGCCGGCGGGCGCCGCGCGCAGCAGCAGCAGCACCGCCGCCACCCCCGCCAGCGAGGCCGCGACGAGCAGCACGCCCGCGCCCTGCAGCACGCCGAACGCCGCCCCCGAGTTCTCGACGTGGGCGATGCGGATCAGTCCGGCTCCGGCCGGCCACGTCTCGCCCTCGTCGAGCCAGCCGCGGATCAGGCCCTTCGTCGCCTGGTCGAGGACGACGACGGCGAGGGCGATCGCGGCGAACAGCCGCGTGCGCGCGCCGCGCCATCCGCCCGGCTCCGCGGGCGGCGGGTCGTCGGCCTCGGGGCGCCCGTCGTGCTCCATGCGCCCATCGTAGCGGAGCGCGGTGTTGCGTTCTTGACAGGTCACATTGTTGTGGCGGACTATCGAGTAAGGGCGAGGCTGAGCTTGGCCCAAACCTCTGCCCCCCTCGCGCCCGGCGTGGAGGGGGGTGGGGAGCCAGCAATCGTTGTGCCGTTGATGTTTCCCGTGGCCATCAACAACCGATTGCACAGCAATCCTAACGGCGAGGAACGCGCCGCGCGACGAGGGGGAGCCGTGACGACGGAACGGGCGCAGGGCAAGCCGGGCCGTCCGCCGGACGCCGATCGGCTGCCGCCGGGGCAGCGGCTGACGCAGGACTGGCCGGTGCTGACCTACGGCTCGACGCCGAACGTGGACCTCGCGACGTGGGAGTTCCGCATCTTCGGGCTCGTGCGCGAGGAGGTGCGGATCGGCTGGGACGAGTTCCTCGCGCTGCCGCAGGCCTCGGACGTCTCCGACATCCACTGCGTGACGACATGGAGCCGCTACGACAACCGCTGGGACGGCGTGCGCTTCCGCGACGTGATGGCGCTCGCCGAGGTGCTGCCCGAGGCCACCGAGGTGATGTTCCACTCCTACGGCGGCTACACCACCAACGTCCCGCTGGAGGCGCTGCTGGGCGACGGCGTGCTGCTCGCGCACAGCCACGACGGCAAGCCGCTGGATCGCGAGCACGGCGGCCCGCTGCGCGGCGTGGTGCCGCAGCTCTACTTCTGGAAGAGCGCCAAGTGGGTGCGTGGCGTCGAGTTCCTGCCCGCCGTCCGCCCCGGCTTCTGGGAGATGTACGGCTACCACATCCACGGCGACCCGTGGAAAGAGGAGCGCTACGCCCACGGCTGACCGCCCCCGCGCCTCGCGGCGTCGCGCTCAGTTCGAGGCGGCGACGGCGCCGGTGAAGCCCGTCGCGGCGCGCGTCCACACCGGCGTCGAGGCGCCCGAGGAGTAGTAGACGAACGCCCGCAGGTAGCCTCCCACGTCGGCGGCGACGGGCGTGTACGACCAGCTCGGCGTCCCCGGCGCGAGCAGGGTGCACGTCCCCGTGCCGTCACTCGCCGTGCAGCGCTGCCAGCGCCACAGCGTGCGGTCGCTGTGCCCCGTCGGCAGCGGCGAGACCGTGACCGCCGTGCCCACGACGGGCGAGGCGTCGCCGCCGGCGAACGTCGCCGTCGCCGCCGTCGCCGCGCTGCTCGCGACGACCGCCGCGGTGGTGAGGGTGTAGGCGTTCCCGCCCGAGGTGCGCGCGACGCGGGCGCGCAGGTACTTGCCGACGTCGGTGCTTGACGGGACGTAGACGTAGGAGCACGTCGAGCCGTTCGAGGACGAGACGTCGGTCCAGCTCGTGCGCCCGTTGTCGGAGCGCTCCCAGACCCACGCCTGCCGCGAGTTCGTGTTCGCGACGCCGTCGCAGGTCGTGATCGTGGCGGCGGGCGTGACAAGGGCGCGGCTGGTCTTGCTGTAGAGGCCCGCCACGAGGGGTTCGCCGGCGACGGGCGCGTTCCAGTGGTCGGCCTCGATCCGCGCGGGGCCGCGCCAGGTGGTGCGGCCCGTGAACTTGAGGGCCGGGTACTGCCTCGACGTGCCGAAGTCCCACGGGTCGTCGCCGCCGGTCACGCCGTCGGTGTCGATGTTCCAGTTCGCGTAGATGCTGCCGGTGCTGCCGTAGCCGGTGGGGCGCTGGAGTTGGCGCGTGGTCCTGCCCGTGCTCCCGTTCGCGCTGGAGGACTGGCCGGAGGTTCCGGTGTCCCAGTAGCTGTTCACGATCGAGGCCCCGCTGTCGTTGTGGCCCACCAGCCCTCCGACCAGCGTGGCGGCGACGCGGCCGGACGACCAGCTGGCGGTGACGCTGCCGCCGTTCCTGCCCACCAGCCCGCCGCTGTGGAAGGCGCCGCTGCTCGCGTTGCCGCCGACCGAGGCCGTCGACCAGCTGGCCTTGACGGCGCCGCGGCTGCGGCCGGCCAGCCCGCCGACCGGCCCCGTGCCCGAGACGGAGCCGGTGGTCCACACCCCGGTGATCGCCCCGCGCGGGTTGCCGGCCAGGATGCCGACGTAGTGCAGCCCCGCGACGCTCGCGTGCGGCAGCCCCAGGTTCTCGATCCGGGAGTTGGGGTTGGTGTAGCCGAACAGGCCCACGTGCTCCATGCCGCCGCGGTTGATCCGCAGGTAGCTGATGGTGTGGCCGTTGCCCTGGAAGGTGGCGTTCCAGTCGGCGGTGAAGGATGCGGCGATCGGCGCCCAGCCGCTGCCGCCGTTCCAGTACGTCGGGTCGCCCGCCGACGTCATCTGGCCGTCGCCGTTCTCGTCGAAGGTGAGGTCGGCGCGCAGCTCGTAGCCGGTGCAGGTCCCCGAGGGGCAGCCCATGCGACCGCTGGAGGTCGTGACGCGGTTGGGGAACGCCGAGGCGTAGTCGGCGTGGGTGGCGTCGCCGTTGCCGTCGCGGTCGTGCCGCATCGCGTTCAGCTGCGCGAGGCTGCGGACGTCGATCAGGCCGTCGTTGTCGTCGTCGTAGTCGGTGGTGCTCTGCGCCGTCGCGGGCGGCGCGAGGATCAGCGCCGCGCCCAGCAGCAGCGCGCCGAGCCACGCCGCGAGGAGCGCGATGCGAGTGCTTAGCACGCCCGTTCGGGGGGGGGGGGGGGGGGGTACATGCGTTCGCGGGAGGCGGTCATCGGCGGGAGCATAGCGCACGCCTCGCGGCGGCGTCCACGGCGCGCCGGCGGAAGCACGGCGCGAGGGGGCGGGGGCGACTAGACGAAGACGCGGGAGCCGGCCTCGCGGACGTTGCCGGTGCGGCGGGCCTCCTCGGCGACGGCGGCGGCGACGCCGGGCAGCACCTGCTCGTTGAAGACCGAGGGCAGGATGTAGTCCTCGTGCAGCTGGTCCCGGGGGATCACGCCGGCGATGGCGTGGGCGGCGACGATCTTCATCTCCTCGGTGATGCGGACGGCGGCGGCGTCGAGGGCGCCGCGGAAGATGCCGGGGAAGGCGAGCACGTTGTTGACCTGGTTGGGGTAGTCGGAGCGGCCGGTGGCGATGATGCGCGCCTTGCCCTGGATCAGTTCGGGCATGATCTCGGGCTCCGGGTTGGAGAGGGCGAGCACGATCGCGTCGGGGGCCATCGCGCCGACGTCCTCGGGGGTGAGCATCCGCGGGCCGGAGAGGCCGAGGAAGAGGTCGGCGCCGCGCATCGCCTCCTGCAGGCTGCCGCTGAAGCGGGAGGGGTTGGTGTGTTCGGCGAACCACTCCTTGGCGGGGTTGAGGTTGTCGCGGCCGGGGTAGACGGCGCCGGTGCGGTCGAAGCCGATGATGTCGGTGACGCCGTGGTTGAGCAGCATCCGCGCGCAGGAGACGCCGGCCGCGCCGACGCCGAGGATCACGATCCTGAGGTCCTCGGCGCGCTTGGGGACGATCTTGAGGCTGTTGATCAGCGCGGCGAGCACGACGACGGCGGTGCCGTGCTGGTCGTCGTGGAAGACGGGAATGGGGAGGCGCTCCTTGAGCGCGTCCTCGATCTCGAAGCAGCGGGGAGCGGAGATGTCCTCGAGCAGGACGCCGCCGAAGCCGGGGGCGATCGCCTCGACGGTCTCGATGATGCGCTGCGGGTCCTTGGTGTCGAGGCAGATCGGCCAGGCGTCGATCTGGCCGAAGGACTTGAGCAGCATGCACTTGCCCTCCATGACGGGCATGGCGGCTTCGGGGCCGATGTCGCCGAGGCCGAGCACGGCGGTGCCGTCGCTGACGACGGCGACGGTGTTGCCGCGCGCGGTGAGGGACCAGACGGCGTCGGGCTGCTCGTGCACCTGCATGGAGACGCGGGCGACGCCGGGGGTGTAGACGTGGGAGAGTTCGGCGTTGGTGCGGATGTTGACCTTGTTGGCCATCCCGATCTTGCCGCCGCGGTGGAGCTGGAACGTGCGGTCCGAGGCGCGCAGCACCTCGACGCCCTCGAGGGCGTCGACGCTCGCGACGATCTCGCGGGCGTGGTCGGCGCCGCGGCAGTAGATGCGGATCTCGCGGATGGTGTCGTCGCGGCGCGCCTCGTGGATGTCGATGGGGCCGATGTCGCCGCCGCCGGCGCCGATCGTGGTGGTGATCGAGCCGAGGCTGCCCGGCACGTTCCGCACCTTGACGCGCATCAGGATCTGGTAGCCGGAGACGGGGCTCTCGTACTCGTCGATGATGCGGGACTGGGGGACGCTCGACGGGTGAGGCTGATCGGTGGTCATCAGTGCGCTCCTGCTGCGCGCCGCGATAGCCGCTCATCTTGCGGCAAGGATCGCGCTGGCGCCAGTCGCCGCCCGCGACGCCCTCGCGCGCCCGGGGCGCGCCGCGGGCGCGCGAGGGGGCGCATGACCGCGGGCGCGGGCGCTGGTATCCTCGGAGGGCGCGGCCCCCATCGTCCAGGGGACCAGGACGCCACCCTTTCAAGGTGGAAACAGCGGTTCGAATCCGCTTGGGGGCACCACGCCGCGCACGGCGGCCTCGCCGCGCCCCGGCTCCCCTCGTCGCGTCCCCTCGCGCGCCGCGCGCCGTGCGCCCTCGCGTGGTGCGCGTAAGGGCGCGGCGTGTATAGTCGCGTGCGCGTTACGAATACGCGGGGCGGGCGCGTCGCGCGCCCGCCGGGGGAGGGGAGCAGATGGGAACGCGCTGGATGTTGCGGATCGCGCTGGCGGCGATCGTGGCGGTGGGCGCCTTTGCGCTGGCGTGCGGCGACGGCGACGGCGACGAGGGCGACGGCGGGACGGCTGCGGGCAACACGCTGCAGCAGGTGATCGACCGCGACCGGCTGCTCTGCGGCGTCAAGGACAGCCAGCCCGGGTTCGGCTTCCGCAACCCGGACGGCAGCTTCACCGGCTTCGACACCGAGTTCTGCCGCGCGATCGCCGCGGCCGTGCTCGGCGACGCGGGCAAGGTGGAGTTCGTGCCGGCCTCGGCCGCGAACCGCTTCGAGCTGCTCTCGACGGAAGCGATCGACGTGCTGATCCGCACGACGACGGTGACGGCCAGCCGCGACGCGAGCCTCAAGGTGGACTTCGCGCAGGTCAACTTCTACACGGGCCAGGGCTTCGTGGTGCGCGCCGACTCCGGCATCAGCGACACCTCGGGCCTCGACGGGGCGACGATCTGCGTCCAGTCGGGCACGACGACGGAGCAGAACCTCGACGACTTCTTCAACGAGCGGGGCATGAGCTACACCCCGATCGGCGGCGAGGATCAGGAGAACCAGGAGGCGTTCGTGGCGGGCCGCTGCGACGCCTGGACGGCCGACCAGAGCAACCTCGCCTCGCGCATCTCGGTGCTGGACAACCCGTCGCAGTACCGCGTGCTGGGCGAGATCATCTCGAAGGAGCCGCTGGCGCCGGGCGTGCGCGACAACGACAGCCAGTGGAAGGACGTCGTCAACTGGGTCGTCTACGGCATGATCAACGCCGAGGAGCTCGGCGTGAATCAGGCCAACGTGGACGCGCAGGCGGCGAACCCGGCGAACACCGCCGTCGCGCGCCTGCTCGGCGTGGCGTTCGACGGCGGCGAGGTCGCCGACCTCGGCTTCGGCGTGGACCCGCAGTTCATCCAGCGGGCGATCCGCGCCGTCGGCAACTACGGCGACGCCTACGAGCGCACCGTGGCGCAGGTCGGCATCGCGCGGGCCGGGACGCTGAACGCGCTCTACAGCGACGGCGGCATCCTCTACGCGCCTCCGTACCGCTAGGACGCGGGCGCTCCGCACGGGGCGAACGCACGAGGGGGCCGCCCGCGAGGGCGGCCCCCTTTGCGCGCCGGTGCGCTATCGTGCGCGTGCGGCGCGGCGAGGACTCCTCGCCGCGCGGAGGGCAGAGGCCGATGACGGGGACGGCGAGGACGGCGCGCCGCGCGATCGCGCTCCCGCTGGCGCTGGCCGCGCTCCTGCTCGCCGCCTGCGGCGGCGGGGACGGCGGCGACGCCGGCGGCGGCGTGCTGCAGCAGGTGATCGACCGCGACCGGCTGCTCTGCGGGGTCAAGGGCAGCCAGGTCGGCTTCAGCTACCTCGAGCCCGACGGCGGCTACTCCGGCTTCGACATCGAGTTCTGCCGCGCGATCGCCGCGGCGGTGCTGGACGACTACAACAAGGTCGAGTTCGTGCCGACGCCCTCGGCGACGCGCTTCGAGCTGCTCTCGACGGGCGCGATCGACGTGCTGATCCGCACGACGACGGTGACGGCCGGGCGCGACGCCGGCCTGCGCGTGGACTTCGCCGCGACCACCTTCTACACGGGCCAGAGCTTCGCCGTGCGCGCCGACTCCGGCATCGCCGACGCCTCGGGCCTCGACGGCAAGACGGTCTGCGTCCAGTCGGGCACGACGACGGAGCAGAACCTCGACGACTTCTTCAACGAGCGGGGCATGAGCTACCGCCCCCTCGGCGGCGAGGATCAGGAGAACCAGGAGGCGTTCGTGGCGGGCCGCTGCGACGCCTGGACGGCCGACCAGAGCAACCTCGCCTCGCGCATCTCGGTGCTGCCCGACCCCTCGCAGTACCGCGTGCTGGGCGAGATCATCTCGAAGGAGCCGCTCGCGCCGGGCGTGGTGGACTACGACAGCGAGTGGAAGGACGTCGTCAACTGGGTCGTCTACGGCATGATCAACGCCGAGGAGCTGGGCGTGAACAAGGCCAACGTGGACGCGCAGGCGGTGGCCCCCGGCAGCACCGCGATCGCGCGGCTGCTCGGCGTGCCCTACCAGGGCGGCGAGGTGGCCGACCTCGGTTTCGGCGTGGACCCGCAGTTCGTCCAGCGGGCGATCCGCGCCGTCGGCAGCTACGCGGACGTGTACGAACGCACGGTGGCGCAGGTCGGCATCGCGCGCGAGGGGACGCTGAACGCCCTCTACCGCGACGGCGGCATCCTCTACGCGCCGCCGTACCGCTAGCAGGGCGCGAACCGGCGAGGCGCGGACGCGCCGGAGGAGCAGGACGATGACGCGATCGGCACGGACGGCGGCCGGGACGGCGCTGCTGGCGCTCGGCGCGCTCCTCGCGGCGCTCGCCGCGGGGTGCGGCGGCGGGGACGGGGACGGCGAGGGCGGCGGCGGCGCGCTGGAGGCGATCCGCGAACGCGGGCGGCTGCTGTGCGGCGTGACCGACACGCTGCCGGGCTTCGGCTTCCGCGAGGCGGACGGCGGCTACTCCGGCTTCGACGCCGAGTTCTGCCGCGCGATCGCCGCCGCCGTGCTCGGCGACGCCTCGGACGCGGAGTTCGTGGCGGCTTCGGCGCAGACGCGGTTCGAGCTGCTGGCGTCGGGCGCGGTCGACGTGCTGGTGCGGGTGACGACGATCACCGCCGAGCGCGACGCGGGCCGCGGCGTGGACTTCGCGCAGACCACCTTCTACGACGGGCAGGGCTTCGCCGTGCACGCCGACTCCGCCATCCGCGACGCCGCCGGCATGGACGGCGCGACCGTCTGCGTCACCTCCGGCACGACGACCGAGCAGAACCTCGACGACTTCTTCAACGAGCGCGGGATGAGCTACCGGCCGCTCGGCGGCGAGGGATCGGAGCCGCAGGACGCCTTCGTGGCGCGGCGCTGCGACGTCTACACGGGCGACAAGTCGGGGCTGGCCGCGCGCATCGCGGTGCTGCCGAACCCGGAGCAGTACCGGCTCCTGCCGTCCACGATCTCGAAGGAGCCGCTCGCGCCGGGCGTGCGCGACAACGACAGCGAGTGGAAGGACGTCGTCAACTGGGTCGTGTACGGCCTGATCAACGCCGAGGAGCTGGGCGTGACGCAGGCCAACGTCGAGGCGATGGCCGCCGACCCGCCGAGCGCGGCGGTGGCGAGGCTGCTCGGCGCGCCGTTCCGCGGCGGCGAAGTCGCCGACCTCGGCTTCGGCGCCGATCCGCAGTTCGTGCGGCGGGCGATCGCGGCGGCGGGCAACTACGGCGAGATCTACGAGCGCACGGTGGGCGCGATCGGCATCCCCCGCGAGGGCACGCTCAACGCCCTCTACCGCGCCGGCGGCATCCTCTACGCGCCGCCGTACCGCTAGCGGGGCGGCGCGGCGGCGCGGGCGTTCGCGCGCCCGCGCCGGACGCTCTAGTATCCGCGCATGGCCGCAGGCCCCTCCTCGCCGCCGCCCGCCCCGCGGACGCCCTTCTTCTACCGGCGGGGCGCCCGCGACCGGCTGATCCAGGGCGCCTACCTCGCCGTCACGGCGCTCGTGCTGTTCTACGTCCTCACCTCGCTGGGGGGACGCGAGTACGGGTTCGCGTTCCTCAACGAACCGGCCGCGCTGGACATCGGCAACCAGTGGCTGATCCAGGTCGACGGGACGACGGAAACGCGCCTCGTCATGTACCTCGTGGGGGTGTGGTCGACGATCCGCGTGGTGCTGGTGGCGATGGCGCTGTCGACGCTGCTGGGGATCGCGGTCGGGGTGGCGAGGCTGTCGCCGAACTGGCTGGTGGCGCGGCTCGCGATGCTGTTCGTCGAGATTTTCCGCAACGCGCCGCTGTTCGTGCAGATCGTGCTGTGGTACGCGATCATCCTGTTCGGGCTGCCGCGCATCCAGGACGTGATCGCGATCGGCGACCTCGCGTTCTTCTCGAACCGCGGGGTGGCGATCCCGTGGCCCGAGCCGGACGGAGGCCTGTACGGGGCCAGCGAGTGGATCACGGGCCTGTGGGCGCTCGCGCTGGCGGCCTCGGCGTTCGCGGCGTGGCGGCTGCGGCGGCGGCGGCTGGACGAGGAGCGCCGCACGGGACGGGTGCTCAACCCCAACCGCTGGGCCCTCGGGGCGTTCGCGGCGGGCGGCCTCGTCAGTTTCGTGGCGCTGGGGATGCCGATCGCGATCGACGCGCCGTCGATCGAGGGCACGAACTACGCCGCCGGGGCGGGGATGCAGCTGCTGCCGGAGTTCACGGCGCTGCTGATGGGCCTCACGATCTACACCGCCGCCTTCATCGCCGAGATCGTGCGCGCGAGCATCCAGGCGCTGCCGCGCGGCCAGACCGAGGCGGCGAACGCGATCGGGCTCAACGCCTACCAGCGGCTGACGCTCGTGATCCTGCCGCAGGCCCTGCGCCAGATGATCCCCTCGGTCACCAACCAGTACCTCAACGTCACCAAGAACTCCAGCCTCGCGCAGGGGGTCGGCTACTACGACCTCTTCTTCGTCGCGAACATCATCCAGAACAAGATCGGCCACGCGGTCGAGATTTTCTTCATGATCATCATGACCTACATGCTGCTGTCGTTCGTGATCTCGGCCGTGATGAACTACGCGAACGCGCGGCTGACGCTGCAGCAGGCGTGAGGGGCGGACGATGACCGGACTGCCCCCCGTCCCCGCGCCGGGCCCCGAGGGGGCCGCGCCCGCGGCGCAGCGCCGCGTGGTGCTGCCGCCGCACCGCCAGCGGGCGCGCCGCCCGTGGTCCGTGCGCGCGCGCGAGTGGACGCGGCAGAACCTCTTCGCCTCGCCCGCGCAGACGCTGCTGACGGTGCTGAGCGTCGCCTTCGCCGGCCTCCTGATCTTCGGGGCGGCGTGGTTCGTGTTCGCGGCCGCGGACTGGCGGGTGGTGACGGTCAACCGCTGGCTGCTGTTCGCGGGCGGGTTCCCGCAGGAGGAGCAGTGGCGGCTGTGGGTGAGCATGTGCGTCGTGTTCCCGCTGATCGGCGGGACCTACGGCGTGTGGGCGAGCCTCGGGCGGCGCGATCTGCTGTTCGTCGCGATCGCGGGCGGCGCCGCCTTCTGGCTGCTCGCGCACGGCGGGGCCGGCTACGCCTCGTCGCTGTGGTTCGGGGGGGCGCTGGCGCTGTTCTTCGGCGGCTACCTGCTGGGGCGGCGCGCGCCGCGCGAGGCCGGCTTCGCGCGCACGGCGGCGGCGCGCACGATGGGCGTGCTGATCGCGCTCGCGCTGCCCGCCGTGCTGCTGATCCTGATGGCGGGCGGCGGCGCGCGCACGAGCCAGCTCAGCGGCTTCATGCTCAACCTGATCCTCGCCCCCGTCGGCATCGCCGGCGGGCTGGTGCTCGCGATCCCGCTCGCGCTGGGCCGCGCCTCCTCGCTGCGCGCGATCTCGTGGACGTGCACCGCCTACATCGAGGTGGTGCGCGGCGCCCCCCTCATCGGCTGGCTGTTCGTCGCGCTGTTCATCCTCGAGGACATCGTCCCCGTGGACCTGTTCGTGCGGACGATGCTGGTGCTGGCGGTGTTCACCGCCGCCTACATCGCCGAATACATCCGCGGGGGCCTGCAGGCGCTGCCGCGCGGGCAGGCCGAGGCCGCCCACGCGGTGGGCCTCGGGCGGCTGCGGATCCTCCAGCTGGTGATCCTGCCGCAGGCGCTGCGGATCTCGATCCCGCCGATCGTCGGGCAGGCGATCGGGCTGTGGAAGGACACCACCCTGATCTCGATCGTGCTGCCGCTGCGCGAGCTCGTCGGCAACTCGCGCGCGGCGATCGCGCAGGCCGAGTTCATCCCTCACCGCGTCGAGGTCTACGCCTTCGCGGCCCTGATGTTCTGGGTCGTGTCGTTCATGATGTCGCGCATCTCGCAGCGCATGGAGCGCTCGCTCGGCGTCGGCGAGCGCTAGGGACGGAGCACCGCCCATGACCCAGCAAGCCCCCTCCGGGAACGGCGAGGCCGCAGGCCGCGGCGAGCGGCTGGCCGGCGCCCCCGACATCATCGTCGCCGAGGGCGTGGACAAGTGGTTCGGCGACTTCCAGGCGCTCGACGGCGTCACGCTGTCCGTCAAGGAGCACGAGATCGTCGTCGTGCTCGGCCCCTCGGGGTCGGGCAAGTCGACGTTCATCCGCTGCCTCAACCGGCTCGAGGAGCACGACGCGGGGCGGATCGTGATCGACGGCATCGAGATGAACGACGACGTGCGGAACCTGAACGCCATCCGCTCCGAGGTGGGGATGGTGTTCCAGCAGTTCAACCTCTTCCCGCACATCTCGGTGATGAACAACATCACGCTCGGCCCGCAGAAGGTGCGGCGGATGCCGAAGGCCGAGGCCGAGGCGCTGGCGATGCAGCTGCTGGAGCGCGTCGGCATCCCCGAGCAGGCCGACAAGTACCCGGCCCAGCTCTCCGGCGGCCAGCAGCAGCGCGTCGCCATCGCCCGCGCGCTCGCGATGCAGCCGAAGATCATGCTCTTCGACGAGCCGACCTCGGCCCTCGACCCGGAGATGATCAAGGAAGTGCTGGACGTGATGCGCGAGCTGGCCGAGGAGGGCATGACGACGATCGCCGTCACCCACGAGATGGGCTTCGCCCGCGAGGTCGCCGACCGCATCGTCTTCTTCGACGAGGGCGCCCTCGTCGAGCAGGGTTCCCCCGACCACTTCTTCGAGAACCCCCGCGAGGAGCGCACGAAGCTCTTCCTGTCGCAGATCCTGTAGGGGCGGGGCGGGCGTCGCGACGCCCTCGTCGCTACGGGGCGCCGCCCGCGCGGGCCTCGCCGCCGGAGGCCGCCTCCGCGTCCGCGCGCCCGCGCGCGGCGTCGCCGAGGGCGGACAGCATCCGCAGCGCGCCGCCGAGCGAGGTCTGCGAGACGTAGCCGTCGCCGTTCGCGGGCCGCAGCGCGCCGACCGTCTCGATCAGCGCGAGCGCGCTCCGCACGTCGTCCAGCGTGACGCCCTGCAGCCCGTCGTCCGGCTGCGCGATCACCGAGGCGAACAGCGTGTCGGCCTTCGCCAGCACGAGGCCGGGCTGCGCCTTGTTCAGCGTGTCGACGTGGCCGAGCAGCCGGACGACGAGGCGCAGGCGGCGCGCGCGATCGCGCGCCGCCGCCAGTGCCTGCGGGATCGCCGTGCCGGCCAGCGGCGCGGACGCGAAGACCGGGCGCAGGTCGGTGAGGGCGAGCGGCGTGTCCGCGTGCGCCGCCACCAGCCCGGCGAGCTCGCCCGCGGTCAGCAGGCTCGTGTCGAACTCGTCGGCGCGCTTCTTGAGCTGGCCCCCGGCGAAGCCGGGGCCGACCACGCAGGCGTGGTCGGCGCGCTCGTGCTCGCGGTGCGCCCGCATCGACAGCCAGTCGATCTGCCCGTCCGCCACGCGCCCGCCCGCCGCCGACTTCGCGTCGAGGACGACCTGGTAGCGGTTCACGCCGAGCGGCGCGACGGCGAGCACGTCGGTCTTGCCCGCCCCGCCGATCACGTCGGTCTCGAACCCGAGGAACGCCAGCGCCTCGCCGACGGCCCGCTCGAACCGGGCCGGGTCGCGCGAATCGACGGACGCCGCCGCGAGTTCGGCGGCGATGCGCTGGGCCTCGCCGGGGAGGATAGAGAGGGCCGCGGGCGGGCGCAGGGCGTCGCCCTCGTCCGGCAGCGCGGCCTCGTCCTCGGCGGCCTCGTCCCCGGCGGGCGCGTCCTCCGCGCCGGCCGCGGGCGGGGCGGCGGTCGGCAGCCCTCGCGCCGCCTCGGCGCCGACGGGCGTGAGCGCCCAGACGCTGGGCTCCGAGGTGTCGATCAGGCCCTCGCGGGCGAGGTCGTACCGCACCCACTGGATGCGGTTGTGCCACAGGTTGCGCCCGTCCCGCCGCGTGGCCGTCAGGTCCTCCGGCGCGATGCCGCGGAAGCGCGCCGTCACGAGCGGGTAGACGTCGCGGGGCCGCGCCGATCCCAGTTCGGCGAGCACGGACAGCAGCACGGGCCGCACTTCGGTCTGGGACGGCAGCGCCATCGTCGCTCTCCTCGGTGCGCCGGGGCGCATCGTAGACGGCGCCGGTGCGCCTCGCTACCCGCGGGCGCCTCGACGCCGGTGTGGACGCGCGCGGCGACGGGCTTCGCCGGCGCCGTCCCCGCCGTCGCTGCCCCTCGCGGGGCGCGGGGGGCGCGCGTGCCCTACCATGAGGGCGCGGCGCGCGGCGGCGGCAAGGAGGCGGCGTGGACGGGGCGATCGGGTCCGCGCTGGCGGCGTGGGGCATCGCGGGGGCGCGCGCCGAGCGGCTGGAGGGCGGCGCCGCCAACGAGCACTGGCGCGCGGAGACCGGGGACGGCCCGCGCGTCCTGCGCCGCTACCATCCGCGCCGCGCCACCGAGTCCCTGCCCTGGGAGCACGACCTGCTGCGCTTCCTCGCCGGGCGCGGCTGGCCCGTCGCCGCGCCCATCGCTACCGCCGCGGGCGAGACCGTGGTCGAGACGCCGGACGGACGCTGGGCGCTCTTTCCGTTCCTGCGCGGGGCGCCCCCCGGCGGCGGCGAGCGCACGCTCCAGCGCAAGGGATCGCTGCTCGCGCTGCTGCACGCCGACCTCGCCGCGTGGCCCCCGCGCGGCCAGCGCCCCACCTTCGGGCGCGTCACGGACCTCGACGCCGCCGTCGCGCCCGAGGGCTTCCGCTCGTTCGAGGACTTCCTCGCCCGCTACGCCGCCGAGGACCCCGAACGCGCCGCCTCGCTCGCCGCCTGCCGCCAGCGCAACGCCGCCGAGCTGCGCGCGCTCGGCTACGACGACCAGCCCGCCGCCGCCGTCTACTACGAGTGCTCCGGCGCCAACGTGCTGTTCGTCGAGGACACCGTCACCGCCCTGCTCGACTTCGACATGGCGCACGAGGACGCGCGCGTGGCCGACGTCGCCCGCAGCCTCGCGGCCGACTGCGGCTCCGACGGCGCGAAGGCGCGCAGCTGGCTGGCCGGCTACGCCGCCCACGCCGACCCCCGCCTCGGCGCCGCCGAGGCCGCCCTGATCCCGCCGCTGATGGTGGCGAGCGAGCTGTGGAACGCCGTCGTCCCGCTCTCGATCCACGCGCGCTCGCCCTCGCCGGCCCTGCTGCGCTCGGCGCAGGCCTCGATCGACACCCGCCTGCCGCTGCTCGAAGCCGTTCGCCCCGCCCTCGCCCGCGCCGCCTCCGCCGCCGCCGCCTGACCTCAGGCGCCGGCGAGGCCTCGCACGTCGTCCCAGCCGAGCACGTTGTCCTCACGCATCCATTCCCGCGCGATCATGAACTCGACCTGCCCGATGCGGCGCAGCCGATCCTTGTCCTCGCCGACGACGAACGGCACGATTCGCTTCCTGCTGCCCTTGAGGTCGAGCAGGATCGCCGCCGTCACGTACTGCCGGACGAGCTGATGCACCAGCACGTTGTGTCCGTCCGCGCCGAAGCCCGCCTCGTGCTTGGCCTCTCCGATGAACAGGTGGCTCTGCGACTCCAGCACGATGTCGATCTCGGTGTGGAGGAGGTTGCTGGCGAGTTTCGCCTTGTCCGCCACGGCGTAGTGGCGCTCGGCCAGCTCATTGAATTGCCCGAACCCCGCGGCCTGCTCCCGCAGGTCGGGGAACAAGCGGTCGTAGCGTTCCGACAAGCCGTCCGGGTCGCCCGCCTCGGGGTATTCGTGGACGTAGTCGCGCGCGCCGAACCAGAACAGTTCGAGGCTGACCTTGCTCTCGACGGGCTTGCCGAGCAGCCGCTCCGCGAGGCGGTTGCGCCCGTCGGGGTCGCGGAAGAGCGGGGCGAAGACGTACGCCGTCTTCCAGTTCTCCGTGCGGTTCTCGATCTTCAGGATTCCCATCGCGTCCTCCTCGCAGCGGCGCGCCGCCCGCATCATGGCCACGTTCCGTCCTCACGGCGGAACTGTGGCGCAACGATACCTTGAGCGGTGACGTGATCGGGGCAATCGGCCGTCGGCTCCGGCGTGCTGGTGGGCGTCGTCACATCGGCGGCACGCGCGGTCGCTTCGATCCCGGCGGGCGAAGAGCACAGCCAGCGCCCCGCGTTGCTCGCCGGGGAGAACGCTGGCGGGCAGGGTGCGGTCGCTCCACTCGATCCGCCCGCCGGCGGGACGGCGCGCCTCCCCGCGGACGGCGGCGCCTCGCGCGGTTCGCGGCGGCGCGGGCGGTATACGATCGGGGCATGGGGCGGCTGTGGCTGTACGCGGGGCTGGCGGCGGGGGGGCTGCGGCGGCAGTGGGCGGGGGCGCTCGCGCTGGCGGCGGCGGCAACGATCGCCTCGGCGGCGCTCGCCGCCGCGCCGGCCTTCGACGGCGCGCTGCGCGACCTCGCGCTGCGCGAGGCGCTGCGCGCCGCCGACCCCGCCGCGCTCGCCGTGCGCGCCTCCGGCGACCGCCTCCCGCCCGGCCGCGAGGCCTACCGCGAGGCGCAGGCCGCCGCCGACGACGCCGTCCACGCCGCCCTCGGCGGCGCGGGCGGCGCACAGGCGCGCTCCGGCGCGACCGCCCCGCTCGACCTCCTCGCCGCCCTCCCGAGGCCCGGGGACGACGCGCCGCCGGCGAGGATCGGCGCCGCCGTGCTGCGCTTCCGCTCGGACCTCGAGGATCGCGTCGCCCTCGACGCGGGGGCGTTCCCGCCGCCGCGGCCGCGCGCCGGCGGCGAGCCGCTGCCGGCGCTCGCCGGGGCCGGGACCGCCGAGGCGCTGGGCCTCGCGCCGGGGGCGATCCTCGCGCTGCGGCCGCCGGGCGCGTCCGCCGCGCCGCCCGTCGCCGTCGAGATCGCCGGCGTCGCGCGCGCGCTCGGCGCGGACGGCGGCGGCGAGGGCTGGCTCGACCGCGACGGCGAGGCGTTCGCGCTGCTCGTGCCGGAGGCGACGTTCTTCGGGGCCGCCGCCGACCTGCTGCGCGGCGCGTCGGCGTCCTACGAGTCGAGCTATGCGGTCGAGCCATCGGCGGTGCGCGCGAGCGGCGTGGCCGCCCTCGCGGCGCGCGTGCGGGCGCTCGCGCGCGGCGAGGGCGCGCCGTCCGGCCTGCGCGTCGAGAGCGGGCTGCCGCGGGCGCTGGCCGGCGCGGGCGAGACGCCCGGCCTCGGCCTCGGCGCGCTGACGCTGCTGCTCGGCCAGGCCGCCGCCGCGGGCGGCGTCCTCGTCGCCGCGCTCGCCGCGCGGCTGGCGCGGGCGCGGCGAGAGCGCCACGAGGCGCTGGCGATGCGCGGCGCGGGCCCCTCGCAGCTCGCGGCGATCGAGGCGTTCGCGGCGCTGTCGGCGGCGCTCGCCGCGCTCGCGCTCGGCCCGCCGCTGGCGGCGGCTGCCGTCGCCGCCCTCGGACGCCTCGCCGCGTTCGGGGCGTACTCGGGCGGCGGCTGGCTGCGCTTCGATCCCGGCGCCGACGCGCTGCCCTACGCCGCCGCCGCGGGCCTCGCGGCGTTCGCGCTCGCGTGGACGCCGGCCGCGTTCGCGGCGAGGCGCGCCGCCGCGCCCCCGGCGGCCCGCCGCCCGCCGTCCGTGTCGCCGCTCGCGGCGGCGGCGGCGCTGGCGCTCGCGGCGGCGGCCGGGGCATGGGCGCTGACGCGCGGCGAGCGCCTCTTCGCGGCGGACGGCGAGACGCGCCACGCGCTGCTGCTCGCGCCCGCCGCCGCGCTGCTGCCCGCCGCCCTCGCCGGCTCGTGGGCCCTGCCGCGGCTCGCGGAGCCGCTGGCGCGCCTCGCCGCGCTGGGGCGAAGCGCGGCGGCGTTCGCCGCGCTGCGGGGCCTCGCGCGGCGTCCGGGCGGCCTCGCGTTCGCGCTCGCGGCGGCGGCAGGGGCCGCCGCCCTGCTCCTCGCGACGCTGCCGCCGGCGCTCGACCGCTCGCCCGGCGAGCGCGCCGCCCACGCCGCCGGCGCCGACCTGCGCGCGGCCGGCCTGCGCGCCCTCGACGGGCGGGGCGAGGCCGCCTTCCGCGCCGCGATCGCCGAGATCCCCGCCGGCGCCGCCTCGCCCGTCGCGCGCGCGGACGCCTCGCTGCGCGGCGAGGACGGCGAGGCCGTCGCGATCGAGCTGCTGGGCGTCGATCCGGCGACGTTCGGCGGCGTGGCGGCGTGGCGCGGCGATCACGCGCCGCAACCGCTGGCCTCGATCCTCGAGACGCTCGCGACCAACGCGGCGGCCTCCCCCGGCGGCGCCGCGCTGCCCGAGGGGGCGCGCCAGGTCGGGGCGTGGGTGCGGCTGCCCGCGCTCGGCGGCGAGGCCTCGCTCGCCGTCGCGCTGCGCGACGACGAGGGGCGCGCGCACGACCTGCTGCTGGGCCGCCTGCGGCCGGGCGCGCTCGCGGGCTGGGGCTTCCTCGCCGCCGACCTCGCCGCGCCGATCGGTCTCGGCGGCGAGCCGCTCGACCCCGCGGCGCTGTCCGGCCCCCTGACCGCCGAGGCCGTGTACGCGCGGCTCGGCGCGGAGGCGGCGGGCGCGGCGGGCAGCATCGTCTTCGGCCCCCTGCTCGCCTCCCTCGACGCGCCCTCCGCGCCCCTCGACGGCGTATCGAGGCTGCTGCCGCGCTCCGCGGAGTTCGGGCGCCGGGCCGTCGTGCACGACTTCGCCGCCCTCGACGGCATTGAGCCGATCGCCGGCCTCGCGGGCGGCGGCGAAGCGCAGTCGGCGCGCGCGACGATCGACGCGCCGCCGGGCTACGAGGGCTCGCTGCGCCTCGACTGGGAGGCGGCGGAGGCGGGCGCGGCGGCGCCGCGGGCGCGCGGCTTCCGCCGCGCGACGGACGGCGCGCCGGTGCTGCTCTTCGCCTCGCGCGAGGCCCTCGCGCGGCTCGGCGCGGCGCCCGGCGACGAGCTCGCCCTCGAGGTCGCGGGCCGCAGCCTGCGCGCGCAGGCTGCGGGGACGCTCGACCGCTTCCCGGCGCTCGGCGCGGACGGCGGGCCGTTCGCCGTCGCGCACCTCGGACGGCTGCTCGACGCCGTCAACGCCTCGCCGGGCGGAGAGCGGCTGCGTTCGTCGGAGGCGTGGTTCGCGGCCTCCGATCCCGCCGCGACGGCGCGGGCGCTCGGCGCGGGCGGCCTCGAAGCGGCGTTCGTCGCCGACCGCGAGGCCGGGGCCGCCGCCCTCGCCGCGGCGCGCGCGTTCGCCCTCGGCTGGCGCGGCGCGCTCGTCCTCGCCCTCGCCGCGCTGCTCGCCCTCGCCGCGATCGCGATCGCCGCCGAGGCCGCCGGGACCGCGCGCGAGGGCCGGCGCGCGGGCGCGATCGCCGAGGCGCTCGGCGGCAGCGCCGCCCGCGAGACGGCGGCGGCCCTCGCCGCGGCGCTCGCGCGCCTCGCCGCCGGCGCGACGCTGGGTCTCGCCGCCGGGGCCGCGCTCGCGCGCTGGCTGCTCGGCGCCCTCGCCGCCGCGCCGGACGGCGCCGCGCTCGCGCCCCCGCCGCGCGCCGAGGCCGCGGCGGACGGGCCGCTGCTGCTCGCCCTCGGCGCGCTGCTGGCCGCCTTCGCCGCCGCCGCCGTCCTCGCGGCGCTGCGCCGCCGCGAACCCTGGACGCGCCGCGCCGCGGCGCTGGCGCGGGAGGCCCGGGGATGACGGCCGCCGCCGCCCCGCCGCGCCGGACGCCGATCGTCGAGTGCGACGCGCTCTACCTCGAACGCCCCGGCGGGGAGGCCGGGTTCGCGCTGCGGGGTCTCACGCTGAGCGTCGAGCCGGGCGCGTTCGCGCCGCTGCTCGGCCCGGCGGGCGCGGGCAAGACGGCGCTGCTGCGCGTGCTCGCCGGGCGTGCGCGCCCCCTCGCCGGCCGCGCCGTCGTCGCCGGCGTGGACCTCGCCGCGGCGGGGGCGGACGAGGCGCGCGAGCACGCCGCCGAGGCCGTGGGGTACGCGCCGTACCCGGCGGGCGCCGGCCTGCTGCCCGAACTCGGCCTCGCCAACGCCGAGCTGCCGCTGCGGCTCGCCGGACGGGGGCGCGCCCGCGCCCGCCGCCGCGCGCGCGAGCTGGCCGAGGCGCTGGGCCTCGCCTCCGGCGCGCCCGCCGGACGGCTGACGCCCGCCGACGCCGCGCGGCTGGCCGTCGCCGCCGCGCTCGCCCACGCGCCGCCGCTGCTGCTGCTCGACGAACCGGCGGCCGGCCTCGCCCCCGCCGATCGCGACGGCCTGATCGAGGCGCTGCGGCGCCTCGGCGCGTCCGAGGGCACGGCGATCCTGCTCGCCACCCGCGACCCCGCCCTCGCCCACCGCATCGGCGGCGTCGTCCGCGTCGGCGGCGGGCGCGTCCGCGGCGAGCTCGTGCGCCTCGTCGCCTTCTCCCGCGGCGAGGGCGAACGCACCGAGGAACTCGCGATCGTCGACGGCGACGGGCGCGTCGAGATCCCGCCCGCCGGCCGCGCCGCCCTCGGCATCGGCGGGCGCGCGCGCGTGACCCTCGAGGACGACCACGTCGGCGTCTGGCCGGAGCGCCCGCCGCCGGAGACGGAGCCGCCGTGGCGCCGCCGCTGATCGCCGTCGACGGCGTCACCCTCGCCGCGCGCGGGGGCGGCGAGCCGCGCGCTGTGCTGCGCGGCGTCTCGCTCGCGGTGGGCGCGGGCGAGACGGTCGCCCTCGCCGGGCCGCTCGGCGCGGGCAAGACGACGCTGCTCGCCGTCGCCGCCGGACTGCTGCGGCCCGACGCCGGCGCGGTGCGCCTCGACGGCGAGGACGTGTGGGCCGCGAGCGCGGCGAGGCGGCGCGCGCTGCGGCGCGGCCTGCTCTCCTTCGTCCCGCAGGGCGGCGCGCTCGACCCCGATCTCACGCTCGCCGGGCAGATCGCGCAGCCGCTGCGGCTGGCCGGCCTCGGGCGGCGCGACCGCGGCGCGCGCGTCGCCAACCTGATCGCGCAGGCCGGCCTCGGCGACGCCGCCGCGCTGCGGCCCGCCGAGGCCGGCGCGGACGCGCGCGCGCTGGCGGCGGCGGCCCGCGCGCTCACCGCGCGCCCCCGCGTCGTGCTCGCCGACGAGCCCGCCGCGGGCGCCTCGGACGAGGCGATCGAGGCCGTGCTGCGGCTGCTCGCGACCGTCTCCGCCCGCCACGGCGCGGTGCTGATCGCCACCGACGACGCCGACCTCGCCGCGCGCGCCGGCCGCGTCGCCGCCATCGAGGACGGAGTCGTCGCCGAGGCCGCGCCGTCGCCGCCCGTCCGCCTCGCCGGGCCGCCGCGGGCGCGGGACGCCACGGCGTGAACGAGGCTGCGGGCGGGCTGCTGCATCTCGTCGTCGGCGCGCCGCGGCCCGACGCCGGCGAGGCCGACCGCGAGCGCGCGCTGCGCCTCGCCCGCGGCCTCGCCGACGCCGAGGGCGCGGCGGCCTGCGTCGCCGGACGCGGCGAGGATGCGATCGCCGCCGCCGTCTGGCTCGGCGACCGCGACCGCCTCGAGGCGTTCGCCTCGGCGCCGGAGCACATGCGCTTCGTGATCGAGGGCATGGGCCGCGCGAGCGCAGGCATGTGGAGCGCCTCGATCGCGCTCGCGCCGGACGCGCCGCCGCCGCCCGCCGCCGCCCCCCGCGCGCTGTGGGCATTCGCGCTCCCCGCCGACCCTCCGGCGTTCGAGTGGGAGGCGCGCGAGCTGCTGGGCCGCGTCGAGGCCCTCGCCGCCGCCGAGGGCCTCGACGCCTGGGCCGGCCCCACCGTCGAGGAGCGGGAGCGCTTCCGCGCGGGCGGCCTCGTCCTCGCCGCGCGCGGGGACGCCGCGGCGCTCGCCCGCCGCGCCGAGGCCGCGCGCGCCTCGTGGGGCCCGCTCGCCGCCCGCCTCGTGACCGCCGCCGCCCCCGTCTCGTGGTAGCCTCGCCGCGCCGGGGGGAGGACAGCGATGGCGATCCTGGGTATCGAAAACCGCACCGAGAACTGGAAGACGGCGCAGGTCTTCGCCCCGCTGTTCCCGCAGCAGCGCCACGCCGGGGAACAGCCCCGGCAGCGCACCGACGAAGACGCCCGCAAGCACCTCGCCGGGAAGCTGCTCGGCAAGCGCGTCGAGAGCGCTGTCAGCCTCGAGCTGTTCTGGTACGGGATTCGCGACTACGGGGACAAGTGCGACTGGAAGGCGAAGAACTACATCGAACCGTGTGCCGAAGCCTATGAGCGCCTGTTCCCGGAGTTGCGCGGATGTGTGGAGAAGCAATTCACGAACCTCGACGCCATCCACTACCGCGTGTCGGACAAGGTGAAGCTCGCCAACAACCTCAGGAACACCGAGATCGACATCGTGCTGGAGTCCCAGCACCACTTGTTCATCGGGGAAGCCAAGCGCGAGGCGAAGTTCGGCGACAGGGCGTCCGTCCTCAAGCACCAGCTCGTCCGCCAGTACGTGATGGCGCGGATTCTGCTGGATCTCGTCGGGAAGAAGAAAAAGATCGTGCCGTTCGTCGTTGGCGACGACAAGAAAGGGCTACACCGCAAAAAGCAAGTCCAGTTCATGATCGAACGCTTGGGGATGCGCTGCGAGAACGTGCTCGAATGGGGCGACGTGCGAGGTCTCGCCGGCGGCTGAGGCGGCGCGCGCGGTCAGCGCGGGCCGGACGCCGAGGACTCCTCCAGCTCGAAGAAGAGGCGGCCGTTGTCGAAGCGCACGACCTCGTGCGGCGGGGCGGCGTGCACCCAGACGTTGGCTGTCTCGCGGCCGGTGCGTATCTGGAGCACCCACGTGTCGAACGCGCCGAGGGGCGTCTCGCGCGTCTGGCGGTCGGCGACGGCGGCGGCGACGGTCAGCTGGCCGCCCTCGCGCGGGTCGACCGAGGTGTAGCGCGCCTCGTAGCCCTCGCCGAGGGGGAGCGTGCGCCACAGCCACAGCGACGACTGGTCCTCGTAGTGGTGCTCGCGCAGGGCGATCTCGCGCTCGCTGCGGTCGCCGCCGCGCTCGCGCGCGGCGCGCACCACCGGCGCGCCGTCCCCGTCCGCGCCGTAGGCCGCCTCGACGCGCTCGGCGGGCGCGCCCTCGCGGGCCGCGATGGAGCGCACGAGCGAGCGCGGGCGCAGCGTGGCGGCGTCGGCGACGACGCGCGACTCGTCGGCGACGGCGCCGTCCGCGCCCTCGTAGGTCTGCGTCAGCACGAGGTCGCCGCCGTCGCGGGCGGTGGTGAAGACGCCGCGCCCGACGGTCGCGCCGTCGCGATCGACGAGGCGGTAGACGTAGCGTTCGCCGTCGACGAAGGGGACGCGCGCGACGACCGGCTCCGTGTCCGCGCCGCCCCCGCCGCCGGCGCAGGCGGCGAGCAGCGCGCAGCAGGCGAACAGCGCCGCGAGGCGGCGGGACGGCGCGAGGAGGGCGCGGACGGGCGGCATCAGGTGGCGGGCGCGCGCTCCCACAGCGACTCGTAGCCCTCGCCGCCGAGGATCGCCGCCACCACCTCGGCGCGCTCGGCCGAGCGCACCTCCTCGAACACCTCGCGGCAGCGGGCGGCGAGGGTCTCGCCGCCGAGGCCGGTGAGCCGCCGTTCGAGGCGCTGCCACAGCCCGGCGTCGCGCATGACCTCGACGTAGCGGGGCCAGCTCAGCACCGTGATCTGCTCCGGCAGGGGCATCGAGGGGCGCAGCTGCTGGAGGTGCCGGTAGCGCTCCTCGGCCGAGGACACCGGCGGCACGAGCCGGATCAGCGGGGGTTCGTCGTCGGTGATGCGCGCGTCCACCAGCAGGCGCTGCGAGATCACGTGGAAGCGGATCACGAGTACGCCCGCCTCGTCGATGACGCGGCCCATCTCGTCGATGTCGAGTCCGCCGTACTCCGTCGGCATCGTGGCGATCCTAGCAGGCGCGCGCGGAGCGCGCGAGCCGCGGGGCCGCCCCCCGGCGGGGCCGCGGAGCGCGGCGCGCGCGCCCGGCCGGGCGCGGCGAGGGGGACGGCCGCCTCCCACGCCCGCCCCTCGGCGTCGAACTGCCCCGTGGCGATGCGGGAGATGGCGTACCCGGGCAGCTCGACCTCCGCGAAGCAGACGTCCCCCACGCGCCCGCCGCGATGGGAGAGGTCGAAATTCAGCGCCTCGAACCCCAGCTCGCGGCGTTCGGCGGGCAGGGCGGATGCGTCCTCGGGGAAGACGTGGAGGAAGAAGCGCCGGCCCTCGTCCGCCACGCCGCATCCGCTCCGCGCGTAGGCCAGGGTGCGGCCCTCGAGGTGGAGGTCGAAGAACGACTCGGCGGCGGGTTCGCCCGCCGTCGCCGCGCGGTGCGCCTCGAGGAAGGCGGCGCGCACCTCCTCGCCCGCGCGCTCCAGGTCCACGATCGACGCGAAGGCGATGGTGTTGCCGTACACCGTGCGCCTGTGCAGCACCCGCAGCGGGAAGCCGGGCGCGTCGCCGCTGTTGTCCACGCGGAACACGGGATCGCCGGTGAAGACCAGCCGCTCGCGATCCTCGCGCGGCAGGATCAGGTGGCTGTTGCCCGCCGGGGTCAGGGCGATCCCGCCGACCGGATACAGCTCGATCAGGCGCTCCAGCGCCTCGCGGTTCGGGTGCTCCCAGTAGTCCATCGTGAACTGCGTGCGGAGGTATTCCGGCGTCTCGCGGTCCACGAGCAAGTTGAAGTAGACCTGCTGGTGCGGGTGGATGCCCACGATCGAGGCGAGCATGGCGGCAGCCCCCGCGCCGGCGAGGAGGTAGACCGCGCAGCGCCCGCCGCGCGTCCGCTCCGCGGCGGCGTCCGCCAGCTGGCGCAGCCCCAGCACGGCCAGCAGGCAGAACGGCGCGTACAGGAAGAACATCTGGCGCCAGCCGTTGTAGAGCGTCGAGCCCAGCGCGATCGCGGCGAGGGGGGGCAGCGCCGCGCAGCCGGCGAGCAGCAGCGCGAACCGCGCGTCGGTGTTGCGGAGCGCCTCGAGCGGGCGCGCCGCGGCCGCGCGCGCCGTCGCCGCGAACCCCGCGAGGCCGAGCAGCAGCGCGGCCGGCGGGGTCGTGATCGCGAACCAGACGGGCAGGTACTCCCACGGAACCCCGTCGGAGCGGATGCGCTCCCCGCGAAAGAGTTGCTCGACGGCCAGGTCGTAGCGCGCCATGTGCGCGACCGAGTCCGCCAGCAGGCCGGGATCGCGCCAGAGCGCGGGCCACGTGTCGAACAGCACGGCCGCCGCGGAGAGCGCGAACAGCCCCCCGCCGGCGAGGACGCGCAGCCGCTCCCCGCGCCCGGACGCATGGAGGAAGTCGAGCGCGCGCATGAGCAGCACCGCGCCGAAGAGCATCAGGCCGAGGATGCGGATGTTGATCAGGATCGCGACGCCGGCCCCGCAGAACACGAACGCGGGCAGGGTGTCCTCGCGGAACGCGCGATACGTGAGCCACAGCGCAATCATGAACATGGCGAGGAACGGGATGTCCTTCGAGTTGAAGAAGGAGTGCGCGTAGAGGCGCGGGTGCAGCAGGAACAGCAGCAGCGCGAAGAGCGCGAGCAGCCGGCTGCCCGTGAGCCGGTACGCCAGCAGCGAGCAGGCGAGCCCGCCCGCGGCGAAGAAGAGATGCGTCAGCAGGTGGCGCAGGAGGTAGACGTCGCGGGTGTCCTCCAGCCCCAGCAGCCGCTCGGCGAACACCAGCGGCAGCTCGAAGGCGACGCCGTAGGTCAGGTCGCTGTGGGCCAGCAGGCGGGTGTCGCCCTCGAGCACGTAGTCGGCGGTGCGGACGCCGAGGTGGCGCTGGGTGAGTTCGTCGTTCGTGACGCCGTAGTCGTCGACCGCCGAGACGCCGGCGAGCACGAACAGCGCGCACGCGATCGGCGCGCTCCACGCCCACGCCCGGCGCGCGAGGCCCCTCGCGAGGCGGCTCCGCGCCGGGGCGCCGGGCGCCGCGTCCTCGCGCATCCGCGGGCGGGCGGGGCTACCCGGCGGGGAGCTGGTAGGTGCGGTCGAGGTACGGGATGCGGATCAGCCCGCTCATGTGCAGGCCCAGCGCGATCAGCACCACGCCGCCGATGCGCGTCAGCGTGTCGAGCTGGTCCTGCACGAGGTTCCCGGCGAAGCCCGCCGAGGCCCCGACGAGGGCGAACACCAGCGTGAAGCCGGCGACGAACGCCGCCGCGTGCAGGAACACCCGCCGCCGATCGCCCCCGCCGCCCCCGCGCACGGCCTCGCCCGCGAGGTTCGCGAGGTAGACCGGCACCAGCGGCAGCACGCACGGCGAGAGGAACGAGACGATCCCGCCGAAGAAGGCGACGCCGGGGCCGAGCCACCCGCTCGTCCCGCCCGACAGCCGCTCCTCGGCGGAGGCGGTCTGGTCGAAGAGGAAGCCGGCGCCTTGGAACCAGGCGTTGAGGCGCGTGAACTCGCCGAGCAGCATCAGCGCGCCGACGACGACGAAGAGCGCGCCGGAGACGGCCATCAGCGCGGGCATCCAGCGCTGCACGCGGCGCAGCCGCGGCGTGAGCCAGCCGAACGCCGCCCCGAAGGCGAGGAACCACACGCCGAGGCCCAGCGCGTAGCACACCAGCAGCAGCGCTCCCTGCGCCGCCGTCCCCGTCGTCGCAGCGAGCGTCAGCACCACGCCGAGGATCGGCCCGATGCACGGCGACCACGCGACGGAGAACGCCGCGCCGATCGTCAGCGATCGCGGGTACCCGCTGCGATGCCACGGCCGCGCCGCCGCTGCCTGCCCGGACGCCGATACGGCCATCGCCGCCTCCGAATCCGCCCCGCGCGCGCTCAGCCCTCGCCGCCGCCGAGGCCGAGCAGCGCGCGGCGGGCCTCGCCGTAGCGCTCCCAGGCGCGGGCCTCGCGGTTGAGCAGGCCCTTGACGCGGCTGGGGTGCAGCGGCTCGCCGTCGAGCAGGAAGGCGTGGACGCGCCGCAGCTGGGCCTGCCACGCCTCGTAGGCCTCGCGGTAGGCTTCCTGCGCCGGCCGCCCGTTCACGCCCTCCAGTGTACGACGGCGGCGGCGCACGCCGCAGCGCGGCGAGCGCGTCGCGTCGCGGCGCGCTATGATGCGCTCGCCCCGAGGGGGCGTGCGCCGCGCGCGGCGGCGGGACGAGGGGGAACCATGGACTGGGCCGACACTCCCGATCAGGCGGCCTTCCGCCAGCAGGTCAGGGGCGTGATCGAGGCGAAGCTGCCGGGCTACTACAAGCGGATGCTCGAACAGGGCCTCGAGGACCCGCAGGGCTGGATCGGCGACCGCAACTCGGACGACGCGGAGGTGAGCCACGCCGCCGTCGAGTGGGGCGACGCCATCGCCGAACAGGGCTGGTTCGCCCCGCACTGGCCGAAGGAGTACGGCGGCGCCGGCCTCTCGCCGATGGAGCAGTTCATCTACAACATGGAGATGGCCGAGGCCGGGGCGCCCACCGTCGGCGGCGGCGGCGTCTCCCTGCTCGGCCCCACCATCATCGTCCACGGCACCGACGAGCAGAAGGCGAAGCACCTCTCCGGCATCCTCTCCGGCGAGGTCGTGTGGGCGCAGGGCTACTCCGAGCCGGGCGCCGGCTCCGACCTCGGCTCGCTGCAGACGCGCGCCGTGCTCGACGGCGACGAGTACGTGATCAACGGGCAGAAGATCTGGACGTCGGGCGCGCACCACGCCGACTCGCTGTTCGCGCTCGTCCGCACCAACCCGGACGCGCCCAAGCACCGCGGCATCAGCTTCATGCTGATCGACGACATCCACACGCCGGGCCTCAACATCCGCCCGCTGATCAACGCCGCCTGGAAGCACGGCTTCAACGAGACCTTCTTCGAGGACGTGCGCGTCCCCGCCGCCAACGTGCTCGGCGAGGTCGACCGCGGCTGGTACGTCGGCATGACGCTGCTGGACTACGAGCGCTCCAACATCAGCGGCGCCGTCGCCCTCCAGCGCAACATCCGGCGGCTGCTCGACGCCGCCAACTCCGGCCAGCCGTCGGCCCGCGTCACCAACGCCGTCCGCAACTTCATCACCGACTGCTACATCGAGTGCGAGGTCGGCTTCAACTTCTCGTTCCGCATCATCTCGATGCAGAACGCCGGCGTGCTGCCGAACTACGAGGCCTCCACCGCCAAGATGTTCATCTCGGAGGTGAACCAGCGCACCCAGCGGGCCGGCACGCGGCTGTTCGGGCTGTACGCCAACCTCTGGGACCAGGACGACCCGCGCGCGCCGGCGCGCGCGCAGTTCACGCACCGCTACGTCACGACGATCCCCGCCACGATCGCCGGAGGCAGCTCCGAGATCCAGCGCAACATCATCGCGACCCGCGGCCTCGGCCTGCCCCGCGGCTAACGCCGCGACGCACTCCGAACGACGGCCCGCGCTCCCCGGAGCGCGGGCCGCTTCGCGTGCGCCGGGGGCCGCGCGCTACGGCGCGCAGTCCGCGAGCCCCAGCGTATCGAGGTCGTGCTCGGCGGCGCGGCGCAGCGACGGCGGAACGCAGCCCTCGAAGGCGTTGCCCTTGAGCGACAGCACCGCCAGCGGCGGCAGGTCCGCGAGCGCGGGCGGCAGCGGCCCCGTCAGCATGTTGTGGGCGAACCGCAGCTCCTCGAGGTTGGCGAGCGCGCCCAGCTCGGGCGGGACGGCGCCCGTCAGCCGGTTGTCGCTGATCGCGAGCACCCGCAGGCCGGCGAGCGCGCCCAGCCCGGGCGGGACGGCGCCCGTCAGCTCGTTGTTGGTGAGCCGCAGCGCGCGCAGCCCCGGCAGCGCCGCCAGCTGCGGCGGCACGATCCCCGTCAGCCCGCGCCCGATCAGCACGATCGAGGCGACGCGCGGCGGCGAACCCTCGACGCCGACGCCTCGCCAGTCGTGGATCGGGATGTCCGGCGTCCAGGGCAGCTCGGCCCCGCCGCGCAGCGCGTCCGCCAGCGACAGCAGCGTCGCGCAGTCCTCGACGAGGCCGGGGTTGGCCTCGGGATCGGGCACGGCGACGCCCCCGCGGCACGTCGACACGAGCGCCGCGTCGGCCACGGGCAACGCGATGCGGAACGGGCCCGCGCCCGCCCGCTCCTCGAGGAAGGCCGAGCGCCAGTCGTCGCGGAGCTGCGTGACCGAATCGCGGTACAGCCCGTCGTGCGGGAACGTCAGCGGCGGCAGGCCGTCGTTCCACTCGTTCCAGAGCGCGGCGAGGCGCTCCGCCGTCTCGCGATCCTCGGCGAACAGGTCGCGCGACTCCGACGGGTCGTTCGCGAGGTCGAACAGCATCGGCGGGGCGCGCTCGGCGGTGCGGACGAGCTTGTCGCCGCCCGCGCGCACGGCGTAGAAGGTGGCGTACCAGGCCGGGCTCCACTGTCGCCAGTAGAGCGCCTCGTGCGGCGGCCCCGCCGCCTCGCCGCGCAGGTACGGGTCGAGGTCGACGCCGTCGAGCGGGCGATCCGGGTCCGCGGCGGCGCCGGCCAGCGCCATCGCCGTCGCGGCGACGTCGAGGCTGCTCACCATCGGTTCGTAGGTGACGCCCTGCGGCCAGCCGCCGGGCCACGAGGCGACGAAGGGCACGCGCACGCCGCCCTCGAAGAAGCTGTTCTTGCCCTCCCGCAACGGCCCGTTGTCCGCCCACTTCAGGTTCGCGATGCGCTCCTCCAGCGGGTACACCCCGCCGTTGTCGCTGAGGAAGAACACGATCGTGTCCTCGCGCTGGCCCGAGTCCTCGAGCGCGTCGAGCACGCGCCCCACGCTGAGGTCGAGCGAGTGCACCATCGCGAGGTAGGTGCGGCGGTCCTCGTCGGGGACGTGCGCGTACTGCTCGATCAGCCCGGCGGGGGCCTGCAGCGGGGCGTGCGGCGCGTTGTAGGCGAGGTAGAGGAGGAACGGCGGCGGCGGCCGCTCCTCCTCCCACTCCTCGTCGCGCGCGTCCGCCTCCTCGCCGTCCTCGCCCGCGGGCGGGTCGCGGGGGTGCTCGTCCTTGATGAAGGCGACGGCGCGGTCGGTGAGGGCGTCGGTGAGGTAGCCCTCGAAGCCGGCGGCGCCGCGGTTCTCGCTCAGCGGCAGGTAGTACTCGTGGAAGGGGGTGCGGGCGGCGTCGATCGCGAAGTAGTCGTGCCCGCCGCCGAGGAAGCCGTAGAAGTAGTCGAAGCCGCGGTTGAGGGGATGGAAGGCGGGCGCCGCCCCCAGCTGCCACTTGCCGACGATGCCGGTGCGGTAGCCCGCGCCGCGGAGGCGCGACGCGAACGTGGTCTCCCCGGGAGGCAGCCCGTGCTCCGGGTCCTGCGGCGCCCAGGCGAGGTTCCATTCCATGCCGAAGCGCGCCGGATAGCGCCCGGTCATCAGGGCGGCGCGCGAGGGGCCGCAGAAGGGATGCGCCACGTAGCCGTTGGCGAAGATCACGCCCTCCGCCGCCAGCCGGTCGATGTTCGGCGTCTCGACGGCCGTCGCGCCGTTGTACCCCACGTCGCGGTAGCCGAGGTCGTCGACGAAGATCACGACGACGTTCGGCGGCCCCGTCCGCTCCGGCGGCGGCGGATCCCACAGCGCGCACCCGGCGGCGGCGAGCGCCAGCGCGAGCGGCAGGACGAGCGCGGCGAGGGGGCGGAGGGCGGAAGCGGCGCGCGCGCGCCGGTGCGCGATGCTCATCGGACTCCGGCCATGCGGCGCCTCGCGGGAGGGGAGCGGGCTGGTGGCGCATGCGGGATTCGAACCCGCGATCTCCGCCTTGAGAGGGCGGTGTCCTGGGCCACTAGACGAATGCGCCGCCGCTGCGCCCCCATCGTAGCGGAGCGCCCGCGGCACGCTCAAGCGCCGCCCCGCTCGCGCGTCGGCGCGCGCTGGCGCACGATGGCCGGAGCGGGCGAGGAGGGCGCGCGCGATGAGCGGCACGGACGGACGGCCCTCCCGCCGCGACGCGCTGCCCGGCGTGCTCGGCTTCCTGCGCCGCAACCCGCGCCTGCTCGCCCTCCAGCTCGCCGCCATCGCCGTCTCGATCGCGCTGCTGGTCTGGCGCGTCGACGTGCCCGAGGCGCTGCGCCGCCTCGACGACCTCGAACCGGGCTGGGCGCTGGCCGGGATGGCGATGTTCACCGTCTCGAAGGGCATCCACGCCTGGCGCTGGCGGGTGCTGCTCGGCCGCCGCGACGCGCCCTTCCGCCCGCTGCTCGGCATCTTCCTGCTCTCCAACCTCGTCAACTCGCTGCTGCCGCTGCGCGCGGGCGACCTCGTGCGGATCGAGCTGCCGAGCCGGCTGCTGCGGCTGCCGCGCGCCGCCCTCGCGAGCAACGTGCTGTTCGTCGAGTCGCTGTTCGACGGGCTGGCGTTCCTCGTGCTGGTCGCGGTGGCCGGCTTCGTGCTCGGCGAGGGCGTGCGCCAGCTGCCGGGGCTCACGATCTTCGTCGCGATCGTGCTGCTCGCCTTCGTCGTGCTGGTGCTGCTCGCGCGCTGGCGGGCGCCCGCCGACCCCGCGCGCTCGCGCCTGCTGCGCCCCGTGCCCGAGGCCGCGCGCGAGCGCGCGGGCCGGCTGCTCGGCCAGGTGCAGGAGGGCATGGCCTCGCTGCGCGAGGCGCGCCGCACCGCCGCCGCCCTCGCCATCTCCGTCACCGCGTGGGGGGCCGAGGTCGCCGTCTACTGGATGATGGGCAAGTCGTTCGGCATAGACCTCGGCCTCGGCGAGGCGATCGTGCTCATGATCGCGGCCAACGTCGTCGTCTCGCTCCCGATCACGCCGTGGGACATCGGCCCCTTCGAGGTCGCCGTGACCGAGGCGTTCGTGCTCCTCGGCGGCGACCGCGCGGCGGGCAGCAGCTACGCCGTCGGCATCCACCTGCTGCTGCTCGCCTGGATCGCCGTCACCGGCATCGCCGCCATGTTCACCCTCAACCTCCGCCCCCGCGAGGTGCTCGCCCGCCGCGGCCGCGGCGAGGACGAGGACGAGGACGAGGAGGACGGCGGCGGGTAGCGAGGATGGCGCCGCCGTCCCGGGCCGGGTGCGTCGAGTCCGCCGGCGCGGTCTGCCCTCGCCGTTCTGGCCGAGGCCGGGTCGGCGCGCAGATCGCAGCCGCGCGGGTGCGGACAAACGGCGCGCGATCGCATAGAGTACGCGGCGAGGCGGGGCGGCGAGGAGCGCCCGGGCGCTCCCCGGCCCGACGCGCGAACGAGCGCGAACGAGGAGGTGAGCGGCATGGTAGCGACGGAGCGGCCGCATCGGGTCGTCGGCACGCGGCCGGTGCGCCCCGACGGGGTGGACAAGGTCACGGGGCGGGCGAGGTACGGCGCCGACGTGCGCTTCCCGGGGATGCTCTACGGGCGCATCCTGCGAAGCCCCCACGCCCACGCCGTGATCCGCGGCATCGACGCCTCGAAGGCGGAGGCGCTGCCGGGCGTGCGGGCCGTCGTCACCAACGCCGACTTCCCGCGCCAGCCCGACGAGGTCGTGGCGATGGGCGAGCTCAGCGCCAACCTGCGCGAGATGCTCGACCAGGTGCTGGCCGACCGCAAGGCGCTCTACCGCGGCCACGCCGTCGCCGCCGTCTGCGCCTCCGACCCCCACGTCGCCGAGGACGCCCTCGACCTGATCGAGGTCGACTACGAGGTGCTCGAGCCGGTGCTCGACCCGCAGGAGGCGATGCGCGCGGGCGCGCCGCAGCTGCACCCCGGCATGGTCACCGAGGAGGTCGGCGGCCTCTTCGAGCCCGCCTCCGGCGAGGCCGGGACCGAGGAGACCAACGCGGCCAAGCACGTCAAGTTCTCGAAGGGCGACGCGACGGCGGGCTTCGCGCGCGCCGACGTCGTGATCGAGCGCGAGTTCGACACGGCGATGTACCACCAGGGCTACATCGAGCCGCACAACGGCACGGCGATGTGGAACGCCGACGGCCGCGTGCAGGTCTGGTCGAGCACGCAGGGCCAGTTCGAGGTGCGCGACCAGACGGCGATCCTGTGCGGCCTCGCGCCCTCGCGCGTGACCGTCGAGCCGGTCGAGATCGGCGGGGGCTTCGGCGGCAAGACGCACGTGATCATGGAGCCGATCGCGGCCATGCTGTCGAAGAAGACGGGCCGCCCGGTGAAGATGATCATGACGCGGCAGGAGGTGTTCGAGGGCACCGGCCCCACCTCCGGCACCCACAACCGCGTCAAGATCGGCGCCATGCGCGACGGCTCGATCGTCGCGATGGAGGCCGAGCTGATCTTCGAGGCGGGCGCCTTCCCCGGATCGCCCTTCACGGCCGGCGCGATGTGCGCCTTCGCCCCCTACGACGTCGACAACATCGAGGTCGAGGGCTGGGACGTGGTGGTGAACAAGCCGAAGGTGGGCGCCTACCGCGCCCCCGGCGCTCCCGCCGCCGAGTACGCCGTCGAGTCGGTGATCGACGAGCTGGCGGAGCGGCTGGAGCTGGACCCGCTGGAGCTGCGGCTGCGGAACGCCTCGACCGAGGGCACGGTGCGCGCCGACGGCGCGGCGTTCGGGATCATCGGCAACGTCGAGACGCTGCGCGCGATCCAGGAGAGCGACCACTACCGCTCCGAGCTGTCGGGCGAGCGCCGCGGTCGCGGCGTGGCCTCGGGGTTCTGGTTCAACGTGGGGTTCCACTCGGCGGCGCACGCGAGCGTCAACTCCGACGGCACGGTCAGCCTCACGCTGGGGTCGGCGGACATCGGGGGGACGCGGGCGGCGCTGGCGATGCAGTTCGCCGAGACGCTGGGCATCCCCTACGAGGCGGTCAACCCGCAGGTGGTGAACACCGACTCGGTGGGCCACACGATGGTCACGGGCGGCAGCCGCACCGCCTTCGCCGGCGGCTGGGCCGCGCACGAGGCCGCCCTCGACGTGCGGCGCCAGCTCGAGGAGCGCGCGGCGGCGATCTGGGAGTGCGCCCGCGACGCCGTCCGCTACGAGGACGGCGCGCTGCACGGCCCGGACGACCGGACCCTGACCTTCGCCGAGATCTGCGGGCAGCTGCCGCACACCGGCGGCCTCATCCAGGGCAAGGCCGACGTCTCGCCCGACACCGCCGGCCCCGCCTTCGCCTGCCACGTCGTGGACGTCGAGGTGGACCCGGACACGGGCAAGGTGGAGATCCTGCGCTACACGGCGGCGCAGGACGTGGGCACCGCCGTCCACCCCTCCTACGTCGAGAGCCAGATCCAGGGCGGCGTCGCCCAGGGCATCGGCATGGCCCTGACCGAGGAGTACGTCTACGACGACGGCGGCGACATGCAGAACCCGACGCTGCTCGACTACCGGATGCCGACCAGCTTCGACCTGCCGATGCTCGACACGATCCTCGTCGAGGTGCCGAACCCCGGCCACCCCTACGGCGTGCGCGGCGTCGGCGAGATCCCGATCGTGCCGCCGCTGGCGGCGGTCGCGAACGCGATCCACGACGCCCTCGGCGTCCGCGTCTCGCGCCTCCCCGCCACGCCCGACCGCCTGCTCGCGCAGATCGAGGAGCAGCGCCGCTAGGCGCGCGTCCCTCGCGGCGCACGCGCGGCGGCCGGGGCCTCGCCCCGGCCGCCGTCGCGTCGTGCGCCGATCGCGCGTCGTCGCGCTCAGGCGGGAGCGGGATGCGCGGGCGGGGGGCCGGGCGGCGCGGCGGCGCCTCCCGCGGCCTCGCCCGCGGTCTCGAACCAGCGGTGGACGGCGACGGGGGTCTGCACGCCGAGCGTGTCCACCACCTGCTGCGGCATCGCGTCCATCGCCTCGGCCGGCGAGGCGGCGGCGGCGCAGGCGCGGCTCAGCTCCTCGAACGCGGCGGCCTGCGCGGACACGAACATCGAGTCCACCACGAGGCCGTGGCCCGGCACGTAGCGATCGACCATCGCCGCGCCGAGCCTGCGGAGCGCGGGGCCCCACTCGGCGGGGTAGCCCTCGCCGGCGATCGGCGGGCCGGACTGCTCGATCAGGTCGCCGGCGAAGGCCACGTCGGCGCCCTCGACGCCGATCGCGATGTCGTTGTCGGTGTGGGCGCGTCCGAGGTGCGCGAGCCGCAGCTCGATCCCGCCGAGGTGGAGGTCGACGTAGGCCTCGAAGGTCAGCCCCGGCGGGGAGAGGGGCACGGCGCGCACCTGCTCGGCGACGAGCGGCATGTGCGAGGCCATCGCCTCGCGGTGCGAGGCGCCCTCGTCGCCGACGAGGCGCAGGCGGCAGCGCGCGTGGCCGACGGCGACGGCGGGCAGGAACCACCAGTTGCCGAAGCTGTGGTCGCCGTGGTGGTGGGTGTTGACGACGTAACGCACGGGCTTGTCGGTCACGCTGGCGACGGCGCGCAGCAGCGAGCGCGCGTCGTCCTCGGTCGTGCCGGTGTCGATCACCGCGACCGCCTCGTCGCCGACGACGATGCCGGCGTTGACCATGACGTAGCCGCCGACGGCGTAGACCCAGACGCCGTCGGCCAGCTCGGCGAGGCCGGCGACGGGCTTCGCGCCTCCGGCGGCGCTCACGGGGCCGCCGCTGCCCCCGCCGTGGCGGGCGCGCCGGCCGCCTCGCCCAGCTCGCGCTCGCCGCGCTCGATGGCGTCGAGCAGGGCGCGCGCCAGCCGCCGCCCCGACTCCGCGGTCAGCTCGACGGCGACGCGCGCGCCTGGCCCCGCCCCCGCGTCCACGAAGTCGACGCTCAGCGCGTGGGCGTCCGGCAGGTGGAAGGGGTGGTCGAACATCACGTTGACGCGATCGACGCGGAACCAGCCGCGCGGCCCCTTGCCGCTGCCCGCGATCTCCGCCTGCTCCACGATCATCGTGCACATCGTTGCGCCTCGATTCCCTCGCCCGGTTGCCGCGCGGCGGTTCGCCGCGCCGCGCTACGACAGGTGGCGGCCGTAGAACCCGAAGATCTTCGCCCAGGCGTCCATCGCCTGTTCGGGGCGGTAGAGCGCGGTGTGGTGGTAGAAGAAGCCGTGTCCGGCGCCGTCGTAGCGGTGGAACTCGTACTCCTTGCCGTGCTCGCGCAGCGCCGCCTCGTGCCGGTCGACCTGCTCCGGCGTCGGGCTCTGGTCGTCGTTGCCGAAGAGGCCGAGCAGGGGGCAGGCGAGGTCGGCGGTGAGGTCGATGGGGGCGACGGGCATCTTGTCGTTGATCTCGTCCTCGCGCATCACGACGCGGCCGCCCCAGCAGTCCACGGCGGCGTCGAAGGAGCGCGAGCGCGAGGCGGCGAGCACGGTGTGGCGCCCGCCGGAGCAGGTGCCGATCAGGCCGGCCTTGCCGCCGAAGTAGGGCAGCCCGTCGAGGTAGGCGCGCGCGCCCTCGACGTCGCCGAGCACGGTCTCGTCGGCGGCGCCGCCGGCGGCGCGGACGGCGGCGGCGACGTCCTCGGGCGTCCCGTGGCCGTCGCGCTCGTAGAGGTTGGGGCAGATCGCGAGGTAGCCGTGGTGGGCGAAGCGCCGCGCCATCTCGCGGTTGAACTCGTCCCAGCCGGGGATGTGGTGGATCATCACCACGCCGGGGAACGGCCCCGCCCCCAGCGGCCGCGCGAGGTAGGCGCGGACGGCGTCCCCGCCGTGCCCGCTCACGGTCACCGTCTCCGCGATCATCCCCTCGTACATGTCGGTCGTGTACTCGTGCATCGCGCCCCCCTCGCCGCCGCCGCCGCGCCTCGAGGCGTCGCGACGCCTCGGTGCGCGGCGATGATAGCGCGGGGCGGGGGGCAGCGGGGGCGCGGGCGTGATAAAGTGCGGACGGCGGAGCGAGGGGACGCGAGCATGGTTGCCGAGGCGCCGCAGCGATTGCGGGACGACGCGCTCGCCTTCTTCCGCGATCCCGCGCTGCCCGAGTCGCTGGCCTGGGTGGACGACCTCGATGCGTTCCACCAGCGCCTGTTCGCCGTCGAGCTGGCCGACGCGCTGAAGGCCGCGCTGCTCAGGGACGACGACCGCGACCTCGCGATCCTGATCGAGGACTGGGAAGCGACGGCCGAGGTGCTGTCCTCGCCCGAGGTCGTGGCGGAGATCATGCGCCCGAAGCAGCACCGCCCGCTGTCGGACTTCATCGATCTGGACGCTACCGGGTGATGCGCCCCCTCCTGTGGCTCTTGGCCCAGTCAGGATGCAGCCCGACCCACTCGGCGATGACGAGCCGCCGTACTTCGTCCACGCGGTAGATGAACCTGCGCTCCCTGTCCACCCTGAACTGGTAGTGCCCGCGGAACGCGCCCTTCAACAGCTTGAGCCCGCGCGGGCCGCGCGCCGTCGGCGTCCGGCTGGCGTGGTCTCGGATGAACGCCATCAGCGTGTTGACGAGGTGATCGTCCCACCCGCGCATCTCGTCCCAGTGCTCGTCGGTGAGGCGGACTTCGTAGCCCTCTTCCGTTACTGTTGTCACTGTTCCGGTCCTTAGCGATGCTCCTCGCCGATCTCCCAGAGGGAGCGACGGCTGGTATCGTCGGTCAGACCCCAGTACCGGAAGCCATTGATCTCGCCCAAGGGCAGGGGGATGCCGTGAACGTCACGGATGTACCGGGTGAGCGCGCTCAGAGTGTCGCGTCGGCCGTCACCCTTCCACCTGACCATCCGATGTTGATCCCAAACGGCCTGACACCTGTCGTCGTCAGGCTCTAGGTCGGCTGCCGCCACCCGCGGCAAGTGCTCTACCAGCAACGCGAGTTTGGTGCCCGGCGCAAGGATTCCCTTGCGCTCGAGGATCGGGCCGGTGTCCTCGCGTCGTCGCCGCCCTCCGTATCCCGACTGAGGCGCCGACCGTGGTTGGCTCGGCGCGGGCGTCGCCGTTGCGCCCAGCTCATCCGCGTTGGTTGCGCCCTCACGAGCCGAGAGCACGATTCGTCCGTCATCCACGGCGAGCTGCATCATCGGGACCATGTCCGGGATGTTGGGTACGCGCTTCATCGCATCCAGCATCGCCGACATGTAGTCAATCACGTCTGCGATCTCAGCCGTGCCGCCATCGGGGATGGCAACGCTGTGCGAGCCGAGCTTTTGCGCATATCGCGCTGCGCCGCCGGTCAGCCTGATCTCGCCGAACATGCGGATCGCCTCGTCGCGCTTGACCGCATCCTTGGCGAGTTCGCGCTCAAGTAGCGGCTGCAACCCATTTGCGAGCGCCATGTCCCCGCTCCTACGCGCGGCCTCGATCGCCGCTTCGAGCGCGTGGATTTCTTCGGTGTGGCTGTTCACGGCTGCCTCCTGTCCGCATTCTTGGCCAGCGCCGCCATCCTACCACAAGGAACAGGGCAAGACAAGACAAGCAAAGAACAGCCAGAGCACCCCTCGTGCGCCTAGGCGCGCTACGATGCCGTCTCGCCGCGCGGCGGCGAGACGGCATCGCTCGATGGCTGGCGTGGGCGGGGGTGCGGGCGGCGTTCTACTGGGCGATCACCGCCACGCTCTGCTACCCGAACAGCGAGGGTTCGATCGGGCGGCCGGTGTCCGGGTCGGCGAGGGTGGGGAGGGAGGGGGCGCGGCCCTCGAAGTGGTCGGCGATGGACCACAGCTGGGCGCGCGGGTAGCGGCCCGCGCCGACGGCCACCTCGCCCAGCCCCGCCGCCTCCGCCAGCGCCGAGGGCGAGGTCACGGGGTCGAGCGTGACGTAGACGCCGAGCGCGGCGCCCTCGCGATCCAGCACGCGCAGGAAGGCGCGGAACTGGTCGAGCACGAAGCCCCGTCCGCCCTTCACCTGCGCGAGCACGAGGCGCGAGCCGCCGCCGGCGGGCGCGTCGAGGATGCGCCCCCGCCCGTCGATGCCGCCGTCGCCGCCGCGCCGCTCGTTGGGCGCGAGGCCGGGGATGGCGGAGACGGCCCACGCCTCGAAGTCGTGCGGCCGCTCTCCGGCGAGGCGTCGTGCGCTCGGCAGGTCGCGGGGGATGCCGTAGGTCTCGGCCTCGATCCCGGCCGGTTTCATCCGGCGCTGGATGATGTCCATCGCCGTGGCGGAGATGTCGATGCCGATCCAGCGCCTCTCGAGGTTGTGCGCGGCGACGACGGCTGTGCCGCAGCCGCAGAACGGGTCGAGCACCAGATCGCCGGGGTTGCTGGAGGCGGCGACGATCCGCTCCAGCAGCGCGAGCGGCTTCTGCGTCGGGTAGCCGACGCGCTCGCGCGAGTTGCCCGCGATGATGCCGATGTCGCTCCACACGTCGCGGCGCGGCATCCCCCGCGTCGGCTCGTCGACGGGGATGACGCGCGTCGGGTTGTCGGGGTCCTTGCGGTTCGAGCCGCCGCCGAACCGCTGGAGGTAGCTCTCGCTCGCCGGTTCGTACTCGACGTTGTGGACGCCCCGCGCGGGGTCCTTCATGTAGTAGAAGATGGTGTCGTGCATGCGCTGGAAGCCGCGGAAGCTGGCGACGGACCAGCGCCGGTACGACCAGACGATCTCGTTGCGGAAGCTGGCGTGCCCGAAGATCGCGTCCATGACCGCCTTCAGGTAGTGGCTCGCGGTCGGGTCGCAGTGCAGGTAGATGCCGCCGGTGGGCTTGAGCAGCCGCCGCATCTCCACGAGCCGCTCGCCCATGTAGGTCAGGTAGGCGAGCATCCCGGACGGCCCGAGCAGCGCCCGCAGGCCGGCGGCGGTCGCGTGCAGCGGGTGGTTGAGCGCGTTCTCGAAGCGGGCGACGCGCTCGGCGGCGGCGGCGTCCCACTTCCAGGTGTCGGCGAAGCCCCGCACCTGCGCCGGCGCGTCCTCGCCCGACCCGAAGATGATGTTGTAGTCGGCGTTGGAGTTGAACGGCGGGTCGAGGTAGACGAGATCGATGGACTCGTCCGGCCACTCGCGCATCCAGTCGAGGCAGTCGCCGTAGTAGAGCGCGTTGTCGTCCACGGGCGCAGCCTACCCGATCGCGGCTCCGCCGGCACGGGGCGCGAGGCCGCCGCCCGCCGCCCGCGCGCCGAGGCGCCGGCGCTACGCCGAGGGGCCGGGCGGCCCCTCGGCGGCGGCGGGGGCGGGCGCGGGCGCGGGCGGCGGGGCGGCGTCCTCGTCGAGGGAGTAGCGGCGGAAGGTGAACCAGCCGACGAGCACGAGGACGGCGGAGACCGGACCGACGAGGCGGATGCCGAGCGGGTCCTCGGCGCTGTCGCCGGCCAGCAGCACGATCGCGAAGATCAGCGGCGCGAAGGCGTAGGCGCTCTTCTCCAGCAGGTTCTGCGTGCCGTAGAACATGCCTTCGCGCCGCGTCGAGGTGCGCCGCGCGTCGTGGTCCACGATGTCGGCGATGAGGATGCCGGGCAGCATGAACACGCCCGCCAGCGGCACCGCCGCGATCGCGATCGTCGCCGCCGCCTGCCACAGCTTCGGCACGCCCGGCACGAAGCCGGCGAAGAACAGCAGCGCCAGCGCCGCCGCCGTCCACAGCATCGACACGCGGAACGCCCGCGCCTTGCCTCCGCGCCGCGCCACCGGCGTGATCACGGCGATGCCCGCCAGCACCCCCGCGATCACCAGCACCGTCAGCGCCGAGGTGAACACGCCCTCGTCCTCCGCCCCGCTGAAGCCGAACGCCTCCACGTCCCACAGCACCGCCGTCACGTAGAACGGCAGCCACGCCGTCAGCATCAGCTGGCCGACGCGGAAGAAGATGAAGCTCGGCAGGAACGCGACGAACTGCGGGTTGGAGAGCGTCTCCCGCACCGACCGCACGAACCCCGGCGCCGAGGGCTCGTCGTCCGTCCGCGCGTAGTCCCAGCAGCCCGCCAGCGCGACGTAGCGCATGACGAAGGCGATCGCCGCCAGGATCAGCGCCGTCGCCCCGAAGCCCAGCACGTCGACCAGCACCGAGCTGACCGACAGCCCGATGAACGCCCCCACCACGCCGAACACGAGCTGCGCGGCGGCGACCGAAACGCGATCCTCGTGCGTCCTCGCGATGTGCGGCATCAGCGCCTCGAACGGCGCGCCGGAGAGGTTGCTCGCGAGCCAGTAGCCCTCGACCGCCACCACCAGCCACAGCAGGTTGCCGGCGCTGCCGTCGCCGAACGGCGGCACGAACAGCAGGAAGAACAGCAGCGCCCACCACGGCGTCGCCAGCACGATGTAGGGGATGCGCCGCCCCCAGCGCGACCGCGTGCGGTCGGTCAGGTAGCCGATGATCGGGTCGTCCAGCGACTCGGCGACGCGCGCCAGCGTCAGCGCCAGCCCCAGCACGACCCGCGGCCCCAGCTCGTCCGGCAGCGAGAACAGCCCGAAGCCGAGGTCCGGCAGCCCGATCGACGGCACGAGGGCGGCGCGGTCCTCGCCGGCGGGCGGGGCGTAGAAGAAGATCGCCCACAGCGCGAAGGCCTGCGGCAGCACCTGTCCGGAGACGTTGTTGGCGGCGTAGAAGAACCGCGCGCGGAACGGGCGCCAGTCCTCGCCCGCGGCCCCGCCGTCCGGCCCGTCCGCCGCCCCGTTCGCCACGCGCGCCTCCTCCGGCGCGCCATCCTACGCCACGCGCCGCGCAAGGGCGCGGGCGGCGGCGTATGCTGCCCCCGCGATGGGAGGCCGCCCGATGCGCCTCGCCCCGCTCGCCCTCGCCGCGCTCGTGCTCGCCCTCGCCGCGCTCGCGCTCGCCCTCGTCGCGTGCACCGGCGGCGAGCCGCCCGCGCCCACGCCGACGGCGGCCTCGACGCCCGCGCCCACTGCCGTCGCCACGCCCGAGGCGACGCCTCGCGTGACCGCCACCGCCGAGGCGACCGCCACTGCCGAGCCGACGCCGACGGCCACGCCCGAGGCGGCCTCGACGCCCGCGCCGACCGCCGAGGCGCCGCCGACGCCCGAGGCGACCGCCGCCGCCACGCCCGAGGTACGCAGCGGCCTCGATCTGGTCGAGGCGACGCCGAGGTTCAGGCATCGCACCTTCGAGGACGGCGAGGTCATCGACTGGGAGCACGGCATCTTCGTGCTGGACGCCGAGACCGGACGCACCGAGGGCTACGCCGTGGCCGGGCTGGAAGGGGAGGAGCACGGCTACGACGTGCACCGCGGCGGCTGGATCACGACGCGCCTCTCCCGCGGGTGGGGTGAGGACGGCTGGATCCTGTTGCTGAACCGGGAGACGGGGCGGCAGTGGCGCTGGCTGGACACGGAAGCTCTCACGCTGCTGGCAACGTCCGAAGAGCACCTGCTCTTCGACGCCCGCGCCTCGACTGGCCGCTTCGTCATCGCGAACAGCAGTATGGAGAGGACAGCGCGGTTCAGCGTCGCGGACGGCGACGATCGGCCCTGGGCCCTGTTCTCGCCGGACGGCCGCAATATCGTGCTCAAGGCGGCGAACAAGGTCTACCTCGTGCCGGTGGCGACCGGGTATCGGCAGGTCCTGTTCGACCCTCCGCCGCGCCACGGCGAGCGTGATGATCTTCCCCTGAAGGGGGTGTATGTCGAGTCGAGGCAGCGTCCGCCGCTCGGGTACGCATGGATTCCCTATGAGGGCGGTGTGGGCGTTGTGGTCACAGCCGTGTACGAGGGAAGCGGGCCTGCCCTGCGCGAGAAGCATTATTTCAGCTGGGACGGCGAGGAGCTGCCCGCGCCCGCCTGCCCCGGAACGCTGTCGCCGGACGGGCGCTACGCGGCCGTGGCGAGCGGAGCCCCGTACTACGTGAAGTACGTGGGGTATCTGGACCTCGAAAGTCCGTGGCCGTCGGTCACCGTCACCGACGCCGAAACCTGCGCTCCGATCTTCCGGGTGCGATCGGCCTATACAGACAGACGGACTTGGAGCGCCGAGTGGCTGCCGACGAGCGGCGGGTTCGTCGTCGGCGTGTATGGCGGATACGCGATCGCGCAAGTCGGCGCCTCGCCGTCGCTGCTCCCTCTCCCCGCCGTTTGGCCCTTGCCCGGGCCCATACCCGCGCCCACCGGGGGAGGCCGCTACTTCGGGTACGGCTCGCGGGTGTACGACGCGGCCGAGGGTCGCTGGCGCGGCCCGCCCGAGTGGGACGGAGGCCCGTTCTGGTGGGGCGCTTCGCACCGCGAACTCTGGTTCCATTCCTGGATCTACTGGGGCGAAGGCGGGATCAGCTGGCTGCTGCGTCCTCCGAAGATCGAGTATCCGCCCTTCAACGACGAGATCGCGTTCCGCGTAGCACGCACGGGCAGCTGCCTCCGCCTCCGCGAGGAGCCGGGCGAGGAAGGCCGCGTCCTCGATTGCCTGCCCGACGGCGAGCGCCTGCTGTTCGCCGATAGCGGCGTCGAGGTGGAGCAGGACAGGTCCGGCGGTCCCGCGTCGCCGCACTCCTCGATTGCGCTGGAACACTACGATCCCCCAGCGAGCACGCCGTTGCGGGTGTGGGTGTACGTCCGCACCGAGGACGGCGCCGAGGGCTGGGTGAGCCACGGCTACCTCGCCCACGACTGAGGCGCCCGCGGCGCGCCGCCGCGCGGCGTATGCTGCCCGCGATCGGAGGCCGCCCGATGCGCCTCGCCCCGCTCGCCCTCGCCGCGCTCGTGCTCGCGCTCGCCGCGTGCACCGGCGGCGAGCCGCCGCCCGCGCCGACCGCCGAGGCGTCGCCGACGCTCGAGGCGACGCCTCGCGCGACCGCCACCGCCGAGGCGTCGCCGACCGCTGAGGCGACTGCCACCGCCGAGGCGACGGCGACCGCCACGCCCGAGGCGGCCTCGACGCCCGCGCCGACCGCCGAGGCGTCGCCGACGCCCGAGGCGACCGCCACGCCTACGCCCCGGCGCGGCCTCGAGTGGATCGAGCCCGCGCCCGGCGCGTTCGAGCACCGCACCTTCGGGGACGGCGAGGCCATCGACTGGACGCACGGCATCTTCGTCCTCGACGTGGAGACGGGGCTGACCGAGGGCTACGCGGTGGCGGGGCTGGAAAGCAACGATCACTGGTACAGCGGGCAGGGCCTCGACGGCTGGATCGAAACCCAGCACGGGCGGTCGTGGTCATTCGAGGGCTGGAGCCTGCTGCTGCACAGGGAGACGGGGCGGTCGTGGCGCTGGCCGCTCACGGCCCTCTCGCTGAAGGCGGCATCGGATGAGCGCCTGCTCTTCGAGGAGCTGGACGACGGGAAATCGACAGGCAGCTTCATTCTTGCGGACAGCGGTCTGGATGAGGTCGCACGGTTCTCCGTCGATGCCCGGGACAGACATGCACACGCGCTGTTCTCGCCTGACGGCCTTGCCGTCGCGCTCGTCGTGGCGGATACCGTCTATACCGTTCCGGTGGAGTCCGGGCGCCCCTCGGTCCTGCTCACGGCCGAACCTTACGACGGCAAGGTCGAAATCTGGTTGCAGCAATGCGATACGGAGGGGCTGCGATGCGATGCGGCGGGTCTGCGCGTCCCCGTCTTTTACCGGAACGAAGGCGGGACCGAACTCACGGAGGAACACTACTTCAGATGGGATGGCGGCGCGCTGCGCCTGCACACTGCCTGTCCCGGAACGTGGTCGCCGGACGGACGCTACGTAGCCGTGGCGCACGGCGCCCCGTACTACTCGAAGTACAGGGGGTATCTGGACCTCGAAAGCCCGTGGCCGTCGATCACCATCGCCGACGCCGAAACCTGCGCTCCGATCTTCCGTGTCAGATCGGCAGACTGGGGACAAAGCGTCGGCTGGACGGCCGGGTGGCTGTCGACGAGCGACGGGTTCGTCGTCGGCGCGCGCGGCGGATACATGGTGGCGCAGGTGCGTCCGGAACCGCGTCTGACGGATCTGCCATGGGATCCGCCGAACATCCATTATCGAGGCTGGGGGCCGGAGCCGGCCCCCACGGGTGGAGCGCGCTACTTCGGGCACGGCCCGCAGGTGTACGACGCCGCCGAGGATCGCTGGCGCGGCCCGTCCGACGTGGGGTGGGGGCCGTTCTGGTGGGGCGATTCGCACAGCGAGCGCTGGTTCAGCATCGGCTACTGGGGAGAGGGCGCTGTCGACTGGCTGCTGCTCCCCCCGAAGATCGAGTACCCGCCGTTCGCCGAGGAGACCGCGTTCCGCGTGGCGGGCACGGGCAGCTGCCTCCGTCTCCGCGAGGAGCCGGACGACGAGAGCCGCGTCCTCGATTGCCTGCCCGACGGCGAGCGCCTGCTGTTCGCCGAACGCGACGCCGAACGGATAGGTGACCGCGACACGGAAGGCGCTCTTCTGTCGCCCCACCCTTCGGTATCGGAGGGGAACGAGAAGATCTCTGAGAGAGTCGACGGCCCCCGCCGCATCGAGGTGTGGAGACGATGGTTGTGGGTCTACGTCCGCGCGGAGGACGGCGCCGAGGGCTGGGTGAGCCACGACTACCTCGAACACGACTGAGGCGCCCGCGGCGCGGCGCGGGGGCCGCGCAGCGCGGGCGGCAGCAGGGCGGCGATCGCCGCCATCACAGCGTCGGCGGCGGCCTCGCCCTCGCCGCGTTCGAGGGTGAACGGGGGGCCGAAGCGCGCGATCGGGCGGCCCGAGGCGTCCTCGAACACGGCGGCGGGGGCGATCGGCACGGCGCCGTCCGACAGCCACGCGAGCGACGCGCCCGCCCCCGGCCAGGCGTCGCCGAGCTCCGGCCCGGCACCGCTCGCCGCCTCGGGGGTGACGCCGAGCAGGCCGCCCGCGCGCAGCGTGCGGCGCGCCTCGCGCAGCGCCGAGGCGCGCGCCGGCGCCTCGGCGCCGGGCCGCGCGACGGGCAGGCAGTCGTAGGCGCGGGCGACGCGCGCGAGCAGCCACGCGGCCCAGGCGTCGGGCCAGCGCACGCCGGCGGCGCGGAAGGCCTCGAAGCGGTCGGTCATCAGCCAGCGCACGGGCGGGTCGCCGCCGCGCCGTCCGGCGGCCGCCGCCGTCGCCAGCGCGACGCACCACCACACCCGCATCCCCGGCCGCTCGTAGTGGTTCATCGCCAGCACGCACGGCCCCGCAGCCGGCAGCCGCTCGACGCCCTCGACGCGCGGCCGCGGCTCGCGCCCGGCGAACAGCGCCCGCCCGTCCGCGCCGAGGTCGCGCCGCCGTCCCGCCGCGAGCGCGCTCCCCGCCCAGCGCGCGACGAACGCGGCGGGGAAGCGGTACTCGGGCAGCGGAGGCGGCGCGGGCGGCGGGACGGTCATCGCCTCCCAGCATCGCACACAGGGGGGCGGGCGGCCCGCCGCGCGCCCCTCGCGCGGGGCTGCTACGGTGAACGCGGACGGGGGCGGCGATGAAGATCTACACGCGCACGGGCGACGAGGGCGAGACGGGGCTGTTCGGCGGGCCGCGCGTCCGCAAGGACGCGCCGCGCGTCGAGGCCTACGGCGCCGTCGACGAGCTCAACGCGGCGATCGGCGCCGCCGCCGCGCTGCTGCCCGGCGGCGCGGACGACCCCCTCGCCGCGCCGCTGCGGGAGGCGCAGTCGGCGCTGTTCGACCTCGGCGGCGAGCTGGCGACGCCCGCCGCGCGCGAGCGCGCCGCCGCGGGCAAGGTCGCCCCGCTCGTCCCCGCCGAGGCGATCGCTGGGCTGGAGGAGCGCATCGACGCGCTGGAGGCGGAGCTGGAGCCGCTGACGCAGTTCGTGCTGCCGGGCGGCGCGGCGGCGGCGGCGGCGCTGCACCTCGCGCGCACGATCTGCCGCCGGGCGGAGCGGCGGGCGGTGGCGCTGGCGGCCTCGGAGCCCGTCTCCGGCGAGGCGCTGCGCTACCTCAACCGCCTCTCCGACTACCTCTTCGTCGCCGCCCGCGACGTCAACCGCCGCGCCGGCGTCGCCGAGCCGCGCTGGAGCGCCCGCGCCGCGGACGCCGACGTGGACGCGGACGCCGGGGCGTAGCCTCCCCGGCGTGGCGGCGCCTCGGCGTGGCGTGCTTCGGGGCGGGGGGCGCATCGCCGGGCTCCCGCATCGGTTCTACTCGATCGCGTCCGCGATCCAGCGCCGCGCGAACGCCGCGTTGACGAAGTCCGGCGCTCCGGCGACATGGCTGTCGAACGTCCTGTCCGCGCTCTGGACGTAGACGGCGCGCACGCCCTCCATGCCGAGCGTGAGCGTGAGCGGGGTCGCGGCGGCGATCCAGCGCTGGCCGAAGCGGGCGTTGACGAAGTCCGGCGCGCCGGGGACGTGGATGTCGAAGCCCCCGTCCACGTCCTGCACGTAGACGGCGCGCACCCCGCGGAGGCGGATCGTCATCCCCGCAGCGGTCAGCGCAATGCCGCCCTCGCGGTCGTCCGGCAGGCCGCCGGCCCGCCATGTCGCCGTCGGCCTCGCCGCGCGGCCGTTGACGGCGAAGGCGATCGTCGCGCCGTCCACCGCCTTGCCGCCGCAGCCGCCTTCCTCCACGAGGATCGACCAGCCGCCGCCGGCGCCGGCCACTGCCTCGCCGCACGCCGTTCCGCCGATCGAGGCGGTCACGACGTCGCCCCGCGTCAGGCCCCCGCCGTAGAAGGAGGCGGGCAGCCCGTTCGCGTTCGCGGCCACCGTCAGCGCGATGCCCCTCGACGTGTCGCCGGGCACGCCCGGGTCGCCGGGCACGCCGCCGGACCGCCATACCGCCCTCTGCTCCGCAACCCGTCCGTTGACGGCGAAGGCGATCGTCGCGCCCTCCACCGCCTTGCCGCCGCAGCCGCCTGCGTCCACGACGAGCGACCAGCTGCCGCCGGCGCCGGTCTCGGCCTCGCCGCACGCCGTTCCGCCGATCGAGGCGGTCACGACGTCGCCCCGCGTCAGGCCCCCGCCGTAGAAGGTGGCTGGCGGTCTGTTGGACTCGGTGGGGGGCACGGGCGGAGGCGCTGGCCCCGCCCCGTTACCCGGCTCGTCCGGGTCCCCGATTACCGGGATCACGACGCGCACCATCTTGTAGTCGTTGACGTTCTCCACATTGACGATAACGTTCGTGTTCGCGGGCGCGTCGTCCGCGATGACGAGCTCGACGGTCATCTCGTCCCGGTCGGCGTCGAGGTCGCAGCGGTTGCGGTTGTCGGCGCAGTTCAGCGTCGTGCGGCCGCCGGACTTGAACGTGGCGCCCGCGTTCACGCTGAACCGGAACAGCGTCGAGACCGAAAACGGCTCGGGCGGGTCGGCGCCGCCGTCGCCCCAGCCCAGGTCGGTGATCTGGATGTAGACCGAGTCGCCGGCGCGCTTGGGCGGCGAGGCCGACGGCGCGGAGAACGCCGCGATGTCGTTGCGTTCGTTGCCGTCGTCCGGGCCGCCGCCTGCCTCGGTGTACGCCTCGATCACCACGTCCGGCGTCGGCGCGTTGTCCGTCGCCGTCTGCGCGTCGATGGAGGACCGGGGCGCCGCGGCCGGGACCGCGAAGGCGACCGCGAACGCGGCGACGAGGACGAGCAGGGCGGCCCGGCGCGCGGCGCGCATCGTCGTCTCCCGTCCGGCCCCGCCGGGTCCGGGCGTCCGTTGCGCGGCGCGAGGGCGCGCCGGCAGCCGGGTTCGCCCGGGCGGGTGTTGGAGGCCACGGCCGGAATCGAACCGGCGATCAGGGTTTTGCAGACCCCTGCCTTACCACTTGGCTACGTGGCCCCGCGCCCGGCGCCGCGGCCCCTCGAGGGCCGCGGCGCCGGAGCCGTCGTTCTGGTGCCGAGGATGAGACTCGAACTCATACGCCCTTTCGGGCACCGCCCCCTCAAGACGGCGTGTCTGCCAATTCCACCACCTCGGCCCGTCCGCGCCGCCCTCGGGGGCGGCGCTGGCAGGAGTGGAGGGACTCGAACCCCCGGCCTGCGGTTTTGGAGACCGCTGCTCTTCCAGCTGAGCTACACTCCTGCGCCCCACCGAGTCTAGCAATCTCCCCGCGAGGCGTGAAGCGCCCCCCGCGAAAACGCCCGCGGAAGATCGCGGCGCGGTCCGCTGGCCGCGGCCGCGGGCCATCGCGGCGCCGGCGATCGTCCGCCGGCGGCGTGATGACCGCGCCCGCGCCGCCGCTGCGGCGGACGCGGACCCGCGGGCCGCTCCCGCGTCCCGCCGCCCGCGCGGCGTGCGACGGCTAGTGCGACGGCCGGCGCCGCTCGAACTCGCTTCGCCGCGCGAAGAGGTCGATGTTCGCCCAGCACGGCCCCTTGAGGGCGTGTCCGGCCTGCGGAAATCCCGCCTGGATGACCTTCAGGCCGCGCTGTCCGAGGAACTGGACGGCGGGAATGAAGTCGCTGTCGGACGACACGAGCACGGCGATGTCGTAGGCGTCCTCCCACGCCAGCCGGATCATGTCCGTCACGATCGCGGTGTCCACGCCCTTCTCCTGCGACCCGCGCAAGAGGCTCCCGCAGGAGGGGCAGGCGGCGACTTCGTCGAGGCAGCGGGGGCAGCGGGGCGGCTGGCGGGGGCGGCGCGCCCTCACGTCCACCTGCACGCCGGGGCGCATGTCCAGCCAGTTGTTCAGCCAGCGGCGGAACCCCTCGCTGCCCGGGTCCGCCGGATCGTACGAGGCGTACACGTGGGCGCCCGCGTACTCCGCGCTGGACAATCCGGCGACGCGCGCCGCCTCGCCGACGAGCCAGCCGGGCAATACATCCCAGTCGAACAGGAACCGCGAGCCGGACGCATCACGCATCGTCAGCTCAAGATTCGAGAGGTCTACGAACACATGGATGCGGTTGCGGCTGTCGGGGGCGTCGCTCGTCATGGCCGCCTGCGAGAATAAGGGCCACGGGCCGGTAGCCCGTGGCCCTGCCTGTCTGCCGGCGGGGATCCGTCTCGCTGACCGAGGGCTTTCCGCCGGGGGCTCGTATGGGGCCATGCTACCCCACCGGCTCCCAGTACGGCAATCGCCGCGCGGCGTGCGCCCGCTCCGCGCGCGTGCGCCGTATACTCCCCGCGATGACCTCGACGCGCGAAGCGGCGACGCGAGCGGCGCCCGGCGACGGCGTGGACGGGGCGGCGCGCGCGCCACGGCTGACGATCGAGGGGGGGCGGCCCCTGCGCGGGCGGCTGCCCGCCTCCGGCTCCAAGAACGCCGCGCTCTACGCGCTCGCCGCCTGCCTGCTCTCCGCCGACCCCGTGCGCCTGCACAACGTGCCCCAGATCATCGACATCCCCGAGATGGGGCGGCTGCTCGCCTCGCTCGGCGCGCGCGTCGAGATCGAGGGCCGCGACGTCACGATCGAGGCGCGCGGCGTCACCGAGACGATCGCGCGACCGGAGCACGTCGTCGCGCTGCGGGCCTCGTTCCTCGTCATGGGGCCGCTGCTCGCGCGCTTCGGCGAGGCGGGCTGCCCCTCGCCCGGCGGCGACGCCATCGGCGTGCGGCCGGTGGACGTGCACCTCGCCGGCTTCCGCGCTCTCGGCGCCGACGTGCGGCGCGAGGGCCTGCACTACGTCGCGCGCTCCGCCCGCCTCGAGGGCGCGCGCGTGTTCCTCGACTACCCGAGCGTGCTGGGGACGGTCAACGTGCTGTTCGCCGCCGCCCTCGCGCGCGGGGCCACCACCATCGTCAACGCCGCCGCCGAACCCGAGGTCGAGATGGTCGGCGACCTGCTCAACGCGATGGGCGCGCGCGTCGCCGGCCAGGGCAGCAACCGCATCGTCGTCGAGGGCGTCGAGGCGCTGCACGGCGCCGAGTTCCGCGTCATCCCCGACCGCATCGAGAGCGGCACCTTCCTGCTCGCGGGCCTCGCCACCGGCGGCGACGTCCTGATCGACGACGCCGACCCCGCCCACCTCGACTCGCTGATCGCGAAGCTGCGCGAGGCGGGCGCCGAGGTGGAGACGGGCGAGCGCCACGTGCGCGCCCGCGCGCGCGGCCCGCTGCGCGCGGTGCAGCTGCAGGCCGTCCCCTACCCCGGCTTCCCGACCGACCTGCACGCGCCGATGGCCGCCGCCCTCACCCAGGCCGAGGGCATCTCGATCATCCACGAGCGCGTCTTCGAGAACCGCCTGCTCTACGTCGGCGAGCTGCGCTCGATGGGCGGGCGCATCACCACCGGCGGCCAGTCGGTGATCATCGAGGGGCGCACGGCGCTCGTCGGCGGGGCGGTGCGCGCCCTCGACGTGCGGGCGGCGGCGGCCGTGGTCATCGCCGGCCTCGCGGCCGGCGGCGAGACCGTGGTGCGCGACCTCCAGCACCTCCAGCGCGGCTACCCCCACGTCGAGGAGCGTCTGCGGGCGCTGGGCGCGGAGGTGCGCGCGGAGTAGCGGCGGGCGCCGGCCGGCGGCGCGCGTTTGCGTCCTCGGCTACCGATAGTGTAGGCTCCCGCCAGAGCCTGTTGGAGGCGTTGTGGAGAACCTTCCCGGTCTGGTGCGCGGCTACCTCGAAGCCGAGGGCTATGCGGTCAGTGATCGGGGCCGCGAGCTGCTCAGTGATCTCCTCGTTGGTCGGCGTGAGGGCATGGCTGGCGAGCAGGAGTATGTGTATGCGTGGGTGTTGCCGGACTTGGCTAACGAGGATATCAGCACCCGCGAGCGTCCCTACCTCAGGAGGTTCCAGGAAGCCCGTGAAGAGCACCCCGGAGCGGCTCAGTACTTCATCGCACCGACGCGCCAAGGTTTGAGCCGCGATTTCACGACAGAGGCACGGCGCTGGCACGGTGTCCAGTTCCGTGTGCCTGTGCAGTTCTTCGACACCGACTTCAAATGGGACAAGGACCGCAACGCAGCATCGGCTACCAGCCGCTTGGTCGCTCGGGCTCGGCACGAATCCCGTGTCGCGACGAGGGTTGCCCAGCCTTACGAGATCAGGCAGTCCCCGAATCCCTTGGACGGCGGTGAAGATTTGCACACTGTTCTGCATGAGGAACTTCGCAGGCCTGTCGATCAAAATGACCGCCCTAACGTCCATGTGGTCGTGGGGCCTGCCGGGATGGGCAAATCCGTACTCTTTGAATCGCTGTACGCAGGTTTGCACACGGATTTCATGAGCGACAAGGACTCGCAACGGCTATCGGTTAGGCCGTTCGCCCTATTGCCTGAACACATCAACGATGCCTCTGCCCCGACCGTACGCTCCCTGCTGGACGGGTTTCTCTCCACGGAGATGACTCGGCCTCTGAGGCGTGACGTTTTCGAGTGGCTGCTGGTCAATGGGATGGGTATGTGGCTTTTGGATGGACTTGACGAGGTGCTGGAGCGCGACAACCAGTTTTTCGATGAATACTTGATGGAATTGATGACGAAGCCCTTTGGGCAAACTTCGCCTGCTGTCTTGATCTGCGTGCGCGACTCGTTGTTCGCCACTCATCGTGGTCTGCGTGATTTCTGCGAAGAGTACCGTGATCATGTCGTTGTCTACGAACTGAGTAAATGGCAACGTTCTTCGAAAATTGAATTTGCGCGACGCAAACTGCGCGACCAGACTGACGCTTTGAGCTTCGTAGAAAGACTACAAAAAGTGCCGACCTTGGATGAGTTGGCGTCAACGCCATACTACTGCGACTTGCTCGCAGATGATTACCCGTTCAGTGGATCGGAGCGGGACTACACCGAGCAAAGCGTCTTGGAACGCGCGCTCGCCGGCATAGTTAGGCGCGAACGCGAAGAGAAGAATCTGCTCAACATCATTGGTGCTGACGATGTCGATGACCGCTTGCGCGAATTCGTTCGTTCCTGTGCGGCAGAAAGCCTTTCTGAGGGCTTCCGGGGCATCCCTGTCGCTGATGTGAGAGAAAACGCCGAAGCCTCCTTGCCCACGCTGAGTAACGAGGAAGAGATCGAGCGTTACGTGACGCAAATGTCGCAGATGCCGGTGTTCTCTCAAGGAGAATTCGGGAGATTGCGATTCGCACAAGAACCCCTTGAACACTACTTGGTTTCGGACTACCTGATCGAGGTTTTCGCTAGAAATCCCGAGGATGCGTTCATGGCAATCGGGCGTTGCGAGCTTCCGGTCAATGTCGTGCGCCTCGTCTCTGCAGCCATGATCTCGCGAGGATTGCATGAAACGATCTGGCCTCTGCTAAGAGGGAAGTTCTCCGAACAATCCAACTCCGGCAGCAATGCGCTGAAGATTGCCGTTCAGCTCTCGTCTGGGACAGACTGGCTCGCAGGCGATAAGCTGCAGGCCATGAACTTGTCCAGACTTCAGTTTTCCAACCATAATCTCCGCGACGTTTCCTTTAATGGTTCCGATCTCACCAATACCGACTTTAGTGGTTGCGATATTACTGGCGCATCGTTCGATGGATGTCTTCTCAAAGGCACAATTTTCCCGCTAGAAACCGCGCTGGTACATTTCGGCGACATGCACAGATTTTTCTCGGCCTACATCGGCGAAGAATACTTCGAAGAGGCACAGCTGCTCCAGAAGTCTCTCCAGCGGATATCCGCTGATGAACCGGATCTTCCTGCTTGCGAAGCAGCATTGCAGCTTCGCTACTTGTTCAACAAGTTTGTGACCGCGAACGGTGAGCCAATACGGAAGAGAATTGATCGTCGTGGCGCGCTCCGCGGCAAGAGATTTACTCCGGCAGACCCGGAATATGTGCTCGATGAATCCATACGCGCAGGCTATCTCTCGGTGGATCCCGATCCTCGTCGTAGCTACGTCGCTCGTGCAGATACCCGCTATACTGAAATTCGTGAGTTCGCTATGAGCCTCAAGATGATGCCGGGTCTTCGGACTTTGTTGGATCGGATATGCTACGTCGATGAGTGCCCACATGTGCGTTGAGGGCGCGGAGGTGCGCGCGGACTAGCGGCGCGCGCTTGCGTCCCCTCCCCGGGGGGCCGGCGATGGTCACCAAGCGGCTCGGCATCGACCTCGGCACGGCGCGCGTGCTCGTGTTCGAGCGCGGGCGCGGCATCGTGCTCGAGGAGCCGGCGGTGGTGGCGCTGGCCGAGCGCGACAACACCGTCGTCGCCGTCGGCAGCGAGGCCTACGAGATGATCGGCCGCCAGCCGGGCACCATCCAGGTGATCCGGCCGATGCGCGACGGCGCGATCGCCGACTACCTGATCACCGAGGCGCTGCTGCGCTACCTGATCGGCGAGGTGATGGGGCGCTTCCGCATCGTGCGGCCCGAGGTCATGGTCTCGACGCCATACGGGGTGACGCGCGTGGAGCAGCGCGCCGTGCGCGACGCCGCCGAGGCGGCGGGCGCGCGCCGCCCCGCGCACCTCATTCCCGAGCCGCTCGCCGCCGCCATCGGCGCGGGGATGCCCGTCGGCTCCCCGCGCGGGCACATGGTGCTCAACATCGGCGGCGGGCGCGCCGAGGCCGCCGTGATCTCGATGTTCGGCATCGTCGCGGCCGAGTCGGTGCGGGTGGCCGGCGACCGCCTCAACGACGCGATCGCGCTCCACGTCCGCCGCCGCCACAACCTCGTCGTCGGCGAGCGCACCGCGGAGGAGCTGAAGATCGCGATCGGCGCGGCGTTGCCGCTGCCGCGCGAGGAGACCTCGGGCGTGCGGGGGCGCGACCAGATCACGGGGCTGCCGCGCACGATCACGGTGCGGTCGCCGGAGATCACGCAGGCGATCCAGGAGCCGGTGGCGGCGATCGTGCAGACGGTGCGCGGCGTGCTCGAACGCACGCCGCCCGAACTCGCCGCCGACGTGATCGATCACGGCATCGTGATGACCGGCGGCGGCGCGCGGCTGCGCCGCCTCGACGCGCTGCTGCAGGACGAGGTCGGCGTGCCGGTGCACGTCGCCGACGAGCCCGACCGCTGCGTGGCGAGGGGAGCCGGGGCTGGCCTCGCCTACCTCGACGTGATCGCGCGCAGCATCCCGACCGAGGAGGAGTCGCTGATCGCCGACACGCCGTAGCGCCTCCGGCGGCGCGGCGCGGCGCGCGGCAAGGCCGGGCGGGCGCTCAGGCGCCGTCCGCGGAGCGGTTGGCGACGTGGTAGGTCATCGTCTGGAGGGCGAGCACGGGGTTGACGTCGCGCACCTCGACGCCGGGGGGCGGGCGCAGCGCCGTCGAGGCGTAGTTGAGGATCGCGTAGACGCCGGCGGCGGCGAGGCGCTCGGTGACGGCCTGCGCCCGCGCGCCAGAGGTCGCGAGGACGGCGACGCGCACCGGATCGCCGCGCTGGTCGGCCTCGAGGCTGCTCCAGTCCACGGCGGTCAGGCCGCCGATCACGGCCCCGACGTGGCGCTCCTGATCGGCGTAGACGCGGGCGAGGTCGAACCCGCTGAGGTGGAGGCCCTCGGCGCCGCTGGAGGCGACGATGCGGCCCAGCACCCCGGCGCCGACGAGCATCATGCGCCAGCGGCGGTTCAGCCCCAGCGTCTCGCGCAGTTCGCCCAGCAGCCGGTCGATGCGGTAGCCGCTGCCCTGCTTGCCGAGGCGTCCGAGGTGGGAAAAGTCGCGCCGCACCTGCGCCGGGGTCCAGTCCAGCGCCTCGCCCACCTCCTGCGAGGACGTCTCCCGCTCGCCGGCCTCGGCCAGCTGCGTCAGGTAGCGGTAGTAAGCAGGCAGGCGGTCGATGACGGCGGGGGGGATAGTTTCAGTCATCCGGTCGTGTGGTCGTCTGTCCGCGTGACTTCGCTCTTCGCCCGATTATACACAAATTTCACAATCGGCGGAACCCGGGTGCGGGGGGCGGCGTACCGGCGTCCGCGCACGCGGGCCGGTCCTCCGTGCGGATGGCCGAAACCGGATCGCCCGCGGGCGGGCGCGATGGTGTATGCTCGGCGCGAGGAGCAGCCCATGACGATGGAACACGACGCCGAGGCCTACGCGCGGGAGGCGTGGTACGCCGGGACCGAAGCCGGGGAGGACGCCGCCCCCGAGCTCCTGCACATGCGGCAGGAGCTCGAACACGTGCAGTGGGACCTGCAGTGGCGGATGGCGGAGCTCCGGCTGGAGCTGCACGAGCGGATGCGCGAGCTCAGGAGGGACCTCACGATCCGGCTCGGCGTCTGGGTGATCGGGATCGCGTCGCTCTCGACTGCCGTCATCAACGTCATCGTGCGCTGGCCGGGATAGCCGCGCCCCCACGCTCCGCCGGCGCCGCCCCGCGATGACGGCGACCGGCGAGCCCGCTCCGTCGTCGCCCGTCGCGCGCCTCGAACGGCTGCTGGCCGAGGGGCCCGGGGCGACGCCGTTCGCCGAGCTGCCCGGCGGGCGCTTCGCGATGGGATCGGCGCTGCGCGACGACGAGCAGCCCGTGCGCGAGGTCGCCGTCGGTCCCTTCGCCGCAGCCCTCGCCCCCGTCACCAACGGCGAGTACCGGCGCTTCCTCGAGGACGCCGGGGCCGAGCCGCCGCGCTTCTGGGACGACCCGCGCTTCGACGCCCCCGACTGCCCCGTCGTCGGCGTCTCGTGGTTCGAGGCAGCCGCCTACTGCGAGTGGCTGGGCGCGCTGATCGGCCGCCGCTGCCGCCTCCCCACCGAGGCCGAGCGCGAGTACGCCGCGCGCGGCGGCGCCGCGGGCGCGCTCTACCCGTGGGGCGACGATCCGTGGCTGGAGGGCCGCTTCGCCCCCGGATCGCGGGGCGCGGACCGGCCCTACCGCGTCGGCGCCGCGCCGCCCAACGGCTTCGGCCTCTACCACATGGCGGAGAACGTCCACGAGTGGTGCGCCGACTGGTACGCCCCCCGCTACGATCCCGCGGACACCGAGGACCCGCGCGGCCCCGCCGGGGGCGAACGCCGCGCCTCGCGCGGCGGCTCGTGGCGCCATCGCGTGAAGGTGACGCGCATCGCCGCGCGCTCCTCGCTTCCGCCCGACCGCCGCTACAACGACTACGGCCTGCGCGTCTACGCCGACCCCGCGCCGTAGCCGCCGCCGCGCGCTACCCGCCGCCGCGGAGGCGGAGCAGGCCGCGCAGCAGCGCGCCGCCGAGGAACAGCCCCGTCAGCGCGCCGGCCATGTCCACCGCCCAGTCGGCGAGGTCGGAGTCGCGGCCGTCGATCGCGCCCTGCGCGAGCTCGCCGGCGGCGGCGAACAGCCACAGCGCGAGCACGACCATCGCGAGCGAGCGCCGGGGCGAGCGGCGGGCGGCCTCGCTGACGGCGAAACGCACGGCGGCGGCCGCGCCCAGCAGCGCGAACAGCGCGAAGTGCCCGGCCGCGCACGGCGCGCCGAAGCGGCACTCGCGCGCGGCCGAGGCGCCCTCCCCGGCCGGCGTCAGCGTCTCGTAGAGGATGACCGCCGCCGTCACGGCGATCGCGCCCGTAGACAGCCGCCGCCACAGCGCGATGTCCAGACGCCGCCCCGTCCCCGCCTCGCGCCGCCGCCCCCGCCGCCGCGCTGGCGGCGTTCCGGCGCCGCGCGCCATCCCCTACGCGGTGGCGGAAACCGGCTCGGGGACGAGGGCGGCGGCCTCGCGGACGAGGGCGGCGGTCTCGTCCCAGCCGATGCAGGCGTCGGTGATCGAGACGCCGTAGCGCAGCGCCGAGGGGTCGCCGTCGAGCGTCTGCCTGCCCTCGTGCAGGTGGCTCTCGACCATCAGGCCGATCAGACCGGTGTCGCCGGCGGCGCGCTGCGCCAGCACGTCGCGGAAGGCGATCGCCTGGTTGCGGTGATCCTTCGCGGAGTTGGCGTGGCTGCAGTCCACGAGCACCCGCCGCGGCAGCCCGGCGGCATCAAGACGCCCGCAGACGGAGCGCACGTGGGCGGCGCCGTAGTTGGGGCCGTCGGCGCCCCCGCGCAGCACGATGTGGCCGTGCGGGTTGCCGCTCGTCAGCACCGTGCTGGCGCGCCCGCCGCCGTCGATGCCGAGGAAGGCGTGCGGCTCGCGCGCGGCGAGCATCGCGTCCACGGCGATCTGGATGTTGCCGTCGGTGCCGTTCTTGAAGCCGACGGGCATCGAGAGGCCGCTCGCCATCTGGCGGTGCGTCTGGCTCTCCGTCGTGCGCGCCCCGATCGCCGTCCACGCGATCAGGTCGGCGAGGTACTGCGGCGTGATCGGGTCGAGGAACTCCGTCGCCGCGGGCAGTCCCATGCCGGCGATCGCGATCAGCAGCCGCCGCGCCCGCGCCAGCCCGTCCGCGATGTCGAACGAGCCGTCGAGGTCGGGGTCGTAGATCATGCCCTTCCAGCCGACGGTGGTGCGCGGCTTCTCGAAGTAGACGCGCATCGCCACGCACACGCGCTCGCCCACCTCGGCGGACAGCGCGGCGAGGCGTTCGGCGTACTCCAGCGCCGCGCGCTCGTCGTGGATCGAGCACGGGCCGGCGATGACGAGCAGGCGCGCGTCGCGGCCGGCGAGGATGTCCTCGATGGCCTCGCGGCCGCGCAGCACGGCCTCGCGCGCGGGCGGGGGGGCGGGCAGCCGCTCCTCCAGCTCGCGCGGGGCCGGCAGCGGCACCGTGCTACGCACGCGGACATCCGATGTGGGGCGGTTCATGGGGAGCTCCGGCTACAGGCGCGACGGGACCGCGCCCGCCACCGCGATCATCATACGGGCCCCGCGCCCTGGCCGCGAGCCGGCCGCAACCGGCTACGCGCCGAACAGGTTGCGGAGCCAATCCGTGAAGCGCCGGGAGACATCGGCGTTGACGTCGAGGTCGCCCTTTTTGATGGCCAGCCCCATCCGGCGCGGATTCTTACGCACGGCGAGCCAAGCGTGCACCTCGGCCTTCCGCACCTTACCTCTGAACTTGCGCTCATCGTCCGGGATACGGGAGACGTACGATTGGGAGAGCGGCCACACCGCGTCGCCGCCGGGGATCATCTGGGCGATGAAGTCCTCCAGCTCGCCACGCGACCGGTTGTCAGGCATCATCCAGATACCGGTGCGAGGCGCACCCTTGTCGGGCACACCTTCAATGATGGCACCGGACGCGACCGGGGTGCCGGGTGCCTCAATTTGGGCGTTCCGGAGCCGTTCTGTCACATCCGTCCAGCGTTTACCCGGATCGTCGTTCGCGTCAACCAGAATGCCGAGCACTTTGCGTCCCGGAACCTTGGCTTCCGTTTCGACGGCCTTGAGGAGGGATTCGAAACCCCCCTTGATCCGCACCATAAATTCGGGAATGGGAGCGGAGCCTCGACGCGCCGAATGTTTGCGGAGGTGATCAATCATGTCATATTCATCGGCTCCTTCGACCAGCAGGACATACGCCGAAGATTCCGGTCTGAGCATAGTGTTATCTGACCTCAATGCCTTGTTGGGTAGCTACTTCGAGTCCTTCTTCCGTGTAGTCGACGGCCCGAACCTTACCGGCGTCCCTTTCGAGCCGATAGAGAAGGCCTTCCGCTTCCTGCAGTTCCATCGCGGCTTGGGTAAAACCTCGCACGCAGTCCCAGCTGTGCGTCGTCGCCAGCACCTGCACGTTGTTCGCTTCCGCAGTCTCGATGACCATACGCCAGAAGTCGTGCTGCACGGAGTGGTGGATGCCGTTCTCAGCCTCGTCGATGAGCAGGAATCCATCCCTGCTGTTGGCGAGCGCCAGCGTGACGCCGAACAGCCGTCGCGCACCGTCACCAAGGCTCCTGAGCGGAACGGGGGCGTCATGGCCTGCCAGTTTGACGATCGCCCGTCGTCCACCCGCCCTGCCGACGATTGGCCGGTACGGCCCCTGCCGTCCACGGTTGACACGGGCGTCATCGCCAACCATCGCAACGCGCTCGATGTCCCCATGTATCAGGCGCAAGGATTGTACCGCTCTGTCTTCGTCATCTTTCAGAGCCACATTGTCCCAATACTCGGACATGGCGGCGTTGCCCGGAAGTCCGGGGCCCAAAGACTCGCAATCTTCCATGGGCCATTGTTCATCGTTCTCCAAGAGACGTCTAGTCAGATACCTGCTCTGCGAGATGGAGCGTCCGGTCTCACCGATGTACGGCACGCGCTGCGTCCTGTTCCGGAAGTAAATCTGCAGTGCGTTCACCTGAGCGTCCAAGTACGGCCTGCGGAGCATCCTCCTCAAGCGGTCAGTCTCCGTTTGACTCAAGACGCTCGATTCGATTCTGATTCGCTCGTTGTCATTTTCCTGAGGGCCGATGACGATGCTCTGCCCTGTGGTGGACCTGCCGTGGAACAAGGCGCTCCAGTCGAGTTCGGTCACGGGGTCGCCGTCCTCGTCGGTAGCGGCGAAAACCTCCTCGCGGTCGCTCAGCAGTGCGGACAGGGCGGCATAGTCGCCGCGCGCGGCGTAGACGCGGACGGCTTCCAGCACCGTGGTCTTGCCTGCGCCGTTCTTGCCGGCGAGCAGCGTAACGCGGCCGAGGCGAGGGATAGCGAGCTCCTCGATGCCGCGGAAGCCCTGGATCAGCAGGTCGGGGAGGTGCAGGCCGCGGGCGTCCTGCTCCCCTTCGCGCTCGCTCGCTGCCGTGCCGGGGCTGACTGCCATGCGACGATCTCCCGTGGGTTGCAGTCTACCACGGCCCGCCGCTGGCGGCGCGCGTCGTTCGGACAGACCTCAACCGCCTTCAACGAAAAGGCATCCGCGAGCGCGAACCCCGGGTTCGCGCTCGCCCGGTACGCTTCCTGATCCGCTCCCACGGGAACAGGCGCAGCGGGGGCCGTCCCCGCCGCCGCCTGTCAACAACCCCCTGGGACCTGCACCTAGCGCACGAGGGTGATGAGCGCGGTGAGGGTGAGCACGCTGGCGAGCGTCGAGACGACGACGGCGCGGGTGACGAAGGGCGGGCGCGCCCCGAACTCGGTCGCGAGGATGGTGGCGAAGACGGCGGTCGGCATCCCGGCGAGCACGATCGGCACGCGCAGCCCCAGCCCCCCGAGGCCGAGCGCGAGCGCCGCGGCGGCGGCGACGGCGGGGCCGAGCAGCAGCCGCAGCGCCGCGGCTGCGGCGGTGTCGGCGATCTCGCCGCGCGCGTCCAGCCCTCGCCCCAGCTGGAGGCCGAGCACGACGAGCATCGCCGGCACGGCGGCGTTCGCCAGCGACTCGATCGGCGCGGCGAGGGTGACGGGCAGCTCGACGCCGAGGCGGCTGACGGCGATGCCGGCGACGGCGGCGTACAGCACCGGGTAGGAGAAGGGCGCGCGCAGCGCCTCGCGCGCCGATCCGCCGGCCATCGAGGCGACGACGACGCTGGCGGTCGCGGCCAGCGTGCCGATCGTCACGAAGTGCACCACGGCGATTTCGAGGCCGGCCTCGCCGAACGCCAGCAGCGTCACCGGCAGCCCCATGTTGCCGGCGTTCTGCGAGGTGACGGAGAGCGCGAACGCCGCGCGCAGAGGCGCGCCGTGCCTCGCCGCCAGCGACCACGCGCTGGCCGCCGCGTAGCCGGCGGCGAACACCGCCAGCGCGACCAGCACCACGCGCAGCGTCAGCCCCGCGGGCAGCGCCGTCCCCGACAGCGAGTGGAAGACGAGCGAGGGCGTGAACAGGTAGAAGACGATCGTCGCGATCGGCTCGGCGGGCACGGGGCGGACGCGGTCGAGCGCCGACGCCGCCAGCGCCACCAGCATCACCGGCAGGATCACTTCGAGGAAGACGGCCAGCATCGCGCGGAGCCTTTCACGCGGCGGCCCCCGCGGGCAAGCGACCGCGCGCGGTGGTATCGTCGCCGCACGCGGGGATCGCGGGGAGGAGCCGGCCATGGCGATGGAGATCAGCGTTCGCGACGACGGGCCGTACGTGATCCGCGGCCCGGACGTGCGCGTGCTCGACGCCGAGGGCAACGAGCTGCCGTGGGAGGGCGGAGGCGTCGCGCTCTGCCGCTGCGGCAGCTCGGAGACCAAGCCCTTCTGCGACGGGACGCACCGCAGCGCCGGCTTCGAGAGCGCCCCGCGCCCCTCGTAGCGCGCGCGGCGCGCCGCGGGCTGCGGCGGGCCGCCGCCGCGCGGCGATCGGCCCGCATACAATCGGGGCATGAGCGAGCCGGAGACCGCCGCCGGGGGCCGCGATCCGGGGTTCGACCCCGGGCCGGAGCTGGCCGGGCGGGTCGAGGCGGGCGACGCCCGGGGCGCCGTCGCGCTCGCGCGGCGGCTCCATCCCGCGCAGCTCGCCTCGGCGCTCACGGGCATCGACCACGACGTGCGCGAGCTGCTGGTGCAGCGCCTCGACGCGCGCGAGCTGGGGTCGGCGCTTCCCTACCTGCGGCCGCACGACCGCGAGGACCTGCTGACGGGGCTCGCGCCGGGGCGCGTCGCCGCCGTGCTGCGGGGCGTCGCCGACAACGTCTCCGCCGACGTGGTGCGCGAGCTGCCCGCCGCGATCGGCCGGCGGGTGCTCTCCGCCCTCCCGCCGCGCCAGCGCGGCGCCATCGACCACATCCTCCACCACGACGAGGAGACGGCGGGCGCGCGCATGACCGGCCAGCACGTCGCGATGGCGCGCGGCGCCACCGCGGGCGAGGCGATCGAGGAGCTGCGGTCGCTCCGCCCCGACGCCGGCCAGCCCTTCTACATGTACGTCACCGACGACGGGGGCCGCGTCGGCGGCGTCGTCAACCTCCGCTCGCTGCTCACCGTCCCGCCCGCGACGCCGATCGAGGACATCGCGTCGGGCGAGGTCGTCGCCGTCGCCGCCAGCGCCGACCAGGAGGAGGCGGCGCGCCTGCTCAACCGCTACAAGCTGCTCTCGCTGCCCGTCGTCGACGACGACGGCCGGCTGCTCGGCGCCGTCACCGCCCACGACCTGATCGACGTGCTCGAGGACGAGGCGACCGAGGACATGTTCCGGCAGGCCGGCGTCCACGAGGACGAGGACCTGCGATCGGTGCCGCGATCGGTGCGCTACCGGCTGCCCTGGCTGCTCGTCAACCTCGCGACGGTGCTGCTGGCGGCGTTCGTGGTGGCGGCGTTCGAGAGCACGGTGGCGCGGGTGGCGGTGCTCGCCGCGTTCCTGCCGGTCGTCGCGGGGCAGGGCGGGAACGCGGGCATCCAGACGCTGACCGTCGTCGTCCGCTCGCTCGCGATCGGGCGGCTGAGCGGGCGCAACCTCTGGCAGGTGGTGCTGCACGAGGTGGCGACGGGCGCGATCAACGGGCTGGCGGTGGGCGGGGCGATCGCGCTCTTCGCGTGGCTGTGGCAGGGCAGCGCCGCGCTCGGCCTCGTGGCGGGGATCGCGCTCTTCGCCAACATGCTCGTCGGCGTGCTGGCCGGCGTGCTGATCCCGATGGGCCTCCAGCGCTTCCGCCAGGACCCCGCGCTCTCGGCGGGCATCTGGCTCACCACCGCCACCGACGTGATCGGCTTCGCCGTCTTCCTCGGCCTCGCCGCCCTGCTCGTCGACGCCCTCGCCTAGAACGCCCCCGAACGATCGCGCCCCGTTAGGCGGGCGGGCGCGGTACACTGGCAGGCGCGGCCCGTGGCCGCGTTCGCATGGTGGGTGTCGCCTAGCGGTCCAAGGCGCCAGGTTGTGGCCCTGGAGAGCGGGGGTTCAAATCCCCTCACCCACCCCATCGCTCCCTCGCCGGCTGGAGGCCCCATGCCGTTGCGTCGCGCGCCGCGTGCGGTCCTGCTGCTCGCCGCGCTGTCCGGGATGATGCTGCTCGCCGCCTGCGGGGGCGGCGGCGACGGCGGCGAGGACGACGCCGGGCTGCCCGCCGACTTCGGCGCGCGCTTCCTGCGCTTCGGCGAGCCGCTCGGCTCCGTCGTCGAGGCGCGGCAGGACGAGTTCGTGCCCGGCCTGCAGGCCGTGCTCAACCCCGACGCCGTGGCCGCCCTCGACGCCGCCGTCGGCGACGGCGGCGAGCGGCTCGCGCTCGCCGCGGAGACCGCCGGGCAGGACGCCGAGGCGTTCCGCGCGGCATGGGAGGCCGACCGCGACGAGGCGTTCTCGCGCTTCGCGGCCGGCCTGCGCGCCGCCGAAGACGCCGACGACGTCCGCGGGCGGCTCTTCCTCGGCCCGCTCGCCGCGCTGCCGGTGCACCCGGACGGCGCGCTCGTCGGCGCGGCGCGCATCGACACGCCCGACGGCCAGCGGCGCTACTTCCTGATCTACGACCTGCCCTCGGCCACCGGCGAGGCCGGGGACGTGGTCGCGCGGCAGCTCGACGTCTCGCCGTGGCAGGTCACGGGCGGGCAGTCGACGCAGGACCTCTCCAGCGTCCAGTTCCGCAGCACCGTCAGCGCCGGCGTCGAGGGCGCGGCGTGGGTGCAGCCCATCGACGGCAGCCGCGTCCTCGCCGCCGCCGCGGACGCGGACGGGGAGAGCGAGCCGTACGGGGGGCCGTTCGCGAGCGTGCTCTACCTGATCCAGGCGCAGCCGCCCGAGGCCGCCGCGGAGCGGCCGTTCGAGTTGCCCGCGAGCCGCCCGCTGCCCGAGGACTTCCCCGCCGCGTTCCTCGTCGGCGAGGACGCGACGGTCTCCGAGGTCGCGTGGAGCACGGAGCCGGGCGTCGTCGCGTTCCGCGTCACGGTCCTCGTCCGCGACTCGGCATTCGCCGTCGCCGAGGCCTGGCGCGACCGCCTCGGGGCGGAGGGCTGGGGGCTGACCGACGACCGCGCCGAGGGCTTCGCCACCACGCTCGAGTTCGCCTCTGGGGACGGCGCGGTGCGCGGATCGGCCTCGTTCGACGCGCTGGCGGAGGACGACCGCTACACGCAGGTCGTGCTGTTCGCGCAGTCGGGCTCCAGCCTCGCGAACGAGTAGCCGCGCCCGCGACTCGCGGCGGGCTGGGTTCGGCCAGCCCCGCACCGGCCTCGGTCGCGCTGACCTCGGCCCGCGAGGCGTCGCGCCTGCGCGGAGCGACGAGATCAGCAGGTCGGGGGGATCGACGAAATCCAGTTTGTCCGCCAGCGCGCGAGGGATGCAGCCGGTCAACTCGTTCCCGCTGATATCCAAACCTGCAGGTTCGCCAAGCTGCCGAGTTCCGGCGGGATGCTTCCGCTCAACTTGTTCCCGCCTAGCCTCAGCACCTCCAGGTTCGCCAAGCCGCCGAGTTCGGGCGGGATGACGCTGCTCAACCTGTTCGTAGCGAGACCCAACATCCACAGGTGCGCTACGCCGTCAGCAGTACGGGAGATCGTCGGTCTCGACAACAGTCCCCCATCTGTCCAGCGCGCGGGGGATGCAGCCGGTCAACTCGTTCCCGCCGAGATTCAACTCCTGCAGGCTCGCCAAGCTGCCGAGTTCGGGCGGAATGCTCCCGCTCAACTCGTTCTCAGCGAGCGATAGCGCCGACAGGTACTTCGTCAAGCCGCCGAGTTCGGGCGGGATGCCGCCGCTCAACCCGTTCATGCTGAGATCCAAAAACCACAGGTTCGCCAAGCCGCCGAGTTCGGGCGGGATGCCGCCGTTCAACCCGTTCCCGCTGAGATCCAAATCCCGCAGGTTCGCCAAGCCGCCGAGTTCGGGCGGGATGCCGCCGCTCAACTCGTTCGCATTGAGATACACCCACTCCAGGTTCGTCAAGCCGCCGAGTTCGGGCGGGATGCCGCCGTTCAACCCGTTCCCGCTGAGATCCAAAACCCGCAGGTTCGCCAGACTGCCGAGCTCCGCCGGAATGCTCCCGGTCAGGTCGTTGTCGAAGAGCCACAGCCCTTCCAGGTTCGAGAGACCGCCGAGTTCCGGCGGGATGCTTCCTGTCAGTTTCCTCTCATGCAGCCCCAAGCGCACGACGCGGGGCGGCGATCCCCCGATCGTGACGCCGTCCCACTGGTCCATCGGCGTCGCGGCGCTCCAGTTCAGCACGGCTTCGCCGTCACCCGCGAGGACGTCGCGGACGGCGAGCAGCGTCTCGCAGTCCTCGGCCAGCCCCGGGTTGCGGTCGGCGGCGGCGAGCATCCGCTCCCAGCCTCCCTGCTCCGCCACAGCGCCGCCGTCCGCGCACGACGCCCGAGGCGCCGGCGCGGAGCTCGGCGAGGGCGCCGCGGCCGAGGGGGACGCGGCGGGCGTCGCGGCAGGCGCCGCCGTGGTCGCCGCCGAGGTGGACGCAGCGGGCGTCGCGACGGGCTCCGCCGTGGTCGCCGCCGCCGAGGTGGACGCGGCGGGCGTCGCGGCCGTCGGCGCCTCGTCCGCCGTGCACGCGGCCAGCGCCCACGCGAGCACGGCCGCGGCGAGGACGGCGAGCGGGCGTCGCGGGCGCGTCGAGGTCACGCCGCGCAGTATGGCACGGGGCGAGGCCCCCCGGACGGCGCGCGGCGTTCCAGGTCGCCGCTGTCGCCGCCGAGGCGATCCGGTAGCGCGCCCGGCCTCCGCAGGCGCAGGGAGCGGTCTCGCGGGGCGCGCGCCGTGCGACAATGGCCGTCCGGCCCTCCGCGCGCGGAGTGCGCGGGGCGCGCCGGAGGCGGCGACATGGCCAGAGTCGAGGGCGCGTGCGGGCACGGGGCCGGGCTGCTGCGCTCCGGCTGCGGCCGGCCGGCGGTCACCGACTGCGTCTACTGCGCCCGGCCCTTCTGCGAACTCCACGGCGAGCGCGGCGAGGACTACGCCGACGTCTGCCGCCGCCCTCGCTGCCGCCGCAAGGCCGCCGACCTCGGGGCGCACCGCGAGTGGCGCGCGGGGCACGCCCACGCCAACCGCGCCCGCCGCTGCGCCGAGGCCGACTGCCCCGCGCCGATGCGCTACGAGTGCGCGCGCTGCCGCCTGCTGTTCTGCGAGGCGCACCTGCGCGCGCAGGGCGAGCGCGGCCCCGGACTGCTCGACCGGATGGCGGCCGGGCGCTGGCTGGCCGGCGCGCTCGTGCGCTCCGACCGCTTCCCGCGCGAGGTGCTGCCGCAGGCCCGCGCGACGGGGCCGGTTTGCGCGCACTGCGCCGGACGGCGCCGGGTCTGGCAGTAGCCGCGCCCGCACTCAGCCCGCGACGACGGGGTTGGAGAGCACGCCGACGCCGTCCGCCTCGACCTCGACCACGTCGCCGGGGGCGAGGCGGCGCGTGGTTCCCGGCGTGCCGGTGAACACGAGGTCGCCGCGTTCGAGCGTCATCGCCCGCGAGATCCACGAGACGCAGCGCAGGATCGGGTGGATCAGGTCCGCCGTCGTCGCGGCCTGCGCCTCCTCGCCGTTGACGCGCACGCGCAGCCCGATCCGTTCCGGGTCGAGGCCCGTCGCGATCCACGGGCCGACGGCGGTGAAGGTGTCGGACGACTTCGCCCGCCACCACTGCAGGTCCTCCGCCTGCCAGCGCCGGGCCGACACGTCGTTGCCGCAGGTGTAGCCGAGCACGCAGGCGGCGGCCTCCTCCTCGGTCACGTTGCGCGCGCGCCTGCCGATCACCGCGACGACCTCGCCCTCCTCGTCCACCGGCCCGGCGTCGGGCGGCAGCACGATCGCCTCGCCGGGGCCGATCACCGAGCTCGGCACCTTGAGGAACGGCTCGGGGCGCGCGGGCGCCCCGGCGTCCCCGCCCCCGCCGCCGGGCCGCGCTTCGAGGTGGCTGCGGTAGTTGAGGCCGATCGCCAGCACCTTGCCGGGGCGCACCGGGGCCAGCAGCCGCGCCCCGGGCAGCGCCACGCGCTCGCCCGTCGCGTCGAGGCCGCCGAACAGCCCTCCGCGCACGACGTGCAGCGTCTCGCCCTCGACGATGCCGCTCACGACGCGGCGGCCGGCGCGGGCGCGCGCGAGCAGCACGCCGCGCTACCCGCCGGACCGCGTGAGGACGAGCCGCCCGGCCGGCATGTCGAAGTCGAGGCGGAAGCGCTCCAGGAAGTCGCGCCCCAGCAGCGACGGGATGCCGGGGATGGGGTCCAGCGCGATCGCGGCCCTGACGAGCGCGTACACGGTCGGCCCCTGCACGGACGCGAACGCGAGATGAGCGTCCTCGACGCCGTAGCGGACGCGCTGCCCTGCGATCCCGCGCTGCCCGTACTCTTCGGGGAACGGGGCGTCCGGGGGCACGCCGCCTCCGCCGGCGGTCGTGAGCAGCTCGCGGTCGCTCCAGTGGATGCTGGTCGTGTCGGCGCCCGTGTCCACGAGCAACTCGATGTCCGCGCTCGCGCCCAGACGGGGAATGGCGACCCGGGCGTTGACGTACGGGCGGCGCTCCGGGCCGAGGTAGCGCCCGCTGACGCTCAGCGCGGGCACGGGGTCACAGCAGCCACGCCACGGGCTCGGTCGGCAGGTGTTGCATGTACACGCCGCTCCGCGGAGCGCCCGACTCGCGGAACATCCGCATGGCGCCTTCGGGCGAGTCAGCGTGCGCGACGACGCGGCCCTCGCTGACGCAGACCCACTCGTCGGGGTAGCGGGCCGTCAGCTCCTCGCGGTGCGTCTCCACGTACTGCTGGTTCTCGCCGAAGCGCCGCAGCGACTCGCGCAGCGCCTCGGCGCCGCCGAGCGAGGCGACGTGCTCGGCGGCCTCGTCGCCCGACAGCACCCGCACTCCCGCCATGACGCCGCTCCGTTCCGCGGGCCGGCGCGGCTCGCCGGCCCGCCGCTTCCGCGGCCCAGTATCGCACGGGGGCGGCGCGGGGATCGGCGCCGCGGCGGCGAGACCCGCGCGGGAGCCGTAGTGGGCGCGCGTGCTACGATCCCGGAGGGCGCGCCGCGGGGGGCGCGGCTCGCGCCGCGGGGAGACCGCTCCTGCTCAGCCTCTACGACACCCTCGCGCGCCGCGCCGAGCCGTTCCGCCCGCTCGAGGACGGCGTGGTCCGCATGTACGTCTGCGGCGTCACCCCCTACGACGTCGGGCACCTCGGCCACGCGCTCACCTACGTCGTCTTCGACACGCTGCGCCGCTACCTCGAATTCCAGTCGTACGAGGTGCGCCACGTCCAGAACATCACCGACGTCGACGACGACATGGTGCGCGTCTCGCGCGAGCGCGGCGTGCCGATCGCCGAGCTGACGGATCGCAACCACGAGGTCTACCTGCGGGAGATGGACGCCCTCGGCGTGCTGCGCCCGGACGCCTTCCCGCGCGTCTCGGCCAGCATCCCCGCCGTCGTCGCGCTGATCGGGCGGCTGCTGGCCGGCGGCCACGCCTACGAGACCGAAGGCCACGTCTTCTTCGAGGCGCGCACCGCCCCCGAGTTCGGGGCGCTCAGCGGACGCACCCCCGCCGAACTGCGCGCCGCGCCCCGCACCGACACCATGCCCGAGGAGCCGGAGCACCTGAAGCGCGACCCCCTCGACTTCCTGCTGTGGCGGCCCTCGGACTACCCCGGCGCGGCGTTCGGCTCGCCGTGGGGGCAGGGGCGGCCCGGCTGGCACGTCGAGTGCTCGGCGATGGCGGGGGCGGGGCTCGGCGACCGCATCGACATCCACGGCGGGGGGCGCGACCTGATCTACCCGCACCACGAATCGGAGATCGTGCAGTCGCAGCGCGCCACCGGCGCGGCCCCCTTCGCCGGCTGGTGGATGCACTCCGGCACGGTCACGCTCGGCGGCGTGAAGATGTCGAAGTCGCTGGGCAACCTGGTGAAGGTCAGCGAGCTGCTGGAGGCGGGCCACACGCCGGACGCGATCCGGCTGGCGCTGCTGGGCGCGCACTACCGCGCCGAGCACCCCTGGGACGCCGCGGACCTCGGCGCTTGGGAGGAGCGGGCGGCGCTGCTGCGCCGCGCGGCGGCCAGCCCCGGCGGCCCTCCCGACAACCTGCGCGTGCAGCCTCGCCGCAACGAGTTCATGGCCGCCATGGACGACGACCTCGACACGCCGCGCGCGATCGCCGTGCTGCTGTCGATCGCGCGCGACCTCGAGGCGGGCGCGCTGCACGCCGGGACGGCGGCCCCCGCCCTGCGCGAGCTGTCCGGCGTGCTGGGCCTGACGCTGGGGGAGTAGGGCGCGTGGACGCCTCGGCGATCGAGGCACGCGCCCGCGCCGCGGCGGCGGCCCCCTACACCCGCATCACCCACCGCGACGCGGACGGCTGGTCGGTGCGGGTGCAGGAGTTGCCCGGCGTCTACGCCGGCGGCGACACCGTCGAGGAGGCGATGGCCTACCTCGACGAAACGATCGCCGAGTGGGTCGAGGCCGAACTGCGCGCCGGCCGCGACATCCCGCCGCCCGCCGCCGTCGAGCCCAACGACGGCTAGCCCACTTGGGATGCGCGAGGCGACACTGACCGTCTGTTCGGCTATACTTGCATCGTGCCGCCCCGAACGACTCTCTGGCCGCTGAAACCTCACACCGGCGCCAAGCATCAGTTGCTGCGCGCCTACCTCATGGCGTGGTTCCCGATCTTGGGATCGGCACACGGGCGTGTGGTGTTCGTCGATGGCTTCGCTGGACCGGGGGAGTACGAGGGCGGTGAGATTGGATCTCCGCTGGTTGCGCTCGAAGCGGCAGCGGAACACAGGCAGCGCCTCGCTCACCGAGACTTGGTATTCTTGTTTATCGAGGAAGACGCCGAGAGACACAAACACCTCGATTCCCTCATCGAGGCGCGCCGTTCCAGCGAGTTGATTCCCAATAACGTCGACTGCTTGGTAGTGCACGGCACGTTCGAGCAAGAAATGAACAGGGTTCGCAACTCGCTTGACGACGACCGCTTGGCGCCTGCTTTCGTGATGATCGATCCGTTTGGGCCAAAGGGGGTGTCTTACGACGTGATCAAATGGCTTGCCTCTTACCAACGAACCGAGCTGCTCATTTCGTTCATGTACGAGTCGGTATCGAGGTTCTTGAGCAGCCCAGAGTTTGAGCCACACCTTGATCGGCTATTCGGATGCCAGGACTGGCGCGCAGAGCTTGACACTACGGACGCTACTCAAAAACGCTCCCAGCTGCACGGCTTGTTCAAAGCTCAACTGGAACACGCCGGTATGGAGCATGTTCGCAGTTTTCAAATGCTGGATTCCGGTGGCCGAACAGAATACTACCTGTTCTTCGCCACTCACCACGTGAAGGGTATGGAGGTAATGAAAGATGCTATGTGGAAGGTTGATCCGTCCGGTGCGTACCAGTTCTCGGACGCGACCGACCCCGATCAACCTTTGCTGTTCGAGCTTCAACCAGATTACGCTGTTTTGAAGGAAGGCGTTCAAGCAAAGTTCGGCAAGAAATCGGCCAGTATAGCAGACATCGAGAATTTTGTGACACTCGAAACGCCTTTCCTCAAGAAGCACCTGCGTGATGGCGCGTTGAAGCCGTTGGAAGAAGAAGGACTGATCAAGGTGGTGGGTCGGAAGAGGAGGCGCACCTACCCGCCTGGATCGCGCATCACATTTCACTAGACATGCCCTGCGGCGCCTCGTCCCAGGTGCGGCCGTCGAGGAGGCGGCCAGCGCGCTTCTTGCCCTCGCGGCGGCCGCCGGGGCCGTGCTCGCCCCACTGCTTGAAGAAGAACGGGACGCCCGAGGCGAGGCACTGGTCGCGCACGGAGCGCGCCCACGCGATGTCCATCGGACGGGCGCGGGGGCCGCTCTCGCCGCCCGCGATCACCCAACCGATGCCTTCGAGGTCGAGGTCGAGCGGGCCCAGCAGCGGCTCGCACGAGAGGAAGCGCACGGCGGCGGGGATGGCGCGCAGCGCGTCGACGCGCGTCGTCCAGTGCTGGTTCTCGACGCTCACGCCCAGCCACACGTTCGGCGGCCAGGGCAGCGACGGCGCGAGGGCGGCGGCGCGCTCGGGCCGCTTCGTCAGCACCTGGAAGGTGTGCCAGCCGGCGCGCTCCATCACCGCGAACACCGAGGCGACGAAGTCGCCGGGGACCTCCTCGTGGAAGAGGTCGGACATCGAGTTGACGAAGATCGTGCGGGGGCGCTTCCAGCGCAGCGGCTGTTCGAGGCGTTCCGGCCGCTCCATGACCTCGAAGCCGCGCTCGTAGGGGTGGCCGGGGACGCCGCGGAAGCGCTCGGCGAAGCGCTTGGCGTAGCAGTGGGCGCAGCCCGGCGACACTTGGGTGCAGCCCGTCACCGGGTTCCACGTCGCCTCGGTCCACTCGATCGCGCTGCGGTCGGACATGCGCGCATTATCCTACGGCGCGGGCGGGCGGCGGGACCCGATCGTGGCGCGCGCCGATCGAGGGGGCGAGGCGCCGCCGCCGCCCGAGGGCGCATCCCGGCGATGCGGGCGCGGGCGGGCGGCGCACGCGGCGCGTTGCGGTTGCGTATGCTAGCGGCGCATCGGGGGGAGGTGCGTCCATGCCGGGTCCGCTGCACGGGATCAAGGTGTTCGAGGTCTCGCAGATCGTGGCGGGGCCGTACTGCGGCCTCAACCTCGCCGACCTCGGGGCGGACGTGATCAAGGTCGAGCCGCCGGGGGGCGAGGGCAGCCGCCAGTCGGGCAGCTTCGTGCCCGGCGAGAGCAAGGGCTTCCACTCGCTCAACCGCGGCAAGCGCTCGCTCGTCGTCGACCTGCGCCAGCCCGCGGCGCAGGAGCTGGTGCACCGCATCATCGCGGGCTTCGACGTGTTCGTGATCAACGCCCGCCCGGGGGTGCCGGAGCGGCTGCGCGTGGACTACGGGACGCTGCGCGCCATCCGGCCCGACATCATCCACTTCGAGAACACCGGCTTCGGCAAGCGGGGGCCGAGCGCCCTCCGTTCCGGCTCCGACGCCGTCGCGCAGGCCTACTCCGGCCTGCTGGCCGGCGACGGCAAGGTGGACGAGTTCGGCGCGCCCGAGATCATCACCGCGACCGCGCCCGCCGACTTCCACGCCGGCCTCGCCGGGGCGATGGCGATCTCGGCGGCCCTCTTCCACCGCGAGCGCACCGGCGAGGGGCAGCACATCGAGACGTCGCTGCTGCAGGCCGGGATGGCGCTGCAGGGGATGCGGATCGGGCGGCTGCCCGCGCTCGACGCGCAGACCACCGATGTCGCGCTGGCGCGGATGCGCGAGGTGCAGGCCGCGGGCGGCTCCTACCGCGAGATGATCGACGCGCGCGGCAGCCTCTTCGACGTGATGGGGCGCGCCGCCGCCCGCCTCTTCTACGGCGGCTACGCCGTCAAGGACGGCGGCGTCGTCATCGGCGCCCTCACTCCCCTCAACCGCGACCAGATGCGCCGCGCCCTCGGCGTCGAGGACGACCCCACCGCCGGCCCCGACTTCGACTCGCTCGCCCCGGGCAACCGCGAACTCGTCGACCGGATGCTGGAACGCATCCGCGCCATCTTCCTCACGAAGACGATGGACGAGTGGATCGAGATCTTCGACCGCGAGGGCGCGCCGATCTCGAAGGTCAACTTCCCCGAGGACCTCGCCGACGACCCGCAGGTCGAGGCGATGGGCTACGTGTTCGACCTCGAGCACGAGCTGACGGGGCCGGAGCGGATGGTGGGGCCGGTGGTCACGATGTCGGGGACGCCGACGGGCAGCGACCGCCCTTCGCCGCCGCTGGGCCGCCACACCGACGAGGTGCTGCGCGAGCACGGCGTCGGCGACGCCGAGATCGCCGCCCTGCGCGAGGCCGGCGCCATCGCCTGAGCCTCGCCGGGCGGGGGCGCTTGAGGCGATCGGCGACCGGTTGACCGGCGGCGCGTCCGACAGCGCCTGAGGCGAGGGCCGCCGTCAGGCCGTGGCGGACTCGAGGTAGACCGTGCCGATCACCTCGTCCTCGACGAGCTGGCGGTAGGCCTCGGCGCCGAGGCCGAGGACGCCGCGCAGCACCTCCTCGTTGTGCTGGCCGAGCGTCGGGGCGGGGCGGGCGGGCAGCAGCGGGGTGCGCTCGAAGCGGGCCATGGGGCCGGGGAAGAGGTGCGCGCCGGCCTCGTGCTGCTCGATGCGCTGGAAGTAGCCGCGCGCGGCGTGGTGGGGGTCGGAGGTGATCTCCTGCTGCCACGCGAGCGCGACGGCGGGCACGCCCGCGGCCTGCAGCCGGGCCATCAGCGCGGGCCCCTCGTGGCCGGCGGTCCACGCGGCGACCTCGGCGTTGGCGGCCTCGCGGTGGGCGTGGCGGGCGGCGGCGTCGGCGAAGCGCTCGTCGGCGGCGAGGCGCGGGCGGCCCATCTCGGCGCAGAGGGCGGCGAACGCCTCGTCGGAGGGGACGGCGATGGCGATCCAGCGGTCGTCGCCGGCGCACGGGAACGCGCCGTAGGGCGCCATCGAGGGGTGGCTGTTGCCCCAGTGCCCCTGCACGCGCCCGTTCATCGCGTAGTCCATGAAGGCGTACGCGAGGTGGCCCGTGACGGCCTCGACCTGCGAGATCTCGACGAGCTGGCCCTCGCCGGTGCGGTCGCGGCGGAAGAGCGCGGCCTGCAGCGCGAAGGCCACCTGCGCGCCCGCCGTCGGGTCGCCGTGCAGCGAGGAGGGCGTGTCGGACGGGTCGGAGTCCTCGTAGCCGCGCAGGCCGGTGTGGCCGGCCACGGCCTCCATGTTGGCGCCGTAGCCCTTGAAGTCGCGGTACGGGCCCTCGATGCCGAAGCCGGGGAAGCGCACCATGATCAGCCGCGGGTTGGCCTCGCGCAGCGCCTCCCAGCCGATGCCGAGGTTGTCCACCACGTCGGCGGCGTTGTTCTCGATGAAGGCGTCGCTGGCGCGCGCGAGGTCCAGGAACAGCCCGCGCCCGCGCTCGCTCCGCAGGTCGAGCGTGACCGACTTGCAGCCGCGCTTGGCGTAGTTGAACCACGCCTGGCGGTTCCAGAAGCCCTCGCTCCCGTCGCGTCCGAGGTAGGAGGCGCCCGCGCGGCCGTCGAGCAGCGACTGCGGGATGTGGCGGAAGTTGGTGCGCGTCGGGTTGAGGTGCTGGATCGACTCGACCTCGATCACCTCGGCGCCGAGGTCGGCGAGGATCATCGTCGCGAAGGGGCCGGCCCAGACGATGCCCTGCGCGAGCACGCGCACGCCGTCGAGGGGCTTCGCCGCGTCCGCCATCGCGCTACCCCACCACCCCGCGCTGGGCGAGGATCGCGACCTCCTCCGGCGCGTAGCCGAGGCGCTCCGTGAGCACCTCGAAGGTGTGCTCGCCGAGCAGCGGCGCGCGCCGCAGCTCGCCCGGCGTGGCGGTGAAGCGCACCGGCAGCCCGACGTATTCGAGGGGCCCGGCGGCGGGGTGGTCGAGGGTGCGGAAGAAGTCGCGCGCGCGGAAGCCGGGGTCGCGGTAGGCGTCCTCGACGGTGTTGATGGCGCACACCGGCCAGCCCTCGGCCTGCGCGATCTCCATCAGCTCCTGCTTGGTGCGGGAGAGCGCCCACGGGTAGAAGATCGCCTCCATCTCGGGCAGGAAGTCGGGGTTGTAGACGTTGGACGCGAAGCGCTCGTCCCCGATCAGGTCGGGGCGGCCCATCGCGCGGCACATGCGCGGGAACCAGGCCGGCTGGGTGGCGACCTGCACGTAGCCGTCGGCGCAGGGGTAGACCCCCGTCGGCAGCCCGCTGTAGACGACGTTCTTCGTGCGCTCGATCATCAGCGCGCCCGAGTACTGGTAGGCGACGATGTTCGGCGCCCCCCGGTCCATCGAGGCCGTCAGGATCTCGTGGATCGAGACGTCGACGCGCTCTCCGCGCCCGTCGCGCAGCGAGGAGCGCAGCGCCCCCATCGCCATCCCCGCGACGACCGAGCCGGCGAGGAACAGCGGCGCGTAGAGGCCCAGCTTGAGCGGCTCGCGATCGGGATCGCCGGTGACCTGCATCACGCCGCCGGCGGCGTAGAGCAGCATGTCGTCGGCCTCGTAGTCGCGGTAGGGGCCGTCCTGCCCGAAGCTGGAGACGCGCACGAGCGCGGCGGCGGGGTTCGCCGCGGCCAGCGCGTCCGGCCCGATCCCGAGGCGCTCCAGCGTCCCCGGCCGGAAGCTCTCGGCGACGAGGTCGGCCTGCGCGGCGAGGCCCAGCAGCAGCTCGCGCCCGCTGCGGACGCCGAGGTCGATGGCGACGCTGCGCTTGCCGGTGTTGAGGTGCAGGAACATCCCGCTCGCCTCGCCGTCCGGCTCGTCGCCGGGGAAGGGGCCGAGCCGCCGCGCGGGGTCGCCGCCGTCGGGCCGCTCGATCTTGATCACGTCGGCGCCGTAGTCGGAGAAGCACTTGGTCGCGTAGGGGCCGGCCACGCCCTGCGTGAGATCGAGCACCCTCGCGCCCTCGAGCGGTCCGGTCATGGCGCCAGCCTCCGGCAAGGCCCGCACTCTACCGGGGCGCGCGCGAGGGCGGCAAGCGCGGCGCGTCCGCGCCGGCCGCCTGCGCCCTACGCCAGCTCGTAGAGCGGGGGCTTCGCCCACTCCTCGTCGGGGGGGTTCTCCTGGCGGCGGATCTCCTCGCGGCGCCGGGCCGCCTCGATGCGCTTCGCCTCCCGCAGGACGCGGTCGCGCTCGCGGGCGTGCTCGTGCTCGCGGCGGGCGGCGCGCTTGCCGCGCGCGCGCTTCGGCTTGCCCTCGTACTCGGTGATGCGGCCTTCCCCGGCGAGCTGGGCGAGGTGGCTGCGGACGTTGCCGTCGGCGGCGCGGCGCAGGCGGGTGTCGATCTCGTCGCCGTAGACGCGCAGCATGATGTCCCAGCTGCTCATCTGGCCGCCCTCGCGCAGCGCCTCGACGATCTGGCGCTCGCGCCGGTTGCGGTGGTCGACGTACATCCGCAGCCGCTCGCGAGGGTCGCGCACGATCTTGCCGTGGCCGGGGCAGATCACCTCCAGCTTCGGCAGCTCCAGCAGCCGCTCGAGGCTGCGCCGGTAGTCGCCGAGGTTCCACACCGTCGTCGTCGAGGAGCCGAGCAGCGTGTCGCCGGTGAACAGCACGCCCTCCTCCTCGAGGTAGAAGCACAGCGAGTCCTCGCTGTGGCCGGGCGTGGCCAGCACCTGCAGGCGCACGCCGCCGCCGAGGTCGATCGTGTCGCCGTCGGCGAGCTGGTCGACCTCGCGCGGGATGCGGCCCTTGAGCAGCCGCCGCCCGCCGCGCGGGATCGCGATGTCGGGGTTGCCGAGGAACTCCTTCGCCCACTTGAGGTTGCCCGAGTGGTCGGCGTGGTGGTGGGTGATGGTGGCGACGCCGATCTCGGCGTGCTCGGCCGCGGCGAGGTAGCCGCGCAGGAACCACTGGTAGCGCTCGATCGCCTCCCCGGAATCGATCGTCAGCGACTGCCCGCCGGCCGGCCCGACGAGGTAGATCGAGGTGAAGTCGGGGTGCATGACGTTTTCGTCGGGCACCATCGCGGCGCGCACGGAAGGGCTGATCTGCATCGCGTCCTCGCCTGCCCCTCGCGGCGCCCGCGCGGACGCCCGCCCGCGCGCAGCATAGCCGATGGCGCGCCCCCTCGGTGCGGGGAGCGGCGCGGTCCGCCGGGGCCCCTCGGTGCGCCGAGGCAGCGAGAGGGGCGGCCTCGCGGCCGCCCCTCGTGCGCTCGTCCAGTGGCGCCGTGGCGCCCGCCGGTCAGGACCGGCCGGGGATGTCCTGGTCGATCCAGGCCCACGCGACCTGGTCGCCCCAGTCGTAGTACGAGCTGTTGCTGCCGAAGACGCCGCCGAAGCGGATGCCGCGCAGCCAGGGCTGGTAGGTCTGGAGGCCGAGTCCGCTGGGCACCGGCGGCCAGAACATCTTCTGCAGGAAGTAGTCCCACATCTGCCGGTGGATGTCGCGACGGGCGTCCGGGTCCAGCTCGACCTGCTGCGCCTCGGCCCAGGCGTCGACCTGCGGGTCGTTGAGCCGCCAGCGGTTGCCGGGCGAGGTGGAGTGCACCGAGTTGTAGAAGAAGTTGTCGGCGTCGAAGCCGACGGTCAGCCAGCCGGAGGTCGTCGCCTCCTCGAGCTTGGCGGGCACCCACGACGAGTTGAACTCGGTGTAGTCCACGCTGCGCGAGTCGAGGCCGATGCCGACCTGGCGGAAGTGCTCCGTCGTGATCTCGGTCAGTTCGGCGAAGTAGTCCGCGTAGCGGTAGTAGATGCCGTCGACGCTGAGGTCGGAGGCTCCGGCGGCGGCGAGCAGCTTCTTCGCCTCCTCCGGGTCGTAGCGCCCGAACCACGGACCGAGCGCGGCGTCGCCCACCTTCGGCTCCGCGTCGAGGACGAACGGCCACGGGTGCAGCGGCAGCGTCTTCGCGAGCTTGTCGTAGACGACGTCCTCCATGAACTCGGTGTCCATCGCGAGCGTCATCGCCTGGCGGATGCGCTCGTCCTGGAACTTCGGGTGCGAGAGGTTCATGCCGAACGGGATGCCGCCGTTGACCACCACCGCGAGGTTGACCTGGATGTCAGGGTTGGTCCCCAGCAGCTCGTTGAGGTCCGACAGCGTGCCCGCCACCGAGTAGCCGTAGTCGAGCTGGCCGACGCGGAAGGCGGCGACGCGCGCCGTCTGGTCGGTGATCAGCCGCACGTCCACGCCGTCGAGCAGGACGTCGGTCTCCCAGTAGTCCGGGTGCTTGTCGAAGGAGATGTGCGAGCCGTCCACGGCCTCGGTCATGATCATCGGGCCGGTGCCGACGACGACGTTCTCGATCGTGCCGTCGTCCACGGTCTCGCGCGGGAAGATCGTCTGGTAGCGGCTGGCGAGCGGCAGGATGAAGTCCGCCGTCACGTTGGCCAGGTTGATCCTGAACGTCAGGTCGTCCGGCGTCTCGGTCGAGCCGACGTTGCGCCAGTAGGACTTGTGCACGCCGTCTTCCGCGTAGCGGTCGTACGCGAACTTCACGTCCCCAGCGACGAACTTCCGCCCGTTCAGCGGCGGCAGGTTCTGCCAGTTCACGTCGTCCCGCAGCGCGAACGTGAACACCGCGCCGTCCGGCGTGCGCTCCCACGAGGAGGCGAGCTCCGGCTCGAGGTCGATCGTGAAGGGGTTCTTGCGCGGCCCCCCCGCCATTCCGATCAGCCGGTTGTAGACGTGGTTGGGCACCGTGATGGTCCCGCCGGCGGCCGAGGTCGTCGGGTCGAAGTTCTGCACCCGGTAGGTCGCGGCGACCTGCATCCGCCCGCCCGGCTGCGGCGTCTTGGCCGGCTCCGGGAACTGGTACGGGTAGGGCAGGCTCTCGTCGCGGACGAGCATCCCCTCGCCCTGCGCCGCCGCCCCGTCGTCGCCGCCCGAGTCGTCGTCGCTCCCGGTGGAGACGGCGATCGTCGGCGTCGCCGTGGGCGTCGAGCCGCTGGGCGTGGCCGCCGTCGGCGCGGGCGTTTCCTCGTCGTCGTCGCCGCCGCCGCAGCCGATCAGCGCCGCCGCCGCGAGGCCGGCGCCTCCGGCGAGGCCGCCGCGCAGCAGCGTGCGCCGGTTCAGGCCGGCGGACCACCAGCGGGCGTCCCGCTCGAATTCGCTCATGGAGCGCTCCTTCCCCTTGCAGGCCGCTCGCGCGGCGCTGACATCGCGCGACGGTCGGACTTGCTCCCGCCGCCACCGTGACCGCGCACTCTGACACGCGCCACCCTTTGAGGCAATACGCGCCCGGCCCCGTCCCGGATCTCAGGGAACGGCCCGCCGCGGCCCCCCGCGGCGGGGCGTGCTAGGATGCGCGGCGAGGAGGGCGCATGGCGGCGCTGATCGAGACGGGCGGGCTCGTCAAGCAGTACCCCGGCGTGACGGCGCTCGACCGGCTCACGCTCGAGGTCGAGCCGGGCATCGTCGGCCTCGTGGGGGCCAACGGGGCGGGCAAGAGCACGCTGATCAAGATCCTGCTGGGGCTGCTCGGCGCCACCTCCGGCAAGGCCTCGGTGCTCGGCTTCGACGCGGCGAGAGAGAGCCTCGCGATCCGCGGGCGCGTCGGCTACATGCCGGAGCACGACTGCCTGCCGCCGGACGCCTCGGCGACGAACTTCGTGATCCACATGGCGCGGATGAGCGGCATCCCGCCGTCCGCCGCCCGCGAGCGCGCCGCCGAGATCCTGCGCCACGTCGGCCTCTACGAGGAGCGCTACCGACACATCGGCGGCTACTCGACCGGCATGAAGCAGCGCGTCAAGCTCGCGCAGACGCTCGTCCACGATCCCCGGCTCGTATTCCTCGACGAGCCGACGAACGGCCTCGATCCGCAGGGGCGCGACGAGATGCTCGACCTCGTCGAGCGCACGGGCCGCCAGTTCGGCATCTCGATCGTCATGTCCTCGCACCTGCTGGGCGAGATCGAGCGCGTCTGCGACTCGCTGATCGTGATCAGCGAGGGGCGGCTCGTGCGGACCGGCCGCGTGGCCGACCTCACGGGCGCGACGAGCGTGCTCACCGCCGAGGTCGCGCACGACGCCGATCGCCTCGCCGCGCTGCTCGCCGGCCGCGGCCTCGACGCCTCGGCGAACGGCCGCTACGTCGAGGTGCACGCGGGCGGCGGAGGCGACCCGCCGCAGGCCGCCATCGTCGACGCCGTCGCCGAGCTCGATCTGCCGCTGATCCGCCTCGAACGGGGGCGCCACAGCCTCGAGGAGCTGTTCGGCGACGGCGGCGAGGCCGCGCCTGCGGCCGGCGCGGCGGCGGCGAATGGCGCAGGCTGAGCCCGCCTCCTCCGCGCCGGAGGGGGCGATCTACGACCTCGGCTACCGCCGCTACGAGGGGCGGCGGCTGGGGCGCGCCTTCGCGCTGTGGTCGCTCTACGCGCTGAGCGTGCGCCACGCCTTCGGCTTCGGGCGCGGCGCGCTGCCGAAGGCGCTCGCGATCGGGCTGGCGGTGCTCGCCTTCACGCCGGCGCTGCTGCAGATCGCGCTCGGCGCGCTGCTGCCGGCCGGCGACTTCGAGTTCTGGCAGCCGCACGACTACTACAGCGTGATCCAGATCATCCTCGTGCTGTTCGTCGCGGCGATCGGATCCGACCTCGTGGGCAACGACCGGCGCTCGCGCACGCTGGCGCTCTACTTCGCGCGGCCGATCGGGCGCGACGACTACGCGCTGGCGAAGATCGCCGCGCTCGCCACGAGCCTGCTCGGCCTGACGGTGCTGCCGCAGCTCGTGATGTTCGGCGGCAACGCCCTCGGCGCGGCGAACGGGCTGGACTGGATGCGCGACAACGCGGGCGACGTGCCGCGCAGCGCGGCGAGCGGCCTCGTGCTGTGCGCGGCGTTCGCGGGGCTGGGCGTGCTGGCCGCCTCCTACGCCGAGCGCCGGGCGTTCGCGCTGATCGGCGTGATCGCGATCTTCCTGATCACGCTCACAGTCGTCACCATCGTGGTCGCGTCGATCGACAACGAGGGGCTGCGCTGGCTGCTCTTCGCCAGTCCGCTGCACGTCGTGACCGGCTCCACGCTGTGGATCTTCGACGCCGTCCCGCCGCTGGCCGACGCCTCGAGGACGGGCGACGCCGACGCGCAGATCGCGTGGGCGGACCTGCCGGGCTACGTCTGGACGCTCGCCGCGCTCGCCTACGGCGCGCTCGCCTCGGCGCTCGTCGTGCGGCGCTACCGGGCCTCGGTCTGATGGCGGCGGCGAACGGCGGCGGCGCGGCGATCGAGGTCCGCAACGTCTCGCGCTGGTACGGCGACGTCGTCGCCGTCAACGACATCTCGTGCTCGATCGGCCCCGGCGTGACCGGGCTGCTCGGCCCCAACGGGGCGGGCAAGAGCACGCTGCTGCACGTCGTGGCGGGCTTCCTGCGGCCCTCGGCCGGGGGCGTCGAGGTGCTGGGCGAGCCGTCGTGGCGCAACCCCGGCCTGCACGCGCGGGTGGGGCTGGTGCCGGAGCGCGAGGCGGTCTACCCGTTCCTCGGCGCGCGCGCGTTCGCGGTGGCCAGCGCGCGCCTGCACGGGCTGCCCGACCCCGAGGCGGCGGCGCGGCGCGCGATCGGCCTCGTCGAGCTGGAGGACGCGCAGGACCGGCCGATGGGCGGCTACTCGAAGGGGATGCGCCAGCGCGCCAAGATCGCCGCCGCCCTCGTCCACGACCCCGAGGTGCTGATCCTCGACGAGCCGTTCAACGGCACCGACCCGCGCCAGCGCCTGCAGCTGATGGGAATGCTGCGCGGCATGGCCGCCGAGGGCCGCACCATCCTCTTCTCCTCCCACATCCTCGAGGAGGTGGAGCGGCTGGCCGAGAACGTGCTGGTGATCGTCGGCGGGCGGCTCGCCGCCTCCGGCAGCTTCCTCCAGATCCGCCGCCTGATGACCGACCGCCCCCACGTGTTCGAGCTGCGCTCGAGCGACGACCGCGCGCTGGCGGCGGCGCTGGTCGGCCTCCCCCACGTCGCCGCCGTCGAGTTCGCCGAGGGCCGCCTCGACGTGCGGACGACGGACTACGGCGCGTTCACTGCGGCGATCGCCCGCGCGGCCCGCGACTGCGGCGTCGTGCTCCACGAGCTGCGCCCCGCCGACGAGTCGCTGGAGAGCGTGTTCTCCTACCTCGTGGGATCGTGAGGCCTCGCGGGAGCGTGGGGGCGGAAGCGTGACGCGCACGCTGATCTCGCTGACGGCGCGCCAGCTGCTGGGGCGGCGGCGCTGGGCGCTGATCGCCCTCGGCGCGCTGCTGCCCGTCGGCTTCGCGCTGCTCTACCGCCTCGCCGGCGACGCCTCCGATCCGGCGGCGAACGTGACGGGGACGCTCGACGCCCTCGTCGTCGCGCTGCTGCTGCCCCTCGGCGCGCTCGTGTTCGGCACCGCCGCGCTCGGCGCGGAGATCGAGGACGGCACCGCCGTCTACCTGCTCGCCAAGCCCGTCGCGCGCTGGCGCATCCTCGCCGCGAAGGTCGCCGTCGCCGCCGCCGCCACGATCGCCCTCACCGTGCCCGCGACGCTGGCCACGGCGCTGATCGGGATGGACGGCGACCGCTACGCCATCGCCCCCGGCTTCGCCGCCGGGGTGGCCGCGGGAGCCGTCGTCTACAGCGCGCTCTTCGTCGGCCTCAGCGCGATCACCAGCCGCGCGCTGATCGCCGGCCTCGTCTACGTCTTCGTCTGGGAAGCCTTCGTCACCAGCCTCTTCGACGGCACGCGCTGGATCAGCGTCCGCCAGTACGCGCTCGGCATCGCCGGCGAGATCAGCACCGCGCCGCCGGACGTGTTCGACGCCAACCTCGGCGGCTTCCAGGCCGCCGCCGCCTCGGTCGCCGTCGTCGTCGCCGCCTTCGCGCTCGGTGTGCGCTCCCTCCGCCGCTTCGAGATCGGCGAGCGCCCCTGACGCTGTATGATCGCGCTCCCCGCGCGGGGCGAGGAGGCGGCGGTGCAGGCGCTCGACGGCATTCGCGTACTCGACCTCACCACCGGCGTGGCGGGGCCGCACTGCACCAAGCTGCTCGCCGACTTCGGGGCCGAGGTGATCAAGGCCGAGCCGCCCGAGGGCGACCCCACGCGCCGCCTGCCGCCCTTCGCCGGGGACATGCCGGACCGCGAGCGCGGCCTGCTCTTCCTCCACCTCAACACCAACAAACGCTCGATCACCCTCGACCCGCGCACCGGGGACGGGCGCGCGCTGCTGCGAAGCCTCGCCGGGCGCTGCGACGTGCTGGTCGAGGACTTCGACCCCGGCGAGGCGGCGGCGCTGGGGATCGGCTACGGGGAGCTGGCGGCGGAGCGGCCGGGGCTGATCTACGCCTCGATCACGCCGTGGGGGCAGAGCGGGCCGTACGCCGAGCGCGGCTACCGCGCGTCGGACCTCGTGCTGCAGGGGATGGGCGGGCCCGCGATCTCGACCGGCAGCGCCGAACGCGAGCCGCTCAAGCTCGGCGGCAGCCTCGCGATGCTGCAGGCGGGGCTGGTGGCGGCGTGGGCGTCGGCGATGACGCTGCTGCGCGTCGAGGCCGGCGGCGAGGGCGACCACATCGACGTGTCGGTCTACGAGACGCAGATGGGTTCGCGCGACCGCCGCACGACCAGCCTCACGGCCTACGCCTACCAGGGCACGACCAGCGGGCGGCGCGGCGGCCTCGGCGGGATCGTGCTGGCAGGGGGCGCGCAGCCCTGCGCCGACGGCTACGTCAACATCACCGCGATCGGCCCCAAGATTCACGACTTCGTGGCGATGATCGGCCGCGGCGACCTCGCCGGCGACGAGCGGCTGATGCAGCCGCCGCTGAGCCTCGATCCTGCGTTCGTGGAGGAGATCCACACCGCCTACCTCGCGTGGTCGATGGCGCGCACCAAGCGCGAGGCGCTGGTCGAGGCGCAGGGCCGGGGCCTGCTCTCCGGCGTCATCAACACGCCCGCCGACCTGCTGGCCGATCCCGCTTTCCGCGAGCGCGGCGCCTGGGAGGAGATCGACCACCCCGTCGCCGGCCGCTTCGAGTACCCCGGCCGCCCGCTGCTGATGTCGGAGACGCCGCGCGCCCCCGCGAGGCGCGCGCCGCTGCTCGGCGAGCACACCGCCGAGGTGCTGACCGGCCTGCTCGGCGTGGACGCGGGCGACCTGCCGCTGCTGCGCGGCGCCGGCGCGATCTGAGGACGGGGGGCGCGGCATGGCGGGACTGCCGCTGGAGGGCGTGCGCGTCGCCGACGTGACCGTGGTGTGGGCGGGCCCGCACGTCACGCAGCTGCTCGCCGAGTGGGGCGCCGAGGTGATCCGCGTCGAGCCGCGGACGCGCATCCAGCCCTCGACGCGCGGGGCCGAGCGGCTGCCGCCCTCGCCGCAGCAGCTGCGCGACCTGGCCGCGCGCGGCGTGACGCTCGGCGCCTTCCCCGATTTCGTCGGCGCGCCCGACCCGTGGAACCGCGGCGCCTCCTTCAACTCCCACGCCCGCAACAAGCTCAGCATGACCGCCGACATCACCACCCCCGAGGGCCGCGAGGCCTTCCTCCGCCTCGTCGAGGTCTCCGACGTCGTCGTCGAGAACAACGTCCCGGAGACGATCGACAAGGCGGACGTCGGCTGGGACGCGCTGCGCGAACGCAACCCCTCGCTGGTGATGCTGCGGATGCCGGGCTTCGGGCTCGACGGCCCCTACAAGAACTACCGCGGCTACGGCCTGCACATGGAGGCGACGATCGGCCACACCCATGTCCGCTCCTACCCCGACGACGCGATCGAGGCGGCCGGCGACGTCGTGACGAGCGACGCGATCTCCGGGGTGCAGGGCGCGTTCGCCGTCTGCATGGCGCTGCGCCACGTGCGGCGCACGGGCCGCGGCCAGCTGCTCGAACAGCCCCTCGCCGAGGCGTTCCTGCCGATCCTCGGCGAGTTCGTCCTCGACTACACCGCGAACGGGCGGAACACCGAGCCGCAGGGCAACCGCCACCGCGCCCACGCCCCGCACAACTACTATCCCTGTCGCGGCGAGGGCGACTACATCGCCATCGACTGCGACAGCGACGAGGCGTGGGCCGCGCTCTGCGACCACCTCGGCGCCGGCGACCTGCTCGCGCGCGAGGAGTGGCGCACGGCGTCTGGGCGCCACCGCGACCAGACCGCGCTCGACGCCGCCCTCGCCGCCCACACCCGCCGCCGCGACCAGCACGAGCTGTTCGAGGGCCTGCAGGCCGCCGGCGTGATCTGCGGCCCCGTCCAGAACGAGGCCCAGGCCTACGCCTGCCCGCAGCTGGCCGCGCGCGGCTTCTTCGAGGAGGCGACGAGCCTCTCGGCGGGCACGCACCGCTACCCCGGCCTCAACGTGCGCCTCGCCCGCACCCCCAACCGCATCCGCAGCGGCCCGCCCGTGCTCGGCGAGCACAACGAGTACGTCTACCGCGAACTCCTCGGCTACGCGGAGGAGGAGTACCGCGCGCTCGAGGCCTCGGGCCAGGTCGGCCGCGACTACGCCCCGGGCGTGGCGCCCTTCGCCGCGGCGGAGTAGGCGCGGGCGGCGCGGGGCCGCGCCGTCAGCACCAGACGGCGACGGCGCGGCCGCCGAGGCGCTGCGGCGGGTCGGGGAAGGTGCGCGCCTCGCCGCGGGCGATGCGGCCCGCCGTCCACGCGCAGGCCACGGCGTCGACGATGTCGTCGGCGGCGCCGCGGCGGCTCGCCTCGCCGACGAGGTCGGGGATCGCGAGGCCGCGCGCGGACAGCAGTGCGCGCCGCAGCATCAGCCCGTCCCACGACTTCTTGCGCGCCAGCGGCTCGCCCGCCATCTCGGCGAACGAGACCTCGGGGTGGGCCTCGTGCACGCGCGGATCGGCGGCGAGGGCGGCGACCTCGCGGATCTTGCCGGCGAGGGCGAAGCTCTGGCGGGAGATGCCGTGGCCAGTGGCGCGGCGCGAGGCCTCGCTCGCCTCGGCGTAGCCCGCCGCGCCGAGGGCGGCGAGCGGGGGCGCGCGGAAGACGGTGCTGGCGCGGTCGCGCAGGAAGCGCCGCGCGGCGTCGTCGGCCGCGCGCACGCCGTCCTCGCTGAGGCCGATCGGGATGTCGATCGCGAAGACCTCGGCGTCGGGGTGGGCCTCGATCGCCTCGCCCGCCGAGGCGGCGTACTCGACGGCGGCGAGCCTGCCGCGCTCGACGACGGCGGCGATCCAGCCGTCGGGGCAGCCGTCGAGGCCGACCACCTTGCCCGAGCCCGCCCGCCGCGCGGCGGGAGCGCGCCCGGTCGCCCGCCGCGCCTCGGCGATGCCGCTCCGCGTGGCCATGACGCGCCTCCGTCCGCCGCCTCCCGCGCGCCGATGGTAGCGCGGCGGCGGCCCCGCCGCCCGCCGCCCGCCGCGCCGCGAGGCGGCGCGCGTTGACACTCGCGCGCCGCGTCCCTACAAGGGCAGCGCCGGATACGGCGCGGGGGAGTGTCCACGAATGGTCTCGATGCGGGCGGGCGCGCGGCTGGCGGCGCTGGGACTGGCGGTCCTCGCGGCGCTCGGAACGGGGGAGGCGCGGGCCGACGGCCACGGGCCGGAGTTCGGGGGCGTCGGACTCGTCTTCCTCGGCGACATCTTCGCCCGCAACAACAGCCTCGTCTACTTCCTCGACGGCGTGGCCCCGCCGCCCGAAGGCGAGGCCTACGAGGGCTGGCTCGTGAACGGCGCCACCGGAGCGCGGGTCAGCACCGGCGTCATGGAGGTCGCCCCCGGAGGCGTGATCCACCACGTCTACAGCACCCCCGACGGGTCGAGCATCCTCGAAACGGGCTACGACACCGTCGAGATCACGCGCGAGCCCGTGCCCGACGCCGACGAGGGGCCGGGCGAGGCGGTCTACTCCCACACCCACCCCGAGGCGTTCCTGACCGTGGTGCGTCGCCTGCTCTCGCACGGCCTCCCGCCGGAGCGTGCGGGCGAACGCGGCCCCGGCGACCCCGATCTGCCCGGCGCGCTCTACGCCCTGCAGGACCACCTGGAGGCGGCTGGCGTCCTCGCGGACGAGGCCATGGCGGCCGGCGACGTCGACGCCTTCCGCGACGCCGTCCGGCGGCTGGCCGCGCTGGAGGATCGGGTCCTGCTGGAGGAGGCCGGCGTCCACGCCGAACTGCTGGCGGGCGGCCACGGCCCCGCCATCGACCTCATGGCGGCGCTCGTGGGCGCCGTCGTCGACCACGCCGAGGCGCATTCGGCGAGCGCGCGCGGGCGGGCGCAGGCCGCGCTGGAGGCCGACGCCCTCGAGGCGGGGCGCGCCGCCCTCGACGGGGCAGCCGCCGACCTGCGGGCGGCGCAAGGCGCCGTCGTCTACGCCCGGAAGCGCACGCAGGTGCTCGCGGCCTTCCCCGTGCCCGGCGTCCTCTGGGCCTCGTACGGCGGCGCGCCGCCCGCGCCGCCCGCGCCGCCCGCCGACCCCGGCGCGGCGGCCGCGGCCGCCGGCCGCAACCTCCTCGGCGGCTACGGCGTGGTCTCCTTCGCCGACGCCGTGCTGGGCGCCGGCGGCGTCGTCTACGGCATCGACGGCGTGACGCTCCCGCGCGAGGGCGAGGCCTACGAGGGCTGGCTGGTCAACGGCGCCACCGGCGAGCGCGTCAGCACCGGCGTCCTCGACGTCTACGCCGACGCCGCCGACGCCGTCTACCACATCTGGCTGACGCCCGGCGGCGAAAGCATCCTCGAACTCGGCTACGACACCATCGAGATCACGCTCGAACCCTCGCCGGACGCGGACTCCGCGCCCTCGCGGACGGTCTACGCCTACACCCACCCCGAGGCGCTCTGGAGCGAGGTCCGGAACCTGGTCGGGCAAGGCCCGGACGCCCCCGGCGAGCTCACGGTCCTGCGCGACGACCTGGGCAAGGCGATCGGACGGGCGGACGCGGCCCTCGCGGCGGAGACCCTCGAAGGCTTCCGCGAAGCCGTCCGCGATCTGCTCGGCCTGACCGAGCGGCTGCGGCGCGAGGAGATCGCGATCCGCACCGAGCTGCTGACGGGCGCCCACGGCCCCGGCGTCGACCTCGCCGCCGGGCTGGTGGACCACTACGTCGCCAGCGCCGAGGCGCGGACGCTGCGGGTGCGGGAGCAGGCGCAGTCGGCGCTCGCCGCCGCGGACCTCGAGGCGGGGCGGGCGGCCCTCGGCGGCGCCGGCGCCGGCCTGCGCTCGGCGCAGGGCGCGGTCGTCCGCGCCCGCGACTGGGCCTACAGGATCGCCGACTTCCCCGTGCCGTCCCTGCCCCTCGCCTTCGGGCGGGACGCGCTCGTGCCCGCGCCGCCCGAGGACGGGAACGCCGGCCTCGCGGCGGACGGCGGGACGGGGGCCGGGCCGCGGGCGGCGCTGGCCGCCGCGCTCGGCGCGATCGCGCTCCTCGCCGCCCTCGCCCGCCGCGACGGGCGGCGGCGCGAGGCCTCGCGGCGCGGGGGCGCGGCGTGAGCCTCGCCGACCGCACGCCGCCCACCGCCGAGGAGTTCGAGGGCTACCGCGAGCGCTTCAGCAACTGGGGCCGCTGGGGGCCGGACGACGCGCTGGGCACGCTCAACCACGTCACGCCCGAGGTGCGCCGCCGCGCCCTCGCGATCCCGAGGCTGGGCCGCACCGTCTCGCTCTCGCTCGCCCTCAGCGAGCAGCCGCGCGCCTCGATGGCCTCGGGCTTCCGGCAGGAGATGCGCGTCGGGCCGATGAGCTCGGGCGACCGGCTCGGCATCGACTTCCACGGCTGGACGGTCACGCACCTCGACGCGCTGTGCCACATCTTCACGGGGCCCGGCGGCCAGCTCTACAACGGCCGCCCCGGCTCCGACGTGACCGGGGAGGGCGCGGCCAGCGGCTCCGTCGAGCCCTACCGCGAGGGCGTCGTGACGCGCGGCGTGCTCTACGACGTCCCGCGTCACCGCGGCGTCCCCCACGTCACCCTCGACGCGCCCGTGCACGGCTGGGAGCTGGAGGACATCGCGGCGGCCGAGGGCGCGGAGCCCATGCCCGGCGACGCCGTCGTCGTGCGCTCCGGCGCGAACGCCTTCTACGCCTCCCGCCCCGACTTCGCGATGGGCATGTTCGCGGAGATGCCGGGCGTGCACGCCTCGGCGCTGGAGTTCCTGTACGCGCACGACGCGGCGCTGCTGGTCTGGGACCTGCTCGACGCGGCGGGGCAGGGCTACGCGGGCGGCCTGCCGCGCGGCGACGGCGGGACGGTCGGCATCCCCGTCCACGAGATCGCGATCCCGTACATGGGGATGCCGCTGCTCGACAACGCCGACCTCGACGGCCTCGCGGCGGCGTGCGCGGAGGCGGGGCGGTGGGAGTTCCTGCTGCTCGTCGCGCCGCTGCGCGTGCGCGGCGGCACCGGCTCGCCCGTCAACCCCATCGCCGTGCTGTAGGCCGCGCGCCGAGGGGCGGGCGGGCCTCAGGCCGGATCGGGCGGCGCCGCGGCGGGGCGGGGGCTGCCGCGCGGGCCCGTCTCGGGCAGCAGCAGGCCCGAGACGACGAGGGTGGCCGGGAGCAGCGCGCAGACGGCGAGGCCGGCGACGTAGCCGCCGCCGAGGTCGCGCAGCACGCCGACCAGCAGCGGCGTCAGGAACCCGCTCACGTTGACCATCGCCAGCACCGTCGCCACCGCCACCGTCGCGCGTTCGAGCGTCATCCCGCGCAGCTCCATCGGCATCGTCAGCGCCGACGGCACGTAGAGCCACGCCATCAGCCCGAACAGCGCGAGCGAGGGGAACAGCACGAACGCCGCGTCCGAGAGGATGCTGCCCAGCGCCGCCAGCGGCATCGTCAGCCCCGCCAGCACGATCCACGGGCGCCGCCGCCCGAGGCCCACCGGCAGCGCCGAGCCGAGCAGCGAGCCGAAGATGCCGCAGAACGACGGGATCGCCGCCAGCGCCCCCGCCCGCTCCAGCGAGAAGCCGAACTCCTGCTGGTAGTACGTCGGCAGCCACGAACTGAAGGCGATGAAGGCCCCGGCGCCCCCTCCGAAGCCGAGGCCGAGCAGCAGCGTCGAGCGTTCGCGCATCGCCGCGCGCAGGTCGGCGAGGGCGAACGGCGCGCGCACCGGCGCCCCGGCCGGACGCGCCGGGTCGCGCGCCAGCAGCGCGAAGACCAGCGTCCCCGCCAGCGCCACGAAGCCGAACGCCGACAGCGCCCCCTTCCAGCCGAGCAGGTCGGCGACGAGCGCCGCCGCGAACACCGAGGCCGTGACGCCGAGGCTCTGTCCGACGATGTTGACGCCGTTCACGACCGGCAGCTCGCGCTGCGGGAACCAGCTCATCACCGCCCCCGGCAGCGCGCCGAGGCAGATCGCCGCGCCCACCGAGAAGGCGAGCCGCAGCGCCAGCAGCAGCGCGAAGTCGCCGGCCAGCGGCGACAGCGCCGTCGCCGACATCAGCACGCCGCCGGCGACGGTCATGCGCCGCCAGCCGAAGCGCGCCGCGAGCACCCCGCCGGGGATGTTCATCACCCCCACCGCCAGCGCCCCCGCGCCGACCAGCAGGCTGACCGTGGCGTTGTCGACGCCGTAGTCCTCGATGATCAGCGGGAACAGCGGCGCGACCGCGAGGAAGTTGAGGCCCATCGCGATCTGCACCCACAGCAGCGCCCCCTCCACCACGAAGCGGTAGCGCCGCGCCGGCGCGGCCCCGATCGCGCCCGTTCCGATCGCGCTCGTCGCGCACCTCCCGCCGCGCCCGCCGCGGGCGGCGCGCGCTCCACGATACGCCCGCGCGCCGTGGACGCCACCGCGGGCTCGCGGCGGCGCGGCGCCTCGCCGCCTGGGGCCGTGTTGCCGCCTCGCGCGCGCTCCGCTACGATCCCGCCGCGAACGGCGCGCGCGGAGCGGAGGGGGCGGCGGATATTGTTCACTCTCCTTAGCACCCCCCCCCCCTCGTGGACATAAGTATTTCACTGGCCTCGCCGCGTGCTTGGCGGCGCTGCTGCTGGGCGCGGCGCTGATCCTCGCGCCGCCCGCGACGGCGCAGTCCACCACCGACTACGACGACGACAACGACGGCCTGATCGACGTCCGCAGCCTCGCGCAGCTGAGCGCGATCCGGCACGACCCCAACGGCAACGGCGACGCCACCCACGCCGACTACGCCTCGGCGTTCCCCAACCGCGTCACGACCTCGAGCGGGCGCATGGGCTGCCCGACCTCGGGAGGCTGCACCGGCTACGAGCTGCGCGCCGACCTCAGCTTCGACGAGAACGGCGACGGGCAGATCACGTCGGCGGACTCGACGTACTGGAACAGCGGCAGCGGCTGGTCGATGCTGGGCCTCGGCTGGTCGCAATTCACCGCTGCGTTCCGGGGCAACGGCCACACCGTCTCCTACCTGTACATCAACCGCACCGGCTCGGATCACGTCGGCCTGTTCGGTTACGTGGGCGACGGCGGCAGCATCGACGGCGTGGGATTGCCGCACGCCTACGTCCGGGGCGGGGACAACGTAGGCGCCCTGGCCGGGAGCGGCGGCAGCTACACGCGGGCGTGGGCCACGGGGCGCGTCGAGGGAAGCGCCGCCACGGGCGGGCTGATCGGCTCGACCGGCAAAACCATCAAGGCCAGCTGGGCGGCCGTCACGGTCAGCGGCGGCACCTCCGCGAGCCCGGCCGGCGGGCTGGCGGGCACGATCAGCAGCGGCACAGGCAACATCGACGCCAGCTGGTCGGGCGGACGGGTCGACTCCACCAACGGGGGAGGCCTGCTGGGGCGCCTCGCGAGCGGCTCCACCGTCACGAACAGCTACTGGGACACCGGCACGTCCGGCCAGTCCAGCAGCGCGGGCGGCACGGGCAAGAGCACGCGCGAACTGCAGCGCCTCACGGGCTACAGCGGCATCTACGCGAACTGGAACATCGACACCGACGGCGTGACGGGCGGCGACGACCCGTGGCACTTCGGCACGAGCCGCCAGTACCCCGCCCTCAAGTTCACGGGGCGCACCACGCACCGAGGCCCCGCGTGGATCGAGGCCGACCACTGGAACGCCCCCGTCGCCGGCGAGCCGATCGTCGTCGGCCTCTACACCAAGACGGCGCGCGCGCTCGTGGACCCCGCCGCCACGATCACGACTTGCGACGGCGTCGCCAACACGAACTCGCGGCAGGCGTGGGTCTGGGAGCGCTCCGACGACGGGCGCACCAGCTGGACCACCGTCACCTCGACGCGAGGCCCGGCGTGCTCCTACGTCTACGTCCCGTCAAGCACCGACGTGGGCAAGTACCTGCGCGCCCGCGTCGCGCGCACCTCGGGCGGGAACGCCTACACCCTCGCCACCGCGGCGGTCGTCGCGAGCAGCGCGGCGACGACGGCGACGGCGACGTTCGCCGGCGGCAACGCCTCGCCGGTGGTGGGGACGGCGGTCACCGTCTCGCCGCTGCCTACGCACAGCGACCGCACGCTGTGGCGATGGCAGCGCTGCACCGCCTCGGACGGCACAGGGACATGCACGCTGCTCGCGCCGGGGACGCCGAGCTGGTCGTACACGCCCGTCGCCGCCGACGCGGGAGGCTACCTGCGCGCGTTCGTCTACTACTCCTCGGACGCTTCGACGCCGGTGTGGACGCGCGCCGCGACGGGCTTCACCGGCGCCGTGGCCGCCTCGAACTAGGCGTCGCGCCGCCCCGCGGCGGCCTGTACGCTGTGCGCGCCCCCGCGTACGATTCCGGGGCGCAGGAGCACGCCCATGTCCGTACCCGCCCCCGCCCTCCCCGGCCGGCCGTTCCGCCTCGCGGCGCTCGCGATCGCGGCGGGGCTGGCGCTGCTCGCCGCCGCCTGCGGCGAGGGGGCGCCCTCGAAGGAGGGCGAGCCCGACGCCTACGCGAAGCACCTCGTGCGGGAGGCGATCGAGCGCTACGACGACGAGGGCCGCGAGGCGGCGCTCGCCCACTACAGCAGCCAGGCCAGCGTGGACGGGCCGTGGTACGTCTTCGTCCTCGACGGCGGCGGCGACGTCGTCGCCCACCCGCTGGCGGACCGCGTCGGCAACAACGTGCTCACCTCCTACGGCGTGGACATCCGCGGCTTCGCGTGGGGGCCGCTGATGCTGGAGGCCGGCGAGCGGGGGCGCTGGGTGTCCTACACCCGCCTCAACCCCGGCACCGGGCTGGAGGAGCCGAAGCACTCGTGGGTCGCGCGCCACGACGGGCTGATCTTCGGCAGCGGCTGGTACGAGACGGCCTCGCCCGGCGATCCGCCGCCGCGCGCCGACCGCGACGCCTACACCAAGCACTTCGTGCGGGAGGCGATCGCCTTCTACGAGCGCGAGGGCCGCGAGGCGGCGCTCGCCCGCTACAGCAGCCGCGAGAGCATCGACGGCCAGTGGTACGTCTTCATCCTCGACGGCGACGGCGAGGTGATCGCCCACCCGCTGCCCGACCGCGTGGGCAACAACGTCAACACCGACTACGGCGTGGACGTGACGGGCTACGCCTACGGGCCGCTGCTGGCGACGGCGGGCGAGCGGGGCCGCTGGGTGTCCTACACGCGCCTGCACCCGCAGTCGGGCATCGAGGAGCCGAAGCACTCGTGGGTCGTCCGTCACGACGGCCTCGTCTTCGGCAGCGGCTGGTACGACACGCCGCCGATCCGCGGCGCCGCCGCGGCGCCGCCGCGGTCGGAGCCGGACGCCTACACCCGCTACGTCGTGGAGCAGGCGATCGATCGCTACGAGGGCCGGGGCCGCGAGGACGCCCTCGATTTCTACGGCAGCGGGTCCAGCGTGGACGGCCCGTGGTACGTCTTCGTCATCGACGGGACCACCGGCGAGGTGGTGGCTCACCCGCTGCCCGGCCGCCGCGGCAACAACGTGCTCACCGACTACGGCGTGGACGTCCGCGGCTTCGCGTGGGGGCCGCTGATGATGGAGGCCGGCCGCGGCGGGCGCTGGGTGTCCTACACCCGCCTCAACCCCGAGACCGGCGCCGAGGAGCCGAAGCACTCGTGGGTCGTGCGCCACGACGGGCTGATCTTCGGCTCCGGCTGGTACGAGGCGCCGTAGCCGCCCGCGCGGCCTCCCGCGCGGCGCGAGGCCCTCGGGGCTGCGCTCAGCGCAGCGCGAGCGCGACGCCGGGGGCGTCCACGACGATCGTGCCGCCGCCGAGCACGAGCACCCAGCGCCCGACGCGGTAGGCGATCGCGCCGAGGGGGTGCGAGGCGATCTGCTCGCCGCTGGCGGGGTCGAGCAGCCCGATCGCGCCGGCGAGGGGGACGACGAGGCCGGCGGGCGTGACGGTCGGCGGGCCGTGCAGGCTCTCGAAGCGCCGCTCCCACAGCAGCGCCCCGGTCGAGGAGTCGAACGCGCGCAGGAGGCCGGACGAGTCGGACGCGAACAGCCGCTCGCCGTCGTGCGCCGGGCGGAACAGCTGCGTCAGGCCGGCCGCCGTGGGCAGGTCGCTGGGCCGCTCGCGCGTCACCCACTCGACGTCGGGGCGCGGCGGGGCCGGGGCGGCCCCGAACGCCCACAGCCAGTTCCAGTAGAGCCGCGTCCCCTCCCACCAGGGCAGCCGCGAGTCCGGGTCGATGCCCGCCGCGAACGCGGGCGAGACGCCGTAGGCCCGATCCTCGCCGAGGACGAGGCCGGTCAGCGAGGTGTGGGGGTGGCGGAACACGCGCTCGCCCGTCGCGCGGTCGTAGACCACCGCCGCCTTCGATGCGGCCACGACGAGGTAGTCGTCGTTGAGCAGCGGCGAGAGCTCGGCGCGGCGGCCCTCGACGCCGATGTCCCAGAGCCTCGCGCCGTCCGCCGCGTCGAGGCCGTAGAGGCGGCCCGGGCCGTAGACGTGGATCGCGCCGCGGTAGGGGATGGGCGTCGAGAACAGCTCCTGGCCGAGCCGCCGGGACCACGCGATCGCGCCGGTGGCGGCCTCGACGGCGACGACGTGGCCGGTGCGGAGCGCGAGGTAGAGGCGCCCGCCGGCGATCGAGGGGGCGCTGAGCAGGCCGGGGCGCGCGATCTCCCAGACCTTGCCGCCGTCGGCGAGGCGGTAGGCGGCGATGCTGTCGCGGAAGGTGAGGTAGAGCCGCTCGGCGTCGGCGACGGGCGGGCGCAGCACGGCGGCGGGCAGCTCGGCGCGCCACGCGGTCTCGCCGCCGACGGCGGGCGAGGCCTCCGTCGCGCGGTCCTGCCGCAGGCCGCCGCCGGGCGTCGGCCACGCTTCGCGCAGCGGCCCCGCCTCGAGGCCGGGCGAGGCCGAGGCGGGCAGCGGCAGCGGCGAGGGCGTCGAGAGGTAGTTGTCCCACGCCCAGCGCGCGACGAGCACGGCGGCGAGGAGCGCGAGCGCGACGGCGAAGCCGCGCGTCCGCGTCCAGCGGTGGCGGACGCGCGGCAGCCGCCAGCGGCTGCGCCCGGCCTCGCGGCGGGGGGCGCGGGCGGCCTCGGCGTCGGGCAGGTAGGCGAGGCAGAAGCGGCAGCGCACGCCGCGGCCGGTGACGGCGCGCCCGCAGCGGGGGCAGGGCGGCCGCCCGCCCTCGGCGGGGGGCGCGTCGCCGGGGGGTCGGCTGGCCGGTCCGTGCGCCATGATCCTCCGTGCGGCGGCGAGGCGGACGGAGGACGGCGGCGGCGCTAGCCGCCGCCGAAGATGTCCGGGAGCCCCTCGCGGCGGCGGCGCCATTCGAGGATCGTCGCCGCCGCGCGCGCGGCGCGCTCGATCGAGGGGAAGGAGGCGACGCCGCTGTCGTGCACGAAGTCGCCGGCGTCCTCCAGCCGCGCCTCGCGCAGGATCAGGGCCATCGGCACGCCGTGCTCGCGCGAGATCGCCGACAGTTCGCGCGCCGTCAGCGACAGCTGCTCCTGCCGCGCCTCGTCCGAGTGGTCCTGGCCGGGGTACCAGCGGGTGCCGACGGTGGTGAGCACCATGTCGGTCGAGTGGGCCGCGGCGATGGCCTCGAACACGCGGCGCGTCAGGCCGGTGTCGCTGCCGAAGTCCATCGGGTGGTCGCGCCCGAAGTTGGCGTCCACGGGGTTGCGGATGCTCGTGCCGGCGATCGGGATCATCTCGCGCAGCTGCTCCTGCGTCGTCTCCGGCAGCCAGGGCACCTCGAGGCCCTCCATCGCCATCTGGTCGGTGGAGAGCACGGCGAAGCCGCCGCCGGCGCCGACGAGCGTGACCTTGTTGCCCTGCAGCGTCCGCATGTCGGTGGTCATCGCCACGGCGAGGTCGAGCAGGTCCTCGAGCGTGCGGACGCGCATCGCGCCGGCCTGGCGGCAGACGGCGTCGAAGACGTCGATGGAGCCGGCCAGCGAGCCGGTGTGGGAGTTGGCGGCGCGCGCGCCGTCCTCGGTGATGCCGCCCTTGAGCACGATCGTCGGCTTGGCGCGCGCCAGCCGCAGCAGCGCGTCGAAGAAGGCGCGCCCGTCGCGCGGCCCCTCGACGTAGGCGACGACGAGCTCGGTCTGCGGGTCGGCGAGGGCGTAGTCGAGGAAGTCGTGCGACTTGAGGTCGGCGGCGTTGCCGTAGGAGACGCCCTTCGAGAAGCGCAGCCCGCGCCGCCCGAGGCCGTCGATGATGCCGCCCGCGTTCGCGCCCGACTGCGAGAGCAGGAAGACGTTGCCCGGCTCGCGCGGCGACCGCGGATTGAAGCCCAGCCCCACGCCGGGGACGTAGAGGCCCATGCAGTTGGGGCCGATCAGCCGCATTCCCGCCGCGCGCGCGCGCTCCACCATCTCGCGCTCCTGCGCGGCCAGCGCCGGGTCGCCCGTCTCGGAGAGGCCGGCGGTGAACGAGTGCAGCGAGCGCACGCCCTTGCGGATGCACTGGTCGACGAGCTCGGGCAGCCCCGCCGACGGGATCTGCGAGATCACGTGGTCGATCGGATCGGGGCAGTCGAGCACCGTCGGGTAGCAGGGCACGCCGCGCACCTCGGTCATCTTGGGGTTCACGGCGTAGAGGCCGTGCCGCTCGTGGTAGCCCTGTTCGAGCAGCGCGTTGAGGAAGATGCCGCCCATCCGCCCGTCGGGGCCGGGGCGCGTCGAGACGCCGACGACGGCGACGCCGCGAGGGCGGAAGATCGGATCGATTTCGTGGTCGGCGGCTGCCGGTGCGTGTGTGCTGGCGATGCGGCGGCCTCCCTCGGTCGCGGCCCGGTGGCGCGGGCTATGCTATCACCGCGCCGCGTCCGCGCCAGCGCCGCGGGCGTCCCGGGGCCCGCCGGCGCGCGCGGCGGCGGCGAGCATCCGCTCCCAGCCGCGCCACGCCGAGCGCACGCGCCCGCCGGAGCGCGCGATCGCCTCGGCCAGCAGCGCCCCGGTCTCCTCCGCCCCGAGGCTGCGTTCGGGCTCGCAGCCGTGGGGGCAGGGCAGCGTTTCGGCGGCGCCCCAGAGGCGGCAGATCAGCGGGCGCGCCTCGTAGACCTCGCACAGCCCCGCCGCGCGGTCGAGGTACGGACACGCGAGGCCGTCGCCGCCCTCGCGCTCGCCGCCGGCGGCGGCCAGCCGCCGCCACTCCTCCTCGGGCACGACGATCGGCCCGCAGGCGTGGCCGCACAGCTTGCGGCACTCCAGCCGCGGGACGCGCGCGTAGAGCGCCTCGAGGCCGTCCGCAGCCACGGCGGCGTCCGGCGATCCCTCGCCCCCGATCGCGCCCCCGGTCACGGCGGCGGCGCCGTCAGCCGGAGCGCTCGTAGCCGCGGTCGCGTTCGCGCTTGAAGGCCTCCCAGCCCTGCTCCTCCCTGACGCGCTGGCGGCCCGCGCCGACGGCGTCGCCGGCCTCGAACAGCGCGCGCAGCGCCTCGTCGTCGCGGTAGCGCAGGGCGTCGAGCATCCCCATCCGCTCGTACACGAGGTTGACGAGGCGCTTGTTGAGCGTGACCGCCGAGGGCGGCAGCGCCGCCAGCTTGCGCGCCATCTCCGAGGCCGCCTCGTCCAGCTCGTCTTCGGCGACGACGCGGTTGACGAGGCCCATCCGCAGCGCGTCGCGCGCGCCGATCAGCTCGCCGAGCAGCAGCACCTCGCGCGCCATCTTCTGGCTCGCGAGGTAGGGCGTGATCAGCACGGGCGGGCCGAAGCCGTGGCGAATCTGGATCTCGCCGAGCTTCGCGTCCTCGGTCGCGATCGTGAAGTCGCAGACGCCCGCCAGCTCGCAGGCCTGCCCGACGGCGTGGCCGCGCACGGCGGCGATCACGGGCTTGGGGAACGACCAGATGCGGAGCTGCACGTCGAGCGAGTCGGGCGCGGGGTCGTCGTCGGGGTAGAGCGACGACCAGAGGTCGCCGCCGGCCGAGAAGGAGCGCCCGGCGCCGGTGAGGACGACGGCGCGCACCTCGCCGTCGGCCTCGGCGCGGTCGAGCGCGGCGTCGAGCAGGCGCGTGACGTTCCTGTTGATGGCGTTGAGCACGATCGGGCGGTTGAGGGTGACGCGGGCGACGCCCCCGGACGCCTCGTACAGCACGTCGTCGGGCGAGGGCGGCGGGATCGCGATCCCGTCCGGCGTCCGCTTCCAGCCGCTCGTGTCCGGCGCGCCCCCGGTCATCGCCCGCCCCTTTCCCGCCGCCCGACGGTAGCACGCCGCGCGCCGTCCGAGGGGCCTCGCCCCGTGCCATACTGCGCGGCGTGACCTCGACGCGCCCGCGCCGCCCGCTCGCCGTCCTCGCCGCTGCCGTGCTCGCGTGGGCGCTGGCCGCGTGCACGGCGGACGAGGCGCCGCCCGCCGCCGCGCCCGCCGCGTCCCCCTCGGCGGCGGCGACCACGGCGGAGCCCGCCGCGCCGCCCGCCGCGTCCCCCTCGGCGGCGGCGGCGCCCTCGCCGATCCCCGCGCCGGCGCCTCGGGCGTCGTGCGCGGACGGCGCGGTGGCGGAGCCGGACCGCAACCCGGGGCTGGCCGGGGACTGCGAGACGCTGCTCGCCGTCCGCGACGTCCTCGCGGGCGACGGCGGAGCCGTGCCGAACTGGAGCGCCGCGACGCCGATGGACCAGTGGGACGGCGTCACGATCGGGGGATCGCCGCCCCGCGTCACCATTCTGGACCTTAAAGGCCCCGGGCACTGGAAGGGGTTGACCGGCGGCATCCCGTCCGAACTCGGCGGCTTGGCGAACCTGCGCGAGTTGCACCTCGCCGAGAACGGGTTGACCGGCGGCATCCCGTCCGAACTCGGCGGCTTGGCGAACCTGCAGTATTTGAACCTCAGCGGAAACGGGTTGACTGGCGGCATCCCGCCCGAACTCGGCGGCTTGGCGAACCTGCGGTCTTTGAATCTCGGCGTGAACGAGTTGACTGGCGGCATCCCGCCCGAACTCGGCGGCTTGGCGAATCTGCGGTCTTTGAATCTCGGCGGGAACGAGTTGACCGGCGGCATCCCGCCCGAACTCGGCGGCTTGACGAACCTGCAGTATTTGAATCTCGGCGCGAACGGGTTGGGCGGCTGGAGCGGGTTGACTGGCGGCATTCCGCCCGAACTCGGCGACCTGGCGAACCTGCAGTATTTGAATCTCGGCGCGAACGGACTGAGCGGCCGTATCCCGCCCGAACTCGGCGGTCTGACAAACCTGCAGCATTTGGATCTCAGCTGGAACGATTTGACCGGCGGCATCCCACCGGAACTCGGCGGTCTGGGGAACTTGGAGGAGCTGTGGCTCAGCGTGAACGGATTGACTGGCGGCATCCCGCCCGAACTCGGCGGCTTGGCGAACCTGCGGAAGTTGTGGCTCGGTGGGAATTTGACCGGCGGCATCCCGCCCGAACTCGGCGGCTTGGCGAACCTGCGGGAGTTGTGGATCGATGGGAATTTGACCGGCGGCATCCCGCCCGAACTCGGCGGCTTGGCGAACCTGCGGCAGTTGTGGATCACTGGGAACGAGCTGGGCGGCAGCATCCCGCCCGAACTCGGTGGCTTGGCGAACTTGGAGGGTCTATGGCTCGAGCGAAACGAGTTGACCGGCGGCATCCCGCGCGAACTCGGTGGCTTGGCGAACCTGCGGTCTTTGAATCTCAAGAGTAACAGGTTGAGCGGCAGCATCCCGTTCGAACTCGGCGATCTGACGAACCTGCAGCATTTGAATCTCCGCGGGAACGATTTGAGCGGCGGCATCCCGCCCGAACTCGGCGGCTTGGCGAACCTGCAGCATTTGCGGCTGGGCGGGAACGATTTGAGCGGCGGCATCCCGCCCGAACTCGGCAACTTGGCGAACCTGCAGGTTTTGGATCTGAGTGGGAACGAGTTGACTGGCTGTATCCCCCGCTCGATGTACCCCTCCTTTTCCCTCTATGCCGACGACCTCCCGATCTGCTGACCGCGCCGCCCGAGGCCGTGCGGCGGCGTGGACACCGGCACGGCCGGGCGCTGCTTCGGCGCGTCCTACGCGCCGCGCGCCGCCTCGCGGGCGGCGTGCGCTTCGAGGGCCATCGCGCAGCGGGCGGGCGCGCCGAGCAGCGCCTCGACGAGCAGCCGCCGCAGCGCGCGCTCCTCGCCGAGCCGCGGTTCGAGGCTGCGCGCGAGCGCGGCGGCGAGCCGCCGATCCTGCTCGAGCCTCGCCAGCAGCGCGCCGATCGAGGGCGCGGCGTAGGCGAGGGCGGCGGCGAGCGCGGGGACGCGATCGGCGGGCGGCGGCGCGGCCTCGCCGCCCGCGACCGCCCCGGCGAGGGCGAGCGCGGCGAGTTCGAGCGTCGCGGCGAGCGACGCGGCCTCGCCGCGGGGGGAGGCGCCGGCGGGGCCGGGGGCGTCGGCGCGCTCCTCGCCGACGGCGCGCAGGGCCGCGGCGACGCGGCGGTGCAGCTCGCCCGCCGACTCCTCGATCTCGGCGAGGGTGAGCGCCTCGAATGCGGCGTCGTGCTCCGGCATGGCGTCCCGTAGACTGGCCGGGGGCGCGCCCCGGAGGTCGGCGATGGGCTGGCGGCGTCATCTTCTCGTCTTTGCGGCGCTCGTCGTCAACCTGTGGGTGGGCGGGGACCTCGTCGAGGCGGCGGCGGGCGGGGCGGCGCGCTGGGCGTTCGAGGCGGCGCTGATCCTCGGCTGGCTGTGGTTCGTCGTGGGCCTCGGCGGCCTGCTGCGCGGCGAACCGGACGACGGGCGGCCGGACGGCGGCCGGCGCTGACCGCCGATCGGGGCGCTGGCGGCGCTGGCGGCGCGAGGCCTCGCGTTGACCCCCGATCGGGCGGCGGCTGGTATCGTCGGGCGCGGGGGCGATTAGCTCAGGCGGTCAGAGCGTCCGGTTTACACCCGGAAGGGCGAAGGTTCGAATCCTTCATCGCCCACCACCGGCGCCGCGGGCGCGCCGCGCGTTGATTCGCGGGGCCGCAGGCGCCTACACTCCGGCGGGGCGCCGGGGGCCGGCGCGGAGGGTGGCGCGGTGGCCAGCAAGAGCGAGCACGAGTGGCGCGAGGGCGTCTACGGCAAGGCCGCCGCCGGGCGCGAGCGCCAGCCCCGCTTCGAGTCCTCCTCGGGCGCCGAGGTCGATCCGCTGTACGCGCCGGAGCACCTCGCGGGCTGGAACTACCACGAGAAGCTGGGCTACCCCGGCGAGTACCCCTACACGCGGGGCGTGCAGTCCACGATGTACCGCGGGCGGCTGTGGACGATGCGCCAGTACGCCGGCTTCGCCGACGCCGAGGAGTCCAACCGCCGCTACAAGTTCCTGCTCGAACAGGGCCAGACCGGCCTCTCCGTCGCCTTCGACCTCCCGACCCAGATCGGCTACGACTCCGACGACCCGGCGGTGGCGGGCGAGGTCGGCAAGGTGGGGGTCGCGATCTCCTCGCTGCAGGACATGGAGACGCTGACCGACGGCATCCCGCTGGAGCAGGTCACGACCTCGATGACGATCAACGCGACGGGGCCGATCCTGCTCGCGCTCTACGTCGCCGCCGCCCGCAGGCAGGGCGCCGACCTCGGCAAGATCGGCGGCACGACGCAGAACGACATCCTCAAGGAATACATCGCGCGCGGGACCTACATCTTCCCGCCGCGGCCCTCGCTGCGGCTCATCACCGACACCTTCGCGTGGTGCAAGGACGAGCTGCCCTCGTGGAACACGATCTCGATCTCCGGCTACCACATGCGCGAGGCGGGCTGCACCGCCGCGCAGGAGCTGGCCTTCACCTTCGCCGACGCCATCGAGTACGTGGACGCGGCGATCGAGGCGGGGCTGCGGTTCGACGATTTCGCGCCGCGGCTGTCGTTCTTCTGGGCCTGCCACTCCAACTTCCTCGAGGAGATCGCGAAGTTCCGGGCGTCGCGGCGGATGTGGGCGCGGATCGCGGCGGAGCGCTACGGCTCGGCCAACCCGCGCTCGCAGACGCTGCGCTTCCACACCCAGACGGGCGGCGCGACGCTGACGGCGCAGCAGCCGCTCAACAACGTCATGCGGACCACCCTGCAGGCGCTCTCCGCCGTGCTCGGCGGCACGCAGTCGCTGCACACCAACTCGTGGGACGAGGCGCTCGCGCTGCCGACCGAGGGCTCGGTCGAGGTGGCGCTCCGCACCCAGCAGGTGATCGGCTACGAGTCCGGCGCCGCCGACGTGATCGACCCCCTCGCCGGCTCCTACTACGTCGAGGCGCTGACCGACCGCGTCGAGGAGGAGGCGAACGCCTACCTGCGGCGCATCGAGGACATCGGCGGCGCCCTCAACGGCATCGAGCAGGGCTTCCAGCAGCGCGAGATCCAGGAGAGCGCCTACCGCCTCCAGCGCATGCAGGAGACCGGCGAGCGCGTCGTCGTCGGCGTCAACCGCTTCGAGACCGAGCAGCTCGAGGTGCCCCCCATCGCCGGGCACGACCGCGCCGTCGAGGCGCGGCAGGCCGAGCGCCTCGCGCGGCTGCGGGCGGAGCGCGACGGCGCCGCCGTCGATCGCGCCCTCGCCGCCGTCCGCGCCGCCGCCGCCGGCGACGCCAACATGATGCCGCTGCTGATCGAGGCCGTGGAGGCCTACGCCACCATCGGCGAGATCTGCGGCGTGCTGCGCGAGGAGTGGGGCGAGTACCGCGAGGAGGTCACGATCTGATGCCTCCGGCCCCGCATCCCGCCGCGCCGCCCGCGGACCGCGCGCCGTGACCGAGGCACTCGACGCCCTGATCGAGGCCAACGACCGGGCGCGCGCCGACCTCCTGAACGCCATCGACTCGCTGCCCCGGACGCTGCGCGACCGCGGCTGGTTCGGCCCCGCCGGGTGGTCGGTGCGCGACATCCTCGCGCACATGGCGCGCTGGCAGGACGGCTGGGCGTCCGCCCTCGAGGCGATCGCCCGCGGCGAGCGGCCCTCGATCCCCGGCTACGAGCCGAACGCGGACGACCCCGACGCCGCCGACGCGGCCTACAACGCCGAGTCGGTGGCGCAGGCGAGCGGCCTCCCGTGGGAGCGGGTGCTGTCGCTCCTCCACGAGGCGCGCGCGCGGCACACCGCCGCCGTGCGCGGCCTCGCCGCGCTCGACCCCGATCGCTACGCCGAGGGCCGCGCCGCCCGCCGCTTCGCCGACGCCGCCGCGCACGATCGCGAGCACGGCGCGCTGATCGTCGAGTGGCGGGTGGGGGAAGGATCGCCGCTGCGATGATCGACCGCCTCCACCACGTCGGCGTCGTCGTCCGCGACGCCGACGCCGCGCTCGGCTTCTACCGCGACGTGATGGGCCTCGAGGTGGCCGTCGACGAGGTGGTCGAGGAGCAGGGCGTGCGCGGCGTGCTGCTGCCGCTGGGCGAGAACGAGATCGAGCTGCTGGAGCCGGTGCGGCCGGACACCGGCGTCGCGCGCTACCTCGAAACGCGCGGCCAGACGCTGCACCACCTCTGCCTCAGCACCGGCGACATCCGCGCCGAGCTGGCGCGCGTGCGCGCGCTCGGCGTCGAGCTGATCGACGAGGAGCCGCGCTACGGGCTGGCGGGCGAGATCGCCTTCCTCCACCCGCGCTCGATGCACGGCGTGCTCGTCGAGCTCGCGCAGCCGCGCCCCGGCGCCCACCGCTCCGACGACAAGGGCATCGACCACGTCGCCGTCCGCGTCGCCGACTACGAGGCGGCGAAGCGGCGCTGGGGCGAGGTCGCCGGCGTCGAGGAGCGGCGGCGCTTCGACGTCGCGGAGGCGCGGATCGTGATCGGGCAGTTCCCGATCGGCCGGGCCGCGATCGAGCTGATCGCGCCGGACGGGCCGGACGCGCCGCTGGCGAAGACGATCGAGGAGGAGCGCGAGGGCGCGTTCCCCGCCGTCGCGATCGAGGTGGCCGACCTCGACGCGGAGATCGCGCGCTACCGCGCCGCCGGCCTCGACGTGCCGGACGCGGAGACCGGCGTGTTGCCCGGCACGCGCCGCTCGACGATCGGCGCGGAGCAGGCGTTCGGCATCGGCATCCAGCTGCTGGAGTACGCCGAGGCGTAGGGCTGGCCGGCGCGGGGGCGCGCCGGCGGAGGCACGAGGAGGCTCCCCATGGCCGAGGAACAGGCGATCCGTGTGCTGATCGCGAAGCCGGGCCTCGACGGCCACGACCGCGGCGCGAAGGTCGTCGCGCGGGCGCTGCGCGACGCCGGCATGGAGGTGATCTACACCGGCATCCGCCAGACGCCGGAGATGATCGCCGAGGCTGCGCTGCAGGAGGACGCGCAGGTCGTCGGCCTCTCGATCCTGTCCGGCGCGCACCTCGAGCTGTTCCCGCGCGTGACCGCGGCGCTGGAGGAGCGCGGCGTCCGCGACGTGCTGCTCTTCTGCGGCGGCATCATCCCCGAGGCCGACGTCCCCGCCGTGCGCGGGATGGGCTTCGAGGGCGTGTTCGGCCCCGGCGCCTCCACCGAGGACATCATCGCCTTCGTCCGCGAGCACGCGCCGCAGTACGCGAACTAGCGGGCGCTCCGGCCCGCCGTGGACGACGCCGGCGACCTCGCGGCGGGCGTCGCCGCCGGCGACCGCCGCGCCCTCGCCCGCGCCATCACCCACGTCGAGGCGGACACCGGCACGGGCCGCGCGCTCCTCGCCGCGCTCTATCCGGGCACCGGCCGCGCGCGCACTATCGGCGTCACCGGCTCGGCCGGCGTCGGCAAGTCCACGCTCGTCGGCGGCCTCGCGAGGGCGCAGCGCGCGCTCGGCCGCAGCGTCGGCATCGTCGCCGTCGACCCGTCGTCGCCGTTCTCGCACGGGGCGATCCTCGGCGACCGCATCCGCATGCAGGACCTGACCGCCGACGCGGGCGTGTTCCTGCGCTCGATGGCCTCGCGCGGCAGCCTCGGCGGCCTCGCCGAGACGGCCTCGGGCGTCGTCGACGTGATGGACGCGGCCGGCTACGACGCCGTGATCGTGGAGACCGTCGGCGCCGGCCAGGACGAGGTCGAGGTCGCCGCCGCCACCCAGACGACGGTGCTGGTGACGATGCCGGCCGGCGGCGACGACGTGCAGTCGATGAAGGCCGGCCTGATGGAGGTGGCGCAGGTGATGGTGGTCAACAAGGCCGACCTCGCCGGCGCAGACACCGCCGTCGGCCAGCTGCGGGGGCTGCTCGCCATCGCCCCCGAGCGCGCGTGGAAGCCGCCGATCCTCAAGGCCGTCGCGCGCGAGGGCGAGGGCCTCGAGGCGCTCGTGGAGGCGATCGACGACCACCAGGCGCACCTCCGCGGCTCCGAGCACGCCGAGGCCGAGCGCCGCGGGCACGCGCGCGCGCAGATCGTCTCGCTCGCCCGCGCCGCGCTCCAGCGCGAGACGCTGGAGGCCGCCGGGAGCGCGGGCGTCCTCGAAGCGCTCGTGGACGAGGTGGCCGCGCGCCGCCGCGACCCGCGCGCCGCCGCCGCCGCGCTGCTCGCCTCGGTGCGTTCGGAGTGGAGGGAGGGAGCGTAGCCGTGTCCCAGAACTTCGGCCAATCGCCGCCACGACCAGCGCACCCGCGGCCCACTGCTGTGCTAGAATGCGTGTGCGCGGGAGTCGGCGCCCGACCATCGGGTTGGGGACGGTAGGGACCGGATGCTCCACATGTCCGCTCAGGGGACAGGCAAGAGGCAGATTCCCCTCCCGTTGGGCACGGACGCATCGCCGGCCGGAAGCGAACGAACGACCAACCGGACGATCGATGGCATTTTCGGCTGGTATCGCTACGTTCAGGACTTCACGGGTGAGTTCGCGCTGGAGTGGCTTGACCGGCTGGCGATGCCGGGTGATATCGTGTGGGATCCCTTCAGCGGATCGGGGACGACGCTGGTGGCGGCCAAGCTGCTCCACCTCGACAGCTTCGGGTATGACATCAGCCCCTTCATGACCGATGTGGCGCGAACGAAAGTCGATTGGAGCATCGATCCGCGGAATCTGGAACAGGCACTCGAGCAGGTCGAGACGGAAAGCTGGTCGCAGGCCGATGAGCCTAGCGCGCCCTCCTCGATCCCGTGGGGTGACTACGCCCGGTTGACGACCGGACTTGTGGCTCCACCTTACCGGAGGGACGAGAAACTGCGGAAGTGGATCGCCCCCCTTGTGCTGGATAGAGCATCGGCCCTCTTGGGCAGCATCAACCGAGTGCGAGACGAAAGAGCACGGCGGTTCTTGAGACTTGCGGCGGCAAGCGTTCTTGTTTCGGCATCGAACATGGAGTTCCGACCGAACATCTGTTACCGGAGGCAACCTCATATCGACTTCCCTGTCGTCGGTGCTTTCACGGATCGCTCGCACCGTATGATCGAGGACTACGCGCTGGTGGCAACTGCGGACAACTCTGCATCATCTGTCGTATCGTTGGGTGACGCACGGAGTGCCGGACCGGATTTCGCCAACTTCATTCTCACCTCGCCGCCCTATCCCAACGACATGGAGTATGTCCATCAGACTCGCCTCGAGCTGATACTCTTGGATTATATCGAGGACACCAAAGGACTGACTGCACTGAAGAAGCGCATGATATCCTCAAGCGTAAAGCTCGTATATCGCTCGAACGAGTGGCAGAAGAAGAGCGGTTTGGAGGTAAACGCAGTACGGAACATTTACGATGACATCTCTCGCACCCTGGAGGGGCGCAACTGGGGATGGAACGCAGCCGATATGACCGCGCAATACTTTGGCGGAATGCGATCGGTTTTGGCGAACTGGGCGCAACGGCTCGCGCCATCGGGTCGGGCTGCCGTTGTGATCGGAGATTCCGCTTTCAACGGAGTCAAAGTGCCGACCGATGCGCTGCTTGCCGAATGCGCGGAGATGGAGGGGCTGGACACGGAGGATATCCAAGTTTTCCGCAAGCGCTGGAATACGAAGCACAACATCGAGCTGCACGAGAGCGTTCTTCTTTTGCGAAACCGGAGGTAAATACCGCAGATGGCCGACGCAACACGAATCGCCGAGCTCTTCGGAGCTTCCACGCGCTCCGCGCAGGATTGGCAAACGACTGCGGAAAGGCAAATCTGCCCGTTCGTTGGCGCTAAGTGCTTCAAGGTACGGAAGAGCCAGCCTGATGTGTCGATCGGCACATGCACGGTCCGCTTCGGACGGGAACTGACACCCCTGATCACCTGCCCGAACAGGTTCTTGGCCGAGGCGCGCCAAGTGTTCGTGGATTGCTTGCACTTGCTCACGCTCCACGAGCCGGGTAATCAGTTGCATGTCGTGCCGGAAGTGACTGTTCCGGGCGGGAGCGTGGACTACTTCGTTGTCTCCGTGAGAGACCGGAAGCCGGTCGATTTCGTGGGAATCGAACTCCAAGCGCTGGACACCACCGGCTCTGTCTGGACTCATCGGCAGGAGTTCCTGCATTCGCTGGGCATTCCCGTAGTGCGAGAAGCACAGAGGCCTGTGGGAGTCAACTGGAAAATGACTTCCAAAACGATCCTCGTTCAACTTCTGCATAAAATTGAGACATTCGAATCGCTGAGCAAACATCTCGTTCTGGTGATGCAGACGAACCTTTTGGAGTACTTGGAGCGCGAGTTCGATCTTACGCAACTTCATGACGCTCGCTTGGGCGACTTGATGCATTTTCACGCCTACCATCTCGAAGAAACTGCTGCTGGAAGGTTCGATCTGACTCTCGCGCGAAGACGAAGCACTGACGCTGCAGGCATTGGCAAAGCACTTCAGCTCGGCCAGAGCGAGCGCATCGGACTGGATGCAATCCTTGATCGATTGGGAGCGAAGATCGGTCCGACCACACGGTGGCAGCCGACGAGGTGATGTCGGCACAAGCGGTGGCGATGACGACGGACGAGCGGCCGCAGCGGTTGCGGGTGGCGTACCGCAAGGGGGGGGCGCTGCGGTACGTGGCGCACCTCGACCTGATGCGGACGTGGGAGCGGGCGCTGCGGCGCGCGGGGCTGCCGCTCGCCTACACGCAGGGCTTCTCGCCGCACGCGCGGCTCGCCCTCGGCGCGCCGCTCGCCGTCGGCTTCGAGGGCGAGCGCGAGCTGCTCGACGTCTGGCTGTCGCCGCCCGCGCCGCCCGCCGAGGTCGCGCGCCGCCTCGGCGGGGCGCTGCCGGACGGCCTCGCCGTGCTCGCCGTCGAGGAGATCGGCCGCGCGCTGCCCTCGCTCCAGTCGGACATCACCTCGGCCACCTACGAGCTCGCCTTCGAGGCCGGCGACGCGGACGCCGAGGACCTGCGCCGGCGCGCCGGGGGGTTGCTGGCGGCGCACTCGCTCGAGTGGGAGGAGCGGCGCGGAGACCGCACGCGGCGCTACGATCTGCGGGCGACGGTGCGCGCCGCCGAGGTGCGCGAGGAAGGCGATCGCGTGGTGCTGGCGCTCGACCTCGAGGCGCGCGAGGGGCTGACCGGCCGCCCGCTGGCGGTGCTGGAGGCGATGGGCGTGCGCGCCGTCCCCGCCGGGCGCCGCCGCACCGGACTGCGGCTGGGCGAACCGGCCCCGCCGCCGCCCGCCCCGCCGACCGGGGACGGGGACGGGGAGGGGCTGCCGTGAACCGCCTCGCCGCGCGCGCCGCGCTCCTCGCGGCGGCGCTCGCCGCCCTGCTCGCGCTCGGCTGCGCCGGCGGCGACGGCGGCGGCGCGCCCGCGCCCGCCCCGCCGGCCGAGGCGTCGCCGCCGGCCGGCGCGTCCCCGGCCGCCGAGGCGCCCGCGACCCCCTCGCCGGCGGCGACGCAGACCACGCTCGGCGACGAGGAGGGCGCGCCGTTCTCCGCCGTCGCGCTCGCGGCGGCGGTCGAGGCGGCGGGCGGGCGCTTCGAGCCGCTCCCCGGCGAGCCCTGGTGCGCGGAGACCTCGATCGCGGGGCGGCGCTACCGCGCCTCGGCGGACGCCTCGTCCTCGTTCGGCGCGGTGTTCGTGCTCTGGGCCTACCCCGGCGCCGAGGCGCTGCGCGGCGACTGGCGGGCCGAGGCGGGGTCCAGCCCCGAGCCGCTGACGGCCTGCGAGCCGCCCTCCGGCTACACCTACTGGCACGAGAACCTCGTGCTGTCGTTCTCGCACTACCTCGACGATGGCGAGGAGCTGGCGGCGTGGGCGCACGGGCGCCCGCCGCGCGAGGAGCCGGCGTCGGAGGCGGCGATCGCGGCGTTCCTCGGGCTGACGCGGTGACGGCGCGCTTCCTGCTGTTCCGCCACGCCGAGGCCGAGGGCAACGCCGCGGGCCGGACGCAGGGGCGCATCGACCACGAGCTGACGGAGCGCGGGCGGCGGCAGGCCGGGGCCGCGCCCGCCGCGCTCGCGCCCTGGCGTCCGGTCGCGCTCTACGCCAGCCCCGCCGCCCGCGCGCGCGCCACCGCCGCCCCCCTCGCCGCCGCGCTCGGCCTCGCCGCGGTCGCCGACGAGCGGCTGCACGAGGTCGACCACGGCGAGCTCGACGGCCTCGCCTTCGCCGAGATCCGCGAGCGCCATCCGGCGTTCCTCGCGCGCTGGCGCGACGAGGCGCTCGACGACCTGCGCTTCCCCGGCGGCGAGTCGATGGGGGAGGCGCGGGCGCGGATGCGGGAGGCGCTGGAGGAGTACGCCGCGCGCCACGGCGAGGCGGACGTCGCGGTGGTGTCGCACAACCTCGCGCTGAAGGCGCTGCTGACGTGGGCCCTCGGCGTCCCGCTGGCGGCGCAGCGCCGCCTGCACCTCGATCTCGCGTCGCTGTCGATCGCCGAGCGCCACGCGGGCGAGGACGGCGGGCCGCCGTCGTGGGCCGTGCCCGCGCTCAACGACCGCTGCCACCTCGAAGGCGCCGGGGGGTGAGGGCGCGCGGGGGGGCGCGGGTCAGTCGTCCTCGCTGTCCTCGCGCTCCATGCGCCGCCTGCGGTCGTCGAGCGATTCGCCCTCGTAGTACCAGTACTGCGGACCGGCGACGCTCGTCGTCGTGCTCGGCGCCATGCCGCGCCGCTCCAGAATCCTCCTTGCGGCCCCCGACAGCGATGTCTCCTCGTCCTCAAAGGCAATCTTCGTGCGGGGACGCACCTGTGCGGTGATGCTGGCTCCCTCGTCGTCGTCGGTGGCCTTGAAGTGCAGGGTGGCCCCGATCGGGATGCCCACCATGTCGAAGTGGAACGGCGGGCGCTTCTTCTTCGCGGTTTCCAGCGCCCGGCGCGACTCCTCGTCCTCGACCACGTCGGTGGTGGGGGTGACGTCCTTGCCGCCGGTGAGGCGCATCGCGGCGATCACGCGCTGCGCGCTGATGTCGAAGAACTCGCGCTTCTGGTTGACGCGGTGGTCGCCGAAAGCGTCGTGGAGCAACCGCTCGGCCCGGGCGGCGTCCTCGACCTCCAGCGCCAGCGTGCACTCGAACGGCACCGGCACGCCCGAGCCGTAGAGTTGGCTCAGGCGCTGCTTGAGGTCGGTGGTGCGCCCGATCTTGACGAGATCGGGCATCTTCGGGTTTTCGAGGCAGTAGATGACGCCTCGCGTGTTCTTGCCTGCTTCGGGGGGTTCCGTGGTCACGCGGTCAGCCTCTCGGCGGCGGCGCGCCCGGCTGCCGCGCCGTCGCCCCGTCGTCGTGCGGCATGATAGCAGCGCGGTCAGCCGGCGGCGGCGAGGCTCCACCGCCGCGAGGCGGGATCGCGGCGGATGACGCCTTGCCGGCGGAGATGGAGCTGGGCGTGGCGCACGCGCCGCTTCCAGGCGCTGCTGCCGTAAGGCTCGCCGTTGATGATCAGCTCCTCGCGATCGTCGCAGAGGTCGGGCAGCAGGGCGCGCACCTCGTCGTGGATCGCCGGAGTGGCGAGCGGGCCGCGCGCCAGCACGAAGCGGATCGCCTCGGCGAACACGGCGTGCGCGCTGCGCGAGCCGACCTGCGCGCCGACGAGCGCGGGACGCGCCCGGCGCATCACGCGGGCGAACTCCCGCTTCGCCTCGGGCGTGGCGCTGTCCTCGACGGCGGCGCGGGCGCGGCGCAGCGCGGCCTCGATCGGCTCAAGCTCGCCGAGCGTGCGCGCGTCGACCTCGCTGCCGAGGGGGACGAACGATTCCATCTCCGAGCGCAGCGCCCGCACGTCGTCCGGGTCGTCGAACAGCACGCCGCACTCGATGTTGCGGTCGAGGGCGGAGCGCGTGAGGTTGCCCGAGGTCACGATCGCCATCGTCTCGTCCGCGGCGTAGACCTTCGCGTGCAGGTTGGGGAGCGCGATCACGCGCGAGGCGGAGGAGGCGCCGGCGAGCCGTCCGAGCGCGGCGAGGTCGAGCGATGCGTTGCCCACGGCCTCGACCTCGATGCTGGCGAGCGTCAGCACCTCGATGCCGGGGCGCAGCCGATCGCGGAGCCACGCGGCCTCGGCGTCCTTGATGTAGGGAGCGGCGACCAGCACGGACCGCCTCGCCGCCGCCGCGACGCTCGCGAGGTCGCTTCGCCAGCCCCGGCTGAGGACGCGGATCATGCTCACCTCGCTCCGTGCGCCGCCGCCGTCGTCTGGGCGGGCCCCGTCGCGCACTCTACAATCCCGTCGCGGGCGGCGCGGCGGCGGAAGGCGGTGCGGCATGAGCCTCGAGGCTCCCGACGCGGGACAGCGGTACGCGATCGCGCGGAACCAGTTCCGGGACTACAGCCGCGCGGACCTGCTCGAATGGGCCGTCGAGGAGCGCGCACGGGACTTCGAGGACTGGCCGGGGATCCTCCACGACCACATCGCGGGGCTGGCCGAGGATCACGGCGTTACCTGGCTGGACGCCGCGGCCATCGCCATCTACACCCCCGACGGCGTCGCCCGGATGCGCGAATGGGCGCTCGGACACGAGGCGGCGGAGGACGCGGCGTCCCTGTCGCCCTCGGCCCTGGTCGGCCTGATCGAGAGCCGCTACCCGGGCGGCCTCCGCGGGTGGCCGCCCGCCTCCGGCGAGAGACCGGCGGAGGGGGCGCGCGGCTGGCGCGCGCGCCTCGGCTCCGCGCTCGCCCGGCTGCGCGCCGTCCTGCGCCCGCGCTGATCGCCGGGGACGCGCTCCGCCTCGCCCCCGCCGTTGTAGCAGGGCGCGCCCGCTGCTACGCTCGCGGGCGGCGGGGCGTTCGCGGGGACGCTCGTGCTCGCTCGCCTCAGGTCGCGCCTGCCGGCCTTCGGGCCGCTCCAGATGCTGCTCGCCATCGCGGCGCTGCTGTTCGTGCTGTTCGCCTACGCCGGCGTGCAGACCGCCGCCCAGCAGCACCGGCTCGCCGAGCAGCGCCGCGAGGTCGAGCGCGAGGTCGCCACGCTCCAGCGCCAGATCGCCGAACTCGAGGGCCTGCGCGACTACCTCGCCTCCGACGAGTACGTCGAGGCCGTCGCGCGCAGCCGCTTCGGTCTCGTGCGGCCCGGCGAGACGGCGGTCGTGGTCGAGGATCGCACCCGCCCCGAGGACAGCCTCGGCGAGGGCGCGCCGCAGCGCGAGCCGGGCGAGCGCTGGTGGGAGGCGCTGTTCGACCGCTGACGCGGCCCGCGCCGCGCCCCGCCTGCGCTACGCTTGCCCGCATCGTGGACGGCCTCGCCCGCAACCGCGCCACCGCCGCGTTCGAGCGCCGCGTCGCGCGCGCCCTCGGGGCGCACGCCGCGAGGGGCGCGACGCTGCTCGTGGCCTGCTCCGGCGGGCCCGACTCGCTCGCCGCGCTCGCCGCCGCCGCCCGCGCCGCCGCCGCCGCGGGCGGGCGCGCCGTCGCCGCGCACTTCGACCACGGCGCGCGTCCCGAGGCGGAGGCCGCCGCCGACCGCGCCTGCGTCGAGGCGGTCGCGGAGCGCCTCGGCGCGCCCGCGCTGGCGGGCGCGGCGCGGCGCGGGGCGGGCGGCGCGGCGGCGTCCGAGGCGGCCTCGCGCGCGGCGCGCTACCGCTGGCTGGCCGCCGCCGCGCGCGAGGCCGGCGCCGCGGCCTGCGCGACCGGCCACACGCTCGACGACCAGGCCGAGACCGTGCTGCTGCGGCTGACGCGCGGCAGCGGCCTCGCCGGGGCCG
>OZ241365.1:0-742500 GCA_965200555.1 Dehalococcoidia bacterium | reverse complement strand
GCGAACGCGTAAGCGGAAGTATAGGGGCTGACGCCTGCCCAGTGCCGGAAGGTTAAGGGGCGCGGTGCAAGCCGCAAACCGAAGCCCCGGTGAACGGCGGCCGTAACTATAACGGTCCTAAGGTAGCGAAATTCCTTGTCGGGTAAGTTCCGACCCGCACGAATGGCGTAACGATCTGGGCGCTGTCTCAACGAAGGACTCGGCGAAATTGAAATGGCCGTGAAGATGCGGCCTACCCGCAGCCGGACAAAAAGACCCCGTGGAGCTTTACTGTAGCTTGGCGCTGGAGGCCGGGCCTGGATGCGTAGCATAGGTGGGAGGCTGTGAACCGTCCCTTTCGGGGGGCGGGGAGCCAACGGTGAAATACCACTCTTCCATGTTTGTCCTCCTAACCTGCGAGCAAGCGTGGGGACAGCGCCTGGTGGGCAGTTTGACTGGGGCGGTCGCCTCCCAAAAGGTAACGGAGGCGCGCAATGGTCCCCTCAGGGTGGATGGCAATCACCCGTCGCGTGCATTGGCAGAAGGGGGCTTGACTGCGAGACGGACATGTCGAGCAGGGACGAAAGTCGGCCAAAGTGATCCTACGGTCCCGAGTGGAAGGGCCGTGGCTTATCGGATAAAAGCTACCCCGGGGATAACAGGCTGATCCTGCCCAAGAGTTCACATCGACGGCAGGGTTTGGCACCTCGATGTCGGCTCGTCGCATCCTGGGGCTGAATCAGGTCCCAAGGGTTGGGCTGTTCGCCCATTAAAGCGGTACGCGAGCTGGGTTCAGAACGTCGTGAGACAGTTCGGTCTCTATCCGCTGTGGGCGCAGGAGGCTTGAGGAGCGCTGCCCCCAGTACGAGAGGACCGGGGTGGACGGACCTCTGGTGTGCCGGTTGTCCCGCCAGGGGCATCGCCGGGTAGCCAAGTCCGGAACGGATAAGCGCTGAAAGCATCTAAGCGCGAAGCCGCCTCCAAGATGAGGCCTCCCACCGGGTGAACCGGGTAAGACCGCGGGAAGACGACCCGCTCGATAGGCCACAGGTGGAAGCGCAGCAATGCGCGGAGCTGAGTGGTACTAACGGTCGAGGGCTTGACCCTTCGTCAGGCTCGCCCCGCGATCCCCCGCCGTCGGCTCCGGCGCGTGTTGTACGCTCGCCGCTCGTGCACTCTTCCGTGTGCAGGCGCCTCGCGCCGCCCCCCCCCGCAGCCGCGAGGCGTCCGAGGGGGTGTCGCGGACGCCGAGCCGGGGTGCTATACTGGCGCCCGGCGACGCGGGATGGAGCAGCGGTAGCTCACCGGGCTCATAACCCGGAGGTCGGGGGTTCGAATCCCTCTCCCGCTACCAGGCCACACGAACGGGCGGAGCGCAGCGCGCTCCGCCCGTTCCGCGTCCCGAGGCCTCGCGGTGCTGGAGGTTCGAGGGCTGCACGCCGGCCCCCTCGTGCGCTTGGCTGTGCCCGGCAGCTGCGCCCGCCCGCGGCGCGGGACTTGCGGCTCCGCGCGCGGGGGCCGATCATGGACGCTCCTGGTGGTCGGAGCGCGGTGGAACCACCCGTTCCCATCCCGAACACGGAAGTGAAACGCCGCAGCGCCGACGATACTCCCCGGGCGACCGGGCGCGGAAAATAGGCCACCGCCAGGAACCCATGCGGGCCGGCCTCGCCACGAGGCCGGCCCGCGCGATTCCGCGCGCCCCGCCCTCGCCTCCGCCGCCGCGCCGCCGCGCGTGGTATGCTCCACCTGCCGCCACGCCCGAGGGCGCGCGCGGACACCGACCGAGGAGGCCCAGAGAGCTTGACCACCACGCCGATGTCCGAGACCGAACCGCCGACCGAGGCTCCCGCGCCCGCGCCGCCCGCCGAGGCGTCGCCTCCCGCCGGGACCGCCGTGGCCGCTCCCCCCGCGCCGGACGCCGGGGCCGAACCCGAGATCGTCGACATGGCCGCGCTGCTCGCCTCCGGCGACGCGCCGGAGCCGCGCCAGCTGCGCCGCGGCGAGGTCGTCGAGGGCCTCGTCATGAGCGTCGAGCGCGAGGGCGTGCTCGTCGACCTCGTCGACATCGGCTCCAAGTCCGAGGGGCTCGTGCCCACCCACGAGATGCACTCGATGGGGGCCGACCCGCTCTCGCGCATCAACGCCGGCGACTCGCTGCTCGTCTACGTGCTGCAGGCGGAGACCGAAGAGGGCCAGGTGCTGCTCTCGATCGACCGCGCGCGCGGCGAGCAGGGCTGGCGCGTGCTCCAGGACCGCTTCGAGAGCGGCGAGATCTTCGACGCCGAGATCACCGGCTTCAACAAGGGCGGGCTGCTCGCCAACGTCGAGGGCGTCAACGCCTTCATCCCGATGTCGCAGGTCGTCGGCGCGAAGCCCGGCACCGAGGGCGCCAACTCGCTCTCGGACATGGTCGGCCGCAGCCTGCGGATGAAGGTGATCGAGATCAACCGCCGCCGCAACCGCGCCATCCTCTCCGAGCGCGCCGCCATGCAGGAGTGGCGCGCCGCCCAGAAGGAGCGCCTGCTCGAGGAACTGACCGAGGGCGAGGTCCGCACCGGCAAGGTCGCCTCGATCCGCAACTTCGGCGTCTTCGTCGACCTCGGGGGCGCCGACGGCCTCGCCCACCTCTCCGAACTCTCCTGGGACCGCCACGTCAACCCCGAGGACCTCTTCAAGGTCGGGCAGGAGATCTCGGTCTACGTCATGCGCGTGGACCGCGAGAACAAGAAGATCGCGCTCTCGATCCGCCGCGCCACGCCCGAGCAGTGGGAAGACCTGATCGGGCGCTACTCGGTCGGCGACGTGGTGCCGGGCGTCGTCACCAAGCTCGTCGCCTTCGGCGCCTTCACGCGCCTGCCCGGGCCCGTCGAGGGCCTCGCCCACGTCTCCGAGATCGTCGACCGCCGCATCAACCACCCCGAGGAGGTGCTGACCGAGGGCGACATGCTGCCGCTCAAGATCGTCCGCATCGAGCGCGACCGCCACCGCCTCGGCCTCTCGCTGCGCGAGGCCCGCTCCGAGGCCGAACTCGCGGGCTGGGAGTTCGACGACGGGGGCCGCGTCGTGCGCTTCCCCGACGAGGCCCGCGAAACCTTCCCCGACGAGGCCGCCGCCGCCGATCCGCGCTACGCCGAGCGGCGCGAGGAGATCGAGGGACGCCGGGCCGCCCGCGCGGCGGCCCGCTCCGGCGACGGCGGACGCGAGGCCCCCCAGCGCGACGAGCAGCCGCCGATGACGGCGATGGCCGCGGCCATGCAGCAGGCCCGCGAGGAGCTCGCCTCCGCCGAGGCCACCGGGACCACCGAGGCCCCGGCAGCGGAGGAAACGTCCGCCGTCGCCGGGGCGGAAGCCGCACCGGCCGCCGAAGCGCCGGCGGTCGAGACCGAAGCCGCCGCGATCGAGGCGCCCGCCGCCGAGGCGGAGGCCATCGAGGCCCCGTCGGACGAAGCGCCCACGGCAGAGGCGGAGACCACCGAGGCCCCGTCCGACGAGGCCCCCGTCGCCGAAGCGCCCGCCGCCGAAGCCGAGGCCGCCGCCGCGCCGGACGGCGACGCCTCGGACGACGGCGCCGCCGCAGACGAGGCGCCGGCGGAGAACGCCGCGGCCGGCGCGTAGGCGTCCCGCGGCGTTCGCGGCAGGAGGGGGCGGCGAGGGCTGCCCCCTCGCCGCGTCCGGGGGTCGCGCGCGGGCGGATCGTGTTCCGCGCGGGGCCGTGGTAGGCTGGACGGGCGACGGACGGGGTCCGCCATGGCTGATCGCTTCGACAAGTTCACCGAACGGGCGCGGCGCGTGCTGACGCTGGCGCAGGAAGAGGCCCAGCGCTTCAACCACAACTACATCGGCACCGAGCACCTGCTGCTCGGGCTGGTGCGCGAGGGCGACGGCGTCGCCGCCAAGGTGCTCTCCAACCTCGGCGTCGAGCTGAACAAGGTGCGCTCGGCGGTCGAGTTCATCATCGGCCGCGGCGACCGCACGGCGAACGGCGAGATCGGCCTGACCCCGCGCGCCAAGCGCGTGATCGAGCTCGCCGTGGACGAGGCGCGACGCCTCAACCACTCCTATATCGGCACCGAGCACCTGCTGCTCGGCCTCGTGCGCGAGGGCGAGGGCATCGCGGCGGGCGTCCTCGAAAGCCTCGGCGTGAACCTCGAGCGGGTGCGGGCGGAGACCACGCGCATCCTCGCGCAGACGCAGCCGCAGGGGGCCGCGGCCGGCTCCGGCGGGCGCCAGACGGCGCGCACGCCCACCCTCGACCAGCTCGGCGTGGATCTGACCGCCGCCGCGCGCAGCGGCCAGCTCGACCCGGTGATCGGGCGCGAGACGGAGATCGAGCGCGTCGTCCAGATCCTGTCGCGCCGCACCAAGAACAACCCCGTCCTGATCGGCGAGCCGGGCGTCGGCAAGACCTCGATCGCCGAGGGCCTCGCCCACCGCATCGTGCAGGGATCCACCCCCGACACGCTGCTCGGCAAGCGGATGCTCACGCTCGACATCGGCTCGCTCGTGGCCGGCACCAAGTACCGCGGCGAGTTCGAGGAGCGCCTGAAGAAAGTGATCGAGGAGATCCGCTCGGCCCGCAACTGCATCCTCTTCATCGACGAGCTGCACATGCTCGTCGGCGCGGGCGCGGCCGAGGGGGCGGTGGACGCCGCCAACATCCTCAAGCCGGCGCTCGCGCGCGGCGAGATGCAGGCGATCGGCGCGACCACGCTCGACGAGTACCGCAAGCACATCGAGCGCGACGCCGCCCTCGAACGGCGCTTCCAGCCCGTCCGCGTCGACGAGCCGAGCGTCGACGAGACGATCGAGATCCTGAAGGGCGTGCGCGGGGCCTACGAGGAGCACCACAAGCTCACCATCTCCGACGAGGCGCTGAAGGCCGCGGCCGAACTGTCCGCGCGCTACGTCTCCGACCGCTTCCTGCCGGACAAGGCGATCGACCTCATCGACGAGGCCTCGGCGCGCGTCCGCATCCGCCGCCACTCGACGCCCCCCTCGGTGCGCGAGGCGACGCGCGGCATCGAGGCGCTGCGGCGCGAGAAGGACCAGGCGATCGCCAACCAGCAGTACGAGTACGCCGCCGAACTGCGCGAGCGCGAAGTGCGCCTCCAGTCCCGCCTCGAGGAGCTCGAGGACGAGGTCCAGACCGAGCGCACCGGCGACCAGCCGAACGTCAGCGGCGAGGACATCCGCGACGTGGTGTCGATGTGGACGGGCATCCCGCTGTCGCGCATCGCCTCCGAGGAGACGGCGCGGCTGCTGGAGATGGAGCAGTACCTGCGCGACCGCGTGATCGGGCAGGAGGAGGCGATCGGAGCCGTCGCGAAGGCCGTGCGGCGCGCCCGCGCCGGCCTCAAGAACCCCAAGCACCCGATCGGCGTGTTCATGTTCCTCGGGCCCACCGGCGTCGGCAAGACCTACCTCGCCGAGACGCTCTCCGAGTTCATGTTCGGCTCGAAGGACAACATCGTCCGCCTCGACATGTCGGAGTTCATGGAGAAGCACACCGTCTCGCGGCTCGTCGGCTCGCCGCCGGGCTACGTCGGCTACGACGACGGGGGCCAGCTGACCGACCTCGTGCGGCGGCGCAGCTACTGCCTGATCCTGCTCGACGAGATCGAGAAGGCGCACCCCGACGTCTTCAACATGCTGCTGCAGATCTTCGACGACGGGCACCTCTCGGACGCGAAGGGCCGCAAGGTCGACTTCCGCAACACCATCATCATCATGACCTCCAACGTCGGCTCCGACCTGATCCGCAAGGACACGCGCTTCGGCTTCAGCACCACCAGCGACGCCGCCAAAACGGCCGATCAGCAGTACGAGCGGATGAAGGACAAGGTCACCGAGGAGACCAAGCGCGTCTTCCGCCCCGAGTTCCTCAACCGCATCGACCAGTCCGTGGTCTTCCACGCGCTCGCCCCCGAGCACATCCGCCAGATCGTCGACCTCGAACTGCGCGACGTGCGCGAGAACCTGCGCGAGAAGGAGATGAGCCTCGAGGTCGCCCCGGCCCTGCTCGACTACCTCGGCGAGAAGGGCTTCGACCCCGTGTTCGGCGCGCGCCCGCTGCGGCGCGTGATCCAGAACGAGGTCGAGGACCGCCTCTCCGACGCCCTGCTCGAAGGCCAGTTCCCCGAGGGCTCCACGATCCGCCTCGACTACGTCGGCGGCGAGGTCACCGCCGAGCAGATCGCCGCCGCCCCGCTCCCCCCCGCCGAGGAGGAAGAGGAGCGCGAGGAGCCCGTCCTCACGCCCTGACCCCGGGTGCCACGCGCGAGCACCGAGGCCGCCCGCCGGGGCGGCCTCGTCGCGTGGCCCCTCGTCGAGCGGTCCTCGGCGTGGCGCGCTTGGGGCGGGTCGGCGCGGGTCAGGCGGCGAGGTCGATGCCCTTGCCTCGCGTGGGCGGGCGCTGGGCGTGGACGCTCTGCAGCAGGCCGACGGCGACGCAGGCGGCGATCAGCGCCGAGCCGCCGGAGGAGACCAGCGGCAGCGGCAGCCCCGTCGCCGGGAACAGCCGCAGGTTGACCGCGACGTTGACCAGCGCCTGCGTCAGCAGCAGCGTCGTCAAGCCGGCGGCGAGCAGCCGCCCGAAGGCGTCCGGCGCGCGCCGCGCCGCCTCGAACCCCCGCCACGCCACGAGGCCGAACAGCACGATCACGGCGAGGCCGCCCAGCAGCCCCAGCTCCTCGCCCACGAGCGCGAACACGAAGTCGTTCGAGCGTCCGGCGACGTGGTGGAGGCGCGACTCCGCGCCGCCGAACAGCCCCTCGCCGGTGAGGCCGCCGGCCCCCAGCGCGGCCTCGGCCATCCGCAGGCTGAAGCCGCTGCCGAGGGGGTCGCGCGCGGGATCGAGGAACACCGCCAGCCGCTCGCGCTGGTAGGCGGGCACGCCCAGCGCGAACGCCAGCGGCACGGCGGCGGCGGCGCCGCCGGCCGCTGCGCCCAGCGCGCGCCAGGGCGCGCCCCACGCCACGACGACGCCGAGCCACGCCCCGGCGAGGACGATCGCCGTGCCGCTGTCCGGCTGCAGCAGCACCGCCGCCGCGATCGGCGCGAGCAGCGCCGCGCTCACCGCCAGCGCCGCCGCCCGCGGCGGCCGCGACGCCGCGTACGCCGCGAGGGCGAGCACGAGCGCGATCTTGGCGGCCTCGGCCGGCTGGATCGTCGCACCGCCGACGGGCAGCCAGCGCCGCGCGCCGTACTCGGTCACGCCGGCGGCGGCGACGGCGAGCAGCAGCAGCGCCGCCGCCAGCCACCCGTGCGCGGCGAAGCGCCGCAGCGAGCGGTAGTCGATGCGCGCGGCGGCGAGCGCGGCGGCGACGCCGGCCGCGCCGAGCGCCGCGTGGCGCGCCGCCTCGGGCGCGACGGCGGGGTGCGGCGGCGCGCCCAGCGCCGCCGAGTGCGCCATCGCGAGGCCGAGGACTCCCAGCGCGGCGGCGGCCAGCCACAGCAGCGGGTCGCTGCGCGGCAGCGGCGGCAGCAGCGCCGCCCGCAGCCGCGCCCGCCGCTCCGCCCCGGGCAGCCTCACGGCGCCGTCTCCGCGCCGCGCTGCCCCACGCTCGGCGCTGCCTCGCGCGCGAAGTACGCCTCGATGATCTCGCGCGCCACCGGCGCCGCGTGGGCCGCGCCCTCGCCGTGTTCGAGGTAGACGACGACGGCGATCTCCGGCTCCTCCCACGGCGCGAACGACAGGAACCAGCCGTGGGTGTCGGACTCGCCGTCGGGCAGCCTCGGCCCGAACTCGGCGGTGCCGGTCTTGGCGGCGATGGTCATGCCCTCGGGCTGGCCGCGCCAGCCGGTGCCGCCGAGGTCCTTGTTCGCCGTGCGCCGCAGCGCCTCGCGCACCACGCCGAGGTGGGCGGGGCGATCGGCAGCGCGCCCGCCGCCGCGCGCGGCAGCGGTTCGAGGCCGCCTCCCGCGCGCACGCCGAGGGCCACGCGCGGCGTCAGCACCTCGCCGCCGTTGGCCAGCGCCGCCGCCGCCACCGCCATCTGCAGCGGCGTGGCCGTGAGGAAGCCCTGCCCGATCCCGAGCTGGTAGGTGTCGGCCAGCACCCAGGGCTCGCCGAGCGCCTCCTCCTTCCACGCGCGATCGGGCGCCACCCCCGACGTCTCGCCCGGCAGGTCGAGGCCCGTCGGCGCGCCCAGCCCGAACGCCCGCGCGTAGGCCGCGACGCGGTCCGCGCCCAGCCCCTCGGGCGCGCCGCCGCACGACTGCTCGTGCCCGCCCGCCAGGCAGTAGTAGTAGACGTCCGAGGAGCGCGCCAGCCCGCCGTAGAAGTCGAGCGTCCCGTGCGCGGCCCAGTCGCGGAACTCGTAGACGACCTCGGGGTCGTAGACGCTGCGGACGCTGATCGAGCCGGTGCTGCGGATGCGCGTGGCGGGCGTCGCGACGCCCTCCTCGAGCGCGGCGGCGGCCACCAGCGGCTTGAAGATCGAGCCGGGCGCTGGCGCCTCCTGGTAGGCGCGGTGCACGAGCGGGCGCGCCTCGTCGGCGAACAGCCGCTCGGCTTCGCCGCCGGGTCCGGAGAAGGCCCGCGCGTCGTAGGAGGGCGCGGAGACCAGCGCCAGCAGATCGCCCGTCCGCACGTCCATCACCACCGCCGCGCCGGCGCGCCGCGGCGGCTCCTCGCGATGCGGCCAGCGCTCGATCGCCGCCGCCGCGCCGGCCTCGATGCCGCGCGCGACCGCCGCCGCCGCCGCCCGCTGCAGTTCGAGGTCGATGCCGAGCACGAGGTCCGCGCCGGGGGTCGGCGCCACCTCGCCCAGCAGCTCCAGCTCGCGCCCCGCCGCGTCGGCGAGCACGAGGCGGCTGCCCGGCTCGCCCCGCAGCACGCGCTCGTAGGCCTCCTCGACCCCGCCGAGGCCGACGCGGGCGTCGAGGGGGTAGCCCGCCGCGAGGTACGCCTCGGCCTCGCCCTCGGGGATCGGCCGGACCTGGCCGAGCACGCGCGGGAGCAGGTCGCCGCCCTCGTGGACGCGCACGGGGCGCGCGCGCACGCGCACCCCCGGCAGCCCCGCCAGCGCCGCCCGCAGCGCGATCGCCTCCTCGCGATCGAGGCCCCCCCGCGCCTGCACCGGCGCGAACGGGTCGACGGCGGCGAGGCCGCTCCCGACGAGGCGTTCGATCTCCGCCAGCGGGATCCCGGCGTGGCGCTCGACGGCGAGCAGCGCCGCGCGCCGCGCCGCGCCGTCCGCGGGCAGCTCGCCGGGCACGAGCGCGACCTCGAACGCGGGGACGTTGTGCGCGAGCACGACGCCGTTGCGGTCGAGCACATGGCCGCGAGGGGCCTCGACGCGCAGCTCGCGCACCCGCTGCGCGCGCGGGTCGGCGGGCTCGTCCGCCGCCGGCGGCGGGGCCAGCTGCACGCGCGCGAGCTGGACGGCGAGGACGGCGAGGCAGGCCGCGACCGCGATCCCGAGGACGCGGAGGCGGCCGTCCTCCCCCGCGAGGCCGTTCACCGGAAGAGGCCGGCCCGCTTCGCGCGCGGGCGCAGCGGCCACGCGAGCAGCGCGCCGGCGGCGGCGAGCGCCGCCGTCCACAGCGCCGCCGCCAGCGCCGCCTCGCGCCCGGCAGCGAGCAGCTCGGGCCGCCCGGCGGCGAGGTAGAGCAGCGCCGCGTAGCCCGCCGCGCCGAGGCCGGCCGCGGCCGGCGCGAGCGCGAGCCTGCGGCGCGGCGGGACGCCCCCGGCCGACGCCAGCAGGGCCGCGCCCGGCAGCATCGCGAGCACGAACCAGCCAGTCCGCTCCGCCGAGGCCGCGCCGAGCGCCAGCGCCGCGCCCAGCAGCAGCGGCGGCGCCGCGCCGGGGCCTCGCGCCGCGCACCACGCCGCCGCCGCCGCCAGCGGCAGCAGCGGCGCCGCGCGCGGCTCGCCGAACAGCACCGGCCCCGCGCCCAGCTGCGCCAGCCCCAGCGCCAGCCCCGCCGCGAACGCCAGCGCCGCCCTCACGGCGTCCGCTCCGGCGCCCGCTCCGCCGCGCGCGGCTCCTCGCCGGTCAGCACCAGCACCCGTTCGAGGGTCGCGTAGTCGGCGAACGGCTCGACCGCGGCGGCGGCGAACAGCGCGCGCGGGTCGGCCTCGTGCGCGCTCACGCGGCCCACCGGCAGGCCGCCCGGCAGCCCCCCGCCGAGCGCCGAGCTGAGCACGGCGTCGCCGACCGAGACGCGCGCCCCGGACGGCACGAACTCGAGGCGCAGCCCGCCCGCCGAGCCGGCCAGTGCCGCCTGTGTCCGCGACGACTGCACCACCGCCGCGATCGCCGATCCGTCGTCGGTCAGCAGCCGCACCCGCGCGCTCGACGGCCCCGCCTCCGCGATCACGCCCACCAGCGTCGCGCCGGGGCCGAGCACCGGCTGCCCGGCGCGCACCCCGTGCCGCTCGCCGCGGTCGATCGTCAGCGCCTCGCGGGCGGGCGCGGGATCGCGGAACAGCACAGACGCCGGCAGGGAGCGGCCGGCCACGCCGGGGCCTGCCGCGGCGATCAGCTCGGCGGCGCGCTCCTCGGCCTGCCGCCGCTCGCGCAGCGCCGCGTTCTCCGCCTCGAGGCTCGCGATCCGCAGCCGCAGCGCCGCGTTCTCCTCGCCCAGCGCGCGCGTGCGCCCCGCGTGGCGGGTGAGGCCGGACAGCGGGCGGGCGGCCTCGCCGGCGGCGCGGACGGCGGGCCCGGCGGCGCCGGCCGCGGCCCACCCGGCCGCGCCCCCGCCGAACAGCGCCGACCCCAGCAGCAGCGCCGCCCCTATCGCCAGCAGCGCGGCCAGCCATGCCGCCTGGTGCGTACGGACCACGGGCGCGCCCTTCCGGCGGGAGCGGCGCTGCGGGAATGTTCAGGCGCGTATGCGCCCCAGCGATCCCATCCTAGCGCGGCGGGCGGCGGCTGGCGACGGCGGCCTGCACGCGCTGCAGCGTCGACGTTTCCTCGAGGGCCTCGGCGCAGCCGCGCACGACGGCGCGCAGCGGGTCTTCGGCGACGTAGGTCGGGAAGCGCGTCTCGGCGGCGATGCGACGGTCGAGGCCCCGCAGCATCGCGCCCCCGCCGGCCATCGCGATGCCGTGCATCATCAGGTCCGCCACCAGCTCCGGCGGCGTGATCTCGATCGTCGAGCGCACCGCCTGCACGATGTCGTTCGTCACCGGCGACAGCGAATCGCGCACCTCGACCGTCGAGATCTCGACCACCTTCGGCAGCCCCGTCGAGAGGTCGCGCCCGCGCAGCTCGATCGTCTCCTCCTCGTCGAGGGGGTAGGCGGAGCCGCCCTCGATCTTGATGCGCTCGGCGCTGCGCTCGCCGATCAGCATGTTGTGCACCTGGCGCGCGTAGATCGTCAGCGCCTGATCCATCGCGTCGCCCGCAGCCCGCGTCGAGGTCGAGACCACGATGCCGCCGAGGGCGATCACCGCGATCTCGGTGGTGCCGCCGCCGATGTCCACGATCATCGTGCCCGCCGCCTCCATCACCGGCAGCCCCGACCCGATCGCCCCCGCCATCGGCTCCTCGATCAGGTACGAGGCGCGGGCGCCCGCTGCCACGGCGGCGTCGTGCACCGCGCGCTTCTCGACCTCGGTCGCGCCCGAGGGGATGCCGACCACCACGCGGGGCTTGGGGATGCCGAGGCCGAAGCGCTCGTGGACGGAGCGGATGAAGTACTGCAGCATCCGCTCGGTCACGGCGAAGTCCGAGATCACGCCGTCGCGCAGGGGACGCACCGCCACGATCGTCGAGGGCGTGCGCCCCACCATCAGCTTCGCCTCGTCGCCGATCGCCAGCACCGCCTTCGACGACGTGTCGATCGCCACCACCGACGGCTCGTCGATGACGATCCCGCGCCCGCGCACGCTCACCAGCGTGTTCGCCGTGCCGAGGTCGATCCCCACGTCGTGCGAGAAGATGCCGAGGAACGAGGAGAGGGGGTTGAAGGCCATCGTCCGCCCTTCGCGGGGCGCGCGGAGGCGCCTCGATCGGTGGGGAGGACGCGGGCCCCGGCGCGACGCGCCGGACGGTGACGCCGCGAGTATAGCGCACCGCGCGCGGCCCGGTGCGGACGGCCCGCCGCCGTCCCGCCCCTCGCGCCGCGCGCGCTCGCCCCGCGGCCCGCGATGGCGTACAGTCCCCTCGGGCCGCGAGGGAGGCGGCGCCCGATGCAGGACTGCTACGCTGGCGACATCGGCGACTTCGGCAAGTACGGCCTCCTCCGCTGGCTGTGCGGCATGTTCGACGACGACGATCCGCTCAGCCTCGGCGTGCTGTGGTACCGCGTGCCGGACGCAGAAGGCAGCAGCGATGGACAGTTCACGCAGTATCTCGACCAGCCCGGCGAAGGCTTGCGCGGATGCGATCCCGCTCTCTTCGATCGCCTGCGCGAACTCGTGAGGACCGAACGCTCCGTTGCCGCAGTGCGGGAATGGGGAATTCTGCCGCAGGGCACCACCTTCTTCGAGGATGCGCTGGAGTTCGGAGGCTCGGAGTCACGCGCGGAACGCTCGTTGAGACGGGAGGAATGGTTGCGACGTGGACTGAGCGCAGTCCACTACGCCGATGTTGTGTTCGCTGACCCCGACAACGGTCTTGAGACACCGCTGGTCAGCCCGCTGACGACCGACGGTCCGAAATATGCTTTCTTCGACGACTTGATTCCCTGCTGGAAACGTGGCCAGAGCCTCGTCATCTATCAACACGCGACTCGACAAGGGAAGACGGATCAGCAGATCGCAGAACGAGCAGCCGCCTTCCGTGAGCGCTTTGACGGTGCCCCCGGTCTGCTTGTGCTGCGCTGGAGACGGATAAGTTCGCGCTTTTATTTCGTCCTTCCGGCGGAGGAACACGCCGAATTGCTGAGTGCCCGCGTACAGGCGTTCCTCGATTCGTCGTGGGGGCGGAAGCAGCGAGGCTACGAAACTCCGCACTTCGAGCTGGCGGGATACAAAAAACAGGCTTCGCCGCCACAGGCACCGGATACGGATGGGGGCTTGCGCGTCGAACGCCCACCTGCGCGGAGTCGTCGATTCCACAGACGAATTACCCACGCCTTGCACGATATGCGTCGCCGCGCGGCAGTACGCGGCCCGCACCGCTTGGCAGCTGCCACGACCGAAACCACTGCCGACCTGCTCGCGTTCGCGCTCGGCCTCGCGGACGAGGCGGACGCCGTCGCCCTCCGCCACTACCGGGGGGGCGCCGCGCCCGAGCGCAAGGCCGACGGCACCTTCGTCACCCCCGCCGACCGCGAGATCGAGGCGCTGCTGCGCGAGCGCATCGCCTCGCGCTTCCCGCGCCACGCCGTGCTTGGCGAGGAGGCCGGCGAGGAGGCGGGCGAGGACGGCGGGGCGCGCTGGATCGTCGACCCCATCGACGGCACCCACAACTACATGCGCGGCATTCCCGTCTGGGCCACGCTCATTGCCTGCGAGCGCGGCGGGGGCGTCGAGCTGGGCGTCGTCTCCGCGCCCGCGCTCGGCGCGCGCTGGCACGCCTCGAGGGGCGGCGGCGCCTGGCGCGCGCCGATCGAGGCCGGCCGCGCCGGGACGCCCGAGCGCATCGCCGCCTCGGAGACCGCATCCGTCGCCGCGGCGCACGTCGTCTACGGCGATCCGGCCGCGACCCTCGAACGCTGGCCGGGGGCGGAGGCGCTGCTGCGCGCCGCGTGGCGCGCCCGCGCCCTCGGCGACTTCTGGGGCTTCTGCCTCGTCGCCGAGGGCGCCGCCGACCTCATGGCCGAGGGCGCCGATCTCCATCCCTGGGACCTCGCCGCGCTCGTCCCCATCGTCGAGGAGGCGGGCGCCGTCCTCACGTCGGCGGACGGCGCGCCCTCGCCGCGCGGCGGCCCCTGCCTCGCCGCCGCCCCCCGCCTCCACGCCGAGGCCCTGCGCCTGCTGTCGTCCGCCCCCTGACGGCTGCGCGGCGGCCTGCCTGCTACACTCGCCCCCGATGCCCGCGCACCACGACGGCCACGACGCGGACGCGCCGCGCGGCGGCAACGGCGGCCTGCCCGGCGGCGCCGACGGCGACGGCCTCGGCGGCGGCGAGGACGAGCGCCGCCTGCCGCCGCCCGGCGAGGTGCTCGACGCCGTCGCCGACGAGGCGTCCGCGCTGCCGATCGCCGATCTGCCGTCGCTGAGCGCGCCCGACGACGCCGTCGCCGGGCGCGTGCTCGCGCTGCTGCCCTCGCTGCCGCCGCAGCGCCGCCGCGGCCTGCTCGCCGCGCTGCAGGGGCTGGCCGCGGACGACGTGGCGCTCGACTTCGACCGCATCCACCTCGCCGCGCTGCTCGACGGGGACGCCGCGACGCGCATCCTCGCGATCCGCGGGCTGTGGGAGCACGATCGCCACGAGTACGCCGGGCTGCTGACCGGCCTCGTGCGCGACGACGGCGACGCCGGCGTGCGCGCCGAGGCAGCGGCGGCGCTCGGCAACTTCGTCGTCGGCATCGAGTTCGGGATGCTGCCCGCCGATCTCGCCGAGAGCGTCACCGAGGCCCTGCGCGACCGCGTCGAGGACGTGACCGAGGACGACGCGGTGCGCGCCGCCGCGCTGGAGGCGGCCGGGGCCTGCTCCGAGGAGTGGGTCGCCGAGCTGATCGCCGAGCAGTACGGGACCGGCGCCCCGCGGATGCGCGTCGCCGCCGTCGCCGCGATGGGCCGCCACGGCTCCGACGACTGGCTGCCGGTGCTCGTCCAGTCCTTCGCCGACGAGGACGACGAGGTGCGCGCTGCCGCCGCCTCCTCCGCCGGACGCCTGCTGCTGGAGCAGGCGATCGAGCCGCTGACGCTGCTGCTCGACGAGGAGCAGGAGCCGGAGGTGCAGGTCGCCGCCGTCCGCGCCCTCGGCGAGATCGCCGGCGAGGAGGCCGAGGCGATCCTGCTCCGCCTGCGCGAGAGCGACGAGGAGCACGTCGCCGAGGCCGCCGAACTCGCCCTCGACGAGTCGCGGATGATGGCGGCCGACTTCGCGTCCGAGGCGCGGCGGCCGTGAGCGCGCCCCTCGCGCGCCGCGTCTGGTCGGCGGGCGGCGTCGTCTGGCGCCGCGCCGGGGGGCGCGTCGAGATCGTGCTCGTCGCGCGCCCCGCCGAGGGGCTGTGGGCGCTGCCCAAGGGCAAGCCGCTCGGCGGCGAGTCGGTCGAGCAGACCGCGCTGCGCGAGGTCGCCGAGGAGACCGGCCTCGAGGTCGCGATCGACGAGGCGGCGGCGGACGGCGGGCGCCTCGGCGCGATCCGCTACGTCTACGGCGGCGGCGCGGAGCCGGAGCGCGTCCACAAGGAGGTGCACCACTTCCTGATGCGCGCCGCCGGCGGCGACGTCTCCCGCCACGACGCCGAGCACGACCTCGTTGCGTGGTACGACATCCACGAGGCGGCGGAGCGCATGACCTACGCCAACGAGCGCGCGATCGTCGAGCGGGCGCAGGCGGCGCTGGCGAACGGCGCGGCCCCGTGAGGGGCGGACGCGCGGGGCGCGCGAGGGCGGCGCGGTGACGACGGCCGCGCCGCGTCCGGCGGCGCTGGCCGAGGGCCGCCTCGTGCGGCTGCGCGAGAAGCGCCTCGGGGACGCCGCGCGCGACTACGGCTGGCGCAAGGACCCCGAACTCGCCGCCTACGACGCCGTGCGCCCGATCGCGATGACCTACCGCGCCTTCGAGACGACGCTGGCCGAGGAGATCCGCCGCCCCTCGCCGTTCCGCCGCACCTACGCGATCGAGGAGCGCGCGCGCGGCTGCCACATCGGCAACGTCATGTACTACGGCTACGACTCGCTGCTGCGCGAGGCCGAGCTCGGCATCACCATCGGCGACCGCGGCTACTGGGGGCGCGGGTTCGGGCCGGACGCCGTGCGGGCGATGCTGGGCCTCGTGTTCCCGGAGCTCGACCTGCGGCGGATGCACCTCCACACGCTGACCTCCAACCTGCGGGCGCAGGCCGCCTTCCGCCGCGCCGGCTTCCGCCGCGTCCGCTCGCTGCGGCGCGACGGCCACCGGTTCGAGCGCATGGAGATCACGCGCGAGGAGTTCGAGGCCGGGCCGCCCCTCGAGGCCTTCGCCGGGGGCGCGGCGTGAGCCGCGACCGCGGGCCGGAGCGGCGCGACATGCTGCTCTCGATCGGCGTGGCGCTCGTCCTCGTCGGCGCGCTCGTCTTCGCGACGGCGCTGCTGCGCGGACAGATCGGCAACGCGGCGGCGAGCACGCTCATGATCGCGGCGGGCGTGGCGCTGTGGCGCTGGCGGCGTTCGCGGATCGGCTGACGGCGGGGCGTGGGCGGCCCCGATTGTCCGGCGTATGGGCGCGTGCTACATTCGCCGGGCTGGAGCACGGCGGGCCGCCTCGAGCGGATGCTGGGGAGCTCACCGGGTGATACCTGAGCTGTACGGCCGCGTCGGGGTGCTGGTGCTCTTCGGCGTGCTGTTTCCGGCGCTCCCGCTGATCGCCTCCTACGCCTTCTACCGGCTGCGGATGCGCCCCGACAACCCCGACCCGGTGAAGAGCGCGACCTACGAGTGCGGCGTCGAGGCCGAGGGCGGCGCGTGGGGCCAGTTCCACGCCCGCTACTACCTGTTCGGGCTCGGCTTCGTGATCTTCGACGTCGAGATCCTGTTCCTCTACCCGTGGGCGGTGGAGCACCTCGGCCTGAACACCGACGCGCTGTTCAAGGCGGCGCTGTTCGTCGGCGTGCTCGCGTTCGGGCTGGCCTACGCCTGGCGCCGCCGCGCGCTGGAGTGGCGCTAGCGTGCCGCCCGGCCCGCGCCAGCTGCCCGGCGGCGAGGTCGCCTCGGCGCTCGCTAAGGCGCTCCCCGGCGCCGTCGCCACCGCCACCGCCGAGTGGGTCGAGGTCGAGCCCGCGCGCGTCGCCGACGCGCTGCGCTGGCTGCACGACGATCCCCGCTTCGACGCCAAACAGCTCAGCAGCCTCTGCGCCGTCGACCGCCACGACCGCTTCGAGGTCGTCTACCACCTCCAGTCGCTCGACCGGAACCACCAGATCGTGGTCAAGGCGATCCTCCGCGACCACGACGAGCCCTCGCTGCCGAGCGCCTGCGGCGTCTACCAGGGCGCGCTGCTGCAGGAGCGCGAGGCCTGGGACCTGATGGGCGTGCGCTTCGAGGGCCACCCCGACCTGCGCCGCATGTTCCTCTGGGAGGGCTACCCCGGCTTCCCGCTCCGCAAGGACTTCCTGCAGATCCCGGACCACCACCCCGGCCTGCCGAAGTTCCCGTTCGAGGAACCCGGAGTGCAGGCGCGATGACCACCGCGGCCGAGCCCTACGTCCTCAACATCGGGCCGCAGCACCCCTCGACGCACGGGGTGTTCCGCCTGCGCGTGGTCATGGACGGCGAACGCATCCAGGACATGGACATGGTCGTCGGCTACCTCCACCGCTCGATGGAGAAGCTGGCCGAGGAGCGCACCTACACGCAGAACATCCCCTTCACCGACCGCGCCGACTACCTCGCGGCGATGAGCGGGAACCTCGGCTACTGCCTCGCCGTCGAGCGGCTGGCGGGCGTCGAGGCGCCGGAGCGCGCCTCCTGCCTGCGCGTGATCTTCGCCGAGCTGCAGCGCATCGCCAGCCACTCGATGGCCAACGGCACCTTCGTCAACGACGCCGGCGCCTGGCAGACCCCGCTGATGTACATGTTCCGCGAGCGCGAGCGCATCCTCGACCTGTTCGAGATGACGGGCGGCGCGCGGCTGACGACGAACTACATGCGGATCGGCGGGGTCGCCTTCGACCCGCCGCCCGAGTTCTTCCCCGCCGTGGAGGCGCTCGTCGACGAGTTGCCGGAGCGCATCGACGAGTACGCCGAGCTGCTGATCGACAACGAGATCCTGCTCGCGCGCAGCCGCGGCGTCGGCGTGATCTCCGCCGAGGACGCGATCAACGGCTCGCTCGCCGGGCCGATGCTGCGCGGCTCCGGCGTGCCCTGGGACCTCCGCAAGGCCGAACCCTACTGCGGCTACGAACGCTACGACTTCGACATCCCCGTCGGCCGCCACGGCGACGCCTACGACCGCTTCCTCGTGCGCCTCGAGGAGGTGCGCCAGTCCACGCGCATCGTCCGCCAGGCGCTCGACGCGCTGCCCCCCGGCCCCCACAAGACCCAGATCCCGCTCGCGCTGCGCCCCGACCCCGGCGAGGCCTACGCCCGCGTCGAGGGTCCGCGCGGCGAGCTCGGCTTCTACGTCGTCTCCGACGGCGGCTCCGCCCCCTTCCGCTTCCACGTCCGCGCGCCCTCGCTCATCAACCTCTCGCTGCTGCGCCGCATGGCCGTCGGCTCCTCGCTGCCCGACGCCATCGTCGCGCTCGGCTCGGTCGACATCGTGGTAGGGGAGATCGACCGGTGAGCGCGGCGCCGCCGTCCACGCTGCGGCAGGGCCGCCGCCGCGCGCCGAGGCGCCTCGCGCCGCCGCTGCTCGCCCTCGGCGCGCTGGCCGCGCTCGCCTTCCTCGCCGCCAACGCGGCGATCGGCTACGCCGTCGTCGACGGACGGCTCGACGGCCAGTGGTACGACGTGCGCGACCTCGGCCTCGCCGCCGCCGAACTGCGCGCCCGGCTCGACGGCGTCAACGACCGCCAGCCCGAGGCGCTCGACGGCATCCTCGGCGAGAGCTGGCTGTCGTACGCGGCGGGGGCGCTGCTGGGGGCGATCGGCATCCTCTCGCTCGTCGGCGGTGCGCTGCTGGCGCTGATCTGGATCGAGCGCCGCCTGATCGGGCGCCTCCAGATCAGGCGCGGGCCGAACCGCGTCGGCCCCTACGGGCTGCTCCAGCCCGTGGCCGACGCGATCAAGCTGATCCAGAAGGAGGTGCTGGTCCCGGACGGCGCCGACCGCGCGCTGTTCCTGCTGCCGCCGGCCATCATCTTCGTCCCGATGATCGCGGCCTGGGGGCCGGTGCCGTGGGCGGCGAACATGAGCTACCTCGACATCCATGTCGGGGTGCTCTACCTCGTCGCCGTCAGTTCGCTGACGACGCTCGCCGTCTTCCTCGCGGGCTGGGCCTCGAACAACCACTACGCGCTGCTGGGGTCGATGCGGACCGTGGCGATGATGATCTCGTACGAGATTCCGCTCTCGATCGCGCTGCTCTCGGTCGTGCTGATCACGGGTTCGATGCGGCTGTCGGAGATCGTGGCGTGGCAGTCGGCGCACAACCTGTGGCTGGCGGCGCTGCTGCCGATCGCGCTGCTGACCTACTTCTTCTCCTCGACCGCCGAGCTGAACCGCACCCCGAACGACATCGCCGAGGCCGAGTCCGAGATCGTGGCGGGCTTCCACACCGAGTACTCGGGGATGAAGTTCGGGCTGTTCTACGCCGTCGAGCTGGGCAACGCGCTGCTGGTGTCGGCGCTGGTCGCGACGTTCTTCCTCGGCGGGTGGACGCTGTTCGGCCTCGAGGAGTGGATACCGGGCTACCTGATCCTGTTCGCGAAGCTGTCGGCGGCGTACTTCGTGCTGGTGTGGCTGCGGGGGACGCTGCCGCGCTTCCGGCTGGACCAGCTGATGCGCTTCGCGTGGCAGTACCTGATCCCGCTGTCGCTGTGCAACCTGCTGATCGTGGCCGCCGAGGCGTCGCTGCTGGCGCGCTGGGACGCGCCGGGCGCGGTCAGCCTCGGGCTGTTCGCCGCCGTCAACTGGGCGGCGGCGATCGCGCTCCTCCGCGAGTGGGCGCGCCGCATCGGCTACCGCCCGGAGCCTGCGGCCGGACGCGCCCCGGCGCTGACCGGCCGGGCCGGCGGCATCGCCGAGGCGCGGCGGCTGGGGACCGCGGGCTAGATGGACTCGCCGGGCGTCGTCGCCGCCTTCTGGCTGCTGTCGGCGGTCGCGGTGACGTCGGCCGTGGGCGTGTTCCTCGCGCGCGACCTGATCCGGGCGCTCGCGTTCCTCGTGCTCTCGTTCCTGGCGACGGCGGGGCTGTTCCTGACGCTGTCGGGCGACTTCATCGCGATCGCGCAGATCCTGATCTACGCGGGCGCGATCCCCGTGCTGATCGTGTTCGCGGTGATGCTGACGCCGCTGGCCGGGCGCGACAACGGCAACGGGCTGTACCTCGTGCCCGGCCTCGCGCTGGGGGCGGCGCTGGCCGCCGTCGTCGCGGCCGTCGCGATCGGCGCCGAGTGGTCGGCGCTGGACGGGCGGCTGCTCGCCGAGCGCGGCTTCGCCTCGACGGCGGACGTGATCGGCGACGCGCTCGTCGGCCGCTACGTGCTGGCGTTCGAGGTCGCCTCGGTGCTGCTGCTGGCGGCGCTGATCGGGGCGATCGTGCTGGTGCGGGAGGACGATGCGGCGTGAGCGTCGACCTCGCGCACTACCTGACGGTGTCCGGCCTGCTGTTCGGCGCGGGCGCCGCGATCGCGCTCTCCAAGCGCAACGCCATCGCCGTGCTCATGGGCATCGAGCTGATGCTGAACGCGGTCAACCTCACGTTCCTCTCGTTCTCGCGCTTCTCCTCGGCGTTCGCGGCCGGCGAGGAGCCGCTGGCCGGGCACGTCTTCGTGGTGTTCGTGCTGACCGTCGCCGCCGCCGAGGCCGCCGTGGCGCTGGCGATGTCGGTGCTGGTCTACCGTCGGCGCGAGACGGTGGACCTCGATCGCATCAACCTGCTGCGCTGGTAGGGGGCCGGCATGTGGGTGAAGTTCATGGACGCGCCGGACGGCTACGCCGCATCCGCGTGGTGGGAGCTGTTCCAGACCGAGGCCGTCGCCGTGCGGATCGTGCCGCCGCTCGAGGTCGCCGCCATGTCGGAGCCGCGCGAGCTGTGGGTGCCGGACGGCAAGACCCACGTCGCCCGCGAAGTGCTGAACAAGATCTGAGCCGCCCGATGCCGAACCGCACGACGCCGCACCGCCCCGCGCCGGACCGCCGCGCGCGGCGCGCCGCGGGCGAGGCCGCATGATCCTCGGCAGCCAGGTCCCCGAGGCCGTCGTCTGGGCGATCTACCTCGCCCCCGTCGCCTCGTTCGCCGCGATCGTCGCGCTGCACCGCGCGCGCGGCTTCCGCGCCGAGTGGGCCGGGCGCATCACCATCGCCGCCGTCGGCCTCGCCTGGCTGGCCTCGCTGTGGTCGCTCGACAGCGCGATCGCCGCCGGCGGCGAGCCGCTGGCGTTCGCGCCGCACGGCTGGGTGACGCTGTTCGACCTCGAGGTGGCGATCGGCGTCCGCCTCGACGGGCTGAGCGCGATCATGGCGTTCGTCGTCACCAGCGTCTCGCTGCTGGTGCAGGTCTACTCCGTCGGTTACATGCGCGGCGACGGCGGCTACGCGCGCTACTTCGCCTCGATGTCGCTGTTCACGGCGGCGATGCTGGGGCTGGTGCTCGCCTCGAACCTGCTCCAGCTGTTCGTGCACTGGGAGCTGGTGGGGCTGGCCTCGTACCTGCTGATCGGCTTCTGGTTCGACCGCCCGGCCGCCGCGGCCGCGGCCAAGAAGGCGTTCGTCGTCACGCGCTTCGGCGACTTCGCGTTCCTGCTCGCCGTGCTGCTGATCTGGTCCAAGACGGGCGAACTCGGCATCGCCGGCATCAACGAGCTGGCGGCGGCGGGCGCGATCGGCTCCGCCGTGCTCACCGGCTTCACGCTCGGCCTCTTCGCCGGCGCCGTCGGCAAGTCGGCGCAGTTCCCGCTGCACATCTGGCTGCCCGACGCGATGGAGGGCCCCACGCCCGTCTCCGCGCTGATCCACGCCGCGACGATGGTCGTCGCCGGCGTCTACCTGATCGCCCGCTTCTTCCCCAGCTTCGAGGCCGCTCCCGCCCAGGTGCTCGACCTCGTCGCCTACACCGGAGGCTTCACCGCGCTGCTCGCCGCCACGCTCGGCCTCGTGCAGACCGACATCAAGCGCGTGCTGGCCTACTCGACGATCTCGCAGATCGGGTACATGGTGATGGCGCTGGGCGTGCTCGGGTACGTGGCGGCCATCTTCCACCTGTTCACGCACGCCTTCTTCAAGGCGCTGCTGTTCCTCGGCGCCGGCTCCGTCAACCACGCGACGCATACCTTCGACATGCGGCGCATGGGCGGCCTCCGCTCCCATATGCCGATCACCTACGCGACCTTCGTGATCGGCTCGCTGTCGCTGGCCGGCGTGTTCCCGCTGGCCGGCTTCTGGAGCAAGGACGAGATCCTGCTCGACGCCTGGAAGCACGAGCGCGCGCTGTTCTTCGTCGCCGTCCTCGTCGCCGGCATGACGGCGCTCTACATGTTCCGCGCCGTCATCCTCACGTTCTGGGGCGAGTACCGCGGCGGCGGAGGCGAGGACGGCGCCGTCCGCGGCGAGCCGCACGAGTCGCCGCCGTCGATGGCGCTGCCGCTGCTGATCCTCGCCGCGCCCGCGGTCGCCGCCGGCCTCTTCAACCTCGGCGGCGGGTTCTCGCGCCTCGTCGAGGGGGCGCTGCCGGCCGCGCTGCGCCACGGCGCCCCCGACGTCGAGGGCGGCATCGTCGCCGCCTCGCTGGTGTTCGCGTTCGGCGGGATCGCCGCCGCCGCCGCCGTCTACCACTACGGCCGGCCCGCCGCCTCCGCCGTGCGCGCGCGCCTCGCCCCCCTCCACGCCGCCGCCGAGGCGAAGTACTACCTCGACTTCGTCGCCGAGACCGTCGTCGTGCGCTGGGTGCTGAACGGCGGGCTCCAGCGCGCCGCGCAGCTCGTCGACGCCCGCGTCGTCGACTTCGCCGCCGACCGGACGGGCGAGGGCGTGCGGCGCGCCGGCGACCGGCTGCGGCGCGTCGAGGCTGGCTACGTGCAGGGCTACGCCGCGCTCTTCCTCGCGGGCGTCGTCATCGCGGTCGTGGCGATCGCGGTGCTCGGCGCGGACGCGCTGGCGCGCTGAGATGCTGTCCGTCTTCCTGCTGCTGCCCGCCGTCGGGGCGCTCACGCTGGCGACGCTGCCGCGCGACAAGGAGCGCGACGCGCGCTGGGTCGCGCTGTTCTTCAGCGCCCTCGCCTTCCTGCTCTCGATCGCGATCTTCCTCCGCTTCGACCCGGACGCGCCCGGCTACCAGTTCGTCGACCGCTTCGAGTGGATCGCGGCCGGCGACACCGGCTTCAGCGTGCAGTACGCCCTCGGCGTGGACGGGCTGTCGGCCCCGCTCGTGCTGCTGACCGGCCTGCTCTCGCTCGCCGCCGTGCTCGTCTCGTGGAACGTCGAGGCGCGCCCGAAGCAGTACTTCGCCTGGCTGCTGCTGCTCCAGACGGCGGTGGCCGGCGTCTTCCTCTCGCTCGACCTGATCCAGTTCTTCTTCTTCTGGGAGCTCGAGCTGCTGCCGATGTACATGCTGATCTCGATCTGGGGTACGGGGCGGCCCCGCTACAGCGCGATGAAGTTCCTGCTGTTCACGATGGCAGGCTCGGCGTTCATGCTCGTCGGCTTCCTCGTGCTGGGGCTGACGGCGGGGACGTTCGACATCGCGGTGCTGGCGAGCGACGCGGGGCGTCCGGCGGACGCGGCGATCCCGCTCGCGGTCGTGTTCTGGCTGGTGATGGCGGCGTTCCTCGTGAAGCTGCCGATCGTGCCCGTCCACACCTGGCTGCCCGACGCCCACACCGACGCGCCGACGGCGGTCTCGGTGATGCTGGCCGGCGTGCTGCTGAAGATGGGCGGCTACGGCATCCTCCGCATCGCGCTGCCGATCCTGCCGGAGCAGGCCCGGGACTTCGGCGCCGTCCTCGCCGCGATCGCCGCCGCCTCCGTGATCTGGGGGGCGATCCTCACCCTCCAGCAGACCGACCTCAAGCGGCTCGTCGCCTACTCCTCGGTGTCGCACATGGGCTACGTGCTGCTCGGCGTCTCGGCGATGGGGGCGGTCGGGCTGTCCGGCGCCGCGCTGCAGATGTTCACCCACGGCACCATCACCGGCCTGCTCTTCGTCGCCGTCGGCCTGATCTACGACCGCACCCACACGCGCCGCATCGCCGACATGCGGGGCCTGCTCCACCGGATGCCGATCGTCGGCACGGTCATGATCGTGGCCGGCTTCGCCTCGCTCGGCCTGCCCGCGCTGAGCGGGTTCGTCGCCGAGTTCACGGTGTTCGCGGGCGCGCTGCAGGCGCACCCGGCGGCGACGGCGATCTCGGTCTTCGGCGTGGTGCTGGCCGCCGGCTACATCCTGTGGGCCGTGCAGCGCGTCTTCGCCGGCCCGCCCGACGAGCGCTGGGAGGGCCTGACCGACGCCCGCGAGTGGTGGGAGTACGCGGCGATGGCCTCGATGCTCGTCTTCATCGTCGGCGTCGGCGTCTGGCCGCGGCCGCTGACCGACGCGGTCGCGAGCGGCGTCGAGCCGATCGCGCGACTGGTGGCGGGCGCATGAACTGGTTCGAGCAGCTCCACCACATCGGCCCCGGCTTCGCGCTGCTCGCCGGCGCCGGCGTCGTGATGGCCGCCGACCTCGCCGCGCCGAGGCGCGCGCCGGTGTTCGCGCTGACCCTCGCCGCGCTCGCCGCCGCCCTCGCGTGGACGCTGTGGCTCGCGCTCTCCGGCGCCGGCGGCGAGGCCGTCGGCGGCGCCGTCGTCCTCGACCCCTTCGCGCTGTTCTTCGCCTTCCTGCTGATCGCCGCCACCGCCGCCGTCGTCCTCGCCACCGCCGAGGGCCTCTCGCGCGGCGAGCCGCGCCCCGAGTTCTTCGCGCTGCTGCTCACCGCCGCCGGCGCGATGGCGCTGCTCGCGCAGGCGCGCGACCTGATCGCGATCTTCGTGTGCCTCGAAACAGCCTCGATCGCGCAGTTCGTGCTCGCCGGCGCCGCCCGCGACGACCGCTCCTCCGAGGCCGGGCTGAAGTACCTGCTGAGCGGCGCCGTCGCCGCCGCCGTGCTGCTCTACGGCTTCGCCTTCCTCTTCGGCGTCGCCGGCACGACCTCGCTCGACGGCATCGCCGCCTATGCCGCCGCGTCCCCGCGCGGAACCGATCTGGCGCTCGCGCTCGGCTTCGTGCTGGTGGCGGCCGGCCTCGGCTTCAAGATGTCGATCGCGCCGTTCCAGGCGTGGGTCCCCGACGTCTACGAGGGCGCGCCGACCACGGTGACGGCGTTCCTCTCGGTCGCCTCGAAGGCGGCGGGCTTCGCCGTCGCGCTCCGCATCTTCCACGCCGCCCTCGGCGGCGGCGAGCTCGTCTCCGAGTACGGGGCGGCCCTGTTCGCGGTGCTGGCGGGCGTCTCGATGACGTTCGGGAACGCCGCCGCGATCCTCCAGACCAACGTCAAGCGGCTGCTCGCCTACTCCTCGATCGCGCAGGCGGGCAACGTCGCGGTGGGGCTGGCGGCGGTGTCGGCGAGCGGCGCGGCGGGGGCGTCGGCGGTGCTGTTCTTCCTCACGGCGTACGCGGCGACGAACCTCGGCGCGTTCCTGTGCGTGATCGTGGTGTCGGAACGCCTCGGGACGGAGCGGCTGGAGGACTACGCCGGCCTGTGGCGGCGCTCGCCGGCGGTGGCCGGGGCGCTGCTGCTGTGCCTGCTGTCGCTGACCGGCATCCCGCCGACGGCGGGCTTCCTCGCGAAGCTGTACGTGTTCCACAGCGCCGTCCAGACGGGCGCCGACTGGATGGTGGCGCTGGTGGCGGTGGCCGTGCTCAACTCGGCGGTGTCGGCGTTCTACTACCTGCGCTGGGCGCGCACGATGGTGCTCGACGCCCCCCCCGACGACGCCCCCCTCCGCCCGGCGGCCGCCGTACAGGGCCTGCTCGCGCTCGCCGTCCTCGGCGTCCTCTTCCTCGGCCTCGCCCCGTCGCCGCTGCTGGGCGCGGCTCAGCGCGCCGCCGCGAGCCTCGTGCTGGCGGGGGGGTAGGGATTGGACAGTCCTGCGGTTCGCCCAAAACGCGACTGGCTGAATCGCCCAGACATCTGCAGTTGGTTGGCACACCTGAGACTTGCCAGCTCCCGTCGAGGTCGCAATGATCCAAGGGAGACATGCGGCCTCGACTTGCTCAAGCGCAAGCGTGGCAAACGCGAAGGAGGGCCAGATGAGGATCATAATCGGTGATGCGTCCCGTGGGGGAGATGACGCCGTAGCCCAATTGGCCGCCGACATCGTGGGGCGACGGTACAGACACAGGGCATCTTCCCGCGTGCAGAGTGATACCTCGCGTTCCAGCGGAACGCAGACCGATCCGCTGGCTTCAAGATCGAATCAGGGGCCGTCGCGCTGGGCCTGGAACCTCGCACTGGTGTGCTGGTCGATCGACCGCCTCGCATCGCATCTGGGGGATGCACTGGCTTTCTTCTTCGACGTCATCCTGCCGTCGCTGCCGCCGATCGCGTGATCGCTTACCTGCCCGAGGCGTTGAGGACGATACCGCTCGCCTTCGCCGTCAGCCTAAGTGCTCTCGATTACCCCGCCCGGCGACCGCCGTACAGGGCTGCTCGCGATCACCGTCCTCGGCGTCCTTTTCCTCGGCCTGGCTCCGTCGCCCTTGCTGGGCGCGGCGCAGTGCGCCGCCGCGAGCCTCGTGCTGGCGGGGGCCGGGGGGTAGGGCGACACCGAGTGGCTGGCAACCGGCTGAGTTTGGGTGGTTATCGTTCAGCCCAAGCCCAGAGGCAGTAGTTCTGCGCGTCCGCACCAGCACCTTCACGCTCTCCCCAGAAGCTGTTCTTTTCAGCGAGGCTCGCCCAGATCTCTTCCCAGTCGAGCCAACCCCCTCCAGTCGCCTCGCAGATCTGTTCCTGGCCAATGCCCGTGATGATGGCTACGGCCAGCAAGGCAGCGAGAACGAGCTGCGCGTAGAGTACCCAGCGTGCTCTCATTACTCTTCCTCCTCGCTTCCGTTCAGGTACTGCTCCAGTTCGGAGCAGCGGGAGCAGACGATGACAGCTCCGTCGCAGTTCATCCAGCCCATCTTGGTCCTGCTAGATATCGTGCATGTCAGCGTACGCAGGCGCTCGTCGGAGCACTGTTGCGTAGTCTGTCAAACGCCAACGCGACGGTCGACCTGATTACGCGCCTGTGTGCCGTTGCTGGTGGACTCCCGTAGCCCGGACCGATGGATGGGGCGGCATCGTTTACCTGCCCCGCCCGACGGCCGCCGTACAGGGGCTGCTCGTGATCACCGTCCTCGGCATCCTCATCCTTGGCCTCGCGGCGTCGCCGCTGCTGCGCTGATGCAGCACGCGGACGCGAGCCTCGTGCTGGCGGGAGCCGGGGCAGGAGGCCGGAACCGCCTGCAACATCTGGCTGGCATTGTGTGGCTGGTCGTTGCAGTTGTGCAGCCTCCAGTTCTTTTGACAGGTCTCGCGTGACGCCATCTCCTGTGGGTGTGGCCTGCCAACGGGTGGTCACAACACATGGAGCAGGGATGCCGTCGCCATCGCAACCCCCCAGCCACTGGGCATCGAACTGCGTGGCGATCTGCGACGCGCTCGGAATCTTGGCGCTGCGTCTGGCAATCGCGATTCGAGTGCTCGTGCCCCGTCAGGCCCCGCAATCCTTTGCGCGATGGCTGCTGCCCGCTGTCTTCGTGATCGCCTACCCTGCTCACACATGACCCTCCACGTCTCGATCGAGCGCGACGGCGAGGGGCGCACGGTGGACGCCGCGCCGCTCGAGGCGTTCGTGGCCGCGGCGCTCGCCGCCGAGGGCGTCGAGGACGGCGCCGTGTCGCTGCTGCTCGCCGGCGACGAGCTGCTGTGGAGGCTCAACCGCGAGCACCGCGGCGTCGACGCGCCCACCGACGTGCTCGCGTTCCCGCCCGGCGAGGGCGACGCCTTCCCCGGCGGCGAGGACGGCGAGGCGCCGCCGTACCTCGGCGACGTCGCCGTCTCCGTCGGCAGCGTGCGGCGGCAGGCCGCCGCCGCCGGCCTCGCGTTCGGCGACGAGCTGCGCCACGTCGTGCTGCACGCGCTGCTCCACCTCCTCGGCTACGACCACGATCGGCCCGAGGGCGCGCTGGCGATGAGCGAGCGCGAGGAGGCGATGCTCGGCTCCGGCGTCCACGCCGCCGGAGGCCACGGCCTCGGCGAGTGACGGCGCGGCGCGGGCGGCGCGCACGGCAGGGCGCGCGCGGCGCTGGTACACTGGCCGCGCCCGCCGCTCTCCCCGCGCGGGCCGCGAGGCAGCCGTGAGCCAGGAAGTGCTCTACCGCAAGTGGCGCCCCTCGGCGTTCGGGGACGTGTCCGGTCAGGACCCGATCGTCACCACGCTCCGCAACGCCGTGGCGTCCGGCAACCCCGCGCACGCCTACCTCTTCACCGGGCCGCGCGGCACCGGCAAGACCAGCACCGGCCGCATCCTCGCGAAGGCCGTCAACTGCGAGGCGCCCGAGGGCGGCGAGCCCGACGGCGAGTGCCGCTCCTGCGTCGCCTTCGCCGAGGGCCGCGCGCTCGACCTGATCGAGCTCGACGCCGCCTCCAACCGCGGCATCGACGAGGTGCGCGCGCTGCGCGAGAGCGTGGGCTACGCGCCGAACGCCGCCGCCTACAAGGTCTACCTCGTCGACGAGGTGCACATGCTCACCGACGCGGCCTTCAACGCCCTGCTGAAGACGCTCGAGGAGCCGCCCGCGCACGTCATCTTCGTGCTCGCCACCACCGAGCCGCACCGCATCCCGCCCACCATCAGCTCGCGCTGCCAGCGCTTCGACTTCCGCCGCATCGCGCTGCCCGACATCGCGGGACGGCTGCACGCCATCGCCGCGCGCGAGGGCATCGAGGTCGCCGAGGGCGGCATGGAGCTGATCGCGCGGCAGGCCGGCGGCTCGCTGCGCGACGCCGTCAACCTGCTCGACCAGCTCGCCGCCTACCGCGGGACGGCGCTCGACCTCGAGGCGGTGCGGAGCGGGCTGGGCCTCGCCGCCGACGATCGCGCGGGGCAGCTCGCGCGCGCCGCCGTCGGGCGCGACCTCGCGGGCGGCCTCGCGCTGCTCGGCGCGGTGCGCGACGACGGCATCGAGGTGCGCGCGTTCGTGCGCGAGACGGTGCGGACGCTGCGGACGCTGCTGATGCTGCGCGCGGGCGCGCGCGACGAACTCGGCCTGACCGACGGCCAGCTCGCCGAACTGGCGCCGATCGCGGAGACGGCGGAGGCCGCCGACATCGTGGCCGCGCTGCGCGCCCTCGGCGAGATCGACTTCGCCGGCGACAACTACGACGCGCTGCCCGCCGAGATCGCCTTCGCCGCGCACGCCGTCGGCCTCCCGCCGGAGCGCGACGACTACGCCGCCCCGCCGCCCGCCGCCGCGCAACCGGCGCCCGCCGCCGCGCAGCCCCGCGAGGCGGCGCCCGCCGCCGCGCAGCCCCGTGAGGCGGCGCCGGCTCCGGCGGCGCGCGAGCCGCGCCCGCCACGGCCCCGCGCCCGGCCCGCGCCGGACGCCCCGCCCGCCGCCGCGCCCTCGGCCGCAGAGCCGCCCGCCGCGCCGGAAAGGGCCGCCGCGCGCCGGAGCGCGCCGCCGCCCGCGCCGCCCGGGAACGGCGACGCCCCCTCGCCCGAGCTGGCGGCGCTGCGCGAGCGGCTCGGCGAGATCCGCGAGGCGGCGCGCGCCCAGCACCACGTCGCCGCCGCGCTCCTCAACTCCCGCTGCCACGTCAAGAGCCTCGACGGCGACACCGTCGAGATCGGCTTCCAGTCGCCGCTGCTCGTCGAGAAGGCGCTCGGCGACGCCGAGGTGCTGGCGGCCATCCGCGGCGCGGTCGCCGCCGCCGTCGGACGCCCCGTCGAGGTCAAGCCGGTCGTCTGGGACGCGCTGCGCCAGGTGTCGCCGTCCGCACCCGCCGCCGCCGCGCCCTCGCCGCCCGCAGCCGCGGCGCCGCCCCCTGCGCCCTCCGGCGCGCCGCCCCCCGCGCCCGCCGGCGGCGGCCACATCGTCGAGGAGGCGCTGACCTTCGACGGCGTGGCCGTGGTCGAGGACTAGCGCGCCGGCGGCGCGCGGAACGGGCGAGGGCGGCGTGAACGAGGCCCCGGGCGGCTCGCCCTCATCGATCGCGCGGCTCGTGGAGGCGTTCCACCGCCTCCCCGGCGTCGGCCCCAAGTCGGCGCAGCGCCTCGCCTACCACGTCCTGCGCGCCCCCGAACGCGAGGCCCGCGACCTCGCCGAGGCGCTGCTCGACGTCAAACTGCGCGCCGTCCTCTGCGCCGCCTGCCAGCAGGTCGGCGACGCCGACCCCTGCGCGATCTGCGGCGACCCCGGCCGCGACCGCCGCACCATCTGCGTCGTCGAGGAGCCGCTCGACCTCGTCGCGATCGAGCGCACGCGCGGCTACCGCGGGCTGTACCACGTCCTCCACGGCGCGATCTCGCCCGCCGACGGCGTCGGCCCCGAGGACCTCAAGATCGCCGAGCTGCTCGCCCGCCTGCGCGGCGACGCCGCGGACGGAGGCGGGGAGGCGCCGTTCGAGGTGATCGTCGCCACCAACCCCAACCTCGAGGGCGAGGCGACGGCGATGTACCTCGCGCGGCTGCTGGAGCCGCTCGGCGTGCGCGTGACGCGGCTCGCGCGCGGCCTCCCCGCCGGCGCCGACCTCGAATACGTCGACCAGCTCACGCTCGAACGCGCCCTCGAACACCGCCAGGCCGTCGAGTAGGCCTCGTGGCGCCGCGTCCGCCGCGCCTGACGAAGACCGAGGCGGTGGTGCTGCGCCGCCGCCGCTTCGGCGACTCCGACCGCGTCGTCACGCTGCTCACCCCCGCCCGCGGCAAGATCGAGGCGATCGCGAAGGGCGCGCTGCGGCCCCGCAGCAAGCTCGCCGGCCACCTCGAACCGCTCACCCACGTCGAGGTCGTGATCGCGCACGGGCGCACGCTCGGGATCGTGACGCAGGCGCAGGCGATCGAGCCGTTCGCGGCCCTGCGCGGAGACCTCGAACGGCTCGGTTCGGCGCTCTATCTGCTCGAACTCGCCGACCGCTTCACCGTCGAGCACGCCGAGGCCGACGCCGCCTACGGGCTGCTGCTGATGGCGTTGCTGCGCCTCGCGCGCGGCGACGGGCAGCAGCTGGTGGTGCGCGGCTTCGAGCTCGCGCTGCTCGGCGCGACGGGCTTCCGCCCCGAGTGGCGGCGCTGCGCCGCCTGCGGCGGCGAGGTCGCGCCCGGCGCCGCCGCGTGGTCGCCTCTGGCCGGCGGCCTGCTCTGCCCCCGCTGCCGCGCCTCCCACCCCGAGGCCGCGCCCATCCCGGACGCCGTGGTCAAGGTGCTGCGCCTGTACCAGGAGGCACCCTACGAGGAGGCCGCGCGCGTGCGCCTCGACCAGCGCGTGGCGGCGGGCATGGAGAGCGTGATGCTCGACCTCGTGCGCGCCGTGGCGGAGCGCGACCTCGGGAGCGCGCGCTTCCTCGCCGCCGTGCGCCGCCGCCGCGCGCCCGCGGACGCCGTCGCGCCCGGCGCCCCTGCGCCCGCGGACGGCGCGCCGCCGTATACTCGGGAGCGTCCGCCGGAGGAGGCGGCGCGCCCGGAGGACTAAGCACGCCATGCCGCTCTACGAGTACTACTGCGAGGACTGCCACGGCGTCTTCGAGCTGATCCGCCCGGTCAGCCAGTCCTCGGACCCGCAGCCCTGCCCCGTCTGCGACGCCGACGGCGAACGCCTGATGCCGACGCAGGTGCACGCCTTCACGATGCGCGGCGGCATGCCCCGCCGCATCCCCGACAAGGGCCTGTTCTGGACCACCAAGGGCCAGTCCACCAAGCCGATGACGAGCAGCGACCTCAAGAAGATCGAGCCGTTCCTCGTCAAGGAGGAGCGCAACGCCCCCGCCAGCACCCGCCTCACCCCCGAGGAGGTCGCCGCCGGCGCCCCCCCGCCCCTCGAGGTGCGCGAGCGCGTCAAGGGCAGCGGCTCGCGCGGACGCCGCCTCGCCGAACGGGCCGCCGTCGGCGGCTAGCTGTAGGTCCCAGGGACGTTGTTTACAGGCGGGAGGCGGGGACGGCCCCGCCGATGCCGCCGTGCGGACGGGCGTGATTGTACTCGCTCAGGAAGAGCGGGAGCGCGGCGAGCCGCTCCGCGTTCGAGCCGTAGGCGCGCCGGTACGCCCACTCGTCCTGCAGGATCTTGATGAACGCCTCGGCCTTGCCGTTGGTCTGCGGCCGGTACGGCCTCGTCCGCCGCAGCCCCACCCCGTGCGCCGCGGCCATCTCGCGGAAGGCGCCGCTGAGGTAGTTCCCGCCGTTGTCGGTGAGCACCCGCTCCACCCGCACGCCGAGGCCGGCGAAGCGGGCGATCGCCCGCTCGAGGAAGGCCGCGGTGGTGACGCCGCGCTCGTCCGGCAGCGCCTCGGCGTAGGCGTAGCGCGAGCGGTCGTCCACGGCGACGTGCACGCAGTCGATGCCGCCGCCGCCCCTGCCCCTGCCCCTCGGTCCGCTGCGGGTCTCCGCGAAGCCGGGCGCGAAGCGCTTGCCGCCGCCCGGCGGGACGCGCCCGAGCTTCTTGACGTCGAGGTGCAGCAGCTCGCCCGGCCTGCCGCGCTCGTAGCGCACGACCTCGCGGCTGACGCGGTGCATCCGGTCGCGGCGGTGGAGACCGGCCCGGCGCAGGACGGCGTATGCGGTGGAGGGGGCCATGCCCAGCGCCCAGGCGATGCGGTGCGGCCCCCAGCCGCGCTCGCGGCGCAACCCGAGGACGGCCTCCGCCTCGGACGGCGCCGTGATGCCGGGCGACCGGCGCGGGCGCGAGCAGCGGTCGCGCAGGCCGGCCTCGCCCTCGCCGCGGTAGCGGCGCACCCACTTGGCGGCGGTGGCGCGCGAGACACGGAACCGCCGCGCCGCCTCGGCCCGGGTCCAGCCGGCCTCGACCTCCAACACGAGGTCGAGGCGCGCCTTCGGGGTCAACCGTGCGTTAGGGTGGGACACGAGGAGCCTCCTGCCGTCGTCGCTGTTGCTCACGCAACGGCAGCAGCGAGGCTCCTCGCCTGTCAACAACGTCCCTGGGACCTACAGCTAGCGCCGCCGTGCGCGCGCCTCCGGCGCTCGCGGCGGCGCTCCCCGCACTCGCGCTGGCGCTCGCCGCGCTCGCCTGCGGCGACCGCTGGCGCGAGGACGCCGATCCGCCGCCCGCCGCCACCGTCGCGGCGACCGCGACGGCCGGCCCGCCGACGGCTGTCGCGCCGTCGCCGACGGCCACCGCGCCGACGGCCGTCGCGCCGCCGCCGACCGCCATCGCGCCGTCCGCGACGGCCACGCCCACGGCGGCTGCGCCGTCCGCGCCGTCCTCGCCCGCGGCGGCCACGCCCACGCCCGCCCCGCCGCCCCTGCCCGCCCTCGATCCGCTGCCGGGCCCGTTCACCTCGATCCGTGCGGGCGACGGGTGGGCTTGCGCGCTTGCGGAAGGAGGTGAAGTCGTGTGCTGGACCTCCACCCGCCACTGGCGCCCCGCGCCCGGCCATCGCTACAAGGCGCTGGCCTCCGCATCCTGCGCGATCGGCGACGCGGGCGCGATCGACTGCTGGGATTCCGGCGGCAACTTGAGGAAAGCGATATATCCGGGCCGGTACGCAGCCGCCAGCCTCAGCATTATCTCCAGGTGTGCGCTGAAGGATGACGGCGAAGCGGTGTGCTGGAACAGCGCATTTTTCGAGGTGCCCGCCACGCTTCCCGGCCGCTACGAGGCGATCAGCGTCGCAGCCGAGAAGGGCGAAGGGTGGGCGAACAACGTGTGCGCCTTGACCGTGGCGGGCGAGATCGACTGCTGGGGACGCGCTTCCCATGCGCCCCCGCCCGGCGGCGGCTTCGAGGCGGTAAGCGCGAACAGCAACGGAGGCTGCGCGCTGACGAACGGCGGCGCGATCGTCTGCTGGGGGTTCGCCGCGGCGCCTCCGGGCGACTATCGGGCGCTGAGCGTGGCTCAGGAACAGGACAGCCACGGATGTGCGATCACCGCCGCCGGCGGCGCGATCTGCTGGGGCGGCCTGTTCACGCGGATGACGCCGCCCGGCCCTGCGCCGGACGATCGCTATGCCGACGTCAGCGTCAGCGTCGCCGGAATACTCGCCTGCGCGCTGACCGGGGCGGGCGAGGCGGTGTGCTGGGGCTGGAACCACGTCGGGCAGGCGGAGCCTCCGCCCGGCCGCTACGCGGCGATCAGCGCCAACTTCATCGATACCTGCGCCCTCACCGAGGCAGGCAGGGCGGTGTGCTGGGGCTTCGACTGGAGCGGGCAGGAGCCTCCGCCGGGCCGCTACAAGGCGCTCAGCGGTCACTGCGCTCTGACCGGGGACGGCGAGGCAGTCTGCTGGGGCGGCGGCGTCGGGGAACCGCCGCCGGGCCGCTACGCGGCGATCAGCACGGGCGTGAACTCCGCCTGCGCCCTCACCGAAGCAGGCGGCGAGGTGGTGTGCTGGAGCCATGGCCGTGGCCTCGACGACCGCACGCCCATCGCCGCCGACGCGCCGCCGGGTCGCCACAAGGCGGTGAGCACGGTCAGCCAAAATCTGGCATGCGCGATCACCGCCGCAGGCGAGGCCGTGTGCTGGGGGATCTCGCTCGGCGATCCTCCCTCCGGCCCGTTCGAGGCGATCGGCGTGGGTGGAGAACACATCCCTCGCGCCTGCGCCCTGAATGCCGCAGGCCGGGCGGTATGCTGGGGCGGCGGCAGCTACCACGGCGAGGCGGACCCGCCGCCCGGCCGCGACCGGTACCTCGCCGTCAGCACCAGCGATTTCCGCACCTGCGCCCTGACCGACACCGGCGACATCACCTGCTGGGGCGACACCGGTTACGTTGCCCCTCCCCTGCCCGGCCACTGAACGATCTGGCCTGCGCCGCGGCGACGGACGCGGCCGGGGCGGCTAGCATGGGCGGCGCATCGAGGAACGCTCCACGCCGATGACCGCGCCGCGCCGCATGGCCGTCCTCGCGCTCCCCGCACTCGCGCTGGCCCTCGCCGCGCTCGCCTGCGGCGACCGCTGGCGCGAGGACGCCGATCCGCCGCCCGCCCCCACCGTCGCGGCTGGCTCGCCGACGGCCGTCGCGCCGACGGCCATCGCGCCGTCGCCGACGGCGGCCACGCCATCCACGGCGGCCACGCCCACATCCGCGTCGTCGCCCGCGGCGGCCACGCCCACGGCGACAGCGCTGTCCGCGGCGGCCACGCCCGCCCCGCCGCCCCTGCCCGTCCTCGATCCGCCGCCGGGCCCGTTCACCTCGATCCAGGCGGAGCGGCGGCGTGACGGGGCTTGCGCCCTGACCGCGGACGGCGAGGTGGTGTGCTGGGGCAGAGGCGGCTACTCGAACCCCGCGCCCGGCCAGCGCTTCGAGGCGCTGGCCGGTCCCGGCTGCGCCATCGACGACGCGGGCGCGATCGTGTGCTGGGATTACCCTGACGCGCCGCCGGGGCGTTACGCCGCAGCGAGCACGAGCGGCAGCCATGCCTGCGCCTTGACCGACGCGGGCGAGGCGGTGTGCTGGGGATCGAACGCTTACGGATCGAACCCTTATGGATCGACGGATGCGCCGCCGGGCCGCTTCACCGCAATCAGCGCAGGGTACATCCGCGCAAATGGCTTCGCCTCCAACACGTGCGCTCTGGCAGTGGGCGGCGAGATCGTGTGCTGGGGCGCGAACTGGTTCGGACAGAGCGCCGCGCCGCCCGGCCGCTACACGGCGATCAGCGCGGGCGGCGATCGCGCCTGCGCTTTGACGGACGGCGGAGCCGCCGTCTGCTGGGGGCGTGGGCCGGACGCGCCCGCGGGCGACTACACGGACGTAAGCGTGCGCTGGGGGCACTCGTGCGCCATCACCACCGCCGGAGATGCGGTCTGCTGGGGCGGCCGGAGCGCGCGCGTCCGGCCCACGCGCCTGGACCCGCCCGATCCGGCGCCGGACCGTTACGCGGCGATCAGCGTCGGCAGAGAATACGCCTGCGCCCTCACCGAGAGCGGCGAGGCCGTCTGCTGGGAATCCGTGGCCGACAAAATCCCCGCTCCCGACCTGGCGACGGGCCGCTACCGCGCCGTGTCCGATGTCGTGTCGCACACCTGCGCGCTCACCGGCGCGGGCGAAGCGGTGTGCTGGGGATGGAACGAATTCGGACAGGCGGACGCGCCGCCCGGCCGCTACACGGCGATCAGCGCAGGCGAGGGGTACACCTGCGCGCTGACCGAGGACGGCGAGGCCGTCTGCTGGGGCGTGAACAGGTGGGGACAGACCGATCCTCCGCCCGGCCGCTACACGGGGATCCGCGTCGGCTTCGGACACGCCTGCGCCTTGACCGACGCGGGCGAGGCGGTGTGCTGGGGATCGAACGAATACGGAGAGGCGGACGCGCCGCCGGGCCGCTACACGGGGATCAGCGTCGGCTACGGACACACCTGCGCCCTCACCGGCACTGGCGAGGCGGTGTGCTGGGGATGGAACGAATTCGGACAAGCGGACGCGCCGCCGGGCCGTTACGCGGCCATCAGCGCTGGCTATGCCCGCACCTGCGCCCTCACCGACACGGGGGAGGCGACGTGCTGGGGGAGTCGCTACGGATGGGCGGAGCCTCCGCCGGGCCGCTACGCGGCCATCGACATGGGAAACGGGCAGCATTACAGCCCTGTTGGGGGGGTTCGCAGCTCTGTTCAGGACCATGTCTGTGCCTTGACCGCCGCCGGCGAGGTGGACTGCCGGGGCGGCGGCGGCGGGCCCGGCGCGCCGCCGGGCCGCTACCTCGCGATCAGCGTGAGCACCAACCGCGCCTGCGCGCTGACCGACACTGGCGACATCGCGTGCTGGGGCGACGTCCGGTACGAGCACCGGACATCCTGGGAGTAGCATGATCGCGAGGAAGATCATGACCCCGTGGCCGCACCCGACGGACCGCGCCGCCCGCGCCCTCCTCGCCCTCGCCGCGCTGCTCGCGGCCCTCGCGCTCCTCGCCTGCACCGGCGGCGGGCGAGACGCCCCGCCGCCTCCCGCCCCCACCGCCGAGGCTCCCGCGACCGCCGAGGCGACCCCGACCGCCACGCCGACGCCGGAGCCGCCGCCCACGCCCGCGCCAACCGCCGAGCCGACCTCGACGCCGGAGCCGCCGCCCACGCCCACGCCGACCGCCGAGGCGACCCCGGCGCCGGAGCCGCCGCCCACCCCCGAGCCGACGCCGGAGCCGACGCCGACCGCCGCGCCGCCGCCGCTGCCCGATCCGCCGCCCGGCCGCTACGCCTCGATCCGCGCGGGGACGCGCGGAGGCTGCGCGCTGACCGAGGACGGCGAGATCGTGTGCTGGGGCGGCTACCGCAGCCCGGCCGGCCGCTACTCGGTGCTGGTCTCGACCTCCTGCGCCATCGACGGCGAGGGCGCGATCGTGTGCTGGGACGGCGACGGCGCGCCGGAGACGGTGGGTCCGCCGGGCCGCTTCATCGACGTCGTGCTCAGGGGGTCCCGCTCCCACGGCTGCGCCCTGACGGAGGCGGGCAGGATGTACTGCTGGGACCACTACGGAGAGGATCGGGTCAACCTGGACGCGATCTGGAGCGCCCTCCCTCGCGACGCCGTGGGGACGCTGCAGCGGTCGCGCTTCGCGGCGCTCAGCAAGGGCCTGACCATAGGCAGCGGCATCGCGTCCAACATCTGCGCCCTGGCGGCTGAGGGCGAAGCGGACTCCTTGAGGGCAGGCGACATCCTGTGCTGGACCGGCTGGAGCCACGAGGTACACGAGGGACCCTACCTGTCGGTGGCCGCGCAGGGCATCCGGTTCTGCGCGCTCACGGACGCGGGCGCCGTCGTCTGCCACGGTCGCGACGGGAACTGGTGGGGGTTGCCTCCGGGCGTCCACCGGGCGTTCGACATGAGCAGCTATCTCACGAAGGGACCAACGGACCTCTGCGCGCTGACGGAGGACGGCGAGGCGGTCTGCCGGGGCGGTTGGCTGACGCGGCTCGCGCCTCCCGATCCCGCTCCCGGCCCCTACACGGCGATCAGCGTCGGCCGCGAATACGCCTGCGCCCTCACCGGGGACGGCGAGGCGGTCTGCTGGGGACACGAGGCGCTGCCGGCGCAGCCTCCGCCCGGCCGCTTCACGGCGATCAGCGACGGCGCGCACCACACCTGTGCGCTGACGGAGGACGGCGAGGCCGCGTGCTGGGGCGCCAGCGACCACGGACAGGCGGACGCGCCGCCGGGCCGCTACGCGGCCATCGCCGCAGGCGACAAACACACCTGCGCGCTGACCGAGGGCGGCGAGGCCGTCTGCTGGGGCCGGAACCTGTTTGGAGAGACGGACGCCCCGCAGGGCCGCTATGCGGCCATCGCCGCAGGCGAGGGACACACTTGCGCCCTCACCGGGAACGGCGAGGCCGTCTGCTGGGGCCGCTACTGGTCGAGGGAAACCCGGGAGATGGAGACCCTCGAGCCTCCGGCGGGCCGCTACGCGGCGCTCTGCGAGAGCTGGTGGATCCAGTGCGCCCTCGAAGTCGCCGAGCCGCCGGAGGCCGCCGCGCCGGCGTACTGGGGCGACCGCGAGTCCGCTGCGGCGGACATACCTCCCGGCCAGTACGCCTCGATCGGCATCGGCCGTGAGCAAGGCTGCGCGCTGACCGTCGCGGGCGAAGCGGTCTGCTGGGGATCGAACCGCTACGACTCGCTGAAGGGGATGACGCCGCGAGGCCGTTTCGCGACGCTCAGCGTGGGCGAGGGACACGCCTGTGCACTCTCCCTCGCGGGCGAGGCGGTATGCTGGGGGTTGAACGCGTACGGACAGACGGACGCGCCCGCGGGCCGCTACGCCGCGATCGACGCCGGCGCCTTCCGCACCTGTGCGATCACCCTCGGCGGCGAGGCGGTGTGCTGGGGCGACACGGCCTACGATCGCGAACTAAGCCTCCTCCACTAGGCCGCTAGCTGTAGGTCCTGGAGACGTTGTTTACAGGCGGGAGGCGGGGACGGCCCCGCCGATGCCGCCGTGCGGACGGCGTGATCATACTCCCGCAGGAAGACCCGGAAGGCGAGGGCCGCGGCGGACCACCGCCGACGGAACGCGGCCGGGGCGGCTAGCATGGCGGCGCATCGAGGAGCACGCCACGCCGATGACCGCGCCGCAGCTCCGCAGGGCAGCCCTCGCCGCGTTCGCCGCCCTCGCGCTCCTCGCCTGCACCGGCGGCGGCGAGGACGCCCCGCCGCCCCCCGCCCCCACCGCCGAGGCGACCCCGACCGCCGAGGCGGTCTCGACCGCCACGCCGACGCCGGAGCCGACGCCCACGCCGTCGCCGACCGCCGAGGCGACCCCGGCGCCGGAGCCGCCGCCCACGCCGCCGCCGCTGCCCGAGCCGCCGCCGCTGCCCGAGCCGCCGCCGGGCCCGTTCACCTCGATCGAGGCGGGCTGGAACGGGGGCTGCGCCCTGACCGCGGACGGCGAGGTGGCGTGCTGGGATAGCAACGGCTACTCGAACCCCGTGCCCGGCCAGCGCTTCGAGGCGCTGACCGGGCGCGACTGCGCCATCGACGGCGCGGGCGAGATCGTGTGCTGGGGGTCGAAGGAGGCGCCGCCGGGCCGCTACGCCGCCGCGAGCACGAGAGGCGCCCAGATCTGCGCCCTGACCGACGCAGGCGAGGCGGTGTGCTGGGGCTGGCACGGGTACAGGGAGACGGAGGCGCCGCCGGGCCGCTTCACCGCGATCAGCACGGGATACATCGGCGCTCAAGGCCCCGCCTCCAACAGTTGTGCTCTGGCGGTGGGCGGCTGGATCGTCTGCTGGGGCGCGGACCGTACTCTGGATGTGCCGCCCGGCCGCTATACGGCGGTGAGCGCGGGCGGCGATAGCGCCTGCGCGGTGACGGACGGCGGAGCGGTTGTCTGCTGGGGTGGTATGTACGCGTCAACGGGCGACTACAAGGACGCGCCAGCGGGCGACTACACGGACGTGAGCGTGGGCTGGGGCCACGCGTGCGCCATCACCGCCGCCGGAGAGGCGGTCTGCTGGGGAGGCGGCGGCAGACACGTCACGCGCATGGACCCGCCCGATCCGGCGCCGGACCGCTACGCGGCGATCAGCGTCGGCGGCGACGGGTACGCCTGCGCCCTGACCGAGGGCGGCGAGGCGGTCTGCTGGAAAGCCGTGCACGACACGGTGCCCGCCCCCGACCTGGCGACCGGCCGCTACCGCGCCGTGTCCGACGGTGCGTACCACACCTGCGCCCTCACCGACGCGGGCGAGGCGGTGTGCTGGGGCTGGAACAACCACAGGCAGGCGGAGCCGCCGCCGGGCCGCTACACGGCCATCGGCGCGGGCGACCGCCACACCTGCGCCCTCACCGACGCAGGCGAGGCCGTGTGCTGGGGCGCGAACTGGTTCGGACAGAGCGCCCCGCCGCCGGGCCGCTACACGGCGATCAGCGCGGGATGGGCTCACACCTGCGCCCTCACCGGCGCCGGCGAGGCGGTGTGCTGGAGCCGGGACTGGGACGACTCAGGGGAGACGGAGCCGCCGCCGGGCCGCTACACGGCCATCGGCGCGGGCAGCCGCCACACCTGCGCCCTCACCGAGGACGGCGAGGCGGTGTGCTGGGGCTCGAACCGGTCCGGACGGAGCGACCCGCCGCCCGGACGCTACACGGCGATCAGCGCGGGCTCCGTCTACACCTGCGCCCTGACCGTCGCGGGCGAGGCGGCGTGCTGGGGCGGCCGGGACTGGGACGACTCGGGGGAGACGGAGCCGCCGCCGGGCCGCTACACGGCGATCAGCGCGGGATGGGCTCACACCTGCGCCCTCACCGAGGACGGCGAGGCGGTGTGCTGGGGCTCGAACCGGTCCGGACAGAGCGACCCGCCGCCGGGCCGCTACCTCGCGATCAGCGTGAGCGGCAAACGCGCCTGCGCGCTGACCGACGGCGGCGACATCGCGTGCTGGGGCGACGTCCGGTACGAGTCGGTGCCCTACATCGAGTAGCATGATCGCGAGGACGCTCATGACCCCGTGGCCGCACCCGAGGGGCCGCGCCGCCCACGCCCTCCTCGCACTCGGCGCGCTGCTCGCCACGCTCGCCTGCGGCGACCGCTGGCGCGAGGACGCCACGCCGCCCCCCACCCCCACCGCCGAGGCGCCCGCGACCGCCACCCCGACGCCGACCGCCGTCGCGACGCCCACGCCGCCCCCCGCCCCAACCGCCGAGCCGCCGCCCACCCCGACCGCCGAGGCGACCTCGACGCCCACCACGACCGCCGAGGCGTCGCCGCCGGAGCCGACCGCCACGCCGCCGCCGCTGCTCGCCCCCGCACCCACCTCGACGCCGCCGCCAACCGCCGAGCCACCGCCCCAGCCGCCGCCGGGCCCGTTCGTCTCCATCCAGGCGGGCTCGAACGGGGGCTGCGCCCTGACCGCGGACGGCGAGATCGCGTGCTGGGGCAGGGGCGGCCACTCGAACCCCGCGCCCGGCCGCCGCTTCGAGGTGCTGTCCTGGCCCTGCACCATCGACGGCGCGGGGGAGCTCGTGTGCTGGCACAAGGGTAACCCGCCGAGCCACCGGCCAGCGCCGACGCCGCCGGGCCGTTACGCCGCCGTGAGCACGAGCGGCGGCCACATCTGCGCCCTGACCGAAGCGGGCGAGGCGGTGTGCTGGGCATACTACTCGTGCGCGTCGGGTGACGCGCCCACGCCTTCGGGATGGCCCGGCGAGGGCGAGGCGGAGTGCTGGGCTGGCTGGTTTGATGGGGCGACGGATGCGCCGCCGGGCCGCTTCACCGCGATCAGCGCGGGGTACTTCAAGAATAATGGCTCCGCCGCCAACAGTTGCGCCCTGACAGTGGACGGCGAGATCGTGTGCTGGGGCGCGAACTATACCGGGCAGCTGGACGTGCCGCCCGGCCGCTACACGGCGGTGAGCGCTGGCGGCGATCGCGCCTGCGCGTTGACGGACGGCGGAGCCGCCGTCTGCTGGGGGAGTGGGCCGGACGTGCCCGCGGGCGTCTACACGGCCGTGAGCGTGGGCTGGGAGCACTCGTGCGCCATCACCGCCGCCAGCGGCGCGGTCTGCTGGGGCGGCCGGTCCACGCGCATGGACCCGCCAGCGCCGGCGGCGGACCGCTACGCGGCGATCAGCGTCGGGCAAGGGTACGCCTGCGCCCTGACCGAGGGCGGCGAGGCGGTCTGCTGGAAAGCCGTGGAAGACAAGATCGCCGCCCCCGACCTGACGACGGGCCGCTACCGCGCCGTGTCCGACGGCCAGTGGCACACCTGCGCCCTCACCGACGCGGGCGAGGCGGTGTGCTGGGGCTGGAACGACCAAGGGCAGGGCGAGCCGCCGGCGGGACGCTACACGGCGATCAGCGCGGGCTTTGTTAACACCTGCGCGCTGACCGTGGACGGCGAGGCCGTCTGCTGGGGCGCGAACTGGTTCGGGCAGAGCGACTCGCCGCCCGGCACCTACACGGCGATCAGCGTCGGAGCCGGAGTGCGGGGCCACGCCTGCGCGCTCACCGGTGCGGGCGCGGCGGTGTGCTGGGGCTGGAACGACGAGGGGCAGGCGGACGCGCCTCCGGGCCGCTACACGGCCATCAGCGCAGGCGACAGGCACACCTGCGCGCTCACCGACACAGGCGAAGCGGCGTGCTGGGGCCGGAACGACGGGGGGCAGGCGGACGCGCCGCAGGGCCGCTACACGGCCATCAGCGTCGGTAACAGCGGAGGCTGCGCCCTGACCCCCGCCGGAGCCGTGCTTTGTTGGGGAGATTATTGGAGACGCCTCTCGTACGCTCCGCCGGACCGTCGCTACACGGCCCTCGACGTGGCGAGCGGGCGTTCCAGCCAGTATGTCTGCGCCTTGACCGTTGCCGGCGAGGCGGACTGCTGGGGCAGGGGTGCCGCCGGAGCGCCGCCGGGCCGCTACCTCGCGATCGGCGCGAGCGCCGACCGCGCCTGCGCGCTGACCGACGGCGGCGACATCGCGTGCTGGGGCGACGTTTGGTACGAGGTCAGGCCTTCCTACGAGTAGCATCGCCCGCCGCGGCTACTCCAGCCGCGCGGTGGCGAAGGTGACGGAGAAGGGGCGGCAGTAGATCACCGCCGCGCGGAAGGCCGAGGGGTCCACGTCGTTCGGCACGTCGTAGTTGACGGAGCCGCTGGTGGCGCGCACCGCGCTCACTTCGAGGGCTCCGTCGGCGCGCACGTCGCCGTCCGGGTCTGGGGTGAGGTAGACATAGAGGCCGGGGCCGTTGCGGACGGCGTAGTCCTCGAAGCGCAGGATCACGCGGCCGTCGGGAGCGCGCACCAGCAGCACCCGCCCGCTCGCCGTGTGGAACGAGTCCGCGCCCTCCAGCGGCCCCATCGCGATCAGCTGGCCCGTCCCCTGCCCGGCCGTCGCCGCCGCCGTCGGCTCGGGCGGCGGAGGGGGAGTCGCCTCGGGCGTCGCGGTCGTCTCCGGCGTGGGCGTCGGGTCGGGCGTCGAAGCCGTCTCCGGCGTGGGCGTTGTCTCGGGCGTCGAAGCCGTCTCCGCCGTGGGCGTCGCCTCGGGCGTCGAAGCGGTCTCCGGCGCCGGCGCCTCCGGCGACGAGGGGGCCGCGGTCGCGGGGGCGGCGGGCGCGTCGAGGCCGGCGACGGCGAAGCCGAGCTCCTCGTCGAGGCGCTCGCCGGCGTCGAACAGCGGCGAGGCGAGGTACCACGAGACGGCGCCGAGGACGGCGAGGGCGGCGGCGGCGGCGACCGCGCCGGCGGCCCAGCGCAGCGGGTAGCGGCGCGGCCCCGCCGCGGCGAGGCGCTCGCGGCCGAGGCGTCCCGCGCCGTCGGCGGCCACGGCAACCGCGACGAGGCCGGCGGCGGGCGCGAGCACGACGTGCACGAGCAGCATCCCCGCGCCGAGCGCGGCGGCGGCGGCGGCGAAGGCGGGGACGGTGACGCCGCGCCACAGCGCGGCGGCGGCGGCGATCGCGGCCAGCGCCGAGGCCGCCGCCATCGGCGGGCGCAGCGCGCCGCCCTCGAGCGGCAGCACGCGCGCCGGTCCCTCGCGCAGGAAGTCGACGGCCGGCTGGCTGCCCAGCAGCCACGCGCCGCCCGCCGTCCCCGCGAGCGCGGCGAGGGCGAGCGCGGCCCGGCGCAGCGCGGCGGCGCGCTCCGGCGGCAGCAGGGTGGCGGTCGCGGCCATCGTGGGGCCTCCCCTCGGGGCGCGGCGCGCGCTACGAGCCGCGCTCGACCACGAACGCGGCGAGGCGCTCGAACGTCGTGCGCGGCTCGCCGCGCGGCAGCGCCGAAGCGGCCTCGAGGGCCTCGTCGGCGAAGCGTCGGCTGGCGGCGAGGGACTCGGCGATCAGTCCGGAGCCGCGGATGTCGGCGACGGCGCGCTGGAGGTTGGCGCGGCGGCGGACGCCGCCGAAGGCGCGCCGGATCGGATTGTCGCCGGGGTAGCGTTCGAGGTAGAGCAGGGCGGGCAGCGTGAGCGTGCCGGCCAGCAGGTCGGAGCCGGCGGGCTTGCCCAGCTCCTCGGACGAGGCGGTGAAGTCGAGCACGTCGTCGGCGACCTGGAAGGCCATGCCGAGGCGCTCGCCGTAGCGGCGGCAGGCCTCGATCCGCGGCTCGGGCGCGCCGCCGAGGATCGCGCCGCCCTCGGCCGCGGTCGCGAACAGCGAGGCGGTCTTGCCGTGGATGCGGTCGAGGTAGCGCCGCACGTCGGGCGAGTAGTCCCAGGCGGCGAGGTCCTGGCTGAGTTCGCCGCGCGCCATCACGCGCAGCGTCGCGGCGAAGTTGCGGATCACGCGGATGTCGCCGGTGCGCGCCACGAACTCGGCGGCGTGCGCGAACATGTAGTCGCCGAGCATCACGCTCGGCGCGTTGTTGAAGCGCGCCGCCGCCGTCGGCCTCCCCCGCCGCTCGTCCGCCATGTCGATCACGTCGTCGTGCACCAGCGTCGCCGTGTGCAGCAGCTCGACGCTCGCCGCCATCGGCGCGAGCAGCCCGAGGTCGTAGCGGCCGAGGCGCCCCGCGAGCAGCGCGACGGCCGGCCGCAGCCGCTTGCCGCCGCGCCCCAGCGCCGTCTCCAGCATCTCCCGCAGCCACGGGAACTCGACGTCGCACAGCCCCTCGATCAGCGCGTCCACGGCGGGCAGGTCGCCGGCCACGGGGCCGTAGAGGCCGTCCGTCCCGCCGGGCGCGGCGGCGGTCACGAGGGCCGTCCACTCGCGGCGGCAGGCCCCCTCACGCCGGCAGCCCGAAGCCGAACAGCCGCGCGGCGTTCTCCGCCGTCGCCCGCGCGACGCGCTCCGGCGTCTCGCCCCGCAGCTGGGCGACGAACGCGATCGTTTCGAGGACGTAGGCGGGCTCGTTGCGCCCTCCGCGGTGGGACTGCGGCGACAGCGCGGGCGCGTCGGTCTCGACCAGCAGCGACTCCAGCGGCGCGGTGCGCGCCACCTCCTGCCGCAGCTGCGCGCCCGGGTAGGTGACGGGGCCGGGGATCGAGAGCAGGAAGCCGAGCGCGCGGTAGCGTTCGCCGAGTTCGGCGTCGCCGTCGTAGCAGTGCATCATCCCGATCTCGCGGTCGGGGCCGAGGTAGCGCCCCACGCGCCCGGCCCACCCGGCGATCACCGCGTAGGCCTCCTCGCCCGCGTCGCGGCTGTGGATCACGACCGGCAGCGACGCCTCGCGCGCGATGTCCAGCTGGAAGCGGAACGCCTCGTACTGGTCCTCGGGCGGCGAGAGGTTGCGGTAGAAGTCGAGGCCCGTCTCGCCGACGCCGGCGAAGCGCCCGCTCAGCGCCTGCTCGCGCAGCCGCTCGCGCTGGGAGGGCAGCTCCTTCGCGCTGTGCGGGTGGAGGCCGCAGACGGCGTGCACGCGCTCCTCGGCGGCGGCGAGGGCGGCGGCGCGCTCGCTGCCGTCGGCGTCGCCCCCGACCTCGACGACGGCGACGAGGCCCGATCCCCACGCGCGCGCCATCGCCTCGTCGCGGTCGCCGTCGAAGGCGCGCGAGTGGGTGTGCGCGTGCGCGTCGACGATCGGCGCGGCGAGGGGGCTCACGTCGCCAGCCTCGCTTCCTCGTCGGCGGCGAAGGAGGGGTCGAGCTTGCGGAAGAGGGGGGACGGCTCGGGCAGGGCGGCGCCCGGCTCGACGGGGGTGCGGCGCCAGCCCGCCGCCTCGATGCCGCCCTCGTGGCCGGCGAGGGCCCACGCGCGCGGCGAGGTGAAGGGCAGGAACGGCTGCAGCAGCGTGGCGATGCCGGAGATGGCGTTGAGCGCCGTGTGCAGCGTCTCCGCCGCCGAGTCGCGGTCGTCGCGCACGGCGGCCCAGGGCGCGCGCTCGTCGAGGTAGCGATTGGCATCCTGCGCGGCGGCCATAGCCGTCTGCAGGGCGGCGCGCAGCCGCACCGCCGCGATGTGCGCGCCGGCCTCGCCGAACGCGGCGTCGACGCGCTCCAGCAGCGCCGCCGAGGCGGGCGCGGGGGGCGCGGGCGGCGCCGGCGCGCGGCCCCCGAAGTGGCGGCGCGTGAGCGTCGCCACGCGGTGCACGAGGTTGCCCCAGCGCGCCACCAGCTCGTCGTTGTTGCGGCGCGCGTAGGCCTCCCAGCTGAAGTCGGTGTCCGCCGTCTCCGGCATCGCCGCCGCCAGCGCGTAGCGCAGCGGGTCGGGATCGTGGCGGTCGAGGTAGTCCGGCATCCAGATCGCGCGGTTGCGCGAGGACGAGGCCTTCGAGCCGGACATCGTGACGTACTGGTTGGCGGGCACGTCCCAGGGCAGGTTGAGGCCGCCGTAGCCGCGCAGCATGGCCGGCCAGATCGTGGTGTGGAACGGGACGTTGTCCTTGCCCTGGAAGTAGACCGTGCGCGCCGCCGGGTCGGTCCAGAACGCCTCCCACGCGCCGGGGTCGCCGCTGTCCCGCGCCCACTCCTTCGTCGCCGAGAGGTAGCCGATCACGGCCTCGAACCAGACGTAGATGCGCTTGCCGTCCCAGCCGTCGAGGGGCACCGGCACGCCCCACTCGATGTCGCGCGTGATGGCGCGGTCGCGCAGTCCCTCGCGCAGCAGGCCGAGCGTGAAGTTTCGCACCGCCGGCCGCCAGTGCTCCTGCTTCTCCACCCACGCGGTCAGCTCCGCGTTGAAGGCGCCGAGGCGCAGGAAGCAGTGGCGCGTGGGGCGCGGCTCCGGCGCGGCGTCGGAGAGGCGGGAGCGCGGCTCGATCAGCTCGAGGGCGTCCATCGTCCGCCCGCACTCGTCGCACTGGTCGCCGCGGGCGTCGGCGTAGCCGCAGTGGGGGCAGGTTCCCTCGACGTAACGGTCGGGCAGGAAGCGGCCGGCCTCGGGGTCGTAGAGCAGGGTCTGATCGGCCTCGTAGATGTGGCCGCGCTCGTGGAGGCGCAGGAACATGTCCTGGGCGACGGCGGCGTGGTTGGCGGTGCTGGTCGAGGTGAAGAGGTCGAAGGAGACGCCGAAGCGCTCGAAGGTGTCGAGGAAGCCGGCATGGGCGCGGCGCAGCACCTCGGCGGGGGAGACGCCCTCCTGCTCGGCGCGGATCGTGACGGGGGTGCCGTGGGCGTCGGAGCCGGACACCATCAGCGTGCGGTCGCCGCGCATCCGGTGGTAGCGGGCGAAGATATCGGCGGGGAGGTAGGCGCCCGCGATCTGCCCCGCGTGCAGATCGCTGTTCGCGTAGGGCCAGGCGACCGCCACGAGCACCGTGTCCAGCATGGCGCGGATCGTAGCACCTGCGCCGCGCACGGCCACGCCCCGGGGCCGCCGCGCGCCAGTGGCGGAACGCGCGTTCGGAGTGTGGTAGGATGCGGCGCGAGGAGCAGGCCGTGGGCAACGTCCCCAACCGCACGATCTTCGTCCACGACAACCTGCCCGTGCTGCGCGGCATGGACAGCGCCTCGGTCGACCTCGTCTACCTCGACCCGCCGTTCAACAGCGGGCAGGAGTGGGCCGCGCCGATCGGCAGCGAGGCGGCGGGCGCGTCGTTCAAGGACGCCTGGACGCTCAGCGACATCGACGTGGCGTGGGCCGACGAGATCGAGGCGGAGCACCCCGCGCTCCACCACGTCCTCGTCGCGGCGGGGTTCGCGCACGGCGATCCGATGCGCTCCTACCTTACCTTCATGGCGATCCGCCTGATCGAGATGCAGCGCGTGCTGAAGCCGAACGGCAGCATCTACCTCCACTGCGACGACACCGCCGGGGCCTACCTCAAGGTCCTGATGGACGCCGTATTTGCGGGGGGGGGGGGGGGCGGATTCCGCAACGAGATCGTGTGGCAGCGGACGAGGGGGCGCAGCGACGCGAAGCGGTACGCGCGCATCCACGACACGCTGCTCTACTACGCGAACGGCGAGGAACCGACGTGGAACGGCGTGTGGGAGCCGCTGAGCGAGGCCCATCTCGCCAGCGCGTACCGCCACCACGACGAGCGCGGACGCTACAGCGTCGGCGACCTCACGGCGCCGGCTTCGCGCACGGGCGACAGCGGCAAACCCTGGCGCGGCCACGATCCCGACGTGCGGGGCCGCCACTGGGCCGTGCCCCGCGCCGACAGGCTGCCGGACTGGTTCGAGCCCCCGGCGGGCTGGGACGATCTGCCGACGCAGGAACGCCTCGAAGCGCTCGACGGGGCGGGGCTGATCCACTGGTCGGGCGGCGGCGTCCCGTCGTTCAAGCGCTACCTGTCCACCAGCCGCGGGCGCGCCGCGGGCGACGTCGTCGTCGACGTGCCGCGCGCGCCGCCGCGGGAGCGCGTCGGCTACCCGACGCAGAAGCCGCTGCTGCTGCTCGAACGCATCGTCGAGGCGTCCTCGAACCCCGGCGACATGGTGCTCGACCCGTTCTGCGGGTGCGCGACGGCGTGCGTGGCGGCGGAGAAGCTGGATCGGCAGTGGATCGGCATCGACATCTCGCCGCGCGCGCACGACCTCGTGCTGCAGCGCCTCGCGCGCGAGGTGGCCGTGGGCAGCGAGGCGGCGCCGCGCCTGACGGGGTGGACCGTCGAGCGCCGCGACGCGCCGCCGGTGCGCTCGGACAGCGGGCGGCGGCGCAGCCGCGACATCCGGCAGCGGCTCTACGGCAGGCAGGGCGGCGACTGCGCCGGCTGCGGCGAGCACTTCCAGCCCCGCAACCTCACCGTCGACCACGTCGTCCCGCGCTCGCGGGGCGGCCCCGACGTGGACGAGAACCTGCAGCTGCTGTGCGGCGCGTGCAACTCGCTCAAGGGCGCCCGCCCGCAGTCGCACCTCCTCGCCGAGCTGCGGCGGCAGGGCGTCCTCCGCCCGTAGCCGCGCCCCTCGCACGCCCCGGCGCGCCGCGCGCCTCGCCGCGCCGTTGACCCCCGATCGGCGCGCGGCTACCATCCCCGAAAGCAAGGGCGACCTGTGGCGGGGCCCGTGCGGCAGCCTGACGACGAACGGCGGAACCGGGGCGCGCCCCGGCCGGGACCCCTCCCCAGCGGCGGGGTCTTCGCGTATGCGCGCTCCGCGCCCTCGCCGCCGCCTCCGGCCCCGCCCGCGCGCCCCGCGGCGAGGGGCGGCGACGGGATGGCGGCGGCATGACGGCACAACGCAAGACGCTCGAACGGGCGTGGGGCTTCGACGACGTCGCCATCGTACCCGGCGCCGTCACCACCAACCCCGACCTCGTCGAGCCGGGCCTCACCATCGGCGAGCACTCCTTCGGCCTCCCGATCCTCGCCTCGGCGATGGACGCCGTCGTCGACCCCGCCTTCGCCGCCGCGCTCTCGCGCCGCGGCGGCCTCGCCGTGCTCAACCTCGAGGGCGTCCAGACCCGCTACGAGGACCCCGGCGCCGTGCTCGCCGAGATCGCCGAAGCCGCCCTCGAGGACGCCACCGCGCTCATCCAGCGCGTCTACGCCGAGCCGATCCGCGACGACCTCGTGGGGCGGCGCGTCGAGGAGGTGCGCGAGCGCGGCGGCCTCGCCGCCGTCAGCGCCACGCCGGCGCTCACCAAGCGCCTCGCGCCGATCGCGAAGGAGGCGGGCGCGTCGTTCTTCGCCGTGCAGTCCACCGTCACCACCGCGCGCCACGTCTCGCGCTCGCTGCGCGGGCTGCGCCTCGGCGAGCTCGTCGCGCAGCTCGACCCCGTGCCGGTGCTGGTCGGCAACACGGTGGACACGGGGGCGGCGCTGGAGCTGATGGAGACCGGCATCCACGCGGTGCTGGTGGGGGTGGGGCCGGGCGCGGCGTGCACCTCGCGCGAGGTGCTGGGCATCGGCATCCCGCAGGTGACGGCGACGCTCGACACGGCGCACGCGCGCGACCTCCACCACGAGCGCACGGGGCGCTACGTGCCGATCGTTACCGACGGCGGCATCCGCACCGGCGGCGACCTCGCGAAGGCGATCTGCGCGGGCGCCGACGGCGTGATGATCGGCTCCCCCTTCGCCGCCACGCGCGAGGCGCCGGGCCTCGGCTACCACTGGGGCATGGCGACGCCGCACGCCGAGCTGCCGCGCGGCGTGCGGGTGCGCGTCGGCCAGCCGCGCACGCTCGACGAGCTGCTGTTCGGCCCTACCTCGCGCACCGACGGCACGGAGAACCTCGTGGGCGCGCTCCGCACCTCGATGGCCACGTGCGGAGCGCGCACCGTCTCCGAGTTCCACGCCGCCCGCATGGTCGTTGCCCCCTCGATCAAGACCGAGGGCAAGGTCTACCAGCTGGCCCAGCAGACGATGGGGTAGGCGGCGCGGCCCGCCCGCGGCCCTGCCGTCGGCGCCCGCGAAGCAGGCCGCGAGCGGCGGCTACGAGGGGCGGATGGTGCGGGCCCGGCCGGCCAGTCCGCGGAACTCGTCCTCGAGGTGGAGGATCTCGCTCAGCAGCTGGGGGGTGACGCCCCAGCGGTCGCCGACGGCGGCGCCCTCGGCGGCGAGGCGTTCGAGCAGGCGCTCCGACATCGTGCGGTGATCCATCTCCGGGTCGCCGTGCTCGATGCGGATCTCGGCCTCGAACTCGAAGACGGCGTCGATCATCTCGGCGGCGAGGAAGCCGCCGAACTCCTCGGTCAGCTGCTCGGCGATCCAGTTGGAGGCTTCCTCGGCCAGCTTTTCGTCCATGCGGACGCCGTCGCCGCCTTCGGTCATCGCCCGTCTCCGCCGCTCCCCGATCGTTTCGCGGGCGCGATCGTAGCGGCGGCGCGCCGCTGCGCCAACCCTCGCGCGGGTGGTAGGGTGGCGCCGCCGGGGACGGCGCGGCGAGGGGCGGCGATCGTGGCCGGCGCGGCGACAGGTGCTCCCCGCCGCGAGCGGCGGCATCGCGGCCGCGCGCTGCCGCCCGGCCCCTCCGAACCGCCGATCGTCGGCCAGTCGCTGCGCTACGTCCGCGACACGCTGGGGCTGATGCGCGAGGGCGCCGCCCACGGCGACATCGCCACGCTCTCGGTGCGGCCCTCGCTGGTCTACCAGATCACGCACCCGGACCTGATCCACGAGCTGTTCGTGCGCCGCCACCGCATCACCGGGCGTGGGCAGGAGATCGAGACGCTGCGCTACCTCATGGGCAACTCGCTCGTCACCTCCGACGGCGAGGAGCACCGCCGCCAGCGGCGGATGCTGCAGCCGCAGTTCCACCGCTCCCGCATCGCCGGCTTCGCCGCCTCGATGGCCGCCTCCGCCCGCCGCCGCGCCGAGGGCTGGAGCGACGGCGCGCGCCTCGACGTCAACGAGGAGATGACGGCGCTCACCCTCGAAATCGTCGTCAAGACGCTGTTCGGCGTCGACCTGCCGCCCGACGTGCGCGAGGCGGGCGAGGCGATCGAGGTCGCGAACCGCTACGTCACCGCGCGCAGCCACCAGCCGCGCACGCTGCGGCGCCTCGCGCACCGTCTGCCGACGCCGCGCACGCTGCGCTTTCGCCGCGCCCTCGCCAGCCTCGACCGCATGGCCTACGGCCTGATCGAGGCCCGCCGCGCCGACGCCGGCGGCGACCGCTCCGACCTGCTCTCGATGCTGCTCGACGCCCAGGACCCCGACACCGGCGAGGGCATCGGCGACGACGAGGTGCGCGACCAGACCGTCACCTTCTTCGCCTCCGGCCACGAGACCACCGGCGCCGCCCTCACCTGGACCTGGTACCTGCTCGCCGCCCACCCCGAGGCCGAACGCCGGTTCCACGCCGAACTCGACGCCGTGCTCGGCGATCGCCTCCCGGCGATCGGGGACCTGCCGAACCTGCCGTACCTCGAACGGGTCGTCACCGAGTCGATGCGCCTCTACCCGCCGATCTGGACGCTCTCGCGCTGGGCGTTCGAGCCGTTCGAGCTGGGCGGGTACGAGGTTCCGGCGGGGGCGTTGATCCTCTGCCCGCAGCTGCTGGTGCACCGCGACGCGCGCTGGTACGAGGAGCCGCTGGCGTTCCGCCCGGAGCGCTGGACGCCGCGCTTCCGCGCCGCCCTCCCGCGCTTCGCCTACTACCCCTTCGGCGGCGGCGCCCGCATCTGCATCGGCGACCAGTTCGCGCTCACCGAGGCGAAGCTCGTGCTCGCCGCCGTCGGCCAGCGCTGGCGGCTGCGCTACGATGGCGAGGGCGAACCCGGCCTCGCGCCCCTCGTCTCGCTGCGCCCCCGCGGCGGGATGCCGATGACCGCCGAACGCCGCCGCTGACGCCGCGGGCCGCCGTCGCGGGCGCCGAGGCCCCCTCGCCCGCCGCGAGGAGCGCGCGCCCGCGTCGCGTGCGCCCCTCGCCGGTGATAGGCTCGCCGCACGCGCGAGGACGAGGCGGCGCCGCGGGCGCGGCCCGCGCGGGCAGGGAAGCGCCCATGACCGCAGGCCCCGCGACGCCCGCCGGCCCTCCCCGCGCGACGGGCGAGACTCCCGCCGACGCCCCCCGGCCGGGCGCGGCGGGAGGCGGCGGCGCGCAGCCGCCGCGGCCCGCGATGCGGCGCATGTTCGCCGCATTCCGCTACCCCAAGTACCGCCTGCTCTGGCTCTCGATGGCCGTCGGCATGACCGGCATGCAGATGCAGATGATCGCGCAGGGGCTGCTCGCCTACGAGCTGTCCGGCACCTTCACCGCCGTCGGCGTGATCGCGATGGCGTGGGGGGTGCCGCAGTTCTTCTTCGCGCTGCCCGGCGGGGCGCTCGCCGACCGCGTCGACAAGCGCCGCATCCTGCTCGTCACCCAGGTCGCCGTCGCGCTGCAGGCGCTCGTGCTCGCCGCGGCCATCGTCACCGGCGCGATCTCGCTGCCGATGCTGTTCGTCGTCGGCGTGTTCCTCGGCGCGACGTTCTCGTTCAACATGCCCGCGCGCCAGGCGTTCATTCCCGAGCTGGTGCCGCGCGAGCAGATGATGAACGCGATCGCGCTCAACAACACCGCGATGAACGCCACGCGCATCGTCTCGCCGCTCGCGGCGGGCCTCTTCATCGCGTGGTGGGGCTTCGGCGCCGCCTACTTCATCACCGCCGCCATGTACGCCGCCGGCTGGCTCACCGTCGTCTGGCTGCCCGCCAGCCGCGCCCACCTCGAGGGCGCCGCCGCGCGCAAGGGCATGTTCGACGACATCACGGTCGGGCTGCGCTACGTGCGCGACACGCGCGCCCTGCGGCTGCTGATGACGATGGCGTTCGTGCCGATCGTGCTCGGCATCCCCTACGTCACGATCCTGCCCGCGTTCGCGCGCTCCGACCTCGGCCAGGGCGAGATCGGCTTCAGCGTGCTCGTCGGCCTCTCCGCCGCCGGCGCGCTGCTCGGCTCGCTCGCCGTCGCCACCCTCAACCCGCGTTCGCGGCTGCCCGCCATCCAGACGCTGCTCGGCCTCGGCTGGGGCGGCGGCCTCGTGCTGCTCGGCCTCGGCTCCGCCGCCTTCGGCATGGCCGGCGCGCTGCTCGCGATGTTCCTGCTCGGCGTCTTCCAGATGGGCTACATGGCCCTCAACAACTCGATGCTCATGCTCACCGCCTCGCCCCGGTACCACGGGCGCGTGATGAGCCTCTACATGCTGACCTTCGGCGTCTTCCCGCTCATGGGCGGGCCGCTCGGCGTGCTCGGCGACGCCATCGGCGGCTTCGCCACCTTCACCCTGCTCGGCCTCGCCCTCGCCGCCTTCGTCGCCGCGATGTCCGCCTTCGGCGGCCAGCGCTCCCTCGCCGACGGCGCCTCCCCCGACGCCGCCCCCGCCCCGCCCCCCGGCGGCGAACCGGCGGCCGAAGCCGCCTCCTGACCCCGACGCCACGGCGGCGCCGCGCCGGGGCGAGGGCGCTACGGCGCCCGCTCGAACACCAGCTGGAACTCCATCACGCCGCGATCCTCGACCGACAGCACGATCAGCGACCGCGGCTGCTCGATCCCGTAGTCCGCGAACACGATCTCCGTCGAGCCGACGACGAACACGAGGCCCCCGCGCAGCACGCCGTCCAGCGCGAGCGTCACCTCGCGCGTCACGCCGTGGATCGTCAGCTCGCCCGTCGCCTGCGCCTCGATCTCCTCGCCCTCGGCGGGGACGCCGCCGAGGGCGATCGGCTCGGTCAGCGAGAACGTCGCCGTGGGGTACTCCGACGTTTCCAGCGCCTGCCGCCCCAGCGCGCGGTCGCGCCGGCTGTCGTCGCTCTCCAGCCGCGTAAGGTCGGCCTCGATCTCGACGCTCGTGATCGCCTCGCCGTCGAACGCGAGCGAGCCCGTGACCGCCGCGGTGCGCCCGACGGCGGTGAACGCCCCGATGGTGGTCAGCTCCTCCTTGACGCGGTAGCCGGCGAACGTCTCCCCCTGCTCCGAGATCACCCACCGCCCCGTCAGCCCTCCGTCCCCCGCCGCGGCGGTCGGCGCCGGCGCGGGCGTCGAGGCGTCCCCGCCCGCCGGGGTCGCCTCGGCGGCGGGAGCGGGCGTCGAGGCCGCCGTGGGCGTGGCGGTCGCCTCGGCGACGGAGCCGACGGCGCCCTCGAGCGAGGCGGGCGGCGGCGCGTCGCCGCGCAGCGCGACGTACCACACGCCGAACGCGACGGCGGCGACGGCCGCCGCACCCGCGGCGGCGATCAGGATGCGGGTGCGGCTCATCCTCACGGCGAGGTCCTTTCGCGGGGTGGGGGGTCGCCTCGATGGTAGCGCGCGAGGGGCGGTAGGGCGCGGGGCGGCGCGGCGCGCCCGCGATGTGACGCGGGCGGCTACAGGTCCTCGAAATTCGTGCTCGTGCCCTGTGTCGGAGACGAGGCGGCTAAGACGGCTCGTCGAAGCAGTGCCCGGTCAACGCATCCCGAGCGACCGGTGAGAGCTCTTCCTTGGCCTTTGGGTTCGCGTCCCCGAGTATGGCAGTAAGAGGCAAGAGCTCCCAGAGGGTCGCGATGCCGTCGGGATCTTGATCGCGAACGTAAGCAGCGATTTCGGCCGTCAGACGGATTTGTACCGCATGGTACTGGCTGATCTCGTCCGGCGGTTCGATCGCGCGGTACTCGGAGAGAATACGTTCAGAAAACTCCACGAGTTCGCTCCACGTGAAGGCGTCGGACGAAAGTGGTTCCGAGATCGCCGAGATCGCATCGCACCACTCCGCGTATTCGCTCAGAGTGAGCTTGGCCGACTGCGAGTCGTTGCGCGAGAAAGATCGCACTCCAACACCCGTGGCGACGAGGACCGCGAGGATGAGCGCGACGATCAAAATGCGGACGCTGATCATCGTCGGCAGGAACTCCGAATCTCCCGTTGCCACATCCGCAGATACCGGAAGCAGATCGCGTGAACCGCTGCTCCTGCCTTCAGCACGTCTCTGGGAATGCCGCCCCTCGCCGTTCTGTCCTCCATGGTGTACCGCCACGCCTCGAAGGACTTGCTGGCGACGCTGAACACCTCTTCGATATCCTCGTAGTGCGCTACCCAGTCCTGCATCATCCGGTACTGCGCCCTGATTTCTTCTTGAACTGGTGCTTCCAGCTGTGCGAACAGATTGGCCAGCCCATGTGTTTTCTTGGGCTGGACCGTCGGCTGCGTCTGGGCGATCAACGACTTCAGAGCGCGCTCTGCCACGAGCGCCGAGACCATGATCGCAGTGCTGACGACACCCAGTTCGTGCACATGCTCAAATCCGGCGATGCGCTGTTCCAGAAACGAGTCCAGTCGCTCGATGATCCTCTTGGCAGTGTCGATCTCTCCCTCGAGCGAGTGGAGCGCCCGAGGCACATGCCAGTGCGGGTTGATGCTGGGGCCGCCGTAGAATTCGCTACGCGCCACTCGCATGCCCTTCCGGTAATCCTCACAATAGCACCGAGGCCATCCCGCCCGCCAGCCCGTGGCGCGCCGGACGGCGGGCGCGCCCTCAGTACCCCTCCGCCCCGCTCCCCGCCTCCTCGCGCTCGATCGCCTCGAAGTCGGAGGCGTCGAGGTCGCCGAGGGCGCGGGCGGAGCCGCCGTTGGCTTCGAGGGCGCGCTCGTACAGCTCGAAGAGCGTGCGCTTGTGCGGGCGCTTGGCGCCGAGCGGGCAGGCTTCCCACGCCTCGTAGTCCTCGTCGCAGTAGCCGAGGCGGTGCTCGCCGCACTTGGGCTGGACGTAGCGCGCGAGTTCGGGGAAGGAGCGCTTGACCTCGGCGCGCATCATGGCGACGACCTTGCGGAACTCCCACTGCGCGCGCGTGCACAGCCGCAGGTCGGCGATGTGCAGCAGTTCGAGGTAGTTGACGGACACCTTGAAGTTGGTGTTCGTGGCGTTGGGCAGCAGGAAGCGGGCGTCCTCGGCGGGCACGCCGGCCTCGACCAGCTCGCGGTAGGCGGCGCCGGCGGCCTCGATCGCGCGGGCGAAGGCCTCGCCCATGCCGGCGCGCACGGCGCTGGCGGGCACGGTGTGGGGGAACGCGCCGTCCTCGTAGGTCACGTAGCGCTGGGACTGCTGCTCGAAGGAGATGCCGACGTGGTGGCGCACGAACTGGTGGGAGAAGGCGCGGCTGACGCCGGAGACGCCGAACTCGAACCAGATCTGCTGCAGCGGCGAGGCGTGGCCGGTGGCGAGCCGGGCGTCGACGAACTCCTGCATCCGCTCGCGCCCGATGCGCCCGTCGGCGATGCGCGCCTCGATCTGCGCGGGCGTGAGCGAGGAGTAGCAGACGCGGTAGGCGGTGTAGAGCGTCCGCAGCGGGTCGCTCGTGTGGTCGAGCAGCGTCACTTCGATGGCCATCGGAACCCCCGCTTCGCGCTGTGGCGATCGGCGGGAGCGCGCGATGGGGAGGAGACCCGCCGCCGCCAGTATATGCTCATCCGCCATCGCGCGTCGACGGAAGCGCCATTCGGCGCGGGCTGCCCTTGGCGCGGTAGCATCCTCCCCATGACCGGCGCGCGGCGCGCGGAGGGCGAGGTCAGCGAGCGCGAGGAGCTGCTCGACGGGCGGCTGCAGCTGGTGCTCGACGGCGAGACTGCGGACGGCCTCGCCGTGTCGTTCAGCCTCGTCTGGCTGCTGGGGCGCGAGGGCGCGACGCCGCTCGCCGAGGGCTTCGCGACGCTCGCCGGCGCCGGCGGCGGCGAACTCAACGCCTCGCTCGCCTCGGGCGAGGTCGAGGCGGCGGTGGAGACGGGCGAGGCCTCGGTGCGGGCGCGCTTCGCGGTGGACGCCGCCGAGGGCGGCGCGCGCGCGCTCGCCGCGCCGGGCGCGATCCTCGCGTGCGGCCTCGATGTGGGGGCGGAGTCGTGGCGTGGCGAGCTGCGGATCGAGGCGGCGCCGGAGCGGGCGGGGGGCGGCTGCGGGGCCGGTCAGTCCCCGTAGCGGCGGAAGGCGGCGCAGGCGTTCTGGCCGCCGAGGCCGAACGAGTTGGAGAGCACGACGCGCAGGTCGGCGGCGCGGGCCTCGTTGGGCACGACGTCGAGGTCGCAGTCGGGGTCAGGTTCGCCGTAGTTGATGGTGGGCGGGATGCGGCCGTGGTGCATGGCGAGCACGGCGGCGACGGCCTCGATGCCGCCCGCGCCCGCGGCGAGGTGGCCGGTCATCGACTTGGTGGAGGAGAGGGCGATGCGGCCGGCCTGCTCCGCGCCGAGGGCGAGCTTGACGGCGCGGGTCTCGCTGCGGTCGTTGTAGGGGGTGCTGGTGCCGTGGGCGTTGACGTACTCGACCTCGGCGGGGTCGATGGCGGCGTCGCCGAGGGCGCGGCGCATGGCGAGAGCCTCGCCCTCGGGGTCGGGGGCGGTGTCGTCGGTGGCGTCGAAGGACCAGCCCGCGCCGGCGAGTTCGCAGTAGACGCGGGCGCCGCGGGCGCGCGCGGAGGCCTCGGACTCGAGCACGAGCACGCCCGCGCCCTCGCCGAGCACGAAGCCGTCGCGGCGGGCGTCGAAGGGGCGGCAGGCGTGCTCCGGGTCCTCGTTGTTGCGCGACAGCGCGCCGAGGCGGCCCATCGAGGCGAGGGCGAGGCGGGTGATGATGGCCTCGGCCCCGCCCGCGAGGATGGCCGGGGCGTGGCCGAGCCGGATCAGGTTGAGGGCGTGGCCGAGCGCGTCGGTGCCGGAGGCGCAGGCGGTGTTGACGGTGGTGTTGGGGCCGCGCAGGCCGAGTTCGCGGGCGACGCGGGCGGCGCCCATGTGCTGGCCGGAGCGCGTGATGATCAGCGGATCGGCGCGCATCGGCCCCTTCTCGACCATCTCCATGTAGGGCGCGCCGAGGTCGAAGGCGTCGCCCGAGGTCGCCATCACGACGCCCACGCCCTCGCGCGTCGCGGCGTCGCCGAGGTCGATGCCGGCGTCGGCGAGCGCCTCCATGCCGGCGGCGACGGAGAACTGGACGAAGCGGGCGCTGCGGCGCGCGGTGCGTCGGTCGAGCCAGTCGGTGGGGTCGAAGTCCTTGACCTCGCCCGCGATCTGCACGGGCAGGCCCTCGGGGTCGCAGAGGGTGACGCGGCCGATGCCGTTGCGCCCCTCGCTCAGCCCCTCCCAGAAGGAGGGGGCGTCGTTGCCGATCGGCGTGATCGCGCCGAGGCCGGTGACGAGCACGCGGTGCAGCTCGCGCGTCACGGCGCGCTTCCCGGCACGGCGGTGAGGCTCTGCAGGAACTCGCGCACGTGCTGGCTGAGCGTGCCCGGCTGGTCCGAGGGCACGGCGTGGCCGGCCTCCTCGATCAGCGAGATGCGGGAGCCGGGGATGCGGCGGTGCAGGCGCTGCACGGCCTCGGGCGTGAGCATGTCGGTCTCGGCGCCGCGCACGATCAGCACGGGGCACTGCACGTGCTCGACGCAGTCCCAGAGGTTGACCATGCGCCGCTGGCCGGGGTCGGGCTCGGGCGGGCGGGCCGAGGCGTCGCGGAAGATCGGGTCGAAGGCCCAGGCGTAGGAGCCCTCGTCGGTGACGGCGACGGAGGCGCGGACGCGGCGTTCGAGCTGCTCCTCGCTGGCGTGGGGGTAGAACCGCGCGAAGGTCTCGACGGCCTCGTCGAGGGTGACGAAGCGGTCGGCGGAGGCGAAGAGGCGGCGCAGCGTCTCGACGCCCGAGCGCAGCACCTCGGGCGCCGCCTCGACGACGACGAGGGCGTTGACCACGTCGGGGTGCTCGGAGGCGTAGCAGAGGGCGTTGGCGCCGCCCATGCCGTGGCCGATCAGCGAGGCGGTGCGGAGGCCGAGGGCGTCGACGAACGCCTCGAGGTCCTCGACCTGGCTGGTGCGGCTGTAGTTGTGGTCGGGGGCGCGCTGGCTGCCGCCGTGGCCGCGCTGGTCGAGGGCGAGCACGCGGTACTCGCGGCCGAGTTCGGCGGCGGCCTCCTGCCACGCGCCCGAGGTCTCGCCGTAGCCGTGGAGCAGGATCAGGGCGTGGCGCTGCCGCGCGTCGCCCCACTCGCGGTACTGCAGGCTGAGGCCGTTGACCTCGACGGTCTGGGCCTGGTTGCGGTTGGCCACGGCGGGCGCCCCCGGTCCGGCGTCGTGCGTTGCGGTCTCCCATCGTAGCACCGCCGCGCGCTGCGCGCTCCCGCCCGCCTCGCGAGCGGCGTCAGAACGAGACGGCGAGGGCGCGGGCGGGGGGCAGCCGCGCGGCGTCGTCCGGACCGGTCAGCGGGCGCCAGCCGAGGCCGCGATCGTGCGAGGCCCAGACCCGCCCGCCCGCCAGCACGAACGTCGTGTCGAGACTGCCGCCGAGCCGCGTCACCGCGGGCGCGGCCGGCCACTCGTCCTCCTCGCCGATCGCCAGCCGCGACCAGCGCACGCCGCCGTCGGTCGAGCGGAACAGCGCGCCCGTCTCCGACGGCCGCCGCCGCGCCGCGCTCAGCACCAGCGTATCGACCGTCCCCGGCAGCACCGAGAGGCTGTGCGCGATCGAGCGGTCGAGGCCCGTCAGCGACTGCAGCCAGGTGTAGCCGCCGTCCTCGGAGCGGTAGAGCCCGCTGCGGGTGACGGCGTAGACGCGATCCTTCCGGTCGGGGTGCTCGTAGAGGGCCGCGACCGCGGGATCGATGCCCTCGGAGCGCGGCATCCAGCTGCGGCCCTCGTCCATCGAGAGCCAGACGCCCGCCCCGCCGACGCCGGCCAGCGTCCCGTCCGGCGGGAAGGCGATCGCCGTCAGCGCCCACTCCGCCTTGCCCGCCGCCGGCGAGCGCGTGCGCTGGTAGCGCACCACGCTTTCGAGGGTGGGCGAGGGCTCCCAGCTCGCGCCGCCGTCCTCGGAGCGCAGCAGCCGCGGCGGCGACGCGCCGACGAGCAGCGCGCCGCCGGGCGCGATGCGCGCCGCGCGCGCGTCGCCCTCCCACGCCTGCCGCCAGCCCGCCGCGCGGTCGGCGTCGTCGTGGAGCCAGACGCCGCGCCCGGCCGCCGCCGCGACCGCCAGCCCGTCGCGCGCGTCCACCGCGGCGATCTCGAGGTCCGGCAGCAGGCAGCGCGCCGCCTCGCCGGGCAGCAGGCCCCAGAGCCCTCGCCCGGTGCCGATCAGGATGCCGAGGCTCACCCGCGCGCCTCTCCGCGCTCAGCCCTCGCGCTCGCGCACCGCCTCGGCGAGGCGCGGCAGCAGCTCGCCCGAGGGTCCGCGCAGCACCACCGCCGCGAGGGCCGTCAGCGCCGTCGGGTCGGGGTCGATCTCGATCAGCGGGACGCCCCGCTGCACGGCCAGCTGGGGGAAGCCGGCCGCCGGGTAGACCTGCGCGGTGGTGCCGGCGATCGTGAAGAGGTCGGCCTCCATCGTCTCGGCCGAGCAGCGCTCCAGCGCGTAGGGCGGGATCGGTTCGCCGAACATCACGCCGTCGCCCTTGACCACGCCGCCGCAGCGCTCGTCGGGGCAGCGCGGCGGCAGCGCCTCTGGGTCGACGGGCACCTCGGCGTTGGGCCAGCGCGAGTGGCAGCCGACGCAGCGCATCCAGCGCGTGTTGCCGTGGATCTCGGTCAGCGACTGCGTGCCCGCCTGGCGGTGGAGGTCGTCCACGTTCTGCGTGATCACGTGCCGCACCGCGCCCATCCGCTCCAGCTCGGCCAGCGCGAGGTGGCCCGCGTTCGGCTCGGCGGCGTCGAGCGCGTGGCGGAACTCGTCCGGCTGCGCCTCGCGCTCCAGGCGATCGCGCCACCACGCGGCGGGATCGGCCATGAAGATTTTGTACCCGTCCATCGAGGGTTCGCCGAGCTTCGTCCACAGCCCGCCGGGGCCCCGGAAGGTGGGGATGCCCGACTCCTTCGAGACGCCCGCGCCGGTCAGCACGACGTGGTGCGAGGACTCCGCGATCAGGTCGGCGGCGCGCGCGATCTCCGCGCCGAGGCCGTCAGCCGCCATCTCACGCTCCCTCCGGCCCGCCCGCATCCTAAGCGCCGCCGATCGCTTCCGCCACACGCCCGCCGCGGCCCGCGCGCGCTATGCTGACCGGACCGAGGCGGCCACGGCAGGAGCACGATGCACCGACGCGCCCTCGCCGCGCTTGCGCTCGCGCTCGCCGGCCTCGCGCTGCTCCTCGCGGGCTGCGGCGGCGGCGGCGCGCCGGACGCCGAGGGCACGGCGCCGCCCGCCGCCGCCTCGCCGTCGCCGACCGCCGAGGCCTCGCCGACGGCGACGCCGGCGAGCGCGAGCGACGCCGACGCCGACGCCGAGCGCCGCGAGGCGATCGCGCGGCGGCTGCGGAGCGATCTCCCGCGCATCGACACGTCGCGCGCCACGATCGACCTGCTCGAGATCGCCGGCCTGCTGCCGCCCGACGCCATCCCCGCGATCGGCGAGCCGCGGTTCGACGACCTCGAGACCGCCGGGCGGTGGCTGTCCGCCGCCGAGGCGGTGATCGCGTTCGAGCGCGGCGGCGACGCGCGCGCCTACCCGCTGCGGATCATGACGTGGCACGAGATCGTCAACGACGTGGTGGGCGGCGAGCCGGTGCTGGTGACGTACTGCCCGCTCTGCAACTCGGCGATCGCGTTCTCGCGCGTCGTGGACGGCGAGGCGCGCGAGTTCGGCGTCTCCGGCAGCCTGCGCCGCAGCGACCTGCTGATGTTCGACCGCTCCCGCCACTCGCTCTGGCAGCAGTTCACCGGCGAGGCGGTCGTCGGCGCCGACGCGGGCGCCGTGCTGGCGCCGCTGCCCGCGCAGCTCGTCTCGTTCGGGGAGTTCGCCGCCGCCTTCCCCGGCGGGCGCGTGCTCAACGCCGACACCGGCGCCCTCCGCGACTACGGGCGCAACCCCTACGTCTCCTACGACACCCGCGCCGAGACGATCGTCGGCGTGCCCGAGTTCGGCGACGGCCGCCTCGGCGCCAAGGAGCGCGTGCTCGCGATCGAGGTCAACGGCGTGGCCGCGGCCTTCCCCTTCGCGGCGCTCGCCGACCGCCTCGTCGCCGAGGCCGAGGTGGGCGGCGAGCCGGTCGTCGCGTTCTGGACGCCGGGCGCGGTCTCGGCCCTCGACGCGGCGGCCGTCGCCGGCGGCCGCGCGGTCGGCAGCGCCGCCGCCTTCTCGCCGCTGCTCGGCGGCGAGCGCCTGCGCTTCGAGGCCCGCGAGGGCGCGATCGCCGATGCCGCCACCGGCAGCGAGTGGGACGTGTTCGGCCGCGCCGTCGCCGGCCCCCTCGCCGGCTCGCGGCTGGAGCCGATCCTGTCGGGCAGCCACCTCTGGTTCGCGTGGTCGGTGTTCCACCCCGATACGCTGGTGATCGCCGACGGCGGCTGACCGCCCCCGCGCGCCCGCGCGGTGCTACGGTGGAGGGGCCGGCCCCGCGATGCGGGCGGGGCGGCGATGGGAGGGAGCGCCGGTGCCCGAGTCGACGCGCCGCAGGCTGCTGCGCTACGCCGCCGTCGCCGCGATCGTGGCCGTCATCGTCGGCCTCTACGTGCAGCGCGAGGTGCTCGGCGGCGACGCGCCGTCCATGCCCGCCGCGGGCGGGGCGGCGGGCGGGCTGGGCCCGCTCGACGGGCGCAGCCTCGAACTGGACGCGGAGGCGCCGGACTTCCGGCTCGAGGACCTCGACGGCGCGGAGGTGCGGCTCTCCGACTTCCGCGGCAAGACCGTCCTCGTCAACTTCTGGGCCAGCTGGTGCGGGCCCTGCCGCGCCGAGATGCCCGAGTTCCAGGCGCTGTGGGAGGAGCGGGGGGCGGACGGCGCGGACGACCTCGTGATCCTCGCGGTGAACCGGCTGAGCCAGGACAGCAAAGGCGCGGCCCGCGGCTTCGTCGAGGGGCAGGGGCTGACCTTCCCCGTGCTGTTCGATCCGCTGGACGACGTGGCGAGCGCCTACGGCGTGCGCGGGCTGCCCCGCACCTTCTTCATCGACCGCAAGGGCGTCGCGCGCGCCGCCGTCCTCGGCCCCGCGATCGGCAGCGTGCTCGCCGGCTCCCTCGCCGACGCCGACACCGAGGGCGGCGCGGCCGCCCCCTGACCCCTCGCCGCGCCGCGCCCGGCCCGTAGCGCGGGGCTGCCCGCGCGCGGCGGGCCGTTGTATGCTGGCCCCGCCCCACCACGGGACCGCGCGGCGCGCGGCCCGCGCATGGCGCGCATCGGAGACCGCCGTGGCGGAACGCGATCCCGATACCGCACCGGCGGCGACCGGGGCGGGCGCGCACCTCGATCACGATCCCTTCCTCTCGCTCGTCGATCTCTTCCAGGACCTCGCCCCGCGCGAGATCATCGCGATCGAGCGCAACATGGAAGTGCGCGAGTACCGGCGCGGGCAGGTGCTGTTCTCGCCGGGCGAGACCGGCGAGGTGGTGTTCGCGATCAAGTCGGGCCGCGTCAACCTCGCGCGCACCATGCCCGACGGCCGCAAGATCGTGGTCGCCACGCTCGAAGCCGGAACCGTGCTCGGCGCGACGGCGGTGGTCGGCAAGGGCGTCTACGGCACGGTGGCGGAGACGCTGGAGCCGTGCGTGCTGTACCTGCTGGCGCGGCGCGACCTCGAACGGATGCTGGTGCGCTACCCGCCGGTGGCGATGCGGATGCTGGAGTACTACGCGCGGCTGCTGCGCGACACGCAGGCGCGCCTCGCAGACATGGCGTTCAAGGGCGTGTCGGCGCGCATCGCCGGCATGTTGCTGCGCTTCGGGGCGGATGAGGGCCAGCCGATGCGCTTCTCGCACCAGGACATCGCCGACATGGTCGGCGCCTCGCGCGAGTCCGTCTCGCGCTCGCTCGAGGAGATGCGCGCCGTCGGGCTGATCGACTTCGGGCGGATGAGCATCGTCGTCACCGACCGCGCCGGCCTCGACGCGGCCAGCGAGGAGCCGGCCTGATGCGCGCCGCCCTCCGCCGCCTCGCCGCGCCGCTCGCCGCCGCACTGCTCGCCGCCGCCTGCTCCGGCGGCTCCACCGAATTCGGCGCCGCCCCGGACGCCGCCCCCACCGCCCCGCCCCCGTCCGCCGAGGCGCGCCCGGCTCCGGCGGACGCCGCCGCGGACGGCGGAGAGGCGGCGGACGGGAGCGGCGAGGCGCGGGAGCGGGACTTCCCCACGGGACCGGCCTTCGCGGTGCGCGCGGGCTACGAGCCGCCCGCGGACCGCGTGCCCTCGACGGGTGCGTGGCTGCCGGCCAACGGGCGGCCGACGCTGGTGTTCGTCGATGCGATCTGGTGACCGTTCTGCGCTCCCGCGCGGCCCGTCGTGCACGGGCTCCGGCACGAGTACCAGGATCGGGTGAACTTCGTGATCCTCGACTTCGACATCGCCGCCGACCGCGCGCTGGCGGGGGACCTCGGGGTGGCGCGCCATCCCGCCTACGGCGTGGTCGCGCCCGACTCCGACGACGTCATGGCCCGCGTCTTCGGCGCGCAGGACGAGGCCGCGCTGCGCCACCTGCTCGACGCCGCCGCCGGGGGGTAGCGCCGCGGCCGGGCCGGCGCGGTGACGCGCGAGTGGCTGGCGCTGGCCGTCGGGGTGGCGGCGATGTCGTGGGCGGCGCCGCTGATCCGGCTGACCGACGCGCCCTCGCCGGCGGTGGCGGCGCTGCGGATGGCGTTCGCCGCCGTGCCGCTGCTGATCGCCGCGCGGCTGCTGCGCCCCGGCGAACTGGCGTCGCTGCGCCGCGGCGAGGCGGCGGCGCTGGCCGCGGCGGGCCTGGCGCTGGCCGCGCACTTCGGGTTCTGGGTCGCGGGCGCGCAGCGCACCTCGGTGGTGGCGAGCACCGCCATCGTCTCGACGCAGCCGCTGTTCGTCGGCTTCGGGGCGTGGGCGCTGCTCGGCGAGCGTCCGACGCGCGCGCTGGCGGCGGGATCGGCGATCGCGCTGGCCGGCGCGCTGCTCATGGCCGGCGAGGACCTCGCCGACGCCCGCTCGCTGCGCGGCGACGCCTTCGCGATCCTCGGCGCGGTCTTCGCCGCCGCCTACCTCATCGCCGGCCGCCGCGTGCGCGCGCGCATCTCCAACCTCTCCTACGCCGCCGCCGTCAACGCCATCGCCGCCCTCGCGCTGCTCGCCGCGCTGGCGGCGAGCCCCGACGGCGCGGGCGGCCATCCGCGCGACGCCTACGCCCTGATCGCCCTGCTCGCGCTCGTGCCGCAGCTGATCGGCCACGGCTCGCTGACGTGGGCGCTGGGGGCGCTGCCGGCGGCGGTCGTGGCGGCGGCGATCCTCGGCGAGCCGGTGGGCGCTACGCTGATCGGCGCGGGGCTGCTCGGCGAGTGGCCGACGCCCCTCGAATGGCTCGGCGCGGCGCTGCTGCTGGCGGGCGTGGCCGTCGCCCTGCGCGGCGGCGCCCGCGCCCGGGCCGGCGCGGACGGGAGGCGGCCATGACGGGCGCGGCGACGCCGCAGGCGGCGGACGGCGGCGGCGAGGGGGGCGCGGGCGGCGGCCCGCTCGCGGGCGTGCGCGTGCTCGACCTCAGCTGGGTGCTCGCGGGCCCCTACTGCACGATGGTGCTCGCCGACCTCGGAGCGGACGTGGTGAAGTGCGAGCGCCCGCCCTGGGGCGACGTCGCCCGCACGATGGGCGCGCCGGCCGACGGCGAGTCCGGCTACTTCTTCAGCGTCAACCGCGGCAAGCGCAGCGTCGCCGTCGACCTCAAGCGGGAGGAGGGGCGCGATCTCCTGCTGCGGCTCGTCCCGCAGTTCGACGTGCTCGTCGAGAACTTCCGGCCGGGCGCGCTCGAACGGCTCGGCCTCGGCTACGGGCGGCTGGCGGAGGCGCATCCGGGCCTCGTCTACGCGGCGATCTCGGGCTACGGGCAGGACGGGCCGCTGCGCGACAAGCCGGCCCTCGACGTGGTGGTGCAGGGCGCGGGCGGCGTGATGTCGATCACCGGCGAGCCGGACGGGCCGCCGGTGCGCCCCGGCTTCTCGCTGGCCGACGTCGCGGCGGGGCTGTTCGCCGCGATCGGCGTCCTCGCCGCCCTGCGCGAGCGCGACCGCTCTGGCCTCGGCCAGCTCGTCGACATCTCGATGCTCGACTGCCAGCTGGCGATCCTCGAGAACGCCTTCCTGCGCTACCACCTCACGGGCGAGATCCCGAAGCCGATGGGCACGCGCCACTCGTGGGCGGTGCCGTTCCAGGCGTTCCCGACCGCCGACGGCCACCTCGTGCTCGCGCTCTCCTGGGGCGTGCCCAACCAGTGGGCGCTGCTCTGCTCCGAACTCGGCCTCTTCGAGCTGATCGACGATCCGAGGTTCGCCGAAAGCGCGGCGCGCTCCGCGCACCACGCCGAGCTCGAACCGCTGCTGAACGAGGCGTTCCGCCGCCGCAGCACCGCCGAGTGGCTGGAGCGCCTCGAGCCCTACGGCATCCCCTGCGGGCCGCTCAACGACATCGCGCAGGCGGCGGCGCAGCCGCAGGTGGCGGCGCGGGGGATGCTCGTGCCCGTCGAGCACGCGACGCTCGGCGAGCTGCCGCTCGTCAACACCCCCGTGCGCCTCTCGCGCACGCCGGGCGGCATCCGCGGCTCCTCGCCCGCCATGGGCGAGCACACCCGCGAGGTGCTCGCCGAGCGCCTCGGCCTCGGCGCCGCCGAGATCGAGGCGCTGGTCGCCGGCGGCGTCGCGTGGGACGAGCGCCCGCCCATCGACCTCGCCTGAGGGCGCAGCGGCGTCCTCGGCGCGGCCTGCGGGCGCAACACGATCGCAACACGGGCGGCGCATCCTTGCCCCGCGGGGATGCGCCGCAGCCCGCGGCGCACCCTTGTTCGGCGGCGGCGGGTTATGATGGGCGGAGCACGAACGCGCGACGCGCCCCCGCGAGGGGCGCATCCCGTACGGGGGGACATGCGGCGGTGAACGCCGGCCACGCGCGCCCCGCGGCGCGCCCCGACCTCGATCCGCGCGGGCTGTACGACCCCGCGTCGGGCCGCGACGCCTGCGGCACGGGCTTCGTCGCCGAGATCGGCGGCGAGCGCACCCGCCGCGTCGTCGAACTCGCCGTCGAGGCGGTGATCAACCTGACCCACCGCGGCGCCGTCTCCGCCGACGCCGCCTCCGGCGACGGCGCGGGCGTCACCATCCAGATCCCGTTCGAGCTGCTGCGCGAGGACGCCGCGCGGCTCGGCCACGACCTCGCCGACCGCGACGACCTCGCCGTCGCGATGTGCTTCCTGCCCCGCGACGAGGGCGAGCGCGCCGAGGCGCGCGCCGCGCTCGAGCAGGCGGCCGCAGGCCTCGGCCTCGGCGTCGTCGGGTGGCGTCCGGCGCCGCACGACCCCTCGGTGCTGGGGGGGCTCGCGCTGGCCTCGCTGCCGGCCATCGAGCAGCTGCTGCTGCGGCGGCCCGAGGGCCTCGGCGGCGGCGAGTTCGAGCGCCTGCTCTACCGCGCGCGCCGCCGCGCCGAGCGCGTCTTCGGCGAGCGCGGCCTCGGCTGCTACGTCGTCTCGATGTCCTCGCGCACCGTGGTCTACAAGGGGCTGATGGCCGCGCCGCAGCTGCCGCGCTTCTACCCCGACCTCTCCGACGCGCGCACGGTCTCCTCGGTGGCGCTGTTCCACCAGCGCTTCGCGACCAACACGCTGCCGGACTGGACGCTCGCGCAGCCGTTCCGCTACGCCGCGCACAACGGCGAGATCAACACGCTGCTCGGCAACCGCAACTGGATGCACGCGCGCGAGCCGGGGCTGACCTCGGAGGCGTGGGGCGAGGCGATCGGCGAACTGCTGCCCGTGATCCGCCCGATCGGCTCCGACACCGCCTCGCTCGACGAGGCGCTGGAGCTGCTCACCGCCTCGGGGCGCGACCTGCTGCACGCGATGATGATGCTGATCCCCGAGGCGTGGGAGAACATGCCGCGCATGGACCCCGAGCTGCGGGCGTTCTACCAGTACCACGCCTGCCTGCAGGAGCCGTGGGACGGCCCCGCCGCCGTCGCCTTCACCGACGGCGCCGTCGCCGCCGCGATCATGGACCGCAACGGCCTCCGCCCCGCCCGCTACCAGGTCACCCGCGACGGCCTCGTCGTCATGGGCTCCGAGGTCGGCCTCGTCGAGCTGCCGTTCCGCGACATCGCCGAGTCCGGGCGCGTCGGCCCCGGCCAGATGATCGCCGTCGACACCGAGCGGCGGCGCTTCCTCCGCAACGACGACATCAAGCGCGACATCGCCGGACGCCACCCCTACCGCCAGTGGGTGGACGCCAACCTCTACACGCTCGACCGCTACCTCGACAGGGCGAACGGACGCCACCGCGAGCAGCCCGCGTCCGACCTCGGGACGCGGCAGGTGCTCCACGGCTACACCCGCGAGGAGATCGAGTACGTCATCAAGCCGATGGTGCGCGAGGGCAAGGAGCCGACCGGCTCGATGGGCGACGACACCCCGCTCTCGACGCTGTTCGAGCCCAGCCGCCTGCTCTACACCTACTTCAAGCAGAAGTTCGCGCAGGTCACGAACCCCGCGATCGACTCGATCCGCGAGGAGATCGTGATGTCGCTCGACACGCTGCTCGGACGCCGCCGCTCGCTGCTCGAGGCCGAGCCGGAGGCGGCGCGGCTCGTCCAGCTGCACAGCCCGCTGCTCGTGGACGAGGAGCTGACGGCGCTCCGCAAGGCCCCGATCGAGGAGTTCGGGCTGACCACGCTGCACGCCCGCTTCGCCGCCGCCGCCGGCCCCGAGGGGCTGCGCGACGCCCTCGGCGAGCTGTGCGAGGCCGCCGGCCGCGCCGTCGACGAGGGCCAGGCGGTGATCGTGATCAGCGACCGCCTCAGCGGCGAGCAGTGGGTCCCGATCCCGATGCTGCTCGCCGTCTCGACGGTGCACCACCACCTGATCCGCACCGGCCGCCGGATGCGCGTCAGCCTCGTCGCCGAGGCGGGCGACGCTCGCGACGTGCACCACTTCGGCGCGCTGATCGGCTTCGGCGCGAGCGCCGTCAACCCCTACCTCGCCTTCGACACCCTGCGCGACCTCTGGCGACAGGGCGAGTTCGGCGAGGTCGAACTCGACGAGGTGCTGCGCCAGTACCAGCAGGCGGTGGACGCGGGCATCCTCAAGGTGATGTCGAAGATGGGCATCTCCGCCGTCTCCTCCTACCACGGCGCCCAGATCTTCGAGGCGCTCGGCATCTCCGACGAGGTGATCGGGTTCTCGTTCCCCGGCACCACCTCGCGCATCTCCGGCGTGACCTTCGGCGACATCGCGCGCGACGCCCTCGACCGCCACGCGCGCGCCTACCCCGACGCCGAGATGCCGCACGGCGGCTGGTACAAGTACCGCCGCGACGGCGACTACCACGCCTACGAGCCGAAGGTCTGGCGCGCCCTCCACGCCGTCGCCCAGGGCGGTTCCTACGAGGACTACCTCGCCTACGCCGCGATCGTCGACGACCGCCCGCTGACCGCGCTGCGCGACCTGCTCGCGTTCGCCCCCGACCGCGAGCCGATCGACGCCGATCGGGTCGAGCCGCTGGCCGCGATCACGCGCCGCTTCAACACCGGCGCGATGTCGCTCGGCGCGCTCAGCCGCGAGGCCCACGAGGACATCGCGCGCGCGATGAACCTCCTCGGCGGGCGCTCCAACACCGGCGAGGGCGGCGAGGACCCGCGCCGCTACAACCCCGGCGGCGATCTCCGCGACGCCAACTCGAAGGTCAAGCAGGTCGCCTCCGGCCGCTTCGGCGTGACCCCCGCCTACCTCGCCGCCGCCGAGGAGCTCGAGATCAAGATCGCGCAGGGCTCCAAGCCCGGCGAGGGCGGCCAGCTGCCCGGCCACAAGGTGTCGGAATACATCGCCACGCTGCGTCACGTCATGCCCGGCACGCCGCTGATCTCGCCGCCGCCGCACCACGACATCTACTCGATCGAGGACCTGTCGCAGCTGATCTTCGACCTCAAGGCGGCGAATCCGCGCGCGCGCGTCTGCGTCAAGCTCGTCGCCGCCGAGGGCGTGGGCACGATCGCCGCCGGCGTCGCCAAGGCCTACGCCGACATCATCCAGATCAGCGGGCACGACGGCGGCACCGGCGCCTCGCCCTGGTCGTCGATCAAGTACGCGGGCGCGCCCTGGGAGCTCGGCATCGCCGAGACGCAGCACGCCCTCGTCGCCAACGGGCTGCGCGGCCGCGTGCGGCTGCGCGCCGACGGCGGCTTCCACACCGCGCGCGACGTGCTCGTGGCCGCCATGCTCGGCGCCGAGGAGTACGGCTTCGGCACCACCGCCATGATCGCCGTCGGCTGCAAGATGGCGCGCCAGTGCCACCTCAACACCTGCCCCGTCGGCGTCGCCACCCAGCGCGACGACCTGCGCGCCAGGTACTTCGGCGAGCCGGAGATGGTCGTGCGCTACCTCACCCACCTCGCCCGCCACGTGCGCGAGCTGCTCGCCGGCCTCGGCTACGAGCGCCTCGAGGACGTGATCGGGCGCGCCGACCTGCTGCGCCAGCTGCCCCCCGGCGACGACCGCCGCGCCGGCGGCGTCGACCTCGCGCGCGTGATCGTCCCCGCCGACGGCGCTCCGCGCGCCTCCGACCGCGACCGCAACGATCGCGGCGAGGCGCTGCTCGACGACCGCATCCTCGCCGACGTGCGCGCGGCCGTCGACGGCGGCGCGCAGGCGAAGCGCTCCTACCCGATCCGCAACACCGACCGCACCGTCGGCGCCCGCCTCTCCGGCGAGATCGCCCGCCGCTACGGCGACGCCGGCCTGCCCGACGGCGCGATCGAGCTCTCGTTCCGCGGCTCCGCCGGCCAGTCGTTCGGCGCGTTCCTCGCCCCTGGCGTGCGGATGCACCTCACCGGCGAGGCCAACGACTACGTGGCGAAGGGCATGAACGGCGGCGAGATCACGATCCGCCCGCCCCGCGACTCCGGCTTCGCGGACGGCCCCGCCGTGCTCGTCGGCAACACCGTGCTCTACGGCGCGACCGGCGGCCAGCTCTTCGTCGCGGGCAGCGCCGGCGAGCGCTTCGGCGTCCGCAACTCCGGCGCCCGCGCCGTCGTCGAGGGCGTCGGCGACCACGGCTGCGAGTACATGACCGACGGCGTGATCGTGATCCTCGGCCCGGCCGGCCGCAACTTCGGGGCCGGCATGTCCGACGGCGTCGCCTACGTCCTCGACGAGGAGGGCGACTTCCGCACCCGCGTCAACCAGGAGCTGGTCGGCCTCGAACAGGTCACGACGCCGGAGAGCATCGAGCTGCTGGAGGCGATGATCCGCCGCCACCTCGACCTCACGGGCTCGCCGCGCGCGAAGCGCATCCTCGACGACTGGCGGCTGCACCTGCCCCGCTTCTGGAAGGTCATGCCCAAGTTCGCGCTCACCGAGGAAGGCCCGATGACCGTCGTGCGCCGCCACCTCGAGGGGCTGCGGGCGCTGACGGCGGTGTAGGCGGCCCAGCCGCCGCCCGCGATGTGCGGCGTCGCCGGGTTCCTGAGCGCGGACGGCCGCACCCACGGGGACGAGCTGCGCGCCGCCGCCGCGCGCATGGGCGACGCCCTCGCCCACCGCGGCCCCGACGACGGCGGCTCGTGGGTCGAGGCCTCGGACGGCGGCGCCGTCGCCTTCGCCCACCGCCGCCTGGCGGTGCTCGACCTCACGCCCGCGGGCGCGCAGCCGATGCGCTCCGCCGACGGCCGCTGGGTCCTCTCCTACAACGGCGAGGTCTACAACTTCCGCGCCCTCCGCGCCGAACTGGAGGCCGCCGGCCGCGCCTTCCGCGGCGGCTCCGACACCGAGGCCGTGCTGGCCGCGATCGCCGAGTGGGGCGTCGAGGCGGCGCTGCCGCGCCTCGACGGCATGTTCGCGTTCGCCGCCTGGGACCGGCGCGAGCGCACGCTGCACCTCGTCCGCGACCGCCTCGGCGTCAAGCCGATGTACTACGGCTGGGCGGACGGCGGGACGTTCCTGTTCGGCTCCGAACTGCGCGCGCTGCGCGCCCACCCCGCCTTCCGCCCCGCCGTCGATCGCGAGGCGCTGACGCTGTACCTGCGCCGCGGCCACGTCCCCGCCCCGTACTCGATCCACGAGGGCGTCCGCCAGCTGCGCCCCGGCTGCCTGCTGTCGGTGCGCCCCGGCCAGCGGCCCGGCGACGCCTCGCCGCGCGCGTGGTGGTCCCTCGCCGCGGCGATCGCGCGCGGGGCGGCGCGCCGCCGCGAGGGCGCGGACGCGCGCGCGAGCCTCGAACGCCTGCGCGCGCTGCTGGACGAGGCGGTGACGGCGAGGACGGTCGCCGATGTGCCGCTCGGCGTGCTGTTCTCGGGCGGCGTCGACTCCTCGCTCGTCGCCGCGCTGATGGCCGCGCGCGCCGCGCGCCCGATCCGCACCTTCACCGTCGGCTTCGAGGACGCCGCCTTCGACGAGGCGCCCGCGGCGGCGGCGGTCGCGCGGCGCCTCGGCGCGGAGCACGCCGAGCTCGCCGTCACCGGCGCGGACGCGCGCGCCGTCGTGCCGCGGCTCGCCGGCCGCTGGGACGAGCCGTTCGCCGACCCCTCGCAGATCCCGACCTGGCTGATCGCGGAGTTCGCGCGCGGCGAGGTGACGGTCGCGCTCTCCGGCGACGGCGGCGACGAGCTGTTCGCGGGCTACCCCCACTACGCGCTCGCGCGGCGGGCGTGGGCGGCGCTGGGCTGGGCCCCGCGCCCGGCGCGGCGAGGCCTCGCGCGCGTGCTGCGCCTCGCCCCCGGCCGCTCGCGCGCCGGCCGCCGCCTCCGCACCCTCGCCGGGGCGATCGCCGAGCCGGACGGCCCCTCGTTCCACCGCGCGCTGACCTCGCACTGGAAGCGCCCCGCCGAGGCGCTCGCGCTGCCCGCGGAGCCGCCCGCCGAGCCGCCGCCGCGCGGGCTGCCGGACGGCCTCGGCGCGTGGATGCTGTACGCCGACACGGCGGGCGGCCTGCCGGACCGGATGCTGACCAAGATCGACCGCGCGAGCATGGGCGTGGGGCTGGAGGTGCGCGTGCCGCTCCTCGACCACCGCGTCGTCGAGTACGTGTGGGGGCTGCCGATGCGCCTGCGCGAGCGGCGCGGCAAGTGGATGCTGCGCCGCGTGCTGCGCGAGTACGTCCCGCCCGCGCTGACCGACCGACCCAAGAGCGGCTTCACCCCGCCGCTGGACGGCTGGCTGCGCGGCCCCCTGCGCGAGTGGGCGGAGGAACTGCTGGACGAGGCCCGCCTGCGCCGCGAGGGCTACTTCCGCCCCGAGCCGATCCTCGCCCGCTGGCGGGAGCAGGCCTCGGGCGCCCGCGACTGGCGCCACCCCCTGTGGAGCGTGCTCATGTTCCAGGCGTGGCTGGAGGCATGGGGGTAGCGAGGCGGCCCTCGCTCGTGACGAACCGATCGCCGGCCCGCGACGACGCCCCGGCCACGGGCGCGCGCTACTCGCCGACGGGGAGCGCGGCCTCCCAGAGGTGGCCCGAGGCGTCGTACTGGCCGGCCACGACGCGGGCGAGGGGGTAGGGCGGCAGTGCGACCGAGGCGAGGCAGCGGTCGCCGTGGCGCTCGCCGCGCTGGCGGAACCAGAAGTCGATCGCCTCGCGGCTCCCGTCCGGGGCGTAGGCGTGGACGAAGAAGCGGTCGGCGACGTCGGCAGCCGAGCACCCCTCGCGCGCGAGGGTCAGCGTGCGCCCCTCGACGCGCAGCGCGAAGCCCGCGCCCCGCGCGTCCGGCTCGCGCGCGGCGAGGGCGTCGAAGCGCGCGAGCCACGAGGCCGCGTCGAGCGCGAACTCGGCGTCCCAGAGGTGGCCGGATGCGTCGTACTGGCCGGTGCGGACGGAGCGCAGTGCGTAGTCCGGCAGCGCGATCCGCGCCATGCACGTATCGCCGAAGCGCACGCCGCGGTCGCCGAACGCGAGGCCGAGGGCTTCGAACCCGGCCTCGCGGCGCTCGGCGGGCAGGTCGCCCGCGTCGGCGGCGTAGGCGTGGACGAAGAAGGGCGCCTCGGTGTCCGCGGCGGCGCAGTCCTCGCGCGCCCAGGTCAGCGCGCGGCCTTCGAGGTACACGCCGAACGGCCCGCGCGCCGCCGGCCCGGCGGCGGTGACGTCCTCGTACCAGCTCGTCGCGCCACGGGGGAACGAGGAGTCCTCGACGGGCAGCGATGCCTCCCAGACGGGGGGCAGGCCGCCGCCCGCCAGCTGGCCGGCGCGGAGGCCGGCGAGGGGGTAACCGGGCAGCGCGAGGCGCGCGAAGCACCGGTCGCGGTAGCGCACGCCGTGCCCGTCGAACCCGAGGTCGAACGCCTCGAAGCCCTCGACTCGGCGATCGGTCGGCAGCTCGCCCGCGTCGAGGGGGACGGCGTGGAGGAAGAGCGCGTGGCGCGTGTCCGCGCCGGCGCACGGCTCGCGCGCGAGGGTGAGCGTGCGTCCCCCCTCGTCGAGGTACAGGTCGAACCCGGCGCGCAGCGCGGGCTCGCGCGCCGCGATCGAGGCGTGGACGTTGGGCAGGGCGTCGAAGCGGTAGAGGAAGACGCGGCGGTTGTGCGGCGTGAGGGAGCCGCCGTAGTCGGCGGGCAGCAGCGCGTAGTCGAGCGGGGGAACCCTGTCCCAGTCCTCGATCGGCGTGGTCTGCAGGTACCTGCCCGCGAGCTGCCAGGTCGGCTCCATGTGCCTCAGCGCGGCGTTGATCGGGTAGAGGAAGACGCTGCCGCCCTCGGTGATGCGCCGCACGGCGCGCAGGTCCGCGACGGCCTCGCGCTGGTGCGCGGCAGCCTCGGCGCCGTGGCCGACGCGGCCCATGTCCCACGCCGAGAGCGCGAACAGCGCGGCGGCGGCGAGGGCGGCGGCGGGCAGCGCGCGCGCGGCGCCCCTCGGTCCGAGGACGCGGCGCAGCCCCAGCAGCGCGAGCGCGAAGCCGACCAGCGGGACGCCGACGTGGAACATCGCCTCGTAGTCGTGCCAGGCGGCCTGGCCGCGGAACGGGATCGCCCAGCACCAGCCCGCCAGCGGCAGCGCGGCGAACAGCGCGCGATGGGGCAGGAAACGCAGTCCGGCGAGGCAGGCGGCGAAGAGGGCCGCCCCCGCTGCCGCGAGCCACGCCGCCGGCGCGGGGGGCGGCCCGAGGCCGAGGTGCGGCTGCGACAGGCCGATGCGCTCCACGAGGGCGTACGGGATCGCCAGCTGGCCGATGGCGCCGAACTGCCCCCGCAGGAACGCGGGCCACCCGATGCCGCCGGTGTGGGTCGCGTCGGCTCCGGTGCGCCGCAGCAGGGACTGGACGGACGGCAGCTCGTGCAGCGGAACCTCGCCGCCCAGCGCGCGGAACTCGTTGCCGAAGTTGAAGCCGAGGATCAGCGCGCAGCAGAGCGCGACGAAGGCGCCCCATGCCAGAACCGCGCGCGCCGGCGCGGCGGCGGCGCGCCCCGGGCCGAACCCCGCCCTCGCCCGCGCGCGCGCCGCGAGCTCCCCGCCCAGCGCGATCAGCACGAACGCCGCGACCAGCCCGGCGACGTGCCAGCCGAGGAACAGCGCGACGGCGGTTCTGGCGAGCAGCTGGCGGAAGCGCCCCTCCTGCGCGAAGAGGATCAGGCCGTGGAACACCAGCATGACCCCGAAGAGGTTGGTGCTCTGCTCCCAGGAGATCATGTCGTTGTAGAAGAGGAGGTGGAACGAGGAGAACGCGAGCAGCGTCGCGGCGAGCGCGATCCGGCGGTCGCCGAGCAGCCTCGCCAGCGCGAGGTGCGCGAGCACGGCCGAGGCCGCGAAGAACGCCAGCATGAGCAGCCGCGCCGCGTGGATCGCCCTCGGGGCGTCGTCGCCGAAGGGCGCGATCGCGAGCCTGACGAGGGCGTAGGAGCCGACCGGGAAGCGGTTGTAGACGACGTATTGGGGCTCGCCGTGTTCGTCCAGGCTCCGCCACTGGTACTGCAGGAAGCCGTGCCCGGCGGAGAGGTTCGCGGCGATCTGCAGCGTGACGATCGAGACGCCGTTGTGCTGCCCCTTGCGGTAGAACTGCGAGCGGTCGTTGCCGAAGACGAACACCGAGGACAGCGCGAGCAGCAGCAGCGCCAGCGGCGCCCACTTCCTCGCGGCCGGCGCTCCCCGGTCCGCCGCCGCCGCCGTCGCCGGATGCTGCCCGCTGCGCTTCCTACTCGTAGCGGAGGGCCTCGGCGACGGCGACGCGGGAGGCGGCGCGGGCGGGGAGCAGCGTCATCAGCGCGCTCGCCACGTAGGCGATGCCCACGACGATCGCCAGCCGCGCCCACGGCACGCTGAAGTCGATGTCCGTGCCGGCCGTGAAGGCGTCGCTCGTCAGCAGGTTGTACGAGAGCGCCACCCCCAGCACCACCCCGATCGCGATCCCCGCCAGCGCGATGAACGACGACTCGAGGAAGTACGACAGCGTGATCAGCCCCCGGCTGTAGCCGATCGCCCGCAGCATCCCGATCTGCTGCCGCCGCTCCACCACCGTGCGGAACGCGATCACCCCCAGCGCGGCGATGCCCACCACCAGCCCCAGCCCCATGAACCCCTCGAACAGGAACTGGAACGACCGCGATGCGTTCGCCGCATCGTCGATCAGCTCGTCGATCGAGGCCGCCTGCACGCCGTACTCGATCAGCGCCGATTCGATGTCGCGCGCGGCCTGGCGGGAGGCCTCGTCGGTCGGCTCGCGGGTGACGGCGTAGTAGTGCTCGGCCTCGCCGCCGCCGAAGCGCGTCTCGACGGTTTCGAGGCGCGTGACGATCGCTTCGAACTCCTCGATCACGCCCAGCGTGGCCGGCTCGAGCACGCCGATCACGCGCAGCCCGGTCTCCTCGCCCGTCGAGGGGTCGACGAGGGTCAGCGGGATCGGCTGCCACGGCGCCTCGCGCAGCTCCTCGTCGGTGGCGCCGATCGTGAATTCGTCGCCGTCGCCGCCAAAGGGATCCGCGCCGGCGAGGCGGGTGCTGTCGATGACGGCGACGGCGGGATCGGTGCGGATCGCCTCCCACACCGCGGCGTCGCTGTCGTAGCCGGCGGCGCGGTGCTCGAACGGGAGCTGCTGGAGGGCGATGAATTCGTCGTCCACGCCGGCCAGCCGGTAGCCGGAGCCGGCGTCCCCGCCGCCGGCGTCGCCGCCGAGGCGCGCGAGGGGGAAGGCGGAGACGTAGCGGCCGATGCCGGCGAGGGCGGGGCCGGGGTCGTAGCCGGCCTCGCGCAGGGTGGCGCGGAGGTCGGGGATGCGGTTGGCGGGGTTGACCTCGACGCTCACGTCGAAGCCGGCAGCGGCGTCGTCGCCGAGGAACGCCTGCGTGAAGTTGGAGTTGAGGCTGGCCATGACGACGACGCTGAACACGACGAGGCCGAACATCGCCAGCGTCATGCCGGTGCGGAACTTCGCCGCCAGCGGGTAGGCGACCGCCGTCTGCACCGCCGGCGCCGCTCCCCCCAGCAGGCGGCCCACGCGCCGCACGAGGCCCAGCAGCGACTCCGAGCCGAAGACGACGACCAGCACCGCCGCCGCCGTCATCGCGATCCCGGAGACGAAGAACATCTCGACGTTGCCGTCCTGCTCCAGCGGGCGCGGCAGGCCTGTCAGGCGCGCGATCGTGTCGATCGGGTCGATCTCCGTCGCGTCGCCGGTCTCGGCGACGAGCGAGAACGGCAGCGGCAGCAGCCAGTACTGGACCAGCGCCAGCCCGGCGAGGCTGAACGTCGGCCTCGAGGCGGCCCCGAAGTAGACCGCGAGCATCCCCAGCGCGAGCACGCTCAGCGTGACGCCGCCGGTGTAGGCGAACGCGCGGCTCCGCCACCACGAGAGGAACGCCGCGTCGAGGCCCCAGCCCGAGACCCAGATCAGCAGCAGTCCGGCGGCGAGCATGATCACCGCCCAGCCGCCCGCGTTGCGGCGGCTCGCGGCCCACTCGCGCGAGAGCAGCAGCGCCCACGTCAGGATCGCGGCGAGGTTGAACACCGACAGCCACGCCCACCACAGCAGCCACGCGCGCCAGCCCTCGAGCTCGAGGAAGCGGCCGCGCCGCACGGTGCGCGCGCCGAACGCCATCAGCACGGCCGAGGCCAGCAGCGCGGCCCCGCCGGACACCCCCGACAGGATCGGCGGCAGGTCGCCGAACAGCAGCGCCGTCAGCGCCGAGGTAATCGAGAGGACGTAGATCGCCGCGAGCGTGAGCACCGCGATCCAGCCGACCAGCCACAGCGTCGCGACCGTCGCCGCCGCCAGCCCGCGCGGCGAGCGGTCGCGCCCCCGCAGCGGCTGCGGCTCCGGCAGGTCGCGGATCGCGCGCACGATGTTGAGGTTCGCCACGCGGAACGAGGAGAACGTCACCGTCGCGAAGGTGAGCACCACCCCGAGGCTGTACGAGATGAGGAAGCTCTGCCAGTTGAGCCGGAACGCGATCGCCGACCCGAAGGCGTCGCCGACGATGCCGGTCATCACCCGCACCAGCAGGAACGCCACGCCGAGGCCCAGCAGCGCCCCCACCGCCGCCGACCCGAGGTTGTAGGCCATGCCCTCGGCCAGGAACGTCTCGGTGAGGTGCAGGCGCTGCATCCCCACCGCCCGCGCCATCCCCATCTCCGAGCGCCGCTCCGCCGCCAGCATCACGAAGATCAGGAAGATCAGCAGCACCCCGGAAGCGATCGCGAACAGCCCGAAGATCAGGAAGAACGTGACGAAGATCGAGCCCACCAGCTCGCCCGCCGCCACCGCCCCGCTCTTCGTCAGCGCCACCGTCGCCCGCCCGTCCGGGTTGGCGTCGAGGAACGCCTCGATGCGCTCCTCGACGGCGTCGCTGCGGTCGAGCGTGCCGCGCACGCCGCCCGCGATCGAGATCGCGATCGCCGACAGCCTGCCCTCGCGCCCCGTCAGCTCGCGCGCCGCGTCGAGGCTGACGACGATGCCGCCGCCGCCCCCGCCCGCCGTGATCGAGGTGTCCCGGATCACGCCGATCACTTCGAGCGCCGTCGGCTCCCCGCGGAAGTACACGTCCACGCTGTCCCCGGCGGCGGCGGCCAGCTCCTCCGCGAGGTCCTCGGAGAGGTAGGCGCGCCGCCCGCCGAGGCCCGACGCCGACAGCTCCTCCCCGCCGGGGGCCTTGATCCCCCGGAACGAGTCGACCGTCGCCGGGTCGACGCCGACGAGGCTCGCCTCGGCCTCGGCGAGGCCCGTTGCGGGGTTGAGCACCGGCAGCACCTCGGACAGCGTGCCGGTGACGCCGTCGATGTCGGGGTCGCCGGCGAACTCCTCGCGCAGCGCCGCGAGGAACCCGTCGGTGAGGAAGCGTTCGCCGCGTGGGACGACGATCTCCTGGTCGAACGCGAGGACGAAGTCGATCTCCTCGAAGCTTTCGTAGGTGGCGTTGGTGATCGAGTAGCCGACGGTGTCGCCGGTGGCGAAGGCGGAGCTGACGATCAGCGTCGAGAGCATGAGGCCGATTACGATCAGCGCCGTCTGCGCCTTGCGCCGCACGATGTTCCGCAGCCCCATCCGCACCAGCAGCGGCTGCCGCCAGCCGACCACGCCGAGGATCGCGAAGATCACGCCGAGGGCGAGCAGCAGCGCGACGAGGATGCTGGTCAGCGGAATCCCGAAGAGGCTGTTCACGGCGCGTCCCCCTCAGGGCGTTCGGCGGGGCGGATCGGGGGCGGCGCGCTCAGGCGCCGGGCGTCACGGCAGCCGCCGCGGGCGCGCCCGCGGCGCGCTCCTCGCGGTCGATCGCGCCGTCCACCATGTGGACGATGCGATGGCAGCGGGCGGCGATGTCCGGGCCGTGGGTCACGATCACGAAGGTCTGGCCCTGCGCGCGGTTGAGCTCGATCAGCAGGTCCATGATCTGGTCGGCGGTGACGGAGTCGAGGTCGCCCGTCGGCTCGTCGGCCCAGACGATGGCGGGGTCGTTGACCAGCGCGCGGGCGATGGTGACGCGCTGGCGCTGGCCGCCGGAGAGCTGGCCCGGCCGGTGGCCGGCCCACTCCGCCAGCCCCACCCGCTCGAGGCCCGCCCACGCGCGCTCGCGCGCCTCGGACGGCCGCGTGCCGGAGACCAGCAGCGGCAGCTCGACGTTCTCGACGGCGCTGAGCACGGGCAGCAGGTTGTAGAACTGGAAGATGAAGCCCATCCGCTTCGCGCGGTGCTCCGTCTTGTCGTTGTCGCCCAGCGTCGCGAGGTCGGTGCCCTCGATCACGACGCTGCCGCCCGTCGGGTCGTCGAGGCCGGAGGCGGTGTTGAGCAGCGTCGTCTTGCCGCAGCCCGAGGGCCCCATGATCGCGACCATCTCGCCGGGCTGGACGGCGAGCGAAACGCCGCGCAGCGCGTGCACCTGCACCTCGCCCGTGTCGTAGGTCTTGACGAGGTCCGTCACGTCGATGATGGGGTCAGCCATCTCGCCTCCCGCCCGCCGTTCGCCGCCCTCCCATTGAAGCACGCGCGCGCCTCGCGCGGAACGAGGCGGCGGGGGCGGGCCGACGGCGGGCTACAATGGCTGTTCGGCGGCCCGGCGCGGGCCGCGCGGGGCCGGAGGGGTGCGCGTGGCGTTCGGGATCGTGCTGGTGATCGTCGGGCTGATCTTCCTCGCCGAGTCGCTGGGGATCACCGACGCCGGCATCCGCGAGCTGTGGCCGCTGATCCTGATCGGCGCCGGGCTGGCGATCCTCTACGAGCGCGGACGCCGGGCCTGGCGGCGCCGCCGGCGGTGAGCGGGCGCGCGCGCGACGTCGCGCCGGTCACCGTGGCGCTCTACCTGATCGCGCTGGGCGCGCTGCTGCTGGCCGACGGCACGGGCGCGCGCCCGATCGGCCTCGCGGGCGCCGTCGGCGGCGCGATCGGCCTCGCCTTCGTCGCGCTGGGGACGCTCGCGATCCTCGCCGCGTGGAGGGTGCGGCGCTTCTCGCGCCGCCTGCGCCGCGCCGTCGGCCACGTGCGCTCCTCCGACGGCGGCTGGACCGTCGCCGACGACGCCGTGATCTCGACCGTCGTCGGCGACATCGCCCTCGACCTGCGCGAGGCCGAGCTGCCGCCCGGCGAGACCGAGCTGGCGCTCTTCTGCTGGCTCGGCACCATCCAGGTGCGCGCTCCCCGCTCCGTCGGCATCGACGTCACCGCCCAGGCCATCGTCGGCAGCGTCGACGTGCTGGGGCGGCGCGATGAGGGCGTCGTGCGCGACATCCACGCGCGCAGCGAGGACTACGACGAGGCCGAGCGCCGCGTCACGATGCGCCTCTCCACCTTCGTCGGCGAGCTGCTGGTGGTGCGGGTCTAGGCGCGGGTCCGGTCCTCGCAGCCCCCGCAGCCGTCGAGGCGCGGCGGCGGCGTCGCGATGCCCGCGGCCTCGCGCAGCATCGCGCGCAGCAGCCCGAGCGGGAGGCCGATCACGGCGCAGCGGCAGCCCTCGACGGCCGCGGCCGGGCGGAAGCGCTCGTCCTGCACGGCGTAGCCGCCCGCCTTGTCGAACGGCCCGCCGCTCGCGACGAAGCGCGCGATCTCGCCGTCGCCGTAGTCGCGCATCGTCACCTTCGCGCGCTCCGACCCCGACGCCTCGCGGCCGCCGAGGACGACGGCGACGCCGGTCACGACCTCGTGCGCGCGCCCGCGCAGCGCCTCCAGCGTCGCGATCGCCTCGGCGGCGTCGCGCGGCTTGCCGAGCCGCCGCGCGCCGAGCGCGACGACGGTGTCGGCGCCGACCACGACGGCCCCGCGCCGTCGCGAGGCGACGGCGCGCGCCTTCCGCAGCGCGAGCGTGCGCGCCAGCCGCGCGGCGTCGGCGTCCTCGCCCGACTCGTCGGCGCCGGAGGGGACGACCGCGAACGGCAGGCCGAGCGCGGCCAGCAGCGCGCGCCGACGCGGCGAGGCGGAGGCGAGGATCAGGGACGGGGGCGCGCTCACGCCGTCCGGCGGTCGAGCGTCGCGATGCACTCGATGTGCTGCGTCTGCGGGAACATGTCGATCGGCTGCACCTCGGTCAGCGCCATGCCGCCGTCGTCGAGGCGGCGCAGGTCGCGGGCGAGCGTCGCCGGGTCGCACGAGACGTAGACGAGGCGGCGCGCGCCCGAGGCGAGCACCGCGTCCACGACCGGCGCGGCGAGGCCCGCGCGCGGCGGATCGACGACCACCACGTCGGGGGCGGGATCCAGCGCGGGCAGCTGCTCCTCGACGGTCCCGGTGACGCGGCGGACGTTGTCGCAGGCGGCGAGGTTGACCTCGGCGTCGCCGCCGGCGGCGGCGGAAGCCTCGATCGTCACGACGTCGGGGACGGCGCGGGCGAGGGCGACGGCGAAGGCGCCGACGCCGGAGTAGGCGTCGGCGACGAGGCGCGGCTGCGCCTCGCGCGCGCGCGCGACGACGAGCTCGATCAGGCGCTCGGCCTGCCGCGAGTTGACCTGGAAGAAGGCCGGCGAGGAGACGCGGTAGCGCGCGCCGCGCAGCAGTTCGTGGTAGTGCGGCTGCCCGCTGCGGACGTTGCCGCGGCGGCCCGGCCGCCAGCGCAGCCGCGGCTGCACCAGCACCTCGCCGGTGTGCTCCCCGGCGCGCACGGTGAGCTGCTTCGTCTGCATCGTGCGGCCCTGCGCCTGCCGCAGCACGCGGTTGGCGGCGGGCAGCGCGATCTCGCAGCGGTCGATCCGCAGGAAGCGGTGCGTGCCGTGCTCCATGAAGCCGATGTCGCCGTCGCGGCGCACGGTGAAGCGCATGTGGTTGCGGTACGCCCAGGGGTCGGCCATGCCGATCATGTCGCGCAGCGCGCCGCCGATCGCCTCCTCGCCGAAGCGGCCGATGCGGCGCAGCTGCTCGCGCACGACGCCCGCCTTCAGCCGCAGCTGCTCGCCGTAGGCGACGTGCTGCAGCTGGCAGCCGCCGCAGCGCCCGAAGTACGCGCAGCGCGGCTCGGCGCGCGCCGGCGACGCCTCCCGCACCTCGACCGTGCGCGCCTCGAGGTACGAGGCCTCCTCGGACGTGATCTCGGCGAGCACGCGCTCGCCGGGGATGCCGTACTCGACGAACGCCACGCGCCCGTCGGGCGCGCGCCCCATCGCCACCCCGCCCGCCGCGAACCCGGTCAGCTCGAGCTCGATCGGCGTGCGCGGGCGGTCGTGGACGCGCTGCCGCCGCTTGCGCCGCCGCGTCTTCGGGCGCGACGGCCGCTCCGGCGCGATCTCCGCGCCCGTCTCCGCCTCGCCCGCCGCCGCCACGCTGTCCGCCGTCATGCCACGATGGTACGGGCCGCCCGCGCGGGAGTGCGAGCGGCGGCGCGCGCCGCTAGCATCGGCGGGCGGGCCCCGCCCGCCGCGCCGCACGCAACCGGGAGGCGAAAGGCCGTCCGTGGACCCGACCCCGCTCCGCGACATCGTGTCCGAGGTCGTCGCGATCCCGACGGCGCCCTACCTCGAGGGCGGCGTGCGCGCCTGGCTGCGCGACTTCGCCGCCGCGCGGGGCCTCGCGCACGAGGAGGACCGCTTCGGCAACGCGCTGCTGACCTACCGCCGCGGGCGGCGCAGCCGCCCGCTCGTGCTCGGCGCGCACATGGACCATCCGGCGCTGGTGGTGACGGGGGTGCGCGGACGCCGCCTCGACCTCGAATTCCGCGGCGGGCTCGACGCCTCCTACGGCGAGGGCGAGCCGCTGCTGCTGTACCGCGAGGGCGCGCGCGGGCCGCACGCGAGGGCGCGCGTCGCCTCGGTGCGGGGGGACGCGCGCGGGCGCCTCGTCTCCGCGCGCGCGGCGTTCGAGGGCGGCGCGGGCGCCGCCGCCGGCGACCTCGCGCTGTGGGACGTGCCCGCCTGCCGCATCCGCGGCGACATCGTGCACGCCCGCGCCTGCGACGACCTCGCGGGCTGCGCCGCCGTGCTCGCGGCGCTCGACCGCGCCGCCGCCGGTGGCGCGCCCGGCCACCTGATCGGCCTGTTCACGCGCGCCGAGGAGGTGGGGCTGGTCGGCGCGACGGCGGCGGCGGCCGCGCGGACGCTGCCGCCGGACGCGCTGGTGGTGGCGGTCGAGACCTCCTCGATGGCGGAGGGGCGGGCGGAGCAGGGCGGAGGGCCGATCGTGCGCGTCGGCGACGCCGCGCACGTCTTCTCGCCGCGCGTGACGCAGTGGATGTCGGCGCTCGCGGGCGAGCTGGCCGCCGCGGACCCGTCGTTCCGCTTCCAGCGGCGCCTCATGGACGGCGGCGTGACCGAGGCGACCGCGTACGATCTCCACGGCTACGAGACGGGCGCGGCCTGCGTCGCGCTCGGCAACTACCATAACGCGGGGCCGAGGGGCCGCGTGCGGGCCGAGACCGTGAGCCTCGGCGACCTCGAGGGCCTCGCGCGGCTGTTCGGGCGCATGCACGAGACGGCGCCGCGCCTCGCGCGCTACCTGCCCTCGCTGCGGCGGCGCTTCGCCGAGGCCGGCCGCGAGGGCCGCGCCGCGCTGCGAGCGGGGGCCGGCGGCGCGTAGCCGGGCGCCCGGGCGCGCCTCGTCAGCGTTCGAGGAAGCTCCAGACGGCCTCCTCGGTCTCGGCGCCGACATGGCCCTCGCGCATGAGGCGGATAAGCAGGCGGCCGTCGTGGCCGCGCTCGCGCAGGCGCGCGCCGATCGCCCGCGCGCGCCGATCGTTGCCGAGCACGGCGGCGAGCAGCAGCTCCCATTCGAGCGGCGTCGCGAACACGCGCGCGCCCTGCACGGACGCCTCGGCGCGCGCGTCCCAGAGCGAGGGGATCTCGATCGGCGTGAGCGAGACGTAGGCGCCGTGGAACGTCGGGTTGCCGTGCACGAAGACGGTCGCCGCGCCGCGCTCGTAGCGGATGCGCGGGGCGGCGACGTACTCGCCGCGCTGCCAGTCGATCGCGGCCGGCAGCATCGCGGCGAGCTCGCGCAGCGCCTGCTCGGTCGTCACGAACTCGATCACGGTCTGCTGCGCGGGTTCCTCGATGCCCTGCAGCCGCACCGACGCCGCGCCGACCAGCGTCCAGGGCTGGCCGCCCGCCGCCTCCTCGATCTCGCGCACGACGCCGGCCAGCGCGGCGCCCTGCTCGGCGTCGAGGCGGGGCGATTCGAGGGTGGTCAAGGCGGCTGCCTCCCCTGCGCTGCTCTACGGATCATAACCCGCGCCGCCGCGAGCGTCGCGCGCCCCGCGCCGCGCGCTTGCCGTGCTCCGCCGGGCGTGTGAGTATCGGCGGGAGGGCAGGCCATGCCGAAGCAGGTCACGAACGTCGCCGCCGACGACGCGCTGACGACGATCTACCGCCTCTCGCACGACGAGCAGGAGGAGGTCATCGCCGCGCGCCTCGCCGAGCGGCTCGGCATCAAGCCGGCCTCGGTGGCCGGCATGATGCGGCGCCTCAAGCGCGACCGCCTCGTCGAGATCGACGGGCGCAAGCGCATCTCGCTCAGCGCCGACGGCTTCGTGCGCGCCGAGCAGATGGTGCGGCGGCACCGCCTCGCCGAGTGCCTGCTCGTCGACGCGCTGGGCCTCGAATGGTGGCGCGCCTACGAGGAGGCGCACCTCATGGAGCACGCCATCTCCGACGTGACCGAGCCGCTGATCGTCGAGCGCCTCGGCGAGCCGACGATGTCGCCCTTCGGCTACCCCATCCCCGGCTCCGACCACACGCACCCGCTGTCCGGGCTGCGCCTGTCCGACCTCCCGCCGGGCGCGACCGCCACGATCGAGCGCGTCTACGAGGAGGAAGAGGACCTGCTGCGTTTCTTCCACGAGGAGGGCATCCGCCCCGGCGCGGAGTTCGGGGTGAGCGACGTCGCGCCCTACCGCGGCACGGTCACGATCGCCCTCGGCGGGCGCGAGCTGGTGCTGGGCCTCGAGGCCGCGCACCGCATCTGGGTGCGCGACGGCGCGGCCTGAGTTCGCCGTCCCGAGGCGTCGAGGCCCCTCGGCGGGCGGCGCGGGCGTCAGGCCGCCGCGGGGCCGGGGAGGCGCACCCACCGCCACTGGCGCCAGGCGACGATCAGCACCACGACGAACAGCGTCATGTAGGACTTGCCGACGATCTGCCCGGTCACGAACTCCAGCGACCCGAAGGCCAGCGACAGGAACAGGGCCGAGTCCACGATCACGCCGACGGTGTTGCTGGCGGCGATGCCGATCAGCCGCGAACGCTGGCGGATGCGCTCGTACACGATCGCGTCCGAGAGCTCGGAGACCATGAAGGCGGCGACGGAGGCGATGGCGATGCGGGCGACGGGGTCGCCGCCCGTGCGGACTTCGAGCGCGTAGCTGAGGAGGCCGCCGATGGCGATCGCGACGACGGCGCCCTTGAAGCCGAGCCGCTCGCGCAGCCCGTCGCGGAAGGTGAAGGCGAGCCCGACGAAGTAGACGCTGGCCGGCGCGTCCAGCCCGAACCCGATCGGCGTGATGCCGTACTCCAGCAGCGCCCAGTTGGCCCCGACCACGGTCGTGGCGAACGCGGCGAGGAACCCGATGCCGACGAGCCCGTCGCGCTGTCGCAGGCGCGCCGTCAGGGCATGCGGATCGGCGGCCATCGGTGCTCCCTTTCGCCCGGCGGGATGCTAGCACACGGCGCGGAGGCGCGCCGTCCGTGCGGGCCGCTCAGGCTCCGGCGCGGGCCTCGCGGGCGGCTTCCACCATGTGTTCGAGGGCGGGGACGGCCTCCTCGTAGCGGCGGGTCTTGAGGCCGCAGTCGGGGTTGACCCAGAGGCGGGCGGGGTCGAGCACGGCGGCGGCGTCGCGGAGGCGGGCGGCCATCTCGGCGGCGGGCGGCACGCGCGGCGAGTGGATGTCGTACACGCCCAGCCCCACGTCCTTGTCGTAGCCGTGGTCGCGGAAGGCGTCGAGGCTCTCGGCGTCGGAGCGGGCGTTGAACAGCAGCATCACGTCGGCCTCCATGTCGGAGACCGCGTCCAGCACGTCGCCGAGCGGCACGTAGCACATGTGCGACTGGATCTGGGTGTCGTCGCGCACGCCCGCCGTCGCCAGCCGGAAGCACGGCACCGCCCAGCCGAGGTAGGACGGCCAGTCGGCGCCGCGCTGCGGCACGCCCTCGCGCAGGGCCGGCTCGTCGACCTGGATGACGGCGATGCCCGCCGCCTCGAGGTCCGCGACCTCGTCGCGGATGGCGAGCGCGATCTGGCGGCAGGTCTCGGCCTGCGGCTGGTCGTCGCGCACGAACGACCAGTTGAGGATCGTGACCGGCCCGGTCAGCATCCCCTTCACCGGCCGCTCCGTCAGCGACTGCGCGTACGACGCCCAGCGCACCGTCATCGGCCCCGGCCTCGCCACGTCGCCGTACACGATCGGCGGCTTGACGTTGCGCGAGCCGTACGACTGCACCCAGCCGTGGCCCGTGAACGCGAACCCCTCCAGCCGCTCCCCGAAGTACTCGACCATGTCGTTGCGCTCGGACTCGCCGTGCACCAGCACGTCGAGGCCGATCCGCTCCTGCAGCCGGATCACGCGCTCGATCTCGGCTTCGAGGAAGCCCTCGTAGCCGTCCTCGCCGAGATCGCCCGCGTTGCGGCGGCGGCGCGCGCGGCGGATCTCCGGCGTCTGCGGGAAGGAGCCGATCGTCGTGCTCGGGAACGGCGGCAGGCCGAGCCGCGCGCGCTGCGCCGCGCGCCGCTGCTCCACCGTCCCGCGGCGCCGGTAGTCGTCCTCCGAGGTCGCCGCCACGCGCTCGCGCACCGCCGGGTCGTGCGTGCGCGGCGAGCGCCGCCGCGCCTCGATCGCCGCGCGGTTGGCGGCGAGCGCGCCGGCCTCCGCGTTCGGATCCCCGAAGGCCCGCGCGAGCGTCGCCACCTCGCCGATCTTCTGGTTCGCGAAGGCGAGCCAGGAGCGCAGTTCGGGGTCGAGCCCGGTCTCCAGATCGAGCTCGATCGGGACGTGCAGCAGCGAGCAGGAGACGCCGGCGATCACGCGGTCGCCGCCGACGGCGGCGGCGACTTCGCGCAGCGTCGCGAGCGAGGCGCCGAGGTCGTTGATCCAGACGTTGCGCCCGTCGACGACGCCGGCCACGACGTGCTTGCCGCCGGGCAGCCCGTGGCGCTGCAGCAGGCCGAGGTTGCGCCGCCCGCGCACGAGGTCGAGGCCGATCGCGTCGACGGGCAGCGCCGCCAGCGTCCCGAACGCCTCGTCGACGTCGCCGAAGTACGTCTGGACGAGCAGCCGCGTCCCGCCGGCCGCGTCCGCGATGCGGCCGTAGGCCGCGGCGAGGGCGCCGAGTTCGGCGGGCGCGCGGTCCCGGACGAGCACCGGCTCGTCGAGCTGCACCCAGCGCGCGCCGGCGTCGCGCAGGGAGGCGATCGCCTGCTCGTAGACGCCGAGCAGCGACGGCAGCAGCGAGAGCCGGTCGAAGCCGGGGTCGGGGCGGCCCTCGCCGTCCACGCCCTTGCCCAGCAGCAGCAGCGAGAGCGGCCCGAGCAGCACGGGCACGGTCTCGACGCCGTGCGCGCGCGCCTCGAGGTACTCGTCGAGCGGCTTGCGGGAGGCGAGCCGGAAGCGCGTCGCGGGGCCGAGTTCGGGGACGATGTAGTGGTAGTTGGTGTCGAACCACTTGATCATCTCCATCGCCGTGACGTCGAGACCCTCGCGCTGGGCGCCGCGCGCCATCGCGAAGTACGTGTCGAGGTCCACGTCGCCCTCGCCGGAGTCGCCGTAGCGGGGGGGCACAGCCCCGGCCAGCGCGATCGCGTCGAGCACGTGGTCGTAGCGGGAAAAGGTGTTGGAGGGGATGAGGTCGATGCCGGCGTCGCGCATCCGCGTCCACGCCTCGAGGCGCAGCGCGCGCTCCGTCTCCTCCAGCTCGCCGCGGTCCGTCGTGCCGTCCCAGTAGCCCTCGACGGCGCGCTTGAGTTCGCGCCGCGCGCCGATGCGCGGGTAGCCTGCGATGGCGGACAGCGTCACGGGTGGTGCTCCCTCGGCCCTCGCCGCGGCCCCGCACCGCGGCGCCTCGCGATCGTAGCGCGGGCCGGGTGCGGGGGGTAGGCGGGCGCCGAGGTTGCCGCCGCCGCCCGCGCGCGCCTACGATCGCGGCGGAGGGGTCGCATAGTGGCCTAGTGCGGGCGCCTGCTAAGCGCTTACCCCGTCTGGGGTCGCGGGTTCGAATCCCGCCCCCTCCGCCACCAGCGTCCGGCCGGGAGCCACGAGGAGCCAAGCGGCGCCATGCGATCGCCGACCTACCACGTCTGGACGCTCGGCTGCCAGATGAACCGCGCCGACTCGCTCGCGCTCGAGGCCGGCCTCGAGAAGATCGGCTACGCCCGCGCCGCGGACCCCGACCGCGCCGACCTCGCCGTGGTCAACACCTGCGCCGTCCGCCAGCACGCCGAGGATCGCGCCTACGGCCGCCTCCACGCCCTGCGCCGCCGCCGCGAGCGCGGCGGCGACTTCGCCGTCGCCGTCATGGGCTGCATGGTCGGCCCCGAGGGCGACGCCGAGCGCGCCGCCCTCGAACGGCGCTTCCCGTGGGTCGACGTCTGGGCGCGCCCCCAGCAGTTCGCGCCCGTGATCGAGGCGGCGCTGGCCCGCGGCGGCTCCCGCGACGCTTCCGAGGGCGATCTCCGCGCCCCGCTCTGGGGCGCGCCCGAGGGCCCCACGGCGTTCGTGCCCGTCGTCCACGGCTGCGACAAGTTCTGCACCTACTGCATCGTCCCCCTGCGGCGCGGGCGCGAACGCTCGCGCGCGCCGGACGAGGTGCTCGCCGAGGTGCGCCACCTCGCCGCTCGCGGCGTGCGCGAGGTCACGCTGCTCGGCCAGACGGTCGAGGCCTACGGCCGCGACCTCGGCGGCGGCGCCGACCTCGCCACGCTGTTCGAGGGCATCGAGGCGATCGCGGGCGTCGAGCGCGTGCGCTTCCTCACCTCCTACCCGAAGGACATGACCGACCGCATCATCGACGCCGTCGCCGACCTGCCCAAGGTCTGCGAGCACTTCAACATCCCCGTCCAGTCCGGCGACGACCGGATGCTGGCGCGGATGCGCCGCGGCTACACCGTCGCCGAGTACGAGGAGCGCGTGGAGCGCATCCGCTCCCGCATCCCCGACGCCGCCGTCGCCACCGACGTGATCGTCGGCTGCCCCGGCGAGACCGACGAGGAGTTCGCGAACACCGTCGCGCTGCTGGAGCGGCTGCGCTTCGACGTGATCCACGCCGCCGCCTACTCGCCGCGGCCGGGCACTTACGCCTGGCGCAAACTGGAGGACGACGTGCCGCGCGAGGCGAAGCGCGAGCGGCTGCGGATCGTCGAGGGCGTCCACGCGCGGCTCGCGGCCGAGCGCAACGCGCGGCTGGTGGGGCGCACCCTCGAGGTGCTCGTGGAGCGCGAGGAGGAGCGCGGCGGCGCGGTCGCGGCGACGGGCCGGGCGCGCGGCGGCCAGCTCGTCCACTTCGAGGGCGCGGGCCTCGTCGGCGAGCTCGTCGATGTCGCGATCGCCGAGGCGTCGCCGTGGTCGCTGCGCGGCGGGCGGGCGGCGGCGCTGCGGCCCGGCGAGACGCCGCTGGCCGTGCTGTAGGGCGCGCCCGCGCCGTGCCCGCGCCCGCCTCGCCCGCGCCGCCCCCGTTCGGCCCACCGGCCGTCGCCACGATCCTCGCGATCTTCGCGATCGTCGGTGATCGGCTGCAGGTGCTGCTGGTGCGCCGCGACGCCGAGCCGGAGGCCGGCAAGTGGGCGCTGCCGGGCGGCCTCTGGGACGGCGGGCAGTCGCTGGACGAGGCGGCGGCGGCCAAGCTGACGGCGGAGACGGGCGCGCGCGACGTGTACCTGGAGCAGCTGTTCACGCGCTCGGGCCTCGACGGCACGCAGCCGGGCGCGGCGATCGCCTACTTCGCGCTGGTGGACGCCGGCGCGGTGCGGCTGCGATCGGAGCCGGACGACGCCTGGCGGCCGGAGTGGCGGCCGGTGGGCGAGCTGCCGCCGCTGGCGTTCGCGAACGACAGCGTGATCGGGCAGGCCGTCGAGCGCGTGCGCGCGAAGCTGGGCTACACCAACATCGCCTACGGCCTGCTCCCGGAGCGCTTCACGCTGCGCGAGCTGCAGGCGACGTACGAGGCGATCCTCGGCGGCGAACCCCTCGACCGGCGCAACTTCCGCAAGCGGATGCTCACCGCCGGCCTGATCGAGGCGACCGAGGAGCGCCGCCGCGACGGCGCCCACCGCCCCGCCCGCCTCTACCGCTTCACCCGCCGCGAGCCCGTGTTCCTGTAGCGGACGTGGGAACGCCTACCCGTCCGGCGGTCCGGGGTCTCACCCCTCATCGCGGCTCGCGCTTTGGCGTTCGCCCGCCACTGGCCGCAGGAACGCCTCGGCCGCTTCGATCCAGGCGTCGGCGGGCGCAAGTTCACGCGCGCGCCGCATCGCCTCGTGCGCCCTCGACAGGTCGTCCGGCGACTCGAGGGCGAGGCCGAGCGCGCGCACGGCGTGGATCGCCGCGTCGCCGGGCCGCGCCTCCAGCGCGCGCCCCGCGTAGTCGAGCAGGCGGTCGGCCACGTCGTCCGTGGAGTTCCCGGCGGCGGCGCCCGCCATCAGCGGCCCGTCCGGCGCGAACGCTTCCTCCGGCGGATGCGCGCGCATGAGGCCCAGGGCAGGCCCGTACTCTCCGGCAAGAACATGGGTGAGCAGCGGCTGGGAGGACGATCCGGCGTGGCCGAGGCGCGCCGCCGCCGTGCGGTTCACGAGGATCGAAAGCCAGCGCAGACCCTCGTCCGCGGGCGAGCGCCGGGCCGTCTCCGCCGCCAGCGCGGCCGCCTCCCGCCAGAGGTCCGCTTCCGCGAGCCGGACCGCGCGCCTCGCGTCAGAGGCCAGCTCCGGGGCGATTCCGGTCGGGACCGCGAGCTCCACGCCCCGGTACGCAGCCCCATCGCGGCGCCAGATCGCCTCCGCCCGCTCCGTGACGCCGCTGGCGTAGTAGAGAACGTAGCGGTTGGACACGTCGAGCACGATCTCCGGCTCGCCGTCGCCGTCGAGGTCCGCGAGCCAGCCCGAGGCGGGCCCCCCGCTGACGCGCGAGAGCTCCGTCGTGAGGCGCTCGCCGTCGAAGCGCAGCAAGTCGAATGTCCCCGAGTGTGCGCCCGTCATCCCTGAGACCGCGACCCACACGAACTCGGACCCGCCCGTCGCGATCGGACCGACCACGCCCGTGAGGCTTGGGTAGTACGGGTACGTCTCGAACTCGATGACGCTGAGCTGGTTGCCCCACGAGTCGCCGTCGCGCCGCGCCACTGCCGCGATTCTGGGGTACGGGGAGAGCGGCGGCCCGCCCGTGAGCGCCATCCAGAACTCGCCGTCGCCGTCGCGCATCCCCAAGGCGAACGCTTCCGCCTCCAGAACCGGCTCCCCCTGGACCTCGATGGCGGCGCTGCCGTCGTCGCGCGCCACCACGACGCCAGCGCCGTCGGGGTCGTGCGCCTCCGCGATGCCGGTCAGTACGGCGGCAGCGAGTTCGGCGGCAGGCGACGGCGGCGCCTCGGGCGTCGACGACGCGACGGGCGTAGCCGGGGCCGTCTCCACCGGCGGTGGCGGCGGCGACGCCGTCGCGAAGGGGTTGGGCAAAGCGCGCAGGCTGTCGGCGATGCTGGGAAATGGGGGGTCGCTGCCGGTAGCCGAATCGCCGTCGAAGCAGTGACCGGACAAGACCGCGCGTGCTTCCGGAGAGAGTCGGTCCTCGGCTTCCTGTTCCTGCCCGCCCATGAGCAAGCCCGGCGTGAGCGCTTCCCAAACGTTCGCTATGCCGTCCGGGTCCTGGCTGCGGACGAAAGCCAGCCAACCGGCGACCACTGTCGTTCGAACGACGTGGTACCCCTTGATCCCGTCAGGCGGGTTGACCGCGCGATGTTCGCTGAGATCGTGCTCGAAGACCTTCGCCAGGTTGCCCCATGTTCCGGTCGCGTCCCCGGTGGCGAACCCGCCCATGCGATCGTCGCACCATGCCGCGTATTCATGGAGCGTGAGCTTCCGGGGAGCCGCAGCAGGCGTCGCCGCCGCCTCGATCGTCGCGGAGGGCTCTGCTGTCGGCATCGTCGTCGGCAGGCCCGTGGCCGTCGAGGTCGCCTCGATGGTCGGCGACGCCTCCGGCGTCGAGGCGGGCGGCGAGCCGCCGCCGAGGCAGCCCGCGAGGAGCAGGCAGCCGATCGCGAGGGCCACCGCCGTCCGCAGCATCGCGCACCTCGCCACTCGCCGCCCCGGCGCGACGGCGCGTCCCGCAGTCTACGCTCGCCAGCGCGTCCCGCACTTTATGCTTGCCGACGGCGACCGGCGCAACTTCCGCAAGCGGATGCTCACCGCCGGCCTGATCGAGGCGACCGAGGAGCGCCGCCGCGACGGCGCCCACCGCCCCGCCCGCCTCTACCGCTTCACCCGCCGCGAGCCCGTGTTCCTGTAGCGCGCGCGGGAACGCCTACCCGTCCGGCTCGGCCTCGCCGTTCTGGATGCGCGCGATCGTGTCGTCGTCGATCAGGCCCTGCGCGAGGCCGTCCATGATGATGTAGGGCTGCAGCAGCGGGTTGCGGAAGCGGAAGCGGTAGTTCCGCCTCGTCCCGATGCGGGCGAGGATGGGTCCGCGCTCCTCCCCGCAGAACTCGTTCATGTGCTTCGCGAACGCGGGGATGTCGTACGTCCTGCCCATGATCGCGCTCATCGGCGCGCGCACGGAGCCGGAAGTGAAGTACCCCCGCTCGTCGGACGGCGCGAGCGCGCAGGCGAGGGCGACCTGGCGGTACAGGGAGTCGGCGCGGGCGCTCATCACGGCCCTGTGATGCGTGGTGGTGATCGTTTCCTGAGCGTTCCGTACGGCGACCTCGATCCCTGCCGTCACGTCATGGGGCCGCACCTCGCCCGAGGCGTGCTCGTGCGCGTTCCGGGCGGCGTACAGCGCGATCAGGTGCGTATAGTGCGGAAGACCTTGCGACAGAAGGACGATCCGGCGCCTCGCTGCCGGGGCGATGGCCATCCCGACCTCATCCAGTCCCTTGTCGATGATCTCCTGCAGCTCGGCGGCGGACATGCGCGGCACGCGCACCTGCGCCAGCGCCCGCTCGATCGACTCGTGCTCGCTGATGAGCGAGCTGACGGTCTCGCCGACTCCGACGAGCACCAGCGTCGCGGGCACGGAGTGATCGGACAGCAGCTTCACCGTGCTGGCGAACTGCGTACCGAGGTGCTCGGCCACGCGGTCGAACTCATCGACGATCACGACCAGCATGACCTGCTCGCCGATGAGCTCGAGAATCTGCCTCACCTGATGCGGTGTGATCGGCGCGTCGTCGAGCAAGGCGCCGGCGGACCTCACGACCTCCTCGATCTTCGGAGCGAAGCCGAGCGATCGGCGGTGTTCGATCACCTGCAGGTGATCGAACACCTTCCGCCAGATCGTCGCGTAGCTGTCCCCTTCGTCGCAGGTGACATGCGGCGCCACGACGGACTGACCGACGCTCTCGAAGTACTCGCGCATCACGCTCGCGAGAGACGTTTTGCCCACCCCCCGCTCACCGAAGAGCATGGCGTGGCGGCCTCGCTGGGAGATGGCGTCCATGACGGCGGCCAGCTGTTGCATACGGCCCGCGAACAGGTTCAGCCGATCGATGGGAGCCGCCGGGCTGAACACCTGCCCCAGCCTGAGATAGCGCTCGGGATCGGCCATAGCATAGTCGGTGTTCATGAACTTCCACCACGAAAGCAGACTATCGCCCGCCACTTCGTAAAATAACATCAAGTGGCGCATATTCACAAGGGACAAGGTGGCCACCCCCGCCCGTTGACGCCCACCGAGGGGTAGGCGTACCCTGTACGCAAAGGCTTCGCGTACCGGGTACGCGAACCAGTCGCGCCGCGCCGGGGGCGCGCCGCTCCCCGCCGAGGATGCCGCCATGGCCGCCGCGATCGCTCCGCTGACGTTCGGCTCCGCGCTTCCCGTTCCCCAGCTGCAGTGCGAGACGGACGGCGGCCTCGAGACGGCGCCGCTCGCCGCCGAGGTCTCGTTCGGCTCGTGGCAGCGCGACATTCCCGAGGCGTACCGCGCGCTCGGCGCCGAGGCGCTGACCGCGCGCATCGGGGCCGCGCGCGCCGCCCTCGGCCCGCGCGCCGTCGTGCTCGGCCACCACTACCAGCGCGAGGACATCATCCGCTTCGCCGACGAGCGCGGCGACTCGTTCATGCTCGCGCAGTACGCCGCCGAGCGCCGCGAGGCCGAGTACATCGTCTTCTGCGGCGTGCACTTCATGGCCGAGGCCGCCGACATCCTCTCGGCCCCGCACCAGCGCGTCGTGCTGCCCAACCTGGAGGCGGGCTGCTCGATGGCCGACATGGCCGCGCCCGCCGACGTGCGCGCCGCCTGGCGCGAGCTGGAGGAGCTGTTCGGCGGCTGCGAGGGCGAGGTCGTGCCCGTCACCTACATGAACTCGGCGGCCTCGCTGAAGGCGTTCTGCGGCGAGCACGGGGGCGCCGTCTGCACCTCCTCGAACGCCGCGCAGGTGCTGGAGTGGGCGTTCGCGCAGGGCAAGCGCGTGTTCTTCTTCCCCGACCAGCACCTCGGCCGCAACACCGCCGCCGCGATGGGCATCCCCGCCGGCCGCATGGCGCTGTGGAACTGGCGGCTGCCCGCGGGCAACCTCGGCGGCTGCGGCGCGGAGGCGCTCGAACGCTCGCGCGTCGTCCTCTGGCAGGGCCACTGCTCCGTGCACCAGCGCTTCGGCGCCACCCAGATCGAGGCCGCCCGCGCGCGCTACCCCGGCCTCCGCGTCGTCGTCCACCCCGAGTGCCGTCGCGAGGTCGTCGAGGCCGCCGACGCCGTCGGCTCCACCGCCTTCATCGCCCGCTACGTCGAGGAGGCGCCGGAAGGCGCCGCCGTCGCCGTCGGCACCGAGATCAACCTCGTCTCGCGGCTGGCGAAGGAGCACCCCGGCAAGACGGTGTTCTGCCTCGACCCGGTGGTCTGCCCGTGCAGCACGATGTACCGCGTGCACCCGGCCTACCTCGCGTGGGTGATGGAGTCGCTGGCCGCGGGCGAGGTCGTGAACGAGATCGCCGTGCCGGAGCGGGAGCGCGAGCTGGCGCGCGTCGCCCTCGAGCGGATGCTGGCGCTGCGCGGCTCCGGTGGCTGAACCCTCGCCCCGCCGCCCTCCGCCTGCGGGGGGCGAGGCCGCGCGCACGCTCAGCGCCGACGTGCTGATCGTCGGTTCGGGCATCGCGGGGCTGTTCGTGGCGCTGCAGGCGCGCGAGCGCGGCGCGAGCGTGCTCGTCGTCACCAAGGGCGCGATCGACGAGGCCAACACGCGCCACGCGCAGGGCGGCATCGCCGCCGCGATCGGCGAGAGCGACTCGCCGGCCCGGCACCTGCGCGACACGATCGAGGCCGGCGCCGGCCTCGTCGACGAGGAGGCGGCGCGCGTACTGTGCGAGGAGGCGCCCGCGCGCATCGCCGACCTCGTGCGCTACGGCGTGCGCTTCGACGAGGAGGGCGGGCGCGCCGCCCTCGCGCGCGAGGGGGCGCACGGCGGCCCCCGCGTGCTGCGCGCGAGGGGCGACCGCACCGGCCTCGAAATCGAGCTCTCGCTGTCGGCGCTGGTGCGGCGGCACGGCGTCGCCGTGATCGAGCACGCGCACGCCACGCGCCTGCTCGCCGAGCGCGGGCGCGCCGCCGGGGTCGAGGCGCTGCCGGACGGCGCGGAGGCGCCGATCCGCTGCGAGTCGCCGCGCGTCGTGATCGCCACGGGCGGCGCCGGCCAGCTCTACCTCCACAGCACCAACATCGGCTCCGCCACCGGCGACGGCATCGCCCTCGCCTTCCGCGCGGGCGCCGAGGTGCGCGACATGGAGTTCACGCAGTTCCACCCCACCGCCCTGCTCCGGCCCGGCGCCCCCCCCTTCCTGATCTCGGAGGCGGTGCGCGGCGAGGGCGCGCTGCTGCTCGACGCCCGCGGCGAGCGCTTCATGCCCGCCGCGCACCCGCTGGCCGAGCTCGCCCCCCGCGACGTGGTCGCGCGCGCGGCGGCGGCGCGGATGCGCGACACGGGCGCCGACTGCGTCTACCTCGACGCCACCGCGCGCGAGGCCGGCTGGCTCGCGGCGCGCTTTCCCCACATCTACCGCACCTGCCTCGACGCCGGCTACGACATGGCGCGCGAGCCGATCCCGGTCGCGCCCGCCGCCCACTACACGATGGGCGGCGTCCGCACCAACACCTGGGGCGAGACCACGCTGCCCGGCCTCCACGCCGTCGGCGAGGCCGCCTCGACCGGCGTCCACGGCGCCAACCGCCTCGCCAGCAACTCGCTGCTCGAATCGGTCGTCTTCGCGCGGCGGCTCTCCCGCCGGCTGTTCGGCGAGGACGGCGGCGAAGGCCCCGCCGGGCCGCCCGCGCCCTCGCCCGGCGCCCTCCCGCCGCCCCCCGCCGCCGAGGCGCCCCCCGCCGCCGAGGCCCCGGGCCGCGAGGCGCTGCAGCGCCTGATGTGGGAGCGCGTCGGCATCGAGCGCGACGGCGAGGGGCTGGCCGAGGCGTCGGCGCGCCTCGCCGCGTTCGGGGCGGCGCTGCCGCCGCCGCGCACGCGCGAGGATCACGAACTGCGCTCGCTCGCCGTCTGCGCGCGCCTCGCCGCCGCCGCCGCGCTGCTGCGCGAGGAGTCGCGCGGCGCGCACCGCCGCAGCGACTGGCCCGAACCGCGCGAACGCTGGCGCCGGCGCATCGCCTTCCGCGCGCCGTGCGCGGAGAGCGCCCCGTGAGCGCGCCCGGCCCCCTCGCGCCGCCCGACCCCCTCGCGCCGCCCGACCCCGAGGCCGTGCGGCGCGTGGTGCGCGCCGCCCTCGCCGAGGATCGCGCGCGCCACGACGTGACGACGCGCGCCACCGTGCCGCCCGGACAGCGCGGGCGCGGCGCGTTCCTCGTCAAGCGGCGCGGCGTCCTCTGCGGGCTCGGCTCGGCGCGCGAGGTCTTCGCCCAGCTCGACCCCGGGCTCGCGCTGACCGCGCTCGCCGCGGACGGCGAGGCGATCGAGGCGGGCGCGATCGCCGCCGAGGTCGAGGGGCCGCTCGCGCCGATGCTGTCGGGCGAGCGCGTGGCGCTGAACCTGCTGCAGCGCCTCAGCGGCGTCGCCACGCTCGCGCGCGCCTTCGTCGAGCGCGCCGCCGAGGGCGGGGCCGCCGCCGTCGCCGACACCCGCAAGACGACGCCCGGCCTGCGCGAGCTGGAGCGCTACGCCGTGCGCGCGGGCGGCGCGCGCAACCACCGCGACACCCTCGCCGACGGCGTGCTGATCAAGGACAACCACCTCGCCGCCGCCCGGCGGCGCGGCGTCGGCCTCGAGGCTCTCGTCGCGGCGGCGCGCCGCGCCGCCCCCCACACCCAGCGCATCGAGGTCGAGGCCGCGGACGAGGACGCGGCGCTGCGCGCGATCGAGGCCGGCGCCGACGCCGTGCTGCTCGACAACATGGCCCCCGCGGAGATGGCCCGCGTCGCCGCCGCGGCCGGCGGCCGCGCGCTGCTCGAGGCCTCCGGCGGCGTCACCCTCGACACCGTGCGCGAGGTCGCCGCGACGGGCGTGCACCTGATCTCGGTCGGCGCGCTCACCCACTCCGCGCCCGCCCTCGACATCTCGCTGGAGGTCGATCCGGGCGGCGGCGGGGACGCGCCGTGAACCAGATCCTGATCCTCGGCGGGCCGCCGGGGGCGGGCAAGACGGCGGTCGCGCAGGCCGTCTGCGAACGCTACGACCGGATGCTGCGGATCGACGCCGCGACGCTGCGGCAGTGGGTCTGCGCCGGCTACCGCAGCCCCGGCGCCGGCGACGCGCAGGCCGCCGAACAGCGCCTGCTCGCCGTCCGCAACGCCTCGGCGATCGCGCGCGAGAGCGCGGCGGCGCGCTACGCCGCCGTGATCGAGGACGCCGCGTTCGCCGCCGACCTCGACGCCTACCGCGAAGCCCTCGCCGGCGCGGGCGCGATCGTCCACGCGGTGACGCTGCTGCCGGACGCCGCGGCGCTGTCCTCGCGCCTCCCGTCCGGCGCCGATCCCGCACTCGCGCGCGAGCTGCACGCGCGCTACCGCGCCGAGATCGAGGACGGCGCGCTGCCCGGCGCCGTGCTCGACACCACCGCCGACCCCGGCCCCCACGCCACCGCCGAGCGGCTCATGGACCTGATCGCGACCGGCGGCGCCGTGCTGCTGCGCCCCGACGCCTGAGGGCTGCGCCCGGACGCCTGAGGGCTACGCCCCGCCCGCCCCGTCCGCCGCGGCCAGCAGCGCCGCCTTCTCGCCGGCTCCGAGGAACGAGGACTCGATCGAGGCGCGCGCCATCGCCTCGACGTCCTCGCGCGCGAGGACGAGCGCGCGGGCGGCGGCGAGGTAGTTGTCGCCGACGTAGCCGCCGAAGTAGGCGGGGTCGTCGGAGTGGAGCGAGACGCGGACGCCGCGGTCGTGCAGCCGCTTGAGGTTGTGATCCTCGAGGCGCTCGACGACGCGCAGCCGCACGTTCGAGAGCGGGCAGACGGTGAGCGGGACGCCGTCGCGCGCGAGGCGGGCGACCAGCGCCGGGTCCTCCTCGCTGCGGACGCCGTGGTCGATGCGCTCGGCGCCGAGCTCGTCGAGCGCCTGCCAGACGTAGGCGGGCGGCCCCTCCTCGCCGGCGTGGGCGACGGCGCGCAGCCCCTCGGCGCGGGCGCGGGCGAAGACCGCGGCGAAGTCGCGCGGCGGGTGGCCCGCCTCCGAGGAGTCGAGGCCCACCGCCGCGATGCGGTCGCGGTAGGGCAGGGCCCGCTCCAGCGTCTCCATCGCCTCGGCCGCGGGCAGGTGGCGCAGGAAGCAGAGGATCAGCAGCGCGCCGATCCCGAGCTCCTCGCGCGCCTCGGCGATCGCGCGGTGGAGGCCGCCGATCACGGCGCCGATCGGCACGCCGCGCGCCGTGTGCGCCTGCGGGTCGAAGAACAGCTCGGCGTGGCGCACGCCGTCGGCGCGCGCGCGTGCGAGGTAGGCCCGCGCGAGGTCGCGGAAGTCGCGCTCCGTCCGCAGCGCCGCCATCCCCTCGTAGTAGACGTCGAGGAACGACTGGAGGTCGCGGAAGGCGTAGGCGCGGCGCGCCTCGGCGGGGCTGCCGTAGCGCAGCGCGACGCCGTTGCGCTCCGCCAGCGCGAACATCGTCTCCGGCTCCAGCGTGCCCTCGACGTGGACATGCAGCTCGGCCTTCGGCAGCGCCCGGATCCAGTCCTCCACGGCTCGCGCCTCCTCGCCGCGAGCCTACCAAGCGGACGCGCGGCGGCGCGAGGACGCGGCCCGCGACGGGCGCGCATCGTGTAGGATCGGCGCGACGGGCGGAGCGGCGCGAAGCCGCGCGGCGAGGGAGCGGCAGATATTGTTCACTCTCCTTAGCACCCCCCCCCCCGTGGACATAAGTATTACCTCGGCCTCGCGGCGTGGCTCGGCGCTTTGTTGCTGGGGGCCACGCTGATCCTCGGGACGCACGCGGCGGCGCAGTCCCCGACGCCTACGCCGTCGCCCGTGGACTACGACGACGACAACGACGGCCTGATCGACGTCCGCAACCTCGCGCAGCTGAGCGCGATCCGGCACGACCGCTACGGCAACGGCGCCGCCACCCACGCCGGCTACGCCTCGGCGTTCCCTAACCGCGTCACGGCGGCGAGCGGGCGCATGGGCTGCCCCTCGGGGACCTGCACGGGCTACGAACTGCGCGCCGACCTCAGCTTCGACGAGAACGGCGACGGCCGGATCACGTCGGCGGGAGACCCCACGTACTGGAACGGCGGCGCGGGCTGGGCCCCGATCTTCGGCGGGACCACCCCCTACAGCGGCGCCTTCCGCGGCAACGGCCACACGATCGCGTACCTGTACGTCAACCGCCCGGGCCAGAACCTCGCGGGCCTGTTCGGCTACGTGGTCGGCAACATCGAGGGCGTGGGCGTCGTGCACGCCGACGTCACCGCGACGACCAACGCCAGCCCTCTGGCCGGCTACACGCAGGGGTCGATCACGAGGTGCTGGACCACGGGCAGCGTGTCGGCCGGGGGTTCCGTGGGCGGGCTGGCCGGCCAGAGCCTGGGAGCCGTCCGGGCCAGCTGGTCGACGGCAACCGTCAGGGGCAGCAGCGTTCTGCTGGGCAGCACGCACACCGCCGGCGGGCTGGTGGGGCGCACCCAGGGCAGCATCGTCGCCAGCTGGTCCGCCGGCCGCGTCGACGTCGCCGCCACCCACGGCGGCGGGCTGGCAGGCTCCAAATCCGGCACGGCGACGGTCACGAACAGCTACTGGGACACCGGCACATCCGGCTGGTCCACCAGCGCGGGCGGCGGCACGGGCAAGACCACGCGCGACCTCCAGCGGCCGACGGGCTACAGCGGCATCTACGCGAACTGGAACCTCAACCTCGACGGCAACGCGGGCGGCGACGACCCGTGGGACTTCGGCACGAGCCGCCAGTACCCCGCCCTCAAGTTCACGGGCCGCACCACCTGGCGCGGCCCCGCGTGGATCGAGGCCGACCACTGGAACGCCCCCGTCGCGGGCGAACCCGTCGTCGCCGGCCTCCACACCAAGACGAGCCGCGCGCTCGTCACGCCCGCCGCGACGATCACGACCTGCGACGGCGTCGCGAACACCGACTCGCGGCAGGCGTGGGTCTGGGAGCGCTCCGACGACGGGCGCACCAGCTGGGCGACCGTCACCTCGACGCGCGGTCCGTCGTGCTCCTACGTCTACGTCCCCTCATCGAGCGACGTGGGCAAGTACCTGCGCGCCCGCGTGCCGCGCACCTCGGGTGGGAGCGCCGTCACGCTCCACACCGCCGCCGTCGTCGCGAGCAGCGCGGCGACCTCGGCGACGGCGAGCTTCGCCGGCGGCAACGCCTCGCCGGTGGTGGGCACGGCGGTCACGGTCTCGGCGCTGCCCTCGCACAGCGACCGCACGCTGTGGCGCTGGCAGCGCTGCACGGCCTCGGACGGCACCGGGACGTGCACGCTGCTCGCGCCGGGGACGCCGAGCTGGTCGTACACGCCCGTCGCCGCCGACGCGGGGGGCTACCTGCGCGCGTTCGTGTACTACTCCTCGGGCGCCTCGACGCCGGTGTGGACGCGGGCGGCGACGGGCTTCACCGGCGCCGTCGCCTCGCAGTAGCGGGGCGCCGAGGGCGCGCGACGCCTCGACGGGAGGGGGCGCGTTGCCGCCTCCCGCGCGCTCCGCTACGATCCGAGTGCGAGGGGCGGAGCGGGCGATGGTGAGCAGCGGCGGCGCGGGACAGCGGCTCGCGCTCTTCGACGCCTCGCGCGACGTGGCGCCCTCGGACCTCGAGGACGAGCTCCGCAAGAACGTGCTGCTCAGCTCGGTCGATCAGGTGATGAACTGGGCGCGCTCGTCCTCGCTGTGGCCGGCGATGTTCGGGCTGGCGTGCTGCGCGATCGAGATGATCGCGAGCGCGACCTCGCGCTACGACATCGCGCGCTTCGGCTCGGAGGTGTTCCGCGCCTCGCCGCGGCAGGCGGACCTGATGATCGTGGCGGGGACGGTGACGTGGAAGATGGCGCCGGCGGTGCGGCGGGTCTACGTCCAGATGGCGGAGCCGAAGTGGGTGATCTCGATGGGCGGCTGCGCGATCATGGGCGGCCCCTTCGCCTACGGCTACTCGGTGCTGCCGGGCGTCAACCTCGTGGCGCCGGTGGACGTCTACGTGCCGGGCTGCCCGCCGCGGCCGGAGTCGCTGCTGCAGGGGCTGATGATGCTGCAGGACAAGATCCGCGAGTTCGGGGTGTCCGGCCACCGCGAGCGGCTGGAGCCGGACGGCGACTTCTCGCCCTACCTGCCGGCGGGCGACCCGATCCGCGCCGAGCTCGAATCGCTGTTCCCGCCCTACCCCGGCCTCGCCGACCCCGAGCGCCGCTCCGGCGGCGTCCCCCTGCTCCAGCGCCCGTAGCCGCCCTCGGGCGGCGCGAGGGCGCGTCCGCGCCGGGCGGCGTCGCGCGTACTTGCGCGATGCGGCGCGATTGGGTACAACCGGAGCGGCGGGCGTTAGCACTCTCGCCCCGCGAGTGCTAACGGCCTCGCGGCGGCGCGCGCGTCGCGCCCCGATCGGGAACAAGGCGGCGAGGAGACACGGGAGAAGGAGCGCATGGCCAAGCAGCTGCTCTTCGACGAGCAGGCCCGACACGCCCTCCGCACGGGCATCGACCAGCTCGCGGACGCGGTCCGCATCACGCTCGGGCCGAGGGGCCGCAACGTGGTGCTGGACAAGAAGTTCGGCCCGCCCACGATCACCAACGACGGCGTGACCATCGCCAAGGAGATCGAGCTGGGCGACGAGTTCCAGAACATCGGCGCGCAGCTCGCCAAGGAGATCGCCTCCAAGACCAACGACATCGCCGGCGACGGCACGACGACGGCGACGGTGCTCGGCCAGGCGATCGTGCACGAGGGCCTCAAGAACGTCGCCGCCGGCGCCGACCCGATGGCGCTCAAGCGCGGCGTCGAGGCGGGCGCCCGCGCCATCGTCGACCAGCTCGGCAAGAACTCGACCAAGGTCACCACGCGCGAGCAGATGGCGCAGGTCGCCTCGATCTCCGCCGCCTCCGACGAGATCGGCGGCCTCATCGGCGACGTGATGGAGGCCGCCGGCAAGGACGGCGTCATCACCGTCGAGGAGTCCAAGGGCATCCAGACCGAGATCGAGTACGTCGAGGGCATGGCCTTCGACCGCGGCTACATCTCGCCCTACTTCGTGACCAACCCGGAGCGCATGGAGTCCGTCCTCGACGACCCCTACATCCTCGTCACCGACCAGAAGATCTCCTCGGTCAACGACATCCTCCCGCTGCTCGAAAAGCAGCTGCAGCGCTCCAAGGACATCGTCGTGATCGGCGAGGACGTGGACGGCGAGGCGCTGGCGACGCTGGCCCTCAACCGCCTGCGCGGCACGATGAACGCCCTCGCCGTCAAGGCCCCGGGCTTCGGCGACCGCCGCAAGGACAACCTCGGCGACATCGCCGCCATCACCGGCGCCCAGCTGATCAGCCCCGAACTCGGCCGCAGCCTCGAGTCGGCCCAGCCCGAGGACCTCGGGCGCGCCCGCCGCGTCGTCTCCACCAAGGAGGAGACCACGATCATCGAGGGCCACGGCTCCCCCGAGGGCATCGAGGAGCGCGTGGTCATGGTCAAGGCGGCGCTCGACAACGCCACCTCCGACTGGGACCGCGAGAAGCTGCAGGAGCGCCTCGGCAAGCTGGCCGGCTCCGTCGCCGTGATCAAGGTCGGCGCCGCCACCGAGGTCGAGCTGACCGAGAAGAAGCACCGCGTCGAGGACGCCCTCTCCGCCACCCGCGCCGCCGTGCAGGAGGGCATCGTGCCCGGCGGCGGCGTCGCCTTCCTCAACGCCCTGCACGCCCTCGACGAGGTCGAGCTGGAGGGCGACGAGGCGACGGGCGTGCGGATCCTGCGCCGCGCGCTGGAGGAGCCGCTGCGCCGCATCTCCGCCAACGCCGGCGAGGACGGCTCGGTGATCGTGCGCGAGATCTCGCGCCTCGACGAGGGCGAGGGCTACGACGCCGCCGCCCAGCGCTACGGCAGCATGGTCGACTTCGGCATCATCGACCCGGCCCTCGTCACGAAGGCCGCCCTCGAGAACGCCGTGTCGATCGCCGGCATGGTGCTCACGACCAACTGCCTCGTGACCGACAAGCCGGACCCGCAGGACGCCGCCTCGCTCGCGGCCGCCCAGGCCGCCGGCGGGGGCATGTACTAGCCCTCGACGCAGGACGCGCGCACGCGCGGGGGGCCGGTTCGCCGGCCCCTCGCCGCGTCCGCTGTCGCGCGGCCCGCCGTCCGCCCCTCACCCCGGCCGCCACCACGCCGGGCCGCCGGCGCCCGCGCGGGGGCCGAGGCGCCACGCGAAGACGGCGGCGAGGAGCATGGCGGCGGCGGCGGCGATCCAGACCTCGCTGAAGGTCGAGACCTGCGCCTCGGCGACGAGCGCCTCGAAGCCGGGGGAGTCGAAGGCGATCGCGCCCGCGCGCGCGTAGAACCGTCCGAGACCGTGCGAGGCCAGCAGGCCGGCGCCCGCCAGCATCCCCGCCACCCGCGCCAGCGTGAGCCACGAGGCGGCGGCGGCGCGCTCCCCCTCGCGCACGCGGTCGAGCACGGCGACGCTCGCGGGCGCGATCAGCAGGCCGAAGCCGAGGCCGCCCGCGAGCAGCGGCGCCGTGAGCCGCGCCGCGGACGGCGAGGCGTCCCAGGCGGCCAGACCGAGGAAGCCGGCCGCGCCCAGCAGCAGGCCGGCGAGGGCGGGGACTCGCGGCCCGCTCCGCCCCGCCAACCAGCCTCCGGCGATCGCGCCCGCGGGCACGGCGGCGGTGAAGCGCAGCAGCGTCAGCCCGCCGTCGAGCGGGTCCCCGAGCAGCACGAGGTTGACGAACAGCGGCACGCCGATCAGCACCGCGATCAGGCCGCCGCCGGCGACGACGCTCAGCGCGGCGGCGGCCCACACCGGCGGCGGCGCGAACATCGCGAGGCGCACCATCGGCTCGCGCGCGGCGCGCTGGCGGGCGACGAACAGCGCGCCGAGGGCGAGCGCCGCCGCCGCCAGCGCCGCCGTCAGCGGCCACGGGCGAGGGGCCAGCGGATCGCCCGCGACGGCGACGGTGAGCGCGGCCAGCGCCGCGGCGATCAGCGCCGCGCCCGGCCAGTCCACGCGCCCCCCGGAGCGTTCGCCGCCGGCGAGCCGCCACGCCGCGGCGAGGCACGGCAGCGCGAGCGGGATGTTGAGCCAGAACACCCAGCGCCAGCCCAGCAGCTCGGTCACGGCGCCGCCCCAGAGCGGGCCGATCAGCGCCCCCGCCTCGGCGGCGGCGGCGATCGCGCCGAGGCCCAGCGCGCGCCGCGCGGGCGGCAGCTCGGCGACGACGATCGCCATCGCGACCGGCACCGCCGCCCCGCCGCCGACGGCCTGCAGCGCCCTCGCCGCGACGAGCGGCCAGAAGGCGGGCGCGGCGGCCACCAGCGCGCTGCCGAGCGCGAACACGGCCAGCGCCCCCGCGTAGACGCGCCCGCGTCCCCGCGCGTCGGCCACCCGCCCCACGATCGGCAGCGCCGCGACGTAGCCCAGCAGGTAGCCGTTGACCACCCACGAGGCGAGGTAAAGGTCGCTCGAGGTCAGCCCCACGTCGCGGATCAGCGCCGGCAGCACCGTCACGACCGAGGTCTGGTCGTCGGCTGCGACGAACACGCCGCCCGCGACGGCGGCCAGCAGCCGGAGACCGCCCCCGCGCTCCCGTCCGCGCTCAGCGCGGCGGGACAATGTCCACGGCCTCGCCGAAGCGGCTGAGATCGAGGCGGCGCACGATGTCGCGATCCTCGCCGTCGGCGATCGGCCCGCGCACCTCGATGCGGTGCACGAGCGGGTCGTCGACGCCGATCCAGGCCGTCGCGCGCACCTCGCGCCCCGGCGCGGCGTTGGGGAAGATCGCGAGCCCGGCGGTGTCGGCGGTCGCGCTCACGCGCCACGTCTCGGCGCCGCCGGCGCGTGCGCGGCCCTCGACGGCGGGGTCGCGCACGAGGCGCATCAGCGCCGCGACACCCTCGCGCGCGTCGAACAGCGCGTCGATCGCGATCTCCACGCGCTCCCAGCGCCCGGTCAGCGGATTCTCGATCCAGCTTTCGCCGGGCAGCACGACGATGCCGAGATCGATGTCGATCGGGCCGAAGCCGCCCTCGACGCGGGCGCGGAGCCGGTCGGGGCCGTCCACGTCGCCCTCGGCGCGCCGCATCTCGATGCCGTTCACGATCCCGGTCGCGCCGCGCGTGTGGTCGAGCACGAAGTGGAAGCGCCCGACGCCGGCCATGCGGTCGGCGGCGGCGGCGAGCAGCTCGGCGGCGTCCGGCGGCGGCGCCTCGGGCGTGGCGTCGGCGTCGCCGCCGCCGTCCTCGCCGCCGCCGCAGGCGAGGGCGAGCGCCGCCAGCAGCGCCGCCGCGAGGAGCGCCGCGCGCCGCGCGCGGCTCACGGTGCCCCCTCCCAGCGCGCGACGACGGCGGGCGGGCCGGCCTCGACGCCGCCGACGCGCCAGCAGCCGCCGCCCTCGCCGGCGATGGCCTCGCGCAGCGCCTCGGCGCCGTCCTCGGGCAGCGCGATCAGCAGGCCGCCCGAGGTCTGGGGATCGTGAAAGAGGTCGGCGATCTCCGGCGGCGGGTCGCCCTCGATCCGCACGCGGTCGCCGAGCTGGGCGCTGTTGCGCGCGCCGCCGGCGGTGGCGGCGCCCTCGGCGGCGAAGCGGCGGGCGCCGGACAGCAGCGGCAGCGCCGCGAGGTCGATCGCGAGCGTCGCGCCGCTCTGCGCGGCGACCTCGGCGGCGTGGCCGGAGAGGCCGAAGCCGGTCACGTCGGTGACGGCGTGGACCCCGGCGGCGCGCGCGAGGTGCGAGGCGTGGCGGTTGAGCGCGCACATCGAGGCGATCGCGGCGGCGACGCCCTCCCCGGCCCCCTCGCGGCGCTGGCGGGCGGCGTTCATCAGCACCCCCGTGCCGAGCGGCTTCGTCAGCAGCAGCGCGTCGCCGGGCCTCGCGCCGCCGGTGGTCAGCACGGCGTCGGGGTGGACCACGCCCGTCACCGCCAGCCCGTACTTCGGCTCGGCGTCGATCACGGTGTGGCCGCCCGCGACGACGCCGCCGGCCTCGGCCACCTTGTCCGCGCCGCCGCGGAAGATGTCGGCGAGCACCGCGGGGTCGAGGTCCTCGGGAAACGCGGCGACGTTGAGCGCGAGGCGCACCTCGCCGCCCATCGCGTAGACGTCGGACATGGCGTTGGCCGCCGCGATCCGGCCGTAGTCGTAGGGGTCGTCCACGACCGGCGGGAAGAAGTCGATCGTCTGGATCACGGCGAGATCGCCGGAGACGCGCCAGACGGCGGCGTCGTCGGGGCGCGCGAGGCCGGCGAGCAGCTCGGGATGCCGCTCGGGGGGGAAGGCTTCCCGCAGGGGGCGCAGCACCTGCGCCAGGGTCGCGAGACCCAGCTTCCCCGCTCAGCCGCCGCAGGATGCGAGGTCGGTGAGGCGCACCTGCCGCCTGTCCGTCATCGCCGCCTCCGTCCGCGCGCTCCGAGTCATCGTACGATGCGCCCATGCCTGCGGCACGCGGCGCGGCGCCGCGCGAGGCGGGGAACGCCTCCGGGGAAGGGCCGCGCTGGAAACCGGACGAGCTGATCGCGGCGCTCGACGCCGAGTACGCGCGCGCGCCCGAGCGCCCGCACGGCGACCCGCTGACCGAGCTCGTGCTCGCGCTGCTCTCGCAGAACACGTCCGACCACAACTCGGGGCGGGCGTTCCACCGCCTGATCGAGCGCTTCCCCGACTGGGACGCCGCGGCGGACGCGCCGGTCGCGGAGATCGAGGACGCGATCAGCCCCGGCGGGCTCGCGCCGACCAAGGCGCCGCGGCTGCGCGCGCTGCTGCTGGAGGTGCGCGAGCGCGCCCCCGGCTGGGACCTCGGCTTCCTCGCCGCGATGCCGATCGCGGAGGCCAAGGCGTGGCTGCGGTCGCTGCCCGGCGTCGGCCACAAGAGCGCCGCCGTCACGCTCATGTTCGCCCTCGGACGGCCCGCGATGCCCGTCGATACCCACGTCGGGCGCGTCGCGCGGCGGCTCGGCCTCACGCCGGAGCGCGCCACCCCCGACCGGGCCGCCGAGCTGCTGGAGGAGCTGCTCGAGGATGGCTCGATGCTGCCCTTCCACGTCGGGCTGATCCAGCACGGGCGCCGCACCTGCCACGCCCGCAACCCGGAGTGCGGGCGCTGCGTGCTGGCCGCCCGCTGCCCGCGCGTCGGGCTTCCGCCCGCCCGGCGGTGAGCGCAAGCCCGCGCGCCCCTATACTCGCGCGGGCGGACGGAGGGCGGGCGTGAGCGACTCCGCGCACGCGATCGGTACCATCGAGGGGGGCGTCACCGCCCCGGCCGGCTTCCGCGCGGGCGCCGCCGTCGCCGGCGTCAAGACCTACGGCCCCGAACCGCGCCTCGACGTGGGGCTGCTCGCCTCGGATCTGCCGTGCGCCGCGGCCGGGGTCTACACGCGGAACGCGGTGCAGGGCGCGCCGGTGCTGCTCACGCGCGAGCGCGCTGCGGGCGGGGCGGCGCGCGCCGTCGTCGCCAACTCCGGCAACTCGAACGTCGCCACCGGCCCGCGCGGGATCGGGGACGCCGCGCGCATGGCCGCCCTCGCCGCCGCCGCGCTCGGTGTGGACGAGCGCGAGGTGCTCGTCGCCTCGACGGGCGTGATCGGCCGCCCGCTGCCGCTCGACCGCGTCGAGGCCGGCATCGCGGCGATCGCGCTCTCCGCGGACGGCGGCGAGGACTTCGCGCGCGCCGTGATGACCACCGACACGCGGCCCAAGCAGGCCGCCGTCCGCTTCGAGGCCGCCGGCCGCGCCGTCGCCGTCGGCGGCTGCGCCAAGGGGGCGGGCATGATCCACCCCGACATGGCGACGATGCTGGCCTTCCTCACCACCGACGCCCCCGCCGATCCCGCCTGGCTGCGGGCGGCGCTGCGCCGCGTCTGCGACCGCTCCTTCAACATGCTCGACGTGGACATGGACACCTCCACCTCCGACATGGCGCTCGTCCTCGCCAACGGCGCGGCCGGCGGCGACGCGATCGGCGAGGGCCACCCCGCCGCCGCCGCGCTCGAGGCGGCCCTCGAAGCGGTCGCGGTGACGCTCGCGCGCGAGCTGGCGCGCGACGGCGAGGGTGCGCGCACCCTGATCGAGGTCGTCGCGACGGGCGCGGCCAGCCCCGGCGACGCGCGGCTGGCCGCGCGCGCCGTCAGCTCCTCGCCGCTGGTGAAGACGATGGTCACGGGCCGCGACCCCAACTGGGGGCGCGTGCTGATGGCGGCCGGACGCTCCGGCGCGGCCATCGATCCCGGCGCCGCCAGCGTCTGGATCGGCGAGCGCCCCGCCTTCGAGCGCGGCGCGCCCGCCCCCACCCCCGAGGCCGAGATCTCCGCCGCGATGGACGCCGCCGAGGTCCGCATCCGCATCGACCTCGCCGCCGGCGAGGACTCGGCGACGGCGTGGGGCTGCGACCTCACCGCCGAGTACGTCAGCATCAACGCGGACTACACCACGTGAGCGGCGCCCGGTGAGCGGCGGGGCGGGCGAGCGCACGATCGTCGTCAAGATCGGCGGCTCCACCCTCGGCGCGGAGGACACCACGCTCGCCGACGTGGTCGAGCTGCGCCGCGACGGCGCGCGCCCCGTCGTCGTGCACGGCGGCGGCGCGATGATCACGGACTGGCTGGAGCGGCTGGACGTGCCGGCGTTGTTCGCGGACGGGCTGCGCGCGACCAGCGCCGAGGCGCTGGAGGTGGTGGTGGGCGTGCTGCGCGGCGTGGTCAACACGCGGCTGGTGGCGGAGATCGGCCGCCTCGGGGGGCGCGCCGTCGGCCTCTCCGGCGTCGACGGCGGGCTGGTGCGCGCGCGCCGGATCGACGAGCGGCTGGGCTTCGTCGGCGAGGTCACGGGCGTCGATCGCGAGGCGCTGCGGCCGATCCTCGACGGCGGCGCGATCCCGGTGATCGCGCCGATCGGCCTCGAACCGCCGGGCCAGCCGCTCAACATCAACGCCGACACCGTGGCCGGCGAGGTGGCGCGCGCGCTGGGTGCCGGGCTGCTGGTGTTCATGACCGACGTCGACGGCATCCTCGGCGAGGGCGGGGAGACGCTGGAGCGGCTCGACGGCGCGGGCGTGCGGGCGCTGACGGGGGCCGGAACGCTGGCCGGTGGTATGCTTCCGAAGACGGCGGCCGGCCTGCGGGCGGCGGAGCGCGGCGCCGCCGTCCGCATCGCGCAGGGCCGCGCGCCGCGGACGCTCGCCCGCATCGCCGCCGGCGAGCCGCTCGGCACCCTGATGGAGGCGTAGGACGTGGGTTTCTTCGAGGATCGCGAACGAGGCCAGGGACCGCCCGATCCGTTCCGCATCGGCGGGGGAGGCTTCCGCTCGCCGGTGCCGCTGCGCTGGGCCGGCCTGTTCGCCGCCGTCGTGCTGGTGTTCGTCACCGCCAACGTCGCGAAGTCGATCTACGTCGACTTCCTGTGGTTCGAGTCGGTGGACTACGAGGGCAACTTCCGCCGCGTGCTGACCGCGCGCGCGCTGCTCTTCGCCGTCGGCACGCTGATCACCCTCGCCGTGCTGGGCTTCAACATCTGGCTCGCGCGGCGGCTCGCCCCGCGCGGCCTCGAGGAGTCGTTCATCGAGGACGTCGACGCGGAGGCGATCCGGCGCATCGTCAGCGTCGTGATGATCGCGATGACGCTGTTCCTCGCGATCGTGTTCGGGGCCGTGGCCGCCGGGTCGTGGGAGACGATCCTGACGTGGTGGAACGCCGTCGATTTCGGCGTGGACGATCCGGCGTTCAACCGCGACGTGTCGTTCTACCTGTTCGACCTGCCCGCGTTCCACCTGATCCAGGGCTGGCTGCTGTCGCTGCTCGTCGTCTCGGCGCTGGGAGCGGGAGCGGTCTACACGCTGTCGTTCTCGCTCCAGCGGTTCGAGCTGAACCTGCCGCGGGGGATGCGGATCCACATCTCGGTGCTGGTGGGGCTGATCCTGCTGGTGATCGCGGCGGGGACCTACCTGTCGGCGTTCGACCTCGCGATCTCGCGCACGGGGATCGTGACGGGGGCGACGTTCACCGACATCAACGCGCGGCTGCCGGCGCGCTACGCGCTGGTGGCGCTGGGGGCGTTCGCCGGCCTCGCGACGATCGCGAACGCGCTGCTCAACGGCAGCTGGCGGGTGCCCGCCTTCACGATCGGGTTGTGGGTCGCCGCGGGCGTCGTCGGCGGCTTCGTCTACCCCTCGTTCGTGCAGTCGTTCCAGGTCGATCCCAACGAGCTGGAGCGCGAGGAAAGCTACATCGACCGCAACATCCGCATGACGCGGCTGGCGTGGGGCCTGAGCGACATCGAGGTCACGACGTTCCCCGCCGAGGCCGCCGTGACCGAGGAGGAGATCGCCGCCAACGAGACCACCCTCTCCAACATCCGCCTGCTCGACGCCCGCCCCACGCGCGACACCTTCGTCCAGATCCAGTCGATCCGCCCCCTCTACACGTTCGAGGACGTCGACGTCGACCGCTACACGATCGACGGCGAGCCGCGGCAGGTGATGCTCGCGCCGCGCGAACTCGACCTGCGGCGGGCGACGCAGACCGGCGGCTCCGGCTGGACGCAGCAGCGCCTGCAGTTCACGCACGGCTTCGGGGCGGTGGTCGCCCCGGTCAACGAGATCACCGCGGAAGGCCTGCCGGTGCTGCTGACGCGCGACATCCCGCCCACCGGCGACGTCGTGCCGATCACCGAGGACGGCGCGCGCATCTACTTCGGCGAGCTCACCGACCACTACATCATCGTCCGCACGCGGGAGAACGAGTTCGACTACCCCTCCGGCGACAGCACGGTCGAGACCGTGTACGAGTACGACCGCGGCATCCCGCTGTCCAACGTGCTGCGCCGCTTCGCGCTGGCGTGGCAGCTCGGCGATCGCAACCTCCTGATCTCGGGCCAGATCACGAGCCAGTCGGCGCTGCTCATGCACCGCTCGCTCGAGGACCGCATCACGAAGGTGGCGCCCTTCCTGCGCCTCGACTCCGACCCCTACGTCGTCGTCACCGACGGCGGGCTGGTTTGGATCCAGGACGCCTACACCGTCTCCGGCGATTTCCCGTACTCGCAGCACATCGGCAGCGTCAACTACATCCGCAACAGCGTGAAGGTGGTGGTGGACGCCCGCACCGGCGACATGACGTTCTACCTCATGGAGCCGAACGACCCGGTGGCGGCGACGTGGGCGCGCATCTTCCCCGACCTCTTCACGCCGAACGCGGAGATGCCGCCCTTCCTGCGCGAGCACCTGCGCTACCCCGAGGGGATGTTCCAGCTGCAGGCGCAGCAGTACCTGCGCTACCACATCACCAACGCGCGCGTGTTCTTCCTCGGCGAGGACCTGTGGAACATCCCCACCGAGAAGTTCCGCCAGAAGGAACAGCCGCTCGAGCCCTACTACGTGCTGATGAAGCTGCCCGGCGAGGAGACCGAGGAGTTCTCGCTGATCATGCCGTTCACGCCGCGCAACAAGCAGAACACCATCGCGTGGCTGGCCGGGCGCTCCGACGGCGAGCAGTACGGCACCCTCCGCGCCTACCGCTTCCCCACCGACGACCTCGTCTTCGGCCCCGCCCAGATCGAGGCCCGCATCGACCAGGACCCCGGCATCTCCGCCCAGCTCACGCTCTGGGAGGGCGCCGGCTCCGAGGTGATCCGCGGCAACCTGCTGATGATCCCGCTCGGCGAGTCGTTCCTGTTCGTCGAGCCGATCTACCTCCAGGCCGAGACCTCGCGCATCCCCGAACTGCGCCGCGTCGTCGTCGCCAACGGCAACAACATCGCGATGGAGTCGACGTTCCAGCGCTCGCTCGACGTGGTGTTCGGGCGCCGCGCCTCCACGCTGCCCGGCAGCACCGGCGGCGTGACGGCGCCCGCGCCCGTCGCGCGCGACGACGGCGCCTCCGGCGGCGCGTCCGCTGGCGACGGCGGCGGCGCGTCCGCCGCGGCGCCGCAGGGCGACCTCGACGCGCTGCTGCGGCAGGCCCGCGACGCATCGGAGGCCGCGCAGGACGAGCTCGACCGCCTGCGCGCCATCCTCGACCGCATCGAGACCCTCCGGGACGAGCCCTGACGCCGCCGGAGCCGCGGAAGGAACCGGCCGTGCCCGACACCCGCAGCCTCGAGTCCAGGCTCTACATGCAGGCCGCGCGCCGCCTGCCGCTCACCCTCGTGCGCGGCGAGGGCACGCGCGTCTGGGACGACGAGGGCAACGAGTACCTCGACTTCGTCGCCGGCATCGCCTCGTGCCCGTTCGGCCACGCCGACCCCGGCCTCGCCGAGGCGATCGCGGAGCAGGCGCGCACGCTGATCCACGTCTCCAACATCTTCTACACCGAACCGCAGATCGAGCTGGCGCAGCTGCTGATCGGCCACTCGCCGCTGGACCGCGTGTTCTTCGCCAACTCCGGGGCCGAGGCGAACGAGGCCGCGCTCAAGCTCGCGCGCAAGTGGGGGCGCCTCCACCGCGGCGGCGCGCACGAGATCGTCGTCGCCCGCGACGGCTTCCACGGCCGCACGATGGGGACCGTCGCCGCGACCGGCACGCCCGCCTACCGCGAACCCTTCGAGCCGCTCGTGCCCGGCTTCCGCTTCGTCGACTTCGGCGACGCCGAGGCGATCCAGGCCGCGACCGGCCCCGCCACCGCCGCCGTGATGCTGGAGCCGATCCAGGGCGAGGGCGGCATCAACGTCCCGCCCGAGGGCTACCTGCGCGCCGTCCGCCGGTGGTGCGACGAGCAGGGAATGCTGCTGATCCTCGACGAGGTGCAGACCGGCATGGGCCGCACCGGCACGCTCTGGGCGCACGAGCAGGCCGGCGCCGAACCGGACGTGATGACGAGCGCGAAGGCGCTCGGCGGCGGCGTGCCCGTCGCCGCGCTGCTCGCGAAGGAGCACGCCGCCGTCTTCGAGCCCGGCGACCACGGCTCGACGTTCGGCGGGCAGCCGCTCGCCACCGCCGCCGCCGCCCACGTGCTGCGCCGCGTCGTGGAGGGCGACACGCTCGCCAACGTGCGCGAGCGCGGCGCGCAGCTCGCCTCGCGCCTCGCCGCCCTCGGCGAGCGCCACGCCGTGGTGCGCGGCGTGCGCGGGCGCGGCCTGCTCCTCGGCCTCGAACTGCACGAGCCGATCGCCCCCGCCGTGGTCACGGCCGCGATGCGCGGCGGCGCGCTGCTCAACCCCGTGCGCCCCGACGTCGTGCGCCTGATGCCGCCGCTCAACGTGAGCGCCGAGGAGGTCGACCGCTGCGTCGATATCGTCGACGCCGCGCTGGCGGAGGCGGCGGCGTGAAGCTGCGCTGGGCCATCGTCTACGTCCGCGACGTGGAGGCCTCTGTGCGCTTCTACGAGCGCGCCTTCGGCGTCGGCCTGCGCTTCCTCGCCCCCGGCGGCGACTACGCCGAGCTGGAGACGGGCGACACCGCGCTCGGCCTCGCCTCGACCGCGCTGGCCCCCTCCAACTTCGCCGCGCCCATTCGCGAGAACGACCCCGCCGAGGACCCCGCCGCGTTCGAGATCGGCTTCGAGGCCGAAGACGTGGCGGCGGCCTACGCGCGCGCCGTCGAGGCGGGCGCGGCCCCGCTCGCGGAGCCGGCCGTCAAGCCCTGGGGCCAGATCGTCGCCTACGTGCGCGATCCCGACGGCATCCTCGTCGAGCTCGGCACGGCGACCGGCGGCGAAGGGTAGCGGCGTGGCCGAGCGCATCGTCCTCGCCTACTCGGGCGGCCTCGACACCTCGGCGGCGGTGAAGTGGCTGCAGGAGGATCGCGGCTACGAGGTGCACTGCCTGCTGGTCGACCTCGGCGCGGCGGGCGACCTCGAGGGTGCGGAGCGGCGCGCGCGCGAGGCGGGCGCGGCCGGCTACGAGGTGGCGGACGCGCGCGAGGACTTCCTGCGCTTCTTCGCCTTCCCCGCGCTGGCCGCCGACGCGGTGTACGAGGGCGCCTACCCCCTCGCGACGGCGCTGGGGCGCCCGCTGATCGCGAAGCTGCTGGTGGACAAGGCGCGCGCGATCGGCGCATCCGCGGTCGGCCACGGCTGCACCGGCAAGGGCAACGACCAGGTGCGCTTCGACGTCGCCGTCGCCGCCCTCGCCCCCGGCCTCCGCATCGTCGGCACCGCCCGCGAGCACCAGTGGACGCGCGACGAGGCGCTCGCCTACTGCCGCCGCCACGGCATCGGCGTCGAGGGCGGCGAACGCTCGCCGTTCTCGATCGACGAGAACATGTGGGGCCGCGCGATCGAGGCCGGCGAGCTGGAGGACCCGTGGGCCGCGCCGCCGGAGGACGCCTACGCCTGGACGCGCCCCCTCGACCGCACGCCCGCCGCGCCGGCCGAGGTCGCGCTGCGCTTCGAGCGCGGGACGCCGGTCGCCCTCGACGGCGAGGCGATCGGCCCCGTGGCGCTCGTCGAGCGGCTCAACGCGCTGGCCGGCGAGCACGGCGTGGGGCGCATCGACGCGGTCGAGAACCGCCTCGTCGGCATCAAGTCGCGCGAGGTGTACGAGGCGCCGGCGGCGGTGGCGCTGCTGGCGGCGCACCGCAAGCTGGAGACGCTGACGCTGTCGAAGGAGCAGATGCGGACGAAGGCGCGGATCGCGCAGGAGTACGCCGACCTCGTCTACAACGGGCAGTGGTTCAGCGCGCACCACCAGGACCTCGCCGCCTACGTACACTCGACGCAGCGCCACGTCACCGGCGAGGTGCGGCTGCGGCTGTGGCGAGGGCACGCCGAGGCGGTGGGCGTGGCCTCGGAGCGGGGCCTGTACGAGTACGGCCTCGCCACCTACGGCGAGGGCGACGACTTCGACCAGCAGGCGGCGCTGGGCTTCATCCGGCTGTGGAGCCTCCCCCTCGAGGTGCAGGCCCGCCGCCAGCTGCTGCGCGACTCCCCCGACCCGCTGCGCCTCGCCGCGCCGGAGTAGGCGCAGGGCCTACGGGGATGCGGCGAGCGCTGCCTTGATCCGGGAGCCGTGTTCGCGTGCGCGCGCCGACCGTGTCGCAGTGTTCTGGCTTCGGGCACGATCCTGCACGATGACGCCGAACGGCGGGTCCGGCCAGAACTCTTTGAAGAGCTTACCCACGCCCTTGCCACCCAAAACAACGATGGCAGGCCGCAGCAAGTCGAGTTGCTTGCGCGTCCACGGCCAATCTGTCTGGAACATCGGCTTGGTGGTTTTGTCGCGAGGCACGCTCTTGCTCAAGTTCAGGTAGCAGATCTGACGAGGTTCGAGGTTCGCAGCGCGCAGGATCGGTGCGACTTCCCGTTGCCAGTACTGCAAGGTGTGGAAGTACCGGAGATAAGCCTCGAACACCGCGTCGTACGCTTCGGTGGTGCCTTCGTCGCGCCACTTCTCGAACAAGGCATCCCAGCGGCCATGCTCAGCGCGACGCTCCGGCGCGGAACTGGGGTTGCTGTCGAGGAAGACGACACTCCTGTAATCGGGACCGAGGTAGCCCGGCGGCGGGAAAGCGAGGTCCGGGGGAGCCTCTGCCACTCGATCCCAATCCGCGCCGTACGCCTCCCGGCGGTCCCAGCGCATGATGTCCTGCCCGATACGAATGAACTCCTGCAGAAGTTCCGTGTCCTTGCTCGCCATTCCTGCTCTTCCTCGTGGCTGTGGGTTCGGTATCGAACCCTGCGACGAAACAGTCCGCCCTGCCTTACTATGGCCATAAGGTAACATGCCTGCGCTTCGGTAGCCACCGTTGCGCCTACGCTATCGCCGATGGCGACGCCGTGCTGCTTCATGCGTGGAGGAAGCAGACGCGCAGACTCGATGCGAGGGCGGCGGCCACGGCCCTGCGCCGCCTACGCGCTTTCCGGTGAGCGACGAAAGGGGTCTCGCCGTGGGACGGACGGGCAGCGATGCGCTCGGCCACTTGCGCGATCTGACCGATCGCCATCCCGAAATCGAGGCCGAGTACGAGCGCCTGCAACCGCGGTTCGACCTGATCCGCCAGCTGGTGCGGGCGCGGAATCGGGCGCGCCTCACGCAGCGGGAGCTGGGCGAACGCATCGGCGTCTCGCGGAACGTCATCACCCGCCTCGAATCGGGGGAGCACACCCCCCGGCTGGAGACGGCGCAAAAGGCTGCGCGAGCGCTCGGATACCGGCTGGAGGTGAAACTCGTGCGGGAGCGCCCGCACGCGGGCTCGTAGCCCCCGCTCGCGCGGCGCGGGCGGGCGGTGCTAGCCTCGAACGATGACAGGCGGCGGCGCGGGCGGCGAGGGCAAGCTGTGGGGCGGGCGCTTCGAGGGGCGCGCCGACGCCGCCGCCGAGGCGTACACCGCCTCCGTCGCCTTCGACCGCCGCCTCTGGCGCGAGGACATCGTCGGCTCGATCGCCCACGCGCGAACTGCGCCTCGCCGCGCCTGAGTAGGCGGAGGGCCGGAGATCAGAGTACGAAGCCGTCCGGGATGCCGGCGTAGTGCTCCGACAGGCAGAGCACGTTCACCGTCCGATCTTCGGTGGAGCCGTCCATGCAGCAGTCGAGGGGCCGCAGGCGCTGTTCGCCCTCGCGCCGGCACTCCTCGCACAGCCGGTAGATGAGACGCACCCCCTCATCGTTGACCCTCGCGCTGCGGAGGCCGCGGTAAGGCGTCCTGAGGCGCTCGGCTCGCGCCGCCCGGTAGGGATCGCGGAACAGCACGCCAAGCCGTCCGCGAACGACATCCCGCATCTGCCGGTACCGGCGGGACACGAGCTGCTCCTCGAAATGCTCCGAGTAGCGGACGGCCCAGTCAGGCGGAACGGGCAACGACGAAGCGTCGCTCACGGAAATCCTTCTCGGCCTTGAGCACGGCGGCCTCGTGGGACGGCGAGAAGCACAACCCCAGCGTCTCGATCCAGGCGTTGCTGATGTCGAGGGAGCCGGACAGCTCACCCTTCGGCGGCGCGATCAGCCGTTGGCCCCAGCCGGCGGACCTCACCGTAATCTTCCGGCCGCCGTCTTCCGGCCGGATTCGCAGACCGTAGACATGATCGAGAAGGGGCTTGGCCGCCATGCGTCCCGACCAGGCCTCGGCGACGCGATCGACGGCGCGGCGCACGTGGTCGTTGGACTCGTCGCCCAGCACTTCGCGCGCGAAGTGGTCGGCAAGCTCCACGCCGCCGGCGGTGATCAGGAAGCGTTCCTCCTCTTCCATCAGGCCGGCGTCCGTCAGCATCTCCCAAGCCTCGTAGACCTCGTTGGACAGCGGTCCCCACTGCCATCGGTAGAAGGTCAGGCCGAGGGCGCGGAAACGCTGCTCGTACAAGTCGTGGGCGGCGAGGAACGCGAGCTTCATCAGCCGGAGCCGGTCGCCGGCATCCTCCAGCGGCTTCTTCGCGGCTTTCGTCCACAACGCCAGCAGGATCGCTGCGTCGGCCCAGCGCTGCGGCTGTGTGCGTACAGTCACGGCTCGACTCCGGCGGGCGTCACGGTATGCCCGCCCCCGCTTCCCCACCAGCATAGACGGGACAGCGGCTGCCTGCGAGCAGCGGGGACATCTTGAGCGGCCCCGCTCGCGCGGCGCGGGCGGGCGGTGCTAGCCTCGAACGATGACAGGCGGCGGCGCGGGCGGCGAGGGCAAGCTGTGGGGCGGGCGCTTCGAGGGGCGCGCCGACGCCGCCGCCGAGGCGTACACCGCCTCCGTCGCCTTCGACCGCCGCCTCTGGCGCGAGGACATCGCCGGCTCGATCGCGCACGCGCGGATGCTCGCGCGGCAGGGCGTCGTCTCCGCGGCCGACCGCGACGCCATCGTGGCCGGCCTCGAGGCCATCGCCGCCGAGATCGAGGCGGGCCGCTTCGCCTTCCGCGAGGATCGCGAGGACATCCACCTCAACGTCGAGGCCGCGCTCGCCGAGCGCGTCGGCGAGCCGGCGCGGCGGCTCCACACCGCGCGCTCGCGCAACGACCAGGTCGCGACGGACCTGCGGATGTACGCGCGCGCCGCCTGCGTCGAGGCCGCGGCGCGCCTCGCCGCGCTGCGCGGCGCGCTGCTCGGCCTCGCCGAGCGCGAGGCGGCGACGGTGATCCCCGGCTACACGCACCTCCAGCGCGCGCAGCCCGTGCTGCTCGCGCACCACCTCCAGGCCTACGAGGAGATGCTGGCCCGCGACGCCGCCCGCTTCCGGCGCGCGCGGGCGGGCGCCGACGCGCTGCCGCTCGGCGCGGGCGCCCTCGCCGGCGTCGGCTACCCGATCGACCGCGAGTCGGTGGCGCGCGAGCTCGGCTTCGCGGCGGTCGCGGCCAACTCGCTCGACGCGGTGTCCGATCGCGATTTCGTCGTCGAGTTCCACGCGGCGGCGGCGCTGACGATGGTGCACGTCTCGCGCTTCGCCGAGGAGATCGTGCTCTGGTCCACGGCGGAGTTCGGGTTCGTGCGCGTGAGCGACGCCTTCTCGACGGGGTCGAGCATCATGCCGCAGAAGCGCAACCCCGACGTGGCCGAGCTGGCGCGGGGCAAGAGCGCGCGGACGATCGGCAACCTCGTGCAGGCGCTGACGCTGCTCAAGGGCCTGCCTCTGGCCTACAACCGCGACCTGCAGGAGGACAAGGAGCCGCTGTTCGACAGCGCCGACACGCTGCTGGCGACGCTCTCCGTCCTCGCCGCGATGCTGCCCGGACTGCGCTTCGACGCCGCGCGCGGCCTCGAGGCGGCGGCGGGCGGCTTCGCGCTCGCCACCGACCTCGCCGACCACCTCGTGCGGCGGGGCGTGCCCTTCCGCGAGGCGCACGAGGCCGTCGGCGCGCTCGTCGCCGAGTGCGAGCGCACGGGCCGCGCGTTCGAGGACCTGACGCCGGACGACTGGGCCGCCGCGCACCCGGCGTTCGCCGGCGCGCCGCCCGCGCTCGGAGTCGAGGCGTCGCTCGCCGCGCGCTCCGCCCCCGGCGGCACCGCGCCCGATGCCGTCGCGCGCCAGCGCGAGGCCGCCCGCGCGCGGCTCGCCGCCGAGGCCGCCGAGGCCGGGGAGGGCGCGTGAGCGGGGAGCGGCGGGCGCTGATCGCGCCCTCGATCCTCACCGCCGACTTCGGGCGGCTCGCCGACGCCGTCCGCGCCGCCGAGGAGGGCGGCGCGGACCTGATGCACGTCGACGTCATGGACGGGCGTTTCGTGCCGCAGCTCAGCTTCGGTCCGCCGATCGTCGAGGCGGTGCGGCGGGCGACGCGGCTGCCCGTCGAGGCGCACATGATGGTCGCCGACCCGCTCGGCCAGCTGGCGCCGCTGGCCGGGGCGGGCGCGGACCGCCTCGTCTTCCACGTCGAGGCCGCGCCGGAGCCGGGGGAGGCGATCGCGCGCGCGCGCGCGCTGGGCTGCGAGGCCGGCCTCGCCGTCAGCCCGCCGACGCCCGCGTCGAGCCTCGTGCCGTGGCTCGGCGCGATCGACACGGCGACGGTGATGCTGGTGCACCCGGGCCGCGGCGGGCAGGAGCTGATGCCGGAGCAGCTCGGCAAGGTGCGCGAGCTGCGCCGCATGGCCGCCGGGGCGGGCGCCGCGCTCGCGATCGAGGTGGACGGCGGCGTGAAGGCGCACAACGCCGCCGCCTGCTTCGAGGCCGGCGCCGACCTGCTGGTGGCCGGCTCCGCCGTCTACCGCGAGGACGCAACCCCGGCCGAGGCGATCGCGGGGCTGCGCGCGGCGCTCGCCCGCGCCTCGTAGCCGCGAGGGGAGGGAGCCGATGGCCGCGCGCCTCGCCGCCGCTCTGCTGCTCCTCGCCGCGCTCGCGACGGCGGCGGCCTGCGCTGGCGGCGGCGAGGACGGCGCGCCCGCCGCGCCCGCCGCGACGGCGGCGGACACGGAGCCGACGCCTTCGCCCACGCCGCCGACGCCCGCCGCTCCGTCGCCCGCCACGCCCGCCACGCCCGCCGCCGCCTCGACGCCGGAGCGGACAGCCACGCCCGCCGCCACGCCGACGGCGGAGCCGGCCCCGCGCCCGATCACGGCGATCGAGCCCAAACGCCGCCACGCGCCGCAGGGCCGCTACGCGGCGATCGGCGTCGGGAGCGGACATGTCTGCGCCCTGACCGAGGACGGCGAGGCGGTCTGCTGGGGCGGGAACGTCAGGGGGACGAACACCCGGGAGGGCCGCTACACGGCGCTCGACGTGAGGGGCGGCCACGCCTGCGCGGTGGCGGAGGACGGCGGGATCGCATGCTGGGACTATGACGGCGCGGACACGAGCGGGCCGCCGCCGGGCCGCTACACGGCGGTGAGCACGAGCGGCGCACACGCCTGCGCGCTGACCGAGGGCGGCGAGGCGGTCTGCTGGCGCCTCGCGGGGGAATGGGGGAGCAACACGGGGGAGCTCGACGCGCCGCCCGGACGCTTCGTCGCGATCAGCACGGGCGTCTACGAATGGCGGGGCGTCCACGCGGACCACAGGATCGAGGGCCGCAACAGCTGCGCGCTGGCCGAAGCCGGGGAGATCGTCTGCTGGGGCTTCAGGGCCACGTACACGTGGGTGAAGGCCGACAGCGAATGGAGACTCGACCGCTACGAGGCCATGTCGAGTCGGCATCCCGGCCCGTTTCTGGCGGTCAGCGCGACGGGGTCGGGCTTCTGCGCGACGCTGCCCGGCGGCCAGTGGAACTGCGGCTACGATGGCGCCGGCCCGTCTTCCGGGAGCTCGATCTGGAGCGTCGCCGACGCCTCGCAAACGCCGGCGCGCGACGGCGCGCCGCTGCCGCACGTGGCGATCGACGCCGGAGCGTGGTACGTCTGCGCGCTCACGCGGCAGGGCCAGCCGGCTTGCGTTCCGTTCCCCCGCAGCCCCTACGTGGGGCAGTACTCGCTGCTCCCGCCCGATCCCGCTCCCGGACACTACACGGCCATCAGCGTCGGGCAGGACCAGGCCTGCGCGCTCACCGAGGACGGCGAGGCGGTGTGCTGGGGCATGGTGGTCAACAGGACGACCGCCCCGCCGCCGGGCGGCCTCTACGCGGCCGTGAGCGACGGCCCGGAGCACACCTGCGCGCTGACCGTGGACGGCGAGGCCGTCTGCTGGGGCTGGAACACCAAGGGCCAGACGGCCGCGCCGCCGGGCCGCTACGCGGCGATCGCCGCTGGCGACGGGTTCACCTGCGCGCTCACCGGCGACGGCGAGGCCGTCTGCTGGGGAGCGCGCATCTACGGCCGGCGGGGCAGCGGCGACTGGGCGGCTGAGCCGTACTTGCCCCCGGGCCGCTACAAGGCGATCAGCGCGGGCAACAGCGCGGACGACGACAGGCACCTCTGCGCGCTCACCGAGGACGGCGAGGCGATCTGCCGCAACAGTTTTCACCGCGACCAGCAGGAGTCGCCGCCGGGACCCTTCACCGCGATCAGCACGGGCGGGGGGCATCGCACCTGCGCCCTGACCGGGGGCGGCGAAGCGGTCTGCTGGAGCGGCGACGGCGTACGGCACGACGATGTCCCGGCGGGCCGGTTCGTCGCGATCAGCGCGAGTCGGACGCTCGCCTGCGCCCTGACCGGAGACGGCGAGGCGGTCTGCTGGGGCGAACGCAGTGGAGCCGAACTGCCGCCGGGCCCGTACACGGCGATCAGCGCTGGCGACGGGTCCGTGTGCGCCGTCGCCGGGGACGGCAAGGCGATCTGCCGGGGCTGGGTGGCGGAGGCGCCGCCGGGCCGCCACGTCGCGATCGATGTCGGCATGTTCCGCGTCTGCGCCGTGAACCGGTGGAGCGAGGTGACGTGCAGGGGCGACCGCGCGTACGAGAGGTTCGTATACCGAGGCGAGTGAGCGCGGGCGGAGGGCGCTACCCGGCGCGGGCGAGGGCGTCCGCGGGGATCGGCGGCCTGCCCGCGGCGAGGCGCTTGAGCTGGGTGCGGAGGCAGCGCGTGCAGACGTTGACGCGGCGCATCCGCCCGTCGATCTCCAGCCGCTTCTTCTGGACGTTGGGGCGGAACTGGCGGTTGGTGCGGGGCGCCTTGCGCTCCCAGCGCCCGGAGTGCTGGTGGCGGATGTTGCGCCCGAACCGCGTGCGCTTCGGGCAGAGGTCGCACTTGCCGGAGGCCATCGGCCCGTCCTCAGCGTCGCCGCCGCCTCGCGCCGCGGCGCGGGCGAGAGCGTATCATCGCCGGCGAGCGGGCGTCCATCGGGCGCGGGAACGGCGGCGGCGATGACGGCGGCGGATCGCGTGGAGGCCGGGGCGTTCCGCGACGCCTTCGACGCCGCGCTGGCGTGGTTCGAGCTCAACCGCGAGGCGATCAACGCCATCAACGTCTACCCCGTGCCCGACGGCGACACCGGCACCAACATGCTGCTCACGCTGCGCGCCGCCCGCCGCGCCGCCGCCGAGCGCGGGGACGGCGCGGGCGAGGAGGGAGCGGACGCGGGCGCCGGCGCGTTCGCGCAGGACCTCGCCGAGGGCGCGCTGCTCGGCGCGCGCGGCAACAGCGGCGTCATCCTCTCGCAGATGCTGCGCGGCCTCGCCCGCGGCCTCGAGGGCCTCGCCGCGCCCGGCCCCGCCGACCTCGGCGCCGCGCTCGCGGCGGCCTCGGACGCCGCCTACGAGGCCGTCGGCGACCCCGTCGAGGGCACGATGCTGACGGTGCTGCGCGAGGCGGCGGGCGCGGCGGCCCGCTCCGGCGCGGCCTCGCCCGCCGCGCTGCTGGCGGCGGCCGCCGCGGAGGCGCGGGAGAGCGTCGCGCGCACGCCCTCGCTGCTGCCGCAGCTGCGCGACGCGGGCGTCGTCGATGCCGGGGGCGAGGGCGTCGCCGTGCTGCTGGAGGGCCTGCGCCTCGGCGTCGCGGGCGAGCCGCTGCCGCCCCCGCCGGAAACGCCCGCGGGCGCCGTCGAGTTGGCCGGCGTCGGCCACGAGGGCCACGGCTACTGCGTCGAGTACCTCGTGCGCGGCGAGGCGCTCGCGCGCGAGGCGCTGGCGGGCGCGCTGACCGCCGCGGGCGGCGAGTCGCTGCTCGTCGTCGGCGACGCGGCCACCCTCCACGTCCACGTTCACGTCGAGGAGCCGGACGGCGCGCTCGAGGCCGGCGGGCGCTTCGGCGAGCTCGCCAACGTCAAGGTCGAGAACATGCAGGCCCAGCACGAGGAGTGGGCGGCGGGGCACGAGCGCGCGGGCGAGGCGCCGCCGGTCGGCCTCGTGGCGGTGGTGCAGGGCGAGGGGCTGCGGGCGGCGTTCCGCGAGCTGGGCGCGACGGCGATCGTGGACGGCGGCGCGACCAACAACCCCAGCGCGGGCGACCTGCTCGAGGCGGCGCGGCGCGCGGGCAGCGAGCACGCCTTCGTGCTGCCGAACGACCCCAACGTGGTGATGACGGCGCGGCAGGCCGCCGCGCAGGACCCCGGTCGCGTCAGCGTCGTGCCCGCGCGCTCCGTCGCCGCCGGCCTCGCCGCCGCCGTCGCGTTCGTGCCGGGCGAGGCGCCGCAGCGCCTCGGCGAGCGGCTCGCCGAGGCCGCCGCCGCCGTGCGCTGCGTCGAGGTCACGACCGCCGTCCGCGACGCCACGGTCGACGGCGTCGCGGTGCGCGAGGGCGACGCCATCGCGCTCGTCGACGGGACGCTGCGCGCGCGCTCCGCCACGCCCGAGGAGGCGCTGCTGCTCGGCCTCGCCCACGCCGTCGGCGAGGACGGCGAGGTCGTCACGCTGATCCTCGGCGCCGACGCCCCCGATGGCGCCGCCGGCGATCTGCCCCCGCGGATCGAGGCCGCCCACCCGGGCGTCGAGGTCGAGGTGGTGCGGGGCGGGCAACCGCACTACCCTTACCTCGCCGGCGTCGAGTAGCCCTCCCCGCACCCAGCACCGCACGAGGGAGCCGCGCCGTGAGCGTCCGCATCGTCACCGACTCGACCTCCGACATCCCGCCCGCGCTCGCCGCCGAGCACGGCGTCACCGTCGTCGCCCAGAGCGTGCTCTTCGGCGACGAGGAGCTGCGCGACGGCGTGGACATCGACGCCGACCGCTTCTTCGAGCGGCTGGAAGGCGCGGCGGAGCTGCCGACGACCTCGCAGGCCTCGCCGGGGGCGTTCCGCGACGCCTACGCGCGGCTGCGCGACGAGGGCGCGACCGGCATCCTCTCGCTCCACGTCTCCGGCAAGCTCAGCGGCACGCTCGACTCGGCGCGGCAGGGCGCGCAGCAGGTCGAGGGCGTGCCGATCGAGCTGGTGGACTCGCGGCTGGCGACGCTCGCGCTCGGCATCGGCGTGGTGGCGGCGGCGAAGGCCGCCGCCGCGGGCGCGAGCCTCGAGCAGGTGCGCGACGCGGCGGCGGACCAGTTCGCGCGCACGCACGTCTTCTTCCTCGTCGACACGCTGGAGTACCTGCGGCGCGGGGGGCGGGTCGGCCGCGCGCAGGAGCTCGTCGGCGGGCTGCTGCGCGTCAAGCCGCTGCTCTCGCTGCAGGACGGCGAAGTCGTCCCCGTCGGCCGCGTGCGGACGAAGGCGAAGGCCGTCGAGGAGCTGATCGCGCGCGCCTCGGCGCTGCTGCCGGCGGCGCAGATCGGCGCCATGCACGCGGCGGCGGCGGACGACCTCGAAGCGGTGATCGGACGCCTGCGCGCGCTCGATCCCGCCGCGGAGATCGTGAGCGGGCAGATCGGCCCCGCGATCGGCGTGCACACCGGGCCCGGTATGCTGGGCCTCGCGATCGTGACCCCCTCCGCCGCGGCGTGACCGCCGACCTCGCGCGGCTGGGCCGGGTGCTCGCCCTCGAACACCGCGAGGGCTGCCGCGACACGGCGGTGCAGGGCGGCCTCGACGAGCTGCTGCGGCGGCAGGCGCGCGACGAGCCGCCCAACTCGCCGCTGCTGCGGATGGTCGGCGCGCTCCCGCCCGCCGGCTACCGCTCGCTCCCGCCCGGCGAGCGCCGCGGCTGGCTGGGCCGCGCCCGCGCCACCATCGACCACGAGCTGGGCGCGGGCCGCGGGCGGGCGACGGCTCCCCGGCGGCCGCGCCGCCGCGCCGCGGCCGACGGAGCGCGCCCCCCGGCGCGCGCCGCGCCATCCGCCGCCCCCAAACGCGAGGCCGCCCCGAAGCGCGAGGACGCCCCCTCGCCCCGTCGCGCCCCCGCTATCCCCGAGGGCGCGGCGGCGCTCGATCTGCCGCTCGCCGCGGCCGGCGTGCGGCTGGCGCAGGGGCGCCGACGGGCGCTCGAACGCCTCGGCGTCCGCACCGTCGGCGACGCGCTGCGGCACTGGCCGCACCGCTACGACGACTACTCGCGCGTCGTTCCCATCGCCGAGCTGGTGCCCGGCGAGAAGCAGACCGTGCGCGTCACCGTCGAGGACGTGCGCGAGCGGCGCTGGGGCCGCAAGGGCGCGGAAGCCACGATCGCCGACGCCTCGGGCGCACGGATGAAGGTCGTCTGGTGGAACCAGCCGTTCGTCGCGAAGCAGCTGGCGCCCGGCATGGAGATCGCCCTCGCCGGCGAGGTCGACGACTTCCGCGGACGCCCGACGTTCAACAACCCCGCGTGGGAGAAGATCGGCGGCAAGCGGCGGCACACCGGGCGCTTCGTGCCGGTCTACCCGGCCACCGGGGAGGAGCGGCAGGGGACGAAGCGGCAGCTGCCGCAGCAGTGGCTGCGCGAGACGATCGCGAACCTGCTCGACCGCTTCGCCGACCGCCTGCCGGAGACGCTGCCCGAGGCCCTGCGCGAGCGCCACCGGCTGCCCGGCATCGTCGAGGCGGCGCGCGCGATGCACTACCCCGACGACGAGGCGCAACTCGCCGCCGCGCGGCGGCGGCTGGCCTTCGACGAGCTGCTCGCCCTCCAGATCGGCGCGGTGCGGCGCAAGCGCGAGCGGCTGGGCCGCCCCGCCCCCGCTTTCGAGGACCGCGCCGCCGCCGAGGCGTTCCTCGCCGCGCTGCCGTTCGCGCCGACGCGGGCGCAGCGCCGCGCCCTCGACGAGGTGCTCGGCGACCTCGCGCGGCGGCAGCCGATGGCGCGGCTGCTGCAGGGCGACGTCGGTTCCGGCAAGACGGTGGTGGCCCTCGCGGCGATGCTCGCCGCCGTGGCCGGCGGCCATCAGGCGGCGCTGATGGCGCCGACCGAGGTGCTGGCGGAGCAGCACTTCCGCACGATCTGCCGCCTGCTGTCCGGCGAGCCGGAGCCGCCGCTGCGCGGCGTCGTGAGCCTGCCGTACCTGCCGGAGCCGCTGCGCGTGGTGCTGCTGACCGGCTCGGTGCGCGCGAAGGAGCGGCGCGCGGCCCTCGAGGCGATCGGCCACGGCGGGCCCGTCATCGCCGTCGGCACGCACGCCCTGATCCAGGAGGGCGTCGAGTTCGCCCGCCTCGGCCTCGCCGTCGCCGACGAGCAGCACCGCTTCGGCGTGGAGCAGCGCTCGGCCCTCCTCGGCGCGGACCCCGAGGACGGGGACGGCGGCGGCGGGGTGCCGTCCCCCCACCTGCTGGTGATGACCGCCACGCCGATCCCGCGCTCGCTCGCGCTCACCCTCTACGGCGACCTCGACCTCAGCGCGATCGACGAGATGCCGCCCGGCCGCACGCCGATCGGGACGATCGCCGTCCCCCAGCCGCCGCACGACGACCTCGTGGCCGTGGGCGAGTACGAGGCGGGGCGGAAGGAGGCCTTCGCGCGCATCCGCTCCGAGGTCGCCGCCGGCCGCCAGGCGTTCGTGATCTGCCCCCTCGTCGAGGGTTCGGACGCCGTCGCCGCGCGCGCGGCGACCGCGGAGTACGAGCGCGTCCGCGACGAGGAGCTGCCCGGCCTCGGCGATCGCGTCGCGCTGCTGCACGGCCGCATGTCCGCCCGCGACAAGGACGAGGCGATGCGGCGCTTCGCGGCCGGCGAGACCGCCGTGCTCGTCGCGACGGCGGTGGTCGAGGTAGGCATCGACGTGCCGAACGCGACGGTGATCCTGATCGAGGGCGCGAACCGCTTCGGCCTCGCGCAGCTGCACCAGTTCCGGGGCCGCGTCGGCCGCGGCGGCCACCCCTCGGTCTGCTACCTGCTCGGCGACGATCCCCGCCCGCCGGAGCCGCCGCCCGCGGACGAGACGGACGAGCAGCGCAAGCAGCGGCTGCAGCGCGAGCAGCAGGCCGTGGAGCGGCGGGAGGCGGCGGCGCAGCGCCTCGGGCTGGTGGAGGCGAGCAGCGACGGGTTCGCGCTGGCGCAGGCCGACCTCGAACTGCGCGGCTCCGGCGACCTGTTCGGGAAGCGGCAGGCCGGGGAGTCCTCGCTGCGCCTCTTCTCGCTGAAGGCGCACGCCCCCCTGATCGAGGCGACGCGGCGCGAGGCGGAGGCGCTGATCGACGCCGACCCCGAGCTCGGCGGCCACGACGCGCTGCGCGCCGCCGCCGAACGCGCCGAGGCCGGCCTCGTCGCCGAGGCGAACTGACGGCGCGCCGCGGGCGCGCCTCGCGGGATATGCTGGCGGCATGTACGAACGGCGCGACGGGGGGGCGACGCCGAGGTGGGCGCGCGATCTGCTGGCCGGCCTCGCCGCCGTCGCCGCCGTCTTCCTGACCCTGTGGCTCGTGTCGATCGAGCCGCCGCTCGGTCTGATCCCGATCGGCCTGCTCGCGCTCGTCCTCCTCCGGCGCTGGACGCAGCGGCCGATCGCGCCCGGCCCCGATGGGCGGCCCGGCGAGGTGCGCGCGGGCGAGACGGCGGCGCTGCCGGCCCGCGCCGCCGCGCCGCCGCTCGCCCTGCCCCCGCCCCTCGGCGCGCCGCGGCCCCTCGACGCGCCGCCGCCGGGCCATGACGTCCGCGCGCGCGAGGGGCGCGACGAGGCGGTGCTGCCGCTGGGGTGCCTCGAAACGCTGCTGATGCTGGGCATCGCGTTCCAGATCGCGGCGCTTGGCGTCATCCCCATCGCGTTCGCGTTCCTGTTCGTGCTGTTCCTGTTCGTCGCGCTGGCGGCCAATCCGCCGCTCGCGCTCATCCCCCTCGGCATGTTCGCGCTCACGCTGCTCGGCCTCGGCCTGCTGGCGGATCGGCGCGGGCCGTAGCGCGCGGGGCGCGCGGTGTACGAGCGCCCGCGTCCGCAGCCGGGAGGCTGCGGCGAGACCTGGCTGCTGACGCGCGTCGCCTTCCAGCTGCTCGCGCCGGGACTGATCGCCATCGCCGCCGTGCTCCTGCTCGTGATGTTCTTCTTCGCGGCGCTCGCCACCCATCCCGCGCTCGCCCTCGTGCCCGTCGGCATCCTCGCCCTCATGCTGTTCGGCATCTGGTTCTGGGACCGCCGCCGCGGCGAGAGGCGCTTCGGCCCCGGCGGCGACGCGGGCGGCGAGGGGCGAAGCGGCCCGAGGGGCGGGCGCTGAGCGCGCGGCGCCACGCTGCGCTAGACTGGGCGCATGGCCGATCCCCGCCTCGTCGCGCGCGAGCGCCTGAGCCGCGAACGCGGCTACGTCGTCAAGGACTGGGGCGGGCGCATCCCCGTCGCCGTCGTCTACCCCAACTCCTACTACGTCGGGATGTCGAACCTCGGCCTGCAGACCGTCTACTCGCTGTTCAACGCCTACCCCGACTTCGTGTGCGAGCGCGCCTTCCGCGACCCGCCGGGGCGCGGCGAGCGGCCCTCGCCCGTGGTCTCGATGGAGACGCAGCGCCCGCTCGGCGACTTCGCGGTGGTGGGGTTCACGCTCTCCTACGAGTTCGACTACTTCCACATGGCGCAGGCGCTGAAGGGCGCCTCGATCCCGCTGTGGGCGGAGCGGCGCGACGAGCGCCACCCGCTGGTGATCGCGGGCGGGGCGTGCATGCTCACCAACCCGCAGGCGGTCGCGCCGTTCCTCGACGCCGCCGTCGTCGGCGAGGGCGAGGAGATCGTCCCCGCCCTCGCCGCCGCCTTCGCCGACGGCCTCTACGGCCCGCGCGAGGCGCTGCTCGACGAGCTCGCCGCCATCCCCGGGGTCTACGTCCCCCAGCGACCCCCCGCCGGCCCCGTCGAGCGCCAGTGGGTCGAGGACATCGCCGCGACCGAGGCGTACTCGACGGTGCTGACCGAGGACACCGAACTCTCGAACATGACGCTGATCGAGTGCGCGCGCGGCTGCGGGCGCGGCTGCCGCTTCTGCATCGCCGGCTACGTCTTCCGCCCGCCGCGCTACCGCCCCGCCTCGGACCTGCTCGCGATCGTCGAGCACTCGCTGGAGCACACCGACCGCGTGGGTCTGCTGGGCGCGGCCGTCGCGGACCACCCCGAGCTGCCGGAGCTGGTGGCAGGCGCGGGCGAGCTGGGGGCGCGCGTCTCGATCTCCTCGCTGCGCGTCGACAACCTGCGGCCGGAGGTGCTGCGCGTGCTGGCCGCCGGCGGCACGAAGACCGTCACCGTCGCGCCCGAGGCCGGATCGGAGCGGCTGCGCGAGGCGATCAATAAGGGCGTGAGCGAGGAGCAGATCCTGCGCGGCGCGGCGCTCGTCGGCGAGGCCGGCCTCGCGCGCTTCAAGCTCTACTTCATGATCGGGCTGCCGGGCGAGGAGGACGACGACGTGTACGCCCTCGCCGCGCTCGCCAACCGCATCAAGGAGCGCCTCGACGCGGCGGGCAACGGCACGCGGCTGGTGATCGCGGTCAGCCCGCTGGTGCCGAAGCCCTGGACGGCGTACCAGTACGAGACGCAGGCGGAGCCGGCGACGATCAAGGCGCGGCAGGCGATCCTGCGCCAGCGGCTCGCGCCGGGCATCGAGTTCCGCACCGACTCGCCGCAGACGGCGCGCGTGGACGACGTGCTCTCGCGCGGGGACGCGCGGGTGGCCTCGATGCTGGCGGAGCTGCCGGACGCCTCGCCGGGCAGCTACCGGCGGGCGATCCGCGCGCACGGCCTCGACGGGCCGCGCCCGTGGGCGGGCGAGGCGCCGCCGTGGCACGTCGTCGACGTGGGGATGACGGAGCGCTTCCTGCTGCGCGAGATGGACAAGCACGAGCGCGTGCGCCGCACCATCCCCTGCCCTCCGCCCGAAGTCGGCTGCCGCCTCTGCGGCGTGTGCTAGACTCCCGGGGCGAGGACGGAGCGCGCGCGGCCCGATGGACACCCTGATCCTCGAGGACTTCCGCTGCTTCGCCGATCGCCACGAGGTGCCGATCCGCCCCCTCACGCTGCTCGTCGGCGAGAACAGCACCGGCAAGACCTCCTTCCTCGCCGCCGTCCGCGCCGCCTACGACCTGCGGCTCGGGCAATCGCCGGACTTCAACGAGGAGCCGTTCCACCTCGGCAGCTACAACCAGGTAGCGAACCAACGCGGGGGCACAGGACGCGCCAAGAGGTTCGTGATCGGTCAGCAATTCCAGGCAGAATCGCGACCGCGCAGATTGCGAGGCGTACCGCGAAAGACGAGTTCCGGCAAGGCCATAGAAGCACGCGTCACTGCGCGCTTCACCTCGATCGAGGCTCAGCCGACGCTCTCTTGTCTCTCGATCTCGTCTGGCGAGCACGATCTGCGGCTGGAGAACTTGGCGAGCGAACACCCCGTGATGTCGTTCTTGACAGGGAAAAAGGTCGTCTTCCGCTTGGAAGCAGGTAGGCGAACTGCGTTGTGGCGTAACCGCTTGGTCAGGGATGATTGGGCTTTCCTCCGCATAGCGCGTTACGAAGCACAAGACAACGAAAGCATGACCGAAGCCGACAAAAAAGGCCTTGATGCGCTGATCGACTCCGTGCAGTTCTTGACGGATCCTAGGCCATATGCCTTTGCACCCATCCGAATGAGCCCACAGCGCACTTATGATCCCGGCCAAGAAATCCGCGACCCGGAAGGTAGCCACATCCCGATGATGCTGAACAGGCTGCTCGACAACGGTGGCTTGCCTGAATTCAAAGATCGCCTGAATATCTTCGGCGTGTCCAGCGGATTGTATTCCGATCTGTTCATTCGTAATCTCGGTCGGAAGGGCGATCCTTTTCAAATCCTGATCAAACCTCTTCGTGGAGGCCTGCGCCGTAATCTCGTAGATGTTGGCTATGGAGTCAGTCAAGCCATACCAATCATCGCTGACGCAGCAGCAACAGAAATCGGGACGACTCTGCTTATCCAACAGCCCGAGGTGCATCTCCACCCGCGCGCGCAGGCGGCGATGGGTTCGTTCTTCGCACAGCTCGCAGCAAGCGAACGCAACCGGCTAGTCGTCGAGACGCACAGCGACTACCTCGTGGATCGCGTGCGGATGGAGGTGCGCGACGAGCGGATCAAGGCGAGCGACGTGGTGGTCCTCTACTTCGAGCAGATTAAGCACGGTGTGGACATTCACCCCATCACCATTGACGCGATGGGGAACCTCGAAAATGCCCCGGCAAGTTATGGTGGTTTCTTTCTCGAAGAGCAGCGCCGCTTCTTCATGATCGACTGACCTGTGTGCGCGATCGTCGATGCAAACAAGGCTGCGCGGTTCTTCAGCATCCCTCCCGATACCGATCTGCTTCCGCTGTGGGACTGGATCGAGCGCGGTCGCGGATCCCTCATCCTTGGAGGGCAACTCGAAGACGAACTGTCCGTGATCGGCAACGCGGGGCGCGCGATCCTCGGGTGGGCCCGGCGTGGACGCATCTACATTGAAGATCGCGAGGCGGTGTACGAAGAGCAGAAGGAAATCTCCGATCACTGCCGCTCGAACGACGCGCATATCATCGCGCTCGCGCGCGTGACGGGCGCACGGCTTCTGTGCTCCGGCGACAGCGATCTGCACGAAGATTTCGGTAACCCCGGCCTCATCAACAGGCCGCGTGGCGTCGTGTACCAGGACGCCAGCCACGCGCACCTGCTCGACCCGCACGCACAATGGCATCAGCACTGCCCGCACCGCCCGGCCCGGTAGCCGCCGTCTGGCGGCGCCCGCGCGCGGGGCGTAGCCTTGACGCCATGACGAACGACGCCGCGGCCGCCATCGCGCGGCGCCTCGAGGGCGTGCGCGCGCGCATCGGGGCGGCGTGCGAGCGCGCGGGGCGCGACCCCGCCGCCGTCGCCGTCGTCGGCGTGACCAAGACGCATCCCGCCTCGGCCGTCGCCGATGCGCTCGCGGCCGGCCTCGCCGACCTCGGCGAGAACCGCGCGCAGGAGCTCGCGCCGAAGGCCGGGGAGGCCGCCGCGATGGGACTGGCGCCGCGCTGGCACTTCGTCGGGCGGCTCCAGCGCAACAAGGTGCGGCAGGCGCTGCCCCACGCCTCCGTGCTGCACTCGCTCGACTCCGCGCGGCTCGCCGAGGAGGTCCAGCGCCGCCTCGACCAGGGGCGCGGCGCGCCCGGCCTCGGCGGGCCGCTGCCCTGCTACCTCGAGGTCAACGTGGGCGGCGAGGCCTCGAAGGGGGGCGTCGATCCCGCCGCGCTCGGCGGGCTGCTGCGCGCGGCGGCCGCGCAGCCCGGCATCGCCGTGGCCGGCCTGATGACGGTCGCGCCGCAGGCCGGCGACCCCGAGGAGGTGCGCCCCGTCTTCCGCGCGCTGCGCGAGCTGGCCGGGGCCCACGGCCTCGCGGGGCTGTCGATGGGCATGACCGAGGACTACGAGGTCGCCGTCGAGGAGGGCGCGACGGTGGTGCGGCTGGGGCGGGTGATCTTCGGCCCGCGCCGCGGGTAGCGGCGGGCGGACGGCGAGGAGGGCGGCGTGCGGATCGGCATCGTCGGCGGCGGGTTCATGGGCGAGGCGTTCCTGCGCGGGCTGCTGCGCGCCGAGGTCGCGCCGCCTTCCGCCGTCGCCGTCGCCGAGGCGATCGAGGAGCGGCGGGCGGCCCTCGCCGGGCACGGCGTGCGCGTCACCGACGACGCCCAGAGCGCCTGCATCGGCGCCGACCTCGTGCTGCTCGCGGTCAAGCCGGAGGACGCGCCGGCGGCGGCGGCGAGCCTCGCCGGGGGGCTGGCCGCGGGCGCCGTGCTGGTCTCGATCGCGGCCGGCGTGCGGCTGGCCGACGTGCAGCGCCAGAGCGGGCACCGCGCCTGCGTGCGCGCGATGCCGAACCTGCCCGCCGCCGTCGGCGCGGGCGCCGTCGCCTGGTACGCCGCCGAGGCCGTGACCGCGGCCCAGCGCGAGCGCGCCGAGCGCGTGCTGGGGGCCGTCGCCACGGCGCTGATCGAGGTCCACGACGACGACGCGGTCGACCTCGCGACGGCGCTGCACGGCTCCGGACCGGCCTACGTCTACCTCGTGATCGAGTCGATGGTCGACGCGGCGGTGCGGCTGGGGATGAAGCGGGGGGACGCCACGTCGCTGGCGCTGGCGACGGTAGCGGGGTCGGCGCGCTACGCTGTGGAGAGCGGCCAGCACCCCGCCGAGCTGCGTAACGCCGTGACCTCGCCGGGCGGAACCACCGCGGCGGCGCTCGGCGAGCTGGAGGCGGCGGGCCTGCGGGCCGCCTTCGACGACGCGATCGAGGCCGCGTACCTGCGGGCGCAGGATCTGGGAGAGACGACATGACCCCGCTCGTCGGTCTGGTCGAAGTGCTGTTGACTATCATCTGGTTCGCCATCTTCGCGCGCGCCATCATCAGCTGGTTCCCGATCGACCAGAACGGCCCGGTCGTGCGCGCCCTCGACGCCATCACCGAGCCGGTCCTCGAACCGCTGCGCCGCGTCGTCCCCCGCGTCGGCATGATCGACATCACGCCGATGGTCGCCATCCTCCTGATCTTCGCCATCATCTACCTGCTGCGGGCGAGCGTCGCCTGACGGCGCGAGGCGGCCCGGTCCGCGAGGCCGCCCGCGCCCGCTACTCGCGCCCGTACAGGCCGGTGTCCGGGTAGAAGGCGTACCAGCCGAACCAGTACGCGAGGTGGCCGTTCACGCGCTCGAGGCGCTCCCCGCCGGGGCCGACGAGCGCCTCCTCGGTCACTGCCCACGCCGCGCCCGAGGCGTCCACCACGCTCTCCGCGTCCGGGCCGGGCGCGAACGCGCGGTCGCCGCGCTCGTAGGCGCGCACCTCGCCGCCCGAGAGGTACAGCACCGGGCCGACATAACGCCCGTAGCCCAGCGTCTCGACCTCGCGCGCGGCGACGAGCACCACGGCGCGCCCGCCCACCTCGTCGTTGACGACGCGCTTTTCGGCCAGCGCCTCGACGGGCCACGCCTTGCGCGCGCCGCCCTCGCGCAGGCCGTAGACGTAGTCCTTCGCGCGCAGCTCTGGGCTGCGGCTCCAGACCGGGAACATCGTGTCGGGCTGCGAGAAGTAGTGGCCGTAGGCCGCGCCAGGCCGGTAGGGGCGGTCGTACCCCGTGTCGACGTCGAGCACGGAGGTCTCCGGGTGCTGCCGCAGCCACTCGCTCCACGTGGTGAGCACCACCGGCAGCAGCGCGAGCCGCAGCGGCTCGCCGTCCTCGTCCGCGGCCCCGGCCAGCGGGCCGAGCACGGGCTCGCCGGTGAACTGGTTCCAGAGCGTGCCGGTGGGGCGGTCGTACATCAGCTTGTTGCTGCGGTAGAGGAAGCCGGAGGTGCCGAAGTCGTAGGTCGCGCCGTCCGGCGCGCGGCCGTCCCAGGCGATGCCCGCGCCGCAGAGGGTGCAGTAGGCCAGCGAGATCGGCACGCCGCCGACGGTGACGTTCGCCATCTCGTGCCAGTCGAGGATACGCAGCGGGAAAGCCTGCGCCTCGCCGCCGATCGCGATCCCGAACACCGCGTCGTCGTCCTCGAGGTAGCCGGCGTCCTCCGGCGCGACCGTGCGCGGCCGGTCGAGCGGCGGGATCGAGTCCACGCGCACGCCGCCCCACATGATCTCCTCGACGCGGATGCGCGAGGGCCACTCGCCCGAGAGGAACTCGGCGAAGCGCGGGTCGATCGGCGACATCAGCCGCCCCTTCCAGGCGGTGAAGCCCGGCGGCGGTTCGAGGCCTGTCGCGCCGTACCACTCGACCCACGAGTGGCGGTTCGTGCCGACGCCCGCGCCCGTCAGCGCCTCGAGCGCATCGGCGTACTCGGTGTAGTCGAGGCCGTCGCGCAGCACGCGCACGTCGCGCGCCCACAGCAGCTCGATCAGCACCGAGGCGAAGCGCTCGTCCCCCGCCGCGACGATGCGCGCGAGCGCCGCGCGCAGCGCGTCCTCGCCGGCCTCGGCGTCGCCCAGCGTCGCCATCAGCGCCGCAGCCTCCGCGTCCCCGATCGGCGGGGCGGCGGCCTCCGGCGGGGACGGCGAGGCCTCGGCGGCCCGCGTCCCGGCGGCGGTCGCGGACGGCGAGGCCGCCGGGGGCGCCTCGCCGCCCCCGCCGCCGGCGCAGGCGGCGAGCAGCGCGAGCGCGGCCAGCGCCGCGAGCGCGGCGCGCGAGGCTCCTCGGGGCGCGGCGAACGGCGGCGTCGGCATCGGGCGCACTCCTCGGCGGGCGGGAGCGCGATCCAGCGTACGCCATCGGCGGGCGGCGCGCCGCCCGCCGTAGACGGCGCGCGCGCAGGCGGTCGGCGGCGTCAGGCGCGAGCGCCGGGGCGGAGCGCGGCCAGCAGGCGGCGCGTGGCGCCGGCGACCTCGCCGACGGCGTCGCCGAACGCCTCGGCGTTCGCGCGCGAGGGCTGGCGGTAGCCGCTCACCTTACGCACGAACTGCAGCGCGGCGGCCTCGATCTCCTCGTCGCTCGCGGGGGCGTCCGCCCGGCGCAGGGTCTTGATGCTGCGGCACATGGCCGGCTCCGGCGCGGGCGGCGCGCTACGCCGGGCGCGCCGCCGTCACCGCCGCGCTGGCGATGCCCTCGCGGATCCCGTCCAGCTCGGCGCGCACTTCGGCGAAGCCCGCCGCGCGCACCGCGCCGAGGTAGTCGTCCAGCTCCATCGCGCCGGCGATGCAGCCCGCCCACTCCTCGAGGCTGGCGCGCCGTTCGGCGGGCAGCGCCGCCGTCAGCACCACGTCGGAGACGTGCAGCCGCCCGCCCGGCCGCAGCACGCGGAACGCCTCGCGGAAGACGCGCGGCTTGTCGGTCGAGAGGTTGATCACGCAGTTCGAGATCACCGCGTCGAACGCGCCGTCGGCGAACGGCATGTCCTCGATCTCGCCGAGCCGGAAGCGCACGTTGTCCGCGCCCGCCGTCTCCGCGTTGTGGCGGGCCAGCGCCACCATGTCGGGCGTCATGTCGAGGCCCCAGACCTCGCCCTCCGGCCCCACCTGCCGCGCCGCGAGGAAGCAGTCGATGCCCCCGCCGGAGCCGAGGTCGAGCACCGCCTCGCCGCGCGCGAGGCCGGCGATGGCGACGGGGTTGCCGCAGCCCGCCGCGGCCAGCCGCGCCCCCTCCGGCAGCGCGCCGAGCTGGCCCTCGTCGTAGAGCGCCGCGCCCCACGCGCCCTCGTCCTCCCCCGCGGCGGCCGAGGGCGCCTCGCACGTCCCGTCCGCGGCGCAGGCGTCGCCGGCGGGCGCGAGCAGCTCGATCGCCGCGAGGGGCGCGGGCGCGCCGTCGGCGGCGCAGCAGGCGTCCGGGGGCGAGGCGGCGTGCGCGCCGAGCGCCTCGCGCGCCCTCGCGCCGTAGTGATCGGCGACGGCCTGCCGGATTGCGCGCGTGGACGTCGGCGCGTGGTCGGTCATGCGGCTCCTCCTTCGGAACGCCTCCATGATACCGCGCCCCGCCCGCGCGCTCCGCGTGGCGTATCATGCCGCCATGCTCCGTCGCGCCCCGCTCGCCGCCGCCCTCGTCGCGCTCGCGCTCGCGGCGATCCTCGCCGCGCCGCCCGCCGCCGCCCAGGACTCCACGGACGCCGAGGCCGCCTCGACCGCTGCGGCGGTCACGACGACGCTGCATCCGGGCTGGAACATGGCCGCGTGGCTCGGCGAGGACGCCCCCGTGTCGGCGATCTTCGAGGCCGTGCCGGAGCTCGATCTGGTGTCCGCGTGGGACGCCGGGGCGCAGATCGAGCGGCGCGCCCGCCCTCGCAGCGTCCTCCGCGACGGCCTCACGCGGCTGACGGCGGGCATGGGCCTCTGGCTCAGAGTCGGCGGCGACGAGGCCGTCGAGTGGACGCAGGAGGCGGCCCCGGGCAGCGTGCTCCTCGAACTGCGCGAGGGGCGCAACGTCGTCGGGTGGACGGGGCGCGACGGCGCCACCGCCGCCGAGGCGCTCGCGCGCTTCGGCGACCGCCTCGCCGACGCCTCGCGCTGGGACGCGGAGACGGGCGGCTTCGAGCGCTACCGCCCCGGCGCGCCCGAGGATGCGAACACGCTGCGCGCCCTCCGCCGCGGCGACGCGATCGAGGTCGAGATGGCCTCGGACGCCCGCTGGTGGCAGTCGGGGACGGCGCGCACGGCGTTCGAGTTCCTCGGCGACGTGCCGGAGGAGCGGCAGGCGGAGATCCGCGCGGAGACCGCCGAGGTGCTGGCGTACTACGCCGAGCGTTACGGCATCGTCCCGCCGGAGTTCACGGTGCTCGTCGACCCGGCGCTCGACATCGCCGCGGACGCCGCCGCGCGGCGTATCCGCATCGGCCGCTACATCGTGGACTACCCACTGATCGGAGGCACGATCGCGCACGAGTACACCCATGTCCTGCAGCACTACCTGCAGGGGCTGCCGCTTGCCGAGCGCAGTTCCTCTCCCTCGTGGCTGATCGAGGGACAGGCCACGTACGCGGCCAGCCTGTTCTTCCAGAGCCGAGGGGACAGGACGGGAGACAGGCAACGCTCGCTCTGGTGGCAAGGAGCGCTGGACGTAATCCCATCTCTTCGCGACCTTGCTGATCGCGGGCCGTTCTACGCCGAGGGCGGGCCGGCCTACGCGCTGGGCGCGCTGGCGACGGAGTGGCTCGTGTCCCGCGCCGAAAGGCGGGGAGAGGAAGAGGAGCAGTCCGGCGGCGCTGCGCCCGCTCCCGATGGCGGCGGGCTGACGGAGCACGAGTCGCATATCCGCTACTGGCAGGCCGTGCCATCCCCGGAACGTTGGGGCGAGGCGTTCGAGGCGACGTTCGGCCTCACGTCCGACGCTTTCTACGACGAGTTCGAGGCGTACCGCGCGGACGGCCTCGCCCTGCTCGCGCCGCACCGCTTCGACGATCGCGACGGGCCCCTGCTCGTGTTCACCGGCGACGTCTCCGCGGACACGCAGGCCGCCGTGCGCGCGGAGTTCGAACAGGTGCAGGCGTTCTTCGCCGAGCGATTCGGGACGCCCACACCGGAATTCACGGTCTTCGCCAGTCTCGATACGGCTTCTCTCGAAGTCGCGCACCTGCGGACGTTCGGCCGGGAGATCGATGCGGGGTTCTGCAACAGGGCGTCCGGCGCAGTGACGGTTGTCGTCCTGACCTGCGGCGCTTCGCCGCACCATCTCGACTGGCACTACCACTTCCATGTCCGCTCCTACCTCTCGCCGTGGAGATCGCTGCCCGCGGCTCCAGATGGCTGGGACAAGCGTGGCCCCCTCTGGCTGTTGCGTGGCGTGGGGGAGTACGTGAAGGCGACTTACCGCGCGGCGACGGGCGTCAAGGCCTACGAGGACGCCCGCAACAGCTACATCTCCCGCGCGAGCCGCACGGCGCCAACGCTGAGCAGCGTAGCGACGCTGTCCGATGCGGATGCGGCCGGCTCGCGCGAAACGAATGCCCTCGGCTTCCTCGCCGCCGAACGGCTCGTCGCGCTCGCGGGCGAGCCCGCGCTCTTCGCGTACTACGAGGCGCTGCCGGAAGCCGCCGGCTGGCGCGAGGCGTTCGAGGCCGCCTTCGGCATTGCGCCCGAGGCGTTCTACGCGGACTTCGATGCGTACAGCGCCGAGGCCGCGCCGCCGCTGCCGCACCTCGCCGACGATCGCGAGGAGCCGGTGCTGGCGTTCGCCGGCGACGTGCCGGCCGGGACGCAGGCCGCCGTGCGCGCGGAATTCGACAACCTGCGAGCGTTCTACGCCGAGCGGTTCGGGTTGGGCGGGCTGGACTTCACGATCTGGGCCGCCGCGGATGCGGAGTCCGCGGCCGCTGTGCACATCCTGGTCTTCGGCAGCAAAATCCCCGACGGCTTCTGCACCGGCGGACTGGGCGCCGCAGCGATTATCGTTCTCGACTGCGAAGAACACCGCGGCTGGCGGCATGAAATGAACTCGCGGTACCGCCACAGGGTACTGACGCAGCTCGCGCCGTGGGGATCGCTCCCCGGAGCCGCCGAGGGCCACGACCGCCGCGGCCCCCGCTGGCTGCTGCTTGCGGCGGAGCGGTATGCCGGGGCCGCCTACGGGGCCGCGGCGGGGCGGGAGCAGCTCGACCGGAACCTACGGATCGCCTTCGCGCGGCGGAGCGCGCAGCCGCTCGAGGACATGGAGACCGACGCGGGGGCGGACGCGGTGTGGCCGCCGGCGGCGTCCGCCCTCGTCCTCCTCGCCGCCGAGCGGCTCGTCGCGCTGGCGGGCGAGCCCGCGCTCTTCGCGTACTACGAGGCGCTGCCGGACGCCGCCGGCTGGCGCGAGGCGTTCGAGGCCGCGTTCGGCATCGCGCCCGCCGCCTTCTACGCGGACTTCGAGGCGTACCGCGCGCGCGTCGCGCCGCCGTTCGCGCTGCACGAGCTGCGGGGCGTCGTGCTCGACCCCGGCGGCAGGCCCCTCGCCGGCGTCTGGATCGCCGCGGGGCGCGGCGAACCGGACTGGGAGCACACGGCGACGACGGGCGAGGACGGGACGTTCGCGCTGCGGGTGCGCGACGGGCGCTACGGCCTGACGCTCGACGCGGCTGCCTCCCGCTGCCGTCCCGACGGGGGCAACGTGCTGTGGGACATCGCCAGAGTCGGGGTCGCGGGCGCCGGCGTGGACGGGATCGTGATCCGGCTGCCCAGCGACGCCTCGTGCGGCCCGCCGTAGGCGCGCGCCGCGAGGCTGCCGCCGCGCGCTACGGACGCTCGCTGCCGAGGAGCATGACGTCGGTGAAGAGGGCGCCGGCGCCGCCGTTGGTGACCATCGCGACGCGCGCGCCCTCGACCTGGCGGGGGCCAGCCCCGCCGCGCAGCTGCTCGACGCCTGCCACCACCTTCTGCAGCAGCTGGGCCGTGCCGGGGTGGCTGAACGACATCGTGCCGCCGTCGGTGCAGACCGGGAACTCGCCGCCGAGCCGGATGCGGCCGTCCATCACGAACGGGCCGCCCTCGCCCGGGCCGCAGAAGCCGTAGGCCTCGAACTGGCGGATGACCTCGAACGAGAACGGGTCGTAGAACTCGCACACGTCGACGTCGGCGGGGCGCAGGCCGCTGGCGGCGAACGCGCGCTCGGCGGCGAAGCGCCCGACGTCGCCGGCCGCCTCCCACAGCGGCGCCATGACGTAGGCCGGGCCGCGCCGGTCGAGCCCGCCGCCGAGCACCCACACCGGCCGCGCGTCGAGGTCCCGCGCGCGCTCGGCGGTCGTCAGCACGAGGCCGGCCCCGCCCTCGCTCGTCGTCGCGCAGTCGAGCAGGCGGAAAGGGTCGGCGATCATCGGCGAGTCGAGCACGTCTTCGGGCGTCACGACGTGATCGGCGTAGACGGCGCGCGGGTTCATGCCGCCGTGCGTGCGGACGGCGGATGCGACCTCGGCGAGGTGTTCGGGGCGGGTGCCGTAGAGGTGCATGTGGCGGCGCGCGATCAGCGCGAACTCGGCCGCCGTGTACAGCCCCCAGCACTCGACGAACTCGTTGCCGGGCCGCGTCCAGGGGGCCGTCGAGGCGCGCTCGGTGTAGGCGCCGGCCTGCCCGTTGGCGAGCACGACGGTGTGGCAGTAGCCCGCCGCGATGGCCGAGGCCGCCTCCAGCACGGCGGGGACGCCGGTGGACTGGCCGCCCGTCCACGCGGCGCGTCCGCCGAGCTGGTGGGCCCACTCGCGCTGGCCGCCCGCTCCCCCGCCCGCGCCGGTCGTGACGTTGAGGCCGTCGGCGTCGGAGGCCTCGAGGCCGGCGTCGGCGAGCGCCCCGCGCACGGCGTCGAGCGTGACCGAGAACGAGGTCTCGCCGTCGAGCCGGCGCGCCTGCTTCGTGTTGTACGCGCCGACGATGGCGACGCCGTGCAGGTCCCTCGCGGCGGCCATCGCCTCGCCCTCCGCCGGTCAGCATACAGGCGCGGCGCGGCGGCGCGTGCGGGCGGGTGCGCGGGCGAGGGCGGGGCGGGCGGCGGGCAGCCGGAAGCCGCGCCCCGGGCGCGGCGGCGGCGTTCGCCGCCGCGCCCGGGTGCGCGGCCCGTGGTCCGGCTCCGCGAGCGGCTAGAGGGCCGCTTCGTCCGTGTCGCCGGTGCGGATGCGGACGGCGCGGGAGACGGGGCTGACGAAGATCTTGCCGTCGCCGACCTCGCCGGTGCGCGCCGCGTCGATGATGCGCTCGAGGATCGGGTCGACGTCCTCGTCCTTGACGATCAGCTCGACCTTGACCTTGGTCAGGTACTCGACCGCGAAGCTGCGGCCCCGCCACTGCTCGGTCACGCCGCGCTGCTTGCCGTGCCCGCGCACCTCGGACAGGGTCATGCCGGCGTGGTCGAGCTCCTCGAGGGCGGTCTTGACGATGTCGAGCTTCTCGGGGCGGATGATCGCCTCCACCTTCTGCATCGTGTCCCCCTTACCCTTCGTCCTGCGCGGGGGCGTCCCCCGCGGGGCCGGGAGCGCCGCCCGCGATCGGGGCGCCCGCGGACTGGAGGGCCGGAGCGCCGAAGTGCGGGCCGAACGGGTCGCGCCCGCCGGTGAACTCCGGATAGGCCTCCATCGCGTGCTCCGCCACGTCGAGGCCGCTCTCCTCCTCGTTCTCGGAGACGCGCAGCCCGACCGTGGCCTTGATGACGGCGAACAGGACGACCGAGGTCACCACGGTCCACGCGCCGACCGCGGCGACGCCGGCGAACTGGTACAGCAGCTGCGCGGTGCCGCCGCCGACCAGCAGGCCGTAGTTCGCCGAGTCGGCGTAGTTGGGCGCGAGGTTCGCCTGGGTGGTGAACAGGCCCACGGCCAGCGTGCCCCAGATGCCGTTGAAGAGGTGCACCGGCACCGCGCCCACCGGGTCGTCGATCCGCAGGCGGTCGAGCATGTCCACGCCGAACACGATGATCGCGCCGGCGACGACGCCGATCACGACCGCCGCCCAGGGCTCGACCGTGGCGCAGCCCGCCGTGATGCCGACGAGGCCGCCCAGCACGCCGTTGAGCGTGAGCGAGAGGTCGGACCTGCCGGTCCGCATCCTCGAGAGGGCCATCGCCGTCGCCGCGCCCGCGCCGGCCGCGAGGGTCGTGGTCACCGCCACCCGCGCCGCGAGGCCGGCGAAGCCGTCGCTCAGGCCGAGCGTCGAGCCGGCGTTGAACCCGTACCAGCCGATCCACAGGATCATGACGCCGAGGAAGCCCAGCGGCATCGAGTGGCCGGGCAGCGGGTTGACGCTGCCGTCGGCGTTGTACTTGCCGCGGCGCGCGCCCACCATGATCGCCCCGACCAGCGCCGCCCAGCCGCCCACCGAGTGCACGACGGTCGAGCCGGCGAAGTCGATCATCCCGTTGTCCCCGAACACGATGTCCGAGGCGTATGCGCTGAGGAAGCCCTCGCCCCACGCCCAGTGCGTCACCACCGGGTAGATCACGGCGGTGATCACGACCGTGTAGATCAGGTAGGCGGCGAACTTCGTGCGCTCCGCCACCGCCCCCGACACGATCGTCGCGGCCGTGGCCGCGAACGCGAACTGGAAGAAGAACCCCGCGTAGTCGGCGTCCCCTCCGCCGTAGAAGAAACTGCCTCCGCCGAAGAACTGGATGTTGATGAACTCGGTGGTCCCGTAGGCGAGGCCCCAGCCGACGGCCCAGTAGGCGAGCGCGCCGAACGAGAGGTCCAGCGCGTTCTTCATCAGGATGTTCGTGACGTTCTTCGAGCGGATGAACCCCGACTCGACGAGGCCGAACCCGGCCTGCATGAACAGCACGAGAATGCCCGCGATCAGCAGCCAGGCGGTGTCGACGGCCGAGGTCAGGCTGGCGACCTGCTCGGCGATGTCGTGCCCGTCCGCTGCGGCGAGGCCCGTGCCCGCGGCGAAAGCCGCGATGCCGGCCACCGCGACGGCGATGGCCCTGTGGCGTACTTGCAACCCTTGCATGCACACCTCCTTTCGCCGTCGCAGTCTGGGCGCGCGCGGTTTCGCGGCGGTGTCGCCTCCGTGAAGCGTGCGTGTCCGCGGCCTTGCCGCCGCGTTACCGCGCCGTTTCCGCTCCGTTACGCCGCGCCGCGCCCGATGGGGCTAGAATGGAGACGGCGGCACGGGCCGCACCCCACCGCGTCCCGCGACCGCTCCCCGCCGCCGGAGGCGACACGGCATGACGCACGGCCACGGCCGGCCCCGCACGCCGCGACCCCCGCGGGGCGCGCTCCTCGCGCTCCTCGCCGCGCTGCTCGCGCTGCTCGCCGCGGCCTGCGGCGGCGGCGAGGCGGAACGGGCCGCCGAGGCCCCCCCGCCGCCCGCGGGCGGCGCCGTCACGACGGCGACGCCGGCCCCCGCCGCGACGCGCGACCCCGCCCTCGCCGGCGAGGACCTCGAGGTGGCGCGCTGGGCCGACGGCGTCTGCGCCCTCACCCGCGCCTTCGCCGAGGGCTTCCTCGCCAGCGGCGACCCCCGCGACCCCGCCGCGCTGCCGCTCTCCGAACGCCGCGAGCGCGCCGGGGCGATGTTCCCCGCGCAGTTCGGGGCCGTCGACGCCGCCCTCGGCGCGCTCGCGCTGATCGAGCCGCCGGAGCGCACCGCCGGCCTGCACCAGCTGCTGCGCCGGACCTACGAGGGGCTGCACGACGCCCTGCGCGACCAGCAGGCCATCGTCGACGCCGCCGAGGCCGTCGAGGCGATCGCATTCAGCAACGTCGAGGTCAACGACTGGATCGGCCTCGCCCTCCGCCAGGCCGCCCTGCTCGCCAACGCCGGCTACTGCCCCTCGCAGTGAGCGCGCGCCCCTCGCGGCGCGCCCGCGGCGGCTGGCCTTGACACTGCCGATTGAGACTGCGTATCGTCTGCGCGCAACGCGACTGCGTATCAGAAAGAAGGCAGCCATGCCCGTCACCCTTGCGCGCGCGCTACGCCTCGCGCTCGCCTTCGGTCTCGCGAGCGCGCTCGCCCTCGCCGCGGCGTGCACCGGCGACGACGGCGGCGACGCCACCGCGACGCCGGGCGCCGCCACCGCCGTCGCGACGCCGAGCGGCGACGCCACCGCCGTCGCGACGCCGGACAGCGGCGAGCGCCTGCAGGTCGTCGCCTCCACCGGCATCCTCGCCGACCTCGCCAGCCGCGTGGGGGGCGACGACGCCGAGGTCTCCGCCGTCATCCCCCCCGGCGCCGACGTCCACAGCTTCAGCCCCTCGCCCGACGCCGCGCGCCGCATCGCCGAGGCCGACGTGGTGATCGTCAACGGCTACAACCTCGAGGAGTCGACGCTCGACGTGATCCTCGGAAACCGCGCCTCGGACGCCGTCCTCGTCGTCGCGGCCCTCGGCATCAGCGCCCTCGAAGGCGGCCACGACCACCACGGCCACGGCCACGAGGACGAGCACGGCCACGAGGACGAAGACGACCACGCGGACGAGGACGGCGACGACCACGCCCACGAGGACGAAGACGACCACGGCCACGAGGACGAAGACGACCACGCGGACGAGGACGGCGACGACCACGCCCACGAGGACGAGGACGACCACGCCGACGAGGACGGCGACGACCACGCCCACGAGGACGAGGACGACCACGCCGACGAGGACGGCGACGACCACGCCCACGAGGACGAGGACGACCACGCCGACGAGGACGGCGACGACCACGCCCACGAGGACGAGGACGACCACGCCGGCGAGGCGGATGGCGACGACCTCGCCCGCGCGAGCGGCGACCCGCACATGTGGCTGAGCGTGCCCCACGCGATGGTCCACGTGCGGAACATCGCCAACGCGCTCGCCGCCGCCGACCCCGCGAACGCCGCCGCCTACCGCGAGCGCGAGGAGGCCTACCTCGCGGAGCTGCAGGCGGTCGACGAAGAGGTGCGTGCGGCGGTCGCGAGCATTCCGCGCGAGCGGCGCGTGCTCGTCGTCTTCCACGACGCCTTCCAGTACTTCACCGTCGAGTACGGCCTCGAACTGGCCGCCGCCGTGCTGCCCGGAAGCCCCTCGCAGCAGGCCAGCGCGGGCGAGGTGGCGGAGATCGTCGATCTCGTGCGCGAGCTCGGCGTGCCCGCCGTCTACCGCGAGCCGCAGTTCGCCGCCGACGCCCTCGAGGCGATCGCGGAAGCGACGGGCGCGCGCGTGCTGACGCTGTACAGTGGTGCCCTCACGGACGAGGTCGGCGACTATGCGTCGCTGATGCGCGCGAACGCGCGCGCCCTGGCCGACGGCCTCGGCGGCGGGTAGGCGGGAGCGGCTGTTGACGGCGGAGCCCCCCGGCGGCGAACGGAGCGGCGCGCCCACCCGCGCGGGCGGAGTGGACGCGCCGCCCCTCTCCGGCGGACACGTCCCCGCGCGCGAGGCGCTCGCTCCCGGCCACGCGCACCATCGGCTCGCGCTCGAGGTGCGCGACCTCTGGGCCGGCTACCCCGGCCAGCCGCCCGCCGTCGAAGGCGTCGGCCTCGTCGTTCCCGAGGGCGAGCTGGTCGGCCTCGTCGGGCCGAACGGGGCCGGCAAGTCCACGCTCTTCAAGTCGATCCTCGGCCTGCTGCGCCCGCTGCGCGGCGAGGTGCGCGTCTTCGGCCGCCCCGTCGACAAGGCGCGCTCCGACATCGCCTACACCCCGCAGATCGAGGAGGTGGACTGGGGCTTCCCGATCAGCGTGCGCGAACTGGTGCTGATGGGCCGCTGGCGCGGCCTGCGCCCGCTCCGCAGCTGGTCGCGCGAGGACCGCGAGGCCGCCGACGCCGCGATCGAACGCGCCGGCCTCGCCGACCTCGCCGGGCGGCAGGCGGGCGAGCTCTCCGGCGGCCAGCGCCGCCGCGCGCTGGTCGCGCGCGCGATCGCGCGCGGCGCCCGCCTGCTGCTGCTCGACGAGCCCTTCGCCGGCCTCGACGCCGCCGTCCAGCACGACCTGCTCGCGATCTTCGACGGCCTCACCTCCGAGGGCCGCAGCGTCCTCGTCGCCACGCACGATCTCTCCTGCGTCGCCGCCGCGTGCGACGAGGCGTGCTGCCTCAACCGCCGCGTGCACGGCTTCGGCGCGCCCTCCGAGGTGCTGACCGAGGACGTGCTCTCGCGCACCTTCGACCGCCACCTGCTCTCCGTCGGCGACCGCCCCGCCGTCGTCTTCGGAGGCGGCGGCGGCGCGCCGTCCCCGCCGCCCTCGCAGCGCCCGCCCTTCGAAACGATCTGAGGCGGCGCACCGGTGGAGGCGCTCGCGGACTGGCTGATCGGGCCGTACGAGTACGGCTTCATGCGGCGTGCGCTGGCCTCGCTGCTGATCGCGAGCGTGACCGGATCGCTGGTCGGCGCGTTCGTCGTGAACAAGGGGCTGGCGGCCTCCGGCAGCGGCATCGCGCACGCCACGCTCGGCGGCGTCGCCGTCGCCTTCGTCGGCGGCGCGAGCGTGATCCTCGGCGCGCTGACCGCCGCCGTCGCCGTCGCGCTCGGCATCGGCTGGGTGCGCCGCACGTCGAGGATCAGCTACGACACGGCGATCGCGATCCTGTTCGTCTCCGCCTTCTCGCTGGGCATCCTCGTGATCTCGACCCGCTCCGGCTACACGCCGGACCTGATCTCGTTCGTGTTCGGCGACATCCTCGGCGTCTCCCGCGCCGACCTCGCTGGCGAGCTGGCGCTGGCGGTGCTGGTCGCGGGCTTCGTGATCGCGTTCCGGCGCGAGCTGGTGATGGTGGCGAGCGATCCGGCGACGGCGGCCGCGGCGGGGGTGCCGGCGGCCTTCTTCGAGTACGCGCTGCTGGTGCTGATCGCCGTCGCGATCGTGGTCGCGCTGCAGGCGATCGGCATCGTGCTGGTGACGGCGATGCTGATCGTGCCGCCGGCCACGGCCGGCCTCGTGGCGAAGCGGATGCCGCCGATCATGGCGATCGGCGTGCTGCTGGGAGTGCTGGCCTCGGTGGTGGGGCTGCACATCTCGTACCACGGCTCGGTGGCCACGGGCCCGGCCGTGGTGCTCGTCTCGGCGGCGATCTTCGCCGTTACGCTCGCGGCGACCTCGCTGCGCCGCCCCCGCCTCGCCGCGCACTGAGGGCCGGACGGCGCCGCCCGGCGCCGTCCCGCGCGGGCGCGATTTGAGCGGGGGCGGCGGACGGCCTACGCTGTGAGGGTATCGCGACGGCTTCCGCGGGCGGCGCGCGGGCGCGCCCTCCGCACCGGCGAGGCGATGGCCGCAGCAGCCGCCCCCGGCGCTTCCGACGCCCCTCGGGGCTCCGCCCCCCCCGGCGGCGGCGATCCGCCGCCCCCGCAGATCGACCGCAAGGCGCGGCTCGCGCTGCCGCCGAACTCGCCCGCGAAGCAGCCCGCCGATGTCCGTGTCCACAACTGGGACGAGGTCTACCACCTCTTCGACCCCGAGACCGCGAAGGCCGAGGCGACGCGCTGCATCCAGTGCCCCGCCGCCCCCTGCACCGTCGCCTGCCCCGTCGGCAACGACATCCCCGGCGCCTTCTGGCTGCTCGAACAGGGCGACTTCGACGGAGCCGCCGGCGTCTTCCGCGAGACCAGCGAGCTGCCCGAGATGTGCGGGCGGCTCTGCCCCCAGGAGCGCCTCTGCGAGGGCGACTGCGTCGTCGGCAAGAAGGGCGTGCCCGTCGCCATCGGCAAGCTCGAGGCGTTCGTGACCGAGCACCAGCGCGCGCACGGGACGCCCCCCGCCCTCGTCCCCGCGCCCCCCACCGGCAAGCGCGTCGCCGTGATCGGCGCGGGGCCCGCCGGCATCGGCGCCGCCGAGCGCCTCGCCCGCAACGGCCACGCCGTCGCCGTCTACGACGCATGGCCCGTCCCCGGTGCCCTGCTCCACTACGGCATCCCCCGCTTCAAGCAGAACAAGGAGACCGTCGCCCGCAAGTTCGACGACCTGCGCGCGCTCGGCGTCGAGCTGATCCTCGGCGCGCGCGTCGGCGAGGACGTGGCCTTCGAGGAGATCGAGCGCGCCCACGACGCCGTCTTCGTCGCCGCCGGGGCCGTCGCCGCCGTGCGGCTCGGCTTCGAGCACGAGGACGCCCCCGGCGTGTACGAGGCGACCGAGTTCCTCGTGCGCGGCAACCTCCCGCCCGAGGACCTGCCTGAACGGCTGCGCGAGCCGCTGCCGCCGCTGCGCCGCGTGGTCGTGATCGGCGGCGGCGACACCTCGATGGACTGCGTCCGCACCGCCGTCCGCCTCGGCGCCGAGCAGGTGCGCCTCGTCTACCGCCGCACCGAGGAGGAGATGCAGGGCCGCGCCGAGGAGCGCCTCCACGCCCACGAGGAAGGCGTGATCTTCGAGTACGTCACCTCGCCCCTCGCCATCCTCGTGGACGGCGACGGCGCGCTCGCCGGCGTGCGCTGCCAGCGCATGCAGCTCGGCGAACCCGACGAGAGCGGGCGCGCCCGCCCCGAACCCGTCCCCGGCGCCGAGTTCGAGATCGCCGCCGACGCCCTCGTCGTCGCCATCGGCTACAACGTCGACGAGGAGTGGGGCGAGATCGCCCCCGCCGTCGCGCGCGACTCCTGGGGCCGCTTCACCGTCGACCCCGTCACGATGCGGACCAACCGCCGCGGCGTCTTCGCCGGCGGCGACGACGTGAACGGCGCCGACCTCGTCGTCACCGCGCTCGCCGACGGCCACGCCGCCGCCGCCTCGATCGAGGAGTACCTCGCCGGCGGCGAGTGGTAGCGGGCGCGTTGCCCGTCGCGCGCGCGGGGGTATGATCCGCGCCGTGAGCAGCCCCGCCGCGCGCGGCATTCGCGACCTCGACCTCGCCGGACGCCGCGTCCTCCTCCGCGTCGACTACAACGTGCAGGTCGAGGACGGCGAGGTCGCCGACGACCTGCGCCTGCGCGAGTCGCTGCCCACCCTCGCCGCGCTGCGCGAGGCCGGCGCCAGCGTCGTCGTCTGCTCCCACCGCGGCCGGCCGCGCGGCAAGCCCGCCGAGGAGCTCCGCAACGCCCCCGTCGCCGCCTGCCTCGCGCGGCTGCTCGGCGCGCCCGTGCGCTCCGCCGCCGACTGCGTCGGCCCCGCGGCCGAGGCCGCCGCCGCCGCCCTCGCCCCCGGCGAGGTGCTGATGCTGGAGAACGTGCGCTTCCACCCCGGCGAGGAGGAGAACGACCCCGCATTCGCGCGGCGGCTCGCCGCCCTCGCCGACGTCTACGTCAACGACGCCTTCGGCACCGCTCACCGCGCGCACGCCTCGATCGTCGGCGTGCCGCGGCTCCTGCCCGCCGCCGCCGGCCTGCTGCTGCAGCGCGAGCTGGAGGCGCTGGGCGGCCTCGCGCGCCCCGAACGCCCCTTCGCGATCGTGCTCGGCGGCGCGAAGGTCGCCGACAAGATCGCCATCCTCCGCCACCTCGCCGGCGAGGCCGACGTGATCTGCGTCGGCGGCGGCGTCGCCAACACCTTCCTCGCCGCCCGCGGCATCGACGTCGCCGACTCGCTGTGGGAGCGCGAGGGCGTCGAGGCGGCGCGCTCCGTGCTCGAGCGCGCCGCCGGCCGCGACGGGCCGCGCCTCTACCTGCCCGTCGACGCCGTCGTCGGCTTCGGCGCCGCCGACGCCGGCCACGTCCGCAAGACGCCCGTGGACAGCGTCCCCCCCGACTGGCGCATCCTCGATGTCGGCCCGGCCACCGTCGAGCTGTTCCGCACCGCGCTGCTGCCGATGCGGACCGTCGTCTGGAACGGGCCGCTCGGCCTCTTCGAGCGCGAGCCGTTCGACTTCGGGTCGCTGGCGATGGCGGAGACGCTGGCCGACCTCGACGCGCGGGTGGTGGTGGGCGGCGGCGAGACGGCGGCGGTGGTGCAGCGCGCGGGCGTCGGGCGCCGCATCGCCCACATCTCGACGGGCGGCGGCGCCTCCCTCGCGATGCTGCAGGGCCGCTCCCTCCCCGCCGTCGAGGCCCTCGCCGCCGCGTAGCGCGGCGCGACGCCTCGGCGGTCAGCGTTGCGGGCCGGGGCCGCCGTCCCACGCGCGGAACTCGGAGGGCAGCACGCGCAGCAGCGCGTCCGGCTCCATCCCGTACACGTCGTGCGTCCGCTCCAGCTGGTTGAGCACGCGGAGGAAGTGCAGCAGGCCGCCGCTGGAGTCTTCGATGCGGCTCTTGGTTCTGATCCCGTCCGTGTAGAGGCGCAGCATCAACGCGACGCCGCCGACGGAATTGAAGATGCGCTGGTTCGGGAGGATGTGATCCTGGAGGTAGCCCCGGGCGCGGAGATCCCTGTCGAGCAGGAACACCGCGTCGGGATAGGCCTCGTGAATCTGGTAGGCGGACCAGAGGTAGTGACGCCAGTTGAGGTACAGGGAGTACCCTTCGCTGCCCACCACGAAACTCTCGTCCTGGCTGGTGAGTCTTGCCTCTCCGTCCACCACGGGCACGGTGTCCGCGAAGTAGAACATGCCGAGCCACGACCACATGGAGGCGTCGTCGGCTGCGCGGTGGCTGACCGGTTCGAGGAGGGGCGCGAGGTACTCGGCGGCCTCGCGGCGGGTGCGGAAGGGGCGGCGCTCCACCTCGATCTCGCCGGGGAAGGGCGCGCTGTAGGCGTCGCCGTAGAGCAGCTCGCGAGGCGGCTCGATCGGCCCGCCCGGGTCCTCGCGCAGGCCCGCGAGGAACATGCGCGCGTACTCGATGCCGCCGGGCGTGAGCCGCCGCAGCCGCTGGCGCTCGACCCGGCGCGGCTCGCCCAGCGCGTCGGCGACGACCCCGGCGAGCCGCTCGACCTCGTGCGCCTCATGCGCCTCGGGAGGCGGCGCGGCGGGCGGCGGCGCCTCGACGCCGAGCAGCCGCGAGGTCAGCGCGTCGATCGCCTGGTTGATGCGCGCGACCATCGTGTTGAGGCGCACGTTGTGTCCCGGCTGGCCGGACGCCTCGACGAAGGCGTCCCACGCCGCCGAGCCGGGCGCTGCGTAGTCGCGCAGGTTGACGCGGCGAGGCGCGTCGCCGGCGCCGAGCTCGTCGCGAATCTCGCGCAGCCGCGCGAGCGCCTCGGTCCGCTGGCCGGTCACGATCGGGCCCCCTCGGAGCCGCGCACCCCTCGCGGCGTGGCGGCTGCTCCGGCGTCGCGCCGGAGGCCGGGGCCGCCGTCCCACGCGCGGAACTCGGAGGGCAGCACGCGCATCAGCGCGTCCGGCTCCATCCCGTACACGTCGTAGGTGCGCTCCAGCTGGTCGAGCACGCGGAACAGGTGGTCGAGGCCGCCGGGCGCGTCGCCGGCGGAGAACCCGGGCTTGGCCCGCCCGCCGCCGGTATACAGGCGCAGGATCAACGGCACGAGGCCGATCGAGTTGAACGCGCGCGTCTGCTGGAACGGGCGGCGGGCGATGCGGGTGAACGAAGTCAGCCCTTCGTCCAGCAGGAAAGCGGCCCGCTCGCCGTGCTGCACGTACAGCCGCCACGCCGACCACAGGTAGTGCCGCTGCCGGTCGGCGCCGCTCATGATCAGCGTTTCGTCCACCGGGGAGAGGCGCACCGCGCCGTCGTCGCGCCGCGTCACGATGCCGGGGAAGTAGAACATGCCCAGCCACGACCACACGCCCCCTTGATCGACCACGAGGTGGCTGACCGGTTCGAGGCGGGGCGCGAGGTACTCGGCGGCCTCGCGGCGGGTGCGGAAGGAGCGGCGCTCCACCTCGATCTCGCCGGGGAAGGGCGCGCTGTAGGCGTCGCCGTAGAGCAGCTCGCGGGGCGGCTCGATCGGCCCGCCCGGGTCCTCGCGCAGGCCCGCGAGGAACGTGCGCGCGTACCCGATGCCGTCGGACGTGAGCCGCCGCAGGCCCTCCGGTTCGCCCGGCGCGTCGTCGGCGGCGGCCCCCGCGGGCCGCCCGGCCTCGTGCGCCTCGTGCGGCGAGGGCGCCTCGGGGCGCGGCGCGGCGGTGGCGGGCGGCGCCCCGGCGCCGAGCAGTTGCGAGGTCAGCGCGTCGATCGCCTGGTTGATGCGCGCGACCATCGTGTTGAGGCGCACGTTGTGGCCCGGCTGGCCGGACGCCTCGACGAAGGCGTCCCACGCCGCCGAGCCGGGCGCTGCGTAGTCGCGCAGGTTGACGCGGCGGGGCGCGTCGCCGGCGCCGAGCTCGTCGCGGATTTCGCGCAGCCGCGCGAGCGCCCCGGTCCTCTGGCCGGTCACGATCGGCGTCCGTGGAACACGGCATTGTAGGTCTTGGCGGCGGCCACGCGGTCGTCGGCGAAGACCTCGACCACGCCGTCGATCCAGCGGCTGGCCGCGGCCTTTTCCGTCTCGTCCGCGTTGTCGCGCAGGGGCCGCGGGGGTTCGTCCGGAAGCAGGCTGCGGGCGATGCCGAACCAGCCCCGCCACGGCCCCTCGTCGTCGTTCGGTTCGCCGCGCTCGACGAACACGATGTGGCGGAGGATGGTGCGGAGCACGTTGGGCATGACGAGCGAGCGGAACGCCTCGTCGCCGCGCACGATCTCGCTGATGCCCTCGACGTCGGGGTTGATCAGCAGCTCCGGCTGGTCCATGCCGTCGCCGAAGTCCACGCGCCACACCTCGTCGCCGAGGTCGGCGCTCTCGCGCACCGGCAGCAGCGAGCGGCGCGGCAGCAGGGGCCGGATGTTGGGCGCGTGCCCGAACAGCAGGCCGGAGCCGTCGCTGGCGACGACGATCACGCGGAACTGCGCCGAGTCCGGCAGCGTCAGCCGCCGCTCCTCCTCCGGCGGCGACAGGGGCGCTCCCGCCGCGCCCCAGTCCCAGCGCTGGACGGCCCGGTCGCGCCACGCCTCGACGCGCACGCGCGCGTCGTCCGGGAAGCCGTAGCCCGCGAGGTCGAGGGCGACCTCGACGATCGGGCGCTCGCCGCCCTCGGCCTCGCGCAGCGCCACCCGCGCGTGCTGGTGATCGATGCGCGACCGGCCGGTGCCGTTGAGCCTCCGCCTCATGCCGTGGCCTCCGCTTCGGCGGCGTCCGCGGGCTCCCCGATGCGGTCCACGTCCACGATCACGTCGCGATCGTCGAGGCCGGTCACGTCGAGGCGGAAGTCGTCCCCGGTCACGCGGAAGCGCAGCGCGTTGTCGGCGACGCGCTCGACCTCGGCGGAGCGGGGGTGGACCTCCACGCCGTCGCCGATCGAGAAGTCGGGGACGCCCTTCTCCGCGCCCTGCTCGAACAGGCGGTAGGGGTTGCCGCGCACCGTGTCGTAGGCGAAGCGCAGGTCCCACTCCGATCCGGCGGCGGCGCCCCGGGGCGCGTGCACCGAGAAGCCGACGCCCGTGCGGCTCACTTCGAGGGCGCTCGGCGGCAGCGGCGGCGGCGCGCCCTCGGACGAGGGGCCGGCGCCCGGCCGGACGCTCGGCCTGCGGCCGCGGATCGGCGCCGGGTCGGCGGGGAAGAGGTCGGCGAGGGCGTCGAGCTGCAGCTCGTCGGGCCGCTCGACGAGGCGCTGCAGCAGCCGTTCGGCGGCGCGCCGCACCTCCCGCACGCGCTCGGGGCCGGCGACCCAGTAGTCCCTGAGCCGCTGTTCGGACGCATCCCACGAGACGTGGGCCGGCCCCTCGGAGTCCCGCAGCATGTGGCCGAGCGGCGTTTCCCCGTCCACCGTGACCAGCACGCGCGCCTTGAAGCGCTGGACGTGGTCCATGTGCGAGATGCTGAGGTGGCCGCGCACGAAGTAGTCGTGGCCCTGCGGCAGGCCCTCGGCGCGTTCGAGGTAGAGGCGGAAGTCGCACGGCGCGCGCTCCGCCGCGTCGCGCCGCTGGACGCCGATGTCGAGCCGGAACGCCAGCCGCTCGTTGTTCTCGTACCGCTCGCGCAGGCCCTCCAGATCGAGCAGCTCCAGCGTGTCGTGGCTGCGCGTCGGCACGGGCAGCGCCTCGTGGTCGCCGTCGCCGCGCTCGATCGCCCACTGCGCGAGCCGGATCACGCCGTCCAGCGAGTCGGGCGTCTCCTCGGCGCGCGTGTCCTCGTCGTCCGGCCGCGCGATGTCCCCGACCTCGCGGGCGATGGTGTCGCGGTCGATCACGCGACGCTCGCCCGGCGCCGCGATCTCGACGCTGAGGACGCCGCGCACGATCGGCAGGAAGTACTGCGTGATCACCTCGCGCTTGATCGCCGCCGCCGTGAGGTCGGGCTTCGGATAGGGCATGACCACCGAGAGGCCGCTGCGGCCGAGCCGCTCGAGGCGGAAGTCGTCGAGCGCCTTCCGCACGACGCCGGGATCGGTCTCCGAGTCCACGGGCAGCGGCAGCCACTCGTCGTCGCCGCCGTCGTCGTGGGCGGCGAACTGGCCGTAGGGCGGGTGCTTGACGCCGGCGGCGGTGTGCGTCCTGAGCACGGCCATGCCCATCAGCAGGGTGCGGTCCTCGCCCGCGCGGCGGGTGGCGCCGAGGTAGGCGTTGATCTTCGAGGCGTCGGGGAACACCCACTTGCCGAGGCCCCACGAGCCGCCGGCGTCCTCGCCCTTCGGCGAGATGCCGATGCTGCGGAAGAAGCCCCAGAAGTGGTTGCCCGGCTGCTTCGGGTCGTTGGCCTCGACGTCGCCGGCGAGGCCGCTGGTGCCGAAGTCCTCGATCGCCAGCCACGTCATGGGGCGGCGGAGGCAGGCGCGCGCCTCCTCGATCGCCTCGCGCTCGGCGGCGTCGGCGTCGGCGCCGGCCGAGACGTGGGGCGCGAGGCCGTCGAGGTAGCGGGCGGCGTCCTCTACGGGCAGCGCGCCGTCCTCGCCGCTGAAGGCGAAGCGCACGCGCACGGTTTCGCCGGGGATGCGCGCGTCGAGCGAGTTCTGGAGCGACTCGCGCACGAGCCGCTCCGGCAGGTCGGAGACGTTGGTGAAGAACTCGCCCTGTACGGGGTCCTGGTTGATCTCCGAGGGCAACATGCGCCGGAAGCGCCAGCGCGGCGGCTCGCCTGCCATCGTGCTCCTCCCGCGCGGCAGTCTACCGCCCTCGCCCCCGAGGCGCAGCGGAACCCCCGGGGCGCGGGCCGCGCCGTTCCGGCGGGCCGGGGGACGCGCGCCCTCGCTGCTCCTCGGCGGCCGGCGACGCCTCGGCGGTCAGCGCGGGGGGCCGGGGCCGCCGTCCCACGCGCGGAACTCGGAGGGCAGCACGCGCAGCAGCGCGTCCGGCTCCATCCCGTACACGTCGTAGGTGCGCTCCAGCTGGCCGAGCACGTTGATGAGGTGCCGCAGGCCGCCGGGGTTGCGCGGGTAGCCGGGCTTGTGGCCGGCGCCGTCCGTGTAGAGGCGCAGCATCAGCGGGACGACGCCCCGCGAGTTGAAGACACGGAAGTTCGAGAGGATGCGGTCGGTCAGGTCGGGAAACGCCGTGATCGGCTCGTCGAGCAGGAACGCCGCGTCCGGGTGCTGCTCGCGGAGCCTCCACGCCGAGCGCAGGTAGTGGCGGTAGCGGCGCTGGTAGGAACGGCGGCCCTCCGTGGTGTCCGGGTCGTCGAGGAACACGAACGACTCCGCGGCGGGGAGATCGACCGCCCCGTTCTTCCTCGGCACGGTCGAGGCGAAGTAGAACATGCCGAGCCACGACCACAGGCCGGCGTCGTCCACGACGCGGAGGCCGTCGAGCTTCGGCGCGAGGTACTCCGCCGCCTCGCGGCGCGTCGCGAACGGGCGGCGCTCCACCTCCACGTCGTGCGCGGAGCGTTCGCTCCACGGCTCGTCGTACAGCAGCTCGTGCGGCGGCTCGGGATCCGCGTCGGGGCGCTCGCGCAGGCCGGCGAGGAACCGCCGCGCGCGCTCGACGCCCTCGGCCGTCAGCTCGTGCAGGCGCTGCCGCTCGACGGGCCGCCTCCGCCCCACCCCCGCGGCGAGCCGTTCGAGGTCGGCGCGGGTGGGCGGAGCGTCGGGGCCCTCGCGCGGAGCCGTCACGCGGCGCTGTCGCGGGCACGGCGGTAGGTCGCCGCCGCGGACAGGGCGGGCTGGCCGGCGAACGCCCGCACCGCGTCGTCGATCCACTCGAGGGCCGCGCCCGTGTCCGGCTCTTCGCCGCCGGCGGGGATGTCCCCGCCGGGGAGGCGCGACTGCGCGAACCGCAGCCAGTCCCGCCATGCGCCGCCCTCGTTGCTGTCCTCGTCCATGCGCTCGACGAGCAGGATGCGCGTGAGGATCGCCCGCAGCACCTCGGGCATCACGAGCGCGCGGAACGCGGCGTCGCTGCGGACGATCTCGCTGGCGCCGGGGATCGAGCGGTTCACCAGCAGCACGGGCGGCTCGGCCATGTCGCCGAACTCGATGCGCCAGACCTCGTCGCCGAGGCCGTCGTGCTCCTGCAGGTGGATCAGCGAGTCCTGCGGCAAGCGGGGCACGACGTGCATGGCGCTGCCCAGCAGGCGCCCGGAGCCGTCGCCCGCGACGACCATCACGCGGAAGGGCGGCGGCTTGCCGTCGAACTCGGTCAGCCGCCGCTCGTCGTCCGGCGGTTCGCTGCGGCGGCCGACCGTGCCGTAGTCCCAGGTCTGCCCGGCGTTGCTGCGCGACGCCTCCACGCGGACGCGCGCGTCGGGCGGAAAGCCGTAGCCGTCGAGGTCGAGATCGAGATCGAAGACGGAGGCCTTGTCCCCCTCGGCCGACCTGATGGAGATGGCGACGTGCTCCTGCACGATGCGGCGGCGGCCCGTGCTGTTGATGTGGCGCCGCACGGCTACTCCGCCGCGTCCGCGTCCGGCGCGCCGTCGATGCGCTTGAGGTCGACCACCACGTCGCGGTGATCGAAGCCCGTGACCGTGATGCTGAAGTCGCTGTCCGTGACCCGCAGCCGCAGGGCGTTGTCGCCCTCGATGCGGTACTCGCATCCGTGCGGCTCGATCCTGAGGCCGGCGATTCCGAAGTCGGGGTAGCCCGCTTCCTTGCCCCGCTCGAACCTCTTGAACGGGTTGCCGCGGAGCACGTCGTAGGCGAACTCGAGCCGCCACGCCGTGTCGGTCAGGTCGCGGGAGTCGGGAGCGCGCACGCGGAAGCCCCCGTCCACCATCCCGATGTCCGCCGAGGAGCGCGGCAGGCCGCGCGGGACCTTCGGCTTCTCCGTGCGCCCTTCGCCCGCCTTGTCGCTGGCCGCGTTGCGGGGCGCGGCTGCGCCGGCCGCCCACTGCGCCGGGAACAGGTCCGCGAGGGCCGCCGTCTGCCGCTCCTGCGGCCCCTCGGCGAGGAGATGGCGGAGCAGCGTTCTCGCGGCGTCGCGAACCTCACGGACGCGGACGCGGGGGCCGACCCAGTGCTCGGTCAGGCGCTTGGCTTCCGGGTCCCAGCGGTTGTGCGCCGGCCCCTCGGAGTCGCGAAGCATGTTGCCGAGTTCGCTGCCGCCGTCGACGTACACGAGCGCCCGCGCGGGATGCTGGCCGATGTAGTCCATGCCCGGGATGCGGAGGTGGCCGCGGACGTAGTAGTCGTGGCCGCGCTCCAGCTCGTCGGCCCGTTCGAGGTACACGCGGAAGGCGCCCGGAGCGGCAGCCTCGTTCCTGCGGTGCACCCTCGTCGTCAGCGCGAACGCGAGCCGCTCGCCCCGGTCGAAGCGTTGGCGCAGCTCGTCGAGGCCGTGCGCTTCGAGGGCCTCCTTGCTCCCCGCGCTGACGGGCGCTTCGACGTGGGCGCCGGGCTCCTGCTCTATCGCCCATCGCGCGAGCTCGATTGCCTTGCGGAGGGACTCCGGGGTCTCGTCGTCGCGCTCGGACGGCTCGATGCGGCCCACCTCGTCGCCGATCGTCGCCGCGTCGATGCGCCGCGTGCGCTCGCCCTCGGCGATTTCGACTTCGAGGTCGCGGCGCACGATCGGGAGGAAGTACTGCGTGACGACCGCGCGGGCGATCGCCCCGCCCGTCAGCTCCGCCTTCGGGTACGGCACGACGACGGACAGGCCGGGGCCGTCCGTCCGCTGCAGGCGGAAGTCGCCGAGCACCGTCAGCGCCGAGTCGGGATCGCTGTCCGAGTCCACCGGCAGCGGGAACCACTGCTCGTCGCTGGCCTCGGAGTGGGCGGCGAAGTAGCCGTAGGGCGGGTACCTCGGCGGGTCGTCGCCCTCGCCGATGTGGTGCGTCCGCAGCATCGCCATGCCCATCAGCAGGTAGCGGTCCTCGCCCTTGCGCTGCGTCGCTCCGAGGTAGGCGTTGATGACGGAGGCGTCGGGGAACACCCACTTGCCGAGGCCCCACGATCCGCCCGCGCCCGCGCCCTTCGGCGAGATGCCGTTGCTGCGGAAGAATCCGCAGAAGTCCGAGCTGTCGCCCTCGAACCACTTCGCGTTGACCGAGCCCTGCAGTCCGGTGGTGCCGAAGTCCTCGACCGCCAGCCAGGTCATCGGCTGGTCGAGGGTGTTGCGGGCGTCGTAGATCGCCGACTCCTCGGCGACGCTCAGGGCCGCCGGGGGCTCCGCGGCGGGCGCGGCGTCGGCGCCGGCCACGGCCTCGATGTGTTCGCGCAGCCCGACCAGGTACTGCCGCGCCTCGCCGGAGCCGAGCGCCCCGCCGTCGCCGCTGAACGCGAAGCGGACGCGCACGGGCGCGCCGCCGTCCTGCGCGTCGAGCGAGTTCTGGATGGCTTCGCGCACCAGGCGCTCCGCCAGGCTGGAGGTCGCGGAGGTGAAGAACTCGCCCTGAACGGGGTTCTCGTTCATCTGCGAGGGCGTCATGCGCGCGAAGCGCCACCGCGGACCCAGCTCCGGCATCGGCCCCTCCGGGCGGCAGTCTCCGGGAGGGGCCGGGGGGCGTCAACCGGCGCGCTACCCCCGGGGCGTCGCCGCGACCAGCTCGCGCACCGCGTCCGCCGCCGCGCGCACGGCGTCGGCCTCGGCGGCGTCGAGGGGCGGCTCGTGGACGGCGAGGACGCCGCCGCCGCCGAGCAGCACGGGCGCGCCGACGTAGGCGTCCTCGATGCCCCACTGGCCGCCGAGCAGCGTGCAGCAGGGGAGGATGCGGCGCTCGTCGCGGAGGATGGCGTCCACCATCTCGATCGTGGCGGCGGCGGGGGCCTGGAACGCCGATCCGGTCTGCAGCAGCTCGACGATCTCGGCGCCGCCGCGCTTCGTGCGCTCGACCACGGCCTCGATGCGCTCGGGCGGGAGCAGGGCGGCGAGGGGGACGCCGCCCACGGTCGCGGTGGAGACGATCGGGACCATCGTCGCCTCGGTGTGGCCGCCCAGCACCCAGGCGGACACGTCGCGCACGGAGACGCCGAGCTCCATCGCGATGAAGGTGCGGTAGCGGGTGCTGTCGAGCATCCCGCCCTGGCCGACGACGCGGGCGGGGGGCAGCCCGCTGGCCTCGAGCGCGACGTGGCACATCGCGTCCATCGGGTTGGCGAAGATCACGAACACGGCGTCCGGGGAGCGCTCGGCGGCGGCGCCGACGACGCTGCGGACGATGCCGGCGTTGACGCCGAGCAGGTCCTCGCGCGTCATGCCGGGCTTGCGCGCCACGCCCGAGGTGACCACCACCACGTCGGAGCCGGCGGTGTCGTCCCAGTCGTTCGTGCCGGCGACGGAGGCGCTGGAGCCGGTCCAGGGCGCGGCCTCGGCGATGTCGAGCGCCTTGCCCTGGGGCAGGCCCTCGACGATGTCGGTGAGCACGACGTCGGCGTAGCCGCGGGCGGCGAGGATCGCGGCCATGGCGGAGCCGGTGTTGCCGGCGCCGGCGATGGCGACCTGCGGGCGGGTGCTGGTGCGGGGCATGGCTGCGCTCTCTTCCTTCCGCGCGCGCCCGCCACGGGCGCGCGTGCGTGGTGCGTGCTCGGCCTCGGTCGTCGCGCCCTCGATGGTAGCAGGCGGCTCCGGCGGGGCCGCCGGCCGCCGCGGGCGGCGGCGCTCAGCCGGCCATTTCGCGGTCGAGGCGTTCGACGATGCGGTCGAAGAAGGCGCGCGTGTTGAGCCACTCGACGCCGGGGCCGACGTTGAGGGCGAGGTCGCGGGTCATGTGGCCGGCCTCGACGGTCTCGACGCAGACGCGCTCGAGCAGGTCGGCGAAGGCCTCGACGTCGGGGGCGCCGTCCATGCGCCCGCGGTAGCGGAGGCCGCGCGACCACGCGAAGATCGAGGCGATGGGGTTGGTCGAGGTCTCGTTGCCCTTGAGGTGTTCGCGGTAGTGGCGGGTGACGGTGCCGTGCGCGGCCTCGGCCTCGACGGCCTCGCCGCCGGGGGTGAGCAGCACCGAGGTCATCAGGCCGAGCGAGCCGAAGCCCTGGGCGACGACGTCGGACTGCACGTCGCCGTCGTAGTTCTTGGCGGCCCAGACGAAGCCGCCGTCCCACTTGAGGGCCTGCGCCACCATGTCGTCGATCAGGCGGTGCTCGTAGGTGAGGCCGGCCTCGGCGAAGCGGGCGGCGAACTCGGCGTCGAAGACCTCCTGGAAGAGGTCGCGGAAGCGGCCGTCGTAGGCCTTGAGGATGGTGTTCTTGGTGGCGAAGTAGAGGGGCAGGCCGCGGTCGAGGGCGTAGGTCATGCAGGCGCGGGCGAAGCCGCGGATCGAGGAGTCGAGGTTGTACATGCCCATCGCCACCCCGCCCTCGCCGCCGAAGTCGAAGACCTCGCGCTCGACGGGTGCGCCGCCGCCGGCGGGGGTGAAGGTCATGGTCAGGCGGCCGGGGCCGGGGACGACGAAGTCGGTGGCGCGGTACTGGTCGCCGAAGGCGTGGCGGCCGATCACGATCGGGCGCTTCCAGCCGGGCACGAGCCGCGGGATGTTGCCGATCACGATCGGCTCGCGGAAGACGGTGCCGCCGAGGATGTTGCGGATGGTGCCGTTGGGCGAGCGCCACATCTCGCGCAGCCCGAACTCCTCGACGCGCGCCTCGTCGGGGGTGATGGTGGCGCACTTGACGCCGACGCCGTGGCGCCGGATCGCCTCGGCGGCGTCGATCGTGACGCGGTCGCCCGTCTCGTCGCGGTTGCGGATGCCCAGGTCGTAGTACTCGATGCGGAGATCGAGGTAGGGCAGGATCAGCTGTTCGCGGATCCACGCCCAGATGATGCGCGTCATCTCGTCGCCGTCGAGTTCGACGATGGGGTTCCGCACGGCGATCTTCGCCATCGGGCCTCCTCGCGGGGCGCGGGCGCGGCCCGCGGTGCGGGCGGGAGCGCGGCCCGGCGGTCTAGAGCGGGATGTTCCCGTGCTTCTTGGCGAGCGGGGACTCCGCCTTGCGGTGCAGCATCCGCAGCGCGCGGGCGACGCGCGCGCGCGTGTCGCGCGGGTCGATCACGTCGTCGACGTAGCCTTTGGCGGCGGCGATGTAGGGATGCTCGAAGCGCTGCCGGTAGTCCTCGACGAGGCCGGCGCGGACGGCGGCCTCGTCCTCGGCGGCCTGCAGTTCGCGGCGGTTGATGATGTTGACGGCCTGGCCGCCGCCCATGACGGCGATCGCGCCGCCGGGCCAGACGAAGTTCACGTCCGCCCCGAGGTGCTTCGACCCCATCGCGACGTAGGCGCCGCCGAACGCCTTCCGCAGGATCACCGTGATCAGCGGCACCGTCGCCTCGGCGTAGGCGTAGAGCAGCTTCGCGCCGTGCGAGATGATGCCGCCGTACTCCTGCGCCACCCCCGGCAGGTACCCCGGCACGTCCACCAGCGTCACGATCGGCACGTTGAACGAGTCGCACACCCGCACGAACCGCGCCGCCTTCCGCGACGAGTCGATGTCGAGCACCCCGCCGAGGTACATCGGCTGGTTGGCGACGATGCCCACGCTCCGCCCCTCGATGCGCCCGAACCCGACGACGATGTTCTGCGCGAAGTACTCGTGCACCTCGAGGAAGTCGCCGTCGTCGAGCAGCCGCTCGATCACGTCGCGCACGTCGTAGGGGATGGAGTCGTCGTCGGGCACGACGCCGAGGATGTCGTCGAGCCGGCGGGCGGGGTCGTCGCCGCCGTCGGCGACGGGGGGGTCCTCGGCGTTGTTGGCGGGGAGGAAGGAGAGCAGCCGCCGCACCTCGTCGAGGCAGGCGCGCTCGTCGGCGAAGGCGAACTGGGAAACGCCGGAGCGCGCCGCGTGCGACATCGCGCCGCCCAGCTCCTCGAACGTGGTCTGCTCGCCGGTGACGCTCTGGATCACGTCGGGGCCTGTGATGTACATCTGCGAGGTGCCGTCGACCATGAACACGAAGTCGGTGATGGCGGGGGAGTAGACGGCGCCGCCGGCGCAGGGCCCCATGATCACGCTGATCTGGGGGATCACGCCGGAGCCGCGGACGTTGCGGTAGAAGATGTCGCCGTAGCCGGCCAGCGAGGCGACGCCCTCCTGGATGCGCGCCCCGCCCGAGTCGTTGAGGCCGATCACCGGCACGCCGGTCTTGAGGGCGAGGTCCATGGCCTTCGCCATCTTCTCGCCCACCACCGTCGAGAGCGATCCGCCGAAGACGGTGAAATCCTGCGCGAACACGCACACCGGCCGCCCGTCGATCTGGCCCCAGCCGGTGACCACGGCGTCGCCGTAGAAGCGCTCGGCGCCGTTCTCGTTCCACTCCACGCCGAGGGAGTCGAGCTCCTCGAAGGTGCCGGGGTCGATCAGCGCTTCGATGCGCTCGCGGGCGGTGAGCTTGCCGCGGGCGTGCTGCGCGTCGATGCGGTCCTGGCCGCCGCCGAGGGCGGCGCTGCGCTGCAGCTCGGCGAGTTCGGCGATCCGTTCCTCGTGGCTCACGGACGCTCCGCCGCCAGTGGGGTGCTCATCCCGTACCCGTTCCCGCCGCAGCGCGCCGCCGTCCGCGACGCCCCCCGGCGCGCGCCCCGTAGTATCGGGCGATCCGCGCCGCAGCGCCAGACCGCGCGCCTCCCGCGGCCCGCGGAGCGCTACGGGATGAGGAGCGTCTGGCCGATCTGGATGTTGTTCAGCGCGTCGACGGTGGTGGCGTTGGCCGCCGCCAGCTGCTCGATCGTGACATCGTACTGCTCCGCGATCGCGTAGGCGCTGTCGCCCGCCACCACCTCGTGGCTGCCGGGCCGCTCGTCCGCGTCCGCGTCCTCGCCGCCGCCGCCCGCGTCCCCGGCGTCGCTCTCGCCGACGTCCCCGCCGCCGCCGGCGTCCGCCGTCGCGCCGGCGGCGGGGATGACGAGCGTCTGGTCGAGGCGGATCACCGTGTCCGTGAGGTCGTTGCGCTCCATGATCGCCTCGACCGTCGAATCGAAGCGGGCGGCGATGCCGGACAGCGTGTCGCCCGGCGCGACGACGTACTCCCGTTCCGAGGTTGCCGCCTCGGGCGTGGGGGTGGCGGCGGGGCCGCTCACGATCGTCGGCTCCGGCGCGAGCGCGTAGGGCGTGGCCGTCGGCGCCGGCGTGTCCGTCGCCGTGGCGGTCGCCTCGCCGTCGCCGTCCTCCTCGCCGCCGCCTCCGCAGGCCGCGGCGAGCGCGAGCAGCGAGGCGAGCGCGAGCGCGACGAGGCGCATCGCGGCCCGGTCCGCGGGAAACGCCCGGAAACGGAGCAGTTGCATAGGCGTACGATCCATCCGAGCGCCCGCATCCTACCCCATCGCGCGCCGCCCCCGCAAGCGCCCCGCGACGGCGCGTGCGCCACGCCCGCAAGGTTGGCGTGAGCCGTGAAGACGTCCCGGCCGGAACGCGACGTAACACGAAGGGCGGCGTGCACGCGATGGCGCCTCGCGCCGGGAAGCGGGGAGGGGTGGAGGCGGGCGGTCAGCGCGTGCGGCGCGAGGCGAACCAGCGGCGGACGCGCGCCGCGAGGCTCCCGGAATCGTAAGAGATGGTGCGGCCCCGCCACTGCTGGTCGGGCGGGTTCGCGCGCCCGCGTCCGCCGCCGAACAGCAGCAGCGCGCCGCTGGCGATCAGCAGCGCGAGGCCGGCGAACAGCACCCATTGCCCGATCCCGAAGCCGCGGAAGAAGAACGAGGCGAGGATCAGCAGGAAGCCGGCCAGCACCACCTGCGAGAGCGAGATGCGGGAGAGCTCGCGCGCGACCGCGCGCTGCCTCGCGGCGGCGCCTTCGCCGAAGCGCCGCCACTGCCGCCGCAGCGCCCGTTGGCGGCGCCGCTCCGGCGTCGGGAACTGCTCGATCTTGTCGAGGATCTCGTTGATCTCGCGTTCGAGCCGGTCGTCGTTCTTGGCCATGACGCGCTGCCCCCGCCGCGCGCGGCATTGTAGCAGCCGCGCGCCCGCGCGGGGTCAAGCGCCCGGACCGCGGCGAGGGCCGACCGCACGACCCCTCAGGCGGCTACTCCAGCATCGGCTTGACGTACCGCTCGAAGTGCTCCGTGAGAGCGGCGGGGTCTCCTCCGTCCCACAGGAGCACGTTGCCTTCGATTCCCGAGAACCAGAACATGATCTCCGCACGGTAGCGGGGGTCCGTCGCGATGCCGTTGGTGAACACGCACCACACGGGGATCGCGTCCGGCGGGTGGCGGCCGATCTCGCGCATCGCGCTGAGGATGCCCGGCGTCAGGTACTTGCACGCGCGCTCGTGGGCGTTGCCCGCCGCGCGCTGACGCTTGATCTCGACGTACACCGTCCGTCCGCTCGCGCCGCCGCGGATCGCGTAGTCGGGGCGGATGCCGTGCGGACGCTCCCGCCCTCGGGCGTCCGCGAGCACGCCATAGATGCCTGCGAGGTCCGCCGGCTTGGCCGCCATCTCGAACGGCGCGCCTTCGAGGTGCGCCCGCATCACGGCCTCGAACGACCGCTCGCCGGCTTGGCCGCGCTCGCTGGCGTCCTCCTGCCAGTTCTCGCGCCCCGCGAGCCGCTCACGCATGGACGCCGAGGCCCCACGAGTCCCAGCCCGGCGCCTCGGTGCGGGCGAAGAGCTCGAGCCGGCGCTGGCGGGGGAACATCGCCTCGATGCGCTCGCGCACCTCGGGGGGCTTGGCGGAGTGGGGGCCGCGCCTGCGGCTCACGAGCTGGCGCACGTTGCGCGCGCCGCGCGGCGCGGGGATGCGCCCGCGCCTGAACACGAGGCACAGCTCGCACTGGCTCATCGTGTAGTGGCCGGGGTTGACCCGCACCTTGTCCCACACGAACGCCACCGTCGCCCACGCGAACCCCCACGCCTTGCCCAGCTCGATCGCCTGGTCGAGGTGCGGGCTCGTCGACCACAGGAACAGCAGCGAGTCGTCCGCCGCGATCGGGGCGACCTCGAGCCGCTTGAGGCCGTCCAGCGTGATCGTCGGGTAGTGGCGGATCGCGCCGCCGGTGTCGGCGGAGCCCGCGCCGGCGTGCTGGAGCTGGCCCTTGTAGTCCCACGGCGGGTCGGCGTAGACGATGTCGTAGGGGCCGGGCGGCAACCCCTCGTACAGCCCGCGGCGGCGGACGTGCGTCCCGCGCGGGACGCGGCCGTTGGCGGCGGCCTCGGGCGCGCCGAGGGCGAGCGGGCGCTGGACGCCGCCGTCGCCGCTGTCCGCCATCGCGCCGGCGCCGCCTTCCGGGGAGCGCCGCGATGATAGCGCGCACCGCCGCGCCGCGCCGCAAGCCGCGCTACGGGGCGGGGCCCCAGCCGCCGCCGCCGGGGGTCTCGATGCGGATGCGGTCGCCGGGTTCGGCCTCGACGCTGGCGCGGGCGGGGAGTTCGGCGGTCTCGCCGGAGGCGCGGATCAGGAGGTTGCGGCCGGGCGCGCCGTCGCCGCCGCCGGCGAGGCCCCACGGGGCGAAGCGCCGCCGCTCGGTGACGAGCGTGACGGTGGCGCGGTCGCCGAAGGCGTACTCGCGGACGAGGCCGTCGCCGCCGCGGTGGAGGCCGTCCCCGCCGGAGCCCTCGCGCACCTCGTAGCGTTCGACGGTGAAGGGGTAGGCGAGCGGGAGCGCCTCGACGGGGGTGTTCATGGTGTTCGTCATGTGGGTGTGGACGGCGGAGGCGCCGGGGCCGCGCGGGCCTGCACCGGCGCCTCCGGCGAGGGTCTCGTAGTAGGCGTAGGGGCGGCCCCGCGCGCGGTCGTGGCCGCCGACGGTGACGTTGTTCATCGTGCCCTGCGAGGCGGCGGGGATGCGATCGGGCAGCGCCCCGGCGAGCGCGCCGAGGGCGGCGTCGGCGATGCGCTGCGCGGTCTCGACGTTGCCCGCCGAGACCGCGCGCGGCGGCCCGGCGGCGACGATCGAGCGTTCCGGCAACGTGAAGCGCACGGGCCGGTAGCAGCCTTCGTTGCTGGGGGCGTCGGGCCCGGCGAGGCAGCGGATGACGTAGTAGCAGGCGGAGCGCGTGACCGCGGCCACGGCGTTGAGCGAGGAGCCTTCGCTCTCGGGGTCGCTGCCGGTGAAGTCGAAATGGACCGAGTCGCCCTCGACGGCGACGGCGAGCCGGATCGCGAGGCCGTCGCCGCCGGGCGGGCCGTCCTCGAGGCGGTCCTCGAAGGCGTAGACGCCGTTGGGGACGGCGGCGAGGACGGCGCGCACGCTGCGCTCGCCGTGATCGAGCAGCGCGCCGCAGCGCCGCGCGAGGCCGCCGGCGCCGAAGCGCGCCGCGGCGGCGCGCAGCCGCAGCGCGCCGAGGGCTGTCGCCGCCAGCTGCGCGCGCAGGTCGCCGCGGCGCTCGGCGGGGGCGCGCGAGTTGCGTACGAACAGCTCGATCGCCGACCGCTCCGGCTCGCCCGAGCGCACGAGGCGGATCGGCGGAACCACCAGCCCCTCCTGCAGCAGCTCGCGCGCGACGGGCATCGAGCCGGGCGCGATGCCGCCGACGTCGGCGTGGTGCGCGCGCGTCGCGACGAAGCCGAGCAGAGCGCCGCCGCCCTCGTCCGCGAACACCGGCGCGACGGTCGTGAGGTCGGGGAGGTGGGTGCCGCCGAGGAAGGGGTCGTTGACCGCGCAGACGTCGCCCTGCGCGAACGGCGCGAGCTCCATCACCGCGCGCACCGAGGCCGGCATCGACCCGAGGTGGACGGGGATGTGCGCGGCCTGCGCCACCATCGCGCCGCCGGGGTCGAAGACCGCGCACGAGAAGTCGCGCCGCTCCTTGATGTTGGGCGAGAAGGCGGTGCGTCCGAGCGCCTCGCCCATCTCCTCGGCGATCGAGGACAGCACGGCGTCGGCGATGGCGAGGTCGGCGGCGGACAGCGCCTCGCTGCCGGGATCGGCGCCGCGCCCGTCGCCGCCCCGGGGCGCGGTCACGGGCGGCGCTCCAGCAGCAGGTTGCCCGCGCCGTCGACCTCGGCGCGCCAGCCGGGCGCGATCGCGGTGGTGGAGTCGAGCTGGACGACGAGCGCGGGCCCGTCGAGGCGATCGCCGGGCCGCAGCGAGGCGCGGTCGGCGAGCCGCGCGGCGTGCGGCTCGCCGCCGAACCAGGCCTCGATCCCTGCGTCGGGGGCGGCGGGCCCGCCGAAGGCGGGTTCGGGCGCGGCGGCGGCGGTGGCCGCGCGCGCGGTGGCGCGGACGTTGACGGCCTCGACCGGCGCGTCCGGGTCGCAGTGCGCGAAGCGCGCCTCGTGGAGCGCGTCGAAGGCCGCGCGCGCCGCCTCGAAGGGCGCGAACGGGTCGCCGCCGTCCTCGCCGCCGATGTCGACCTCGACGGTGAGTTCGTGGGACTGGCCGGCGTAGCGGAGGTCGAGGGCGCGGCGCAGTTCGGCCTCGGGGCGGCCGAGCTGGCCGGCGGCGTCGCGGCAGGCGTCGTCGAGGGCGGCGCGCAGCGCGGGGGCGGAGGCGGGTTCGAGCGGCAGCAGCGCCGAACGGGCGATCGTGGCGGTGAGGTCGCTGCCGGCCGCGCCGAGGGCGGCGATCACGCCGGGGGCCAGCGGCACGAGCACGCGCGGCAGTCCGGCGGCCTCGGCGAGGGCGCAGGCGTGCAGCGGCCCCGCGCCGCCGAAGGCGACGAGGGTGAACTCGCGCGGGTCGTGCCCGCGCTGGACGGAGACGACGCGCAGCGCGCGCTCCATGTTCGCCACGGCGACGTCGAGCACGGCCTGCGCCGCGCGCCGCGCGTCGCCGCCGAAGGCGCCCGCGACGCCCTCGGACGCCCGCCGCGCGCGCGCGGCGTCGAGCGCCATCGCGCCGCCGAGCAGGCCGGCCGGCGGGAGGCGGCCGAGCAGCAGGTTGGCGTCGGTGACGGTGAAGTCCTCGCCGCGCCCGTAGGCGGCGGGGCCGGGGTCGACGCCGGCCGACCGGGGCCCGACGCGCAGCGCGCCGCCGGCGTCGAGGCGGGCGATCGAGCCGCCGCCCGCGCCGACGGTGTGCACGTCGACGGCGGGTGTGCGCGCGGGCAGGCCGGCGACATGCACGTCGGGCCTCGACGGCAGCGCGCCGTCGCAAAGCGCGAGGTCGGTCGAGGTGCCGCCCATGTCGAATGTGATCGCGCGGCCGAAGCCGGCCGCGCGGGCGATGCGGAAGGCGCTCGCGACGCCCGCCGCCGGGCCCGACAGCAGCGTCGCGACGGGCAGCGCCGCGGCGCGCCGCGGCGTCGCCGCGCCGCCGTCGGACTGCACGATCCGCAGCGCCCCCGCTCCCCGCTCCGCGAGTCCCGCCTCGAGCCGTTCGAGGTAGGCCGACATCACCGGCCCGACGTAGGCGTTGAGCGCCGTCGTCGCGGTGCGCTCGACCTCGCGGTGCTCGGGCGAGACGCGCGAGGAGATCGAGAGGTAGAGGCCGGCGTCGGCGGCGAGCGGCTCGAAGATGCGCTCGTGCGCGGGGTTGGCGTAGGAGTAGAGCAGCGCCACCGCGAGCGCCCCGGCGCCGGCGTCGGCGGCGGCCTGGACGAGCGCGCGGGCCTCGGAGTGGTCGGGGGCGACCTCGACGGCGCCGTCGGGCCGCAGCTTCGCGTGCAGCTCGAAGCGCAGTTCGCGGGGGACGAGCGGCGCCGGCGGCCGCGGTTCGAGGTCGTAGATGTCGGGCCGCGTCTGGCGGCCGATGGCGAGCAGGTCGCGCATCCCCTCGGTGGCGACGAGCGCGGTGCGCGCCCCCGTGCGCTGGATCACGGCGTTGGTGGCGACGGTCGAGCCGTGCACGACGAGGTCCGGCGCGGCGCCGAGCGCGTCGATGCCGGCGAGCACGGCCCGCGAGGGGTCGCCGGGCGTCGAGGGCCGCTTGTGCAGCTCGACGCCGCCGTCGCGCCACAGCACGAAGTCGGTGAAGGTGCCGCCCACGTCGACGCCGAGCAGCACTGCGGCGGGATCGTTCACGGAGCGCGGCGCTGTCGGGCGGTCATGCCCGTATCGTACCAGCGCCCGGCTCCGGCGCGGGGGCGGCGGGTATGGCTGTTGACGCGGACAGGCGCGCAGGGTAGGCTCCCACTGGTGGGAGTACCATCGGCAGGCAGGGGGAGGCATGGAAGAGATCGAGGTCTACTACAGCGACGACGATGTGCAGGAGAACGACCCCGCCAACGGCGGGCTGCGTTCCGGCGGCCTGCCGCGGCTGACGCAGCGGATCCAGGAGGCGGGCGGCGTCTACCGCGTGGTGGACACGGCGGAGCTGTCGCGGCAGGATCGCGAAGAGGCGTACCACAGCCGCGCCGTGCGCCCCTCGGTCAGCAGGCGTTACCGGGTGCGCCGCGTGTTCGGGACGCACAAGCGCCCCGGCCAGTACTTCGGAGCTGCGGTGCCGGCGTTGGTGGTGCTGGACGGCGGACACCCCGTCGACGTCTACCCGCATGAGGAACAGGACGGCAGGATCGTGACCATCAGCGACTACCTGGACGGCATCGCTGCCGGCGGCGACGAGGGCGGCGGCGCTTTGGAGCGCCGCATGGACCTGTTGCGCGAGCGCATCGGGATCGTCGGCGTCACCGCCCGCGACCTGATCGAGGAGGGCCGCCGCGTCTGAGCGCCCGGCCCCGTACGGCGCGCGCGGCGCTGGCGCCGAGGCCCCGCGCTCCGGCGTCCGGCGCTGCGTCGTCGACGCCTCGGTCGTGCTCAAGTGGCAGTTCAACGACGAAGGCGAGGTGGCGCAGGCGCTGGCGCTGAGGCACGACGCCCTCGTCGCGCGCACGATCGAATTGCATGCGCCCCTGCTGCTCGCCTACGAGCTGACCAACGCCATCCACACCGCCGCGCGGCGGCTGCGGCTGGACGCCGGGACCACCGGGACGGCGCTTTCCCTGCTGCTGGAGGCCGGCATCGAGCTGCACCAGCCCGATCCGCCCGCCACGCTGCGCCTCGCGCGCGAGCTCGGTGTCAGCGGCTACGACGCCGCCTACGTCGCGCTGGCCGCCGACCTCGGCGGCGTCGAGTGCTGGTCGGCGGACGAGCGGCTGGTGCGCGCCGCCTCGCCGCGCGCCCCGTTCGTGCGCTCGATCCGCGAGTACGCCGCCGTGCCGGCGTAGCGCCGCGCCCCGAGGCCGGCGGCGGTCAGCGCTCCATCACCACCTCGCCGCGCTCGATGACGCGGTCGAGGTCGATGACGACGGCCACGCCCGCGCGTTCGGGGTCGCGGGCCTGTTCGCGCGGGTCGGCGCGCCCGTAGACGGCGCTGCGCGTCGGCTCGTCCGCGGCGACGCGGGCGCGGCCGTGGAACTGCCACATCAGGCCTGCCTCGGGGTCGCGGTAGAGCAGCGCGACGCGCGGGTTGGCGGCGATGCGGCGCAGGAAGCCGCCCTCGCGGTCGCGCGCCCAGAGCGCCAGCCGATCGTCGCCGTGCACTTGGGCGGAACCGAAGAAGGCGAGGCTCGGCTGCCCGTCGGCGCCGACGCTGGCCGAGATCACGGGGTGGCCGTCGGCGAGCGCGGCGTTGACGGCGCGCCGCATTTCGCCGGTCAGTACGATCATGGAGGCACCCCGTTCCCCGCGCCGCCCACGGCGGCAGCGGTGCGGTAGTCTACACCGCGCGCGGCGGACGGCGGCGCGGCGGCGGGAGGCCCGATGAGCGCGCGCGGCGACTGGCGGGAGGGCTTGCCGGGCGACGCCGATCGCGCCTCGCTGCCTCCGGTGCGGCAGGTGCGGCTCGACTCGCGGGCGGTCGGGCCGGGCGACCTCTTCGTCTGCGTGTCCGGCCACCGGCTCGACGGCCACGACTTCGCCCCGGCCGCCGTCGCCGCGGGGGCGGCGGCGCTGGTCGCCGGACGCGGGCGCGGCGAGGCGTTGCGCGCGCTCGGCGCGCCGGTGGTCGAGGTCGACTCGCCGCGGCGCGCGCTCTCGGCGATCGCGGCGGCGCACGAGGGCCATCCCTCGCGGCGGCTCACGGTCGTCGGCGTCACCGGCACCCACGGCAAGACCACGACCTCGCTGCTCGTGCACGCCGCGATCGAGGCCGCCGGCGAGGGCCGCGCCGGGCTGATCAATACCGTCGAGACGCGCGCCGGCGGCGAGGCCGCCGCCAACGACACCCGCATGAGCACGCAGGAGGCGCCCGCCGTGCACGGCCTGCTCGCCGCGATGGCCGAGGCCGGCGACCGCTACGCCGTGATCGAGGCGACCTCGCACGGCCTCGCGCTCGACCGGCTCGCCGACGTCGCTTTCGACGCCGCCGTGCTGACCAACCTCGGCGAGGACCACCTCGACTTCCACGGCAGCGCCGAGGCCTACGCCGCCGCCAAGATGCGGCTGTTCGCGCAGCTCGGCGCGGCCGGGGACGGGACGGCCGGCGCGCGGGCGGTGCTCAACGCCGACGATCCGGCGTGGCGGCGCTTCGCGGCGGCGACGCGCGCGCCCGTGCTCACCTACGCCCTCGACGCCCCGGACGCCGACGTGACCGCGCGCGGCATCGACGACGTGGGCGACGGCTCGACGTTCGAGCTGACGGCGCCGGGGGCGTCGCTGCACGCGCAGGTGCGGATGCCGGGGCGCTTCAACGTCGCCAACGCCGCCGCCGCGTTCGCGGCGGCGATCGCGCTCGGCCTCGACCCGTTCCTCGCGAGCGTCGGGATCGCGCAGTGCCCCGGCGTGCCGGGGCGCCTCGAGCGGATCATGACCGCGCCGATCGGGGTGGTGGTGGACTACGCCCACACCGGCGAGGCGCTCGGCGGGGTGCTGGAGCTGCTGCGCGGGCTCACCGACGGACGGCTGATCGCCGTCTTCGGCGCGGCCGGCGAGCGGCCCGCCGAGCGGCGGCGCGGCATGGGCGAGGCCGCCGCGCGCCACGCCGACTACGCGGTGCTGACCGAGGAGGACCCGCGCTCGGAGCCGCCGGACGCGATCGTCGCCGACATCGCGCGTGCGATGATCGACGCCGGGGCGGAGGAGGGCCGCCGCTTCGAGCGCGTCCCCGGCCGTCGCGAGGCCATCGCGCGCGGCATCGCGCTGGCCGAACCCGGCGACGTCGTGCTGATCGCGGGCAAGGGCCACGAGCCGACGATCGAGCGCGCCGACGGCCCCCACCCGTGGGACGACCGCCGCGTCGCGCGCGAGCTGCTGCGGGAGCGCTTCGCCGGCCCGGACGGCCAGGAATAGGCTGCGCGCGGCGCTGCGGGAGGCGAGGAGCACGGCGATGACCACGGAGCAGCACGCGATCCTCGACGAGGCGGCGTACGCCGGCCTCGTCCGCGACGACCTCGCGCACCTGATCCACCCGCAGTACTACGCGCCCGACCACCAGCACCCCGTCATCTACGACCGCGGCGAGGGCGCGTGGCTGACCGACGTGCGCGGGCGGCGCTACCTCGACGGGCTGTCGTCGCTGTGGAACGTCGCCGTCGGCCACGGCCGCGCCGAGCTCGCCGAAGCCGCCGCCGCGCAGATGCGGAAGGCGGCGTTCGTCAACAACTACACCGGCTTCTCGAACGTCCCCGCCATCGAGCTGGCCACGAAGCTCACCTCGGGGCTGGCCTACGGCAACCTCGAGGGCGTGTTCTTCACCAACTCCGGCTCGGAGTCGAACGAGGGGGCGGTCAAGACCGCGCGCTTCTACTGGAGCCTGCGGGGCCGCCCGCGGAAGGTGAAGATCGTCGCGAGGCCCCGCGCCTACCACGGCGGCACCCTGCTCACGACGGCGCTGACCCGGCTGCCCGCCTTCTGGCGGCACTTCGGCCCGCTCCCGCCCGAGGCCGTGCAGACCGAGCCGCCCCCCGGCGGCTGCGAGTGCGTCCCCAACGCCGACGGCGAGTGCGCGTGCTGGCTCGAAGCGGCGATCGAGCGCGAGGGCGCGGACACCGTCGCCGCCTTCATCGCCGAGCCGGTCAAGGGCGCGGGCGGCGTCTGGACGCCCTCGGACGAGTACTTTCCCAAGGTGCGCGAGATCTGCGACCGCCACGAGGTGCTGTTCATCGCCGACGAGGTGATCACCGGCTACGGGCGCACCGGCCACTGGTTCGCGCTCGAACGCTGGGACGTGGAGCCGGACATCCTGACGATGGCGAAGGCGATCACCTCCGGCTACGTGCCGCTCGGCGGCTTCCTCGTCAGCGGCGCGATCATGGACGCGCTGCGCGAGGCGCCGCCCGACGCCCGCTTCATGCACGCCTACACCAACAGCGCCCATCCCGCCGCCGCCGCCGTCGCCCTCCGCAACCTCCGCATCATCGAGGAGGAGGGCCTCGTCGCCCATGCCGGGGCGATGGGCGAGCGGCTCGGCCGCGGCCTCCGCGACGCGCTCGGCGCGCACCCGCACGTCGCCAACATCCGCAGCCTCGGCCTCATCGCCGGCCTCTCGCTCGTGCGCGACGCCGCCTCGGGCGAGCCCTACGCCGCCGCCGAGGGCGTCGGCGGGCGCGCCGCCCGCCACCTGCGCGAGGAGGGCGGCGTCGTCACCCGCTTCGTCGGCGACGAGATCGTGCTCGCGCCCCCGCTCGTCGTCTCCCCCCCGGAGGTCGACCACGTCGTCGAGGCCCTCGCGGCGGCGGTGCGCGCGGTGACGGAGGCCTGACGCCGTGCCGGTCACGCTCGCCGCCGGCGACCCCGCGCCCGCGTTCGCGCTGCCCGACCAGGACGGCGCGGCGCACCGCCTCGAGGACTACGCGGGCGCGGGCCGCACCGTCGTGCTCTACTTCTACCCGCGCGACTTCACCCCCGGCTGCGCCAGCGAAGCCTGCTCCTTCCGCGACGCGCACGCGGAGATCGCCGCCGCGGGCGCGGTCGTGCTCGGCGTCTCCACCGACGACGCCGACTCGCACCGCCGCTTCCGCGAGGAGCACGGCCTGCCGTTCCCGCTGCTCGTGGACGACGGCGCCGAGGTCGCCTCGCGCTACGGCGCGTGGGGCGAGAAGACGCTGTACGGGCGCACGAGCGTCGGCATGACGCGCTCGACGTTCGTGATCGGTCCGGACGGCCGCCTGCTGCGCGTGTGGAAGCGCGCCCGCGCCGCCGGCCACGGCGAAGCCGTGCTGCGCGCCCTCCGCGACCTCGCGGCCCGCGCGTAGTCCGCGGGTGCGCGGCGGCGTTCCCGCGGAGCCGGCGCACGCGCAGCGGCCAAGTCGGGTAGAGTAGAGGCGAGGACGAGGCGGGGCCGACCGCAGGCACGAAGGAAGGGACGCGCGCGTGGCTCTGGAGATCGGACAGCAGGCGCCCGACTTCACGCTGGTGGACGAGAACAACGAGGCGGTCACGCTCTCCGAACTGCGCGGCCAGCCCGTCGTGCTCGTCTTCTACACCTTCGACTTCTCCGGCATCTGCACCTCCGAGCTGTGCGACATCCGCGACAACCGCCAGGACTGGACCGGCAGCGGCGCCCGCGTCTACGGCGTCAGCCGCGACAGCCGCTTCGCCCACGCCGCCTTCCGCGCCGCCGAGGGCATCACCCACCCGCTGCTCGCCGACACCAAAGGCGAGGTCGCCCGCGCCTACGGGACGTGGAACGAGGACCTCGCCGCCGCCGAGCGCCTGACCGTCGTGATCGACGGGGAGGGCAAGGTCGCCTACGCCCAGCAGAACCCGATCCCCCAGGCGCGCGACCACTCCGACGTGCTCGCCGCCATCCGGGCCGCCTCGTAGGGGGCGCGGACGGACGGGCCGGCGGGGTAGCGCGCCCGTGATGGAAGAGAAGCTGGTCCACACCCCCGAGGGCGAGTATTGCCCCATCCGCGCCTCGCTCGCCGTCCTCGGCCAGAAATGGGTGCCGCACATCGTCTGCGAGCTCGGCGACGGCAAGCGCCGCTTCAACGAGCTCGCCGCCCGCATCGGCGGCTGCAACGCCCGCACCCTCCGCCTTCGCCTCGAGGAGCTCGAGGAGCTGTCGATCGTGCGGCGTCGCATCGTGCACACGATGCCGCCGTGGGTCGAGTACGAGCTGACGCCGAGCGGGCGCGCGCTCAACGACGCGCTGCGTCCGATCCGGCATTGGGGCGTGCGCTACCTCTCCGCCGCTTCCCCCGCCTGAGCCCGCCGCCGATGACGGCCGCCCCCGACTCCGCGCGCGCCGGGGGCGGCGCCCGCCCCGCCTTCATCGTCACCGTCGACGCCGAGGGCGACGACGCATGGTCGCGCCCTCGCACGACGCGCACCCGCAACGCCGCGTACCTGCCCCGCTTCCAGGCGCTGTGCGAGGCGCACGGACTGAAGGTCACATGGCTCGCCGAGCACGCGATGGCGCAGTCGCCCGCCTTCCGCGAGCTGGGGCGAGGCGCGCTCGCGCGCGGGACGGGCGAGATCGGGATGCACCTCCACGCCTGGGAGGCGCCGCCGCTCGCGCCCCTCACCGCCGACGACCGCCGCTGGCAGCCCTACCTCGCCGAGTACCCGGAGCCGGTGATGCGCGAGAAGATCGAACGCCACACCGCCGCGCTCGAGGACGCCTTCGGCGTCCCCGTCGTCAGCCACCGCGGCGGGCGCTTCTCCCTCGACGAACGCTACGCGCGGATGCTCGCCGAGCGCGGCTACCTCGCCGACTGCTCGGTGACGCCGCACGTCTCGTGGCGAGGGGCGCCGGGCGCGCCCGGCGGCCGCGGCGGCCGCCGCGGCGCGCGGTCAATCGCGTCTTTCCCGCGCTCGCGTGATGTACCCGGGGCCGCGCAACGGCGGGCCGTGGCTGCCGCGGATCGTGAGGCGCGCGGCGCGCGAGGGCCGCCCGCACGTCGAGTTCATGCTCCACTCCTCCGAGCTGATGCCGGGCGGCAGCCCGTGGTTCGGCGACGAGGCGGCGGTCGAGGCGCTCTACGCGCGGCTGGAGACGCTCTTCGCCGCCGCCGCCCGCCACTGCCGCCCGATGACGCTCGGCGAGTTCCGCGGCGAGTGGGCGCGCGCCTGCCCGCCGCCCGGCGGGGACGCCGCGGGCGCGGGCCGCCGCGCGGACGGGGCGGGCGCGGCCCCGTGATCGTGCTGGGCGTCTCGCCCCTCGACGCGGACGCGACGGCGAGCCTGTACCGCGACGGCCGCTGGAGCGCCATCGCCGAGGAGCGCCTGTCGCGCCGCAAGCTGCACGACGGGTTCCCCCACCTCGCGCTCGGCGAGCTGCTGCGCGGCGCGGGCGCCGCGCCCGCCGACGTCGACCTCGTCGCCTACCCCTTCCTCTCGTGGCGGCGCGAGGCGGCGCACATGGCCGGCGGCTTCCTGCGCGACCTCCCCGCGGCGCTGCGCGAACCCCCGCGGCCCGCCGCCCGCCACCTGCGCTCCTACGCCCGCTGGTGCCTGCGCTCGATGCGCGACCACCGCCGCTACCACCGCGAACTGGAGACGGCGTTGCGGCAGTGGGGCGTCGTGGCCCCGCTCGTGCGCGTCGAGCACCACCTCGCGCACGCAGCCTCGGCCTACCTCACCAGCGGCTTCGGGGACGCGCTGGCGCTGACGCTCGACTGGTACGGCAGCGGCCTCTCGGGATCGGTCAGCCGCTGCGGGCCGGACGGTATCGAGCGGCTGGCGGGCTTCCGCTACCCGCACTCGGCGGGGCTGTTCTACGCGCAGGTCACGAGCGCCCTCGGCTTCCGCGCCGCACGCCACGAGGGCAAGATCACCGGCCTCGCGGCCTACGGCGACCCCGCCGTGCTCGGCGCCGACGTGCTCGCGCGCTTCGAGGCGGGCGGCGGCGGCTTCCGCTACCGCTCCGCCATGGACGGCTCGTTCGCGCGCCGCCTCGCCGCGCGCTACCCGCGCGAACACGTCGCCGCGGCCTACCAGCACGCCCTCGAAACGGTCGCGTGCGGGGTCGCCGCGCACTGGCTGCGCGCGACCGGCCTCCGCGACGTCGTGCTCGCCGGCGGCGTCGCCGCCAACGTCAAGCTCAACCAGCGCATCGCCGAACTCGGCGGAGCCGGGCGCGTCTTCGTCCACCCGGCCATGGGCGACGGCGGCACCGGCGTCGGCGCCACCCTCGCCGTGCTGCTCGCGCGCGGCGAGGCGGCCTCGCGCGAGTGGGAGACCTGCTTCCTCGGACGCGACTACGCCGAGGACGAGCTGGCCGCGGCGCTGCGCCAGGCCGGCCTCGACGCCGCGCGCCCCGCCGACTGGCCCGCCGAGGTCGCCGCGCTGCTCGCCGGGGGCAAGGTCGTCGCGCGCTTCGGCGGGGCGATGGAGTACGGCCCGAGGGCGCTCGGCAACCGCTCCGTGCTCTGCGCCGCCACCGACCCCGCCGTCAACGACCGGCTCAACGAGCGGCTCGGCCGCACCGAGTTCATGCCCTTCGCGCCCGCCACCCTCGCGGAGCACGCCGCCGCGCGCTACCGGCTCGTCGACCGGCTGGCGCTGACGGCGCGCTTCATGACCGTGACCGTGCCGTGCACGGATCTGTTCCGCCGCGAGTCGCCCGCCGCCGTCCACGTCGACGGCGCCGCGCGTCCCCAGCTCGTGCGCCGCGAGGACAACCCCGACCTCCACGCGATCCTCGAGGCCTACCGCCTCCGCACCGGCATCCCGACGCTGATCAACACCTCGTTCAACATGCACGAGGAGCCGATCGTCTGCACCCCGGAGGACGCGATCCGCGCCTTCCGGCAGGGCCGCCTCGACGCCCTCTCGATGGGGCCGTTCCTCGTCCGCGCGCCGCAGGCGCAGCCCGCTCCCCCGCCCCCGTATACTCGCGGCGGGGAGACGCGATGACGGGCATCGACTTCCGCTCGCTGGCGAAGGGCGACGCGCTGCCGCCGTTTCCCGTCGTCTTCGGCGACGCCGACGTGCGCGCCTACCTCGACGCCACCGGCGAGCCGCAGGAGCGCTGGGACGGCGCCGCCGCGCCGCCGCTCGCCGCCGGGGCGTTCGCCATCGCCGCGCTGCTGGAGCGCGTGGCGCTGCCGGACGGTGCGCTCCACGCGGGGCAGGAGTTCGGGTTCCTGCGCCCCGTCCGCCCCGGCGAGCCGCTGGAGGCCGAGGTGCGCGTCGCCCAGCGCTCCGAACGCGGCGGCGCGCTGCTGCTCGCGCTCGACATCGAGCTGCGCGGCGCCGGCGGCGAGGCCGTGCTGCGGGGCCGCTCCATCGTCGCCGCGCCGCCGCCCGGCGGCGGGGACGGCGAGGGCGGCCGGGACGCCCCGCCGTGAACGCGCCGCCCGTCGCGCCCGTGACGAGGCTGATCGACCAGCCGCGCGTCGACCGCTACGCGGCGGCGGCGCGCGACCCGAACCCGATCCACACCGACGCCGCCTTCGCCGCGGCGACCGCGTTCGGGCGTCCGATCGCGCACGGGATGCTCGTGCTCGCCCTCGTCTCCGAGGCGATGGCGGCGGCGCACGGGCGGCGCTGGGCCGAGGGCGGCGCGCTCAAGGTGCGCTGGCGCGCGCCCGCCGTCCAGCCCGCCGCCGTCACCGCCAGCGCCGAGCCGCGCTCCGTCGACGGCGGCGTCGCGACCTACGAGGTGCGCTGCGAGGACGCGACCGGCGCGGTGCTGCTCACCGGCACGGCCTCGGTCCCCCTCGATCCCGCCGGCGCGTGATCGCCCGCGACCGGATCGAGGGGGCGATGGCCGCCCTCGCCGACCGCCGCCCCGTCTTCCACTCGGAGGCCGACTTCCGGTTCTCCCTCGCGTGGACCTTCCGCACGCTGTACCCCGAGGTCGAGCTGCGCCTCGAATACCCCGCCCCGTGGAGCAACGCGGACGGGCGCCGCGGCGCGATCGGCATCCTGCTGCGCGACGTCGGCGACGCGACGGCGCTCGGCCTCGAATACTGGGGGCGCGGCCCCCGCCGCATGATCGAGATCGGCGGCGAGGAGTTCGACCTCCGCGACGGCCCGCACCACCTCGAACGCTACGACTGCTGGCGGGCGGTCGAGCGGCTCGAGCGGTTCCTCGCCTACGGGCACGCGGCGGGCGCGTACGTGCTCGCGCTGACCAACGCCCGCGACCACTGGCGCGCGGGGCCGGAGGGCGCGGACGACGAGGCCTTCCGCCTCCACGAGGGGCGCGAGGCGGGGGGCGCGCTGGCGTGGCCGCCGGACGCGGACGCGGCCCCCCTCGCGGGCCGCGAGGCGGCGATCCGGCTGCAGGGCCGCTACGCCGCGCGGTGGACGCCGTACTCGCGGCCCGCCGCCGGCCCCCGCGGCGAGTTCCGCTACCTGCTGCTCGACATCGCGGCCGGCCTCGCGGCGGCGCGCTGAGGCGCGCGCGGCGTCAGCCGGCGGCGCGCCACATGTACCACGAGCCGACCGAGCGGTACGGCGCCCACGGCGCGCCGATCTCGCGCGCGCGGGCCGGCGGCGGCGCGGCGGGCAGGCCGTAGGCGGCGGCCATGCCCTTCCGCACGCCGAGGTCGCCCGCGGGCAGCACGTCGGGGCGGCCCAGCTCGAACATCAGGAACATGTGCGCCGTCCACTCGCCGATACCCGACACCGCGGTCAGCCGCGCCGCCACCTCGTCGTCGCCGAGGCGCGCGAAGGCCCCGAAGTCGATCGCGCCGTCGGCGCAGCGGCGCGCGAGGTCGCGCAGGTAGCCCGCCTTCTGCCTCGACAGGCCCGCGCCGCGCAGTTCCCCGTCGCCGGAGCCGAGGATGTCGGCGGGGGTGGGGGTGCGGTGCTCGTCCTCGCCGTAGAGGAGGTGGAAGCGGCGCTGGATGGCGCTCGCGGCGGCGCCGGCGAGCTGCTGGTAGAGGATGGAGCGCACGAGCGCGGCCCACGGGTCGCCGCCCGGACGGGGGCGGTAGGGGCCGTGCTCCTCGATCAGCGCGCCGACGACGGGATCGGCGGCGCGCAGGTGCGCGTAGGCGGCGCGGAGGGAGAAGCGCGGGCGCCGCGCCATCGGCGGGCGGGCTGCGGCGCCGCGCGCGGCCCGCGCGTCCTACATGTACTGGCCGCCGTTGGGGGAGAGCTGGGCGCCGGTGAAGAAGCCGCCCTCGGTGCAGAGGAAGCGCACCACCGCGGCGATCTCCTCGGGCAGGCCGAAGCGTCCGAGGGGGATCTGGGAGCGGATGTTGTCCTGGATCTCGTCGGAGAGCGCGTTGACCATGTCGGTGGAGACGAAGCCGGGGCAGACGGCGTTGACGGTGATGTTGTTGCGCGCGAGTTCCTTGGCGGCGGTCTTGGTGAACGCGATCATCCCGGCCTTCGCGGCGGCGTAGTTGCCCTGCCCCACGTTGCCCATCTGCCCGATGATCGAGGACATGTTGACGATGCGCCCGTAGTTGCGCTCGCGCATGTGCGCGACCGCCGCGTGCGTGCAGTAGAACATCGAGGAGAGGTCGGTCTGGATGACGTCGTCCCACTCCTCGACGGTCTGGCGGGCGACGGTGTGGTCGCGGTTGATGCCGGCGTTGTTGACGAGGATGTCGATTTGGCCGAGCTCCTCGATCGCGGTCTCGATCACGGCCTCGGCTTCCTCGGGGTCGGCGACGTTGGCCTTGACGAGCACGGCCGCGCCGCCGAGCTCCTGGATGGCGTCGCGGGTGGCCTCGGCGGCGCCGGCGTCGGCGCGGTAGTTGACGACGATGCTCGCGCCGTGGCGGGCGAGCTCGATCGAGCAGGCGCGGCCGATCCCGCGTCCGCCGCCGGTCACCACCGCCACCTGTCCTTCGAGTGCTCCCGCCATCTCCCGCCTCCGTCCCGGCCCGCGTCCGCGCGGGCGCCATCGTGACCGCGCGGGCGGGCGCGCGCAACCCGCGCGCCCGCGCCGCCGCCTTCGCCTACACCGCCGTCGGCGGCGTGTACTCGCCCCACTCCGCGCGCAGCGCGTCGCACATCTCGCCCAGCGTCGCGTAGCTGCGGACGGCCTCGAGGATCGGCTCCATCAGCGGGCCCTCGCCGCGCGCGGCCTCGCGCAGCCGCGCCAGCGCCGCCCCGGCGGCGGCGCCGTCGCGTTCGCCGCGCACGCGCGCGAGGCGTTCGAGCTGTGCGCCGATCACCGCCGTGTCGGGGCGGAAGATCGGCGTCGCGTCCTCGTCCTCGTCGACGTAGCGGTTGACGCCGACGATGACGCGCTCGCCGCTCTCGATCTCGCGCTGGTAGGCGACGGACGCCTCCTGGATCTCGGACTGCACGTAGCCGCTCTCGATCGCGGCGACGGCGCCGCCGATGTCCTCGACGCGGTCGATCAGCGCCTGCGCGGCGCGTTCGAGTTCGCCGGTCAGCGCCTCGACGTAGTAGGAGCCGGCGAGGGGGTCGATGGTGTCGGCGGCGCCGGTCTCGTGGGCGATGATCTGCTGGGAGCGCAGGGCCAGCTGCTGCGCCTCCTCGGTCGGCAGCGCGAGCGCCTCGTCGTAGCAGGAGAGGGCGAGCGACTGGACGCCGCCGACGACGGCGGCGAGGGCCTGGATGGCGGAGCGCGTGAGGTTGTTGAGCGGCTGCTGGGCGGTGAGCGTGGAGCCGCCGGTCTGGGTGTGGGTGCGGAACATCATCGAGTTGGGGTGGGCCGCGCCGTAGCGCTCCTTCATCGCCCGCGCCCACATCCGCCGCAGCGCCCGGAACTTCGCGACCTCCTCGAAGAAGTAGTTGTGCGTGTTGAAGATCCACGACACCCGCGGCGCCACCTCGTCGATCGCCGCCCCCCGCTCCACGCAGCGGTCGAGGTAGGCGAAGGCGTTGGCGAAGGCGAAGGCGATCTCCTGCGCCGCCGTCGAGCCGGCCTCGCGGATGTGGTAGCCGGAGACCGAGATCGGGTTGAACTTCGGCGCCTCGCGCGCGCAGTAGTGGATCAGGTCGGCGGCGAGCCGCACCGAGGGCCCCGGCGGGAAGATGTAGGTGCCGCGCGCGACGTACTCCTTGAGCACGTCGTTCTGCGCCGTCCCCATGATCGCGTCCGGCGCGAGTCCCTGCTTCTCCGCCGCCACGATGTACATCGCGACGAGGATCGGCGCGGGCGCGTTGATCGTCATCGAGGTCGAGATGCCGTCGAGCGGGATGCCGTCGAACAGCGTCTCCACGTCGGCGAGGCTGTCGATCGCCACGCCGACCTGGCCGACCTCGCCCGCCGCCATCGGGTGGTCCGAGTCGTAGCCGGTCTGGGTGGGCAGGTCGAAGGCGGTGGAGAGGCCGGTCTGGCCGTTGGCGAGCAGCTCGCGGAAGCGCTCGTTGGTCTCCTCGGGGGTGCCGAAGCCGGCGTACTGGCGCATCGTCCAGAGCCGCCCGCGGTACATCGTGGGCTGCACGCCGCGCGTGAACGGGTACTGCCCGGGGAAGCCGATGTCCTCGAGGTAGTCCACGTCCTCGACGTCGAGCGGGGTGTAGAAGCGCTTCGCCGCGGCCGAGGAGGTGCGGAAGGCGGGGCGGCGCTCCGGGAAGCGCTCCAGCACGCGCGCGAGCGGCCCCTCCTCCCAGGCCTCCCGCGCCTCGCCGATCGCCGCCGCCCGTTCCGGCTGCATCGTCGTCATCGTCCCGCTCCCGTGTCCGTTCCGCCCCCGCGCGCCGGGGACGCTAGCGCAGCGCGTCGATCATCACGAGCGCGTCGCCCGTGATCACGTCGACGCCTTCCTGGTTCGTCACCGTGGTGTCGAGCGAGACCTGGCTGCGCTCGGGGTTGACGGCGGTGGCCTCGACGGTGGCGGTCAGCGTGTCGCCCGCCGAGACGGGGGCGCGGAACCGCAGGTTCTGGCCGAGGTAGATCACGACCGCCTCGGGCGCGAGCCGCGTGCCGATGGCGGCGGAGATGAAGCCGGCGCCGAGGATGCCATGCGCGATCGGCGCCTTGAAGCGCGTGCGCGCGGCGTAGTCCGCGTCGCTGTGCAGCGGGTTGGCGTCGCCGGAGACCTCGGTGAACTTCGCGATGTCGTCCGCGGTCACCGTCTTGACGAAGCTCGCCTTCGCCCCCACCGCCACGCCCTGCACGTCCTCGGCCATCGTCCGCCCCCCGCTCGCCGCGCGCCCTGCGCGCTCGCCCGCCGTCGCGCCGCAGCATAGCCGAATCGCGCCCGTGGCGGCAGCGCCGCCCCGCGCGGCGGGGCGCGCCCCATGCGGTCAGCGCGGCGGCGGGCCGATGTCGGCCCGCCACAGGGGGGGCCGGCCCGGCAGCCACTGGCCCGTCGAGACGGCGGCGGCGGGCCAGGGCGGCAGGTTGCGGACGGCGACGCAGCGGCCGTCCTGCGCGAAGCCGTGATCGGCGAAGCCGAAGTTGAGGTTGGCGAACCCCGCCCCGCGGCGGCCGCGGGGGAGGTCCGAGGGGTCGGCGGGCGTGACGTGGAGGAAGAAGCGCGGGCGCGTGTCGGCTTCCGCGCAGTCCTCGCGCACGTAGACCGCGCGCTCCCGGTCGAGGTAGACGTCCCAGTGCGAGCGGGCGGCGAGGCGCGCGCCGCGGACGGCGGCCCGCAGAGCGCGTCGCCGCCGAGCCGCGAGCCCTCGCCGCCGCCGTCCCAGTCGCCGCGGAAGACGACGCCGTCCTCGAGCACGATCGCCTCCTGCAGCCCCTCCAGCGCGGCGAGCTCGGCGGCGCCGTAGTCGTGCTCCAGCCAGTGGCGCGAGTGGAACCACACGATCCAGCCGTCCTGCCCGCCGTGGTAGACGTGCGCCCACGACACCCACCGATCCGCGTCGTCCGGCAGGGACGGCGGCAGCACGCGGCTGCCCTCGCGGACGTCCGCCAGCAGGTACAGCGCGCGCACCTCGTTGCTCCAGATCTGGCCGGCCGGGCGGCGCTCGCGCAGCTCGCGCACGGTGTCGGAGCCGGCCCACGCGGGCGAGGCGTACCCGGCGCCGCGCTCGCGCCATTCGCGCACGCCGCCGACGGCGGGCACGGCCCACTGCGCGAGCCAGAGGACGAGGCACGCCGACAGGATCAGCGCGGCCCGCCCCGCCGCCGCGCCGCGCCCGCCCGGCAGGGCGACGCGGACCGCGGGAGGCCGCCCCGCGAGGCGGCGCAGGACGGCGTGCAGGATCAGCGCCGCCGCGACCAGCAGCGGCGCGTACAGCGGCGCGAGGTACCTCGGCGGCAGCTCGATGTCCGTGCGCGGCAGGGCGGCGGCCAGCGCCAGCGCGTAGACCGCCGCGAAGCCGAGCGGCGCCGTCGCGCCCGGCGGGAGCGCGGGCCCGCCGCCGCGCCGCAGCCGCGCGAGCGCCGCCCCCGCGCCGGCCGCGAGGGCGATCAGGACAGCAGCCAGCGCCGCCGCGCTGACCGCCGACGGTTCGCCCGCGTCGACGCCGGCCGACCCGAGGACGGAGTCCAGCGCGGCCCGGCCGAGCGGCCCGAGCGTCCAGTCGAGGAGCTCGCCGGCGGCGGCGTGGAGGCTGCCGGCCGGCGAGAAGCCGGTGGGCCACGCGCGGCCGACCGGCGCGCCGGTGTGGACGGCGTTGCGGAGCATCCACGCGCCCAGCGGCAGCGCCGCGAGGATCAGGAACGCCGCCGCCGAGGTGGCGGTCGAGGGCGAACAGCGAGAGGCAGACGAGGAGGGCGAACAGCGCGTCCGCGAGGGCGTGCGAGGCGAAGCCGGCCAGCGCCGGCGAGAGGGCGCAGGCGGCGGCGGCCCAGGCGGCGAGCGCGGGCGATGCCGTGCGGCTCCGCACCCACGCCCCGGCCGCGAAGGAGGTCAGCCCGAAGGAGGCCGCGTTGAGGTAGCCCGCCCCCTCTGGCGCGTCCGCGCCGAACAGCCCGAGGAACGCCAGCGCCATCGGGAAGAACGGCGCGTGGTCGGCGAAGGCGTCCCCGTTCCAGAGGGTGAAGCCGCCGCCGTCCAGCAGGTTGCGCGCGACGCTGACGTAGGCCGTGGAGTCGGCCGTGAGGCCGGCGCCCCAGACATCGACGCGCAGCAGCACCAGCGCCGCGCCCAGCGCGCCGATCGCCGCGAGCAGCGCCGTGTGCCGGTCGGCGCCGCGAGCGGACGGCGGGGCCTTCATCGGCGCGAGTATACGGCGGGCGGCGGAACGCGCGCCCGCGGGGCCGCGGCGGAGGCGCGGCGGGGGGCGGTGCGCTAGAATGGGGGCGCTCCCCGGGAGGGCCGCGCGCGGCCGTGTCCACCCCCGTCCGCCGCCAGTACCTCGCGCTGCGCGCGCAGCATCCCGACGCGCTGCTGCTGTTCCGCATGGGCGACTTCTACGAGGCGTTCGACGAGGACGCGGCGGTGGTCGCCGAGACGCTGGGGATCGCGCTCACCTCGCGCCCGCTGGGCCGCGACGAGGGCCGCGTGCCGATGGCCGGGGTGCCGCGCCACGCGATCGACCGCTACCTCGAGCAGCTGGTGGCGGCGGGCCACCGCGTGGCGCTGGCCGAGCAGCTGGGCGACCCGGACGGGCGCACGCTGGTCGAGCGGCGGGTGACGCGCGTGGTCACGCCCGGCACCGTCGAGGAGGGCGCGCTGCTGTCCGCGGGCGGCCACAACTGGCTCGTCGCGGTCACGCCCGAGGGCGATCCCGGCGGCAAGGGGGACGGCGCGGCGGGCGGCGGCGCGGACGGCGGGCGGCGCTGGGGCCTCGCCGCCTGCGACGCCACGACGGGCGAGCTGGAGTGCATGACGCTGGAGGAGGCGGCGCTCGCGGGCGAGCTCGCGCGCCGCCTCCCGCGCGAGGTGCTCGCGCCGCGCCCCGGGGCGGAGCGGGAGGCCGCGGACGGCGGCGGCGCGGAGACGGCGCTGCCGGAGGGGGCGGCGGGAGCGGCGCGGATCACGGCGCGGCCCGCGCGCGAGTTCGCGCCCGCCGGGGCGGAGCGGGCGCTGCGCGAGCGCTACGGCGTGGCCAGCCTCGACGGCTTCGGGCTGCGCGGGATGGCGGCGGCGGTGGGGGCGGCGGGAGCGCTGCTGGCCTACCTCGCCGAGGGCTGGCCGGAGGCGCTGGCGAACCTGCGCGCGCCGCGGCCGATCGAGGACGCCTCGCACGTCGGGCTGGACCCGCAGACGGTGCGGACGCTGGAGCTGTTCGAGTCGCAGGCCGGGCCGGAGGCGTCGCTGATCGCGGTGCTGGACCGCACGCGCACGGGGCCGGGCGGGCGGCTGCTGCGGGCGCGGCTGGCGCGCCCGCTGCGCGACGCCGACGAAGCCGAGCGGCGCCTCGGCGAGGTGGCGGCGTGGCTGGAGGCGCCGCTGGAGCGGGCGGCGCTGCGGCGCGCGCTGCGCGGGCTGCCGGACCCGGAGCGGCTGCTGGGGCGGGTGCGCGCGGGCAGCGCCGGGCCGCGCCAGCTGGCGCAGCTGCGGACGGCGCTGGCGGCGCTGCCGGAGGCGGCGGCGCAGGCGCGCGCGGCGGGCCTCGGCGCGCTCGCGGACGAGCTGGGCCTCGCGGCGGAGGCGGAGGCGGCGCTGGCGGCGGGGCTGGCCGACGACCCGCCGGCCGAGACCGGCGGCGGGCTGGCGCTGCGCCCCGGCTTCGCGCCCGAGGTGGACGGGCTGCGCGCGCTGTCGGAGGACGCGCGGGGGGCGCTGACGGCGCTGGAGGCGGCGGAGCGCGAGCGCACCGGGCTGGCCGCGCTCAAGATCGGCTACCACCGCGTGTTCGGCTACTACCTCGAGCTGCCGCGCGGGCGCGCGGGCGAGGCGCCCGGGGGCTACGAGCCGCGCCAGACGCTGGCGGGGGCGCAGCGCTACCGCTACGCGCCGCTGTCGGAGCTGGAGGACCGCATCCTCGGCGCGCGCGAGCGGCTGGCCGGGGCGGAGCGCGAGGCGCTGGCGCGGCTCTGCGCGCGGGTGGCGGCGGAGGGCGCGGCGATCGAGCGCGCGGCGGCGGCGCTGGCGCGCGCCGACGCCGCCGCCGCGCTGGCCGAGGCCGCGCAGGAGGGCGGCTACGCGCGCCCGCGGCTGCTGCCCGCCGGGCCGATCCGCATCGCCGGCGGGCGCCACCCGGTGATCGAGCGGCGGCTGGAGCCGGGCGCGTTCGTGCCCAACGACTGCGAGCTGGGCGGGCCGGGGCCGGACGTCGTGGTGCTGACGGGCCCGAACATGGGCGGCAAGTCCACCTACCTGCGGCAGACGGCGCTGATCGTGCTGATGGCGCAGGCGGGCAGCTACGTGCCGGCCGAGAGCGCCGAGCTGGGGATGGTCGACCGCGTGTTCACGCGCGTGGGGGCGAGCGACGAGCTGGCGGCGGGGCGCTCGACGTTCATGCGCGAGATGGTGGAGACGGCGGAGATCCTGCGGCGCGCCGGGGAGCGCTCGCTGGTGGTGCTGGACGAGGTCGGGCGCGGCACCTCGACGGGCGACGGGCTGGCGATCGCGCGCGCGGTGGTGGAGGCGCTGCACCACCGGCCGGGCGGGACGCCGCGCACGCTGTTCGCGACGCACTACCGCGAGCTGACGGCGCTGGCGGGGCTGCTGCCGCGCGTCGCCAACCGCTCGGTCGCCGCCGCCGAGCGCGGCGGCGAGGTGGTGTTCCTGCACCGCATCGAGGAAGGCGCCGCGGACCGCGCCTACGGCGTGCACGTCGCCGCGCTCGCCGGGCTGCCGCGCGCCGTCGTCGCGCGCGCGCGCGAGCTGCTCGCGCAGATCGAGGCCGGGGGCGCGGCCTGGGCCGCCGAGGCGCCGGCCGGGCCGCCCGCCGCGGCGGAGGCCGCCCAGCTGGCGCTGCCCGTGCCCCCCGCGCCCGCCGAGCTGGCGCTGATCGGGGAGCTCGCGGACCTCGAGCCGGACGCGATGAGCCCGCTGGAGGCGCTGCAGCGCCTCTACGAGCTGCGCGCGGAGGCGCGGCGCGGGCTGGGGCGCGAGGGCTGAGCGCGTGGCGTCCGCGCCTCCCGCCGCCCGCCCCGCGATCCGCGTGCTGCCGCCGCGGACGGCGGCGCGCATCGCCGCGGGCGAGGTGATCGAGCGCCCGGCCTCGGTCGTCAAGGAGCTGATCGAGAACGCGCTGGACGCGGGCGCGCGGCGCATCGAGGTGGCGATCGAGGGCGGGGGGGCGGACCGCATCCGCGTGCGCGACGACGGCTGCGGGATCGAGCGCGCGCAGCTGGCGGCGGCGTTCGAGCGCCACGCGACCTCGAAGCTGCGGGCGGCGGAGGAGCTGTTCGCGGTGCGGACGCTCGGCTTCCGCGGCGAGGCGCTGGCGGCGATCGCGGCGGCGGCGGACGTGACCTGCACGACGCGCCCGCCGGAGGCGCGCGAGGCCGCCGTCGCGCGCTTCGAAGGCGGGCGCGCGCTGCCCCAGGGCAGCGCCGCCTCCGCCCCCGGCACGACGTTCGAGGCGCGCGGGCTGTTCGCGTCCCTGCCCGCGCGCCGCCGCTTCCTCGGCGGCGCCCGCGCCGAGGCGCGCGCCGTCGCGCGCGCGGTCGGCGACTGCGCGCTCGCCCACCCCGCCGTCGCCTTCCGGCTCGAGAGCGACGGCCGCCTCGTGCTGGCCGCGCCCGGCGCCGGCGGCGAGCGCGCGGCCTGGGCCGCGCTCTACGGCGAGGAGCAGGCGGCGGCGCTGCTGGAGCTGGACTGGCTCGCGCCCGCCGCCGGGGGGCGCGGGCCGATCGCGGTGCGGGGGCTGGCGGGGCCGCCCGCCCTCCACCGCGGCAACCGCGGCGCGCTGCACCTCGTGGTCAACGGGCGGCCGGTGGCCGACCGCGCGCTGGCGTTCGCCACCGAGCGCGCCTACGAGGGGCTGCTGCCCGCCGCCCGCCACCCGCTGGGCCTGCTGCGCGTCTCGGCGCCGCCCGGGGAGGTCGACGTCAACGTGCACCCGACGAAGGCCGAGGTGCGCTTCCGCGACGCGCGCGCGGCGGCCTCGGCGGTGGGGGCGGCGCTGCGCGCGGCGCTGGCTGGCGCGCCCGCGCCGGGCCTCGCGCCGCCCGCGCCCGCGCCGCCGCCGGACGGCGCGCCGCCGCCGGGCGCGGGGCGGGCGGCGCTGGCGTCGGCGCGCGCGGCCCCCGCGCACGCGGCGGCGGACGGCGGCGGGCGGCGGGCGCTGCCGCTCGGCGAGCGGCTGCCCGCGCTGCGCCCGCTCGGCCAGTTCAGCGAGGCCTTCATCGCCGCCGAGGCGCCCGACGGCCTCTACCTCGTCGACCAGCACGCGGCGCACGAGCGCGTGCGCTACGAGGCGCTGCGGGCGCGGCGCGCGCGCGGCGAGGCCGCCTCGCAGCCGCTGCTGGAGGCGGCGATCGCCTCGCCCGGCCCCGCGCAGGCGGCGCTCGCCGCCGCCGAGGCGGAGGAGCTGGCGGCGCTCGGCTTCGCGCTGGAGCCCGCCGACGGGTCGGCGCTGATCGTGCGCGCCGTGCCTCCCGAGCTGACCGGCGCCGACCCCGCGCGGGCGCTGCTGGACCTGCTCGACCGCATGGAGGCGGAGGAGCGGCTGGCGGGGCCGGAACGCGCCCTCGCGAGCCTCGCCTGCCGCTCGGCGGTGCGCGCGGGCGACCTCCTCGCCGCGGAGCAGCAGCGCGAGCTGCTGCGCGCGCTGGAGGCCTGCGAGCACCCCCAGACCTGCCCGCACGGACGCCCCACGCTGCTGCACCTCAGCAGCGAGCAGCTGCGCCGCTCGTTCGGCCGCTCCCCGCGCTGAGGACGCCGCGCTACCCGCCTCCGAAGAGCAGCGTCCGCGCCGCGGCCAGCGCGGGGCGGGCGGCGGCGAGCGCGGCGGGTGGCGGCGGCGGATCGGCGCCCGCGGCCGAGGCGCGCGCGGCGGCCCGCAGCCAGCGCCCGGCCTCGCCGCGCGGCTCGCGCGCGCCGGACGCGGCGGCGGCCGCGGCGCGCAGCGAGGGCGACGCGGCGGGCGCGATCAGCGCCCCGGTGCCCGCGCCGGCGGCGCAGGCGGCGTAGAGCGCGACCAGCGCCCGGCGGACGGGCGGCGGCGCGCGGCGCCCGTCCGCTGCGCGCGCGTGCGCGAGGTTGCCCGCGGCGAGCAGCGGGCGCAGCCGCGGCGCCTCCCCGGCGCGGGCGGCGAGCGCGCGGACGAGCGCCAGCGCGCGCCCCGGCGGGGCGGGCGGCGGCAGCGCGAGGCAGTCGAACCACGCCTCGCCGATCCCCGCCGCCGCGAGCGCCGCCCGCGCCTCGTCCGCCGCCTCCAGCGCCGCCGCGAGGGGAGCGCGCGCGTCCGCCGCGGCGGGCAGGAGCGCGGGCGAGACGACGGCGCCCGCGCCGGAGGCGGCGCAGGCCTCCAGCAGCGGCGCGCAGCCCGGCGTCCCGAGGAAGGCGGCGTTGGCCGCGGCGGGCGGCGGGACCCGCCCCGCGGCGAGCGCGAGCGCCCCCTGCCGCCCGCAGTCGAGCCACAGCGCCGCGCCGGGCCGCTCCGCGCGGATCGCCCCCGCCGCCCACGCGAAATCGCCGGCCAGCGCCGCGTCCGACGCCCCCTCGCCGCGCCCGAGGTTGACGTCGAGCGCCCCCGCGCCGGCCGCGAACTGCCGCCGGGCGGCCTCGCGCAGCGGCGCCGCGCGCCGCTCGCGCAGCGCCGCCGCGAGCGGCCCCCGCCACGCCTCGATCGCCTGCCCGACGATCAGCGTGGCGGCTCGACGGGAGGCGGCGGCTCGTTGTCCGGCCCGGTGTTGTCGCGGATTTCGCTGGCGATCCTGTGCAGCACGTCGTCGAGGCCGTGGGCCCGCGCCGCCGCGGGCAGCGGCACGACCTCGTACGCGGTCTCGTTCGCGTTCTCGCGCCAGCCGAATACGCCTGCTCCGTCGAGGTAGGTGTCGACGAGCGCCCGCACCTCATCCACCATCCTGTCGATGCGGTCGGAGGGACCGAGTCGCGCCGCCCAGAGGAAGTACGTCTTGGGCGGCTGGTTGTTTCTCCACACGCCCCAGTGGTCGATCTGGGTTTCATGCCGGCGGCGGTACAGCTTGAGGTCCGTTGCCGCGAATTTCAGCTCCTTGCGCCGGTTCGTCCAGTCGCTCGTCGCGCCGCGCGCCTTGCGCGAACCGTACGGCGGTCCGCCGGTGACCTTCGTTTCCGCGCAGATCAGCGGATCGATCTCCCGGACCGGCCATGCCACGTCGATCTGATGGATCTGGGAGAACCCCTGTACCCGGCTGCGGGAGCCGAGTTCCTGCGTCGTCCGGTTCGTCAGGAGCAAGGCAACGATGTCGGCGAACCAGTTCCCTTTGCCGCGCATGATGGCGTCGATGTCGGTGAGCGGCGTGCCGTCGGACTTCCGCATCCTCGTGGGCGTCACGCTCTCTTTCCTGTACGTGTCCAGCGCCCACATGAGATCGAGCCAGTCCTGCCGGATGTCCCCGAAGTGCCCGATCGCCTCGGACTGGATGCGGTCCTTGAGCGCGTCCCACATGTCGCCGGGATGTCCGACTTCCCTTTCGATCTGGCGTGCGCTGCGGACCATGCCGGGTCCAGTCAGTCCGCGCCGACACGGCGCTGGCGGAGGGAGCGCGCCGCCTCGTGGAGTTCCGCGGTTTCGCTGCCGGTGAGACCCATAGTCCGCCGCAGCAGCGTATCGTCGATCTGCTTGACGGCGTTCGTCCACAGACCTTGGCGGAGCTGGCGGACGATCCTTCCTTCCTGATCCTTGAGGATGGCGGAGGCGGTCTCGACTTCCTCGAACCCCGGGACGGGGAGGGTGGCGGCCTCGCGGGGTTCCATTTTCAGGACGCCGCCGCCGTAGGAGCGCCCGAACAGTTCGGCGCCGAGCATCGTGACGGAGTTGAGGGCGAGCAGCGGGAGCGCGGACTTCGCGCACTTCGGCGTGCCTTCCCGTAGCCGCAGGCCGTGCATCGAGTTGAGGTGCCGCACGTGCGCCCGATTTTCGATCAGGCGCGGGAAGCGATGGCTCATGTAGGTGAAGAACAGGTCGGGGACGGCGGTCAACGGCGGACGCCACCACGGCTCGCGGATCCGGCACTTGTACGCGAGATCCACGCCCAGGTCCTCGCCGTATTCGATGTATTCCCGCAGAGCCTCGCCGGGTTCACCGGCTTCGGGATGCAGCAGCCATACGGCCTCGCCGTCGTCGCGCAGCCGATTCCAGTCGCTGCCGGTGAAGGACGGCCCCCGCAGGTGTTTCGTGCCGGGCGGGCTGATCCTGACGACATCGCGCTCGGGAATGCCGTATTCGCGCCTGGTGTCCTCGGCGATCGCGAAGTAGCGGTTGGCTCCGGTCACCGTGCCGAGTTCGGGCGCGCCGTAGGCTCCGAGCGCCGTGAAGTGTTTGCCGATCACGTCGCGGAACAGCTGCCGCTGACTCCTCGGCAGCAGGATGTCCGTCCACTTGCCCTCGGCGGCGGGCGTGGCGTTCACGTTCTCGAACGGCTTGATCGAGGCCAGTTCGGCGGCGTCGCGGACATGGTAGAGCGAGAAGGCGTCGCACCCGCCCCCGCCCTGCGCGAGGAGGAGGATCACGTTCTCCAGCGCGTCCTCGAACTGGAGGCGCTCGAACATCACGAGGTGGACGTCCGCGAACCGACGCCGGAGCCAGCGGCGGACGGGCTCGGCGTAGTGCACCGAGAGAAGCTCGGCGGGCAGCACCATCGCGAGCCGCCCCTCGGGCTTGAGGAACGCGCAGGCGTGCACCAGCAGGGCGGCCCACGACGAGGCGAGGCCGGAGAGCCGCACGCCCTGGGCGAGGGCGGCGCGGGCGGCGCGGGCCCGCTGCTCGCCGGCGTGCCGCTGGTAGCGGATGAACGGCGGGTTGCCGACCACGGCGTCGAATGGCGGGAGAGGCGCTCCGGGCTCGCCCGGGACGGGCGTCGCGAAGAAGTCGCGCTCCAGCAGCGTGGCGTCGAGGCCGCCCGCGCGGAGCGCGCGGCGGGCGTCCTCGATCGACGGGGGGTGCACGTCGACGCCGAAGAGCAGGCCGTCCATGCCGTCGCGGCCGGCTCCCAGCCCCGTCAGGACCTCGCCCGCCGCCTCGAGGAACACGGCCTCGCCGCAGGTCGGGTCGAGGACCCGCGCGTCCTTGTCGTCGCCGACGGCCCACTTCGCGAGGAAGTCCGCGATCGCCCTCGGCGTGAAGTAGGCGCCACGCTCCTTCCGGTCGGCGCGGCTGGCGGTGGCGGGCTGTGGCGCCGACGTCGCGATGGGCAAGAGGCGCGCCCTTCGTGCGAACCTGTGTTCCGCGCGATGCTAGCGCCCCCCGCGCTCGCCCGCAAGCGGCGCGCGGTCAGTCGCCGAAGGCGATCTCGCCCTCCCACAGCCGGCGGGCGCCCTCGAACTGGCCCGTCGCGACGCTCGCGATGGCGTACTCCGGCAGCGCCACCCTCGCGAGGCACGCGCCGTCGTAGCGCAGCCCGCGGTCGGCGAACGCGAAGTCGAGGTTGTCGAAGCCCGGGGCGCGGCGCTCCTCGGGCAGGTCGGCGGCGTCGAGGGGGACGACGTGGAGGAAGAAGCGCGCCTCGGCGTCGGCGGGGGAGCACGCCTCGCGGACGTAGGTGAGCGTGCGGGCCTCGCGGTCGAGGCGGACGTCGAACGCCGAGGACAGCGCGGGCGCCCCGGCCGCCTCGATGCCGTCGCGCCAGGTGGAGGCGCGGCGCGGGAACGAGACGTCCGCGGCGGGCAACGAGGCCTCCCAGAGGACGAGCGCGCCGTGCCGCTGGCCGGTGCGGACGCCCGCGATCGGGTAGTCCGGCAGCGCGAACCTCGCCACGCAGTCGCCGCCGAAGCGCACCCCGTATTCGGAGAACGCGCCGCTCCGCCGCTCGAAGCCTGCCGCGCGGCGATCGGCGGGCAGGTCGCGCGCGTCGAGGGGCACGACGTCGAGGAAGACGCCGGGCTCCGTGTCGCCGCCGCCGCAGCCCTCGCGCGTCCAGGTCAGCGCGCCGTCCCCGAGGCGCAGCCCGAACCTCGCGCGCAGCGCGGGCGGGCCCGCCGCCGCCGCGTCGCGGACGGCGGGCAGCGCGCCGAGGCGGTAGAGGAAGAAGCGTTCGTTGTCCAGCGTGAGCGAGCCGCCGAGGTCCGCGAGCAGCACGACGTACTCGAAGCCGCGGGCCTGCGCCTCGCGCCACGCCTGCTCCGAGCCGATGCCCTCGATCTGCGCGTAGGAGCCGGCCAGCCAGTAGTTCCGCATCTGCAGGAAGTCCTTCGTGTACGAGCGGAAAGCCTCGTCGATCAGGCCGGCGACCACGCTGGCGCCGTCGGTGCGGGGCCGGATCGCCTCGAAGTCGGCGGCGGTCACGCGCTCGCGCTGGGCCGCCTCCGCGCCGAGGCCGGTGTCCGCCGTCCGCCACGCCGAGAGGACGAAGAGGGCGGCGGCGGCGAGGGCGATCGCGGGCGCCGCACGCCCGCCGCCGGGCAGGCGGCGCAGGGCGGGCGCCGCGAGCGCGCCGAGCGTCAGCGCCGCGCCGAGGTGGAACGCGGCCTCGTACTCGTGGAGGACGACCGAGCCGCGCAGCGGGAGCGCCCAGCACCAGCCGGCCAGCAGCAGCGCCGCCAGCGGCGCGCGGTGCGGCAGCCGCCGCAGCCCGGCGAGGCAGGCCGCGAGCAGGACGGCTCCGGGGACGGCGTACCACGGGCCCGGCCAGTAGCCGAGGCGCGGCGCCGGCAGGCCGAGGTCCAGCAGGTCCACGAACAGGTAGGGGATCGCGGCGGCGGCGGGAGCGCCGAGCTGTTGCGCGAGGAACCTCCACCAGCCCACCTGGGCGAAGTCCTGGTCCCCGGAGGCGAATCCGCTGCGGCGGGCCAGCGCGTCGAACACCCGCAGGTCGGTCGGGGCGCCGCCGCTCGCGGCGTACTCGTTGGCGAAGGCCCAGCCCAGCGCCAGCGCGAGGCAGAGCGCGGCGAGCGCGCCGTAGGCGAGGTAGGGGCTGCGCGCGAGGGCCGACGCCGCCCGCCGCGCGTACGGCCGCGGGCCGCCCTCGCGGCGCGCGCGCGCGAGCTCGCCGCCCAGCCCGATCAGCACGAAGGGCGCGGCCAGCGCCGCGGCGTGCCAGCCGAGCGCCAGCGCGACCGCCGTCTTGAGCGCGAGCTGGAGGAAGCGCCCCTCGCTCGCGAAGACGGCCATGCCGTGGAAGGTCAGCATCACCCCGAAGAGGGCGGTGACCTGGAACGCGACCATGTCGGCGTAGTGGAGGAGGTAGTACGAGGAGAACGCGAACAGCGCCGCCGCCGCCGCGATCCAGCGGTCGGCGAGGAGCCGCGCGAGCGCGAGCTGCGCCAGCAGCGCCGCCCCCGCGAAGAAGGCGAGGGTGAGCAGCCTCGCCGCGTACAGCCGGCGGGCGGGGCCGCCGCCGGCGGCCTCCGCCGCCAGCCGCGTGAGGGCGAACGGGGCGAGCGGGTAGGCGTTGTGGGAGAAGGCGCAGGACGGTTCGCCGTCCGGAAGCAGCTTGCGGCGGCGGCACATCTGGAAGCCGTCGTCGGGCGTGAGGTTGGCGGCCACCGTCATCGTCTGCGCGGTGATGAAGTCGTGGTGCCCGGGCCGGTAGAAGTAGCCGCGGTCGTGGCCGAAGGCGAACACCGAGGCCAGCGCGAGCAGCAGCAGCGCGAGCGGCGGCAGCGGCCCGCCGCGGGAGGCGAGACGGCGCAGCGGGGGCGGGAGGCGGACGGACGACGGGACGCCTCGCATGCGCCGTCCCGGGCCGCTCACGCCGGCGCCGCGAGGCCGGGCGCCGGCGAGGGGCGGCGGCGGCTCCCCGGGCGGGCGGATGGTTCGCGCGCGGCGATCACGGCAGGCCCGGCGGCCGCCGCGCGCCTACCGCCGCCGCCCGCGGCGTCCGCCGCCGCGCGGCGAGGCGGCGCGGGGAGCCGAAGGGCGGTCGAAGGCGCGCAGGCCGTCGGGCGTGTCGCCGACGAGCTCGCGGCGCAGTTCGGCGAGCTGGTCGCGGAGCTGGGCGGCGCGCTCGTACTCCAGCTCGCGCGCGGCCTGCTGCATCCGGCGCTCCGTCTCCTTGATCATGCGCTGCAGCTCCTCGCGCGGCAGTTCCGAGGCGTCCACGCCGTAGGGCGCCGGCTCCTCCGCCACCCGCAGCCGGTCGGTGATGTCGCGGATCTCCTTGCGGATGCCGACCGGCTCGATGCCGTGCGCCTCGTTGTAGGCCGTCTGGACGCCGCGCCGCCGCGCCGTCTCGCCGATCGCCTCGCGCATCGATCCGGTCTCGTAGTCGGCGTACATGACGACGCGGCCCTCGGGGTGGCGGGCGGCGCGGCCGATCGTCTGGATCAGCGAGCCGCCGGAGCGCAGGTAGCCCTCCTTGTCGGCGTCGAGGATGCACACCAGCGACACCTCGGGCAGGTCGAGGCCCTCGCGCAGCAGGTTGATGCCGACCACTACGTCGTACACGCCCTGCCGCAGGTCGCGCAGGATGTCGATGCGCTCCAGCGTGTCCACCTCGGAGTGCAGGTAGTGCGCCTTGACGCCCGCCTCCAGCAGGTAGTCGGTCAGGTCCTCGGCCATCTTCTTGGTCAGCGTCGTCACCAGCACGCGCTCGCGGCGATCGGCGCGGGCGCGGATCTCGGCCAGCAGGTCGTCGATCTGGCCCTGCGTCGGGCGCACCTCGACCTGCGGGTCGACGATGCCGGTGGGGCGGATCACCTGCTCCACCACCTGCCGCGAGCGCTCCAGCTCGTACGGCCCCGGCGTGGCCGAGACGAACACCGCCTGGTTGAGGTGCGCCTCGAACTCCTCGAAGTCGAGCGGGCGGTTGTCGAGCGCCGAGGGCAGGCGGAAGCCGAAATCGACGAGCGTGCCCTTGCGCGCGACGTCGCCGCGGTACATGCCGCGCACCTGCGGCACGGCGATGTGCGACTCGTCGACGAAGACCAGCCAGTCGTCCGGGAAGTAGTCGAGCAGGGTCCACGGGGTGGAGCCGGGTTCGCGGCCCTGGAGGTGGCGCGAGTAGTTCTCGATGCCCGAGCAGTAGCCGCTCTCGCGCAGCATCTCGAGGTCGTAGCGGGTGCGCTCCTCGAGCCGCGCGGCCTCGAGGATGCGGCCCTCGGAGCGCAGCAGCGCGGTGCGCTCGCGCAGCTCCTCGCCGATCGTGCCGATCGCCGTCTCGAGGCGATCGTCGGAGGTCACGAAGTGCTTGGCGGGGTAGACGCCGAAGCGCTGCTGCTCGGTCAGCAGCTCGCCCGACAGCGGGTCGACGGTGACGATGCGCTCGATCTCGTCGCCCCAGAAGTCGACGCGCAGCGCGAGGTCCTCGTAGGCCGGGAAGAGGGTGAGGGTGTCGCCGCGCACGCGGAACGTGCCGCGCACGAGGTTCATGTCGTTGCGCTCGTACTGCATCGCCACCAGCTGGCGCACCAGCGAGTTGCGGTTGACGTGGCGGCCGACGCGCAGGTCGGCTACGAACGACTGGTACTCGCCCGGCTCGCCGAGTCCGTAGATGCAGGACACGGAGGCGACGATCACCACGTCGCGGCGCTCGAACAGCGCCCGCGTCGCCGAGTGCCGCATCTTGTCGATCTCGTCGTTGATGTCGGCGTCCTTGGCGATGTAGGTGTCGGTGCGCGGGACGTAGGCTTCCGGCTGGTAGTAGTCGTAATACGAGACGAAGTACTCGACGGCGTTGTCGGGGAACACGTCGCGGAACTCGGCGGTGAGCTGGGCGGCGAGCGTGCGGTTGGGGGCGAGCACGAGCGTCGGGCGCTGGCAGCGCTCGATGACGTTGGCCATCGTGAACGTCTTGCCGGAGCCGGTGGCCCCCAGCATGGTCTGCATCCGGTAGCCGCGCGCGAGGCCCTCGGCGAGCGCCTCGATCGCCTGCGGCTGGTCGCCGGTGGGCTCGAAGGGGCTGACGATGCGGAACGGGCGCCCCTCGCCGCCGGCCTCCGCCGCCGGCGCCGCCCCGGCCGTCGCCGCGCCCCCGGTCGTGGTCATGCCGCCATTGTACGGCGGCGGCCTATGATCCGCGCATGAGGATCGATCGACGGACGGCGCTGCTCGCGGCGATCGGCGTGGCGGGCGCGCTGCTGGTGCTCGCGCGCGAGGCCTCCTGGGGCGCGGGCCTCGTGGACGATTCCCCGCGGTACCTCTCGGCCGCGCGGAACCTGGCGGAGGGCAACGGGTTCGTCCGCTGGAACGGGAACCCTTACGAGGGCGCGGCCCCGCTCTATCCGATGGCGCTGGCCCTCCCGGCCTGGTTCGGGGCGCCTCCGGCGGCGGCCGCGGGGTACGTCAACGCCGCCGCGTTCGGGCTGACCGCGTTCGCGGCGGGGCTGTGGCTGCGGGGCCGCACCGGGTCCGGCGCGATCGCCGTCTGGGGCGCCTGCGCCTGCGCCCTCCCGCCGGCCCTCGCCGAGCCCGCGGCCAGAATCCAGACCGAAGCCCTGTTCGTCCTCTGCGCCGTCGTCTCGCTGTTCGCGCTGGACCGGTTCCTCGGCGGGCGGGGGCGGGCCTACCTGCTGCTGGCCGCGGGCGCCGCCGCGCTCGCCTGCCTCACCCGCTACGTCGGTGTGGCGCTGGCCGCCGCCGCCCTGCCGCTGCTGCTGGCGCAGCGGGGCGCGCCGCTCCCCGAGCGCGCGATGAACGCGGCGGCGTACTCCGCCGTCGCGCTCATCCCCCTCGGCGCGTGGGCGCTCAGGAACGTGCTGGTGGTCGGATCGCTGACCGGCTCCTTCAGTTCGACGGGCTTCTCGCTGCCGGACAGCCTCCACATCGCGGGCGCCGAGTTCCTCGTCCAGGCGCTCGGCGAGACCGGGTTCGCGATCCTGGCGGCGCTGTCCGGGGCTGTCTTCGGCGCCGGGCCGCCGAGGGCCGCCGAACCCGCGTCCGCCGCCGGCGCGGCGGTGACGGTCGCGGCGCTGCTGGCGCTGGCGGGCGGCGCGGCGGCGGCGCTGGCGCGGCTGCGCCGCGCGGGACGCGCGCCAGACCCGATCGCGCTGGCGGTCCCCGGCGGGTTCGCGCTGGCGTACCTCGTCCTGCTGTCCGTCCAGCTGCCGCTCAGCGACGTCAACCTTCCCACGCGGTATCTCGCCCCGCTGTACGTTCCCGCGCTCGTTGCGGCGACGCTGGTCCTGCACGGCTGCCTGCGCTACACCTCGGAGCGCGGGGGGCGCTGGTCCGTCGCGGGCGCGGGAGCGTCCGCGAGCTGGCCGGCCTCGATCCTCGCGGGCGTCCTCGTCCTGTGGCTGGTCCAGGGCGCCGTCGCGGCCCACGGCGACATCGAGGAGTGGAACGGCGATCCGCGCCACGCGGGCCGGCGCTGGACGAACTCGGAGACCTTGAGCTACGTCCGCTCCCGCGGGCTGGACGGGCATGTCTGGAGCAACGAGACGCCGTGGCTCTACTCGCTGACGCGGATCCGCGAGGAGTACCCGCGCTGGCTCTCCGGCGTCAGCCCGCCGGAGGAGGTCGCCGGCTGGATCGCGGACGCGGTCGCCGACGGGCGCGGCGTCTGGGTCGTCTGGTTCCACGCGGCGACCTACGCCGACCCGGGGTACGGAATCGAGGACCTCGCCGCGCTGCCGAACCTCGCCGTCGCCGCGGTGACGGAAGACGGCGTCGTGCTCGAGGGGACGGACGGCGCCGCGGGGTCCGCGCCTGCCGGCGAGGCGCTGCTGCGCGCCGCCCTCGGCGACGCGCGGCTCGCCGCGCGCGCGGCGTTCGACGTGTACGCGACGGGAAACCGGCTGATCTACGTGCGCGAGGACTGCGGCGACGCCGGCGCCGGGGAGCGGTTCTTCCTGCACCTCTCGCCCGCGGCGGGGCCGTTCCTGCCGGGGTTCGGGAGGCGGGGCTTCGACGCCCGCAACTTCGATTTCGGCGAGGCCGGGTTCCGCGCGGGCGGGCGCTGCGTCGCCGTGCGGACGCTGCCCGGCGGCTACGCCTCGGTCCGCACGGGCCAGTTCGGGCCGGACGGCGAGCTGTGGTCCGCCGGGTTCGCCCTCGGCCCGTAGCCGCCGGCGGCGAAGCGGAGCGGCGGCGCGGGAGCGGTGCTACACTGGGGCGGCGCCGCGCCCGCCCGCCCGCCGAGGAGCAGCACTGGCCCATGAACTCCCGCTGGATGCGTAACTCCTTCATCTACCTGATCATCCTCGTCGCCGTCGTGCTCGTGGTCGTGATGTTCTTCCGCCCCTCCTCGACGGCGCGCGACATCCCCCTCTCCGAGGTCATCGCCGAGGCGCGGGCGGGCAACGTCGAGCGCATCGAGGCGCGCGGCGACAGCCTCACCGTCCACCTCCGCACCCGCGACGAGCCGCTCGGCTCGCGCAAGGAGGCGGCCTCGTCGATCGAGGAGATCCTGCGCGACAACGGGGTGGCCGTGGGCGCGGGCGAGGGCGCGGTCCAGATCGCGGTCGAGGGGCCGAGCCAGTTCGGCAACATCTTCGGTCTGCTCTTCAACTTCCTGCCGCTGATCATCTTCGGCGCGATCCTGATCTTCATGATGCGGCAGGCCCAGGGCTCCAACTCGCAGGCCATGTCGTTCGGGCGCAGCAAGGCCCGCATGTTCACGGGCCAGAAGCCGACCGTGACCTTCCTCGACGTGGCCGGGCAGGAGGAGGCCAAGCAGGAGCTGAGCGAGATCGTCGAGTTCCTCAAGTACCCGGAGAAGTTCGCCGCGCTGGGTGCGCGCATCCCCCACGGCGTGCTGCTCGTCGGCAACCCCGGCACCGGCAAGACGCTGCTCGCGCGCGCCGTCTCCGGCGAGGCCGGCGTGCCCTTCTTCTCGATCTCCGGCTCCGAGTTCGTCGAGATGTTCGTCGGCGTCGGCGCCAGCCGCGTCCGCGACCTCTTCGACCAGGCCAAGCGCAACTCGCCGGCCATCGTCTTCGTCGACGAGATCGACGCGGTGGGGCGGCAGCGCGGGGCCGGCCTCGGCGGCTCCCACGACGAGCGCGAGCAGACGCTGAACCAGATCCTCGTCGAGATGGACGGCTTCGACTCCAGCTCGAACGTGATCGTGGTGGCCGCCACCAACCGCCCCGACATCCTCGACCCGGCGCTGCTGCGGCCCGGCCGCTTCGACCGCCAGGTGACGCTCGACCTGCCGGACGTGAAGGGGCGGCGCGCGGTGCTCGACGTGCACGTCAAGGGCAAGCCGCTCGACACCGACGTGGACCTCGACCAGGTGGCGAAGCAGACGCCGGGGTTCTCCGGGGCCGACCTCTCCAACCTCGTGAACGAGGGGGCGATCCTCGCGGCGCGGCGCAACCGCAAGCGCATCTCGATGCCCGAGCTGAACGAGGCGGTGGACCGCGTGATCGCCGGCCCCGAGCGCAAGTCGCGCGTGATCACGCCGCTCGAGAAGCGCATCATCGCCTACCACGAGGGCGGCCACGCCGTCGCCGGCCACTTCCTGCCGAAGGCCGATCCCGTCTTCAAGGTCACGATCGTCGCGCGCGGCATGGCCGGCGGCTTCACCCGCTCGCTCCCCGCCGACGACCGCCGCCTCCAGGACCGCTCCTACTACGAGGCGATGATGGCGCAGGCGCTCGGCGGCCACGCCGCCGAGGAGATGGTCTTCGGCGAACCCACCACCGGCGCCCACGACGACATCGGCAAGGTCACGCACATCGCCCGCGAGATGGTCACGCAGTGGGGCATGAGCGAGCGCCTCGGCCCCCGCACCTTCGGCCGCCGCGACTCGATGGTCTTCCTCGGCCGCGACATCGCCGAGCAGCGCGACTACTCCGAACGCACCGCCGAGGAGATCGACGACGAGGTGCGCCGCATCGTCGAGGAGGCCCACGAACGCTGCCGCGCCGTCCTCGGCCAGCACCGCGACAAGCTCGACGAGCTCGCCGTCGCGCTGATGGAGCTCGAAACGATCGAGGGCGACGACCTCGTGCGGCTGCTCGGTCCCGCCGAGGGCCGCGAGATGCCGCCCGAGCCCGCTCCCGCCCCGCCGCCCGGCGAGCCGCCCGCCGCCGAGGCGGGCGGCGAAGAGGCGCCCGGCGAGCCTCGCGGGCGGCCCGGCCTCGCGTGGGGCCAGTCGCCGGCCGCCCCGCCGCCCGGCGACGGCGCCTGAGCGGGCGCCGCCTACCCCTCGCCCGCGCCGCCGTCCTCGGGGCGCTCGCCGGAGCGGCGGCGGCCGCGCGCGAAGACGTGACGCGCCGCGAGGTACCACGCCACCGCCGCCGCCGCGAGGCCGATCCGCAGCGCGGGGTGCTGCTGCAGCGTGCCGTCCTCGGTCAGCACCGCGCGGCCCAGCAGCCAGCCGGCTCCCACCCACGCCGTGTTCGAGAGCGCCGCGCCGAGGTAGTCGAGCGGCATCCAGACGCGCAGCGGCAGCTGCAGCGCCCCCGCCCCGGCGGGGCCGACGGCGCGCGTCCAGTTGTTGAGGTGGTAGAACGGGATCAGCCAGCGCGCGCGGCCCGACAGCACGGCCCCGCCCGCCCGCAGCCGCTCGCCGAGGCGCGTGCCCTCGAGCCGCCCGCCGCCCCAGCGCCCCAGCGCGTACGAGATCGTGTCGCCGATCGCCGTGCCGGCGATCGCCAGCGCCAGCACCGCGACGATCGGCGTGCCGCGCTCCCCGGCGAACGCGCCGCCGAGGAAGATCAGCACCACCCCCGGGAACACCACCCCCAGCCCCGCCGTCGCCTCGATCAGCGCCGCGAAGAACACCATCGGCGGCCCGAAGCGGTCGTACAGCGCCTTCATCGCGACGAACGCGCGGTCGGCCGTCCAGTTGAGGAAGTCGTAGGGCGCGAGCAGCAGGTCGAGGAGTTCCACGGGCCTCCTTGCCGGGCCTCGGACGGGGCGGGCCGCCGTTCGTTGACGCCGCGCGCGCCCCGTGACAGGATCGGACGGCGCAGCGGCTGGCGGAAGAGCCTCGGAGGGGGCGATGTACGCGATCGTCCGCACCGGCGGCAAGCAGTACCGCGTGTCCGAGGGCGACCGCATCGCCGTCGAGCGCCTCGACGCCGCCGAGGGCGAGGAGGTGGCGCTCGGCGAGGTGCTGCTCGTCGCCGACGGCGAGCGCGTCGAGGTGGGCGCGCCGGCGGTCGAGGGCGCCTCGGTGCGCGCGCGCGTCGAGGGCCACGAGCGCGGCCGCAAGGTCACGGTCTTCAAGTACAAGAACAAGACGCGGCGCCGCGTGCTCAAGGGCCATCGCCAGCACCGCACGCGCCTCGTCGTCACCGGCGTCACGGCCGGCTAGCGGGCGGGAGGGGCCGCGTGGCGCACAAGAAATCGGGCGGCTCCAGCCGCAACGGCCGCGACTCCAACGCCCAGCGCCTCGGCGTCAAGCGCTTCGACGGCCAGTTCGTCACCGCCGGCTCGATCCTCATCCGCCAGCGCGGCACGCGCTTCCACGCCGGCGAGAACGTCGGCGTCGGCCGCGACCACACGCTGTGGGCGAAGACCGACGGCACGGTCAAGTTCGCCCCCTACGCCCGCCGCCGCCGCAAGCAGGTCTCGATCCTGCCCGCCGCCGGCTAGCGCCGCCCGGACCGGAGCGCCGCCGGTGAAGCCCGACACCCACCCCGAATACCACCCCGTGGTGTTCGTCGACATCTCGACCGGCGAGGAGTTCCTCACGCGCTCCACCATCACCTCCGAGGAGCGGCGCGAGGTCGGCGGCGTCGAGGCCTACGTCGTGCGCGTCGAGGTCAGTTCGAGCTCGCACCCCTTCTTCACGGGCGAGCAGCGCATCGTCGACAGCGCCGGGCAGGTCGAGCGCTTCCGCCGCCGCTACGCGCGCTACCGCGAGGCCGCCGCCGCGGACGACGGCGCCCCGGCGGACGGGGACGGCGGCGAGGGCGAGGACGGCGGCGACGAGTAGGCCCGCCCCGCGCCGCGCGCGAGTCTCCCGCATCCCGTAGGCTGACGCCCGATGGCAGGCGCCCCACCGGCGAACGCGACCTTCGGCGGCCAGGCCGTCGTCGAGGGCGTCATGATCCGCGGCCCGCGCGCGATGGCGATCGCCGTGCGGCGGCCGGACGGCGAGATCGCGATTCGCCGCCGCCGCCTCGGCGGCCTCTACGCGAGCCGCCTGCGCCGCGTCCCGCTGCTGCGGGGCGTGCTCGTGCTGTGGGAGACGCTCGCGCTCGGCGTCGGCGCGCTGGCGTGGGCCAACGCCGTCGCGGCGGGCGAGATCGACGAGCGCGGCGAGGCGCGCGCGCCGGGCGTCCTCGGCTGGGCCGTGCTCGCGGCGATGCTGGGGGCGGCGGCGGCGGCGTTCTTCGCCGGGCCGGCGCTCGCCACGGCGTGGCTCGACTCGCGCGTCCCGTACCCGGTCGTCGCGGCGATCGAGGGCGCGCTGCGGCTGGGGCTGCTGATCGCCTACCTGCGGCTGATCGCGCGCTCCCCCGACGTGGGCCGCGTCTTCCAGTACCACGCCGCCGAGCACATGGCCGTGCACGCGCTCGAACAGGGGCGCGAGCTGTCGGCGCCGTCCGTGCGCCGCCTGCCGAAGGAGCACCCGCGCTGCGGCACCTCGTTCCTGCTCACGCTGGTGGTCGTGGCGGCCCTCGCCTTCCTGCTCGTGGGCGCCGATCCCCCCTGGTGGCGCGTCGCGTCGAGGATCGCGCTGATACCGGTGATCGCCGCCGTGGCCTACGAGGCGATCCGCCTCGGCGCGCTGCACCTCGACCGCGCGCCGGTGCGCGCGCTGTTCGCCGCCAACCTCGCGCTCCAGCGCCTCACCACGCGCCGCCCCGACGACGAGCAGATCCAGGTCGCCATCGCCTCGCTCGGCGCCGCCGTCGCCGAGGAGCGCGCCGCCGCCGAGGCCGCCTCGCGCTAGCGGGAGGCGAGCGCCGCATGGCCCGACCGGCGTTTGGCGCATGGCATACCTTGACGAGGGAGGTACACTCAGGGGCGATGGCAAAGATCAAATACATCAACATCTCCAACTACCGATCCATCGGGGACACCGTCACGCTCCGTATGCCGGATGACGCTCCGCTGGTGCTGGTCGGCCCCAACAACTCCGGCAAGTCGAACATCGCAACCGCTATCGAACTCGTGCTCGGGGAAAGGTGGCCCAGCAACCATGAACCGCAGGCTCACGAGTTCCACAACAGGAATGCGTCCGTACCCATCGGCATCTCGATCGACTTCGAAGACTTGGACTATATCGGCTACCGATCTACCGAGTCGGCCACTAGCTTGATTTGGCGCCACAAGGGAGGCGAGACCGATTTCAAGGCAAAGTTGGCAGATGGACGGGAGTATCGCCCTACCACTGAGACGCGAGAGCAGTGCGTGTCCCTCTACATTTCCCCCGACAGGAGACTTTCCCATAATCTCAGCTACGCGACGCGGTACACGCTGTTGTCGCGATTGATGCGGCGGTTCCACAACGCCTTGGTATCTGACGGTGATCGCAAAGAACGCTTGCAGGCCAAGTTTCACGAAGTAGAGGGGATTTTCTCTGAGGTAAAGGAGTTCAATGACTTTTCCAAAAATCTGCAGCGGGAGCTCGAAAGTTTCTCGGAGAGCATCGAGTACAGGCTGGGCGTGGACTTCTCCGCCTACGATCCGTCGAATTACTTCCACGCACTGCATATTCAGCCCAAGCAGGGCGAGGAGGCGCGATCCTTTGATGAACTCGGCACAGGACAAGAGCAGCTGCTCACATTGAGCTTGGTCCAAGCCTATGCTAAGGCATTCCACGGAGATGGCCTGCTCCTTATCATCGAAGAACCCGAGGCCCACCTTCACCCGTTGACCCAGCACTGGTTGGCGCATAAAATACAGGACTTGGTAGACGCTGGTGTTCAAGTCATTGTAACGACACACAGCCCCGCGTTCATAAACATCTTGGGAGCAGAGGGACTCGTTATCGTTCGGAAGATCGGAGACGGCACTAGCGTAACTCAACTCAACAGACGGAAACTGGCGCAGCATTGCGCGAACACGGGTGCCCATCGGGCTGACGCCAACAGCATTCTGCCCTTTTACGCAGCCGCAGCCACACCCGAAATCGTGTCTGGTCTGTTCGCCCGCAAGGTAGTGCTGGTTGAGGGCTTGACTGAAGCTCTTGCGCTACCGGACTACTGTAAGCAAGTTGGCCTCGATTTCCTCCTCGAAGGTATCGCTGCCATACCCGTGCACGGCGTTGGCAACATCGCCAAGTGGTGGCGTTTTTTCACTGCGTACGGCATCCCGACATACGCAACGTTCGATAACGATGCCGACAAGAAAAGCGATCCGCAAGGTCTCAAACGCAAAGATATCCTCACTACGCTCGGAGTAGATCCCAGCCGCTTTGGGCCATTGATGAACGCAACGGATTGGCAAGTCGATGCCAAATTCTCTGTATTCGGCAACGATTTTGAGACTACTTTGCGTGATCTCTTCGGCGCTAATTATCTAGAATTGGAACAACGGGCCCGCGAATTTGGGCTTGACAAGCGATCGAAGCCTCTCATCGCAAGGTACGTGTCAGAGCACATCGAAGTACGACAAGAATCCCCGGCGCATAAAAAATTCCACGACCTCTGCGAGCGTATTCGCGCGCTGCAATGACCATGGCGTGGCGGGCGCGGTCCATGAGAGATGCATTCCGGCTCCTTAGCGCCTCCTGCCTCGGCGTGCGCGGACGGCGGCAGGCCGCGCGCTCTGCTACCATCGGGGCGAGGCGGGGGCGAGGAGGCCGAACCTGCGCTGCCATCCCGCATTCGCCGTCCCCGCCCCGGCGCGCGGGCGCGCGCCGGCCGCGAGCGGCTAGCCGCCGGTGCCGCCCCTCGCGCGGTGGCTCGCGCCGCTGGCTGCGTTCGCCGCCGCCGCCGCGCTGACGGCGCTCGCCGTCGCCGTGCTGTTCGGCGGCGGCGACGGCGGCCCGGAGCCGCCCGAGCCGCCCGCCCTCGCCCCCGATGCGCCGCCTCCCGCCGCCACGCCCAGCGCTGCCCCCGCCGCCCCCGATGCGACGCCCGCCACGCGCGCCGTCGGCGCGGCGCCCGCGGCGTCCCCCGCGCCCTCGACGCCGGCGGCCGGGGCCGCGCCGGCCGGGGCGGACGCGAGCCCGGCCGCCTCGCCGGCGGCGGCGGAGGCCGCGCCGACGCTCACGCCCGACTACCCCGACCTGCTCGTGTCCGCCGTGGCGTCGCGCGACAACCGGCTGGTCGTGATCGTCGCCAACGAGGGGAGCGCCGACGCCTCGGGGCCGATCGCGGTGTCGGTGGACGGAGGCGAGGCGCGGCGCATCGACGCGGGCAAGGCGCTGCGCCCGGGCGCGACGCTGGAGCGCGTCCTCGACGGCGAGTACGTGCAGCGCCGCGCGCCCGTCACCGTGACGCTCGTCGCCGAGGGCGTGCGCGAGGAAAACGCGGGCAACAACACCTTCCACGGCGTCGTCGCGCCCGACGCCCCCAACGACCTCGAGGTGCTCGGCGTCGGGATCGACCCGGACGGCGGCCATCCCTACGTCGAGGTACGCAACCTCAGCCCCATTCCGCTCGCGGGCGAGGTCACGATCGCCGTGCGCGCCGCCGCGCCGGACGACCGGCTGCTGCTGCGCGAGCGGTTCGCGCTCGACGCCGGCGCGGGCGCGATCCAGCGCTTCGGCCTCGAGGCGCTGGCGGGCGCGGAGGCGGAATCGCTGCGCGTCATCCTCTCGACCGACGCGATCGGCGACGCCGACAGCGCCAACAACACCTGGCCGCCGCCATGAGCGGCGCCGGGGACGGCGGCGCGGCGGCGCTGCGCGCGCGCCTCGAGGCGTCGCGAGCGGCGCTGACGGCGGCGATCGCGCGCCTCACCGAGGCCGGCTTCGCCTCGGACCTCGGCGGCGGCGAGAGCGTGGCGGAGGCGCTGGCCGCGCTGGCCGCGGCCGAGCGGGCGGCGGTCGCCGCCGCGCGCGGCGAGGCGCCGCCGAGCGCGCGCGGGACCGGCGGCGCGCTCGCGCCGCAGGCGATCCACGACCTCGCGGGCTCGCGCCTCGCCACGCTGCGCGCCCTCGACGCGATCGGGGCGGGCGGCGGCGGCGCGGTGGCGGCGGCGGCCGGCGAGGCGGCGGCGCGCGAGGAGGCGGCGGCGGCGCGCATCGGCGCCCTCTTCGGCGCCGATCCGCCGCCGCACCCGTAACGATCCGCCGCGCGCGGTGTCGTACCAGTCAGAGATGAGCGCCATCGAAGAGGTCAAGTCCCGTCTCGACATCGTCGAGACCGTGGGCGGGTACGTCCCGAACCTGAAGCGCAGCGGGCGCACGTGGAAGGCGAACTGCCCCTTCCACAACGAGCGCACGCCCTCGTTCATCGTCGATCCGGGGCGGGGCAGCTGGCACTGCTTCGGCGCGTGCGCGACCGGCGGCGACGTGATCGCGTTCGTGCAGCGCATCGAGGGCCTCGACTTCCGCGAGGCGCTGGCGCGCTGCGCCGAGCGCGCGGGCGTCGAGCTGCGCCCGCCCAGCCCCCGCGAACGCGAGCGGCGCGACGAGCACCAGCGCCTGCTCGACGCCAACGAGGCCGCCGCGCTGTTCTGGCAGGCCCAGCTGGGCGGCCCGGCGGGGGCCGCCGCGCTCGCCTACGCCGAGGGCCGCGGCCTCGACGAGGCCGCGCGCCGCGAGTGGCAGATCGGCTACGCGCCGGAGGGCTGGAGCGCGCTCTGCGACCACCTCGGCGCGCGCGGCTTCGGCGCCGGGGACCTCGTGGCGGCGGGCCTCGCCGCCGACGGCGACCGCGGCCCCTACGACCGCCTGCGCGGGCGGCTGATCTTCCCCACCCGCGACGAGCGCGGGCGGCTCGTCGGCTTCGGCGGGCGCGCGCTCGACCCCGGCCAGCCCGCGAAGTACCTCAACACCCCGCGCACCGCGCTGTTCGACAAGAGCGCCACCCTCTACGGCCTCGACCGCGGCGGCCCCGAGGCGCGCCGCGAGGGCCGCCTGATCGTGGTCGAGGGCTACATGGACGTCATCGCCTGCCGCCAGGCCGGCATCGCCAACGTCGCCGCCTCGATGGGCACCGCCGTGACCGAGCGGCAGATGCGGCTGATCCAGCGCTTCACGCCCAACGTCGTGATCGCGCTCGACGCCGACGCCGCCGGCTTCGAGGCCGCCATGCGCGCCGACGAGGTCGCATCCGGCGCCGCCGGCACGGCCACCGTCGCCAGCATCGACTGGCGCGGCCTCGTCTCCTACCAGGACGTGCTGCAGGCCGACATCCGCATCGCCGCCCTCCCCGCCGGCGAGGACCCGGACTCGCTCGCGCGCAGCGACCCGGCGCGGCTGCGCGAGCTGATCGAGGCCGCCCGGCCCGCCACCGACCACCTCTTCGCCGTCGCCGCCGAGGGCGCGGACCTCGACGATCCGCGCGCACGCTCGCGCGCCGTCGAGGCGCTCGCGCCGAGGGTGGCGGCGATCGCCGACCCGATCGTGCGCGCCGAGTACGTGCAGCGGCTGGCGCGCCTCGGGCGCGTCGACGAGGCGGCCGCGCTGGCGCTGATCGCGCGCTACGAGCGCGGCGGCCAGCGGCGGCGGCCCACGCCCGTGCCGTCCTCGCGCGAGGTCGCGCGGGCCGCGCGCGCCGCCGCCGCGCCCGCCGCGGCGGAGCCGCCCGCGGACGCGGGCGGCCCCGGCGAGGCGCTGCTGCTGCGCCTGCTGCTGCTGCGCCCCGACTGCCGCGAGGCCGGCCTCGCGCTCGACCCCGGCACGTTCGAGGACGGCCCTAACCGCCGCCTCTTCGAGGCGTGGCGCGCGGGCGGCGGCCTCGACGGGCGCGAGGACGAGCTGGACGACGATCTGGCCGCGCGCTACGCCGCGCTGCGCGAGGCGGGGCTGACGGAAGCGGACGCCGCCATGCCGGCCGACCAGCTGGGCCGGCGGGTGGAGCGGACCGCGGCGGAACTCACGAAGCGCCGCCTCCGCGAGCGCGTGAGCATCGAGGGCGCAGCGGTCGCGCACGACTTCGCCGAGGCCCGCCGCGCGGGCCACGCGGTCCTCGATCTCGCGCTGCGCGCCGCCGGCGTCGAGGGCGCCTCGCCGCCGGACGCGGCGGACGGGGACGCCGAGCTGGCCGCGAACTTCGTCGGGTTGAGCAAACGGAAGCGGGAACTGGCGCGCGGCGAGGGAGGAACCGGATGACCCAGACCTTCGAACCGGCGGGCATCGAGGAGCTGCTGCGGAAGGGGCGGCGCTCCGGCCAGGTGACGGCCGAGGACGTGCTCGCCGCCGTGCCCGAGGCCGAGACCAGCCGCGACCGGCTCTCCTCGGTCGTCGCGCAGCTGTCGGAGAACGGCATCACGGTGCGCGTCGACAGCGTGGCCGGGCGCGGCGCGAACTCGGTCGTCGACGAGGCGCGGCGCATCGTCGACGAGGCCGTCGGCATCGACGACCCGGTGCGGATGTACCTGCGCGAGATCGGCAAGGTGCCGCTGCTCACCGCCGCCGACGAGAAGCGCCTCGCCCGCGCCATCGAGGAGTGGCGCCACGTCGAGGAGATCAGGCAGCTCTTCCGCGAGCGGCACGAGCGCGAGCCGCACTCCGGCGAGGTGCTGGTCGAGCTGCTGCGGCAGTTCCACCGCACGCGCCGCACCAGCTGGCGCGCCGTGATCAACTACCTCAAGCAGCGCGGGGAGGCCGAGGGCGCCCCCTTCCGCCAGCAGAAGGTCGAAAAGACCCTCGGCGACGAGCGCTACCGCGACGTCGTCGACTACGAACTCGACGAGGGCGCGCACGAGACGGTGCAGCGCGAGACCGGCTGGAGCGCCGAGGACGCGCACCAGTCGCTGATCCGGCTCTCGATCATCACCCACGTGCTGCGGCCCGAGCACTGGAAGTGGGCCGCCGACCTGGCCGGCGGGCCGAAGAAGCTGGTCCCGCCCCAGGCCGGCCTCGCCGACGCGCTGGAGCGCGAGCACGGCGGGCGGCTCAAGTTCTACTTCGACCGCATCGCCTTCGACGGCGAGCGCTGCGAGCGCCAGCTGACCGAGGCCAACCTGCGGCTCGTCGTCTCCGTCGCCAAGAAGTACATCGGCCGCGGCATGTCGCTGCTCGACCTCATCCAGGAGGGCAACATCGGGCTGATCCGCGCCGTCGAGAAGTTCGACTACCGCAAGGGCTACAAGTTCTCGACCTACGCGACGTGGTGGATCAGGCAGGCGATCACGCGCGCCATCGCCGATCAGGCGCGCACGATCCGCATCCCCGTGCACATGGTGGAGACGATCAACAAGCTCGTCCGCGTCTCCCGCCGCCTCGTCCAGGAGTTCGGCCGCGAACCCACCTCCGAGGAGATCGGGCGCGAACTCGAACTGCCGCCGGAGCGCGTGCGCGAGATCATGAAGGTCTCGCAGGACCCCGTCTCGCTGGAGACGCCGATCGGCGAGGAGGAGGACTCGCACCTCGGCGACTTCCTGCCCGACGAGTCGGCGCTCGCCCCCTCCGACGCCGCCTCCCACCAGCTGCTCAAGGAGCAGGTGGTCGAGGTGCTGTCCTCGCTCACCCCGCGCGAGCGCAAGGTGCTCGAACTGCGCTTCGGCCTCGGCGACGGCCGCTCGCGCACCCTCGAGGAGGTGGGGCGCGAGTTCAACGTGACGCGCGAGCGCATCCGCCAGATCGAGGCCAAGGCGCTCCGCAAGCTGCGCCACCCCACCCGCTCCCGCAAGCTCCGCGACTACCTCGACTAGCCGCGCTACACTGCGGCAGCCGCCCCGCGAGGGGCGCGCCAGGGGGGAGGGCCGACATGCCGATCTACGAGTACCGCTGCGAGGGCTGCGGCGAGGAGTACGAGGAGCGGCGCTCCTTCTCCGCCATGGACGAGGCCCGCGCCTGCCCCCTCTGCGGCGCCGACTCGACCGAGCGCAAGGTCAGCATGAGCTTCGCCGTCGTCGGCGCCGGCGCCGCCGCGGGCGGCGACTTCGACTTCGGCGACGGGATGGACCACGGCATGGGCGGCGACGACGACGATTTCGACTTCGACGACTTCTAGCGCGCGCCGGGAGGCGTGACGATGCCGATCTACGACTACCGCTGCGAGGGCTGCGGCGAGGAGTACGAGCGGATGCGCCCCCTCGACCGCATGGACGAGGGCGAGGCCTGCCCCGCCTGCGGCTCCGAGGACACCCGCCGCCGCCTCTCCACCCGCTTCGCCTTCGCCGGCGCCTTCGACGCCGGCGTCGCCGCCGAGTGGGACCGCGTCCAGCAGGAGTCCGACGATCCCGACGCGATGACCGTCGAGGATTTCTACAACCTGCCCTGACGCCCGCGCCCCGCGTCCTGCGGCCCGCCGCCGGACGGCGGCGGCTCGTCCTCGCCGTCCGGCGGGGCCTCGGCGGCCCCGGAGACGGCGGCTTCGAGGGCGGCGTCGCGGCGGGCGGCGGCGAGCGCGAACGCCGACTCGCGGCCGCGGCGCTCGAAGCGGCCGTAGGCGAGGCCGAGTCCCGCCAGCAGCGCGCCCGCGGCCGCCGCCAGCAGCCCGACGGCGAGCGTGACCTCGAACCAGAAGCCGTAGGGGTACATCTGGATCAGCCGGTCGCGGGCCGGGCTGAGCTGCCAGAAGTCGTTCGCGAACGACAGCACGTGGAACTGGCGGAACAGCCCCTCGAAGCCCACGGCCACGGCGACGGCGGCGGCTCCCAGCAGCACCACCGTCGCCGCGCCCGCCGCCGCCGCCTCGCGCGCCAGCCGCCGCACCGGACGCTCGCGGCTCCACAGGAACACCGCCGCCGCGTAGATCGCGAGGTAGGCGAACGCCAGCTCGTGCACGCGGAAGGCGCGCCCCATCAGCACCTTCACGTCGTACATGTGCAGCACCTCGCGCCGGTTGAACAGCGGCTGCTCCTGCCCGTCGAGGACGACCCGCACGTCGAGCCAGCGCCCGCCGCCGCGGAAGTAGGCGACGATCTCGCGCGCGGCGCGCCCCAGCTGCGCGCGATCGAGGCCCGTGGTCGCCTCGGCGCCGTGGCGCGCGAAGCCGTACTCGTGCACGCGCGGCTCCATCGCCGCCACGCGCACGAACGTCAGCACGAGGAACACGGGCACGGCGAGCACGAACAGCCCCGCCGACGCCCAGCGAACGGACTCCACCCCGCGAGTATACTGCGGCCATGTCCGCCGACCCCGCGCCCCCGCCCGCCGCGCCCTCGCCGTGACCGATCGCGGCGGCCCCGGCCGCGGCCCGCCGCCGGACGGGCTGCGCGCGATCATGGCGCGGCTGCTCGGCCCCGGCGGCTGCCCGTGGGACCGCGAGCAGACCCACGAGTCGCTGCGCCCCCACCTCATCGAGGAGGCCTACGAGGCCGCCGAGGCCATCGACCGCGGCGACGCCGCCGCGCTGCGCGAGGAGCTGGGCGACCTGCTGATGCAGGTCCACTTCCACGCCGCCCTCGCCGAGGCCGCGGGCGCGTTCGCGCTCGAGGACGTGGTCGCGGGCGCCGCGGACAAGCTGGTGCGCCGCCACCCCCACGTCTTCGGCGACGACGACGCGGGCGGGCCGGACGAGATCTGGGCGCGCTGGGACGCGATCAAGGCCGCGGAGCGCGCCGCCGCCGGAGGGGACGGCGCGAACGCCTCGCCGTTCGCCTCGCTGCCGGCGGCGCTGCCCGCGCTGCAGCGCGCGCAGTCGGTGCAGGGCCGCGCCGCCCGCGCGGGCCTCGGCGCCGCGCCGGACGGCGAGGAGCCCGCGCTCGCCGCCGTGACCGAGGCCGCCTCGGCGCTCGGCGGGGCGCCCGGGGGGGAGCGCGGCGAACGCCTCGGCGCGCTGCTGTGGGCCGCCGCGGCCTGGGCCCGCGCCGCCGGCCTCGACGCCGAGAGCGCCCTGCGCGAGCGCACCGCGCGCTTCGCCGCCGCCGCCGAGGCCGCCGCGAGGGATGCGGGCGGCGCGGACTGAGCGCCGGGCGCGGGCGGCGGCGGCCCTCGGTGGTACACTGCGGCGCGAGGCAGGTTGAGGCGGGCCGGCGCGAGCGGCGCGCGGCCCGATGGAGAGGCGGCACCGATGGCCAGCGAGACCTCCGTCGTCACCCCCGAGCGGTTCGCGCAGGGCATCCCCGACTTCGGCGGGTGGATGGACGCGATCGAGGTGCGGAAGTCCGAGTTCCAGCGCCACTACGACGAGTACGAACCCGACGCCGGCGACGTCGCCGCCATCGCCTCGATGGTCGAGGCGCACGGCGTGAAGGCGCTCGTGCTGGGCGAGGACTGGTGCCCGGACGTGTGGCGCGGGCTGCCGGTGATGGCGAAGGTCGCCGAGCGCAGCGGCATGGAGCTGCGCCTCTTCTTCCGCGACAGGAACAAGGACATCATGTCCGAGTTCCTGAACCAGGGCGAGTTCGAGTCGATCCCGACGATCGTGTTCTACGACCGCGACCACCGCTACCTCGGCCACTGGATCGAGCGGCCGGCGCTGGCGAACGAGGAGATGGAGCCGCTGCGCGGCATCCTCAGCGGCGTCGAGCGCGGCACCCCCGCCTTCGACGAGGCGCGCGCGCGCTACAACGAGGAGACGTGGAAGCTCGCCCCCGACTGGCGCCACGCCCAGACCTCGGAGCACCGCGCCCTGCTCGAGGAGGCGCTGGCCTAGCGCTCCCTCGCGGCGCGGAGGCGAGGAGCGGGCGCGGTGACGTTCGGGCCGATCGGGCCGTTCTCGGACGAGCACGCCGACGCCGAGGCGCGCCGCGCCCGCGAGCGCCTCGGCGACCTCGGGCGCGGGCGCACCTTCGGGCACGACGTGCTCAACGCCGCGCTGCTGCTGCCCCGCCTCCTGCGCCGCGCCCGCCGCAAACTGCGCCGCACCCCCCGCGACCCGCACAGCCCGATCCGCTAGCGTCGCCGGCAAGCGAGAGCGAACATGGCCGATCAACGCGAACTGCCGGACGATGCGGCGAAACGGCGGCACGGCTTTCTCACCCGTTGGGTCCTGCTGCGCCTGCCGCAGGACACGCCAAAGCCTCCGGGGAGGAACCCGAGCATCGACCCGGCGACGGTGCATCACGACCCCTGGGTGGGGGAGTACGAGCGCCTTCGCTGGCACAGCGAGGGCCGCACTTTCTGGCACGACTTCGAGAACATCGTGCTGGCGTTGATCGCGTTGCCGGGCCGCGTCGCTCGTGTCCTCGTCCGCTTCGCCGGCACGCTGCGCCGCACCCCCCGCGACCCGCACAGCCCGATCCGCTAGCGGGCGGACGATGCCGCGCACGGGCGAAAAGGCCTTCAACTACCCGCTCGCCGAGGCGCTGCGCGGGAAGCATCCGCGCTGGCGCGTGGAGGCCGAGCGGAGCGCGGTGCTGCAGGACGGCGCCGGCCTGACGCCCGACATCGTGATCCGCCACCCCGGCGGCGCGCCCGTCGTCGTCGAGACCGAGTGGGAGCCTGCCGCGACCGTCGAGGACGACGCGCGCGCACGCCTCGGCGCCGTCGTCGGCGCCGACGGGCAGCGGGTCGAGCAGGCAGTCGCCGTCGTCGTGCCGGAGGGGCTGCGGACGGACGATCAGGCGCGGCTCGCCGGGCTGATCGCGGAAGCGAAGTTCCGCTACTGCGTGCTCGCGCACCGCGAGGGCGAACCCGCCGACCCGGAGCGCTGGCCGCGCTCCGGCTGGATCGAGGGCGGCGTCGACGACCTCGCCGGCCTGATCGAGCAGACCGCGCTCTCCGAGCGCCGCATCGAGGAAGGGATGCGAATCCTCGAGGACGGCGTGCGGCAGGCCGCCGCCGCGCTGCGCGCCGGCCTCGAACGCGACCACCCCGCCGCACTCGAACGGATCGCCGGGGCGCTGCGGCAGGAGGACGGCGAGCAGACCTCGCGGATGGCGATGGCGATCGTCGCCAACGCGCTCACCTTCCACACGGCGATCGCCGGAGGGCGGGGCAGCGCGGACGCGCTCGGCGACACGCCCCTCGACCGTCCCTACGTCGTCCCCACGCTCGACGAACTGCGCGAGGGCGCCGGGGGGCGGCTGCGGAAACGCGACATGCTGGACGTCTGGCGGCACATCCTCGACGAGATCAACTACTGGCCGATCTTCGACATCGCCCGCCAGGTGCTGCTGCCGCTGCGCGACTCGGCGGCGCACGCGGCGCTCGACCGCCTCTCGCTGGTCGCGGCGGAGCTGGACGGGATCGGCGTGACCAGCACGCAGGACCTCGCGGGGCAGATGTTCGGGCGGCTGATCGCCGACCGCAAGTTCCTCGCCACGTTCTACACGCGGCCCTCCTCGGCGGCGCTGCTCGCCGAACTCGCGGCGTCGAGGCTGGACGCGGACTGGGCGGACCCCGAGGCGATCAAGCGGCTGCGCGTGGCCGACCTCGCCTGCGGGACGGGCGCGCTGCTGTCCGCCGCCTACCGCGCGATCGCCGCGCGCCACCGCCGCGCCGGCGGCGACGACGAGCGATTGCACCGCGCGATGATGGAGGAGGCGCTGATCGGCGCCGACATCATGCCCGCCGCCACGCACCTCACCGCCTCGATGCTGTCGGGCGCGCACCCGGCGGTGACGTTCGGCAACACGCGGATCCACACGATGCCCTACGGGCGGCAGGATGAGGCCACGGGCCGCCCCGCCGCCATCGGCTCGCTCGACCTCATCGCCAGCGACGCGCAGCCCTCGCTGTTCGGCACCGGCGAACACGTGCTGACCGGCGCCGGCGAGGCGATCGAGGTAGGCGACCACAGGCAGAACGGCGACGAGATCAGGCTGCCGCACGGCTCCGCCGATCTCGTGATCATGAACCCGCCGTTCACGCGCCCGACGGGCCAGGAGGCGGGCAAGGTCGGCGTGCCCGTGCCCTCGTTCGCCGGCTTCGCCCGCAGCGAGGACGAACAGCACGCCATGTCCGCCGCGCTGCGGGACATCCGCGACCAGCTGGCGCGCCGGGAGAACGGGCTTGCGCTGGTGGCAAGCCACGGCAACGCCGGCCTCGCGTCCAACTTCATCGATCTCGCTCACGCCAAGCTGCGGCCGGGCGGCGTGCTCGCGCTGGTGCTGCCCCTGGCGATCGTGCAGGGCGGCGCGTGGGCGGGAGCGCGGGCGCTGCTTGCCACCCATTACGACGGGATCACGATCGTCACCATCGCCACGACGGGGCAATCGGCCCGCTCGTTCTCCGCCGACACCGGATTCGGCGAGGCGCTCGTCGTGGCGAGACGGCGCGGCGACCGCATCGAGGACGCGGACGAGGCCGTCGCGGACACCCTCTACGTCAACCTCCTCCGCCGGCCTCCCAGCACCGTCGAGGCCTCGGAGATCGCCGTCCGGGTGGGGTCCCTCGCGCCGGAAGAGCGTGGCGGCGCGATCACGGCGGGGGACGACGAGCTGGGGTTCTTCGTGCGCGCCACGCTCGCGGACGGCGGCTGCGCGTCGTTGCGGGAGATCGACGTGGCGCGGGCGGCGCTGGCGCTGCAGGGCGGAACCTTGCGGTTGCCGCGAATGGCCGGGTCCGTGCCGCTTCCCCTGACGACGCTCGGCGAACTCGGGAGCCGGGGGCTGCATCGCAGCGACCTCGTCGGCCGCGAGACCGGACCCGACGGCCTGCCGCGCGGACCGTTCGACGTCGCCCCGCCGAGCGTCGCCCCGTCGTACCCGATGCTGTGGGCGCACGACGCCGACCGCGAGCGGCGGCTGATCGTGGCGCCCGACCGGCAAGGCCGCGTCCGCCCCGGCTGCGACGAGCGGGCCGTCGCCGTCTGGAACAGGGCGTCGCGGCTCCACGTCAACGTCGACTTCCAGATCAACTCGCAGAGCCTCGCGGCCTGCCTGACGCCTGAGCGCTCGATCGGCGGGCGGGCATGGCCGAACTTCGGCGTCGAGGGCGATCCGAGGCGCGAGGAGGCCGTCGCGCTCTGGGCCAACACGACGCTGGGCCTGCTCGGGTTCTGGTGGCACGGCATCCGCCAGCAGCAGGGACGGGCTACCGTCTCGGTCTCGCGCCACCCCGAGCTGCCCGCGCTCGACGTGCGCGCGCTGAGCGAGGCGCAGCTCGGCGACGCGGCGGCGATCTTCGAGGCGTTCGCTGAGCGCGAGTTCCTGCCCGCGAACGAGGCGTACCGCGACCCGGCGCGGCAGGCGCTCGACCGCGCGGTGCTCGTCGAGCTGCTGGGGCTGCCGGAGGCCGTGCTCGAACCGCTCGAGGCGCTGCGCCGCCAGTGGTGCGCGGAGCCGACGGTGCACGGCGGCAAGTCGACGCGCCCCTCCTGAGCCTCGCCGCGCCGGAGCCGTCCGGCGACGGGCGGCGGACCCGATCGCGCTAGCGCGGCGGCTCGCCCGCCGACGCGCGGGGGCGCGCCTCGATCGGCGGGGAGGGCGGCGGGCGCTCGGAGCGGGGCTCGGCGCGCGGCGGCTCCTCGGCGCGGGGCGCGGGATCGGGGCGCGGGGCGGCCGGCGCGGACGACTCGGCCGAGGGGGCGCGGGGCGGCGCGGCGGCGGCGCGCGACTGCTGCGAGAGCGGTGCGGCGGAGCGCGGCTGCGAGGGCGCCTCGGCGGGCCGCGACGGCGCGGCGGCGGCGCCGGGGGCGAGGGAGGCGACCTGGCGCGAGGCGCGGCAGTGCGGGCAGTAGCGCCAGGCGTTGAGCAGCAGCCGCGAGCACGAGGCGCAGGGCTGCTTCAGCTCGTGGCTGCAGAACGCGCAGATCGCCCAGTCCTGCTCCACCGGCCGCCGGCACTGCGGGCAGGTCGGCGCGGAGTGCAGCTCGGACAGGATCGCCTCCTGCTCGAGCTGGCGGTCGTAGGACTCGCGCAGCGTCTCGCGCGGGCGGGCGACGAGGTAGATCGGGATGCCGGCGACGGGCAGCGCGGCGACGACGGCGATGCCGATCGCGCGCGTGGCGGGATCGCGGCTGCGCGCCTGGATGTCGCGGTAGGCCCAGAGCACGGAAGCCGCCCAGATCAGGAACAGGTAGGCGCCGATCAGCGCGCCCGCCAGCCGTGCGGTGGTCTGCCAGTCGCCGCCGGGCCAGCCGAAGGGAATGTCCACGCGCGCCCTCTTCCGTCCGCCCCCGCCGCGGCGTTCGCAGCGTACCATAGCGGCTGCGGCGGTCACGCGCCGCCGCCTCGCGCCTCCCCGCGACCGGACGCCGATGACCGCCGCGCCTCCCGACGTGCTCCAGGACCTCAACCCGGCGCAGCGCCTCGCCGCCGGGACGCCGGACGGGGCGCTGCTGATCCTCGCCGGCCCCGGGTCGGGCAAGACGCGCGTGATCGCGCACCGCATCGCGTGGCTCGTGCGCGAGGCGGACGTCGCGCCCTGGCGCATCCTCGCCGTGACCTTCACCAACAAGGCCGCCCGCGAGATGCGCGAGCGCGTCGAGGGGCTGCTCGGCGGCGAGGGCCGCGAGGTGAGCGCGGGCACCTTCCACTCGTTCTGCGCCCGCGTGCTGCGCCGCGACGGCGAGGCGATCGGCATCCCCCCGGACTACGCCATCTACGCCACCGACGACCAGCTCGCCGTCGTGCGCGAGGCGATCGGGGCCGAGCGGCTCGACCCCAGGCGCTACACGCCGCGCGCGCTGCTGTCCGCCATCTCGCGCGCCAAGAGCCAGCGCCGCGACGGCGGCGACTCGCTGGCCGGCGCCGCCTCGTACTTCGAGGAGATCGCCGGCCGCGTGCAGGAGCGCTACCAGCGCATCCTGCGCGAGTGCTCCGCCCTCGACTTCGACGACCTGCTCGGCGAGGCGCTGCGCCTCTTCGAGGAGCGCCCCGAGGTCCGCGAGCGCTACGGCGAACGCTACCGCCACGTGCTGATCGACGAGTTCCAGGACACGAACCTCATCCAGTACCGGCTCGCCGGGATGCTGGCCGCGGTCCACGGCAACATCACCGCCGTCGGCGACCCCGACCAGTCGATCTACTCGTGGCGGGCCGCCGACATCCGCAACGTGCTGCACTTCGAGCGCGACTTCCCGGACGCGCGGGTGATCCTGCTGGAGCAGAACTACCGCTCGACGGGGCGCATCCTGCGCGCGGCCCACGCCGTCATCGCGGGCGCGCGCGACCGCCGCGAACGCTCGCTCTGGACCGGCAACCCCGAGGGCGATCCGATCGTCGTCGAGGAGCTGTACGACAGCGACGAGGAAGGGCACTTCGTGGCCCTCGAAATCGGGCGGCTGCTGCGCGAGGGGCGGCGCGCGTTCGCCGATTTCGCGGTGATGTACCGTACCAACGCGCAGTCGCGGGCGATCGAGGAGGCGTGCATCCAGCAGGGCCTCCGCTACCGCGTCGTCGGCGGCACGCGCTTCTACGACCGCCGCGAGGTGCGCGACCTGCTGGCGTGGCTGCGCCTGATCCACAACCCCGCCGACGCCGTCGCCTTCCGCCGCATCGTCAACGTGCCCGCGCGCGGCGTCGGCGAGCGCACGGTCGAGCGGCTGCGCGAGGCCTCGGACGCGCTCGGCCTGCCGCCGCTCGCCGTCGCCGCCCGCGTCGCGCGCGGCGACGCGGACCCCGCGCTGCCGTCCCCGCGCGGCGACATCCGCCACTCCCTCGGCGAGTTCGTCGCCCTCGTCGACGGCCTCGCCGCCGCCAGCCGGCGGCTGCCCGTCGCCGGCCTGCTCGCGGCCGCGCTCGATGCGACGCGCTACCGCGAGCACCTCGAACGCAACGACGAGGAGCACGCCGCGACGCGCTGGGAGAACGTGCAGGAGCTGCTCGCCGTCGCCGCCCAGTACGAGGACCTGGAGCCCGCCGCCTCGCTCGCCTCGTTCCTCGAGGAGGTGGCGCTGGTGGCCGACGTCGACGACCCCGAGGCGGAGGCGCCGGACGCGGTGACGCTGACGACGCTGCACGCGGCGAAGGGCCTCGAATTCCCGGTCGTGTTCATGCCGGGGATGGAGGACGGCCTGCTCCCGCACTCGCTCTCGCGCGACGATCCCGAGCAGCTGGAGGAGGAGCGCCGCGTCTGCTACGTCGGCATGACGAGGGCGCGCGAGCGGCTCTACCTCACCCACGTCCGCCGCCGCGTCCGCAACGGCCGCTACGAGCCCGCCGTCGCCTCGCCGTTCCTCGCCGCGCTGCCCGCCGGCGACGTCGCGAGGGCGCGCGGCGCGCGCCCGGCCGCCGGCCCGCGCGAGCGCCGCGCCGCCCTCGCCCGCCGCGCCGCCGGCGACTGGCGGCGCGACGCCGCCGGCGAGGCCGGGGCTGCGGACGCGGCGGAGGCGGCGGCGGACGAGGCCCCCCGCTACGCCCCCGGCGATCGCGTGCGCCACGCGCAGTTCGGCCTCGGCACGGTCGTGGCGTGCGAGACGGTGCGCGGCGACCGGCAGGCGACCGTCGCCTTCGAGGGCCGGGGCGTCCGCAAGCTGCTGCTCTCGATCGCGCCCCTCGAACCGGCGTAGCGCCGCCCTCGGCGGCGGGCGCGGCGCGTCGAGGGCTCAGGCGCCGCCGAGCAGCGCGGCGAGGGCGGCGTCGTCCAGCGCCGCCGCCATCAGCTCGCCGGCGCGCTCGGCCTTCGCCTCGTGGCTGAAGGGGGAGCGGCCGAAGCTGCCCTCGATGTCGCGCACGGTCTCGACGGTGCCGCCGGGCGCGAGCAGCAGGGTGGTGGCGCGCGAGGCGGCCACGCGGTCGAGCAGGTAGGGGCTGGGTTCGGAGCCGCCGCTGAGGATCAGGCAGACCGGATCGACGCGCATCGCCGCCAGCGCCACGTCCACCTTCTCCGCGCGCGTCACGACGGCGCAGCGCGGGTAGCGCGCGAAGTAGCCGTCGCCCGCGTCCGAGGCGATCGGCCCCACCACGACGTGCTCGCAGATCGCCGCGTCGCCCTCGGCGGAGCGTGCGAGCACCCGCGCGCGGCTCGCCGCCGCCAGCCGCCCGACCGTCGGGGCGGCGAGCAGGCGGTCCTCGGGCAGGCGGAGCGGGCCGGCCGCGCGCGCGCGCGTCGTCAGGCGCAGCGCGCCGTTCGCGTCGCCGCCCGCGTCCCCGGCGGCCGGGGGCGCGTCCTCGCGCGCCACCCGCACGAGCCGCGCGCCGAGGCTCGCGGCGAGCGCCCCGGCGTCGGCCGCGGGCGGGGCCTCGGCGATCACCGCGGCGTCCGCGGGGGCGGCGGCGATGTCGCCCTCGGCGATCGTCGAGGCGAAGCCGAGCGCGGCGAACGCCGTGGCGTCGCCCTCGGCCCGCCCGTCGCCGCCGAGGCGCGCGAGCCGCACGTCGCGGCCGGCCTGCGCGGCGCGGAGCGCGATGCCGGCGGCGACGGTCGTCGCGCCCGCCCCCGCCGCCTCGCCCGCGACGAGGATCACCGCCACGGCGCGCGCCGATCGACGGACGGGGGGCCGATGCCGAGGGGCCCGCAGGCGCGGCTGGCGCCGAGGGGCGCGGGCGCGGGGCTGGTGCCGAGGGGCAGAATCGAACTGCCGACACCACGATTTTCAGTCGTGTGCTCTACCAACTGAGCTACCTCGGCGCGCCGTCCTCGCCCCGCGGCGTGCGGGGCGCGCCTAGCGTAGTCCACGGCGATCCCGCGGACAACAGCCGCCGCGCCCGCGTACCATGGAGGCGCGGGCGGCCCGCTCCCGCCGCGCCGCGCACGCAAGGAGCGATCCCGTGACGTGGTTCTTCCGCAAGCCGGCCGCGATGCCCTCGCCGGAGCAGGCGCTGCCCGGGCGCGGGACGCCGCTGCCCGTGCCCGGGGCGCACGCGGTCAACGGCCGGCCGCTGACGCCGCCGTGGCCCGAGAGGATGGAGACGGCGCTGTTCGGGATGGGCTGCTTCTGGGGCGCCGAGCGCGTCTTCTGGCAGGCCCCCGGCGTCCGCGTCACCGCCGTCGGCTACGCCGGCGGCTACACCCCCAACCCCACCTACGAGGAGGTGTGCAGCGGCCTCACCGGCCACAACGAGGTCGTCCTCGCCGTCTTCGACCCGAAGATCGCCGGCTACGAGGAGATGCTGCGGCTGTTCTGGGAGCACCACGACCCGACGCAGGGTATGCGGCAGGGCGCGGACGTCGGCACGCAGTACCGCTCCGGCGTCTACTGCGCCTCGCCCGCCCAGCGCGAGGCCGCCGAACGCTCGCGCGACCGTTTCCAGGAGGTCCTGACCGCGCACCGCTACGGCCCGATCACGACCGAGATCGCCGGCGCGCCGCCGTTCTACTACGCCGAGCACTACCACCAGCAGTACCTCGCGAAGGTCCCCAACGGCTACTGCGGCCTCGGCGGCACGGGCCTCGCCTGCCCCACGGGCGTCGCCGCCGCCGGCTGACGCATCGAGGCGCGCCTCGCGCCGCCGTCAGGGCGCGAGCGTCACGGCGACGCGCTCGAAGTCGGGGAGGCGGGGCAGCAGCAGCGGGCAGTCGACGCCGGCCGCGCGGTACTCCTCGACGCGCTCCGCCATGCGATCGGCGCCGCCGACGAGGGCGCACGCCTCGGCGTCCGCGGGGTCGACGAGCGCCGCGGCCGCCTCGCCGCCGCCCGCGGCGACGGCCTCGCGCAGCGCGGCGAGGTCGACGCCGAGGCCGCCGCGGTCGCGCATCAGCTCGCCGACGCGCGGCTCGGCGAGGATGCCGGCCAGCCGCGCCCGCAGCGGCGGCAGCGCCACCGCCGGGTCGCCGGGCCGCGCCACGAGCATACAGGCCACCTCGACGGCGGCGGGGTCGCGCCCCGCGCGCGCGGCGGCCTCGCGCACCTCGGCGGCGGCCCAGCGCACGTAGGCGGCGGGGGCGTAGGCGTTGAGCAGCACGCCGTCGGCGGCGGCCCCGGCGAGGCGCAGCGCGCGCGGGCCGATCGCCGCGAGGAAGATCGGCGGCGGGCGCGGCGGCGGGAAGGCGAGCCGCGCTCCGGGGGGCGCGAACCGCGAGTCCGCCTCCTCCGCCGCCTCGCCCGCGAGCAGGCGGCGGATCAGCGCCACCGCCGCGGCGAGCGCGTCGAGGGGCGCGCCGTAGGGGATGCCGAGCGCGCCCTCGATCGTCGCGCGGTCGCTGCGCCCGAGGCCCAGCGCCAGCCGCCCGCCGGCGAGCCGCGCGAGCGTCGCCGCGCCCATCGCCGTCAGCGCCGGATGGCGCGTGTAGGGGTTGACGACGCCGACGCCGAGTTCGATCCGCGCGGTCGCGGCGGCGAGGAAGCCGAGCAGCGCGAACGTCTCCTCCTGGAAGGCGCGCTCCGTCACCCACAGCGAGCCGAAGCCGCGATCCTCGGCGAGGCGGGCGAGGCGCGCGAGCTGCGCGCCGTCCCCGATGCCGTGATGGAGCGCCAGCCCCGCCGGTCGCCGCACGCCGCCTCCCGCCGCGCGCCCCGCAGCCTCCGGCGGCGCGCCGCCGCCGTCAACGCTCGCCGTTCCTCAGCGCCGGATCAGGCTGCCCCCGACGTCGGGCGGGGGGCGGTCGAACGGGCGGTAGCCGGGGCGCGGGCGGCCGAGGGCGACGAGCGCCTGCGGACGCCAGCCCTCGGGCAGCGCGAGCGCCTCGCGCGCGGCGCCGGGGGCGTAGAGCGGGGCGGCCATCCAGTACGCGCCGAGGCCGCGCGCGCTCGCCTCCAGCAGCAGGTTCTGGAGCGCCGCGCCGAAGGAGTGCGCCGCCATCGTCCACTCCGCGCGGTCGCGGCGCTCGTCGGGGTAGGAGGCGAGCCCGTCGCCGGCGAGGCAGCCGAGCAGCAGCGTCGGCGCGCCCTCGATGCGCCGCCGCGAGCGTGCGAGGGCGCGCGCGCGCCGCGCCTCCGGCACGCCGTCGGCGTCCATGTCGGCGCGCCAGACCTCGCCCATCGCCGCCGCCAGCGCCGCGCGGCTGGCCGGCGCGATCTCGGCGAAGCGCCACGGGCGCGCGTGGTGCGGCGCGGGCGCGAGCAGCGCCGCCTCGACCAGCGCCCCGACCTCGGACGCGGACAGCGGCGGCCCGTCGAGGCCGCGGATCGAGCGCCGCGCGCGGATCGCCTCGGCGACGCTCGGCGCGCGGCTCCCGTCCGCCGTCGGCTCGCTGCCCCGCGGCGTCTCGGCATGGCGCGCCATCGCCAGCGCCTGCCGCCTACAGCGGGAGGGCGAGGCCGGCCTCGCGCAGGCGGGCGCGGCGCTGGCGCGCGTCGGGCATGACCGAGGCCACGCGGCGCCAGAAGGCGGGGGAGTGGCCGCGCTCCTCAATGTGCGCGAGCTCGTGCGCCACGACGTAGTCGGCCAGCTCCGGCTCCAGCATCACGCACCGCCAGTTGAGGCGCAGGGTGCCGTCGGGCGCGCAGCTGCCCCAGCGCCGCCGCTGGCCGCGCACGAGCACGGGCGGCGGGTCGCCGCCGCCGAAGCGCGGCCACCAGTGCGCCACGCGGGCGGGCAGGCGCCGCTCCGCCCTCGCCCGGTACCACGCGGCGAAGGCGCCGCGGATCGCCTCGCTGCGCTCGCCGGCACCGAGGCCGGAGGGGGCCAGCACGCGGAACCGCCAGCGGTCGAAGCGCACCTCGGCCGCGGCGGCGGGCGCCTCCTCGACGCTCACGCGCACGTCGCGTCCGAGGTACGGCATCGTTCCGCCCCCGGCGAAGCGGCCGGGCGAGGCGGCGGCGCGGACGGCGGACATCCGCCGCGCGATCCACTCCGCGCGCCGCAGCACGATCGCCTCGATCTCGCTCGCCGGCGTCGCCGCGGGCGAGGCGACCACGACGGCGGGAGCGCCGTCCGCGTCCGCCCCGAAGCCGCCGCCGACGGTGATCTGGACGGTCTTGCGGCGGCGACGGCTGCGCCGCACCTCGTACTCGATCGCCGCGTCCCCGAAGCGCACGCTGCCGCGCTCGCCTGCGGCGCCCTCCGCCGCCCGCGTCCGCCGCCCGCGCCGTGGCCCCGGCATGGCCCCAATCTACACCGCCGCGCCCCGCTGGTACGATGCCGTCCGAGGCGGCCGCGCCGCGAAGGCGCGCCGCGGAGAGCGCGACGGGAAGGAGCGCGCCCGTGCCCGTGCCCGGCCTGCGCGAGTGGCAGAGCCGCTGGGAGCGGCCCGAACACCGCGCCCTCGGACTGCGCGGCGAGGCGATCGAGGCCGGCTACGCCCGCCTCGCCGTCGAGCGCCCCGAGGGCGCCGACGACCTGCTGCTGCGGAGCGCGATCACCGTCGCCGCCGACATCGCCGCGATCTCCGCCGTGCAGGCCCGCCTCGGCGACGGCGAGCAGGCCAACGGCACCGCCGAGCTGCACTGCTCGTTCGTCGGCCCGCTGCCCGCCGCCGCCCGCGTCGAGGCGCGCGTGATCCACTGGGCGGCGTACTCGGCCCACCTCGAACTGGAGGCGCGCGGGCCGGACGGCGAGCTCGTCGCGCGCGGGCTGACGACCTACTCGCTGCGCCCCGCGCCGCCCGCCGCCGGAGCGGGCGCGTGAGCGCGGACGCGCCGCCCGAACCGCGCTGGCCCGCCGCCCCGTTCGAGGCCGTCGCCGCCTACTGGCGCGAGCGCCCGCTGTTCGCGCTCTTCGGCCTCGAACCCGAAGCGATCGGCGAGGGCTACGCGCGCATCGGCGTCGAGCGCGAGCGCGTGCCGCTGCGCGGCGTGCGCGACTCGCTCAACGGCGGCGTCGTCGCCTCGCTGGGCGAGGCGGCGGCGCTGCTGTGCCTCGCGACGGCGCTCGCGCCGGACGAGGCGGCGGGCCCCACGCACGAGATCAGCGTCTCCTACCTCACCTCGGCGCGCGGCGAGCGCACCACCGCCGAGGCGCGGCTGCTGCGGCGCGGACGCCGCGTCGCCGTCGCCGACGCCGAGGTGCGCGACGCCTCGGACGGCGCGCTCAACGCCAAGATCCGCGTCACGCTCGGCATCGCCCGCGGCGGCGAGGCCTCGGCGTAGCCGCCGCCGCGCGCCGATGCGGTAGGATCGCCCCGCGCCCGCGCCGCAGGCGGGCGGAGGACGCGCGCGATGGCCCGCTACCTGATCGTCGCCGACCAGACCGTGACGAGCCCCGACCTCGTCGCCCGCGCCCGCCAGCTCGCGCGCGAGGAGCCGGACTCGACGTTCGCGCTGCTGCTGCCCGCGCTGCTGCCCTCGCATATCCGCGGCGGCCCCTTCGACGCCGTCACCCGCGGGCGCGCCGTGCAGGCCAGCCGCCTGCTCGCCGAAGCCGGCATCGAGGTCGAGCGCACCGCCATCGGCGACGCCGCCCCCCTGCTCGCGATCGAGGACGAGCTGAGCGAGCGCCCCGGCGCCTACGACGCGATCGTGCTCTGCACCCTGCCCGAGGGCGTCTCGCGCTGGCTCCGCATGCGCCTCCGCGAGGACGCCGCCGAACGCTTCGGGCTGCCCGTCGTCCACGTCGAGGCGCGGCTGGCGACGCGCCTCGAGTTCCGCCGCGCCACGCTGCACGACCACGAGCGCATCCAGGCGCTGTGGGACGAGTCGCGCCTCGAAACGGTGGACGAGCACGAGTGGGACACGCTGATCGCCAGCCCCGGCGCGATCGTGCTCGTGGCCGAGGAGGAGGGCGCGATGGCCGGCGCGATCGTCGCCACCTTCGACGGCTGGCGCGCCTACGTCTACCATGTCGCCGTCGTCCCCGGCCGCCGCCGCCGCGGCGTCGCCAAGGCCCTCTTCGCCGAGGCGCAGGCCCACCTCGCCCGCGAGGGCAACCGCATCGTCTACGTCATGGTCAACGAGGAGAACGAGGGCGGCATGGCCCTCCTCCGCTCCCTCGGCTACCGCCAGCAGGGCGACGTCGTCATGGTCAACGAGATCGGCGGCTGAGGGCGCCGCCAGCCGCGCCCGGGGCCTCGTCGCGCCGTGACGCCTCGCGCTATGCGCGGGCCAGCGCCTGGCCGGCCCACGCGGCGGCGAGCGCGCCGCCGACGTTCAGCGCCACGCTCAGCGCCGCCGCCGCCCACGCCCCGCCCTGCGCCAGCCGCAGCGTTTCGAGGCTGAACGCCGAGAAGGTGGTGTAGGAGCCGAGCAGCCCCGCGATCAGCGCCGTCCGCAGCTCCGGCGGCAGCCCGCCGCGCTCCGCGAACAGCGTCGCGAGGAAGCCGATCGCGAACGAGCCGGTGACGTTGACGGCGAGCGTCGCGGCCGGGAACGCCTCGGGCTGCACGGCGCGCCCGACGCCGTAGCGCAGCAGCGCCCCCGCCGCCCCCGCCGCCGCGATCAGCGCCAGCTGCACGCCGCCACGCTACGCCGCGCGCGGGGTTGGAGCCACCTCGCGCCGCCGCGACGCGCCTCGCGGTCCGCTTGTGGCGGCCCGCCGGTACACTGGCCGCGGCGCCGCCGCGCGGCGCGGACGCCGGCGGAGGGCATGGAGGCCGCGATGCCGCATACGATCACCCGCACGATCAAGGCCCGCTACGTGAACGGGACGATCGTGCCCCTCGAACCCATCGACGGCATGGACGAGGGCGAGGAGATCGTCCTGTCGCTGGAGGATCCCGTGCACGCGACCGAGGAGGAGGACGAGGCGCTGGGCCGCGCCATCGCCGAAGGCCTCGGAAGCGAACCCGTCAGCCGGGAGCGCGTGTTCGAAATCCTCCGCGGTGGAGGTTAGGTTCCGCACCCGGCTTCACGCGGACGAGACAGCTTCACGCGGTGAGACCCGTCGTGCTCGTCAGGGTCCGCGCCGCCGCGACGTCTACCGATCGTTCCCGTGACCGCCCTCGAGTCAGCGCGCCGCCGAGGACGCCACGGCGGCGCGCTCGCCGCGCGCGGCGAGGCCTCGCAGGAAGGCGGCGGCGGCGCGCACGCCGAGCGCCTGCGTTTCGAGGGCCATCGAGGGGGCGCCCTCGCGCATGGCGAGCGTCTGCTCCGGCAGGTACGGGAGGTGGACGAAGCCGGCCGGCGCCGCCGATCCCGCCGCGTCGAGGCGGTCGAGCATCGCGAACAGCGCCTCGTTGCAGATGTAGGTCCCGGCGCTCTCCGAGACCTGCGCCGGAGCGCCCGCGGCCCGCATCGCGGCGGCGGCCTCGTGCACGGGCAGCCGCGCGAAGCGCGCGGCGGGCGCGCCCGCCACGACCGCCGCCTCCGGCAGCGCGCGCCCCGAGGCGTCGCGGTCGGTCAGCACGTTCACGCCCGTGCGCTCGACCGAGAGGTGGGTGCGCCCTCCGGCCTGCCCGAGCCCCAGCCAGGCGTCGAACGCCCCCGCCTCGAAGGCCGGCCACAGCACATCAAGCGCCGCGCCCGCCCGCACCGGCAGCAGCAGCGCCTCGGCCTCGACGCCATCCGGCGGCGACGCGGCGACGGCGCGCGCGACCTCCCACGAGGGGTTGACGCGCTCCCCGCCGAACGGCTCGAACCCCGACAGCAGCAGCCGCATCGCGTCGCCCTCCTCGCCGCGCCCGTTCCCCGGCGCGGCCCCGCGGCGCAGTGTAGCGCGCGCCGATGGCGTAGGCTGCGCGCGTGGAAGTCTTCCTGCTCGACGGCACGTGGGAGCTGTTCCGCCACCACTTCGGCGCGCCCCCGCACCGCGACGCCGCCGGCAACGAGGCGGGCGCGGTGGTGGGCGTGCTCGGCTCGGTGCTGCGCCTGCTCGAGGACGGCGCGACGCACCTCGGCGTCGCCACCGACCACGTCGTCGAGTCGTTCCGCAACGACCTCTGGCCGGGCTACAAGACCGGCGAGGGCGTCGACCCCGTGCTGCTCGCGCAGTTCGTGCCACTGGAGCAGGCGCTGGAGGCGATGGGCGTGCGCGTGTGGCCGATGATCGAGCTGGAGGCGGACGACGCGCTGGCCTCGGCGGCGGCGCGGGCGGCGGCCGATCCGGCCGTCGCGCGCGTGGTGATCGCCACGCCCGACAAGGACCTCGGCCAGTGCGTGGGCGGCAAGGTGGTGCAGCTCGACCGCCGCAACGGCGAGGTGCGCGACGCAGCGGCGGTCGAGGCGCGCTTCGGCGTCCCGCCCGCCTCGATCCCGGACTGGCTCGCCCTCGTCGGCGACAGCGCGGACGGCTTTCCCGGCCTCGCGGGCTGGGGCGCGAAGTCCGCCGCCGCCGTCCTCGCCCGCTACGGACGGCTCGAGGCCATCCCCGGCGACCCCGCGGACTGGGACGCCCCCGTGCGCGGCGCCGCGCGGCTCGCCGCCGCCCTCGCCGGGGGCCGCGAGGACGCCATGCTGTTCCGCGACCTCGCCACCCTCCGCACGGACGCCGAGGTCTTCGCCGACGCCGGGGAGCTGCGCTGGCGCGGCCCGCGCCCGGAGTTCGCGACGGTCGCGCGCGACCTCCGCGCCCCGCGCCTCCTCGCCCGCGCCGAGGCGCTCGCGCGCGGTCGCGCGGGAGCGGAGTAGGATCGCCGCATGATCCGCCGCCTCGCCATCGCCGGCTACAAATCGCTGCGGGACGCCGAGGTCCCCCTGGAGCCGCTGACGGTCGTCATCGGCCCGAACGCGGCGGGCAAGAGCAACTTCCTCGACGCGATCGGGCTGCTCGGCCGCACGGCCGGGGGCGACCTGCAGTCGGCGTTCGACGACCACCGGGGCGGCCCGCTCCAATCGTTCACCTTCGACGAGAGAGGGATCGATGGCCTGCTCGAACAAGAAGCGGCGTCCTTCCGTATCGAGACCGACATCGAGCTGTCGGACGCCACCGTCCGGCAGGTGAACCGCACGATCACCGAAGCCCGCGAGGGGCACGAACCGTCGCGGGCGCTCGTGCGGGAGCGCCTGCTGCGCTACTCGCTGGAGGTGCGGCTGCGGATCGGCTCCGGGGTCATGCAGGTCGTGGACGAGTCGCTGATCGCATTGAAGCGAGATCTCACCCAGAGGAAGTCGAGGGGGCCTTTCCTGTCGCCGAGTGGGAACCGGTTGCGGTTGAGAGGGGAGCGGCAAGGACGCCCCTCCGAATATGAACTGGACATGGATCACACAATCGTGTCACGGCCATCGTCGTATTACTACGCGCCTCACCACCCGCATCTGGCGGCGCTGCGCCACGAGCTGGCGTCGTGGCAGACGTACTACCTCGAACCGGAGGCGATGCGGAAGGACGCGCCGCGCCGCGTGGTCGAGCGCCTGCCGCGCAACGGCACCGACCTCGCTGCGTTCTACAACACGATGGAGCAGGAGTACCCCACTACGTTCGAGGCGATGAACCGCGCGTTGCGCGCCGCGCTGCCCGGCATCGAGCGCGCCGGCGTGTCCTCGGTCCCCGGCACAGGGCAGCTGAGGCTGCATGTCGTCGAGAACGGCGTGCGCTTCGAGGCGAGCGTGCTGTCGGAGGGCACGCTCCGCATCCTCGCGCTGATCGGCATCACCAACTCCCCCGCGCCGGCGTCCGTCGTCGGCTACGAGGAGCCCGAGAACGGCGTCCACCCCGCGCGCCTCCAGTGGATCGCCGCGCTTCTGGAAGAGGCGGCCCGCGAGGGCGATACGCAGTTCATCCTGAACACGCACTCCGCGCGATTCCCGACCATGTTTTCGGCGGATCGCACCCTCGTCCTGGGCTGCTCCAAACGCGGCGGCGTCACGACGTTCCAGCGAATCGAGCGCCTGCCGATGCTCGAGGAACAGGACATGGAGACGGCGCTCGAAGATCAGCCGCTCGCCGCATCGTCGCTCGCGGAACGCATCGAGCGAGGGGACTTCTCCTAGATGCGCGTCGTGTACGTGCTGGAGGACACGGCGCACGCGCAGTTCGTACCCCCGCTCTTCCGGCGGCTGGCCGGCGAGGCCTCCGTCGCTCTGACCGAGCAGCCGCTCCGTCCGATGGGAGGCGCCGGACGCACGATCGAGGGGTTCAGGAAGCTGCTCGCGGACATCCGGCTGGGCACCGTCGAGCAGCCGGACACGATCGTGGTGGGGATCGACGCCGACTGCTCCGGACGCGGAGCGCGCCGCGAGCAGGTCGCACGCGCGTGCGAGCGCGAGGGCTACCTCGGAGTCGTGGCGGTCGCCGAACCGGAGCCGCACATCGAGAGCTGGTACTTCGCCGATACTGCCGCCTTCCAGCGGCTGTTGCGCGTCGCCGATCTCCCGCCCGCGCCCTCCGTCCGCTGCCGCAAGGACGACTACAAGGACCGCCTCCGCGAAGCCGTGCGATCGGGCGGCGGACGACCGGCTCCGCTCGGCGGCGTCGAGTACGGGCCGGAGATCGTGGAGGCGATGAACGTCCACCGCGCCGGACGCAATGCGCCGTCGCTGCGCCGGTTCGCGGACGAGGCCCGCGCGTGCCTCCGGGGGTCCGCCGCGCACGGCGAGGGGCGCGCGTGAGGCGCGAGGCGGCGGCGGCTGCTACATTGCGGGCGGCCCGCGCCCCGAGGCGGCGCGCGGCGCGAGCGCGGGACGGCGAGGGGGAGCGAGCGCGTGGGCGTACTGCTGGACGGGAACAGCCGCGTCGTCATCCAGGGGTTCGGCGGGGCGGGGCAGCGCGAGGCGCGCACCAGCCGCGCCTACGGCACCGAAATCGTCTGCGGCGTCACCCCCGGCCGCGGCGGCCAGACCATCGAGGACACCCCGATCCGCAACACCGTGCGCGAGGCCGTCGAGGAGTTCGGCGCCAACGTCTCGCTGATCTTCGTCCCCGCCCCGTTCGCCGCCGACGCCATCCTCGAGTCCGCCGACGCCGGCGTGCCGGTCGCGATCTGCATCACCGAGGGCATCCCCGTCCACGACATGGTGCGCGTCAAGCGCGCGCTCGGCGGCTCCGGCACCACGCTGATCGGCCCCAACTGCCCCGGCGTGATCACGCCCGCCGCCCGCGCCCGCGCCGGCATCATGCCGACCGACGTCTACCTCGAAGGCAACGTGGGCGTGATCTCGCGCTCCGGCACGCTCGTCTACGAGACCGTCGACCAGCTGACGCGGCTCGGCATCGGGCAGTCCTCGAGCGTCGGCGTCGGCGGCGACCCGATCATCGGCGCCACGCAGCGCGAGGCGCTGGCGCTGTTCGAGGCCGACCCCGACACGGCGGCGGTGGTGCTGATCGGCGAGATCGGCGGCACTGCCGAGCAGGACGCCGCCGGCTACATCGCGCGCATGTCGAAGCCGGTGGCCGCCTTCATCGCCGGCGCGACCGCGCCGCCGGGCCGCCGCATGGGCCACGCGGGGGCGATCGTCGCCGGCCGCGCCGGCACCGCCGAGGCCAAGAAGGCCGCCCTCCGCGAGGCCGGCGCCACCGTCGCCGACTCCCCCTCCGACATCGGCGCCGCCATGCAGTCCCGCCTGGAGGCCGCCGGCCTGCTGTAGCGCCGTGAGGTACCGGCTGCCGGTACTAATCCGGGCTCGCGCTTGTCGTATCGGAGCTCCGGCTGCGTTTCGAAAGCCGACGAAGCTGGTCGATCACATACAGCCGTTCGGTGTCGTCCGCGAACTCGGCTCGCATGTGCTCCACGAGATCGTCCAATTCCCGGCGTCGCGCGACGGGCAACTGCCGTACTCGTGTGCGTCGCGCGTGCTCATCCTTCGTCATGCCGTGGGCCTGTCGTGCGCGCACTCGGGCCGGCAGGGGCGCGGCGCGGAGATGCTCCGAGGTCTCGTTGAGGGTCCACCCGAGCCTCTGGGCCCGCTCGATCAGCGTCTCGGGCACGGGCGCATGCCAAGCGGTAGCCGCGTCATCGAGCGTGCGCCGCTTTCTCCGTTCGGCGTCCCTGTCCATCAAGGGGGCGAGGGATGCTCCCTCTCGCGTGTACGCCACCACACGCCCGACGTCCTCATGCCGCAGGTCGCAGGCGATCAGGAAGTAGTCGAATTCGCACTCGCGCCATTCGTCGTGCCCTACGGCCGTCCGGTAGCGACGCCATGCGCCCGACTGGGCAATGGCGACCACCTCATCGGTCAACTCGCCGAGGCGCGACAAGTTCCGTGCTTCCGACATGAACCGGAGCACCTGATCGCCAGCCTCGTCGACCAAGGGCTGTTCTTCACTCATGTGCTTACTCAATGCGCGGGGGGCGAATCTCGTTCTGCTCGCAGAACCGTTCGATGAGCTTACGGGCATGAGACACAGCCAGCTGCAACTGATCGACGCTGGCGGTATCCCGCTGTCCGTCGCTGATTCCGGCGGCGGCATTGACATCGCGATTGAAGTACGACGCGGGGCTCTGTCCCTTGACGTGCCACCAGCGTGCCATCTTGTCGAGTTGACTACGGAGTATCTCAGCCTGTTCCTCGATCGAGGCAGGGGGAGCCGATCGTTCCGCCACATGCTCAGTGCGATTGACTGCCTCCAATCCAGAGACGAGGCGATCCAACGCGGCCGTATCGGCACCCGGGCGATCGAACGGGTGAGATGCCTGAAGCGAAGCGACGGTCCGTCGACTCGCCGCGATCACTCGTGGGGCATAGATGGCAGGGATATTCGCTCGCTCCAATTCGGCCGAGTACTGCTGCCAAACTCGGGTCAACATCTTCACGCGAGCCGTCGGAATAGGGAACGGTCACATCCCTATCTTCGGCGCGGGCATCTTCCAAGCCATAGCGCAGGTGCGTAACCTGTGCCTGATTATCACCCGTTGCTAGCCGCCGGGCGATTTCTTCATCGCTGAGCAATTCGACTTGATGGATGAAGGGTGCCAAGTACGAAACCATCTGCTCTACTAGCGGAGGCGCGTCAGGCAGGACGATCGCCGCAGGAATAACCCTTTGGAGATCCCGTTCTCGGTGTGTGACTCGCATTCCGCGAGCCGCTACCTGCCGAACGTATAGCGAGGTCAGCTTGTTCGATGCGTAGCCAATCACGGCAATCTCAGGGCAATCGTAACCCTCTCCGGCCATGTCTACGGTGCACAGCACTCCGACTTGGGACTGTTCACGGAATCTCTTGAGCGTACGCTGTGCGTCAGGTTCGTCGGAAATCGCCAAGGCGGCGAGAGGCTGGAGACCACGCTGCCGCATCTGCTTATTGACCTCCTCGTAGAACGCTCTGGCATATTCTTGCCGCGCGGCGACGATCAGTGCTTTGGTGTGATGGCCATCAAGTGCTCTGTGCGCGTACTCCAGTCGGTCAAGGACAGCGGAGACAAAGGCCGATCGCCAGTCATCGATCTTGGCAAGCGAAGCCAGTGCCGCTCGTTGCGGACGTTCACCAAGATCGCTGATGTTCTCGTTCAGGTATTCGAGGTTGTGGTAGTCTGCCACACGCACATGTGCGCCGAGCCGGTAGAGGTCAAGCGGACGCAACTCACCACGGCTCACCAGATCGCCCACGGGCATATCGAAATCCACAAGCGATTCAACGCGGTTTTCTTCAACAGTCCGGTAACGCACCGTGGAGATGCGTTCGCCCGGCATCGAGCGCCACAGCGTGCCGGAGAGGTTCAGGATGCCTGTGACGCGGACGTTGTGCGTTTCCACTTCCCCTGCCAGCTCGGCGATATTGCTCGCCCATGCCGGCATTTCTCCATTTCGGCGTTCGGCCAAGTGGTGCACTTCATCGAGCACCAACAGGGTCCGGTGCTGCCGTACCTGCGACAGGTGCGCCTCGAGCTGGTCCCTGCTCTGGAGCGACTGATAGGTGACGACGCAGCCCGCCTGACCGGTGCGCTCGATGGAGGAGTGCGGCTTCAGCTGCACGTGCCGTGCGCGGTACAGCGAATCGCACCACTGCTCCACGAGGTTGCGGTTCGGAACGAACACAAGCATCCGCTCGACGATGCCTGCTTCCCTGAGTTGCTCGAAGGCGAGGCTGGCGAATACCGTCTTGCCCGCGCCCGGGGCAGCCGACACGGTGGCGGCACGGGTGTGCGCGATGGTCTTGACGATCGGATCCAGCGCCGCCAGTTGCCACTCGCGCGGCGCGACACGGGGATCTCCGGCATCACGTGCGCCGAGCGTGAGGTTGCAGCGCGAGCACCACGCCTCGAGGTTGGAGCCGTCCAGCACGCCCCCGCTGGCGTATGCCCGCAGATGCGCCGCGTGGAACGTCTCCAGCGTGATCTCGGCGCCGCACCCGGGCCGCTGGCACATGCCGCCGGAACGCGCAAAGACCCGCTCACGCAGGGCAGGCGAGGGACGAGGGCGCTCGCTGGCCATGGGTTGCCAATCACTCGGTTCGGCCACGAACGCAAGTTTGCCTCATCCCGAGGTGACCGTCAACCGCTTCCGAGCGGGGGAGGGGGAGCACCAACACGCGCAACCTCCTCCCCCGCCGCCTCGACGCGCCCAGCCCGTGCGGGGCGGTCGCCGGCTTAGTCAGCGACATAATGGCGAGGACGGCGGCGGCAGCCATGCCCGCGGGCAACGAGGGAAGCGGCCGCGTCGGCGTGGCGGATCGATCACTGCCGCCGAGTGGCGTACCCTGCGCCGCGAAGGGCCGCCCACGGACGGCGGGTGCTTCCATGCCCGATCGCCGACGCATCGTGATGGTCATCGACGCGCTGGGGCCCGGCGGGGCGCAGCGCCAGTTCGCGATGCTCGCCGCCGGCCTGCGCCGCCTCGGCCACGAGACCGAGGCGCTGACCTACTGGCCCGGCGACTTCTTCGCGGGCGAGCTGGCGGCGGCGGGCGTGCCCGCCGGGCGGGTGCGCGCGGGCAGCCGCCCGCGCCTCGCGCTCGCGATGCGGAGCGCGATCCGGCGGCGCGATCCCGACGCCGTGATCGCCTTCCTGCCCGGCCCGGGGATGCTGGCCGAGCTGGCCGGCCCGCCGCGGCGCGGCTTCGCCGTGATCGCCTCCGAGCGCAACGTCGACGGCGCGGGCCGCAGCCTCCGCCGCGCGCTGCGCCACGCCCTCCACCGCCTCGCCGACGCCGTCGTGACCAACTCCCACGCCCAGCGCGAGCGCATCGCCGCGCTGTCGCCCGCGCTCGAGGCGCGCACGCACGTCGTCGTCAACGGCGTCGACCTCGAACGCTTCGCGCCGCCGCCGGACGGGGGGGAGGAGGCGGGCGGCGAGCCCGGACGCCTGCGGCTGCTGACGCCGGCGCGCCTCCAGCCGCAGAAGAACCCGCTCGCGCTGATCGAGGCCGTCGCCATCGTCCGCCGCGAGCGCCCCGCGCTCGACCTCGCCGTGGACTGGTACGGCGATCCGGTCGAGGCGGGCGGCGGCCGCTGGGCGCGCCGCGCGCGGGAGCGGCAGGCCGGCTACGCCCGCCGCGTCGTGGAGGCGATCGCCGGGGCTTCGCTGGAGGGCCGCTTCCGCCTGCACCGCGCCGTGCCCGATCCGGCGCCGCTCTACCGCGCCGCCGACGCGGTGTGCCTGCCCTCGCTGTCCGAGGGCACCCCGAACGCCGTGCTGGAGGCGATGGCCTGCGGCGCGCCCGTGCTGGCGGGGCGCGCGGGCGACACGCCGCGGCTGGTGGCGGACGGGCGCAGCGGGCTGCTGTTCGACGCGCGCTCGCCGCGCGCCGTCGCCGACGCGATCCTGCGCTTCGCGGATCTGCCGCCCGGGGCGCGGCGGCGCATGGGCCGCGAGGGCCGCGCCGCCGCCGAGGCGATGCTCTCGCCCGACGCCTTCGCCGGGCGCTGGGCCGACCTCGTGGAGCGCGCCATCGCCGGACGGCGGCCGGACGCCGCGGCGCCCGCGCGCCCGCCGCGCCGCGCGCGGGAGGAAGCGTGAGCGGCGGCCAGCCGGTGCGGGCGCTGGCGATCGGCCCGCGTCAGCACCCCGGCGAGCGCGGCGGAGTGGCCATCGGCGGGACGCGCGTGCTGTTCGAGGAGACGCTGCGCCAGCTCGCCGGGCGCGGCTTCGAGCTGGACGTGATCGACACCTCGCGGCCGCGCCAGAACATCCCGGTGTGGAGCATCCGCCTGCACGAGCTGCGGGCGTTCGCGCGGGTGCTGTGGGGGGTGCTGACGCGGGTGCGCGGCAGCGACGTCGTGTTCCTCAACATCTCCTCGCGGGCGGCGTGGGCGGTGGCGACGGCGATCTGGCTGGCGTGCGCGCTGGCGCGCACGCCGCTGGCGCTGCGCTTCTTCGGCGGCAGCCTCCACCGCACCTACGCCCGCTACGACCCGCTGCGGCGCTGGCTCGCGCACGGCACGTGGCTGCGCTCGCCCGCCGTCTACGTCGAGACGCGGCAGCTGTGCCGCGAATTCGGCACGCGCGAACGCTTCCGCTGGCTTCCCAACACGCGCGACCTCAACGGAGCCGCCGCCGCGGCGCCGCCCTCCGAGGGCGTCCGCAGGCTCGTGATGATCGGCCAGCTGCGGATGGACAAGGGGCTGCGCGAGGCGCTCGAGGCCGCACGCCGCCTGCCCGACGGCTGCGTGCTCGAGGTGTTCGGGCCGCAGATGCCGGACACCGACTTCATGCCCTTCGCAGGCCACCCGCGCGCCATGTACTGCGGCGTGCTCGACCCCGCCGAGGTGCCCGGCGTGCTGGCGCGGCAGGACCTGCTGCTCTTCCCCAGCTACTACGAGCACGACGGCGTGCCCGGCATCATCATCGAGGCGTTCCAGTGCGGCGTGCCCGTCGTCGCCACGCCGCTCAACGGCGTCCCCGACATCGTCGAGGACGGCGAGAACGGCCTCTTCGTCGAGCCGCGCTCGTCCGAGGACCTGCGCGAGGCGATCCTGCGGCTGATCGGGGACCCGGAGCTGTACGGGCGGCTGCGCGAGGGCGCGCGACGCCGCGGCGAGGACTTCCGCAGCGCCCGCTGGTACGACGCGCTGGCCAGCGACCTCGGGGCGCTGGCGGCGGGCGCGCCCCTCGCGCCCGCCGCCGACCGCGCGTGAGCGCCGTCCCGCCGCCGGACGCCGGCCCCGCGATCGCCGGCCCCGATCCCGCGATCGGCAACCCCGTGATCGGAGTGATCGGCCTCGGCCACGTCGGGCTGCCGACGGCGCTGGGCCTCGCCGACCTCGGCTGGCGCGTCGTCGGCCTCGACGACGACGCGGCGCGCGCGGAGCGCATCGCCGGCGGCGAGACGCCGTTCTTCGAGCCGGGCCTCGACGCGCTGCTGCGCGAGCACCTCGCGAGCGGGCGCTTCCGCGTCGCCGCGGACGCCGACGCGGCGCTGCGCGAGGCGACGGTGCACTTCGTCTGCGTCGGCACGCCCCAGCGCGAGGACGGCAGCGCCGACCTCGCCTACATCGAACGCGCGGCGGCGGCCATCGCCCGCAACCTCGACGGCTACCGCCTCGTCGTCGAGAAGAGCACGACGCCCGTCCGCACGGCCGAGTGGCTGCGGGAGCACATCCGCCGCCGCGCGGGGCCGGACGCCCCCCCGTTCGACGTGGCGGTCAACCCCGAGTTCCTGCAGGAGGGCTCGGCGGTGCGCGACTTCTTCCACCCCGACCGCATCGTCATCGGGGCAGGCGGCGAGCGCGCCGCCGCGCTGCTGACGAGGCTGTACGAGCCGCTGTCGGAGCGCCTCGGGCGGCCGGCGTCGGAGATCATGCTCGTGACCGACATCAACACGGCGGAGATCGTCAAGCACGCCTCGAACGCCTTCCTCGCGACGAAGGTGTCGTTCGTCAACATGGTGTCCGACCTCTGCGAGGCGACGGGTGCCGACGTCACCGACGTGGCGGCCGGGCTCGGCGCCGACCCGCGCATCGCGCCGCACTTCCTGCGCGCCGGCATCGGCTTCGGCGGCTACTGCCTGCCGAAGGACATCCGCGCGTTCGAGCGCGTCGCATCGGAGCACGGCGTCGACTTCTCGCTGCTGCGCGAGGTGGACCGCATCAACCGCCGCCGCGTCGACCTGTTCGTCGCCAAGCTGGAGGACGCGCTCGGCCCCGCCGCGGGCCGCACGGTCGCCGTCTGGGGCCTGTCGTTCAAGCCCGGCACCGACGACGTGCGCCACGCGCCCAGCCTCGCGATCGTGGAGCGCCTCGCCGCCGCCGGCGCGCGGCTGCGGCTGCACGACCCGCGGGCGATGGATGCGTTCGCGGCGCGCTTCCCCGCCGACCCGCCCGCGCTCGACTACGCCGCGACGCCCGAAGCCGCCGCCGAGGGCGCGGACGCCGCGATCCTGCTCACCGAGTGGGACGACTACCTCGCGGTGAACCTCGAGGCGCTGCGCGGGCGCATGGCGTCGCCGCTGATCGTGGACGGCCGCAACCTCTTCGACCCCTCGGCGGTGCGCGCCGCCGGCTTCGCCTACCGCGGCGTCGGCCGCCCGTAAGCCTCGCCTCCGGCGGCGGGGCGGCGGCTGGTGGGCCCGCCAGGATTCGAACCTGGGACCGGTCGGTTATGAGCCGACTGCTCTTGGCCGCTGAGCTACGGGCCCGCGCGCCAGCCTACACCCGCCGCGCGCCGCCCGGCGCGGGCGCGCCGGGGGCGGCCCGCGCCCTCAGGCGATCGGGCCGAGGGGGCCGCCGCCGAGGATGTGGAGGTGGATGTGCGGCACTTCCTGCCCGGCGTCGCGCCCGCTGTTGAGCACGAGCCGGTAGCCGCCCCCGGCGAGGCCGAGTTGCGCGGCGACGCGCGCCGCCGTCACCAGCATCCGCCCCGCCCACTCGGCGTCGCCCTCGCCGAGCCCGGCCGGCGAGGCCGGCGGCTCGCCGCGCGGGATCAGCACGACGTGGGCCGGCGCGGCGGGGCTGACGTCGCGGAACGCGACGAACTCGCCGTCCTCGTACACGCGGTCGCTCGGGATCTCGCCGCGCAGGATGCGCGCGAAGACGTTGTCCGCGTCGTAGCCCTCGGCCATCGCCGCGCCCTCCTCCCGGCCTACGCCGCCAGCGGGAGGCTCGACAGGCCGCGCAGCACGAGCGTGCCGGAGCGGCGCGGCCCCTCCGCGGCGAGGCGCGGTTCGCCGAAGCGGTCGAGCAGCCGCGCGAAGGCGATCTCCGCCTCCAGCCGCGCGAGCGGCGCGCCGAGGCAGAAGTGGACGCCGCGCCCGAAGCTGAGGTGGCGGTTCGGCTCGCGCCCGAGGTCGAGCGCGTCGGGGGCGGGAAACTGCTCCGGGTCGCGGTTGGCGGCGCCGACGAGCAGCAGCAGCGTCGCGCCGGCCTCGATGCGCCGCCCGCCGGCGTCCGCGGCGGCGGCGGCGAAGCGCACGACGCCCTGCACCGGGCTGTCGTAGCGCAGCAGCTCCTCGACGGCCGAGGGCAGCAGCGAGGGGTCGGCGCGCAGCCGCGCCGCCTCCTCGGGATGCGCCGCGAGCGCCAGCGTCCCGTTCGCGATCAGGTTCGTCGTCGTCTCGTGGCCGGCGAGGAGCAGCAGGATCGCGAACGCCAGCAGCTCGTCGTGGCTGAGCCGCTCGCCATCCTCGCCGGCCTCGATCAGGGCGCTCAGCAGGTCGTCGGCGGGCCGCGCGCGGCGCTCCCTCGCGACGCCCTCGACGTAGGCGACGAGTTCGGCCGTCGCGAGCCGCGCCGCGTCGAGCACGGGTGCCGTCGCGAGCGGGTCGGTGGCGGCGGCGATGGCCGCCGACCACGCCTTGAGCCGCGCGCGGTCCGAGGCGGGCACGCCCAGCAGTTCGGCGATGACGACGATCGGCAGCGGCTGGGCGAAGCCGGTCGCGACGTCGAAGTCCGCGCCGGGCCGCGCCGCGGCGAGCAGGTCGGCGGCGATCTCCTCGATGCGCGGACGCAGATCCTCGACGCGGCGAGGGGCGAACGCGCGGTTGACGATGCCGCGCAGCCGCCCGTGCGCGGGCGGGTCGGTGTTGAGCACGGTCGGCGTCTCGCCGAGCGGGAAGCCGCGGCGCTGTTCGCGCAGCGCCTCCGCCAGCTGGCCGCGCGCCGTGAGCGGGTTCGAGGAGAACGTATCGTGGTCGCGGAGGACGGCGGCGCAGTCCTCGTAGCGCGTCAGCACCCACGCCTGCAGCGCGGCGCTCCAGTGCACCGGCTCCTCCGCCCGCAGCGCCGCGTAGGCCGCGTACGGGCTTTCGAGGTAGGACGGGAGGAAGGGGTTGAACACCGCCACCGCGCCCGCCTCCCGCGCCGTCCGCCGTTGCCTCGATCGTACCGCAGCGGCGGGCTGCCGTAGACTCGGACGCGAGGAACGCGGGCCGCCGCGCGCGGCGAGCCGGAGGGCCGATGGCCGAGCCGCCGCCGCCCCTCGTCCGCCCGCGCCGACCGCCGTCGGGGCGCTGGCGGCGCTTCCTGCCGATGGCGGGCACGGTCGCCCTGCTGTGGCTGCGCTGGCGCTGGCTGCGCCTGCGCCGCCGCCTGCTGCGCTCCGATCTGCCCGAGGCGAGCGCGCGCTTCCACCGCTCCGCAGCCGTCGCCATCGTCCGCCGCGCCGTCCGCCAGCAGGGCCTGATCGTCAAGGCCGCGCAGTTCCTCGGCAGCCGCGCCGACATCCTGCGCGAGGAGTACGTCGAGATCCTCTCGCTGCTCCACGACCGCGTGCCGCCGCGCCCGTGGGAGGAGATGCGCCCCTTCGTCGAGCGCGAACTCGGCGGGCGGATCGAGGACCTCTTCGCCGCGTTCGATCCCGAGCCCGTCGCCGCCGCCTCGCTCGCGCAGGTCTACCGCGCGCGCCTCGAGGACGGCACGGACGTCGCGGTCAAGGCGCAGTACCCCGGCATCGAGCGCATCGTCGCGTGGGACCTGCAGACGATCCGCTGGCTCGCCGAAGTGTGGGCGCGCATCGAGACCACGATCGACTTCCGCCCGATCGCAGCCGAGATGGAGCGCAACGCGCCCGAGGAGATCGACTTCGTGCACGAGGGCCGCGCCGCCGAGGCCATCGCCGCGATCCTCGCCGACCGCGACGACGTCGTGACGCCGCGCATCCACTGGGGGCGATCCGGCCGCCGCGTGCTGACGATGGACTACCTCGACGGCATCCGCATCGCCGACGTCGGGGCGCTGCGCGCGGCCGGCGTGGACACCGCCGCCGTCGCCGACTCGCTGACCGACGTCTACAACGTGATGGTGCTGCGCCACGGCCTGTTCCACGCCGATCCGCACCCCGGCAACCTGCTGGTGCTGCCCTCGCGCGGCGGCGGGCCGGCCCGCGTCGGCCTCGTCGACTTCGGCCTCACCAAGCGCCTGCCCGAGGAGTTCCGCCAGCAGGTGGTCGTGCTCACCAGCGCCATCGTCGCCCAGCGCCGCCGCGAGGTGAGCGCGGCGATGGAGGAGATGGGCTTCCGCACCGCGGTCAGCGACGACGACACCTACTACGAGATCGGCGAGGCGTTCCTCGGCGAGGTGCTGCGCTCGGGGCAGGCCTACGCCGACCAGCGGCTGTTCGCCGAGATCAACGTGCGCCTCTACCGCGTGCTGCGCGCCAACCCGCTGGTCGAGGTGCCCGGCGACGTGGTGCTGATCGCGCGCGTGATGGGCCTGCTCTCCGGCCTCGGCCGCACCCTCGGCTCCCGCACCGACCTGATCGAGGCGATCCTCCCCTACCTCGAGGAGGACGCCGCGCCCGTCGCCCCTGCCGCCCCGTAGCCGCCGCCGGGGGGCCTCGGACGCGGCTGCGGAGCGGCGGTGTGGACGGAAGTGCACGGACTGCGGACATCTTGTGCGTAAACGGGCCCCGAAACGGGCCACGGGGCACCCCCGGCGCGGTAGAGTGCTTCTCAGCCGAGCGGGGGTGGTCCCGGGAGCCGAGCCGCTTGTGAGGCTCCCGCGGGCGCAGCGGAAACTTCGCGAGGCGAGAGGCCGCGCAGGCCCGGGCGACCGGGAATGCGCGGTCTCGCTTTACCCCTCGACATCGCACGATGTGCGCCTCGCCGGTGGCGCGGGGCGCGCCGTCCGCGCGATACTGGCCGCGCAACGGCAGGAGAGCGCATGACGCCCGTGACGATTCCCGATCTGCCCCCCGCAGGGGGCGAGGCCTGGCTGTTCCCCGGCCAGGGCGCGCAGCACGTCGGCATGGGGAAGGACCTGTACGACGAGGCGCCCGCCGCCCGCGCCGTCTTCGATGCCGCCGACGAGGCGCTGGGCTTCGCGCTCTCCGCGCTCTGCTTCGAGGGGCCGGAGGACGAACTCACGCGCACCGTCAACACCCAGCCCGCGCTCGTCGCGCACGGGATCGCCGCGCTCCTCGCGGCGATCGACGCGGGCACGATCGCGGGGCGGCCCGCGTTCGCCGCCGGACACTCGCTGGGCGAGTACGCGGCGCTGATCGCCGCCGGCGCGGTGAGCTTCGAGGACGGCATCCGGCTGGTGCGCGAGCGCGGGCGGCTGATGCAGGAGTCGTGCGACGCGCGCCCCGGCACGATGGCCGCGGTGCTCGGCCTCGAACGCGCGCGGGTCGAGGCGATCTGCGCCGAGCACGGCGCCGCCGTGTGCAACGAGAACGCGCCCGGCAACGTCAGCATCGGCGGCCCCGTCGAGGCCGTCGAGGCGGCGGGCGCGGCGGCCTCGGAGGCCGGCGCGTCGCGCATCGTGCCGCTGCGCGTGGCCGGCGCCTTCCACACGCCGCTCATGGCCCCCGCCGCCGAGGGCATGGCCCGCGTGCTGGCGGAGACGGCGTTCGCCGATCCCTCGGCGCCCGTCGTCTCCAACGTCACGGCGCGCCCGCTGACCTCGGGCGGCGAGCTGGCGGAGGAACTGACGGCGCAGATCACCAGCCCCGTGCTGTGGGTGGACGGGGTGCGGACGATGCTGGCGGCGGGGGCGACCTCGTTCACGGAGTTCGGGCCGGGCAACGTGCTGACGGGCGCGCTGCGGCGCACCGACGACTCCGCCGCGCGGCGCAACGTGGCGACCGCCGCCGAGGCGCGCGGCGAGGACGCGGGAGAGTAGGCGTGGCGCCCGGCGGACCGCTGTCCGGGCGCACGGCCGCCGTCACCGGCGGCGCGCGCGGCATCGGCCGCGCGATCGCGATGGAGCTCGGGCGCCAGGGCGCGCGCGTGATCATCACCTACCGCCGCGAGGAGCTGCTCGCCAACGCCGTCGCCGGCGACCTCCGCGCGCTCGGCTGCGAGAGCGCGAGCGTGCGCGTCGACGTCCGCAACCCCGAGGACCTCGAGCAGCTCTTCGAGGAGGCGCGGCAGGCCCACGGCGGCGTCGACATCCTCGTCAACAACGCCGGCGTCACCGACGACGGGCTGCTGATGCGGATGAACGAGGACTCGTGGAGCAAGGTGATCGACACCAACCTCACCGGCACGTTCCTCGCGACGCGGCTGGCGCTGCGGCACATGACGCGCGCGCGCTGGGGGCGCGTGATCAACATCACCTCGGTCGTCGGCGTGATGGGCAACGCGGGGCAGGCCAACTACGCCGCCGCGAAAGCCGGCATCATCGGCTTCACGCGCTCCGTCGCGCGCGAGGTCGCCTCGCGCGCGGTCACGGTCAACGCCGTCGCCCCCGGCTTCGTCGAGACCGACATGACGGCCAACCTCAGCGACGACCAGAAGGACGCCATCCTCGGCATGATCCCGCTGGGCCGCCACGCCGCCCCCGAGGACATCGCGCCGCTCGTCGCCTTCCTCGCGTCGGACGCCGCCGGCTACATCACCGGCCAGACGCTGCACGTCGACGGCGGCCTCGTGATGCAGTGAGCGCGCGCGGCGCGCGGCGGGCCGAGGCGGCGGCCGGGCCGGCCGGGCCGCGGCGGCGCTCGCGCATCCTCGCGCTGCAGGCGCTGTACGAGGCCGACCAGTCCGGGCGCGCCCCCGCCGAGGTGCTCGACCGCAGCCTCGCCGAGGCCGGGCTGACGGAGGAGGCCTCGGCGTTCGTGCGGGCGCTGGTCGGCGGCGTCGAGGCGCACCGCGAGGACATCGACGCGGTGATCGGGGAGCGCGCGCCCGCGTTTCCGCTGGCGGAGATGGCGCCCGTCGACCGCAACGTGCTGCGCCTTGCCCTCTTCGAGATCTGCTTCGATAATCGGCGCGCTCCGCTGGCGGTCGCGATCAACGAGGCCGTGGAGCTCGCCAAGGGCTACGGCTCCGAGTCCTCCGGCCGCTTCGTCCACGGCGTGCTGGGCGCCGTGGCGGGGACGCTGCGGGCCGCGCCGCAGGCGGCGGAGCCGCAAGGGGATACCGCGGAGCGCGGCTCCGCCGGATAATCGATCGGCGAACGAACTGCGCGAAAGCCGCGCGCGAGAGGATGACGCAGTGGCCACCACGTACGAGCGCGTGCGCGCGATGATCGTCGAGCAGCTGGGCGTCGAGGAGTCGGCCGTCACCCCCAACGCCTCGTTCGTCGACGACCTCAACGCCGACTCGCTGGACCTCGTCGAGCTGATCATGTCGCTCGAGGAGGAGTTCTCGGGCGAGGGCATGGAGCTCGAAATCTCGGACGAGGACGCCGAGAAGATCCAGACCGTGCAGGACGCGATCGACTACCTGCACGACCTCGGCATCGAGGACTGAGCGTCCGCGGCGTCCGCCCGCGGACGCCGCCCCGCGCGTCCGGCGCCCCGCCGCCCGCGGCGGGCGTATGATCGGGTGCGATGGAACTGCTCGGCGTCGGTGCGGGCGAGGCGCTCGTGGTCTTCGTGATCACGCTCATCGTCGTCGGCCCGCAGCGCTTCCCGGAGATCGCGCGCCAGGCCGGCCGCTACTACCGCATGGCCCGCCGCTACGCCGCCCACGTCACCGCCGACGTGCGCGGCGCCATGAGCGAACTCGAAGCCGAGGTCGAGGCGCAGAAGGACGCGATCGAGGCCGTCGGCGCCGAGATCGGCGAGGGCGTCGCCGGCGCCGTCGAGGAGACGCGCGGCGAACTGCGCGCGCTGGAGCGCTCGACGCGGGACGCCGTCGGCGGCGCCCCCTCGCAGTCCTCGTCCGGGGGCGCGCCGAGGGCCGGGCAGCCGGCGGCGTCGGTGTCGCCGGAGGCGCTGCGGTCGCCGCGCGAGCTGCCGCCGGACGGCGGGGAAGGCGGCGCGGCCCCGCGCCGCGGGGGCGGCTAGCCCGCCGTGGCCGCCGCCGAGCCGGAGCCGGGCCCGCCGCCGGAGCAGGGCGGCGGCGAGATGCCGCTGCTCCAGCACCTGCTCGAACTGCGGACGCGCGTCACCTGGGCGGCGGGCGCGGTGCTGCTCGGCATGGCCGTGTTCTTCGTGCCCCGCTTCGGCTTCGCGACCATCGAGTTCCTGCTCGAACCGGCCCGCGACCGCAGCCCGGACTTCGAGGCGCAGGCGATCACGCCGCTCGAGAACCTCGTGACCTACTTCCGCGTGGCGCTCATGGGCGGGCTCGTGCTCGGGATGCCTATGCTCGTCTACCAGACGCTGCGCTACGTCGCGCCCGCGCTCACGCCCGCCGAGAAGCGCTGGATCTACCCGCTCGTGGCCGCGGCCTCGCTGTCGTTCGCGGGGGGCATGGCCTTCGCCTACTTCGTGGTGCTGCCGCCGGCCTACTCCTTCCTGTTCGATTTCGGGAGCAGCTTCGCGACGCCGTCGCCGACGATCACGAGCTACATGGACCTCACGATCCGGCTGATCGTGATCCTCGGGCTGGTGTTCGAGCTGCCGATCGTCGTGATGGGGCTGGCGCGGCTGCGGGTGGTGCACTGGCGGCGGCTGCTCGGCTGGTGGCGCTTCGCGATCATCGGGGCGTTCGTGATCTCGGCGATCGCCACGCCGACGATCGACCCCGTCACGCAGTCGCTCATCGCCGGGCCGATGGTCGCGCTCTACTTCGTCGGCATCGGCCTCGCCTGGTTCGTGCGGCCCCGCGAGTAGCGGAGCGCTCCGCTCAACCGCGTAGGCGGCAGCGCCGTTCGGCGGCGCGTGTGCTAGGATGGCGGCGCATGACCGACACCGCATCCCCAGCCGCGCCCGCCGCGCCCGCGCCGGCGGCCCTCGACGCCCTCTACGGGGAGATCGCCGACTGCCCGGCCTGCGTGCTCGCTCGCACGCGCACGCGCACCGTGCCCGGCTCCGGCCCCGCGCCCGCCGAGGTGATGTGCATCGGCGAGGCTCCCGGCGCGCGCGAGGACGAGCGCGGCCTGCCGTTCGTCGGTGCCGCCGGGCGCTTCCTCGACGAGCTGCTGGCCGGCGCCGGCCTCTCGCGCGCGACGGTGCACATCGCCAACGTCGTGAAGTGCCGCCCGCCCGGCAACCGCGACCCCGCGCCCGAGGAGATCGCGGCCTGCAAGCCGTTCCTCGACCGCCAGATCGCGATCGTCGATCCGCTGCTGATCGTGACGCTGGGGCGCTTCTCGATGGCGCGCTGGTTCCCCGGCCAGACGATCAGCCGCATCCACGGCCAGCCGCTGCGCGAGGGCGGACGCCTCGTGCTGCCGATGTTCCACCCCGCCGCCGCGCTGCGCCGCGCCGACCTGCGCCCCGTGATCGAGGCCGACTTCCGGCGCATCCCCGCGCTGCTCGATGAGGCCCGCCGCGCGCGCCTCGAGGCCCCCGCCGCGCCCGCCGGCGCCGCCGCGGCGGCGGGGCCATCCGAACAGCGTTCGCTGCTGTGATCGCCGCCGCCGCACGGGCCGGGGCCGGGGGCGCCCCGTGAACGGGGACGGCGCGGTCCGCATGATCCCGCTCGGCGGCCTCGGCGACATCGGCCGCAACATGATGATCTACGAGTACGGCGGCGAGGCGATCGCCGTGGACGCGGGGCTGATGTTCCCGCAGGAGGAGATGCTCGGCGTCGACCTCGTGATCCCGGACTTCGAGTACCTGCGCGGCGACCCCTCGCCGCTGCGCGCGGTGTTCCTCACGCACGGCCACGAGGACCACATCGGCGCGCTGCCGTTCCTGCTGCGCGAGATCAACGCGCCGGTGTTCTGCACCCGCCTCACGCGCGGCCTCGTCGAGGTCAAGCTGCGCGAGCACCGCCTCGACGACGCCCACGTCCAGGTCGTCGAACCCGGCCAGACCGTCGGCGTCGGGCCGTTCTCGGTCGAGTGCTTCTCCGTCTCGCACTCGATTCCCGACTCGGTCGGACTGATCGTCGGCACGCCGCTCGGCCCGATCGTCCACACCGGCGACTTCAAGCTCGACCACACCCCGGTGATGGGCCAGCACACCGACCTCACCCGCCTCGCCGAGGTCGGGCGCGAGGGCGCGCTGCTGCTCGCCGCCGACTCCACCTACGCCGAGATCGAGGGCCACACGCCGTCGGAGCAGACCGTCGCCGAGGCGCTCGACCGCGTGATCGCCGAGGCGCCGGGCCGCGTCATCGTCGCCACCTTCGCCTCGCTGATCTCGCGCGTGCAGATGGTGATCGACGCCGCCGAACGCCACGGCCGCCGCGTCTTCGTGACGGGCCGCTCGATGGTCAACAACGTGCGGATGGCGCTCGACCTCGGCTACCTCGAGGCCTCCGGCGGGCTGCTGATGAACCCGCGCGAGATGCGCGAGCACCCCGAGGGCAGCACGATCGTCGTCAGCACCGGCGCGCAGGGCGAGCCGACCTCGGCGCTCACGCGCATGGCCAACGGCGACCACCCCCACGTCAGCGTCGGGCCGGGCGACACCGTCGTGCTCTCCTCGAGCCCCATTCCGGGCAACGAGGCGCTGGTCTACCGCAACATCGACAACCTCTTCCGCGTGGGCGCCAACGTGATCTACAGCCTGATCGCCCCCGTGCACGTGCGCGGCCACGCCGCCCGCGAGGAGCTCAAGATCGTCCACAGCCTCGTCAGGCCGCGCTACTTCGTCGGCATCCACGGCGAGCACCGCCACCTCGTGCACCACCGCGAGCTCGCGATCGACCTCGGCGCGCACCCCGACGACGCCTTCGTGCTGACCGACGGCGACGTGCTCGAAATCACCGCGGACGAGGCTGCCGTCGTCGATCGCGTGCCGGCCGAGTACGTCTACGTCGACGGCCTCGGGGTGGGCGACGTCGACCACATCGTGCTGCGCGACCGGCGGCACCTGGCCGAGGACGGGATGCTCGCAGTCGTCGTCGCGATCGACCGCCGGCGCGGCGAGCTGGCAGGCGCGCCCGAGGTGATGACGCACGGCTTCGTCGGCCCCGACGAGGAGCCCGCCGTGATCGAGGGCGTACGCCGCCTCGTCGCCGCCCTCTTCGGCGGCGAGGACCGCCATCTCGACTGGACGGGAATGCGTGAGAGACTGAAGGACGAGGTGGCGAGCCACCTCTACGAGGAGACCCGCCGCCGGCCGCTGGTGCTGCCGGTGACGGTCGAGGTCTGAGCCGCGGGCGCGAGCCGCCCGCGCACGAGGAGGCGACGACGGAGGTGTAGTCCAGCCTCGGAAGGCCGGACGCCGCTGGCGGGGGGCGTCCGGACCGGGAGCACGCACATGGCCCGAACCAAACCCCGCCGCCCCGCCCGCGCGCCGGCCGCGCCCGCAGCCTCCGGCCCCGCCCTGCCGGCGCGCGTCCTGCGGTCGCCGATCGCGCTCACGGCGCTGACCGTGGGCGCCGCCGCGATCCTGCTCTACCTGCTGCCCACCGCCGACCTGCTGCGCGGCGTCCGCGACCGCGCCGCCGGGGCGCTCGGCGTCCACGTCTTCACGCTCGTCGCGGCGGGGGGGGCGTTCGGCGCGCTCGCCGCCGCGAAGCGCACGCGCTGGCTGCGCGGCCGCTCGCGCGTCCTCGCCGCCGCGGCGCTGCTGCTCGCCTTCAGCAGCGGCGCGCTCGGCCTCTGGCGGCCGGACGCGGCGATCGGCGGCGCCGCCCTCGCCGAGGCCTCGGCGGGCGGCGCGCTCGGCCGCTGGCTGAGCGGCGGCCCGCCCGCCGCCCTCGCGTGGCTGCTGACGCTGCCCGCCGGCCTCGCGCTGCTGTGGCCGGAGCGCGCGCGACGCCTGCTGCGCGCCTCGCCGGGCGCGGCGGCGCTGGCGGGCCGCTGGCTGTGGCGCCGCGGCCCCCGCCAGGCGTGCGCCGCCCTCGACGCGCGGCTGCGCCGCTTCGGCGAACCCGCCGGCGCCCCCGGCCCCGAGGAGCTCGAGGCGCTGCGCGCCGCCCGCGCCGCGCGCGAGGCCGCCGTCGCGCCGCGCGCCCTCGCCGCCGCCGATGCGCCGCCGCCCGCCGCGGACGCCGCCCGCGACGACGGCGAGGACGAGGCAGCGGACGCCGGGGACGAGGAGGTGGACGAGGACGGCCGCCCCGCCGTCCAGATCCCGATGGACATGGAGCACGAGGCGGCCGGCTGGCGCCACTCCGCCGACGGCTGGCAGCTGCCGCCGCTCGACATCCTGCGCGCCGCCGACGCCGCCGCCTCCGACGAGCAGGACAACGCCCGCCGCGCCCGCCTGATCGAGGAGACGCTGGCCTCGTTCGGCGTGGACGCCGAGGTGACCGAGATCAACGAGGGGCCCGCCATCACCCAGTTCGGCGTCGAGCCGGGCTGGAACGTCCGCACCCGCACCGTCCCCGAACGCGACGCCGACGGCGTCCCGCTGCTCGACGGGCAGGGCCGCCCGCGCACGATGGAGGTCGAGGTCTCGCGCACGCGCATCCGCGTCAGCCGCATCACCTCGCTCCAGCACGACCTCGCGCTCGCCCTCGCCGCGCCCGCGCTGCGGATCGAGGCGCCCGTGCCCGGCAAGTCGGTGATCGGCCTCGAGGTGCCGAACGCGAGCACGTCGGTCGTCACGCTGCGCGGCGTGCTCGAGTCGCCGGCGTTCGCGCAGGCCTCGAAGCGCCGCCGCCTGCCGATCGCGCTCGGCTCCGGCGTCACCGGCGTGCCCGCCGTCACCGACCTCGCCGAGATGCCGCACCTGCTCATCGCCGGCTCCACCGGCTCCGGCAAGTCGGTCTGCCTCAACGCCATCATCGCCTGCCTGCTGATGAACTACTCGCCGGAGCAGCTGCGCTTCGTGCTCGTCGACCCCAAGCGCGTCGAGATGGTTCCCTTCGCCGACATCCCGCACCTCGCCTTCAGCGAGATCGTGGTGGACATGGACAAGGTCGTCGGCACGCTGCAGGCGGTGATCCACGAGATGGAGACGCGCTACCGCGCCTTCGCGAAGGTGGGCGTCCGCAACCTCCAGTCCTACAACGAGCGCCACGAGGATCGCCCGCTGCCCTACTGGGTGGTCGTGATCGACGAGCTGGCGGACCTGATGCTGGCCGCGCCCTACCAGGTGGAGCACCAGCTGGTGCGGCTCGCGCAGCTGGCGCGCGCCACCGGCATCCACCTCGTGGTCGCCACGCAGCGGCCCTCGGTGGACGTGGTGACGGGGCTGATCAAGGCCAACTTCCCGACGCGCATCGCCTTCGCCGTCTCCTCGCAGGTGGACTCGCGCACGATCCTCGACAGCGCCGGGGCCGAGAAGCTGCTGGGCAAGGGCGACATGCTCTACCAGCCCAAGGACCAGGGGAAGCCGACGCGGCTGCAGGGCGTCTACGTCTCCGACGAGGAGATCGAGGCGCTCGTCGCCTTCTGGACGGCGGGCCGCTTCGAGGCGCTGCGCCCGCCGCGCTTCGACGCGCTGCTGGCCGAGGCCGCGCGCGAGGCCGGGGAGATCGCCCCCGACCGTCCCCCGCCCGACACCGACCCGATGGTGACGGAGGCGCTGGAGCTGGCCCGCGATCACGAGCAGATCTCGACCTCGCTGCTCCAGCGCCGCCTCCGCATCGGCTACCCCCGCGCCGCCCGCGTGATGGACGAGCTGGAGCAGCGCGGCGTCGTCGGCCCCCCCGAAGGCGGCGGCGGCTCCCGCCCCGTGCTCGGCGGCGACGGCGAGGGCGCCGTGGACGCCCCGGCGGTGGGCGCGGCGGCGGACGGCCCCGGCGAGGGGTAGGACGGCTGCGGAGCCGCCCCGCCGCGCGGTCAGCGCCCGCGGAAGACGGGGGCGCGCTTCCCGGCGAAGGCGAGGGCGGCCTCGCGCGTGTCGTCGAGCGCCATCAGCTCGGCGGCGGCGCGCGGGAACTCGATCGCCGACTGCCACGCCGAGGGGCGCGGGCGCGCCATCGTCAGCTGCCGCTTCGTCGCCTGCACGTGGCGCGGCGGCAGCGCCGCCAGCTCGGCGGCCAGCTCGCGCGCCAGCGGCAGCGTCCCCTCGGCCGGCGCGAGGTGGTTGACGAGGCCCAGCTCGTAGGCCCGCCGCGCCCCGATCGGGTGGCCGCGCAGCACGATCTCGGAGCCCGCGAGCCAGGAGACGTTCGTCACCAGCGGGATGAAGGCGGGGCCGATGATGCCCGTCGGGATTTCCGACATCGCGAAGCGCGCGTCCTCGGCGGCGACGACGATGTCGGAGCCGCAGCACATGAACCAGCCGAGGCCCCACGCGCCGCCGCGCACGGCGGCGACGATCGGCTTGTCGATCTCCGGCACGCCGAAGTAGCCGAGCGGGGCGCCGCCGGCCGCGGCGGGGCCCCGTCCCACGGCGCCGCCGCGCTCGGCCTGCTCGCGGATGTCGCGGCCGGCGCAGAAGACGCGGCCCTCGCCGGTCAGGATCACGGCGCGCACCCCGTCGTCGGCGATCGCCTCCTGCCAGGCGCCGCCGAGCTCCCCGGCCATCCGCGCGCCGACGGCGTTGAGCCGCTCGGGCCGGTCGAGCGCGATCGTCGCGACATGGCCCTCGACCCCGTACCGCACGAACCCGGCCTCGTATGCCATGCCGCCGCCTCCTCACGCGCGCCCGCACGCTACCGCCTCGCCGCGTCGCGCGGCAACGCGCGGCGAGGCGAGGGCGACGGAAGCGTCGCGCCGCGCGGCGCGCCGTCCGACGGCGGCGCTCCCGGCGGGCGGCGGCGACGACCTGCGGGACGCAATGTTACCTGTGTTTCAGACGGAGCCGGCGGATGATACTTCCGCGCCCAAAAGTAACATTCGGCTCCGGCGCCCGGCAGCGCCCGCCGCGATTCGGGACAGAGCGGCGGGCGCCGCGAGACGCCGGAGCCGGGGCGCTCCCCCTCGCGCCGCGGGCGGCGCGAGGGGGAGCGCGCGAGGGCTACGAGCCGCCGCCGCCGGCGTCGTCAGCGTCGCCGGTGGGGCACTCCTCGGCGAGGGCGAAGCGGTCGCCGTGGAGGGCGCGCAGGCCCTTCACCGAGCCGCTCGTCCACTGCAGCGCGCCTCCGCCGATGCGGAAGTAGGTCACTCCGGGCCGGCAGACGAGCTCGAACGGGCCGCTGCTGCCCGAACTCCGCATGTTCTGGCAGGCGAGGCTCTGGTCGATCCCGTTCAGGCAGTCGATGGGGTTCGGGGTAGGCTCCGGCGTCGCCGCCGCATCCGCCGCAGGAGTCGGTTCGGGCGTCGCCGCGTGGGGGCGCACGAAGCGGTAGAAGATGAGCGTGCCGGTGCCCGCATTGAAGTCGATGGTGGCGCCCGTCGCGTCGAAAACCCCGTTCGGGGTAGTGCCGCGGTTGTACCCACCCGCCGCGTAGGGGTTAAACGGCTGCAGGCAGTTGGCGTTCGCCCAGTTGCTGGTCCGGCAGCCTTCCAGCCACGTGGTTGCGGCCGTCCGCGCGGCGGAGTCGAAGTTCGCCTCCAGGACGTTGGGGAACACGAGTTCCCACTCGGAGAACTCATGTGTCGCCGACGCGGGTTGTCCCCCCCCCCCCCCCCCCCGTTCACGGCGGCGGCGATCAGCGCCAGCGCGCCGATCGCCGCGGCCAGGCCAGTCACGAAGTAGCGCACGCGGTGTCCTCTCCTCGCCGGCCCCGTTGCGCCGGGGCCGCGGTTGCGGGCGTCCCTCGTGGACGGCCGATGGATGCGTCATCGCGTCGTGCTCCCTCGCTCCGCGGGCGGCGGCATCATAGCAGGGCGCGCGCTGCGGCGGGGCGGCCCTCGCCTGCGCGCGCGGCGAGGGCCCTCGCGGGGGCGCGCGCACGCCTCGCGCGAGGTTCGGCTACAATGGCGCCGCGCGGGGCCGCCGCGCGCGCAGGCGAAGGAGTCTCCGGCATGGTCGCCACCGGCAAGCCGTATCAGGTCATCGGCACCCGTCCCGTCCGCCCCGACGGCGCCGACAAGGTCACGGGCCGCGCCGCCTACGGCGCCGACGTGCGCTTCCCGCGCATGGCCTACGGCCGCGTCAAGCGCAGCCCCCACGCCCACGCCCGCATCCTCCGCGTCGACGCCTCGAAGGCCGAGGCGCTGCCGGGCGTGCTCGCCGTCGTCACCGCCGGGGACCTGCCCGACCCCGGCGAGCGCGTGGTGCCCACGATCCGCGGCCTCACCCCCCTCAAGTGGATCCGCGGCTTCATGCTCGCGCGCGACAAGGTGCTCTTCCGCGGCCACCCCGTCGCCGCCGTCTGCGCCGCCGACCCCCACGTCGCCGAGGACGCCCTCGACCTGATCGAGGTCGAGTACGAGGAACTGCCCCCCGTGCTCGACGTGCAGGAGGCCATGTCCGAGGCCGCCCCGCTGCTGCACGAGGACATGCGGACCGAGGAGCTGATCACCCCCGTCATGGGCGCCGCCGGCGAGACGCCCGACGACACCCCCACCAACGTCGCCAAGCACCTCGAGCTCTCGATCGGCGACGTCGAGGCGGGCTTCGCCGAGGCCGACGTGATCGTCGAGGGCGAGTTCGGCACGACGATGGCGCACCAGGGCTACATCGAGCCGCACGTCTCGACGGCGCTGTGGAACGCCGACGGCGAGCTGCTGATCTGGACCTCGACGCAGGGGGCGTTCGCGATGCGCGACCTCACGGCGGAGATGCTGGAGCTGCCGGTCTCGCGCGTGAAGGTGATCCCGACGGAGATCGGCGGGGGCTTCGGCGGCAAGACCAAGCTCTACATGGAGCCGATCGCCGCGCTGCTGTCGCGCAAGGCGCGGCGGCCGGTGAAGGTGCAGATGACGCGCACCGAGGTGATGGAGGCGAGCGGCCCGACGTCCGGCACCCACCTGCGCGCGCGCGTCGGCGCGAAGCGCGACGGCACGATCGTCGCCCTCGAGGGCCACTTCGCCTACGAGGCGGGGGCCTACCCCGGCTCCCCGTACGTCGCGGGCGCGCGCTGCGCGTTCGGCCCCTACGACGTGCCCAACCAGTACGTCGAGGCGTGGGACGTGGTGCTCAACAAGCCGCAGGTCGCCGCCTACCGCGCCCCCGGCGCCCCCGCCTCCGAGTTCGCCGTCGAGTCGCTGATCGACGAGCTGGCGCGGCGGCTGGACATGGACCCGATGGAGCTGCGGCTGAAGAACGCCTCGCGGGAGGGCACGCGCCGCGTCGACGGCGCGGCCTTCGGGGTGATCGGCGCGACCGAGGTGATGGAGGCGATCCGCCAAAGCGACCACTACCGCTCCGAGCTGCAGGGCGAGCACCGCGGCCGCGGCGTCGCGCTCGGCTTCTGGTTCAACGGCGGCAACGAGTCCAGCGCCTACGCCAACGTCAACGCCGACGGCACCGTGAGCCTCGTCATCGGCTCGGTCGACATCGGCGGCCAGCGCGCCGCGCTGGCGATGACCCTCGCCGAGACGCTGGGCATCGCCTACGGGGACGTGAAGCCGGCCATCGCCGACACCGACTCGATCGGCTGGACGGGCACGACCGGCGGCAGCCGCACGACCTTCGCCACCGGCTGGGCCGCGCACGAGGCCGCGCTCGACATCCGCGCCCAGCTCGAGGAGCGCGCCGCCGCCATCTGGGGCGTGGAGCGCGACCTCGTGGCCTACGGCGACGACGCCGTGATCCGCGGCCCGGCGGGCGAGGGCGGCGCCGAGCGCGCCTTCACCTTCCGCGAGCTCGCGGCCCAGCTCTCCGCCTCGGGCGGCATGGTGCAGGGCAAGGCCAGCGTCAAGCCCACCACCGTCGGCCCCGCCTTCGCCGGCCACATCGTGGACGTCGAGGTGGACCCGGAGACGGGCAAGGTGAGCGTGCTGCGCTACACGGCGGTGCAGGACGTGGGCACGGCGGTGCACCCCGCCTACGTCGAGAGCCAGATCCAGGGCGGCGTCGCGCAGGGCGTCGGCATGGCCCTGACCGAGGAGTACGTCTTCGACGGCGCGGGCCGGATGGAGAACTCGAGCCTGCTCGACTACCGGATGCCGACGGCGCTCGACCTGCCGATGATCGAGACGGTGCTGGTCGAGGTGCCGAACCCCGGCCACCCGTACGGGGTGCGCGGCGTCGGCGAGGTGCCGATCATCCCGCCGCTGGCCGCGGTCGCCAACGCCATCCACGACGCGGTCGGCGTCCGCCCGCACCAGCTGCCCGCGAACCCGTCCGCGCTCCTCGAGGAACTGTACCCGGACGAGGGGTAGGGGCCTCGCGCCCGGCGGGCGCGCTCCTCGCGCGGCGAGGGGAGCGCCCGCGCGGGCGCGGGATCGGGGCAAGCGAAACGGCGGGACCGGCCGGCCGCCACTCGCCCGGCCGCTCCCGCCGTGTACGAGGCTCCCGAGGGAGCCTCGTCGCGTGTCCCACTCTGACGCGCCATAAGCGCACGCGCAAGGGGCCGATACGCACATAACCGGCGAAATATCGCCTCAGCGCGTCATAAGCGCCGCACAAACGCAACGTAACGAGGCGCGTTCGGGCGGGCGAGGTTGGCGTCAGCGCGCGCGGCGGCGACAATGGGCGCGCGTCCGGCGCGGCGTTTCGCGCGCAGGCGGCGGGCGCGGCACTGCCCTCGGAAGGAGACCCGAACGTGCATCTGCTGTCCCGACTGCTCCGCCCGCGCCGCGTCGCCTCGGCGCACTGCGACGGCCCCTGCGGCGTCTACGACCCCGCGTCCGCCCGCATCGCCGCCGAGGCGGTGCTCTCGATGGCGCGCAAGCTCGACGCGCTCCCGGCGGACGGCCACGACCTCGCCACCGAGAACACCCGCTCCCGCTTCATCGCCATCAAGGAGCAGCAGGCCGAGCTCGCCAAGCACGAGCTCAACGTGCTCTGGACCGACTACTTCAAGCCCGAGCACGCCGAGGCCAACCCGATGCTCTGGGAGGTCTTCTGGAAGGCCGCCAAGCTCTGCTCCCGCAACAAGACCGAGTCCAGCGTCGCCGCCGCCGAGGAGCTGCTGGACGCGATCCGCGAGGTGCACGACCTCTACTGGGGTTCCAAGGGCCGCGACGACGTCCCCTTCTACCTCGCGGGGTAGCGCCCCGGAGGACGCGCCGCCGCCGCGCCCGCCACGCCTCGCCGCCCGCCCGCCGCGCCTCGCGCTGCTGGCGGGGGCGGGCGCGCTCGCGCTGGCGGCGGCCCTGCGGCGGGCGCGCCGCTACCGCCGCTACGAGGTCGAGGGCGCGAGCATGGAGCCGGCCCTGCGCCACGGCGACTGGGTGATCGTGGACGCCTCGGCCTACCGCGAGGCGTCCCCGCGCCCGGGCGAGATCGCGCTCGCCCTCGACCCGCGCGACGGCGCGCGCGCGCTCGTCAAGCGCGTCGCCGCCGCAGGGAGCGGCGGCGGCGTGCGGCTGCTCGGCGACAACCCGGCGGCCAGCACCGACTCGCGCACGCTCGGCGCCTTCCCGCCCTCGCTGCTGCTGGGCCGCGTGCGCTGGCGCTACTGGCCGCCCCCCCTCGGCCCGGTGCGGTAGGGCGGGGATCGGGCGCCGCGTGCTGCTCGCGACCTGGAACGTCAACTCGGTGCGCGCGCGCCTGCCGCGGCTGCTCGAGTTCCTCGCGCTGCGCCGTCCCGACGTGGTCTGCCTGCAGGAGACGAAGGTCGCGGCCGGCGCCTTCCCGCACGCCGAGCTGGCCGAGGCCGGCTACCGCGCCGCCGACCGCTCGGCCGGGCGCTGGGCGGGCGTCGCAGTGCTCGCCCGCGACGGCCTCGCGATCGGCGGCGTGGAGACGGCGCTGCCCGGCGACCCCGCGCCGGACGAAGCGCGCTGGATCGAGGCCGACGTGGACGGCGTGCGCGTCGCCAGCGTCTACGTCATCAACGGCCGCGCCCTCGGCGACCCGATGTACGGGGCCAAGCTCGCGTTCCTCGACGCGGTGGCGGAGCGCGTGCGCGCGCTGGCCGGACGCCCGCTCGCCGTCGCCGGCGACTTCAACGTCGCGCCCGCGGACATCGACGTCTGGGACCCCGCCGCCTTCGAGGGCGCCACCCACGTCAGCGCGCCAGAGCGCGAGCGGCTGCGCGCGATCCTCGACGCGGGCGGCCTCGCCGACGCCTTCCGCGTCGCCGAGCCGGAGCTGGAGCAGCACACGTGGTGGGACTACCGGCAGGGCCACTTCCACCGCGGCATGGGGCTGCGTATCGACCTCGCGCTGGTGAGCCCGCACCTCGCCTCGCGGCTGCGCTCGGCGGGCCACGACCGCGACTTCCGCAAGGGGCCGAAGCCCTCCGATCACGCGCCCGTGCTGTTCGCGTTCGGCGACTGAGCGCGCGCCGCCGGGCCGTGCGCCTCGCGCGGGGCGCGCTATCATGGCGCAGCCGCGCCCGCGGCGAGGCCGGGCGCGCGACGAAGGGACGCCGCAAGTGCAGTACGACCACCTCACGATCGAGCGCAGCGACCACGTCGCGACGATCACGCTGAACCGCCCCGATGCGCTGAACGCGCTCGACCGCGGCCTCACGCGCGACCTGCACCTCGCGATCGCGGAGGTGGGCGGCGAGTTCCCGGACATCCGCGTCGTGGTGCTGACGGGGGCGGGGCGCGGCTTCTGCTCCGGCGCCGACGTGCGGCTGCAGGCCAGCGGGCTGTCGCCGAACGGCGAGCCGCAGCCGCACGAGCCGCTGCACAGCATCCCGCCGCTGGCGCCGGCGCTGCAGGCGATGCCGCAGCCGGTGGTGGCGGCGGTGAACGGGGTGGCGGCGGGAGCCGGCCTCTCGCTGGCGCTGGCCTCGGACGTGCGGGTGGCGGCGGAGAGCTCGCGCTACGCGGTGATCTTCGTCAAGCGATCGCTGGTGCCGGACACCGGCTCCTCGCACTCGCTGCCCTCGATCGTGGGGCGCGGCACGGCGATGGAGATGGCGCTCACCGGCCGCGTCTACGACGCGGCGTGGGCGCTCCAGCGCGGCCTCGTCAACTACGTCGTGCCGGACGATCGGCTGGCCGCCGAGGCGCGCGCGATCGCCCTCGAGATCGCGGGCAACCCGCCGCTCTGCGTGCGCTCGATCAAGCAGCTCATGCACCGCACCGACCGCCTCGCCGAGGTGCTGCCCTACGAGCACGACGCCAACACGCCCTCGATGCACACCCACGACCGCCGCGAGGCGGTGATGTCGTTCGTCGAGAAGCGCGATCCGGTCTTCCTCGGGCGCTGAGGCCCCGGCGGCCCCCGGAGGGCGGGACGCTCAGGCCGGGCGCGGCGCGGGCTCGGCGCGAGGGCGGTCGGCGCCCGCGGCGGGGCCGGAGGGCAGGCGCAGCAGCCACGCGGCGGGCACGGCGGCGAGCGAGATCGCGGCCAGCGCCAGCACGCCCGCGAGGTAGTCGCCCCGCGCGTCGAAGAGCAGCCCCAGCAACAGCGGCGACGCGACGGCGAACGGCACCGAGGTGAAGTTCAGCAGCCCCTGGATCGTGCCGAACGAGGGCAGCCCGAACATCCTCCCGGCGAGCACCGGCCGCGACGGGATCATGCCGCCGAAGGCGATGCCGAACAACGCCCCGAACAGCACGATGTGGACGTAGCGGGACGCGCCCGCGACCACGAGGAACGACCCCGCCTGCAGCACGAGCAGGCTGGCCGGCACGAGCCGCAGGTCGAGGCCGCGGCGCACCAGCGCGTCCATCAGCAACCCGCCGAGGACGCGCCCCAGCAGGCTCATCAGCGTCATCACGCCGAGGCTCGCGGCCGCCTCGCCGCGCGTGAAGCCGAGGCTCTCGAAGTACGGGATCTGGTGGAGCATGAAGCCGGTGATGCCCATCATCAGCACGCCGTAGACCAGCGCGAGCACCCAGAAGTTGCGGTCGCGCATCGCCTCGCGGGAGCTGGCGCCGCCCTCGGGCGGCTCGTTCGCGGCGGCGGCCTCGGCGTCGCTCGCGCCGTCGGGGCGCAGGCCCATGTCGGAGGGCCGCGAGCGGATCAGCAGCGACAGCGGCAGCCCCAGCGCCAGCATTCCGAGGCCCAGCACCACCGCCGAGGCGCGCCAGCCGAGGTTCGCCTCCAGCAGCACCACCACCGCGACGAACGGCCCGCTCAGCGCCCCGCCCGAGAGGCCGATGCCGAGCGCCTTCCCGCGCTGCCGCCGGAACCAGTTGACGATGGCCGTGTTGAATCCCACCCCCACCGTCGAGCTCATCCCGATCGAGATCAGGCTGAACGAGGCGAACAGCATCCACAGCGACTGCATCAGCGCCAGCGACATGATCCCGCCGCCGATCATGACCACGCCCACGATCACGACCGGCCTCGCCCCCACGCGGTCGACGAAGTAGCCCGCCAGCGGCCCGACGGCCCCGCCCACCGGCTGCATGAACAGCGCGGTCAGCGAGCCGACCCCGCGGCTCCACCCGAAGGCGTCGAGGATCGGCACGAAGAAGACGCCGAAGCCGTAGACGAAGGCCCAGCTGAAGTACCAGTGGATCCCCATCATCGCGCCGATCATGTACCAGCCGTAGAACAGCCCGCGGCGGCGCGGCGCGTCCACGGACGGGAGATCGGGCACGGGCGTCGCTCCTCGCGCGCACGATAGCAGCCGCCCCGCGGCGAGGGCGGGGCGCGTGGCCGGCGAAGGCGGCCTCGCCCGGCGCCGGGCGGCCTACCGGCCGCGGAACTCCGGCTCGCGGCGTTCGAGGAAGGAGCGCACGCCCTCGGCGCCGTCGGCGGTCGCTCCGAGCTGGCGGTTGTAGCCGATGCTCAGCTCCTGCACGCGCGAGAGGTCGTCGTCCTCGACGGCGTAGACCATGCGCTTGGAGGCCGCCATGCCGAGCGGCGGGCCGGCCGCGAGCTGCCGCGCGAACGCGACCGCGCGCTCCTCCAGCTCCTCGCGCGGCGTCACCTCCAGCACGAGGCCGAGGGCGAGCGCCTCGCGGGCGTCGATGCGGCGCGCGGTCAGCATCAGTTCGAGCGCGCGCTGGCGGCCGACCTGCTCCTGCAGGAAGTAGCTGAGGCCGTACTCGGCGACGATGCCGCGCTTCATCTGCGCCACCTGGAACACGGCGTCCTCGGACGCGATGCGGAGGTCGCAGGCGAGGGCGAGCGAGAAGCCGCCGCCCACGGCGTAGCCGTGGATCGCGCCGACGACCGGCGCGTCGCAGTCGCGCATGAAGCGGATCACCTCGGCCTCGGGGTGGCCGCGCCGCCACGGGTCGGGTTCGGCGTCCGGGTCCTTCGGCGCGAAGTCGCCGCCCGCGCAGAAGGCGCGGCCCGCGCCCGCGAGGACGATCGCGCGCGTCTCGTAGGAGCCCGCCTTGAACGCGGAGAAGTAGCCGTTGAGCGCCGCGATCAGCTCGGGGTTGAGCGCGTTGAGGCGCTCCGGGCGGTGCATCCGCACGACCGCGACGCCGCCCTCGCGCGCCTCCACCTCCAGCACGTCCGGCGCCGTCGCCACGGTCATCGCGCACCTCCGCCCGCGTCCGCCCGGGATCGGCGCGAGCCTACCGCGCCCGCGCCGCCCGCCGCCACCCGCGGCGGCGAGGCCTCGAGGCGCCGGGGCGCGCTCAGGCGGCGGCGGAGGCCTCGCGCGGCGCGGGCAGGGCCGGCCGGCGGGCGAGCAGGATCAGCGCCGCCGCGACGGCCCACGCGCCGCCGACGGCCAGCATCGCCGCGTCGTAGTTGCCGAAGGCGTCGAAGTAGGAGGCGACGAGGATCGGCCCCGAGGCGGCGATCAGCATCGTGAACGGCAGCGCCGCCGACCGCACTGCGCCGATATGGCGCCGCCCGAAGTAGCTCGCCCAGATCGTCTCCTGCAGCGGAATCTGCCCGCCGATGCCCCAGCCGACGAGGAAGAAGCCCGCGGCGAGCAGCGGCACGGCGCCGGCCTGCGCCGCCGCCACGATGATCGCCATCGCCGCCGCGTTCATCGCGAAGCTCAGCGACGTCGAGAGCCGCTCCGACCAGGCGTCGGCCATCCAGCCCCAGATCGGCTTCGAGACGCCGGCCGGCACGGCGAGGATCGAGACCATGATCGCCGCCGGCCCGCGCCCGAACCCCGAATCGGTGAGGTAGGGGATGGTGAGCACGACCATCGTCATCAGGCCGAGGCTGCCGAGGCCGAAGGTGACGATCAGCAGGTAGAGCGCGCGCGTGCGGATCGCCTGCGCCCGCGTGAACGAGTTGGCGTAGTCGGCGATGGCGCGCGCGCCGCCGCCCTCGGCCATCTGGCGCGCGCTCTTGCCGTCGGGGTGCTGGCCGTAGTCCTCGGGCGTGCGGCGCATCATCGCGGCGGCGGGGTAGCCGAGGACGACGACGCCGATCGCGAGCACGCGCCAGGCCGCGCGCCAGCCGAACTCGTCGACGTACCACGTCATGATCGGCGGCAGCACCGCGCCGGACGTCGAGACGCCGATCGCGGCGATGCCGATCGCGCGCCCGCGCTGCTCGACGAACCACTTCGAGAGCGTGACGTTGACGGCGAGGTTGCCGAGCAGCGCCGCGCCCAACATGCTGAACATGCCGCGCAGCAGCACCCACTGCCACAGTTCGCGCACCTCGGCGACGGCGAACAGCGCGCCCGCCAGCAGCGTCGCGCCGAGCAGCATCAGCGGCCTCGCCCCGAAGCGGTCGACGTAGGCGCCGACGAAGAAGCCGGCGAACGCCATGAAGAACTGCCCCGTCGTCTGCCCGTACAGGAACTCGGCCCGCGTCCAGCCGAGGTCGTCGCTCATCGGCACGAGGAACGAGCCGGCGATGTAGCCCTGCGCCCCGGCCGTCGTGAACGCCGCCGCGAAGCCCGCGCCGACCATCCACCAGCCGTAGAAGAGGCGCGGCCGCCGCTGTCCCCCCTCGCCGCCGCCGGCCGGGGGCGCGGCGGCCTCGGGCGCGGGGGGCGGCGGGCGGTCCCGGGTCAGGCTCACGCGGCCTCCTCGCGGCGGGCGCTGCGCGCACTATACGCCCGCCGCCGCGGATGCCGGACGCGGCCCCCGCCGCTATGCTGCGGCGGCGGGCGGCGGGAGAAGGCGAGGCGCGATCGTGGAGGCGGCGAAGCGGGCGCTGGCGCTGCTGCTGGCGGGGACGGCGCTGGCAGTCTGGCTCAACCTCATGCTCACGCCCGTCTACCACGACGGCGCGCCGGACTACCCGGTGTGGAAGATCGTCAACTGGTTCATGGCGGCGTCCGTGCCGGTGGCGCTGGTCGTGAACGCGCTCCGCCGCCGCGCCCTCGCGGAGTCCTCGCGGGCGCTCGACTACGTGCGCGTCAGCGCCGCCTTCTACGCCTCGATCGTGCTGGCGATGCTGTTCTACTGGGAGTGGTTCTGGACGCTGAACCCGGAGAGCGAGACGGGCGGCGCGGTCACCTCGCACCTGGTCTACTTCCCGATCGTGAACTCGCTGTTCGTCGTCGTCTCCCTCGCCACGGCGCGCTACCTCTGGCGCAGCGTCGGCGGCGACGCGGGCGCGTAGCGCGGCGCCTCGAGGGGGCTGCGCGGGGCTACGCCGCGCCCGGCGCGGGGCGCCCGGCGGCGTCGAGCTCGCTCCACTGCGGGCGGCGGATCAGCAGCACCAGCAGCGCCGCGAGGAGCGCGCACGCCGAGAGCAGCAGGAACGCCGCCCCGTAGTCGCCGTCGCGGTCGAACACCCAGCCCGCGAACACGGGGCTGATCAGGCCCAGCGGCATCGCCGTGCTCTGCGCCAGCCCGCGGATCGTCGCGAAGCGCCTCGTCCCGAAGTAGTCGGCGACCACCGTCTGGCTCATCACCACGAACATCGCGTGGCCGGGCGCGAACGTCAGGTAGTAGACCGGGATCAGCCACGCCCGGCCCGGCTCCAGCGCGTTGAACACCAGCAGCCCCGCCGCGATCATCGCGAACGCGCCGATGAACATCCGCCGCCGCCCCAGCACGTCCCCCACCCAGCCGAGGACGAACCGCATCCCCACCTGCACGACGCCGTAGACGCCGGCGATCAGCGCCGCCACCTGCAGCGAGAATCCCGACTGCTCGAGGTGCGGAATCTGGTGCACGATCCACGTCACCAGCACCGCGCCCCCGAACCCCGAGGCCAGCGCGAGCAGGTAGAAGGCGGGCGTCCGCAGCACCTCGATCACCTCGTAGCCGCCCGCCGCGGCGGCGGCCGCGCCCCCGCCGCCCTCGCCCTCCGCCGCGCGTTCGAGGGGGACGCCGTCGGGCCCCGTGCCGTAGGGTTCGGGGCGGTCGCGCAGCGTCATCGCCAGCGGCAGGCCGATCGCGGCGACGGCGACGGCGGCCACGATCGCCGTCTCGCGCCACCCCATCAGCGCGATCAGCGCCGCGAGGATCGGCGCCGCCAGCCCGCCCGCCCCGTTGCCCGTCGAGACGAGGCCCATCGCCCGCCCGCGCTGGCGGCTGAACCAGTTCATCAGCGCCGCGCTGAACGGCGTGAACGAGCCGAGGCTCTGCCCGAACGCCATCACGAGGCTCGCCGCGTAGAACACCCACAGCTGCCGCGACTGCGAGAACAGCGCCAGCCCCACCACCAGCGCCAGCAGCCCGGAGATCGCCATCCGCCTCGCCCCGAGGCGATCGACCATGAAGCCGGTGAAGGGCGCGAGCAGCCCGTTCTCGAAGCTGCGGAGCGAGAACGCCAGCGAGATTTGCGTCAGCGTCCAGCCCGTCTCCTCGCGAATCGGCGAGATGAAGACGCCGAACCCGAAGACGGCGATGCCGAGCACGAGGAAGTTGCTGGCCGCGCCGGCCAGCGCCATGTACCAGCCGTAGTAGACGCGCGGCCAGCGCGCGGCGAGGCCTCGCCGCGGGGCGGGGGCGGCGTCCGCCGCCGCGCGCGCGGCGGCGCGCTCCGCCCGCGCGAGGGCGATGTCCGCCCTCGCGCGCGAGAGGAAGGCGACCGCGACGGCGGCCCCGGCCGCGGCCAGCAGCAGCGAGGCCGCGATGCCGGCGCCGCGCTCCCGCGCCGCCGTCCGCATCCGGTCGGCGATCGGCTGCGCGGGCCCTCGGTCGTCGCCGGTCATGGGCGCATCATACGGGCGGCCAGCGGCTGCGCCGCGCGCCGCGGCTGGCCAGGGCGCGGTGCTATGCTTGGCAGGCCGTTCGTCACGGCGCGTACGGCGCTGCTGTGCTCGTCCGCCGTGCGGCGAGGAAGGCGATGTGGCCGGGAACGCGCTCAGGGCGCTGCGCTCGATCCTGTCGCCGGCCACGGTGGGGATCGCCGTCCTGCCCCTCACGGCGCTGCTCGCCGCCTGCAGTGGAGACGACGACGGTATGCCCGCGCCGTCGGTCACGGCTGCGCCCCCCGCGCCGTCGTCCGCCGAGGTGGCCGTGGAGGATGACGATGCGACAGCCGCGTCGTCCTGCCAAGCTGGAGCTGGAGAACTTAAATCCTCCACTATTCGTTCCGTACAGCCGGACACCCTGCGCCTGACCCACTCCGCCTTCAACGCCTTTCCCGTGTGGTCTCCGGACGGGAGAAGGATCGCATTCGTTTCGGATCGCGATCACGAAGGAAACCTGGATCTGTACGTAATGAACGCCGATGGGTCGGACGTCGAGCGTCTCACCCATTCCGACGCCTGGGAGCTCTCTCTGACATGGTCCCCGGATGCGCGAAGGATTGCTTTCACGTCCGCCTCTTTCAGCGACGGCGATTGGGGTATTTACGTGATGAACGCCGACGGATCGGGCGTCGAGCGTCTGACCTCTCCTCTCACTGAGGCCGCCTACCCGGCGTGGTCTCCGGACGGGCAAAGGATTGCATTCAGCTCGAACCCCGACGGCCACATGGAGATTTACGCGATGAACGCCGACGGCTCGGGCGTCGAGCGTCTGACATCCTGCTCCGACGCAGTGAGCAGCTCTCCAGCGTGGTCTCCGGATGGGCAAAGGATTGCATTCGCGCGTACGGTGAGAGACCGGCGAACAGCCTTGTGGCGTCCAGGCGAATGGGATATTTACGTGATGAATGCCGACGGTTCGGACGCCGAGCGTCTGACTTACTTCGGCTTCAAGAGCACTTTTCCGGCGTGGTCTCCGGATGGACGAAGGATCGCATTCGAATCGGATATCGGCATCAACTCGGAGATTTATATGATGAATGCCGACGGCTCGGACATCGTGGGCCTGACCGACTCCGCTGGAAGCGCCTCGCCGGCGTGGTCTCCGGACGGACGAAGGATCGCATTCCTCTCGGATGTCGACGGCAACGGCAACACGGATATTCATGTGATCACGCTGCCGTCACCGTGAGGCAGGCGATGGCCCTTCAACCGGTCTCAGCCCGTCGCGGATGGGCCTCGTTGTTCGCCCCCGCCACCGGCGAGGATCGCTCGGGACGGCGCCGGGGCACGCCGCCGCCGGGCCTCGCGGCGCCCGGGCGGCGCGAGACGGGGCGGCGGATCGGCTATGCTGCGGGCGGCGAGGCGAGGGGCGCGATGGGGCTGCTGCCGTTCGCGGCCGGGGGCGCGGCGCTGCTCGCCGCGGGCGCGGCGATGTCCGGCGAGGGCTGGCGCCGGCGCGCGGCGGCGGCGCTGGCCGGGGCTGCTCGCCGCGCTGGGCCTCGCCGCGCTGTTCGCGGGCAGGCGGGCGGAGGCCCGCCGCCGCGAGGCCGTGCGCGCGGCGCCGCCGCCGCGCGGTAGCATGGCGGTCGCGGCCGGCGCGAGGCGCGCCGCCGCCGAGGAGGGACCATGACCACCGCAACCGAAACGACCACCGAAGCGGCCGCCGGCTACGAGGCGATCACCGTCGAGCGGCGCGGCCGCGTCGCCGTGCTCAAGCTCAACCGGCCGGAGAAGCTCAACGCCTGGGCGCCGGCGATGCAGACCGAGCTCGTCGACTTCGTCGACCGCCTCAACGCGGGCGAGTACGACGTGCGGGCGATCGTGCTCAGCGGCGAGGGGCGTTCGTTCTGCGCCGGCGGCGACGTCACCGGCTTCCCCGGCGCGGACCTCGAGGCGCGGCGCCCGCCGTGGCGGCGCTCGCACGGCGAGGCCTACGCGATCCGCCACCTGCGCGACTGCGACGTGCCGGTGATCGGCGCGATCAACGGCTACGCCGTCGGCATGGGGTTCGGCCTCGCGCTCGCCACCGACCTGCGGATCGCGGCCGACGACGCCGTCTTCCAGGTCGCGCAGACCAAGCGCGGCATCATCGCCGACTTCGGCCTCGGCTACTTCCTGCCGAAGATCGTCGGCGCGCAGCGCGGCCTCGAGCTGATGTTCACCGGCCGCCGCATCGACGCCAACGAGGCGCTCGACCTCGGCCTCGTGCTCGAGGTCGTGCCGCGCGAGTCGCTGATGGATCGCGCGCTCGAACTGGCGGAGACCATCGCCTCCGGCCCGCCGCTGAGCATGGCCGCCATCAAGCGCATCGTGTACATGCTGGAGGAGAACGACCTCGCCCGCGTGCAGGACCTGACCGGGCCGTTCGTCAACATCATGTTCACCAGCGACGACGGCGTCGAGGGCGTGCGCTCCTTCATGGAGCGCCGCGATCCGGTCTTCACCGGCCGTTAGGCCGCCGCGCGAAGGGAGCACGCGATGTCCGAACTCCGCGTCGAGGCCCACGGCCACGTCCGCCTCGTGACGCTCGACAACCCGCCGGTCAACGCGATGTCGCCCGAGTGGGACATCCAGGGGACGTTCGACGCCATCACCGCCGACGAGGAGGCGCGCGCCGTCGTGCTGACCGGGCAGGGCGACCGCGTCTTCTGCGCGGGCGCCGACGTCAAGGCGGCGGCGCGCGGCGACCGCGCGCTGCGCCCGGAGCGCACCGGCTCGCGCGAGGCGCGCGAGAACTTCTACGCGATCATGGAGTGCGCCGTGCCCGTGATCGGGGCGATCAACGGGCCGGCCCTCGGCGGCGGGCTCGCCCTCGCGGCCTCCTGCGACTACCTGATCGCCTCCGAACGCGCGGTCTTCGGGCTGCCGGAGATCGACGTCGGGCTGCTGGGCGGCGCCCGCCACGCGATGCGCCTCTTCCCCCAGCACGTCGCGCGCATGATGCACTACACCGCACGCCGCATCGACGCCGCCGAGGCCTACCGGCTGGGCGCGGTCGATCGCGTCGTCGCGCCGGAGGCGCTGCTCGACGAGGCGATGCGCGAGGCCGGGCTGATCGCGGCCAAGATGCCGATCGGCATCCGCCTCGCGAAGGAGAACCTCAACGCGATCGAGGACATGGACCTCCGCAACGGCTACCGCTTCGAGCAGACGCGCACGGCGCTGCTCCAGCGCACCGAGGACGCGCAGGAGGCGAAGCTGGCCTTCGCCGAGAAGCGCCAGCCCGTGTTCCGGGGCCGCTGAGCGTGGCCGCCGTCCCGATCGGCCTCCACGTCGCCGCGCCCGACGCGCCCGGCCTGATCGCGGGCATCGCCGAGGCGGACCGGCTCGGCCTCGGCACGGCGTGGCTGACGGTGGGCGGGGCCGCGCCCGACCCCTTCGCCGTGTTCGCGGCGGCGGCGCGCGAGGCCGGGCGGATCGGCTTCGGCACCTCGATCGTGCCGACCTTCCCGCGCCACCCGATCACGATGGCGCAGGGCGCGATGACCGTCGACCAGATCGCGCCCGGACGGCTGCGCCTGGGCGTCGGGCCGAGCCACCGCCCGGCGATCGAGGGCACGTGGGGCATCCCGTTCCGCAAGCCGCTCGGCCACCTCCGCGAGTACGTCACGATCCTCCGCCAGCTGTTGGGAGAGGGCGAGACGGACTTCGACGGCGAGCACCTCGCCGCGCACGCGCGGATCGCGAGGCCGGCGGCGGTGCGGGTGCTGATCTCGGCGCTTCGGGGCGGCTCCTTCCGGCTCAGCGGCGAGCTGACCGAGGGCGCGATCTCGTGGATGTGCCCGCTGCCCTACATCCGCGACGTCGCCGCGCCCGCCCAGCGCGAGGGCGCCGAGGCCGCGGGCCGCCCCAAACCGGCGATGATCGTGCACACGCCGATCGTCGTCAGCGAGGACCTCGAGGCGGTGCGCGCGGCGTCGCGGCGGCAGTTCGGCTTCTACCAGCGGCTGCCGTTCTACGAGCGGATGCTGCGCGACGCCGGCTACGAGGAGGCCGCGGGCGAGGAGTTCAGCGACCGCATGGCGGACGGCCTGATCCTGTCCGGCGGCGCCAACGCCGTCGGCGACCGCGTGCGCGCCCTCGGCGGGTACGGCGCGGACGAGATGCTGGCGGCGATCGTTCAGCTCGGCGACGGCGGCGAGTCGCGCCGCCGCACCCTCGCGCTGCTCGGCGAGCTCGCCTCGGAGTAGGCGCGCCCCGCCGCTCGCTGGCGGCCGGGCGGGAGCCTCGCCTAAGGTGGGAAAGCGCGCCCCGGAACGCCGAGGCGGCTCCGGCGCGCCGGGGACGGCGCGCGGACGGGAGCGGGATGAGCGGCGAGCGGGCGGACGGCGCGGACGGGGAACGGGCGGACGGCCGGCCGCTGACGATGGCCGAGGCGCGCGCCCGGGCGAAGGGGCCGCGCAGCCTCGGCGAGTGGGGACGCACCTTCACCGCGCTCAGCGAGCGCGACTACGCCATCTACTTCGGCGGCAACCTCGCCTTCTTCATGGCGATGCAGATGAACCAGCTGCTGCGCGGCTACCTCGCGTTCGATCTCACGAACGCGGCGTCGGCGCTCGGCCTCGTGGCGCTGGGCATCGCGCTGCCGATGCTGTTCGTCTCGCCCTTCGGCGGGGTCGTGGCGGACCGCTACAGCAAGCGCACGCTGCTGATCTTCACGCAGTCGATCGTGGCCCTCGCGAACGCGGTGCTGGCGGTGCTGATCTTCGCGGACATGATCGAGTTCTGGCACCTGCTGGCGGGATCGGTGTTCCTCGGCCTCACGATCTCGCTGGCGATGCCTGCCCGCAACGCGCTGGTGCCGCAGCTGATCCCGCAGCACAAGCTGATGAACGCCGTCTCGCTGCAGATGGGCGGCATGAACTTCACGCGCATCATCGGCCCGGCCCTCGCCGGGGTGCTGCTCGCGCCGCTGGGCATCGGGCCGGTGTGGACGCTCTCGGTCGCGCTCTACCTCGCGGCGATCGTCTCGACGCTGTGGCTGCCGCGCCACGGCATGGTCTCGAAGTCCGAGCACGGACGCTTCATGACGGAGATGGCGGACGGCTTCCGCTTCGCGATCGGCGAGCCGCTGATCCGGCTGCTGATCCTGACCGGCCTCGTGATGCCGCTGTTCGCCTTCCCCGTGCAGCTGGTGCTGCCCGTCTTCTCCGAGGAGGTGTACGGCCTCGGGCCGGCCGCGCTGGGCGTGCTGATGGCGGCGGCGGGGATCGGCGGGCTGACGGGGGCGCTGATCTCGGCGACGCTGGACACGATGCCGCTCAAGGGCCGCGTGATGCTGGCCGGCGCGGTGATCCAGGGCGCGTTCTTCGTCGCGTTCGCGCTGACGCCGCTGTTCGCGGCGGCGGCGGTGTTCCTCGCCGTCGGCAACGCGGGCGGGATGCTGTTCATGACGACCAACAACTCGGTGATCCAGGCGCGGGTGCCGGAGCGCTACCGCGGGCGCGTGCTGTCGATGCTGATGATGTCGTTCGGGATGATGCCGCTCGGCGTGCTGCCGATCACGCTCGTCTCGGACGCCCTCGGCGCGCCCGCGGCGGTGGCCGGCTCCTCGGCGCTGATGATCGCGACGCTGCTGCTGTTCTTCGCCTTCAGCCGCCAGCTGCGCGGCCTGCGGCTCGCGCCCGGACGCGAGGCGCTGCTCTCGCCCGCGCAGGCCGCCGCCGCCGTCGCCGAGGGCCGCCTCACCCGCGAGGAGGCCGACCGCCTCATGACCGGCGGCGCCGAGGACGGCGCCGCCGCCGCCGTCGAGGGCGCCCCGCCGCCCGCGCCCGCCGTCGCGCTGACAGCGGGCGGCGAGGAGCCCGCCCGGTGACGAACGACTGCGCCACCGGGCACGCGCGCCCCGAGGCGGCGTGCGAGGGAAAGGTGCAGGGTCGGCGTGCTCGCTGTGGCGGAGGCGTTATCGTGATGCGGTCAGCACATTGTCGAGGAAGCGCGCCCCTTCCCCCATCACGAATTGCCGGAACTCGACGCCGTCCTGCGGCACCGTGAAACCTCGTCGATTCAATGCTTCGGAGAACCGGTTCGCCACTTCGATCCCGTTGTTCGGATCGACGACCTGGAGAGGCTTATCCGACGCTGCGGGCGCCTCCTCCTTCAGGATGCCCATGAGATCGGCATCACGGCCTTGATGGCCGATCACAAGGACGGAGGGGTTAGCACGAATTGCGGTGCGAAGAGCAGTCACATGATCTTCAGGGCACACATAGTCCGTTTTTCGATTGGTCGGGATAGCCAGAGCCGGGTAAATGAGCCGACTGTTCGTAGCGAGCAGTCCATTATCGTTCAGCAATTCAACTTTGTTGTCGTAGGTGACGCCATGTTTTACTTGCTTGCGGTATTCGCCAATCCAACTGTGATTCATGGGAATCAGCGGCCCTTCTGGGATTTGGGTCTGGTAACCCCAGTTGACCGATCCGTGGAGCTTGATATATTTCCATCGTCGATCAATTCGATTGTAATCGGAAATAGAGGTTATCACCCCATCTGGTCCGTACTTCCTCTGGATAGCCTCATCGAGCAGGGTGTCATAGTTCGTTGTCACGAATGTCACCGAGAGGTCGCGTTCCTGTATGAGCGTGATCAATGTGTCGTACGTTCCGGGACGGGTCCTCGTGTACTTGCCGAGAAGCATCTTGAGGTAGATCGGCACCTCGAAGACTTGTCGGCGGATGTCATGCGCCTCGTTCGCAACCAGTTCACCCAGAACCTGTTCGAGCGCCCTCCCTTGCTCCACCCGCGAGAGGATCACATCCCTGAGGCCGTCTACACCCGGAAACGAGAACTGGATGTCGTCGTAAGTGGCGTCGAACAGTTGAGCAGTGAGCGGCGGCTCCTCAGCACCGGGCCTGAGGGCATCGTGCGAAGCACCCGCACCGAGGATGACGAGCAGGTCGCTCATGTGCAGAGCATAGCACAGCGACCTGCCAGAGATGCGTTCCGCCGCACGGCCTGTGAGCGCCGGGGCCGCGCCCGCGCCCCGCTCCGTTCGCGTACCCTGCGCGCGGAGCGCGCGAGGGGCGCGAGGGGGCGGCGATGGAACTGACGGGCATCGAGGGCAAGGTCGCGGTCGTGACCGGCGCGGGCCGGATGCGCGGCATCGGACGCGAGATCGCGAAGGCGTTCGGCGCCGCCCGCGCGAACGTCGTGATCACCGGCACCGGCCGCCCGCCCGAACGCTACCCCGAGGACGAGCGCGCCGCCGGCTGGCGCGACATCGACTCCGTGGCGGAGGAGGTCGAGGCGCTGGGCGGGCGCGCGCTGCCCGCCGTCAGCGACGCCGCCGACGACGAGGCGGTGCGGGCGCTGCTGGCGCGCACCCTCGACGCCTTCGGGCGGGTGGACTTCGTCGTCAACAACGCGGCGGCGGCGCGCGGCGCCGACCGCGTGCCGGTGGTCGAGATGCCGATCGGGCAGTGGGACCTCGTGGTCCGCGTCAACCTGCGCGGGACGTTCCTGATGAGCAAGCGCTTCGGCCAGCGGCTGATCGAGCAGGGCGAGGGCGGGGCGATCGTCAACATCTCCTCGATCGCGGGCAAGCTGCTGCCCCCGAACGCCGCCGCCTACGCCTCGAGCAAGGCGGCGATCCAGGCGCTGTCGGCGTCGATGGCGCAGGAGGTCGGCGCCTACGGCGTCCGCGTCAATGCGATCTGCCCCGGCATGATCGACAACAACCGCCTCGACGACATCCCCCGCGACAGCGAGCAGTGGGCCGCCAGCGTCGGCCGCATCCCCCTCGGACGCCCCAGCGCGGGCGAGGACATCCCCAACGCGGCGCTCTTCCTGTGCAGCGATCAGGGCGCGTGGATCAGCGGCCAGTCGATCAACGTCGACGGCGGCATGGCCGTCCAGCACTGACCGCGGCCCGCGAGGGGGAGGAGGCCGCGATGACGGGCGAGGACGCCGCCGCCGCGAGCGCCGAGGTCGCGCGCGGCGAGATCGTCGACGTCTACGTCAACCTGCCCGCGAGCGAGCGCCGCGAGGACCTCGACCCGAACATCGCGCGCTGGTTCGGGGGCAAGTCGCCGGACCTGCTGGGCGGCGTGACGCCGGCGCAGGTGGCCGGGCGCATGGACGAGGCGGGCGTGGCGATCGGGCTGCTCAACGTCTCGCACGGGGGGAGCCTCGAGAACCCGCACGTCGGGGGCTACGGCGGCGTGCTGCCGATCGAGGAGTTCCGCGCCTCCTGCCAGCGCGTCGCCGACGCGCGCGCGGCGTTCCCGGACCGCTTCCGCGGCAGCTGCAACATCGACCCCACGCAAGGCATGAACGCCGTCCGCATGATCGAGATGGCGGTGCGCGAGTTCGACTTCCGCGCCGTGCGCGTGATGGGCGCGCTCGTCAACCTGCCGCCCAACCACCCGCTGATGTACCCGCTCTACGCCAAGTGCATCGAGCTCGGCGTGCCGATCGTGATCAACGTCGGCGTGCCCGGCCCGCTGCGCTTCGCGAAATACCAGCGCCCGATCGACCTCGACGAGGTGCTCGTGACCTACCCCGAGCTGACGGTCGTGGCGACGCACGTCGGGCACCCGTGGCACCTCGAAACGGTGGCGCTGCTGCAGAAGCACGCGAACTTCTACCTGATGACGTCGGGCTTCGCGCCGCGCTACCTGCCGGAGGAGGTGCTGCGCTTCATGAACACGCGCGGGCGCGAGCGCGTGATGTGGGCCTCGGACTACCCGATCATCCCCTTCGGCCGCGCCGTCGAGGAGGGCCTGCGGCTGCCGCTGCGCGAGGGCGTGCTGCGCCGCTACATGCGCGAGAACGCCCTCGCGGTCTTCGATTTCGGCTAGGGCCCGGCGGCGGCGAGGGAGGGAAGCGGCGATGGACGAGCGGCGGACGTGGCAGGCCTCCGCGGAGGTGCTCGGCCCGGCGGAGATCGCGCGGCAGGTGGAGACGGCGGGCATCGCCCGGGCGCAGGCCGGCGCGATGCCGACGCTGGCGCTGGCGGTGATGGCCGGGGCCTACATCGCGATCGGCAGCGTCATGGCGAGCACGATCGCGGCCGGCTCGCAGCTGGGGGCCGGCCCCACGCGGCTGCTGATGGGCCTCGGCCTCAGCATGGGCCTGCTGCTGGTGACGATCACCGGCGCCGAGCTGTTCACCGGCAACAACCTCGTGCTGATGGGCCTGTTCAGCCGCCGCATCACGCCCCGCCAGCTGGCGCGCAACTGGGGGCTCGTCTACCTGGGGAACCTCGCAGGCTCCCTCGCCGTGGTGCTGCTGATCTACCTCGGCCGGTGGTGGGCGCAGGAGGACATGGCGTTCGGGGCGACGGCGATCTCCGCCGCGAACCACAAGGTCGGCCTCTCCTTCCCCGAGATCTTCGTGCGCGGCATCCTCGCCAACGTGCTGGTCTGCCTCGCCGTCTGGCAGGCGATGGCCGGACGCACGCTGGTGGACAAGCTGGCGGGCATCGTGCTGCCCGTCAGCGCCTTCGTCGCCGCCGGCTTCGAGCACAGCGTCGCCAACATGTACTTCGTCCCGATCGGCGTCGTGCTCGCCGGGGAGCCCGAGGTGCTCGAAGCGGCCGGCCTCACCGCCGAGGCGGCGTCGCGCCTGACCTGGCCCTGGGCGGCCCACAACATCGTCGCGGCCAGCCTCGGCAACATCGTCGGCGGGGGCGTGCTCGTCGGCCTCGCCCACTGGTTCGTCCACCTGCGCGAGCGCCCCGGGGACGAACCGGCGCAGTAGCCCTCGCCGCGCGCGGGGGCGCGCCGAGGGCTACGATAGGCGCGCGCGAGACCGCACGAGGAGGCCGCCATGCCCACGCCCGCCCGCGTCGTCGTCTGCCCCGCCGGCCCCGGCCCGCTGCGCGTCGAGGAGGTCGTGCTGCCCGATCCGGGGCCGCACCAGGTCGTCGTGCGGCAGTTCGCGAGCGGCGTCTGCCACTCGCAGCTGCACCAGATGCACGGCCCGCGCGAGCGCCAGCAGCTGCTCGGCCACGAGTCCACCGGCGCCGTGCTCGCCGCCGGCTCCGAAGTGAGCCACGTGCGCGAGGGCGACCGCGTGATGGTGACGTGGGTGCCGCGCGACCGCGCGGAGACGCGCCTCGCGCCGCCGGTCGAGCTCGCGCTCGCCGACGGCAGCGCCGCCTACTCGCCCGGCGCCTTCACCTGGGCCGATCACACCCTCGTCGACGAGCAGTTCGTCGTCCCGCTGCCGGACGACGCCCCCACCGACGTGACCGCGATCATCGGCTGCGCCGTGATGACCGGCGCGGGCGCCGTCCACCACACCGCCGGCGTGCGGCGCGGCGAGAGCGTCGCCGTGTTCGGCGTCGGCGGCGTCGGCCTCTCGGCCATCGTCGCGGCGGCGGTGGCGGGGGCCGACCCGATCATCGCCGTCGACCTCAGCGAGGAGAAGCTGGAGTTCGCGAAGCGCTTCGGCGCGACGATCGGCGTCAACGCCTCGGAGGTCGACCCCGTCGCCCGCATCCACGAGCTGACGCCGCGGCCCGGCGAGCTGAAGCGCGACGGCCAGCCGGTGACGGGCGTGGACTACGCCTTCGACTGCATCGGCGTGCGGCGGACGATGGAGCAGATCCTGCCCGCCGTGCGTGGCGGCGTGCTCGGCCGCAGCACGGGCGGCGTCGCCGTGCTCGTCGGGGTGCCGCAGACGCCGGTCGAGCTCGACGCGCGCGACCTGCTGGTGACGGAGAAGAAGTACGTCGGCAGCATCGGCGGCTCGTGCAGCCCCGACCTCGACTTCCCGATGTTCCTGCGCTGGTATCGCGAGGGCGAACTCGACCTCGACGCGCTCGTGACGGCGCGCTACCCGCTCGACGCCATCAACGAGGCGGCGGAGGCGCTGGAGGCCGGCGGCATCGCCGGGCGCGCGATCCTCGAGCTGGCCTGACGGCGGCGGCCGGAAGGGCGGCGGGCCGCCGGGGACGGCGGTGATCGCGGCGCGCGCGCGGCGCCTGCGCGGCGTCTACTACGGCTGGTGGATGCTCGCCGGCTCCGTCGTCGCGATGGCGCTCGGCAGCGGCGTCTCGTTCTGGGCGTTCGGCCTCTACATCGAACCGTTCGAGACCCAGTTCGGCTGGTCGCGCGGCGAGGTCTCCGGCGCGTTCTCGGTGGCGCTGCTCACCGGCGCGCTCTCCGGCCCCCTCGTCGGCCGCTGGATCGACGAGCGCGGCCCCCGCCAGGTGATCCTCGCCGGCGTCGTGCTGACCGCGCTCAGCTACCTGCTGCTCGCCACCACCTCGGAGATGTGGCAGTGGTACGCGTGGTCCGCGATCAACGGCGTGTTCCGCCAGATGATGTTCTTCATCCCCTTCCAGGCCCTCATCTCGCGGTGGTTCGACCGCCGCCGCGGGCTGGCGCTGAGCGTGCTCGGCGCCGGCTTCGCGCTCGGCGGCGTGGTCGTCGTGCCGGTGATGCGCGCGGTGATCGACGCCGTCGGCTGGGCCGGCTCGTTCGTCGTGTCGAGCGTCGCGGTGACGGCAATCTTCCTGCCGATCGGGCTGCTGCTGGTCCGCAACGACCCCTCGGACGTGGGGCAGCACCCGGACGGCGTCGAGCCGGTGGGCACGGCGACGCCCTCGCGGCTCGGCGGGCTGGCGCTGGGCGCGGCGATGCGGACGCCGCACTTCTGGCTCGTCTCGTTCGGGCTGATGCTCTACTTCTTCGGCATGTTCGGGATGCTGGTGCACCAGGTGCCGCTCTACGAGTCGATCGGCCTCTCGCGCGGCGGCGCGGCGGGCGTCGTCTCGCTGATGGCGGCCTGCAACATCCCGTCGAGGCTGATCTACGGCACGATCGCCGACCGCGTGACGCGCTTCGAGCTCGTCGGCATCGGCATGTGCGTCTCCCTCGCCCTCGCGATGGGGGTGCTGCTGCTCGACCTCGGTCTGGCCGGGATCGCGGTGTTCATCCCGCTGTGGGTGATCGGCACCGGCGGCATCCCGATCGTCGAGACGATCCTGCTGACGAGGATGTTCGGCCTCGCCCACTTCGGCACGATCTTCGGCGCCGTGCTCGTGATCGAGGAGGTGGGCATCGTCGCCAGCCCCACGATCGCGGGCTGGATCTTCGACGCGACGGGGCGCTACGACTTCGCGCTCGTGCTGTTCGCGGCCACGTTCGTCGGCTCCGCCTCGCTGTTCGCGCTGGTGGTGCGGCTCCCGCGCCTGCGCCACGAGCCCGCCCGCGCCGCCTGAGCCGCACGCCTCGGGGACGCCTCGAGGCCTCGCCGCGCGATGCTATGCTTGGCCGGCAGGCTGCCGTCATCCGCGCGGACGGCGGGAGGGCAACGTGGCCGGGAACGCGATCGGGGCGCTGCGCTCGATCCTGCCGTCCGCCGCGCTGCGGATCGCCGTCCTGTCCCTCGCGACGCTGCTCGCCGCCTGCAGCGGAGACGGCGGCGGCACGCCCGCAGCCACGGCCATCGCCGCGCCGGCGTCCGCCACGGCCACGCCCGCACGGGCCGCGTCCGCGCCGACGGCCACGCCCGCGTCGGCTACGCCCGCGTCGGCTACGCCCGCGTCGGCTACGCCCGCGCCCGCGAGGCCGCCCCGGCTCGGCATCCTGCGCCTGACCGACTCCGACGACTCCGACGGCAATCCGGCGTGGTCCCCGGACGGGCGAAAGATCGCGTTCGTCTCGGATCGCGACGGCGACGAAGACATCTACGTCATGGACGCCGCCAACGGCTCGAACGTCGAGCGCCTGACCTACTTCGGCGCCGAGGACGAGGACCGGATCGAAGGAGGCATCCGCATCCGCTTGGGCGGCGGCGGCCTTCCGGTATGGTCTCCGGACGGGCAACGGATTGCATTCGCCTGGGATCGTTGGGAAGGCAACCTGGACATCTACGTGATGGACGCCGACGGCTCGAACGTCGAGCGCCTGACCGACTCCGGCGCCCTTGACGGCCCTCCTGCATGGTCCCCGGACGGGCAAAGGATTGCGTTCGGCTCGCGGCCGTCGCCGTCGCGACAAGCGGCAGCGCTCAGCGACGGCGGCGGGGGGATTTTCGCGATGAACGCCGACGGCTCGGGCGTCGAACGCCTGACCCCCGAACGCCTGACGCCCGACCCCGGCGTCGTGAGGGACGAACCGGCGTGGTCTCCCGACGGGCGAAGGATCGCATTCACCTCGGTACGCAGCGGCAACTACGAAATCTACGTGATGGACGCCGACGGCTCGAACGTCGAGCGCCTGACCGACTCCAGTGCCGCTCCGGTATGGTCCCCGGACGGGCAAAGGATCGCCTTCGTCGCGTATCGCGACGGCGGCTGGGGGATTTTCGCGATGAACGCCGACGGCTCGGGCGTCGAGCGCCTGACCGAATCCGGCGCCGATCACGGTCCTCCGGTATGGTCTCCGGACGGGCGAAGGATCGCATTCACCTCGGAGCGCAGCGGCAACTACGAAATCTACGTCATGGACGCCGACGGCTCGAACGTCGAGCGCCTGACCGACTCCGGCGCCCACTCTCCGGTATGGTCTCCGGACGGGCAACGGCTCGCATTCGTCTCCGAGGCGCGCGAGGCGGACATTCACGTGGTGGAGTGGCTCCACGCCTCGGCGGCGGCGGACGAGGCCGCCGCATGTTTCCCGACGGATCACATCGACCGCGCGACGGCCGCGACGTTCCGGGTGCGGACCGCCTCCGGCGGCGGCGGCGCGGCGTTCCACATCGGCAACGGCGAGTGGCTGACGAGCCATCATGCCGTCCAGGACGCGACGCAGGCGGAGCTGGCGCACGGCGGCACGCGGCTCTCCGCGGTCGTGGAGGGCAGCCTGCCCGGGTACGACCTCGCCCTGCTGAGGGCGCAGCCGCCGGACGCGGCGCCTCCGCTCCGCTTCGCGGCGGCGCGGGCGGGCGCGGCGGCGGGAGTGGCGGCGATAGGCTTCCCGCCCGGCGTCCCGGCCGTCCCGTCGGCCACTCGCGGGGCGGTGTCGCACCATGCCTCGTTCTCCGTCTTTCCGGACGTGCTCGACGGCGACGGCGTCGTGCTGCGGACGGACATCGGCATCCGCCCCGGCAACAGCGGCGGCCCCATCGTCGACGACTGCGGGGCGGTGGTCGGCATCGCCACGTTCCAGCAGTTCGTCGACGGCGGCATCGGCGTCGCAGCCGAGACGGTCGTTGCCCGGCTGGCCCGGCTGCGATCCGCGGCGCACGTCCCGCGCCTGCTGCGGCGCCTGACCTACTCCGGCGGCTATGACGGCGCACCGGCGTGGTCTCCGGGCGGGCAAAGGATCGCATTCGTCCGCGGAGACGGTATTTACGCGATGAACGCCGACGGCTCGGGCGCCGTGCGCCTGACCACCGGCCGCTATGACCACGAACCCGCGTGGTCTCCGGACGGGCGAAGGATCGCATTCGTCCGCGGAGACGATATTCACGCGATGAACGCCGACGGCTCGGGCGTCGTGCGCCTGACCCGTTCCGGCGACGACAATAGTCCGGCGTGGTCTCCGGACGGGCGAAGGATCGCATTCGTCCGCGAAGACGGTATTCACGTAATGAATGCCGACGGCTCGGGCGTCGAGCGCCTGACCAGTTCCGGCGACGACAATGGTCCGGCGTGGTCTCCGGACGGGCGGAGGATCGCATTCTCCGCGTGGCTTGACATTCACGTCATGAACGCCGACGGCTCCGGGCTTCGGCGCTTGACTGGCGTCTACAGCGACAATCCGGCGCCGGCGTGGTCTCCGGACGGGCAAAGGATTGCGCTTACCTCGCTTCGCGGCGTTCACTCGGAAAACCACGAAATTTACGTAATGAACGCCGACGGCTCGAACGTCGAGCGCCTGACCGACTCCGAAGGCTATGACAGGGGACCGGCTCGCGAACGGCAACCGGCCTCCTGGCGCCCGAGGATCGCGAGCCGCCAGCTGCGGGCCGGCTCGGGGGTCTCGCGGCAGGCGCGGGCCGGCGGCGCGCAGCGCCCGCAGGCCCGCTGAGGCCCGAGACCGCGGCGCGCCGCGGCGCTCCCCGATACCGCCGGCGCGCGCGGCGGCTTATGCTGGCGGGGAGCGCTCCGCCCGACGGGTAACGACGAACGACCGTGTCCGACCTCTTCACCGCCTACGAGCAGCTGGCCGGCCCGGACGAGATGTTCGCGCCGGACGGCGGCGCGCGCCCGGCCTACGCCGAGTTCGCCTCGCGGCTGGGCGCGTGGCCGTACGAGGAGATCGAGGCGCGGCAGCAGCGGGCCGAGCTGGAGCTGCTGGCCAGCGGCATCACCTTCACCGTCTACCAGGACGAGTCGCCGGTGGACCGCATCTTCCCGTTCTCGATCGTGCCGCGCGTGATCGCGGCGGAGGAGTGGCGGACGATCGAGCGCGGGCTGGCGCAGCGCGTGCGCGCGATCAACGCCTTCCTCGCCGACGTCTACCACGCCCAGCGCTGCGTCACCGACGGCGTGATCCCCGCCGAGGTGCTGTTCGGGGCCGCCGCCTTCAACCTCCGCATGGTCGGCTTCGAGCCGCCGCTCGGCGTCTACGTCCACGTCGCCGGCAGCGACCTGATCCGCGACCGCGAGGGCCGGTTCCGCGTGCTCGAGGACAACGTGCGGACGCCCTCGGGCGTCTCCTACGTGCTGGAGAACCGCCGCGTGATGCTGGAGGCGGTGCCCGACCTCTTCCCCGAGGACGCCGTCGCCCCCGTCGGCGACTACGCCGAGCGCCTGCTGGAGGCGCTGATCGCCGTGCGCCCCGAGGGCGTCGCCGCCGACGAGGCGCGCATCGTCGTGCTCACCCCCGGCAGCTACAACTCCGCCTACTTCGAGCACACCTTCCTCGCCCAGCAGATGGGCGTCGACCTCGTCGAGGGGCGCGACCTGATCGTGCACGACCACAGCGTCTACCTGCGCTCGACGACGGGCCTCGAACCGGTGCACGTCGTCTACCGCCGCGTCGACGACGACTTCCTCGACCCGCTCGCGTTCCGGCCGGACTCGATCCTCGGCGTGGCGGGGCTGGCCGACGCCTACCGCGCGGGCCGCGTCACGCTCGCCAACGCGATGGGGGTGGGCGTCGCCGACGACAAGGTGGTCTACCGCTTCGTGCCGGACTTCGTCCGCTACTACCTCGGCGAGGAGCCTGTCCTCGAGAACATCGAGACGCTGGTGGCGGCGCTGCCGGAGGAGCTGGAGCGGATGTGCGCGAGCCTCGGCGAGCTGGTGGTGAAGCCGGCCGGGGAGTCGGGCGGCTACGGGCTGGTGGTGGGGCCGCAGGCGACGGCGGAGCAGCTGCGGGCGCTGGAGCAGCGGATGCGGGCCGATCCGCGCAACTGGATCGCGCAGCCGCTGCAGGAGTTCAGCTCGATCCCGACGCTGCTCGACGGGCGGCTGCGCGCGCGCCGCGCCGACCTGCGCCCGTTCGCGCTGACGGGCAGCGGCACCTGGGTGCTGCCGGGCGGCCTCACGCGCGTCGCGCTGGTCGAGGGATCCTACGTCGTCAACTCCTCGCAGGGCGGCGGCAGCAAGGACACGTGGGTGCTGCGCGACCCGGCGGCGGAGGGCTGAGGGCGTGCTCAGCCGCGTCGCCGAGAACCTCTACTGGCTGGGGCGCAACCTCGAACGCGCCGAGAACATCGCGCGCATGGCCGAGGTCTCGCACTCGGTGACGGTCGAGACCGGCGGCGCCGACTCCGAGCGGCAGGTCTGGCACGCCGTGATCGACGCCATCGGCGCGCACGAGCCGTTCGAGGCCGCCCTCGCCGCGGACGCGGAGGCCTCGCCGGGCGAGTTCCTGCTGCTCTCGCACGCCAACCCGCACTCGCTGCGCTCGACCGTGGTGAACGCGCGCACGCTCGCGCGCGAACTGCGCGAGCAGCTCTCGCGCGAGGTCTGGGAGGAGATCAACGCCCTCTACCTCGAGGTGCAGGCCGCGCGCTTCGCCCCCGGCGGCGGCATGACCGCCTTCTCCGACACGGTGCGGAGCCGCGTCGCCGCCGTGCTCGGCCTCTTCGACAACACCGTGCTGCGCGACGAGGGGCGCGAGTGGTTCCGCTGCGGCATGTTCCTCGAACGCGCCGACATGACGAGCCGCATCGTGGACGCCAAGTACTTCGTCCTGCTCCCGCCCGACGAGCGCGTGGACGGGGCCGTGGACCGCATCCAGTGGGTCTCCGTGCTGCGCTCGGCGAGCGCGCTGCAGGCCTTCCGCTCCACCCGCCGCGTCGCCACCGGGCCGGGGGTGGCCGCGATGCTGGTGCTGGGCGAGGACTTCCCGCGCAGCCTGCGCTTCTGCGTGCGCGCCTTCCGCCTCCACTACGAGGCCGCCGCCGCGCGCACGCCCGCCGCCCAGACCGTCCATGCCGCCCGCGAACTCGCGCTGCTCGAACTCGACCTCGCCGCGCTGAATGAGACGGAGCTGATCCGGCAGGGGCTGCACGAGTTCCTCGACAACTTCCAGGAACGGCTGATCGCGGTCGACGGGCTGCTGCACGAGCACATATTCCGCGTACTCCCGTCCGTCGCGTAGACTGCCGCGCGTGCACATCGCGCTGCGCTGGGACTCGCTCTACCGCTACTCGCAGGGCGTGCGGCTCCTGCACACCGAGCTGCGCGTGCTGCCCGCGGACGGCTTCGGCCAGCGCCGCATCCGCGGCTCGCTCATGCTCGCCCCCCACGCCTCCCCCCGGCGCCTGACCGACGCCTTCGGCAACGAGTACCACCACGCCGACTTCCTCGACGAACTCACCCAGCTGCACGTCGCGCTCGAAGCCGAGGTCGAGACCGGCGAGGAGGCCGCGCCCGCGCCCGCCGTCACGCCGCTGCTGCGCCACCTCTTCCTCGCCCCGACCGAACGCTGCCCGTTCGACCCGGACGTCGAGCGGCTGATCGCCGGCGTACCGCCGGACCTCGAGCCGGCGGCGGCGGGCGAGGCGCTGGCGGCGCTGCTGCACGAACGCTTCGCGTTCGAGCTGGGCGCCACCGACGCGGGCTCGACGGCGCTCGACCTGCTGGCGCAGGGGGGCGGCGTCTGCCAGGACTTCGCGCACCTCATGCTCGCCGCGCTGCGGCTGCGCGGCGTCCCCGCGCGCTACGTCAGCGGCTACCTCGCGCCGCCCGAGGGCGAGGACGTCTCCGAGGCCAGCCACGCCTGGGTGCAGCTGCTGACGCCCGGCGGCTGGCGCGGCTTCGACCCCTCGGCGGGCGCGCCGCAGGACGAACGCTACATAGTCGCCGCCGTCGGCCGCGACTACGACGACGCGCCGCCGCTGCGCGGCACCTTCACCGGCCTCGCCAACCAGCATTCGAGCGCCGTCCTCCGCATCCGCGTCCTCCCGCCCGCCGCGGAAGCGCAGGCGGCGCCTCCCGGCGGCGGGGGTGCCGGCGGCGAGGGGGCGGGCGCGTGACGTTCTGCCTCGGGATGAAGTGCGAGGAGGGCCTGCTCGCGATCGCCGACACGCGCATCACCAGCGGCGCCGAGACCTCGATCGCGAAGAAGGTCGTCGTCCACCGCGGCGACCGCCACTGCCTCTTCATCCTCACCAGCGGCCTGCGCTCGCTCCGCGACAAGGCCCTGACCTACTTCGAGGAGCGCCTCGGCCGCGACGAGCCGGAGCTGAACAGGATCTACGAGGCGGCCAATGCGCTCGCCGACGAGGTGAGGCGCGTGCGCGACGAGGACGCGCGCTGGCTCGCCGAGAGCGGCCTCGCCTTCGACCTCAACTGCATCCTCGGCGGCCAGCTCGGCGCCGACGGCGAGCCGTCGCTGTTCCACCTCTACCCCGAGGGCAACTGGATCAGGGTGGGCGAGGGGACGCCCTACGTGATCATCGGCTCCTCCAGCTACGGCAAGCCGATGCTCGATCGCGCGTGGAGCCACGAGCAGTCGCTGCTGCACGCCCTGCGCGACGGCCTGCTGGCCTTCGACGCCACCGCCACCAGCGCCTCCGACGTCGATCCGCCGGTGGACTGCGTGCTCTACCGCGCCGGCAGCTACGAGATGAAGGAGCGGCGCTTCGAGGCCGACGACCTCGCCGCCGTCCGCGACTACTGGGGCGGCGCGCTGCGCTCGGCGGTGGACGGCGCCGCGCCGCTCGTCGGGCCGCTGATGCGGGCGCTCGACGGCGCGCCGCCCGCCCCCGGCGGCGAGCCGGCGGGGTCCGCGCCCGCGTAGCGCGAGAGCGGCGCGCCGTGACCGCCTCGACGCCGCCCGGGGGCGCACCCCGCGCCGGGGCGTCCGCCTGGCCCGCTCTCTCGGTCGTGATCCCCGCGCGCAACGAGGAGGACACGCTCCCCGCGACGCTCGAATCGGTGCTCGCGCAGGACTACCCCGGCGCGTTCGAGGCGATCGTCGCCGACGGCTCGGACACGGAGGCGACGGCCGCGATGGTGCGGCGGCGCTTCCCCTCGGTGCGCGTCGTGCCGAATCCGGGGCGCAGCGCGCCGGCCGGGCTGAACGCCGCCGTCGCCGCGGCATCCGGCAGCGTGATCGTGCGCTGCGACGCCCACGCGGTGCTGCCGCCGGGCTACCTGCGGCGCGCCGCCGAGACGCTGGAGCGCACCGGCGCGGCCAACGTCGGCGGCCTCCAGCTGCCGGTGGGGGCCACGTTCTTCGGGCGCGCGGCGGCGCTCGCGATGGCCTCGCCGCTGGGGTCGGGCGGGGCGCGCTACCGCGCCGGGGGGGCGGAGGGGCCGACCGACACGGTCTTCCTCGGCGCGTTCCGCCGCGAGGCGCTGGAGGCCGCGGGCGGCTTCGACGAGGGGCTGATCCGCAACCAGGACTACGAACTCAACTGGCGGCTGCGGCAGCGCGGCGGAACCGTGTGGTTCGACCCCGCGCTCGCCGTGCGCTACCGGCCGCGCGACGGCCCCGGCGCGCTGGCGCGGCAGTATTTCGGCTACGGGCGCTGGAAGGCGGCGGTGCTGCTGCGCCATCCGGCCTCGCTGCGTCCGAGGCACCTCGCCGCGCCGCTGCTGGTCGCCGGCCTCGCCGCGTCGGGGGCGCTCGCGCCGGCGGGCGCGCCCGCGCCGCTGGCGGCGGCGCTGCCGCTGCTCTACCTGCTCGCGCTGGCGGGGGCGGCGCTCGTCCACGGCGCGCGGCGGCGCGATCCCGCCGCCGCGCTGCTGCCGATCGCCCTCGCCGCGATGCACCTCGCCTGGGGCGCCGGCTTCTTCCTCCCCGCCCGTCCCGCCCGCCCCGCTCCCGCGCGCCGCCCCGAGGCGTAGCGCGGCGCCGGGGACGCGGCGAGGCGCGGCGGCGCTACGGCTCCGGCGGCTCCCGCGCCTCCTGCTCGAGGCGCGCCTGCGCCTCGAGCAGATCGGCGGTCTGCACCGTGCCGGGCGCGAGCCGCAGCACCGCGTCGGCGTGCAGCCTCGCCTCTTCGAGGCGCGACGGATCGCGGTCGGATGCCGCCTGCCAGAACCCGGCGAGGGCGGCGTGCAGCCGCCAGTTGCGCGGCTCGGCGGCGAGCCCGCGCCGCCCCTCGCGCCCGATCAGCGCGAAGGCGTCCGCGAGCTCCTCGCCGGCGAAGTCGGGGATGCGCGAGCGGGCCTGCGAGATCAGCTGGAGGCGCGCGTGGCCGGCGAGCGGGGGGAAGGCCGAGGAAGCCTCGCGGTAGAGCGCCCGCTGCTCCGCCCACGGGAGTGCCTCGCCGGACCGGTAGGCCGCGTGGGCGGCGTCGTAGGCGCGCAGGCCGAACAGCCACAACGCGGCGAGGGTCGCCGCGGCCAGCGCCGCCCCCGCCGCCGCGCCGCCAGCGCGCGTCCGCAGCGGACGAGCCGCCCGCACGAGGGCCGCGCGCGCTCCGCCGCGCCGCGAGGACGCCTCGGGCGCCCCGTCCGCGCGGGGGGCGCGGTGTTCGAGGGACGCGGCCCAGGCGGCGAACAGCGCGAACAGCATCGTCGACGTGGGGGCGTCGACGAGGAAGAGGCCGTGGGCGAACTCGGCCGCGACCGCGCCGCCGAGGATCAGCGCGAACAGCTGCCCGGCCCCGCGCCGCCGCCGGATCGCGCCGAGGATCGCGCGCGCCATCGCCAGCCACAGCAGCAGGTAGGCCAGCAGCCCGGCGGCGCCCTTCGTCGTCAGCTCCTCGACGGCCTTGCTGTGCGCCTGGTCGAACCACCAGCGCGGCGAGTCGGGCGCGGCCTCGACGTGCCGGCCCCACGCGACGAAGAAGTTCTCGGGGCCCCAGCCGAGCAGGGGCCGATCCGCCGAGGCGCGCAGGCCGGCCTCGATCGAGGTCAGCCGCCCGCGCACGCTCGTGTCCTCGGGGCCGATCGCCAGCAGCCGCTCGGTCAGCGTCGTCGTGCCGGCGAGCGGTTCGAGCGGCCCGAGGGCGGTCCCGGCCCGCGCCGCGCCGACGAGGGCGGCGGCGAGCGCCGCCGCCGCGAGCACGCCCCACGCCGCCCGCCGCGCCCAGCGCATCGCGACCCACGCGAGGCAGCCGGCGGCGAACGCCACGAGGCCCACCCCCAGCCCGATCAGCGCCCCCCGCGTCCCGCTCAGCCACAGCGCGAGCAGGTTGGCGGCGATGGCGACGCCGATCGCCGTCCAGAGCCACGGGACATAAGAGGGCAGCCCTGCGATTTCGCCGCGGCGGCGGGCGCGCAGCTCGCGGCGGCGCTGGGCGCGGGGCGCCGGGCGCCCCTCGGCGCCGTCGCCGTCGCCGCCGGCGGCGCCTCGCGCCAGCGAGTCGGCGAGCAGCGCGAGGCCGGCGATCGCCGCCGACATCGCGTACGCGCCGAGGTAGGCGGCGTTGCCGAGCGTCGAGGCGAGGCGGGGGCCCTCGACGAGGACGCCCCAGCCGAGCAGCCCGAAGTGGCGGCCGAGGCCGAGCAGGGCGACGGCGGAGGCGACGGCGAGGTGGACGCCGAACGCCTGCCGCCAGTCGCGGGAGCTGCGGAATACCGAGCTCGCCACGACCGCGAACGCGAGCCAGTGCGCGAGGTCGAGCACGCCCTGCATCCGCTCGAACGTCGACCACAGGCTGCGCGTCGCGCTCACGCCGGCGAAGGCGGCGGCGAGCGAGACCAGCGCCCACGCGCCGAAGGCGAGCAGCACCCACGAGTGGGGCGGGCGGCAGGCGGGCTGCCGGAACGCCAGCGCCAGCCACAGCGCGAAGGCGACCTCGATGGCGGAGCGTGCGAACAGCCCCTTGCCGACGACGTAGGGGAAGATGGTTTCGGGCGTGACGATCAGCGGCGTGGCCAGCACCAGCAGCACGCAGGCGCGCACCGCGAGGAGCAGCGCGCCGCCCTCATCCGCGCGGCGGGCGGCGGACGGCGATCGGGTCACGCGGGGAGCCTCGAAGCGCCGGGGCGCGGACCGCCCGCGCCGCCCTCGCGGCTAGGGCGCGCGCTGCCGCACGGCGGCGGAGGCGGGGATCGCCTCGCCCGCGCCGTTGGCGGCGGGCCGGCCGGCGGCGGGGGCGGCGCCGTTCGCGCCGTGCGGCGTCGCGCCGTTGGCGTGCGCCGCCGCGGGGCGCGCGGCGCGGCGCTGGCCGAGCGCGCGGCGCGGCCGCCGCTCGCCCGAGCGCAGCGTGACGCAGACGGCGCGGAACAGCAGCACGAGGTCGAGCCGCGGGCCCATGTTGCGGATGTAGAGGTTGTCGTAGCGCAGGCGCTCGGAGGGGCCGACGCCGTAGTTGGCGAGCACCTGCGCGAGGCCCGCCACGCCCGGCCGCACCCGCGTCCGCCGCATGAACCCCGGCGTCTCGGCGCTGCACTGCGCGGCGATGGCCGGACGCTCCGGCCGCGGCCCGACGAGGCTCATCTCGCCGCGCAGGATGTTGATCACCTGCGGCATCTCGTCGAGGCGGAAGCGGCGCAGCACGCGCCCCACGCGCGTCACCCGCGCGTCGCCCTCGGAGGCGAGCACGGGGCCGGTCAGCGCCTCGGCGTCGGGGATCATCGTGCGGAACTTGATCAGGCGGAACGGCTTCCCGTGGAGGCCCAGCCGCTCCTGCGTGTAGAACACCGGCCCACGCCCCGAGAGCCGGATCGCGAGCGGGATCAGCGCCCACAGCAGCGCCCACAGCGGCAGCAGCAGCACGTGCGCCGCCACGATCACGCCGACGTCGAACGGGCGCTTGTAGCCGTCGCGGAGCGCCTCGTCCGCCTCGGCGTTCCCGCGGCCGGCGACGGCCGCCGCCGCGCGCGTCACGCCGCCGGGCCGATCACGCGGCGCGACGGCGCCCCGTGCGGGCGCACTGCGTCAGTGGGGAGGGGGTGGGAGCTGTTCGGCAAGCCGGTCGCGACTCCTGCCTCGGGCGTCCGCCCGCCCGGTCCGCGCAACCGATCGGCCATCGCCGATCCTGCCGCCCCCGCTCCGCGAACCCGGAGCGGGATCATCGCAAATCCGGTACCATCGCGCAACCGGCGGCGGGGGCGGGACGAGGGCGCGCACGGCTCGCGGAGCGGCGCGCGCCGCGACGGGATCGGCTGACGCTGCGATCGCACCCCGGCGGCAGAGGCGGCGCCCCGTCGCCGCGAGGCGCATCCGCGCAGGAAGCGCCCGCGGCGGACGCGGACGCCCCCGCCTGCGACTACCTGCTCGTCGCCGGCCCCGGCCGCTCCGGCAGCGAGCTGCTGTACGAGCGCCTGAAGGCCCACCCCGCCTTCGCCTTCCCCGAAATCAAGGAGGGCTACTACTACCGCTCGGCGCGCGCCTACGCGCGGGCGCGGCGGGCCCTCGAAGCGGCGGAGGGGGGCGCGGGCGGGCCGCGGATTCTGGCGGACATCGCCAACCTCGCGTATCGTGACGGCGCGCTCGCGGGCGGCGTCGAGGCGCTGCGGGGCGGAGGCCGCCGCATCCTGATCGCCGTGCTGCTGCGGGATCACGTGGACAGGGCCATGTCGATGGCGCGATTCCGCAGGAGCAGGGGCGAGCGCACCGCGCTGTTCGGCGCCGCGCGGCTGGAAGCCGCCGTCGTGCGCGACCGCCTCACCCCCGGACTGCTGCTCGGCCTCTACCGCCTCGACGCCGACGTGCTGACGATCGGCTTCCCCGCCCTCGCCGCCGACGGCGGAGACGCCGCCGTCGCGGCGATCGGCGCGCTCTGCGGCGCGCCCGGGGCCCCGCCGGGCCCCGCGCCGGGCGTGGTCAACGAATCGGTCGCCGCGCGCCATCCGCTGCTGTCGGCGGCGGGCAAGTCCGCAGCCGTGGCGCTGCGCGCGCTGGGGCGGCGGCGACTGCTGCAGCGCCTCAAGGACGACGCGCGGCTGCGCCGCCTGTTCTTCGTCCCGCTGCCCGCCGGCGGCGGCGGCCCGCGCCTCTCCGCCGAGGCGCGGCGCATCCTCGAGGCCGACGCGGCGGGCTGCCGCGCGCTCGCCGAGGCCGCCTCGCGCCCGATCGGCGACTGGCTGTGGCTGCGGCGCGCGGGCGATCCGCTGCCCGCGGGCGCGGACGGGTAGCGCCGCGTGGACGCGGCAGCCTCGCGCTCCCGCGCGCTCGCCGCGCGGCTGCGCCGCCCCGGCGCGGCGACGGCGCGCGCGGCGGCGATCCACGCCGCGCTCGGCCTCTTCTTCGTGCTGTTCACCACCGACCTCGACCGCGACCTGGTGCGGCGCGGGCTGCTGCCCGCGCCCGGCGCCGCGGCCTACCTCGCGGGGGCGATCGCGATCCTCGCGGCGGCGCTGCGCCCGCGATCGCGCGAGGGGGCGGCGCGCGCGCTGGCCGCCGTGCGCGCGCAGGCGAGCGCCGTCGTCCGCAACCACCCCGCGTTCTTCGCGGCGTTCGCCGCGCTGGCCGCGATGAGCCTGCCGTACTGGTTCCGGCGCGAGGATCCGACGCCGGGGGCGCTGGTGTTCCTCGCGGTCGCGTTCGGGGCGTGCGCCGTCGCGGCGCTGCTGCCGCTGTCGGAGCGGGTGCGGGGCGGCTGGCGCGGCTACCTCGCGGCGGCGTTCCTCGTCTACTGCGCGGGCATCTGGATCGACGTGCTGCGCCCCGGCACGTTCTCGGTCGTCGACGAGCGGGCGGCGGGGTTCGCGACGGACACCAACACCGCCGCCTACGCGGTCTCGCTGCTGGCCGCCGTGCTGCTGCGCTACCGCCGCATCGATCTCGCCGACCTCGGCGTGCTGTACGTCAGCGGGCTGACGGTCTTCCTCACCCTCTCGCGGGGCGGGGCGCTGGTCTGGCTGGCGCTGGCGGGCGCCTACGCCGCGTTCGTCCTCGTGCGTTCGGCCGGCGAGCGCCGGCCGGCGGCGGTGCGCCTCGCGGCGGGAGCGGCGCTGACGGCGGGTTCGGTGTGGCTGACGATGCAGACCTTCGACTACTTCTCGCAGCCCGCCACGCAGGAGCGCGTGCACATCTTCTTCGGCAACCAGAGCTGGTTCCGCCTCCGCATGAAGCCCACCCACCGCACCGTCCCGCTCATCGCCGAACGCTACGGCGGCTTCGCCGACGCCCTCGAGGCCGACGCCCCCATCGAGTCCGCCCCCGCCCCCGGCCTCCTCGCCAGCGTCGCCGACGGCGACGCCGCCGGCGCCGACGACGAGGCGCCCCCACCCATCGAGGCGTCCCCGGCCGCCGGGGACGCAGGGGCGCCCTCGCCGGGCAGCGGGGACGCTACCGCATCCCCGGAGCCGTCGCCGCCACCGCAGTCGGCGGCCGCACCCTCGCCCGCGGCGGAGACGCCACAACCGGCGCCCGAGGCGACCCCCGCATCGCCGCCGCTGGTGGCGGCCGCTCCCGTCGCGCCCCCGATGCCGGACGCCCCGCCAGCGGCCACGGCGGCACCGCCTGTCGCCGCCGATGCGCCGTCCCCGTCCGCCGACGCCGCCACCCCTGTCGCGCCCGCCGCCCCGATCGCGCCCGCCGAGGCTCCCGAGGCGACAGCAGCACCGCCGCCGCCCGCGCCGGCCTCGGAGTCCGCGGCCGCCGCCACGGCCGTCGCGGTTGCGCCGGCGGACGAGGGGGCAGCGGCCGGGGCGGAGCCGGAGCCGCTCGATTCGCGCTACGTGCGGCAGTCGGGCGAGTATCTCTACATCGACACGGTGCGGGTGGTGCGGCTCAAGATCGCGGTCGAGGCGATTCGCGACTCGCCGATCGTGGGCTACGGCAACCGCTACGGGAGCGGCGAGGGCCTCGGCGCGCACAACATGTACCTCGCGGCGTGGGTCGACTTCGGCATCGCCGGCTTCTTCGCCTACGCGGCGCTGATGGCGGGCGGGCTGTGGGGCTGCTGGCGGCTGCGCTTCTGGCCGGGCCTGTTCATGATGGGCGTGCTCGCGAGCTGGGGCATGTTCAGCCACACCGTGCTCGAACAGCGCTCGCTGTTCGTCGTGGTCGGGCTGATGCTGGCGCTGGCGCTGGCGGCGCGGCAGCCCGCGCCCGGGGCCGGCGCGGAGCGGCGGGGGGCGCTGCCGTGACGGCGGCGGAGAGGAGGCCGGACGTCGGGTTCGTGCTGCCGAACCTCGCGGGCGGAGGGGCGCAGCGGGTGACGCTGACGCTGGCCGGGGCGCTCGCCGCGCGCGGGCGCCGCGTCGGCCTCGCGCTGCTGCGCTTCGAGGGGCCGCTGACGGCGGCGCTGCCGCGCGGGGTGCGCGTGCGCTACCGCCGCGCGCCCGATCGCGAGGCGCTGCGCGGCTGCCGCGAGCGCGGCGTCGAGGCGCGCCCGATCGCGGGCGGGCCGCTCGCCGCCGCGGGCGCGTGGCGCGCGATGCGGCGGCGCTGGCCGGGGCTGCCGTCGGCCTCGCCGCGGGCGCGGGCGGGGAGCGTCCTCGACGCGCTGGCGGTGCGCCGCTACCTGCGCGAGGAGCGGCCGCGGCTGCTCTACGCGGCGGTGCAGCGCGCCAACGCGGCGGCCCTCGCCGCCGCCGCGCTCGAGGACGGCGCGCCGCCCGTCGTCGTCTCCGAGCACACGAGCGTGCGCGCCTACTACGGCCCCGCGCAGCGGGCGCGGGCGCGCGTCCTCTACCCCCTCGCCGCCGCCGTCGTCGCCGTCTCGCGCGGGGCGGCGGAGGAGACGCGCGAGGCGCTGGGCCTCGACGCGGCGCGCGTGCGCCGCCTGCCCAACCCCGTGCCCGTCGCCGAGGTGCGCCGCCGCGCCGCGGAGCCGCTCGACTGCCCGTGGTTCGGCGAAGGCGAGCCGCCCGTGATCCTGAGCGTGGGACGCGACGACGCCGACAAGGACCACGACACGCTGGTGCGCGCGTTCGGCGAGGTGCGGCGGCGGCGGCCGGCGCGGCTGGTGCTGCTCGGCGACTTCCCGCCGCCGAGCCGCGCGCGCCTGCTCGCCGCCGCCGAGGCCGAGGGCGCCGCCGGCGGTCTCGCGTTCGCGGGCTACGACGCGAACCCCTACCGCTGGATGCGGCGGGCCGCGGCGTTCGCCTTCTCCTCGCGCGCCGAAGCGCTGCCGACCGTGCTGATCGAGGCGCTGGCCTGCGGCGCGCCGATCGCGAGCACGGACACGCCGCACGGCCCGCGCGAGATCCTGGAGGACGGGCGCTGGGGCGCGCTCGCGCCGGTCGGCGACGCCGGGGCGCTGGCGGACGCCATCCTCGGCGCGCTCGGCGGCGGCGAGGGGTCCGCGGAGGGGCGGATGCGCCGCGCCGCCGACTTCGACGCGGAGCGCGTCGCCGCCGCCTACGAGGAGCTGTTCTGCGGCCTGACGGCCGCGCGGCCGGAGGGGGCGGCGGCGTGAGGGCGCTCGTGACCGGCGGCTGCGGCTTCATCGGCGGCCACCTCGTCGACGCGCTGGCCGGCCTCGGGCACGAGGTCGCGGTGCTCGACGACCTCTCGACCGGCAGCCGCGGGCGGCTGCACCCGGCGGCGCGGCTGATCGAGGGTTCGGTCTGCGACGCGGACGCCGTCGGGAGGGCGATCGCGGGCGCCGAGGTGGTGTTCCACGTGGCGGCGCTGGCGCGCGTCCAGCGCTCCCTCGACGACCCGGTGGAGACGCACGAGGTCAACGCGACGGGGGCGCTGCGGGTGTTCGAGGCGGCGCGGCGCGAGGGCGTCGGGCGCGTCGTGCACTCCTCGTCGTCGAGCGTCTACGGCGACCAGGCGGAGCCGCTGATGCGCGAGGACATGGCGCTGCGCCCGAAGTCGCCCTACGGCCTCCAGAAGCTGATCGCCGAGCAGTACGCGGAGCAGTACGCGCGGCTGTTCGGGCTCACCGTCGTCTCGCTGCGCTACTTCAACGTGTACGGGCCGGAGCAGCCCGTGGACGGCACCGTGATCCCGAACTTCCTGCGGGCGCGCGAGACGGGCGAGTCGTTGACGGTGTACGGCGACGGCGAGCAGACGCGGGGCTACACCCACATCTCCGACGTGGTGCGCGCGAACCTGCTGGCGGCCAGCGCCGACCTGCCGCGCGGCGAGCACGTCCCCCTCAACATCGGGCCGCGCGAGGGCACCTCGGTCAACGCGATCGCGGCGCTGATCGGCGGCGCGCTGACGCACGTCCCGAACGAGCGCGAGGCGGTCGAGGAGCGCCACAAGTCCGCCGACTACTCGCGCGCGCGGGCGGCGCTCGGCTGGGAGCCGCTCGTGCCCCTCGCCGAGGGCCTCCGCGGCCTCGTGGATTCGGCGGGGCAGTGAAACTCGAACATCCGCTCCCCCCCCCCCCCCCCCCGAATGTGCGTTCGCATCCGGGTAACGGGCTGACGGCGGTGACGGCGGAAGCGCCCCGCGGCGCGGACGTTGCGATCGATGCGGTCCCGGCGGCGGGGCTGGACGCGGCGGTGCTGTTCGCCGGCCGCAAGGGGGCGGCCCTCGCGGGGCTGGCGACGCAGAGCCTGCTGGCCTACGCGCTGCTGCCCGAGGGCCGCGGCGCGTACGCGATCTGCGTCGTCTTCAGCGGGCTGCTGGGCCTGCTGCTCACCCCCGGCGCGCACACCGGGATGCAGTACTTCGTCGCGACGGGGCGCGTCAGCGTCTCGCAGGGCGTCTCGCTGGCGCTCGCGATCTGCCTCGCCGGATCGGCGGCGGCGGCGCTGCTGTCGGCGCCGCTGATCGGCGAGGGCGCGGCGTTCTTCCGGCAGGCGGACGCGAGCTCGTTCTACCTCGCGCTGTGCCTGATTCCGCTGCAGGCGTTCGCGGTGGCGTTCGAGTACCAGCTGATCGGGATCGGGCGCTTCGGGCAGCTGGCGCTGCTGCTGCTGCTGCGCGCCTCGGCGAACGTGGCGGCGATCGCGGTGCTGGTGTGGGGCCTCGGCCTCGGCGTGAACGGGGCGATCGCGGCGTTCGGGCTGGGTCACCTCGCGGTGATCGCGGCGGCGCTCGCCTACCTGCGCGCGCGCCACGGGCTGCGGCCCGAGGCGCCCTCGCGCGACGCGCTGGAGGCCGTGGTCGCCTACGGGCTGCGCTACCACGCGGCGAGGCTCGGCGCGGCGTTCGAGCCGCGCGTGGGGGTGTTCTACCTCGGCGTGGCGGCCGGCCGCGCGGACATCGGCATCTTCGCGGTGGCGATCACGCTGATGCTGCAGTTCTCGACGATCTCGAACGCGGCGGGCAGCTCGCTGCTGCCGCGCATCGCGGGGCGCACGGGCGAGCGTTCCGAGCTGGTCGCGCTGGGGATGCGGCTCGCGCTGTGGGCGACGGCGGCGGCGCTGGCGGCATGGCTGGCGATCAGCGCGCCGGTGGTGCGCGTGCTGCTGTCCGAGGCGTTCGCGCCGGTGACGCCGCTGATGTGGATCATGGCACCGGGAATGCTCGCCTACGCCGTCTCCAGCGTGAGCATGACGTGGTTCGTGGGGTCGAACCGGCCCGACGTCTGCTCGCGGGCGGTGGCGGCGGGGCTGGCGGTCAACCTCGGCGCGCTGTTCGTGCTCTACCCGCGGATCGGGCCGGAGGCGGCGGCGTGGGCGATGACGCTGAGCCAGTTCGTGCGCTGCGCGTTCCTCGTGATCCCGTTCCGCGCGTCGACGGGCGTCCGGTGGGCGGCGCTGTGCACGCCGCAGCGCGGCGACCGCGCCTACCTCGCGGCCGCCGTGCGCGGCGCGCTGCGGCCCGCCACGTGGCGCAGCCTCGTCCGCGCGTAGCGCGACGAGCGAGGGGCGCGCCGGCGCCCGAGGCCCTCGGACGCGGTTACGCCTCGGCGGTTATGCCCCGGCGTCCTGCGCGATCGGCTCGTTGGTGCGGGTGTCGGCCTCGAAGGGGCTCCTGAGGCCGAGTTCGTCGCCGTACTCGCGGACGGCGGGGAGCACCTCCTCGCCCATCAGCTTGAGGCTTCGCATGGTGTCCTCGTGCGTCATCGAGCCGTCGCCGTCCCAGAAGAAGACGCTGCCGGGGCGCAGGTAGTCGAGGACGTGCTTCACCCTCTCGATCACCGTGTCCGGCGTGCCGGTGATGATCGTGAAGCGCTTCAGCTGGTCGTCGTAGCTGCCGAAGGCGTCGCGGGCGGGGCGGCCGGGGCCGGCGGCGGGCTGCGCGGGCCTGTCGAGCGTGGGCTGGGGGGCGCGCCCGCGCGAGCGCAGGGCGGCGAGGTTGGCCGCCGTCGGCAGCACGTTGGTGCGCGAGGTCATGCCCGGCAGGTTCTGGATGAACGGCCTGATCTCGCCCTGGTTGCCCTCGAGGAAGGGGTTGGGCGGGCCGGAGACGTACTTGCGGGCGGTCTCGTAGGCCAGCTCCTCGGTCTCGTCGACGTGCACCTTGAAGAGGTAGCCGCGGTGCTGGGACTGGGCCTCGAAGCCGTTCTCGGCGGCGACCTCGGCGTAGTAGCGGAAGGACTCGCGCGTCGGTTCGAGGTCGGTGGCGAGCATGACGTAGGGGTAGCGGTGCTCGGCCGTCCACTTGACGGTGTTGCGGCTCATCACGCCCGGGATCCAGATCTGGGGGTGCGGGGTCTGGTAGGGCCTGGCCCACGGGTTGACGTAGCGGAAGTGGTAGTGCTTGCCCTCCCAGCGGTAGGGGCCGGGCGTGGTCCAGGCCTTGACGACGAAGTCGTGGGCCTCCTGGAAGCGCTCCCAGTTGTAGGGCGGCTGGGCGTTGTGGGAGACGCTCTCGCGCCCTGTGCCGCGCACCCAGCCGGTGACGAGGCGCCCGCGCGAGATCATGTCGATCTCGGCCAGCTCCTCGGCGAGGAAGAGCGGGTCGTCCCAGATCGGCAGCACGTTGCCGAGCAGCACGATCTTGGCGCGCTTCGTGATGCGCGCGAGGATCGCCGCCTCCACGTTCATCACGCCGCCCATGCAGAACGGCGTCGAGTGGTGCTCGTTGAGCATGATGCCGTCGAAGCCCACTTCCTCGATGTAGAGCTTCTCGTCGAGGTAGCGGTGGTAGAGGTCGGCGCCGACCTTCGGGTCGTAGACGGCGTTGCTGAGCTCGAGGTCGGCGGGAGCCGAGGTGGTGCCGAACACGCCGGACTTCGGGTCCTGGTAGGGCCGCTCGGTGAAATGGCCGATGAACATGCGCGCAGTCCTCCTCGCGGCGGCCGGGCGGCGCGGGCGTGGCCGCGCCCTCGTGCTAGCATACCCGCGCCCGCGCGGGGATGCGCGCTCCGCGCGCCGCGCGGGCGCGCGAAGGGGGGGCGCGATGGAGTTCGGCTGGAGCCCGGAGCTCGAGGCGTTCCGCCGCGAGGTGCGCGAGTTCGTCGCCGAACACCGCACCCCCGCGCTCGTCGCCGAGCTGGAGGCGCCGGACGCCGAGGCGGGCGGGCGCGGCCCCGAGGCGCGCCGCTTCCGCGAGGCGCTCAACGCCGCCGGCTACGCGACCATGGCCTGGCCCGAGGAGTACGGCGGCCAGGGCAAGGGCGCCTTCTACACCTACATCCTCGTCGAGGAGCTGGGCTACTGGGGCCTGCCCTTCGACACGATGTCGATCATGTCCGTCGGGGCCACGATCATGTCGTTCGGCAGCGAGCGGCAGAAGCGCGAGTGGCTGCCGAAGATCCAGAGCGGCGAGATGACGTTCGCGCTCGGCTACTCCGAGCCGAACGCCGGCACCGACCTCGCCGCGCTGCAGACGCGCGCCGCGCGCGACGGCGACGACTGGGTGATCAACGGCCAGAAGATCTACACGTCGAGCGCCCACGTCGCGACGCACGTCTGGCTCGCCGCCCGCACCGATCCGGAGGCGCCGAAGCACCGCGGCATCTCGATGTTCGTCGTGCCGATGACGGCGCCGGGCATCACCGTGCGCCCGCTCTGGACGATGGGCGACGGGCGCACCAACGAGACGTTCTGGGAGGACGTGCGCCTGCCCGCCGACGCGCTGGTGGGCGAGGAGAACCGCGGCTGGTACATGGCGGCCAACGCGCTCGACCTCGAGCGCGTGGTGATCGGCCCGGTGGCGCCCTCGCGGCGGCGCTGGGACCGGCTGGTCGGCTACCTGCGGGAGGAGCGCGCCGACCTGCTGGACGATCCCTACGTCCGCACGCAGGTGGCGGAGACGCGCATGGACCTCGAGATCACGCGCGCGCTGGCGCTCACCAACGCCGCGATCATCGCCAGCGGCGGCGTGCCGACGATGCAGGCCTCGGCCGGCAAGGTCTGGGTCTCCGAGGCCGCCCACCGCATGACCAGCCTCGGCATGGACCTGTTCGGCGGCTTCGGCGGACTGCGCCGCGAGAGCGGCGAGGACGCCGTCGACGGGGGCCGCTTCGAGGCCGAGTACCGCAGCACCCCGATCATCCGCTTCGGCGGCGGCACCAACGACATCCAGCGGCGCATCATCGCCACGCGCGGCCTCGGCCTGCCGCGCGGCTAGCGGAGACGGCGATGGACCTGCGCCTCACCGAGTTCCAGGAGCTGCTGCGCGACAACGCCGCCGCGTTCCTCGCCAGCGAGGCCCCGCTGACGCGCGTCCGCGAGATCGAGGCCTCCGGCCGCCTCGACGCCGAGCTCTGGACGGGCATGACCGGCCTCGGCTGGCCCGGCCTCCCCGTCGCCGCGGAGTACGGCGGGCAGGGCGGCTCGCTGATCGACTGCGCCGTGCTGATCGAGCAGCTCTGCCGCGCCGCCGTGCTCTCGCCCTACCGCAACTCCGTGCTCGCCGCCTCGACCGTGCAGGCGCACGGCGACGAGGCGCTGCGGCGCGCGCTGCTGCCGCGCCTCGCCGCCGGCGAGGTCGCCGCCGTCGCCGCCGCCGAACGCCCCGGCGGCGCCCCGGACGCGCCCGCGACGGCCTTCGGGGACGGCAGGGTGCGGGGCCGCAAGCACCTCGTCGAGTACGCCTCGGACGCGGCGGTGCACCTCGTGACGGCGTCGCGCGGCGGCGAGCCGGGCATCGCCGTCGTCGAGGCGGCGCAGCCCGCGGTGCGCGCCGAGCGCGCGCTCGCGAGCATCGGCGGCACGCCGCAGGCCGTCGTCGTCTACGAGGACGCCGAGGCCTCGGCGTTCGTCGCGGGCGCCGGGGCGGTCGCGCACCTGCGGCGGCTGGGTTCGGCGATCTCCTCGCTGGAGTGCTGGGCGCACGCGCAGCAGTCGCTCGACATGGCGGTGGAGTACACGCAGATGCGGGTGCAGTTCGGGCGGCCGATCGGGGCGTTCGAGCCGGTGCAGCAGCGCGTGGCGGACATGGCCATCCAGGTCGAGGCCTCGCGCTTCCTCGCCCACGAGCTGCTGTGGCGCATCGGCGAGGGCGACGCCGACCCGGCGCAGGTCCCGCTGGTGAAGGGCATCACCGCGCGCGCGGCGACCGACGTCACGATGTGGTCGCACGTGCTGCACGGCGGGATCGGCTTCATGCGCGAGTACGACCTGCAGTTCCACACCCGGCGCGGCAAGGAAGCGGCGCTGCGCTGGGGCGACATGCGCGAGGCCGTCACCGCCGTCGCCGCCGCCGCGCTCGCCGGCGAGGCGCGCGCGTGAGCGCGGACGCCGCGGTCGGCGGCGACCTGGCCCGCAACGCGGCCTCGACCGAACGGCTGCGCCGCCTCGCCGCGCGGCTCGGCGAGGCCGACCTGCGCCGTCCGCTCGGAGGCGGCTGGACGGTCGCCTTCGCGCTCGCGCACCTCGCGTTCTGGGACGCGCGCCAGGAGGCCGCGATCCGCCGCTGGGCGGACGGCGGCGGCGCGTTCGCGCAGGAGGACGCCACGGTCAACGAGGCGCTGGAGGCGGTCGCTGCGCTTGTCGACGCGGACGGCGCCGCCGCCGCGGCGGTCGAGGCCGCCGCGCGCCTCGACGCGACGGTGGATGGCCTCGGCGAGGTGCGGCGCGCCGCGCTGCGCGAGGCGGGCGGCGGCTACGCCGCCGGCCGCTGGCCCCACCGCGAGGAGCACGCCGCGCAGATCGAGGCCGCGCTGGGCTGAAGCCGCCGCGCGCCGAGGGAGGGAGGACGCCCCGTGCCCATCATGCAGGACCCCGTCTGCGGCAACGACGTCGATGCCGACGCCGTCAACTCGGCCGTCGGCAGCACCACCTCCGGCGCGCCCGAGTCGGACCCGGCGAAGGGCACCAAGCGCTTCCACGAGGGCGAGTGGTACTACTTCGACAGCCTCGCCTGCCGCATGAAGTTCGTCTCGAACCCCGAGGCGTACGTCCCCGGACGGACGGCGTAACGAGGACCGCGGGCGCGGGCGGAAACGCCGCCGGGCGAGGGAGCGGGGCGTGCAGCGAGGCCCGGACGCGGGGCGCAACGGAGCCGGCCTCGCCGTTCCCGGCGGGGCGGCGAGGGGCTTCCGCACGCCGTTCTTCTACGGCTGGGCGATCGTCGGCGCGGGCTTCGGCTCGATGGCGATGAGCGGGGCGCTGATGTTCCACGCCTTCGGGGCGTACGTCGTGCTGCTGCAGGAGGATTTCGGCTGGAGCCGCACGACGCTGGCCATCGCGTTCGCCCTCCAGCGCGTCGAGAGCGGGCTGCTGGGGCCGATCGACGGCTGGCTCGTCGATCGCTTCGGGCCGCGCAAGATGATGCTGGCGGGGGTCGTGATCTTCGGCGCGGGGTTCATGCTGCTGAGCGTGACCAACGGCCTGCCGATGTTCTACCTCGCGTTCCTCGTGCTGGCGGTGGGGGCGGCGCTGGGGTCGTTCCTGCCGGCGTCGGTGGCGGTGGTCAACTGGTTCATGCGGCGGCGGGCGACGGCGCTGGCGGTCATGATGCTGGGGCTGGCCGCGGGCGGCCTCGTGCAGCCGCTGGTGGCGGGCGGCATGGAGACGCTGGGCTGGCGCACGATGGCGTTCCTGTCGGGCGTGATCGTGATCGTCGCCGGGCTGCCCCTCGCCGCGCTGCTGCGCCACCGCCCCGAGGAGTACGGCTGGACCCTCGACGGCGATCCCCCGCCCGACGCCGGGGACGGCGCGCTCGACGGCGCGGACGGCGCGGCCCCGGCGGCGCCCGTCCGCGAGTACAGCTTCACCGCCCGGCAGGCGCTGCGGACGAAGGCGTTCTGGCTGATCGGCGTCGGCCACGGCCTCTCGCTGGTGGTGATCGGCGCGGTCAACGTGCACTTCATCGCCCACGTCCACGAGAGCCTCGGCTACTCGGTGACGGCGGCGGCGAGCATGATCACGGTGATGACGGTCGCGCAGGTCGCGGGCCAGCTCGGCGGCGGATTCCTCGGCGACCGCTACGACAAGCGGGCGCTGATCGTGGCCGCGATGGTGCTGAACGCGGCGGCGCTGGCGCTGCTGGCGTTCGCGGCGAGCCTGTGGATGGTGGTCGTGTTCGCGATCCTGAACGGGATCGGCTTCGGCGCGCGCATCCCGCTGACGACGGCGCTGCGGGCGGACTACTTCGGCGGCGAGCACTACGGCACGATCACCGGCTTCTCCTCGATGGTGGTGACGGTCGGCATCATCACCGGGCCGCTCGTCGCGGGCGCGAGCTACGACCTCTCGGGCAGCTACACGATCGGCTTCGCCGGCCTCGCGCTGCTCGCCTCGCTGGGAGCGTTCGTCTTCCTCTTCACGCGCAAGCCGCTGCCGCCCGCGGGCGGCCCGAAGCCGCCGCCGCCGCCCGCGCGCGAGCCCGCCGCGGCCCCCGCCGTCGCGCCGTAGCGATCGATGGCCGCCCGCCGGGGACGCGCCCCGCGCGCAAGGGGGAACGCGGGGGCGGGCCCGCGACAGGCGGCCCTCGATCGCTGCGGCGCGACGACGGCTGATGGCCGGCGAAGGCGGCTCGCGGGCGTGCTGCCTGCCTCCGCGGTCCCGATCTTGATTGATACCAAGTATCACTACTAGGGGCGCCCTGTCAACCCCCATGCCCCGCCCGCGCACCGATCCCGCCGCCGCCGGGGGGGCGGGCGCGCCTCGCGGCTCCGTTTCCGGTAGCATCCGCGCACGGCGCGCGGGGAGGGCGCGCGCGGCGAGAGAGGGGACGACGATGCCGGGACCGCTCGACGGGGTGCGCGTGCTGGAGCTGACGCAGATCGTGGCCGGGCCGTTCGCGGGGGTGAACCTCGCCGACCTCGGCGCCGACGTGGTGAAGATCGAGCCGCCCGAGGGCGACGGCAGCCGCCGCATCGGCCAGTTCGCGCCGGGCGAGAGCAAGACCTTCCACGTCCTCAACCGCGGCAAGCGCAGCATCGGCCTCGACCTCAAGCGGCCGGAGGCGCAGGAGCTGATCCACCGCATCATCCCGCACTTCGACGTCTTCCTCTGCAACGCCCGCGCCGGCGTCGCCGACCGCCTCCGCATCGACTACGAGACGCTGACGCGGTTCCGCCCCGGCCTCGTCTACGTCGAGAGCACGGGCTACGGCTCCTCGGGGCCGAACGCGCAGCGCTCCGGCTCGGACATCGTGGCGCAGGCCTACTCGGGGCTGATGGCGGGCGAGGGCAAGGTCGACGACTACGGCGCGCCGCAGTCGATCTCGTGCAGCGCCGTCGCCGACTACGCGACCTCGCTGGCGGCGGCGATGGGCGTGTGCGCCGCGCTCTACCGCCGCTCCGTCACCGGCGAGGGCGAGTTCATCCAGACCTCGCTGCTGCTCTCGGCGCTCGCCCTCCAGGGCGGCCACGTCAGCCGCGTGCCCGTCTCCGACGAGATCCTCAAGCGCCCCGCGATGGACCGCATCGCCGAACTGCGCGAGCGCGGCGCTTCCTACGAGGAGACGATCGAGGCGCGCAAGGAGGCGCAGGCCGTGAGCAAGGCCTTCCGCCTCTACTACACCGGCTACCGCGTCAAGGACGGCGCGCTCATCCTCGGCGCGCTCACCCCCCGCAACCACGAGCAGATGCGGCGCGCCCTCGGCATCGAGGGCGAGGACCCCAGCGCCGACCCCGCGTTCAACGCGCTCGACCCCGCCAACGACGCCGCGATCGAGGCGCTCGGCGAGCGCATCCGCTCGATCATGCTCACGAAGACGATGGACGAGTGGATCGCCGCCTTCGACCGCGAGGGCGCACCCGTCTCGAAGGTGCAGCTGCCCGAGGACCTGACCGACGACCCCCAGGTCGAGGCGATGGGCTACCTCGTCGACCTCGAGCACGAGGTGGCCGGGCCCGAGCGCATGGTGGGGCCGATCGTGCAGATGCGGCGCAACCCGACGGGCGCGCCGCGCCCGGCCCCGCCGCTCGCCCTCCACGGCGACGAGGTGCTGACGGAGTGCGGCCTCGGCGCCGGCGAGATCGCCTCGCTGCGCGAGGCCGGCGCCCTCGTCAGCGGCCCCTACGGGTAGCGCGGCGCCGGGACGCGCGACGCCGCCGGCGCGGGCGCAAGGGCTACTACCGCGCACCGGGAACGCAGGTTCTGCGCCCCACGCGCTGGGGCGGTCGCTATACTGAGAAAGCGCCGACCGCCCCGGGAAAGCCATGCCGCCCTTCATCACATCGGTCGAGCTCACCAACTACCGCAGCATCGCCAGCTGCAAGGTCAAGCTGGGCAGCCTCAACATCCTCGTGGGGCGCAACGGCGCGGGCAAAAGCAACTTCCTTGACGCGCTGACGTTCCTGCGGGACGCGACCCGCTATTCCCTCGACCAGGCGGTGCGACAGCGCGGCGGCATCGCCGGAGTGCGGCGGCGCTCGGGAAGACGCCCCACGGACTTCGCCATCAAAGTGCGGTTCCGGCTCCCGTCCGGCCAGGAAGGCACGTACGGCTTCCGCATCCGAGCGATGCGGGGCGGCCGCTACGCCGTGCGGAGCGAGGAGTGCAGGATCGACGGCAGGCCTCGCCACCACTTCGTCGTCAAGGACGGGCGCGTCGAGGGCTCGCCGCAGGTGCTCCCGCCGGCGAACCCCGATCGGCTGTATCTCGTCGCGGCGGCGGGTCTGCCGGAGTTCGAGGAAGTCCTCGACGGCTTCGAGCAAATGGGCTTCTACAACCTCGATCCGGCGGTCATGGCCAGTCCGCAGCCCACGCACTCGCCTGACCTGCTCCGCGAAGACGGCTCGAACGCGGCCGCCGTGCTCGCGGGACTGGCGGCGCACGCTCCCGATCACAAGAAGCGCATTGAGCAGTACCTGCAAGCAGTCGTGCCCGGCGTCGTGGGCGTGAACCGCATCGAGATCGGGCCTCAGGAAATGATCGGGTTCCGGCAGCTCGTACAGGGAGCGTCGGCCCCGCTGCTGTTCCCCGCCCACGAGATGTCCGACGGCACCCTGCGCGCGCTGGGGCTGCTGCTGGCCCTGTTCCAGTGCGGCACGGAACAGTGGGAACGACTGCCCCTGATCGGTATCGAGGAGCCAGAGCTGGCGCTGCACCCCGCCGCCACCGCCGTGCTGCTCGACGCGCTCAGGGAGGCCAGCCGACACACGCAGGTGCTGGTCACCAGCCACAGCCCGGACCTGCTCGATCACAAGGACATCGGCGTCGAGGAGCTGATCGCGGTGGACTGGCGGGACGGCAGCACCGTCATCGGCCAGCCGGGCGCCGCGGCGATCGGTGCTCTTCAGGATCGGCTCTACACGGCCGGTGAGCTGTTGCGGATGGATCAGCTGTAGCGGCGATCCCGTATGCGGACAAGAGGCTGCGGCCCGTGGCGCGAATCGTCCCGCTTGTCGAAGGTCACGGCGATCGCGATGCGATACGCCCCTTGATCCATCGCGTGGTGGCCGAGTTCCGTCCCGATGCGGCGGTGGAGGTCATGCGCCCCATGCGCGTGTCGAAGTCGGAGATGCTGCGGGCGGGCGATCTGGAACGCAGGGCCAGCCTTGCCGTTGCCGCACTGGAGGGGCAGACGGGCGGGATGCTCGTCGTGATCGACGCCGACGACGATCGCGCGTGCGAGCGCGGCCCGGAGCTGCTGGAGCGGGTCCGCGCGGCCCGGCCGGACCTGGCCTCGGAAGTGGTGCTCGCCGAGCGGGAGTTCGAGGCGTGGGGCCTTGCGGCCGCGCGATCGCTGCGCGGGTGGCGCGGCCTGCCGGACGATCTGGAGCCGCCTTCCGATCCGCAGGCCGTGAGGGGCGCCAAGGAATGGCTTACCGACAGGATGCCCGGCGTCTACTCGCCCACGGCCGATCAGGCTTCGTTGGCGACCGTCATCGACCTGACGGCGGCGCGCGGCGCGGCCTCGTCGTTCGACAAGTTCTGCCGTGCGGTGTGTGCCCTCGCCGCACTGCCGTAGCCTCGCGCTCGCGCGCGGCTTGTGGGGCGCAGCGGGGCGGCGTAGGCTGGCGGCGCGCGGGAGGCCGACGCCGTGGCCGATTCGCCGACGCTCTCCGACCTGCGCGTGATCGAGTGCGCCGAGGGCGTCGCCGGGCCGTACTGCGGCAAGCTGTTCGCCGACCTCGGCGCCGACGCGATCAAGGTCGAGCCGCCGCAGGGCGACCGCTCGCGCCTCGACGGGCCCTTCCCCGACGGCGTCGCGCACCCCGAACGCGGCGGCCTCTTCCACTACCTCAACGCCAACAAGCGGGGCGTCGCGCTCGACCTCGCGGACGCGGACGGCCTCGCGGCGCTGGAGCGGCTCGCCGCCGGCGCCGACGTGCTGATCCTCGACCGTTCGCCGGCGCGGCTGGCGGCGATCGGCCTCGATCCCGAGGCGCTGACGAGGGCGCACGAGCGGCTGGTGGTGGTCTCGGTCACGCCGTTCGGGCTGCGCGGGCCGCGCCGCGACTGGGCGGGCAGCGCGCACGTGGTGTACCAGATGAGCGGGATGGGGCGCGAGACGCCCTCCACCTACGTCACCGATCCCGAGGCCGAGCCGCCGCTCAGCCCCGGCAACCCGCAGGCCGACTACCTGACGGGGCTGACCGCCGCCGCCGCGACGATGGTCGCCCTCGTCTGGCGCGACGCGCACGGGCGCGGCCAGCTGGTCGACGTCTCGGGCGTCGAGGCGAACACGAACCACGTGCGGATGACGTGGAACATGCTCGCGCACAACCCCGATCCGCTGGGCGGGCGCGAGAAGGCGTCGTTCGGGATGGTCGTGCCCTGCGCCGACGGCTGGGTGTTCCTCAGTCCGTGGGGCCTCGACCACTGGTGGCTGTCGCTGCGGCGGATGATGGGCGAGCCGGAGTGGGCGCGGGACGAGGCGTACCTGACCGGCACGGGCCGCAACGAGCGCGTGGGCGACATCGAGCCGCACGTGCGGGAGTGGGCGCGGGCGTACACGCGCGACGAGCTGTACCGGATGTCGATCGCGCACCGGATTCCGTGCTTTCCGGTCTACTCGCCGGCCGAGATGCGCGCCTCGCCGCAGTTCGGGGCGCGCGGCTTCTTCGCCGAGGCCGATCACGGCGAGGCCGGGCGGCGCGTCCAGCCCGGCGCGCCCGTGCGCTGCTCGGTCACGCGCTGGGCCCTCGACCGCCCTGCGCCGCGCCTCGGCCAGCACACCGCCGAGGCGCTCGCCGAGGCCGAGGCCGCCCCTCGCGAGGCGCGGGGGGCGGGCGGCGCGCCGCCGCGCGCGGGGGCGGCGGGCGGCGGCGCGCGCGACCGGCCGCTGGAGGGGGTGAGGGTCCTCGATTTCGGGTGGATCCTCTCCGTGCCGCACGCGACGGCGTGGCTGGGAGCGTTCGGCGCGGAGGTGATCCGCGTCGAGAGCGAGGCTCGGCTCGACCTGATCCGCGCGCAGGGGATGACGCGCGGCGTGGACGGGGAGCTGGGCCTCAACCGTTCCGGCGCGTTCAACGGCCTCAACTACGGCAAGCTCGGCGTCACCCTCAACCTCTCCGACCCGCGCGGGCGCGACCTCGCGCTGCGGCTGGCCGCGCGCTGCGACGTCGTGACCGAGAACTTCTCCTCGGGCGTGCTCGAGCGCCTCGGCCTCGGCTACGAGGCGCTGCGCGAGGCGCGGCCGGACGTCGTCATGCTGTCCGGCTCGCCGCTCGGCCAGACCGGCCCCGAGGCGGCGGCGACGGGCTGGGGGCCGACGACGCTGGCGTACACGGGCCTGCCCTGGATCACCGGCTACCGCGGCGGCCCGCCCGCGGCCTACGGCGGCGCCTACCCCGACTTCGCGATCGGCGTGCAGATGGCGTTCTCGGTGCTCGTCGCGCTGCGCGAACGCGCCCGCAGCGGGCGCGGCCAGCACATCGACCTCTCGATGGCCGAGACCGTCGCCGCGATGACGCCGGAGCCGCTGCTGGAGCACGAGTACCGCGGCCTCGACCCGCCGCGCGACGGCAACCGCCACCCGCGGCACGCGCCGCAGGGCGTCTACCGCGCCGCCGGCGACGACCGCTGGCTCGCGCTCACCGTCGAGACCGACGGGCAGTGGGCGGCGCTCGCCGAGGCGATGGGGCGGCCCGCGTGGGCGCTCGACGCGCGCTACGCCTCGGCCGAGGGCCGCCGCGCGCACCACGACGCCATCGACGCCGGCATCGGGGCGTGGACGCGCGGCGGCGAGGCCGAGGCGCTCGCGGCGCTGCTGCAGGCGCGCGGCGTCCCGGCGGGGCCCTCGTGGGGCGTGCGCGACCTCGCAGCCGACGGCGATCTGCGCGAGCGCGGCTACCTCGCCACCGTCGATCACGCCGAGCTGGGGCCGCGCGAGATCGCGGGCACGCCCGGACGCTTCTCGGCGATGCCCGATCGCGGCTACCGGCCCTCGCCGCTGCTCGGCGAGCACAACCGCGAGGTGTTCGGCGGGCTGCTCGGCCTCACCGACGCGGAGCTGGACGAGCTGCGCGCGGCGGGCGTGATCGGCTAGCGGGCCGCTCCGTCCCCGCCGTCGTCGCCGGCGGCCCAGCGCGCGAGCGCCTTGTCGGGCGCTCCGATCTCGCCGATCGAGGTGTAGAAGGACTCGCGCCAGCCCTCGGCGGGGAGGCCGGCGAACAGCATCAGGTTGAGCGGGTACTCCTCGCTCTCGGTGGCGCGGCGGTGGTCGTCGCGGAAGAGGAACGTGGGCTTGCCGAGCGCGATCGCCATGCCGAGCTCGACCATCACGCCCTCGTCGGGCGGGACGCCGTTGACGACGGCGAAGATCGCGTCGGCCCCGGCCACGTCGCGCGCGTCGGCCCGGGCGATGCGGTGCGCCCAGCCCGCCGCGAGGAAGTCGATCTGGTTGTTGCGCCCGAACGGCTCCCAGACCTCGAGGCCCAGCGCCTCCAGTGCGGAGACGAGGGGCGGCAGCAGCGCCGCCTTCTGCTGGGCGGAAAAGCCGTAGGGGTTGGCGAGGTAGATCGTCTTCTTCGCCGCCATCGCGCACAGCGTAGCGCGTTCGCCGCAGCGCGCGAGGGCCGCACGCCGCGCGGCGGCGGCCTCGGGTGCGGCGGCCGTTCATCGCATGGAGGGGCGGGCCGCCGTCCCCGGTCCTCGTCACGCGGCGCGGGCCTCGGGTTCGGGGGGCGGGAGGCGGAGCAGGAAGGCGGATGCGACGCCGGCGGCGTTGAGCGCGGCCAGCAGCAGCACCGCCGCGTAGTAGTCGCCGCGCCAGTCGTAGAAGAGGCCGAGCAGCATCGGCGAGACGACGGAGAACGGGATCACGAGGAAGTTGAGCGTGCCCTGGATCGTGCCATAGCGGCGCAGCCCGAAGAGGCGCGCGGTCAGGATCGGGCGCGAGGGGATCATGCCGCCGAAGGAGACGCCGAACGCGAGCGCGAAGGGCAACACCTGCCAGTACGCCTCGACGTGCGCGACCCACGCCAGCGCCAGCGCCTGGATCGCGAGCAGCCCGGCCGGCACGAGCCGCAGATCGAGGCCGCGCCGCCCCATCCAGTCCATCGCGAGGCCCGTGCCGACACGCCCCGCCACGCTCAGCAGCGTGAAGTAGGCGAGCGTGCTCGCCGCTGCCGCACGCCCGAAGCCGAGGCTCTCGAAGTACGGGATCTGGTGCAGCATGAAGCCGGAGACGCCCATCGAGAGCAGGCCGTAGACGAGGCCGAGCAGCCACAGGTTGCGGTCGCCGAGCGCCTCGCGCGCGCCCGCCTGCGGGCCGCCGGCCTCGGCCTCGCGGGCGGCGGCCGCGGCCTCGGGGTCCGAGGGGTCGTCGCCGTCGGGCAGCTGGCCGACGTCGGAGGGGCGCGTCCGCACGATCAGCGACAGCGGCAGGCCGATCGCCAGCATCCCGAGGCCGAGCAGGAACGCCGTCTCCCGCCAGCCCCACGCCGCCTCCATCCACACCACGACGCCCACGAACGGCCCGCTCAGGATCGCCCCCGAGTAGCCGATGCCGAGCGCGCGCCCGCGGCTGCGCCGGAACCAGTTGACGATCGCCGAGTTGAAGCCGACGCCGAGCGTCGCGCTCATGCCGAGCGAGATCAGCCCGAACGAGGCGAACAGCATCCACAGCGCCCGCAGCTGGCTCAGCGACATCAGCCCCAGCGCCGTGACGAGCACGCCCGCGATCACCACCGGCCGCGCCCCGTAGCGGTCGACGAAGAGGCCCACGAGCGGCCCCATCGCCCCGCCGACCGGCTGCCGGAACGAAGCCGCCAGCGACCCGACGCCGCGGCTCCACCCGAAGGTGTCGAGGATCGGCACGAACAGCGCGCCGAACCCGTACACGAACGCGGCGCTCATGTACCAGTGGATGCCCATCATCGAGCCGAGCATGTAGTAGCCGTAGAAGACGCGGGGACGGCGCGAGGGCGCCGCCGCGCCCTCGGGACGCGCGCTCTGCGCCACGGGCGCCTCCCAACGGCGAGGGCCGCCCGCCGGCGGCGGGCGCGGGGCCGCCATCGTAGCCCACGGCGCGACGCGGGCGGCGAGGGGCGGCAGGCTGCGAGGCGGATGAGAGCATAGGACATAACGCGCGGGCGGCTGTTACGGCGCGCAGGGGAGCGCCCGCGGGCCGCGGAGCAGGCCCGCCTCCGCGTGCGGGCAGGACGGCGCGACGGAGGTTGGAGCGGCAGGCGCACCGGCTTCGTGGCGGGCGTCTCGCCTCGTCGCGGGGGCGTTTGACGCCGACGCGTTCCGGCCCTATGGTCACGGGCAAGGAAGGAGGTGATGCCTGCATGGACGACCAACGTAGTCACGGCCCGGAGGGGCAGCGGGACATCTCCGCGGAGGTGTCGGCGGGCTGATCCGGGCCCGTGTGACTTCGCGAGCACCCCGGCTCCGGCCGGGGTGCTCCTTTTCCGCCCCCGCCAGTCGCCGCCCCGCCGCGAGGCCCGAACCGCGAGGAGCGCCCCGTGCCCTTCGACCAGGACCGCTACGAGGAGCTGCACCACGGCGGCCTGATCGGCGCGCTGGTGCACTACCGCGAGCGCACCCCCTCGACGATGGACGACGCGCGCGCAGGGGCCGCGGCGCGCGGCGGCGAGGGCTGCGGCGACGCCTACCTCGCGGGCGAGCAGACCGCCGGCCGCGGGCGCTTCCGCCGCCCGTGGCAGGGCGCGCCCGGCGCCTCGCTCGCCGTCACGTTCCACCTCTGCGCCCTCGACATCGCCTTCGCGCCGTTCCTCGGCCTCGCCGGGGCGCTCGCCGCCGCCGAGGCGGTGACGGCCGCGAGCGGCCTCGAAACGGCGCTCAAGTGGCCCAACGACGTGCTCGCGGGCGGGCGCAAGCTGGCGGGCGTCCTCGCCGAGGCGCAGCAGGGGGCGGTCGAGGCCGACGTCTTCCTCGGCGTCGGCGTCAACCTCGGCGAGGCGGCCATCGCCGGCCTGCCCGGCGCCGAGCGCGCGCTCGCCACGAGCATCGAGGGCGAGGGCGCGGCGCCGCCGGACGCCGAGACGCTGCTCGCCGCGCTCTGCGAGGCCCTCGAGGGCCGCGCCGCGCAGGCCGAGTCGGCCCCCGACCGCCTGCTCGCCGACTGGCGCGCGCGCCTCGCGATGCTCGGCTCGCGCGTGCGCCTCGCCACCCCCGGCGGCGACGTCGAGGGCGAGGCCGTCGACGTCACCGCCGAGGGCAGCCTCGTGCTGCGCCTCGACGGCGGCGGCACGCACGCCTTTGCGGCGGGCGACGTGACGGTGCTGTGAGCGCCCCGCCGCGCCACTCACGGGCGCGGCCACGGCGCGGGTCGTCCTCGTCCGCACGGTGCGGCGTCGAGGCGCGGCGGTACACTGACGGCGGAGACGCAGGCGCTGCCCTCGGCCGTCCGCATCCGGCGGCGGTCGCGGGCGCTCGCGGACGACATCCGGTTGTTCGAGCGCTACGTGCGGCGCTTCGAGCGCGAGTACGGGCGCTCGTCGGCGGAGATGGCCGAGGCCGTGCTGTGCGGCGAGGCGGACTGCTCCGCGGAGGTGGACCTGTGGCTGGCTAGGTGTAGGTCCCAGGGACGTTGTTTACAGGCGGGAGGCGGGCACGGCCCCGCCGATGCCGCCGTGCGGACGGGCGTGATTGTACTCGCTCAGGAAGACCGGGAGGCAGGCGAGCCGCTCCGCGTTCGAGCCGTAGGCGCGGCGGTACGCCCACTCGTCCTGCAGGATCTTGATGAACGCCTCGGCCTTGCCGTTGGTCTGCGGCCGGTACGGCCTCGTCCGCCGCAGCCCCACCCCGTGCGCCGCGGCCATCTCGCGGAAGGCGCCGCTGAGGTAGTTCCCGCCGTTGTCGGTGAGCACCCGCTCCACCCGCACGCCGAGGCCGGCGAAGCGGGCGATCGCCCGCTCGAGGAAGGCCGCGGTGGTGACGCCGCGCTCGTCCGGCAGCGCCTCGGCGTAGGCGTAGCGCGAGCGGTCGTCCACGGCGACGTGCACGCAGTCGATGCCGCCGCCGCCCCTGCCCCTGCCCCTCGGTCCGCTGCGGGTCTCCGCGAAGCCGGGCGCGAAGCGCTTGCCGCCGCCCGGCGGGACGCGCCCGAGCTTCTTGACGTCGAGGTGCAGCAGCTCGCCCGGCCTGCCGCGCTCGTAGCGCACGACCTCGCGGCTGACGCGGTGCATCCGGTCGCGGCGGTGGAGACCGGCCCGGCGCAGGACGGCGTATGCGGTGGAGGGGGCCATGCCCAGCGCCCAGGCGATGCGGTGCGGCCCCCAGCCGCGCTCGCGGCGCAACCCGAGGACGGCCTCCGCCTCGGACGGCGCCGTGATGCCGGGCGACCGGCGCGGGCGCGAGCAGCGGTCGCGCAGGCCGGCCTCGCCCTCGCCGCGGTAGCGGCGCACCCACTTGGCGGCGGTGGCGCGCGAGACACGGAACCGCCGCGCCGCCTCGGCCCGGGTCCAGCCGGCCTCGACCTCCAACACGAGGTCGAGGCGCGCCTTCGGGGTCAACCGTGCGTTAGGGTGGGACACGAGGAGCCTCCTGCCGTCGTCGCTGTTGCTCACGCAACGGCAGCAGCGAGGCTCCTCGCCTGTCAACAACCTCCCTGGGACCTACAGCTAGGTACCGACGCCTCCAGGACCTCCGCGCCCTCGCCGGCCCCGCGACTGGCCGGACTACGACGAGTACCTGACCGTCCTGTGGCGGCAGCCGAGGGAACTCGACGACGAAGGGATCGTCCTCGGCGGCGGTCTCTCCGTCTCCGACCTGACCGACGCGCGCGGTCGTCTCGCGCGGGTGCGCGTCGAAGGGCGGATCAGGTGCGCGTTCGGCGCCTCCGTCTACGCCGACACGCGGCTGGAGGCGCGCACGCGCCGCGACGGGCGCACCGAGGTGCGCGGCGTCGATTACACCTACCACGCATGGCGCGACGCAGGCAGCGAGCGACGGGTGCTGTTCCGTTACGACATGGCGCACGGCGGCCTGCACCTCCACCTGCCGGACCCCGCCACCGGCGAGGAGACCGGACGCACACCCGTATCGCTCGAAGCGTTACCGGACCTCGATCAGCTGATCCGCTACGCCGTGGCCCTCGCCGTGCGGGAGCGCTGACGCAGGCCGCGCGCGGCGCGGGTTGACGCACGGCGGGGGGGCGGTCACGCTCAACGCATGGGGGACGAGGCGAGGACCCGGCAGGGCGAGGGCGATCATGCGGGCGGAGGCCATCGCAGGCCGTCGCGGGGCCGCGCGCATCGGTAGCCGTCCGCCCGATGCCGGAAGCGCGCCGCGGCGGGGGACGCCGCGGCGTTTTCGCGTCCGCGGCCGGCGCGGGCGGCGACGGGACGCGCGATGAGCGGCGGGAGCGGGGAGACGGAGCCGGCGGACGGCGGCGCGGCGTACCCGCGCAGCCCCGGTATGCGCGACCTCGGGCCGGCCGCGATGCGGCGCTTCCGCGCCGCCGAGGCGCGCTTCCTCGAGGTCGCCGCGGGGGCGGGCTACGCCGAGATCCGCACGCCGACGGTGGAGCCGCTGCACCTCTTCACGGGCGCTGGCGCGCTCTCGCCGCGGATGCTCGACCGCGTCTACTCCTTCCTCGACTGGGACGGCTGGAGCGGCGAGCGCGTGGTGCTGCGGCCCGACAGCACGCTGCCGGCGGTGCGCTGGCGCGAGGAGCGCGCCGACGGCGGGGCGTCGCGGCTCTGCTACGTGCAGCCCGTCTACCGCTTCGCCCCCGGCGGCGGCCAGCGCGAGCAGTGGCAGTGCGGCGTCGAGCTGTTCGGCCTCGCCGCGCCCGAGGGCGACGCCGAGCTGCTGCGGCTGGCGCTCGGCCTGCTGTCGGCGCTGGGCGCGGGCGGCGTGAGCGCCGAACTCTCGCACGGCGGCCTCGTGCGCGAGGCGCTGGCGGCGACGGGCCTCGACGCCGCCGCGCAGCTCGCGGCGCGCGATCGCCTGCTGGAGGGCGACGAGGCGGTGATCGCCGAACTCGCCGACGCCCACCCCTCGCAGGCGCCCGCGCTGCGCGTGCTGCTCGGCGTCGCGGGCGAGGGCGCGGGCTACCTCGCGAACCTGCGCGCGGCGCTGACCGCCGCCGTCCCCGCCGCCGAGGCGCCGATCGCCGAGCTGGAGGCGGCGGCGCGCGTGCTCGGCGAGGCGGCTGCCCGTTCCGCGTCGCCGCCGCCGCCACGGGCAACTTCGAGTACTACACGGGCGTCACCTTCCGCTTCCTCGCGGGCGGCGCCGAGCGCCTGCGCGGCGGGCGCTACGACGGCCTCGCGGAGACGATCGGGCGGCCGGACGCGGCTCGCGGAGACGATCGGCGGGCGGCCGGACGCGGCATCGGGCTTCGCCGCCGACCTGCTGGGCCTCGCCGAGCTCGCGGACGGCGGCGGCGAGGGCGGCGAGGGCGCGCCGTGAGCGCGGACGGCGCGATCCGCGTCGCGCTGCCGCGCGGCGGGCTGCGCGCGCCGCTGGCCGAACGGCTGGCGGCGGCGGGCTTCGCGGCAATCGGCTACGGCGAGGGATCGCGCGCCTACCGCTTCGCCGTCGAGGGCCGCTCGCGCGTGGCGGTGCGCGTGTTCTCCGACGCCGACATTCCGATCCAGATCGCGCTGGGGCAGTACGACCTCGGCGTCACGAGCCTGTCGGCGATCGACGAGCTGGTGACGCGCTTCGGGCACGACACGATCGCGCCGCTGCGCGCGCTCGACCTCGGCAGCGAGCGCGTGGTGCTGGCGGCGGCGCCCGGCGAGACGCCGGCGGGGCTGGCCGCGCGGCGCCCGCTGCGCGTCGCGACGACGCACCCGCACCTCACGGCGCGCTACCTCAACGCGCTGCGCGTCCCCGACTACCGGCTGATCGAGGTCTGGGGCCAGCCCCAGGCGTGGCCGCCCGAGGACGCCGACGCCGCCGTCCTCGCCGTCCCCGGCGGCGGCGAGGACGGCGCGGAGCCGCCCGCGCTCGCCGCGGAGGGCCTGCGCGCCGTCGCCGAGCTGCACCGCGGCTCGGCGTGGCTCGTCGCCCACCGCCGCTCGCTCGCCGAACGCGACCTGGGCGAGGCGCTGGAGCCGCTGCTGCGGCTGCCCCCGCGCCCCCGCGACCCCGGCGGCGGCGACGGCCCCGCGCGTCCCGCCTCCCTCGCCGCGCCGGCGCGCCCCGCCGGGCCGCGATCGGAGGGGGCGAGGCCCGATGGGGGGGCGCTGCGGATCGCGGCGCCCGACGGCCACGCGCAGCGCCACACGGTGCGCGCGCTGGCCGCCGCCGGCATCGCCTTCGGCGGCTACGGCGAGGAGCGCGCCGTGCGGCGGCCCAGCTCGCCGATCGGCGGCGTGGAGGTGAAGGTGATCCGCCCGCAGGACATGCCGCGCGCGGTCGCCCTCGGCTGCTTCGACCTCGCGCTGACGGGACGCGACTGGCTGGCCGCGCACCTCGCGGCGTTTCCCGCCTCGCCCGTGGCCGAGCTGTGCGACCTGCGGCGCAGCCGCTACCGCATGGGCGCCGTCGTCTCCGCGGACGTGCCCGCCGAGACGATCGCCGGGGCCGTCGCGTGGTGGCGGCGCGGCGACCCCCGGCGCGCGATCCGCGTCGCCTCGGAGTACGCCGAGCTGGCCGACCACTACGCGCGCGAGCGCCAGCTGGGGCGCTACCGCGTGATCCCGATCGCGGGGGCGTCGGAGGGCTTCGTGCCCGACGACGCCGAGATCCTGATCGAGGGTTCGGAGACGGGGGCCACCCTGCGCGCCAACCGGCTCCGTATGATCGACGTGATCATGGAGTCGACGAACTGCGTGATCGGGGCGGCGGAGCGCCCGCCGGGGGCGCGCGGCGAGCTGCGCGACCGGCTGGTGGAGCGGCTGGCGGCGGCGGCGCAACGGGCGGGCGACGGCGAGCCGTCGTAGCATCGGGGCGAGGAGTCGCGCGGATGCCGTCGCTCGGTTCGCACCTGACGAGCGCCTACGGGCTGGCCTCGCGGCTGGGCAGCCCGCACATCGACGCCGATCGCGGCGCCTACTACCTCGGCTCGACGGCGCCCGACATGCGTATCCTCATGCGCGTGGACCGCCGCCTCACCCACTTCTTCGACCTCGACGACTTCGGGGAGCAGGACTCGGTGGCGCGCATGTTCGAGGCCCACCCCGAGCTCGGCGACGCGGTGAGCCTCGACGCCGGGATGCGCGCGTTCGTCGCCGGCTACGTGACGCACCTGCTCATGGACGAGCACTACATCCAGAGCGTCTACCGCGTCTACTTCGGCGAACGCTCGCCGCTGGGCGGAGACCTCTGGGCGAACGTGCTCGACCGCGCGCTGCAGTACGAGATGAACCGCCGCGAGCTGGGCGACGACGCGGCGCTCGCCGACGTGCGCGCGGCCATCGACGCCTCGCAGTCCGCGGTCGGAACGCCGTTCATCGACGACGCGCTGTGGCCGGAGTGGCGCGACTTCACGCGCGGCATCACCCGCCAGCGCCCCGACTGGGAGCGCTTCCCGCGCGTCATGCAGATCCACCTCCGCCGCGCCGGCTACAGCGAAGAGCGCATCGAGGAACTCGGCGAGGACCCGCCGAAGATCGTGAGCGAGGCGATCGGACACGTCAGCGAGGAGCGCGTCGCCCGCTACGCCGAGGAGGCGACCGAGCTGGCGTTCGACCGCCTGCGCGAGTACCTGCCGCCGCGATGACCGGCGAGGCGGCCTACGCGCTGCGGATCGTCGAGGGGGCCGCGGCGGCGCGCGCGAGCGTGCTGCGCCGCGACCCCGGCGGCGCGCCCGCGCTGCCGGACGCCGTGCGCGCCTCGATCCGCGAGGCGTTCGGCGAGGACCTCGGCGCGGACGAGGCCGTCGCGCGCATCGTCGGGGACGTGCGGCGCGAGGGCGACGAGGCCGTGCGCCGCTGGTCGCGGCGCCTCGACGGCTCCGCCGACGCGCCGATGGAGGTCGCCCCCGAGGAGTTCGAGGCGGCGCTCGCGGCGGCCCCGCCGGACGTCGTCGAGTCGCTGCGCTACGCGGCCGAGCGCGTGCGCGTCTACCACGAGCTGCAGCTGGAGCACGGCCCGCGCTCGTTCCTGTTCGAGGGCCTGGGCCAGACGGTGCGGCCGATCGCGCGCGCGGGCGTCTACATGGCGGGCAGCGCCGCCGTGCTGCCGTCCTCGGTGCTGCACACCGCGCTGCCGGGGGCCGTCGCCGGCGTGCCCGAGCTCGTCGGCGTGACCGCCGCGCAGCCCGGCGGAAGCGTGCACCCGCTCAAACTCGCCGCCGCGCGCATCGCGGGCGTCGGGAGGGTGTTCCGCGCCTCCGGCGCGCAGGCCGTCGCCGCGCTCGCGCTCGGCACCGAGACGATCCCGCGCGTGGACAAGGTCTTCGGCCCCGGCAACCTCTTCGTCACCCTCGCCAAGCGCCAGCTCTTCGGCGAGGTCGGCATCGACGCCCTCTACGGGCCGACCGAGACGCTGGTGCTCGCCGACGACGCCGCGCCGCCCGACCTCTGCGCCGCCGACCTGCTCGCGCAGGCCGAGCACGACGTCCTCGCCACGCCCGTGCTCGTGACCACCGATCGCGGCCTCGCCGAGGCGGTGCGCGAGGCCGTCGAGGCGCAGCTGGCCGGCCTCGAACGCGGCGCGATCGCGCGCGCTGCGATCGGGCGTGGCGGCGCCGTCGTCGCCGCCGACCTCGACGAGGCGGTGGCGCTCGCCAACGAGTTCGCGCCGGAGCACTGCTGCCTGCTCGTGCGCGACCCGGCGGCGCTCGCCGACCGCATCGCCTGCGCCGGCGGCGTCTTCGTCGGCGAGCACTCGCCGGAGGTGCTCGGCGACTACGTCGCGGGGCCGAGCCACGTCATGCCGACGGGCGGCTCGGCGCGCTGGGCCTCGCCGCTGTCGGTGCTCGACTTCCTCAGGATCACCTCCGTCGTCGCGCTGCCCGAGGACGGCCTCGCGCTGCTCGGCCCCCACGCCGCCCGCCTCGCGCGCGCCGAGGGGCTGACTGGCCACGCCCGCTCGATCGAGCGCCGGATCGAGGGCCGCTGATGCCGCCCGCCCCGCCCCCCGCGCCCCGCTTCCCCCTCGGCGACCTCGACGCGGCGTTGCGCCCGCCGCTGCGCGGCATGGCCGGCTACGAGCCGGTCGAGCCGCCCGAGGCGCTCGCCGCCCGCTACGGCCTCGACCCCGCCGCCGTGGTCAAGCTCGACGCCAACGAGAACCCCTACGGCCCCTCGCCGCGCGCGCTCGAGGCGCTGCGCGGGCCGCTGCCCGTCCACCGCTACCCCGACCCGGAGCAGCGGCGGCTGCGCGCCGCCCTCGCCGCGCGCCACGGCGTGCCGCCCGCCTGCGTCGTCGCCGGAGCCGGCGCCGACGAGCTGATCGACCTCGTGTTCCGCGTCTTCGTCGACCCCGGCGACGCCGTCGCCGTCGCCTCGCCCACGTTCGGGATGTACGCCTTCGGCGCGCGCCTCGCCGGGGCGAGGCTCCTCGACGCCCCGCGCACGGAGCCGGACTGGGACCTCGACGCCGAGGCCCTCGCCGCCGCCGCGGAGGGGGCGAAGGCCGTGTTCCTGCCCTCGCCCAACAACCCCACCGGCGGCCTGCTCCCGCCCGATCTCGCCGGGCGGCTGCTCGCCGGCGGCGCGCTGCTCGTCGTCGACGAGGCCTACGCCGAGTTCTCGCACGGAGACTCGCTGGCGGCGCGGGCAGCCTCGGGCGAGGTTCCGCTGATCGTGCTCCGCACCTTCAGCAAGTGGGCCGGCCTCGCCGGGCTGCGCGTCGGCTACGGCGTGATGCCCGCTCCGATCGCCGAGGCGTTCATGCGCTGCAAGCAGCCCTACGGCGTCAACGCCGCCGCCGAGGCAGCCGCCCTCGCCTCGCTCGAGGACGCCGCGCTGCTCGACGAGCGCGCCTGCGCCGTCGCCGGCGAGCGCGAGCGCCTCGCCGCGGCGCTGCGCGGCCTCGGCTGGCTCGAACCCGCGCCCTCGCAGGCCAACTTCCTGCTCTGCCGCATCGCCGCCGGCGTCCCCGGCGACGGTACGGCGCTGCGCGAGGCGCTGGCGCGGCGCGGCGTGTTCGTGCGCGTCTTCGGCGACCCGCGCCTGCGCCGCCACGTCCGCATCTCCGCCGGCTCGCCCGCCGACGGCGACCGCCTGCTCGCCGCCCTCGACGGGGCGCGCGCCGACCTCGAAGGGACCGCCCCATGACCGCACGCCGCGCGACGCTGGAGCGCGCCACCGCCGAGACCCGCATCCGCGTCGAACTCGACGTCGACGGCGCGGGCCGGTCGAGGATCGCGACCGGCGTCGGCTTCCTCGACCACCTGCTCGAGGCCTTCGCGAAGCACGGCCGCTTCGACCTCGAACTCGGCTGCGAGGGCGACCTCCACGTCGACGAGCACCACACCATCGAGGACTGCGCGCTGGCCCTCGGCGCGGCCTTCGACGAGGCGCTGGGCGAGCGCGCCGGCATCGTGCGGATGGGCGACGCGACCGTGCCGCTCGACGAGGCGCTGGTGCAGGCCGTGGTGGACTGCTCGGGACGGCCCTGGGCGGAGATCGGCCTCGCGTGGGCGGGGGAGCGCATCGGCGGCGCGCCGACGCAGATGATCGGCCACGCGCTGCACAGCTTCGCGCAGGGCGCGCGCGTCGCCCTCCACGTCCGCCAGCTGGCGGGCGCCAACGACCACCACGTCGCCGAGGCCGCCTTCAAGGCGCTCGCGCGCGCCCTCGACGCGGCCACGCGCCCCGACCCCCGCATCCCCGGCGAGCCCCCCAGCACCAAAGGCACGCTCACCGCATGACCGCCCCCGCGCCCGCACCGGCCGGCGGCGTCCGCGGCGTCGTCCACCTCGCCGACGGCGTCGAGGTCGCGCGCCGCATCGAGGCGGGCTCGGTCGACCTCGTCTACCTCGACCCGTGTGGATCGCGAGAGGGCGCTGGTGCTCGCGGAACTGAGACTGCGGGAGAGCCGGCAGAGGAAGGGCGCGGAAGCCGCTTGGCGGAAAGGGGCGGCGTCGCTCCGCCGCGAGGTTGCGGAACATGCGTTTGATATCAGCACCAATCAGGGCGTACGGTACTTGTATCAGTGGCGTCGCTTCGCCGCGAAGTCGAGGAACACAAGGCGGCAGCCAGCCGCAAGGAAGCCCAGCGGTAGCGGCGTGGGGTTTGCCATCGACCGCGGCGTACGGAACGCAAAGCGAAGGAGCGGGATGAGCGCGACGAACGGGCCGTGGGCGCACTCGGCCAACGGCGACGGCGAACGGCACGAGTGGATCGCGCACGCCGAGGGGACCGCCGCGCTCGCGGAGGCCTTCGCGGGCGAGTTCGGCATGGCGGAGTACGGACGGCTGCTCGGCCTCTGGCACGACGTCGGCAAGCTCGCGGACGACTGGCAGCAGTACCTCGTCCGCAGCGAAGCGGGCAAGGCGCGGCGCGGCAGCGGTCCGGACCACAAGACCGCGGGCGCGGTGATCGCGAAGAAGCATCTGGGCGAGCATTTCCCGCTCGTGCTGCACGGACACCACGGCGGGCTGTCCACGCCGCAGGACATGCGGGGCGCGGTCGGCGATCAGATCGACGGGCGCGACGGCGAGCTGCGCGAGGCGCGCGATGCGGCCCGGAGCCTGCTGGGAGACCAGTTCGTGAAAGCGCCGTACTTCGCGCCGCCCGCCGGCATCGCCGGCACGGAGCTCGAAGCAGACCTGCTGTTGCGGATGCTGTTCTCGTGCCTCGTGGACGCGGACTGGCTCGACACGGAGGCGCACTTCGCGCCGGAACGGCGACGCGCGCGGGCGCACGCCGCTCCGGACCTCGCCGAGCTGTGGAGCCGCCTTGAGGACGGCCAGCGGCGGATCGGGGGAGCGGGCGGCCCGGTCGACGAGGCCCGCGACGCGATCTACCGCTCCTGCCTCGAAGCGGCCGGAGAGCCGCCCGGCTTCTTCCGCCTCACGGCGCCCACCGGCGGAGGCAAGACGCGATCGGGCATGGCGTTCGCGCTGCGGCACGCCATGCGGCACGGTCAGCGGCGCGTGATCGTCGCCGTGCCGTTCACGAGCATCACCACGCAGACCGCGAAGACCATGCGTGACATCCTCGAACGCGCGGGCGACGCCGCCCCCGCCGTGCTGGAGCACCACAGCAACGCCGGCGACCTGATCGAAGGCGAACGGAGCGGCGCGTCCGCGCCGGGCTGGGCGAAGCTGGCGGCCGAGAACTGGGACGCGCCCGTCGTGGTCACGACGACCGTGCAGCTGTTCGAGAGCCTCTTCGAGCGGCGGCCGGGGCGGATGCGGAAACTGCACCGGATCGCCAACAGCGTCCTGATCCTCGACGAGGCGCAGGGCCTGCCGCGCAAGCTCCTGGCGCCGATCCTCGACGCCCTGCGCGGCCTCGCCACGCACTACCGCACGACCGTCGTGCTCTCGACGGCGACGCAGCCCGCGTTCGAGGCCGTTCCGGAGTTCGCCGACGCGGACGCCCGCGACATCGTGCCGCGGCCGGAGCGCTGGTTCGGGGCGCTGCGGCGCGTCGAGTACGAGCGGCCCGCCGCGCCGCTCGCGTGGGACGATGCCGCCCGCCTGATGCTGGACGGACCGCAGGGACAGGCGCTCGCGATCGTCAACACCAAGAGCGACGCGCTTGCGCTCCTCGGCGCGCTGGAAGCCGCCGGCGAAGACGGCGCGCTCCATCTCTCGACGCTGCTCTGCGGAGCGCATCGCCGCGCCGTGCTGGAAGAGGTCGAGCGCCGCCTCGATGCGGGCGAGCCGTGCCTGCTGGTTTCGACGCAGGTGGTCGAGGCGGGCGTGGACATCGACTTCCCCCTCGTGCTGCGCGCCGTCGCCCCGCTCGACTCGATCGTGCAGGCGGCGGGCCGCTGCAACCGCAACGGCCGGATGCCGGAGCCGGGCCGCGTCGTCGTCTTCGAGCCGGCGGAGCCGTCGCCGCTGCCGCCTGGGTACAAGCAGGGCAAACAACAGGCCCTGATCGCACTCGCGGAAGCGGGCGCCGAAATGCGCCTCGACGACCTCGGCGTCCAGCGCCGCTACTTCGAGCGGCTGATCGAAGGGACGGAGACCGACGGCGCGGGCATCCAGCCGCTGCGCGAGCAGTTCAACTTCCCCAAGGTCGCTGACAGGTTCCGGATGATCGATCCGACGATCCCGGTCGTCGTGCGCTACGGCGGCGAGGAGGAGCGGATCGGGGAGCTGCTCGGCGAGCTGCGCGACGCCGCGCAGAGGGGACAGGGCGGCTTCCCGGCGCTCCGCCGGCTCCAGCCGTACGTCGTACCGTTCTACGCCTCGCCGCTGCGCCGGCAGCCGCGCGGACTGCTGAGCGAGATCGGCGGTCTCGGCGTCTACGAGTGGCTCGGCCGCTACGACGGCGGGATCGCGGGGCGCGGGATCGTGCTGGGCGAACCCTCGGTCGACGAGTTCATCGTCTAGATGCGATCTGCGGCTTGGGCGCCGCGGCGTCTTGATCTTACTTGTCCCGCACTGCTGCTATTGTATCTTGTGCTCTCGCTGGTCGTGTAGTAGAAAGAAGTCATGGGTGGACACCCAGGCCGTGCAGCCAGCACGGAGCGGGTGTCCCCCTCAAGCGCCGCACGGCGAAGGGTTGAAGCGTTGTTCCGCAAGTGCTTGCTATCGTCGCGCCCTGCACCAACAGGGCGGCGCACGAAAGGAGGCGACGATGGCGATGAACCCCGTGGAGGTCAGGGTCAGCGGACCGCTGGCGTGCTTCACTCGGCCCGAGATGAAGGTGGAGCGCGTCAGCTACCCGGTGATGACGCCGTCCGCGGCGCGCGGCGTGCTCGAATCGATCTTCTGGAAGCCGCAGTTCCGCTGGCGCATCGAGGAGATCCTCGTGCTCGCGCCGATCCGCCACGTCTCGATCCGGCGCAACGAGATCCGCGATCGCCAGACCGAGCAACGCGCGCGCGGCTGGGCGCGCGGCGGCGGGACGGGCGGCTACTACGTCGCCGATCACCGCGAGCGGCGCCACACGCTGGCGCTGCGCGACGTCGACTACGTCATCCGCGCGCAGGCCGAAGTCGCGCCCGGCGGGGACGACCCGGCGAAGTACCGCGACCAGTTCCGGCGCCGCGTCGCGCGCGGGCAGTGCTTCGCGCGGCCCTACCTCGGCTGCCGCGAGTTCGCCGCCGACTTCCGCGAACCCGGCGACGGCGAACGGCCGATTCCCGTCACGGAGCAGTTCGGCCTGATGCTGCATTCGGTCGAGTTCGCCGCGGACGGGAGCGGCGAGCCCCGGTTCTTCGACGCGGCGCTCGAGGACGGCGTGCTCCGCGTGCCGCGCCTCGAAAGGGAGGCCGCCTGATGCTGCTGCAGCTGCTCCGCGACTACGCGGAGCGCCTCGACCTGCCGCCGCCGCTCTACTCCGAACGCCCGGTCCGCTACCGCATCCACCTGACCGCCGAGGGCGATCTCAAGGGCATGGAGGACACCGCGATCGCCGACAGCCGGGCGCAGCGGCGGGGCGTGCGCCGCTCCGTGCCCACGGTGGCGCGCTCCTCGGCGACCCGTCCGCTGCTGCTGGCCGACACCGCCGAGTACACCCTCGGCTACGTCGCGGACCCGGACGACGGGAAGCAGGCCGGGCGCGCCGGACGGCGCCACGCCGCGTACCTCGAACTGCTGGCCGAATGCCACCGGCGGACGGAGGAGCCCGCCGTCGGCGCGGTGCTGCGCTTCCTCGAGTCGTCGCCGCTCGAGGCGTTGAAGGTGGATGGGGACGGGGAATTCGACGCCTCCGCCTCGATCGACTTCAACGCCGGCGGCGTGGCGGTCGCCGATCTGCCCTCGGTGCGGGCGTTCTGGGCGGAGCACAACGGCTCCGGGGGCGAGGCCGCCGACGTGCTGCAATGCCTCGTCTGCGCCCGGGAACGGCCGGCGGAGCGGCGGCTGAAGGAGAAGATCAAGCGCATCCCCGGCGGCCAGACCGCAGGAACTGCGATGATTTCGGCGAACACCGATGCGTTCTCCTCGTACGGCCTCGAGGAGTCGCTGATCGCTCCCGTCTGCGGCGACTGCGGCGAACGCTTCACGAAGGGCCTCAACGCGCTGCTGGCGTCGGAGGACGCCGTGCGCGTCGGCGACATGGCGTTCGTCGCGTGGACGCGCGAGGAGCGCGAATTCCGCGCGTTCGGGCTGCTCACCAGCCCCGGCGACTTCGGCGACGAACTCGACGAACTCGACGAACTCGACGCATGGGCCGCGGAGCGGCCGGACGCGACGCCGCAGGACTTCGCGGCGCAGTTCGGCGTCCGCTCCGGCAAGGCCCCGCCGCCGCTGGACGGCGACCGGCAGGACCAGCTCCATGCCGTCGGGCTGTCGGCCGCGGGCGGACGCGCGGCGGTGCGGAGCTGGCACACGGTCACCGTCGGCGAGGCGGCGCGCAACGCGGCGCGGTGGTACGCCCGCCAGAAGATCGTGGGGGCGTCCGGCGAGCAGCCCTGGACCGGCGCCCGGCGGCTGGGGCTGTACGAGCTCGCCGGCGCGACGGTGCGCGAGCTGCGCGGCCTGCCGGCGGCCGTGCCCCGCGCGCTGCTGGAGGGTTTCCTGACTGGTGGGCCGCTGCCGGACGATCTGCTGATCCGCGCCGTGCGGCGCGCGCAGGCGGATCGCGAAGTGCGCCGCAGCCACGCGGCGCTGATCAAGATGGTGCTGCGTTCGCAGCACGGCGAACACGACGGGGAGGACACGCTGGTGAGCCTGAACGAGGAATCGGCGAGCACCGCCTACCACTGCGGGCGGCTGTTCGCCGAACTGGAGAACGCGCAGCGGACGGCCCTCGGGCGCGTCAACGCGACGATCGCCGATCGCTACTTCGGCAAGGCCTCGACCGCCCCCGGCTCGGTCTTCGGGCCGCTGATCGAGCGGGCGCAGCCGCACCTCTCGAAGCTCGAGCGGGATAAGGACAAGCGCAAGCGCGCGGCGTACCACGCCATCCAGCGGCGGATCGAGGAGATCGCGGATCGCATCTCCGGCGAGTTCCCCGGCGTGCTCGCCCCCCGGGAGCAGGGCGAGTTCGTGCTCGGCTACTACCACCAGCGCGCCGCGAACCGCGCCGAGGCGGCGGCCCGGTCCAACGGCGAAGCGCCCGGAAAGGAGACCGCGGCCCAGGTGTCCTGAGCGCGGACGGACCCAATCCCTGCGCCGGAGGCCTCGCCGCCGGCCATGCGCCCCGAAAACGGGCGACGGAAGATCGAGCGAACGGAAGGACTCCGATGACCACCACGACGGCCGCCGTCCACACCGACCCGGACCGCCGCCACGACTTCGTGCTGCTGTTCGACGTGCAGGACGGCAACCCCAACGGCGACCCGGACGCCGGCAACGCCCCGCGCGTCGACCCCGAGACGATGCACGGCCTCGTCACCGACGTGGCGATCAAGCGCAAGGTGCGCGACTACGTCGACGCCGCGCGCGGCGAGGAGCGGCGCCACAAGATCTACGTCCAGCGCGAAAGCTACCTGACCGACGCGCGCGGGCGCGTGTTCGGCGAGCGCGCGAACGGCTCCGACCCCGAACCGCGCACCGCCCGCGAGTGGATGTGCGACGAGTTCTGGGACATCCGCATGTTCGGCGCGGTGATGTCGATGAAGGAACGCAACGCGGGACAGGTGCGCGGCCCGGTGCAGTTCACCTTCGCCCGCTCCGTCGATCCCGTCTTCCCGACGGACCACACGATCGGCCGCGTGGCGCTCGAGAACGCCGGCGAGCGGCAGGAGCAGCGCGACGGGGACGAGCAGCAGGCGCCGACCCACGGCACGCTGGGCCGCAAGGCGACCGTCCCCTACGCGCTGTACCGCGCCCACGGCTTCTTCAACCCGCACTTCGCGCAGCAGACCGGAGCGGACGCGGCCGACCTCGATCTGTTCTGGCTCGCGCTGCGGATGATGTGGGACCTCGACCGCTCGGCTTCGCGCGGTCTGGTGGCCTGCCGCGGCCTGTACGTGTTCAGCCACGAAAACCGCCTCGGCAACGCCCCCGCCAGCGATCTCTTCGACCGCGTCGCCGCCTCCCGCCGCGACGGGACGTCCCCGCCGCGCGCCTTCGGCGACTACGAGGTGACGATCGGCGGCGAGCGCATGCCGAACGGCGTGGAACTCACCCGGCTCGTCGGATAACGCACATCCGCAGGCGGGACGGACGGCGGCCGGCCTTGTCCGGTCGCGCCGCCGTCCATCCCGCGACAGGGAGGCGAACGTGATCGGCTCCGAAGCCGTCCCGCCGCCGGACTGGAGCGGGGAGACGCCGCCCGACGTGCCGATCTCGGCGCTCGAGCACTACTCCTACTGCCCGCGCCAGTGCGCGCTGATCCACGTCGAGCAGACCTTCGAGGAGAACGTCTTCACCGTGCGCGGGCGCATCGCCCACGAGCGGGTGGACGCCGGGGAACGGGAGACGCGGCCCGGCGTGCGGACGCTGCGCGGCATCCCGCTCTGGTCGGAGCGGCTCGGACTGCGCGGCAAGGCCGACGTCGTCGAATTGCGCCCCGGGCGCCCGCCGTTTCCCGCCGAGTACAAGGTCGGGCGGCGGCGCCCCCCGCACGCCGACATCCATCTCTGCGCGCAGGCGCTCTGCCTCGAGGAGATGCTGGGCGCGGAGGTGCCGGAGGGGGCGATCTACTCGCACGCCGAGCGGCGGCGCCACCCGGTGCCCTTCGGCGGCGAACTGCGCCGGCGGACGGAAACGCTGGTGCGGGAGGTGCGCGACCAGATCCGCGGGCAGCGCCTGCCGCCCGCGGTCGACGACGCCCGCTGCCCGCCCTGCTCGCTCGTCCACGCCTGCCTGCCCGGCGTGGCCGCGCGGCCGTCGCGGCTGCGCGGCCTGCAGGGATCGCTCTTCCGCCCGCTGGAGCCGGACGGCGACGACGAGGACGACGATGCATGAGCTGCTGAACACGCTCTACGTGACGAGCCAGGACGCGCTCCTGAGGCTCGATCACGACACGGTGCGCGTCGTGGCCGACGGCGAGACCCGCGCCCGCCTGCCGCTCCTGCGGCTCCAGGCCATCGCGGTCTTCGGACGGGTCACGGTGACCACGCCGCTGATCCACCGCTGCGCCGAGGACGGACGCGACGTCGTCTGGCTTACGCGGCGGGGGCGCTTCCGCGCCAGGCTCGCGGGCCGCTCCCTCGGCAACGTGCTGCTGAGGCGCGCCCAGCACCGCGCCCTCGACGATCCCGGACGGCCGCTCGCGATCGCCCGGCAGTTCGTCGCCGGCAAGGTGCAGAACGCGCGGCTGCTGCTCATGCGCGCGGCCCGCGACCACCCGGACGAGGAGGACGAACGCGCGCTCCGCGACGCTTCCCGGCAGCTGGACGGAATCCTCGGCGGCCTGCCCGCCGCTTCCGACCTCGACGCGCTGCGCGGCGCGGAGGGCCTTGCCGCGCGCACCTACTTCGCGGCGTTCGGCCGCATGGTGCGCGAGCGCCCGTCCCCGCTCGCTCCCGACGGCCGCAGCCGCAGGCCGCCGCGCGACCGCGCCAACGCGCTGCTTTCGTTCTTCTACGCGCTGGTGCGTTCCGAGTGCGAGGCGGCGCTCGAGGGCGTGGGCCTCGATCCCCAGGTCGGGTACCTGCACGGCCTCCGCCCCGGACGCCCCGCGCTGGCGCTCGACCTCATGGAGGAGCTGCGCCCCGCCGTCGCCGACCGGCTCGCCCTGCGGATGATCAACCGGCGCCAGATACGGGCCGCACACTTCGAGGTCACGCCCGGCGGAGCCGTGAGCCTCACCGACGACGGACGCCGCGCCGCGCTCGCCGCCTACGCGAAACGCAAGGAGCGCGCCGTCCGGCACCGCCTGCTCGAGCAGCGAGTGCCGCTGGGTCTCGTGCCGCACGTGCAGGCGCGTCTGCTGGCGCGGCATCTTCGCGGCGATCTGCGGCACTACCTGCCGTACATCGCCCGCTGAGGGGAGCACGGCCCGTGGAGATTCTCGTGGCGTACGACGTGGCGACGGACGACGCGGCCGGGCGGAGGCGGCTGCGCCGCGTCGCCCGGACCTGCGAGGCGTACGGCCAGCGCGTGCAGAAATCGGTGTTCGAGTGCGTGCTCAACGAGATGGACATGGAGCGCCTCGTCGCGCGGCTGCGGGAGGAGATGGACGAGACCGAAGACAGCGTCCGCATCTACCGTCTGCGCGAGCCGCTGAGCCGGCACCTCCGCATGTTCGGCGTCCAGCCGTCCTTCGATCCGCGCGGCTCCCTCGTGTTCTGAGCCGCGTGCGCGAACCTCCGGGGATCACGCATCCCCGTCAGGTCCGCGCAGCCGGGAGCACTCGTATTCCCTCGCGCAGCGGTTCCGCGAACAGCGGAGCGGCGGCCGGGTGACAGGAATCCGCGATCGTGGGATGATCGCTGCGCGCTGCCCATCGCGAAAGAGATGGGCGGAGGTAGCGCCTCGCCCTCGGGCGGGGCGAGGATTGAAACTCGCGTCCCCCTCCGGCTGTGGACGCGCCGCGCGTGCGGGTAGCGCCTCGCCCTCGGGCGGGGCGAGGATTGAAACATCTCCGGCCTCCTCTACATCGCGCGCAGCCGGTCGCGTAGCGCCTCGCCCTCGGGCGGGGCGAGGATTGAAACTGACCGGTCATTCGGGGTGTCTCCCTTCCCTCTACCGGGTAGCGCCTCGCCCTCGGGCGGGGCGAGGATTGAAACGGTTCCGAGGTAGAGCACCCCCGCCGGGGGTGAGCACGGGTAGCGCCTCGCCCTCGGGCGGGGCGAGGATTGAAACCGGGGCCGCGGCGAGAACAAGCAGGCGGCGTTCGCCGCGCAGATGTAGCGCCTCGCCCTCGGGCGGGGCGAGGATTGAAACACGTGGACGCCGAGGTTCATGACGCGCGCCGAGTAGGGTAGCGCCTCGCCCTCGGGCGGGGCGAGGATTGAAACTCGTAGTCGAGGGCCGGCCCGCGAGGCCGTCGCCGCCTGTAGCGCCTCGCCCTCGGGCGGGGCGAGGATTGAAACTTGATCTTGCGCGACTGCTGCCAGCCCTTGAGCACTTGTAGCGCCTCGCCCTCGGGCGGGGCGAGGATTGAAACCGTTCGCGCCCGCCCCGTGCGAGCGCCCGCCGATGCTAGTAGCGCCTCGCCCTCGGGCGGGGCGAGGATTGAAACGAGGCGGTGGAGCGCCGGAGCGCCCCACGGGGCGCGTAGCGCCTCGCCCTCGGGCGGGGCGAGGATTGAAACGAGGCGGTGGAGCGCCGGAGCGCCCCACGGGGCGCGTAGCGCCTCGCCCTCGGGCGGGGCGAGGATTGAAACGAGGGAGGCGCCGCATGACCGAGCCGATCTGCTACCCGTAGCGCCTCGCCCTCGGGCGGGGCGAGGATTGAAACAGGTCGTCGCCGGTGAAGAGCGGCGTCCCGCGCTTGGTAGCGCCTCGCCCTCGGGCGGGGCGAGGATTGAAACGCGGCGGCGTCGTCGAGGATCGCCGCCGCCTGCTCGTAGCGCCTCGCCCTCGGGCGGGGCGAGGATTGAAACTGGCTGACGCACGAGGCGGACGGCGAGCTGTCCTTGTAGCGCCTCGCCCTCGGGCGGGGCGAGGATTGAAACTTCGGCGATACGCCGCAGGTGGCCGTAGCCGTAGCCGTAGCGCCTCGCCCTCGGGCGGGGCGAGGATTGAAACCGCAACGGACGGGACGGGCGGGACGGGCGGGATGTCGGGTAGCGCCTCGCCCTCGGGCGGGGCGAGGATTGAAACCCTGCTTGGCGCGCCCGATGGTGCGCTCAGTCACCCCCGGTAGCGCCTCGCCCTCGGGCGGGGCGAGGATTGAAACCGGCAGGCTGGCCCGCGCGACGTGGTCCCCCTCGGCGGGTAGCGCCTCGCCCTCGGGCGGGGCGAGGATTGAAACATCACGGTGATCTCCACCGACGAGCTGTTCGTCGGTAGCGCCTCGCCCTCGGGCGGGGCGAGGATTGAAACTGGTGGTAGCGTGAAGGCGACCTTCAACCGTCCGTAGTAGCGCCTCGCCCTCGGGCGGGGCGAGGATTGAAACTCCATCGCGAACGTGGACATCGACGACCTGTTCTACGAGTAGCGCCTCGCCCTCGGGCGGGGCGAGGATTGAAACGCCGCCATCGCCGTCCTCCTTCGCCTTGAGCATCGAGGTAGCGCCTCGCCCTCGGGCGGGGCGAGGATTGAAACCCGCTGCGCGCGCCGCCGTGTCCGCCGGCAACCGCCAGGTAGCGCCTCGCCCTCGGGCGGGGCGAGGATTGAAACGAGTTCGGAGCGTAGCGCCCCGGCCTTCGGGCTGGACGAGGTCGAAACCCGATCCGTGGCGGGCTTCGCCGCAGGCGGCCCGCCTCGTCCCGTTCAGGGGGCGGGCGGCGGGGGCGCGCCGTCAGGGGCGGGCTCCACGCCGAAGGCGAAGTCCTCGATCACGGGGTTGGCGAGCAGGCGCTCGCACATGCCGCGCGCGGCGTCCTCGGCGGCGGCGCGGTCGGGGGCTTCGAGCGTGACCTCGATGCGCTTGCCGACGCGCACCCCGCGCACGCCGCCGTAGCCGAGGTCGCGCAGGCCGCCGGCGACGGCGAGGCCCTGCGGGTCGTTGACCGCAGGCTTCAGCATCACGCCGATGCGCGCGAGCCACAGCGTCACTGCGGCGCGCCGGGCGGGGGGGGCAGCGGCTCGCCGGTCAGCGCGCGGTAGGCCTCGAGGTACCGCTCGCTGCTGGCGGCGACGACCTCGGGCGGGAGTTCGGGGGCGGGAGGCTCGCGGTTCCAGCCGGTGGCGCTGGCCCAGTCGCGCACGTACTGCTTGTCGAACGAGGGCTGGGCGCGGCCCGCCTCGTAGCCGCCGAGGGGCCAGAAGCGCGAGGAGTCGGGCGTGAGCGCCTCGTCGATCAGCGTCACCTCGCCTTCGATCAGGCCGAACTCGAACTTGGTGTCGGCGATGACGATGCCGCGCTCCTCGGCGACGCCAGCGGCGTAGCGGTAGAGCGCGAGCGAGCGCAGGCGCACGGCGTTCGCCGTCTCCTCGCCGATCAGCGCCTCGACCTCGGCGAAGGTCATCGGCAGGTCGTGGCCGGTCTCGGCCTTGGTGGTGGGGGTGAAGATCGGCTCCGGCAGCCGCTGCGACTCGGTCAGGCCCTCCGGCAGCGGCACGCCGCAGACCTCGCCGGAGCGTTGGTACTCGCTCCAGCCGGAGCCCGCGAGGTAGCCGCGCACGACGCACTCGACGGGCAGCGGCTGCGCCTCGCGCACGATCATCGAGCGCCCCGCCAGCCCGGCCTCGCCAGCCTCGACGCTCTCGCCGCCGAGGTCGAGGCGGTCGCCGGCCTCGACGACGGCGATCATGTGGTTGGGCACCACGTCCGAGGTGCGCGCGAACCAGAACGCCGACAGCCGTGTCAGCACCTCGCCCTTGCGCGGCACGCCGGTCGGCATCACCACGTCGTAGGTGGAGATGCGGTCGGTCGCGACCATCAGCAGCCGTCCGCCGCCGAGGCGGTACAGCTCGCGCACCTTCCCCTCGTGCGCCTTCCCGGCGAACGCCGTACCGAGCAGGGGGCTCGTCGTCATGGCTCCCGCGTCTCCCCTCGTCCGGCGGCTCCCGCCGGAGCGCCGCCCGCGAGTGTACCCGCACGGGGGCGCGGCGCGCCCGCGCTCACGGCACGCGCAGCGTGTCGCCGATGCGGATGCGGCCCGCGTCGTCGAGGGCGTTGGCCTCGGCGATGGCCTCGACGGTGGTGTCCCACTCGGCGGCGAGGGCGGTGAGGGTGTCGCCCGGCTGGACGACGTAACTGCCGCCGTGGGGCCGCGCCGCGCCGTGGCCGGGGATCGCCAGCTGCTGGCCCGCGCGGATGCTGTTCGCGTCGGCGAGGCCGTTGGCCTCGACGATCGCGGCGACCTCGACGCCCCAGACCTCGGCGAGCGTCGAGAGGTTGTCGCCGGGCTGCACGGTGTAGAGGCCGCCGGGCGGGACGGGGGAGGGCGTCGCGATCGCGCGGCGCCCGCCGATGCGGCGCGGGACGAGGAGCTGCTGGCCGACGTAGATGCGGTTGGGGTCGGCGATGCCGTTGAACGCGATCAGCTCCTCCAGCGTGACGCCCCAGGCCGCGGCGAGGTCCGTCAGGTTGTCGCCGGGGCGGATCGCGTAGGAGGGCTCGCGCGGCGGCGTCTCGCCCAGCAGCCGCAGCACGCCGTCGCCGGCGACGCCGAAGCGCCACACCGAGACCGCCTCGGCGGCCCGCGCGAACGACTCGTCGAGGAACTCGGCCCAGCCGTCGCCGGCCAGCGCCGTGCCGTCGCCGACGGGGTGGATCGGCAGGTCGTACGCCGTCAGCCGCCGCATCGTCGTTTCGAGGACGAAGCGCGGCGTGATGCCCGACACGCTCCCGGGGTCGAACCCCTCGCTGCGGAAGCGCAGCAGGTTGCCCCAGTCGCGGAAGTGGCTCCAGTAGATCTGGGGCGAGATCTCGTCGGTGAAGGCGGCGAACTCGGCGAGCGGGATCTTGCCGATCTCCCACGGGCGCGGGTCGATCGAGGTCGAGAGCCAGGCGTCCGGCTGGAGGCGGCGCAGCTCCTCGCCCAGCCGGCGGGCGGCCTCGGGCGTGCCCTCCCAGAAGCCGGGGTGCGGTTCGAGGTCGATGAAGAGGCTGCGGGCGCCGGCGTCGAGCATGTCGGAGGCCATCCGCGCCTCGGTCAGGGGATCGATGCCCTTCGCGTTGTACCAGGCGTGGAACTGGACGCCGCCCTCCTCGAAGAAGGCGGCGAGTTCGGCGGCTTGCCGCGGGCCGGCGACGGCGTCGGGCGAGGGGTCGAACTCCGACATCCAGTGCACGCCGTCGTGCGTCTTGACCGCGACGGCGAGACCGTGCGCGGCGAGCGCGTCGCGCACGCTGTGGCGGTCGTCGTCCTCGCCGAACTGCCACACCCACGCGATGTGGCGCAGGCCGTCGAGCGCGGGGTTGTTGATCGCGGCGTCGAGCGCGGGCGCGGGCCGCGGCGCGGCATCGGGCCGCGCGGCGGCGGCGAGGACGCCCCGGGGCGCCGAGGCGAAGGCGGCGGCGGCGCCGGCGGCGGCGGCGAGGAAGCGGCGGCGGGACATCGTGCGGCCGGGCACGCCTCGAACCTCCGCACCCCCGCCGGCCCCAGTGTCGCACATCCCCCCGCCGCGCACAGGCGGGGCCTCGGCTAGACGACTTGTCGCGGCATCGGCTGCTCGCCGTCGCCGAGACTCTCGTAGGCGATCCGTTCGGCCTCGGACAGAGGAATCTTGCCTGCCTCGAATCCGCGCATGACCTCCTCGACCTCGTGCGGCGTGTGCACCCCGTGCGCGGTCACCGACGCCGAGAAGCCGCACCTCGCCCCGGCGAAGACCAGCACGCGCCGCAGCGCCTCCTCCGCGCTCGCCCGCATCGACGCGATGAAGTGCAGGAACTTCAGCTCGCGCCACAAGCGATAGTACTCGCCCAATTGCCCGTGAGGTCCGTACAGTGCGTCCCGCGCCGCCCACCCGATCGGACTGGCGGCCTGCAGGATGCCGAGTCGCTGCGTCCGATGGAATTCTCCGATGTCGACAGCGGCGGCGCCGGTCGTCGGTTCGGCCATCCGCTGCATGAACCAGTCCGGTACTCCCTCGGCGCCGATGGCGGCCAAGTCACCGAATACCTGTGCAAGCATCGTAGCCGGGTACTCGCCGGGCAGGGACACTTGCACCATTCGCTCGGCATCGAGCTCCAATTCCGGCTCCCAGGCGCCCTTGTGCCGGTACCCGGGCGGAAGGTCCTCGGGCGCCAGCACATCCTGCACCAACGCGCCTGCGGCCGTCCTCCTCACGCCGTCGGCTGCGAAGAGCCGGAAGCCCGGGGGCAGGCCCTCGCGTTCGTCCCCATCGCCGGCCACCACCTCCAGCCACGCCTCGTAGCCCGCGAACAATTCGAGCGCCGTATGTCTGACGAAATCGTCTACCCCCTCGGACCTCAGCGCCAGCGACTTCTCGATCGAAGGGATCGGCATCCCTTCGGCGGACATAGCGTATGCGTCAGACCCGCTCCGGTACGGCACGATACGGGTGTTGAAATCCTGGTACAGCATCCATTCGCTGCCGGACGACGGACTCCACCTTTCGAATCCGACGCCAAAGGGACTGGAGCGGCGATCGTTCACTTGGACATGACCTCGTAGTAGCGTCGCAGTCCGGGGCGCTCCGCCAGGTTCTCGTCCCCTTCTTCGCTCAGCGGACCGAGGACTTCCCCAGCGAAGACGGCTCCGGGAGCGATGCCGAGGTCATGGGCCTCGTCCACGTTCAACATTCCGATGAGCCGCGGCGCGTCCTGGTGCGGCGAAGGATCGAAGGAGCCGTACTGTGGTCTGGCATAACCGGCAGCCACGATCGCCTTCGAGAGACTTATGCGCCATTGCGATATCCGCATACTATGGGAAAGAGTCAACGTTTGGTAGTCGAGTTGATCCAGCGCGTACTTGACGAAACCAGCGTCCAGAGATGTCCACGCTTCTCTGATTGGCTCGGCGAGCATGCCGCCGTGCAGCTCGTCGTAGATCAGCGCCAGCCCCGACAGCTCGATGACCTCCACCATCTTGTCGACCGTCGCCGCCCATGTCCCCGCCGCTAGGTAGGACGGCGGCTGGTAGGTAGCCAGCAAGTGCCCTTGGAAGTTGTACGTCGCCAGCAGAAGCTTCGGGAACACGTCGCGCACCACGGCGTCTTCCCGTTCCCTGAGCGCCCGCTCCATGTGGTGGACCAGCGTGAACCATGCTCCCCCGAAGAAATCGGGGGCGGACGGCTCCGCTTCCGGTTGCAGGGCGATGATGGCGTCCGCCATGTGCTTGAGGACCTGGGAGCGGCTCCCTCGGATGCGATTGCCGATTCCGTCGAGTTCCGCGGTCGGCATCGGTTCGTTGGGCGAACGCAGAGCCTCGAGCGCGCAGATGGCCCCGGGGATGGCGGCAACGAGCAGTTCGGACCTGGCCAGCGCCTGAAGCGCTTGCCCGCCGATCGCGACGTTCAGCATGGGCTCGCCCGGCGGCCTGAACGCGCCGACAAGGTGCTCGTCGAGCAGGTTCGGCAGCAGTCGTGCGAACTCGCGCAGCGCGATGACGTACTCGGTCGCCAGCGCATGACGCAGGTACCAGTCGGGAGTTGCCCGCTTCCCATCGACGGCGATCTCGGACTGGATTCCGCGAAGCAGGCGCTGGGCGGCATCCCGCACGCGGCGCGGCCCGCGGATGCGTACCGCCTCGGTGTCGGGCCCCCACTCGGTACTCGTCACCACGGAACGCACCTCGTCCGGCCAAGAGGATGCTGCCTCGATCCACCCCAGGAACAACGAGGCGAAGACGGTCGGAATCTCGGACACCACGGGTGCCGCAGCCGTTTTCCCGGGCTGGACGGCGCCGCAGCGGTCGCGAACGATGCCGGCGACGGCGAGCGCGTCGTCGGTGTGTCCGGTCCCGGCCAGCGCCTGCACCGTGATCCTGAGCGCATCCATGATCCGCAACGCGGAGTTACGGTCGTCCGAGCTGACGCATGCCTCGATCGCGGCTGCAGCGACATGTGCGGAGCGATCTTCGAGCCAATCGGGCACGGGTTGCAGCTGGGCAGGCAAAGGTACGGCTGTCCGGAGCGCGATTTCCACCAGCGACGGGTCCGCTTCGACCCACCTCTGGTAGACGGGTCTTCGCATGAACCAACCGCTATCGGGCGTCAGCAGATGCTTCTTCCGGGAGTAGCGGCGGACCAGCATGATCAAGTACTCGGCCATGTCGGCGAGGCTATCCTGGCGGGCAGGGGATCGAACGCTCCTCAGAGCGATGAGCTCGGTAAGGGTGCCGAGGTTACTGTCGGCTTCGCGGGCTGCAGCATCCAGTACCGCGTCGTCTCCCGCCGATCCCATGCGATCGATCGATCGGGCGATAGCCGAGAGCGGCTCAACGGACAAGGCCGCGGGGTCGAACAGCGCGAACGCATCCGTATTCAGCCGGATCAGGTAATAGGCGCTGAGGGCGACGAGGACGACGTACAAGGAAGCGACCGTGTACCCGTACGGAATACCGAAACCCGGCAACAGCACGAGTGCGATGCCCCAGCCGATGGCGAAGACGATCGTTTGCAGGCGGCCCCGCCTGCGCGCGTCGCCGAGCACGAGGGATCGCACGCGGGCGGATACGCGCTGGTACGACGTGGAGAGGACGATGCCCACGCTCGCGAAGTAGATGCCCAACAGGGTTGCGGCCACCGGCACGGCGATGACGGGGACAACGCCGAGAGGCGCTTCCCCGGCGGGGACGAGGCGAGGCTCGGCGTGGCGGGCCAGCGCCCACTCGATTGCCCACGCCGTGCCGAACGCCAGCGCGCCGCCGCCGAATGCGGGCAACATTCCCGTCGCGTCCGCGCGGACGGCGACGGCCCGGTCGCGGAGGGAGCGGGAACGGAGTCTGAAGCCGTGGCGCAGTTTGACGAGCCGGAAGCGTCGCGACCGCGCTTCCTCGCGCCGTCGCCAGTAGTCGGGGGTGGCTTGGTCCCGCAGCTCGCGCTTCAGGTCGCGACGCCTGGAACTCCGCTCGCGCCTCGGCGCCGCTTCGAGAACGAGCCGCCCCATGTCGCCGATCAGCCGCAGGAACGCGCCCACCCGCGATACCTCCGCGCCGCTACGCGCCCGCGGCGCCCTCGCCGGCCGCGGCCAGCGCCGACTCGCGGCGGGCGCGCGCGCGCTCCTCGAGGGGGACGAGCCCGGCGATCTCGAGGCCGTAGCCCTCGAGGCCGGAGCGGTGCACGGGGTTGTCGGTGATCAGCCGCATCGCGCGCACGCCGAGGTCGGCGAGGATCTGCATCCCGATGCCGTAGTCGGGCAGGCCGAGCGCCTCGGCGGGGGCGGGGCCCGCGGCGGCGGGCGCGCCGGGGGCGGCGCCCTTGCGGTGGTGGCCGGTGCGGCCCTGCTGGTAGAGGTAGACGACGACGCCCCGCCCGGCCTCGGCGACGAGGTCCATCGCGGCCCGCAGCTGCTCGCCGCAGTCGCAGTCGAGCGAGCGGAAGACGTCGCCGGTCACGCACTGGTCGTGCACGCGCACGAGCACCGGCTCCGGCGCCGCGACGTCGCCGAGGACGAACGCGACGTGCTCGCGCGTGTCGAGGAGCGTGCGGTAGGCGACGGCGGTGAACTCGCCGTGGCGGCTGGGCAGGCCGGCCTCGGCGACGCGCTCGATCAGGGCGTCGGTGCGGAGGCGGTGCGCGATCAGGTCGTTGACGGCGAGGATGCGGAGGCCGTGCTCGCGCGCGAACGCGACGAGGTCGTCCGCGCCCATGACGGCGCCGTCCTCGCGGATCAGCTCGCAGATCACGGCGGCGGGCTCGCAGCCGGCGAGGCGCGCGAGGTCGACCGACGCCTCGGTGTGGCCGGCGCGCGCCAGCACGCCGCCGTCGCGCGCGCGCAGCGGGAAGACGCGCCCCGGCCGCGTGAAGTGGGCCGGCGTCGAGGCGGGGTCGAGCAGCGCCGCGACGGTGCGCGCCTTGCCCTCGGCGGAGGCGCCGCTGGCGGCGCCGTCGCGGGCCTCGACGGTGACGGTGAACTGCTTCGACAGCGGCGAGGTGTTGTTGCCCGTCATCAGCGGGATGTCGAGCGCGTCGAGCCGCTCGCCGGTCATCGCCACGCAGAGGAGGCCGCGCGCGCGCGCGGCCATGAAGGCGATCGCGGCGGCGTCGGCGAAGCGGGCGGGGATGCAGAGGTCGCCCTCGTTCTCGCGGCCCCGGTCGTCGACGACGACGACGGGGCGGCCTTGCCGGAACTCCTCGATCGCCTCGGCGGCGGTGGCCCGTTCGGGGGGGCCGGGGGCCGCGTCCGCCGCCGCCATCGCCGCGCCCGCCGCCGTCAGGACGAGCCGGAGGGGCCGGCGCCGAGCGCGGGGATGAAGAAGGCGGTGAGCGGGACGGGGACGACGTAGGCGGGCAGCCCGAGGTAGAGCGTGTGGTCTCCCGCCAGCGACATCAGCGGCACAAGCACGATCGCGAACAGCAGCCAGACGGCGGGCACGGCGACGGCGCACCACAGCAGGTAGCCCAGCACATGCTCCCTCGACACGCCGGCGTCCTCTCGCTGCCGCGCCGCGCCCGAGCGCGCCGCTTCCCCGCGAGGGTACACCAACGGCGGCGCGACGGCGCGGCGGCGCGGCTCCTCGCCGCGGACGGCGGTAGCATGTGGCGCGCGCGCCGCGAGGCGATCGGGGGCGGGATGAGCGGCGAAGCCCGGTTCGCGCTGCCCGGCGCCCTCGCCGGGCGCCGCTGGCGACTCGAGGGCCGCGAGGCGCATCCGCCGCTCGTCGCAGGGCTGCTGGCGCAGCCGCCCTGGGCCGTCGCCGTCGGCGGCTACGTCTACGTCCGCGACGACCCCGCCGCCGCCGCGGAGGCCGCGTCCGGCGACGGCGGCTGGCGCGAGGAGTGGCTGCCGCGGATCGAGGCGCTGATCGGCTCGTTCGGCGGCCTCGGACCGGACGCCGCGCCCTCCGGCCGCTGGGACGAGGCGCTGGGCGAGCGTTTCGAGGCGTGGGCGGCGGTCTCGCGAGGGCTGCGCGCGGCCGTCGCGGCGCCCGCGGCGCGCGCCCTCGATGCGTTCGGGGAGGCGTACGCCGCGCGCTTCGGCGAGGGGCGGCGCGGCGAGGCGCGCGATCTCGCAGCGCCGCTGCCGTCGAGGGCGTCGCGCCGCGCGGAGGCGGTGTGGGAGCTGAGCCGCCTGCTGCGGAGCGAGGGCAGCAGGCTCTCGCAGACGTTCGGGCCGACGGGCGGGCAGCGCGAGTACCTGCGGCGCTTCGCGCGCGCCGTCGAGGAGTTCGGCGACGCCGCGCCGGGCTGCCGCCAGGACGTCGCCGGCTGGCGCGAGGATCGCGCGCTGCTCACGCAGGCCGTGCGCGAGGCGGCGACCCTGCCCCGCGCGGCCAGCCCCCTCGATGCGGGGCGCGCCGCCCTCGAACGCCGCGACGCCTTCGCCGCGGAGGCGGACGGCGCGCTGCGCGCGCTGGCGGAGGAAGCGAGGCGGCGCGCCGGGGAGCTGGACGCGCTCACGGAGCACGCCGGGCGGCTGACGGCGGCGGCGCGGGCGGCGTGGCTGCGGCTCGCGCGGCCCCTCGCGGCTCGGGGGGCGCTGCCGGAGCCCGGCGCCGTCTTCCTGCTCGATCGCGCCGGGCTCGCCGCCGCGCTCGGCGGCGGCGCCGCCCCGGACGCGGACGAGCTCGCCCGCCGCCGCGCGGCCCTCGATGCGTACGCGGCGGCCGAGGCGCCGCCGCGCCTCGGCGGGCGACGGGCGGCAGGGCGGGCGCGGGGCTACGGGCCGCCGGGGCGGGGCTCGTCGCCGAGCGCGCCGGGTTCGTAGTAGACGTTGCCCTCGGCGGCGGGCGGGCGGTGGGTCTGATCGGGGACGCGGTGGTCCTCGAAGTCGTGGGCGTAGCGGTAGCCCTCGCCGTAGCCGAACTCGCGCATGAGGCGGGTGGCGGCGTTGCGGAGGTGGAGCGGCACGGGATCGTTGCGGGTGCGCTCCACGTCCCCTGCGGCGCGGGCGTAGGCGGCCCACGCCGAGTTCGACTTGGGCGCGCGGGCGAGGTAGACGGTGACCTAGGCCAGCGGCAGCCGCGCCTCGGGCATCCCGAGGAAGTGCACGGCCTGCTGGCTGGCCACGGCGACGACGAGCGCCTGGGGGGTCCGCCAGCCCGACGTCCTCGGCGGCGAGGATCACCATGCGGCGGGCGACGAACAGCGGGTCCTCGCCGGCCTCGACCATGCGCGCGAGCCAGTAGAGCGCGCCGTCGGGGTCGGAGTCGCGCACCGACTTGATGTAGGCGGAGATGTGGTCGTAGTGGGCGTCGCCGGCGCGGTCGTAGAGCAGCGTCGGCTGCTGGCCCGCGGCCTCGACGACGGCGCGGGTGACGCGGCGCGCGCCGCCGGCGTCCGGCTCGGCGGCGTGGGCGGCGAACTCCAGCAGGTTGAGCGCCGCCCGCGCGTCGCCGCCCGCGAGCCCGGCGATGGTTGCGAGGGCGTCCTCGTCGGCCTCGGCGCGCAGCTCGGCGAGCTGCCCGTCGGTCGCGAGCGCGCGCTCAAGGATCGCGCGCAGCTGCTCCGCGCCCAGCAGTTCGAGGCGGAACACCCGCGCCCGCGAGATCAGCGGGGCGACGACATAAAACGACGGATTCTCCGTCGTCGCGCCGATCAGCGTGATCGTGCCGTCCTCGACGTGGGGGAGGACGTGGTCCTGCTGGGCGCGGTTGAAGCGGTGGAGCTCGTCGATGAAGAGGATGGTCTCGACGCCGGCGGCGGCGCGGCGCTCGCGGGCGTCGGCGACGACGCGGCGGATGTCGGCGACGCCCGCGCCGACGGCGGAGAGCGGCTCGAACCAGCGGCGGGCGGCGCGCGCGACGATCGCCGCCAGCGTCGTCTTGCCGGAGCCGGGCGGCCCCCAGAGGATGAGCGAGGGCGTCTCGTCGCGCTCGATCATCGCGCGCAGCGGCGCGCCCGGCCCGGCCACCGCCTCCTGCCCCACGAAGTCGTCGAGGCTCGCCGGACGCTGGCGGGCGGCGAGGGGGGCGGAGCCGCCGTCCGCCGCGCCGCCGGGCAGCGCGGGGCCGTCGCCGCCGAAGAGGCCGCGCTGCAGCCCCCCCGGAGGCTCGCCCCGCCGCCTCCCGCCGCCCGATCGTCCGTGCGCTCCGCCCATGCGCCGCAGTGTAGGCCACGCGCCCCCCGCCGCGACCTCGCGGCGGCGCGCCCTCACGGCGCGCCAGCCGACGGCAGCAGGCTGCGCGCGATGGCGATCGCCGCGTCTGTGTCGCCACCACTCAGGCTGGGGTCGAAACCCCTGACGGAGTATTCGACTCCCGATTCGATGTCGAATACAGAGACGCGGATGCTCAGGGCATCGTCGTGCGCGGCGCCGCGCGGACTGTACGCCACGAACGCAGGGTCATTGCCCATCATGAACAGCTCATAGACCTCGGCGCCGTCGCGCCGCCACACTGGCTCGTAATGAGGACGATACTTCTTGTACCAAGCGCAAATTTTCTACGCTGATATACCCTCTGCCGTTCTGGTACCCAGCGCAGTACCCGTCTGTAGGACCGTTTACGCCGGTCGGGTCCTGGACCGCCCCGGTAAAGGACCAGTCGGCAGGGAGATCGGGGTCGCGCCAGTACGGGAAAAGAATCCTCGCATCCTCGATATTGTCCGCAAAATAGTCCGCGATCGCCCTCCGTTGTCCTGACGCGCCCGCTCCGCTCGGCCCGGATGCCGCAGGCTTCGGATGCGGCGTTGCGCGCTCGATCTCGCCCTCCCAGCCCATCGGCGCGATCAGGAACGGCCCCTGACGCACGGGCAATGCGATCTCTGCCGTGCTGACCACGGTAGGCGCGGCCTCGTCGGCGCTGAGCACGGTAGCCACGCCGACGGCGCCCGTGCAGCCCTCGCCGGTGGCGGCGTAGGCGCGCCACTCCACGGGAAACTCCCAGCGGCCCGATCCCGCCGAGGGGCGCGCGGGCGCGCCGGTGACGTGGTAGCGCACCCAGCAGTCGGACGCCTTGCGCCACTCGAAGAAGTCGCCCTCGGAGACGGCGCCGAACTCGGCCGCCCACGACGTGCCGCCGGCGTCGGTCTGGTGGACGCGCAGCGTCGCCGCCTCGGAGCGCAGCCCCTCCCACGTCGCGAGGACCTCGCCGCCAGCGTCGAGGACCGCCCAGCCGCCCGCCTCCGCGACCTCGCCCGTGGCGTCGAGGCGGTCGTAGCGCAGGCACTACGGGAGGCCGAGGTACGCGGCGTCGCCCCTCGCGTCCCCGAACGCCGAGGGCACGCAGCCCGTCAGCGCGTTGCCGGCGAGCCGCACCTCGTCCAGCCGCAGCCGCCGCAGCGTGCGCGGGATCGCGCCCGTGAGGCCCCGATCGCGCAGGTCGAGGCGGACGACGCGCGGCGGCTCGCCGCCGACGGCGACGCCCTCCCAGCGCCCGATCGCGAGGCCGCCGCCCCAGTCGAGCGCCGCATCGCCGCGCAGCGCGTCCCTCGACGCGAGCAGCGCCACGCAGTCGGCGACGAGGCCGGGGTTGGCCTCGGGCTCCTCGACCGCGACGCCGTTCGCGCACGCCGCCTCCGGCGGCGGCTCCGGCGTCGGGGCGGGCGAGGGCGTCGCGATAGCGGTGGGCGCGGGCGTCGAGGGCGCCTCGGCCGCCGGCGCCGCCTCGGGCGTGGCGGCGGGCGCGGGCGGCGGCTCGCCGCCGGAGCACGCGCCGAGGGCGAGCACGAGCGCGGCGAGGAACGCCGCCATTTTGTTCACGGCGTGTCAGCCGACGGCAGCAGGCTGCGCGCTATCGCGATCGCGGCGTCGATATCGCCCACCTTCACGCCCACATTCGCTCCCATGACCTCGTACTCGATACCGGTGGACTTGTCATAGATAGTGACATATAGAGGGGGATAGTGACCGTCCAGAGAACCATACTCCACCTTCGCCGGATGACCGTCGATGATCCTCAGTTCGTGGATGCGCGTAGGATGATCGATGACATGCCCCGCATAGGGCTCCCACGGGAGCCACCAGATTCTGATTGTCGCTACAGCGAAGCCTTGGGCGTTCGCGTAGTACGCTTCATAACCTCGCAACGCAACCTCAGCTTTGTGCATGTACCACCCAGGTGGCAGCACGGGATCGCGCCACAGCGGGTGCTGCCGTACCTCGGCGGGACTCATCTTGCGGGAATAAGCGGTCGGCCAGTCTGGCGCCGTGTCGTCCAACCGCATCTGGTAGCTGCGGAGCTGGGAGGCGTGAGGGTAGCCGTCCGGCCATTCCGGAGCCGTGCTGTCCACGGACTGGTCCGCTGATCCGGACGCGCCGGAGCCTTCGGGCGCCGAACTCCGATGCCCACGAGGTCCCCCCGGCGTCGGTCTGGTGGACGCGCAGCGTGGCCGCATCGGAGCGCAGCCCCTCCCACGTCGCGAGGACCGCGCCGTCCGCGCCGAGGATCGCCCAGCCGCCCGCCTCGGCGACCTCGCCGGTGGCGTCGAGGCGGTCGTAGCGCAGGCACCACGGGAGGCCGAGGTATGCGGCGTCGCCCCTCGCGTCCCCGAACGCCGAGGGCACGCAGCCCGTCAGCGCGTTGCCCGCGAGCCGCACCTCGTCCAGCCGCAGCCGCCGCAGCGTGCGAGGGATAGACCCCGTCAGGCCCCGATCGCGCAGGTCGAGGCGGACGACGCGCGGCGGCTCGCCCTCGACGGCGACGCCCTCCCAGCGCCCGATCGCGAGACCGCCGCCCCAATCGAGCGCCGCCTCGCCGCGCAGCGCGTCCCTCGACGCGAGCAGCGCCACGCAGTCGGCGACGAGGCCGGGGCGCGCATCGGGCTCCTCGACCGCGACGCCGTTCGCGCACGCCTGCTCCGGCGGCGGCTCCGGCGTCGGCGCGGGCGAGGGCGGCGGCGACGCCTCGGGCGTGGCGATGGCGGTGGGCGCGGGCGTCGAGGGCGCCTCGGCCGCCGGCGTCGCCTCGGGCGTGGCGGCGGGCGGCGGCCCGCCGCCGGTGCACGCGCCGAGGGCGAGCGCGAGCGCGGCGAGGAGCGCGGCGGCGGGGGCGAGGCGTCGAGGGCGCATCGGACGGCCTCCCGCCGCAAGCATACGCCCGGCGCGGGCGGCGGGTGCGCCGTCGCGCCGATCGCGGCTAGACTCGGACGCGCGAAGCGGAGGGACGGAGGACACGCATGACGCTCGAGGGCAAGGTCGCCATCGTCGCCGGCGCGAGCCGCGGCATCGGCGCGGACATCGCGAGGTATCTCGCCGCCGCCGGCGCGAAGGTCGCCGTCGCCGCGCGCACCGAGACGCAGCAGGACCCGCGCCTGCCCGGCACCATCCACTCCGTCGCCGGGGCCATCGGTGAGGCCGGCGGCGAGGCCCTGCCCGTCGTCCTCAACCTCCGCGACGCCGAGAGCATCGAGGCCTGCGCGAGCCGCGTCGCGGAGGAGTGGGGGCGCATCGACATCCTCGTCAACAACGCGGCGATCTTCATCCCCGGCGACATCGAGTCGGCGCGCGAGCGCCACGTCCGCCTCAGCGTGGACGTGAACTTCATCGGCTACATCCTGATGATGCGGGCCGCCGTCCCCCATCTGCGCGCCGCGGGCGGGGGGCACATCGTCAACATCTCCTCGCGCGGGGCGATCACGCCGGGGCCGGGGCCGTACGGCGACGGCGTGCGGCGCGGCGGCGACCTGCTCTACGGCGGCATCAAGTCCGGCCTCGAACACTTCTCGCAGCAGCAGGCCGTCGAGCTGCAGGACGACCGCATCGCCGTCAACGTGCTCTCGCCCGACAGCGGCTACCGCACCCCCGGCCTGATCTTCGCGGGCAACGATCCCGGGAACCCCGACCTCGACTTCGAGGCCGCCGACCCGATGGGCGAGGCCGCGGTCTGGATCTGCGGACAGGACCCGGCCGCCTACACCGGCAACGTCGTCTACGACCGCGAGCTGCTCGCCTCGCTGGGCTGAGACGGCGCGCCGCCCGTTGCGGGCGGCGCGCCGGCGCGGCCGGCCTCGAGGACGAGGCGGCTGGGCGAGCCGGGGTTGGGCGCGCCCTCGGTCTGGCCGAGCAGCACGATCTCGGCGCGCAGCCGCCCGCGCTCCAGTTCGAGCAGGCCGGCGGTGCCGAGCCGCGTCTCCTTGTGGTGCGGCAGGTTGGGGCTGCCGGAGTTGACGATCACCACCCCGTCGCGCTGCTCCAGCCGCTCGGCGTGGGTGTCGCCGGCGATCATCACGTCGAGGTCCGCGCCGCCGAAGTGCAGCGCCGACAGCTCGGCGGGCGAGGCGGCGCGCGGGCGCAGGTCGTGCGTCATGCCGATGCGCCAGCCCTCCAGCTCGACGATCTGGCGGTCGGCGAGTCGCGGGTCGTCGAAGGCGTCGTGGTTGCCGCGGGCGGCGAGCACGGGCGCGAAGCGCTCGCACCAGTCGAGCACGGAGCGCGTGCTGATGTCGCCCGCGTGGAGGATCAGGTCCACCGTCGCGAGGAACGCGGCGGGTTCCGGCCCCAGCGCGTCGAGGTCGCGGATCAGCGAGGGCAGGTGCGTGTCGGAGATCAGCCCCACGCGCATCGCCGCACCCTAGCCGCGCCGCGCGCGCGGGGCAAGGCGGCGTATGCTCGCGGCGGGAGGCCGTCCGATGCGCCCTCGCCGCCTCGCCACCGCCGCCGCGCTCCTCGCCGCGCTCGCGCTCGCGCTCGGCGCGTGCACCGGCGGCGAGCCGCCGCCCGCGCCCGCCGCCGCGCCCGAGGCGACGCCGGCGGCCGAGGCGCCCTCGACGGCCGCGCCCACCGCCGAGGCGACGCCGACGCCCGCGCCCGCCCCGACGCCGGAGCCGCCGCCGGAGGCGGCGTGCGCGAACGGCGTCGCGGTCGAGGAGCCTGAGGCGCGCCCCGGCCTCGTCGCCGACTGCGTGGCGCTGCTCGCGTCGAGGGACGCGCTGCGCGGCGAGGCCTCGCTCGATTGGGGCGGCGGCCTCGCGATCGGGCGCTGGGAGGGCGTCGCTGTCGAGGGCGAGCCGCCGCGCGTCGTCCGCCTCGACCTGCGCGATCGGGGCCTGACGGGGTCTATCCCTCGCGAGCTGCGGCGGCTGCGGCTGGACGAGGTGCGGCTCGCGGGCAATGCGCTGACGGGCTGCGTGCCCTCGGCGTTCGGGGACGCGAGGGGCGACGCCCTCTACCTCGGCCTGCCGTGGTGCCTGCGCTACGACCGCCTCGACGCCACGGGCGAGGTCGCCGAGGCGGGCGGCTGGGCGGTCCTCGACGGCAACGGCGAGGTCCTCGCGACGTGGGAGGGGTTGCGCTCCGAGGCGGCCACGCTGCGCGTCCACCAGACCGACGCCGGCGGAACCTCGTGGGCCTCGGAGTTCGGCGCCGTTTCCGAGAGCGACCTCTTCGAGTGGCGCAAGGCCTCCGACTGCTGGGTGCGTTACCTCGTGACGGGGCCGCCCGTGCGGCCCTCGGGGGGATCGGGACGATGGGAGTTCCCCGTCGAGTGGATGACCTACGCCGCCACCGGCGAGGGCTGCACGGGCGCCGTCGGCGTGGCTACCGCGCTCAGCGCCAACGAGGCCGCGCCGGACGCCATCCCCGCGGCCACGATCCTCGCGCCGGTGCGCCACGGGGCATACCTGGTCTACCCCCGGAATTGGGCTGGTTCCCGTGAACCGCAACAGGATTACGAGCCGCCGCCTGCAACCACGGACGGCGAAACAGGCGTCTATACATACGACCTCGACGAGGCGCGGCGCGGCATTTTGCTCTGGCGCGATCCCGCGCTGCCCGCGGGCTGGACGTTCAAGTGGGCGGAATCCTGGAACGGACGCGACTACGAAGCCGTCTACCAAAACGAACTGGGCTACGACGGAGTCGATATCCACGTGTACTACAACATACAACGGCCGAGCTACTTCGAGGCAGGCGGCGGCTGGGTAGTTTACGAGCCGCGCGTGCTGGACGGGCACGCCGCGATAGTGGTCTACAGCCCACAGGGAGCGGCGCACGACAGGCTGCTCTCCACCGAAGTCTGGATTTTCGACGCGGATACCGGGATTGAGTACTTCGTGAACGGAGTCGACCGCAACATGAGGGGCAGTAACGTCGAGCCGTTGATCGAGATCGCGCGCAGCCTGCTGCCGCCGGTTGACGCGCCATGATGCGGTTGCCCGCGTTCGCCGCCGCGCCCACCGGCAGGGCGGGCGCGGCGTGGGCTATAGTGCGCGGCGAGGGGCGCCGTCCGCAGCGAGGGCGGCGCGAAGGGGAGTGCGCGCATGGCCGCCCAGACCCGCCAAGCCGCGATCGCCGGCATCCACGAGTACCCGCTGCGCGTCGCCCCCGGCGTCAGCGCGATGCAGATCAAGGCCGCCTCGATCCGCGCCGCGCTCGACGACGCCGGCCTCGCCTGGTCCGACGTCGACGGCCTCTACGACACCGCCGACGGCGAGGGCGGGGGCGGCCTCGGCCTGCCCGCGTACCTCGGCGTGCGCCCGGCGGTGATCGACACCACGCAGGTCGGCGGCTCGTCGTTCGAGTTCCAGGCGGCGCACGCGCTGCGCGACATCGCCGCCGGCAAGTGCCGCGTCGCCGTCCTCAGCTACGGCTCGACGGCCCACTCCGAGCGCCGCGCGATCGGCACCGGCGGCATGACCGGACAGGGCCCGCCGAACTGGCAGGGCAACATGGAGGACCCCTACGGCGTCACGCTGATCGCCGGCTACGCGATGGTCAAGACGCGCCACATGCACGAGTACGGCAGCACCGACGAGCAGTTCGCCGAGCTCGCCGTCGCCACCCGCGCCCACGCCATGCGTAACCCCGAGGCGGTGCGCGCGATGAACGACCTCGAGTTCGGCGCGGTGCACCCGGTCGGCGAGATCGGCGTCGCCGACGTGCTGGAGTCGCGCGTGATCGCCGACCCGCTGCACCTGCTGGAGTGCTGCATGGTCAGCGACGGCGGCGGCGCCGCCGTCATCGTCGCGCCCGAGGTCGCCTCCGGCGTCCGCAAGCCGCCCGTCTGGATCATCGGCGCGGGCGAGGCCGTCAAGTACCGCGAGAACGGCGGCGACATCACCACCAGCGCGGGCGCGCAGAGCGGCCCCGCCGCCTTCGGCGAAGCCGGCGTCCGCCCCGGCGAGATCGACGTCGCGATGATCTACGACTCGTTCTCGATCACCGTCGCGGTCTGCCTCGAGGACCTCGGCTTCTGCGGCAAGGGCGAATTCGGCGGGTTCGCCGAGGGCGGGCGGCTGCGCTTCGACGACCCGCGCGGGCCGGCGCTGAACACCGACGGCGGCGGGCTGTCCTCGAACCATCCGGGGATGCGCGGGCTGTTCCTGCTGCTGGAGTCGGTGCGCCAGCTGCGGGGCGAATCGACCTCGCAGGTCGAGGGCGCGCGGCTCGCGGTGGCGCACGGCAACGGCGGCACGCTGGGCGGCTCGCACGCCGCCGGCACCATCGTCCTCGCGCGCGACTGACGCGCGCCGCGGGCGGGCACCGAGGAGGTCACGCCATGCCGAACCGGCCCCAGCCGCGCTTCCCCGAGCCGGAGACGCAGCACTACTGGGAGGGCGTCCGCGGCGGCGAGCTGCGCTACCAGACCTGCGAGGACTGCGCGGCCGTGGTGTTCACGCCGCGCTCGCACTGCACGGGCTGCGGCGCCGGCCGCCTCGAGTGGCGCGTCTCGAAGGGCGAGGGCGAGGTCTACACGTTCTCGGTCGTGCGCCAGAACCGCAACCCGCGCTTCGCCGACCTCGGCGCGTACGCCGTGGCCTACGTCGACCTCGACGAGGGCTTCCGCGTGCTGACCAACGTCGTCGGCGTCGAGGACCCGACGCGCGACATCGCCTGCGGGATGCGCGTGCGCGTGGCGTTCGAGGAGCAGGACGAGGGCGAGTACCCGATCCCCGTCTTCACGCCCGCCTGACCGCGTGCGCGCCGCCTCGCGCCCCCGCGCGGGCGCGGTGGTACGGTGGAGGACGCACCCGCCCCTACCCGAGGCCACCGACACCGGAGGCGACGCCATGCACGGACGGGCCGCCGGCCGCTCCGCATCCTTCGCGCGCCCGCCGCGGCGAGGCCTCGCCGCGCTCGCGCTCCTCGCCGCGATCGCGCTGCTGGCGGCCGCCTGCGCGGGCGGCGGCGAGCCGGCCGCGACCGCCACGCCCGGGGCGGCGCCCGCGCCGCCGATCGCGGAGGCCGAGGCGCGCTCGCTGCTGGAGGACCTGCTGATCACGGGCGCCGACCCGCCGCGCACCCGCGCCGCCGTCGCGCGCATCGTCGAGGCGCGCGACTACCGCTTCATCGGCCCGATGATCGAGATCGTGCGCGCCAGCCAGCTCGGCATCGTGCAGGGGGTCGAGTCGCTGCGGGTGGTGTCCTCGGCGCTGGTCGCGCTCTCGGGCGAGGACTTCGGGCCGCACCCCTTCGGGTGGATCGAGTGGTACGGCGGCACGGACCTGACGCCGCCGCCGGGCTTCACTGGCTGGAAGGGGCGGCTGCTGGCGCACATCGACGACGGGTTCGCGGAGTTCCTCGCCCCCGGCGCGCCGACGCGCATCCGCGTCGAGGAGGTGGTGTTCGGCGGCGTGCGCCCCGACGGCATCCCCTCGCTCGACGACCCGGCCAAGCTGGAGGCCGCCGACGCCGACTACCTCGATCCCGACGAGCCGGTGTTCGGCGTCGCCCTCGGGGGCGAGGCGACGGCGTACCCGCTGCGCCTCATGGACTGGCACGAGATGGCGAACGACGTGGTGGGCGGCGTGCCGGTCTTGCTCGCGTACTGCACGCTCTGCGGCGCGGGCATCGCCTACGACGGGCGCGGGCTGGACGGCGAGGTCTACACCTTCGGCACGTCCGGCCTGCTCTACCGCAGCAACAAGCTGATGTACGACCGCCGCACGCGCTCGCTGTGGAACCAGTTCACGGGCGAGCCGGTGATCGGCCCGCTGGCGGCGGGGACGGCGGACGGCGGGCCGCCGCCGCGGCTGGAGCTGCTGCCGCTCGTGACGACCTCGTGGGCCGACTGGCGCGAGCAGCACCCGCACACGCGCGTGCTCGACGTGCGGACGGGCCACCACCGCCTCTACGAGATCTTCGGGCAGCCCTACGGCGACTACTTCCGCAGCGAGGAGGTGCGCTTCCCGGTCTGGCGGCGCAGCGGCGAACTCGGCGTCAAGGATCGCGTCTACGGCCTCCGCGACGGCGGCGAGCGCAAGGCGTGGACCGTCGCGGCGCTGGCCGGGCGGCGCGTGCTCAACGACGAGTTCGCGGGCGAGCCGATCGTCCTCGTCGCGACGCGCGGCCTCGCCGACGTCGAGGGCATCGCGAGGCGCATCCCGTACCCGAACTACGACTACGGCGGCGAGGTGCGCTCCTACGCGCGCGGCGGCCGCGAGTTCGCGCCCGGGCCCGATCCCGGCACGCTCCTCGACGACGCCGGGGGGCGCTGGAGCGTGACCGAGGAGGCGCTGATCGGACCCTCGGGCGAGCGCGCCGAGCGCATCGCGGGGCACATCGCGTTCTGGCTCGGCTGGCACGCCTTCTACCCGGACAGCGAACTCTGGAGCGGCCCGTAGCGGACACGGGGCGAGGCAGCCCGCCGCTACCCGCCGCCAGCGGCGGGCGCCGCCTCGCCGCCGGTCTCGCCCCGGGCGGGGATGGCGCGCAGGCGCGCGATCACCTCGCGCGCGTGCTCCTCGTCCCCGGGCGTGTCGACGTCGGCGGGGAAGGCGACCTCGGTGTTGACGCCGGCGTGCCGTTCGGCCATGCGCGCGGGCAGCTCGTCCCAGGTCGCGACGACCGCGAACGCCTCGACGAAGTCGTCGCCGACGAGCTTCGGCATCTCCGCCCAGCGCCCATCGCGGGAGAGGCGGTGCAGCATCGCCGCCTCGTCGCCGAAGCCGGCGGCCTCGGCGCCGGCGCGGTGCTCGGGCGTGGAGGCGTGGAAGGCGATGGCGCGGCGCGCCTCGCCGAGCGCCGCCCCGAGGCGCGCCTCGTCCCGCGCGGTGACGACGAGGCTGCCGCCCGCCACGACGAGGCCTCGCGGGTCCTTGCCGGCGGCGCGCGCGCCTGCCTCGAACGCGGGCAGCAGCGCCCCGTCGCGCCGGGCGCGGCCCAGCATCGGCCACAGCACGCCGTCGGCGGCCTCGGCGGCGAGGCGGGTGAGGCGCGGCCCCCCCGCGGCGAGCGCGATCGGCGGGTCGGGCCAGTCGATGGGGCCGGGGTTGAAGCGCCACGAGTCGAGGGTGTAGCGGTAGTGCTCGCCCTCGAAGCGGGGGCGCTCGCCGGTGCGCCAGGCGCGCCAGACGGCGCGCATCGCCGCGACGTACTCGCGCAGCCGCGGCGCGGGCGGGCCCCAGGGCACGGAGAAGCGCCGCTCGTTGTGGGCCCGCGTCTGCGCGCCGAGGCCGAGCAGCAGCCGTCCCCGCGAGTGCTCCTGCAGGTCCCAGCCGAGGCCGGCCGTGACGTAGGGCGAGCGCGCGAACGCGATCGCGACGCCTGTGCCGACGCGCACCCTCGAGGTGCGCTCCACCGCCAGCGCGAGCGCCGTGAAGGGGTCGTGCGCGGCCTCGGGAAAGTAGAGCGCGTCGTAGCCCAGCGCCTCGCGCCGGGCGGCCCAGCCGGCGGCGCCGCCCATCGTGCCGCCGGGGTCGTAGGTGGCGGTGACGCGCGTACGCCGCTCCCCTCGCGCGCCCCCGACGGTAGCAAAGGCGCCGCCGCGCCGCATCGCGAGGACGGCGCGGGCGGCGGGCGGCGGCTACGCCTCGCGCGCGCCGAGGCGGCAGCGGGCGCGGCAGACGCCGGCGATCGGCATCCGCCGCCCCGCGTCCACGCAGAACGTGCAGCCCCACTTGCCGAAGAACCACAGCGCGGGGTCGAGCGCCGCCCCCGTGCCCGCGAGGGCGGGCGGCCCCGCGGCGGCGTCCGCCGCGTCGCGCCACGCCCGCTGCACGGCCTCGCGGGAGACGGCGCGCTCGTCGCGGGCGCGCGGGATCACGCCGAGGTGCTCCGTGACCTTCCGCACCTGCGTGTCCACCGCGACCGGCAGCGCATCGAGGTTCGCGACGGCGGCGCCGCCCGGCGCCGCCAGCATCCGCACCCACATCACCGATATCTTCGGCCCGCGCAGCAGCGGGAACCACCGCCCGCGCTGCGCCGCGGACACGAGCTCGCGCGCGTCGCCCTCGGCCTCGAACACGGCGCGGCGCACGGCTTCGGGCGAGGCGGGGTCGAGCAGCGACGCGGCGATCGTGCGCCACGCCCCGCAGTCTTCGCCGTGCCGCTGGCTGACGCCCGAGGCCTTCAGCGCCGCGCACAGCTCGGCGAACGGGCGGCGCGAGACCTCCTCGGGGCTGAACGCCCAGCGGCGGGCGGCGAAGAACGCGGCGACGGCGTCCCACAGCCGATCGGAGTCGCGCGCGCGATCCATGGCCGCGCCGAAGGTGAGCGCGAGCCGCACGTCGAGGCCGCTCGCGCCCGCGCGCCGCATCGCCGCGACGGCGCGGAACTCGGGCATGGCGTCCCAGCCGGGCGCCGGCGCGCCCGCGCGGCCCGCCAGGTCGAGGCTGCCGTCGCGGAAGCCGGCGGTGATCGCCGCGGCGAGGGAGCGCGTCTCGTCGGCGTCGGGGGCGTCGGGCATCGTGGCGGCCTCGGCGGTGGGTTGGGCCTGTCACATCCCTCGCATCGCGGCGCGGACGGCGCGCTGCGAGGGAGGTGACAGGTCGGTGTGGTGGAGACGGGGGAGAATTGAACTCCCCGTCCAGCGAACCTCCGTCACGGATCTGCTACGGGCGTAGTCGGTGCGGGTAGTCTCGCCGATCTCCCTGCGCCGACGAGGGAGGCGACCGGCCAGCCCCGGTGGTCTTGGCCGCGGCGCCCGAGGCGCGCGCTCGCGGTTGCGGTCCGGCATTTCGTCGCCGCTCCCCGGCTCGCCGGACGGGAACCGGGGGCGACGTCACCGCCTAGGCGGCGAGGGCGAGTTCGTTGTCGCCGGTTACTGTTTGCCACCCGGATTTACGAGGATGGGCGGCGTCCTCGACCCGCAAACCGTATCCGTCGGCCGCTGTCGACTCCTTTCGTCCCCACGTTGCCTGCCCCCCGAGGGGGCGCCGCGTCCGCCGCCGGAGCGGACTAGCGTGCGTCGCGCCGCAGCGCACGCCGCATCGTCCGCTCGGCCTCGCGCTTCGCGATCGCCTGCCGCTTGTCGTAGCGGCGGCGGCCGCGCGCCAGGCCGATCTCGACCTTCGCCATGCCGCGGGTCAGGTAGAGCCGCAGCGGGACGACGGTCATCCCCGGCTGCTCGCGCAGCGCCCGCTCCAGACGCTCGAGCTCGCCGCGATGCAGCAGCAGCTTCCGCGCCCGCACCGGATCGTGGCTCTCGCCCGCCGGCGCGTAGGGAGCGACATGGACATTATAGAGCCACAACTCGCCGTCGCGAAAGCGGGCGAAGCCCTCGGCGATGTTGGCGCGTCCGGCGCGGATCGACTTGATCTCGGAGCCGGTGAGCACGATGCCGGCCTCGTGGCTGTCCTCGATGTCGTAGTCGTAGCGGGCGCGGCGGTTGGTGGCGACGGCCCCTTCGCCGCGAGGCGCCGCCTTCTTGCGCTTGGCCATCGCCGCCGCCTCGCTCCGCCCGCAGCCCGCGGGAGCCGTCTACATAATATCGAGGAGCGCCGCCGGATCGAGGCGTCCCGGCCGCGGGCGGGCAGGGCGCCGCCCCCGGCGCGCCGCGCGGGTCAGGGAGCGATCAGCGCGCGCAGCGCCTCGATCGCGCGGTGGACGGCGACGTCGCGGCGCTCCTCGATGTCCTCGGCGGTGAGCGCGACCTCGACGTCGGGAATGACGCCGCGGCCCTCGATCAGGTTGCGGTCGGGCGTCAGCCAGCGGGCGATCGAGACGTAGACGGCGCCGCCGTTGCTGAGGTCGCGCGCCTGGTTGACGGTGCCCTTGCCGAACGAGGTCGCGCCGACGACGATGCCGCGTCCGTTCTCCTGGATGGCCGCCGCCAGCACCTCGGAGCCCGAGGCCGAGAACTCGTCCTGCACGACCGCCAGCGGCAGCGACGTGGCCATCCCCTGCTGCGCGTTGAACACCGTCTCCCGTCCCCCTCGCCCCACCTGCACGAGGATCACGCCCTCGTCGAGGAAGAGGTCGGTGGTCTGCGCCGTCTCGACCAGCAGCCCGCCGGGGTTGCCCCGCACGTCGAGGATGATGGCGGCGGCGCCGTCCTCCTCCAGCTGGCGCACGAGGTCGCCCAGCTCCTGCGGGGTGCGCGCCGTGAAGTTGCGGATACGGACATAACCGATATTCGTGACGGCCTCGCCGGCGGCGTCGCGGAGGACGCCGCCGGGCGGGGCGGCGGTGATGGAGGCGACGAGGATGTTGTCGCGCACGATCGGGATCGTCTCCTCGGAGCCGTCGCTGTGGCGGACGGTGAGCACGACCTCGGTGCCGCGCTGGCCGCGGATGCGGAGCACGGCCTGCTCGACGCTCCAGCCCTGGGCGTCCTCGCCGTCGACGGCGAGGATGAGGTCGCCGGCGCGGACGCCGGCGCGCTCGGCGGGCGTGTCGGGCAGCGGCTGCACGATCACGACGTACTCGTCCTGCCGCGAGACCGTGGCGCCGATGCCCTCGAAGGCCCCGCTGAAGTCGTCGCGCGAGACGGCGTAGGTCTGGGGGTCGATGTAGAGCGAGTGCGGGTCGCCGAGCGCCTGGAACAGCCCGTTGATGGCGCCCTCGTACAGCAGCTCGCGGTCGATGCGGTCGGGCTCGACGAACTCGCCCTCGAGCACCTCGACGATCTCGTCGAGCAGCTCGTAGCCGATGCCGTCGCCGCCGGAGGCGGAAGCGGCGGCGGGCCGCGCCTCGGACGCCGCGGGCGAGGCGGCGCCGGAGCCGCCGCCGCCCTCGAGGGCGACGCGGCCGAGGAAGCCGGCCGCGACGAGCAGTACGGCGATGACGGCGGACAGCGCGCCCACGAGCGCAGCGCGCGCGGTGCTGGAGTTCATGCCCGGTGCTCCTTGCAGTCCGTCCGCTCGCGCCGGACGCGGCGCCGGTGGGCGATCGCGCCGCGTAGTCTACCATCGCCCGCGCCAGCGTCCCCGCCGCGCGCTCCGCGCGGCCCGCGCCTGCTGATCTAGTCCGTGTCCTTGTCCTTCGGCGGAGCGACGAACTTCACTTCGATTTCGTGGCGGCCATCCTCGAGACCCGCCGAATAGCCCGACCGCCATCCGGCGGCGATCAGTTCCTCCAAGAGTTCACGCACCGGGTTGTTACTGATCAGTTCGTCCAAGACGAGCCGCGCCGCTTCACGGGCGCGCTCCCTTTCTCCGGCCATTATTCGCCTCCTGTGTCCAACGTGGCAGAGTCTGGACTGCCGCGAAGCAGACTAGCACACTCGTTCTGTCGAGTCAAATCGATGGCGTCCGCCGTGGCGGACGTGCCCGAAGAGCAGGCTGGCGAAGGTGTCGGCTAGCACGCGCGCGTGCTAGCCTCGCCCCGCGTGATAGGGGCGAGGCGATGCTTGACTGGTGGGTGCTACAGACGAGCAGCGGCGTCGACTGGCGCTTCACCTTCGCCCTTCTGTTGTTCATGATCGGCGTGGTGCTGGTTGGCGGCCTCGCCATCGGCTACTCGTTTGACAAGAAGGACCGCGAGCGCGAGGCGCGCGAGAAGGAGATGCTTGACCTGGCGCGCCGCGCGGCGGCGAAGGACGGCGAGGACGACGCCGGGGGGTAGGCGCCTCGCTTGCGCGAGACCGCGATCAGGGCTACAAGAGGACTTGCGCGAGGGCGCGAGCATCCGCAACATAACCCGAATAGTGCGAAGTTCCGCCTGCGAGGTGCTTGGACCCCAATCCTGCCCCTGCTCGGCGGTGGCGGCAGTCGGCCTCGGCACCAGCGGGCAACCCTGTTCCGTCGGGCGACGAGCCCGAAGCCGAGGGTGTCGGTTAGCGGGCACGCGGGGCTAGCATCGCCCCGCGTGAGGCGAGAGATAGATGGGCGCACGGGCTAGTATCGCCCTCGCGTGAGGAGGACGAGGGATGGACGGCCCCGGAGTGATGGCGATGGCGGGCTGGCTCGCGGGCGTGGTGTTCGCGACGGCGGTGGCGGAGGCCACGATCCGCCTGCGGGATGCCCGATGATGACCAAGCTGGCCATCGTGGTGACCGTGGGGCTCGTTCTGATCGTCGCGGCCTGCGACGGCGGTGGCGGTGGCGATGCGCTCCGCTGGGAGGGTACCGGCGAGGAATGGCGCGTCATCGAGCTCGCCCGTGGCGGGTACACCTGCCGAGCACGGCTCAGCGACAACTACCGCGACCAGTTCGGCGGCGGCGGCGCCCTTGCGCGCATCGAGATTTTCAGCGACAGCGAGCCGATCCACCGCGACACGCGCACCCGCGAGCTGACCACTCGCGCGCAGCTAATCCCCTACGCGGAAGCCGTGAGTGCCGAGGGCAGCGCGATCGTCCGCGTCAACGGCGGCAAATACGCGCTGAACGTGATCGCGATGCGAACGGCGCGCTGGTCGGCGTCGTGCACGCCGAGGAATGACTGATGGGAGCCTGTGTCATCCTCCGGCTCCGGTAAACGGCGTGTCTTCGCGCGCTCTCAATGCGTCGCTCGACACGGGACGACAGCCAGATGCGCGCCGTCTCGGCGGCTTCCTCCGCGAGGCGCCGGTCGCGTCGTCCGCTCACATGCGAGGCTTGACCTTGGTTGGCGCAACGTCGTTGCTCCCTCGCTCGTAAGGCGAACGCTATAGCCCCCGACCGGATCCTCGCGACGGTGGAATCGCGCTGCGGCACTTAGTTATGTCGCTGCCCCCCTCACGCCTCGCGCTGCGCGGCGAGGGCGGCGAACTGCTCGAAGGCCTCGCGCGCGCCGGGGGCGAGGCCCGCCGCGCCGAGGGCGGCGCGGGCGGCGGCGAGGCGCTCGCGGGCCAGCGCCTCGGTGGCGGCGAGGCCGCCCGCCGCCTCGATCTCGGCGGCCAGCGCCTCGGCGTCCGGCGGCGCGGCGGCCCCCTCCCCGCCCGCCGCGGCGTAGGCCGCCTCGAGGCGCGGCGCGCGCCCCGAGGCGAGCGCGGCGATGACGGGCCAGGTCTGCTTGCGCGCCGCGAGGTCGTCGCCGGCCGGCTTGCCCGTCGCCGCCGGGTCGCCGCGGACGCCCAGCAGGTCGTCGGCGGCCTGGAACGCCAGCCCGGTCTGCCTCCCCCACTCGCGCAGCGCCTCGGCGCGCTCGCGCGGCGCTCCGGCGAGCAGCGCGCCGATGCCGGCCGAGGCCGCGAACAGGGCCGCCGTCTTGCCCTCGACCATCGCGAGGTACTCCTCGCGCCCGACGCGGGGGCGCGACTCGAAGGCGATGTCGAGGTGCTGGCCCTCGACGAGGCGCAGGCAGGCGCGGTCGAGCTCCTCCATCGCGGCGAGGGCGGCGGCGGGCGGCGCGCCTGCGGCGGGCAGGCGGTGCATGGCGAGGCGGGCGAGGGCGAACATGCCGTCGCCGGTGTTGATGGCCTGCGCGACGCCGGCGAACGTCCACAGCGCGGGCCGCCCGCGCCGCAGCTCGCTGCCGTCCTCGATGTCGTCGTGGAGCAGCGAGAAGCCGTGCACCAGCTCGACGGCGGCGGCGGCGGGGAGCGCGCGCGCGGCGTCGCCGCCGCAGGCCTCGGCTGCGAGCAGCAGCGCCGCGGGGCGCAGCATCTTGCCGGGGCCGCCGCCCGCGGCGCGCCCCTCGCCGTCCTCCCAGCCGAGGTGGTGGCGCATCCACGCGAACAGCGGCGAGGGGTCGCCGCCGACAACGGCGCGCATCTCGGCCTCGACGAGCGGGCGGTAGCGCTCCAGCCGCCGTTCGAGGCCGCCCTCGCTCCCGCTCACGGGCGCTGCTCCGTCCGGCCCCCCGTCGCCCCGCCCGCGGCCTCCTCGCGCGGTTCGAGCGCGAGCACGTGCTCGGCGTGCGCGCGCACGGCCTCGCGCGAGAAGAGCAGGGGGCGCTGGCGGCCGGCGAGGAACTCGCGCGCGCAGTCGCCGTAGCGGGGATGGCCGGGGATGCCGGAGTTGCCCGCGGGCAGCTGGAACGTCGAGCGGTCCCAGCGGCCGAGGTCGATCACCTGGCGGTAGGAGGGCGAGAACGCGCCCGTCGCGCCGGGGCCCCGGTGCAGCGTGTAGCCGCCCTGCCAGACGGTGTTGACGTCGCCGGGCAGCGCGAAGGGGCCGAGCGAGAAGGCGCGGCCGAGCGCCGGCACGCGCGCGAGCGGGTGCGCGCGGCGCTGCCGCCGCAGCGCGCCCCAGCGCCACGAGCGCGGCGCCCCGCCGAGGCGGTCGCGCAGCTCGCCGAGCGCGCGCTCCGCCGCCGCCCGCAGCACGCGGTCGCGGTCGGCCGCGTCGTCGCACCACGGCGGCTCGGCCGCGGCGAGGGCGGCGACGAGGCGGCGCTGGAGGCGATAGTGGAAGCGCGACTCCTCGCCGCTCGGCCCGCCGAGGCCGCGGCCCAGCGCCAGTTCGGCGGCGGAGCCGGCGACGCGGGCGACGAGCGCGCGGGCGGCCTCGGCGTAGATCGTCTGCACGATCGCCGCGCCCGCGCTGCCCGCGTTCGACTGGCCGTCCCACGCCTCGGCGACGTCGCGCGCCTCGTCGTCGAGGATCGCGCCGCGCGCGATCAGCAGGTCGCGCAGCGCGGCGAGCGCGGCGTTGTGCAGGTCGTGCTGGATCGCCTGCATCGAGGCCACGGTGTGCCCCTCGCGGCGTCCGATCAGATCGGCGATGCGCTCGGCGCGGAAGCCCTCGGTCCACTCCTCGCCCAGTTCGTGCGGCCCGCCGGGGGCCTGGTTGGCGGAGACGACGAAGCCCGAGGGCGGGTCGAGCAGGCCCGGCATCGCCTCGGGGGGGAGGCGGTCGGGCGGGCCCGGCGAGGAGGCGCCGTCGCGCGGCAGCAGCCCCTCGCCGCGCGCGCGGCGGGGCACGGCGCCCGACATGCGGTAGCCGATCGCGCCGCCGCGGTCGGCGAAGACGAAGTTGAAGGTCGCGCCCGGCCAGCGCGCGATCGCCTCGCCGAACGCCGCGGCCGAGGCCGCGCGGTTGGCGTCGAGCAGCGGCCCGACGGTCTCGCCGGCCTCGAGGGCGGTCGAGCGCAGCGCGATCGCGCGATCCTCGCCCGGCAGCGCGGGGCCGACGATCGGCCCGTGGCGCGTCTCGAACACCGTCTCCTCGACCGCCGCGCCGCCGCGCACCTCGATGCGCTCGACGCGCGGCTCGGCGCGCTCCCAGCCGTCGGGGGTGCGGTAGCGGCCGGGCCGCGCGGGGTCGACCTCCTCGACGTAGCAGTCGCTGACGTCGGCGAGGCCCGCGGTCATGCCCCACGCGACCTCGCGGTTGTGGCCGATCACGATGCCGGGCACGCCCGGCACGCCCGCGCCGATCGCGTCGAGGCTCCCGCCCGCGAGGTGGACGACGTGGAACATGCCGGGCACGGCGGCGCGCAGGTGCGGGTCGCTGGCCAGCAGCGGCGCGCCGCTGGCCGTGCGCGAGCCGGCGACGGCCCATGCGTTGGAGGCCCCGCCCGCGGGCGCGCCGGCCTCGGCGAAGCCCCGGTAGGCCGCCAGCAGCCGCTCCGAGGCGCCCTCGTACGGCTGGCCCGTCGCCGTCGCGGCGTCCGGGGGGAAGGCGGCGTCGAGCAGCGCCGCGCGCTCCGGCCCCGCCGCCGCCAGCAGGCGCTCGCGCTGCAGCTCGGCGTCCCAGTTGGTGGCGAAGCCGAACATCAGCAGCCGCGCGACGAGCAGCGGATCGCGCGCGCTCCAGGGTTCCGGCGCTGTCCCCGTGAACGCGAACTCGGGCGGCGGCGCGGGCTGCGTGGCGATGGCCGCGTTGACGCCGGCGGCGTACGCCTCGAGCAGCTCGCGCGCCTCGGCCCCGCTCGCGGCGAGGTCGCGATCGGCGCGGGCGGCGAAGCCGGCGCGCCGCGCGAAGCGGTCGCCGCCGAGCGCGCGCGCGCCGAAGACCTCGGCGAGCCGTCCGGCGGCGGCGCGGCGGAACAGCTCGATCTGGAACAGGCGGTCCTGGCCGTGGACGAAGCCGAGGCCGAACAGCGCCCCCGCGTCCGAGGCGGCCTCGACGTGGGGCACGCCGTGGCGGTCGCGCACCACCTCGGCGGCCGCGTCGAGGCCGCCGACGCGGAGCCGGCCGTCGAGGACGGGGTGGGAGCGCCCGCTCCTCGCGACGGCGAGCGCGCGCGCGGCCCCGGCGGCGATGCCGCCCAGCGCACGCAGCCGCGAGAGCGCCGCCGCCATGCCGCGATCCTACCCGACCGGCGGCGAACGGGCCGACGCCCCCGCGCGTGCGCCCCTCGTGCGAACTTGCGTGCGCGGGTATGCTGAAAGCGGACACTTGGGGAGCAGGCGTATGCCGACCGTACACGACGTGGCGGACGAGCTGCTGCGGCTCGCCGATCGCGACGGCGCCGGCCTCAGCCACCTCAAGCTGCAGAAGCTGGTCTACTACGCGCAGGCGTTCCACCTCGGCTGCGAGGGCGAGCCGCTGTTCGGCGAGCCGATCCGCGCCTGGCGGTACGGCCCCGTCTCGCCCCATCTGTGGCGCCGGTATCAGCATCGCCGAGGCGACATTCCGCCGCCGGACGCCCCCGCCGCCGATGTCTTCACCGCCCGCCAGCGGGACGTGATCGAGCTGGTGCACGAGCGCTTCCGCGAGCTGTCGAGCTTCGAGCTGGTGCGCCGCACGCACGGCGAAGAGCCGTGGCGGCAGGCGTGGGAGCGCGCCGGCGACGGCGGCGACGACGCGATCGCGCACGAGCAGATGCGGCTCTACTACCGCGACCGCCTCGGCGTCCTCGCCGAAGCCGCCGAGTTCCCCCCGATCGAGCCGGTCATCGACCTCGGCCCGCTCGAGGACGTCGCGGCCGGCGTGCTGCCGCCGCTGCCGACAGCGCGCTGACCACCGCGTGGAGGCCTTTCGCGCTGGCGACCGCCGCATCATTCCGATCCCGCCCGCCGATGCCCAGTATGAGCGTCTGTCGCCCACCGAACGCTCCCTGCTCCAACGAGCGATCGGGACGCTGCTGAGGGAGCCGGGGCGCGTTCGCCTCTACGCAGGCAGATCGGACACGGGCGGCCGACCCGGCGAGTGGTTGCTGCTGATGCAGCCGCTGCTGATCGGGATGCGCGAGGCGGGCAGCGACATCGAGATCACGAGGCTCCTGCTCGTGCGCGATCCCGCCGCCGAGCCGTCGTAGCCTACTCCACGCCATCCGCGAGCGCGGCGAGGACGGCGCGGGCGTCGATCGGGCCCTCGCGCAGCACGGCCGGCGGGACGGCGCTGACGTCGACGACGGTCGAGGCGGCGCCGCCGGGGCGCGCGCCGCCGTCGAGCACGGGCAGCGCGCCGCCGAACGCGGCGTCGGCCTCGGCGGCGCTGAGCGCGGGCGGCTCGCCCGTGCGGTTGGCGCTGCTGACGGCGAGCGCCCCGCCGCAGGCGCGCAGCACGCGCCGCGCGAGGGCGTCGTCGGGCTGGCGCAGGCCGAGCGTGCCGCCGGGGGTCAGCGCGGCCACGGCGAAGCCGCCGCGCGCCCGCACCACCGCCGTCAGCGCGCCGGGCCAGAAGCGCGCCAGCCGCGCCAGCTGCGCGGCGTCCTCGACGTGCGGCGCGACCGCCTCGAGGTCGTCGAACAGCACCGCGATCGGCTGCTCGCCGGGGCGCCCCTTGAGGGCGGCGAGGGCGCGCACCGCCCCGGCGTCGCCCGGCATCGCCGCGACGCCGTACACGGTGTCGGTGGGGATGGCGGCGAGGCCGCCCGCGCGCAGCGCGCGCACCACCTCGTCCGCGCGCTCCGGTCCGAGTACGGGCATCGGCTCCGTCCCTCGCGCCGCCCGCCGTTCGTTGACCGGACTATAGCGCGCGGCTACGATCGCGCCCCCGCCCTCCCCGGCGGGGCCTGAGGGCTTGATGGCCGAGGCCAGCACGGAGGCCAGCGCCGCCGCCCCGCCGGCGGCTCCCCCCGCTTCCGCGGGCGGCCGCACCCGCCCGTCCGGCGACAGCGAGGTCGGCGCCTACCTCGAAATCGCCGAGGCGCGCGCCCCGGGCCAGCTGCTCGCCCCCGCCCCCAACGCGCCCGAGGCCGTCGTCGTGCTCGACTACGGCTCCCAGTACTCGATGCTGATCGCGCGCCGCATCCGCGAGGCCGGCGTCTACTCCGAGCTGGCGCCCTGGGACACCCCGCCCGAACGCCTCTCCCACCTCCGCGTCAAGGGCTTCGTGCTCTCCGGCGGCCCCGCCTCCGTCTACGACGAGGGCGCGCCGACGCTCCCGCCTTATGTCATCGCCTCGGGGTTGCCGGTGCTCGGCGTCTGCTACGGGATGCAGCTGCTGGCGCAGGCGCTGGGCGGGCGCGTGGCGCCCGCCTCGCGGCGCGAGTACGGCCACGCGGTGCTCACGCTCTCCGAGCCGGGCCACGCGCTGCTGCGCGAGCTGCCGCCCTCGATGCCCGTCTGGATGTCGCACTCCGACCGCATCGCCGAACTACCCCCCGGCTTCCGCGCCGTCGCCCACTCCGAGGACTCCCCGATCGCGGCGATGGCCAACGACGCGGGCTGCCTCGGCATCCAGTTCCACCCCGAGGTCGCGCACACGCCGCAGGGCGCGCAGCTGCTGCGTAACTTCCTGTTCGGCGTCGCGGGCTGCGCCGGCGACTGGACCGCCGCCTCCTTCATCGGCGAGTCGGTGCGGACGATCGGGGAGCAGGTCGGCGGCGGGCGCGTGATCTGCGCCCTCTCCGGCGGCGTCGACTCGGCGGTCGCGGCCAGCCTCGTGCACGCCGCCGTCGGCGACCAGCTGACGTGCATCTTCGTCGACAACGGCCTGATGCGCGCCGAGGAGCCGGAGCGCGTCGTCGGCGCCTTCCGCGGCCACATGGCGATCGACCTCCGCCACGTCGAGGCCGGCGACCGCTTCCTCGACGGCCTCGCCGGCGTCGCCGACCCGGAGACCAAGCGCATCCGCATCGGCGAGACCTTCATCCGCGTGTTCGAGGAGCAGGCGCGCGGCATCGGCGAGGTCGGCTGGATCGTGCAGGGCACCACCTACCCCGACGTCATCGAGTCGGCCTCGAGCGGCACGGACGCGACGGCGAAGATCAAGACGCACCACAACGTCGGCGGGCTGCCGAAGGACATGCGGCTGGGCCTGATCGAGCCGCTCCGCAACCTCTTCAAGGACGAGGTGCGGCGCGTCGGCTCGGAGCTGGGGCTGCCCGACGAGATGGTGCACCGCCAGCCCTACCCCGGCCCCGGCCTCGCGATCCGCGTGATCGGCGAGGTCACGCGCGCGAAGCTCGACATCCTGCGCCGCGCCGACTGGATCGTGATGGACGAGATCAAGGGCGCGGCGATGTACTACGACCTGTGGCAGTCGTTCGCGGTGCTGACCGACTCGCGCACGGTCGGCGTGCAGGGCGACGGCCGCACCTACGGCTACTGCGTGGCGCTGCGCTGCGTGACCGCCGAGGACGCGATGACGGCGGACTGGGCGCGCCTCCCCTACGACCTCCTCGCCGCCATCTCGCGCCGCATCGTCAACGAGGTGCCCGAGGTCAACCGCGTGGTGTACGACATCACCTCCAAGCCCCCCGGCACCATCGAGTGGGAGTGAGGCGTGCTACCCTGACCGCGAGGAGGCGCCCATGGCCGTGAAGCACCTCGACGAGGCCGCCGTGCCGGACACGCTGGCGGCGCTGCCGGAGCGCGGGCTGCGCTACGGCGAGCGGTACGCGATCGTGCTCGAGGGGCGCGACGTGGCCGCGCTCGTCAGCGTCGCCGACCTCTGGAGGCTCGAACAGCACTACCCCGATCGCGAGGCGCCCGACACCATCTCGGCGCTCATCGGGATTCTCGGCGGCTTGCCGGACGATGTCGCGGAAGAGTTCCTGACCCACGTGCGCGCGGCGCGCAGCGGCGCCGAGCGGGCCGTCGCGTCCTGAAGTACCTGTTCGACACCGACTCGCTGAGCGGGCTCATCGCGCGCAGGCCGCCGTCCGGGCTGGTGCGGCGCGTCGCGGCGACGCCGCGCGCGGATCGGGCCACGTCCAGCATCGTGATCGCCGAGCCGCTGGGCGGCGCGCACCGCAACCGCGCGCGCTCCGAGGCGTTGTTCGCGAGCATCCGCGGCGAACTGTTCGGCGGCTTCACGATCCTGGCGTTCGACGCCGCGTGCGCCGAGTCCTACGGTTACGTCTACGCCCACCTCGAAACCGCCGGCGCGCCGATCGGCGACATGGACACGCTGATCGCGGCGACGGCGCTCGCGTACGGCCTCACCGTGGTCACGGGCAACGAACGGCACTTCGGCCGCGTGCCCGGCCTCGAAGTCGAGAACTGGATCGCATGACGCTCGCCGCGCGCGAGCGCTTCGGCGGATGGGAGCAGTGGGCATGACGCCCTCGGTGCGCGCGCAGCTGAAGGACCTGAACAAGGAGTGCGAGGCGTTCTGCCACAGGTACAGCGGTGATCCGAAATGGGTTCCCTTCGGAAATCCCGCGAAAAGGAGATACCCCAACTTCCTGCTCGCTTTCTCCTCCGCTGAAACGTTCGAGCAGCCCGGTGGCGTCATGATCATCGGAACGAATCCCGGCGGCGACCACACCCGATCCGAGATGTATGAGGCATCCAGTCCCTTCGAGCGCCCGGGGTGGTCGTCGTACCTCGATGATGTGTGGAATGGGCAGCCGGGTCAGCACAACACGCAACTCGCGGTTCAGCGGGTGGCGGAGATCGTCAGCGGTAGCCAACAGCGGGTGGAACCGCTCCTCCGCAACAGCCCGACCGGCAACCTCATCCCCTTCAGGTCCGAAACGGCCAACACCCTCACGCCTGAGCCGAAGACGTTCGGCCGGAACATCGGTTATCGGCTCATCGACATCGCCAAGCCACGCGTATTGATCCTCATTGCCAGTTCGCAACCTGAATGGAAGCGCCTCATGCGAAGGTTGGGAAATCCGCCGCACTGTGAGTGGGACCTGGACGAGGGTAAACCGCAGAGCGCCAACTTCAGATTCCGCGAAGCTCGAAAGGGTAGTGGCTGGCCTCGATTCGTCTTTGCTCTCCCCGGCCTCAACCAAGAAAATTGGGGACGAAACGACGAGGTTTTGAATTTCTTTGAGCAGCGCGTCAAGCACCATGGACGCCGCAGTCTGCTGGGACATGCAGGTATCGGCACATGGCGCTGAACGTGCTGCTGCTCGGCGGGGGGGGGCGCGAGCACGCGCTCGCCTCGCGGCTGGCGCGCTCGCCGCGCCTCGGCGCGCTCGCCGTCGCCCCCGGCAACGCGGGGACCGAGGCGTACGGCGAGAACCTCGAGGCGCTCGACGCCGCCGATCCGCGCGCGGTCGCCGCGGCGGCGGCGCGGATGCGCGCCGACCTCGTGGTGGTGGGGCCGGAGGCGCCGCTCGCGGCGGGCGTCGCCGACGCCCTGCGCGCCGAGGGCGTGCCGGTGTTCGGCCCCTCGCGCGCGGGCGCGGAGATCGAGGCCTCGAAGTCGTTCGCCAAGCGGCTGATGGCCGAGGCCGGCATCGCCACCGCCCCCGCCGCCGCGTTCGACGACCCCGAGGCCGCCCGCGCGCACGTGCTCGGCCTCCCCGGCGGCGGCGCGTGCGTCGTCAAGGCCGACGGCCTCGCCGCGGGCAAGGGCGTCACCGTCTGCGGCTCGGCGGCGCAGGCCCTCGACGCGATCGAGGCGGCGATGGTCGCGGGGGCGTTCGGGGCGGCGGGGCGGCGGGTGCTGGTCGAGCGGCGGCTGCGCGGGCGGGAGACCTCGGCGCACGCCTTCACCGACGGCTCGGCGGTGGCGCACATGCCGTTCAGCTGCGACCACAAGCCGGCCTTCGACGGCGACCGCGGCCCCAACACCGGCGGCATGGGCGTCTACTCGCCGCCCGCGTGGCTGACGGAGGCCGACGCGCGCACGATCGAGCGCGAGACGACGGAGCGCGCCGTCGCCGCCCTCGCCGCCGCCGGACGCGAGTACCGCGGGGTACTCTATCCGGGCATGATGCTGACCGCGGACGGACCGATGGCGATCGAGTTCAACTGCCGCTTCGGCGACCCCGAGGCGCAGGCGCTGCTGCCGCGCCTGCGCTCCGACCTGCTCGCGATCTGCGAGGCCGCCGCCGGCGGCCGCCTCGCCGGGGCCGGGGTCGAGTGGGACGACGACGCCACGGTCGGCGTGGTGATGGCCGCGGGCGGCTACCCGGGCGAGTACGCGACGGGCGCGAGGATCGAGGGCGTCGGGGACGTGGACGCGGACGGCGGCGTGGAGGTGTTCCTCGCTGGGGCGCGGCGAGACGCGGACGGCGCGCTGCGGACGGCGGGCGGGCGCGTGCTCTGCGTCGTCGCGAAGGCGCCGACGCTGGCCGAGGCGCGCGCGCGCGCCTACGACAACGTGGCGCGCATCTCGTTCGAGGGGGCGCACTACCGCACCGACATCGCCGCGGACGCGGCGGCGGACGGAGGGGCGCGGTGAGCGCCTCGCCGCTGCGCTGCCCGATGCCGGAGTGCCGCCGCGCGCTGGAGTCGGAGTTCTTCTCGACGACGGCGACGCGCGTCAGCGAGCCGTGCATCCACTTCGTGGCGGCCTGGAGCAGCCCCGGCGGGATGGTGGACGCGGTGGTGGCGAGCCTCGACGGGGAGCGCGAGTTCACGATCCGCAACCTGCGCGTGCGCGACGCCGAGGTGCGGCGCCGCATCCGCGAGGCCGACGCCGCCAGCCTCGCCGCGGTGGTGCGGGAGCGCCTGCACGTGACCGAGGCGGGCGCAGGCGGCGCGGCCTTCGGCGACCGCCACGAGCGCGCCGCCGCCTGCCGCGACCTCGCGCAGATCATCGCCGGCCCCGACCCCATGCTCGGCGGCGGCGCGATGCGGCCGGCATAGGCGGGCCGCGGCGGACGGCGTGAGGAGGACGCGATGACGACGAACGCGCGGGACGCCGCGGGCGCTGCGCCGCTGGTCGCCGTGCTCATGGGATCGCGCTCCGACGAGGAGGCGATGGCGGGCTGCGGCGAGCTGCTGGAGCGCCTCGGCGTGGCCTACGATCAGCGGGTGATGTCGGCGCACCGCACCCCGGACGCGGTGCGCGCCTACGCGCTGGGCGCGGCGGACGCCGGCGTCGAGGTGATCGTGGCGGGCGCGGGCGGCGCCGCGGCGCTGCCCGGCGTGGTCGCCGCCTACACGCCCCTGCCGGTGATCGGGGTGCCGCTGGCGTCCTCGGAACTGGGGGGCGTGGACGCGCTGCACGCGATCGCGCAGATGCCGCCGGGCGTGCCGGTGGCGGCGATGGCCGTGGGCGGCTGGGGCGCGCGCAACGCGGCGGTGTTCGCGGCGCGTATCCTCGCGCTGAAGCACCCCGCGATCGCGGACGCCCTCGCCGCGTACCGCGAGGAGCAGGCGCGGCGCTGAGCCGCGCCGGGAGGCGACGCCATGACCGGGGCGAGGACGCGCCGCCGCGTCGAGCAGCGGCCGGTGGAGCAGTTCCCGGGCGTGACGCGCCGCACGCTCGTCTCCGGCGAGCGGCTGACGCTCGTCGAGATCCGCATCGCCGAGGGCGCGGAGGTGCCGGAGCACGAGCACCCGCACGAGCAGGCCGGGCGCGTCGCCGAGGGGCGCGTGCGCTTCCGCCTCGGCGGCGAGGAGCACGAGTTCGGCCCCGGCGACGCCTACCTCATCCCCGGCGCCCTCCCCCACCGCGCCCTCGCCCTCGAAGCGGTCACGCTGATCGAGGCCTTCTCCCCCGTCCGCGAGGACTTCGCCGATGACTGAGCAGCGCGCGCCGCACGGCAGCGACAGCAGCGTGCAGCGCGAGGCGCAGATGATGATGCTCGAACGGCTGGGAGATGAACTCGACTGCACTCTCGCCATCGACGACAGGATCGGAGCGATGGAAATCGATGGCGTGAGCCAGTCCCCTCCGATCCTCGTGGAAGCCTGGGCGCATCAAGGGCCGCCTCGGGGCGGTCAGTACCACAAGGTGATGAACGACGCTTTCAAGCTGATCTACGCGCGTTCCATCTTCAAAGGCGTTGGGCAGCCGAAGCCCCGGCTCATGCTCGCGTTCGCCGACGATCGGGCAGCGGCGCCCTTCTGCGGAAAAGGCTGGAGGGCGCAGGCGTTGGACGCTGCGGGCATTGAAGTCAGGGTGGTCGATCTGCCGGAAGTAGTCCGCGTGGGGCTGCGCCACACTCAGGAGACGCAGAAGCAAGCGATGGCGCTCTCGGTCAGCGGAGCGGGCGAAGGCGATCCGCGATGATCCCCCGCTACTCGCGGCCCGAGATGGCCGCGATCTGGTCCGACGAGTTCAAGTTCGCGCGCTGGCTCGAGGTCGAGATCGCCGTCGTCGAGGCGTGGGCCGGCATCGGCGTCGTGCCCCGCGAGGACGCCGACCGCATCGCCGCCCGCGCCGCCGTCGACGTCGAGGCCATCGCCCGTTACGTCGAGGAGACGCACCACGACGTGACGGCGTTCCTGCGCTCCGTCGCCGACTCGCTCGGCGAGGAGTCGCGCTGGGTGCACTACGGGCTGACCTCGAACGACGTGTGGGACACCGCCACCTCGCTGCAGCTGGCGGCGGCGGCGGACGTGATCGGCGGCCAGATCGCGGCGCTGCGCGAGGCCGTCGCGCGCCGCGCCGTCGAGCACAAGCGCACGATCTGCGCCGGCCGCACGCACGGCGTCCACGCCGAACCGACGACGTTCGGCCTCAAGCTCGCCGTCCACGTCGCCGAGCTCGACCGCCACGCCGGGCGCCTGCGCGCCGCCCGCGAGGACATCGCGGTCGGCCAGATGTCGGGCCCCGTCGGGACGCACGCGACGGTGCCGCCCGCCGTCGAGGAGGCCGCGTGCGCGCGCCTCGGGCTGCGCGTGGCGGCGGCCACCACGCAGGTCATCCAGCGCGACCGCCACGCCCACTTCCTGTCGGTGCTGGCCGGCGTCGGAGCCTCCCTCGAAAAGTTCGCGACCGAGATCCGCGGCCTCCAGCGCACCGAGATCGGCGAGGCGGCGGAGCCGTTCGCCGCGGGGCAGACCGGCTCGTCGTCGATGCCGCACAAGCGCAACCCCGAGCTGTGCGAGCGCGTGGCCGGCCTCGCGCGCACGCTGCGCGGCTACGCCGGCGCCGGCCTCGAGAACGTGGCGCTGTGGCACGAGCGCGACATCTCGCACTCCTCGGTCGAGCGCATCGTCTTCCCCGACGCGACGGGGCTGCTGTCGTACATGCTGCACGTCTTCACCGGCGTGATGGAGGGCCTCGAGGTCTACCCGGAGCGGATGCGGCGCAACCTCGACGCGACGCGCGGGCTGGTGTTCTCGCAGAAGGCGCTGCTGGCGCTGATCGAGGCCGGACTGGGGCGCGAGCGCGCCTACGCGATCGTGCAGCGCCACGCGCAGGCCGCGCTCGGCGGCGGCGCGCCGCTGCTCGACCGGCTGCGCGCCGACCCCGAGGCGTCCTCGCTGCTGGGCGGCGACGCCCTCGCCGCCCTCTTCGACGCCGAGGCCTACCTCACCCACGTCGACGCCACGTTCGAGCGCCTCGGCCTCGCCTGACCTCGGGCGCCGCCAGCACGGCGCCGGCTACAGCGCGCCGGCGCCGGCGCGGGCGATCTCCTCGTCCTCCTCGGCGGTGGCGCCGGAGACGCCGACGGCGCCCGCGACCGCGCCGTCCTCGCGCAGCACGACGCCGCCCCGGAGGGCGACGAAGCGCCCGCCGAGGCGCGTCGCGAAGCCGGCGACGAGCGCCGGGAAGCGCTCGGCCATGCCCTGCAGCTCGGCGGAGTCGCGGCCCATGAAGGCGCTCGCGCTGGCCTTGCCCTCGGCCACCACCGCGGTGAACGCCGCCGCGTCGTCGACCCGTTCGAGCACCACCGGCAGCCCCGCCGCGTCGACGACGATGATCGTCACCGCCTTGCCCATGTCCCGCGCGCGCGCCTTCGCCGCGTCGAGCACGCGCCTCGCGTCGTCGCTCCGCATCGCCGCCTCCCCTCGCGCGCGGCGATGATACGCCCCGGCGCGAGGCGGCGAGGACCGCGAGGCCGCGCGCGGCGGCGTCGCTGGCCCACAGCGCGCGAGGCTGTAGGCTCAGCCCCCCGCGCATCGACGCACCCCGCGCACCGAGCGGAGCACGACCGGATGAGACTGCCGTCGCCGCGCAACGTCTTTTACGGGTGGTGGGTCGTCGCCGCGGGCTTCGCGGTGCAGGCGACGGTCGGCGCGCTGCTGTTCCACCCCTTCGGCATCTACGTCGTCGAGTTCGAGCAGCAGTTCGGCTGGAACCGCACGCGGCTCTCGATCGCGTTCTCGCTCGCGCGCGTCGAGGACGGCCTGCTCGGCCCGGTGCAGGGCTGGATGATCGACCGCTTCGGGCCGCGCGCGGTGATGCGCGTCGGCGTCGTGCTGTTCGCGCTCGGCTTCGTCGCGTTCAGCGCGATGAACTCGCTGCTGACCTTCTACGTGACCTTCCTGCTGATGGCGATCGGCGCGGCGCTGGCCGGCTTCCTCTCGGTCACGACCGCCGTCGTCAACTGGTTCGTGCGGCGGCGCACGCTGGCCGTCGGCATCGCGCTGATCGGGGTGGCCGGCGGCGGCCTCGCGGCGCCCGTGATCGCGCTGCTGATCGAGGAGATCGGCTGGCGCGGCACCGCGCTCGTCTCGGCCGCGATCGTGCTCGTCGTCGGCCTGCCCGCCGCCCAGCTCGTGCGCCACCGGCCCGAGGACTACGGCCTGCGCCCCGACGGCGATCCCCCGCCCTCCGCCGCCTCGTCGGCCGGCGGCCGCGCGGGCGCCCCGGCCGCCGCCGCTCCGCCCGTCGAGGTCAGCGCGACGGCGCGGGAGGCGCTCCGCAGCCGCGCCTTCTGGGCGATCTCGTTCGCCCACGCCGCCGCGCTGCTCGTCGTCTCGGCGGTGATGGTGCACTTCGTCGCGCACGTCGGCGAGGCGCTCGACTACTCGCGCGCGCAGGCGGCCTCGCTGATCACGCTGCTGACGGTGATGGTGATCATCGGCCAGGTCGGCGGCGGCTGGCTGGGCGACCGCGCCAGCTCGCGGCTGCTGATCGCCGTCTGCCTGCTGGGGCACGCCGTGGCGATGCTGCTGCTGACGTTCGCGACGGCGCTGTGGATGGTGGTCGCCTTCGCGCTGCTGCACGGCGTCGCCTGGGGCGTGCGCGGCCCCGTCATCCTCGCGATGCGCGCCGAGTACTTCGGCCCCCACTCCTACGGCACGATCATGGGCTTCTCGTCGATGATCGTGATGCTCGGCATGATCGTCGGGCCGATCTTCGCGGGCGCGATCTACGACGGCACAGGCTCCTACGAGATCGGCTTCACGCTGCTGGCGCTGATCGCCGGGGCCGGCTCGCTGCTGATGCTGTTCGCCGGCAGCCCCCCGCCGCGCCCCGTCCTCGCCGCGCCCGCGCCGCCCGCGGAGTCCGCCGCGCGCGCCGCCTAGAGGCGTAGACTGCGAGGCGAGCAGACCGCGCCGCACGAGGAGGCTCACATGCCCTGCCGCGCCGCCGCCGCTGCCGCCCTCGCCGCGCTGCTCGCGCTGCTGGCCGCCTCCTGCGCCGGTTCGGGCGGCGACGAGGACGGCCACGCCCATGTCGCCCGCTCCGACCTCGAGGGGGCCGCCTACCGCTCGGAGAATGCCGAGGACGGCGTGGCCGAGCTCGACGGCGGCGAGTACGAGGAGCCGGTCGCGGCCGGCTCCTCGGCCATGACGAGCATCGTGCTCGGCAAGTCGGCGCTCGGCGACCTCGACGGCGACGGCGAGGACGACGCGGCGGTGATCACGATCGAGAACCCCGGCGGCAGCGGCACGTTCCGCTACGTCCACGGCCTGCTGTCGGACGGCGGCGCGCTGACCGACGCCGGCGCCCTCTTCCTCGGCGACCGCATCCGCGTCGAGGGCATCTCGATCCACGACGGCGTGATCGTCGTCGCGATGCTCGACCGCCCCGAGGACGCCTCGTACAGCGAGGCGCCGACGCTGCCCGTCATCCGCCGCTTCCGCGTCGAGCGCGGCGCGCTCGCCGAGATCGACCCGGCGGGAGCCGCCTACTGAGGGCCGCCGGCCGCGGGGCCGCGCACGCCTCGCAACGCAAGGGGGCGGGCCGATGGCCCGCCCCCCGCGTATCGCCCGATGCGTCGCGAACTAGGACTCGATCGGGAGGTCGGGGCGGTTGCCCCACTCGATCCAGGAGCCGTCGTAGACGCGCACGTCGTCGTAGCCGAGCAGGTCGCTGAGCACGAACCAGGTGTGGGTCGCGCGCACGGCCGTCTGGCACAGCGTGTAGATCGTCTTGCCGTTCGTGACGCCCTCGCCCTCGTAGATCGGGCGCAGCTGGGCGGCGGCGAGGAAGCGCCCGTCCTCGCCGACGGCGCGGTTCCAGTTGACGTTGACGGCGGCGGGGATGTGGCCGCCGCGGTCGGCGCGCACGTCGCGGCCGGCGAACTCCTCGGGCGAGCGCGCGTCGCAGACCAGCGACTCGGGGTCGTCGATCGACTCGACGATCTCCTCCCAGCCCGCGATCAGGTCCTCGTTGGGCGGCGAGGAGAAGGCGTAGCTGGCGGCGGTCACGGCCGGCGTGTCGGTGCTGACCTCGCGGCCCTCCGACTCCCAGAGCGGGAAGTCGCCGTCGAGGATGCGCGCGTCGGCGTGGCCGTAGACGGCGAGCACCCAGAGGCCGCGCGAGGCCCACAGCGAGTCGATGCCGTCGTAGAACACGATCGTCGTGTCCGGCGTCGCCCCGATCGCGCCGAGGCTGGCCGCGACGTCGGCGGCGGGCGGGATCAGGCCGCGCACGCCGTCGATCTCGGTCTGGAAGACCTCGCCGGGCGTGACCCGCACGGCGCCGGGGATGTGGCCGGCGGCGTAGTCCTCCTCGCCGCGCATGTCGACGACGAGCACGCCATCGTCGCCGAGGTTGTCCGCGAGCCACGCGGTCGAGACGAGGCGCTCCGTGTTGGCGTAGCCGCGATCCTCGATGCGGTTGGTCTCCGCGGCCTCGGTCGCGACGGCGGTCGCAGCCGCCTGGGTCGCGGCGGCGGTGGCCGTCGCGTCGGCCTCCCCGCCGTCGTCGCCGCCGCAGGCGGCGAGCAGCGCGGCGGCGGCGAGGGCCGCCGTCAGCGCCAGCAGCGCGGCGGCGCGGCGGATCGGGCCGCGCCGCCGCTTCTTCGTTCCGGTGTCGTGCTCCTCGCGCATTGAGGCGCCTCCTTCCGTCGCGCGCTTCGGGGGGCGCGCGCTAGGCCTCCGCTCCGGCTTCGCCGCTGAAGATGCGGATCGCCCACTCGCCGGGGCGCCGCTCCGTGATCTCGCAGCCGTAGCCGCGCTTCATCGCCTCCGGCGGGATCGTCGAGAGCGCCGGCGGGTGATCGGTCAGCACCGTCAGCTCCGGCACGCCCGGCCGCACGTCGTCCAGCTCGCGGTTGGTCCGCAGCATCGGGTACGGGCAGATCTCGCCCCGCACGTCCAGCACCGCGGCCTCGATCGCCCCGGTCGCCTCGGTCATCGCATCCCCTCCCGTTCCGTGTCCGTCTCCGTCGCGTCCGTGTCCGCGGGCGGGCCGCCCGGCGACAGGCTCATCTCGCGCACGCCGTCCGAGGGCGGCTCGAGGCGGCAGCGCACCCCTCGCTCCGCCGCCGCCGGCAGCACGTACGTCGCGACGACGTCGAGCTCGCTGACGATGCGGACGGCGTGGCCGGCCGCGGCGCGCTCGACGGCCTCGTGCGCGGCGCGCATCTGCTCGGCCGGCGGGCGGCCCCGCAGGTCGAGCGTGGCGGCGGCCGGCGCGCTCACGGGAACCGCCGGATGAAGGCGACGCCGCCGTAGGCGCCGACCGCCAGCGCGGCGGCGTAGACCCAGCCGTTGAACGCGAGCGAGGGAATCGCCGAGAAGAACGCGCCGAGCGTGCAGCCGAGGCCGAGGCCGGCCCCGTAGCCCATCAGCACGCCGCCGCCCAGCGACTGCACGTAGCGGCGAGGCCCGCGCGGCACCCGCGGCCGGAACTCCCTCGCCAGCAGCGAGGCGGCGAACGCCCCGCCCACGATGCCGGCGTTGAGCATGAAGGCGTCGGTGAACCACGTGCCCTCCATGAAGCGCGGCACGCAGCCGGGGATGTCGCTGATGCCCTGCAGCTCGCCCACCCCGGCGCCCAGCGTCTCCGCGATGTCCGAGGACCAGCGCGACAGCTCGCCGACGACGCCGATCGGGCGGTAGCGGATGAAGAGCAGCACGTTGACCGCGGCCAGCGCGATCCCGCCCACCAGCGGCGTCCACTCGCGGCGGAACACCCAGCGCGCCAGCCCGGCCGCGGTGCCCGCGTCCGGGGCGGCCTCGGGCGCCGCGCTCACGATCGGAATGGCCGGCAGCGAGGCGTACGGCCCTCGCCGCTCCCACCACGAGACGGCGACGAAGGCGAGCGCCAGCAGCGCCAGCGTCAGCCCGACCGCGCCCGTGTAGCTGAGGTCGGTCGGCAGCCAGACCAGCCGGTCGCCGCTGATCTGGTTCTCCCACCACCAGTTCCAGGTGCGGTTGAGGCCGTACAGCCCCAGCAGCACGCCCCCGATCGCGACCCACGAGCCGAGGTAGCCCTCGCCCATGCGGTAGAGCGTGCCGCTCACGCAGCCGCCCGACAGCACCATGCCGAAGCCGAACAGCAGCCCGCCCAGCACCGTCGCCGCGCCGAGCGGCAGGATGTGCGCGTCGGCGGGCAGCACGCCCGGCGACGGCGAGGGCACGACGGTGGCCATGATCATCGCGAACCCCGCGGTGCACACCGCGAGCCCGGCGAGGATGCCGCGCATCATCCGCCCCTGCCGCATCAGGAAGAGGTCGCGGAAGCCCGCCACGAAGCAGAAGCGGCTGCGCTGGCAGATCGCGCCGAAGGCGGCGCCGACCACCCAGTAGACCGCCCACCCGGCGTCGCCGCGCAGCGCCACCGCGTAGATCACCGCGAGCGCGACGAGCGCGACGAGGCCCGCCGCCGTCGAGCGGTCGAGGGTGCGCGCCGCCGTCAGCGTGGCGGGGAGAGCGCTCATGCGCGAAATGTTGGCATAGTCGGGCGATAAACTCAACTATTCCGCGGCGGCCTCCCGCGCCCCCGCTCCGCGTCGCGGCGCACGGGGCGGCGCTCGCCTCTGTATCATGGCGCGCGCAACGGGCGCCGGACGGCCGGAGGAGGCCGCACGGCGGGACACGGCGGGAAAGGAAACGTCCGATGGCAGGCCCGAGCTCCAGCACGGTGGCGTACGAGAAGCGCGACCGCGTCGCGTGGATCCGCCTCAACCGCCCCGAGGCGATGAACGCCCTCAACCCCGAGATCAGCCTCGCGATCAAGGAGGCGATCGACGACGCCACGATGGACGACGACATCCTCGTCGTGGTGCTGATCGGCGAGGGCGGGCGCGCCTTCTGCACGGGCATGGACCTCAAGTGGCGCGCGCAGGAGGACGCCGCCGGCTCCTCCGACATGAGCGGCGAGCAGGTGGGACCGGGCACCGGCCTGCAGGCCGTCGGCGGCTGCCCCAAGCCCGTGATCGCGGCGATCGACGGCTACGCCCTCGCCGGCGGGATGCAGCTCTCCAACCGCTGCGACATCCGCGTCGCCACGAAGCAGTCGCGGTTCGGGATGCCCGAGGCGCGCCGCGCCCTCGCCGCCGTCGGCGTCGAGGACACCCCCGAGCTCTTCACCGCAGCCGGCGAGGCCGCCTGGATCCTGCTCACCGGCGGCCACATGTCCGCCGAGCGCGCCTACCAGAACGGCCTCGTCCAGGTGCTCGCCGAGGACCGCGACGACCTGATCCGCAAGACCGAGGAGCTGGCGGGCGAGATCAAGCTCTGCGCCCCCCTCGCGATCCGCGCGATCAAGGAGACGCTCCGCACCAAGCGCAACATGCCCGCCGCCCAGCCCGGCGTGACCGAACTCGACCAGCTCGCCGAACTCACCCGCGAGGTCAAGGACCGCAACAACAACAGCGAGGACCGGCTCGAGGGCCCGCGCGCGTTCGCCGAGAAGCGCGCCCCGAACTGGCAGAACCGCTAGGGCGGCGGGGAACGGAGACCCCGACATCCGCCGCACTGCGCCCCGGCGCGGCCTTTCGCCGCGCCGGGGCCGCGGCGGAACGGTTGCCCCATGACCGCGCCGCAGGCCGCCGCCGCGGCGCGGCGCGGGCTGTTCTACGGCTGGTACATCGTCGCAGCCGGGGCCGGCACGAACTTCGTCGTGATCGGCTTCGTCACCTTCAGCTTCAGCGTCTTCATCGGGCCGATCGGTGACGAGCTGGGCTGGAGCGTCGCCGCGATCTCGCTCGGCGTCTCGCTCCGCAGCTTCGAGCAGGGCCTGCTCGCGCCCGTCACCGGCGTCATGGTCGACCGCCTCGGCCCGAGGCGGATGGCGATGACCGGCATCCTCGTGCTCACCGCCGGCCTCGTGCTGTTCTCGCAGGCGCGCACGCTCGAGGTCTACTACGCGGCCAGCGTGCTGATGGCCTTCGGCCAGAGCCTCGGCTCGCTCACGCCGTTCTCGGCGGCGCTCATGTTCTGGTTCGAGCGCAAGCGCGGCCGCGCGATGGGCCTGCTCAACACCGGCAACGGCGCGGGCTACCTGATGACGCCGGCCGTCGCCTGGCTCGTCATGCAGTACGGCTGGCGCGAGACGCTGCTGATCGCCGCCGCCGCCGTGCTGCTGGCCGGCATCCCCCTCGCCGCCGTGCTGCGCGACCGCCCCGAGCCCTACGGCTACGCCCCGGACGGCGCCCCGCCGCAGCCTCCCGGCGCCGCGCCCGCGGCCGGCGGCATGTCCGTCGGCGAGGGTCTCCGCACGCCCGCCTTCTACCTGCTCGCCGTCTCCACCGCGCTCAGCGGCGGCATGATCATCTCGTGGATCGTCCACCAGGTGCCGCACATGGAGAGCGTCGGCTTCTCGCTCGGCGGGGCGGCGATCGTGGCCGGCGTCTACGGCGCCTGCCAGCTGGCGCTGCGCCCGCTCGTCGGCTGGGCGGGCGACCGCTTCGGGCGCGTCCGCCTCTACGCGATCGCCTTCGCCGCGCAGGGCGCGGGCCTCGTCGTGTTCGCGAACCTCACCGCCGACCGGCTGTGGCTGCTGCCGCTCTACTACGCCACGTTCGCCTTCGGCAACTCGACGTGGATCGTGCTGCAGATGGCGCTGATCGCCGACTACTTCGGCCCGAGGCGCTTCGCCACCCTGCGCGGCCTCGCCTCGACGCTCAACATGCCGGTCGGCATCGTCTGGCCGTTCCTCGCCGGCTGGGTCTTCGACCAGACGGGCAGCTACCGCGAGATCTTCATGGTCTACGCCGCCCTCGCGGCCTCGGGCGCGGTGCTGATCATGCTGATCCGCCGCCCCTTCTGGTCCGGCGCGCAGCCGCCCGCTCCCTGACGCGGCGCGCCTCGCCGCGCGCCTCGCGCGAGGGGGCTACAATCCTCGCCGCGGGGCGGCGCGCCGAGGCCGGACCATCGGCGCCCTGCGGCCTCGCGCGGAGGCGGCGGCTCGCGGCCGCCGCCGGAACGGGCGGCTGCGGCATGGAGTACCACCACATCCTCGTCGATCGCGAGGACGGCGTCGTGACGCTCACGATGAACCAGCCGCAGCACCTCAACCCGTGGCTGATCCCGATGATGGAAGAGATGATGGTCGAACTCGACCTCGTCGCCGTGAACCCGGACGACAAGGTGCTGGTCGTCACCGGGGCCGGGCAGGCGTTCTCGGCGGGCGGCGACGTCCACTCGATGGGCGGCATCGATCACGCCGATCCGCACTTCATGCGCTGGCTGCCCGACCACAAGCGAGGGCTGCTCAACGTCCCGACGATGACGGCGGCGGAGCGCCTCGAGAACAAGACGTTCAGCGGGACGCCGATCCACAAGAAGGTCTTCAATCTCGACAAGCCGACGATCGCCGCGGTCAACGGCGTGGCCGCCGGAGCCGGCGCGGACCTCGCGTTCTCGTGCGATCTCCGCATCGCCTCGGAGACCGCGCGCTTCATCGAGGTCTACGTCCGCCGCGCCTTCGTGCCGCTCGACGGCGGCGCCTTCTGGGCGCCCTACCACCTGCCGCACGCCAAGGCGATGGAGATGCTGCTGACCGGCGACGCGATGGAGGCCGCGGAGGCGAAGCACTTCGGCCTCGTCAACGACGTGGTCCCGCCGGACGAGCTGATGCCGCGGACGATGGAGCTCGCGCGGCGGCTGGCGCGGGGCCCCGCGGTCGCGATCCAGCTGATCAAGCACATGGTGCGCGAAATCCACATGCGCGAGGCCTACGAGCAGATGTGGGACCTCGCCGCGCAGGCCGGGCCGCACTCGATGGCGACCGCCGACGCCGAGGAGGGCGTGCAGTCGTTCCTCGAAAAGCGCCGCCCCGAGTTCCGCGGCTTCTAGCCCTCGCCGCGCGGCGCCTCGGCCCGGCGGCGCTCAGAGGGGGTTGCGCCAGCGCAGGCCGGGAAAGCGCGCGAAGTCGGCGTCGTTGGAGTGGACCTCGGCCCCGTACTCGATCGCGATCGCGGCGATGTGCGCGTCGGTCACGAGGCTCCCTCCCGCGCCCGCGTGCGCCAGCTGCTCGCGCAGGAGCGCCGGGTGCTCGGGGCCGGGATGGAGCGGCGCGACGTGGGGATAGCGGAACCACTCGCGCACGCAGTCCGCCGCCCGTTCGGGCGGCATCGGACGTTCGAGCATCCTCCGGTTCGTCATCAGCCGCATGAAGCCGAGCGACACGGCCCACGGAACGCCGACCCGCTCCGCGCCGCCGAAGAGGCCCTCCCACCAGCGGCGCGCCTTGCCGTGCAGGGGCGCGTCCTCGTGGTAGGCGTAGATCAGCAGGTTGACGTCGGGAACGATCATCCCGCGCCGGACGCGAGGAAGCGCTCGGCCTCGAGCTCCTCGTCGAGCTCCTTCAGCCGCAGCGGATCGACGCCGGGGGCGAACGCGCTGCGGTGCGGGACGACGCGGTACGGGGGCAGGGGCGTCTCCTCGGCCACGGACTCCAGGCCGCGGCGCAGCGCGTCGTTCACCACCCGCCGGAACGGCCGGTTGAGCACCCGCGCCCGCTCCCGCAGCGCGTCGGCGATCCCGTCGTCCAGCGTCAGCGTCGTCCTCATGGATGCATCATGATGCCTCAGCATCGAGACGTCAAGATGCCCCTCGTCCCCGCTGCGCGATCTGCCATACTCGCCGCAGCGTGGCGAGGCGCGCGCGGCGGACGGAGGCGAGCACCATGCGGGCATACCGGCTGACGCCCGGCGAGGGCATCGACGGCATCGCGGCGGCGGAGCTGCCCGACCCCGAACCGGGCCCCGGCGAGCTGCTGATCCGCGTCCGCGCCGCCTCCCTCAACTACCGCGACCTCATGCTCGCGCGCGCCAACCGCGAGCCGATCGTCCCCCTCTCCGACGGCGCGGGCGAGGTCGTCGCGGCCGGCGAGGGCGCCTCCCGCTTCGGGATCGGCGACCGCGTCACCGGCTGCTTCTTCCGCGGCTGGACGGACGGGCCGGGCACGCCCTCGAACACCCGCGAGGCGCTCGGCGGCGGGAGCACGGACGGCACGCTCGCCGAGCTGATCGCGCTGCCCGAGAGCGCCGTCGTCGCCACCCCCGCCCACATGACCGACGAGGAGGCGGCGACGCTGCCCTGCGCCGCCGTCACCGCGTGGTGCTCGATGTTCGAGGTCGCGCGCCTGCGGCCGGGCCAGAGCGTGCTGCTGCTCGGCACCGGCGGCGTCTCGATCGCCGGCCTCCAGCTCGCCGCCGTCGCCGGCGTCCGCAGCATCGTCACCTCCAGCAGCGACGAGAAGCTGGCGCGCGCCCGCGAGCACGGCGCGGACGAGACGATCAACTACCGCGAGCGCCCCGACTGGGAGCGCGCCGTGCGCGACCTGACCGGCGGCGAGGGCGTCGACCTCACGCTCGAGGTCGGCGGCGAGGGCACCTTCGCGCGGTCCACGACCGCCACGCGCTCGGCGGCGACATCGCGCTCATCGGCGGCCTCGCGCGCGACGAGGCCGACGCGCGGAGCGCCCCGCTGCCCGGCCGCGGCCAGCGCGCCACCCGCATCTACGTCGGCAGCCGCGCCATGTTCGAGGCGATGAACCGCGCCCTCGCCCTCCGCGAGGTGCGTCCCGTCGTCGACCGCGTCTTCGGGTTCGGCGAGGCCGCCGAGGCCTACCGCTACCTCGAATCGCAGGCCCACTTCGGCAAGGTCGTGATCCGCGTCTGAGCGCCGCGCCCCGCGGGCGCTACGCGCTTCCGAGGCGGGCCGCGCAGTCCGCCGCGTCCAGCACCTCGGCCTGGCGGGGGAAGACCTTCTCCGTCAGCACGCGGTGCACCTCGGGGTCGGCGTCGCCGCAGCCGTCGCGCACGACGGCGAGGCGGTAGCCGGTGTCGGCGGCCCAGCGCAGCGTCGAGAGCACGCAGCCGCTCGTCGCGACGCCCATCAGCACCAGCGTGTCGCGCCCCTCCTCGCGCAGCAGCGCGTCGAGGCCCGTCGTCGAGAACGCGCCCGCGCGCGTCTTGCGGATCACGCGCTCGCCCGCCGCGGGCGCCACGCCGGGGTGGATCTCGGCCTCGGGCGAGTCGGCCTCGAACGGCCCGCCGCGGTGCACGACGTGGAGCACGGGCGCGCCCGCCGCCCGCGCCGCCGCCAGCACCGAGGCCGCGCGCTCCACCACGCCGTCGGGATCGCCGCCGGCGTAGTTGCCGACGATCCCGTTCTGGAAGTCCATGATCACGACCGCCGTGCGCTCCGCCTCGAACCTCGCGTCCGTCATGCCTCGCCGCGCCCTTCGTGCGCTGTCGGGTCCGCCGTTCGCCGCCTCCGCCAGTGTAGCGCCGCGCCTCGCCCTCGCGCGGCGCTTGCCGGCGCCGGGCGCGCGGCGAGGTTGACCGCCGCCGCCGCGCCTCGCGATAGTGGGCGCGCGGGGCGGCGGCGCGGACGCGGCGCGGCCCGATCGAAGGAGCGAGATCGTGGAGTGGGGCGATTCCCCGGAGCAGGCCGCCTTCCGCGCCGAGGTGCGCGCGTTCATCGGGGAGGCGCTGCCCGGCTACTACCGCGTCCGCGCGGACGACCCCCGCCCGCGCGGCCTCGAGGGCGACTGGCAGGAGGACGTCGTGCACGGCCCGCCGGAGGCGAAGCGGGCCGCGCGGGAGTGGGCCGGGGCGCTCAACCGCAAGGGCTGGGTCGCCCCCCACTGGCCCTCCGAGTACGGCGGCGGCGGCATGAGCACGATGGAGCAGTTCATCTTCAACCAGGAGATGGCCGAGACCGAGGCCCCCCGGGTCGGCGGCCCCGGCCTCTCGCTGCTCGGCCCCACCGTGCTCGTCCACGGCACGGACGGGCAGAAGGAGCGGCTGCTGCCGCGGACGCTCGCGGGCGACATCCTCTGGGCGCAGGGCTTCTCCGAGCCGGGCGCCGGCTCGGACCTCGCCTCGCTGCAGACGCGGGCCGTGCGCGACGGCGACGACTACGTGATCAACGGCCAGAAGATGTGGACCTCGACGGCGCACAAGGCCAACTGGATCTTCGGCATGTTCCGCACCGACCCCGCCGCCCCCAAGCACCGCGGCATCTCCTTCCTCGTCATGGACATGGAGACGCCCGGCATCTCCGTCCGCCCCATCGTCTCGATGGGCTGGGAGCACGCCACCAACGAGACCTTCTACGAGGACGTGCGCGTCCCCGCCGACAACCTGATCGGCGAGGAGAACCGCGGCTGGTACGTCGGCGTGACCCTGCTCGACTACGAGCGCTCGTTCGTGGACGGGGCGATCGCCATCCGCAAGCAGCTCGACCGCCTGCGCGAGCACGTGCGGACCGAAGAGGGCCGCTCCCGCATCGAGCACGGCGGCCTGCGCCGCCAGCGCGCCGACATCGCCCAGCACTACATCGACACCGAGGTGATGTTCAACTTCTCGTTCCGCGTCGTCTCCCTGCAGGCGCGCGGCCTGATCCCGAACTACGAGGCGTCGACGACGAAGATGTTCAACACCGAGCTGCTGCAGCGCGTCTCGCGCACGGGCATCAAGACCTACGGGCTGTACTCGAACGTCTGGGACCCGGACAGCCCCCACGCGCCGCAGTACGGCGAGTTCACGCAGAGCAACGTGCACTCGGTGGTGCAGACCATCGCCGGCGGCTCGTCCGAGATCCAGCGCAACATCATCGCCACCCGCGGCCTCCAGCTGCCGCGCGGCTAGCCGCGCCCGGCGGCGCGCGCGGGCCCGCCGAGGCGTCCCGCGCGCCCGCCGGGAGCCGCTCGCGCGAGGGCGGCGATGGTGCCGAAGGTGGGACTCGAACCCACACGGGGCCTGTGCCCCAGCGGTGTTTGAGACCGCCGCGTCTGCCGTTCCGCCACTTCGGCCGGCCAGCGCCAGCATCGCGCGCCGCCGCCCCGCCCTCAAGCGGGGTGCCCCGGACGGGCGCGAGGCGGCGCGCGACGGCGTCGAGGGGTGGAGCGGAAGACGGGGGTCGAACCCGCGACCTCCTCCTTGGCAAGGAGGCGCTCTACCACTGAGCTACTTCCGCCGGCCGCTCCCCATCCTACCGGCGAGGGCGCGCCGGCGGCAACGCGAGCGCGCGGCTGCTCGGCGAGCGCGGCCTCCGCCGCCCAGGCGCGCCCTCGCTCCGGCGCGCCCTCGCCCCGGCGGGCGTTACCGCCATTCGAGGGCGCGCAGCTCCTGTTCCCAGAGGTGGCCGGAGGCGTCGTACTGGCCCGTCGCGACGCGGACGATGGCGTACTCAGGCAGCTCGACCGAGGCCATGCAGCGGTCGCCGAGGCGCAGGCCGCGCTCGCCGAACCAGAAGTCGATCGCGCGGCGCGGCGGCGCGCGACGCGCAACCTCATGCCCGCCGCCGGAGGCGTAGACGTGGACGAAGAAGCGGTCGGCGACGTCCGCCGCCGAGCACCCCTCGCGCACGAAGGTCAGCGTGCGGCCCTCGACGTGCAGCGCGAACCCCACGCGCCGCGCGTCCGGCTCGCGCGCGGCGAGGGCCTCGAAGCGCGCGAGCCACGCGCCCGCGAACTCCTCGTCCCGGAACTCGCCCGTCCGGGGAACGCGCACGGACCAGAGGTCGCCCCGCTCCGGCGTCCACTGGCCGGTGACGAAGCTCGCCGCGGCGTAGTCCGGGAGGTTGCGGACGGCGAGGCAGCGCCCGCCCTCGCGGAAGCCGTAGTCGGCGAACGCGAAGCCGAGGTCGGCGGAGCCGCCGGCAGCGGCGTCCGCCGGACGGACGCGGAGGACGAACGGCGCGTCCGTGTCGCCCTCGGCGCAGGCCTCGCGGACGTAGACGAGCCGGTTGCGCGCCTCGTCGAGGCGCACGGCGAAGCGCGCCGGGGCGAGGAGCCGCGCGCCGTCCAGCAGCCGCTCCGCGAGCGGCGCGCCCGGCGCGTCGGGGTCGCCGCGGAGGACGACGCCGTCCTCGAGGATCGCGACCGCCTCGATACCCGGCTGCGCGGCGAAGTCGGTGACGCCGTACTCACTCGGGCCGCCGTACTCATCGTGGAGCCAGACGATCCATGCGTCCTCGCCGCGGGCGCGCGCCGCGGCGGCGAGACGGGACGCGAGCGCCGGATCGGAGGCCAGGTTGTGCGCCTCGCGCAGGCCCGCCGCGAAGAAGAGGACGGGCCCGAGATTGCTCCAGACGCGGCCTTCGGGCGGGTGGGTCCGCAGGTAACGCGCCGTGTCGGACTCGGCCCATCGCCTCGCAGTGAACCACTGGCCCTCGGCCCGCTGTTCGCGGACGTCGCGGATGCTCGCGTCGATCTGCTGCGGGAGCCAGAGGACGAGGACGGCTGCCAGCGCCAGCGCGGGCGCGCTTGCCCCCTCCCCCCGCACGACAGAACGCACGAGCGGCCCGCGCTTCGAGGCGCGGCGCAGCAGTCCGCCGAGGACGATCGCGGCGGCGGCCAGCAGCGGCGGGTACAGCGGGACGAGGTAGCGCGGGGGCAGCCCGAAGTCGAGGCGCCAGATCATGAACAGCATCGCCGACCCGTAGGCCACCGCGAACGTGGCGGGTACTGCGAGGCCGCGCCGCTCGCGGCGGGACAGCAGAGGCAGCGAGACCGCCGCGCCGCCCGCGAGGGCGAGCACGGCGGCGGCGCGCAGTACGACGGCGTCGGGCGTGGGCGCGCCGCCGAGGAGCGCGAAGTAGCCGCGCTCGCCCAGCGCCAGCCTCGCGATCTCGCTCGTCAGCATGGCCGCGGCACTGTACGTATCCCAGCCCGTCGGGTAAAAGCCGCCGGTCGGCGACCCGGCGGTCAGTAGGCCCCGCAGCATCCACGCGCCGAGCGGCGGCAGGGCGACGGCGGCGAAGAGCGCGGCGTCCGCGATCCCCCGGCGCGTGGGCCGGAGGCGCCGCCCGTCCGCCAGCAGCACCAGCGGCAGCGCGCCGAGGACGAGGGCGAGGCCGAGGTAGCGCGTCGCGCAGGCGAGCGCGGCGCAGGCGGCCGCCGTCAGCAGCAGCGAGGTGCGCCGCCGGTCATCGCCGTCACCCGCGACCGCGTCCAGCCAGCGATCGAGCGCGTACAGCGAGAGCACGGCGAACATGACGAAGAGGGCCTCGGTCTGCGCCGCCGAGACGATCCGGGCCAGCTGCACGCTGAGCGCGCAGGCGAGGCCCGCCCAGACGGCGAGGAAGCCGGAGCGCGTGCGGCTCCGCACCCACGCCGCCGTCGCAAAGGCGGTCAGGCCGAAGGCGGCGGCGTTGAGCCAGCCCGCCGCGACGAGCGGATCGGGGCCGAACAGTAGTCCGATGCCGGCCAGCGCCAGCGGGAAGAGCGGCGCGGCCCCGCTGTAGTTGTAGGGAACCCCGTGGGCGGTGAATCCGTCGCCCTCCAGCAGGTTGCGGGCGGCGGTCACGTACAGCACGGAGTCTCTGCCCGCGCCCGGCCCCCACTCCGAAACGCGCAGCAGCACGAGGACGGCGGCCAGCCCGCCGATCGCGGCGAGCAGCGCCGTCACGCGGCCGGGACCGGGAAGCGCCATGCGAGGATGATGCCCCGGATCGGGCCTCAGCGCCCGCCGCGCTGTATGCTGGCGCCCGAAGCCGCGCACCGCGCGCGGCGCGCGGAAGGAGGCCACCGCGATGCGCGTGCTGGCGGCGCTCGACGACAGCGAACTCGCCGACGAGGTGGTCGAGGCGCTCGCGCCCTGGCTGGCCGCGGCCGGCGCCGAGGCGCGGCTGCTGATGGTCTGGGACTCGCGCCGCGCGCGCGGCGCCCCCCAGCACCCCGCCGGCCTCGTCGTCTCCGACCCCGTCGTGACCAGCGACAGCTGGGCGCGCGCCCCCGTCGAGTACGACGAGGGGCAGCACGCGGGCGAGGACCGCTCGCAGCGCATCGAGCGCATCCGCAACGAGCGCACCCGGACGCTGCGCTCGCTCGGCGAGCGCCACCTCGACCGCGAGTTCGAGGTGACGGTCGAGGGCGCCGAGCACGTGCCGGACGCGATCCTGCGCGCGGCGGACGACTACGGCGCGGACCTGATCGCGATCGGCACCCACGGCCGGAGCGGGCTGCGGCGCGTGCTCGAGGGCAGCGTGGCGGAGGAGGTGATCCGGCGCGCGCGCGTGCCCGTCTTCGTCGTGCACCAGGGTTCGGTGCGCCAGCCCGGCGCGCGCTACCTCGTGGTGGCGCACGAGACGGCGCGCAGCGAGGAGCTGCGCGAGCACCTCGGCGCGATCGCCGCGCGCGACGCGCGGGCGCGCTTCACGCTGCTCATCCCCGCCACCCACGCCGGCGGCCTCGTGGCCGTCGTCGACGAGGCCGCCAACGCCGAGTCCGTCGCCGCCGAGGCTCGCGCCGTGCTGTTCGACGCCGGCGTCGAGCTGACCGACGCCAAGACCGGCGACCCGACGCCGCTGCTGGCGATCGAGGACGAACTGCGCGCGCATCCCGCCTCCTACGACGCCGTCATCCTCTGCACCTTCCCGCCGGGGCTGTCGCGCTGGGTGCGGATGGACACCGCCCACCAGGTGGAGCGGCGGCTCGACATCCCCGTCGAGCACGTGATCGCCTACCGCGCGCCCGACGGCGACCCCCGCGCCCGCGAGGAGTACTGCCAGCGGCTGGCCCACGCCCTCGAAACGGCGCGCGGCCAGCTCGAGCGCCTGCGCGCCCTCTCCGAGGGCGACGAGGGCGTCGCGCTGCCCGCCCGCGAGCACGTGCTCGCCGACGAGATCGCCGCCCTCGACCGCGCCCTGCTCGAGTCCGGCTGCCGCTAACCGCGCGGGCGGGCGCTACGGGAAGATGCCGAGGGCGAGGTAGTTCGTGGCCACCCGCTCGATCGCGAGCAGGAAGGCGGCGGTGCGGAGGTCGGGCAGGTCGCGCGAGCGCCACGTCTCGTGGAGCTGGCGGTAGGACTCGCTCATCGTCTCGGCGAGCGCCGAGCGCACGAAGTCGATCTCCGAGGGGCCGCGCGTCAGCCGGATCATCTCGTCGTCGGGGAAGCGCGCCCCGGCGAGGCGCTCGACGGCCTCGAGCTGGCGGCGGGCGGCGATCTCCTCGTAGCGCTTGTACATGCGGTCGAAGCTGACGTGGGAGAGGTTCTTGAGCCACTCGAAGTAGGAGACGGTGACGCCGCCCGCGTTGAGCCAGACGTCGGGAATCAGCAGCACGCCCTTGTCGGCGAGGATCGGCTCGGCGTCGTGGTAGACGGGGCCGTTGGCGGCCTCGGCGACGACGCGGGCGCGGATGCGGCTCGCGTTCCGCGCGGTGATCGCGCCCTCGACGGCGGCGGGCACGAGGATGTCGCAGTCGAGCTCGATCGCCTCCTGCCAGCCCGGCACGTCCGCCGCGCCGGGGAAGCCGAGGATCGTGCCGCGCTCGGCGCGCCAGGCGAGCACGGCGTCCACGTCGAGGCCGTCCGGGTCGTGGATCCCGCCCTCGATCTCGGCGATGCCGACGATGCGCGCCCCGCCCTCGCGCAGGAAGCGCGCGGCGTGGGAGCCGACGTTGCCGAGGCCCTGCACGACCACGCGCTTGCCGCCGAGGCCCGGTTCGAGGCCGCGCCGCGCCATCTCCGCGCCGTCGGAGACGACCTCGGAGATGCCGTAGTAGACGCCGTGGCCCGTCGCCTCGACGCGGCCGGGGATGCCGTGCAGCGTCACGGGCTTGCCCGTGACGCTGGCCCAGGCGTCGAGGTCGGCGCCGCGCAGGGCGCGGTAGGTGTCGGCCATCCACGCCATCTCCTGCTCGCCCGTGCCGTAGTCGGGCGCGGGCACGTCGACGCCGGGGCCCATGAAGTTCTTGCGGATCAGCTCGGCGGTGTAGCGGCGGATGACGCGGCGGCGCGCGTCGGCGGGCGCGTGCGGGTCGAAGCGGATCGCCCCCTTCGCCCCGCCGAAGGGCACCTCGACGATCGCGCACTTGAACGTCATCAGCGCCGCCAGCGCCGTCACCTCGCCCTCGCTGACGTCGAGGCTGACGCGCAGCCCCCCTTTCGAGGGCAGGCGGTGGTGGCTGTGCTCCGCCCGGTACGCCTCGACGACCTCGATGCGCCCGCCGTCCATCTCGACGGGGAAGCGCATCCGGTAGACGGCGTTGCAGGCGCGCACCTGCGCGATCAGGCCGGGATCGACGCCGGAGAAGGCGGCGGCGCGGTCGAACTGCCGCATCACGCTCGTCAGGAAGCCGGACTGCCCGTCGTCGTTCATCGCGCTCCCCGTTCGCCCGCCGCCCCGCGCTACACTCGCGGACGGACGGCGGACGGGCAAGCGGGAAGGCGGCGGCGCATGGCGGCGGAAGAGGCGCGGACGGCCGTCGTCACGGGCGCGAACCGCGCGGACGGCATCGGCATCGCGCTGGTGCGCGAGCTGCGCGCGCGGGGCTGCGCCCCCGTCGCCGGCACGTACCGCGACCGCGCCTCCGCCGAAGCGCTGCTCGCGCTCGCGGACGAGGACGGCGGCGTGCTGGCGGCGGAGCTCGACGTGACCTCGGAGCGCTCGGCCGCGGCGTTCGGCGAGTGGTGCCGCGAGCGCCTCGGGCGGGTCGATCTGCTGGTCAGCAACGCGGGCGTGGGCGCGGCGGAGGGCACGATCCTGACCGCGCCGATCGCCGAACTGGAGCGCCAGCTGGCGGTGCACGGCGTGGGGATGCTGCGCGCGACGCGGGCGCTGCTGCCGCTGATGGGGCGCGGCGCGGTCGCCGTCAGCGTCTCGTCGAGCCTCGGCAGCATCGCGCGGATGGGCAGCGGCGCGACGTACTACGGCCCGGCGAAGGCGCTCCAGAACGCGCTGACGAAACAGCTCGCGGCGGCGCTGGCCGGGGACGGCGTGATCGCGTTCTCGGCCAGCCCCGGCTGGGTCTCGACCTCGATGGGCGGCCCCGCCGCCCCGCTGTCTCCCGGCGAGTCGGCGCGGCGGCTGGCGGCGCTCGCCCTCGGCGCGGGCCCCGCCGACGCCGGCTCGTACCGCACGGTGGACGGCGGCGTGCTCCCGTGGTGAGGGCGGGCGGAGGCGGATGCCGTCGCGCCGCCAGCGCCCGTGGGCGCTCCCCCCTCGCGCCGCGGGCGGCGCGAGGGGGAGCGCGCGAGGGCTACGAGCCGCCGCCGCCGGCGGCGTCGTCAGCGTCGCCGGTGGGGCACTCCTCGGCGAGGGCGAAGCGGTCGCCGTGGAGGGCGCGCAGGCCCTTCACCGAGCCGCTCGTCCATTGCAGCGCGCCTCCGCCGATGCGGAAGTAGGTCACTCCGGGCCGGCAGACGAGCTCGAACGGCCCGCTGCTGCCCGAACTCCGCATGTTCTGGCAGGCGAGGCTCTGGTCGACCCCGTTCAGGCAGTCGATGGGGTTCGGGGTCGCCTCCGCCGCCGCGGCCGCCGCGTGGGGGCGCACGAAGCGGTAGAAGATGAAGCTGCCTGTGCCCGCGTTGAATTCGATGGTGGCGCCATCCGCGTCGAAGTTCGCCGCGTCGGCGCGCGGGGTGCCCGCGTACGGAACCTTCGGCTGCAGGCAGTTGGCGTTCGCCCAGTTGCTCGTCCGGCAGGCTTCCACCCACGCCGTGGCGGTCGCCCGCGCGGCGTCGTTGAAGTTCGACTCCATAACGGTGGGCTGCACGATCTCCCACTCGGAGAACTCATGGGTCGCCGACGCGGGCTGTCCCCCCCCCCCCGATCACGGCTGCGGCGATCAGCGCCAGCGCGCCGATCGCCGCGGCCAGGCCAGTCACGAAGTAGCGCACGCGGTGTCCTCTCCTCGCCGGCCCCCGTTGCGCCGGGGCCGCGGTTGCGGGCCGTCCTCGCGACGGCCGGTGGATGCGTCATCGCGTCGTGCTCCCCTCTCGCGGCCCGCGCGCCCTCGCCTCGCGCACTGCGTCCTGCGCGCCCCGCGAAGCCGCCGATGACGATGGGATCGCCAGCCAGCAGGCGGCCATCCTACCCGATCCGCGCCCGCCGTGCCGGGCGCGCCGCGGCGAGGCGCCCTCAGCGGGCGGCGAGGGCGGGCAGCAGCGCGCCGAAGGCGAGCGCCGCGGTCAGCGCCGCGGCCCACATCGGGGCGGTCACGCGCCGCCGCACCCAGCCGGCGGCGACGAGCGCGGCGAGCGCGGCGGCGTGCGCGATCGCGCCGAAGCGCAGCGGGTCGCCCACGGCGAGGTAGGCCGCGCCCAGCAGCAGCCCCAGCAGCGTCCAGCCCAGCAGCAGCCCGTTGACGAGCAGCACGCCCAGCAGCGGCAGCGGCGTGCGCTCCGCCGCCGCGCGCCGCCGCCAGCGCGCCAGCCACGAGGCGTCGCGGCTCATCGAGCGCAGCGCCAGCGCCGCCGTGACGAAGGCGGCCGCGGCCCCGGCGACGAACCCCGCGAACAGCGCGCGCAGCGTCTCCGCGTCCACCGCCGCCGCCGCCTACCCCGCCCCGCCGCCCGCGGGCTCCTCGGCGACGGCGAGGGCCTCGGCGCGGGGGAGCGTGCGCGCGGGCAGCGCCTCGGCGCCGGCGGCCTCGAGGTCGCGGCGCAGCGCGGCGGCCTTCGCGCGCTCGTGGACGAGCAGGAACACGGCGGGGCCGGCGCCGGTCAGGTGCAGGGGCGCGCCGCCGGCCGCCGCCGCCCAGGCGCCGTAGTGCGCCAGCAGCTCCGACTCGGTGCGCTCGATCGCCGGCTCGAAGGCGTTGCGGAAGTCCGAGGCCGGGGGCGGCGCGCCGCGGGCGATGCGGTGCGCCATCCGCGCCGACCGCTCGCCGCCGCCGAAGTCGTGGGGGTGGAGGGCGGCGAAGCGGCGCGCCGTCTTGCCGGGGCGCGGCTCGACGGGCGGCAGCAGCACCAGCAGGCGCAGCGGGCGCAGGTCGCGCAGCGGCTCGACGCGCTCGCCGCGCCCGCGGCAGCGCGCCGCGCCGCCGTGGAGGAAGAACGGCGCGTCGGAGCCGATCGCCGCCGCCACCTCCGACAGCCGCGCCAGCGGCCAGTCGAGGCCCCACAGCCGGTTGAGCCCGCGCAGCACCGCCGCCGCGTCCGAGGAGCCGCCCCCGAGGCCCGCCGCCACAGGGATCGCCTTCGCGACCTCGATCGCCGCCTGCGGCTCGCGGCCGGCGGCGGCGGCGAGGGCGCGCGCAGCCTCGGCGGCCAGCTCGCCCCCGGCCTCGACGGCGGCGGCGCGGGGGCCGCCGATCCGCACCGACAGCGAGGGCGCCGGCCGCAGCCGCACCTCGTCCGCGAGGTCGATCGTCGTCATCACCGTGTCGAGGTCGTGGTAGCCGTCGGCGCGGCGCCCGAGGACGTCGAGCGTGAGGTTGATCTTGGCGGGCGCGATCAGGCGCAGCGCGGGCGGCGGCGGGCGGGCGGGCGGCTCAGGCGACATCGAGCGCCGCCGGCCGCGTCGCCTCGATGCGCGCGTGGAGCCGCCGCCAGTCGTCGAGGGCGAGGTGCTGGGGGCGCAGCGCGGGGTCGACGCCGGCGCCCTCGAGCAGCGCGCGCGCCTCCTCGCGCGTGAGGCCGAGGGCCGGGCGCAGGCCGTTGTGCAGCTGCTTGCGCGGCTCGGCGAAGCCCGCGCGCAGGAGCAGGAAGAAGCGCGCCAGCGCGGGCTTCGGCAGGTCCACGGCGGGGCGCGGCAGCCGCTCGATCCGCACCACCGCCGACTGCACCTTCGGGCGCGGCCAGAAGGCGTCGGCGGGCACGTCGAACAGCGCCTCGGGGCTGCCGTAGGCCTTGACCGAGAGCGAGAGCAGCGACTCGCGCCCCGGCCCCCCGACGAGGCGGCGCGCGACCTCGCGCTGGAGCATCGCCACCACGCGCACGGGCGGCGCCTCGGCCTCGACGAAGCGGCGGATCACCGGCTGCGCGATGTAGTACGGCAGGTTGCCCGCCAGCACGTAGGGCGGCGACGCGCCGCACTCGGCCAGCAGCTCGGCGGGCGAGAGGCCGAGGACGTCGCCGGCCACGACGCAGACGCCGCCGCGCCCCGCCAGCAGGCGCCGCGCGAGGGCCGCCAGCTCCTCGTCGATCTCGACGGCGACGACGCGCCCGGCGCGCGCGGCGAGTTCGCGCGTGAGGCCGCCGGGCCCCGCGCCGACCTCGATCGCGGTGGCGTCGTCGTCGAGCCTGCAGGCGTCGGCGATGCGCGCGAGCAGCAGCTCGTCGACGAGGAAGTGCTGGCCGAGCTCGCGCCGCGGCGCGAGGCCGAGGCGGCGCAGGAAGTCCGGCGGCTCCTCGGGGCCGCCGGGGGGGCCGCCGCCGGAGGGGGGGCGGCGCGAGGCGCGGGCTGGCGTGCGCGCGCCCCTCGCGCGTCCGCGCGGGCTGGCGGCGCTCACGCGCGGGCGCGCGCCGCCGGCGCGCGGCGGCGCGTGTCGTGCGTGGTATGGCCGTGCCCCGCCGTCGAGCCGTTCCGCGAGCTTGCGTCCATGAGCCAGCTCAAGCCCGGCGCCCCTGCGGCGCCCGATGCGATCGGCGTACCGCTGCTGCCTTCCGGCCCTGACGGGATTAGCCGGACATCGCCGCGCAGGACCAGGCTCTCAACGCCGCTCGCTGTCGGCAGTCCTCGTGGTTCGCGCCCTCGGGCGGGCATTCAGCCCCGCTGAAGCGGATTGCGGGTACAGGGCACCGCTAGCTCCCCGCCTAGCACGGCCACCCCGATCGTAGCACGCCGCGCCCCCCGCTCAAGCGCCCCGCTCGCCGCCGCCCGCCGGGGGCCGCCCGCTACCCGCCGAGGGGCCACCCGCCGGACGCCGCGATCGCCTCGTCGATGCGCGCCATCAGCCGCGGCGTCTCCGCGAGCGCCGCGCACATGCGCCGGTAGCGCCCGATGTCGTCGTACGTCAGCGTGCGGCCCTTGCGGTCGCGCAGCCACTTCTCGGCCGGGCGGTAGCCGCCGACGGCGAACGCCCACGTCTCCGGCGCGACGCCCCCGAAATACTGCGCGGCGTTGATCCGCACGCGCCCCGGCTCCCCGTCCCGAGGCTCCTCGTAGCGCACGCGCTCCACGACGTCGCCGCCGGCGACGGGGAAGGCGGGCATGTCCGCGTCCGGACCGTCCGCCTCCAGCAGGTGCAGCGCCGCGAGGCGTCCGCCGAGCGCCGTCAGCGCCTCGAACTGCGCGCGATCGCGCGGCAGCGGGACGCGCGGGAAGTCGGACCTGAGGAAGCCGGCGTAGCGCCGCCGGTACTGCGGGCTGTGCAGCACCGCGTAGACCCAGCGGAACACGTCCTCCGCCCCGAACGACCCATCGAGGCCGTCCGCGCCCTCCGACCCGAAACGCAGCCCCGTCGCCTCCGCCAGCGCCGCGACGAACCCCGGCGCGAGGTTCGGCGTCCGCTCCCCCGCGCCGAGACCGAGCGCGTCCTCGTCCACCGGGTAGAGGTACAGCGGGAACAGGCAATTCCCGCCCCGCCGGAACAGATTGAGGTCGGTGAGCGCCTTCGAAAGGAACACGACATTCCAGGGTTCCAAGCCAACTGCCTGTCCTGCCCGACCGACGCACAGCCCATAGTTCCATAGTTGTCTCCAGCGAGCATGTGACGCATGACCTGCGGGCGCGGGCGGCAGATCAACCCCCGGCGTCCGGTGTAGTACGTGGCGCGCATGTCGAACGGCCGGTACAGGATCGGGGCGACGGGCGGCGATTCGCCCCAGTGATCGCGGATGTCCTGCTGGGCGTCGGCGACGCGCCAGTCGCTCGAATCCTTGCCCAGCCCGAAGCGATGCCGTGCTTCTTCGGCGGGCAGCTCGGCGAACCGCGTGGCCACGGTCCGCATCTCCGTCCCGGTCCACTGGATGGCCAGCTTGTCGCGGGCGGTGACGATGCCGACCGAGTTCATCGGGAAGATGTCCGTGACCTTCCAGCCCGCCTCGTACTCCTCGGCGAGGGTCTCGTCGCGGGGGACGAAGAGGTAGTGGGGGGCGCGCGGCGCGAGTTCGGTCCACTCGGTGCTGCCGGTGTCGTTGGCGGCGAGCCAGCCGTACTTGCCGCCGTCGCCGTCCTCGTCCGTCTCGCGCACGCCGTGGAGGTCGGCGTGGTAGACGCGCGCCGGGGCGCCGCCGCCGTCGGCGCGCTTGACGAAGAGGCCGATCGCGACGCCCTGCTGGATGTCGAACACGTTCTCGTCGGGGCCGCCGTCGGGGGCGCGCTCGCGCTTCTTGCTGTTGCCGTGGAGGTCGAGCAGCCGTATCTCGTCGAAGGTCTCCATCAGGGAGCGGCGCATCCCGCGGAAGGTGGGGTTGTCGAGGTAGCTGTGGTTGGTGACGAAGCCGAGCACGCCCTCGCCGGTGCGCTCGATGCGCCACTGCGCGAAGCGGATGAACTTCACGTAGTCGTCGTTCAGCCACTTGGGGTTGCGCTCGCCCAGCGGCTGTCCGCCGACGCTGAAGTAGTCGGCGGGCGATCCCTCGACTTTGCCGCGCAGGAGGTCGCGGATCCATGGGCCCTTGTTGGCGGAGTGGCCGGAGTAGGGCGGGTTGCCGAGCACGACCATGACGGGGCGGTCGCGCTTGACGGCGTCGGCCTCGCGCGCCTCGCGTGCGATCTCGGCGGCGAACATCGGGCCGTGCGCCGCCTCGTGCGCCTCCTCCAGCGAGTTGGTGAGGAAGACGTTGAGCCGCTCGCCGTCCGGCAACGCGAAGCCGCCGTCCTCGCCGCCGATCTCGATCGCGAGCTTGAGGTGGCAGACGGCGTAGGGCGCCATCAGCAGCTCGAACCCGAAGAGGCGCGGCAGCAGGTGCTCGCGCACGTAGCCCTCCCACGCGCCGCCGAGGCCCTTGCCCTCGATCGTCTCGCGCACGGTCGCGACGGCCTCGCGCAGGAACGTGCCGGTGCCGGCCGCGGGGTCGAGGATCAGCACGCGCGGCCCCTCGCCGTCCCCGTCCGCCGCCCGCGCGGTGTCGGCGAGGCCGTCGGCGAGGCCGAAGCGGTCGCGCAGCAGCCGGTCGACGCTGCGGACGATGTACGAGACGACGGGCTCGGGCGTGTAGTAGACGCCCCGCAGTTCGCGCATCCGCGGGTCGTAGGCGGCGAGGAAGTCCTCGTAGAAGTGGACGACGGGGTCCTCGCACCGGGTGCGGCGCCCGAAGTCCGCGAGGATCGCCGACATGTCGGCGCGGGCGAGCAGCAGCGCGAGGTCGTCCACGATCCACGCGAGGCGCGGGTCGGCGTTCGCCCCGGCGATGCGCCCGAAGACGTCGCGCAGGAACGGGGTCGTAGCGGCAAACGCGGCGGACTGCCGCGTTCACGCGGCAGTCCGCCGCGTTTGCCGCTGATGGTCTCCCTCGTGGAGGCAGCGCGCGGCGAACAGGCCGTAGGCCGCGGTCTGCGCCTGCAGGTCGGCGAACTGCTCCGCGCCGAGGTCGCCGATCAGCACCTCGCGGTAGCTCGCGAGCAGGTCGGCGAGCGCGCCGCCGCCGTCCTCGCCGTCCGCGAGGATGCGGCGGACGGCGTCGCGCAGCAGCCGCGTCTTGCCGGCCATCCGCCGCGCGAGGTCGGAGGGGTCGGCGACGGCGGACGCCTCCGCCGTCAGGAACGCCCCGAACAGCGCGCCGGCGGCCGCCGCGCCGTCGGCTTCGCGCGCGAACCTGTCGCCGTCGAGGCGGCCGAGGCGCGCCGTCGCGCGCCGCTCGCCCTCGGCGTACCAGCGGAACTCCAGCTGGTCGGTGAGGATCAGGTTGGGCAGCGCGTCGCGGTAGCGCCGCAGCTGCTCGCTCTCCTCCTCGGCGTCGAGGTTGGCGCCGATGTCCTTGCACTCGACGTGGCCGATCGGGACGCCGCGGCGCTGGACGATGAAGTCGGGCGCGCCGTAGTCGCCGTGCGCGGGTTCGTTGACGGCCTCGGCGCCCGCGCCGCCCAGCGCCTCGATCAGCGCGCGCACGGCGGGGCGGTAGCTGTGCTCGGTCGCCTGCCCGGTGGCGCGCGTCGCCTGCAGGTCGCGCAGGTAGGCGCGGAAGGCGGTCCGGGCGTCCGCGCCGCTCGCCATCCGCACGCTCCTACACGCGCCGCCCGCGCCTCGGCGGCATGATACGCCTCGCGGCGCGGGGAGGCGGCGGCGGGCGGGGCGTACAATGGCGGCGCGCCGCGCGGGGAGGGCGACGAGGAGGGCGAGCCGTGCGCCTGCTTTCGATCGGACGACCGCTGCCCGACCGGCGGATCGACAACCACACGATCTTCAACGCGCCCGCCGCCTTCGACTACGACGCGATCGCGATCGACCCCGAGGGCGTCTTCGACAGCGTGCGCGAGCTCCTCGACGCCTCGGCCGAGCACCACACCCACGCCGGCGTCCCCGTCGTCAACGCGCTGGCCGGGCCGGGCGCGCCCGCCGCCGAGGTGCTGCGGCGGCGGCGCGACGAGGCGGCGCGCGCGCTCGAACGCGGCGCGCTGGTGATGGTGTTCGCGCACCCGCAGGCCCTGATCACGGACGTCGCCGGCTTCCCCGGCCTCGACCGCTACTTCTTCCTCCCCGCCCCCGCCGGCCTCGCCTGGGACGGCGGCCTGATCCGGCGCGGCGAGGGCCGCGCCGCCGCCGTCGCCGGCCACGCGCACCCCTTCGCGCGTTATGTCGACGCCATCGCCGGCGACGTGCTCTACCGCGCGTGGTTCGAGGAGCGCGCGCCGGGGTTCGCGGGAGCCGCCCGCGTCTTCGCGCGCAGCCCCGGCGGCGCGCCGCTGGGCGCCGAGTTCGCCGTGCTCGGCGGGAGCGTCGTGTTCCTGCCCGCGCCCGCCTCGCGCGGCGGCGACGCCGGACGCGCGCAGGCCGCCGCCCTGCTCGCCGCCGCCGCCGAACGCCTCGGCGCCCCGCCCGGCGACCCGCCGCCGTGGGCCGCGCGCGAGGCCGTGCCCGGCCTCGCGGAGCGCGAGGCCGAGGCCGCGCGCGCCGCCGACGCCGCGCGCGAGGCAGCCGACGGCGCACAGGCCGCCGAGGACGAGGCGGCGCCGCTGCGCCGCGTGCGCGACGTGCTGTGGACGGAGGGCGCGCACGCCCTGCTGCCGGCCGCCGTGCGCTGCCTCGAACTGCTCGGCTTCGCGGCGAGCGAGGGCGAGGACGGCGTGACGCTGCGCGAACCCGGCGGCGGCGTCCGCGTCGAGCTGGAGGCCGAGGGCGCGGAGGGCGAGGTGGGGATGGCCCCCCACTACCGGCTGCGCTCGCGCCTCGACGCGCGGATCGAGGGCGAGGGGCGCGCGCCGCGCGGCCTCGTCGTCGTCAACGGCCAGCGGCTGGAGCCGCCCGCGCGCCGCGACGCCGCGATCGCCGCGCCGCTGCGCGTGGCCGCCGAGTCGACCTCGTACGCGCTGTTGCCCGCGCCCGACCTCTTCCGCGCCGCCGCCGCCGCCCTCGGCGGCCTCGACGGCGGCGCCCTCGCCGCCGTGCGCGCGCGCATCGCCTCCGCCGACGGCCTCGCCGCGCTCGGCGACCTGCTGGACGGCGGCGCGGACGGCGGGGACGCCCCGCCGTAGCGCGCCCCGCCGCTCACGCGAGCGTGCGGTGCACCTCGGTCGGGGCAGCGTAGTCGATGCCCTCGGCGCCGAAGCCGAAGAGCCGCCCGAAGTAGCGGCGGTAGCCGTCGAAGTCGGTCAGCTCGCCGAGGCGTTCGGTCGTCACCGCCTCCCAGCGGCGGGCGACCTCGGCCTGCACGTCCTCGCGCATCTCGAGGTCGTCGAGGCGGATGCGGCCCTCGGCGTCGGCGGACGGCGACGCGGGCGGCGCGAGGTGGTCGCGGAAGAGCCGCGCGATCTGCTCGATCGGCCCCTCGTGGATGCCCCGCTCCTTCATCACGGCGAAGAGGATGCTCATGTAGAGCGGCACGCCGGGGATGGCGGCGGAGGCCTGGGTGACGACGGCCTTGTTGATGCTGACCCACGCGCCGCCGCCGTCCGCCGCCAGCCCCGCGCGCAGGTCCGCCGCCGCGGCCTCCAGGTCCTCCTTGGCGCGGCCGATCGTGCCGGCGCGGTAGAGGGCGCGCGAGACCTCGGGGCCGACGTAGCTGTAGGCGACCGTGCGGCAGCCCCCGGCGAGCACGCCGCCCTCGCGCAGCGCCTCGATCCACAGGCGCCAGTCCTCGCCCCCCATCACCTTGACCGTGGAGGCGATCTCGTCCGCGGAGGCCGGCTCGATGTGCGCCTCGGCGACCTCGCCGCGGCGGAGGTCGAGGCTCTTGCCGCGGTAGGGTTCGCCGATCGGCTTGAGCACGCTGCGCCACTGCGGGCCGCCGTCGGGGTCCTGGCGCACGGGCGCGGCGAGGCTGTAGACGACGAGATCGAGCCGCGCGCCGCGCGCCCGCAGCCCCTCGACGACCTCGCGGCGGGTGTCGTGGGCGAAGGCGTCGGCGTTGAGGGTGCGGAGCGCGCGGCCCTCGGCGGCGGCGAGGCGGTGCGCCTCGGCGAGGTTGTACCAGCCGGCGGAACCGGCGCTGTCGCCCTCCGAGGGCCGTTCGAGGCAGACGCCGGTGGTGTCGGCGCCGTAGCCGAAGCAGGCGCAGAGCAGGCTGGCGAGGCCGTAGCCGGTGCTGGAGCCGACGACGAGGGCGTGCCCGATGCGGGGCCGCCCCTCGCCGGCCGCGCGCGCGGCCTCGATCTGCGCGCGCACGTGGGCGGCGCAGCCGTCGGGGTGGGCGGTGAGGGAGATGAAGCCGCGCATCCGCGGCTCGACGACCTGCAGCGACATCGGCGCCCCCTCGGCGTGCCCGCCCATCCTACGGCGCGCCGCGCGCTGCGGCCTGCTCCCTCGGCGCGCCGACGCGCGAGCAGTCGCGGCGCGTGTAGTCCTTCGGGTGCGAGTCGGGACGGCGCCGTCCGGCATTGCGATCTCGTGGAGCGTGCCGACATGCCGGTCGTTGGCGGTCATGAGCTGACGATGCGGGAGACGCCGCCAGCGTATCGGGGGTCCCGCGCCGGTGTCCGGTGTACGATGATCGGGCGCAGGACGCCTTGCGCGCGCTTGGCGGGCATGTATGGTGCGCCCACTCGCGCTCAAGCTGTTCCTGCGGGAGGCGCAGCATGGCCGACACGATTCAGGCCTTGACCGACGAGGCGATTCGGGAACGCCTCCGCGCGGCGCTGGCCGATCCCGATCCGGTGAGCGCAGCGTGCGACTTCGTGCTGGGAGTGGACTGGTCCGGCCTGGAAACGGCGGACGCCGCCACGGTGCGGACGCTCGGCGAGATCGAACAGCTGACGACCAACCTGAGCGATGGCGTCATCACGCGCTCCGCTTTCCTCGAAGACATCCGGCAAATCGCGGCGGCCATCCGGACCGGTATGCCGGCGTCGGCGGCAACGCCCGGCGCTCTCTCGCCGTAACGACAGCGCCGAGGCGTCGACGGCCAGCGTCACCTCAGGTCCGCGTGGCGATGGCGCAGGATCCGCTCGGTCGTCACCGTCGACTCCGACGCCGCCTTGCGCTCACGCACCTTCCGCAGCCACGCCTCGATGTCGGGCTTCGAGGCGATGCGCTCGAGTTCGCCACGCAGGTACTGCTGCATCGACTGGCCCTGGCGCGCGGCGCGGGAGGCGAGCTCGTCGGGGACGCCCCGGATGGTGATCTGCACCGGCATGGCGGCATCGTGCCAGCGCCGCTGGCGCTTCGCAAGCAGACCGCGGGCTGTCTACGCCTCGACGGGCGCCGGCGGCGCCTCGACCAGCACCGCCGAGGTGACGGGCGGCGGGACGGGCTCGCCGTCCTCGCGCATCCCTTCGAGGTGCAGCGCGATCGCATCGCGAATCAGGCCACGCACCTCGTCCTCGGTGGCGGCGGCCGCGACGCAGCCGGGCAGGTCGGGCACGTACGCGCCGTAGCCCGTGGGGCCTCGCTCGATGAGCACGACATACTTCACGATGCGCCGCCTTCGCGGAGTCCGGCCGTCCACGCCCGCGGCCCTACTCCCGCAGCTTGAGGACGGCCATGAACGCCTCTTGCGGGACCTCGACGGAGCCGAGCATCTTCATGCGCTTCTTGCCCGCTTTCTGGCGCTCGAGGAGCTTGCGCTTGCGGGTGACGTCGCCGCCGTAGCATTTCGCGAGGACGTTCTTTCGCATCGGGCGCACCGTCTCGCGGGCGACGACGCGGCCTCCGACGGCGGCCTGGATCGGCACCGCGAAGAGCTGGCGCGGGATCAGTTCCTTCAGCGCCTGCGTCAGCTGCCGCCCCTTCGCCGCCGCCCCCTCCGACGGCACGATCGCCGACAGCGCGTCCACCGGCTCCCCGTTCACGAGGATGTCGAGGCGCAGCACGCGCGCCGGCTCGAACCCGTGCAGCTGGTAGTCGAGCGAGGCGTAGCCCTGCGTGCGCGACTTCAGCTGGTCGTAGAAGTCCACCAGAATCTCCGCCAGCGGGCACAGGAACTCGGCCAGCACGCGCGCCTCGTCCGCCGTCCCGCCCTGATCGAGGTACTCGAGCCGCAGGTGCCGCCCCCGCCGCGACGCCACCAGCTCCATGACCGCGCCGAGGTAGCGCGCCGGCACGGTGATCGCGAGCCGCATCCACGGCTCCCGCACCTCCGAGATCATGTTCGGCGGCGGCAGATCGGCGGGGCTGTCCACCACCGTCTCCGTCCCGTCGGTGCGCGTCACCTCGTACTCGACGGACGGCGCGGTGGCGACCAGTTCGAGGCCGAACTCGCGCTCCAGCCGCTCCTGCACGATGTCCATGTGCAGCAGCCCGAGGAAGCCGGCGCGGAAACCGAAGCCGAGCGCCGCCGAGCTCTCCGGCTGCCACGTCAGCGAGGCGTCGTTGAGGCTGAGCCGCTCGAAGGCGGCGCGCAGCTCGCCGTACTCGCCGGGATCGGTGGGGTAGACGCCGGCGAACACCATCGGCTTGGCCGGGCGGTAGCCGGGCAGCGGCTCGGTCGCGCCGCCGCGTTCGAGCGTCACTGTGTCGCCGACGCGGCTCTCGTGGACGCTCTTGAGGCCCGTCGCGAGGTAGCCGACCTGCCCCGCGTCGAGGCGCGGCCCGGCCTCGAGGTCGGGGCGGAAAGCGCCGACCTCCAGCGGCTCGAAGCGCGCGCCCTGCTGCATCAGCCGCAGCCGCTGGCCGGCGGCCAGCGAGCCGTCCACCATCCGCACGAACGCCAGCACGCCCTTGTAGGCGTCGTAGGCGGAGTCGAAGACGAGCGCGCGCGGCGGGGCTGCGGGGTCGCCGGCCGGCGGCGGTATGCGCTCCACCACCGCCTCGAGGATCGCCTCCACCCCCTCGCCGCTCTTGGCCGAGGCGTAGATCACCTGCTCCGGCGCGAAGCCGACGACGTCGACCAGCTCGCGGGCGACGCGCTCCGGCTCGGCGGCGGGAAGGTCGATCTTGTTGACGACGGGGATGAGGGCGAGATCGAGGTCGAGCGCGGCGTAGACGTTGGCGAGCGTCTGGGCCTGGATGCCCTGCGCGGCGTCGACGACGAGCACGGCGCCCTCGCAGGCGGCGAGGGCGCGCGAGACCTCGTAGGCGAAATCGACGTGGCCGGGGGTGTCGATCAGGTTGAGTTCGTAGTCGAGGCCGTCCGCGGCGCGCCAGCCCATGCGGACGGCCTGGGCCTTGATCGTGATGCCCTTCTCGCGTTCGAGGTCCATGCGGTCGAGCAGCTGGTCGCGCATCTCGCGGCCGGAGACGGCGCCGGTGCGCTCCAGCATCCGGTCGGCGAGCGTGGACTTGCCGTGGTCGATGTGGGCGATGATCGAGAAGTTGCGGATGCGCTGCACGCCGTCATCGTAGCCGCGCGCGGGCGCACGCGCGCGCCCCTTGGCGCGCCGCGCGCGAGGCCTCGGCGCGGCGCCCTCAGTTCGAGGCGGCGACGGCGCCGGTGAAGCCCGTCGCGGCGCGCGTCCACACCGGCGTCGAGGCGCCCGAGGAGTAGTAGACGAACGCGCGCAGGTAGCCCCCTACGTCGGCGGCGACGGGCGTGTACGACCAGCTCGGCGTCCCCGGCGCGAGCAGCGTGCACGTGCCCGTGCCGTCCGAGGCCGTGCAGCGCTGCCAGCGCCACAGCGTGCGGTCGCTGTGCGTCGGCAGCGGCGAGACGGTGACCGCCGTCCCCACCACCGGCGAGGCGTTGCCGCCGGCGAACGTCGCCGTCGCCGAGGTCGCCGCGCTGCTCGCGACGACCGCCGCGGTGTGGAGGGTGTAGGCGTCGCCGCCCGAGGTGCGCGCGACGCGGGCGCGCAGGTACTTGCCGACGTCGCTCGATGAGGGGACGTAGACGTAGGAGCACGCCGGGCCGCGCGTCGAGGTGACGGTGGTCCAGCTGGTGCGGCCGTCGTCGGAGCGCTCCCAGACCCACGCCTGCCGCGATGTCGTGTTGGCGACGCCGTCGCAGGTCGTGATCGTGGCCGAGGGCGAGACGGCGGCGCGGCTCGTCTTGGTGTGGAGGCCCGCCACGAGGGGTTCGCCGGCGACGGGCGCGTTCCAGTGGTCGGCCTCGATCCACGCGGGGCCACGGTGGGTGGTGCGTCCGCTGAACTTGAGGGCGGGGTACTGCCTCGACGTGCCGAAGTCCCACGGGTCGTCGTCGGTGTTGGCGTCGCCGTCGAGGTTGAGGTTCCAGTCGGCGTAGATGCTGCCGGTCGAGCCGTAGGCGGTGGGGCGCTGGAGTTCGCGCGTGGTCTTGCCCGTGCCGCCGCCGCTGGTGGACCAGCCGGAGGCGCCGGTGTCCCAGTAGCTGTTCGTGACCGTGCCGACGTTGGCGCCCACCAGCCCTCCGCCCAGCGACGCGGCGGCGACGACGCGGCCGGCCGACCAGCTGGCGGTGATGCTGCCGCTGTTGTAGCCCGTCAGCCCGCCCGTCTGGTTCGTCCCGGACATGGCCGCGCCGTGGACCGCGGCGGTCGACCAGCTGGCCCTGATCGCGCCGAGGTTCTGGCCCGCAAGCCCGCCCACCGTGCCCACGCCCGAGACGCTGCCCGTGACGTACGACCGGACGATCGCCCTCACGTTGGACCCGGCCAGGGCGCCCACGCTGGTCAGGCCGGTGACGTTCGCGTGCGGCAGCCCGACGCCGTCGACGAGGGAGCCGGTGCCCAGGAGGGCTCCGAAGAGCCCCACGTTCGTCGCGCTCCGGTTGACGTACAGGTAGGAGACGGTGTGGCCGTTGCCCCGGAACGTTGCGCCGTAGAAGGAGGAGCCGTCGGCGATCGGCGCCCAGCCCGCGCCGCCGTTCCAGTACGTCGGGTCGCCCGTGGCCGTCATCTGCCCGTCGCCGTTCTCGTCGAAGCTGAGGTCGGCGCGCAGCTCGTAGCCGGTGCAGCCTCCCGAGGTCGGGCAGCCCATGCGCCCGCTCGAGGCCGTGACGCGGTTGGGGAAGGCCGCGCCGTAGGCCGCCGCGCCGCCCGCCGAGGGGTTGCCGTCGCCGTTGAGGTCGTGGCGGATCGCGCTCAGCTGCGCGAGGCTGCGGACGTCGATCAGGCCGTCGTTGTCGTCGTCGTAGTCCACGGGCGCCGGCGTCGGAGTCGGGGACTGCGCCGTCGCGGGCGCGCCGAGGATCAGCGCCCCGCCCAGCAGCAGCGCGCCGAGCCACGCCGCGAGGCCGAGGCAATACTTATGTCCACGAGGGGGGGGGGGGTGCTAAGGAGAGTGAACAATATCCGCCGCCACCCCTCGCCGCGCGGCTTCCGCCGCTCCCGCCCGTCGCGCCGATCCTACCGCAGTCGCCGCCGCGCCCGCCACCGCGCGCGGGCGCCCTGCGCCCCTCGGCGCGCCCGGGGCCTCGCGGGGCGGGCCGGCGGCGCGGTTACGCGCGGAGGCAGGCCACCCAGTGGTTGGGCTGGACCTCGCGGAACTCGGGGATGACCTCGCGGCACTCGTCGATGGCGATGGGGCAGCGGGTCTGGAAGACGCAGCCCGGCGGCGGGCGCACGGGCGAGGGCACGTCGCCGGTGAGGATGATGCGCTCGCGGGTGCGCTCGAGCTCGGGGTCGGTGATGGGCACGGCCGAGAGCAGGGCGCGCGTGTAGGGGTGCAGCGGGTTCTCGTAGAGCTCGTTGGACTGGGCGAGCTCCATGATCTTGCCGAGGTACATCACCGCGACGCGGTCGGAGATGTGGCGCACGACGGCGAGGTCGTGGGCGATGAACAGGTAGGTGAGGTTGTACTCCTCCTGCAGGTCCTCCAGCAGGTTGATGATCTGCGCCTGGATCGACACGTCGAGGGCCGAGACCGGCTCGTCGAGGACGATGAACTCGGGCTCGACGGCGAGGGCGCGGGCGACGCCGATGCGCTGGCGCTGGCCGCCGGAGAACTCGTGGGGGTAGCGCTTGGCGAAGTAGGGGTTGAGGCCGACCTGGTCGAGGATGGCCTCGACGCGCTCGGTGCGCTCGTTGCCCTTGTAGAGGCCGTGGATGACCATCGGCTCGGAGATGATGCTGGCGACGTTCATGCGGGGGTTCAGGGAGGAGTAGGGGTCCTGGAAGATCATCTGCATGCGGCGCCGGAAGGAGCGCAGCGAGCGGCCCTTGACCTCGTTCAGCGTCTCCCCGCCGAAGCGCACCGCTCCCGCCGTCGGGCGGTAGAGCTGGAGGATGGCGCGGCCGGTGGTGGACTTGCCGCAGCCGGACTCGCCCACCAGCCCGAGCGTCTCGCCCTTGCGGACGGTGAACGAGACGCCGTCGACGGCCTTGATGTCGGCCACCTTGCGCTGGAAGAGGATCCCCGAGGTGATGGGGAAGTACATCTGCAGGCCTTCGACCTCGACGAGGTCCTCGCCCATCTGCGTGGTCGCGGCGTCCGTGGTCATCGCAGTCCCCTTGTCCGGTGCGCGGCGGCGCGGCGCGTCCCGCGCCGCCTAGTCCGCGATCGTGCCGACGACGCCGGTGTTGACGCCGCGGGTGCGCGCGTCCACCTGCGGGTCGCGCCAGCAGCGCGCCCAGTGCCGCTCGTCCTTGAGTTCGAGTTCCGGGTTCTCCCCGTTGCACTGCTCCACCGCCCAGTCGCAGCGGGGCTCGAACGGGCAGCCGGGGATGGGGTCGATCAGCAGCGGCGGCTGGCCCTCGATCGCGTCGAGGCGGATGTGCTCGGTCGCGTCGAGGCGCGGCACCGAGGCCATGAGGCCGACCGTGTAGGGGTGCTTGGGGTTCTTGAAGATGTCCACCGTCGAGCCGGACTCGACGATGCGGCCGGCGTACATGACGTTGACGCGGTCGGCGTAGCGCGAGACGACGCCGAGGTTGTGGGTGATGATCACGACGGCGGTGCCGAGGTCCTTGGAGAGCTGCGCCATCAGCTCCAGGATCTGCGCCTGGATGGTGACGTCGAGGGCCGTCGTCGGCTCGTCGGCGAGCAGCAGCTTGGGGTTGCACGACAGCGCCATCGCGATCATCACGCGCTGGCGCATCCCGCCCGAGAACTGGTGCGGGTAGTCGTCGATGCGGCCTTCGGCCTCGGGGATGCCGACCAGCTCCAGCAGCTCGACGGCGCGGGCGCGCGCCTCGGGCCGGTCGAGGCCGAGGTGGAGGGTGATGGCCTCGGTCAGCTGGTTGCCGATGGTGAGCACGGGGTTGAGCGAGGTCATCGGCTCCTGGAAGACCATCGCGATGCGGTTGCCGCGGATCGAGCGCATCTCGGCGTCGCTGACCTCGAGCAGGTCCTCGCCCTCGAACAGGATCTCGCCCTCGACGATACGGCCGGGGGGCCGGGGGATGAGGCGCAGGATGGAGAGGGCGGACACGGACTTGCCGCACCCGGACTCGCCGACCAGCCCCAGCGTCTCGCCCTCATCGAGGTCCCAGGAGACCCCGTCGACGGCGCGGACCACGCCTTCCTCGGTGTAGAAGTAGGTGCGCAGGTTCTTGACCTCAAGCAGTTTGTCGCTCACTGGCGGCGGCCCTCCTTGCGGCCGGTGGGGCCCGCGCGGACCCTCACGTGGTGGGGAAGAGGAGATTCGAACTCCTACGCCTTGCGGCACGTGATCCTAAATCACGCTCGTCTGCCAGTTCCGACACTTCCCCGGCGGCGCGTCGGCGGGCGGGATGATAGCCGATCCCGCCCGCGCGCGAAACCTGCCGCCGCTGCTGCGCCCTGCGATGCCTTTGGTGAGCCCCCGGGGACTCGAACCCCGAACCGGCTGATTAAGAGTCAGCTGCTCTGCCATTGAGCTAGAGGCCCGCGTGCAGCCTACCAGACCCCGCGCCTGTCCGCTCGCCCGCCGCGGGCGCCCGCCTGCCGCCCCCGACGCATCGAGGCACCTCGATCGCCCCGATCGCCGCGCGGGGCGCGTTGACGCCCCGAACGGCGCGGGGCTACGCTCAGTGCGCGGACCGCGGGCGGTTAGCTCAGACGGCTAGAGTGCTGCGTTGACATCGCAGAGGTCACTGGTTCGAATCCAGTACCGCCCACCACCGCCCCCCTGCCGGCGCGAACCCCGCGAGGGGCCTCGCCCGCCCCGGCGGGCCGTCGCGCGCCAGGGAGGGACGCGATGACGAGCGCGAGCCGCGAGGCCGGCCCCGGCGACGCGCGCCGCGCCGGGGAGCCGCCCGGCGCCCCCGCCCCCCTCGACCCCGGCGAGCGCCTCGTGCGCCAGCGCCACTCCGCCGCCCATGTCCTCGCCGAGGCGGTGCTGGAGATGTTCGCGGACGCGAAGTACGCGATCGGCCCGCCGATCGAGCACGGCTTCTACTACGACTTCGAGCTGCCGCGCCCGCTCACCCCGGACGACCTCGCCGTGCTGGAGGCGCGGATGCGCGAGACCGTCGCCGCCGACCTGCCGATCGAGGGCGAGTGGATCGCGAAGGACGAGGCGCGCCGCGTCTTCGCCGCCCAGCCCTACAAGCTCGAACTGATCGACGAGATCGAGGGCGAGACGGTCGGCCACTTCCGCCACGGGGCGTTCGAGGACCTGTGCCGCGGCGGGCACGTCGAGCGCACGGGGCAGCTCGGCGCGTTCACGCTGACGCACGTGGCGGGCGCCTACTGGCGCGGCGACGAGCGCCGCCCGATGCTGCAGCGCGTCTACGGCGCGCTCTTCGCGACGCAGGAGGAGCTCGACGCCCACCTCGAGGCGCGCGCCGAGGCCGAGCGCCGCGACCACCGCCGCCTCGGCCGCGAACTCGACCTCTTCTCCACGCACGAGGAGTACGGCCCCGGCCTCATCTACTGGCACCCGAAGGGCGCCCGCGTGCGCCTCGAAATCGAGGACCTGTGGCGGCGCGAGCACCTCGCCGCGGGCTACGAGCTGGTCTACACGCCGCACACCGGCCGCGCCGCGCTCTGGGAGCGCAGCGGCCACCTCGATTTCTACGCCGAGTCGATGTACGCGCCGATGGACGTGGACGGCAGCGATTTCTACCTGAAGCCGATGAACTGCCCGTTCCACATCCAGATCTACAACAACGCGCTGCGCTCCTACCGCGAGCTGCCGATGCGGCTGGCCGAGCTGGGCACGGTCTACCGCTACGAGCGCTCGGGCACGCTGCACGGGATGCTGCGCGTGCGCGGCTTCACCCAGGACGACGCCCACATCATCTGCGCCCCCTCCCAGGCCGAGGACGAGATCGTCGGCGTGATCGGGCTGTTCCTGCGCGTGCTGCGCGCCTTCGGTTTCGGCGAGGTGCGCGCCCGCCTCTCCACCCGCCCCGCCGAGAAGTACGTCGGCGCGGCGGAGGACTGGGAGCTGGCCGAGGCCTCGCTGCGCGCGGCCCTCGAACGCAGCGGGCTGGCCTACGCCGTGGACGAGGGCGAGGGCGCGTTCTACGGCCCGAAGATCGACTTCGACCTCGTCGACGCGCTGGGCCGCGACTGGCAGTGCTCGACCGTCCAGTTCGACTTCAACCTGCCGGAACGCTTCGGCATGGCGTACGTGGGCGAGGACGGGCGCGAGCACCGCCCGTTCATGATCCACCGCGCCCTCTACGGCTCGATCGAGCGCTTCACCGGCATCCTGATCGAGCACTACGCGGGCGCGCTGCCGCTGTGGCTCGCGCCCGTGCAGGTTGTCGTGATCCCGATCGCCGACCGCCACGAGGCCTACGCCCGCGAGGTGCGCGAGGCGCTGACGGCGCGCGGCCTGCGCGCCGAGGTCGACGCCGGCGGCGAGCGCATGGGCGCGAAGATCCGCAGGGCGCAGCTGCGGAAGACGCCCTACATGCTCGTCGCCGGCGACCGCGAGGCCGAGGCGCGCGCCGTCTCGCTGCGCCACCGCACCCTCGGCGACCTCGGCGCGTCGCCCCTCGCCGCCGCCGCCGAGCGCCTCGCCCGCGAGCGCGACGAGCGCGCGCCGGACCCCGCGCCGGAAGGCGGGTAGGCCGCGCAGGGCGCGCCCACCCGCGGCGGCGACTTGACCACACAGCGCCAAATATGTGACCATGCTTGGGCAGGCATGACGGGAGCGTGGCCATGAACCTGACCGAAACCGAGGGCCGCACGATGAAGGCGTCCGAGTTCAAGGCGCGCTGCCTCCAGCTCATGGACGAGGTGGCGGAGCAGGGGGGCGAGATCGTGATCACCAAGCACGGGCATCCCGTGTCCCGCCTCGTGCCCTACCACGAAGAGGAGCCGGCGATCTTCGGGGCCGACCGCGACATCATCCGCATCCACGGCGACATCGTCTCGCCGATCGACGTGGAGTGGGAGGCCGAGGCCGACCCCGACAGCGTGCTCAACCCGCCGTCGTGATCCTGCTGGACACGCATGTCCTGATCTGGCTCCGGCAGGGCAGCCGGCGGCTGGGCGCCGCCGCCCGCCACGAGACCGAGCAGGCGTGGCGGGCAGGGGAAGCCGCCGTCTCGGCGATCTCGTTCTGGGAGGTCGCCCTGCTGCACGAACGCGGGCGAATGACCCTGTCGCGGGACATCCCGTCATGGCGCCTCCAGGTACTCCAGGCCGGGCTGCGCGAGATTCCGGTGGACGGCGAGATCGGCATCCGCGCCTGGAATCTGGATGACTTCCACCGCGACCCGGCCGACCGCCTGATCGTCGCGACGGCGCTCGGCGGGCATCGCCTCGTGACCGCGGACCGGCGCATCCTCGAGTGGCCGGGGCCGCTGGCGCGCATCCCCGCCGGCGAGTAGCGCCGCGCCGCGCGCTTGCCGCCGCACGGGGCGCGCGCCACACTGACGCCCGCGCCCCGAGGCGCATCGAGGCGTGGCGAGGCGCACGGAGGGCGAGGCGTGCCGAAGCGCGTGCTGCTGGCGAACCGCGGTGAGATCGCGCTGCGCGTGCAGCGCACCTGCCGCGAACTCGGCGTCGAGACCGTCGCCGTCTACTCCGAACCCGACCGCGACGCCCTCCACGTGCGGCGCGCCGACGCCGCCGTCGCCATCGGCCCCGGGCCCGCCGCCGAGTCCTACCTCGTCATCGACCGCATCGTCGAAGCGGCGAAGGCGACGGGCGCCGACGCCGTGCACCCGGGCTACGGCTTTCTCTCCGAGAACGCCGCCTTCGCCGAGGCCTGCGAGGCCGCCGGCCTCGCCTTCATCGGCCCTCCCGCCTCCGCGATGCGGGCGATGGGCGACAAGGTGGAGGCGCGGCGGCTGATGGCCGCCGCCGGCGTGCCCGTCGTCCCCGGCGCCGAGGACATCGACGCGGCCGACGCCGCGGCCGCCCTCGCCGAGGCCGAGCGCATCGGCTTTCCGCTCATGGTCAAGGCCGCAGGCGGCGGCGGCGGGCGCGGCATCCGCGTCGTCGGCGGCCCCGCCGAACTCGCGGACGCGATGCGCCTCGCCAGCTCCGAGGCCGCCGCCGCCTTCGGCGACGCCTCGATCTTCCTCGAACGCTACGTCTCGCCCGCGCGCCACGTCGAGGTGCAGATCGTCGCCGACGCGCACGGCGCCGCCCGCGCCTTCGGCGAGCGCGAGTGCTCCGTCCAGCGCCGCCACCAGAAGCTGCTGGAGGAGGCGCCCTCGGTCGCCGTCGATCCCGCGCTGCGCGCGCGGCTCTGCGAGGCGGCCACCGCCGCCGCCCTCAGCTGCGGCTACCGCAACGCCGGCACCGTCGAGTTCCTGCTCGACGAAAGCGGCGAGTTCTACTTCCTCGAAATGAACGCCCGCCTCCAGGTCGAGCATCCGATCACCGAGCTCGTCTACGGCGTCGACCTCGTCGCGCTCCAGCTCGCCGTCGCCGACGGCGAGCCGCTGCCGCCCGGCCCCGAGGGGCCGCCCGAGCCGCGCGGCTGGGCGATCGAGTGCCGCATCAACGCCGAGGACCCCCACGCCGGCTTCGCCCCCTCGTTCGGCCTCGTCGAGCACGTCGAGGCTCCGCTGGGGCCGGGCGTGCGGTTCGACTCGATGCTGTACGCCGGCCTCGACGTGCCGGTGTTCTACGACTCGCTGCTGGGCAAGCTGATCGCGTGGGGCGAGGATCGCCCGGCGGCGATCGCGCGGATGCGGCGGGCGCTGCAGGACCTGCTCGTCGCCGGCATCGACACCAACACGGCGTTCCACCTCGCGCTGCTCGACCACCCCGACTTCGTGGCCGGCGCGGTGGACACCGGCTGGCTCGAACGCGACTTCGCGATGCCCCCGCCGCCCGCGGACGACGATCGCGAGACGGCCGCGCTGATCGCCGCCGCGCTCGCCGCCGAGTTCGGCGGCGGGAGCGCGGCCGCCGCGCCGCCGCCCGGCGCGGGCGCGGGCCAACCCTGGGCGCGCGCGGCCCGCGCCGGCGCGCTCCACAGCCGCACGCGGCACACGGAGGGACGGGGATGGCGAAGCGCCATCGGTTCCTGACCGGCGACGACGAACACGCCGTCGAGGTCGACCGCGCGCCCGGCGGCGTGGCGGTCACGGTCGACGACGGCGAGCCGATCGCCGTCGAGCTGGTCGAGGCGCGCGCGCCCGGCTTCGTCTCGTGGTTCGCGGACGGCAGGCAGCGGCGGGCCTACGTCGCGCGCCGCGGCGGGGCGTTCGAGGTCACGATCGGCGAGCGCCGCTTCCTCGTGCAGCCCGCCTCGGCGCGGCGCGGGCGGCACGTCGTGGGCGGCGCCGAGGACGCGCCGGGCCGCATCACCGCGCCCCTCGCCGGCGTCGTCGTCGAGGTGCGCGCCGCCGTCGGCGACATGCTCGAGGCCGGCGCGACGGTGCTGGTGCTGGAGGCGATGAAGATGCAGAACGAGGTGCAGATCCCGCACGACGGCGCGATCACCGCCGTCCACGCCGCCGCCGGCGACAACGTGGACAAGGGCGCGCTGCTCGTCGAGTACGATCCCGCCGGGGAGTAGCCGCCGCGCCCGGCCCGCCGTTGCGCCCTCGCCGCGTTGCGGGGGCGGATCGGGCGGTGCTACCATCGGCTGCCCCGGCGCCGCGCGAGGGCGGCGCGGGCCGGACGAGGAGCGAGCACCCATCGCGAAGGAACTGCGCACCAACGAGCAGATTTTCGCGCCGCAGGTGCGCGTCGTCCGGGACGCCGACCAGCTGGGGATCATGGAGACGCGCGAGGCCCAGAGCCTCGCCGACGAGGCCCGGCTCGACCTCGTCGAGGTGGCGCCGGGAGCCGATCCGCCGGTCGTGCGGATCATGGACTACGGCAAGTACCGCTACGAGCAGGCCAAGAAGGAGCGCGAGTCGCGCAAGAGCTCGCGGCACTCCTCGTTGCGCGAGGTGCGGATGCGCGTCAAGATCGACGAGCACGACATCGCGTTCAAGGCGCGCACCGCCCGCAAGCTGCTGGCCGAGGGGGACAAGGTCAAGATCTCGGTGATGTTCCGCGCGCGCGAGATCACGCACCCCGAGGTCGGGCGCGCGCTGATCGACCGCTTCTACGAGCGCATCAGCGACGTCGCCACGGTCGAGCGGGCTCCGCAGATGGAGGGGCGCACCCTCTCGATGGTGGTGATGCCGGACGCGAAGCGGCGCGAGCCGGAGGAGGCGCCGGAGCCCGCGCCGGCCGGAGGAGGCGGCTAGCCGTGCCGAAGATGAAGACCCACCGCGGCGCGGCCAAGCGCGTCAGGATCACCGGCGGCGGCAAGCTGCTGATGCGCGCCCACCACCTCAACAACAAGCGCATGAAGAAGCGCCGCGAGAAACTCGCCGCGCTGCGCGGGATGCACGAGGTCCACCCCACCCACCGCCGGCGGCTGCGCCGCCTGCTCGCCGTCTAGCCCCCGCGACCGCCGAGGAACCTCGCCATGCCGCGCACCCGCAACCGCGTCCAGACGCGCCAGCGCCACCGCAAGATCATCGCCCGCGCGCGCGGCCACCGCGGCAAGCGCCACCGCAACTTCAAGGTCGCCAACGAGTCCGTGATGCACGCCCTGCGCTACGCGACCGAGCACCGGCGCGACCGCAAGGGCGACTTCCGCCGCCTCTGGATCGTGCGTATCAACGCCGCCGCCCGCATCCACGGCGTCACCTACTCGCGGATGCTCCACGGCCTCCGCCGCGCCGGCGTCGAGGTCGACCGCAAGATGCTCGCCGACCTCGCCGTGCGCGACCCCGCCGCCTTCGGCGCCCTCGCCGACCGCGCGAAGGCCGCCCTCGCCGCCTGACCGCCGCTCGCGGCCCTGCGCGCCCGAGGCGCCGCCGCGCGCCGGGGCGTCCTCGTTACGTCGCGAAGCGGCGGGCGTCCTCGGCGGCGTAGCGTGCGACGGCGGCGTCGGCGGCGCCCGCCGCCTCGATGCGCCCGACGACCTCCTCGAGCCGGGCGGCGGGGATGGCGCAGGTCATCTCGGCGTTCGGCATCCCCGTCCGCACGCGGCTGAGCTGGCAGCCGACGCTGGCGGCGGCGACGCCCTGCTCCTTCGCCAGCGCCACGATGTGGCACTGCGGCTTGCCCTGCACCACGAGGTCGGGCAGCCCGTCGGCGAGCACCATCAGCTGGCGGCCGGTCACGCGCAGCAGCACCACGTCGGGGTCGATCGGCGTCGCGGCGAGGGGGCCGTAGGTGACGGCGCCGGGCCGCCCGGTCACGACCGGGATCAGCGGCGCCGCGTCCATCGTCACCCAGCCGCTCTCCAGCAGCGCCGCCACGTCCGAGGCGCCCGCCACCTCGTCGAGGGTGCGGAAGCCGTGCGTCATGCTGCCGACGCTGCAGTTGGCGTGATCCTCGGCGACGGTGGAGAAGGTCCCGCCGGCGGCGCGCATCCAGAACACGCAGCCCGCCGGCACGCGGCCGGTGCGGCCGTCCGGCCCCGGCTCCGGCATCGGCTCCGCGAAGGCGGGAACGCCCTCGGGCCGCCCGGCGGAGAAGGTGATGGCGATCGGATCGAGGTCGCTGCCGACGCTCGCCGCCAGCCGCCGCGCGAGCGCGCCCCAGTCCCGGCTCGTGGTCATCGCACTCCCTTTCGGCTCCGCGTTCGCTTCGGGGCGCGCCAGCCCGCCGGGGCGGAGCGGCGCGGCCCGCCCCCGACTATAGCGCGTCCGCCGCCTCGCCTCGGCGCCGCGCTCCCGCGCCGCAGCCTCAGGCGCGCAGTTCGGCGCCGTGCTCGCGTTCGAGGCGGCGCAGGATGCGCGCCTGCTCGCGGTTGGCGTCCTCGGTGGTCAGCGTGCGGTCGCCGGCCCGGTAGCGGATCGCGAAGGCGACCGACTTCTTGCCGGGCGGCAGCTGGCCGCCGCGGTAGACGTCGAACGGGATCGCCTCGGCGACGAGGGGCGAGTCCTCGATCGCGCGCTGCAGCGCCCCCGCCGCCACGTCCTCGCCGACGACGAGCGCGACGGCCTGCTCGACATGGGGGAAGCGCGGCACGGGCGCGGCGCGGCGGCGTTCGGGCAGCAGCGGCAGCAGCGCGGGCAGGTCGAGGTCGAACAGCGCCACGGGCCGGTCGATGCCGTACGCCGCGAGCAGGTCGGGGTGCGCCTCGCCGATCGCGCCGACCTGCTCGCCGCCGATCAGCACGCGCGCCGCGCGGCCGGGCAGCAGCCCGTGCTCCGCGGCCGGCTCGTAGCCGAACGCCGCGCCGAGGCGGTCCGCGAGTTCGTCGAGGGCGCCTTTGGCGTCGTAGAAGCCGAGTTCGCGGGGTTCGGGGTCGCCCCAGCGGGGGGGCTCGGCGCCGCAGAACGCGGCGGCGGCGGTCTCGCGCTCGTCGGGCAGCGGGCCGCCCTCGCCGCGGCGCGGGAGGTAGACGCGCGAGGTCTCGAAGATCGCGATCTCGCCGGCGCCCGCGCGCAGGTTGCGCGCGACCGTCTCCAGCAGCGCGTGCCGCAGCGAGGTGCGGAGGTACTCGTGCTCGCGCGAGAGCACGTTGTGGAGGCGCAGCGGCGCGCCGTCCGCGCCGCCGTGGCGGCGCACGCGCTCCATCGCCCCCTCCGGCGCCAGCGAGTACGTCACCACCTCGTGCAGGCCGGCGGCGGCGAGGGCGTCGCGGACGCGCTCGCGCAGCGCGGGCAGCGGCGAGGGCTCGCGCGGCGGCACGCGCCCCCGCAGCGTCGTCGCCGGCAGCCGTTCGTAGCCGGCGACGCGCGCCACTTCCTCGGCGAGGTCGTCGGCGATCGCCACGTCGGTGCGCCACCAGGGGGGGCGCGCCTCGAAGCGCTCGTCCGCCCCCGCGCCCTCGCGCCGCACCGCGAAGCCGAGGCGTCCGAGGATCGCCTCCACCTCGTCCGTGGCGACGCGGAAGCCGAGCACGGCGTCGAGGCGCGCGCGCGTCAGCGTCACCTCGGCGGCCTCGTGCGGGCGGGGGTAGGCGTCGACGAGGCCGCGCCGCGCCACGCCGCCGCAGACCTCGACCAGCAGCCGCGTCGCGCGGCGGGCGGCGCGCAGCGCCAGCTCGGGCGAGAGGCCGCGCTCGAAGCGCGAGGACGCCTCGCTCCGCAGGCGCAGCCGCGCCGAGGTGCGGCGCACGCTCGCCGGGTCGAAGCGCGCCGCCTCCAGCAGCACGCTCGTCGTCTCCGCCGAGACCTCGCTGTCGAGGCCGCCCATCACCCCGGCGAGGGCGACCGGCCCGGCGTCGTCGGCGACGACGAGCGTGTCCGCCGTCAGCTCGCGCCGCTCGCCGTCGAGCGTCGTCAGGCGCTCGCCCGGGCGCGCGAGGCGCACCGCGATCCCGCCGCGCAGCCTGTCCGCGTCGAAGGCGTGCAGCGGGTTGCCGAGTTCGAGCATGACGTAGTTGGTCACGTCGACGACGTTGTTGATCGGCCGCTGGCCGGCGGCGCGCAGGCGCTCCTGCATCCACGGCGGCGAGGGCCCGACGCGCACCCCGTCCACCGCCGCCGCGACGTAGCGCGCGCACAGCGAGGGCTCCGCGATCGCCACGCTCACGCCCGCCGTCGCCGGCGGGCCGTCCTCGGCGTAGTCGTCGGGCGGCGGGCGCGCCTCGAGGCCCTCGAGGGCTGCGACCTCGCGCGCGAGGCCGGCCATGTTCATCGTGTCGGCGCGGTTCGGCCAGACGTGCACGTCCAGCACCACGTCGCCGAGGTAGTCCGCCAGCGGCGTCCCCACCGGCGCGCCTTCGGGCAGCACGAGGATGCCCTCGTGCGCGTCGGACAGCCCCAGCTCGCGCTCCGACAGCACCATCCCCGCCGACTCGACGCCGCGGATGGACGCCGCCCGCAGCGCCGAGGGCTCCCCGCTGCGGGGGTCGATCAGCCCGGCTCCCGCCCGCGCGAACGCCACGCGCTGGCCGGCCGCCACGTTCGGCGCGCCGCACACCACCGTCAGCGGCGCCTCGCCGCCGTACGCGACGGTCGCGAGCCGCAGCCGGTCGGCGTTGGGGTGCGGCTCCACGGCCAGCACCTCGCCCACCGTCACCAGCCCGCGGTCCCAGCCGCCCGTGCGCCGCACGCCCTCGACCTCGGCCACGCCCGTCGTCAGCCGCCGCGCGAACGCATCGGCGTCGAGGTCCTCCGGCAGGTCGACGTACTCGCGCAGCCAGCGCAGGGAGACGAGCATCCGGGCGCGCCCTAGAACCGGCCGGACGGGATCGCGGCGCCGCTCACGCGCGCACCCCCCCGCCGAACTGGCGCAGGAAGCGCAGGTCGTTCGCGTAGAAGTGGCGGATGTCGGCGATGCCGTGGCGCAGCATCGCGATCCGCTCGACGCCCATGCCGGCGGCGAAGCCGGTCACGCGCGCGCTGTCGTAGCCCGCGTCCTCGAGGATGCCGGGGTGCACCATGCCCGCGCCGAGGATTTCGAGCCAGCCGGAGCCGCGGCAGACGGCGCAGCCGGGGTCGCCGCCGGGGCAGGCGAAGCAGTCCACCGCCACCTCCACTCCCGGCTCCACGAACGGGAAGTAGGAGTGGCGCAGCATCACCTCGCGCTCGCCCCCGAACAGCCGCCGCGCGAACTCCAGCAGCGTCCCCTTGAGGTCGGCCAGCGACACGCCCTCGTCCACCGCCAGCAGCTCCACCTGCTGCATCATCCACTCGTGCGTCGCGTCCGTCGCCTCGTAGCGGTAGCAGCGCCCCGGCACCGCGATCCGCAGCGGCGGCTCGTGCGTCTCCATGTACCGCACCTGCATCGGCGAGGTGTGCGTCCGCAGCAGCAGCGGCCGCGCCCCCCCGATCTCCTCGTCGATCCAGAAGGTGTCCCACATGTCGCGCGCCGGATGGTCCTCCGGTATCCGCAGCCGCGTGAAGTTGTACTCGTCCAGCTCCACCTCGGGCCCCTCGACCACCGAGAAGCCCATGCCGGCGAAGGCGTCGAGGATGTCGCGCAGCGTCCGCGTCACCGGATGGAGGCCGCCCCGCCGCCGCCGCCGCCCCGGCAGCGTCACGTCGAGCGCCCCCTCGCCGGCCTGCGAGGCGAGCACGGCGGCCCGCAGCGCCTCGCGATGTCCGGCGAGCGCCGCCTCCAGCTCGCGCTTGAGCGCGTTGGCCGCGCGCCCCGCCTCGCGGCGCTGGTTTGCCTGTAGTGCGGAGATACCGCGCAAAGCCTCGGTCACGACACCGGATCGTCCCAAGGTCGCTACCCGCCACTTCTCAACGTCTTTACCCAGTGTGGCGGTGGGGCTGCCGCTCTCCGCTATCGCCAGCAGGTCAGACCGCATGGCACCGATCATCCCATCGACGCTCTGGCGGAGATCGTCAAGGCGGATACCTAGCCACGGGGTGCTAGCGGCTAGCGCTTGGATTTGCTCATTCAATCGCTGGATGTAGCTCGCGCCCAGCAGGGCATCGACTTGGGGGGACATCTCGGCCATATGGCTGTCTGCGGTGCTCATGTCGTGTTCAACGTCCATTGATGTGTCCTACTCCACTCCAAGTGTAGCAGCATCAGCCATTGGAGGAAATCCCATGAAGGCCGTGCCACCCCCTTGCGATCGTCAGTTCGTTGTGGCAGATTACGCCTATGACAGAAGGGGCTCCGGTAGAGTGGCGGAGAACCTGATCGACGGACTAGGTGCACGGCCAACCCGGAGGTTGCCCGTCGTTGGACTCGTGTGGTAGTGCCCACTGGAGGAGAGGCTGATGTTCGAGCAGTATTCGCAACCCGATCCGTACCGGTTCGGCACCCCGCATTGGACACCCTCCACATCTCTCGCTAAGCCGTCGCCTGAGGTGCTCTTGGATCAACCGATCTTCGTCGGTCACGGGAGGCGGGAGGTTCCGCTTCGCCAGTTGTTGGAGATGCTCCAGCGGGCAGGTGTGCGGTACGCCCTCGCGCGAGATGAACCGAACCAAGGACGCATGGTCCTCGAGAAGGTGCTGGACACCATGCAGTCGTGCAGGTCCGGCATCTTCCTGTTCACCGACGATGGGTACCGGAACCCCAAAGGTGAGGCCAGCCCCAACCCGAACGTCATGGGAGAGCTCGGAACCGCCATCAAACAGTATCCCAAAAGCAAAATCATCATCATGAAGGAGGATGTCATCTCGCTCCCCAGCAACTACAGTGGCTTGGTCTTCATCGAATTCACGGGGGATAACGTTTGGGGATCGGCTGATGAACTGTACCGAGAACTCAATGCCAGCTATGCCGCACGCTCGCATCAGCCTAAGCGGAGGCAACGCGGCCCCACTCGACCCTTGCCCGAAGGCGCAGTCTCGCCGACACAGAAGCATGGCCCCCTTTGACCGCCACGTCAGTAGATGTAACCTGCTTCGCGGCAAAGATTTCGTGCCTTCAGTAGGTACGGTGCAACATGACTGAACCCGACCCGTTCCGCTACCTCAGCATTGCTCTCCCAGAGCCCATTGGCACCGCGACGGCTTTCCGTTTCCTTACAGGTGGTCGAGACGCCATCTACCCAGACGCGCGTGCCGTCGCTGCGATCAGGGCCGTTATCACCGCACGCCAACAGCGCACAGCCGAAAAGCAGAACGAACAACCACGACATCATGCGGAGCCACTTCATCATCTGCCCTCCCCAGCGAGCGTTGATGATCCTCCACCATGTTGCTCGTGTCAAGTACGCGCAGTCCGGCGACTTTGCTCACGGCTCCACCTCCGAAGCGCCGAACACGCCCACCTCGACCTCGCCCGCCACATCGAGGCGGAACACGCCGTGGTCGTCGGCGCCGTCGCCGAGGAGGGCGCGCGCGGCCTCGACGCGCTCGTCCTCGGTGGCGTAGGGGCCCCGCAGTTCGGGGGAGACGCCGTCCTCGACGAAGAGCAGCCAGAGCCGCCAGTCGCCGTTCGCGCCGTTCGCTTCGTTCGTCATCGGTCGCGCTCCTCTCCGGCCGGGGCCAGCGTGCGCCGGCGCCAGCGGTACACCTCGGCGTAGGTCATGAAGCCGCACAGGCGGTCGAGGCCGCTCGCGCGGAAGGTGGGGCGGCGCAGCTGGGTCGCGAAGCTGGAGCGCCGCTCGGCGCGGGCGACGATGGCGTAGCCCGGCCCGCCGCCGCCGACGGTCAGGTGCGTGTCGTTGAAGCGCAGCAGGCCGGAGTAGATCGCGGACGAGTGCTCGACCTCGTAGAGGCGGACGGGCGCGGGGCCGCCTCGCGCCATCCACACCACGTCGACCTCGCGCAGCACGGGATCGAGGGCGGGCGGCAGTTCGGCGCGGAACGGGAAGCGCGGGGCGAGCGTCCAGTCCATGACCCCGCGGTCGTGCGGCGGTATCCAGACGTCGTGGCCGCGCGCGGCGCCGATCGCGCCGAGCAGCGTCTGCACCTGCTCGTGCGCGAGGTCGGGGGTGTCCTCGCGGCGGTCGGCGAGGGCGTCGAGCAGGCCCGTCCAGCCGAAGTACGGCTCGACGGCGTGGCGTCCGGCGCGCGCGACGTGGAGTTCGGCGGCGTCGTCGCCGAGGTAGACCTGCGCCTTGACCTGGCCGTCGTCGGCGGCGCCGGCCTCCTCGAACAGGTCGCCGAACTGGTCGAGCGGCAGCAGCAGCGGCTCGGTCTGGCCGTCCCAGAGCAGCGCGACGAACGCGAGGCGGCCCGCCAGCTCGCGCAGGTCCTGCTCGCGCAGGCCGTAGAAGGTGCGCGGGTGGGCCTCGCCGCCGTGGACGCGCGAGTAGCGGACGTAGACGAACGCCTGCCCGTCGCCGAGCTCGTACAGCGAGCGGCTGCGGCCGAGGCGCTTCGGCGCGCCCGCCCGCTCCGCCAGTTCGCGCAGGAACGCCTCGCGCGCGTTCATGCGCCCACCATACGCCGCCCGCGCCGCGAACGCGAGTTCGCCCCCGCCCCGCGTACAATCGGGGCGAGGCGCGACGGCGACAGGAGGGCGACATGAGCGTGCGCGGGTACATCCTCGTCGAAACCGAGGTGGGGAGGGCGCTGGCGGTGGGGAGCGCGATGCGCGACCTCGACTCCGGCCTCGCCACCGTCACCTCGGTCGACACCGTGACCGGGCCCTACGACGTGATCGTGCGCGTCGAGGCCCCCGACCTCGACCAGCTGGGGCGCTGCATCACCGAGGAGCTGCAGGCCGTGGCCGGCGTCCAGCGCACGACCACCTGCCTCGCGGTGTCGCTGGGCTAGCGCGCCGCGCCGGCGCCGGAGATGGCCGCCGCGCCGCGGGGCGAGGGGCAGCGCCGCGATCCGCCGGCCGGCATGATCTCCGTCGAGGAGGCGCGGGCGCGCATCCTCGCGCGCTTCGCGCCGCTGGAGGCGGTGGCCGCGCCGCTGCACGAGGCGCTGGGCCAGGTGCTGGCGCGCGACGCGGTGGCGGGCTTCGACGTGCCGCCGCTCGCCAACACCTCGATGGACGGCTACGCGGTGCGGGCGGCGGACACGGCGGGCGCGTCGCCGTCGTCGCCGCGGCGGCTGCGCGCGGTCGGCTACCTGCCGGCCGGCTCGGTGTACGGGGGCGAGGTCGGCCCCGGCGAGGCGGTGCGGATCATGACCGGCGCGCCGATCCCGGCCGGCGCCGACGCGATCGTGCCGTTCGAGGAGACCGACGAGGAGGAGCAGGCCGCGCGCTGGGAGGACGCCCCCCGCCCCGAGGTGCGGATCGACGTCGCGGCGCGCCCCGGCGCGAACGTGCGGCCGGCCGGCGAGGACGTGCGCGCGGGCGAGACGGTGCTGGCGGCGGGCACGATCCTCGGGCCGTCGCAGATCGGGGTGCTGGCGTCGCTGGGCCTCGGGTCGGCGGAGGTGGTGCGGCGGCCGCGGGTGGCGGTGCTCTCGACGGGCGACGAGCTGCTGCGGCCGGGCGAGCCGCGGCGGCCGGGGGCGATCTACGACTCGAACGCCTTCTCGCTGGCGGCGATGGTGCGCGAGATCGGCGGCGAGCCGCGCGTGCTCGGCGTCGCGGGCGACAGCGTGGAGGCGCTGACGGCGCGCGTGCGCGAGGGCCTGCGCGGGGCCGACCTGCTGGTGACCTCGGCCGGCGTCTCGCGCGGCGATTTCGACGTGGTCAAGGACGTGCTCGCGCGCGAGGGCGAGATCGGCTTCTGGACGGTGCGGATGCGCCCCGGCAAGCCGCTCGCCTTCGGCGCGTTCGAGGCCGGCGAGGGCGCGAAGCGGCGGACGGTGCCGCACCTCGGGCTGCCGGGCAACCCGGTGTCGGCGATGATGACGTTCGAGCTGTTCGGGCGGCCCGCCCTCTACGCGATGCTGGGCAAGCCGGACGCCTGGGAGCGCCCGCGCGTGCGCGCGGTCGCCCTCGAACGCATCGCGAGGCCGGACGAGCGCCGCTTCTACGCGCGCGCGATCGTGGAGCGGGGCGCGGACGGCGGCCACCGCGCGCGGCTGACGGGGCCGCAGGGCTCGGGCGTGCTCACCTCGTTCGCGCTCGCCAACGGCATCGCCGTCGTGCCCGAGGAGATCGAGGCGATCGAGCCGGGCGAGGAGTGCGACGTGATGCTGATCGGCCGCGTGCCGGAGGCCGCGCCCTGAGCGCCGCGCGCGCCCGTCCGCCGGACGGCGGGGCGTCCGCGGCGCCCTCGCGGGAGCCGCCGGTGGTGCTGGTGGCGGGGCCGCCGGGGACGGCGCGCAACCTGCTGGCGGTGGCGCTGGCCGACGCGCTGCGGGCGCGCGGCCTGCGCGCGGCGAGCGCCGAGCTGCTGGCGGACGGCCGCCCCTCGGTGACGCTGCCGGGCGGCGGGCGGGCGACGCCGGAGGCGGGAGCCGACGCGGGCGGCGCGGCGGCCTTCGTCGCCGCGCTCGACCCGCGCGCGCATCTCGTGCTGGTCGAGGACGACCGCCCGCCCGGCGCGCCGCTCGAGGTCGTCGCCCCCGGCGGCGAGCGCCTCGCGGCGCTGGACGCCGCGCGCTACGAGCGCGAGTTCGCGTCGCGCGGGGCGCAGTCGGCGGCGGACGCCGCCGCCCTCGTCGCCTCGCGCCTCGCCGGCGGCGCGGCGCCTCGGCGGTGGTGGCGGCGTCGGTAGGGGTCAGCATCACGCGAAACCATACTTGACCGCCAACTGCTCGTAGGTGCTGGTCAGCGGTGCAGGAGGTGTCACCTCGCCAATGAAACGACTCACTTGGGTTTCGAAGCTCCATCCACTCGGAACGTTAGGCATGTTCATCCTCCGGGCGACCTCAGACCGCATACGGCGCCCCGAGGACAAGAGGAGAGCACGCCTGGTTCGAGTAATGGCTACATAGAACAGTCGCCTCTGTTCATCGAGCTTCTCGTCTCTGGATTCTCCCGCAGCAATGAAAGGAAGTAGTCCTTCGACCAATCCAACGACAACGACCAGCTCAGCCGTCAGTCCTTTGCTTTTATGAAGACTCATGACGCGGATCACATCGGAGTCTTGCGGCACTTCTGGGCCACGAAGTGCTTCCCCAAGGCGATCGAGCATATCGGTGGGTTCCATACCTTCGGTTGCAATCTCGAGTGCGGCCTCGCGAAGCAGGCGACAGCCATCAACGCCCTCAGGCATGAGGGCATCTACGAGATGAACACCGGACAGGCCTTGAAGTTCTTCAAGACGATCATGCAATTCAGCCCAGAGTAGCCCAAAGCGTTTCGTGTGGGTAAGATTCAGTTCTCCGGCGTTGATCTTGGCAAGTGCCTCAGTCAATGCCTCACCAGCTTCTTCGCAGTGCCGCCGGAGCCTGCTGTACGAACTGGCAAGCCAAGTGCTGCTTTTATGACCGAGCCACCATCGGATGGCAACGCGGTCAGAAGGATTCGCAAGCAGACGCAAGAGCGTAAAAGCGCGCTTAGCCGACACATCTTCAAGTTCCTGTTCCTGGAAGTAACTTTTGCACTCGCGGCCGAGGGCCGTCAGTTCATCGCGAACCATGTACCCCAAGTGCCGTCGCGGCGCCAGGATGAGCACACGGCCCGGTTTCACCTCGTTGTGCTGCCGCAGGTAGGCATCCACATACCTCGCTACACCCCTCGCCTCTTCATCAATGGACGACCACCTGACAACATCAACATCCTCCAAACGCTCAGGGTCTGCACACCGGAGATCATGGCGCGTCAACCTGACTGTTTGCCGTGTCAGAAGAGCATTCGCCATATCCACGACACGGGGCGGACAGCGATAGCAGTCCACCATGTCGAGCGAGAGCACATCGCGAAACCGACCACTATATTCGGCGATACCAGCAGGATGTGCAAACTTGAAGCTGTAAATCGATTGTTCGCTATCACCGATCACAAGGTGCGAACCATCTTTGCCCAGCTCGGCAATCAAATCCTGCTCTGCCCTGTTCAGATCCTGATACTCATCAACGAGTACATGGCGATAGCGCGGACCGATGTCCGGGTTGTCACGCAAGAAACTCAACAGCGTCGGAATGACCTCCCCCAAAAGCATCGCCTCGTGGAATTCGAGCCAGCTCATCAGCGCCTTGTGGAATTCCCGCTCGTGCTCTGCCTCGGGCCATCCCGGTTCTTGGTGCTGCAGCTGGGCCCACGCGGATTCGAATGCCCTGATGGCTCGCCGCTTTTCAGGCTTATTGTAAGGTTCTCCGGCGAACTGCCGGGGCAAGTCCGCGAGAAGCGGATCGAGTTCGAAATCGAGGAGGGGGCGAGGGGTGCGGCCCGTCAACTGCATAGTCTGCCGACGCTGTAGGGTGCCGAACGCAAGCGAGTGCAGCGTCCGCGCCTCAATCTGGCGGGCGTCGGCAATGCCAAGGGAGAGGAGATCGTTACGCAGGGAACTGGCCGCCGCGCGGGTGAACGTGACCGCGAGGATGTCGGCAGGCGGCACGCCATCCTGCAGCAATCGGGCGACCCTGTGCTGGAGGCCGACGGTCTTGCCCGTTCCCGGGCCTGCGAGCACCCGGACATGGCGATCCTCGGCATTTGCGATCTGCCACTGGATGCTTCCGGTCTCCAAGGGCTTGAGCAACGCGATCCGCCTCCTGCTCGATCATTATAGCACCTGAGCGATTATGCGATCAACGTCGGCCGATCCGCCAACGGGACGCACCGAGGGCTAGATCACGGCTTCGAAGCCGCGGAATTCGCCGGTGGCGTCCTCCCAGCGGTACTCGACGTCCTCGACGAGGGCCATGCGGGGGCCCTCGCGCAGGCGCTCGACGAAGCGGCGCAGCGTCGCCTCGGCGGCCTCGGCGTGCACCTCGACGCTGCGGCCGTCGGGGAGGTTGCGCGCGTAGCCGTCGACGCGCAGCCGCGTCGCCTCGTCGACGCAGAAGGAGCGGTAGCCCACGCCCTGCACGCGCCCGATCGCCTTCGCCACGAGCCGCCGGGGGGCGCGCGGGTCGGCGACGCGCGGGGCCTCCTCGGCGCCGTCGCCGCCGAGAACCGTCACGAGGCGGTCAGCCCGTACACGACCTCGCGCACGATCTCCTCGGGCACGTCGTCGCGGACGACGGGCCGACCGATCTCCTCGAGCAGCACGAAGCGCATCCGGCCGCCGCGCACCTTCTTGTCGAGGCGCATCGCGGCGAGGACGGCCTCGGGGTCGGCGCCGGGCGCCGACAGCGGCAGGCCGAGGGCGCGCAGCACGTCGGCGAGGCGCGCCACCGGCTCGCGATCGTGGAGGCCGAGGCGCTCGCCGATGCGCGCCGCGCCGACCATGCCGACGGCGACGGCCTCGCCGTGGAGGTAGTCGCGGTAGCCGGTGGCGGCCTCGACGCCGTGGCCGATGGTGTGCCCGTAGTTGAGGATGGCGCGCAGCCCGCGCTCGCCGGGGTCGGCGGACACGATCAGCGCCTTGAGGCGCGCCGAGCGCGCGGTCACGCGCGTCAGCAGCTCCTCGCCGGGCGCGCCGGAGACGAGCGCGCGCGCGTGGCGCTCGATCTCGCCCAGCAGCGCGGGGTCGAGGATCAGCGCGTGCTTCACCACCTCGGCGAGGCCCTCGGCGAAGGCGCGGCGCGGCAGCGTCCGCAGCAGCTCGACGTCGGCGACGACGGCGCGCGGCTGGTGGAACGCGCCGACGAGGTTCTTGCCCTGCGCGAGGTCGACGGCGGCCTTGCCGCCGATCGCGGCGTCGTTCATCGCCAGCACCGAGGTCGGGACCTGCACCAGCGGCATCCCGCGCAGGTAGGTCGCCGCCACGTGGCCGGCGAGGTCGCCGACGACGCCGCCGCCGAACGCCAGCACCGTGTCGCCGCGCTCGGCCCGCCCGTCCGCCAGCCAGCCGTACAGCCCGGCGGCCGCGTCGAGCCGCTTCGAGCGCTCGCCCGGCGGCACCACCCACGAGGCGCCGCGGTAGCCGCCGCCGTCGAGCGCCGCCACGAGGCGTTCGCCGTGCGCCTCCATCACCGCCTCGTCGGCGACGACCCACACCGAGCCTTCGAGGCCGAGCTGGCGCAGCCGCTCCGGCAGGCGCGCCAGCTCGCCGGGCCCGACCCAGATCGGGTAGCGGTCGCGCTCGGTGTCGACGATCGCCGCCGGCCCCGCCGGCGGCGGGTCGGTTCCGAGCCGTTCGAGGCGGCGCGCGCCGCCCTCGAAGGCAGGAGCGCCCGCCCAGGCGCGCAGGATGCGCGCGGCCGCCTCGTCCGGGGTCACGCCCTGCGCGGGGACCCAGAGGTCGGCGTGGGCGTAGGCGGCGCGGCGCTCGTCGTCGAGTTCGCGCAGCCGCTCCTCGAGGCCGCCCGCGAGCAGCGGGCGCTCGCTGGCGTCGGGCGCCTCGCGCAGGCGGCGCGCGATCGCCGCGGGCGTCGCGTCGAGCCAGCACAGCAGCGCGCCCTCGCCGAGCGCGCGGCGCGAGCGCGCGCTCTGGAACGCGCCGCCGCCGGTCGCGATCACGGCGGGCTCGCGCTTCGCGGCCTCGGCCACGACGCGCTCCTCGACGCGGCGGAAGGCGGCCTCGCCGCCGCCCTCGATCAGCTCGGCCGGCGTCCTGCCCTCGCGCTCGGCGATCAGATCGTCGGTGTCGATCAGCGGCCAGCCGAGCCGCGCGGCGAGGATCGCGCCGACCGTGGACTTGCCGACGCCGCTCAGCCCGACGAGGGCGATCCGGCGCGGCGCGGCGCCCTCGCGGCTCACGTGCGCGGCTCCCGCGGGCCGACGGTGGCGAGGTAGGCCTCGGCGTTGCGGCGGAACTCGCCGACGTGGTCGCCGCCGAACTTTTCGAGCGCGGCGCCGGCGAGGACGATGCAGAGCACGGCTTCGCCGATCACGCCGGCGGCGGGCACGACGCAAGTGTCGGCGCGCTCGTAGAACGCCTCGGCGGCCTCGCCGGTGAGCAGGTCGGCGGTGGGCAGGCGGCGCGCGATGGTGGCGATCGGCTTGAGCGCGGCGCGCACCACGATCTCCTCGCCGTTGCTCATGCCCGCCTCGATCCCGCCCGCGCGGTTCGAGGCGCGCTCCCACGGGCGTTCGCGCCACTCGGCGGCGGGCAGCAGCGCGTCGTGCACCTCGGAGCCGGGCTTGCGCGCGTTCTCGAAGGCGGGGCCGATCTCGACGCCCTTGACGGCGTTGATGCCGAGGAACGCCTGCGCGATGCGCGCGTCGATGCGGCGATCCCACTGCACGTGCGCGCCGAGGCCGATCGGCACGCCCCGCGCGCGCACCTCGAACACCCCGCCGAGGCTGTCGTGCGCGGCCTTCGCCGCGTCGATGGCCGCGATCATGCGCTCCCCGGCCGCGGCGTCGGCGGCGCGCACCGGCGAGGCCTCGACCGCCGCCCAGTCGATCGCCTCCGCCGCCGGCGGGCGCGCCTCCACCCCGCCGACGGCGAGGGTGTGCGAGCGCACCTCGACGCCGAGTTCGGCGAGCAGCGCGCGCGCGACCGCGCCGGCGGCGACGCGCGCCGCCGTCTCGCGCGCGCTGCTGCGTTCGAGGATCTGCCGCACGTCGTCGAGGCCGTACTTCTGCGTGCCGGCGAGGTCGGCGTGGCCGGGGCGGAGCAGCGTGACGCGCTCGACCTCCTCGTCCACGGGTTCGACCGCCATCCGCACGCGCCAGTTGGCGTTGTCGTGATCGCGGTTGCGGAGCCAGAGCGAGATCGGCGAGCCGATCGTGAGGCCGTGGCGCACGCCCGAGGTGATCTCGGCGCGGTCGCGCTCGATCCGCTGGCGCTTGCCGCGTCCGTAGCCGCCCTGCCGCCGCGCGAGGTCGGCGGCGATCGCGTCCTCGCCCAGCGCGAGGCCGGCCGGGACGCCCTCGATCACGGCGGTCAGGCCCTTGCCGTGCGACTCGCCCGCGGTGAGGAAGCGGAAGCCGCTCACGGCGCCGCCGCTCCGCCGGGGGCCGTCGCCTCCTCCGCATCCGGCCCGCCGCCCGGCCCGGGCGCGGGCGAGACCTCGCCGGGGGCGATCAGCGCGCCATCGGAGGGGTCGGGGGGGCCGCCGGGGCCGGCCTCGCGCGTGGCCCACGAGGCGAGGATGGCGCGGGCGCTGTCGTCGTCCCAGTCGGTGATCAGGGCTGCGGCTTCGCGGCGGACCTGCGTCGTCAGCAGGCACTCGCTGGCGACGGCGCCGCCGGGGCTGCGGTACTCGGCGTGGACGTCGACCTGGACGGCCTCGAAGCGCGCGAGCGGGATGTCGTAGAGCAGGCGCTCGGCCATCCGCACCGCCGCCCGCCGCGCCACGGCCGAGGCGGGGCCGGCCTCGACGCGCACGCCGTCGACGACGCGCACGTCGGGCTCGGCGATCAGCGAGACGCGGCAGCGCTCGGTGTCGGCGGCGACGAGATCGGCCGTCAGCAGCGCGCGCCAGTCGGCGGGCACCGCGTCGGGCGGCGGGCGCATCCGCCGCCACGCCTCGAACGCCTCCAGCACCGAGGCGCGCAGCGCGTCGAGGTCGCCCTCGGCGATGATGCGCCGCCAGTGGCGCTGCGAGACGAACGACTGCGTCACGAGGTAGCCGACGAAGCCGCCGCCCAGCAGCACGGCCAGCAGCACCAGCTCGATCACCGCTCGGCCCTCCTCGCGGCCAGCGCCTCGCGCGCGGCCTCGTACATCGCCTCGACCGGCGGTTCGAGGCCCGTCCACAGGCGGAACGACTCGGCGCCCTGGTGCACCAGCATTCCGAGCCCGCCGACGGGCTGCGCGCCCGCCGCCTCCGCCGCACGCAGGAAGGGCGTGCGCTCCGGCGCGTACACGAGGTCGAACGCGGCCTGCCCCGCCGCGAGCAGTCCGGCGGGCTCCGGCACGGCCTCCTCGTCCGGCCCGTGCAGCATCCCCAGCGGGGTGGAGTGTATCACCAGCCGCGCACGCGCCAGCGCCTCCCGCAGCGGCGCCCCGATCGGCGCGAGGGGCGCGGTCCGCACCTCGAGGCCCCCGCGCGGCAGCGCCGCCAGCGCGGCGGCGCGCGACGGCGTGCGGTTGGCGACGGTGACGCGCGCCGCGCCCTCGGCGTCGAGCGCGGCGACGACCGCGCGCGCCGCCCCGCCCGCGCCGATCAGCACCGCCTCGGCGCCCTCGACCCGCACGCCGGCCTCGGCGAGGGCGCGCCGCACGCCGGCCACGTCGGTGTTCGCGCCGTACAGCCTGCCGCCGCGGCGCACGATCGTGTTGAGCGCGCCCACCCGTTCCGCCAGCGGATCGACCTCGTCCACGAGCGGCAGCAGCGCCACTTTGTGCGGCACGGTGGCGTTCGCGCCGAGCGCCTCGCCGCGGCGCAGGGCCGCGACGGCGCGCGCGAGGTCCGCGGGCGGCGTGTCCCACGCCTCGTAGCGCGCGTCGACGCCGAGCGCGTCCAGCGCCGCCTGCTGCATCGGCGGCGAGATCGAGTGCGCGACGGGGTGGCCGAGCAGCGCGATCGTGGCCGTCACGAGGGCGTCCCCGCCGTCAGCGCGACCGGTAGCGCGCCACGTTCGCCTCGTGCTCCGCGAGCGTCTCGGCGAAGGCGTGCGATCCCGTGCCGTCGCCGGTGGCGACGAAGTAGAGGTAGCCGGTCTCGGCCGGCTCCAGCGCGGCGAGGATCGCGCCCAGCCCCGGGCTCGCGATCGGGCCGGGCGGCAGCCCCGCCACGAGGTAGGTGTTCCACGGCGAGTCGAACGCGAGGTCCTCGACGGTGAGTTCGCGCTTCCACCAGCCGTCCGGCGGACGCGAGGCGAAGCCCTCGGTGATCGCGTACTGCACGGTCGGGTCGGCGTAGAGCGCGATCCCCGCGTCGAGGCGGTTGCGGAACACCGAGGCGACGAGCGGCTGCTCCTCGGACAGCACCGCCTCGCGCTCGACGATCGAGGCCAGCGTCAGCACCTCGTGCAGCGTCATGCCGCTGGCCTCGACGCGGGCGAGGACGGCGGGGCCGACGGCTTCGCCGAAGGCGTCCAGCATCGCCGACAGCAGGCTCGCGGCGGTCGTGTCGGCGCCCAGCGGGTAGGTGGCGGGGAAGAGGTAGCCGGTCAGCCCCGCGCCCTCGGGCCGGCCCTGCAGGAACGGCTCGGCGCGCGGCAGCGCGAGCGCCGCCGCCCACTCCTCGGGCGTGGCGATGCCGAGGCCGCCGGCGAGTTCGCCGACCTCCTCCTGGCGCAGCCCCTCGGGGACGACGATCACGAGCTCGCGGGTGAGGCCGCGCCGCATCTGGCGGATCACGTCGGCGGCGGGGCTGCCCGCGCGGAACTCGTAGCGGCCCGCCTGCAGCCGCGCCCCCGCCCCCGAGTAGCCGAGCAGCGCGCGGAAGCGCGAGGTCTCGGCCAGCACGCCGCTCGCGAGCAGCTGCCCCGCGATGGCGTCCGCGCCCGACCCCGGAGCGACCTCGACGGCGATCCAGCCCGCGCCCGGCGCGGGCGGCGCTCCCGCGCGCGAGGCCGCCGCGCCCTCCACCACCGCCGAGGCCATCTCGCCCTGCGTGCCTCCCACCCCCGAGCAGGCGGCGGCGACGGCGATCAGCGTCCAGACCCCGACCGCCGCGTAGGCCAGCGCGACGGGATCGAGGGCGAGCGCGTCACGGACCCGGAACGGCATCGCGCCCCCCTTCCCCCGCCTCCGCCGCGCGGCGGAGGCGGCGGCGATCGATGAACTGCTGCAGCACGAGCGCCGCCGCCACGTCGTCGGCGCGGGCGCCGCGCGGGGCCGCGCGCTCCGCCGCCGCCGTGCTCAGGCGCTCGTCCTCGTACTCGACCGGCAGGCCGAGGCGGCGCAGGCGCTCGCCGAGCTTGCGCGCGGCGGCGGCCGCCGCGCCCTCGCCGCCGCCGGGCAGCAGCGGCAGCCCGACCACGATACCGCCGATCCGCTCGCGCCGCGCGATCGCGCGGATCGCCGGATACGCCGCCGAGGCCGGCACGACCTCGATCGCCACCGCGACGCGCTCCTCGGGGTCGCAGGCGGCGACGCCGACGCGCGCCGCGCCGGGATCGACGCCGAGCCAGCGCATCGCGTCCGGGGGGGCGGGCGCGCCGCCCCCGTCCGCCGCCTCACTCATCGGCGGCGTCTCCGTCGTCCGCGGCGTCCTCGCCGCGGTCGTCGCCGGCGGCCGCGGCGGCGAGCGCGCCGGGCGCGACGAGGGCGATCGAGATGCGGTCCTCGCGCAGCGGCATCCGCCGCAGCGGGAGCCAGCCGGGGTGCACGCGGATCAGCGGCTCCGAGCGCAGTTCGAGGCGTTCCCGCAGCCTCGCCGCGGCCGTCGCCGGCGAGACGCCGGTGAGCGCGCCCCGCAGCGAGACGGGATCGATCAGCGGCGCGGCCAGCCCCGTCGCGGTCAGCTCGGCGGTGAGCCGTCCGCCGTCCCACGAGGGCCGCGCCACGCTCGCCTCGGTGGAGCCGGGGAGCAGCGCCATGCCGCCGGGCAGCGAGTGCACCAGCAGCCGCTCGCCCGCCTCCCGCGCGGCGTCGTCGGTGAGCACGAGCGCCGAGACGATCGCCGTGTACTCCATCAGGAACACGTCGGCGGGCTCGCCCGGCTGCACCAGCGGCTCGCGTCCGAGGATCGAGACGGCCACCGTCCCGGTGAAGACCTCGCCGTGGGGGACGGCGCGCACCAGCGCGCGCGCGCCGGCGCGGCGCAGCACCTCCCCGGCGGTCGCGTCCACGCGCACGACGTCCTCGGCGCTGGCGGCGGGCACCTCGGCGTCGGCGCCGCCGCTGGCGGCGGCGGGGTTGGTGACGGTCAGCGTGGGGGGCAGGCCGATCAGCAGCCGCAGCGCGCCAGCCTCGAGGTTGCCGCCCGTGCCGGGGCGGATCGAGGTCGCGCCGACGGCTGCCGTTCCGCCCGCGGGCACGGTGACGGGCTCGTCGGTGGTGAAGGTGAAGCCGCCCTCGTCGTCCACGGGAGTGCCGATCGGCAGCCGGACGTCGGAGCCGCCCGCGTTCGTGAACTCGAGCCGGGCGCTCGCGCGGCGGTCGCCGACGGTCGTGACGCCGGTCGCGACCGTCGAGACGACGGTCGCGATCGTCTCGCTGATCGAGGAGGCGGCGACGACGGCGGACCCGATGTCGGTCTCGCCGACGGGGTTGAGGTGGACGCGCAGCGAGCCGGTGAGCGGCTCGCTGGGCGGCGCGACGAGGATGTCGGCGGAGGGCACGAACAGCACCGCCGCGGCGATCGGCGCGGCGGCGGCGGCGGCGAACGCCGCGAGGCGCAGCAGCGGCGCGATCGGCGGGGCGTGCAGCGTCAGCTCGCGCGCGCCGAGGCGCAGCCGCAGCGCCCTGCGCGGGCGCAGCCCGCGCAGCGTGCGCGCCGCCGCGAGGCCGGCGGCGGCGGCGTGCTGCCGCACCTCGCGGCGGCTGGCGAGCACGCGCAGCCGCAACCCGCGCTGGCGCGCGTGGGCCGCGATCCGCGGCCACGCCATCTCGTCGCGCAGCCCGCGCGCCCCGCGCGGCACGACGAGCAGGATCGAGACTTCGCTCGCCTCCTCGATGCGCCCGATGATCGCCAGCGCGTCGTCGTCGCGGCCCGCGAGGATCGTCGCCGCACCGCGCAGCCGCGGCACGCCGGGGCCGCGCGCCGGGCCGTCCCCGCGCCCGGCGCCGTCCCCGTCCTCGCGATCCTCGCGCCGCAGCCGTCCGGCGATTCGCCCGCGCCACTCGGCGGCGCGCGGCCCCGCCTCGCCGCGCAGCCGCCCCGCGAGCGCCTCGAGGCGCTCGCGGGGGCGCGCGCGCGGGCCCTCGCCGGGCGCGCCCTCCCCGGACGCGCCGCCTTCGGGTTCGTTCGGCGCCACGCGCGTCAGGCCGCGCCGAGGCGCTCCCGCGCCGCGCGCCGCGCCGCCTCCAGCGCCTCGTCGAGGCGCGAGGGGTCGCGCCCGCCGGCCTGCGCCATGACGGGCCGGCCGCCCCCGCCCCCGCCGACGATCGCGCCCGCCTCGCGCACGATCTCGTCGGCGCGCGCCCCGCGCTCCGCCGCGTCCTCGCTCGCCAGCGCGAGCAGCACCGGCCGCTCCCCGATCACCGCGCCGAGGACGACGAACGCGCTGCCGAGCCGCTCGCGCAGGCGATCGCCCATGCCGCGCAGCGCGTCCTGCGACCCGGCCTCGACGCGCGCGGCGAGCACCCGCGTCCCGCCCACGTCCTCGGCGTCCCCGGCGAGGGCGTCGGCGGCGCCGAGCGTGAGGCTGGCGGCCTGCTCGCGGGCGCTGCGGCGCTCCGCGGCGAGCTGCTCCTCCAGCGCGTCGATGCGCGCGGGCAGCTCCGCGGGCGGCGCCTTGAAGCGCTGCGCCAGCTCCGCCACGAGGTCGAGCCGCTCCTCGACGTGGCGTTCGGCCTCGGGCCCGCTCAGCGCCTCGATGCGGCGCAGGCCGGCGCCGATGCTCGAGTCGGCGACGACGACGAAGTGGCCGACGCCGCCGGTGGAGCGCAGGTGGGTGCCGCCGCAGAGTTCGCGGCTGAAGCAGCCCGCGCCGTGCCCGTGCCCGGCGTCGTCCCCGCCGTCTCCGCCTTCGGCGCCCGCCTCGCAGTATTCGACCATGCGGACGTCGGCGGCGTAGCGGTCCTCGAAGAAGGCGATGGCGCCGCGGCCGATCGCCTCCTCGTAGGGCAGGACGTGCGTGGCCTGGGGGATGTCGGCGCGGATCTTCGCGTTGACGAGGCGCTGGGCGGCGCGCAGCTCCTCCGCGGACGGGGCCTGCGGGTGGGTGTAGTCGAAGCGCAGGCGGTCGGGCGCGACGAGCGAGCCGGCCTGCCGCACGTGGTCGCCCAGCACCTCGCGCAGCGCGGCGTGGAGCAGGTGCGTCGCCGTGTGGTTGCGGCGGCAGCCCGCGCGCCACGAGGCGTCCACGCGCGCCTCGGCGTCCTCGCCCGCGGCGATCGCGCCCTCGGCGACCTCGCCGCGGTGCACGATCGCCCCGCCCAGCTGCAGGGTGTCGGCGACGCGGAAGCGACCGCCCGCCGTCACGATCTCGCCGCGGTCGCCGACCTGCCCGCCGCTCTCCGCGTAGAACGCCGTGCGCGGCAGCACCGCCTCGCCGGCCTGCCCCGCCTCGAGGCGCCCGACGGCGGCGCCGTCCTCCGAGGCGAGCGCGGCGACGACCGACCGCACGGCGAGCGCGTCGTAGCCGGCGAACTCGCTCGTCAGGCCGAGCGCGGCGTAGCGTTCGGCGGCGCCGTCGCCGTAGTCCTCGAAGGCGGCGCCGCCCTTCGAGCGTTCGCGCTGGGCGGCCATCGCCGCCTCGAAGCCCGCGCGGTCGACCTCGTAGCCGCGGGCGGCGGCGACCTCGGCGGCGAGTTCGGGCGGGAGGCCGTGGGTGTCGTAGAGGGCGAACACGTCGGCGCCGGGCACGCGGCGGCCCGCGGCCTCGCGCTCCAGCACCTGCTCCAGCAGTTCGAGGCCGCGCGCGAGCGCCCCCTGGAAGCGCCGCTCCTCCTCGGCCACGACGCGGAGCACGAACTCGCGCTGCGCGGCGAGCGCGGGATGGGCCGCCGCCGAGGCCTCGATCGCCGCCCCGGCGACGCTCGCGAGGAACGCGCCGCGCCGGCCGAGCGCGTGGCCGAAGTAGACGGCGCGGCGCAGCACGCGGCGCAGCACGTAGCCGCGGCCCTCGTTGCCCGGCAGCACGCCGTCGTGGATCAGGAAGGCGGCGGCGCGGGCGTGCTCGGCGACGGCGCGCAGCGCGCGCGCCGCCTCCGGCGCGCCCTCGGGGTCGCAGGCGGCGCCGCAGGCCTCCTCGGCCGCGGCGAGGACGCTCCGCAGCTGGTCGGTGCCGTAGACCGAATCCGCGCCCTGCAGCACCCACGCCAGCCGTTCGAGGCCGGCCCCGGTGTCGATGTTCTGCGACGGCAGCGGCTCCATCGTCCCGTCGGCCTTGCGGTCGAACGCCATGAACACGAGGTTCCAGATCTCGAGGAAGTTCCCCGCGTCGAGGTCGATCTGGCCGTCCGCCAGCCGCGGCTCGGCTCCGGGATCGTCGCCGAAGTAGTAGTGGAGCTCGGAGCAGGGGCCGCAGGGGCCGGTGTCGCCGGAGTACCAGTAGTTCCCCAGCTCGGCGGAGTAGCGCAGGATGCGCTCCGCGGGCACGCCGCGCCGCAGCCACAGCGCGTGCGCCTCGTCGTCGTCCTCGTAGACCGTGATCCAGAGGCGGGCGGGGTCGATGCCCAGCTCGCCGGTGAGGAACTCCCACGCCCAGCCGATGGCGTCGTCCTTGAAGTAGTCGCCGAGCGAGAAGTTGCCGAGCATCTCGAAGAACGTGAGGTGCGAGGCGTCCCCGACCTGCTCGACGTCGGTGGCGCGGAAGCACTTCTGGGCGGAGGTGAGGCGGCTGGCGGGGGGGCGTTCGAGGCCGAGGAAGTAGGGCTTGAACTGCACCATGCCGGCCGAGGTGAAGAGCAGCGAGGGGTCGCCCCAGGGCACGAGCGAGGCGGAGGGGATGCGGCGGTGTCCGCGCGCCTCGAAGTAGCGCATGTAGGCAGCGCGGAGTTCTTCGACGGTCACTCGGACGTCCCGCTGGCGCCTCGGCCGCCGCGGACGCGCCGGGGCTTCCGGTAGAGACAGGGCCGTCGCGAGTGTAGAATGAACGGCGGCGGGCGGTCAATTTCGGCCTTCCGCCCGCGCCGCCGCCGGGCCGCCGCCCGCGCGCGTGCGCCGCGACGCGGAGCCGCCACGATCGAAACCTCCGGCTCAGACCCCGCCAGCGCGGAGCGCGACCGCCCTCCGCCCGCCCCCCTCTCCGCGGACGGCTGGGCCGCCGTCGTGCTCGCCGCCGGGCGCGGCTCGCGGATGCGCTCGCGCCGCCCGAAGGCGCTCCACCCCGTCGCCGGCGCGCCGATGCTGCGCCTCGTCCTCGACGCCCTCGCCGCCGCCGGCTTCGACCGCCGCGTCGTCGTCGCCGCCGCCGGGGACGACGCCGTCGCCGAAGCCGCCTCGCCCCTCGCCGCCGTCGCCGTGCAGCGCGAGCCGCTCGGCACGGGCCACGCCGCCCTCGCCGCCCGCGAGGCCGCCGCCGGCGCCGCGCGCGTGCTGATCGTCAACGCCGACCTCCCCCTGCTGACCGCCGGGACCCTCGCCGGCCTCGCCGCCGCGCAGCGCGCGGCGGGCAAGTCCGGCGCGCCGCTCGCGCTCCTCGCCGCCGAGGTCGAGGACCCGGCCGGCTACGGGCGCGTGCTGATCTCGGTGGACGGCGCCGCGATCGGCGTCGTCGAGGAGGCCGAGGCCGGCGAACGCGAGCGCCGCATAGAGACCGTCAACGTCGGCGCCTACGCCGCCGAGGCCGAGTGGCTGTGGGGCGTCCTCGAAGCGCTGCCGCCCTCGCCGGGCGGCGAGGTCTACCTCACGGACGCCGTGCGCGCGGCGCGCGAGTCCGGCCGCCGCGTCGTCGCGCACCGCCTCGACGGCGCGGACGAGGCGCGCCAGGTCAACACCCGCGCCGACCTCGCCGCCGCCGACCTCGCGCTGCGCGACCGCGTGCGGGCCGGCCTGATGGCCGGCGGCGTCACGCTGATCGACCCGCGCTCGGTCTACGTCGACTACGGGGTCGAGGTCGGCGCGGACACGACGCTGCTGCCCGGCACGCACCTGATCGGCGCGACGGCCGTCGGGCGCGAGTGCGCGATCGGCCCGAACGCGGTGCTGCGCGACATGCGCGTCGGCGACGGCTGCACCATCGGCGGCTCCACCCTCGAGGGCTCGGCGCTCGCCGAGGGGGTGAGCGTGGGCGCATACTGCCGCGTGCGGCCCGGCTCGGACATCGGCCCGGGCGCGCACCTCGGCACGAGCGCCGAGGTGAAGGCGTCGCGCGTGGGGGCGCGCACGCGGATCGGGCACTTCTCCTACGTCGGCGACGCCGACCTCGGAGCGGACGTGAACATCGGGGCGGGCGCGATCACGGCGAACTACGACGGCGAGGCGAAGCACCGCACCGAGATCGGCGACGGCGCGTTCATCGGCAGCGACACGATGCTGATCGCGCCGCTGCGCGTCGGCGCGGGCGCGAGCACCGCCGCTGGCGCGGTCGTGACGCGCGACGTGCCGGACGGCGCGCTCGTCGTCGGCGCGCCCGCCCGCGTCCGCGCGAACGGCGGGGCGCGCGCCGCGGCGCGCGCCGCACGGAAGGAGCCGTAGGGGCCCGCGCGGCCCGGAGCCGGTTTGGATACCAACGCAATCGTCGGCCTGATCGTCGTCGCCGCAGCCGGCGTCCTGCTGCTGCTCGTCTCCGCCGCCGAGGCCGGGGTGACGGCGATCAGCCGCCGCCGCGCGCGCTCCCGCGACGCCGACGGCGTGGCCGGGCTGCTCAACAGCTACATCCGCCAGCGCCAGCGCTACCTGCGCGCGCTCGGCGCGGCCACCACCCTCGCCATCGTCGCGCTCGCGCTCGGCATCGCGCTGCTGCTCCTCGGCGGGCGCGCGCTGGAGCCCGGGCCGGCGGCGCTGGCCGGCGGCGCCGCGCTGCTCGCCGCCGTCGCGCTGCGCCAGAACGCGCGCGCGATGGCCCTCGCCAACCCCGAGGCGACCGGCCTGCGGCTGGCCGGCCTGATCGCAGCCCTGCACTTCGCCTTCACGCCCCTCGCGTGGGCCCTCGGCGCTCCCGCGCGCGGCCTGCTCCGCATCGCCGGCCGCGGCGACGCCCCCGACGAGGAGGACCCCGCCAGCGAGCTGCTCAACGTGCTCGAGGCCCCCGACGCGCCCGGCGCCCGCGCCTCGCTGTCCGAGGAGCGCCGCATGATGCGCGGCATCCTCGACATGGCCGACCGCACCGTGCGCGAGATCATGTCGCCCCGCATCGACATCGTCGCCGTCTCCGCCGACGCCTCGATCGGCGACGTGATGAAGCTGATCGTCCAGTCCGGCTACAGCCGCATCCCCCTCTACGAGGAGTCGCCCGACCGCATCGCCGGCGTGATCTACGCCAAGGACCTGCTCGCCTACCTCCAGGCCGGCGCCGTCACCCCCGGCCTCCGCAACATCGCCCGCCCCCCCTACTACGTCCCCGAAACCAAGCGCGCCGACCAGCTGCTCGCCGACCTCCGCCGCGACCAGACCCATGTCGCCATCGTCGTCGACGAGTACGGCGGCACCGCCGGCCTCGTCACCGTCGAGGACGTGCTCGAGGAGATCGTCGGCGAGATCATCGACGAGTACGACAGCGGCGAGGTCGAGGTCGAGCGCGTGTCCGCGGAGGAGGCGGTGGTCGACGCGCGGCTCGCCATCGACGGACTCAACGAGCTGTTCGGCACGGACATCGAGAACGGCGGCTTCGACACGGTGGGCGGCTTCGTGTTCTCGCTGCTGGGCCGCCTCGCCACGCCCGGCGACCGCGTCGAGAGCGGGGAGCACGGCCTGGCGCTGCAGGTGCTGTCGGTGCAGGGCCCGCGCATCCGCCGCGTGCGCGTCACCCACGAACCCCCCCACCCCGAAGGCGACGACGCCAACGCGGCGTCCTCGGGGTGAGGGGCGATGCGGCAGGCACGGCTCGCCGCCGCGACGCTGCTCCTCCTCGCCCTCGCCGCGAGCGCGGCCTGCGGCGACGCCCGGCGCGACGAGTCCCCCGCGCCCGCTACGCCGGCCCTCGCCACAACCGCGCCGACGACCGCGACGGCCTCGACACCCTCGCCGACGACCGCCGCGCCCTCGCCGACCCCCACCGCGGCTACGTCGCCTTCGCCGACGACCGCGCCGCCCTCGCCGACCCCCACCGCGGCTACGTCGCCCTCGCCGACGACCGCGCCGCCCTCGCCGACGGCGGCTGCGCCCCTCGCCTCGCCGCTGGACGCGCCCCCGGGTCGCTACGCCGCGATCGGCGTCGGGTCCGGCCACGCCTGCGCCCTTGCCGACACGGGCGAGGCGGTGTGCTGGGGCGCCAACGGGAGCGGGCAGACGGACGCCCCGCCGGGCCGCTACCGGGCGATCGCCGTGGGCGGCGGCCACGCCTGCGCCCTTACCGACGCGGGCGAGGCGGTGTGCTGGGGCGCCAGCGACTGGGGGCAGACGGACGCCCCACCGGGACGCTACGCCGCGATCGGCGCCAGCGCCGCGCACACCTGCGCGCTCAGGGACGACAGTGAGACGGTCTGCTGGGGCGGCATCCTGAGCGGCTGGGGCGCGGAGCCGCCCCGCGATCGGGGCCCGTACGTATCGATCAGCGCGGGGGTGCATTACACATCGGGACTCCCTCCCTACAACAACACCTGTGCGCTCACTGCCTCCGGCGAGGTCGTCTGCCAGGATCGGGACGGAGCCGTGGACGTTCCGCCGGGCCGCTACACGGCGGTCAGCGCAGGCGGATCCCACGCCTGCGCGATCACCGAGGCTGCCGCGATCGTCTGCTGGGGGCGGTGGCGGGCGGGATCGCCGCCGCCCGGCCGCTTCCTGGCGATCAGCACCGCGAGCCTGCATTGGGAGCATCATGCCTGCGCCCTGACCGCGGACGGCGAGGCCGTCTGCTGGGGCGGCGTCAGCTCCGTGCTGACGCCGCCCGATCCCGCTCCGGGACGCTACACCGCGATCAGCGTGGGGCTCGGCGCCCACGCCTGCGCGTTGACCGACCGCGGCGCGGCGGTGTGCTGGGGAACGCAGCCGCGTCCGCTGACCCCTCCGGCCGGGGGAGTCTTCGCGGCCGTCAGCGACGGCGACCGGCACACCTGCGCGCTGACCGGCAGCGGCGAGGCAGTGTGCTGGGGCCGCAACCACAGCGGCGCCGCCGACGCTCCGCCGGGCCGCTACGCCGCGATCGGCGCCGGTGGTTGGCGCCACACCTGCGCCCTCACCGCCGCCAACGAGGCGGTGTGCTGGGGCGACAACGAGTACGGACAGGCGGACGCTCCGCCGGGCCGCTTCGCGGTCATCGCCGCAGGCGGCCACCACAACTGCGCGCTCACCGCCGCAGGCGAGGCGGCGTGCTGGGGCGACAACGAGTACGGACAGGCGAACGCTCCGCCCGGCCGCTACGCCGCGATCGGCGCAAGCGCAGCGAGCACCTGCGCCCTCACCGCCGCAGGCGAGGCGGCGTGCTGGGGCGACAACGAGTACGGACAGGCGGACGCTCCGCCGGGCCGCTTCTCCGCGATCGGCGTCGGTTGGCGCCACACCTGCGCCCTCACCGCCGCAGGCGAGGCGGTGTGCTGGGGCGACAACGAGTACGGACAGGCAGACGCTCCGCCGGGCCGCTTCGCGGTCATCGCCGCAGACGGCCACCACAACTGCGCGCTCACCGCTGCAGGCGAGGCGGTGTGCTGGGGCTGGAACGAGTACGGACAGGCGAACGCTCCGCCCGGCCGCTACGCCGCGATCGGCGCAAGCGCGGCGCGCACCTGCGCCCTCACCCCTGTCGGCGAGGCGGTCTGCTGGGGCGACACGGACTACGAGTGGTGGCCCGAATAGCGCGGTGACGACGGCCCCGCACCGCCAAACGCGCGTCACCCACGCGCCCCCGCCGACGGCGAGGCCGCCAACGGCGTCGGAGCGCGGCGGCCCGCGCTACCCCCCGCCCCGAGGGGGGTAGGCCTCGGGGCGGGCGAGCCACTCGGCGGCGGAGGGGACGCCGGCCAGGCCCGTCGCGAGGCGCACGCCGCGCAGCACGGCGCGCTCGACGGCGCGCGACGCCATCGCCTCCAGCGCGGCGTAGGCGTGGGCGTCGGCCTCGGCCTCGCCGGTGGCGAGGACGAACACCACGTCGCCGTCGGATCGGCAGTGCGCCGGCCAGATCGTGCGCGCGAAGCCGTCGTGGCACACCGTCGCGAGGCGGTTCGCCTGCTCCCGCGTCAGCCGCGCGTTCGTCGCCACCACCGCCAGCGTGGTGTGCTCCGGCCCCGGCTCCGCCGCGCCCTCGCCGCCCTCGCCGTCCGGGTCGTCCTCGCCGTCCTCGTCCTCCGGCCAGGCGCGGCCTGTGCGGAGGTGGGCGTCGACGTCGACGAAGCCGCCGCCGTCGGCGCGGGGGGCGGCGACGGTCTCGCCGGTGGCGGGGTCGCGGATCGCGCCGGCGGCGTTGACCGCCGCCAGCGCGCCCACGACCACGCCCGTATCGAGGCGCTCGCTCGCCGTGCCGAGGCCGCCCTTGAGGGCGCGCGCGCGGCCGGCCAGCTTCGCCACGGTCGCGCCCGCGCCCGCGCCCACGCTGCCCTCCTCGACGCGCCCGCCCGACGCCGCGCGCGCGGCGCGCTCGCCCTCGGCGGCGCCGGGGGCGCGCTTCGTCCCCACGCCGAGGTCGAACAGGATCGCGGCGGGCACGATCGGGATCACGTTGCCGCCGAACGCGAGTCCGGAGCCGCGCGCGGCGAGGTGGCGCATCACGCCGTCGGCGGCGGCCAGCCCGAACGCCGAGCCGCCGGACAGCGTCACGGCGTGCACGCGCTCGACGAGGTTGCCGGGCCGCAGCAGGTCGGTCTCGCGCGTGCCGGGGGCGGCCCCGCGCACGTCCACGCCGCCGACGGCGCCCGCCTCGCAGAGCACGGCGGTACAGCCGGTCGCGCCGCGCCGCCACGTCCAGTGGCCCACGCGGACGCCGGGAACGTCGGTGATCGCGCCGGGGGTCCGCGCCATCGGCGCGCGTTCGCCTCGGGGCGCCGTCAGACCGCCTCGGCGACGGGCTGGCGGCGGGCGGGCACGACGCGGTCGATGAAGGCGACGCAGCGCGCGAGGTAGGAGGCGCGGTTGGCGCGGTAGGCGCCGCAGTGCCCCACCCCGCGCTCGCGCCAGACCACGTCGCCGCGGTTGAGCGAGGCCGCCGCGAGGTTCAGCGTGTGCTCGATCGGCACGTGCGGGTTGTCCTCGCAGTGCACGAACATGACGGGCGTGTCGGCGAGGCGCGGCATCGTCCGCAGCGGCTCGACCGCGCCGAGGTCGGCGCCGTGGAGCCGCCTCGCGAGGAACGCGGCGAGCGCGAAGAGGTGGCGCGGCGCGCGCGCGTGGCGGCGCCGCACGTAGTCGCGCATCGAGGACGCGGGCGAGTCGGCGATCACCGCCGCGACGCCCTCCTGCCGCGCCGCCGCGGTCAGCGCCAGCGACGCCCCCGCCCCGAAGCCGTGCAGCACGACCGAGGCGCCGCCGCCGCGCAGCCGCGCGTAGGCCACCGCGCCCGACACGTCGGCGAGCTCGGCCGCGCCGAGGCAGTCGCGCCGCCCGTCGGACTCGCCGCGCCCGCGCAGGTCGAAGCTGAGCACGTGAAAGCCGCGCCGCACGTAGTCGCGCTGCAGCTCGAGCAGCCCCATGCGCGGGTCCGAGCGCGTGCCCTCGGCGTCGTGCACGAGCACCACGATGGCGCGGGCCCCGGGCGATTCGAGGAACCAGCCGCGCAGCGCGAGCCCGTCCGCCGCGGCGAACGCGATCTCCTCGTGGCGCAGCCGCACGTCGCGCGGGTCGCCGGAGACGCGCAGGCGCTTGGAGCGCGTCAGCGCCTCGGCCAGCACGATCGCGGCCACGAGATGCGCCGCCGCCAGCAGCGCGACGACGCCGGCCACGGCGCCCACGACGGCCAGTGTCATGTACGAACCCCCGCCGCGCCGGCGGACGGCCAGCGCACCGCAACGCACAATAACAACGCCCCGCGGCAGCCGCAAGCGACTACTCGCTATGTCGCCAAATCGTTCCTATGTCGATAAACTTGCTGCTTACGTCCTGTTATCCACTACTTATGCCATCCTGTGGAGACTTACGTCCGCCTGGAGCGAGCCGCGCCCTCGCTCAGTTCGAGGCGGCGACGGCGCCGGTGAAGCCCGTCGCGGCGCGCGTCCACACCGGTGTCGAGGCGCCCGAGGAGTAATAGACGAACGCGCGCAGGTAGCCCCCCGCGTCGGCGGCGGCGGGCGTGTACGACCAGCTCGGCTCGCCCGGCGCGAGCAGGGTGCACGTCCCCGTGCCGTCGCTCGCCGTGCAGCGCTGCCAGCGCCACAGCGTGCGGTCGCTGTGCGAGGGCAGCGCCGAGACCGTGACCGCCGTCCCCACCACCGGCGAGGCGTTGCCGCCGGCGAACGTCGCCGTCGCCGAGGTCGCCGCGCTGCTCGACACGACCGCAGCCGTGTGGAGCGTGACGGCGTCGCCGCCCGAGGTGCGCGCGACGCGGGCGCGCAGGTACTTGCCGACGTCGCTTGATGACGGGACGTAGACGTAGGAGCACGCCGGGCCTCGCGTCGAGGTGACGGTGGTCCAGCTCGTGCGCCCGTCGTCGGAGCGCTCCCAGACCCACGCCTGCCGCGAGTTCGTGTTCGCGACGCCGTCGCAGGTCGTGATCGTGGCGGCGGGCGTGACAAGCGCGCGCGCCGTCTTGGTGTAGAGGCCGGCCACGAGGGGTTCGCCGGCGACGGGGGCGTTCCAGTGGTCGGCCTCGATCCACGCGGGGCCCCGGTAGGTGGTGCGGCCCGCGAACTTGAGGGCGGGGTACTGCCTCGACGTGCCGAAGTCCCACGGGTCGTCGCCGCCCGCGTTGCCGTCAAGGTTGAGGTTCCAGTTCGCGTAGATGCTGCCGGTCGAGCCGTAGGCGGTGGGGCGCTGGAGTTCGCGAGTGCTCTTGCCGACGCCGCCCGCGCTGGCGGACTGGCCGGAGGTGTTCGTGTCCCAGTAGCTGTCGGTGACGGTGGCGCCGGCCTGGACGTCCCCCAGCAGGCCGCCGTTGCCGGCGCCGTCGACGCGCCCCGCGGACCAGCTGGCGGTGATGCCGCCCCTGTGCTGGCCCATCAGTCCGCCGCCCGCGAATGTGGCGCCGCCGCTGACCGTGGCCGCCGACCAGCTGGCCCTGACGGCCGCACGGTTCACGCCGATGAGCCCGCCCGGGTAGCCGGAGCCGCTGACGCGGCCCGTCGTCCAGCACCTGGTCACCGTTCCTCGCGCAATTCCGATCAGGCCGCCGACAATGAGATCGCCCCGGACATCGGCGTGCGGCAACCCCACGCCATCGACGATCGCGCCTGCGCCCGTATTGCCGAACAGACCGACGCCTGATGTGGCCCTGTTGATGTAGAGGTAGGAGACGGTGTGGCCGTTGCCCCGGAACGTGGCGGTGTAGCTTCCCGATGGGGCGATCGGCGGCCAGCCGGAGCCGCTGTTCCAGTACGTCGGGTCGCCCGTGGCCGTCATCTGGCCGTCGCCGTTCTCGTCGAAGCTGAGGTCGGCGCGCAGTTCGTAGCCCGTGCAGGCGCCCGAGGGGCAGCCCATGCGCCCGCTCGAGGCCGTGACGCGGCTGGGGAACGCCGCCCCGTAGGCCGTCGCGCCCGTCGCCGAGGGGTCGCCGTTGCCGTCGAGGTCGTGGCGGATCGCGTCGAGCTGCGCGAGGGTGCGGACGTCGATCAGGCCGTCGTTGTCGTCGTCGTAGTCGGTCGTGCTCTGCGCCGTCGCGGGCGGCGCGAGGATCAGCGCCGCTCCCAGCAGCAGCGCGCCGAGCCACGCCGCGAGGCCGAGGTAATACTTATGTCTTCGAGGGGGGGGGGGGTGCTAAGGAGAGTGAGCAATATCCGTCGCCCCCTCCTGCCGCCGCGCGGCTTCGCGCCGCCCGTCCGCTCGCCGATCCTACGGCATTCGCGCGGGGCGATCACGCGCCGCCGTCCAGCCAGGGCAGCCACTCCGGCGGCGGCTCGGTCGCCGGCATCGGGGAGAGCGCGCGCATCCGCCCGACGATCGCCGGCAGCGCCTCCAGCAGCCGCCCGGCGTCGGCCTCGCCGTTGCCGCGCCCGAGGCTGAAGCGCAGCGAGCCGCGCGCGAGGTCGGCCGGCATTCCCATCGCCGTCAGCACGTGGCTCGGCTCCACCGACCCCGTCGTGCACGCCGAACCCGAGGACGCGGCGATGCCGGCGAGGTCGAGCGCCAGCAGGATCGACTCGCCCTCGACGAAGCCGGCGACGGCGGAGACGTGGCCCGGCAGCCGCCGTTCGGGGTCGCGCGGGCCGGTCACGGCGAGCATCGGCACGCGCTTCGGCAGCTCCTCGATCAGCAGCCGCTGGAGGGCGCGCTCGCGGGCGGCGTCGGCCTCGAGGCGCCCGGCGGCGAGGCGCGCGGCGGCGGCGAGGCCGGCGATCGCCGGGGTGTTCTCGGTGCCCGCGCGCAGCCCGCCCTCCTGCCCGCCGCCGATCGTCTGGGGGGCGAGCGGCGCGCCCGCGCGCCGGTAGAGCACGCCGGCCCCGCGCGGGCCGTAGAACTTGTGGGCCGTGAGCGTCAGCAGGTCCACCCCCAGCGCCCCGACGTCGACGCCGAGGTGCGCCGCCGACTGCACGGCGTCGGTGTGGACGGCGGCGCGCGGGTTGCGCTCGCGCACGGCCGCGGCGACGGCGGCGACGTCGTTGATCGCGCCGACCTCGTTGTTGGCGTGCATGATCGAGACGAGCACGGTGTCGTCGCGGACGGCGGCGGCGACCTCGGCGGGGTCGACGCGGCCCTCGCGGTCGACGCCGACGAGCGTGACCTCGGCGCCCTCGCGTTCGAGCTGCTCGGCGGCGTCGAGCACGGCGTGGTGCTCGGCGGCGCTGGTGACGAGGTGGCGTCCGCGCGCGCGCGAGGCGGCGAGCACGCCGCGCAGCGCGAGGTTGTCGGACTCGGTGCCGCCCGAGGTGAAGACGATCTCGTCGGGCTGCGCGCCGATCCAGGCGGCGACGGCCTCGCGCGCCTCCTCGATCGCCCGCCGCGCGCGCTGCGCCTCCGCGTAGATCGAGGAGGGGTTGTGCCACGCCTCGCCGAGGTGCGGGAGCATCGCCTCGACGACCTCGGGCGCGGGAGGCGTCGTGGCGGCGTGGTCGAGGTAGACGCGGCCTGCGCTGTCCATCGCGTCCAGCATACCGCGCGGCGCGCGGCGGCGGCGCGTGCGGGGCGGCCGGTGCGCTAGGATGGGGGCGATGGCGACGCCGCGCCGGGCCGGCCACACGCGCGAGGCGATCCTCGGCATCCTGCGCCGCGGCGGGGGGCGCTCCGTCGAGGACCTCGCGGGCGAGCTGGGCCTCGCCGGGGCGACGGTGCGCCGCCACCTCGACGTGCTGCTGCGCGACGGCCTCGTGGCGGTGGCGCAGGTGCGTGGGCGGCGGGGCCGGCCGCGCTACGACTTCTCGCTGACGGAGGCGGGAGCGGACGCGCTGGGCCACCATTACGTGCGGATCACGCGCCGCCTGCTGCACGAGATCGCCGCGCTCACGCCGGAGGAGACGGCGGGCCTCGACGGGGCCGGGCTGGCGTCGCTGGTGTTCCGCAAGCTGACGGAGCGGCTGGCGGGCGAGTACGCGCCGCGCGTGGCCGGCGCGACGCTGGCCGAGCGCGCCCGCGCCGCCGCCCGCCTGCTGGAGGACGAGGGCTTCGACTTCGAGGTGGCCGGCGAGGGCGGCGAGCTGCGGCTGCTGGGCCGCGGCTGCCCCTGCCGGCGCCTGCGCGAGGCCTCGGACGCCGCCGACGGGGCCTGCGGCCACGACCGCGAGCTGCTCGCGGCGCTGATCGGCGCCCGCGTCGAGCGCCGCCCCGCCGCCGCTGCCCCCGCCGGCTTCGCCTGCGCCTACGCCGTCCTCGAGGCGTGACGGCGCGAGGGGGGCGCGACCCCCGGCGCGGCGTGCGCTAGGCTGCGCGCCATGCCCGCGCCGCGCCTCGCCGACTTCGACCCCACGCCGGCGGCCCGCCACGCCGAGCACCGGCGCGAGCGCCACCGCATCCAGCTCGAGCTGCTGCGGATGGAGAACCGGATGCGCGACGAGGCCTCGCACGGCGTCGCCGTGGTGTTCGAGGGCGTGGACGCGGCGGGCAAGGGCGGCGCGATCGCCCGCCTCGTCGCGCGCCTCGACCCGCGCGGCGTCGCCGTCCACGCGATCGGCGCGCCGACCGAGCGCGAGCTACGCGAGCAGTACCTCGCCCGCTTCCACGCGCGGATGCCGGCCCGCGGCGAGTTCGCCGTCTTCGACCGCTCGTGGTACGGCCGCGTCCTCGTCGAGCGCGTCGAGGGCTTCGCCACGCCCGGGGAGGTGGAGCGCGCCTACCGCGAGATCCGCGAGTTCGAGCGCCACTACACCGACGCCAACATCGCCATCCTCAAGATCTGGCTCCAGATCACGCGCGAGGAGCAGCTGCGCCGCTTCGAGCAGCGCGGCGGGGACCCCTTCAAGCGCTACAAGCTCACCGCCGAGGACTGGCGCAACCGCGACCGCTGGGACGACTACGCCGAGGCCGCGGACGAGATGTTCGCCCGCACCCACACCGGGGAAGCGCCCTGGCTGCTGCTCTCCGGCGAGAACAAGCGCCACGCCCGCCACGCCGTCCTCGGCGCCGTCCACGCCCACGTCAGCCGCCACATCGGCTGGACGCCGGAGCCGCCGGCGTAGGGGCCGGGCGGCGCGCGCTACGCGCCGACGCGGTCCATGAGCGCGCCGACCTCGACGTAGTGGTCGGCGAGGGCGCGCATCTCGATCGCGGTGCTGCCGCCGAAGGCGACGACCTCGACGCGCACGCCGCGGCCCTGCAGCAGCTCGACCGCCCGCGCGAAGTCGGCGTCGCCCGAGACCAGCGCCACCACGTCGAGGCGCTCCGCCATCGTCAGCATGTCGAGCGCCATCTCGACGTCGAAGTTGCCCTTGATCGACCCGTCGGCGAAGCGCTTCAGCGGCTTCGTCACGATGCGGTAGTCGTAGGGCACGAAGGGGGCGACGAAGCGCTGTTGCTCGACCGGCTCGCCGGGGTCGTCGGAGACGGGGGCGTAGGCCGTGGCGCGGATCAGCTCGCGGCCGTCGCGGAGGTAGTCGAGCAGGCGGCCCATGTGCACGACGCCCTCCGTGCCGCCCTCGCCGCGCTCGGCGCCGTAGACGAGGTTCGGCACGTCCACGAACACGCCGAGCCGCAGCCTGCGGCTCGCGCGCTCCTGCTCCTCGCGCAGCGACGCGAGGGCGCCCGTCTGCTCCTCGAGCGCCGAGCGCAGCGCCCGCACCTCGCCGGCGAGCGCCTCGAGGCCGGGGGCCGCCGCGGCGTCCGGCGCCGGCTCGGCGGCGGTCCGCGGCGCGCGGGAGCGGCGAGGGGCCGGCGCCGCCTCGGCCTCGGGCGCCTGCTCGGCGGCGGGGGTCTCGGCCGCCTCGGCGGCGGGCTTCGCCGCGCGGCGGCGGCGAGGGGCCGACGCCGCCTCGGCCTCGGGCGCGGCGGCGGGGGTCTCGGCCGGCTCGGCGGCGGGCTTCGCCGCGCGGCGGCGGCGCGCGGGCGGCGCCGCCTCGGCCTCGGGCGCGGGGGCGGGCTCGGCGGCCTTCGCGGGGCGGCGGCCGGCGACGCGCGGGTCGGCGAGGATGCCGCCGCCCTCGCCCTCGCCGTTGCCCGCGCGCTGGGCGCTCCCGCGCCCGCGTCCGCCGCGCGTCCCGCGCCGGCCCGTTCCGCCCTCCGCCCGTTCGCGCGTCACGAGGCCTCCCTACGCCGCCGCGGCGTCGCCGGCGTACTGCAGCACCGAGCAGCGGGCGGCCACCTGCTCGGCCAGCCGCACGAACGCCGCCGCCTCGTCCGAGCCGGGGGCGGCGTCCACCAGCGGCCGGCCCGCGTCCGAGGACTCGCGGATCGCGGCCGCGAGGGGCAGCTCGCCGAGGAACTCGACGCCCAGCTCGTCGGCGGCCTCGCGCGCGCCACCGCGGCCGAAGACCTCGGAGGCCATGTTCTCGACGATGCCGAAGATCGGCACGCCGAGGCGGTCGAACATGCCGATCGCCTTGGTGGCGTCCTCGACGGCCACGCGCTGGGGGGTGGCGACGATGACGGCGCCGGCGACGGGCGTCTGCTGCGCGAGCGACATCGAGGCGTCGGAGGTGCCGGGCGGCAGGTCCACGATCAGGTAGTCGAGCTCGCCCCACTCGACGTCGGTGATCAGCTGGCGCACGCCGGAGCCGATCATGGGGCCGCGCCAGACGACGGGGGTGCCCCTGGGCAGCACGAAGCCGATCGAGGCCGCCCGCACGCCGAACGCCTCGATCGTGTGCATCCCGCCCTCGCCCTCGGCGAGGCCGCCCTCCTCGATGCCGAGCATCGTCGGGATGTTGGGGCCAGTGATGTCGGCGTCGACGAGGCCCACGCGGGCGCCGAGGCGCGCCAGCGCGACGGCGAGGTTGACGGCCACGGTGGACTTGCCGACGCCGCCCTTGTTGGAGGCCACGGCGATGATGTTGCGGACGCCGGGCACCGGCTCCGGGCCGTCCCCGCGCCGCGCCTGGCCGCGCACCTCGGCGTCCCACTCGATGTGCACCTCGTCGATGCCGTCGAGGCCGGCGAGGACGGCGCGCACGTCGGCGTCGATCTGCTCGCGCAGGGGGCAGGCGGGCGTGGTGAGCACGAGCCGGAAGGCGGCGGCGGAGCCCTCGACGGCCACGTCGCGCACCATGCCGAGCGAGACGATGTCGCGGTGCAGTTCGGGGTCGCGGACGCGGGAGAGCGCCTCGAGGACGGTTCGGGAGTCGGCCACGGCGGATCCTCACCAGTGCGCGCGGTCGCGGTTCGCGCCCGCCGCGGGAACCGGCGGGCCGCCCCGTGCGTTGTACCCGATGCCGGCGGTACGCGCCGGACCGCGGAGCGCGCCCCGCCCGCGTCCGCGCCGAGTATAGCGGCTGCGGGCGCGAGAGCGCCTGTCCCGGAGCGGGCCGGAGGTTTACCGCAGTTTATCGCTTTTTAATGCTTTTATGATTGACGCAATACATTGTATACCGCTATAGTCGTTGATGCGGGCGATGGGCTCGCGGCTGCGATCCCACCGCAGACGGCCCGGGAAGCACGGCGCCCGGCAGGCGCGGAGGGCCTGCGTCCGGCGCGCCGGGGAAGGCGGACGGAGATGACGGCGACGACGACGACGCGGACGCACCGGCCGGCGCCGGCGGCCTGCGTGCACCACTGGATCATCGAGTCCCCGAACGGCCGCACGAGCGCGGGCGTGTGCAAGCGCTGCGGCGACACCCGCGACTTCGCCAACGCCACCGAGAACGTGATGTGGGAGCACACCAACACCCTCCGCAGCTCCCCCCCGATCGGGATCCGCGACCTGCCGCGCCCCTCCTCGATCCGGCTGGCGGACGAGCTCTCCGACAACTAGCCGCCACGGGGCGGCCACGCGAGCACGGGACGGGGCGGCGCCTGCGGGCGCCGCCCCTCTTCGCGCCCCGCCGAGGCCTCGCCGCGCCGCGAGGTGGCGCGAGCGGGCGGCGCGCGGCACACTGCGCCCCGTGGCCGCGCGCACGCACGAGCAGACCGTCAACGCCGCCCTCGGCGAGGCGCTCGACGGGCTGCGCCGGCCGGGCGCGTGGACCGTGCTCGCCGAGACGCCCGGAGCGCTCGACGGCGGCGGACGCGCCGACGTGCTCGTGCTCGAGGCGGCGGGCTGGCCCGTCGCGATCGAGGCCGAACTCGCCAGCCACGCCAACGCCGAGGCCGAGGCGATCGCCCGCCTCGGACGCCGCCCCGTCCGCAGCCCCCACCCGATCGAGACCGCCATCGCCCTCGTCTACCCCCCGCAGTTCGCCGCGCTCGGCGGCGCGGCGCTGCGCGCGGCCATCGACGCCACCGACGCGCTGGAGTACGCGCTCTGCTCGCGCGGCGGGGACGGCGCGCCGCCCGACCGCCTGCCGGCCTCCGGCTGGCTGCGCGGCTCCGTCCGCGACCTCGCAATGCTCGTCCAGCGCGCCGCCGTCCCCGCGCGCCGCGTCGACGCCCTCGCCGAGCGGCTCGAACGCGGCGTCGAGGAGGCGGCGGAAGCGTCCTCGGAGCGCCACCACTACGGCGGCGACCACGGGCGCGCGCTGGCCGCCGTGCTCGGCCAGTCCGACGACGCGCAGGGCCAGACGCGCCGCATGGCGATGACCGTCGTCGTCAACGCCCTCGTCTTCCACGAGGCGCTCGCGCAGGCCGGCTTCGAGGTGGGGCCGGACCTGATGCGCCGCCCGGTGCGGCCCGTCTCCGCCTTCCGCGAGGACGGCGCGTTCGACCGCGAACGGCTGCTCGCCGAGTGGACCCTCATCCTCGAACGCAACTACCACCCGATCTTCGGCTCCGCCCGCTCGCTGCTCGACCCCGCGCGAGAGGCGGCGCTGCCCGAGGAGACGGCGCAGGCGGTGCTCGGCCCGCTGTGGCGCACGGCGCGGCGGCTGGTCGCGGGCGGCGTCACGCGCTCGCACGACCTCACCGGCGTCGTCTTCCAGCGCCTGATCGCCGACCGCAAGTTCCTCGCGACGTACTACACGCGCCCCGCCGCCGCCGCGCTGCTGGCCGGCCTCGCGCTGCCCGCGAGCCGCGCGCCCGGCGGCGCCGACTGGGGCGACGCCGAGACGCTCGCCTCGCTCCAGATCGGCGACTTCGCCTGCGGCACGGGCACGCTGCTCTCCGCCGCCTACTCGCGCCTCGGCCTGCTCCACGAACTCCACGGCGGCGACCCCGAGGCCCTCCACGCCCCGATGATGAAGAACGGCCTCGTCGGGCTGGACGTGCTCCACATCGCCGTCCACCTCACCGCAGCCATGCTCGCCGGCGCACACCCCGGCACGCCCTTCGACGGCGACTGCCTGCTGACGATGCCGTGGGCCACGCAGAACGGCGGGGGCGAGGTCAACGTCGGTTCGCTCGACCTGCTGGCCTCCCATATCCAGCCCGGTCTCATCGCCCGCGCCGCCGCCACCACGGCTGGCGGGCGCGCGCCTGAGGATGTCGAGGACCTGATGACGCGCATCGGCCACGACAAGTTCGATATCGTGATCATGAACCCCCCGTTCACGCGCCCCGGCGGACAGGAGGGGCGCAAGAAAGGAACGGGCAATCCCGCGTTTGCGGCGTTCGATACCCCGCCGGCGATTCAGCGGCAAATGCAGGCCGCACTCCGCCGACTGCGCGGAGCGAAGCCTTTGGTGACGGGGAACGAGGGCCTCGCTGCCGATTTCGTGGACTTGGGCACGCGCAAGCTGCGGACGGGTGGAACGCTCGCCTTGGTGCTGCCTCTCAGCGCCATCAGCGGAGAATCGTGGGTCAAGGTTCGCAGGCATTGGCGCGAGCACTACCACAACAAAATCGTGATTACCATCGCTTCGGCGCGCGACTACGGGAGCTCGTTTTCGGCTGACACGGGCATGGCCGATTGCCTGCTCCTGGGTGATCACCGGCCCGATTCGAGCGAACAGCAGCGGGCTATGTTCGTCGTGCTCCGGGAGCAGACCAAATTCGCGATGACCGGCGATCTCATCGCCGCCGCCGTGCGGCGCGCAATCGACGCTGGCGAAGTCCAGCGACTGGAGGACGGAACCGCAGCCACCACTATCAGGCTCGGCCAGGATTACGTTGCACAGATACTCGATTGCCCTCTTCCCGCGGACGATAGCCCGTGGCCACTCGTGGGTATCGCCGATATCGATTTGGCCCAAGCGGCCTACCGGCTACAACGTGGCGAACTGATTTCGCTTGGATCCCCGACAGCGGAAACACACCCGATCCCGATCACCGAAATCGGGAGGTTCGGCCAGCGCGGGCCCTATCACATGGATATCTACTGGGACAGATCGGACGGCTCTCCCCAAGGTCCGTTCGAGTTGCTGAAGCCCATCATGCGACCCGTGCCTACCTATCCCATGCTCTGGGGACACGATGCCAAGCGGGAGCGACAACTCGCCGTCGAACCAGACTCCGAGGGCCAGATCAAGGCCGTCGATCCGGCCTTGCAAGCAGACATCAACGAGAAAGCGGAGCGCATCCAAGCGACCGCGACCCGCGCTCACTACAACCGTGACCTGCGCTTCAACTCGCAGTCCCTCATCGTCGCGATGACGGAACGGCCCGCCATCGGCGGGCGCGCGTGGCCCTCCGTCATCCTCAACGAGCGCGAGCACGAGTACGCTTTCGCGCTGTGGTGCAACTCGACGCTCGGCCTGCTGCTGCACTGGTGGACCGCGAACAAGACGCAGGCGGGGCGAGGCACGACGACCGTGACCGCCATCCCCCGCATCCCCGCCCTCGACGTGCGCGCGCTGTCGCCGGCGCAGCACGAGGCGGCGCGCGAGGGCTTCGAGGCGCTGCGTGGCGAGCGCTTCCTGCCGTTCGACCAGATCGACGAGGACCCCGCGCGCGCCGAGCTCGACCGCAGGCTGCTCCTCGGCGTGCTGGGGCTGCCGCCGGCGCTGTGCGCCGAGGGCGGGCCGCTGGCGCTGCTGCGCCGCAAGCTGGCGGCGGAGCCGCAGATCCACGGCGGCAAGCGCACCCGCGTCGTGTTCGAGGGCGGCGGCGAGCGCACCGAGCGCCGCCCCCCGCGCTGACCTCGAGGCGCCCCCTCGCGCCGAGGTGCGCGGGGTCAGCCGAGGCCGGCGGCGGCGCGCGCCTCGGCGATGGCGGCGGAGACGTCGGCGACGAGTTCGGGGCGGCCGGCGCCCTGCTCCGGGTCGGGCGCCGGCTCGTCGCCGAGCAGCAGCTGGGCGAAGGCGCGGGCGCAGCAGGCGAGGGCGTGCTCGTCGTAGCCGCCCTCGAGCACCGCCACGAGGCGTCCCCCGCACAGCCGCCGCGCGGCGTCGAGCACCATCGCGGCGACGGCCGTGTAGCCCGCCGTCGAGACGGCGAGGGGGCCGAGGGGGTCGCGCGCGTGGGCGTCCCAGCCGCAGGAGACGAGCACCAGCTCGGGCGCGAACGCCTCCAGCGCGGGCACGGCCACCCGCTCGTACGCGGCGAGGAACGCGGCGTCGCCGGCGCCGGGCGGGAGCGGCACGTTGACGCTCGTGCCCGCCGCCTCGCCGGAGCCGCGGTCGGCCGCGGCGCCGGTGCCGGGGTAGAACGGCCAGGCGTGGGTGCTGACGTAGAGCACGCGCGGATCGGCGTCGAAGATCGCCTGCGTGCCGTTGCCGTGGTGCAGGTCCCAGTCCACCACGGCGAGGCGTCCCGCGCCGCGCGCGAGGGCCATCGCCGCGGCTACGGCGACGTGGTTGTAGAGGCAGAACCCCATCGCGCGGTCGCGCGTGGCGTGGTGGCCGGGCGGGCGCGAGGCGACGAAGGCGCTCTCCGCGCGCCCGCCGAGGACGGCCTCGGTCGCCGCGAGGGCCGCGCCGGACGCCCGCCGCGCCGCCGCCCGCGAGGACGGCCCCACGAACGTGTCGGGGTCGATCCACCCGCCGAGGCCGCCGTTCGCCCCCTCGCAGACCTCGAGGTCGCCGAGCAGGCTGCGGTCGTGGACGGCGAGCAGCTCGGCGTCCGTGGCGTCGCGCGGGGGCAGGCGCTCCATGCGCGCGAGCAGCCCGTCGGCCTCCAGCCGTTCGAGGATCGCCGCGAGCCGGCCGGAGTGCTCGGGGTGGGGCGCGCCGCCGGGCGGCTGGTGCGCGAAGTACGCCTCGTCGGTTCCGAACGCCACCGCCACGCCGCGCCCCCTCGCCCTGCCCTCGCCCGCGCCGCGCAGCGGGGCCTTGTCGCCCTACTCGCAGTAGGTGCCGTCGTTGTCGCTGTCAGCCCGCTCCAGCGCCTTCGGAGTGAGATGGCGGGCGGCTTCCTCGCGCGTCCAGCCGCCCGGGAGGCCCGCCGCCTTCGCCTTCGTGCAGGAATCGAACGCGGCAGTGGCAGGCTCAGGCGTCTCGGGCATCGGCTCGGGCGTCGATTCCGGCGTCTCCGGCGTCTCCGGCGATGGCGGACAAACGCCCCAGAGGCCGGCGCCCGCATTCCGCGCGCGCTCCGCCGCGTCCTCGATGCGGGTCGCGTAGCGCAGTCCGGTCTCGCCGTAGTCGGCGAACTCCGCGTAGCCTCCGGCGGCGAGACGCTCGTTCAGCATCGAGTCGCCGGGCAGCCAGACGTAGCGGAGCAGGCGCCCGAGGTTGTCGCGGTTCGCCCCGTCGCGTTCGAGGCGCACGGGGTCGCCGCCGGACAGCAGCCCGCTCACGAAGGCGCTGGCCTCGCGCCCGTAGCACTCGGCTCCGCCGTGGACCTCGGGGGTGTCGACGAGCAGCAGGCGCACTCTCTCGATCTCGCCGCCGGCCAGCCGCACCTCGATCGTGTCGCCGTCGATGACGCGCGTCACGACGGGCGGGCCCGCTTCCCACTTGTCGATGAAGGGGCGGTTCACGAACTCCGGCGCGCCGATCACGTACGAGGTGAACGCGCCCTCGCGGTCCACGACGTAGACCGACCGCGCCCCGGTGAAGTCGAAGGTGCGGTCGCCGACGACCAGCAGGGGCGGCCCCCCGTTCCGCGCGTCCGCGGCGAGGGCGGCTCCCATCGCCAGCACCGCCGCGAACGCCGCCGCCGCGATCTTGCCCATGCCGCGCTCCTTCCCTCCGGCTGCCGAAGGATGCTACCGGAGCAGCGCGGCGCGGATCATCCTTGAGGAGACGCCGCGCGCGGGCGCGTCGAGGCGCTCCGGGCGCGGCGCGGCGGGCGGTGCTGACACTGCTTCCGCCGCCGTTCTACGCTGGGCGCGCGCGAGGGGCCGCCCTCGCGGGGCGCGAGGCGACGGGCGGGGGCGCGTGGACGACGGGCACGCCGGCGATCTGCCGTACTGGGTGGCGCTGCACCGCATCCCGAGGCTGGGGGCGGCGCGCTTCGCGCTGCTCGAGGCGGCGTTCCCCTCGATGGAGGAGGCGTGGCGCGCCGGGCGCGGCGACCTGCTCGCCGCCGGCCTCGACGCCCGCACCGCAGGGGAGGTGGCGAGCCGCCGCGCGGAGATCGACCCCGCGGCCGAGGCCGAGCGGCTCGCCGAGGCGGGCGTGCGCGCGCTGCCGCGCCCGCATCCGGCCTACCCGCCGCGGCTGCGCGAGATCGACGCGGCGCCGCCCCTGATCTACGTCCGCGGGTCGTGGGAGCCGGCCGACGAGTGGTCGGTCGCCGTCGTCGGCACGCGGCGGGCGACGGCCTACGGGCGGCAGGCCGCCGAGGAGCTGGCGCGCGGGCTGGCGGCGCACGGCGTGACCGTCGTCTCCGGCCTCGCGCGCGGCATCGACACGGTGGCGCACCGCGCGGCCCTCGACGCGGGCGGGCGCACGGTCGCGGTGCTCGCGAACGGCCTCGACGGCGTGTACCCGCCCGACAACCGCGGCCTCGCGGAGGAGATCGCCGAACGCGGCGCGCTGATCACCGACTACCCGCTGGGCACGCAGCCGCGCGCCGAGTTCTTCCCGCGCCGCAACCGCGTCATGTCCGGGCTCGCCCTCGGCACGCTCGTCGTCGAGGGCGACGTCAAGAGCGGGGCGATGATCACGGCGCGCTTCGCCGCCGAGCAGAACCGCGAGGTGTTCGCGGTGCCGGGGCCGATCTTCGCGCCGCAGTCGCAGGGGCCGATCGGGCTGCTGCGCGACGGGGCGACGCCGGTGGCGGACGCCTCGCACGTGCTGGAGGCGCTGAACCTGACGATGATGGGCGCGCAGCTGGACTTCGGGCGGGCCGCGCCGGCGGCGACGCCCGACGAGCAGGCGCTGATGGACGCGCTCAGCCGCGAGCCGCGCCACGTCGACGAGGTGGTGCGCGCGACCGGTTTGGCCGCAGCACAGGTCTCGGCTACGCTCGCGCTGCTGGAGCTGAAGGGCCTCGTGCGCGACGCGGGCGGGATGCAGTACGTGCGCGTGCGCGAGGCCCCGGCCGCCTACGACCCCCGCGCCGGGGCGGGCGCGCCCGCGCCGCAGCCCACGGAAGGCGAAACGCCGTGACCCCACGCGCCACTGCCGCCCGCGCCGCCAGCGGCGACGGCCCGCGCCTCGTGATCGTCGAGTCGCCCGCCAAGGCCCGCACCATCGCCGGCTTCCTCGGTCCGGAGTACGTCGTGGAGTCCTCGATCGGCCATGTCCGCGATCTGCCGTCGTCGGCGGCCGAGATTCCGGCGAAGTACAAGAAGGAGCCGTGGGCGCGCCTCGGCGTCAACGTCGACGAGGGGTTCGAGCCGCTCTACATCGTGCCCGCGGCCAAGCGCGATCAGGTGCGGAAGCTGCGGCGCATGGCGCGGGACGCCAGCGCCCTCTACCTCGCCACCGACGAGGACCGCGAGGGCGAGGCGATCGCGTGGCACCTGCGCGAGGTGCTGGAACCGCGCGTGCCGGTGCGCCGCATGGTCTTCCACGAGATCACCGCCCCGGCCATCGGCGAGGCGCTCGCGCACCCGCGCGACATCGACGACAGCCTCGTCTCCGCGCAGGAGGCGCGGCGCATCCTCGACCGCCTCTACGGCTACGAGGTGTCGCCGGTGCTGTGGAAGAAGGTCGCGCCCCGCCTCTCGGCGGGCCGCGTGCAGTCCGCCGCCGTCCGCCTCGTCGTCGCGCGCGAGCGCGCGCGGATGCGCTTCGTCGCCGCCTCGTGGTGGGACGTCGAGGCGCGCGTGCGCCCCGAGGACGGCGAGGCCTTCCCCGCCGCCATGGTCGAGCTCGGCGGGCGCCGCCTCGCCTCGGGCCGCGACTTCGACCCGGAGACGGGGCGGCTCGCCGAGGGCGGCGGCGACGTCGCGCTGCTCGGCGAGGCGGCGGCGCGCTCCGCCGCCGCGGCCGTGGCCCACGCCGCCTACGAGGTGGCCGAGGTCGCCGGGCGGCCCTGGACGCGGCGCCCTCCCGCGCCGTTCATCACCTCCACGCTCCAGCAGGAGGCGGGGCGCAAGCTGCGCTTCACCGCACAGCGCACGATGCGGACCGCGCAGGAGCTGTACGAGAACGGCTACATCACCTACATGCGGACCGACTCGACGAACCTCTCGGACGAGGCCGTGGGCGCGGCGAGGCGGCAGATCCGCGACCTCTACGGCGGCGAGTACCTGCCGGAGCGGCCCCGCCGCTACCGCACGCGCTCGAAGGGCGCGCAGGAGGCGCACGAGGCGATCCGGCCGGCCGGGGAGATCTTCCGCGCGCCCGCCAGCCTGCGCGGCGAGCTGCAGGCCGACACGCTGCGGCTGTACGAGCTGATCTGGATGCGGACGATCGCCTCGCAGATGCCCGACGCGCGCGGGCGGCGCGCGAGCGCGCGCCTGATCGCCGACGCCGGCGAGCACGGCGAGGCGGCGTTCGCCGTCACCGGCCGGGTGATCGACTTCCCCGGCTTCCTCCGCGCCTACGTCGAGGGCTCCGACGACCCCGACGCCGAACTCGGCGACCAGGAGCGCCCGCTGCCCCCGCTGCGCGAGGGCCAGCGGCTGCGCGGCGAGGGCGCCGAGGCGCGCGGCCACGAGACCCAGCCCCCCGCCCGCTACACCGAGGCCAGCCTCGTCCGCGAGCTGGAGGAGCGCGGCATCGGCCGCCCCTCCACCTACGCCTCGATCATCCAGACCGTGCAGGATCGCGGCTACGTGCGGAAGCAGGGCGCCGCGCTGGTCCCCAGCTTCACCGCCTTCGCCGTCGTCAACCTGCTCGAACTCCACTTCCCCGAACTCGTCGACCTCGACTTCACCGCGCGCATGGAGGACGACCTCGACGCGGTGGCCGCGGGCCGGCTGCCCGCCGCGCCCTGGCTGCACCGCTTCTACTTCGGCGACCCCGAGGACGGCGGCGGCGGCGTGGCCGGCGAGGGCCTCAAGGAGCGCATCGGCAGCGGCTGGGAGGCGATCGACGCGCGCGGCGTCTCCTCGATCCCGCTCGGCGAGGACGAGCGGGGGCGCGCCGTCGCCGTCCGCGTCGGCCGCTACGGCCCCTACGTCCAGGCCGGCGACGACGACCCGCGCGCCACCGTCCCCGACGAGCTCGCGCCCGACGAGCTGACGCTCGCGCGCGCCCTCGAACTGCTCGCGCAGGCCGCGCGCGGCGACCGCGAGGTCGCCGCCGACCCCGCGAGCGGGCGGCCGATCGTGGTCAAGACCGGCCGCTACGGCCCTTACGTCGAGGTCGTCGCGGACGAGGGCGGCGAGGACGCGCCGCGCCGCGCCAGCCTCTGGCCCGGCATGACGATGGAGGGCCTCACCGCGGAGCAGGCGATCGAGCTGCTCTCGTATCCGCGCACGCTCGGCGAGCACCCGGAGAGCGGGGAGCCGGTGACGGCGCAGGACGGGCCGAGCGGCCCCTACCTGCGCGCCGGATCGGAGACGCGCAGCCTGCGCGACCACGACCACCTGCGCGCGATCGGCCTCGACGAGGCGCTGGCGCTGCTGCGCGAGCCGAAGCGCCGGGGGCGCGCCGCCCGGCCCGCGATCGCGAGCCTCGGCGCGCACCCCGGCAGCGGCGCGCCGATCGAGGTGCGGAACGGGCGCTTCGGCCCCTACGTCACCGACGGCGCCGTCAACGCCTCCCTGCCGCGCGGACGCGACCCGTCCGCGCTCACGCTCGACGAGGCGATCGACCTCATCGCCGCGCGCGAGGAGCGCCTGCGCGAACAGGGCAAGGACCCGCGCGCCCCCAGGCCGGCGCGCCGCGCCCGCGCCGCATCCTCCTCGCGCTCCCCGCGCGGCGGCTCCGCGCGCGGGCGGGGGACGCGCCGCCGCTCGGCCTGACGGCGCGCCCGCGCGCGGCGTGCTACCCTCGGACGCGGCGGGAGAGCGAGAGGGCGCGCGTGCCCCGGCCCCGCAACGGCGAGACCCCGCAGACCGCCCCGGGGATCGGGGAGCGCGGCGAGGCTGCGCTCGGCGACTACCTGCGGCAGCTCGAGGCCGTCCGCCGCCGCTCGCGGCACACGATCCGTAACTACCGGCGCGACATCGAGGGGTTCCTCGCCTTCCTCGCGGCGCGCGGGGTGGCGTTCGACGGCGCGGGACGCGAGATCGCGCGCGAGTACCTCGGCGTGCTGCGCGTCGAGCGCGAGGTCGCGCCCGCCTCGATCAAGCGCGTCGCCTCGACGATCCGCGCGTTCTACGGCTGGCTCGACGCCGAGGGGCGGCTGCCGCCGGGCAAGCCGGGCGACTCGATCCTGCGGCTGCGCTTCCCGAAGGCCCCCCGCCTGCTGCCCCACTTCCTGTCCGAGGAGGAGGCCCGCGCCCTCGTGCGCGCGCCGGAACCCGAGGCCGCCGGGGCCGGGGCGGACGGCGACGACGACGACGGCGGCCCCGCGCGGGCGCGGGCGCTGCGCGACGCGGCGCTGCTGGAGCTGCTCTACGGCGCCGGGCTGCGCGTGAGCGAGGCCGCCGCGCTCGACTGCGCCGACCTCGACCTCACGAACCGGCTCGCGCACGTGCTGGGCAAGGGCGACCGCCCGCGCGTCGCGCTGTTCGGCGAGCCCGCGCGCGACGCCCTCGGCGCGTGGCTCGGCGAGGGGCGCCCGGCGCTCGCGCGGGGGGCGGAGGCGGCGTTGTTCCTCAATCGCTCGGGCGGGCGGCTGTCGGCGCGGTCGATGCAGGCGATCGTGCGGAGCGCGGGCACGGCGGCGGCGATCCGCCAGCGCGTGCACCCCCACCTGCTGCGCCACAGCGCCGCGACGCATATGCTGGAACGCGGAGCCGATCTGCGGATCGTGCAGCGACTGCTGGGGCACGCCTCCGCCGACGCGACGCAGATCTACACGGCGGTGACGAGCTCGCGGCGGGACAAGCTCGTGGCCACCGCACTCGCGCAGGCGCGAGAGGCCGAGCACGGCAGCGGCGCCTGACGCCGCGCGGCCCGGGGAGCCGCCATGCGTATCCTGATCCTGAACGGGCCGAACCTGAACCTGCTGGGCAGCCGCGAGCCGGACGTCTACGGCCGCGAGACGCTGCGCGACATCGAGCTGCTGTGCGAGCGCCGCGCCGCCGAACTCGGCGCCGAGGTCGCCTGCGTCCAGTCCAACTCCGAGGGCGCGCTCGTGGACGCGATCCACGCGCACCGCGACTGGGACGGCCTGATCCTCAACGCCGCCGCCTACACCCACACCTCGCTCGCCCTCGCCGACGCCGTCGCCGCCGCCGGCCTGCCGGCGGTCGAGGTGCACCTCAGCAACGTGTACGCGCGCGAAGAGATTCGCCACGAGTCGCTGATCGCGCCCGTCGCCTGGGGGCAGATCGCCGGCTTCGGCTACCGCGGCTACCTCGCCGCGCTCGACCTGCTGCACGGGCGGCTGGCCGGCGGGGAGCCGGGCGCGTGAGCGCCGCCGCCGACGCCGCCCCCCGCCGCCTCGCGCGCGTGCGCGAGCGCCTCGAGGCGCTGGGGGTGGACGCGCTGCTGGTGACGACGCCCTCGAACCGGCGCTGGCTGTCGGGCTTCACCGGATCGGCGGGCGTGCTGCTGGTGGACGCCGCGCGCGCGCGCATCGCGACCGACGGGCGCTACCACGAGCAGGCGGCGGCGCAGGCACCCGCCTTCGAGCTCGTCGCCGCTCCGCTGCGCTCCGTCGCCAGCTTCGCCGCCGCCCTGCTCGACGGCCTCGGCGGGGCGCGGCTGGGCTTCGAGCCGGCGGGGCTGAGCGTGGCCGCGCACGGCGAGTGGGTCTCGGCGATCGGGGCGCTGCCGGCAGCCGACCGCCCGCGGCCGGTTCCGGCCGCGGGGGCGATCGAGCCGCTGCGCGCGATCAAGGACGCGGACGAGCTGGCGGCGCTGACCGAGGCGGTGCGGATCGGCGACGAGGCGTGGGCCTGCGCCGCCGCCGCCGTGCGGCCCGGCGCCAGCGAGCGCGCGATCGCGTGGGAGGCGCGGCGCCGCGCCCACGAGCTCGGCGCCGAGGACACGGCGTTCGACACGATCGTCGCCGCCGGCCCGAACGGCGCGATGGCCCACCACCGGCCGGACGCGACGGCGGTCGGGGCCGGGCAGCCGGTGGTCATGGACCTCGGGGCCGTGTTCGGCGGCTACCGTTCGGACCTCACGCGCACGATCTGCGCGGGCGAGCCGGACGACCGCTTCCGGCGCGTCCACGGCGCCGTGCTCGCGGCGCAGGAGATGGCCGAGGAGCGCATCGAGGCGGGCATGACGGGCGCGCAGGCGCACGCCGTCGCCGCCGCCGTGCTCGCCGCCGCCGGCTACGGCGAGGCGTTCACGCACGGCCTCGGCCACGGCGTGGGCCTCGACGTCCACGAGGCGCCGCGGCTGGCGGCGGACTCCGCCGACGTGCTCGCCGACGGGCAGGTCGTGACCGTCGAGCCGGGCGTGTACCTTCCCGGCTGGGGTGGCGTGCGGATCGAGGACCAGTGCGTGATGGAGAACGGGCGGCTGCGCGTGCTCTCGCGCGCGCCGAAGCTCGGCCCGGAATGGGAGGCGGCCTCGTGATCGGGACAGGGGAGATCAAGCGCGGCGTGTCGGTCGAGGTCGACGGCGCGCTCTACCAGGTCGTGGACGTGCAGCACGTCAAGACCAAGAAGTCCGCCGTCTACCGCGTGAAGATGCGCGACCTGCGCGGCGGCCACGTCATCGAGCGCACCTTCCACGCCGGCGAGAAGCTGACCGCCGCCCGCGTCGAGCGCCGCGAGATGCAGTACCTCTACGGCGACGGCGACCTGCTGACGTTCATGAACACCGAGACCTACGACCAGCTCACCGCCTCGCGCGGGACCGTCGGCCCCGCCCTGCCCTACCTCAAGGAGAGCGACCTCGTGCAGGTCCAGCTCTACGGCGAGGAGGTGCTGGGCGTCGAGCTGCCGGCCGCCGTCGAGCTGCGGATCGTGGAGTCCGACCCCGGCGTCAAGGGCGACACCGCGACCGGCGCCACCAAGCAGGCCACGCTCGAGACGGGGCTGGTGGTGGACGTGCCGCTCTTCCTCAACCCCGGCGACACGATCAAGGTCTCGACCGCCAGCGGCGCCTACGTCGAGCGCACCGCGACCGGCGGCTAGGCCGCCGCCCGCCTCCGCGATGCCGCCCGAGGTCTACCCGGTCGAGCAGGTCACGCGCTACCTGCGCGAACTGATCGAGACCAACCGCCACCTCTCCGGCATCTGGGTCGCGGGCGAGGTCGCGAGCCTCTCGCGGGCGTCCTCGGGGCACGTCTATTTCACCCTCGGCGGCGGGGGGAGCGCGCTGCGCTGCGCGCTCTTCCGCAACCGCGGCCCCGAACAGCAGCGGCGGCTCGGCGAGGGCCTCTCGGTCGTCGTGCACGGCTCGCTCTCGCTCTACGAGGCGCGCGGCGAGCTGACGTTCATCGTCGAGTTCGTGCAGCCCGAGGGCGTCGGCGCGCTCGCCGCGGAGTTCGAGCGGCTGCGCGCGCGGCTGGAGGCGGAGGGGCTGCTCGCGCCGGAGCGCAAGCGCCCGCTGCCGGCCTTCCCGCGCAGCGTCGGCGTCGTCACCTCGCCCACCGGCGCGGTGCTGCACGACGTGACCGAGGTGCTGGGGCGGCGCTGGCCGCTGGCGCGGCTGATCGTCGCCCCCACGCCCGTACAGGGCGAAGGCGCCGCCCCGCTCATCGCCGAGGCGCTGCGGCGGCTCGGCGAGGCGCGCCCCGACGTGATCATCCTCGCCCGCGGCGGCGGCAGCGCCGAGGACCTGTGGCCGTTCAACGAGGAGCCGGTCAGCCGCGCCGTCTACGCCTCGCCCGTGCCCGTCGTCTCCGCCGTCGGCCACGAGACCGACACGACGCTGGCCGACCTCGTCGCCGACGTGCGGGCGCCGACGCCCTCGGCGGCGGCCGAGCTGGCCGCGCCCGACCGCGCCGAGGTCGCCCGCCGCGTGGGGGCGCTCGCGCGCCGCGCCGACGGCGCGCTGGAGCGGCGCTCCGCCGCCGCCCGCGCTCGCGTCGGCGGACGCGCCGTCGCCCTCGGCGCGGCGCTGCCCGACCTCGCGGCGCTCGCCCGCGCGTCCGCCGACCGCGCCGCCGCCGGCGGGCGCGCGCTCGACGCCGCGCTGGAGCGCTCGCGCGAGCGCTCCGAGGGGCTGCGCGGGCGGCTCGCCGCCCTCTCCCCGATCGCCACGCTCGACCGCGGCTACGCCGTCGTGACCGACGCCGCGGGCGCGGCCGTGACCTCGGCGGCGGCGCTGCGCGCGGGCGACGCGGTACAGTTGCGCCTGCGCGACGGCGCCCGCGCCGCCCGCATCACCTCCTGACCGCGCGAGGACGCGATGACCGACGACGCCACGCCGCCCGACGCCGAAGCGCCCGACGCCTCGTTCGAGGCGCTGTACGCGCGGCTGGAGGCGATCGCCGCGCAGCTCGAGGAAGGCGGCGTCCCCCTCGAACGCTCGGTCGAGCTCTACGCCGAGGGGATGCGCCTCGCCGAGCGCTGCCAGCGGCTGCTCGCCGACGCCGAGCAGCGCGTCGAGCGGCTGCGCGAGGCCTACGAGCACGCGGCGGAAGCGTGACGCTGCGCCTCGGCTGGTTCACCACCGCGCGCGGCCCCGGCTCGCGCGCGATGTTCGAGTACGTCGCCCGCGCCGCCGCCGAGGGCGAACTCGACGCCGGGTTCGCCTTCGTCTTCTGCAACCGCGAGCGCGGCGAGGACGCGGCCACCGACGCCTTCCTCGACCTCGCCGAGGGGTTCGGCGCGCCGGTCGTCGCGCGCTCCTCGGTGGCCTTCCGCAAGGCGGCCGGCGGCGAGCGATCGAGGCCCGGCGAGCCGCTGCCGGCCTGGCGGCTGGACTACGACCGCGCCGTCGCCGAGGCGATCGCGCCGCACCCGTTCGACCTCGGGGTGCTGGCCGGCTACATGCTGATCGTGGAGCGCGAGCTGGTGCGGCGGCACGCGCTGCTGAACCTCCATCCGGCGCTGCCCGGCGGTCCGGCCGGCGTCTGGCGGGACGTGATCCGGCGGCTGATCCGCGAGGGCGCGGCGGAGAGCGGCGCGATGGCGCACCTCGCCGTCCCCGAGGTCGACGCCGGGCCGCCCGCCGCCTACTGCCGCTACCCGCTGCGCGACGAGCCGCTCGAGGCGCTGCGCCGCGCCCTGCCCGCGCCCCCCGCCGACCTCGCCGACGCCGACCTCGAGGCGAGCGCGCTGTTCGCCGCGATCCGCGAGCGCGGGGCGGCGCGCGAGGCCCCGCTGCTCGCCGCCGCCGTCGCGCAGTTCGCCGCCGGCGCGCTGCGCGCCTCGGACGGCCGCCTGCTCGACGGCGCCGGAAGGCCGGCGCCGCCCCTCGACGTCACCGCGCAGGTCGAGGCGCGGCTCGCCGCCGGCGGCGGCCAGCGCCGGACGCCCCTGCCCTGCTAGGCTCGGCGGCGGCATACGACGGAGGAGGAACCGTGACGGAGCCGGGACACACCGCCATCGCGCCGGCCGCCCGCGCGCGGCCGCCCGCGCGGCGCGAGCCGGCGGCGCTCGCGGCGGCCTCGCGCGCGCTCGCCGGGCCGGCCGCCGCCGCGCTGCCGGCGATCGGGCGCGCCGCCGCCGCGGTCGCCGTCGCCTGGGCCGCCGAGCGCGCGCTGCGCGCGGGCCTCGGCGGCGCCGCCGCGCGCCTCGCCGCGCCCGCGCGCCGCGCCGCCCCCGCGATCACGCGCACCGACGTCACCGAGTGGGTCGCGATCGAGCGCGTCCGCCGCCGCTGACGGCGGCGGACGCCCCTCCGCCCGAGGCGCGGGGCGAGCGGCTGCAGAAGCTGCTCGCGCGGCGCGGGTACGGCAGCCGCCGCAAGGCGGAGGCGCTGATCCGCGACGGGCGCGTGCGCGTGGACGGGCGGCCCGCCTCGCTCGGCCAGCGCGTCCTCCTCTCCGCCCGCGTGACCGTCGACGGCGCGCTGCCCCCGCCCGAGGCTGCCTCGCTCACGCTGATGCTGCACAAGCCGCCGGGCGTGCTCGTCGCCGCCTCGGACGACCGCGGGCGGCGCACGGTCTTCGACCTGCTGCGCGGCCTGCCGGGCGGCGCGCCGCCCGCGCTGCGCCACGTCGGGCGGCTCGACCGCGACAGCGAGGGCCTGCTGCTGCTCACCACCGACGGCGAACTCGCGCACCGCGTCGCCCACCCCCGCCACGGCGTCGCCAAGACCTACGAGGCGCTCGTCGCGGGCCGCCCCGCCGACGGCGCCCTCGCGAGGCTGCGCGAGGGCGTCGCGCTCGACGACGGCCCCGCCCGCGCCGCCGAAGCCGAACGGCTGCGCCGCGGCGCGGACGGCGGCTGGTGGGTGCGGCTCGTGCTGCGCGAGGGCCGCAAGCGGCAGGCGCGGCGGATGCTCGCCGCCGCCGGCCACCCCGTCCGCCGCCTGATCCGCACGCGCCTCGGCCCGCTCGCGCTCGGCGGCCTCGCCGCGGGAGCGGCGCGGCCCCTCGGCGACGGCGAGCTGGCCGCGCTGCGGGCGGCGTGCGGCCTCGCCGCCGCGCCTCTGCTACCATCGGCGTCCGGCGAGCCGCGAGCGGGAGCGCCTGCGATGCCGTCCGCACCCGACGAGGCCGCGCCCCGCGAGTCCCCGCCCGCCGGGGCCGCGCCCGATGGCGCCGCGGCCGGCGGCGCGATCGCCCGCAGCGTCGCCATCGACGGCCCCGCCGCCTCCGGCAAGAGCGCCGTCGGCCGCGCCCTCGCCCGCCGCCTCGGCTACGGCTTCCTCGACACCGGCCTCATGTACCGCGCCTGCACCCTCGCCGTGATCGAGGCGGGCGCCGACCCCGCCGACGAGCGCGCCGTCGCCGGCCTCGTGCGCGCGCTCGACCTCGGCGTGCGCTGGCCCGACCCGGCGACGCCGCGCGTCGCCGTCGCCGGCGAGGACGTGAGCGGGCGCCTGCGCGAGCCGGCGATCGAGGCCGCCGTCTCGCTCGTCTCGCGCATCCCCGAGGTGCGCGACGAGCTGGTGCGGCGGCAGCGCGCCTTCGCCGCGCGCAGCCCGATCGTGATGGCCGGGCGCGACATCGGCACGCGCGTGCTGACCGAGGCGCGCACCAAGCTGTACCTCCACGCCTCGCTCGCCGTGCGCGCCGCCCGCCGCCTCGCCGAGGAGCGCGCCGCCGGCCGCGCCAGCGGCCTCGACGCCGTCAGCGCCGAGACCGAGCGTCGCGACCGCCTCGACGCGACGGGCAAGCGCGCCGTGCGCCCCGAACAGGCCGCCCCCGGCGCCGTCGTGATCGACACCGACGGCCTCGGCGTCGAGGAGGTCGTCGCCGCCGCCCTCGAGGCGCACGCGCGGGCGAACGCCGCGTGAGGCGCCTCTGGCGGTGGTGGGGGGCGGCGTTCTACCGCTTCAGCGGCTTCACGCTGCCGCTGCTGCTGCGGCTGCTGGGCCGCCTCGAGATCGAGCACGCCGAGCGCGTGCCGCGCGAGGGTCCGGCGCTGATCGCCGCCAACCACCTCTCGCTCGTCGACCCGGTGCTGGTCTGCGCCGCCGCCCCCCGGCGGGTGCGCCCCATCGCCAAGCGCGAGCTGTTCGAGACGCCGCTGATCGGCTGGGTGGTGTGGCTCTACGGCGCGTTCCCCGTGCGCCGCTACTCGGCGGACATGGGCGCGCTGCGGGCCGGACGCAACCACCTGCGGGCGGGCCGCGCCGTCCTCGTCTGCCCCGAGGGCACGCGCTCGCCTGACGCGGCGATGCGGCCCGCGCTGCCCGGCGCGGCGATGATGGCGCTGCTCGCCCCCGGCACGCCGATCGTCCCCTGCGCCATCACCGGCACCGAGGACGTGAAGGGCCCGCGTTCGATCCTGCGGGCGCTCTCCGGCCGCCGCCGCACCTCGATCCGCGTCGTCTTCGGCGAGCCGTTCGCGCTCGGCGAGGGCTCGCCCGACGCCGCCCGCGCCGAGGCCGCGGCCGACGCGATCATGCGCCGCATCGCGGCCCTGCTCCCCCCCTCGTACCGCGGCGTCTACGCCCCCGCCGCCGAGGGCGGCCCCCCCGTCGTCGCCCGCCGCGACGCCGCCGCCGGCGGCGAGCGGGCGTGAGGGCTACTCCTCGTCCTCCGGCGGCGCGAACGAGTTCTGGTTCACGAAGTCGAGCGTCGGCGCGAGCACCCGCCCCACGATGCCCAGCACCTCGTCCACGGCGTCCGCTTCCACATCGCCCGCGTTGACCGCGGTATCGGCCGCGAGCGCGATCGCCGCCGCCGCCAGCAGGTACAGGCGGTTGATCTCCTCGGCGCGGCGCGGCTGACCTCGCCGGTAGCGATGGAGCGAGGCGTTGTCCATGTTGACGTAGGCGGTCGTGACGTCGGCGGCGGTGTTGATCTTGGCCACCGTGCTCTCATCGAACCCCAGGCTGTCCCAAGCCGGTTCGCCGCGGTACACCCGAACGGGATTTGGCGCGACGGCGCCTCTGCGCGGACGCGGGTTGGGGTTGGGATTCGGATCGGAGCTGGGTCGGTTCTCTGCCTGATCGACGATCAGGCATCCCTCGGCGACGAGTTCCCGCACCAGCGATTCCTCGCAGGTCAGACGCACGACGAGCGGGACGCGATCTCCCGCGACGGCGTTTTCGGGAGCGCGCAGCCTGATTCTGAGATCGCCGTCGCTGAGCGTGTGGGAGACGAACCACCCGGTCGGCTCGACGTGGCATTCGCCGTAATCGTCGGGCCGCGTCAGAAAGCCGTTCTCCGCGTCGGTGACGAGGTTGACCACGCAGACGCCGTTCTGCGGGCAATGCTTCTCGATCTCCTCGCCGTCGCCCCGGTGCTCCCAGCGCAGGTAGGTGGGGAACCGCTTGCCGTCGAACGCTCCACCGGTCTCGGCGCCGTTGCCGCCGACCACGCCTCGGGTCCCACGCAGGAACTTCGTGATCTCCGACGAGAGGCGACCGAACAACTCGGCGTCTCTGGGATTCTCGCGGTCCTGCTGTCTCATCGCTTCCTGTCGGCGGCGTTCGTTGAGCGCCCGCAAGCCGCGGTGCTCGCGGAGATACTCGCTGACCGCTGCGAGCAACGCCCGCCGCTGCTCGTTGTCGCGCATGCGATCACGCGATCCCATGAACAGCTGCTCGACCACCCGCGGCTCGAAGAGGGAGCAGTCCACCTCTACCAACAGGGTGTTGGCCAGCCACGCGAGGTTCGGCCCGGTCGTCCCGCCCCGGCGCAGAAACTGGCGTGGCTCGAAAGCGTGCGCCTGACCGTTGATGGTGAAGATCACGCTTTCGCTGGCTCGCAGCCATCTGCCAGCCGGTTCCGTTTCAAAGGGCGTGAGCGTCACCCGTACGGTGCCCACTCCCTCGATCTTGCGTTCACCGCCTTGCGGCCACCCCTCCTCGATCATCCCCGTTTCCTTGTCGACCAAGCGAGCCTCCATCCCGATCACGGTCGTGCGGCCTTCACCCCCGGGATAGCGCCGGTCGACAACGGACACGGGAACAGGCAGACGGTACAACCTGCGATGCAGCATGTGGGAGAAGTCGAGCCGCGCCGGGCCGCTGTCGGGGATCGCGTACTCGTAGAGCCGCACCAGCGAGCCATACGCGAGTTTATCGGCGCCGGACCCTCGCGTCCAGAGAGGCAACGCGCTGGCCTCGAACGAGGGGACTGCGCCGTCCGGCGCCAGGTACTGGAAGATGGATGTCTTCTCGTTAGCGTCGGGTCGCCGCCTCCGCACGACGGTGAAACCCCACAGGCCGTCCGCACCCGGAACGGCGGGGAAACGCCGCGAGAGGATCAACTGGTAGTGATGCTCCGTCCCGCAGAACGGAACCGCACCGGCGGACCCCATGTTGAACTTCCCCTGAACGAAAGGGATGGTCCGCTTGTTGTCCGCCGAGAGGGACAGGAACGTATCGGGGAACCGATCGGGCGACTGGCCCTCGCCCTGATCGATGATCGTGATGGTCGGGCGGCTCCTGCTTCCGGTGAACACGACCTGGACGGACTTTGCTGCGAGCTGGCCGCGCTCGCCCGTCGTGATGTTGTGCAGCTTCCCGTCCCGGATGCCGAAATAGCGTTCTGCCGCTTTGAACATCGACTGCGGGAGATCGCCGCTCTGGATGTCGCCATGCTCGTAGGCGTGACGCATCAGCACGGCGTCGATGCTGTTGACGATCTTCTCGACGATCGCGCCTCGCGCGTCGGCCTGCTGGCTGAGGAACGTGCCCGCGTTGTTGATCTGGCCGCCGTACGGGAGCCAGAGGTCGTCGTCCAGCAGCGCGGCGTCGCCGAGGATGCGGTGGACGCCGGCTTCCGTCTCCGCCTCCAGCAACCGCTCCAGCAGCGTCCGAGGCTCCAGCATCGTTACTTCCCTTTCCGCGTGCGGCGTCCGCCGACCGAGCGCACCGCCAGCCCGTTCCGCAGCGCGTATGTGCCGCGCTTCGGGCGGTACAGCCGGGGGTCGTCGAAGTAGCGCGACAGCAGGGTGTTCGCCGGGTCCTTGCCCTCGGCGGTGACGCCTCGCGCCTCGAGTTCCCGCGCGATCTCGCGGTAGTGGAGGGGGCGCCCGATCTCGCCGAGGAGCGCCACCACCAGGTCGGCCACCGGGCTCGCCGCGTGCTCTCCGGCGTCGCCCGGCGTCGCCGCGGCCTCGGCTCCGTGCGCGGCGCCGCCCGCCTCGCCATGCGCCTCGCCGAGCAGCGCGGCGATGTGGCCGAGGTCCGCCTCGAGTCTCTCCACATCGCGCCGCGCTTCATCCAGCCGAGCCGAGGCCTCGGCGTGCTCCTCCGCCAGGTCCGCCCGCCGGGCGAGCAGCGCCTCCTTGAAGCCCCTGTCGTTCATGTCCATTCCCGCCATCCGTATCGCCTCCTCCACGTCCCACACGCCGTCCCCATACATACTAACACGGACGGCGCTGGCTGTCCAATAGTGTGGGTGGGGTGTGGCATACATACTACGCTGTAGGCTATGGCGTGCCGCAGCACTCATGCGAGCGGCGAGTTCGTGTCCCCATCCGCGGCCCGCGCGCTAGCCGCCCGCGGGTGCGCCGCGCTACGCTGGGGGCGAGCGGCGGGGGCGCACCGGGAGGCCTTCGCGATGTGCGGCATCATCGGCTACACCGGCCAGCGGCCGGCGGGCCCGCTCCTGCTCGAAGGCCTGCGCCGCCTCGAGTACCGCGGCTACGACTCGGCGGGCATCGCCCTCTTCGGCGACGGCGGCGGCCTCTTCCTCGCCCGCGCCGAGGGCAAGCTCGACAACCTCGCGAGCCGCGTCGAGGGGCGCCTGCCGCCCGCCGTCGCCGGCGTCGGCCACACCCGCTGGGCCACCCACGGCGCGCCCTCCGACGCCAACGCCCACCCCCAGCTCGACCCCGCCGGGCGCGTCGCCGTCGTCCACAACGGCATCGTCGAGAACTTCGAGGCGCTGCGCCGCCGCTTCACCGACCGCGGCGACGCCTTCGCCTCCGACACCGACACCGAGGTGCTCGCGCACCTCATCGCCGACGCCCTCCGCGGCGGCGCCGACCTCGCCGACGCCGTGCGCCGCGTCATCGCCGAGACCGAGGGCGCCTACTCGCTCGTCGCCATCGCCGCCGGCGAGCCGGGCCGCCTCGTCGCCGCCCGCGTCGGCAACGCCGGGGGCATCGTGCTCGGCCACGGCGAGGACGGCGCGCGCGAGCAGCTCGTCGCCTCCGACCTCGCCGCGATCCTGCCCGTTACGCGCTCCGTCACCTTCCTCGAACCGGGCGAGATCGCCGACGTGCGGGCGGACGGGGCGGCGCTCAGCGACGCCGCGGGGCGGCCCGTCGGGCGCGAGCCGGAGACGCAGCCCTGGGATCCCGTGGCCGCGGTCAAGGGCCGCTACCGCCACTTCATGCTGAAGGAGATCCACGAGCAGCCCGACGCCGCCCTCGACGCGATGCGCGGGCGCTACCTGCTCGACCCGCCGCGCGCCGAGGCGGGCGACCTCGGCATCGGCGAGGAGCGCGTGCGCGGGCTGCGGCGCGTGGTGCTCGTCGGCATGGGCACCTCGCTCTACGCGGCGATGATCGCGCGCCACTTCGTGGAGCGCTTCGCGCGCGTGCCGGCCGAGGTCGACAACGCCTCGGAGTTCCGCTACCGCCGTCCGGTGCTGGACGAGCGCACGCTGGTGATCTCGGTCAGCCAGTCGGGGGAGACGGTGGACACGCTGGCGGCGATGGAGGAGGCGCGGCGCGCGGGCTGCCCCCAGCTCACGATCTGCAACACGCCCGGCTCGCAGGCGACGCGCCTCGCCGACGGCGCGCTGCTGATGCGCGTCGGCCCCGAGATCGCCGTCGCCAGCACCAAGTGCCTGACCGGCTCGATGATCGCGCTCCACGCCGCCGCGCTGCAGCTCGGCCGCCTGCGCGGGACGCTCGACGACGCCACCGCGCGCGCCGAGGTCGAGGCCGCGCTGCACCTCCCGGCGGCGCTCGGCGAGGCGCTGCTGCTGGAGGAGCGCGTGCGCGAACTCGCCGCCCGCTACGCCCACTACGAGGGCTTCCTCTTCCTCGGGCGCGGCCTCTCCTACCCCGTCGCGCTCGAGGGCGCGCTCAAGCTCAAGGAGGTCTCCTACATCCACGCCGAGGGCTACGCCGCCGGCGAGATGAAGCACGGCCCGATCGCCCTCATCGACGAGCGCATGGCGACCGTCGCCATCGCCGTCCGCGACGAGGTGCGCGAGAAGATGCGCTCGAACATCGAGCAGGTGAAGGCGCGGCGCGGCCGCGTGCTGGCGATCGTCACCGACGGCGACGACAGCCTCCGCGGCGTGGCCGACGACGTGCTGGCCGTGCCCGCGTTCGGGGGCGCGCTGGCCCCCGCCGTCACCCTCATCCCGGTGCAGCTGCTGGCCTACCACATCGCCCTCGAACGCGGCGCCGACGTGGACCAGCCCCGCAACCTGGCGAAGACGGTGACGGTGGAGTAGGGCCGCCGGGCCGCCCGTTGCGAGGCCGTCGCGGGCCCGCCGCGAGGCCGACGGGCCGCCCGCCGCGAGGCCGTCCCCGGCGCGCTGCTATAATCGGGCCGCGCGCGGCGGGCCGCCCCCGGGGGCGGCGCGCGGGAGGCGCGCTGGCGGGGAGCAGGCATGACGACGACCGCGCCCGATACGCCCGCGGAGGCCCGCGTCGAGGGGCCCGCGGTCTATCGCTTCGGCGGGGGCGCGGCCGACGGCGACGCGGCGATGCGCGACCTGCTCGGCGGCAAGGGCGCCGGCCTCGCCGAGATGAGCAGCCTCGGCATCCCCGTCCCGCCCGGCTTCACCATCACCACCGAGGTATGCAACGCCTACTACGCTCTCGGCCGCCGCTTCCCCCCCGGCCTCGAGGACGAGGCGCGCGAGGCCATAGCCGCCACCGGGCGCATCGCCGGCGCGCGCTTCGGCGACCCCGCCGACCCGCTGCTGCTCTCCGTCCGCTCCGGCGCCCGCGTCTCCATGCCCGGCATGATGGACACCGTCCTCAACCTCGGCCTCAACGACGAGACCGCCGAGGGCCTCGCGCGCCGCTCCGGCGACCCCCGCTTCGCCTACGACTCCTACCGCCGCTTCGTCCAGATGTACGGCGGCGTGGTGCTCGGCGTCCGCCCCGAAAGCGACACCGCGCCCGACCCGTTCGAGGCGATCCTCGAACGCAAGAAGGCGGCGCTCGGCGCCGCCGCCGACACCGACCTCCCCGCCGTCGCGCTGCGCGAGCTCGTCGCCGAGTTCAAGGACGCGATCCGCGATCGCCTCGGCGCGGCGTTCCCCGACGACCCGTTCGAGCAGCTGTGGGGCGCGATCGGGGCGGTCTTCCGCTCGTGGCGGAACCCCCGCGCCGATGTCTACCGCCGCATGTACGGCTACCCCGCCGGCTGGGGCACCGCCGTCACCGTCCAGGCCATGGTCTTCGGCAACCTCGGCGAGGACTGCGCCACCGGCGTCGTCTTCACCCGCAACCCCGCCACCGGCGAGCGGCGGCTCAGCGGCGAGTACCTGCCCAACGCCCAGGGCGAGGACGTCGTCGCCGGCATCCGCACCCCGCGCGGCCTCGGCGTCGGCGACGCCGCCCCCGGCGAGTCGCTCGAGGAGCTGATGCCCGCCGTCCACGCCGAACTGGCCGAGGCCTGCGCCGTCCTCGAACGGCGCTTCGCCGACATGCAGGACATCGAGTTCACCGTCCAGCAGGGAACCCTCTGGGTGCTCCAGACGCGCTCCGGCAAGCGCACCGGCCGCGCCATGGTCAAGATCGCCGTCGACCTCGCCGACGAGGGCGCGATCGACCAGCGCGAGGCGCTGCGGCGGCAGGAGCCGGAGCGCCTCGACGAGCTGCTCCATCCCACGTTCGACCCCGACGCGCCGCGGCGCCTGATCGCGAGGGGCCTCGGCGCCTCGCCCGGCGCCGCCGTGGGCCGCGTCGTGTTCTCCGCCGCCGCGGCCGAGGCGGCGGCGGCGCGCGGCGAGGACGCCGTGCTCGTGCGGATCGAGACCAGCCCCGAGGACGTGGCGGGGATGCAGGCCGCCGCCGGCGTGCTGACGGCGCGCGGCGGCATGACCTCCCACGCCGCCGTCGTCGCCCGCGGCATGGGCGCCTGCTGCGTCGCCGGCTGCGGCGACCTCCGCATCGACTACGAGGCCGCCCTCTTCACCGTCGCCGCCCCCGACGGCGAGACCGTGACCGTCCGCGAGGGCGACGTCATCTCCATCGACGGCAGCAGCGGCGAGGTGCTGCTCGGCGCCGTCGGCCTCGCCGACGGCGGGCTGCCGCCCGAGTACCAGCGCCTCATGCGCTGGGCCGACGACGCGCGCCGCCTCGCCGTCCGCGCCAACGCCGACACCCCCGCCGACGCCGCCCGCGCCCGCGCCTTCGGCGCCGAGGGCATCGGCCTCTGCCGCACCGAGCACATGTTCTTCGGCGAGGACCGCATCCTCGCCGTCCGCCAGATGATCCTCGCCGGCGACGAGGCGGGGCGTCGCGAGGCCCTCGACCGCATCCTGCCGATGCAGCGCGCCGACTTCGCCGGCATCCTGCGCGCGATGGCCGGCTTCCCCGTCACCATCCGCCTGCTCGACCCGCCCCTCCACGAGTTCCTGCCGCAGGGCGAGCACGAACTCGCCGAGGTCGCGCGCGCCCTCGGCGTCCCGCTCGCCGAGGCCGTCTCGCGCGTCGAGGCGCTGCGCGAGTTCAACCCCATGCTCGGCCATCGCGGCGTCCGCCTCGCCGTCACCTACCCCGAAATCTACGAGGTGCAGACCCGCGCCATCGCCGAGGCCGCCTGCGACCTCGCCGCCGAGGGCGTCGCGGTCGAGCCCGAGATCATGATCCCGCTCGTCGGCTCCGCCTCCGAACTGCGCCGCCTGCGCGAGCAGACCGCCGCCGCCGCCGAGCGCGTGATGGAGGAGCGCGGCGTGCGCCCGCCCTGCCTCATCGGCACGATGATCGAGCTGCCCCGCGCCTGCGTGGTGGCCGACCGCATCGCCGTCCACGCCGACTTCTTCTCGTTCGGCACGAACGACCTCACGCAGACCGCGTTCGGCCTCTCGCGCGACGACGCCGGGCGCTTCCTGCCTGCCTACATCGCCGAGGGCGTGCTGCCGAAGGACCCGTTCGCGGAGCTGGACGCGGCGGGCGTCGGCGAACTGGTGCGGATGGGCGTGGAGCGCGGGCGCTCGGCGAAGCCCGACCTCAAGATCGGCGTCTGCGGCGAGCACGGCGGCGACCCTGCCTCGGTGCGCTTCTTCCACGGCGCCGGCCTCGACTACGTCTCGTGCTCCCCCTACCGCGTCCCCATCGCCCGCCTCGCCGCCGCGCAGGCCGCCCTCGGCGGCCCCGGGGACGGGGAGTAGGCGCTACCCGAAGTCCCAGCCGTCGGGCGAACGCATCCGTCGCAGGTGTGGCAGCAGCGCATCGGGGTCCAGCCCCAGCGACTCGATGTGGAAGCGGTCGAGCTCCTCGATCAGTTCTTCCCGCTGGTAGAAGTCCACGTTCGGCCACACGACCCCCGCGTTCAGCTTGTCCGAGCGCGAAGCCGGGATGACCTCGACGAGCCGCCGCCCGAAGCGCAAGGCTTCCTCGCGGCCGTCTCCGTCGATCCACGAGTCGGGGATGGTGAAGTCCGCGTAGTCCGACACCTTGACGTGGTACCCGTCGCCGAGCGTTCGCCACCAGCCGTAGGCGGCATGGCCGTTGAGCGCGGCGATCGCCAGCAGCCGCGTCTCATCGTCCGGCACCCCCAACAGCCACTGGCCGTTCTGGTATCGCACTCCTGTCGGAAGTGCGCTGACGAAGTACCAACCCGTCGGCGGCAGCGAGAGATCGGACTTCGGTTCGTCGCGCCTCCGGAGATCGGCGAGGCGGGTGCGCTGGGATCGGATCGCGGCAACCATCTCCTCGACCGCTTCATTCGGGATGCGCGGCCACTGCTCTCCCGGGTCCACTCCCAGCAACGGTAGGCCGCCACGCCGCCTCAGCACCTCCGCGCGGGCGGCGACGGGCCAGCGCAGCAGCGCGTCCGTCCGCAGCATGGCCGGGCCTTCGCCGCGCACCGCAGTGAAAACAGTTGCGCGCTGCCTGTTCTTCCAGCCCTTGAACAGCGGATGGGCGTTGAAGATCGTATCGGGGATGTTGTCGTAGTGGCGGAGCATGATCGAGCGGCAGCGTGTGTCGAATACCGCCCGCAGTTCGCGCTGCTGCCTGCCGAACGCGAGGCTCAGCGGCACGATCAGCGTCACCACGCCGCCGTCGGGCCGCGCCAGCGCGAGCGCCGCCTCGCAGAAGAGGGCGTAGAGGTCGGCGGCGTTCGTGGCGCGGTACCCGCGTTCCCTGAGCGAATCCGTCTCCGCCTTGCCGAAGCCCGATTTCCCAAACGACTGGTACGGCGGATTGCCGATCACGATGTCGAAGCCGAGCCAGCGATCCTCGTCCTGCGCGAAGAGGAGGCGCGGGTCGATCAGGGCGGCTTCGTCGTGATCCGGCTCCAGCAAGGGGTAGTCCGCGAGCGCGCGCAGCTCGCCGCTGCCACCCTCGGCCAGCGCGTCGCCTTCAATCAGGCCGCGGATGCGTTCGCGGGCTTGCCGATCCTGTTCGCGACGGGCGCGTTTCGCCTCCTCGCTGTGGTCGCCCGGCCAGTTCTCGCGGACGCCGGCGAGCTGACGCACGGCATCCCTGAGTCCTCCGTTGGCGCCGGCCAGCGTAGCCTGTGCGGCGTCGCCGTTGCCGGTTGGTCGTGCGAACGGGTCGTAGTCCGGCAGGGGGTGGGTGCGGAGCGTATCGGCACAGACGATGCGGGCCTCGAGATTGGGCAGCGGCAGCCGCCTGCGTTCGGTGCGTTCGGCTGCCTGCAGCGCGACGAAGAGGCGCAGGCGCGCGATCTGCGTGGCCATCGGGTTGACGTCTTGCCCCATCAGCTGGTTCGTGACGATCCGGCGCGTGGCGGCAATTCCGGGCTCTCCGTGGAGCTTGTGGTGGGCGGTCTGCAGCGCCTGCAGCACTGCCAGCAGGAACGCCCCGGAGCCGACCGCCGGATCGAAGATACGCAGGTCCTCGATGCGGCGCGCCAGCCGGTTGCGCGCGGGCTCTCCCATGTCTGGCGTCGGCGCGTCGGGGCTGCGGAACAGTTCGAGCAGCTCGGCGTCTGGCAGGCTCGCTGGCGCGCGGTCTCGCACGGCGGCCGTCAGCGCGTCGGCGGCCATCTCGGCCGTCACGTCCATCGGGGTGTAGTAGGCCCCGTCGGGCGCCTTGAGCGTCTCCGTCCCGCCGCGCACCTCCTTCTCCTCCAGCAGGGGGTCGGCGAGCAGTTGCTCGAACAGATTGCTCAGCAGCTCGGGGTCGAGCGTCTGCTCACGCTCGCCGGGGCGCTGTTCATCGGCGGTCCAGTGATAGTGCCCGAGGATGTCGAACAGCCCGGGTGCGTTCTCGCGGTCGCTCCAGTAGGTGTCCTTGTGCAGCCGCAGCGCCGCGTCACCGGGCCGCTCCTCGAACAGCGAGCCGTTGAGGAACGGCACGCGCCGGAACGTCTCGTCGGCGGCGGTGTTCGGATGCGGGTTGCGATCGCGCTGCTGGGTGTTGAGCCGCTCGTGGAACAGGAACCGCAACACCTCGCCGTGGTAGTCCTCGATTCCGTGTTCCTCCGCGAAGCCCTGCTCGAAGAGGTCACCGGGGATGTTGCCCTCCTCCTTCAGGATCCAGACGAACAGCGCGCGGATCAGGTGGCGCAACAGGATGTCGTGGCGTTCTCCGTCGGCGACTTCCGCTCCGAACGCCCCGACGTTGCGGCGAGTCTGTCGCATCCACTCCCGGATCGACTCATAGAAGTCGCGCTGCAGCGGCAGCACATCGAGGGCGTCGAGGAGGGCCGGAGGCGCGATGGTCCCGCGCGTGAGCAGCGTCAGCACGCGTGCCGCACCCTCGCGGGCGATCGGCGGCGGCAGATCGGGATCGAACGGCTGCGTCATGGCGACGCGCCGACCCAGCGCGACCACGATGCGCGCCTCGATGTCCTTGATGTCCTCGTCCGAGTTGTCCTGCCAGACGAACACTACGGCGACATCCGAGGGCGACCGCGCAGCGAAGATGCGCGCGCAGCGCGCGGCGTCAGCGCGCTCGATACCGCGCTCCGCGTACCCGAACCGCACGGCGGCTACCGAGATGCGCGGCGGCCCGAACAGTTCCTGTTGTCCGTCCAGCGGATCGATCGGCGCACCTTCGGCGTGGGCGTGGCTCTTCCAGTCCACGATGACCTGATCGCGGTCGCGCCCATCCAGCGTGACGGGATCGATCGCCTCAATCGGATCGGAGGCGGGCAGGGCGTGCAGCACCAGTTCAGCGTTCTCGCCGCGCACCGCCTCGGCGAGCGCCCGCAGTGCGCGCTCGCCCGGCGTACCCGCGGCCCTGCGGTCCTGCGGCCCTGCCAGCGTCTCGCGCAGGAGACGCAGCGATCCGTAGTCTTCTTCTTCCTCGCGCGCCAGCGGGCCGAGGTCGATCTCCGCGGCGATCGCGATGCCGCTACGCTCCTTGCGGTAGATGCGCCAGCGCAGGCCGTCGGTGAGCGCGCCAATCGTGGCGGGGCCGCTCGCGGCGTGGTCGCGCAGGTAGCGTTGCGCCTGCCGGTGCGGCGTCTCCGTCCGCGCTGCGGCCGTCACTCGGTCGAACTCGATGCCCAGCGGCTTCGCTTCCACGACCGCTCGCGCCGGGCCGCCCTCGGTGATCGGTTCGGCGTACAACAGGTAGTCGGGCCGGTTGCCGCGGTCATGGTGTTCCTGCCGCACGCGCGAGGAGTCGTACGACAGCCATTCGAGCACGGGGTCGATCAGATGCTGCCTGGTGTCCGCCTCGTTGAAGCCGCCCCGGGCGTCGAGCTCGCCCAGCAAGCGCAGCCCTTCGCGGAGCCGGTCGGCGAGTGCCTGGTCGTTGGTCATCGCGCGTCACTCCGCGAATGTCTGTTCGCGCATTATAGCGACGCGGGCGTGATCGGCAACCCCTCACTTCCAACGTCACCGGTGCTGGTGGACCGGTCGAAGCTCGGCTACGACATCGCGATCCCGAGGCTGACGAACGCCCTCTTCGCGAAGACGCCGGATTTGGGGAGCCTCGACCCGCACGCGATGCCCGTCCATCGCCTCGATCTCCCGGCGCGCGGCCGGATCGCGGAGGAGCCGATCCGGTACCGGGGGCGCGACATGCTCACGCGCGAGGTGGTCGAGGAGGCGGAGTTCGCCCGCGACTTCCCTGCCGATCCGGCGGGCTACCTCAACGTCCTCGCGCGGCTCGTGCTGCGCGAGTGCCGCCTCGCCAACCTCGCCGGCGGCTTCGCGCGGCTGGCGCCGGCGATCAAGCGTTACGTCGAGGACGTGATGTGCGCGGGGCGGGCGGACATGGGCGACGAGGCGGTCATGTCCGCGCTCAACCGCAGCGACGCGAAGTCGCTGCTCTTCGGCCTGTTCGTGGCCGAAATCCGCGCCCTCTCCCACGAGGAGCGCGAGGTCCGGCCCGAGGGCGAGGCGATCCGCCTTTCCGCGACCGAACCGTATCCCACGACGCGCCCCGTCGTCGCGGCGGAGAAGACCGTGTTCAACCTCGTGCCGTGCGACAGCACGCTGGAGGAACGGTTCGCCCTCTGGCTGGACGGGCGCGCCTCGGACGTGCTCGCGTTCGCGAAGAACGAGCCCGCCGTCCGCTTCGGCGTCTCCTACCTCGGCGCGGGCGGCGGCCTCCGCTTCTACCGCCCCGACTTCGTGGTGCGGACGCCGCAGGCGGCGTACGTCGTCGAGACGAAGGGGCTGGAGACGCTGGACACGCCCCGCAAGGACCGGCGCATGGCGCGCTGGTGCGAGGACGCCTCGCGGCCCGGCGGCCGCGAATGGCGCTACCTCAAGGTCGGCGAGGCGCTCTTCGACGGCGGCGAATGGGACTCGCTGGCGACGCTGGAACGGGCAGCCGAGCCGCCCGGCTGACGCCGCGCCGATGCCGTGTGAGCGCGCCGTCAGCCGGAGTCGCGTCGGCTCGATCCCCCGCATCACCGCGACCTCGCCGACGACCACCGCGTGCTGGAGGTGCGAAGGTGGTACTGAGGACAGCTACACTAGGAAACCTATCTACTTTGCCGCGATAGCGCATCTACGCAGAGAGAAATACCTTTAACAATCTGGCTTCGTGTCGCGCCATAACGCCGCATTGCTTCCGTGATAGTTCCCGGCTGCCTGAAATACGCGCAACTCATTTTGATGCCGTCCACCCAAGCGTGGATGCCATCGCTGCGGTTGGGGGGTGTTACGCGCTGCGTTGGCGTGGGGGTCGGCGTTGCGTAGTTTGTGTCATCGCGATGCACCCAAGTCTCATCGGAACCATCGGACACCAGGAGCCAGCCATCACATTCCACGATGCCAAACCGCTCAATTCGGATCTTCGTCCCGCTGGTCCACAACCTGTCCGTTGCCGCCTCTTCCTGGCACGTGGAGCGTTCGTAAACGTCCTGCGAAATACTTGTCTCTTGCCGCCCCGCCAAACGGCTGGACTGGTAAGCAGGTCCGCGTACGCTCTCGGACTGCCCGGCATCTTCCGTGCTCCCGTTGCCATGCACCCGTACCCAGATCGTGGTACGAACAGAGCCTCCGTCATTACTGGCATGGTACGCATACACCCGCACCACGCGCCGAGACAGCTCGAGGGGCCTGCTGTCGCAAATCCACCTGGCGTCCACATGCGGTTGCGTCACTCTGGCATACTCCGCCGCCAACTCACACGCCTCGGTCAGGGCTTCCCCCTCAAGCGGGCCCGACAAGTCCGTCCCGCCGCCGCAGGACAAGGCGAGGATGGCGATCACCGCGGCCCCGACGAGCAGCGCCGTGCGCCACGCCGCCATGGGCTAGTTGCCGGAGTCGCGCTGTTCGCGGAGGAAGCGTTCGAGTTCGTCGACCATGACCTGGGGATCGGGGAGTTCGGCGGGGCCCTCGTCCTCGCCGTCCTCGTCTTCGGCGTCGAGCTGCTCCTCGATGCGGCGGGCGTAGTCGGCCATGCCGGGGTTCTTGGCGATCTCGGTGGCGACCTGGGTGTCGAAGCGCGCGGCGAAGACCTCGAGGTCGTGCAGGCTGAGGTCGAGGCGCAGCGAGCCGTTGAGCTGTTCGAGCAGCGCGAGGGCGCCCTTCGGGTTGGGCGAGGCGTTGACGTAGTGCGGCACCTGCGCCCACATCGAGGCGGTGCGGAGGCCGGCGTCGCGGAGGCGCTGGTGGATCACGCCGACGATGCCGGTGGGGCCCTCGTAGCCGCCGGCGCGCGGCGGGGGCAGGCCCAGCCGCTCGCGCAGGGCGGGGTCCTCGGAGGAGCCGGTGACGGCGATCGGGCGGGCGTGGCTGGCCTCGGCCAGCAGCGCGCCGAGCGTGACCACGGTCTCGACGCCGAAGCGCTCGCAGAACTCGATCACGGCGTCGCCGTAGGCGCGCCACGCGAGGTGCGGCTCGATGCCCAGCATCACCACGAGGTCGGGGGCGTCCGCGCGCCGGTGGGGCGAGAACTCGTTCTTCGGCCAGTCGAGCACGCGCTCGCCGTCCTCGAGGCGCACGCGCGGGCGCGCCTGGGTGAAGTCGTAGAAGTGCTCGGGATCGATGCTGGCGACGGCGCGCGAGCGCCAGCGCCGCAGCATGAAGCGCAGCGCCCCCGTCGCCGACTCGCCGGCGTCGTTCCAGCCGGACCACGCGGCGATCAGCACGGGGCGGTCGAGGTCGGGGCGCTCCCCGATTTCGAGGTGGCTCACCCCGCCAGCATAGACCCTCGCCGCGCGGCGCGCATGGCCGCGGCGGGCGGTTGACGCTGGCCGATCGCGCTGGCAGCGTGGATTGCGCCATCCCACCGACGATTGCGATCCGCGGGCGCCCGGGCGGGCGTCCGCGCGCGGGGAAGCGGACGGACGATGCTGAATCGCCTCGGAGCGTGGAGTTACCGCCGTCCGCGGACGGTGGTGGCGGCGTGGGTCGCGTTCGTCGTCCTCGTGTTCGCGGGCGTCGTCGTCGTCGGCCCGGCGTTCGACGCGCGCTTCGAGGCGCCGGAGTCCGGCAGCCGCCGCGGCTTCGAGGCGCTCGACGAGCACTTCGGCGGCGTCGGCAGCGGCCAGTCGGGCACGATCGTCTTCAGCGCCGAGGGCGGCGTCGACGATCCGGCGGTGCGCGCGGCGATGGAGGCGATGTTCGACGAGATCGCCTCCCACGAGGACGTGCGGGTCACCAGCCCGTGGTCGCCGGAGGGCGCGCGCCAGATCAGCGCCGACGGCCGCATCGCCTACGCGGCGGTCAGCCTCGCCGACAACCTCGACTTCACGGAGACCTCGCGGCTGGGCGCCGAGTGGGCGGAGATCGCGCCCGATCTGCCCGGCCTGCGGGTCGAGATCGGCGGGGCGGCCCTCGGGCCGTTCGAGCCGCCGCAGTCGGAGTTCATCGGGCTGGCGTTCGCGGTGGTGGTGCTGATCGTCTCGTTCGGCTCGGTGCTGGCGATGGGGCTGCCGATCGCGGTGGCGGTGGCCGGCGTCGGGGTCGGGGTCGGGCTGATCGTGCTGGTCTCGAACCTGACGACGATGCCGGACTTCACGACGACGCTGGCGGCGATGATCGGCCTCGGCGTGGGGATCGACTACGCGCTGTTCATCGTCACCCGCTACCGCGAGGGCCTCCACGCGGACGAGGCGCCGGAGCGCGCGGCGGCCAACGCGATGCGGACGGCCGGGCGGGCGGTGATCTTCGCCGGGCTGACCGTCGTGATCTCGCTGCTCGGCATGGTGCTGATCGGGCTGGCGTTCGTGACCGGGCTGGCGATCGGCGCGGCGCTGACGGTCGCCTTCACGATGCTCGCCTCGGTCACGCTGCTGCCCGCGCTGATCGCGTTCGCGCGCGAGCGCATCGAGGTCACGCGCTGGCGCGGGCTGGCGGCGGCGGGGCTGGTCGCCGTGGCGCTGCTGGGCATCGGCCTCGGCCTCAGGCCGCTGCTGCTGGGTGCGCCGCTGGCGCTGCTCGTGTTCCTCGCGGGCTACGCCGTCCCGCCGCTGCGCCGCGTCGTGCCGCGCCGCCCCGCGCCGCCGCTGGAGCGCACGCTCGCCTTCCGCTGGAGCCGCGCCGTGCAGGCCCACCCGTGGCTGGGGCTGCTGGCCGGCACGGCGCTGCTGGTCGCGATGGCGCTGCCCCTGCTCTCGCTCCGCCTCGGCTTCTCCGACGAGAGCAACTACCCGGAGGAGACCAGCACCTGGCGCGCCTACCGGCTGCTCGCCGAGGGCTTCGGCCCCGGCTTCAACGGCCCGCTCACCGTCACCGCCGAGGCCGGCGGCGCCGACCCCGAGGGCGATCGCGCGGCCCTCGAACGGCTGACGGCGGCGCTCGGCGCGCAGGAGGGCGTGGTCGCCGTGCTCGGCCCGCAGCCGAGCGATCCCGCCGACCCCGCCAACTCGCCGGCGTGGGTGATCCAGGCCGTGCCCGCGACCGGGCCGCAGGACGAGGCGACCTCGGCGCTGGTCGAGCGGCTGCGCGCCGGCGTCGTGCCCGCGGCCGTGGCCGGCTCCGGCCTCGACGTCAACGTGACGGGCACGGTGGCCGTCAACATCGACTTCACGGACTACCTGGCGCAGCGCATCCCGTGGTTCTTCGGGGCGGTGCTGGCGCTGTCGTTCCTGCTGCTGCTGGTGGTGTTCCGGTCGGTGCTGGTGCCGATCAAGGCGGTGATCATGAACCTGCTGTCGATCGCCGCCGCCTACGGCATCGTGATCGCGGTGTTCCAGTGGGGCTGGTTCGGGGCGCTGCTGGGTATCGGCCCCGGGCCGATCGAGCCGTTCATCCCGATGATGATGTTCGCCATCGTCTTCGGGCTGTCGATGGACTACGAGGTGTTCCTGCTCTCGCGCGTGCGCGAGGAGTACGACCGCGGCGGCGACGCGGTGCGATCGGTGGCGGACGGCCTCGCGATGACCGCGCGCGTGATCACCGCCGCCGCCGCCATCATGGTCGTCGTCTTCGGCAGCTTCGTGTTCGAGGACGGCCGCGTGATCAAGGTGTTCGGCCTCGGCCTCGCCGTCGCCGTGCTGCTGGACGCCACGATCGTGCGCCTGCTGCTCGTGCCCGCCGTGATGGCGCTGCTCGGCGAACGCAACTGGTGGCTCCCGTCCTGGCTCGACCGCTCCCTCCCCCGCCTCGCCATCGAGGGCGAGCCGCTGCCCGAACCCGTCCCCGCCGCCGACGGCTAGCGGCAAGCGCGGCGAGCGATGGCGGGACGCGCATCGCGGGCGCTGCAATCGAGGGGGGGCGTCGGGCGGGGCGAGGGTGCGCTGGCTCCCCGACGTGGACTCGAACCACGAACCTAGCGGTTAACAGCCGCTCGCTCTACCGATTGAGCTATCGGGGAACGCTCCGATCCAGTGTGGCCGACGGCGCGGCGAGCGGCAAGGCGGCCCGCGCAGCGCCGCCCGCTACCCGCCGCCGGGCGGCGCGAACTCCGCCCGCCACTCCTCGGCGCCGTCCTCGCCGCGCTGGCCCGTCGCGATGCGCGCGATGCCGTAGGCGGGCAGATCGGCCGCCGCCATGCAGACGCCGTTGAAGCGCACGCCGCGGTCGCGGAACGCGAACTCCGCGGCCTCGAACCCCGCCTCGCGGCGGCCGGCGGGCAGGTCGGCGGCGTCGAGGGGCGTGACCTCGACGAAGAAGCGCCCGCGCGTGTCCTCGTCCTCGCACGGCGCGCGCGTCCAGGTCAGCGCGCCGCCCCCGGCGCGCACGTCGAAGCGCCCGCGCGCCGCCGGCTCGCGCGCGGCGAGGGCGGCGTGGACGCCGGGCAGCGCGCCGAGGCGGTAGAGGAAGTAGCGGCGGTTGTCGGGCGTGAGCGAGCCGCCGAGGCCGGCCGGCAGCACGACGTAGTCGTAGTCCGGCAGCGCCCGCCACTCCTCCCCGGAGGCGAACGGCTCGATCTGGGTGTAGCTGCCCGCGAGCCAGTAGTTGCGGCGGTGCTGCCTCGTGATCAGCGCGTGGTCGATCGGGTGCGCGAGGACGGTCGCGCCGCGGGCGAGGCCCCGGATCGCGGTGAAGTCGGCGGCGGTCTCGCGCTGGCGCTCCGCGGCCGCGGCGTCGTGCCCGACGCCGCCCATCCGCCACGCCGAGAGCGCGAACACGAGCATCGCGGCGGCGGCGAGCGCGGGCAGCAGCCGATCGCTCCGGCGGCCCGCGAGGCGGCGCAGCCCCAGCAGCGCGAGCGCCCACAGCACGAGCGGCGCGCCGAGGTGGAACATCGCCTCGAACTCGTGGAGGGACGCGGAGCCGCGGAACGGAACGGCCCAGCACCAGCCCGCGAGCAGCAGCGTCGCGAAGAGCATCCGCTGCGGCAGGAAACGCAGCCCCGCGAAGCAGGCGGCGGCGACGGCGGCCCCCCAGACGGCCCAGCGCGCATCGGCGGGCCACGGCCCGTACGCGGGCTGGCCGAGGGGGACGCCGAGCCGCTCGGCGAGCGCCCAGGGCGCCGCCGTCCCGCCGATCGCGCCGAGCTGGCCGCGCAGGAACGGCAGCCAGCCGACCGCGTCGGCGTTCACCGGGTCGTTGCCGAGGCGGCCCAGCATCGAGCGGAACGAGGGCAGGTCGGCCGGGGCGACGCGGCCCTCGAACGCGAGGTACTCGTTGGCGAAGTTGAACCCCACGAGCAGCGCGCACCACAGCGCCGAGGCGAGGCCGTAGGCGAGGTAGCGGCTGCGGACGGCGGCGGCCAGCCGCCGCCTCGCGCCGGGGCGCGCGCCGCCCCGGCCCGCCCGCGCGACCTCGGACGCGAGGCCGAGCGCGGCGAACGGCGCGGCGAGCGCGAGCGCGTGCCAGCCGAGCAGCAGCGCGAGCGCCGTGCGGGCGAGCAGCGGGCGGAAGCGCCCCTCCTGCCGGAACAGCGCCATGCCGTGGAACGTCAGCATCACCCCGAACAGGCTGGCGATCTCCGAGGCGACCATGTCGTTGTAGTAGAGGAGGCAGTAGGAGGAGAAGGCGAGCAGCGTCGCCGTCAGCGCGATCCAGCGGCTGCCGAGCAGCCGCCCGAGCGCGAGGTACGCGGCGGCGGCGGCCCCGGCGAAGAAGGCCAGCATGAGCAGCCTCGCCGCGAGCACCTGCCGCTCGAGGTCGTCCCCGGCAGGCAGCGTCGCCAGCCGCACGGCGGCGTAGACGCCGGGCGGGAAGCGGTTGTACGGCTCGACGAACTGCGGCTCGCCGTCCTCGCCGATCTTGCGGCGGATGAAGCCGAGGAAGCGGTGCTCCGGCGCGAGGTTGGCGGCGATCGTGAGGGTGCGGACGGTGAGCCAGTCGTGGTGGTCGGCGCGGTAGAAGTGCGCGCGGTCGTGCCCGAAGGCGAACGCCGAGGCCAGCGCGAGCAGCAGCAGCGCGAACGGCAGCGCCTCGCGGCGAGGCGGCGGCTGCGGGCGGCGCGCCATGCGCCGGGGCGCTCAGGCGTCCGGCCGCCACGCCGTCATGTGCGGTCCGGCCCGGGCGGCGGGGGCAGCGCGCGAGGCCTCACGCGGCGCCGGAGGCGGCGGCGACGGCCTTGCGGGCGGCGTCGGCGAAGCCGTCGGCGCGCACGAGGTCGATGCCCGACTCGTCGAGGATGCGGTTGCCGTCCTCGACGTTGGTGCCGGCCAGCCGCACCACCGTCGGCTGCGCGATCAGGCCCTCGCGCTTCGCCTGCACCACGCCCTCCGCGATCACGTCGGTGCGCGCGAGACCGCCGAAGATGTTGACCAGCACCGCCTTCACGTCCGGGTCGGCCCCGATGATGCGGAGCGCGGTCACGATCGCCTCCGGGTCGTTAGCCGTGCCGATGTCGAGGAAGTTGGCCGGCTCGCCGCCCTCGAACTGGATCGCGTCCATCGTCGCCATCGCCAGCCCCGCGCCGTTGACCATGCAGCCGATGTCGCCGCCGAGCTTGATGTAGTTCTGGACGCCGGCCGCCTGCGCCTCGACCTCGAGGGCGTCGTCCTGCGCGCTGTCGCGGAGGCCGGCGAGGTCGTCGCGGCGGAAGCCGGCGTCGTCGTCGACGCTGAACTTGGCGTCGACGGCGAGCAGCCGCCCGTCGCCGGTGACGACGAGCGGGTTGATCTCGGCGAGCGTGCCGTCGTTCTCCCCGAAGGCGCGGGCGAGGCCCTCGATCAGCGCGACGGCGGGGCGGTTGAGGTCGCCGTCGAGGCCGGTGGCGAAGGCGAGTGCGCGCGCCTGGTAGCCCTGGAAGCCGCAGGCGGGATCGATCGCCTGGCGGTGGATGCGCTCCGGCGTCTCCTCGGCGACCTGCTCGATCTCCATGCCGCCGTCGGCCGAGGCGATGACGACCGGCATCGCCTCGGCGTTGTCGATGACGACGCCGAGGTAGAGTTCGCGTGCGACGTCGATCTGCTCCTCGACGAGCACGGCCTCGACGGGCTGCCCCTGCGGGCTCTGGACGGTGACGAGGCGCGAGCCGAGCAGGGCCGAGGCCGCCTCGCGCGCCTCGGCGGCGGAGTTCGCGAGCCTGACGCCGCCCGCCTTGCCGCGCCCGCCGGCGTGCACCTGCGCCTTGACGACGACCCTGCCGCCGAGCGCCTCTGCGGCGTCGGCGGCCTCGTCGGCGGTGCGCGCGACGCGGCCCTCGGGGACGGGCACGCCGTAGCGTGCGAGCAGTTCCTTGGCCTGGTGCTCGTGCAGCTTCATCGCCCGCTCCCTCGCCTCGATGCGCCGCGCGCGCCCCGCGTCGCGAGGCGTCGCGGCGCGATGGTAGCACCTCGGGGCGCGGGCGGCGTCAGGCGGGGGGCGGCGCGTCGGCGCGTCGGTGCGCGCGCGGCGCGATCCTTGACAAGGCAGCGTCATCAGCGGAGGATGCTTGGGAAGTCCTTGCCCGCTGCGGCGGTCAAGCCGGAGGCCCCCGGTTTCGGGGGTCTTCGCATGTTTCCGGAGGCGACGGGGATGGCGGCGCGGGCCTATGTCGATGGATTCAACTTGTATCACTCCCTGCTGCGCGGCGAACCGTCCCTGAAGTGGCTCGATCTCACAGGACTCTGGGGCCTCCTGCTCCCCGGCGTGGAAGTCGACCTGACCTACTACTTCACTGCCCGGGTGCACGCCATGCCGCTCGACAGGGGAGCGCCGGCACGGCAGCAACGGCTGCTCGACGCCCTGGGATCTGTTGGCGTGGAGATCGTGCTGGGCAGGTTCCGGCGGGATCGGGTCATGGCGCGGCCCACATCCGGCGCCCTGCGTGATCGCATCGAGGTGCACAGAACCCGCGAGAAAGCGTCCGACGTGAACCTCGCGTCGTACTTGCTGCGGGACGCATACCAGGGTGCGATCGATACGGCAATCGTCGTGTCGAACGACAGCGATCTTGAGCATCCGTTGCTGTTCGCGCGCGAGCGCGGCGTCGAGGTGCTGCTGTGGACGCCGACCGCCAGGCCCAGTTCCGTGTTGGTGCGGGGAGCGTCCCGCCACTACGTCTTGCGTAAGGAACGGCTCAGCGAGTGTCAGTTTCCCGACCGGATCGTGCTGCCATCGGGCAGGGAAGTGCACCGCCCGCGCGAGTGGGCGTGAGCCGCCGCCACTCGCCGCGTCACCCCCCGCCCAGCTCGCGCGACATCTGCGCCAGGCCCATCGGGCCGAGGTCGAAGGCGCGCGCGTGGAACGCCTTGAGGTCGAACGAGGCGCCGAGGCGCGCGCGGGCCGCCTCGCGGGCGGCGAGCCACGCGCGCTCGCCCACCTTGTAGCTGATCGCCTGCCCGGGCAGCCCGAGGTAGCGATCGACCTCGCTCGCGAGGAAGTCGGGCGGGAAGTGGGAGCGCTCGCGCACGAACGCGAGGCCCAGCTCCGGCGTCCACGTCTCGCCGGGGTGGAAGCGCTCGTCGTCCGGGATCGCCAGTTCGAGGTGCATCCCGATGTCGACGACGACGCGCGCCGCCCGCAGGGCCTGCGCGCGCAGCATCCCCAGCTCGTAGTCGGGGACCTCGAGGTAGCCGAGTTCGGCCATCAGGCGTTCGGCGTAGAGGGCCCAGCCCTCGGTGTAGCCGGAGCAGCCGCCCAGCAGCCGCTGCCAGCGCGTGAGCCGGTCGCGGAGGTGGACGGTCATGCCGATCTGCAGGTGGTGGCCGGGCACGCCCTCGTGGTAGGCGATCGAGACCTCGCCCCAGAGCGGGAAGCGCGTGCGCCCGCCGGTCGGGTACCAGGTGCGGCCGGGGCGGCTGAAGTCCTCGGACGGGCCCGTGTAGTACATCGCGAGGGGGCCGCCGGGCGGGGCGATCAGCGCCTCGATGCGGCGCACCGGCTCCGGCAGGTCGAAGTGGACGCCGTCGAGTTCGGCGACGGTCGTGTCCTGCAGCCGCTGCATCCACTCGCGGAACGGCTCCTCGCCCTCGATCGCGCGCGCGGGGTCGGTCTCCAGCAGCTCCTTCACCGCCTCGAGGCCGAGGCCGGGCGCGATGCGCTCGGCGGCGGCGTCCATCTCCGCCTCGATGCGGCGCAGCTCGGCCCAGCCCCACTCGTAGGTCTCGTCGAGGTCGAGGTCGGCGCCGGTGAAGCGGCGCGCGGCGAGGGCGTAGCGGTCGCGCCCGACGGGGTCGCGCGGCTCGGCGGCCGGCGCGTAGCGCTCCTCGAGGTAGCGCCCGAACGCGGCGTAGGCGGCGGAGGCCGCCTCGGCGCCCGCGCGCAGCTCGGCGGCGAGCGCGCCGCCGCCCCCGTAGCTCTCGATCAGCGTGGCGAAGAACGAGGGCGCGCCGCCCGCGCCGCTCCACGTCGCGGCCTGCCGCGCGACCTCGGCCGCCTGCCGCCGCGCGGCGGTGCGCCCGCGCCCGGCGCCCGCGTCGAGGGCCTCGCGGTAGCGCGCCAGCCCCTCGGGCACGGCGGCGAGGCGGGCGGCGACGTTGCTCCAGTGCTCCTCGGTCTCGCGCGGCATCAGGTCGAAGACGCTCCGCAGCGACTGCGCGGGGCTCCAGAGGATGTTGAGCGAGCGGTCGTGCTCGCCCGCCGCGTCGAGTTCGAGGGCGAGGCGCAGCCGCTCGGCCATCGCGTCGCGGGCGACGCGGTCGCGCTCGCCGCCGGCGGGGGCGGCCTCGAGGTCGGCGAGCGTCTCGCGGTCGAGGGCGACGCGGGCGGCGTGGCCGCCGGGGGAGAAGTCGGTCAGCTCGCGCTCGTGGCCGGGGACGCCCATCTCGGTGGCGGCGATGGGATGGAGGGCGGCGAGGCGGTCGACGTAGGCGCCGGCGATCTCATCGATGCGGGACACGGGCGGCCTCCTGTGCTCGGCCTCGGTTGCGGCGGCGGGCGGATGGCGGAGGGGGTGGGATTCGAACCCACGGCGGCCTGTCCCGCTACGGTGTTCAAGACCGTTCCCTTCGACCTCTCGGGCACCCCTCCGCGCGGGCGCGGCGCGACGGGCCGCGCGCGTGAGCGCCGCGGGGAGCGCGGGCCCGCCCGCGCGCGGCCGGCGGCCGGCGCGGCGGGGGGCGGCGCGTGCGGCGTCCGCACGAGCGGCGGCGTCCGCGGCTACGAGCGCGGGAGGCCGAGGCCGCGCGTGGCGATGATGTTGCGCTGCACCTCGGAACTGCCCGCGGCGATGGTGCCCGGGATGTCCAGCACGTAGCGCTTCGTGAAGAACGCCTCGGCCGGCGAGCGCCCGTCGTCCTCGTCCCAGAGGTTGCCGTAGAGGCCGAAGGCGCGGAGCGCGGTGCGGGCCACCTCCTGCGTGACCTCCGACAGGAAGAGCTTCGCCATCGACGCCTCGTAGTTCGGGATCAGGCCGCGGTTCTGCATCGAGATGATGCGGAACGAGAAGTTGAACCCGACGTCGGCCTCGACGTAGCGGTCGGCGATCCCGGCGCGCGCCGAGGCCGAAACGCGGGTGGTGGCGCGCCCCCGCTCCGAGCGCAGGAAGTCGCGCAGGAGGTCGAGGCGCCGCCGCGCCGTGATCGCCCCGGCGATGTTCGAGCGCTCGAAGTCGAGCAGCGTCATGCCGACGTACCAGCCGCGGTTGACCTCGCCCAGCACGTTGCCGGCGGGGATGCGGACGTCCTCGAAGAAGGTCTCGTTGAAGCCGTGCTCCCAGCCCATGTTGATCAGCGGGCGCACGCTCAGGCCGGGCGAGCGGATGTCCTCGATCAGCACGAAGGAGATGCCGCGGTGCTTCGGCGCGTCCGGGTCGGTGCGGACGAGGGCGAACAGCGAGTCGGCGACATGGGCGTTGGAGGTCCAGATCTTCTGGCCGTTGATCACCCACTCGTCGCCGTCGCGGACGGCGCGCGTCTGGAGCGAGGCGAGGTCGGAGCCGGCGCCCGGCTCGGAGTAGCCCTGCGCCCACAGCTTCTCGCCCGAGAGGATGCCGGGCAGGTGCTTCGCCTTCTGCTCGTCGCTGCCGTGCACGATCAGCGTCGGCGCGAGCAGCGCGAGGCCGTTGCCGCCGACCTGCGGCGCACCCGCCGCCGCCCGCTCCTGCGTGAAGATGAACTGCTCCATCGGCGACATGCCGGCGCCGCCGTACTCGCGCGGCAGCTGCGGCGCGAACCAGCCGCGCTCGAACAGCGCCTGCGTCCAGTCGTTCGCCGCCCGCTCGCGCTCCGGCTCGCCCGAGCGCCGGTCCGCGCTCCAGTCGGAGTCGAGGCCGCGCGCGGCGCGCTCGCGGTAGTGGTCCGGCGTGCGCCCGGCGAACATCGCGCGCACCTCGGCGCGGAACGCCGCCTGCTCGGGGGAGTCTGCCCAGTCCATGTCCGCCCGCCTTCCCGCGGCGCCTCCGCCGCGCCGCCATGATAGCGCCCGCGCGCCCCTCCCGCCCGCGCCCGCTACGGCGCCGACTCGCCCTCCGGCAGCGTGCGGATGTCGCGCAGGCCGCGATGGCGCTCCGCGTAGTCGAGGCCGTAGCCGACGACGAAGCCCGGCCCGATGCGGAGACCGGGGTAGTCCGGCTCCTCGTCCGGCGCGGCCTCGCCCTCGCGCACCAGCAGCGCGCAACTCCGCAGCGAGGCGGGGCGGCCGGCCGCGATGCGCTCGGTCACGGCGCGCAGCGTCCCGCCCGTGTCGGCGATGTCCTCGACCACGATCACGTCGCGCCCCGCCGCGTCGGTTTCGAGGTCCTTCGTGATCTCGACGCCCGCGCCGGGGCGCCTGCCCGCGCCGTAGGCGCGCGCCCGCACGAAGTCGATCTCCGCCGGGATCGCGAGCTCGCGCACGAGGTCGGCGAGGAACACGAACGACCCCTTGAGGATGCCCACCAGCAGCGGCGGGCGCCCGTTGCCGTCGCGCGCGAGGTCGGCCTCGATCGCGCGCGCGATGCGCGCGACGGCCTCGCGGATGTCGCGCTCGCTCAGCCGCGGTTCGAGGTCGTCCACCGCCCCTCCCGGCCCGCGCGCATCCTAGCGCGCCCGCGCGCGGCGTTCGCGCCCCTCGGCGCGCGGAGGCCGCAGCGAGCCCCGCGCAGCCCCGCCCGCGACGGCCCGCCGCGTGTAGGATGAGTGCGCCGAGGAGGCGCGGCGAGGTGCGCGATGCTGCGGACGGCGCTGGCTCTCGCGATCGGCGGCCTGCTCCTCGCCGGCGGACGAGGCAACCTCGACGGTCAGGCCGACCGCGACGGCGGAGAGCCTGCTGACGACGTTCGGAGACGGCAACCACGTTGTCGGCCCCCACCCACAATCGGGAACGGGCATCGCGCCCGGGCGCTACCGCGCCGTCGCGCCTTCCGAGAGCTGCCGGTGGTGGCTGAAGCCGGAGCCGGACGAGTACGAAGGCAGAAGCGGGATGGTCGACATCGCGCCGACCAACACCTTCTTCATAAGCGGCGGCTGCGGAACATGGGAACCTTGGGCCCCGGTGGTCCAGCCCGGGCAGGCCTTCGGAGACGGTACGTACGTCGTCGGTGCCGAAGTCGCTCCCGGCCTCTACCGCGCGGCTGCGCCCACGGAGAGCTGCGAAAGAGCGCGCCTGCACAATTTCACGGGAGAAGGATGGATAAACTGGAGTGGCCAGTGGAGTGGCCCTGTCGAGATCGTCGAGATCGAGGAGACCGACGCCGGCTTCTTCAGCGAAGGCTGCGGCGAATGGTCGGACCAATGGACGCCCATCGTCGCGCCGGGCCAGCCGTTCGGCGACGGCGCGTACGTCGTCGGAGTGGACATCGCTCCGGGGCGCTACCGCACCGCCTCGGCGACGGATGAGTGCGAGTGGAGGCGGCTGGGCACGTTCGCCAAGCCGCAACGGTCCCTCGGCAAGGACGATAGCCCCATCGCCGAGATCGCGCCGTCCGACGCCGGTTTCGTGAGCAGCGGCTGCGGCGCATGGTCGCCGCTCGTTCCGATCGCCGAACCCGGCCAGCCATTCGGCGACGGCGCGTTCGTGGTCGGCGCCGAGGTCGCACCCGGACGCTACCGCACGGACACCGCCACGGACGAGTGCCGGTGGTGGCTCGTGCCCGATTTCGGCGGCGCGTACCGGGTGTACCCGGAACACCCCGGCGACTACACCCGCCCCCGCGCCTACGACACGCTGTCGATCATGGAGATCGGCGCGGACGACGCGGGGTTCTACAGCGAAGGCTGCGGCGAGTGGGAGCCGGCGGAGCGGATCACCGCGTCGCGCACGACGTTCGGCGACGGCGAGTACTTCCCCGGCCTCGACGTCGAGCCCGGCTACTACCGCACGGCCTCGCCCGTGGACGAAGACTGCGTCTGGGGACGCCCCACCCTGCGCGGCTGGGTGCGGGGCACGAAGACGCCGCCGCCGTACGGCTCCGGCGGCTACTGGGGCGGCAAGAGGCCGCTCGCGCACGTCGAGGACACGCGCGGGGGCTTCGTCAGCAGCGGTTGCGGGACGTGGGAGCCGTGGACGCAGGCCGTCCTGCCGGGGCAGCCGTTCGGCGACGGAACGTACCGCGTCGGCCCCGAAATCGAGCCGGGGCGCTACCGCGCGACCTCGCCGACCGCGGACTGCCGGTGGGTGAGGCGGAGCGACTTTCTCGGCACCCGCGGCTACGAGTCGACGCGGCAGATCGCCGTCGGCTTCACCGCGTTCGCCGACATCGGGGAGTCGGACGCGGGCTTCACCGCCTCCGGCTGCGGCGTCTGGTCGAACGACGCGACGCCGCTGATCCCGCCCGGCCAGCCCTTCGGCGACGGCGCGTGGTTCGTCGGCTCCGAGGTCGCGCCCGGACGCTACCGCGCGGACGCGCCCTCGGACGAGTGCCGGTGGCGCCGTCTGAGCGACTTCGAGGGCGGCAACGGGTTCAGCGAGCCGCCCGGCTACGCCGGGTACGGCGACGGAACGTCCGCGCTCGTGGACATCGAGGAGGGCGACGCCGGCTTCCACACGCTCGGCTGCGGCGAGTGGACGCCCGTCGCGCCGTAGCCATCCGCCCTCGCCACCGCGCGCCCTCGGCGCGCCGTTCAGTTCGAGGCGGCGACGGCGCCGGTGAAGCCCGTCGCGGCGCGCGTCCACACCGGCGTCGAGGCGCCCGACGAGTAGTACACGAACGCGCGCAGGTAGCCTCCCGCGTCGGCGGCGACGGGCGTGTACGACCAGCTCGGCTCGCCCGGCGCGAGCAGCGTGCACGTCCCCGTGCCGTCGCTCGCCGTGCAGCGCTGCCAGCGCCACAGCGTGCGGTCGCTGTGCGACGGCAGCGCCGAGACGGTGATCGCCGTGCCCACCACCGGCGCGGCGTTGCCGCCGGCGAACGTCGCCGTCGCCGAGGTCGCCGCGCTGCTCGCGACGACCGCCGCGGTGGTGAGGGTGTAGGCGTCGCCGCCCGAGGTGCGCGCGACGCGGGCGCGCAGGTACTTGCCGACGTCGGTGCTTGATGGGACGTAGACGTAGGAGCACGCCGGGCCTCGCGTCGAGGTGACGGTGGTCCAGCCCGTGCGGCCGTCGTCGGAGCGCTCCCAGACCCACGCCTGCCGCGAGTCGGTGTTCGCGACGCCGTCGCAGGTCGTGATCGTGGCGGCGGGCGTGACGAGCGCGCGGGCGGTCTTTGTGTAGAGGCCGACCACGAGGGGTTCGCCAGCGACGGGGGCGTTCCAGTGGTCGGCCTCGATCCACGCGGGGCCTCGGTCCGGCGTGGTGCGGCCCGTGAACTTGAGGGCTGGGTACTGCCTCGACGTGCCGAAGTTCCACGGGTCGTCGCCGCCCGCATTGCCGTCGAGGTTGAGGTTCCAGTTCGCGTAGATGCCGCTGTAGCCCGTCGGACGCTGGAGGTCGCGCGTGGTCTTGCCGACGCCGCCCGCACTGGCGGACTGGCCCGACGTGTTCGTGTCCCAGTAGCTGTTCGTGACCGTGATGCCGAAGCCGGTGATGATGCCGCCCATCAGGCCGCCGCCGTTGGTGGAGTCGACCCGGCCGCCGGACCAGCTGGCGACGATGCTGCCGCCCGAGGTGTACCCGATCAGCCCGCCCGCCTTGAGCGAGGCGTTGCCGCCGCTGACCGTCGCCGTCGACCAGCTGGCGCGGACGGCGCCGCTGCTCCAGCCGATCACCCCGCCCGGGCTCGTGGCGCCGTGAACCCGCCCCGTGGTCCACACCTTGCCGATCGTCCCCGCCCCGCTCCCGACGAGGATGCCGACGTAGTTCCGGCCCGTGACGTCGGCGTGCGGCAGCCCCACCCCGCCGATGCTCCCGCTCATGAGGCCGAACAGCCCGGTGTAGTTGACCCTGTTGGAGCGGCTGACGTACAGGTAGGAGATGGTGTGGCCGTTGCCCCGGAACGTGGCGGCGAAGACGCCGCCGATCGGGTCCCAGCCCGCGCCGCCGTTCCAGTACGTCGGGTCGCCCGTGGCCGTCATCCGGCCGTCGCCGTTCTCGTCGAAGCTGAGGTCGGCGCGCAGCTCGTAGCCGGTGCAGGTTCCCGAGGGGCAGCCCATGCGACCGCTCGCCGCCGTGACGCGGTTGGGGAACGCCGCGCCGTAGGCCGTCGCGCCAGTGGCCGAGGGGTCGCCGTTGCCGTCGAGGTCGTGGCGGATGGCGTCGAGCTGCGCGAGGTTGCGGACGTCGATCAGGCCGTCGTTGTCGTCGTCGTAGTCGGTCGTGCTCTGCGCCGTCGCGGGCGGCGCGAGGATCAGCGCCGCGCCCAGCAGCAGCGCGACGAGCCACGCCGCGAGGAGTGCGAAATAGTTATGTCCACGAGGGGGGGGGGGTGCTAAGGAGAGTGAACAATATCCGCCGCTCCCCCGCCGCGCGGCTTCGCGCCGCCCGCCCACCGATCCTACACGATGCCGGCGGCGATGCGCTGGTCGAGCAGCGCCGTCTTCACGGGCGAGCCGCGGCGGGCCAGCGCGCCGCGCAGCCAGTCCGCCGTGAAGCCGTCCGACAGCGGCTCCGGCCCGAGGCGCGGGAGCGCGTCGCCGGGGTCGCCGGCGAGGAACCAGCGGCCGAAGTTCCGCATGTCCTCGAAGCGCAGCCCGCTCCCGCCGCCGAGGTCGACGCGGGCGCGCTCGAAGCGGCCGGGCGGCGCGCCGCCGGGCCGGTGCAGCAGCAGGCCCGTCATGCCGAGGTGCAGCACCCACGCGCGGCCGTCGCCGAGGCGCGCGATCAGGTACTTGCCCCGGCGATCGAGGCTCTCGACGCGCCGCCCGCGCAGATCGGCGTCGGCGGCGGCCAGCCGCCGGGGTTTGGCCCCCTCGTGGACGGCGACGCGCTCGACGGCTCGGCCCTCGACGTGCGGGGCGAGGTCGGCGCGGATCGTCTCGACTTCGGGCAGTTCGGGCATCGCGGCCAGCGTAGGCGCGGCGGGGGCGGTGCGCTACGGGCGCTGGCAGGAGGGGCAGAAGTGGGTGGCGCGCCCGCCGAGGCGGATGCGGGCGATGCGGCGGCCGCGGCAGCGCGGGCGCTCGCAGGGCTCGCCGCCGCGGCGGAAGACGTGCACGCGCAGGTGGTGGCCGCCGCTGCGCCCGAAGGCGTCGCGGTAGGCGTCGAACGAGGAGCCGCCGTCGCCGAGGCCGTCGAGCAGCGCCTGCCGCACCGCGCCGTGCAGCCGCCGCACGCGCCGCGGCCCCAGCGCGTCCGCCGCCGCGCGCGGATCGACGCCGGCCAGCCACAGCGCCTCGTCGGCGTAGATGTTGCCGACGCCCGCCGCCACGCGCTGGTCGAGCAGCGCCGTCTTCACCGGCGCGGGGCGGCGCGCCAGCGCCGCGCGCAGCCACTCCGCCGTGAACGCCTCCGACAGCGCGTCCGGCCCCGTGCGCGGGAACGCCTCGCGCGGGTCGCCGACGAGGTGCCACGTGCCGAACTTGCGCGCGTCCTCGAAGCGCAGCGTCGGGCCGCCTGCGAAGTCGACGCGCGCGCGCTCGAAGCGGCCGGGCGGCTCGTCAGCCGGGCGCAGCAGCAGCACGCCGGTCATCCGCAGGTGCAGCACCCACGCGCGCCCGTCGTCGAGGCGCGCGATCAGGTACTTGCCGTGGCGATCGAGGCCCTCGACGCGCCGCCCGGCCAGCTGCGCCTCCAGCTCGCGGGGCGGATGCGTGACCGCCAGCCGCTCGGCGCCCGGCGCGATGCGCGCCGAGGCGATCGCGAGGCCCTCGACGCGCGGGGCGAGGCCGCGGCGGATCGTCTCGACCTCGGGCAGCTCGGGCACGGCGGGGCGCGGCCGTCAGCGCGGGCGGGCGGGCGCGGCAGCCGCGCTCACGCCATCTCGCCCCACGAGCGGCCCGCCTTCTCGTCGAGGTCGAGGGGCACGGCGAGTTCGATCGAGGGCATGAGTTCGCGCGCGATGGCGCGCACCGGCTCCAGTTCGGCGCGCGGCAGCTCGAACAGCAGCTCGTCGTGGACCTGGAGCACCATGCGGGCGAGGCCGCCGCGCCTGCGGTGATCGAGCAGCGCGGCGTCGATGCGGTTCATGGCGATCTTGATGATGTCGGCGGCGGCGCCCTGGATCGGCATGTTGATGGCGATGCGCTCGGCGGCGAGGCGGCGGTTGCGGTTGCGGGCGCGCAGTTCGGGGATGTAGCGGCGGCGGCCGGTCAGCGTCTCGGCGTAGCCGCGCTCGCGCGCCTCGGCGACGGTGTCGTCGCGCCAGCGGGCGACGTCCGGGTAGGCCTCGAAGTAGGCGCGGATGAACTCCTCGGCCTCGCCGCGGGGGATGCCCTCGCGCTGGGAGAGGCCGAAGGCGGTGAGGCCGTAGAGCACGCCGAAGTTGAACACCTTCGCGCGCCGCCGCATCTCGGCGTCCACGGCGTCCGGCCCGACGCCGAAGACCCTCGAGGCGGTCGCGCGGTGGATGTCGTCGCCGCGGCGGAAGGCCGCCCGCAACTCCTCGTCGCCGGAGACGTGGGCGAGGATGCGGAGTTCGATCTGCGAGTAGTCGAACGACAGCAGCAGCGGGTCCTCGCCGCAGTCGCGCGCGACGAAGGCGTTGCGGACGGCGGCCCCGAGCTCGGTCCGCACCGGGATGTTCTGCAGGTTCGGGTCGTTCGAGGACAGCCGCCCTGTGGCCGCGATCGTCTGCGAGAACACGGTGTGGACGCGGCCCGTGCGCGGATGCACCTGCTGCGGCAGCGTGTCGACGTAGGTGGACTTGATCTTGCTCAGCTCGCGCCACTTGAGCACGGCGGCGACGGCGGGATGCGCCCCGCGCAGCGGTTCGAGGGCGTTCGCGTCCGTCGTCCAGCCCGTCGCCGTGCGCCGCGTCTTCGGCAGCCCCAGCTCCTCGAACAGCACCTGCGAGAGCTGCTGCGGGGAGCCGACCTGGAACTCGTGGCCGACCGCCTCGTGCACCTCGCGCTCGGCGGCGGCGACCTCGGCGGCGAGCTCGCCGCCGAGGATCGCGAGCGCCTCGCGGTCGACGGCGAGGCCGCGCCGCTCCATGCGCGCGAGCACCGGCACGTGCGGGATGTCGATCTCCCCGAACACCGCGGCGAGCCGCGCCGCCTCCAGCTCGCCGCCCAGGTCCCCGGCGAGGCGCAGGGCGGCGTCGGCGTTGCCGACGGCGTAGGCCATCGCCTCGGCGGGGTCGGTGCGCGAGAAGGGGATGGCCTTGCGCCCCGTGCCCAGCAGCGCCTTCGCCTCGACCAGCTCGTGGCCCAGCCGCTCGAAGGCGAGGCCGCGCACCTCGACGCTGCGCTCGCCGAGCACGTAGCCGGCGATCGAGGTGTCGAAGGCGACGCCCGCCGTGGGGAAGCCGTCCGGGGCCGCCTCCAGCGCGAGCAGGTGGTTCTTGCCGTTGTGCGCGACGCGCTCGACTGCCGGATCGGCGAACAGCGGCGCGAGCGCCTCGAGGGCCTCCGCGCGCGGCAGCTGCCCGATCGGCGGGCCGTCCGGCGGGCCGGCCTCCTCCCCGCCGCCCCCGCCGGGCGCGTCGAGGTCGAGCTCCTGCTGGCCCTCGGAGGGCGGGGCCGGCTCGCGCGTGTGGCCGAAGGGGACATACCAGCCCGTCCCCGCCTCCGTGCTGAGGCCGACGCCGACGAGGCCGTAGGCCGCCCGCATCGGGTGCTCGTCGTCGGCGACGACGTCGAAGCCGAAGCGGCCTGCGGCGCGCACCGCCCCGACCACCTCGGCGAGGCGCCGCGGCGTCGTCACCAGCTCGTAGTCGCCGCCGCTCGTGACGGCGCCCGCGGCGTCCCCGGCGCGCCCCTCGCCGTCCGCGTCCGCCTGCTGCTGCGGGAGGCGGCCGACGAGCGAGCGGAATTCGAGTTCCTGGAACAGCCGCAGCACCGCGCCGCGGTCGTACTCGTGCACCCTCGACGCGCCGAGGTCGAGCTCGACGCCGGGCGCGTCGGTGACGATCGTGGCCATGCGCTTGTAGTGGCGGGCGGCGTCGGCGGCGGCGGCGAGCGCCTTCTGCGCCCGCGGCGGCCTGATCTCGTCGAGGTGGCCGAGCATCTCCTCGATCGTGCCCCACTCGCCGATGAGGGCCTTCGCGCCCTTCTCGCCGATGCCCTTGACGCCGGCGATGTTGTCGGCGGCGTCGCCGACGAGGGCCTTGAAGTCGGGCATCCGCTCGGGGCCGAAGCCCCAGCGGTCGCGCACGCGCTCCTCGTCGTAGAGGACGTAGTCGCGCTGGTAGGGGCGGTACATCAGCACGCGCACGCCCGGCCGCACGAGCTGCACCATGTCGTTGTCGAGGGTGACGAGCACGGTCTCGACGCCCTCGGCGGCGGCCTGCAGCGCGAGCGTGCCCAGCACGTCGTCGGCCTCGTAGCCGGGCGCCTCGGCGACGGGGATGCGGAAGGCGTCGAGCACCTCGCGCACGCGCGCGACCTGCGGCTTGAGGTCGTCGGGCATCGGCGGCCGCGTCGCCTTGTACGCGGCGTCGGCCTCGTGGCGGAAGGTCGGCCCGGGGCCGTCCCACGCCGCCACGATGTGCGTCGGGTGCAGCTCGTCGAGCACGTACAGCAGCGAGTTGGCGTAGCCGTAGACGGCCCACGTCGGCTCGCCCGTGCGCCGCACCGTGCTCGCGAAGCTGTCGCGCAGCGCGAAGTACGAGCGGTAGATGATCCCGTGCGAGTCGAGGATGACGAGCAGGTCGGGCCGGCCGGAGACGTTCAGGGGCACGGCGGCAGTATAGCGCCGCCGCCCCGCCCCCTGCGCGCCCCTCGCGCTCCCCCGGCGTGCGGGGCGCGCCTCGGGGCGCGGTCAGGCGGGGACGGGCTCGCGGTCGGCGCGTTCGAGGGCCTCGCGCACGTCGGCGAGGATGCCGGGCGGGACGCCGCCGCCGCGGCAGCGGGGGCAGGTCGGCTCGTCGGGCGCGCCCATGTCGAACAGCCGCACGCGCCGCGGGCGGTCCGAGATCAGAATCCCGCACACCGTATCGACGCGCCCCGCGAGGTAGAGCCGCGGCTCCAGCTCCTCGGCCCCGCGCAGCACCACCCAGTGCCACTCGTCGGCGAGGTCGTCCATCGCCTTGCCCACGAACCGCATGTCGCCCACGCCGCGCCCTCCGCCCGCGCGCCCACGATACACCGCGCCGTTACACTGGTCCGATGCCGACCCCCGCCAGCGCGCCCGCGAGCGGCCCCGCGCCCGGCCTCGAGGCGCGGCGCGGCGCCGGGGCGCCCGCGCGCGGCGGGCGGCTGCGCCTGCGTACCTTCGAGTCGCTCTCCGACCGCGATTTCCGCTGGTTCTACCTCGCGCTGCTGGGGCAGATGGCGGCGATGAACATGCAGATGCTGGCGCGCGGCTACCTCGCGTTCGCGCTCACCGGCAGCTTCGCCGCCCTCGGCGCGATCGGCCTCGCCAACGCCGTGCCGATGCTCGCGCTCTCGCTCGCCGGCGGCGTGCTCGCCGACCGCGCGCCGAAGAAGCGCGTGCTGCAGGCGGGGCAGGCGGCGAGCGCGCTGATCGCGCTCGCCGTCGCGCTGCTGCTCGCCGCCGACGCCCTGACCTTCGCCCACCTGCTGGCCGCGGGCGCGGCGCAGGGCGTGGTGATGGCGCTGATGATGCCCGCCCGCCAGTCGATCCTGCCCGAGGTGGTCGGCATGGAGCGGCTGATGAACGCCGTCTCGCTGCAGGCGGCCGGCATGAACCTGATGCGGCTGGCCGCGCCCGCCGCCGGCGGCTTCCTGATCGCGTGGGTGGGGGCCGAGGCGCTGTACGTCATCATGACCGTCATGTACCTGCTCGCCGTCGCCGCCCTGACGCCGGTGCGGCTGCGGCCGACGGAGGGCGCGCGTGCGGCGGCGGGAGCGCGCGGACGCGCGGGCGGCGGGGCGCTCGCCGACGGCCTGCGCTACATCCGCGGCGACGCCACGATCCTCGTGCTGCTCGTGCTGACGTTCGTGATCTCGATGCTGGCGATGCCGTACCTGCTGCTGCTGCCGGGCTTCGTCGAGGAGGTGTTCGGCGAGGGCGCGGAGGAGCTGGGGCTGCTGATCGCCGTCGGCGGGGTGGGGGCGCTGGCGGGCGCGCTCACGCTGGCCTCGCTGCCGCCGAAGCGACGCGGGCTGCTGCTGGTGCTGAGCGGCCTGCTGATGGGCGGGGCGCTGCTGGGGTTCTCGGCTTCGCCCACGATCTGGATGGGCGGCGCGTTCATGTTCCTGATCGGCGTCGGCAGCGCCGGGCGGCAGGCGCTCGGCAACGTGCTGCTCCAGGCCTACGCCCGCGACGCCTACCGCGGGCGCGTGATGTCGCTCTACATGACGCAGATCAGCGTGATGTCGTTCGGCGCGTTCGGCGCCGGCCTCGTCGCCGAGGCCCTCGGCGCGCGCTGGGCGCTCGGCGGCATGGCCGCCCTGCTCGCCGCCGTCAGCGTCGGCTTCCTCGCCCTCTCCCCCCTCCTCCGCCGCCTCGACTGACGCCCGATGCGCCGCCGCCGCCCGCGAGGACCCGCATCGGGTAGAATGGCATGGAGCGACAGCGGCGACCGGCGAGGGAGGCTGCCGTGGCCACCGTGGCGCCCGATGAGCGGCTTGCCGAGATCGTCAACCGGTTCGGCGGCCCTGACGCCCTCGCTGAGAGAGAGCGCCGCTTCAGCGCCAATCTGCAGTATTTCGAGGACCACGCCGCGGAGCTGAGGCTTCGGTACCCCGACCAGTGGATCGGGATCGTGGATCGGCAGGTCAAGGCGCACGCGGACAACGGCGAGAGCGTCGTGCGCCAGCTCGAGGAAGCGGGCGAGGACCTGGGCGGAGCCGTCCTGCAGTTCATGCCGGCGAAAGAACGCACCTGGATACTGTGACTTCGCTCCCCGCTCCTGCGTTCTCCGTCCGTGGCGGCTTCGCCGGTACGCACCGCCGGCCCTACGTCCTCGCCGACGCCGCGTTCCCTCGCCTCGGCGTCAGCGCGAGGATCAGGTTCCTCGTGGACACGGGAGCGGACCGCACGGCTGTCCACTGGGGCGATCGCTTGCTGCTCCGGACGGTCGATGGCGCGGGTCTGCCCGCCGATACCGCCTTCCCGGAGGTCGCCGAGCTCTCCGGGATTGCGGGCGCCCCGATGCGGTACGGCCGCGAGGCCGCAATCCTCGTCTTCACCACGGAGCAGGGGGGACGCCGGGCGGTGGACATCGACGTGGACATTGCGCTGCAGCCGGTGGCTGGCGTTCCGTCGCTGCTTGGCCGCGATTTCCTCAGCGGAGTGCGCCTCGACTTCGACATGCCCGGCGACGATCTCGTCATCGAATGGCGTTGAGCCGTGGCCGGAACCTATGCCCTCGCCCCCTCGATCGCGCTCCACCGGATCGCCGGCGGCAACCACTCGTTCGAGCCGCGCAAGGCCTCGGGCCGCACGCGAGGCGACGACCTCGACGACGCCGCGGACGCCGTCGTCCGCTTCCCCGGCGGGCTGGGGTGAGAGCGGCGGCGCCGTGACGCGGGCGCGGCTCCACCGGCTGACGGGCGCGCCGGGAGCCGGGCTGCGCCCGGCGCGGCGGCACGCGGAGGGCGCGTGAGCGGCTTCCCCGCTGCCGTTCGCGGACGGCTGCCGCTCCCGCCCCGGAGCGGGGCGCTGCCGCTGGGGCTGCTGCTGCTCGCGCTGGCCGCGGTGTTCGTCTTCGGCAACGATCGTTCGCAGTTCTACCGCGACGGCGAGATCGTGAACTCGCCCGCGACGATGGCGGTGGCCGCGAACCTGTCCCCGGAGCACGGCTTCCTCGCGTTCGTGCGCCAGAAGCAGGACCCGAACGGCGCCGCGCAGTACGTCGTCTACAGCCGTTTCCCGTTCGGATACGTCCTCGTCAAGCTCGCGATCCTGCCCTTCGGCGACGACTTCCCGAGGGCGATCCGCGCCGCGCGGACGCTCATGCTGGCCTGCTTCGCCGCGGCGGCGGCGCTCGCATACCTCGCGCTGGCGCGGCTGCTCGGCGACCGCCGGATCGCGCTCGCCGCGACGCTGCTCGCGTGCTCCTCGTACTACCTCCTCCACTACAACGACACGATCCATTTCGAAACGAGCCCGAGCCTGCTGGGCGTCATGCTGGCGTTCCACGGCATGACCGTCTTCGCGCTGGAGGGACGCTACCGCCAGCTGCTGGTCAAGACCGCCGCCGCGCTCCTGCTCGGCTGGCACGCCGCCGCGCTGATCGCGCCGTTCGTGCTGCTCGCGCTGGGCAGGGAACTCGTATCCCGCCGCGCGGACGGAGGCGGCGCTCGACCTAAGGTCGAGCGCCGCCTCCGTCCGCGCGCGATTCTGGTCTACGGCGCCTTCTCCGCGCTCTGCTGCGCGCTCCTGCTGGGCCTCAACGCGGTCAACGAGTACCGCGCGCCCGGCGGCGAGATACGGCGGTACGAGACGTCGATCGTGGGGTCCATGCTGTTGAAAATCGGGCCCGGCGCGCAGGCGGGGCCGTTCCTGCAGGGACAGCTCGGCAGGATCGGACTGGCGGCCACGCCGTTCGCCGCCGCGCACCGCCTCGGCCTCGAGCTGCCGGAACGGGGGACGCCGCATCCGCACCGGTGGTTCGCCGTGCCGGGCGCGGCGATGTTCGCCGCCTGTCTGGCGGGACTGCGCTTCCTGCCCCACCGCATACTGTTCGCGGCTCTGTTGCTGGTCCACTGGTGCTGGGCCGTCGCTTTCACGAACAGCCACGGCCACGTATACCCGGCGATGTTCCACCTCGGCATACCGCTGGTCTTCTGGTCGCTCGTCCTGCTGGGTCTGCGCCGCGCGATCGGTCCCGGGCGCGCGGCGCGCGCGCTGCCCGCGTTCGCCGCCGCCTCGATGGCCGTGTTCGCGCTCTCCGCGTGGGACATGGGCCGCACCGGCCACGGCGCGGAGGCGGCCGCGTTCCAGCGCGAGGCGACGGCCGACTTCCGGGCCATGCGCCCCTTCGCGGACGGGCGCACCGTGCTCTACGACCCCGTCAAACGGACGGACGTCACGATCGGTCACATCGGCTACTGGCTCCACGGCAGCTACCTCGAACCGGACAGGATCGGCTCGGCCGAAGAGTGGGCGTGGGCCGCCGCCCGCCACGACTTCGTCGTCACGCCCGCGGACCTCGGCGGCTCGCTCACCCCGCGCAACCGCCGCTTCCACCTCTACCGGCCCGCCGGCCTCGACGCCGCCTGGGCCTCGCTCGCCGCGCGCGAGCCGGACGCGCGCTCCGCATTCGAGGTGCGCCTCGACGGCCGCGCGCTCACGTACACGCGCGACGAGTGCTCCCAGGACGAGGTGTGGCCGGCGCTCTTCGTGCACGCCTACCCCCTCGACGCGAACGACCTGCCGCCCGATCGCCGCGCCGCAGGCTTCGAGGAGCGCGCGTACTTCCCCGGCTACCACGGCCTGCGCTTCGGCGGGCGCTGCGCCGTGCGGATCGGGCTGCCGGACTACCCGCTCGCCGGCCTCCGCACCGGCCAGCGCCAGGGCGGCCTGCCCCCGATCTGGGAGGTCTCGCTGCCCGTGGAGGACGCCTCGTTCCCCCGAGGCGCCTCCACCTGGCGCGAGGACGCCACGGCCCCGGAGCCCGCGCTGCGCGGGCCGTTCGGCGTCTACCGCGACGGGCGCACGCTGACGTACGTGCGCGAGGACTGCGCGCCGGCGGACACGGAGGACCGCTTCTTCGTCCACGTCCACGACTCCGGCGGCGCACGCGAGGCCCTCGACTTCTGGTTCCACGACCGCGGCGTCCGCTTCGGCGGCGTCTGCATGGCGTCCGTCGACCTGCCGGGCTACGGGGTGCGCTCCATCCGCACCGGCCAGTACGACGCGACGGGCCACCTCTGGGACGAGGAGTTCGCGCTCGACGCCGAGGCGTGGCTCGCGCGCTTCGAGGCCGTCGCCGCCTCGGAGCCGGCGCTGCGCGCGGGGGGATTCGGCCTGCACGTCGAGGGCCGCGCGCTGACGTTCGTGCGCGAGGACTGCGGCGCGGAGGACATCGCGGACCGCTTCTTCGCGCACGCCTACGCCGCCGGGGGCGGCGGGCGCGAGAACCTCGACTTCTGGTTCCGCGAGCGCGGGCTGCGCCACGGCGACCGCTGCATGGCGACGGTCGAGTTGCCGGAGCGCGCCCTCGCGCGCGTCGTCGCGGGGCAGCACGACGGATCGGTCCCCCTCTGGGAGGCCGAGATCGCCGTCGGCGGCGCCTCGCGGTAGCGAGGCCCATCCCGCCGCTGCGGGCCGCGCCGCCCGCTCCCGTCCCGCGCGCGGGCAGGGTAGCCTGTCCCCCATGAGCGCCAGCGCCGGGGACGACGCGGCGAGGACGGACGCGCCGCCGCTCGCGCTGCTGCGCGACGGGCCGCCGGACGCCGCGTGGACGCTCGCGCTGGCGCACGGCGCGGGCGCGCCGATGGACTCGCCGTTTATGGCGGGCGTGGCCGAACGCCTCGCCGCGGCGGGCGTCGCCGTCGCGCGCTTCGAGTTCCCGTACATGCGCCGCACCCGCGCCGACGGCCGCCGCCGCCCGCCCGACGGGCAGCGCGCGCTGCTCGCCTCGTGGCGCGAGGCCCTCGCCGCGCTCGGCGGCGCCCCGCGGCTCGCGATCGGCGGCAAGTCGCTGGGCGGGCGCGCGGCGAGCATGATCGCCGACGAGACCGGCGCGGCTGCCCTCGTCGTGCTCGGCTACCCGTTCCATCCGCCCGGCGCGCCGGAGCGCACGCGCACGGAGCACCTCGCCGCGCTGAGGACGCCGGCGCTGATCTGCCAGGGCGAGCGCGACCCCTTCGGCGGGCGCGCCGGGATCGGGGCCTACGCCCTCGCCCCCGCGATCGCGCTCCGCTGGATCGCCGACGGCAACCACTCGTTCGAGCCGCGCAAGTCCTCGGGCCGCACGCTCGGCGACAACCTCGACGACGCCGCGGACGCCGTCGTCCGCTTCCTCGGCGGGCTGGGGTGAGGGCGGAGCCGTGACGCGAGCGCGGCTCCACCGGCTGACGGGCGCGCTGCTGGTCGTCTGCGCCGCCGCGTGGGCGCTGAGCGTCGTGCTGCCGATGGCGGCCGTCACCCCGCACGTCTGGCGGGGCGGGCCCGGGATGTACGAAGCCATCGCCGCCACGCCGAACAGTTCCGTCGTCTTCCGCGCGGGCGGGTGGATGGACCATCTCGCCAGTCTGTCGGCGCTGGCCTTGGCGCCGCTGCTCTACCCCCTGCTGTGCGGCATCCACCGGCCGCTGGCGGGCCTCGCGGCTGCCGCCTTGCTGCTGGCCGGCCTCGTGTTCCCGCTCTCGCCGTGGGACGGCCTCGCCTCCGGCACGGAGTGGCCGAACCGGGGAGCGACCGTAGGGAACAGCCGCCTGACGTGGAGCACCTACCGTCTGCGCCTGCCCGGCGGCGACACGGTCGCCATCCGCGAGTTCCGGTACACCCACTCGCAGGCCATCGGGTACGCCGCCCTCGGAGCCTCGCTGATCGCGCTCGGGCTGACGCTGCGCCGCATCCCCGTCGCGGGAGGGGCGACCGCGACCGGCCTGCCCGTTCCGGGCTGGATCGGCTGGCTCGCGGCGGCGGCGGGCGCGACGTGGCTGATCGCCGTGGCGGGGGCGATGAACGGCGGCTTCTTCGCCCAGTTCTGGTCGATCGGCGGGGTACTGTCGCTCGGCGTGCTGCTCACGTTCGGCGGCCTGCTGCTGTGGAACCCCCGAGGCGACCTCCCGCGCGCGACGTGGCGCGAGCAGGCCGCGTCCGCGCGAAGCGGCGAGGGGTCCGCGAGCGGCTGAGGCCGCCGCGCCCGCTACGCCCCGCCGTCCGCGAGGGCGCGGGCGCGGGCGAACACGGCGTCGAACATCGGCTCCGTGAGGCGGCCGGTGAACGTGTTCTGCTGGCTCGGGTGGTAGGAGCAGAGCAGCGTGCGCCCTTCGCCGAGGGCGTACTCCGCGCCGTGGGCGAAGCGCGGGCGCGGGCGCAGGCCCCCGGCGGCGGCGAGGACGCCCAGCGCCCAGCCGCCGAGCGCCAGCAGCACGCGCCGCTCCGCCAGCAGCGCCAGCTCGCGTTCGAGGTACGGGCGGCAGCGGTCGCGCTCCTCCGTCGAGGGGCGGTTGGCCGGCGGCGCGCAGCGCACGGCGGCGAGCACGTAGGCGCCGCGCAGCGCGAGGCCGTCGCCGCGCCGCACAGAGGCCGCGCGGTTGGCGAAGCCCGCGCGGTGGAGCGCGCGGAACAGCCAGTCGCCGGAGCGGTCGCCGGTGAAGACGCGCCCCGTGCGGTTCGCCCCGTGCGCCGCCGGCGCGAGGCCCACGACGACGAGCCGCGCCGCCGGATCGCCGAAGCCGGGCACGGGGCGGCCCCAGTAGTCCTCGCCGCGGAAGGCCGCGCGCTTCTCGCACGCCACCCGCTCCCGCCACGCGACGAGGCGCGGGCACGCCCGGCACGCCTCGATCTCGGCGTGGAGCGCCGCCAGCGGTCCGGCTCCGGCGTCGGGCATCGCGCCGTCCCTCCCGCGCTATCCTCGGCGCGGCGGGCGCTGGAGGCGAGGGGTGGCGGCGATGGCCGTGAGCGGCGGCGCGGGAAGCGGGGCGGCGCCGCGTCTCGCGGGCATCGTGCTCGCGGGCGGGCGCTCGACGCGGATGGGCGAGGACAAGTGCGCGCTCGGCCTCGGCGGGCGGACGCTGCTCCAGCGCGCCGCCGACGCCCTCGGCGAGGTCGCGGGCGAGATCGTGGTCGCGGCGGCGGCGGGCCGCGAGCCGCCGCCGCCGCTGACGGCGCTCCCGCTGCGCCGCGCGACCGACGCGATCGCCGGCGGCGGGCCGCTGGCCGGCGTCCTCGCGGGCCTCGAGGCGTGCTCGGCGCCGGTGGCGGTGGTGCTGGCGTGCGACCTGCCGTTCGCGCGGCCGGCGCTGCTGCGGCTGCTGGCGGAGCGGGCGCGCGCGGGCGCGCCGTTCGTCGCGCCGCTGCACGAGGGCCGTCCGCAGCCGCTGTGCTCGGCGTGGCGGCGCGACGCCCTCCCCGGGCTGCGCGAGCGCCTCGCCGCCGGCGAGCGCGCCGCCGCGTCGATGCTCGGCGTCCCCGGCGCCGTGCTGCTCCCGCCCGATGCGTGGCGCGCCGCCGACCCGGACGCCGCCTCCTTCGCGAACGTCAACACCCCCGCCGATCTCGCCCGCGCCCGCGCCCTCCTCGCACGCCGCGAGGGAGAGGCGTAGGGGGCGCGCGTCCCTCTTCGCGCCCGCCGAGGCCGCGTCGCGCGGCGAGGTGGCGCGAGCGGGCGGGGCGCGCCACACTGCGCCTCGTGGCCGCGCGCACGCACGAGCAGACCGTCAACGCCGCCCTCGGCGAGGCGCTCGACGGGCTGCGCCGGGGCTGGGATGTGTTCGCCGAGACGCCGGGCGCGCTCGACGGCGGCGGACGCGCCGACGTGCTCGTGCTCGAGGCGGCGGGCTGGCCCGTCGCGATCGAGGCCGAACTCGCCAGCCACGCCAGCGCCGAGGCCGAGGCGGTCGCGCGCCTCGGACGCCGCCCCGTCCGCAGCCCCCACCCGATCGAGACCGCCATCGCGCTCGTCTACCCGCCGCAGTTCGCCTCCCTCGGCGGCGCCGCGCTGCGCGAGGCCATCGACGCGACCGACGCGCTGGAGTACGCGCTCTGCTCGCGAGGCGGGGACGGCGCGCCGCCCGACCGCCTGCCGGCCTCCGGCTGGCTGCGCGGCTCCGTCCGCGACCTCGCGATGCTCGTCCAGCGCGCCACGACGCCTGCGCGCCGCGTCGATGCGCTCGCCGCGACGCTCGAACGCGGCGTCAGGGATGCCGCCGATGCCTTCTCCCACCGCCACGCTTACGGCCTGGAACACGGGCGCTCCCTCGCGGATGCGCTCGGCCAAACTGACGACGTCAGCGGGCAGACGCGGCGTATGGCGATGACCGTGATCGTCAACGCCCTCGTCTTTCACGAGGCGCTCGCGCTGGCCGGCTTCCGCGTCGCGACGGCGGACGGCGAGCGGCCCGTCCGCCCCGTCAACGCATTCCGGCTCAACGGCGGAGCGTTCGACCGCGTCCCGTTGCTCGCCGAATGGGATGCGATCCTCGACCGCAACTACCGCCCGATCTTCGGCTCCGCGAAGTCCCTGCTCGACCCGGGGCGCAGAGCGGCGCTGCCGGAGGAGACAGCGCAAGCCATGCTCCGCCCGCTCTGGCGGACGGCATTGGCGCTGATGGAAGGCGGCGTGACGCGCTCGCACGACCTCACGGGCGTCGTGTTCCAGCGGCTGATCGCCGACCGCGAGTTCCTCGCCACCTACTACACGCGGCCCGCCGCCGCCGCGCTGCTGGCCGGCCTCGCGCTGCCCGCGAACCGCGCTCCGGGCGGCACCGACTGGGGCGACGCCGAGACCCTCGCCTCGCTGCAGATCGGCGACTTCGCCTGCGGCACCGGCACGCTGCTCTCCGCCGCCTACTCGCGCCTCGGACTGCTCCACGAACTGCGCGGTGGCGATCCGAGGGACCTCCACGCACCGATGATGAAGCACGGCCTCGTCGGCCTCGACGTGCTCAATATCGCCGTCCACCTCACCGCCACGATGCTCGCCGGCGCGCACCCCGGCACCCCCTTCGACGGCGACTGCCTGCTGACGATGCCGTGGGCCGCGCAGAACGGCGAGGGCGAGGTCAACGTCGGTTCGCTCGATCTGCTCGCGCCGCACGTGCAATCGCGGCTGATCGGCCAGGCCGCGGCCACCACGGCCGGCGGACGCGGCCCCGAGAACGTCGAGGACCTGATGTCGCTCATCGGCCACGACCGCTTCGACCTCGTGATCATGAATCCGCCTTTCACGCGGCCCGGCGGGCAGGAAGGGAAAAAGAAGGGGACGGGCAATCCTGCCTTCGCCGCGTTCGAGACGCCTCCGGCAGTTCAGCGGCAAATGCAGGCCGCGCTCCGACGGCTACGCGGAGCGGATCCCCTAGTTACGGGGAATGAGGGTCTCGCCGCCGACTTCGTCGACTTGGGAACACGAAAGCTGCGAGGGGGAGGGACGCTCGCCCTCGTGTTGCCTTTGAGCGCCATCAGCGGAGAATCGTGGGGCAAGGCCCGCAGGCATTGGCGGGAGCACTACCACGACAAGATCGTCGTAACGATTGCCGCGGCCGGAAGCTACGAAAGGTCGTTCTCCGCAGACACGGGTATGGCCGAATGCCTGCTGTTGGGAGAACAAGCACGAGGGGAAAGCGGCAGCGAGGAGCGCGCCGTCTTTGTGGTGCTCCGGCAGCAACCGGCTTCCGCTGTCGGCAGCGACCTGATCGCCGCTGCCGTCCGCCATGCCATCGACAGCGGCGAGGTCACGCGACTGGAGGATGGAACAGCAGCCACGACTATCAGGCTGGGCGATGACTACGCCGCTCAGATGCTCGACTGCCCCCTCCCTTCGGATGACAGCCCGTGGCCGCTCGTAGGCATCGCCGACATGGAGATCGCCCAGGCCGCCTATCGGCTGCAGCGTGGCGAGTTGGCGTCCATCGGCTCTCCGACCGAGGAACCCTATCGCATCCCGATCGTGGAGATCGGGCGCTTCGCCGAGCGCGGCCCCTACCACATGGACATCTACTGGGACCTGGCCGATGGAACACCGCAAGGTCCGTTCGCCCTGCTGAGACCTAAAATGAACCCCGTCCCCACCTACCCCATCCTCTGGGCGCGCGATTCGAAAGAACAGCGGAACCTCGTCGCCGAGCCGGATTCCGAGGGGCAGATCAAGGCCGTCCCGACGGGTCAGGAAGAGATCAACGAGAAAGCCGCCCGCGTGTGGGCGACGGCGACGCGCGCCCACTACAACCGCGATGTCCAGTTCAACGCCAACTCGCTCATCGTCGCGACGACGGAGCGGCCGACCATCGGCGGGCGGGCGTGGCCCTCGGTCATCCTCGGCGAGCCGGAGCACGAGTACGCCTTCGCGCTGTGGTGCAACTCGACGCTCGGCCTGCTGCTCCACTGGTGGACCGCCAACAAGACGCAGGCCGGGCGAGGCACCACCACCGTCACCGCCATCCCCCGCATCCCCGCCCTCGACGTGCGCGCGCTGTCGCCGGCGCAGCACGAGGCGGCGCGCGAGGCGTTCGAGGCGCTGCGCGGCGAGCGCTTCCTGCCCTTCGACCAGATCGACGAGGACCCGGCGCGCGCCGAGCTCGACCGCCGCCTGCTCCTCGACGTGCTGGGGCTGCCGCCGTCGCTGTGCGAGGAGGACGGGCCGCTGGCGCTGCTGCGCCGCAAGCTGGCGGCGGAGCCGCAGATCCACGGCGGCAAGCGCACCCGCGTCGTCTTCGAGGGCGGCGGCGAGCGCACCGAACGCCGCCCCCCGCGCTGACCATCGAGGCGCCCCCTCGCGGCGGCGCTCAGGCGGGGTCGCCGCCGCCGCGCAGCGGGATCAGGTCGCAGACGGCGTTGTAGTCGGGTTCGCCGGATTCGGGGTCGACGACGCCGCGGGGGATGAGGACGTTGCCCTCCGGCCAGTGCACCTGCAGGGCGCCCTCGCGCAGGGGGGCGACGCGGACGCGGCAGCGCAGCTCGCCGCAGTCCGAGCGCAGCAGCACCGCGTCGCCGCCTGCGAGGCCGAGCCGCGCCGCGTCGGCGGCGGAGACGAAGACCTGGTCGCGGCGCGCCCCCGTCAGCGCGTCGCGGTCGTCCCAGACCATGCTGTTGAACTGCTTGCCGCGGCGCGTCGAGACGAGGAAGCGGCCGGGGGGCGGGCGGCCCTGCGGCAGGCGCGGCGGCTCGAAGCGCGCCTTGCCGTCCGGCGTGGCGAACGCGCCGTCCTCGCACAGCCGCTCGCCGCCCCACTGGAACTGGTCGCCCTTCGCGGCGAGGCCGGCGATCGCCCCGTAGCGGGGCACGGCGCGGGCGATCTCGCGGCGGATCGCCGCCGTGTCCCCGAAGCGCACGAGGCCGGCGCGGGCGGGATCGGCGCGCGCGGCGATCCCGGTCGCGATCCGCCACTCGGGCCGCGCCTCGCCGACGCGGCGTCCGGGAATCTCGGGGCTGAAGATCACGCGCCGCTCGGTGCTCGTCTCGGTCACGCCGCCCGGCGTCTCGTAGCGCGTGGCCGCGGGCAGCAGGATCGCCGCGTCGCGGGGCTCGATCAGCATCATCGGGTTGGCGACGACGTCCTGGTGGAGGCGCACCGGCGTGCGCTCCAGCGCCTCGCGCACGTAGCCGGGGTCGGGCAGCGTTTCGAGGAAGTCGCCGCCGATGGCGTAGAGCACGTCGATCGCGCCCTCGTGCATCGCCTCGATCGAGTCGGGGGCGCTGAGGCCGGGGCCGCGCGGGGGATCGAAGCCCCACGCCGCGGCGAGGGCGGCGGCGGCCTCGTCGTCGGCGACCTTGCGCCCCATCGCGTACGAGCCGGGCACGGCGCCCATCTCGGCGCCGCCCTGGACGCCGGAGTGGCCGCGGATGGGGTTGAGGCCGCTGCCGGGCGAGCCGACGCGGCCCAGCGCCAGCGCGAGGTTCGAGATCGCGAGCACGTTCTGGGTGCCGTGCGCGTGCTGCGTGACGCCCATGCTCCACACCGTGATCGAGCTGCGCGCGTCGGCGTAGAGGCCGGCGAAGCGGCGGATTTCGGACGCGGGCAGCCCCGCCGCCGCCTCCAGCTCGGCCCAGTCGAGCGCCTCGAGCCAGGCGCGCAGCTCGCCGAAGCCGGCGGTGCGGGCGGCGATCCATTCGCCGTCGACGCGGCCCGTTTCGGCGAGGTGCTTGAGGGCGGCGGTGAAGAAGGCGGCGTCGCCGCCGACCTGCACGGCGAAGTGGTCGTCGAGGATCTTCGTGCCGAACAGCGCGCTCTCGGGCGAGGACGGCACCCAGTAGCGGTCGAGGCCCTCCTCGCGGTAGGGGTTGACGACGACGACGCGCGCGCCCGCCTTCTTCGCGAGGTAGAGGTACTTGAGGGCGACGGGCTGGTTGTTCGCGAGGTTGGTGCCGGCGAGCACGATCAGGTCGCTGCCGATCCAGTCGGCGTAGGTGTTGGTGGAGGCGCCGTAGCCGATCGTGCGTTCGAGCGCGGCGGTGCTGGGCGCGTGGCAGATGCGCGCCGAGTTGTCGACGTTGTTGGTGCCGAGGAAGCGCGCCGCCTTCTGCACGGCGTAGTAGGTCTCGTTGGGGATGCCGCGCGAGGTCAGGTAGACGCTGATGCGGTCGGGATCGCGGGCGGCGGCGGCGCGCACGCGGTCGGCGGCGAGATCGAGCGCCTCGTCCCACGAAACGCGGCGGTAGCCGGGCTCGCCAGCGCGCCAGACCATCGGGTAGGGCAGGCGTCCGAGTTCGCGCAGCTGCCTCGAGCTCATCGCGCGCAGGTCGGCGGGGCGTTCGAGCAGGCGGTGGTCGAGCACGCCCATCGTGTTGAGGCGCAGCAGCTGGAGGCGGACGGTGCAGAGGTGGGGGCCGTCCATCGTCCAGTCGCGCAGCCCGCTGGTGCCGAGGGCGCAGCCGTCGCAGCAGCCGTCGCGCAGGATGCGCCACGCGAACGGCAGCTCGGAGCGGTTGGCCCACGCCGTGCGCGCCATCTCCAGGTAGTGGTTCGGCTTGGTGAAGCCGATCCCGTTCGGCGAGGGGCTGACCCAGCTGCGCGGCCCCAGCCAGCGCCGCGCGCGCCGCCCGCCCTCAGCCATCGGGCGGCCCCTCCCCTTCGAGGCGATCGGCGCCCGCGTAGACGTTGAAGCCCCCGCCGCGCGCGAAGCCCGCGAGCAGCATCCCCAGCCGCTCCGCCAGTTCGACCGCCAGCGAGGACGGCGCGGAGACGCCTACGACCCCGCCGAAGCGAGCCATCGCCGCCTTCTGCACGATCTCGAAGCTCTGCCGCCCGGAGACGGCGAGCAGCGCGGGCGGCGGCGGCCAGTCCCGCGCGGCGAGCGCGCCGACGGCCTTGTCCACGGCGTTGTGGCGTCCGACGTCCTCGCGCACGACGAGCGCGCGGCCGTCCGCGCCGAACGCGCCGGCGGCGTGGAGGCCGCCCGTCGCGTCGAAGCCCGGCTGGGAGCCGCGCAGGCGTCCGGTCAGCGCCGCGACGACCTCGCGGCGCACGCCGAAGCGCGGCGCGGGCGGCGCCAGCAGCTCGACCGCCTCGATCGAGGCCTTGCCGCACACGCCGCACGAGCTCGACACGAAGAGGTTGCGGCGGAACTGGTCGATGTCCACCTCGACGCCGGGGGCGAGCCGCGCGTCGGCGGCGCCGTCCTCGCCGAAGGCGATCGCGGCGACCTCGGACGGGCGCAGCGCGACGCCCTCGGTCAGCAGGAAGCCGCGCACGAGGTCGGCGTCGTCGCCCGGCGTCCGCATCACGACGGCCAGCGGCCGGCCGCCGAGCCGGATTTCGAGCGGCTCCTCGACGGCCACGGCGTCGGGCGCGGGGGGGCCGAGGGGTTCGCGGGGCGCGGCGCGGCGGACGCGCACCTCGGCGGTCGGGAGGGCCGTCGCCGGGTTCGTCGCCGCCGGGTTCGTCACGGGTGGCCGCCCTGCCGCTGCCGTCGCGCGGGAGCAGGGTATCATTCGCGCGGCGCGCTCCGCGCGGCGACGGCGGAAAGGCTCCGATGGAGGCTGCGGCGTTCGCGGCGCTGGGCGCGATCGGGCTCGCGGTGGCGGTCGTCGGCCAGGCCGCGCGCCGCCTGCGCCTGCCCCCGGTGCTGCTCTACCTGCTCGCGGGCGTCCTCGCCGGCCCCTCGGCGCTCGGCCTCTTCCGCCCCGCCGACCTCCACGAGGTCTTCCCGATCGCCCTCGAGACGCTGGTCGGGCTGCTGGTGTTCGAGGGCGCGTTCTCGATCGACGTGCGCTACCTGCGGCGCGTCGGCTCGGTCGTCCGCAACCTGCTCACGATCGGCCTCGCCGTCACCTTCGGCGGCGCCTCGCTGCTGGCGGGGCTGACGGGCGTGCTGCCGTGGCCCGCGGCGTTCCTGTTCGGCGCGCTGGTCTCCGTCACCGGCCCGACCGTGATCGCGCCGCTCGTGCGCGCGACGCGCCTCAACGACCGCGTGCGCGCCGTGCTGCTCGGCGAGGGCGTGCTGATCGACCCGCTGGGCGCGGTGCTGGCGGTGGTCGTGCTCCAGTTCGCGCTGTCCGGCCTCCACGCCGACCCCCTGCTGTGGGCGCCCTCGCGGCTGCTCGGCGGCTTCGCCCTCGGGCTGGCCGGCGCGGGCGCCGTGCGCGCCGTGCTGCTGCTGCACCGCGATCCGCCCGTCCGCGACATGACGCTGCTGCTGCTCGGCACGAGCGTCGCGACGCTCGCCGCCGCCGAGCGCCTGCTGCCCGACTCCGGCCTCACCGCGATGGCGACGATGGGCGTCGCCCTCGCCGCGATGCGCCTCCCCCACGCCGAGGAGGTGCGCGCCTTCGAGGACGAGCTCTCGCGCATCCTGCTCGCCGCCGTCTACGTGCTCTCGGCGGCGACGCTCGAACTGGGGCTGCTGCGCGGCCTCTGGCCGGCGGGCTTCCTCGTCGTGCTCGGGCTGATGGCCGTCGTGCGGCCCGCCGCAGCCGCGCTCTGCGCGCTCGGCTCCGACCTCACTCGGCGCGAGCGCGCCTACGTCGCCGCCATCGCGCCGCGGGGTGTGGTGGCGGTGGCGCTGGCGGCGTTCGCGGGCGAGGCGCTGGGCGCGGAGCTGCGCGGCCCGCAGCTGACGGCTCTGGTCTTCCTCACGGTGGCGCTCACGATCGGGGTACAGTCCACCTACGCCGCGCCGCTCGCGCGGCGGCTGGAGGTGCGCGCGATGCTGGCGCTGGTGGCCGGGGCCGGAGCCGTCGCGCGGCGCGTCGCCGCCCAGCTCGACGCGGGCGGCTTCGAGGTCGTGCTCGTCGACGGCGACGCCGCCGCGCTGGCCGCCGCCCGCGACGCCGGACTGCGCGCCGAGGACGGCGACGCCTCCGACGCGCGGCTGCTCGAACGCCTCGGCGCGGCCGAGGCGGCGCTGGCCGTCGCCGCCACCGACAGCGACGAGACGAACCTGCTGTTCAGCCAGTGCGTGCTCGCCGCCAACCCCGCCGCCAGCGTCTTCGCGCGCGTCGCGCAAGGCGGGGCGATCGAGGCCTTCCGGCGCGCCGGCGTCCACGCCGTCGACGAGCGCGACGCCGTCGCCGAGGCGATGATGGCGACGATCGGCCAGCCCGTCATCCACGACGCCCTCGCCCCCGACGGCCACGACCGCCTGATGGTGGAGTTCGAGGTCGGCTCCGGCCTCGGCGGGCGGCGCATCCGCGACCTGCGGCTGCCGCACCGGATGCTGGTGCTGCTCGTGCGCCGCGCCGGCGGCGACGAGATCCCGGACGGCGACACCCGCCTCGAGCGCGGCAACCGCCTCCTGCTCTACGGCGGCGCCGAAGCCGTCCGCGAGGCCCGCGCCCAGCTCGCCCTCATCGAGTAGCGCCCGCGCGCCGCCGCCGGACAAGGCCGCCTCGAAGCGTCGTTGGCGAAGCGGCCAAGTTGCCGCCAGCGCCAGCATATGATAATATGTCATCATGAATAGCAGCCCGCAGCCCGCAGCCCGCAGCCCGCAGCCCGCAGCCCGCAGCCCGCAGCCCGCAGCCCGCAGCCCGCAGCCCGCAGCCCGCAGCCCGCAGCCCGCAGCCCGCAGCCCGCAGCCCGCAACCCGCAACCCGCAACCCGCAACTTCGCGCACCAGACGATCTGGACGCGCGACAACCTCGAGGTGCTGCGCGGGCTGAACTCCGGCAGCGTGGACCTGATCTACCTCGACCCGCCGTTCAACAGCGGGAAGCAGTGGTCCGCGCCCATCGGTTCCGAGGCGGCGGGTGCCGCGTTCAAGGACACGTGGACACTCAGCGACATCGATCTGGCGTGGCACGGCGAGATCGCAGAGGAGTACCCGGCGCTGTACGGGATTCTCGACGCGGCGGGCGTCGCGCACGGCAAGGCGATGAAGTCGTACCTGATCTACATGGCCGTGCGGCTGCTCGAAATGCGCCGCGTGCTCAAGGACACCGGCAGCATCTACCTCCATTGCGACGACACCGCCGGGGCCTACCTCAAGATGACGATGGACGCCGTGTTCGGCAAGGACAACTACCGCAACGAGATCACCTGGAAGCGCAGCACGGTCAAAGGCAGCCGCGGAGCACGCAAGACGCTGGGCAAGGATGTGGATTTGATCCTGTTCTACTCCAGGACGAGCAAAACCGCGTTCAAGGTTCCGAAAGCGGAACCCACCAACAAGCCCAAGTTTCCGTATACGGATGATGTGGGCAACTACCGGCCCGTAACGCGGCTGATCGCGGAGGCTGGGCTTCACGACTGTCCCAGGTACGAATGGCAAGGACTGAACCCCGAATACGGCTGGCGCGTCTCCAAATCCAACCTGGAGGCGCTTTACGCCGAAGGGCGCATCCACTGGAACGGAAGCGGCAAGCCGTTCCGAAAGCAGTACGAGTCCGAATACGAAGGTGTAGATGTCGGCAGCCTGTGGGCGGACATTCCGTTCCTGGCCCCGCAAGCGAAAGAGCGCATCGGCTACCCGACGCAAAAGCCGCTGGAGTTGCTCGAGCGCATCATCGCGGCGTCCTCGAACGAGGGCGACATGGTGCTCGACCCGTTCTGCGGCTGCGCCACGGCCTGCGTAGCCGCCGAGAAGCTCGGTCGCGAGTGGGTGGGCATCGACATCAGCCCGAAGGCCGCCAAGCTGGTGCGCTCGCGGATGCGCGGCGAACTGGGCCTGTTCTACCGGGGCGCGCACCGCACCGACGTTCCCGCCCGAACCGACCTCGGCGACATCCCGCCCTACAACGCCGACATCAACAAGCGCACGCTGTACGGCGAGCAGGAAGGCGTCTGCAACGGCTGCCGCCTGCTGTTCCCGTACCGCAACCTCACGATCGACCACGTCGTCCCGCAATCGCGGGGAGGCGGCGACGAACTCGGCAACCTCCAGCTCCTCTGCGCCGCCTGCAACTCCGCGAAGGGCAGCGGCACGCACGAGGCGCTGATCGCCAAACTCGTTGACGAGGGCATCCGCACGTAAGCCGAAACACCCATATGCGGCAAACGTGCTTCCGGTCAGTTCGTGGTACCCGGGACCGAGACCTGCACCGGCGAGCCGCGCCACAGGCCGAGGCGGTCCGCGGCGCTGCCCTCGCGCACGGCGATCTCGAGGCGGCCGCCGCTGCCGACGAGCGCCAGCGCCTCGCCCGGCGCGGCGTCGGCGTAGGTGCGGCGCAGCGGCAGGTCGCGCCCTCCCGCGCGCACGCGCACGCCCCCCGCCCTCTCCGGCGGCAGCGGGGCCGACAGCATCGAGGCCTCGACGTTGGTGATCGCGTTGCCGAAGCGGTCGACATGCAGCACCTCGCCGCGCACGCCGCCCGCCTCGCGCGACGGCTCCGGCAGCGCGAGCGCCGCGAGGCCGCCCGCGGGCGGCCCGAGGCCGGCGAGCGCGCCGCCGCACGCGAGGTGCGCCGCCGCCGGCGCGAACACGTCGCGGCCCTCGAACGTCGCGCTGACCGGCTCGCGCCGCAGCGCGGGGTTCGCGATCTCGCGCGCCTCCCCGACGGGGAGCCGCCTCGCGAGCAGCGTCAGCAGGCCGTTGTCGGGGCAGACCGCGAACTGCCCGCCGATCGCGCAGGCGATCGCACGCCGCGCCCCGCCCACGCCCGGATCGACGACCGCGAGGTGCACCGTGCCCGGCGGGAACGCCGGTACGGCGGCGGCGAGGAAGAGCGCGCCCTCGATCGTGTCGTGGGCGGCGACGTCGTGGGTGAGGTCGAGCACCGCCGCGCCGGGGCAGCGCGCGAGCAGCACGCCCTTGAGCTGGGCGGCGTAGGCGTCGCGCGAGCCGAAGTCGGTGGTGAGCGTGATCGCCGCCGGCATCGCCCCGCCCTCGCACGCCCCGCCGCGCGAGGCGCATCGTAGGGCGGCGGGGGCGCGGCGTCGCGGGGCGGCGGCTATGCTCGGACGCGGCGACCGGCGACCGGAGGAGGATGCGGCGATGCGGCAGTCCAGCGTACTGAGGGAACGGCTCGGCGGGCCGGAGATCGTGGTGCTGCCCGGGGCCTACGACGCGCTGTCGGCGCGGCTGGCGCAGCGCGCGGGCTTCGACGCGCTGTTCACGACGGGCTTCGGCTTCTCGGCGGCGGCCCTCGGCGCGCCCGACTACGGCCTGCTCACGGCCTCCGAGGTGCTCGACCGCGTGCGCCCGATCGCGGCGGCGGTGGACGTGCCCCTCGTCGCCGACATGGACACGGGCTACGGCAACCCGCTCAACGTCGTCCGCACCGTGCGCGAGTGCGTCGCGGCGGGCGTGGCCGGCATCATCCTCGAGGATCAGGAGTGGCCCAAGAAGTGCGGCCACTTCGAGGGCAAGCGCGTGATTCCCGCCGAAGAGCACGCGCAGAAGCTGCGCGCCGCCGCCGACGCCCGCGACGCCGCCGGCGACGACCTCGTGATCGTCGGGCGCACCGACGCCCGCGCCCCGCTCGGCCTCGACGAGGCGATCCGCCGCGGGCGCCTCTACCGCGAGGCCGGCGCCGACGTCGTGTTCGTCGAGGCGCCGCAGTCGCTCGCCGAGCTGAAGGCCGTGCGCGAGGCGATCCCGGACGCGCCGCTGTTCGCGAACATGATCGAGGGCGGCAAGACGCCCTTGCTCTCCAGCGCCGAGCTGCAGGAGCTGGGCTACGCGATGGTGGTCTACCCCCTCGCCGCGCTGTTCAGCGCCGCCCGCGCCGTCGCCGACACCTACCGCGCCCTGTTCGAGACGAAGACGACGGCGGGCCGCACGGACGCGATGGCCGGCTTCCGCGAGTTCGAGGAGATCGTCGGCGTCCCCGCCTGGCGCGACCTCGAAGCGCGCTACGGCGTGGACGGCTGAGCGATGGACCGCATCTACGTCAGGACGGGCGGGCGCATGGAGAAGCTGGAGGAGCAACCCTTCGGCTCCGAGGACGCGATCCAGCGGCTGATCGCCGACCACCCCGACCTGATCGGCGGCGGGCGCATCCGCCCCGACGACCCGCGCCGCTGGCTCCTCGTCCGGCGCGAGCAGGGCGTCGCCGAGGAGTCCGGCGCGGGCGACCGCTGGGCTGTGGATCACCTGCTGATCGATCAGGACGCCGTGCCGACGCTCGTCGAGGTGAAGCGCGGCTCCAACAGCCAGGTCCGCCGCGAGGTCGTCGGCCAGCTGCTGGAGTACGCCGCCCACGCCCGCCGCAGCTGGGACGCGGACGACCTGCGCCGCGCGTTCGAGGAACGCTCGGACGACTCCGCCGCCGAACTCGCCGCGCTGCTCGGCGAGGACGAGCCGGACGCCGACGGCTTCTGGCAGCGCGTGGAAACGAACCTCCGCGCGTCGAACCTGCGGCTGCTGTTCGTCGCCGATCGCATCCCCGGCGAGCTCGCCCGCATCGTCGAGTTCCTCAACGAGCAGATGCACGACGTGGAGGTGCTGGCTATCGAGGTCAAGCGCTACGCGGGCGGCGCCAGCGAGACCTTCGTTCCCACGGTCATCGGCGGACTGTCGGCCCCGCCCTCGAAGTCCGGCGGCGGCCGCCGGACGCGGCTGACCCGCGAGACCTTCCTCGACGGGTTCGGCGACCCCGGGCGCCGCGCCGCCGCCGGGCGGTTGATCGGCGCGGCGGAGCGGGCCGGCGCGAGGATCGCATGGGGCGTCGGCACCGTCTCGATCCGCGTCGCCAATCCCCTCCGGGACACGGAGCCGGGGCCGCGGCTGATCAGCCTCGCATGGCTCAACCGGGAGCGCTGCACGTTCGGCGCCACGTTCTCGTGGTGGCCCGAACTGCCCGACCGCCTGCGGGCGCTCCTCGAAGCGTGGGCCGGCCAGTTCGCCGACATCGGCGAGGCCGCCGACTGGAACGAGGGCGACAGGCAATACGCCCTCTCCTGGGACGACGCGGCGAGGCGCATCGACACGCTGGCGGCACGCCTCGAGGCGGTGCTCGCCGACCTGCGGGCGCTGTAGCGGCGCCCCTCGCGGGGCGGCGCGGGAGCGCGCTATGCTCGCGCGGCGGATCGGGGACGGAGCGAGGCGATGAGCATCAACCAGACGCGCGGCTTCCTCTACTGGCTGGCGAAGCTGCTGGGCGACATCAACGCGGTGAAGCGCGGGCGCGTCGGCCGCCGCGTGGCGAGGCGCGCCGCCGGCAAGGCGACGGGCCGCGGCCTCGGCAAGCTGTTCCGGTAGCGCGACGCCACGCCCGAGGCGCCTCAGAGCGCGAGGTGGAGGCGGATAGCGTCGTCGAGCGCGTCCATCAGGTCGGCGGGGGCGCGCCCGATCCTCTCGCCGACGCGCGCGACGGACACGGCCCGCACCTGCTCAGCCTGCGCCTTCGACGTCGCGCGCAGGCCCGTTTCGCGCGTACTCGGGAACAACACCTGAAATGGGTAAAGGGGCCTCGTGCGGCTCGACAGGGGCACGACGGTCAACACTCCACGCCCAAGCCCCCAAGCCCTGTAGTTGGCGCCGTCGTTGCTCACGACCACGGCGGGGCGGATCTTGTTCGCTTCGTTGCCCACCGCCGGCTCGAAGTCCGTCCACGCGATGTCGCCACGCAGGATCATGCGCTGGCGTCGACCCCGCCGCTCTTGCCGGGCTCCCAGATCACGTCGTCGATCCCGTCGCCCACGGCCTGATCCCAGATTTCGCCGCCGTCCTCCACCCACTCTTTCCAGGCCGACTGGTAGGCGTCGCCGAGTTCGCGGTCGCGGAGCAGCGCGAGCGCCACGCGCACCACTTCGGAGCGGGACATCTCGTCATGGCCGGCGGCGTACCGATCCACGAACTGCACATCGCTGGCGGCCAGAGTCACGCTGACTTTCATGGACTGGATGTTACCCCGAACGACTTGCGGCCGTCACCCACAACCTACTCCTCGCCGTGGAGCACGGGCAGCACCTCCTCGGCGAGGCGGCGCGTTTGCGCCATGAGGTCGGCGTCGCCCTCGGCGATGGGGCGCAGCACGAACTTGGTGACGCCGACGGCCTCGTACGCGGCGAGGCGATCGAGGATGGCGCGGGCGTCGCCGACGGCGAGGCAGTCGCGGGGGTCGGGGGCGCCGGCGGCGCGGGCGCTGGCCCCGGCGGCGCGCTCGGTCTCGGGATCGCTCCACGAGCCGAAGCGGCAGGCGACGTTCACGCCGTAGTGGTCGCCGGGCACGGGGCGTCCGAGGGCGCGCGACTGCTCGCGGATCGCCGCGACGACGGGGGCCGCCTGCGCGGGCGACTGGATGCCGCCGATCCAGCCGTTGCCGAAGCGCGCCGCGCGGCGCACGGCGGCGGGGCTGGAGCCGCCGATCCAGAGCGGCATCGGCTGCTGGACGGGCAGCGGGGCGATCGAGGCGTCCTCGCAGCGGTGGTGCTCGCCCTCGAAGGTCACGCGCTCGCCGCGCCAGAGGGCGGCGACGATGGCGAGCGCCTCGTCGGCGCGCGCGCCGCGGCCGCGCGGCGAGCGGCCGGTGGCCGCCCACGCCGGCGAGGCGCCCGCGCCCACGCCGAACGCGGGCAGCAGCCGCCCGCCGCTGAGGTAGTCGACGGTCGCGCACTGGGCGGCCAGCGCGACGGGGTCGCGCAGCGGCAGCACGACGACGTTCATGCCGAACTTGAGCCGTTCGGTCGCGCCCGCGAGCGCGGCCACGAGGCTCATCGCATCCAGCTGCGGGGCGGGCGCGGGGCCGCTCGCGGCGAGGCGGTCGGACTGCCAGATCGAGTCCACGCCGCTCTCCTCGCAGAACTCGACCCAGCGCCAGAACGCGCGCGGCGAGGACCACGGGAAGGCCCCCGTCCCCAGCCCCGCGCGCACGCTCATCGCCGTCCCCCGTCCGCCGGGGCCGCGCCCGCGCTCAGCGCGGCGGGCGGAGCTTCATCGACACGATCAGCGACAGGTGCCGCCAGCCGTCGCGGAACGTCCGCAGGTGCGGAGGGCGATCGCGGCCGTCGCGGTGGAAGTCGATCGGGATCTCGGTGATGCGGAGGCCCGCGCGGGCGGCGGCGATCACCATCTCCGCGGCCAGCTCCATGCCGTCCGAGCGCAGCGCCATGCGCGCCGCGGCGTCGCGGCGGAGGCCCCTCATGCCGCAGTTCACGTCGCTGACGCCGGCGCCGTGCAGCAGGTTGAGGGCGCGCGTGAGGGCGGGCGTGCCGACGCGGCGGTGCAGCCACGGCATCGCCCCCGGCTCGATGCGCCCCCGCAGCCGCGAGCCCATGACGAGGTCGTAGCCCTCGGCCAGCCGCTCGGCGAAGGTGCCGACGTCGCCGAGGTCGTAGGAGCGGTCGGCGTCGGCCATCACGATCCAGGGGGCGCGGGCCTCGGCGAAGCCCCGCCGCAGCGCCGCGCCGTAGCCGCGGACGGCCTCGGGCACGACGCGCGCGCCCAGCGAGCGTGCGACCTCAGCCGAGCGATCGTCCGAGCCGTTGTCCACGACGACGATCTCGCCCCGCAGCCCCGCCGCCTCGAGGCCCTCCCGCGCCCGGCCGATGCAGCCCGGCAGCGTCTCCTCCTCGTTCAGGCACGGCAGAACGATCGAAAGTTCGGGCGCGCCGCCGCCGTCCTCGCCGCCGCCGGGTTCCGGTTCCGTACGCACGCACGCCCCTCCGCCAGCCCCCGCGACAGGGTAAGCCGACGCAAGGCGGGGCGCACGCTACGATGCCGCCGGGGACGGGAGCGGGCGATGGCGCGCGGACGCGGTTTCGGCGCGGCGGCGTACGAGGACGCCAGGAGCGGCTACTTCGCGCGGCGCGGGCTGCGCCGCAGCGCCGGGGTGCGGTCGCTGTGGGCGCTCGGCGTGGGCGCGGTCATCTCCGGGGACTTCTTCGGCTGGAACTTCGGGCTGGACGCCGGAGGCTTCGGCGGTCTGGCGATCGCCACGGCCGTCGTCGCGGCGATGTACCTCTGCCTGTGCCACTCGCTGGCCGAGCTGGCGGCGGCGATGCCGCACGCGGGCGGGCCGTACTCGTTCGCGCGGACGGCGCTGGGGCCGTGGGGCGGATTCGCCTCGGGGCTGGCGGCGAACATCGAGTACGTGCTCACGCCGGCGGTGATCGTCGTCGGCGTGGGCGGCTACGCCGGGACGGCGCTGGAGGGCGCGTTCGGCGTCGAGGCGCCCGCGCCGCTGTGGTGGCTGCTGTGCTACGCGCTGTTCACCGGCGTCAACGTGATCGGCGCGGAGGCGGCCTTCCGCGTCGCCTCCGCGCTCACGCTGGCGGCGCTGGCGGTGCTGGCCGTCTTCTGGATCGGCGCGATCCCGCACTTCGACTGGGAACTGGCGCTCGGCTCCGGCGAGGGCGCCGCGCGGCTGCTGCCGTCGGGCTGGGCCGGCGCGGCGCGGGCGCTGCCGTTCGCGATCTGGTTCTACCTCGCGATCGAGCAGCTGCCGCTCGCCGCCGAGGAGTCGCGCGACCCCGCGCGCGACCTGCCGAGGGCGCTGCTGTGGGGCATGTGGACGCTGATCGCCGCCTCGATCCTCACGCTGGCGCTGAACTCGGGCATCGCGCCGGGGGCCGCCGCGGTCGGGACGTCGGAAGAGCCGCTGCTGCTGGGGTTCGCGACGATCTTCGGGGGCGCTCCCGAGTGGCTGCTCGCGCTGGCCGCGATCGCCGGGCTCGCGGCCAGCTTCCACGCGATCGTCTACGCCTCCGGGCGCAGCACCTACTCGCTGTCGCGCGCGGGGTACTTCCCGCGCTGGCTGTCGGTCACGCTGCCCGGCCGCCGCACGCCGCACCGCGCGCTGATCGCGGGCGCCGCCGCCGGCTACGGCGTCGCGCTGCTGATCGAGTTCGGCGACGACTGGTTCGGCGGGGGCGCGCCGGTCGGCGCGGTGCTGCTCAACATGGCGGTCTTCGGCGCGGTCGTCTCCTACGTCCTGCAGATGATCGCCTTCGTCCGGCTGCGGCGGCGGTTCCCCGCGATCGGGCGGCCCTACCGCAGCCCGCTGGGGAGCGCGGGCGCGATCGCCGCCGCCGCGATCGCCCTCGCCACGCTCTGCTTCCTCTTCCTCGACCCCGACTACCGGCTCGGCCTCTACGGCTGCGCCGCGTGGTTCGCCGCCGGCCTGCTGTGGTTCGCCGTCCGCGGCCGCACCCGCCTCGTGCGCTCGCCCGAGGAGGACTTCGCCATCCGCCACGGGGCCTGACCCGCCGAGGGCGTCACGGCGCCCTCGGCTCCCACTACCCCTCGCCGCTGCCTTGCCAGCGCAGCACGGGGCGGCGGGCGGCGGTCGCCTCGTCGAGGCGGCCGACGGGCGCGCTCCAGGGCGCTCCCCGGAGCGCGTCGGGGTCGCTCTCCGCTTCCTCGGCGACGGCGATCATCGCCTCGGCGAAGGCCTCGATCGCCTCGGGCGGCTCGGTTTCGGTCGGCTCGATCATCAGCGCCTCCTCGACGATCAGCGGGAAGTAGACCGTCGGGGGGTGGAAGCCGTGGTCGATCAGCCGCTTGGCGATGTCGTAGGTGCGGACGCCGTGCTCGCGCCGCTGGCGCGAACCGGAGAACACGACCTCGTGCAGCACGGGGCGGTCGTAGGGGAGGTCGTAGTGGCCCTCGAGCAGGGCGCGCAGGTAGTTGGCGTTGAGCACGGCCTGCCCGCTGACGGCGCGCAGCCCCTCGAGGCCGAGCGCGCGCAGGTAGGCCCAGGCGCGGATCAGCACGCCGGCGTTGCCGTGGAACTGCTGCAGGCGGCCGATGCCGCGCTCCGGCGCCGCGAGCCGCACGAGGCCGTCCGCGCCCTCTTCCGGCACGGGCGCGGGCAGGTAGGGCGCGAGTTCGGCGGTGCAGCAGACGGGGCCCGCGCCCGGGCCGCCCCCGCCGTGCGGCGTGCTGAAGCTCTTGTGCAGGTTGAGGTGCGCCACGTCGAAGCCGAGGTCGCCGAAGCGCGCACGCCCGGCGATCGCGTTGAGGTTGGCGCCGTCGCCGTAGAGGTAGGCGCCGGCATCGTGGATCAGGCGCGCCACCTCCTCGATGCCGCGCTCCCACAGCCCCAGCGTGTTGGGCGCCGTCACCATCACCGCGGCGACGTCGCCGCCGAGCGCGGCCTCGATCGCGGCGCGGTCGAGCGAGCCGTCGGGGGCGGTGGGGATCTGCGTGACCTCGAAGCCGGCCATCGCAGCCGTGGCGGGGTTCGTGCCGTGCGCCGAGTCGGGCACGAGCACGCGCCGCCGCGCCGCGAGCTCGCCGCGATCCTCGAGTGCGCGCGCGATCATCAGCACGCCCGCGAGCTCGCCCTGCGCTCCGGCGGCGGGCGCGAGCCCGCAGGCGGCGAAGCCGGTGATCTCGGCCAGCGCGCGCGAGAGTTCGAGCAGGACGCGGAGCGTGCCCTGCGCGTCCTCCGGCGGGGCCAGCGGGTGCGCCTGCGCGAAGCCGGGCAGGGCCGCCGCGAGGTCGTCCACCTTCGGGTTGTACTTCATCGTGCAGGAGCCGAGGGGGTAGGGGCCGCTGTCCACGCCGTAGTTGCGGGCGGAGAGCGCCGTCCAGTAGCGCACCAGCCCGCCCTGGCTGAGTTCGGGCAGGCGCAGCGAATCGCGCAGCAGGCGCGCGTCCGGCAGCGGCGCGGCCTCGCCCTCCCACGCGGGCACGTCGACGGCGCGGCGGCCGGGCGCGCCGCGGTCGAAGCTCAGCCGCGCGCCGAAGTCCTCGCCGCCGCCGGGCCGCGCCGCGCTCACGCCGAGGTCTCGACGTCCGCGAGGGCGGCGATCAGCGCGTCGACGTGCGCGGGCGGCGTCGCCTCGGTCACGGCGAAGAGCAGCGAGCCGCGCGCCTCCGGCTCCGCCCGCTCCGACACGTCGAGGCCCGCGGCGATGCCGCGCGCCGCCAGCCCCGCGGCGAGCGCGGGCGCGGGCAGCCTGCCGCGCACGAGGAACTCCTGGAACCACGGCCCCCGCTCCGGCGTCTCGTAGCCGGGCAGCGCGGCGACCCTCGCGGCGGCGTCGTGGGCGCGCCGGTAGCAGAGTTCGGCGGACTCGCGCATCCCCCGGGGGCCGAGCGCCTGCACCGCGACGGTGAAGGCGAGCGCGACCAGCGCCTGCGCCGTCGAGACGTTCGAGGTGGCGCGCTCGCGGCGGATGAACTGCTCGCGCGCCTGCAGCGTGAGCACGTAGCCGGTGCGCGGCGCGCCCCCTCCCGGCGGCGCGCGCAGCTCCGGGGCGCGCCCGACGATGCGGCCCGGCATCTGCCGCAGCAGCCGCCCGCGCGCGGCGAACAGCCCCAGCGACGGCCCGCCGAACCCCGGCGGCCCCGCGAGGTCGCGCCCCTCGCCGGTCACGACGTCGGCTCCGGCGTCGCCCGGCGCGCGCAGCAGGCCGAGCGCGAACGGATCGGCGGCGACGACGAACAGCGCGCCCGCCTCGTGCGCCGCCGCCGCGAGCGGTTCGAGGTCGGCGATCGCGCCGAGGAAGTCGGGCTGCTGCGCCACGAGGCAGGCGTGCTCCTCCGTCGTCTCGCCGCCCGCCGCCACGAGGTCCACGCGCAGCCCCGCGCCGCGGGCGTAGGCGCGCACCACCTCGGCGGTGCCCGGGTGGATCGGTTCGAGCAGCGCGACGGCGGCGCGGCCGGTCGCGCGGGCGGCGAGCAGGCACGCCTCGGCCGTCGCGCTGGCCACGTCGTAGAGGCCGGTGTTGGACACGTCCATGCCGGTCAGTTCGCACACGACCGACTGGTACTCGAACGCCGACTGCAGCGTGCCCTGGCTGATCTCCGGCTGGTACGGCGTGTACGCCGTGACGAACTCCGAGCGGCGGGCGATCTCGGCGGCGACGGCGGGCACGGAGCGGCGGTACGCCCCCGCGCCGAGGAAGCACGGGCGCGCGGGGTCGGCGTTCTCGCGCGCGCGCTCCTCCAGCAGCGCGATCAGCTCCGGTTCGGCCAGCGGCGGCGGCAGCCCGATCGGCGGGTCGAGCGCCCCGGCGGGCAGGTCGGCGAACAGCTCGCCCAGATCGGCGAGGCCGAGCCGCGCCAGCATCCGCTCGCGGTCCGCCGCGGTGGCCGGGATGTAGGGGTGGGGCGCGCCCGCGGGCGGCGGAGGCGCCAACGTCAGCCCGCCGGCAGCAGCGCGCGGTACGCGGCCGCGTCCAGCAGCGCCTCCAGCTCCGAGGCGTCGGAGAGCCGCACGCGCAGCAGCCAGCCCTCGCCGTAGGGCGAGGAGTTGACCAGCTCGGGGCGCTCGATCAGCGCCTCGTTGACCGCGATCGCCTCGCCGCTCACGGGGGCGTAGAGGTCGGAGACGGTCTTGACCGACTCGATCTCGCCGAAGCGCTCGCCCGCGGTCAGGGCGTCGCCGGCGGCGGGCAGGTCGAGGTAGACCACGTCGCCGAGCTGATCCTGCGCGAAGGCGGTGACGCCGACGACGGCCTCGTCCGGGGCCGCCCCGTCGAGGCGCAGCCACTCGTGGTCGCGCGTGTAGAGCAGGCCGTCCGGTGCGTCGAGGCTCGGCGCGGGCGTCACTGCTGGTTCGTCACTGCTGCTTCGGCTTCCGGTAGAACGGACGCCGGACGACCTCGGCGGGGAGGGCGCGGCCACGCACGTCGACCGCGAGCAAGGCGCCGGGTTCCGTCAGTTCGAGGGGAAGGTAGGCCATGCCGACGCCGTGGCGCAAGGTGGGGGACCAGGCCCCGCTGGTGAGGCGCGCGACCGGCGGCCCGGCGAGCCCGCCGCCGCCGTCCGCCGCGTGCACCGCCTGGCCCGCGCGCGGCACCCCCCGCCCCCGCGCGGCGATGCAGGCGAGCCGCCGCGCGAGCGGTCGCGCGCGCGCTTCCGCCAGCGCCGCCCGCCCCTCGAAGTCCGCCCCGTCGCCGAGGCTGACCGCGAACCCGAGGCCGGCCTCGTAGGGGTGGGTCGCCGCGTCGATGTCCGCGCCGTGGAGCGGCAGCGCGGCCTCCAGCCGCAGCGTGTCGCGCGCCCCGAGGCCGCACGGCGCGGCGCCCGCCTCGATCAGCGCGTCCCACAGCGCGGCGGCGTCCTCCGCGCGGACGACGCACTCGCCGCCGTCCTCGCCCGTGTAGCCGGTGCGCGCGGCGAGCACGGGCGCGCCGCGCCACTCCAGCTCGGCGCACGCGCGCGGCGCGAGCGCGGCGTACCCGTCGCCGAGCACGTCCGCGAGCAGCGCGGGCGCGGCCGGGCCCTGCACGGCCAGCATCGCCGTGTCGCGCGTCTCCTCGGAGGCGGCGTCGCCGGCGGCGGCGCGCAGCCGCGCGAAATCGGCCTCGGCGTTGGCGGCGTTGTGGACGACGAGCCAGCGTTCGCCCGGCAGCCGGTAGACGAACACGTCGTCCTCGATGCCGCCGGCGGCGTTGCAGTAGAGCGAGTAGTGCGCCGTGCCCTCGGCCATCGAGGTCACGCCGAAGGTGGTGGCCGCGCGCAGCCGCGCGCCTGCGCCGGGCCCGCGCACCCACGCCCGCGCGAGGTGCGAGACGTCGAAGACGCCGGCGCGCGCGCGGACGGCCTCGTGCTCGGCGACGACGCCCTCGTAGCTGAGGGGCATCTCCCAGCCGGCGAAGGGCGCGAAGCGCGCCCCCAGCGCCTCGTGCCGGTCGCGCAGCGCGAGCCGCCGGAGCCCGCCCGCCCCGGCCTCGCCGTTCGCGGCCACGGCTCAGGCCGCCGCCCGCAGCATGTCCCGCTCTCCGCGTCCCGGCTGCGACCGTTCGCTCCCCGTGCGGACGGCGGGAACGAGCGCGACCGTCAGGGTGAAGAGGAACGAACAGGCGCAAGCCGGATACTTGTTCACCGTCCGGACCCCCGATAAAGGCTGCGTGCGATTTCGATCGTAGGCTCGATGTTGTTCCCCCTGAGCGTCTTGTCGCGTCCATGGACCGCATACATGATACCTGCCGCACGATCGAAAATTCGCGCTATGGTGCCCACCTCCGACGTGCGGCCCGGCGGAGCGTAAAACACGACTGCCCAATGCCCGTCGATGATGCGAGCCTCGTGAAAGCTTGTTCCACGATCGAATACCATCTGTTGGTACGGCCATTCATCCAATCGGTATACGAAGATTGTGGCGGCGAAGTAGCCTTTCGCGTTGACGTAGGTCGCCCTGTATCCGTCGGCTGGAGCATCGTGCGGCCCCGTCGACGCCGAGCCGAACCGCCATCCCACGGGCATTGCCGGCTCGCGCCAGCGCGGGAATCCTCTCGCGACGGCGATGTCCTCCGTGTATGCCTCGGGCCTGACCGTCACGGGATCCCCGCTGACCGGGGGGTAGGCAACCGGTTCTTCGACTGCGCCTTCCCAATCCTCGGGTATCAGCAGCCACGGCCCGTGCCGCACCGGCGTGAGGATCGCGGCTGCGGGGATGGCGTCCGGCGCGTCCTCGTCGGCGGCGAGCACGGCGGAGGCGCCGACGGCGCCGGTGCAGCCCTCGCCGGTGGCGGCGTAGGTCATCCACTCGACGGGGAACTCCCAGCGCCCCGATCCGCCCGCAGGCGGGACGGGCGCGCCGGTGACGAGGTAGCGCACCCAGCAGTCGATGGCTCCCCACCACTCGAAGAGGTTGCCTTCGGAGACGGCGCCGAACTCCGACGCCCACGACGTGCCGCCGGCGTCGGTCTGGTGGACGCGCAGCGTGGCGGCCTCGGAGCGCAGCCCCTCCCATGTCGCAAGGACCGTCCCGTTGCCGTCGAGGACAGCCCAGCCGCCCGCCTCGGCGACCTCGCCTGTGGCGTCGAGGCGGTCGTAGCGCAGGCACCACGGCAGGCCGAGGTAGAGGGCGTCGCCCCTCGCGTCCCCGAACGCCGAGGGCACGCAGCCGGTCAGCGCGTTGCCCGCCAGCCGCACCTCGCGCAGCGGCAGCCGCCGCAGCCCGCGAGGGATGCTGCCCGTGAGGCCCTTGCCGCGCAGGTCGAGGCCGGTGACGCGCGGCGGCTCGCCGCCGACGGCGACGCCCTCCCAGCGCCCGATCGCGAGATCCGCGCCCCAATCGAGCGGCGCCTCGCCGCGCAGCGCGTCCCTCGAGGCGAGCAGCGCCAAGCAGTCGGCGACGAGGCCGGGGCGCGCCTCGGGCTCCTCGACTGCGACGCCGTTCGCGCACGCCACCTCCGGCGGCGGCTCAGGCGTCGGAGCGGGCGCGGGCGCCGACGACGCCTCGGCGGCGGAAGCGGGCGTCGAGGGCGCCTCGGCCGTCGGCGACGCCTCGGGCGTGGCGGCGGGCGCGGCGGGCGGCGGCTCGCCGCCGGAGCACGCGGCGAGGGCGAGCGCGAGCGCGGCGAGGAGCGCGGCGGCGATGGCGAGGCGTCGAGGGCGCATCGGACGGCCTCCGTCGCGAGCATACGCCTCGCGGCCGGACGGAGGCGCAGGCTGCGAGCATCGTGATGGCGGCGGCCGTGTGCCCAATCGCCTCCTGCGGAGCATCCTGTTTGACGGTGCGGCGCCGCGGTCTGGCTCTTCCACGGCCCGCGCGCGGGCGCGAACGGCCGCCCGACCTACTCCCGGGCGCTGTACCGCGAAGCCGACGCCCGCGCGGAGCTGGACGAGGCGTTCCTGCGATCGGTGGAGCGCGCCTCGTAGCGCCCTCGTCGGCGCGTGCGCCGCGCCTCGAGGCGCGGTGAGCGACGGGCGGGTGCGCCGTTTGACGGAGCGGCGCGGCGGCGGTAGGTTCGCCGCGTGGGAGCGGGGGGCGGGATGCTCGCAGGCCTGTGGCGACTGGCGAGGCGGCGATGGCGGGGCGTGCTCGCGCGGGCGGTGCACTCACTCGCCCTGGCCGCGATGCTGCTCGCGGACGCGCCGCACGCCGGAGCCCAGTCCACGACCGACTACGACCTCGACGGCGACGGGCTGATCGAGGTCTCCACCCTCGCCCAGCTCGACGCCATGCGCCACGACCTCGACGGCGACCCCGCCGAGGACGAGGCGACGGCCTACGCCGCCGCCTTCCCGAACCGCGACGCATCCGCCGGCGGGCGCATGGGCTGCCCCTCCGGTTCGTGCTCGGGCTACGAGCTCGCCGCCGACCTCGACTTCGACGAGAACGGCGACGGGCAGATCACCTCGGCGGACTCCTCGTACTGGAACGGCGGCGCGGGCTGGGACCCGATCGGCGAGGACACCTTCGACCCCTTCGACACCGTCTTCCTCGGCAACGGCCACACGATCTCGCACCTCTTCGTCAACCGCCCGAACGCCGACGGCGTGGGCCTCTTCGGCACGACCGGCGACCTCGGCTCCAGCATCTCGGGCGTGGGGCTGCTCTCCGCCGACGTCACCGGCCGCGAGCTGACGGGCGGCCTCGCGGGCGACGGCGGCGGGCCGATCACCGCCAGCTACGTCACCGGCAAGGTCTCGGGCAGCTACTCCGTCGGCGGGATCGCGGGCTACTCGATCGGCGACATCACGGCCTGCTGGTCGTCGGCGTCTGTCAGCGCGAGCACGGACACCGAGAGCGAACCCAATGTCGCCTACTCGCGCGCGGCAGGCGGGCTCGTGGGCGAGCTGGACAGCGCGGCGATCTCGGCCTCGTACGCGACGGGTCCGGTCGCGGGCGGGAGCGCGACGGGCGGCCTCGTCGGCAACCTCGTGGCGGGGTCGATCGAGGCCAGCTGGGCCGCGGGCCCCGTCGCGGGCGCGGTCGCCGCCGCCAGCGGCGGCCTGACCGGGGCCAACGACGTCAACGACGAGGTGTTCGAGGGCGAGACCTACACCGCCAGCTACTGGGACGCCGGCGTAAGCGGGCGCAGCGCCAGCGGCGGCGGCGCGGGCAAGACCACGCGCGAACTGCAGTCGCCGTCCGGCTACTCCGGCCTCTACTCCGCGTGGAACCTCGACCTCGACGGCGACGGCTCGGGCGACAGCCCGTGGAACTTCGGCGCGGGCGGCCAGTACCCGGCGCTGGCCTACGGCGGCCTCGACCCCGCGGACCAGCGCACGGCCTGGATCCGCTCCGGCCACCGCGACGCCCCCGTCGCGGGCGAGCCGGTCGTGGCCGGCCTCGCCGACCCCGCCGCGCGCGCATCGGCGGGCGAGAGCGCGCCGGCCTCGGCCTGCGGCGCGGCGGGCGTCCCGCGCAAGCGGGCGTGGAAGTGGGAGCGCTCCGCGGACGGCGCGAGCGGCTGGACCGACGTGTCGGCCTCGAACGGCTCGGCCTGCAGCTACGTCTACGTGCCCTCGTCCGCCGACGCGGGCAAGCGCCTGCGCGCTTCCGTGCCGCTGGCGGCGGGCGGGCGCGCGGTCACGACGGTCACCGCCGCCGTGCGCGCGCGCAGCGGCGCGGCCGCGGCCTCGGCGCGGTTCGCGGGCGGGCACTCCGCGCCGCGCGCGGGGCGGGCGGTCGCCGCGGCGAGGCTGCCCGCGCACCGCGACCGCTCGGCGTGGCGCTGGCTGCGCTGCGACGGCGCGGGCGCCGCGGCGTCGTGCGCGCCGCTGCGGGCGCGCTCGCCCAGCTGGTCGCACACGCCGACGTCCGCCGACGCCGGCCACTACCTGCGCGCCTTCGTCTACTACGAGGACGCCTCGACCGGCGTCTGGACCCGCGCCTCCACGCCCTCGACCGCCCGCGTCGCCGCCGCCGGGGGCGCCGTCGGCGCCTCCGGCTCCGCCCACCCCTGCGCCCTCGACCCCGCCGCCTGCGGCATCCCCTGACCGCGCCGCCCCGAGGGGCGCGCCAGCGCGCGCTGGCGGGCTGACCCCGAGCCTTGCCGGGGTGCGAGAAGCAAGCTGTGAACTTCGTTACGGCGCGCCGTCCGTCGGCAAAAGACTGCGGACAATCCCGATCACCATTGGTACGTCGTGCATGAAACGCGCGTCATACATTGAGGCGATGTACATGGTGTGAGTCGGCTCGTAATAGATGCGTACTTCGGCTCCTTGTCTGCTGTCGGCGCTCGGATCGTACCAGACCAAAGCCGGTCGCCCGTCAATGATACGCACTTCATCCGTATTGCAGCACAAGGCTTCGACGTGACGAGGGTGACCGATGGTTGTCCAGATCCATACGCTCAGGGCTATGTAGCCACCTTCATTGAGGTAGATCGCCTCAATGGAAGTATCGTCTTGAGCCAATACGCTGCCGAGCCGCCACCCGTCCGGCAGATCGGGGACGCTCCAAAGCGGGTGTCGGCGCACCTCGTCAGGATCGCTCGACGGCCACGACGGCGCATTCTCCCCGTCGCCCCCGGACCCCGACGCGCCCGAAGCCCCGGACGGCGGCGCGGCGGCGACGGGGACGTAGGGTTCGATCGCGCCGGTCCAGCCCCTCGGGATCAGCAGCCACGGCCCGTGGCGCACGGGCGTCTCGATGGATGGCGTGTCGACGGCGAGGCGGACGGGCGCCGGTTCCTCGTCCACGCGCAGCACGGTGGCCGAGCCGACGGCGCCGGTGCAGCCCTCGCCGGTGGCTGCGTAGGTCATCCACTCGACGGGGAACTCCCAGCGCCCCGATCCGGCCGAGGGCCGCACCGGCGGCCCCGTGACGTGGTAGCGCACCCAGCAGTCGGACGCCTTGCGCCACTCGAAGAGGCCGCCCTCGGAGACGGCGCCGAACTCGGCCGCCCACGACGTGCCGCCGGCGTCGGTCTGGTGGACGCGCAGCGTGGCGGCCTCGGAGCGCAGCCCCTCCCACGTCGCGAGGACCTCGCCATCCGCGCCGAGGATCGCCCACTCGCCCGCCGCGGCGACGGCGCCCGTGGCGTCGAGGCGGTTGTAGCGCAGGCACCACGGGAGGCCGAGGTACGCGGCGTCGCCCCTCGCGTCCCCGAACGCCGAGGGCACGCAGCCCGTCAGCGCGTTGCCCGCGAGCCGCACCTCGCGCAGCGGCAGCCGCCGCAGCGTGCGCGGGATGCTGCCCGTCAGCCCCTTGTCCCGCAGGTCGAGGCCTGTGACGCGCGGCGGCTCGCCGCCGACGGCGACGCCCTCCCAGCGCCCGATCGCGAGGCCGCCGGCCCAATCGAGCGCCGCCTCGCCGCGCAGCGCGTCCCTCGAGGCGAGCAGCGCCACGCAGTCGGCGACGAGGCCGGGGCGCGCCTCGGCCTCCTCGACCGCGACGCCGTTCGCGCACGCCGCCTCCGGCGTCGGCTCCGGCGTCGGGGCGGGCGCGGGCGGCGGCGTCGCCTCGGCGGCGGGCGCGGGCGTCGAGGGCGCCTCGGCCGCCGGCGACGCCTCGGGCGTGGCAGTGGGCGCGGGCGGCGGCCCGCCGCCGGTGCACGCGGCGAGGGCGAGCGCAAGCGCGGCGAGGAGCGCGGCGGCGTGGGCGAGGCGGCGAGGGCGCATCGGACGGCCTCCGCCGCGAGCATACGCCTCGGAGGCCCTCGCAGCCCCTGGGTCTGCCGCCCTCGCTACCTCCGCTCGACGAGGGCGCGCAGGTCGTGCTTGTGGGCGAGGACGCCGGACCACGGGTCGCCGCCGCGGGCGAGGCGGTCGAGGGCGGTGTGGATGGTGAAGGCGGCGGGGTCGGCGCCGTCGAGCTCGTCCCAGCGCAGGGGCATCGAGACGGGGGCGCCGGGCCGGGTGCGCGGCGAGAAGGCGGCGGCGAGGTTCCTCGTGCGCGCGTTCTGGTGGACGTCGACGAAGACGCGGCCGGTGCGGTGCGCGGTCGCCCATTCGAGCGTCACCTCGCGGGGGTGGGCGCGGCGCAGGAAGTCCGCGAACGTGCCCGCCACCGACCGCACGGCGGCGTAGCCGAACTGCCGCAGGATCGGCACGTAGACGTGCAGCCCAGTCGCCCCCGAGGTCTTCACGAACGAGGACAGAGAGGCCGCGTCGAGCAGCTCCTTGAGCCAGCGCGCGACCTCGATGGTGCGCGCGAAGGCGCGCGGGTTGGGCCGCGGCTCCTCGCCCGGCGCCTCGTCGCCCGCGTAGATGTAAGGGTCGAGGTCGAACAGCACGAAGTCGGGGTGGCCCAGCGCCGAGCGCTCGACCTGCCGCTTCGAGCCGGAGAACGCCATCGGCAGGTGGCCGCCGTCCGGCTCGGCGCCCGCGCGCGCCAGCGAGACGTGCAGTTCGAGGTTGGCGAGCTGGCCCAGCCACAGCAGCGTCGGCAGGTTGTTGCAGAACAGCGCCGTGCCGTCGCCGCCCGCCGAGTCCACCCACACCTCGGCCGTCTCCACGAACGGCGGGGGGCGGTCGTAGTGCTTCTGGTAGAACGAGGGGCCGCCGATGCCGTCGGGGTGGCGGGCGAGCGTGACGGGGCGGTCGCGCATGTGCGGCAGCAGCCACGGCGAGACCCCGGCGAGGTAGCGCAGCAGGTCGCGCTTGGCGACGGCGGGCGCGCCCGCGTGCGCCGGCCACAGCTCCTTGTCGAGGTTCGAGACGCGCAGCTCGTGGCCGCCGACGGCGATCGTCGCCTCCGGCGCGTCGCCGCCGAGCTGTTCGACCACCTCGGCGATCGCGTCGCCGCCGGGGGCGGCGGAGCCGCCGCGCGCCGGGGGCGGGGCGGCGTCCGCGCGGCGGCGCCTCGTCCGGCGTTCGCCGCCCGTCTCCGCGGCCTCCGGGGCTGCGGCGTCCCCGGCGTCGAGCAGGCGCACGAACACGGGCTCGCGCAGGTGGCCGTCGTCGCTCTCGCGCGCGTACTCGACCTCGGCGGCGAGCTCGGGGCGCACGAACGTCACGCGGGCGGCGCCGGGCGGCACGGCGGCGAACGGGTTGGCGGCCTGCGCGAGCGCGTCGAGGCGTTCGCGCAGGCCGCGCAGGTCGGCTTCGCCGAAGCCGGAGCCGACGCGGCCCCTGTAGCGCAGCGCGCCGTCCTCGCCGCGCTCGCCGAGCAGCAGGGCGCCGAACGAGCCGCTGCGCGCGCCCTCGCCGCGGTGGTAGCCGCCGACGAGGTACGCGCCGCGGCGCCGCGCCTTGATCTTGAGCCACCCACGCGAGCGCCTGCCCTCCTCGTAGGCCCCGTCGCGGCGCTTCGCGACGATGCCTTCGAGGCCGAGCCGCGAGACCGCCTCGTAGGCGGCGAGGCCGTCGGCGGCGAAGGACTGGACGGGCTGCGCCAGCGGACCGGGCAGCAGCGCGCGCGCGAGCGCCTCGGCGCGGTGTTCGAGCGCCGCGCGGCGCAGGTCGTAGCCGTCGAGGTGGAGCAGGTCGAAGGCGAAGAACAGCACCGGCAGCCCGGCGTCGGCGGCCGCGATCTGTTCGGGGTGCTGGAGGTTGAGGCGCTGCTGGAGCCGCGCGAACGAGGGAGCGCCGCGCTCGTCCAGCGCCACGATCTCGCCGTCGAGCACGGCCTCGGCGACGGGCTGGCGGCCGAGGGCGCGCGCCAGCGCCGGATACTGCGCGGTGATGTCGATGCCGCTGCGCGCGCGCAGCGACGCCTCGCCGCCGGCGATCGTCGCGATCGCGCGCACGCCGTCGAGCTTCGGCTCGAACCGCCACGCGGGGTCGGAGAACGCTTCGGCCGCCGGCGAGGCGAGCATCGGCTCGACGCGCGCCGGCAGCGCGCCCGGCGCCGCCGCGGGCAGGTCGGCGAGGCGCGGCGGCGTGGCGGCGCGCGCGGGATCGGGCAGCCGCCCGCCCCGGAGGTCGGCGATCGTGAGGCCGGAGATCACCGAGGCGTCCTCGGCGGTCAGGTCGCGGGCGGGGTCGGCGGCCTCGTCGCGGTGCTTGATCAGCAGCCAGCTGTCGCCGGCGGCCTGCGTCCGCACGAGCGCCCACGAGCCCTTGAGCTTGCGCCCGCGGAAGGTGATCGAGAGCTTGCCGGCGGCGACGCCGGCGCGCACGCGCGCCTCGGCCTCGGCGCGGTCGCCGAACGAGGTGCGGCCGTCCTCGTCGGGCGAGTAGTCGCCGCGGTCCCAGACGATGACCTCGCCCGCGCCGTACTCGCCCTTCGGGATCACGCCCTCGAACGAGGCGTAGGCGAGGGGATGGTCCTCGGTGCGGATCGCCAGCCGCCGGTCGCTGGGGTTCGCCGACGGCCCCTTCGGCAGCGGCCACGAGGGCATCGCGCCGTCGAGTTCGAGCCGCAGGTCCCAGTGCATGCGCGTGGCGCGGTGCTGCTGGACGACGAAGGTCAGCGGCCCCGCCGGCCCCGCGCCCCCGGCGGGCGCGGAGGGGGGCGGCTCCGGCGTCCTGCCGAAGTCGCGCTTCGCCTCGTAGCGGGCGAGGGAGGAGCCGGGCGCGCGCGCCGCGGGCGCGGGCTTGCGGGCGGGCATCGGGCGCGCCTAGCTGGCCTTCCGCCTCGCCCGCGCGGGGACGGCCCCGGCGTCCGCACCGGCCTCGGCGTCGCCGGCGTCCCGGCTGCCGCTGGCGGCCTCGACGCTGGCCTTGAGCGCGGCCATGAGGTCGACGACCTTCGCGGTCTCCGGTTCGGCGGCCTCGGCGAGCTCGCGGCCCTCCAGCTTGGCCTGGATCACGGCCATCAGCGCCTCGCGGTACTCGTCGTGGTACTCGCCGGGGTCGAACGGCTTCTCCAGCATCGCGACCAGCGTCAGCGCCATCTGCAGCTCGTCGTCGGACACCTCGGCGAGGCCGAGCGGTTCGAGTTCGGCGGTGCGGATCTCGTCGGGGTAGAACAGCGTCTCGAGCATGAGCCGGCCGTCGCCCGGGCGCAGGGCGCAGAGGCGCTGCTTGTTGCGGATGGCGACCTGCGCGACGGCGGTCAGCTCCTTCTCCTCCAGCGCCCGCATCAGCAGCGCGAACGGCTTCTCGCCCGTCTCGTCGGGTTCGAGGTAGTACGCCTTCTCGTGGTAGACGGGGTCGATCTCCTCGAGGCGGACGAAGGACTGGATGGCGATGGTGCGCTTGCCGGGCACGGGCAGGTTCTCGAAGTCCTCGTCGTCGAGCACGACGTAGCTGTCCTTCGCGTACTCGTAGCCGCGGACGATGCGGTCGTAGGGGACTTCCTCGTCGAGGGAGGGGTTCCAGCGCAGCTGGCGGACGCGCGAGTGGTCCTCGCGGTCGAGCTGGCGGAAGGCGATGTCCCTGCTCTCGGTCGCGGCGTAGAGGCGGACGGGGATCGCGACCATGCCGAAGCTGATCGCCCCGCGCCACATCGGCCTCGCCATCGTCGCCTCCTCTCCGGCGCCGCGGCCCCGCCGCTCCCAGTGTAGGCGCGCTACGAGGCCGCGCGCGACGCCCCGGCGGAAGCGGGCGGCGCGAAGTCCGCAGCGGCGTCGGCGCCGGCGAGCGCGCCGTCCACGAGCTCGAAGGAGCGGTCGCGGACGGCGGGGATGCGGGGGCCGGGCAGCACCATGCCGGTCAGGTTGAGGGGGTCGGCGGCGGCGATCCGCACGCGCTCGCCGGTGCGCGGCGTCTTGCGGACGCGGCGCAGCGCCTCCAGCGCCTCCGGCAGCGCGAACTGCTCGCCGACGAAGCCGGAGACGAAGCGCCCGCCGCGCACGGCGCCGCGCGCCTCGAGGCGGCGCAGCGCGCGCAGCACCTCGCGCCAGGGCACGCGGAAGTGCTCGGCGGCCACGGCGTCGCGGAAGACGACGCCGTAGCGCCGCAGCAGCACGCTGGCGACGCGCTCCGCCAGCTCCTCGACGTCGGCGAAGCCGGCCTCGGGCGCGCGCACGGGGGCCCAGCGGCCGGCGGGCCCGCCGCCGCCGCGCAGCCCGCCGCGCGGGCGGCGGCGCCCGCTCCCGCCGCGCGTCAGCTGGCGCAGCCCCTGGAAGCCGTCCGAGGCGACGAGGCCGGCCGCGATCAGTTCGCGCAGGCCGTCCTCGACGTCGCTCGCGAGCCGCCGCGTCGCCGCCGTCAGCTCGTCGAAGAACAGCGCCCCCCGCTCGCGCAGCGCGGCGAGGATCTCGGCGGCGGCGCCCGCGCGCGGCTCGGCCTCGGCGTCCTCGCCGTGGCGCGAGGCGGCGAGCAGCGCGGGCAGGTCGGGGCGCGGGGCGAGGGCCATCGGCGTCGCGCGCGAGGCGCGGCGCCCCCTCGGCGGCGGCGAGGCGTCCTCGCCGTCCGGCGGGCGGCCGTTCGCGGCGTGGGGGCGCGGAGGGGCGAGGCGCGCCCACGCCGCCTCGCCGTCCAGGCACAGCTCGTCGAGCCAGGCGGGGCCGTAGTCGGCGACGCGCGCGGCGAGGATTTCGCGCTCCCAGCTGGCGGCGGGGGCCTCGAAGCCGGCGAGCTGGGCGACGGCCTCGCGCACGCCTCCGCGCCCGGCCAGCCGCGAGCCGGGGGCGACGTGCTGCCAGCGCAGCAGGAAGCGCATGAAGTCCTGCGCGCTCACGGGGTCGATCTCGCGGCGCAGGCGGTCGAGCGTCAGGCGGTGGACGCGGGCGAGCAGGCGGCGGTCGCAGAACTCGTCCTCGCCGCCGTCGCCGGGGCCGGGCGTGAAGCGCCCGCGCAGCACGAAGCCGCCCGCCTCCAGCTGTTCGAGGCCGCGGCGGGCGTCGGCGGCGGTGAGGGCGAGCAGCGCGGCCAGCGCCGAGGGCCGGACGGGGCCGCGCACCTCGCTGTGGCCGCGCAGCAGCAGCCGCCGCGCCTCCTCGCGGTCGGCGCAGGGCAGCCCCGCCCCGGGCGGCGGGTCCGGCGCCGGTTCGAGGCGCGCATCGGGGTAGAGCAGCCGGATCGCCGGGAGGTGCTCGGCGGCGAACCACAGCCGCTGGCCGTCGCGCTCGCCGCCGGTCCGCGTCAGCCGCGCGGCGCGCCCGGCGGCGGCGAGCTCCCGCAGCGGCGCCGTCCACGCCGCGGCCTCCGCCGCGTCGATCGCCACGAGGCCGAGCAGCGCGTCGTGGACCTCCTCGGCGTCGCGGGGGGCGGGCCACGCCTGCTCGCGGACGCGGTCGATCGCCTCGGCGTCGAGTTCGCCGAGGTCGCGCGCCTCCTCGGGCAGGGAGCGGCGCAGCGAGACGGCGCGGGTGCGGCGCTCCTCGAGGGGGGCGTCGTCGAGGTAGGTGTAGGGCTTGCCGTTGACGATCTCGTGCGCCATCGGCGAGGGCTCGGTGGTGTCGCGGGCGTGGAGGCGGATCTCGCCGCCGGCGATGCGGCCGAGGACGGCGATCAGGCTGTCGACGTCCATCGCCTCGTGCAGGCAGTCGTCCATGGTCTGGCGCAGCAGCACGTGGTCCGGCATATCGAGCGGGCCGGTGACGTTCTCCTGGCAGCCGACCTGTTCGGGGAAGACGGCGGCGAGCAGGTCGTCGGCGATCATGCGCTGGAGGTAGGGCTGGACGCGCTTGCCGCCGCGCTGGCGCGGCACGGCGAGGGCGCGCGTCGTGTTCCAGCGCCAGCGCGTCGGGAAGAGCGGGATGTAGAAGCAGGACTGCCGCACCGCCTCCTCGGCGTTGGCGGGGGTGACGTAGTCCCAGCTCTCCTCCAGCGGGAAGCTGTGCTGGGGGCCGAGCGAGAGCAGGATGCCGTCGTCGTTGGCGGCGGCCTGCAGCTCGAAGTCGAAGCGCACGCAGAAGCGCTTGCGGAGCGCCAGCCCCCACGCGCGGTTGATGCGCGCGCCGAACGGCGCGTGCACCACCAGCTGCATCCCGCCCGACTCGTCGAAGAAGCGCTCGTACACCACGTCGCGGTCGCTCGGCACCACGCCGAGGCCGTCGCGGGTGGCGCGCACGTAGTCCGCGATCTGCTGCGCCCCTCCGCGATCGAGGCCGCAGTCCGCCGTCAGCCGCTCCAGCAGCGCCTCGCGGTCGGCGAGGCCCTCGGCGACCTCGCGCCGCAGCCGCCCCACCTCCTCGCTCAGCTCGATCGTGCGGCCGGGGGCCTCGCCGAGCCAGAACGGGATGTTGGGCGGGGCGCCGCGCGCGTCCTCGACGCGCACGACGCCGTTCTCGATGCGGCGGATGCGCCACGAGGTCGTGCCGAGCAGGAAGATGTCGCCCGCCATGCTCTCGATCGCCCAGTCCTCGTTGACGGTGCCGACGACGGTCTCGCCGGGTTCGGCGACGACGCGGTAGTCGCCGAGTTCGGGGATCGTGCCGCCGTTCTGGAGGGCGACGGAGCGCGCGCCGCGGCGGGCGCGCAGCACGCCGTGGACGCGGTCGCGGTGCAGCAGCGGGCGGGCGCGGCCGGCGCCCTCGCCGACGCCCGCCGCGAGCATGTCCACGACCTCGGCGAAGTCCTCGCGGCGCAGATCGCGGTAGGGCGCGGCGCGGCGGCACAGCGCGAACAGGTCGTCCTCGCGCCACTCGCCGCAGGCCGCCTCGGCCACGATCTGCTGCGCCAGCACGTCGAGCGGCGCCACCGGCTGCACGATGCGGTCGAGCCGCCCCGAGGCCACCCCGCGCACCAGCGCTGCGCTCTCCACCAGCTCGTCGCGCGAGGCCGGGAAGATGCGCCCCTTCGGCCGCACCCCCAGCGCGTGCCCCGACCGCCCCACGCGCTGCAGGAACGTCGCGATGCTGCGCGGCGAACCGACCTGGCACACCAGATCGACCGAGCCGATGTCGATGCCCAGCTCGAGCGAGGCCGTGGCGACGAGCGCGCGCAGCTCGCCGTCCTTGAGCCGCTGCTCCAGCCGCAGCCGCCGGTCCTTCGAGAGGCTGCCGTGGTGGCTGGCGACGTGCTCCTCGCCCACGCGCTGCGACAGCTGGTGGGCGACGCGCTCCGCGAGCCGCCGCGTGTTCACGAACACGATGGTCGTGCGGTGCCCCGCGATCAGTTCGGCGATGCGGTCGTAGATCTCGGCCCACTGCTCGGCCGGGGCCACCGCCCCCAGCTCGCTCGGCGGCGTCTCGACGGCGAGGTCGATGTCGCGCTGGTGGCCGAGGTCGACGATCGTGCAGTGCGGGACGCCGCCGGGGCCGATGCGGTCGCCGCCCACGAGGAAGGCCGCGATCTCCTCGATCGGCCGCTGCGTCGCCGAGAGGCCGATGCGCGCCGGGCGCTCCCCGCCGCCCTCGGCGACGAGGCGGTCGAGCCGCGCGGCGGTGAGCGCGAAGTGGCTGCCGCGGCGGTCGCGCGCGAGCGCGTGGATCTCGTCCACGATCAGCGTGCGGACGCCCCGCAGCGTCTCGCGCCCGCGCTCCGAGGTGACCATCAGGTAGAGCGACTCGGGCGTGGTGATGAGGATGTGCGGGGGGCGGCGCACGATCGCCTGGCGCGCGGACGCCGTCGTGTCGCCGCTCCGCACCGCCGTGCGGATCGCGGGCAGGCCGCAGCCCAGCTCCCGCGCGACGGCGGCGATGCCCTCGAGCGGCGCTTCGAGGTTGCGCCGGATGTCGTTGCCGAGCGCCTTCAGCGGCGAGACGTAGACGATCGCCGTCTCGTCCCCCAGCGTCCCCGCCTCCGCGCGGCGCACGAGGCCGTCGATGCCGGCGAGGAAGGCGGCGAGCGTCTTGCCGGAGCCGGTGGGGGCGCTGATCAGCGTGTCGCGCCCGCTCGCGACGTGCCGCCAGCCCGCGCGCTGGGCGTCGGTGGGCGCGCCGAACGTGCGCCGGAACCACTCCGCGACCGCGGGATGGAACTCGACGCCCGGAGCGACCGGCGGCGCCGCCAGCGTCATGCCGCCCTCCTCGCGAACATGCGTACCGCAGCCTACGCCCTCGCGCCGCGCTCTTCAACCCTCGCGGGCGGCGCGCGGACGCCGCGCGGCGCGACGGCCCCGCGCCCATTATGCTGCGCGCCGAGGGAGGCGCGCGATGGCGATGGACGAGGCGGCGCTCGAACGGTTCCTGACGGAGGGCGCGAAGATCGCCGTGCTCTCGACGGTCGATCGGCGCGGGCATCCGCGATCGGCGCCGGTCTGGTACGAGTGGCGCGACGGCGCGCTGCTGATCCTGACCGGCCGCGACAGCCTCAAGTGGCGCAACCTGCTCCGCGCGCCGCGCGCCGCCGTCTGCATCGACGAGCGCGAGCCGCCCTACGCCGCCGCGATCCTCGACGGCCCCGTCGAGGAGGTCGGCGCGGACGAGCAGCCGGTCTACGAGTTCATGCTGCGGCTGGCCGAGCGCTACTACGGCGACGCCGAAGCCGCCCGCGCCTTCGCCGAGCCGATGCGCGGCGGCTCGCCCGGCTCGGTCGTCTTCCGCCTGCGCCCTGAGCGCGTCGTCTCCTGGCGCGGCGCCGAGGAGGCGTAGCCGTCGCGCGGCCCTCGCCGTGTATATTGCGCGGCGTGACCTCGGTGCGCCCGCTCGCCTTCCTCGCCGCGCTGGCGCTGGGCCTTGCCATCTGCGCCTCGGACGGGGCGCCGACGACGACCGCAGCGCTGTGGCCGAAGCCGCAGGCGGCGTGCGATGCGGTCGCGGAACCGGACCGCCGCCCGGAGCTGGTCGAGGACTGCGCGACGCTGCTCGCCGTCCGCGACGTCCTCGTCGGCGACGCCGGCGACACCGTGCTGAACTGGAGAGCCGGTAGGCCGATCGAGCGGTGGGACGGCGTCGTGATCGGGGGATCGCCGCCCCGCGTCGTGGGCCTCGAGCTGCATGAGCGGGAACTGACCGGGAGCATCCCGCCGGAACTCGGCAACCTCTCGAACCTGGAAGGGTTGTGGCTCTACTGGAACGGACTGACCGGGAGCATTCCGCCGGAGCTCGGCAGCCTGGCGAACCTGCAGATGCTGAATCTCGGCTACAACGAACTGACCGGAAGCATCCCGCCGGAACTCGGGGGCCTCTCGAACATGGAAGGGTTGGCGCTCAACCACAACGACCTGACAGGGAGCATTCCGGCTGAGCTCGGCAGTCTGGCGAACCTGCAGCATCTGTGGCTGATCGACAACGGCCTGACAGGGAGTATCCCGCCGGAACTCGGCAATCTGGCCAACCTGCAGCATCTGGGGCTGGCCGCCAACGGCCTGGCCGCCAACGGCCTGACCGGGAGCATACCGCCGGAACTCGGCAGGCTGGCCAACCTGCGATGGTTGGTGCTCGACGCCAACGGCCTGACAGGGAGCATCCCGCCGGAACTCGGCGGGCTGGCCAACCTGCTGAAGCTGACACTCAGCGCCAACGGCCTGACAGGGAGCATACCGCCGGAACTCGGCGGGCTGGCCAACCTGCAGATGCTGTCACTCAACGCCAACGGCCTGACAGGGAGCATCCCGCCGGAACTCGGGGGCCTCTCGAACCTAGAACGGTTGTGGCTCAGCAGCAACAATCTGACCGGGAGCATCCCGCCGGAACTCAGCGGACTGGCGAACCTGGAATGGTTGTCGCTCAGCAACAACAATCTGACCGGGAGCATCTTGCCGGAACTCGGCAGCCTCTCGAACCTGCAACGGTTGTGGCTCAACGACAACAATCTGACAGGGAACATCCCGCCGGATCTCGTCTGGCTGGCCAACCTGCAGGAGCTGGATCTCGGCGGGAACAACCTGACCGGGAGCATCTTGCCGGAACTCGGCAGCCTCTCGAACCTGCAACGGTTGACGCTCGGCCACAACGACCTGACCGGGAGCATACCGCCGGAACTCGGCAGCCTCTCGAACCTGGAAGGGTTGTGGCTCAACGACAACAACCTGACCGGGAACATCCCGCCGGAGCTCGGGGGACTGGCCAACCTGCAGTATCTGGGGCTCAGCAATAATGGTCTGACCGGAAGCATACCGCCGGAGATCGGCAGGCTGGCCAACCTGCAACGGTTGACGCTCGACCACAACGGCCTGACCGGGAGCATACCGCCGGAACTCGGGGCCTCTCGAAACCTGGAAAGGTTGAGGCTCAACGACAACAATCTGACCGGGAACATCCCGCCGGAGCTCGGCTGGCTGGCCAACCTGTGGCACCTGTCGCTCAGCGACAACAACCTGACCGGGAGCATACCGCCGGAACTCGGCTGGCTGGTGAACCTGCGGACGCTGGATCTCGGCCACAACGACCTGACCGGGAGTATCCCGCCGGAACTCGGCAAGCTGACACACCTGCACACACTGGAACTCCGCGGGACCGATCTGACAGGCTGCGTCCCTCCCTCAGTGAGGTCCCCGTCCCTGCCGAGATGCCGCTGACCCGAGGCCAAATGCCGCCCTTCGAGGGTCGGGGTGGCGCCGACGCAGGCTGCAGGCCTGCGCCGCGAGCGCGGCTGGGGGCCGCGTCGCGCCGACCCGGGTCCGGCCCGCCTCGACTTCTACGGCTCGCGCTGCCCGTACCGGCGATGGGGGTGCGCTGGAGCGGGAGATGGGATTCGAACCCACGACCCTCTGCTTGGGAAGCAGATGCTCTACCCCTGAGCTACTCCCGCCCTCGAGGCGCGCCCATCGTAGCAGCGTCGCGCCGTGCGCGCCGCCGCCTCACGGGGGCGGGGCGCCGCCCTCGCCGGCGAGGAAGCGTTCGACGTCGTCGAGCAGCTCGTCGGCGGAGGGGAGGGCCTCGGCGCCCGCGCCGGCGGCGGCGAGCGCCTCGTACTGCTCCTCCATCGCGCGCACGGCCTCGCGCACCTCGGAGGACTCGGCCATCTGGTCGTCGGCGCGGGCGAGGACGCGGCCGGCGGCCTCCTCGAACTCGCCCGCCGGCGTGCGGACGCGCAGCAGGCGGTCGAGCGCCTTGGTCAGTTCGAGCACGGCCATCGGGTTGGGGACGACGCCGAGGTAGTTGGGCACGAAGGCGGTGGCTCCCGCGCTCGCGCCGTCGGCGAGGGCGCTCGCGACGACCTCGCCGACGTCGATCGGGCCCTCGTAGGCGGGGCGCAGGGGCGGCAGGCCGAGGCCCTCGGCGAGGCGTTCGTTCATCGTCGTCAGCCGCACCAGCACGGGGCGCGTGTGCGGGACGGCGGCGGGAAACGAGCGCAGGATCAGCGCCGAGCGCACGCCGTGCTCCGAGGCGAACGCGCCGAGGGCGTCGCGGAAGCCGTTCCAGCGCAGGTGCGGCTCGACGCCGGAGACGATCAGCGCGTCGCGTCCGCCCTCGCCGGCCCGTTCGAGGTGCACGCGGTTGCGCGGCCACTCGACGACGCGCTCGCCGTCGCGGTAGAGCGTGCGCGGGCGCGTCTGCGTGAAGTCGAAGAACGGCTGCGGGTCGAACTCGGCGACGGCCTGCAGGTCGTGGGCGCGGATGCGGTGCGCGAGCGCGGCGGCGGCGGTGGTGTTGACGCCGTTCTTGCGTACGAAGGCGGCGACCAGCACGGGGTCGCGCAGCGCCCCGAAGTCCCCGGTCCGCCGCAGCGGTTCGCCGTCCGCCATCGCGCCCTCCGGCGTGCGCTTCCCAGCCTAGCGGACGGGCGCGCCGTCCGGCGGCGGCCAGCGGAACGCGGGCGGCTGGGCGCGGGCGGCGCGATCGGCGGCGCGCTCCGCGATCAGCTCGACGGCGTCGCCCTCCCGCAGCACGCCCTCCTCCAGCACGCGCGCGTAGACGCGGCGGCCGCCCGGCTCGCCGAGGCGCGCGAAGCCGCCGTCGGCGAACCAGCGCGCGTTCTTCATGCACGGCGCCGCGTAGCCGCTGATCTCGATCAGCACCCCCGCGCCGAGGCGCAGCCGCGCCCCCGGCGTCGCGAGCGGCCAGTCGAGACCGGCGATCGTGACGTTCTCGCCCGCGCTGCCGGGGGCGATCGGATGGCCCTCGGCGCGCAGCGCCTCGATGCGTTCGAGCGGGAAGAGGCAGAGCGCGCGCCCGGGGCCGCCGTGGCGGCGGAGGTCGGCCTGCGCGTCGCCCTCCATCCCGTCGGCGCCGACGCGCGCCTCGGCGACGCGCAGCTTCGGCACCCCGCCCTGCGAGACGCTGAGCCGGTGGACGACGCCCCGATGCGATCCCGCCATGCCGGCCTCCCGCCGCCATCGTAGCCCACGAGGGCCGCGCGCACCCCGCCGGCCGCGCCCGCTGCCGTAGAGTGCGCGGCGAGGGCGGGAGGGAGCATCGCCGATGCCGCGCGCGCGACTCGCCGCCGCCGTCCTCGCGGCGCTGCTCGCCGCCTGCGGCGACGCCCCCGCGCGAGGCGGCTCCCCGTCCGGCGGCGTCGCCCCCGAGGGCGCCGGGGCGGCGATCGCCGTGGCGCTGCGCGAGTGGGCGATCGCGCCCGCCCTCGCCGCCGCGCCCGCGGGCGCGGTCGCGTTCGAGGCGGTCAACGAGGGTTCGCTGGCGCACGACCTGTGGGTGATCCGCACGGACCTCGCGGCGGACGCGCTGCCCGTCGCCGGCGGCGCGGTCGCGACCGGCGAGGGGGCGGCGCTCGCGGGGCGGAGCGGGAACGTGGCGGCGCGCGCCTCGGCGCGGCTCGCGCTGCGCCTCGAGGCGGGGCGCTACGTGCTGATCTGCAACGTCGCCGGGCACTACGAGCTGGGGATGCGGGCTGCGTTCGCCGTGCGCTGAGCGCGCGGCGACGGGGCTGCGTCCTCTTCACAGCCTCGGCGCGCGGCTGTATCGTGGGCGCGGGCCGACGAGGCCCGCGAGCAAAGGGGGGCTCGATGGCCGATTGCCCGGTCTGCGGCGCGACCGTCACGGACGACGACAGCAGCAACTTCCGCTGGTTCCACAGCGACGGGAAGTGGTACCGCTTCGAGGACATCGGGTGCCGCAACAAGTTCATCGGCAACCCCGAGAAGTACCTCGACCCCGAGGCCGCGGAGGCGTCCTCGTAGGAAGCGCCGCCCGTCCGCCGCGCTTCGCCGGAGCGCGGCGGGCGGGCGCATCCTCGCGCCGCGCGGGAACGGAGCGAGCGTTGACCTCCGACGGCGCCGCCGGGTACGAGGCCGTCGTCGGCATCGAGGTGCACGCGCAGCTCCGCACGCGCTCGAAGATGTTCTGCGCCTGCGCCAGCGACTACTTCGCCGCCGAACCCAACACCCGCGTCTGCGCGGTCTGCCTCGGAATGCCGGGCGTGCTGCCCGTCGTCAACCGCGAGGCGGTGGACCGCGCCATCCTCGCCGGCCTCGCCTTCGGCTGCGAGATCGCCGCCGATTCGCGCTTCGACCGCAAGAACTACCCCTACCCCGACCTGATGAAGGGCTACCAGATCTCGCAGTACGACCGCCCGCTCTGCGCCGGCGGCGCGGTGCCGATCGGCGAGGAAGGCGAGGAGCGCGCCATCCGGCTCGAGCGCATCCACCTCGAGGAGGACACGGCGCGGCTGCTGCATCGCGAGCAGCCCGGCGAGGACGGCGGCGGCTACTCGCTGCTCGACGTCAACCGCTCGGGCGTGCCGTTGATGGAGATCGTCTCGGAGCCCGACATCCGCTCCGCCGCGGAGGCCGTCGCCTGCCTGCGGAAGATGCGCCAGACGCTGCGCTACCTCGGCGTCTCCGACGCCGACATGGAGAAGGGCTCGTTCCGCTGCGACGCCAACGTCTCGCTGCGCCGCCCCGGCGATCCGCTCGGCCCGAAGGTCGAGATCAAGAACATGAACTCGTTCCGCGCCGTCCAGCGGGCGATCGAATTCGAGATCGGGCGCCAGGCCGCCGTGCTCGGCGGCGGCGGCGCGGTCGAGCAGGAGACGCGCGGCTACGTCGACGCGACGGGGCGCACCGCCGGCCAGCGCTCGAAGGAGGAGGCGCACGACTACCGCTACTTTCCCGAGCCCGACCTGCCGCCGCTCGCGATCGCGCGCGATCGCGTCGAGGCGTTGCGCGCGCGCCTGCCCGAGCTGCCCGACGCGCGCCGCGAGCGCTTCCGCCGCGACTACGGCCTCGCCGGCGCCGACGCGCGCCTGCTCGTCGAGACGCGCGCCCGCGCCGACGCCTTCGAGGAGGCCGCCGCCCTCGCCGCCGGCGACGGCGCCGCGGACGGGGAGCGCGCCGAAAGCGCCCGCGCCGTCGCGCGCTGGTTCACCGGCGCCGTCGCCGCGCTGCTCAACGAGGCCGGCGGCGAGGCCGAACTCGCCGACACGAAGCTGACGCCCGCCCACGTCGCCGAAGTCGTGCGGCTGACCGGGGACGGCACGATCACCGCAGCCTCGGCGCGCGAGGCGCTCGCCGAGGCGTTCGCGACGGGCGAGGCGCCGGGCGCGATCGTCGAGGCGCGCGGCCTCGCGCAGGTGCGCGACGGCGGCGCGATCGCCGCCGCCGCCGCCGCCGTCGTCGAGGCCCACCCCAAGCCCGCCGCCGACTACCGCGGCGGCAAGGAGAGCGCGATCCAGTTCCTGCTCGGCCAGGTCATGCGCGAGACGCGCGGGCGCGCCGACCCGAAAGAGGCGCGCGAGGCGCTGCTCGCCGTCCTCGGCGGCGGGGGCGAGGAGTGAGCGGCCCGCCGGCGCGGCGGCTTGATCGCTGGCGCGTCAGGCCGCACGATAAGGAGCAGAGTGCGGGGTGGGCGGAGACGCCCATGAGCCGCGCCAGCCTCGCCAAATGGCTCTATCTGGGTCTGCACGTCAAGCGCTGGCTGCTGCTGATCCTGCTCGGCGTCGTGCTGATGGCGCTCGGCGTCGCCTACCTGCTGCGCGAGGTCTACGTCTCCTACACGTTCCCGGAGTGGGTGGGAGCGGCCACGCTGCAGTTCCTGCCGCGCTGGGTGCGCGGGTTGCTCTTCATCGGCGCGGCGACGCTGCTGACGGTGCTGGGGGCGTGGAAGCTCAACCGCTCGATCGTGAGCGCCGTCGTGCCCCTCGCCGCGGGCGAGGACCTCGTGAGCCGCATCTGGCTGCAGCGCACGCAGGACCGCGGGCCGAAGATCGCCGTGGTCGGCGGCGGCACCGGCCTCTCGACGCTGCTGCGCGGCCTCAAGCGCTACACCGCGAACCTCACCGCCGTCGTCACCGTCGCCGACGACGGTGGTTCGAGCGGCGAGCTGCGGCGGGGCCTCCACGTGATCCCGCCCGGCGACATCCGCAACTGCATCGCCGCCCTCGCCGACGCCGAGCCGCTGGTCGCGCGGCTCTTCCAGTACCGCTTCGGCGCCGACGCCGGCGAGGGCATCGCCGGCCACTCCTTCGGCAACCTCTTCATCGTCGCCATGTCCGAGGTCACCGGGAACATGGAGGAGGCGATCCGCGAGACCTCGCGCGTGCTCGCCGTGCGCGGGCGCATCCTGCCCTCCACCCTCGCCGACATCACGCTCGGCGCGCGCCTCGCCGACGGCTCGACGGTGCGCGGCGAGTCCGCCATCCCGCAGGCCGGCCCCCCGATCGAGCGAGTCTTCATCGAGCCGGCCCAGGCGCAGGCCCACGGCGAGGCCGCGGCCGCGCTGCGCGAGGCCGACCTGATCGTGATCGGCCCCGGCTCGCTCTACACCTCGGTGCTGCCGAACCTGCTCGTGCCCGGCCTCGGCGAGGCCCTGTTCGCCTCGGACGCGCACAAGGTCTACGTCTCCAACGTCGCCACCCAGCACGGGGAGACCGAGGCCTTCACCGCGGCCGACCACTACGCCGCGCTGCGCCGCCACCTCGGACGCGACGACATCGCCGACGTGGTGCTCGCCAACAGCAACCTGCCCGCCGAGCCGCTGCCCAGCGAGTGGCGCTCCGAACCCGTGCTCGCCCCCGGCGACGCCGACTACGGGGCCGCCCGCCTCGTCCTCGCCGACCTCGTCGATCCCGACTACCGCTACCGCCACGACTCGGCGCGGCTCGCCTCCGCCGTCATGCGCCAGTACTACGAGCGCGACCTGCGCGTGCAGGCGACGGCGGGAGCCGCCCGCTTGCCCGCGGCGGGGCGCGCGGGCTAGCCTCGGAGGACGATGGAACTCACCGACTTCCTCCACATCGCCCAGATCCTCGTGGCGGTCGTGCTGATCGCGATCGTGCTGATGCAGGTCAAGGGCACCGGCTTCGGCGCGGCCCTCGGCGGGGCCGACCAGAGCTACCGCACGCGCCGCGGCATCCAGCGCTCGCTGCACCGCCTCACGATCGCCGTCGTCGTGATCTTCATCGGCTTCGCGCTCTGGTCCGTCACCGCGACCTGACGCCGCGGCCGCGCGCGGCCCGCCGTCCGCCGCGCCCGCTGCTGCTACGATCGGCGGGATGCGCGTCGTCTTCTTCGGCTCCCCCGCCTACGCCCTCCCCACGCTGCGAGGGCTGCTCGCCGCCCCCGGCGTCGAGGTCGCCGCGGTGGTGACGCAGCCCGCGCGCCCGCGCGGGCGCTCCGGCGAACCCGTCCCCACCCCCGCCGCCCGCCTCGCCGCCGAGGCCGGGGCGCCCGTGCTCGCGCCCCAACGCATCACCCGCGCCGAGACCGCCGCCCTCGCCGCCCTCGCCCCCGACGCGGGCGTGCTCGCCGCCTCCGCGCACCTGCTGCCCTCGCACCTGCTCGAGGCGTTCCCGCACGGCGTGCTGAACGTGCACGCCTCGCTGCTGCCGCGCCACCGCGGCGCGTCGCCCGTCGCCGCCGCGATCCTCGCCGGCGACGACGCGACCGGCGCGACGATCATGCGCGTCGCGCGCTCGCTCGACGCCGGCCCCGTGCTCGGCAGCGCCGCCACGCCGATCGGCCCCCTCGACGACGCCGGAACGCTGACCGATCGCGTCGCCGGGCTGGGGGCGCGGCTGCTCCTCGACCTGCTCGGCCCGTGGGCGGCGGGCGAGATCGAAGCCGAGCCGCAGGACGAGGCGCTCGCGACGTGGGCGCCCGCGCTGACCAAGGCCGACGGCGCGCTCGACTGGCGGCGGCCCGCCGACGAGCTGTGGCGCCGCGTGCGCGCCTTCCGCCCGTGGCCGCTGGCCTCGACGGCGCGCGGCGGGCAGCCGCTGATCGTCCACGAGGCGTGGCCCGTCGCCGCGCCGGGCGCGGACGCCGAGCCCGGCGCCGTGCTCGACGGCGGCGGCGCGCCGCTGGGCGAGGCGCTGCCCGGCCGCCGCGCCCGCGCCGTCGTCGCCTGCGGCGAGGGCGGCCTCGCGCTGCTGCGCGTCCAGCGCGCCGGCCGCCGCGCGCAGGACATCGAGGACTACCTGCGCGGCGACCGCTCCCTGATCGGCTCGCGCCTCGGCGAGGCGGCGTGAGCGGCCCCTCGCGCGGCAGCGCGCATCCCCCGCAGCCCGCGCGCGAAAGCGCGCTCCCCCCGCAGCCCGCGGACGGCGGGGCGCTGCCCCACCTGCTCGACGAGCCCCTCGGCGCGATCGAGGCGCGCCTCGCGGAGTGGGGCGAGCCGGCGTGGCGCGCCCGCCGCGCCGCCCGCTGGGCGCTGCGCGGAGGCGCGACCTCGTTCGCGGCGATGACCGACCTCCCGCGCGCGCTGCGCTCGCGCCTCGCCGCGGCCTACGCGCTCGGCCCGCCGCCCGTGCTCGCCCGCACCGAGGCCGACGACGGGCGGACGGCGAAGGTGCTGCTCGGCCTCGGCGGCGGCGCGGCGGTCGAGGCGGTGCGGATGGACTACGACCCCGACAGCCCCGGCCACGCGCCCGGCACGCGCCGCCGCGCCACCGTCTGCGTCTCGACGCAGGCCGGCTGCGCGATGGGCTGCGTCTTCTGCGCCACCGGACAGCAGGGCTTCGGCCGCAACCTCAGCTCCGGCGAGATCGTCGCCCAGGTGCTGCACTTCGCCCGCGAACGCCCCGTCTCCCACGTCGTCTTCATGGGCATGGGCGAGCCGCTCGCCAACTACGGGGCGACGCTGCGGGCGGTGCGCTGGCTCCTCGGCGGCGACGGCCTCGGCCTGCGCGCGCGCGGCGTCACGATCTCGACGGTCGGCCTCGAGCGCCCGATCCGGCGGCTGGCGGGCGAGGGCCTGCAGGTCGGCCTCGCGGTCTCGCTGCACGCGCCGGACGACGCGCTGCGGCGGCGGCTGATCCCGACGGCGGGCGGCGTCACCATCGACGGCCTGATCGCCGCCGCGCGCGAGTACGCGGAGCGCACCGGCCGCCGCGTCACCTTCGCCTACGCGCTGCTGGCGGGCGTCAACGACGCGCCGGAGCAGGCGCGCCGCCTCGCCGCGCGCGTGCGGGGGACGGGCGCGCACGTCAACCTCATCCCCTACAACCCGACGGCGGGGGAGGGGCTGCGCCGCCCCTCGCGCGGGCGGGTGCGCGCCTTCCAGCGCGAGCTGCAGGCGGCCGGCGTCCACGCCACCGTCCGCATCGAGCGCGGCGCCGCCATCGCCGCCGCCTGCGGCCAGCTCCGCACCGGCCTCGCCGCGCCGCGCTGACCTCGGGCCGCGCCCCGGGCGGCACGCGGCCTCGGGCGGCGCGGTCAGCAGGGCGGGAGGGCGTCGATACTGATATCCAGACCTGGTTTGTCGGCCAGCGCGCGGGGGACGCAGCCGGTCAGTTCGTTGCCGTACAGCCACAGCGTGTGCAGGTTCGCCAGTTCGCCGAGTTCCGGCGGGATGCTGCCGGTCAACCCGTTCCCACTAAGATTCAAATACTGCAGGCTCACCAAGCCGCCGAGCCAAGACGGGATGCCGCCGGTCAACTCGTTCACACTGAGATCCAAACTCCGCAGGCTCACCAAGCCGCCGAGCCAAGACGGGATGCCGCCACTCAACCTGTTCTCACCGAGATACAAATTCCGCAGGTTCGTTAGGCCGCCGAGTTCGGACGGGATGCTGCCGGTCAACTCGTTCCCGTCGAGCCACAGCCTCTCCAAGTTCGCCAAGGCGCCGAGTTCGGGCGGGATGCCGCCGGTCAACTCGTTCCCGCCGAGCTCCAAACTCCGCAGGTTCTCCAAGCCGCCGAGTTCGGGCGGGATGCCGCCAACCAAAGCGTTCGCACTGAGATGCAAACCCCACAAGTTCGATAGATCGCCAAGTTCAGGCGGGATGCCGCCGGTCAACTCGTTCCCGCCGAGCCGCAGCCTCTCCAAGTTCGCCAAGTCGCCGAGTTCGGGCGGGATGCCGCCACTCAACCTGTTCTCACCGAGATCCAAATTCCGCAGGTTCGTTAGGCCGCCGAGTTCGGACGGGATGCTGCCGGTCAACTCGTTCCCGTCGAGCCGCAGCCTCTCCAAGTTCGCCAAGTCGCCGAGTTCGGGCGGGATGCTGCCGGTCAGTCCGTCGTCGCTCAGCAGCAGTTCCCGCAGGCTCACGAGGCTGCCGATCTCGGGCGGGATGCTTCCGGTCAATTTGGTCCAACGGGAATGCAGAGCGCTAACGCGGGGCGGCCATCCTTCGATCGTGACGCCTCCCCACTGATATATCGGCGTATCGCCGCTCCAATTCAGCACGGCGTCGCCCGCGAGGACGTCGCGGACGGTGAGCAGCGTCTCGCAGTCCTCGACCAGCCCCGGATTGCGATCCGGATCAGCCACTGCGCCGCCGTCGGCGCACGGCACCCGAGGCGTCGCCACTGCGTCGCACGCCGCCAGACCGTCGGTTGTGATCCTCAGATCCGGTTTGCCCGCAAGCGCGCGGGGAATGCAGCCGGTCAACTCGTTCCCACTGAGATCCAGCTCCTGCAGGTTCGCCAAGCCGCCGATTTCGGGCGGGATGTCGCCGGCCAGCTCGTTCCCACCGAGCCAAACTTTCTCCAGGTTCTCCAAGCCGCCGAGTTCGGGCGGGATGCCGCCGCTCAACCCGTTCCCGCCGAGATCCAAACTCCGCAGGCTCGCCAAGCCGCCGAATTCGGGCGGGATGCCGCCGCTCAACTCGTTCGCATTGAGATACACCCCCTCCAGGTTCGTCAAGCCGCCGAGTTCGGGTGGGATGTCGCCGCTCAACTCGTTCGCACTGAGATCCAAATACTGCAGGTTCGCCAAGCTGCCGAGTTCGGGCGGGATGCGGCCGCTCAACTCGTTCCTGCCGAGCCGCAGCTCCTCCAAATTCACCAAGCCGCCGAGTTCAGGCGGGATGTTGCCAGTCAACTTGTTCCCACCACCGGGAGGATGGGTTCCCGACGGAAGCAGCTCGTGTTCACTGAAGATCCAACACCTGCAGGTTCGCCAGGCTGCCAAGTTCGGGCGGGATGCCGCCACTCAACCGGTTTCCAGCGAGGTCCAAATACCGCAGGCCCGCTAGCCGCCCAAGTTCCGGCGGGATGCCGCCCGCAATTCTGTTTCCGGAGAGATCCAGCTCCTGCAGGTTCGTCAAGTCGCCGAGTTCCGGGGGGATACGGCCGCTCAAATCGTTCCAAAGGAAGGACAGTTTCTTCAGGTTCGCCAAGCCGCCGAGTTCGGGCGGTATACTGCCGTTCAACTCGGTCGCAACGAGATACAACTCCTGCAGGTTCGCCAGGCCGCCGAGTTCAGGCGGGATGCTGCCGCTGAACCCCCTGTTCCAACTGAGATCCAAATGCTGCAGATTCATCAGGTCGCCGAGTTCGGGCGGAATGTCGCCAGTCAACCCGTTCCCGCCGAGATTCAAATACTGCAGGTTCGCCAAGCCGCCGAGTTCCGGGGGAATGCCGCCAGTCAATCCCCATTCGATCCCTCTGAGATTCAGATACCGCAGGTTCGTTAGGTCGCCGAGTTCCGGCGGGATGTTCCCGGTCAACAAGTTCCAGCCGAGGTCCAAATGTTGCAGGTTCGCCAAGCCGCCCAGCTCGGTCGGGATACTGCCGGTCAACCCGCTCTGACTGAGATCCAAATGCCGCAGGTTCGCCAAGTCGCCGAGTTCGGGAGGAATGCTGCTGCCTGTCAAATTGTTCTCACCGAGACTCAAGTATTGCAGGTTCACCAAGCCGCCCAGCTCGGTCGGGATGCTTCCGGTCAACCCTGGCTCGCTCCCATGATGAAGATCCAAATACTGCAGGCTCGCCAAGCCCCCGAGTTCGGGTGGAATGCTGCCGCTCAAATTGTTCTCACCGAGACTCAAGTATTGCAGGTTCACCAAGCCGCCGAGACTAGGCGGGATGCTGCCGCTCAAACCGTTCTCACCGAGATCCAGATGCTGCAGATTCACGAGACCGCCGAGTTCGGGTGGGATGCCGTCATACAACTTGTTCCCGCCGAGGTCCAAATGCTGCAGGTTCGCCAAGCCTCCGAGTTCGGGCGGGATGCTGCCCCTCAACTCGTTCCCGCCGAAGTCCAGCGTTCGCAGGCTCGCGAGGCTGCCGAGTTCGGGCGGGATGCGGCCGGTCAGCTCCATGGACGGGAGCATCAGATCTCGGACGCGGGGCGGCGATCCCGCGATCGTGACGCCTTCCCACTGGTCCATCGGCGTCCCGGCGCTCCAATTCAGCACGGCGCGGCCCGCGAGGACGTCGCGGACGGCGAGCAGCGTCTCGCAGTCCCCGGCCAGCCCCGGATTGCGGTCCGGCACCGCCACCGCGCCGCCGCCCGCGCACGACGCCTGAGGCGCAGCCGAGGGGGGCGTGGCGGGCGTGGTGGTGGCCTCAGCCGCAGTCGTCGCCGCCGAGGGGGGCATGACGGGCGTGGTGGTGGCCTCCGTCGCGGGCGTTGCCGCCGAGGGCGTGGCGGTGGACTCCGCCGGCGGCGCCTCGTCGGCGGTGCACGCGGCCAGCGCCCACGCGAGCACGGCGACGGCGAGGACGGCGGGCAGGCGGAGCGGTCGCATCGAGTTCACGCCGCGCAGTATGGCACGGCGCGCGGGCTGCGGTCGGGCTACTCCGCGGCGCCGTCCCCGGCGACCCCGTCCCCGGCTTCGGCGTCCGCATCGGCCTCGGCGGCGGGGGCGTCGGCGCCGGGGGGCGGCTCCTCGCCCTCGGCGAGTTCGGCGGCGGCATTGGCCGCCTCGGAGACGCGGGGGCGGGCGATGCGGGCGAGTACGCGGAGCGCACCGTCCGCCGCGTCACCTTCGCGTACGCGCTGCTGGCGGGCGTCAACGACGCGCCGGAGCAGGCGTGCCGCCTTGCCGCGCCGCGCTGACCTCGGGCCGCGCCTCGGGCGGCGCGCTGTCCTCGGGGCGGCGCGGTCAGCAGGGCGGGAGGGCGTCGGCGTCGATCCACAGGCCCTGTTTGTCCGCCAGCGCGCGGGGGACACAGCCGGTCAGTTCGTTGCCGCTCAGCCACAGCGTCTGCAGGTTCGCCAGATCGCCAAGTTCCGGCGGGATGCTTCCGGTCAGTTCGTTCCGGTCGAGCAGCGCCTGCTCCAGCTCCGCGAGGTGCCCGAGTTCCGGCGGGATGCCGCCGGCCAATCCGTTCTGGCTGATCCACAACTCCCGCAGGCGGGTGAGGCTGCCGAGTTCCGGCGGGATGCCGCCGCTGAGTCGGTTCTCTTGGATCAGCAGGCTCTCCAGTTTCGGAAGGTTGCCGAGTTCGGGAGGGATGCCGCCGGTCAACCTGTTCCCGCTCAGCGACAGAGACCGCAAATTTTCCAGGCGGCCGAGCTCCCCCGGGATGCTCCCGCTCAGGTTGTTGTTGCCGAGGTGCAGTTCCTCAAGGTTCGCGAGGCTCCCCAAGTCGGGAGGAATAACACCCGACAGATCGTTGCCGAAGAGAGCCAGATCGTGCAGGCTTTCGAGATAACACAAATCCGGAGGGATGCTCCCGCTCAGGTTGTTGTTGCCGAGGTGCAGTTCCTCAAGGTTCGCGAGGGCGCCGAGTTCGGGAGGGATGTTCCCCGTCAGGTTGTTGGCGGACAGCCCCAGCGTCCGCAAGCTCGTCAAGTCTCCGATCTCCGGCGGAATCCCGCCGGACAGCCCGTTGTCGCTGAGCCACAGATCCCGCAGGCTCGTCAGATCAGCGAATTCGGGAATCCCGCCGGTCAGCCCGTTCCCGTAGAGCCACAGCTGCTCCAGATTCGCCAAACTGCCGAGCTCGGGCGGGATGCCGCCGGTCAGTCCGTTATCGCCGAGATCCAGCGCTCGCAGGTTCGCCAGGCCACCGAGTTCAAGCGGGATGCCGCCGGTCAGCCCGTTATCGCCGAGATCCAGCGTCCGCAGGTTCGCCAAGCCGCCGAGTTCAAGCGGGATGCCGCCGGTCAACTCGTTCGCACCGAGATCCAGCGTCCGCAAGTTCGCCAAACCGCTCAATTCCGGCGGGATGCGGCCAGTCAGTCCGTTGCCGTACAGCCACAGTTCGCGCAGGCTCGCGAGGCTGCCCAGTTCCGGCGGGATGCTTCCGGTCAGACCGTTCGCACCGAGATCCAGCGTCCGCAAGTTCGCCAAACCGCTCAATTCCGGCGGGATGCGGCCAGTCAGTCCGTTGCCGTACAGCCACAGTTCGCGCAGGCTCGCGAGGCTGCCGAGTTCGGGCGGGATGCGGCCGGTCAGCTCCATGGACGGGAGTATCAGCTCTCGGATGCGGGGCGGCGATCCCGCGATCGTGACGCCTTCCCACTGGTCCATCGGCGTCCCGGCGCTCCAATTCAGCACGGCGCCGCCCGCGAGGACGTCGCGGACGGCGAGCAGCGTCTCGCAGTCCGCGGCCAGCCCCGGATTGCGGTCCGGCGCCGCCACCGCGCCGCCGCCCGCGCACGACGCCCGAGGCGCAGGCGCCGGGCTCGCCGCGGGCGTGGCGCTGGTCTCCGCCGCGGACGTTGCCGCCGAGGGGGCCGCGACAGGCGAAGCGGTGACCTCCGCCGCGGGTGTCGCCGCCGAGGGGGCCGCCGGGGGCGTGGCGGTGGACTCCGCCGGCGGCGCCTCGTCGGCGGTGCACGCCGCCAGCGCCCACGCGAGCACGGCGGCGGCGAGGACAGCGGGCAGGCGGCGCGGTCGCATCGAGTTCACGCCGCGCAGTATGGCACGGCGCGCGGGCCGCGGTCGGGCTACTCCGCGGCGCCGTCCACGGCGGCCCCGTCCCCGGCTTCGGCGTCCGCATCGGTCTCGGCGTCGGGGGCGTCGGCGCCGGGGGGCGGCTCCTCGCCCTCGGCGAGTTCGGCGGCGGCATCGGACGCCTCGGAGACGCGGGGGCGGGCGATGCGGGCGAGCATGATGCCCGGCTCCGTCATCACGCGCACGCCCTCGGCGACCCGCAGGTCGCCGACCGTCAGCTGGGCGTCGAGCTCCTCGAGGCCGCCGACGGGGAGCTCGACGTGGGAGGGGATGTCGGCGGGCAGCGCCTCGACCGCGACGCGGTCGAGGCCGGTGATGAGGATGCCCTGGTAGGTGTGGACGGCGGGCGCCTCGCCGGTGAGCGTGACCGGCACCTGCGCCTGCATCGGGCGCGCGAGGTCGACCTGGTAGAAGTCGAGGTGCTGGAGTTCGCGGGTGAGGGGGTGGCGCTGGACGGAGCGCACGACGACGGGGCGGCTGCCGTCCTCGCCCTCGACGCCGATCTCGATCAGCGAGTTGAGGCCGTGCTGGGCGAGCAGCGCCTCGGCGCCGCGGCGCGGCAGCTGCACGGCGACGGAGTCGAGGCCGCGGCCGTAGACGTTGGCCGGCAGCACGCCCTCGCGGCGCAGCCGCTTCGAGCGCTTGCCGAACGCCGTGCGCGCGGCCACCGCGTAACGCTCCGGCATCGAGGTCGCCTCCGCCCGCCGCGCAGCCCTCGCCGCGCATCGACGCTAGCGGCGCGACGGCGGCAGCGTCAAGCGGCCCGCATCGCGCCGGCTCCGCATCGACCTCGAAGGGCGGCGTTGACCTCAGGTCAGCGGCAGGGCGGGAGGCCGTCGGTTTCGAGCTGCAGGTCCGGGTCGTCGGACAGCGCACGGGGGATGCAGCCGGTCAAGCCGTTACCGAGGAAATCCAGCGTGTGCAGATGCGTCAGACTGCCGAGTTCCGGCGGAATACTCCCGGTCAGTTCGTTGTAGCCGAGATCCAGCACTCACAGGTTCCGCATCGAGCCGAGTTCCGGCGGGATGCTCCCGGTCAGGCTGTTGTCATTGAGTTCCAGATCCACCAGTTCCCGGAGACTGCCGAGTTCCGGCGGGATGTTCCCGGTCAGATTGTTGTCATTGAGCCACAGCGCGCGCAGATGCGTCAGACTGCCGAGTTCCGGCGGGATGTTCCCGGTCAGATTGTTGTCATTGAGCCACAGCACGTGCAGATGCGTCAGACTGCCGAGTTCCGGCGGGATGTTCCCGGTCAGATTGTTGCCGCTGAGCCACAGCCACCGCAGGTTCGCCAGTCTGCCGAGTACCGGCGGGATACTCCCGGTCAGGCCGTTATGGTTGAGATACAGCTCCTGCAGGTTCGCCAGACTGCCGAGTTCCGGCGGAATGCTCCCGGTCAGTCCGTTGTCGCCGAGTGCCAGCTCCTGCAGGTTCGCCAGACTACCGAGTTCCGGCGGGATGCCCCCGGTCAGTCCGTTGTCGCCAAGTCCCAGCCCCTGCAAGTTCGACAGCCTGGCGAGTTCCGGTGGGATGCTCCCGGTCAGATTGTTGCCGTTGAGCCACAGCCACCGCAGGTTCCGCAGCCCGCCGAGTTCCGGCGGGATGTTCCCGGTCAGATTGTTGTGGTTGAGCCCCAACCATCGCAGGTTCGCCAGACTGCCGAGTTCCGGCGGAACGCTCCCAGTCAGTTCGTTGCCGCGAAGATTCAGCGTCTGCAGGTTCGCCAGACTGCCGAGTTCCGGCGGGATGCTTCCGGTCAGTTTCCTCTCCGTAAGCTCGAGGTGAACGATGCGGGGCGGCGATCCCTCAATCGCGATGCCGACCCACTGCTCTATCGGCGTACCGGCGCCCCAGTTCAGCGTGGCGCCACCCGCGAGGACGTCGCGGGCGGCGAGCAGCGTCGCGCAGTCCTCGGCCAGCTCCGGATGGCGGTCCGGCTCCGCGACCGCGCCGCACGCCGCCTGCGGCTTCGGCCACAGCGCTGCGGTCGTCGGCGGCGCCTCGTCCGAGGCGTACACGGCGAGGCCCAGCGCCAGCGCGGCGAGGACGGCGAGCGGGCGCATCGAGGCCATGCCGCGCAATATACACGGCGAGTACCGCGCGGCGGCTGCTCCACCCTCGCGTCCGGGGCGACCTCGGCGGGGCGTCAGCGCCCGCGCTACGCCTTGCGGCTGGGGGCGTGGTCCATCCGCATGTAGACGCCGCCGCGTTCGAGTTCGTCCAGCATCCGGGCGATGCGGCGTTCGCGGGTGGCGGCGCGGGCGGCGCGGCGGATCCACGCGAGGTAGTCGTTGCGCTGGTAGTGGGGGCGCGCATCGTAGTCGGCGCGCAGGCCGCGCGCGTCGAGGGCCTCGCGCACGTCGTCCGGCATCGGCTCGATCGGGCGGGCCGGCACGGGACGGCCGCCTACGCGCCGCGGGCGAAGCGCGAAAGGCGCGACAGCGCTTCCTCGAGGCGGTCGTCGGCGAGGGTGAGGGAGATGCGGACGTAGCCCTCGCCGGCGGCGCCGTAGCTCACGCCCGGCGTCACCACCACGCCGGTCGCCTCGACGAGCCGCCCGGCGTAGTCCGCCGAGGAGCGCTCGCCGTCCGGCAGCCGCGCCCAGACGTAGAGCGAGGCGCGCGGCGGCTCGACGCGCAGGCCGAGCTCGCGCAGCACCGCGACGACGCGGTCGCGGCGCGCCTCGTAGACGGCGTTGTGCCGTTCGACGGCGTCGCGCGGGCCGTCGAGGGCGGCGATCGCCATGCGCTGCACGGCCTGCGGGACGCCGCTGTCGAGGTTGGACTTGACCCGCCGCAGCGCGCCTACGAGTTCGGCGTTGCCGACCGCCATCGCGACGCGCCAGCCGGTCATGTTGAAGGTCTTCGACAGCGAGTTGAACTCGATCGCCACCTCGCGCGCGCCCTCCACTTCGAGGATCGAGGGCGCCTCGTAGCCGCCGAAGCAGACGTCGGCGTAGGCGAGGTCGTGGGCGATCGCGACGCCGTGCCGCCTCGCCCAGTCGACGGCGCGCGCGAAGAAGGCGAGGTCGGCGGTCGCGCCGGTGGGGTTGTGGGGGTAGTTGAGCCAGAGCAGGCGCGCGCGCGCGGCGGCCTCGGGCGGCACGTCCTCGAGGCGCGGCAGCCAGCCGTCCTCCTCGCGCAGGGGCAGCGCGAGCGTCTCGCCGCCCGCGAACATCGTCGCGACCTCGTACACGGGGTAGCCGGGCTGCGCGCCGATCGCGAGGTCGCCGGGGTCGATCAGGCACAGCGGCAGGTGCCCGATGCCCTCCTTCGAGCCGATCAGGGAGACGACCTCGGTCCCGGGGTCGAGGGCGACGCCGTGGCGGCGTTCGTACCAGCGGGCGACGGCCTCGCGGAAGGCGGGCAGGCCCTCGGTCTCGGGGTAGCGGTGGTTGGCGGGATCGGCGGCGGCTTCGCGGAGGGCGTCGAGCACGTGGTCCGGCGTCGGCAGGTCGGGGTCGCCGATGCCGAGCGAGACGACGTCGACGCCGGCGGCCTGCCGCTCGGCGATCAGCTCGGAGATGCGGGCGAAGAGGTAGGGCGGCAGCTGCTCGACGCGCCTCGCGAGCCTCATGCGCGCTTCCCGCCGCGCGAGGCCGCCGCCCGCCCCGCCGGGGGCGAGGTCACCGCCAGCCGCCGAAGCGCACGCGCATGTTGCGGATGCGCTGCTCGTCGCGGCGGGCGGCGAGCACGGCCTCGTCGCTGTCGCGGCGCAGCTCGACGCCGCGGCGGCCGACGCGGTAGCCGGCGGCGCGCGCCGCGCGCGCGCCCTGCGGGATTTCGGGCCGCACGCGCACGAGGGCCGTGCGCGCGCCGGCGCTGGCGAGCCGGTAGCCCGCCGCGCCGAGGATCGTGCGGCCCAGCCCCTTGCCCTGCTCGGCGGGCGCGACGGCGCACGACAGCACCCGCCCGCGGCCGTCCTCGACGGCCCCGGTAATGGCGAAGGCGACGGGCTCGCCGCCGCGGTCGAGCACGCCCAGCCAGGGCGCGTCCGCGAGGCGCGAGCGCAGCGCCGTCGCGCCGTCGGTGAAGTCGCCGCTGGCGGCGGCCTCGATCGCGATCACGGCCTCGTGGTCGGCCTCGTCGCCGCGCCGCATCGTCAGCCCCTCGGGGATCGCGGGCGGGTCGAGTTCGCGGACGTCGTGGTGCGCGAACTCCAGCCACTCGCCCAGCGGCGCGAAGTCGTTCCCGGCCAGCAGCGCCTCGATCCAGCGGCGGTTGGGGTGCTCGACGAGGTCGATCGCGAGGTAGGGGTAGCCGAGTTCGAGGATGCGCGGTCGCAGCGCCTCGAACATCGAGTGCCAGACCTGCTTCATCGCCTCGAGGCTGTCGAAGGCGTAGTGGAGGTGGAGCTGGCCGCCGTCGGGGACGAGCGCCATCTCGCCGACGTCGGTTTCGACGGCGATCGTGCCGCCGGCGTCGAGCAGCGCCTCCCACTCGTCGAGGCTGCGGCGGATGTTGCGCGTCTGCAGCGCGTCGTCGAGGCGGGCGGTCGTCGGTTGCGTCATGCGGCTGCCTCCGGCCGCGCGGCGGCCTCGCCGTCCCAGCGCGCCTCGAACACCTTGACAGCGGGCCCTTCGAGCAGCGCCTCGCCCTCGCCGTCCCACTCGACGCCGAGCGTCCCGCCCGGCAGCGCGACCTCGACGCGGTCGCCGGCGAGGCCGTGCAGCCTCGACGCGACGACGGCGGCGCAGGCGCCGGAGCCGCACGCGAGCGTCTCGCCGGCGCCGCGCTCCCACACCCGCATCTCGATCCGCGACGGGCCGCGGACGCGCACCACCTCGACGTTGGTGCGGCGCGAGAACAGCGGGTGGCGCTCGATCGCCGGGCCGACGCGCTCCAGCGGGAACGCCTCGACGGGTTCGGAGACGAAGAGCACCGCGTGGGGGTTGCCCATCGAGACGAGGGTGGCGAGATGCTCGCCGCCGTCCGCCTCGAGCGGCAGATCGAGCACGGGCGGGGCGGCGCCGGTGAGCGCGCCGAGGGCCTCGGGCTCCAGCCGCGGGACGCCCATGCCCACGCGCACGCGCGCGACGAGGCCGTCCTCGCCGAGGCTCGCGCGGGCGTCGAGCACGCCGATCGGCGTCTCGACGCGCAGCCCGCCGGCGGCGCGCGCGGCGGGGTCGCGGTCGAGCGCGAACTTGACGAGGCAGCGGATGCCGTTGCCGCACATCTCGGCCTCGGAGCCGTCGGGGTTGAAGATCCGCATCCGCAGGGCGGCGGCGTCCGAGGGCAGCGCGAGGATCAGCCCGTCCGCGCCGACGCCGAAGCGCCGGTCGCACACCCGCCGCGCGAGCGCCGCCCAGCCGGCGTCCGCGCCCGCCCCGGCGGGTTCGAGCACGACGAAGTCGTTGCCCGCCCCGTGCATCTTCCAGAACGCCAGCCCGCTCACCCGATCATCGTACGGGCGCGCGCGCCGCCGCGCGAGCGGCCCGGCGGCAGGTGCTACGATGAACGCGCCGCCGGGCGGCGGAGAACGGAGCGCGGCGTGGACGTGAAGGAAGCGGTCGCGATCGCCAAGAGCTATCTCGCCGAGCTCTACTCCGCCGAGCAGATCACCGATGTCGGCCTCGAGGAAGTCGAGTACGACCTCGACTCCGATCACTGGAACGTCACGCTCGGCTTCGCGCGGCCCTGGGAGCGGAACGCCCTGCGGACGCTGGCCAGGGACCCCAACGTGGGGCGCTCCTACAAGGTGCTCCGCATCGACGACCCCAGCGGCCGCGTCGAGTCCCTCAAGGATCGCCTCATGGCCCCCGCGCGGTAAGCGGTAACGGATGCCGCCGGCGGGATACTTCGTCGATACGAGTCTGCTGATGCTGCTGGTCGCGGGGACAACGGATCGGGGACTCATCAGCCGGCACCGGCGCCTGCAGGGGTACACGGTGGAGGACTACGACCTGCTGCTGGACATCGCGGGGCGGCCCGGCCGCGTGTTCGTCACGCCGAACACGCTGACCGAGGCGTCCAACCTGCTCGCCCAGCACGGGGAGCCCGACCGCTCCCTGCTGCTCGACGGTCTCCGGTCGCTGATCGAGGAGAGCGAGGAGGTCGTGGTCCGCAGCGCCGAGGCATCCTCGAACGCCGAGTACGTCCGGCTGGGTCTGACCGACGCGGCGCTGCTGGAAGCAGTCACCGCCGACACGCCGGTGCTCACCGTGGACTTCGACCTCTACCGCGCTCTACCGCGCCGCGTGGAGGAAGGAACCCGACGCGGCCGTGAACTTCGCTCAGTACCGCAGCCCCTGAGCGGACGCTGCCGCGCCCGCCGCGCTCCGGGGCGCTACGGCGCTCGCACATCCCTCGCCGCCGCCTCCAGCGCCGCCGCGACGCCATCGGGGTCGGCGCCGTCGCGCCAGTCGATGCGGGGGTCGCCGGGGCGGAACCAGGCGGCCTGGCGGCGCACGAGGCGGCGGGTCGCGCGGCGCGTGCGTTCGAGGGCGGTCGCCTCGTCCCACTCGCGGGCGACGACGCGGGCGGCCTCGGCGTGGCCGATGGAGCGCAGGGCCTCGAAGTCCGCGCCGTGGCGGGCGATCAGCGCGCGCGTCTCGGCGACGAGGCCATCCGCGTACATGCGGGCGGCGCGCGCGTCGGTGCGGGCGTACAGCGCCTCGCGCGGCCACGCGAGGCCGACCGCACGCCACGGCCACGGTGGCGGCTCGCGGCGCAGCGGCCCGACCGGCCGCCCCGTCGCCTCGGCGATCTCGATGGCGCGGATCGCGCGCCTCGCGTTGCGGCCCCCGATGCGCGCCGCCGACGCCGGATCGAGCGCCTCGAGGCGCTCGAACACGGCGGCCTCGCCCATCGCACCGAGGCGCGCGCGCAGCGCGGGGTCCGGCGGCACGGCGGGCACGCGCCAGCCTTCGAGCAGGGCCCGGACGTACTGCCCCGTGCCGCCCGTCAGCAGCGGCGTCGCGCCGCGCGCCCGGATCGCCTCGAGCGCCTCGCGGGCGCGGGCGAGGAAGTCGGCGAGGCTCCACGGCGCGTCCGGCTCGACGACGCCGACGAGGTGGTGCGGGACGGCGGCCAGCTCCCCGGCGGTGGGGGCGGCGGAGCCGATCTCCATCCCGCGCCGCACCTGGCGGGAGTCGGCGGAGACGACCTCGATCGGCAGCCGCCGCGCGAGCGCGACGGCGGCGGCGGTCTTGCCCGATCCCGTCGGCCCGAGCAGCACCACGAGGCCGGGACGACGCTCCCCGCCTCCGCTCAGGGCGCGGCTCCGGCGATCGCGCGGCAGATCGAGGCGAACGCAGCCGCGTCGAGCGACGCCCCGCCCACGAGCGCGCCGTCGATGTCGGGCTGCGCGATCAGCGCGGCGACGTTGTCCGCGTTGACCGATCCGCCGTACTGGACGCGGCACGCCTCGGCCGCCGCGTCGCCGAAGCGGTCGGCGACGACGGAGCGCACGTCGGCGCAGGCGGCCTGCGCGATCTCCGGCGTGGCGGTCAGCCCCGTGCCGATCGCCCACACCGGCTCGTAGGCGATCGTGAAGCCCTCCGGCAGGCGGCCGATCGGGGCGAAGGCGGCGCCGAGCTGGCGGCGCAGCACCTCGCCGGTGCGCCCCGCCTCGCGCTCCTCGCGCAGCTCGCCGACGGCGAGGACCGGCGAGAGGCCGAGGCCGAGCGCCGCGTCGAGCCTGCGGCCGGTGTCCTCGTCGCTCTCGCCGAAGACGCGGCGGCGTTCGGAGTGGCCGACGAGGAGGTGCGAGGCGACGCCGGCGAGCATCGCCGCGCCGACCTCGCCGGTGTAGGCCCCGTGCGGGAGCCAGTGCGCGTGCTGCGCGCCGACGCGCAGCGTGCTGCCGCGCAGCGCGTCGGCGGCGTCGCCGAGCCACGGCGCGGGCGGGAAGACGACGACCTCGGCGCCGGCGAGGCCGTCGAGGGCGTCCCGCAGTTCGCGCAGCAGGGCGCGCGCGCCCGCGCGGTCGAGGTGCATCTTCCAGTTGCCGCCCGCGACGGGGACGCGCGCGGGCATCAGGCGCCGAACTTCGCGAGCCGCCCGGCGTGCGCGAAGGCGATCGGGAGCAGCTCCTTCGCCGGGATCGTGCCGAGGCCGCCGCGCGCGCACTCGCGCTCGCCGAAGCGGTGCGCGTCGTCGGGCCGCACGCTCTCGCCCCAGACCAGCGCCGGCACCGGGTGCCACGAGTGCGCCGCCATGACCGCGGGCGTCGAGTGGTCGCCCGCCACGACGAGGACGCCGGGGCCGAGCGCCAGCAGCTCGGGCAGGCAGGCGTCGAACGCGCGGATCGCCTCCTGCTTGCGGGCGAAGTCGCCGTCCTCGCCGGCGGCGTCGGTCGGCTTGTAGTGGAGGAAGAAGAAATCGTACTCGTCCCAGTGCCGCCGCACGGTCTCGACACCGTCGGCGAGCGTGTCGCCCGCGTCGAGGGCGTCCATGCCGACGAGGCGGGCGAGGCCGCGGTACATCGGGTAGGCGGCGACGGCGGCGGCGCGCAGCTTCCACAGCTCGGGCAGCTGCGGCAGATCGGGCAGCCGCGACCAGCCGCGCAGCAGCACGGCGTTCGCGCGATCGCGCCCCGCGAGGCGCGCGCGCGCCTCCTCGGCGAAGCGGTTGACGAGCGCCGCCGTGCGCTCACCCTCCGGCGAGGTCGCCTCGGCGGGCAGGGGCGGCGCGCCCTCGCGCTGCGGGTCGGTCTCGGTCAGCGCGTCGCTGGGGGCCTCGGCGCCCTCGCGGGGGCGCAGCACGAGCACGAAGCGGTGCTCGCGCACGGGCCGCACGAACACCTCGCAGTCCGGCAGCTCGATGCCGGACAGCGTCTCGGCGATCTCTGCCGTGACCTCGGTGGCGACGCGCCCGGCGCGGCGGTCGGCGATGGCGCCCGAGGCGTCGACGGTGCAGAGGTTGCCGCGCGCGGCGAGGTCGGACGGCCCCAGCTCGAAACCGATGCCCGTCGCCTCCAGCGCGCCGCGCCCGACCTCGAACGTCAGCGGGTCGTAGCCGAACAGCGCGAGGTGGCCGGGCCCCGAGCCGGGGGTGACGCCGTGGGCGACCGGCAGCGTCTGCCCCACCATCCCCTCCTCGGCGAGGCGGTCGAGGTGGAGGCAGTCGGCGGCCTCGAGCTCGGTGCGCCCGCGATCGCCCGGCAGCCCCCCGAGGCCGTCGAGGACGCAGAGCACGACCCGCGCGTCCGCGGGCTGCGAGAGCCGCCTGATCAGTCCCGGATCCATGCCGACATGCTACCGCGCCGCGCGCGGACGGCGGCGGCGCGCGGGGCTACTCGCCGTCGTCCTCGCCGAGGCGGAGGACCCGGCGGCCTCGGTAGTAGCCGCAGCGGGAGCAGGCGGCGTGGTTGAGGCGCTTCGAGCGGCATTGGGAACAGGTCACGAGCTGGGGCGCGGCGACGCCGTGGTGGCCGCGCCGCGAACGCTGCCGCGCCTTCGGCGTCCTACGCTTCGGTACCGCCATCGCTCTCCTCCGCACGCAGCCGCTCGCCGAGGCCCGCGAGGGCCGCGAACGGGCCGTCCGCGACGCCTCCGGCGCAGTCGCAGCGATCCTCGTTGCGGTTGCGCCCGCATTCGGGGCACAGCCCGGCGCATCCGGGCCGGCAGACCGGCCGCAGCGGGATCGCGGTCTGCTCATATTGCCGCACCGCCTCGCCGAGGTCGAGCACGTGCCGCTCGTCGATCCGCAGATCGTCCGCGGCGGCCTCGACCGGCTCGCCCGTGAGCGGGTCGGCGGCGGGCACGAACTCCTCGGCGATGTCGAGTTCGAGGGCTGCCTCGAACGGTTCGAGGCAGCGCGCGCATTCGAGCGCGGCGGCGGAGCGCAGGCGGGCGCGCACGAGCACGCCGCGGACGGTCCGCAGCAGCTCGACCGTGCCGCTGACCTCGCCCCTCCAGCCCTCGGCCGGCGCGGCCAGCGGCTCGCCGTCGAGGCGGGCGCGGCGGCGGCTGCCGACCGGCTCCTGAAGCAGCGTCGCCACGTTGAACGTCACGAGGGGCCCTCCGGCCCCGCGATCGTACCACCGCGAGCGGCGCGCCCGCGCCCCCGCCGGGCGTGCGGGAACTGGCGGCCTCTACTCCGGCATCATGCTCAGTACGGCTGCGGTCGGGGATAGTGTTCGGCTGTAGATGAGTGCTCCGTACAGGATACCGGATCTCGTATCGAAAAGCTCTACGATACGCGGCCCACTCGTAACCGCTGGGTACCCATCGATCATGTGAGCTTTCATGCCGCTGAGGAATTTGACATGGCGCGCGGCGCCGTCATACCGGGCTATGTATATCTTCAGCCCCAGATAGCCGCGGCCGGTCGCGTACACAGCTTCCAGGCCATTCCGGTCGGCACTTGCCGCGTGCAGGGTCCAGTCGGCCGGCAGATCGGGATCCCGCCACAGTGGGTGCCGCTGGACCGTTGCAAGGTCGTCCGATCGCCAGGAGTCGGATTGGGAGCCGACGGCCGAGACGGGACCGGGAAGCGGCGAGGGCAGACCGGGCCACGTACCGCTCCAGTCCCCATACGGGGACAGCAGGTACGGTCCGTGCCAGATGGGCGAAGTGACAACGGCCGCATCGAGGGGCGCCGGTTGCTCCTCGGCGCGGAGCGTTGCGCCAGCGGGGATGGCCCCGGCGCAGCCGGTGGGAGCGTAGCTGATCCGCTGGATCGGGAACTCCCAGCGGCCCGAGCCGCCCGCAGGCGTGACGGGGGCGCCGGTGACGAGGTAACGCACCCAGCAGTCGATGGCGCCCCACCACTCGAAGAGGTCGCCCTCGGAGACGGCGCCGAACTCCGAGGCCCACGGCGTGCCGCCGGCGTCGGTCTGGTGGACGCGCAGCGTGGCGGCCTCGGAGCGCAGCCCCTCCCACGTCGCGATCACCGCCCCGTCCGCGCCGAGGATCGCCCAGCCGCCAGCCTCCGCGACCTCGCCCGTGGCGTCGAGGCGGTTGTAGCGCAGGCACCACGGGAGGCCGAGGTACGCGGCGTCGCCCCTCGCGTCCCCGAACGCCGAGGGCACACAGCCCGTCAGCGCGTTGCCCGCCAGCCGCACCTCGTCCAGCCGCAGCCTGCCGATCGAGCGCGGAATGCCGCCCGTCAAGGCGTTATCCACGAGGATCAGGGTGCTCAGCCTCTCCATCTCGCCCAGCGTGCGCGGGACGCTGCCCGTCAGCCCCTTGTCCCGCAGGTCGAGGCCGGTGACGCGCGGCGGCTCGCCGCCGACGGCGACGCCCTCCCAGCGCCCGATCGCGAGGTCGCCGCCCCAATCGAGCGGCGCCTCGCCGCGCAGCGCGTCCCTCGACGCGAGCAGCGCCACGCAGTCGGCGACGAGGCCGGGGCGCGCCTCGGGCTCCTCGACCGCGACGCCGTTCGCGCACGCCGCCTCCGGCGCCGCCTCCGGCGCCGGGGCGGGCGCGGGCGCAGGCGTCGCCTCGGCGGCGGGCGCGGGCGTCGAGGGCGCCTCGGCCGCCGGCGACGCCTCGGGCGCGGCTGCGGGCGGCGGCTCGTCGCCGGTGCACGCGGCGAGCGCGAGCGCGAGCGCGGCGAGGAGCGTGGCGGCGCGGAATGCGACGAGCCGCCTCACGGCGTGCCCCTCGAAGGCAGCAGGCTGACGGCGATGGCGACGACGGCTTCGGTATCTCTGCGAATGTTCGAATCATAACCGGTCACATTGTACCAAAGACCTGTGCTGTCATCGAAGATCGTGACCTTCGTACCGTGATCGTAGACTACGGCAGGATAGCCATTGATCATCACGTACATATCTCCTCTGACCACCCGATCGAGAATCGGGCTTACCCGGTCCCACCGAGTAATGCGGAACGTCAATGCAAGTCCACCCCGGGCGTTTTCGTACATAGCGCCCACGCCGTCGTTGGTGGCTCCCGACGAAAACAAGGACCAATTGGAGGGTGTGTCCGGATCGCGCCAGTACGGGTGACTTTGGACCTCGGCATGGTCGTTTGTAGGCCACGGCCCTTCCGGCGAGCGGGGGGCAACCTCGGGACCGGGAACCGGAGAGGGGAGGCTTGGCCAAAGGCCGCTCGCGGGATATATCAGATAGGGTCCGTGCCAGAACGAAGAAGTTACGTCGGTCCAGTAGAGGTCCCGGGGATTCGGCTCGGCGCGAAGCGTCGCCGCTGCGGAAATACCGCCAGCGCAGCCGGTGGGGGCGTAGCTGACCCGCTGGATCGGGAACTCCCAGCGGCCCGATCCGGCCGCAGGCCGCACCGGCGGCCCCGTGACGTGGTAGCGCACCCAGCAGTCGGACGCCTTGCGCCACTCGAAGAGGTCGCCCTCGGAGACGGCGCCGAACTCCGAGGCCCACGACATGCCGCCGGCGTCGGTCTGGTGGACGTGCAGCGTGGCGGCCTCGGAGCGCAGCCCCTCCCACGTCGTGATCACCGCCTCGCTGCCGTCGAGGATCGCCCACTCGCCCGCCTCGGCGACCTCGCCAGTGGCGTCGAGGCGGTCGTAGCGCAGGCACCACGGGAGGCCGAGGTAGAGGGCGTCGCCCCTCGCGTCCCCGAACGCCGAGGGCACGCAGCCCGTCAGCGCGTTGCCGGCCAGCCGCACCTCGTCCAGCCGCAGCCGCCGCAGCGTGCGAGGGATAGACCCCGTGAGGCCCCGATCGCTCAGGTCGAGGCGGACGACGCGCGACGGCTCGCCGCCGACGGCGACGCCCTCCCAGCGCCCGATCGCGAGATCGCCGCCCCAATCGAGCGCCGCCTCGCCGCGCAGCGCGTCCCTCGAGGCGAGCAGCGCCACGCAGTCGGCGACGAGGCCGGGGCGCGCCTCGGGCTCCTCGACCGCGACGCCGTTCGCGCACGCCTGCTCCGGCGGCGGCTCCGGCGTCGGGGCGGCGGTGGGCGCGGGCGCCAGCGACGCCTCGGGCGTGGCGATGGCGGTCGGTGCGGGCGTCGAGGGCGCCTCGGCCGTCGGCTGCGGCTCCGGCGTGGCGGCGGGCGCGGGCGGCGGCCCGCCGCCGGAGCACGCGCCGAGGGCGAGCGCGAGCGCGGCGAGGAGCGCGGCGGCGGGGGCGAGGCGTCGAGGGCGCATCGGACGGCCTCCCGCCGCGAGCATACGCCTCGCGGCATGGAGGCGGCGCAGGCTGCGAGCATCGTGATGGCGGCGGCGTGTTGGCCTGTCGCCTTCTGCGGAGCCTCCCGTTTGACGGTGCGCGCCGCGGTCTGGCTCTTCCACGGCCCGCGCGTCGGCGCGAACGGCCGCCCGACCTGCTCCCGGGCGCTGTACCGCGAAGCCGACGCCCGCGCGGAGATGGACGAGGCGTTCCTGCGATCGGTGGAGCGCGCCTCGTAGCGCCGCCGCGCGCCGCGCGCCCTCGTCGCGCACGCGAGGGCGCGGGCGGTGCTACGATGCGGGGGCGCGAGGGGGAGCGGCGATGACGCAGGCGACGGCGGAGACCTCGGCGGCGCGGGCGGCGGCGGCCGCGGGCGGCGGCGAGGGCGATGTGCCGCCCTCGCGGCGTCTGGACCCCGCGAGGGAGCGGGCGCGCCTCGAGACCTTCGTGGGCCGCATGGAGCGCCGCTACGAGTACGGCTCGGACGAGATGCTGGCGCGGCTGCAGACCGGCGCGCAGAAGTGCACGGCGGAGATCTCGCTGTGGATGTTCAACTACCGCAGCCTCGTGCGCTCGCGCGACGGCTACGACCCGGCGACCGGCGAGCGCTTCGGCAACGGAACGGTGCCGGAGACCGCGGCGCGGCGTGGCGCCTGAGGCGCCCGCCCCGCCTCCACCCGCGCGGGGCGAGCGGCCGCGCGGCTGGCACGAGTACGGCAACTACCGGCTGGTCCACCGCAACCAGATGGACCGACTGATCGCGTCCGGGATCGTGAGCTCGGACGAAGCGGAATTCGGCGAGGAGACGGACGCCCGCGGCAAGATCGGGAAGGCGCGGCTGGGCGGGCGCGTCTGCACGGCGAGCGGCGCCGTGCTGTCCGTCGAGAAGGAGTTCGAGGTCCGCTATTGGCGCGGGCGGGCGGAGGTGCGGACGGTCGAGTACCGCTACCACGCCTGGCTGCCGGGGCCGCCGCGCCGCGACCTCTTCCGCTACGACAACTGCCACGGCGGGCTGGACACGCTGCATCGCCACGGCTACGGGGCGGACGGGCGCGAGGAGGAGCCGGCGCCGGTCGCGCACGCGGCCCTGCCCTGGCTGAGCGAGGCGATCGAGGAAGCGCATCGGCTCGGCGCGGCGGCGTCCGCCGCGCGGCGCTGACGCCCTCAGCGGCGCGTGCGCCGTTTGACGGAGCGGCGCGGCGGCGGTAGGTTCGCAGCGCGGAAGCGGGGGCGGGATGCTCGCAGGCCTGTGGCGACTGGCGAGGCGGCGGTGGCGCGGCGTGGCGGCGCGGGCGGTGCACTCACTCGCCCTGGCCGCGATGCTGCTCGCGGACGCGCCCCACGCGGGCGCGCAGTCCGCGACCGACTACGACCTCGACGGCGACGGGCTGATCGAGGTCTCCACCCTCGCCCAGCTGGACGCCGTGCGCCACGACCTCGACGGCGACGGCGACCCCGCCGGGGACGCCTCGGCGGCCTACGGCGCCGCCTTCCCGAACCGCGACGCCAGCGCCGCCGGGCGCATGGGCTGCCCGGACGGTTCGTGCTCGGGCTACGAACTCGCCGCCGACCTCGACTTCGACGAGAACGGCGACGGCGCCGTCACCTCGGCGGACTCCTCGTACTGGAACGGCGGCGCGGGCTGGGACCCGATCGGCGAGGACACCTTCGACCCCTTCGACACCGTCTTCCTCGGCAACGGCCACACGATCTCGCACCTCTTCGTCAACCGCCCGAACGCAGACGGCGTGGGCCTCTTCGGCACGACCGGCGACCTCGGCTCCCGCATCTCGGGCGTGGGGCTGCTCTCCGCCGACGTCACCGGCCGCGAGCTGACGGGCGGCCTCGCCGGCGACGGCGGCGGGCCGATCACGGCCAGCTACGTCACCGGCAAGGTCTCGGGCAGCTACTCCGTCGGCGGGATCGCGGGCTACTCGATCGGCGACATCACCGCCTGCTGGTCGTCGGCCTCGGTCAGCGCGAGCACGGACACCGCCGGCACGCTCCACGTCGCCTACTCGCGCGCGGCGGGCGGGCTCGTGGGCGAGCTGGACAGCGCGGCGGTCTCGGCCTCGTACGCGACGGGATCGGTCGCGGGCGGGAGCGCGACGGGCGGCCTCGTCGGCAACCTCGTGGCGGGGTCGATCGAGGCCAGCTGGGCCGCGGGCCCCGTCGTCGGCGCGGTCGCCGCCGCCAGCGGCGGCCTGACCGGGGCCAACGACGTCAACGACGAGGTGTTCGAGGGCGAGACCTACACCGCCAGCTACTGGGACGCGGGCGTGAGCGGGCGCAGCGCCAGCGGCGGCGGCCTGGGCAAGACCACGCGCGAGCTGCAGTCGCCGTCCGGCTACTCCGGCCTCTACGCCGCGTGGAACCTCGACCTCGACGGCGACGGGAACGGCGACAGCCCCTGGAACTTCGGCGCGGGCGGACAGTACCCGGCGCTCGCCTACGGCGGCCTCGACCCGGCGGACCAGCGCACGGCCTGGATCCGCTCCGGCCACCGCGACGCACCCGTGGCGGGCGAGCCGGTCGTGGCCGGCCTCGCCGACGCCGCCGCGCGCATCGGCGGGCGAGAGCGCGCCGGCCTCGGCCTGCGGCGCGGCGGGCGTCCCGCGCAAGCGGGCGTGGAAGTGGGAGCGCTCCGTGGACGGCGCGAGCGGCTGGACCGACGTGTCGGCCTCGAACGGCTCGGCCTGCAGCTACGTCTACGTGCCCTCGTCCGCCGACGCGGGCAAGCGCCTGCGCGCTTCCGTGCCGCTGGCGGCGGGCGGGCGCGCGGTCACGACGGTCACCGCCGCCGTGCGCGCGCGCAGCGGCGCGGCCGCGGCCTCGGCGCGGTTCGCGGGCGGGCACTCCGCGCCGCGCGCGGGGCGGGCGGTCGCCGCGGCGAGGCTGCCCGCGCACCGCGACCGCTCGGCGTGGCGCTGGCTGCGCTGCGACGGCGCGGGCGCCGCGGCGTCGTGCGCGCCGCTGCGGGCGCGCTCGCCCAGCTGGTCGCACACGCCGACGTCCGCCGACGCCGGCCACTACCTGCGCGCCTTCGTCTACTACGAGGACGCCTCGACCGGCGTCTGGACCCGCGCCTCCACGCCCTCGACCGCCCGCGTCGCCGCCGCCGGGGGCGCCGTCGGCGCCTCCGGCTCCGCCCACCCCTGCGCCCTCGACCCCGCCGCCTGCGGCATCCCCTGACCGCGCCGCCCCGAGGGGCGCGCCAGCGCGCGCTGGCGGGCTGACCCCGAGCCTTGCCGGGGTGCGAGAAGCAAGCTGTGAACTTCGTTACGGCGCGCCGTCCGTCGGCAAAAGACTGCGGACAATCCCGATCACCATTGGTACGTCGTGCATGAAACGCGCGTCATACATTGAGGCGATGTACATGGTGTGAGTCGGCTCGTAATAGATGCGTACTTCGGCTCCTTGTCTGCTGTCGGCGCTCGGATCGTACCAGACCAAAGCCGGTCGCCCGTCAATGATACGCACTTCATCCGTATTGCAGCACAAGGCTTCGACGTGACGAGGGTGACCGATGGTTGTCCAGATCCATACGCTCAGGGCTATGTAGCCACCTTCATTGAGGTAGATCGCCTCAATGGAAGTATCGTCTTGAGCCAATACGCTGCCGAGCCGCCACCCGTCCGGCAGATCGGGGACGCTCCAAAGCGGGTGTCGGCGCACCTCGTCAGGATCGCTCGACGGCCACGACGGCGCATTCTCCCCGTCGCCCCCGGACCCCGACGCGCCCGAAGCCCCGGACGGCGGCGCGGCGGCGACGGGGACGTAGGGTTCGATCGCGCCGGTCCAGCCCCTCGGGATCAGCAGCCACGGCCCGTGGCGCACGGGCGTCTCGATGGATGGCGTGTCGACGGCGAGGCGGACGGGCGCCGGTTCCTCGTCCACGCGCAGCACGGTGGCCGAGCCGACGGCGCCGGTGCAGCCCTCGCCGGTGGCTGCGTAGGTCATCCACTCGACGGGGAACTCCCAGCGCCCCGATCCGGCCGAGGGCCGCACCGGCGGCCCCGTGACGTGGTAGCGCACCCAGCAGTCGGACGCCTTGCGCCACTCGAAGAGGCCGCCCTCGGAGACGGCGCCGAACTCGGCCGCCCACGACGTGCCGCCGGCGTCGGTCTGGTGGACGCGCAGCGTGGCGGCCTCGGAGCGCAGCCCCTCCCACGTCGCGAGGACCTCGCCATCCGCGCCGAGGATCGCCCACTCGCCCGCCGCGGCGACGGCGCCCGTGGCGTCGAGGCGGTTGTAGCGCAGGCACCACGGGAGGCCGAGGTACGCGGCGTCGCCCCTCGCGTCCCCGAACGCCGAGGGCACGCAGCCCGTCAGCGCGTTGCCCGCGAGCCGCACCTCGCGCAGCGGCAGCCGCCGCAGCGTGCGCGGGATGCTGCCCGTCAGCCCCTTGTCCCGCAGGTCGAGGCCTGTGACGCGCGGCGGCTCGCCGCCGACGGCGACGCCCTCCCAGCGCCCGATCGCGAGGCCGCCGGCCCAATCGAGCGCCGCCTCGCCGCGCAGCGCGTCCCTCGAGGCGAGCAGCGCCACGCAGTCGGCGACGAGGCCGGGGCGCGCCTCGGCCTCCTCGACCGCGACGCCGTTCGCGCACGCCGCCTCCGGCGTCGGCTCCGGCGTCGGGGCGGGCGCGGGCGGCGGCGTCGCCTCGGCGGCGGGCGCGGGCGTCGAGGGCGCCTCGGCCGCCGGCGACGCCTCGGGCGCGGCGGCGGGCGCGGGCGGCGGCTCGCCGCCGGTGCACGCGGCGAGGGCGAGCGCGAGCGCGGCGAGGAGCGCGGCGGCGCGGAATGCGACGAGCCGCCTCACGGCGCGTCTTCCGAGGGCAGCAGGCTGCGCGCTATCGCGATCGTGGCGTCGATATCGCCCACCTTCACTCCCATGACCGCGTACTCGATACCGGTGGACTTGTCATAGATAGTGACATATAGAGGGGGATAGTGACCGTCCAGAGAACCATACTCCACCTTCGCCGGATGACCGTCGATGATCCTCAGTTCGTGGATGCGCGTAGGATGATCGATGACATGCCCCGCATAGGGCTCCCACGGGAGCCACCAGATTCTGATTGTCGCTACAGCGAAGCCTTGGGCGTTCGCGTAGTACGCTTCATAACCTCGCAACGCAACCTCAGCTTTGTGCATGTACCACCCAGGTGGCAGCACGGGATCGCGCCACAGCGGGTGCTGCCGCACCTCGGCGGGACTCATCTTGCGGGAATAAGCGGTCGGCCAGTCTGGCGCCGTGTCGTCCAACCGCATCTGGTATCTGCGGAGCTGGGAGGCGTGAGGGTAGCCGTCCGGCCATTCCGGAGCCGTGCTGTCCACGGACTGTTCCGCGGATCCGGACGCGCCGGAGCCTTCGGGCGCCTTGAACACCGGTGGCGTCGCGGCGACTTCGACCTCCGGTTCGATCGCGCCGGTCCAGCCAACCGGCACCATCAGGAACGGGCCGTGACGCACCGGCGCTCCGAGCCGCGCCACATCGGGCGACCGCACGACGTCGGGTGGCGCCTCGTCGGCGCCGAGCACGGTGGCCGAGCCGACGGCGCCCGTGCAGCCCTCGCCGGTGGCGGCATAGGTCATCCACTCGACGGGGAACTCCCAGCGGCCCGATCCCGCCGAGGGCCGCACGGGCGGCCCCGTGACGAGGTAGCGCACCCAGCAGTCGGACGCCTTGCGCCACTCGAAGAGGCCGCCCTCGGAGACGGCGCCGAACTCCGATGCCCACGACGTGCCGCCAGCGTCGGTCTGGTGGACGCGCAGCGTCGCCGCCTCGGAGCGTAGCCCCTCCCATGTCGTGAGCGCCGCCCCGCTGCCGTCGAGGATCGCCCAGCCGCCCGCCTCGGCGACCTCGCCAGTGGCGTCGAGGCGGTCGTAGCGCAGGCACCACGGCAGGCCGAGGTAGAGGGCGTCGCCCCTCGCGTCCCCAAACGCCGATGGCACGCATCCCGTCAGCGCGTTGCCCGCGAGCCGCACCTCGCGTAGCAGCGGCAGCCTGCCGATCTGGCGCGGAATGCCGCCCGTCAAGGCGTTGTCCACGAGGATCAGGGTGCTCAGCCTCTCCATCTCGCCCAGCGTGCGAGGGATAGATCCCGTCAGCCCCTTGCCGCGCAGGTCGAGGCCGGTGACGCGCGGCGGCTCGCCGCCGACGGCGACGCCCTCCCAGCGCCCGATCGCGAGGTCGCCGCCCCAATCGAGCGAGGCCTCGCCGCGCAGCGCGTCCCTCGACGCGAGCAGCGCCACGCAGTCGGCGACGAGGCCGGGGCGCGCCTCGGGCTCCTCGACGGCGGCGCCGTTCGCGCACGCCACCTCCGGCGGCTCCGGCGTCGCGACGGCAGTGGGCGCGGGCGGCGGCGTCGCCTCGGCGGTGGGGGCGGGCGTCGAGGGCGCCTCGGCCGCCGACGACGCCTCGGGCGTGGCGGCGGGCGGCGGCTCGCCGCCGGTGCACGCGGCGAGGGCGAGCGCGAACGCGAGCGCGGCGAGGAGCGCGGCGGCGGAGGGCCGATGGCGGAAGGGCACGGCTCGCCTCCGTCCGGCGTGGCTTCCGTGGCCCATGATACCGAAGAGGCGGCGCGCCCATGCCGCGCCGGCGCCGCCTCGCGGGGCGCGCGCCGTATACTCGGCGCCCGATGGGGAACGCGCGCCGGATCGCCCCGCGCCTCGCGCTGGCCGCGGCGCTGCTCGCCGCCGCCTGCGGCGGGGGCGGCGAGAGGATCGAGGTCGCCGCCGCCTCGTCGCTGCGGCTCGTGCTGCCGCGCATCGTCGAGGAGTTCGAGCGCGCCTCGCCGCCGGACGCGCCCCCGTTCCGGCTGCGCTTCCACGGCTCGCAGGCGCTCGCGACGCAGATCGGGGAGGGCGCCGGCGCCGACCTCTTCGTCTCCGCGAACGCGCTGCAGGCCTCGCGGCTGCTCGGCGCGGGCATCGCGAGCCGGCCGACGGTGGTGGCGGCGAACCGCCTCGTCGCGGCGGTGCGCGAGGACGCGCCGTGGGACAGCGCCGAGGCGCTGGCGGCGCCCGGCGTGCGGATCGCCGTGGCCGCGCCCTCCGTCCCCGCCGGGGCGCTCGCCGCGGAGGCGATCGCGCTGCTCGGCCCCGCCGCGGCGAGCGGCCTGCGCGCCAACGTCGTGACCGAGGACCCCAGCGTGCGCGTCGTGCTGTCGCGGCTGGAACTGGGCGAGGCCGACGCCGCGTTCGTCTACCGCACGGACGCGGAGGCCGCGCCGGGCGTGCGCGCGCTCGCGCTGCCCGCCGCCGCGCCGTCCGCCGAGTACGTCGCGGTGCTGATCGGGGACGCGCATCCGCGGGCCGCGGCGCTGCTGGCGTTCCTGCTGACGCCCGAGGCCCAGAACCTGTTCCGCGCGGCGGGGTTCCTGCCCGCCGTCGCCAGCGTGGAGGCCCGGTGAGGACGCCGCCGATCGGGAGCGCGGCGCTGGCCGCCGCCTCGGCCGCGCTGCTGCTGTTCCTCGCGCTGCCGCTGGCCGGCCTCGCGTGGCGCGCGCTCACCGACGGCGACGTGGCCGCCGAGCTGCGTTCGGGGGCGGCGTGGGAGGCGCTGCGGCTGTCGCTGGCGACCTCGACGCTGACGCTGGCGCTGGCGGCGCTGTTCGGCACCCCGCTCGCCTGGCTGCTGGCGCGCAGCCGCTCGCCGCTGGCGCGCGCGGCGACGGCCCTGCTCGACCTGCCGCTGGTGCTGCCGCCGACGGTGGCCGGCATTGCGCTGCTGACGGCGTTCGGGCGAGGCGGCTACCTCGGCGGGGCGCTCGACGCGGCGGGCTTCGCGGTCTCGTTCACGACGGCGGCGGTGGTGCTGGCCCAGCTCTTCGTCTCGGCGCCCTTCTACGTGCGCGCCGCCTACGCGGGCTTCGCCGGCCTCGACCCGCGGCTGGAGGGCGTGGCGTACACCCTCGGGCTGTCGCGCTGGCGCACCTTCCGCAGCGTGACGCTGCCGCTGGTCTGGCCCGCGCTCGCGGGCGGGGCCGTGCTGTGCTGGGCGCGCGCCCTCGGCGAGCTGGGGGCGACGCTGCTGTTCGCCGGCTCGCTGCCCGGCGAGACGCGCACGATGCCGCTCGCGATCCTCGCCGCGTTCGAGTCCGAGGCCGGCCTCGCGGGGGCGGTCTCGCTGTCGGCGATGCTGCTCGGCTTCGCGTTCGTCCTGCTGTTCGCGCTGCATCGCCTCACCGCCGCGGCCGGCCCCTACCGGTGAGCGCCGCGGGCCGCCGCCGGTGACCCTGCGCGCCGCCTTCCGCGCCCGCGCCGGCGGCTTCCGCCTCGACATCGCCATCGAGGCCGCCGACGAGCTGGTCGTGCTCTACGGGCGCTCGGGCTCGGGCAAGAGCCTGACGCTGCGGGCCGTCGCCGGCCTCGTGCGGCCCGAGGCCGGACGCATCGAGATCGGCGGGCGCGCGGTCTTCGACGCGGCGGCCGGCCTCGACCTGCCGCCGCAGCAGCGCCGCGTGGGTTACGTCATCCAGGAACTGGCGCTGTTCCCTCACCTCAGCGCGCGCAAGAACGCGCTGATCGGGCTGGAGCGCGACCCCGGGGCGCCCGCGCGCTACGAGGCGCTGCGCGAGCTGCTCTCGATCGGCGGCCTCGACGACCGCCCGCCGCGCGCGCTGTCGGGCGGCCAGCAGCAGCGCGTGGCGCTCGCGCGGGCGCTCGTGCGCCGCTCCGAGGTGCTGCTCCTCGACGAGCCGTTCTCGGCGCTCGACGAGGCGCTGCGGGCCGACCTGCGGGCCGAGCTGCTGCGGCTGCGGCGCGAGCTGGCGCTGCCGATCGCCTTCGTCACCCACGACCTGCGCGAGGCGCACCTGCTCGCCGACCGCGTCGCCGTGATCGACGAGGGCCGCGTGCTGCAGTTCGCTCCCCGCGACGAGGTCTTCCGCCGCCCCTCCTCGCGGCGGGTGGCCGAGCTGACCGGCATCGCCAACATCTTCGCAGGCGTGGCGCGCGGCGGGCGCGTGCTCGCGGCCGGGCTCGCGCTGCGCGCCTCGCGCCTCGGCGCCGCCGAGGGCGCCGCCGTCGACGTCGCGATCCGCGCCGAGCGCTGCGTGCTGCGCCGCCTCGACCCCGACGGCGCGCTGCCCGCCAACTGCTTCGCCGCCCGCGTCACCGCCGACCTCGCCTTCGGCAACACCCACACGCTGCGCCTCGAACCGGAGGGCGCGGGCCCCGCCGTCGAGGTCGAGGTCGCCTCGCGCCCCTACGAGGTGCTGGGCGTCGCCCGCGAGCGCCGCTGGGCCGTCGAGCTGCCGCCCGCCGACCTGCACGTGATGCCTCGGGACGCGGGGGCGGCGGCGGACGCCGCGCCGGGGTAGTAGGATCGGTGCGCGGGCCAGGGGGCCGGACGGCCGCCGGCGGGCGCGCCCAGCGGGCCGCCCGCGGGAGGAAAGTCCGAACTCCACCGGACAGGGCGCCGGCTAACGGCCGGGCGGCGCGAGCCGACGGAAGCGCCACAGAAACATACCGCCGCCGCGCCCTCGCGGCGCGGCGGTAAGGGTGCAATGGTGCGGTAAGAGCGCACCGGCGTCCCGGAGACGGGGCGGCCGGGCAAGCCCCGCCCGGAGCAAGGCCAAATAGGGGAGCGCACGGGGCGTCCGGCCCCGCTCCCGGGTAGGCCGCTGGAGGCGGCGGGCAACCGCCGTCCTAGATGGATGGCCGTCGCCGCCCCGCGCGGGGCGGTACAGAATTCGGCTTACAGGCCCCCTGGCCCGCCGCCCGCCCCTCGCCTGCCCCGCCGCGCCCGCGCAGGCGCGCCGGCCGGCGGGGCGCGAGCCGCCGCCGGAGGCCCGCGCCTGCGCTTCACACACTTGCGCCGATGCCTATACTGTCCGCCACGCGCGGCCCGCGCGGGCGCGCGCGGACGGAACGGGGGCCGCCGGTGATGCGCCTGCTGCTCAGCGCCAAGATCCACCGCGCCACCGTGACCGGCGCCGACCTCCACTACGAGGGCTCGATCTCGATCGACCGCGACCTGCTCGACGCCACCGGCATCGTCGAGCACGAGCAGGTGCACGTCGCCGACGTGACCAACGGGGCGCGCCTCGAAACCTACGTCATCCCCGCGCCGGCCGGGTCGGGCGAGATCAGGATGAACGGGGCGGCGGCGCACCTCGTGCACCCCGGCGACCTCGTGATCGTCATGGCCTACGCCGCCGTGCCCGAGGAGCTGGTGCGCGAACACCGGCCGCGGATCGTGCTCGTCGACGAGCGCAACCGCGCCGTGGAGCCCGCCCTCGCGGGCGCGGGAGGAGCAGGGCGATGACCGCCGAGGCCCGGATCACCACCGCCGACCTGCAGCGGATGCGCGAGCGCAGCCAGCCGATCGCGATGCTCACCGCCTACGACTTCCCCACCGCCCGCCTCGCCGACGAGGCCGGCGTCCCGATCCTGCTCGTCGGCGACTCGCTCGGCATGGCCGTGCTCGGCTACGACTCGACGCTGCCCGTGACGCTCGAGGACATGGCGCGCCACGGCGCGGCGGTCGTGCGCGGCTCGCGCCGCGCCCACGTCGTCGTCGACATGCCCTTCGGCTCCTACCAGACCTCGCCCGAGGAGGCGCTGCGTAACGCCGTCCGCCTCATGCAGGAGACCGGCTGCGGCTCCGTCAAGCTCGAGGGCGGCGTGCGCTCGGCGGCCACCGTCGAGCGCCTCGTCCACGCCGGCATCCCCGTCATGGGCCACGTCGGCCTCACGCCGCAGTCCGTGCACGCCCTCGGCGGCTACCGCGTGCAGGGCCGCACCCCCCGCGACGCCGTGCGCGTGCTCAACGACGCGAAGGCGCTCGAGGAGGCCGGCGCCTACGCCGTCGTGCTCGAAGTCGTCCCCGCCGGCCTCGCCTACGGCATCACCGGCAAGCTCCGCATCCCCACCATCGGCATCGGCGCCGGACCCTTCTGCAGCGGGCAGGTGCAGGTCCTCCACGACATGCTCGGCCTCGACGACGCCTTCGCGCCGAAGCACGCCCGCCGCTTCCTCGACGGCGCCGCCCGCGTCCGCGCCGCCGTCGCCGCCTACCGCGAGGCCGTCGAGGACAGCTCCTTCCCCGGCGAAGCCGAGTCGTTCGGCCTCGACGCCGCCCGCCGCATCCGCGCCGAGACCCGCATCGCCCCCCACACCGTCGAGGCCCAGCACGAGGGCTTCGACGCCGAACTCGCCCTGCTCCGCGCCGCCGTCGAGCCCGAGGCGCTCTAGCCCCGCCGCCGCCCGCCGCGCCTCGCACCCGATGCGCGTCGAGCGCACCGTCGCCGGCTTCCGCGCCGCCCGCGCCGGCGCCCCCGCCCCCCTCGGCTTCGTGCCGACGATGGGCTTCCTCCACGCCGGCCACCTCGCCCTCGTCGAGGCCGCGCGCCGCGAGTGCGCGACCGTCGCCGCCTCGATCTTCGTCAACCCCGCCCAGTTCGGCCCCGGCGAGGACTTCGAGGACTACCCCCGCGACGAGGCGCGCGACCTCGCGCTGCTGGAGGAGGCGGGAACCGACCTCGTGCTGCTGCCCGACGCCGCCGAGGTCTACCCCGCGGGCGAGACGACGCGCGTGAGCGCGGGCGCCGTCGCCGCGCGGCTGGAGGGCGAGGCCCGCCCCGGCCACTTCGGGGGCGTGGCCACGGTCGTCGCCAAGCTGTTCGCGGTCGCCGCGCCGGACCGCGCCTACTTCGGCGAGAAGGACGGACAGCAGCTGCGCGTGATCCGGCGCATGACGCGCGACCTGCTGCTGCCGATCGCGATCGTCGCCTGCCCCACCGTGCGCGAGCCGGACGGCCTCGCCCTCTCCTCGCGCAACGTCCGCCTCGGCCCCGGGGAGCGCGCGCAGGCGGCCTCGCTGTACGCCGGCCTGCACGCGGCGTCCGAGGCGTTCGAGGCGGGCGAGCGCGACCCCTCGCGGCTGCGCGCCCTCGCCCGCGCCCCGATCGAGGCGCAGCCGCTGGCCGCCGCCGACTACGTCTCGCTCGCCGACTCCGCCACGCTGGAGGAGCTGACCGCCCCCGTCGAGGCCCCCGCCATGCTCTCCGTCGCCGTCCGCTTCCCCAGCGCCCGCCTCATCGACAACGTCGTCCTCAGCCCGTAGCGCCCTCGGGCGGCACGTGTGATCAGAACGCTTGACATGTCCCTCGTCTTGTATACAATGAGTCACGCATGACGGACGCTGCTCCCACGGCCATCGACCTCTTCAGCGGATGCGGCGGCATCGCGGCTGGCCTCCGCGACGCGGGCTTCGGGATTCTGGCGGGGGTTGACATCGATCCGCGCTATATGTCGACATTCCGGCACAACTTCCCGGAAGCCCACAGTCTCGTGAGTGACCTCTCGGTGGTGGATCCGCATCTGCTCATGGACAAGGTGGGACTGGCGCCCGGCGATCTGGATTTGCTCGCGGGCGGCCCGCCTTGCGAGGGGTTCTCGAAGAACGTGCCCCGCACCCGCCGCTCGCCTGAGGATCACAACAACCGCTTGATGCTGCGCTTCCTGGAATACGTCGAGGCTCTCCGGCCCCGAGCGGTACTGATGGAAAACGTCGCGGAGATGAGGAACGGCTTCGACCGCGTGTATACGAGGACGATACTGGACCGTTTGGCTTCGGCCGGTTACCGCGTACGCCACACCGTCATGAACGCCGCCGACTACGGAGTGCCCCAGAGGCGCAGACGGGCATTCTTTGTCGCAACCTCCAATGGCGAGTTCACCTTCCCGGAGCCAACTCATTCCGCCGGCAGGACGCTCCTGCCGGGCGTCGGCCTCTCCCATGTCACGGTCTGGGAAGCAATCGGAGACCTCCCCAGTGTTCCGCATACCAGTACCCACAACGAGTTCGACTACCGGTGCGCTCCGTTTTCCGACTATCAGCGCAAGGTGCGCCATGGTTCGAAGAAAGTCAGAAACCACCGCCCACGCCGCCTGAGAGCACTGCAATATGAACGTCTGGCCAGCATCGAGCCGGGGCAAGGAGCGAAAGACCTGCCGAAGCACCTGCAAGTCAGATCAGGCTACAGCGGGGCCTACGGGCGGCTGACGCGCGACATGGTCGCCCCAACCATCACAAGGTGGGTATTTCACCCCGGATCGGGCCGGTTCGGTCATCCCGAGGACATCAGAGTTCTGACGATCAGGGAAGCCGCTCGCCTGCAGGGATTTGCGGACACCTTTGAGTTCGTCGGAAGCTACAATCAACAGGCCGGTCAAATCGGCAATGCCGTTCCGCCGATCCTTGCGGAGTATATCGGAAGGGCGCTGCTGCGACAGGTGAGATCCGATCCTTAGCCCACCAATCGTTTGGCGAATTCACCAATGCTGAGTTTTTTCCTGCCGATAGCGAACGAAATGCGGTGATCGGATTCCTGAGGCGGATGCCAGAACCTTTCTCCCGTGAAATGCAGCTGGTTTTCACCAAGCCCATGCCAGGCGAACCACCGATTCTCCGATTCGCGGAGAAAACCATGGAGCGATCTTAGCTGCTCCTTGCCGCCGCTCCTGGCAACTTTCGGTTTGGACCATTCCCAATAAAATTCCTCAGGCAGGAACACCTTCGGATTATCGGCCGTCGCGATGGCTCTCTCGAAGTAGGTAGCGCTTTCGGCATCGACAATCAAGCGCGAATAACCGATTTCGTTCAACTCGTACTTATCGATGCTAGCCGCGACATGTTCATTGCAGAAATTGATGATCGCGTCGCCAAGCTCCTGACAGGCATCCTCGTTCTTCAGCGATTCGTCGATCAGCGGCTGGATGTTCGGCAATTTGGCACGTTTCCAGGTGATCGGCGTCTTTCGCAGAGTGGACTTGACCTGCCATCCGATCTTATCCTCTCTTTTGACGACATCGACGAAGTCATAGGTCGGAAGCGCCTCGCCACCCCTGACTTCCGCCAAAACCGCCTCCATCCAAGCGCCGGGAATGCTTTTTGCCGTCAAAGGCATTCGGGCATAGGCCGCCAAAGCCTCGGCGATGCGGGACAATTCGGACTCGGAGGAGAATACCGACGGACTCATGGGGCGTCCCGATCGACCCGGAGGAGTTGCCACGGCTCCACTTCGAGGGCTGTCGCGATACGGACAATGCTGGACAGCGTGGGATTGCGGGTGGCTCGCTCCACGCCGCTGATATACGTCCGGTGGAGGCCAGCAACCTCCGCGAGATCTTCCTGTGACCAGTTCCGCTGGACGCGGAGCGCCCTGATCCTGTCGCCAACATTGCGCGCGAAGTTCATACGCCAAGAGTCGAGGGCGGGTACCCTATGAGTCTATAGACGATCAGTCACACTCGCCGGCGCGGCGCTCTAATCCAATCCGCTGAGGGAGCCTCGTGAGAATGAGAATGATCGCGCGTTCGGGCGCGCGGCGCGCTACGATGGCGGCGCGGGAGGAGGCGAGCGCGTGTCCGGGCACTCCAAGTGGTCGTCGATCAAGCACAAGAAGGCGGCGACCGACGCCAGGCGCGGCAGGCTCTTCACCAAGCTCGCGCGCGACGTGACGATGGCCGCCCGCTCCGGCGCCGACGCCGACACGAACCCCGCCCTGCGCCTCGCCGTCCAGAAGGCGCGCGACCACAACATGCCCAACGCCAACATCGAGCGCGCCATCCAGCGCGCCACCGGCGGCGGCGACGGCGCCGCGCTCGAGGAGATCACCTACGAGGGCTACGCCCCGGGCGGCGCCGCCGTCCTCATCCAGGCCGTCACCGACAACCGCAACCGCACCGTCGCCGACGTCCGCGCCTGCCTCGCGCGCGGCGGCGGCGCCATGGCCGACCACGGCTCCGTCGCCTGGCTCTTCGACCTGCGCGGCGTGATCACGATCGAGACCGGCGGCGCCGACCCCGACGAGGTCCAGCTCGCCGCCATCGAGGCCGGCGCCGAGGACGTCTCCGCCGACGGCGAACTCGTCGAGGCGCTGACCGACCCCTCGGCCCTCGAGTCGGCGCGCGCGGCGCTGACCGAGGCCGGCTACGCCGTCGCCGGCTCGGAGATCGCGCGGGTGCCCAAGACCCTCGTCGCGCCCGGCGACCGCGAGGCCGCGCAGGCGCTGCGCCTGCTCGAGGCCCTCGACGAGCTCGACGACGTGTCGCGCGTCTACACCAACGCCGACTTCAGCGACGAGGCGCTGGCCGCGGCGGCCGCGGCGGGCTAGCGCCGCCGCGATGGGCGACGCCGCGACGCCTGCCGGGGACGGCGCGCGCCGCGTGCTGGGCATCGACCCCGGCCTCGCGGCGACGGGCTGGGGCCTCGTGGCGGGAGGGGCGCGCGACGCCGAGGCGCTGGGGCACGGCGTGATCCGCACCTCGCGCTCGCGCAGCCGCGCCGAGCGCCTGCACGCCATCCACGAGGGGCTGCGCGCGCTGATCGCCGAGCACCGCCCGCACGAGCTGGCGATCGAGCTGCCCTACGTCGCGGCCAACGCGCGCTCGGCGTTCGCCATCGGCGAGGCGCGGGCAGCGGCGCTGATCGCGGCGGCGGCGCAGGGCCTCGATGTGCACGAGTACCAGCCGAGCGCGGTCAAGGCTGCCGTGGCCGGCTACGGCGGCGCGCCGAAGGAGCAGGTGCAGGCGATGGTGGCGGCGCAGCTCGGCCTCGGCGCCCCGCCGCAGCCGTCCGACGCCGCCGACGCGCTGGCGATCGCGCTGACGCGGCTGGCCGAGGCCTCGGCGGGCGCGCTGGCGGCGGGCGCGCCGTGATCGCCACCCGGCGCGGCGGCGCGCCGTGATCGTCGCCCTGCGCGGTAACGCGCCGTGATCGTCGCCCTGCGCGGCGGCCTCGCGCGCTGGGACGCCGACCGCTCGGCCCTCTGGATCGAGGCGGGCGGCGTCACCCACGAGGCGCTGCTGCCTGCCTACGCGGCGGAATGGGCGGCGGCGCACGCCGCCGGCGCGGAGGTGCGGCTCTACGTCTGGCAGCACGTCACCGAGCGCCAGCCCGCGCCCACGCTCTACGGCTTCCCCCACCTCGCGGGCCGCGAGTTCTTCCGCAAGTTCATCGAGGTGCCCGACATGGGGCCGGCCAAGGCGGTGCGGGCGCTGACGCGGCCGGTGTCGGAGATCGCCGGCTGGATCGAGGCCGGCGACGAGCGCGCGCTGCGCCAGCTGCCGGGCATCGGCGAGCGGCTCGCGGGCACGATCGTCGCGCACCTGCGCGGCAAGCTCGTGCGCGAGGCGCTGCTGCGCGACGAGATCGAGGCCGCGGCCGCCGCCGGCCCCGCCCCCGACGTGCGCGCCGACGCCGTGGACGCCCTCGTCGCCCTCCAGTACCCGCGCCGCGAGGCCGACCGCGTCGTCGCCGCCGCCCTCGCCGACCGCCCCGACCTCGAAACGCTGGAGGACGTGCTGCGCTACGTCCTCGAACGCCGCGCCCCCGGCGGGTAGCGAGGCGCGGCCCGGCGTGGAGCGCGAGGGGCAGGCGCCGGCGGAGAGCGGCCGGCGGCCGGAGGACGAGCGCACGGCGATCGAGCGCGAGACGCTGCTCGCGGCCCTCGCGTCCGGCGCGCCGCCGGACGAACGCCGGAGCGCCGGGGACTGGCCGAAGGCGGTTCAGGCGATCGAGCGGCTGCTCCTCGCGGCGCTCGACGTGCACGGCGCCCGCACCCTCGCCGACGCCCTCGACCTCGATCTGGGCGAGCTGGCCGCGGCGGCGGGGTTGCGGCCCGAGCTCGAACGCATCGAGCTGGCGGACATCGCGGGCGACCGGCGGGCCGCCGGCGAGGCGCTGGCGGCGCTCGCCCCGCTGGCGGAGCAGATGAGCGAGCGGGAGTTCCTGATCGCGCGGGAGCGCATCTTCGCGCCGGACCCCGCGACGCTGCAGGAACTGGGAGATCGCTTCGGCGTCTCGCGCGAGCGCGTGCGGCAGCTCGAGGCGCGGCTCCGGGGCAGGCTCAGGCATCCGCAGCGCGCGCGGCCCGTCGAGGCGCTCGCCCGCGTCCTCCGGCGCCGGTGGGGCCCGGTGGCGAGCGAACGCGACCTCGAGCGGCGCATCGGCGGCCTCTTCGCGCACGCGCCCGAGCGCCTCGCGGCGCTCGCGGCGGCGACGCTGCGGCGCGAGCTGGGCTACGCCTGCGAGGACGGCGTCTGCCTCAGCGCGGAAGCCGCCGCCCTCGCCGGGCGGCTCAGGACGGCGGCGGAGGCGCACGCCGACGACGTGGGCCTGATCGACGAGGCGACGCTGCGGGCCGAACTGCCGGACGAGTCCTGGCTGCCGCACTGGGAGACGCTGGCCGCGCGCTGCGGGTTCCACCGGCTCGCGGGCAGCCTCGCCCTGCGGGACACGCAGAAGGCGGCGGTCAAGGCCGCGCTGCTCTCCGTCGGCGAGCCCGCGACGAGGGAGCGGATCGCCGAGGCCGCCGGACTGAGGGTCGAGGCCGTCGGCTCGCAGCTCTCGATCATTCCCAGCGTCGTCAGGGCGGACAGGCGGCGCTGGGCGCTCGACGAGTGGGTGGACGACACGTACGGCGGCATCGCCGCCGAGATCGTCGAGCGCATCGAGGCCGACGGCGGCTCCACATCCCTGAACCGGCTGATCGCGGAGCTGCCGCGCAGGTACGGCGTCTCCGCGATCAGCGTCCGCGCCTACGCGGGCGCGCCCCAGTTCGCGATCGAGGACGGCATGGTGCGGCTCGCGGACGAATCGGAGCTGACGCTGCGGCCCCTCGCCGCGGTCATGGACGGCCGCGAGCCGGACGGCGCGCGGTACTGGACGTTCGAGGCGAGCGAGCGCCACTTCGAGGGCTACAGCGTGCCGGGCGTGCCGCCCGAGCTGGCGGTCGCGCTGGGCTGCGAGCCCAACGACAGCGTCACGGCGGCGATCCGCAACCTGCCCGAATGCCGCGGCCTCTCCGTCATCTGGCGGCTGACCTCGCTCGCGGGCGCGTCCCTCGGCTACCTAGCGGAGCCGCTGCGGCGCCTCGGCGCGCGCCCGGGCGACCGCGTGCGCGTCGTGCTGCGCGGCCCCGGCGCCGTCGAGCTGCGCCGCGAGGCGTAGCGACCTCGCCCGGCCGCAGCGAGTCTTGACAGCCTGTTGCGTGCTGCTACCATCCGCCGCATGGCGGACATCAACTCCTACGCCAACGACCTCCTGCTTGACTTCCTGGACGCCGCGCACGCGGAGATCAAGGCGCGCCTCGAAGCCGAGATGGGTGACGACTGGCTGGCTCAAGGCGTCGAACGCCACTTGGCGCCGGGCTACTTCGCCCGAACGCGGGAGATGCTCAACTCCCCCATGCGAGTCGTGGACATGAACAAGGCGGATGAGGAACTGTACGGCGTCGAGCATCTCTCCAACATCGTGACCGGCAACTGGAAACTCTTCGGCGACCACTTCGGGGATCGCAAACGCACCGAAGTATACCTCGATGAAATCACCGAACTCCGGCACAACGTGTCGCACCGTCGTCCCCATCACATGATCAGGCGTGGTGACCTGTGGCGCTTTGCCCGTAACGCGCAGATTCTTCTGTCTGCTCTGAAATCTCCCATCGCCGGTCAATTCGAATCGCTGGCCGACAGCCTGGAACAAGGGGGAACTCCGTGGGGCAACCAGCTCGGCGGTATTCTCCCGCCCTCCACCGAAATCGTACAGGATTTCGTTGGCCGTGAGCAGGAAATCCGTAAACTTGCTACATGGCTTGCGAGCGACTCTCCCCAAATCATGATTGAAGGGTACGGCGGATCCGGGAAGAGCGCACTCGCTTATCAATTCGTGAGGCCGCTGAGAATAACGTCGACACAGTCAGTGATGCCGATTTGCTGGATCGTTGGCGTGCGGCTGCCCGTGTCGTGGAGTTGGGGGTCGAACGGTGTGGCGAGACACCGTCTCTCTGTCAAGCGGCCGCGTACCTGAGGACTCGTGAAGGCAAGACGCTCGAACGCCTCCGTGAATTCACATCCGCCGAAGCGTGCTATCGACAGGCCGTGGAGTGGGCGAAGAGGGCTATTGCGACGTCGGCAGGATCGTCGCGCACCATCAACCGGGCATCGTCGTACCGCACACTGGTCATCGCACTCGAGGGCCTGGACAACCCGGACGACACCATTCAGGCCCTGACCGAATGGCGCTCGATCGTCGGTGACGGTGATCCCGACTGGCAAACCGAACGCGACCGGTTGGCCTACCTCCCGGCGTACCGCGAGATTGTCCCCTCCGCAGAGTAGACACCCCCATGGGACCGGCGGCCCCGGCGCCGTCGAGCTGCGCCGCGAGGCGTAGCGACCCCGGCGCGCCTCGGCGCGCCACGACGCGCGAGGGGGCTACGGGCCGTGGCACTCCTCGGCCAGCTCGAAGCGGTCGCCGTGGAGGGCGCGCAGCCCGGCCACGGAGCCGCTCGTCCACTGCAGCGCGCCCCCGTCGATGCGGTAGTAGGTCACGCCGGGCCGGCAGACGAGCACGAACGGCCGCTCCCCGCCGAAGGTGCACATGTTCTGGCAGTCGATGCCCTGATCGACCCCGTTCAGGCAGGCGACGGGGCAGATCGAGGAGGGGACCCTGCCGCCGCCCGCCGTCCCCGACCCCGCCGACGGCGTCGCGGTGGCTCCGCCCTCCGCGCGATGGGGGGCTACGAAGCGGTACTCGATGAACCCGCCGGTCCCCTCCTGGAATTCGACGGTGGCCCCCGTCGCGTCGAAGTCCGCAGCGGCGGAGCGGGTGACGCCCTCGTCGCGGTAGGGAACCTTCGGCCGCATACAGCCGGCCCCTACCCAGCCGTTGTCGCGGCAGTTTTCCGCCCATGTCCGTGCGGCCATCATGGCGGCGGCGTCTTCGGTGAAGTCCGACGCCATGACGGGCGGCGCCACCCGCTCCCACTCGGAGTGCTCGTGTACCGCCGACGCCCCCCCCCATCCGTGCACGGCCACGACGGCCAGCGCGAGCGCCGCGAGCGCCACGGTCACGAAGTAGCGCATGTGGCTTCCTCCTGCGCCGCCCCGGGCGCGACGCGCCACGACCGCCGTTCCCCGCGGGCGGCGACGCCGCCAATCATACGCTCCCCGTCCCGATCGGGGTACGGCCTTCGGCCCGTAACCGTTCACTTGCCCGATCGGTATGGGGGCGGCTAGGATGCGGGCCGTGGCCGCATCCGCACCGACCCTCCTGCCCGCGCTCCGGCCCCGCCGCACCGCGCGGCCCACGTGGCAGGTGGAGAACGCGCTGCGGCGCGAGGGCTACGGGCGCGTCGCCGGCGTCGACGAGGTGGGGCGCGGGCCGCTCGCCGGGCCGGTCGTGGCGGGCGCGGTGGTGCTGCCCCGCTCGCGCGCGCGCTGGGTGCGGCGGCTGCGCGACTCCAAGCAGCTCGACGCCGCCGCCCGCGAGGAACTCGCCGCCGAGGTGCGCGACCGCTGCGACCACGGCATCGGCGTCGTCTCCTCCCACGTCATCGACCAGCTCGGCATGACGCTCGCCACGCGGCTCGCGATGCGGCGCGCGGTGCTCGCACTCGGCGCGCCGCCCGAGGCGCTGATCGTGGACGGGCGCGAGTCGGTCGAGGGCGGCACGCCCCAGCGCGCCGTGATCGGCGGCGACGCCCTCTGCCCCTCGGTCGCCGCCGCCAGCATCGTCGCGAAGGTCGCCCGCGACGCGATGATGGACGGCCTCGGCGAGCGCTTTCCCGGCTACGGCTTCGCCCGCAACAAGGGCTACGCCACGCCCGATCACCGCCGCGCCCTGCGCGACCTCGGCCCCTCGAGCGTGCACCGCACGCTGTTCGCGCCCGTGCGCGAGGCGCTCGCGCGCCGCGCCCGCCGCCCGCGCGCCGCGTGAGCGGCGCGGCGTGACCGCCACGGCGTGACGAGGCCGACGGACCGCCTCGGCCGCTCCGGCGAGCGGCTGGCCGCCGACTACCTCGCGGGGCGCGGCTACGAGCTGATCGAGCGCAACGTGCGCCGCCGCGAGGGCGAGGTCGACCTCGTGGCGCTCGACGGGGGAGCGCTCGTGTTCGTCGAGGTCAAGCTGCGGCGGCCTGGCCGCAAGGGGCGGGCGATCGAGGCGCTGAGCGCGGCCAAGCAGCGCCGCCTGCGCGAGCTGGCGCTCGCCTACGGCGCCGAGCACCCCGCCCTGCCGCGCCGCCAGCGCATCGACGTCGTGGCGATCGACCTCGCGGCGGACGGCTCCGTCGCCTCCTTCGAGCACGTCGTCAACGCCGTCGAGGGCTGAGCGCGGCGCGCGGCGGGCTGCCGCGCGGCCCTCGGCGGGCTACACTCGCGCGATGCCGATCTACGAGTACCGCTGCCCCGCCTGCGAGGGCGTGACGAGCGTGTTCCTGCGCTCGATGCGCCAGGAGCCGCCCGCCGACCAGCGCTGCGAGCACTGCGGCGGCGGCGGCCTCAGCCGCGTCATGCCGCGCGTCGCGCGGCTGCGGACGGGCGAGGACGCGGCCGGCGAGTACGGGACGCCCGGCGAGGGCGGCGAGTACCGCGACCCGCGCCAGATCGGGCGCTGGGTCGAGCAGCGCTTCGGCGAGTACGGCCTCGACCTCCCCGGCGAGACGCGCGAGATGATCGACGCCGCCCGCGAGGGCGAACTGCCCGGCGACATCGCCGGCTGACGCGCGCCCGTCGAGGCGTCCGCGCGCCCTCGGCGCGGCGCTATTGCGAGGCGGCGACCGCGCCGGTGAAGCCCGTCGCGGCGCGCGTCCACACCGGCGTCGAGGCGCCCGAGGAGTAGTAGACGAACGCGCGCAGGTAGCCCCCCACATCGGCGGCGACGGGCGTGTACGACCAGCTCGGCTCGTCCGGCGCGAGCAGGGTGCACGTCCCAGTGCCGTCCGAGGCCGTGCAGCGCTGCCAGCGCCACAGCGTGCGGTCGCTGTGCGTGGGCAGCGGCGAGACCGTGACCGCGGTCCCCACGACGGGCGAGGCGTTGCCGCCGGCGAACGTCGCCGTCGCCGAGGTCGCCGCGCTGCTCGCGACGACCGCCGCCGTGTGGAGCGTGACGGCGCTCCCGCCCGAGGTGCGCGCGACGCGGGCGCGCAGGTACTTGCCCACGTCGGTGCTTGACGGGACGTAGACGTAGGAGCACGCCGGGCCTCGCGTCGAGGTGACGGTGGTCCAGCTGGTGCGGCCGTCGTCGGAGCGCTCCCAGATCCACGCCTGCCGCGAGTTCGTGTTCGCGACGCCGTCGCAGGTCGTGATCGTCGCGGCGGGCGAGACGAGCGCGCGGCTCGTCTTGGTGTGGAGGCCCGCCACGAGGGGTTCGCCGGCGACGGGGGCGTTCCAGTGGTCGGCCTCGATCCACGCGGGGCCACGCCAGGTGGTGCGGCCCGTGAACTTGAGGGCGGGGTACTGCCTCGACGTGCCGAAGTCCCACGGGTCGTCGCCGCCCGTCACGCCGTCGAGGTTGAGGTTCCAGTTCGCGTAGATGCTGCCGGTCGAGCCGTAGGCGGTGGGGCGCTGGAGGTCGCGCGTGGTCTTGGCGACGCCGCCCGCGCTGGTGGACTGGCCCGAGGTTCCGGTGTCCCAGTAGCTGTCGGTGTAGGTTGCTGTGCGGTGTGTCTGCCCGACGAGGCCGCCGGCCTGCGCGTCGTCGATGCGGCCTGCCGCGTAGCTGGCGGTGATGGCTCCGAGATTCCAGCCCACAAGCCCGCCGGCCTGGGCGCTCGTGGAGGTGCTGCGGACTGTGACCGCCGCCCAGCTGGCCTTGACGGCGCCGTCGCTTCGCCCCACCAGCCCGCCGGTGAACAAGCCGCCCACGATCCGCCCGGTGGACCAGCACTTCGTGATCGACGAGCTGGCTCCCTGGAAGCTGCCGCCGAGGGCGCCGGTGTACGCGCTGCCTCCCTCGATGTCGGCGTGCACTATCCCGACGCCCTCGATCGTGGCGTTCGTGGCCGTGACGAACAGCCCTATCTGGGTAGTGGTCGACCGCCTGATATACAGGTGGGAGATGGTGTGGCCGTTGCCTTGGAACGTGGCGGTGAAGATAGTGCCGATCGGATTCCAGCCGCTGCCGCTGTTCCAGTACGTCGGGTCGCCCGTGGCCGTCATCTGCCCGTCGCCGTTCTCGTCGAAGGTGAGGTCGGCGCGCAGTTCGTAGCCCGTGCAGGTTCCCGAGGGGCAGCCCATGCGCCCGCTCGAGGTCGTGACGCGGTTGGGGAACGCCGCGCCGTAGGCCGTCGCGCCCGTCGCCGAGGGGTCGCCGTTGCCGTCGAGGTCGTAGCGGATGGCGTCCAGCTGGGCGAGGTTGCGGACGTCGATCAGGCCGTCGTTGTCGTCGTCGTAGTCCACGGGCGTGGGCGTCGGCGTCGGGGACTGCGCCGTCGCGGGCGGCGCGAGGATCAGCGTCGCGCCCAGCAGCAGCGCGCCGAGCCACGCCGCGAGGCCGAGCGCATACTTATGTCCACGAGGGGGGGGGGGGTGCTAAGGAGAGTGAACAATATCCGCCGCTCCTCCCTCGCCGCACGGCCCACGGCGGGCCGCGGCCCGCCGATCCTACACCGGGGCGGCGCCCGCGCGCGATCCGGGGCCGCGCCCGCCTCGCGAAGCCGCCGGCGGCGCGAGGCCGCCGCGGGCGCATCGCGGCGGCGCGAGGGGCGGTTGTCGCGCGCATCGGGGCGCGCGGGTAGTATTTCGCGCGGATTTCGGCGCGGCGCCGGACACGAGGGAGGGCGAGGCATGGAGATCCTCTGGATCGCGATCGCGGCCGCCGCGGTCGCGCTCGCGTTCGCGGTGGTGGCGGCGCAACGCATCCTCGGCGAGGACCAGGGCGACGAGACGATGCGCTCGATCGCCGGGCAGATCCAGATCGGGGCGGCGGCGTTCCTGCGCCGCGAGTACTCGTTCATCGCCGTGTTCGTGGTCGCCGTGGCCGTGGTGCTGGCGCTGTTCCGCGACTTCGACGTGCTGGACAAGCTGCCGGAAGGCGGGGGGCGGCTGACGGACGCGCCGCGCTTCGCGCTGGCCTACGTCGTGGGGGCGGTCGCCTCGGCGGCGGCGGGCTACGCGGGGATGTTCATCGCGGTGCGCGCGAACGTGCGGACGACGGCGAAGGCGCGCGAGGGGCTGAATCCGGCGCTGCGGGTGGCGTTCTCCTCGGGTTCGGTCATGGGCATGACCGTGGTCGGGGTGAGCCTCGCCTGCCTCGCGGCGCTGTACGCGATCTTCCGCGACGTGGGGCCGCTCACCGGCTTCGCGTTCGGCGCCTCCTCGATCGCGCTCTTCGCGCGCGTCGGCGGCGGCATCTACACGAAGGCCGCCGACGTCGGCGCCGACCTCGTCGGCAAGGTCGAGGCGGGCATCCCCGAGGACGACCCGCGCAACCCCGCCACCATCGCCGACAACGTGGGCGACAACGTCGGCGACGTGGCGGGCATGGGCGCGGACCTGTTCGAGTCCTACACCGGCTCGATCGTCGCGACGATGTCGCTGGCGACGATCGCGATCGTGGGCGTGGGGGCGCGCGGCGTGTTCGGGGCGGAGGCCGTGGCAGGCTACAGCGGCGACGCCTTCGTGCTGCCGTTCCTCGTCGCGGCGATCGGCGTGGCCGCCTCGATCGCGGGCACGTTCCTCGTGCGGACGAGCGAGAACGCGACGATGGGGCGGCTGCTGTGGGCGCTCCGCACCGGCATCTTCTCGGCCGGCGGGCTGGTGCTGGCGGGCACGTTCGTGGCGGTGACGGTGATGGGGCTGAAGTACGACCTGTTCTGGGTCGTGCTGGTGGGCCTCGTGGCGGGCCAGGTGATCGGCACGGCGACCGAGTACTACACGGCGTTCGAGTTCTCGCCGACGCGCAGGCTGGCGGAGCAGGCGGAGACGGGCGCGGGCACGGTGATCATCGGCGGGATCGGGCTGGGGATGCTGTCCACGGCGATTCCGCTGCTGACGATCGTGATCGCGATCGGCATCACCTACGAGCTGGCGGGGCTGTACGGGATCGCGCTGGCGGCGGTGGGGATGCTGTCCACCCTCGGCGTGACGCTCGCCAGCGACGCCTACGGCCCCGTGGCCGACAACGCCGGCGGCATCGCCGAGCAGTCCGGGCTGCCGCCCGAGGTGCGCGAGCGCACGGACGCCCTCGACAGCCTCGGCAACACGACGGCGGCGACGGGCAAGGGCTTCGCGATCGGCTCGGCGGTGCTGACGGCGATGGCGCTGATGTTCACCTACCAGCAGGTGATCAGCGGCGACGGGCGCGCCCTCTCCTTCGACCTGCTCGACGTGTCGGTGCTGGTCGGAGCGCTGGTCGGAGCGCTGATGCCGTTCGTCTTCGCCGCGCTGACGATGGCCGCCGTGGGCCGCGCGGCGATGCAGATGGTGAACGAGGTGCGCCGCCAGTTCCGCGAGCGCCCCGGCATCATGGACGGCTCCGAGCAGCCCGACTCGGCGCGGGCGGTGACGATCGCCACCAACGGCGCGATCCGCGAGATGATCGCGCCCGGCGCGATCGCCGTCGCCGTCCCCGTCGGCGTCGGCGTCTTCGTCGGCCCCGAGGCGCTGGGCGGGCTGCTGGCCGGCTCGATCGCCGCCGGCGCGCTGCTCGCGCTGATGATGGCCAACTCCGGCGGCGCCTGGGACAACGCCAAGAAGTACATCGAGGCGGGCGCGCACGGCGGCAAGGGCTCCGAGGCCCACCACGCCGCCGTCGTCGGCGACACCGTCGGCGACCCGTTCAAGGACACCTCCGGCCCCGCGCTCAACATCCTGCTCAAGCTGATGGCGATCGTGGCGGTGGTGTTCGGGCCGCTCTTCGTCTGACGCCCGCCGCGCCTCGCGGCGCGCGGCGGCGAACGCGGGGGCGAGGCGGCGCGCGCGCCTCCCCCCGCCGTCCGCGGCGCGCGGCCGTTGAGGGCAAGGACGCCCGATGCTACGCTCCGCCGCCGCGGGCGCAGCCGGCGTCCGCGGCGCAGGGCGCGAGGTGAGGCGTGACCGAGGCTCCCGAGGCTCCCGCCGGGGCCGCCGCCGTCGACCTCGAAACGCTGGTCTCGCTCGCGCGGCGGCGCGGGTTCGTGTTTCCCTCGGCGGGCATCTACGGCGGCTTCGCGGCGACCTGGGACTACGGGCCGCTGGGCGTCGAGATGAAGCGCAACATCCGCGAGCTGTGGTGGCGGCGGATGGTGCAGGAGCGCGCCGACGTCGTCGGCATCGAGGCGGCGATCATCACCAACCCGGCGGTGTGGCGCGCCTCCGGCCACGCCGACAACTTCGCCGACCCGCTCGTCGATTGCCTCGAATGCCGCGCGCGGGTGCGCGCGGACCACATCGAGGACGGCGCCTGCCCCACCTGCGGGGCCGTCGGGCGCTTCACCGAGGAGCGGCAGTTCAACCTGCTGTTCCGCACCTTCGTCGGCCCCGTGCAGGACGAGGCGGCGACGGCCTGGCTGCGCCCGGAGACGGCGCAGGGCATGTTCGTCAACTTCGACAACGTGCTCCAGAGCACGCGCCGCCGCCTGCCCTTCGGCATCGCCCAGATCGGCCGCTCCTTCCGCAACGAGATCACGACGGGCCACTTCACCTTCCGGATGCTGGAGTTCGAGCAGATGGAGATGGAGTACTTCTGCGACCCCTCGGACTCGCTGGCGCAGCACGAGTACTGGAAGCGCGAGCGGCTGGCGTGGTACCGCTCGCTCGGCGTCCGCCCGGAGCGGCTGCGGCTGCGCGACCACGCGCCCGGCGAGCTGTCGCACTACTCGAGCGCGACCTCGGACGTGGAGTACCTCTACCCGTGGGGATGGGGCGAGCTCGAGGGCATCGCGCACCGCGGCGACTACGACCTCAAGGCGCACGCGGCGGCGTCGGGCCGGACGCTGTCGTACTTCGACCCGCAGCGCGGGGAGCACGTCGTGCCGCACGTGGTGGAGCCTGCGGCGGGCGTCGATCGCATCCTGCTGACGCTGCTCGTGGACGCCTGGGACGAGGAGACGGACGCGCGCGGCGAGAAGCGCACGCTGCTGCGGCTGTCGCCCGCCGTCGCGCCGGTGACGGTCGCCGTGCTGCCGCTCTCCCGCAACGAGCGCCTCACCCCCGAGGCGCGCCGCGTCCACGAGCTGCTGCGCCCCCTCTTCCGCACCCAGTACGACGACGCCCAGTCGATCGGCCGCCGCTACCGGCGGCAGGACGAGGTCGGCACGCCGCTGTGCGTGACCGTCGACTTCGACAGCCTCGACGACGGGGCGGCGACGATCCGCGATCGCGATACGATGGCGCAGGTGCGGACGCCGATCGCCGGGCTGGCGGAGGCGCTGCGCGACCGCATCGCGGAACTGCAGCCGGAAGGAGAAGCCGCGTGAACGAGCAGCGGCGGCGCGCGCTGTGCTTCCTGCACACCTCCGACATCCACCTCGGCGCCTACGACCACAGCCAGCAGGAACGCTCGGTGCGCCGCCGCAACGAGATGCACGAGACCTTCGGGGCGGTGATCGACCTCAGCATCGAGGCCGGATGCGACTTCATGATCATCGCCGGCGACTTCTTCGACAACGCGCGCGTGCGCGAGGACACGATGGAGTTCGCCGGCCGCCAGCTGGCGCGCGTGCCCGGCCCCGTCGTGCTGCTGCCCGGCAACCACGACCACGTCGGCCCCGGCTCCGTCTACGACCGCCTCGACCTCACCAGCCTCGCGCCGAACCTGGTCCTGATGCGCGAGCCCCACGGCGAGACCGTCACGCTGCCCGGACTCGGCGTCGAGCTGTGGGGGCGCAGCCACGTCGAGGCCGACTTCAGCCCCTTCGCGGACGCGCCGATGCGCGGCGACGCCGACTGGCACATCGGCATCGGCCACGGCCACTTCCTCCACCCCCGGGCCGGCTCCCACGGCTCCTACCACATCTACGAGGAGCACCTCGCCGTGCTCGACCACGACTACATCGCGCTCGGCCACTGGGAGCAGCAGACGCGCGTGGCGGCGGGCGACAACACGGTGGCGGCCTACTCCGGCGCGCCGGACGGCCTCGCGGGCAAGACCGGCGGCGCCGTGCTGCTCGTCCACCTCGACCCCAACGGCGGCGTGCGCCTCGAATCGCACCCCGTCCAGGACCACCGCGAGTTCCTCCACCACGACGACCTGCCGCTGCTGGAGGGCGTGCCCCCGCCCTGACGCGGCAGCCGTGGCGCGCAACACGGCAGAGCGCGCGGACGGGGTGCGGCAAGGGTCCTGACCGGTCGGATCGTCAGGCCGTCGCGCGGGCCTCGTCGCTGCCGCTCGCGGTCCACCACCACCAGCGGTGCACGGCCATCCGCTCCTCCTGTGCCGCGTTCCACTTGTCGTGGCGCGACCTCCGCATCGGCAGCCTCGGCATGGACACGTCCGGCATCGGAACCTTGACGCCCTTGACCCGCCGCGCCTGCTTCTCCGCCTCCCGCTTGATCCCGGCGCGGTGCCCGTAGGCGCTCTTCATCGACTTCTCCACGCCGCCCTTGACCCGCCGCGCCTGCTTCTCCGCTTCCTGCCTGATCCCGGCGCGGTGCTCGTAGGCGACCTCCATCGTCTTCACCGCGCCCGCCACCACATACGGCAGCGCGATCGTGACAGCCGCTGCGGCTACCGGACCCATCGTTCCCTCCCCCACGGGCGCGTATCCTTTGCGCCGTCCGATCAGCGATACCACCTCGCGGATCACGCCATCCGCCACGAGCCCGGCAAGCAGTTCCTCTTGCGTGCCCGCGCCCTTCTTCGAGTTGCACGCGCCGCACAGCAGTTGCAGGTTACCGAGGGCGTCCCCTCCGCCCCTCGACTGCGGCAGGATGTGGTCCACCGTGAAGTTGCGGTACGGGAACGGCTTGAGGCAGCCCGTGCAGCGCCCCTTCTGCTGCACGAACAGCGCGCGACGGTTCGCCGCCGAGCTGTACACGCCGCGGCCCGCTTGCCGGGCGGCGCGCCGAGGGGTCAGGCGGGGACCTTGGCGCGGGCCTCGTCGCGGTCCTGGAACCAGGTGACGTTGATCTCGGCGAAGGCGGACATGTCGTCCGGGAGGTCGTCCTCGGCGTAGATGGCGTTGACCGGGCAGGCCGGCTCGCACGCGCCGCAGTCGATGCACTCGTCGGGGTCGATGTAGAGCATCCGGTCGACCCCCTCCTCGAAGTGGATGCAGTCGACCGGGCAGACGTCGACGCAGGACTGGTCCATGACGTCGACGCACGGCTGGGTGATGTAGTAGGTCATCCCGTCGGTCCTTCCCGGCCGCGTCCGCGGCGTCCGCCCCGCAAGGCGCAGTCTAGGATCGCCGCGCGCGGCGGACAAGCGCGCGCAGCCGCCCTCGCCAGCCCCGCCCGCGCGGTGGCGGCGCCTCCGCCGCCGGGGACTCGCGCGCGCCCTCCGCCGCCGCCGCCTCGCGCGCGGCCGCGGCGAGGCGGCGCCGCAGCAGCACGGCGTCCGGCACGAGGTCGAGCGCGCCCGCCCCGCCGCCGGCGGCGGCCTCCGGGTAGAGCCGCGCGAACGCCTCGGCGAACCCCGGAATCGCCGAGCGCCCGCCGGCCATGCCATACTGCTTGAGCTCGTTGACCGTCGCCTGCGCCGCCGCGCCGAGGCGTTCGAGCTGCCCCGCCGACAGCTCGACCGCGAACCCCGCCGCGGCGCCGAGGCGCGGTTCGAGCAGGCCGGGCAGCGGGGCGAGGCCGTCGGCGCGGGGGCGCAGCGTGTCCGCGTCGGTCTCCGCGCCCGGCCGCCCGAGGTGGCAGGCCACGGCGAGGCAGGCCAGCCGCGCCTCGTCCGGGCGCAGGAGCAGCGCCGCCGTCACGGGCGGGCCCGGCGCGCCGCCGCGCGGCGGGCGCGCCCCCCGCGCGCCGAGGGCGGCAGCAGCGGCGCGGGCGGGCGGCGCAGGGCGGGCGGGAGGCGCGGCCAGAGGCGGCGGCTGAGGGCGCACGCCGCCTCCAGCGCGGCGGCGCGGGCGGGGCCCCACGCCATCCCGTAGCCCGCGCGCAGCGAGGGCGGCAGCAGCCCCGCCGTCAGCTCGCGCCAGGGCGCGATCAGCGGGCCGAACGGCGGCGCCGGGCGGCACAGCTCGCGGGCTATGGCGCGCGCCCGCTCGCCGACCTCGAGGCCCGCGATCGCCGCGTCGAGGTAGGCGGCGAACGCCCCGGCGTCGGGCGGCAGCAGCGCGGCGGGCACGCCGAGCAGCCGCCCGACGCGCTTCGTGTCCTCGTAGCAGGCGGCCTCGCGGGCGGGCGGCAGGGGGCCGACGAAGCGGCGGTGGCACTCCAGCGCGGTATCGACGAGGGTGGCGTGCACCCACAGCAGCAGCTCGGGGTCGCGGGCGGAGTAGCCGTCGCCGGCGACGGCGCGGTGCGCGGCGTGGACGCCCCGCGCCGCCGCGCGCACCTCGGCGGCGTCGCCGAAGACGATGGCGTACATCGGGCGCAGCGTGCGGAGCAGGCGGCCGCCGCGGTCGCGGCGCCAGTCGCTGTGCTCGGCGACGCCGCGCGCGACGAGGGGGTGCGCGATCTGCATCAGCAGGGCGCGCCCCCCGCCCGCGAGGATCACGGCCTCGCCGTGGACCTCGCGGATCGCCGCGCCGCGCGCGAACGGCAGCCCCTCCACCGCGCCCTCCATCGCGCGCGCCCTCAGAACACCGCGAGCGGGTTGACGGGGCTGCCCGTGCCGCCCGGCACCCGCAGCGGCGCGACGATCAGCAGGAACTCGTAGCGGCCCTCCTCGGCGCAGGCCGCGGCCAGCGGTTCGAGCAGCGCGTTGTCGATCAGCGCGACGCCGAAGGCGTAGATCACGGGGTGGACGGCCCAGCCCAGCTCGTACTCGTTGGGGCGGGCGTCCATCAGGTCCCAGACCAGCGCCGCCGCGTCGCGGTCGCGGACGTAGCGCATGCAGCTCGCGTGCAGGCCGGGCGCGGGCTGCGAGCGGTCGCCGAGGAAGGCGGCGGGGTGCGCGGCCTGGTACGACTCGCGCCCCGAGTGGACGACGAGCGCGTCGCCGGGGCGCACCTCGACGCCCTGCCGCCCGGCGATCTCCTCGAGCTCGCGGCCGTGCACGGGGCGGCCGGGGACGACGTGCGGCTCGCCGCGGTGGCGGGGCACGTCGAGCAGCACGCCGCGCGTGAGGATGCCGGTCTCCCACGCCGTGACGTCGCCGAAGGTCACGCCCTCGCCGGTGACGAAGGAGTCGGGGTCGCGGCCCTGCCAGCCGCCGTCCGGCCCCCAGACGTGGCACAGCGCGTCGAGGTGGGTGTGGGCGTGGCCGTGGTAGACGAAGCCGTAGTAGTCGACGACGGCGCCGCTGCCGTGGGGCCGCTCGCCGCGGCGCAGGAAGTGCTGGGCAGGCGTCGGGTTGGCCGGGCCCGGCTCCTTCGGGTAGGGGCGGCTGATCGTGACGACGCGCCCGGTGCGCGGCAGCGCGAGCGCCTCGAGGCGCTTGCGCGCGTCGATCAGGTTGACGGCGCCGCGCTCGTCGTCCTCGCCCCAGCGGCCCCAGTTGCTGCGTTCGGTCAGCAGCGCGCGCAGCTCGTCCGCCGCCGGCGGCTCGCGCCCGGCCTCGTCCGCCATCGTCCCGCCCTCCCGCGTTCGCCGCGCCTCGCGGGGATGGTAGCGCGGCTGCCCCGCCGTCCGCCGTTCGGCGCTACCATGAGGGCGACGACGCGCGCACGGCGAGGCCACGCGATGCCCGAGCAGTACGCCGCCACCGACAAGCGCTCCGGCCTCGAGGTGACCGTGACTGGGGAGTTCCCCGGCGACCCCGGCGACCGCGTGCGGATCGCGCGCACGACCACGCTCTTCACGCGCCTGATGTCCACCATCCTCTCGATGGACAACGACACCGAGCGGCGCGAGGGCTTCCGCGCCGTCGAGACCCAGCTGGAGGTCGCCGAGGCGCTGCTGCGCCGCGACCTCGAGGAGGTGCAGCGCCTGATCCGCGCCACCCTCGAAACGATGGGCATCACCGAGGAGCGCCTCGGCGAGATCGAGGCCGAGCTGCGGAAGCACCTCGAGGAGTTCGGCGGCTTCGACCTGCCGCCGCGTTCCCCGCCCTGACGCGCCGCCGGTCCCGGCGCTGGCGGACGCCGACCGCCGCCGCTACGATGACCGGCGAACGCCCTTTCGAGCACTCCCCGCCCGGCCCGCGCCGCGATGGAGGCGACCCTGCCCACGGACCGCATCGCCGTCACCGGCGCCCGCGAGCACAACCTCAAGAACGTCTCGGTCGAGATTCCCCGCGACCGGCTCGTCGTCATCACCGGCCTCAGCGGCTCCGGCAAGTCCTCCCTCGCCTTCGACACCATCTACGCCGAGGGGCAGCGCCGTTACGTCGAGTCCCTCTCCGCCTACGCGCGCCAGTTCCTCGGTCTCATGGAGAAGCCCGACGTCGACTACATCGACGGCCTCTCGCCGGCGATCTCGATCGACCAGAAGGGGGTGTCGAAGAACCCGCGCTCGACGGTGGCGACCGTCACCGAGATCTACGACTACCTGCGGCTGCTCTACGCGCGCGCCGGGGAGCCGCACTGCCGCCACTGCGGGCAGGTGATCCGCCGCCAGACCGTGCAGCAGATCGTGGACGCGATCCTCGCCGAGCCGCCGGGCGCGCGCGCCATGCTGCTCGCCCCCGTCGTGCGCCGCCGCCGCGGCGAGCACCGCCAGGTCTTCGAGGCCGTGCGCCGCGCCGGCTTCGTCCGCGTCCGCGTCGACGGCGCCGTCCGCGACGTCGACGAGGAGTTCGGCCTCGACCGCTACGAGTGGCACGACATCGACGTCGTCGTCGACCGCCTCGTGATCCCCGGCGCGGCGGAGGACGGCGCCGGCGGCGAGGACGGCGGCGACTTCGAGGCCGCGCGCCAGCGCATCGCCGACTCGGTCGAGCAGGCGCTGCGCCTCGGCGAGGGCGTGCTCGTCTTCGCCCCGCAGCCGCGCGACGGCGAGCCCGAGCGCCCCGAGGAGACGTTCAGCGAGCACTTCGCGTGCCCCAATCCCGATCACCCCCCCTACTCCGTCGGCGAGATCGAGCCGCGCAACTTCTCGTTCAACAGCCCGCACGGCGCCTGCGCCGCCTGCACCGGCCTCGGCGTGCGGATGGAGCTGGACCCCGGGCTCGTCGTCCCCAACCGCCGCCTCTCGATCGCCGAGGGCGCGATCCTGCCGTACCAGCGGATGAGCACGAGCATCACCTGGTACCGCCGCCGCCTCGAGGCGCTGGGGCAGGCCTGCGGCTTCGGCCTCGACACGCCGATGGAGGCGCTGACGGAGGAGCAGTGGGACGCCGTCATGCGCGGCACGGGCGACCGCTCGATCACCCTCGAATACCGCACGCGCCGCGGGCGCGAGCGCCGCTTCGACGTCTCGTGGGAGGGCGTGCTGCCTTCGCTCGAACGCCGCTACCGCGAGACCGAGTCGGACTGGGTCCGCAACGACATCGAACGCTACATGGTGTCCGTGCCCTGCCCGGACTGCGGCGGCGCGCGCCTCAAGCCGGAGATGCTCGCCGTCACCGTCGACGGCCGCTCGATCGCCGATGCCGCGGCCGACCCGGTGGGGGAGGCGCTCGCGTGGGTGGAGCGGCTGCGCGGGCCGGACTCGCCGCTGGGCGAGCGCGAGCGGCGCATCGCCCGCCAGATTCTGCAGGAGATCGCGAACCGGCTGACGTTCCTCTCCGACGTGGGGCTCGACTACCTCACGCTCGACCGCGGCTCGGCGACGCTGTCCGGGGGCGAGGGGCAGCGCATCCGGCTGGCGACGCAGATCGGCTCGGCGCTGATGGGCGTGCTCTACGTCTGCGACGAGCCCTCGATCGGCCTCCACGCGGTGGACAACGAGCGCCTGATCCGCACCCTCACGCGGCTGCGCGACCTCGGCAACACCGTGCTCGTCGTGGAGCACGACGAGGCGATGATGCGCGCCGCCGACCACCTCATCGACCTCGGCCCCGGCGCCGGCGAGCACGGCGGCGAGGTGATCGCGACCGGCGCCCCGAAGCAGGTGATGCGGAACCCGCGCTCGATCACCGGCCGCTACCTCGCAGGCCGCCGCACCATCCCGATGCCGAAGGCGCGCCGCGCCGGCAACGGCGAGGCGCTGCTGGTGCGCGGCGCCTCCGAACACAACCTCAAGGCCATCGACGCCGCCTTCCCGCTCGGCTGCTTCGTCTGCGTCACCGGCGTGTCCGGCTCCGGCAAGTCCACGCTCGTCAACGAGATCCTCGCCAGGCGGCTCGCCCACGACCTCCAGCGCGCGCGCGAGCGCCCCGGCGCGCACGAGGCCCTCGAGGGCCTCGAACACGTCGACAAGGCGGTGGTGATCGACCAGTCGCCGATCGGCCGCACGCCGCGCTCGAACCCGGCGACGTACACGGGGCTGTTCACCGTCGTGCGCGAGCTGTTCGCCACCGTGCCCGAGGCGGGCGCGCGCGGCTACAAGCCGGGGCGCTTCTCCTTCAACGTCAAGGGCGGACGCTGCGAATCCTGCCGCGGCGACGGCTACAACCAGATCGAGATGCAGTTCCTGCCCGACGTGACCGTGCCCTGCGAGGTCTGCCGCGGCGCCCGCTACAACCGCGAGGCCCTCGAAATCCGCTTCCGCGGCAAGCACATCGCCGAGGTGCTGGACATGACCGTGACCGAGGCGCTCGCCTTCTTCGAGGCGTTCCCGCGCGCCCGCCGCAAGCTGGAGACGCTGCACGACGTGGGTCTCGGCTACATCCGCCTCGGCCAGCCCGCGACCACGCTCTCCGGCGGCGAGGCGCAGCGCGTCAAGCTCGCCACCGAACTCTCGCGCCGCGCCACCGGCCGCACCGTCTACATCCTCGACGAACCCACCACCGGCCTCGCCTTCGCCGACATCGAGGCGCTGCTCGGCGTCCTCCAGCAGCTCGCCGACCAGGGCAACACCGTGATCGTGATCGAGCACCAGCTGGACGTGATCAAGAACGCCGACTGGATCATCGACCTCGGCCCCCACGGCGGCGCGCGCGGCGGCCGCATCGTCGCCGAGGGCCCCCCCGAACACGTCGCCGAGGTCGAGGCGTCCGCCACCGGCCGCTTCCTCCGCGAAGCCCTCGCCGCCCACGCCCCGGCCTCGAACGGCGCGCGGCCCAAAGGCCGGAGCCGCGCGCGCAAGGCGGCGGCGAGGTAGCAGCCGCGGCGGCGCGAGGGGGCGCGGACGCACGGCGCGAGGGTCGCGCGATTGACGCTACCGGACGCCCGGCCCACGATGGGCGCGCGGCGTGGCGGCCCGCGATCCCGTACCCCCGGAGGCTCCGTGAACCTGCGTACGCCCGGCCCGATCCCCGTTCCGCGCGAGATCGCCGAGGCCGGCGCCGCGGACATGATCAACCACCGCGGCCCCGAGTTCGCCGAACTCGTCGCGCGCTGCACGGACGGCCTGCGCTACGCCTACCGCACCGCCCACGACGTCGCCGTCCTCACCGCCTCCGGCACCGGCGGGATGGAGGCCGCCGTCGTCAACCACGTCGGCCCCGGCGACCGCGTGCTGGTCGTCACGATCGGCGTCTTCGGCGAGCGCTTCCTCGACCTCGTCCGCACCTACGGCGGCGACGCCGTGCACCTCCCGTTCGACTACGGGACGGGCGCCGACCCCAACCGCATCGACGAGGCGCTGGCCGCCGACGGCGACATCCGCGCCGTCTTCGTCACCCACAACGAGACCTCGACCGGCGCGACCAACCCGCTCGAGGAGATCGCGCGCGCGGTGCGCGGGCGCGACCGCCTGCTCGTCGTCGACGCCATCTCCTCGCTGTCCTCGATTCCCGTGGAGACCGACGGGTGGGGGCTCGACGTGGTGGTGTCGGGTTCGCAGAAGGGTTGGATGATGCCGCCCGGGCTGGCGTTCGTGAGCGTCAGCGACCGCGCGTGGGAGGCGCAGGAGCGCTGCGCCACGCCGCGCGCCTACCTCGACCTGCGGCGCGCGCGCGACAGCGCCGCCAACGGCCAGACGCCGTGGACGCCCGCGGTCTCGCTGTTCTTCCAGCTCGACCGCGCGCTCGCGCTGATCCGCGAGGAGGGCATCGAGCGCGTCTGGGCGCGCCACCGCGAGACCGCCGGCCGCGTCCGCGCCGGCGTCGAGGCGCTCGGCCTCGACCTCTTCGCCGGGGAGTCCGTGCGCTCCGACACCGTCACCGCCATCCTCCCGCCCGACGGCGTGTCCGCCGACGGGCTGCGGAAGGCCGCGCGCGAGCGGTCGGGCGTCGTCTTCGCCGGCGGCCAGGGCAGCATGGGCGGCCGCATCCTGCGCTTCGGGCACCTCGGCCGCGTCTCCGGGGACGAGGTGCGCGAGGCCCTCGGCGCGCTCGAGGGCGCGCTCGCCGGCGCCGCCGCCCCCGCGCGCGGCTAGCCGCGCGCCGCCCCCCGCCCGGCGTCCCCGCGCGTGGCCCGCATCCTCGTCGCCGACCGCATCGCCGGGAGCGGCGTCGAGCTGCTGCGCCAGCGCCACGAGGTCGAGGTCCGCGCGGGCCTGTCCGAGGACGAGCTCGCCGGGGCTGCGGCCGGCGCCGCCGGCCTCGTCGTCCGCAGCCAGGCGCGCGTCACCGCGCGCGTGATCGAGGCCGCCACCCGCCTCGAGGTGATCGGACGCGCCGGCGTCGGCGTCGACAACATCGACCTCGACGCGGCGACGGCGCGCGGCGTCGTCGTCGTCAACGCGCCGCTCGCCAACACGCTGTCCGCCGCCGAGCACGCCTTCGCGCTGATGCTGGCCGCCGCGCGCAACGTGACGCGCGGCGACGCCTCGCTGCGCGGCGGGCGCTGGGAGCGCGGCGCCCTGCAGGGCGTCGAGCTGCACGGGCGCACGCTCGGCGTCGTCGGCCTCGGGCGCATCGGCTCCGAGGTCGCCCGGCGCGCGCGCGCCTTCGGGATGCGCGTCGTCGCCTTCGACCCCTTCGTCTCCACCGAGCGCGCCGCATCCCTCGGCGTCGAGCTCGCGGCGCTCGAGGAGCTGCTCGCGCAGGCCGACTTCGTGACGCTGCACACCGCGCTGCACGAGGGCACGCGCGGGCTGCTGGGCGCGGAGCGGCTGGCGCTGATGAAGGAGACCGCCTACGTCGTCAACACCGCCCGCGGCGCCCTGATCGACGAGGCCGCGCTGTACGAGGCCGTCGAGGCCGGCCGGCTGGCGGGCGCGGCCATCGACGTGTTCAGCGAGGAGCCGGCCGTCGGCAACCCGCTCACCGCCTCGGAGCGCATCGTCGTCACGCCCCACCTCGCCGCCTCCACCGCCGAGGCGCAGGAGCGCGCGGCGGTGCAGACCGCGGAGCAGGTGCTCGACGTGCTCGACGGGCGGCCGGCGCGCTTCGCCGTCAACGCGCCGATGGTCGATCCCGACGCGATGGCGGCGATCGGCCCCTACGTCGACGCCGCCGAGGTCGCCGCGCGCGTCGCCTCGCAGCTCGAGGGCGGGCAGCTGCGCGGGATGCGTATCGAGTACCTCGGCGAGATCGCCAACCACGAGACGGGGCCGCTGCGGGCGGCGGCGATCGTGGGCGTGCTGGCGCGCGTCTCGGTCGCGAAGGTCACGATCGTCAACGCCGACCGCGCCGCCGCCGAGCACGGCGTCCGCGTCGACGAGGATCGCGGCCCCGCGCGCGAACCCTACGCCAACCTCGTCGTCGTGCGCGTGCGATCCGAGGACGGCGAGACCGCCGTCGCCGCCGCACGCACCCCGCAGGGCGTCCGCATCGTCGGCCTCGACGGCTACGAGGTCGAAATCGAGCCCGGCGCCGCCCCCTACGTGCTCGCGATCGAGAACCTCGACCGCCCCGGCATGATCGGGCGCGTCGGCGGGCTGCTCGGCGAGTGGAACGTCAACGTCAACTTCATGTCCTCGGTGGCCGGCGGCGGCGAAGGCCGCGCGCTGATGGCGCTCGGCATCAGCCGCGCGCTCGACCCCGAGGAGCGCGCCCGCCTCGCCGCCGTCGACGACATCTACACGGCCCGCCTGATCGATCTGACGTAGGCGGCGATGGCGCTCTACCGCGGCGCGACCGCATCCGGCCCTCACGCCTCGGAGCGCGCGGCCTTCCACCATTCCGCGAGCTCGCCGGTCATGCGGTAATGGCTTCGCAGCCTGCCGTCGTCGCCCGCGCGGCGCTGCTGCTCGAACGGCACGTTGTCGCGCCCGAACTCCTGACGGGATCGGTGCCTGAGGTCGGCCACTCCCCAGTTGGCGCTGCCGTCCTCGGCGGCCCTGACGATGGATTCGGCTTCGTCCCAGGGAATCCAGTCGCCGACCCGCTCCGCAAGCAGGTCGAGCACCGCCACGCTCAGACGATGCGCCCGGGTCGCAAGGAGCGTGACGTCTTCGCGTGTCCAGGGTACGTCGGGATACGATCGGTTCCCCTGTTCGGCCTCCCGATCCCTGATGCGGACGAGGTAGTCTTCGACTTGCGGCGGCGGGATCACCTGTCTCGCGTCCAGCACGAGGTTGCCGTCGAGGCGATAGGGAAGCAGGCGGACGCAGCGGATGTCGAGACCGGAGTCGTTGAGCCACATCACGGCGGTCGTAAGTTCCTGCGGGAAGTCGCGGGCCGCGAGCAGGATGCGTGGGCGGGTGCTCTCGATCTCCGCCTCTCCGCCCTCATTCGCCCCGATGTGTTCGAGGATGCGCTCGCGCGCGTCGCCCTCGATGCTTCGCCTGCGGAGGTAGCGTTCGTGCGCGGCCACGGCCTGCGCGAAGGTCATACGCGCGACCATCGCGGCGTAGCGGACGGCCTGCAGGTCCATGTATGGGCCCTCGTCGCGCTTCAATTCGATGACGACGAGCGCGCCCTTGTCGTCGATCGCGAGCAGGTCGATCTCGCGACCGCTGCCTTCCCAGTGGCTGTAGCCTTCGGCAAGCGTGAAGAGGCCCGGCTCCAGCGCCTCGGGCTGGTCGCGGAGCCACCGCTGGAGGTGGTCGGTCTCGAGCTTTCCCTCGCCGGACAGTGAGGTCGGCTCGATTCTTGCCAACGAGTTGTCGCCCTCGTTCACGCGATACAGCGTCATGTTTCTCCTACTCGTCTAGGAGTTGGTCACCATGCCCAGGATCGCCATGGGTAGAAGAACACGACTTCTGGAGGAGCACATCTCGATGCCACCCTTGCTCATGCCCAAGGCTCACTTATCCTTGAGCCTCTCGAGCACACGGCGGTTCGTCTTGATGACGATCTCCGCAGCCTCCGCGTAGGTCTTGATCTGCTTTTGCTCAGTGGCAGCCGGAACCATGAGATTTCCCCCCGCGACTGACACGTACACTGCTGCAAGAACTATAGCAGAATATCTCTACCCCTCCAATCAGCCCCTACCCGTCGAGGGGGTTGAGCACCATGCCCGTCGCCAGCTTGGGGTAGAAGAACGTCGACTTCTGGGGGAGCACTTCGCCGGCGTCGGCGGCGGCGGCGACCTGGGGGACGCGCGTCGGGTTGAGCAGGAAGGCGAGGCGGCCCGGGGCCGCGCGCGTCCACTCCCACGCCTCGGCGGCGTCCTCGCTGAAGGCGACGCGGCCCGCCGCGAACTCGGCCTCGCCGAGGCCCAGCAGCGGGCGCAGGATCGTCTCGTTGAGGATCAGCACGTCGAGCGCGCGCGTGGCCGCGGGCCACGCCGCCGGCATCGCCGCGTCCAGCGCCGCCGCATCCCGCGCGCGCAGCAGGCGCAGCCCCGCCCCGCCGAGGCCCATCACGCCGAACGCGCCCGGCGCGCCCGCGCCCTCGCGCACGCGCTCCCACAGCCGCAGCGCGTCCGCCGCCGAGGGCTCGCCGCCGCCGGGCGGCGCTGCGTCATCGGCCTCGTAGAGCGCGGCGAGGCGCGCCCCGAAGTCCGGCGGCGCCTCGGCCGCGACGAGGCGGTGCGTGGGCAGCACGACGAGGCCGGGGTCGTCCTCGGCGACGAGGCCGGCGAGCACCCAGCGCGCGCCCTCGTCGGGGCCGGCGGGGCCGCCGCGCTCATCGAGGTAGGCGAGAGCGGTCTCGTAGCGGTGGTGGCCGTCGGCGATGGTGGCGTTCGAGGCCGCGGCGGCGGCGGCGATCGCTCCGATCGCGGCGGGATCGGAGACGACCCACAGGCGGTGCTCGTCGCCGCGGTCGTCGGTCGCCTCGAAGGCGGGCGGCGCCTCGGCGGCGCGGGCGAGCGCCCCGGACGCGGCGCCCGATGCGTCGCGGTACATCACGAGCAGCGGGCTGACGTTGACGCGGGCGGCGCGCAGCAGCGCGAGGCGGTCGGCCTTCGGTCCGGCCATCGTGCGCTCGTGCGGGCGCACCTCGCCGGCGGCGTAGGGCGAGAGGCGCAGGCGCGCGAAGCAGCAGCGGCGGACGACGCGCTCGCCGCCGACGGCGGTGCGCTGCTCGTAGGCGTAGAGGGCGGGGGCCTCGTCGCGCACGAGCACGCCCTCGCGCGTCCACTCGCGCAGCAGCGCCGCCGCGCGCGCGTAGCGGTCGCCGCCGCCCTCTTCGCCCTCGGCGCGGGGCGACTCGACATGGGCGACGTTCCGGGGGGAGCGGGCGTGCAGCGCGGCGACGGCGTCCTCGCCGACGACGTCGTAGGGGGGCGCGATCACGGCGGAGGGGTCGACGCGGGCGGGGTCGTAGCGGAGGCCGCGGAAGGGCGCGATCTCGACCATCGGGGCCTCTCCGGCAGGCCGTGTCGCGCGCCGCGCGTCCGGGCCGCGGCGGCGGCCCGGCCCGCGGGGTAGCCGCCGCGCGCGGTCTGCGTTTAGGCTGCGCGGGCATGGACCGCTACTGCATCTTCTGCGAGATCGTCGCACGGCGCGAGCCGGCCGACGTCCGCTTCGAGAACGAGCGCGTGATCGTGTTCCGCAACCAGCTGCGCTGGGTGCCGGTGATGCTGCTCGCGAGCCCGAAGCGGCACATGACGCAGGCCGAGCTGTGGGAGGGCGAGCTGCTGGCCGAGGTCGGGCGCGCGGCCTCGGAGGCGGGGCGGGCGCACTGCCCCGGCGGCTACCGCCTCGCCTCGAACCTCGGGTGGGACGCCAAGCAGTCGCAGGAGCACGCCCACATCCACGTCCTCGGCGGCGTGTTCCTCGGCGACTACGTCAATCCCCGCGGCTGGTGAGGGCGGACGGCCACCGCTCACTCGCGCGACGTGGGGTAATCCACTCCGTATTCGCCGGTCGCCGTAGCAGACCGCTAGCTGCCAATGTGCCAACTGGGCCAATCCCCTCCGTACTCGCGGTCGCCGTAGCACACCGCCTCGCCTGCTTCCGTCACGGCGCAGATGCGGAACAGGCCGGCGTCGATCGTCGTATAGCGGCCGGGCGGAGTCTCCACCGGCCGGCCTTCGGGCGGCGTGAGCGATTGCTGCCGTCCGGCGCAGACGGCCTCGCCGTTCCCGGTCAAGGCGCACGTGTACCAGTTGCTCCAGCCGCCCACGCTGATCGCCACGTAGCGGCCGGGCGGCAGCTCCGCCTTCCCGTCGTCGAGGTCGCCCCAGCAGACGGCCTCGCCGTCCCCGGTCAGCGCGCAGGCGTGCCGCGGACCCACGCTGATCGCCGCGTAGCGCCCGGGCGGGGCGTCGTCCGCGTTCCCGTCGCTGTCCCAGCAGACCGCCTCGCCGTCTTCGGCGATGGCGCAGATGCGGTGTCCCTCCGCGTCGATGGCCGTATAGCGACCGGGCGGCGTCTCCGTCGGACCGTACCGGCTGCGGCAGATCGCCTCGCCGTCCTCGGTGAGGGCGCAGAGCAGGATCCCCGCTCGCGCGCTGATGGCCGTGTAGCGGCCCGGTGGCATGTCCGGCGCCATTCCTCCCCAGCAGACGATTTCGCCCTCCCCGGTGAGCGCGCAGCTGAACTGGTCGCCGGCGGCGATCGCCGCATAGCGGCCCGGCGGCGCGTCCGTCTGGCCGAAGTTGTTCCAGCCCCAGCACACGGCCTCGCCCGCTTCCGTGAGCGCGCAGGTGTGCTCCGGGCTATCGTCCACGGCCATGTAGCGGCCCTGAGGCGGGCGTGTCGTCTTGTTGGCCACGGTCCCCCAGCAGACCATGTCGCCGACCTCGGTGAGCGCACAGGCCCTGTCCACTCCGACGCTGATGGCCGTGTAGTGCCCCGGAGCGGGATCGGGCGGGAGCAGCAGGCGTTCCATCCCGTCGAAGTCGGGATCGGGCCCCTCGGTGCACACGGGTTCGCCCCACCGCGTGAGCGCGCAGGCGTAAGCGACGCTCAGGCGCCCCGAGGGCTTCCCGGCGTCGATCGCCCCGTGGGGGAGCGGCGGCGGCCCCTCGCGCACCGGCGCGCGCGAGGCGTCGGCGACGCTCCAGGGCGAGGCGTCGGGGGAGGGGCCGGAGGCGCGAAAGCCGCATTTCCACTCGCCCGCGGGGAGCGCCGCACAGAAGCCCCCAGCCCTCGCGCTGACCGCCACGTACGGGCCGGGGTGCCTCCCGACGTACGGCTTGTAGTGGTCGAGCAGCCATTTGGTCTCACCGCCAGCTGGCCCTCCCGATTCGGGGTCGAAGGAGTCGTTGCTCCAAGCGTACCTCGCATAGAATCCCCAGCAAACGATCTCGCCGTCCTCCGTCAACGCGCAACTGTTTCGGGTGTGCGAGAATGCGATATCGATACTCCCCCCACTGGACCACCGATCATCCTTGCTGTCCCCGGCGGCTGTGCTGATCGCCACGTAACGGCCGGGCGGCGCTTCGAGCTCCGCCGTGCTGCTCTCTCCACCCAGCTCGAACAAGGCAGCGCGCCAGCAGACCGCCTCGCCGTCCACGGTCAGCGCGCAGGCGTGTTCGCCGCTCGTGCTCACCGCCTTGTAGCGGCCCGGCGGCACGTTCCGCCCCTCGCCGCCGCCTTCGCCCCAGCAGACGATCCCGCCGTCTTCCGTCACCGCGCAGGAATGGCCGCCGCCTACGCCGATCGCCGTGTAGCGGCCCTGCGCCACGTCCTTCGGTACGTTCGCGCCCCAGCACGCCACTTTGCCCTCCGCAGTCAGCGCGCAGGTGTGGTCGCGCCCCATGTCGACCGCGATGTATGGCCCCGTCCGCCTCGCGTAGATGGCGGGGACAAGCCGTTCGCGGTCTGTCGAGGGCGTGTGCCCGGCGATCGGCTCAGGCGTGGGTTCGGGCGTCGGCTCCGCCGTGGGCGTCGGCGTCGGCTCCGCCGTGGGCGTCGGCTCGGCGATCGGCGCCGGCTCCGCGGTGGGCGTCGAGGTCGGCGCTACCGTCGGCGTCGCCTCGACGGTGGCCGCCCGCTCCGCGGGCGGCGGCGGCGCGGCGTCCTCGCCGCCGCCGCTGCAGGCGAGGAGCGCGAGGACGGCGAGCGGCGCGGCGAGGGCGAGGAGGGCGCGGGCCGCGGTCACGGCGCCGCTGCCGCGGCTACCGCGCGCGTTCGGCGCGCCACGCGGCGAGGGCCTCGCGCTGCGCCTCGAAGAGGCGGTCCGTGCCCGCCTCGGCGAGGGCGAGCACGCGGTCGAGGTCGCGGCGCGAGTAGGGGGCGCGCTCGGCCGTGCCCTGCACCTCGACGAGCTGGCCCGTGCCGAGCCGCACCACGTTGAAGTCGGCGTCGGCGCGCGAGTCCTCGGAGTAGTCGAGGTCGAGCAGCGCCTCGCCGGCGGAGATGCCGACGGAGATCGCGGCAACCTGCGTGCGGAGCGGGTCGGCGGCGAGCGCGCCGCCGCGCTGGAGCCAATCGATCGCCATCGCGAGGGCGACCCAGCCGCCGGTGACGGCGGCGGTGCGGGTGCCGCCGTCGGCCTGGATCACGTCGCAGTCCACGGTGATCGTCTGCTCGCCGAGCGCGTCGAGGTCGATCACCGCCCGCAGGGAGCGCGCGATCAGCCGCTGGATCTCCTGCGTGCGCCCGCTCTGGCGGCCCTGCCGGGCCTCGCGGTCGCCGCGGGTGTGGGTGGCGCGCGGCAGCATCCCGTACTCGGCCGTGACCCAGCCGGAGCCGGCGCCGCGCAGGAAGCGCGGCACGCCCGGCTCGACGCTGGCGGCGCACAGCACGCGCGTCTCGCCCGCGCTGATCAGCGCCGAGCCCTCGGCGTGGCGCAGCACGCCGGGCTCGATCGCGACCGGCCTCGCCTCCTCCGCGCCGCGTCCGTGCGCCCGCACCGCCATCGCGTTCCTCGCCTCGCCCCGGCTTCGCCGTTCGCGCCCACCGTAGCACGAGGTCAGCGCGCGCTCCGCACCCACAGCCGTTCGCCGTCGGAGCGCAGCGTCACGTCGCCGTGCTCGTCGGTGCGGAAGAGCAGCGCGCCGCCCCAGCGCGCGAGCGCCTCGGGGTGGGGGTGGCCGTGGCGGTTGCCCGCGCCGGCCGAGGCGATGGCGACGCGCGGGCGCACCGCCGCCGCGAACTCGGGCGACGACGAGCTCCTCGAGCCGTGGTGCGGCAGCACCAGCGCGTCGGCGCGCAGGCCGTACCCGCTCGCGGCGAGCCAGCGCTCGGCGGAGGCCTCGATGTCGGCGGGGAGCAGGATGCGGACGGAGCCGACGCGCACGAGCAGCACGAGCGAGCGGTTGTTGTCGCCGCGGTGGGCGGGGCCGGCGGCGGCCTCGGGCGGCGAGAGCGCCTCGATGGTGGTGCGCGGGCCGAGGCGGATGCGGTCGCCGATGCCGAACGGCTCGCCGCCCGCGCCGAGCACGGCGCCGACGCGGAGGCGGCGCTCCAGTTCGTGCAGCCCGCCCGCGTGGTCGGCGTCGTCGTGCGTGATCACGATCGCGTCGAGGCCGCCCGCGACGCCGGCGCGGGCGAGCGCGCGCAGCGCCGAGCCGTCGGGCGGCCCCGCGTCGACCAGCACCGCCGCGCCGCCGTCGCGCACCAGCACCGCCTGGCCCTGCCCCACGTCGAGCGCGGTCACGCTCGCGAGGCCGTCGCGCGGCGCCAGCGCCGCCAGCCACAGCCCGGCCGCCGCCACGGCGAGCGCGACGGCCGCCGCCATGCCGGAGCGTCGTCCCGGTTCGAGCGGCCCCGGCCCGGCGCGGCCCAGCGCCCACGCGCCGGCGGCCAGCGCCGCGTACCACGCGAGGCCGGCCGCGGGCGGCGCGGGCGCCTCGACCTCGGCGGCTGGCAGATCGGCGAGCGCGCCGGCGGCGGCGACGAACGCCGCCGGGGCGTGGACGCCGCCCGCGCGCAGCAGCGCGGCGGCGGGATCGAGCCAGCCCAGCAGCGCCCCGGCGACGGCGACCAGCAGCGTCGCCTCGTAGAGCGGCGCGACGAGCACGTTGGCGGGCACCTGCACGAGCGAGACCGCGCCGAACGCCGCCGCCTGCACCGGCAGCACCGCGAGCGCCGCGCCGAGGGCGACCGCGCCCGCCTCGGCCAGCGCCGAGGGCAGGCCGCCGCCGATCCGCAGCCGCGCCAGCGCGCGGTCGCGCAGCGGCGGCGCGACCAGCATCACGCCGGCCGTCGCCGAGGCGCTGAGCTGGAACGCCACGTCGCGCACCAGCAGGGGCCGCAGCGCGAGCATGATCGCGAGGGCGTAGGCGAGGTATATCCAGCCCGGCGTGCGGCGGCCCGTCGCCGCCGCGAGCGCGATGCCGATGGCCATGATCGCCGCCCGCACCACCGGCGGCTCCGCCCCCACCAGCACGACGTAGCCGGGCAGCAGCGCGAGCGCGGCCAGCGCCGCGCGGCGCCGCGGCAGCACTGCCGTCAGCAGCGCGACGGCGGTGCCCAGCAGCAGCGCCACGTTCTGGCCGGAGACGACGAGCAGGTGCGTCGTGCCCGTGCGCCGCAGGTCCTCCTCGATCGCCGCCGGCATCGTGCTCTGGCGGCCCAGCAGCATCCCCGCCGCCAGCGACGCCTCGGGCTCCGGCAGCGCCCGCTCGACGTTGCCGAGCGCCCAGCGCCGCAGCCCCCGCAGCGCGGCGGCGGCGGGGTGGCCGGCGTCGCGGCCGAGCAGCCGCCAGCGCTCCGGGAAGGCGGCAACGGCGTGGACGCCGCGCGAGCGCAGGAAGGCCTCGTAGTCGAAGCCGTCGACCTGCGGGACGCGCTCGATCTCCGCGACGACCTCGATGCGGTCGCCAGCGCGCAGCGGTTCGCGCGGCGCCGGCATCGTCAGCCGCAGGCCGCCGCCCGCCGCCTCGCCGCCGATCGCCTCCACCGCGAGGTCGAGGCGCACGAGCGTGCCCGAGAGGCGGGGATCGCTCCGCACGACGCCGGCCACCTCGTGGACGCCCTCGAGCGCCGCGAGGGGCGGCGGCGGCCGCGACTCGGCCTCGCCGAGGCGCGCGTGGCCGGCCGCCGCGGCGGCGGCCAGCGCCGCCGCCAGCAGCAGCGCGGGCGCGTCGGGCGGGCGGCGGCGGACGGCGGCCAGCGCCGCTGCCGCGACCGCTGCGGCGACGGCCGCCGTCGCCCACCACGGCCCGCCGAGGAGCGCCCCGGCGACTGCGCCGGCGACGTAGCCCGCGGCGGCGAGCGGCAGCGCGGGCGGCGCCGCCGTCGCGAGCGCGCCGGGCGCCATCAGCGCGCCGCGATCAGGTCGCGGATGCCGTCGTAGACGCCCTCGGGCAGGACGCCCCGCCCCACGAGGTCGTCGGTGGTCGCGAAGCGGCCTCCCGACTCGCGCGAGGCCACGATCGCCGCCGCCCGCACCGGACCGATGCCCGGCAGCTCGTCGAGCTGCTCGGCGCTGGCCTCGTTCACGTCGAGCAGCGGCGAACGCTCGCCCGCGCGCGGCACGATCACCCGGTCCTGGTCGCGCAGCCGCCGCGAGAGGTTGAGCGCCGCCTCGTCGGCGCCGGGGGCGAAGCCGCCCGCGAGCGCGATCGCCTCGGCCACGCGGTCGCCGGGCCGCACCGTGACGACGCCGGGGCGCGCGACCGCGCCGGCGACGTGCACGCGCACCTCGTCGATGCCCGGCGGCGGGGCGCCACGCTCGATCTCGATGCCCGGGCTCTCGTCGGAGCGCAGCACGAGGACGGCGAGGGCCACGGCCGCGGCGGCGGCCAGCGCCAGCCGCAGGGCGCCTCCGCGCCCGGGACGGAACGACGGGAACGCCGCGCGCGGCAGGCGGGCCGTGACGCGGCGGACGGCGTTACTCCTCGTCCGCGCCGTCGTCCTCGACGAGGCGGCGCAGCAGCGCCTTCAGCCGCGGCGAGCGGTCGATCTCGCGCTGGAGGGGGCGCAGCTCGCGCTCGTTGACGATCAGCGGCCGGCGTTCGAGGTCGTCCTGGGGGTCGTAGGCGGCGAAGCGGATCGCGAGCTGGCCGCGCTTCTCGCCCTGCTCGTAGCGCATGAGCTGGATCGACGGCGCGTGCAGGCCGCCCTCGATCGCCGCCTCCTCGATGATCTTGCCGCTGCCCCAGAGCAGGTTGAAGGGACGCGGTACGCGCCGGGCCGGCATGACGCCTCCTCCACCGCAACGCGGGCCCCGGGCCGCCCGCGCGCGTCCAGCATAGCGCCCGCGGGCGGCGGCATGGCGCGCCGCCGTTACGCGGGGGGCAAGTGCACGATGAGGGCGACCCCGCCCAGCACGACGCCGACCGCGCCGAGCAGCCCCCACCCGAGCCGGTTCATGAGGTACCCCCGCGTGTCGGCGATCTCGTGGGCGAGCTGCTCGCGCACGGCGGCGATCTCGCGGGTGAACTCCTCGCTCATCTGGGCGAAGCGCGCGTCGGCCGCCGCGATGGCGGCGTACAGGATCGCGACGGCGTGCTCCTCGGGCACGCCCGCTTCCTTGATCCTGTTCGCCTCCTCGAGGGTGTCGAACCCGGCGGCGGGCGAAGCGGGCTGTGCTCGTTCCATGGCGCCTCCTCGCGGCAAGCATACACGCTCGCGGGGCGGGCCGGCCTTGCGGCGACCGGCGCGCCGCTGCGGCGCGGTGACGAGGCTTGACCACGCGGCGGCGGGGCGGGCACGCTGCCCCGGCGCAGCATCACGGGAGGCGACGACATGGCTACCGACAGCGGCGGCGCCCCCATCGTGGTGTTCGACTGCGAGACGACGGGCGGCGGGCCGCACGATCGCATCGTGGAGATCGCCGTGGTGACGCTCGATCCCGTCACCCTCGAGACCACCGACGAGTACGACACGCTGGTGAACCCCGAACGCCGCGTCGGCCCCAGGCGCGTGCACGGGATCACGCCGGCGATGGTCGAGGCCGCCCCCGTGTTCGGGGAGATCGCAGCGACGCTGGCACGCAGGCTGCACGGGGGCGTCCTCGCAGCCCACAACCTGCAGTTCGACGTGAGGATGCTCAGGTCCGAGTTCGAGCGGATCGATGTCGCGTTCCACCCCGGCGCCGGCGTGTGCACGTATCAGGCGACGCGCAGGAAATTGGCCACGGCCTGCGACATCTTCGGCATCGAGCTGACGCACCAGCACCGCGCGCTCGCCGACGCCAGAGCGACGGCGAGCCTGATCCGCACCGTCCTCGGGGCGCCGCTCCTGTCGATCACGGCGACCATCGGCCGTGTGCCGCAGGCGCCGGACGCCCGCACGCTGCGTCCCCGCTCCGGCTGACGGCGCCGCCTGACGCCGCCGCCCGCCGCGCCCCGAGGCGTCGCCGCGGCGGTATGCTCCCCACCACCCACCGAGGCGGCGCGAGGGAGGCGGCGCCATGACCCCCATCGAGGCGCCGGGCGGCCCCGCCAGCCTCGGCGCGGCCGAGGCGGCGCGCCGCATCGCCGAGGGCTCGCTCACCGCCGAGGCGCTCGCCGCCGCCTGCCTCGAACGCATCGCCGAACGCGACCCCGGGGTGCGCGCGTGGGCGCACCTCGACACCGAGGCCGCGCTCGCCGAGGCCCGCGAGCGCGACCGCACCCCGCCCTCGGGGCCTCTGCACGGCGTCCCCGTCGGCGTCAAGGACATCTACGACACGGCGGACATGCCCACGGAGTACGGCTCGGCGCTGTACCGCGGGCACCGCCCCGCCGCCGACGCCGCGCCCGTGGCGGCGCTGCGCGCGGCGGGGGCGGTCGTGCTCGGCAAGACCGTGACGACCGAGTTCGCCTACCTCGCGCCGGGGCCGACGCGCAACCCGCACGACGCCGGACGCAGCCCCGGCGGCTCCTCCAGCGGCTCCGCCGCCGCCGTCGCCGACTGGCAGGTCCCGCTCGCCACCGGCACCCAGACCGGCGGCTCCACGATCCGCCCTGCCGCCTTCTGCGGCGTCGCCGGCTTCAAGCCCACCTACGGCTTCGTCGACATCGGCGGCGTGCGCCCCCTCGCGACGGCGCTCGACACCGTCGGCTGGTTCGCGCGCAGCGTCGAGGACCTCGCGCTCGCCGGCGCCGTGCTCAGCACCGTGCAGTCCGCCGCGCTGCGCCCGCCGCCCGCCGCGCCCCGCCTCGGCGTCGTCCGCACCGCCGACTGGGATCGCGCGGCCCCCGAGGTGCGCGCCGCGCTCGAGGACGCCGCCGCCGCCCTCGCCGCCGCCGGCTGGCGCGTCGAGGACGCCGGGTGGCCCGCCGAGTGCGGCGGCCTCGGCGCCGCGTGGGAGGCGATCGCCGCCGCCGGCGCCGCCAGCTCGCTCGGCGCCGTCCTCGACGCGCACGGCGACGGCCTCGGCGCCGAGCTGCGCGCGCTCGTCGGGCGCGGGCGCGCGCTGACCGGCGCCGAGCGCGCCGAGGCCGAGGCGCTCGCGCTGCGCTGCCGCGCCCTCGTCTCCGAGCGCTTCGCGGACCACGACGCCTTCCTCACCCCCGCCGCCGGCGAGGTCGCGCCGGTGCGCCTCGACAGCACGGGCGACCCGCTCTTCAACCGCGGCTGGACGCTGCTGCGGCTGCCCTGCGTGTCGCTGCCGGCGGGCGAGGACGCGCGCGGCCTCCCCCTCGCCGTCCAGCTCGTGGGCCGTCACGGCGGCGACCAGTCGCTGCTCGAACTCGCCGCCGCCGCCGGGCGCGTCCTCGCCGCGGCGTTGGCGTAGCCCTCGCCGGCAGGTCGCGATGGCCTGCTTCCGCAGTATCGGCGCGTCCCGTGGCTGTCGGCATGGTGAATCGCGGCGAGCGCGTGTCCGCCCGCGCCATCGGGCCGTTGGCCCGCGTGGCGGCGCAGGACGAACGCGAGGAAGCAGCACTCCGCGCCGCGGAAGCCACATCCGGGATCAAGGCGCTGCTGCAGGCCGGCCAGCAGGTCGGCGACCTGATCCGCATGGACTTCGGCGAAGCGCACGTTCTGGTGCATGACGCCTTGCGGGAGATGGTCGGGGGCGTGCCCTACGGCTGCCTCCTGCTGGCGACAAGGGCTCGCCCCGACACCGACGCCGGTAACGGAGCCGAGCCGATGGCGAGCGGCGAGCCGCCGACGCTGCTCCTCCTGCGCGCGCTGGGCAGCAGCTCCCTGCCCAACGATATCGAGATGCAGCAGGCGCGTATGCTCGCGGGCCAGCGGGCCTCCGACAGCCCGCACAACTGGGACGAGGAACGCAACACCGACCAGTTCACGCTGAACCAGATGCGCTACGCCGGCCTGCGCTGCTCGATCCTCGGCACTTTCCGTATGCCTGCCGCCGACACGGCAAGCGGCGAGCGGAACCTGACGTTCGGGAACGACATCGACAACTTCTACGCCGGTCAGGGCATGAAGATCTACAAGCCGGTCGGCGCTGCGCTGGAACGCATCGCAAACTTCACGAGAGACGCCGACTTCCGCTCCCGGGTGCGGGTGGGAGAAATCAAGTACGCCGCCACCCTCGAAGGGAGACGTCCGGAGTCCGTGCCGGTCACGATGACGCCGTACGATATCGTCGCCCAGCGCACGGCGCTGTTCGGTATGACGCGCACTGGCAAGTCGAATACCGTCAAGACCCTCGCCAGGTCCGTATTCGAGCTGCGTCTCGACACATCCGATCCCCTGCGCGTCGCGCAACTGATCATCGACCCCAACGGGGAGTACGCGAACGACAACCCGCAGGACGACGGCTGTCTGCGGAACGTCAGGCTTCTCCCTGAAGCCAATGCGGACGATGTCGTGACCTATGGCCTGACCCCCCATCCCAACGACCCTGAGCGCCGCATCACGAAGGTGAACTTCTTCGGTCCTGCGCTGCCGCAGCAGCCGCCGAACACCAAACGCGAACTCGACGATGCGCTCGCGTCCCTCTACATGGGCAAGCAGATTCTCGACGGGCGGCTCGCGGAAGAGGGCGCGGGGTACATCGGGGCCTTCAGGTCGACCAGCATGGAGGCGCCGCCGGGCGTCACCGATTACGGAGAATATACTCGCTACCGGCGCGCGGTGTTCGTCTACCAGTCCATTCTCTTCGGTGCCGGTTTCCCGCAGCCGCGCGATGACGTCTCGGTGCAGGGCCTGTTCAGCAAGGAAATCCGCGCCGCGATGGAGAAATCTCCGTTGTCTGGCTTCGTGGAGCAACTGGAGACAGGCGGAATGTCGTGGGACACAGCCACTGGCTTCTGCAAGCAGTTGGGCGAGTGGCTCACCAGTAACGACGGAAAATCTTTCGATAGGAGCTATCAAGTAAGCCACGATGGACGAAACTGGAGCGACGATCGCCTCCTCGGCCTGTTGCGTATCTTCGAGTACTCGCGTGGTCTGCAGGCGCTCAGGGAGTGCCGCGAATGGCACGATCCGAGCCGTGACAAGGACTACACCGACGAGATCGTAGACGATATCGCCGAAGGGCGGCTGGTGATCCTCGATCAGGCGCTGGGCGACCCCGACATGAACGAGCAGTCGGCAGAACGCATCATGCGCTCGATCTTCGAGCGCCAGCAACGCCTCTTCACCAACCCCAGGAAGGGCGACAACGGCGAGTTCCTGCCGCCCGATCCGGTCATCGTCTACGTCGAGGAAGCCCATACCCTGCTCCCCCGAGGCAGCGAGGAAGACACGAGCAACATCTGGGCGCGCACCGCCAAGGAAGGCGCGAAGTTCAAGATTGGCCTCGTCTACTCGACGCAGGAGCCGTCTTCGATCCAGCGCAACATCCTGCGGAACACGGAAAACTGGTTCATCGCGCACCTGAACAACACCGACGAGACGCGCGAGCTGGACAAGTACAACGACTTCCGGGAGATGACGGACAGCATCCGGCAGGTGAAGGAGACCGGGTTCCTCAAGGTGCGGATGCTGTCCAGCCCCTACACCCTGCCCGTGCAGATCGACCGCTTCACGGCGCCGACGCCGGAGGACTGATGCCCTACCGCAACGAGTACGCCAGCGGCGACTCCCTGTGGCGGCTCGTCGAGAGCGAGAGCGTCAAGGAGTTCGGCGGCGTCATACGCCGCGACGGTCCGGGCGAGACAGCCGAGCCGCCGGCGGAGCTTGCGCCGCCACGCGGCCGGAACGCCGTCAGCCGCGTCATCGTGATCGACGGCTCCAGCGTCGTCTCCGAGGTTCGCAACGGCTATCCCGGCGCCGAGGCTGCGTTGCTGCAGATTGCCGCGGTCGTGATCGATATCGGGGCGTTGCGGAACCTGCCGCAGGGAACCATCCCGCGGCCCAGCGCCATCCGCGCGATGGAAGATCCGCAAACCCTCGACGCCGTGCTGCCGGGCCGGAACGTCGTGCGGGCCGGGGTCGCGGGCGACACTCCCGAACAGTTCTTCCGGCACACGGTCTACGAGACGCTGGCGGGCAGGAGGGTGGACGACGATCACGAGACGCTCCTCGAGACGATGCGCGCCATCACCCCGCCCCGATCGTTCCCGTGCCCCGACGAAGACTGCGGGGAACGCATCCTCGTCGATGCGGGAACGATGGAACGGCGCTGCTCCCATCACGTCTTCGAGACCGACGGGCTGCGGCTGCACGAACGCTTCGAGGACTACGGCTCCTCGGCGCAGGCGTACACGGCGATGCGTCAGGTCGTGGAGCACCTCGTACTGGTGAACATCATGCGCTACTTCGAGCGCACGGCTCGCTGGAACGTGTTTCGCAACACTGCGTTCGTGATGGACGGCCCGCTGGCGATCTTCGGTATGCCCGCCTGGCTGAAGGATCACGTGGGGCGTGAAGTCGAACGGCTGCACGAGCGTGCGCTGGCGAACGGCGGGCCCGGCGTTCTGCTCTTCGGCGTGGAGAAATCCGGCCAGTTCCTCGATCACCTGGGGGCGCTCGATCGCAGCGACGGCGAAGGTCCGCGCGGGCGGCTGGCGAGCGGGCTGGCGCTGGCTCCCGATCGCGCGTACACCCATCGCCACATCGCCTTGCGCCCGGTGGACGCCAAGCCGCACGGCGTCGTGACGGACTACGGCCGTCGCGTGCTCTACAAGAACAGCCGAGGGTCCCACTCGGTCGTGATGACGCCGATCGTGAACGGCGCAGGCGCCGATCGCGATTGCGTCGACGAGGCCGCCTATCCGAGGCTGGGAGAGGCCCTCGACATCATGGACGAGCTCTCCACGTACCTGTACGAGGACGGGTTCGCTCCTCTGGTGCGCGCCCACGCGCACGCGGCCATTCCGCTCAAGGCGGGCACCGGACTGCTCGCGAATATCTTCAAGGACGACGAATGAGCGCTCGCCGTCCGCGGAGCGTGCCGCCGCTGTCCGGTTTCGGCACGGCGGAGAGCCGGTGGGCCCGGCTCGGCCCCTACTACGCCATGTTCCCCATCGAGTTCGTACGGCGGACGATCGGCGCGTTCACCGGCGAGGGCGATACGGTCATCGACCCGTTCTGCGGCCGGGGCTCCGCCCCTTTCGTCGCCATGATCGCGGGCCGCGACGCCATCGGCTGCGACATCAACCCGGTCGCGTGGGTGTACGCCTCGGTCAAAGCCGACCCCCATCCCGATCCCGCCGGCGTGATCCGGCGCATCGGCGAGATCGGGCGCGCCGTCCGGCCGCGGGACCGCAAGCCCTCCAGCGAGTTCCAGTCGCTCGCCTACGGGCCCCGGGCCCTCGGGTTCATCAAGGCCGCCCGCCGGGAGCTGGGATGGGTCGCGGATCGCGTCGATCGCACCGTCGCGGCTCTGCTGCTCCACTACCTGCACGCGAAGCTGGGACGCGGCCTGTCGAACCAGATGCACGACTCGCGTGCGATGTCCCCCGGCTACGCTGTCCGCTGGTGGAGGGAGCGCGGCCTCGACGCTCCGGACATCGACGCCGCCGGCTTCCTGCGCGCCCGGGCCGAATGGCGTTACGGCAAGGGCGTCCCGGCGCGCGCCGGCGGCGCCCGCCTGGTGCTGGGCGACGCCGCCGAAGCCCTGCACGGCGAACGCGCGCAGGCCGATCTCGTCCTGACCTCGCCGCCGTACGCCGGCGTGACCAATTACCGGGCCGACAGCTGGCTGCGGCTCTGGGCTCTGGGACGAGGCCCCGCCCTTCCGGATTGGAACGCCGCCCCGAAATACTGCAATACCAAAAAGTACGAGGCGATGCTGAACGGGGTGCTGCAGGCGACGCGCGAGCGCGCCCGGGAACACGCCGTCTGGTTCCTCAGGGTCGATGCGAGAGAGCGAACGCTCGGCGCGGTGCGGCGGGTCATGGCCGGCCTGCTGCCCGGGCACCGGCGATACGAGCAGGCGTCGCCCTGGCCCGGCAGGACCCAAACGGCGCTGTACGGCGACTCCCGCAGAAAGCCCGGCGAGATCGACCTCGTCTACCTGCCCCCCGGACGCCGCAAGCCCGGGCCCATCGCGGCGTTCCAGCTGGCGCGCTCCGCAGGCTGACTCGCCGCCGCCGGGCGCGTCCTCGCCGCGGCGTTGGCGTAGCCCTCGCCGGCGTCGTACCGTTCGCGCACGCGCCGAGGGCGCGCGGCGCGCCGAGGGCGGCACGCGGCGCGGCGAGCGTGGCGAGGGAGGGCCGATGCCGGCGACGTTCGGCGACGTGTACGACCGGCTGTGCGCGCAGTGGCCCGACCCGCAGGAGCGCGGGCGGCGCTTCGAGCCGCTCGTCGCGCAGGTGCTGGAGACGACCCCGCTCTACGCCCGGCGCTTCGCCAAAGTCTGGCGCTGGGCCGAGTGGCCCGCACGCCGCAGCGGCGACATCGGCGTCGACCTCGTCGCGCAGCGCCTCGACGGGGGCCTGACCGCGATCCAGGTCAAGTGCTACGACCCCGGCGCCACACTCCACGAATCGCAGCTCGCCACCTTCCTCGCCAACACCAACGCCGACTTCGACGAGCGGCTCGTCGTCAGCACCACGCCGCGCTGGAGCCGCAACCTGCTCGCGCTGATCGAGCGCCAGCAGCCGCCCGTCCAGCGCCTCGACCTCTTCGGCCCGGACGCCACCACCATCGACTGGGACCGCTACCTCGAGGACGAGGCGGCGCCCCTCGCCGAGCGCCCGCGCAAGACCCCGCGCCCGCACCAGACCGCCGCCCTCGCCGCCGTCCGCGCCGGCCTCGAGGACGGCGACCGCGGCAAGCTCGTCATGGCCTGCGGCACCGGCAAGACCTACACCGCGCTCCGCGCCGCCGAGCAACTCGCCGGCCGCGGCGGGCGCGTGCTCTTCGCCGCCCCCTCGATCTCGCTCGTCGCGCAGGCGCTGCGCGAGTGGACCGCCGACGCCTCGCTCCCGATCCGCGCCTTCGCCGTCTGCTCCGACCCCCGCGTCGGGCGCGCCGACGAGGACGGCGCCCGCACCTACGACCTCCCCATCCCCGCCGCCACCGACCCCGCCCGCCTCGCCGCCGCCGCCGCGGCGGACGCGCCCGGCGCCCTCACCGTCGTCTTCTCCACCTACCAGTCGATGGGCGTCGTCCGCGACGCGCAGGACGCCGGGATGCCCGGGTTCGACCTCGCCGTCTGCGACGAGGCGCACCGCACCACCGGCTACGCCCTCGACGGCGAGGAGCGCTCCAGCTTCCTGCTCGTCCACGACGCCGCCGCGATCCGCGCCCGCAAGCGCCTCTACATGACCGCCACCCCCCGCATCTACGCCCCCGCCGCACGCGCGAAGGCCGCCGGGGCCGACGCCTTCGTCGCCTCCATGGACGACGAGGAGACCTACGGCCCCGAACTGCACCGCCTCGGCTTCGCCGACGCCGTCGAGCGCGAGCTGCTCAGCGACTACAAGGTCGCCATCCTCGTCGTCGACGAGGCGCAGATCGCGCGCGAGTACCAGGCCGAACTCGCCGGCGGCGAGGGCCTCGCCGTCGGCGACGTCGGGCGCGTCATCGGCTGCCTCAACGGCCTCGCCAAGCTCGACCCCGAGGAGCGCGAGTTCCGCGACGACCCCCGCCCGATGCGGAGCGCTGTCGCCTTCTCCAACACCATCGCCGCCTCGAAGCGCTTCACCGGCCTCGTCGGGCAGCTGCAGGACGAGGCGGGCCGCGCGCGGCGCGGCATCGACGCCGAGGCGCGCCACGTCGACGGCAAGAGCGGCGTGCTCGAACGCGCCCGCCAGCTGGAGTGGCTCGGCGCGCCCGACCCGGTCCGGCGCGCCGGAACGCTGGTCATGGAGCGCCAGTGCCACGTCCTCTCCAACGCCCGCTGCCTCACCGAGGGCATCGACGTGCCCGCGCTCGACGCCGTGCTCTTCCTCCAGCCCCGCAAGTCCCAGATCGACGTCGTGCAGGCCGTCGGCCGCGTCATGCGCCGCGCCGAGGGCAAACGCTACGGTTACGTCATCCTCCCCGTCGTCGTCCCCGCCGGCGACGACCCCTCCGCCGCCCTCGACCGCAGCGGCGCCTACGCCCACGTCTGGGAGGTGCTGCAGGCCCTCCGCTCCCACGACGAGCGCTTCGACGCCTGGGTCAACAAGCTCGACCTCAACCGCAGCCGCGACGGCGCCCCCGTCACCGTCATCGGCGTCGGCCCCCGCGGCGGCGGCGAGGACGCCGAGGACGGCGCCGCCCCCTCCGCCGTGCGCGAGCAGGCCGCGCAGTACCTCATCCCCGGCCTCGAGGAGCGCGTCGAGCAGTGGCGCGAGGCCATCTACGCGAAGATCGTCGAGCGCTGCGGCGAGCGCCGCTACTGGGAGCAGTGGTCCGACTCCGTGGCCGGCATCGCCCGCCGCCACCACGAGCGCATCCGCGCCCTCATCGCCCAGCCCACTCCCGCCGGCCAGCGCTTCTCCGAGTTCGTCGCCGCCCTCCGCCGCCACATCAACGACTCCGTCACCCACGACGACGCGGCGGCGATGCTCTCCCAGCACCTCGTCACCGCCCCCGTCTTCGACGCCCTCTTCGGCGGCTCCGAATTCACCGCCCGCAACCCCGTCTCGCAGGCCATGCAGCGCATGGCCGACGATCTGGACGACATGGGCCTCGAAGCCGAGACCGTGGAGCTCGCCCCCTTCTACGACAGCGTCCGCCGCCGCGCCGACGGCATCGACAACGCCGAGGGCCGCCAGCGCGTCGCCGCCGAGCTCTACGACCGCTTCTTCCGCACCGCCTACCGCCGCGACGCCGAGCGGCTCGGCATCGTCTACACCCCGATCGAGATCGTCGACTTCATCGTGCGCGCCGTCGCCGGCCTGCTGCGCGACGAGTTCGGCGCCTCCCTCGGCGACGAGGGCGTGCACGTGCTCGACCCGTTCACCGGCACCGGCGCGTTCGTCGCGCGCCTGCTCCAGTCCGGCCTGATCCCGCCGGACGACCTGCCCCGCAAGTACCGGGGCGAAATCCACGCCAACGAGATCATGCTGCTCGCCTACTACATCGCCGCCGTCAACATCGAGAACGCCTACCGCGGCGCCCTCGCCGCCGCCGGCCGCGACGAGCCCTACGAGCCGTTCCCCGGCATCGTCCTCGCCGACACCTTCCAGTCCACCGAACCCGGCAACCGTGGTGGCACATCCATGTTCCCGCACAACAGCGAGCGCATCGAACGCCAGCTCGGCCTCGACATCCGCGTCATCCTCGGCAATCCGCCGTGGTCGGTGGGGCAGCGGCTCCACGGCGAGGACAACGCGAATCTCGACTACCCGGCGCTCGATGGGCACATCGCCGCCACCTACGTCGCAGCTTCAGCAGCGGGATCGAAAAAGGCGCTGTACGACTCCTATGTGCGCGGCATCCGCTGGGCCTCGAACCGCGTGCTCGACAAGAGTGGTGGCGGCATCGTTGCCTTTGTCACGAACGGCGGCTTCATCGACAGCACCAGCTTCGACGGCTTCCGCAAGACGCTGGCGCGCGAGTTCCACGCCGTCCACGTCTACAACCTGCGCGGCAACGCGCGAACGTCGAGCGAGCAGCGACGGCGCGAGGGCGGCGGCGTGTTCGATGCAGGCAGCCGCGCTGGAGTGGCGATCCTGCTGCTCGTGAAGCGGCCCTCTCCCGTGCCAGAGTCCGGTGCCGACATCCATTACCGGGACATCGGCGACTACTACACGCGGGGACAGAAAATTGGCCGCATCGCCGCCTCGAACCTCAGAGACAGTGACTGGGAGACGATCGCTCCCAACGAGCACGGGGACTGGATCCGGCAACGCAGCGCACGGTTCGCTGACCACCGGCCGCTTGCGGAGATGCGGGGGCAGCCGCAAGGGGAAGCATTGTTCGAGGTGTCGTCTCTCGGCCTTGTCAGCGCACGCGACACTTGGGTGTTCAACTCCTCGATGGACGCTCTACGCCGGCGCACGGCGCAGGCGGTAGAGTTCTACAATGAGCGGGCCGCGACGCGATCCACCGGCGGTACCGCTGATCGGCGCAAATTCAAGTGGGACAGCGTGACCGAGCGGCTCGCCAAGCAGGGCGTGTGGATTCGCTTGAGCAAAAACGGATACAGGGCCGCTGCCTATCGCCCCTTCTTCAGGCAACACCTCTACATGGATCGCGCCCTGAACAACAGCGTGTACCAGCTTCCGATAATATTCCCGGAACCAGACGAGCGGATTCCGTGCATCGTTGTCGAAAGCAAGGGGGCGCATCAGGGGTTCGGCCTCTTGGCCGTTGATGCGGTTCCGGCGGACAAATCCGTGAGCGGAGCGTCGGGTTACATCAACTGCGTTCTCCCCCGCTACGTCTACGACGCCCAGCCGTCGTCGTCGGGCGCAGAGCAGGGAGAACTCACCCCTCGCGGCGCGATCGCTGGCGCTCCTTAGGAGCGCCAGCGATCGCGCCGCGACAACATCACCGACGAGGCGCTCGCCGCGTACCGCGCGCGCTACGGCGAGGACGTGACGAAGGACGACGTCTTCGCCTACGTCTACGGCGTGCTGCACTCGCCGGAGTACCGCGAGCGGTACGCGACCGACCTCGCGAAGATGCTGCCGCGCATCCCGGAGGTCGCGACGGCCTCGGCGTTCCGCGCCTTCGCCGAGGCGGGGCAGCGGCTGCTCGACCTCCACATCGGGTACGAGGACGCGGCGCCGCATCCGCTGCGCGAGGAGTGGGCGGCGGGCGCGCCGGCGGGGGACGCGCGCTGGCGGGTGGAGAAGATGCGCTGGGCGGGGACGCGCGCGGCGCCCGACCGCTCGGCGATCGCGGTCAGCGAGTGGCTGACGCTGTCCGGCATCCCGGACGAGGCGCACGAATACGTCGTGGGCCCTCGCAGCGCCCTCGAATGGCTGATCGACCGCTACCGGGTGCGGGTGGACAAGGCGAGCGGCATCGTCAACGACCCGAACGACTGGGGCCTGGAGCGCGGCGAGCCCTCGTACATCGCGGACCTGGTGAAGCGCATCGTGACGGTGAGCGTGGAGACGATGCGCGTCGTGCGCGCGCTGCCGCCGCTGGACGAGGCGTAGGCGGCGGGCGGCGGCGGGCAGCCCTCGGTGGCGGCTATACTGGGGGGCGCGAGGCGGCGAGCCGCCGGGGGGAAACCGCCATGAGCACGGCGCGCAACGTCATCGAGGCCGTGAGCGGCCTGCGCGAGGACGCGGGGTTCGACGCGAAGCAGGCCGACGGCATCGGCGTCGCCGCAGCGCGCATCGCGGAGGCGTCGGCTGATCGCATCGCCGATCGGCTGCTGATCCGGCTCGGCGCGTGGACGCTCGGCGTGGTCACGCTCTCCACGGCCATCGCCACGGCCGTCATCGTGACCGCGATCCAGCTCTCCTCGAACTAGGCGCGCCACCGTGAAGCGCACGTTCACGGCCAGCGTGTACCGGGGCGAGGACTGGTACGTGGCGCAGGCGCTGGAGGTCGATGTCGCGAGCCAGGGGAAGTCCACCGGCGAGGCGCTGGCCAACCTCCGCGAGGCGCTGACGCTCTACTTCGAGCCGCCGTCCCCCGGCGACGCGCCGCTGCTGTACCCCGTCGAGGTGGAGACGCCCGCGCCCTGAGCGGCTGCGGCAGCGCGCCCCGCGAGAGATTGGCCGCCATGAGCACGGCGCGCAACGACATCGGGGCCAGCGGCATCGGCGTCGCCGCCGCGCGCATCGCGGAGGCGTCCGCCGATCGGATGCTGATCCGGCTCGGCGCGTGGACGCTCGGCGTGGTCGCGCTCTCCACGGCCATCGCCACCGCCGTCGTCGTGACCGCGATCCGGCTCTCCTCGAACTAGCGCCCGCGCGCCGACGGCGCGCTCCGCCGACGGCCGGCATCCCGTAGCCTTATACTCGTCCGTGCTCGTACTCCCCACGATGGGGGGATGCCGCCCGCGGGACCGATCGGGCGTCCACGGCCCGGAAGCGAGGGAGTTCCGTGACGCCTCGGCCTCGGCATTTCCGCTCCATGCTCGACCTGTCGGCGGAGGGGCTGGCGGCGCTGCTGGACGCGGCGCTGGCGATCAAGCGCGACGGCTGCGGGCCGGAGCTGGCGGGGCGGACGCTGGTGCTGGTGTTCGAGAAGCCCTCGCTGCGGACGCGGGTGGCGTTCGAGGTGGCGATGCAGCGCCTCGGCGGGCGCGCCGTCTACATCGGGCCGCGCGACGCGGGGCTGGGGCCGGCGGCCGGCCAGCGCGAGCCGCCGCGCGACGTGGCGAGGGTGCTCGCGCGGATGGCGCAGGGCATCGCCGTCCGCACCTTCGCGCAGGAGACCGTCGAGGAGTACGCGCGCTGGGCCGGCGCGCCCGTGATCAACGCGCTCAGCGACCGCGAGCACCCCTGCCAGGCGCTGGCCGACCTGCTCACGCTGCGCGAGCGCTTCGGCTCGCTGCGCGGCCTGCGCCTCGCCTACGTCGGCGAGGGCAACAACGTCGCGCGGGCGCTCGCCTACGGCTGCGCGCTGGCGGGCGCCGACTTCCGCTGCGCCTCGCCGCCGGGCCACGGGCTGGGCGAGGCCGACCTCGAGGCGGCGCGGGCGGCGGGAGGCGAGGGCACGGCGGCGCAGACCGACGACCCGCACGAGGCGGTGCGCGGGGCCGCCGCCGTCTACACCGACGTGTGGGCCTCGATGGGCGAGGAGCACCTGCTGGCGGAGCGGCGGGAGGCGTTCGCGCCGTACCGCCTCGACGCGGCGCTGCTGGCGTCGGCGCCGCCGGACGCGCTGGTGATGCACGACCTGCCGGCGCACCGCGGCGAGGAGATCGCGGAGGATGTGCTGGAGTCGCCCCGCGCGGTGGTCTTCGACCAGGCGGAGAACCGGCTGCACACGCAGCAGGCGGTGCTGCTGAGCCTGCTCGGCGGACGGACGCCGCCGGCCGCCGCCGGGCGCTGACCGGGGGGCGGTCCGGTGCGGGTGCCGGACGTGGCGCGCGACGTCGCCGAGCGCTTCGACGCCGGGGCGGCGCTCGACATCCTGCTGATCTCGCTGGCGATCTACTGGCTGCTGCTGCTGCTGCGCGGCACGACGGCGTGGACGGTGCTGCGCGGGGTGGCGGTGCTGCTGATCGGCGCGGTGCTGCTGGCGCGCACCTTCGACCTCGAGGTCGTGAACTGGATGCTGGAGCGCACGGTCACGGGTCTGGTGATCGGCGCGATCATCGTCTTCCAGCCGGAGATCAGGCGCGCCCTCGAACGGCTCGGCCGCACCGGCTGGCGGTTCGCGCTGCGGCGCGAGGATCAGGAGCGGCGGATCGCGCTGATCGCGGGCGCCGCCGCGAGGCTGGCGCGGCAGCGCCACGGCGCGCTGATCGTGTTCGAGCGCGAAACCGGGCTGCAGGAGGTGATCGACACCGGCGTCGAGCTCGACGCCGAGCTCTCGGCGGAGCTGATCGGCAGCGTCTTCCAGCCGAACACGCCGCTGCACGACGGGGCGGCGATCGTGCGCGGCGACCGCATCGTGGCGGCGGGCTGCACGCTGCCGCTGACCGAGACGATGCTGCCGGACGGGCTGGGGATGCGGCACCGCGCCGCCCTCGGCATCACCGAGGGCAGCGACGCCGTGGTCGTGGTCGTGTCGGAGGAGCGCGGGGCGATCGGGCTGGCGGCGCAGGGGCGGATGCGGACGAGCCTCGGCGAGGAGCGCCTGCGCCAGCTGCTGCGGCTCTCCTTCGGGCTGCGCGGGGGGCGCGCGGGCCGCGGGGCGGCCCCGGCCGCCGCCGGCGCGGCCGCCGAGCGGCGAGGGGCGTCCTGATGGCCCGGCGGTTCCCGCGGCCGGCGGCGGACACGCGCGAGATCCTCGGCGCGCTGCGCGAGCAGGCGATCGCGACGGTGCTGCGGACGCCCGGCCTGCTGGCGCTGTCGCTCGCGCTGGGCGTCGCCACCTGGCTGTTCGTCACCGAGGCCGAGAACCCCACGCAGGCCGGCCTCTTCCCCGTCCGCATCCCCGTCACCTACGTCAACGTCGGCGACGACCTCGCCGTGGCCAACGACCTCGGCTCCGTCGCGCTGCGGATCGAGGCGCCCGTGGACCGCTGGGACAGCCTCTCCCCCTCGAACTTCGAGGCGAGCGTGGACCTCGCGGGGCGGACGGCGCGCGAGCAGTCGGTGCCGGTGCGCGCCGAGGTCGGGGGCGCGCGCGGCGTCCGCATCCTCGCCGTCGCCCCGCCCGCGATCAGCGTCAACCTCGAGGAGGTGGTGTCGCGCATCATCCCCGTCGAGCCGCGCCTCGTGGGGGCGCTGCCCTTCGGCTACGAGGCCGGCGAGGCCGTCCCCGAACGGCTCACGGTCGAGATCTCGGGACCCGATTCGCTGGTCGCGCTGGCGCGCTCGGCGGTGGCCGAGATCAACGTCGCCGGCCTCACCGTCGGCTTCGGGCAGACCGTCGAGCTGACGCCGCGCGGCGAGGGCGGCGGGCGCATCCGCGGCCTCGTGCTCGAGCCGTCCTCGGTCGGCGTCGAGGTCGGCGTGCGGCGCGCGGCGGTCACGAAGACGGTGCCGCTGGCCGTCGAGCTGCTCGGCGAGCCGGCGGCCGGCTACCGCGTCAGCGGCGTGGCGGTGCGGCCCGGCGTGGCCCGCGTCGAGGGCGCGATCGAGGCGCTGCGCGGCCTCGACGAGCTGCCGCTCGGCGCGGTGCGGCTCGATGGCGCCGCAGCCGACATCCGCGTCGCGCTCGCGCCCTCGCTGCCCGACGGCGTAGCCGCACCCGGCGGCCCCGGCGAGGCCGAGGTCGTCGTCACGATCGAGCCGGTGGCGGGCACGACGGTGGTCGTCGTCGTGCCGGAGGCCGGCGGCGTCCCCGACGGGCTGGCCGCCGACTTCGGCGACCAGGTCGTGACGGTGGTGCTGGACGGGCCGCTGCCGCTGCTCAACGGCCTCGAAACGGGAGACGTGCGCGCCGAGGTCGACGCGGACGGGCTGGCGCCGGAGGAGGCGGGGGAGGCCACGGTCCGCGTCGCCGCGCCGGACGGGGTGACGGTGCGCGAATGGCGTCCGGCGCGGCTCTCCGTTACGCTGGCCCCCGCGAGGGATGAGGGATGAGCGCCCGGCCTCCGCTCGTCGCCATCGTCGGACGCCCCAACGTCGGCAAGTCCGCGCTGTTCAACCGCGTCACGCGCTCGCGCCGCGCGCTCGTCGAGCGCGCCGCGGGCACCACGCGCGACCGCCAGTACGGCTGGTGCCGCTGGCGCGGACGCCGCTTCCGCGTCGTCGACACGGGCGGCCTCGAGGGGCCGGACGACGACCCCGGCGCGCCCTTCGCCGCCCCCGTGCGCGAGCAGGTGCTGCGCGCCCTCGGCGAGGCCGACGCGCTGCTCTTCGTCGTCGACGCCGCCGCCGGCCTGACCGCCTCCGACGAGGCGGTCGCGCGCCTGCTGCGCCGCTCCGGCCGCGGCGGCGTGCTGCTCGTCGCCAACAAGTCCGACCGCCGCGAGGCCCGCGCCAACGTCCACGAGCTGCACCGCCTCGGCCTCGGCGAGCCGCTCGCCGTCTCCGCCTACCACGGCGAGGGCGTCGGCGAGCTGCTCGACGCCCTCGCCGGCAGCCTGCCGCCCGCCGCCGGGGACGAGGACCCCGAGGACGCGCCGGACGGCGAGGCCACCCGCCCGATCCGCCTCGCCGTCGTCGGGCGGCCCAACGTCGGCAAGTCCTCGCTGGTCAACGCGATCCTCGGCGAGGAGCGGCTGATCGTGTCCGAGCTGCCGGGCGCGACGCGCGACGCGATCGACACGCCCTTCGCGTTCGAGGGCCGCCCGATGGTGCTGGTGGACACCGCCGGCATCCGCCGCCGCGGGCGCGTCGGGCGCGGCGTCGAGCGCCACTCCGTGCAGCAGGCGGAGCGCGCGATCGCGCGCGCCGACGTGACCTGCCTGCTGATCGACCCCTCGGAGCCGACGGCGGCGCAGGACACGCACATCGCCAGCCGCGCCGTCGAGCGCGGGACGGGCCTCGTGCTGACCGTCGGCAAGTGGGACCTCGCGGAGCCGGGAACGGAGCGCCACGCCTTCGCGCGCCGCATCGACGGGCGCTACCGCTTCGCGCCCTGGGCCCCCGTGCACTTCGCCTCCGCCCGCACCGGCGAGGGCGTCGCCGGCCTCCTGCGGCTCGCCGCGGACATCGACGCGACGCGCGGGCGGCGCGTCCAGACGCCGGAGCTGAACCGCGTGCTGCAGAGCGCGATCGCCGCCCACCCGCCGCGCTACGCCGGCAAGCGGCGGCTGAAGCTGCTCTACGCCACCCAGGCCGAGGTGCGCCCGCCGACCTTCGTGTTCTTCGTCAACGACCCCGATCTGCTGCACTTCGCGTACCGCCGCTACCTCGAAAACCGCATCCGCGACGCCTTCGCGTTCGAGGGTGCGGCGATCCGGCTGCTGTTCCGCGCGCGCGGCGGCGGCCTCGCGGCGGCGACCGCCGGACGGGCGGAGGCGACGGCGTGATCGCGGGACTGATGGCGCTCGCCAGCTACCTGCTGGGATCGGTGCCGTCCGGCCTCATCGTCGGGCGCGTCTACCGGGGGGTGGACGTGCGCGAGCAGGGATCGGGCAAGACCGGGTTCACCAACACGCTGCGCTTCCTCGGCCTCGGCGCGGCGCTGGTCGTGCTCGCCGCCGACCTCGCGAAAGGCGTCGCGCCGGTGCTGGCCGCGCGGCTGCTGTTCGGCGACCCGTGGGCGGCGGCGCTGAGCGGGATTGCGGTGGTGGCGGGGCACACCTTTCCCGTCTTCGCCGGCTTCCGCGGCGGGCGCGGCGTGGCGACGGCCTACGGCGCGTTCCTCGCGATCGCGCCCGGGCCCGCGCTCGCCCTCGCCCTCGCGGGGGCGGCGTTCCTCGCCGCGACGCGCTACGTCTCGCTGATGTCGGTCACGGGGACGGCGGCGGCGTTCGTGACGATCGCCGTCTCGGTGGCGGCGGGCTGGCTCGCGCCGCATTACCTGCTGTTCGCCGCCGCCGCCGCGCTCGCGATCGAGATCAACCACCTGCCGAACATGCGCCGGCTCCTGCGCGGCTCCGAACCGAAGCTGGGGCGGGGCGGCGCGCCCTCCCCGTGACCGCCGAGGGGCCCCCGCCCGCCCGTCGCGCCGCGATCGGCGCCGCCGCCGTCGTCGGCGCCACCGCGTGGGGCACGACGCTCGCGATCCTGCTCGCGCGCAACGGCCTGCGCGTCACCCTGCTCGCGCGCGGCGAGGAGGAGGCCGCCCGCCTCGAAGCCGCTCGCGGCAACGAGCGCCGCCTCCCCGGCGCCGCCTTCCCGCCCGGCCTCGCCGTCGGCGCCGACCCCTCGGCGCTGGCGGGCGCGGAGCTGGTCTGCTTCGCCCCGCCAGCCCAGACGATGGCCGCCAACGCCGCCGCGCTCGACGGCGCCGTGGACGCGAACGCGATCGTGCTCTCCGGCTCGAAGGGCCTCGACCACGCCTCGGGGCGGCGCATGACCGAGGTGCTGGCCGCCGCCTTCCCCGGCCGGCCGGCGGCGGCGCTGTCGGGGCCCAACCTCTCGCGCGAGGTGGCGGCGGGGCTGCCCGGCACGACCGTGATCGCCTCGCGCGACGCCGACCTCGAGGCGCTGCGGGCGGCGTTCCACGGGCCCGCGCTGCGCGTCTACACCAGCCGCGACGTGATCGGCGTCGAGTTCGGCGGCGCCCTCAAGAACATCGTCGCCATCGCCGCCGGCGCCGCCGACGGCTTCGGCTTCGGCGACAACGCCAAGGGCGCCATCGTCGCCCGCGGCCTCGCCGAGATGTCGAGGCTCGGCGCCGCCGCCGGAGCCGACCCGCTCACCTTCCAGGGCCTCGCCGGCGTCGGCGACCTGATCGCCACCTCCTACAGCCCGCTCTCGCGCAACCGCCGCCTCGGCGAGCTGCTCGCGCGCGGGCGCGCCCTCGGCGAGGCGCTGGCCGAGATCGGCGAGACCGCCGAGGGCGCGACGACCGCCCCCGTCGCGCTGCGCCTCGCGCGCTCCCTCGGCGTCGAGATGCCGATCGCCGAGGCGCTGGACGGCGTGCTCCACCGTGGCCTCGCCCCCCGCGACGCCGTCGCATCCCTCCTCGACCGCGACCCGAAGGCCGAACTCGCCTCGGGCGGCTGAGGGCTGCGCGGGGCGCAGCCCGCACGGGCGCCAGCCGCTACGATGCGCGCCGCGAACCGCGAGGCGCGGGCGCGCGAAACCGGCAACCGGACGGAGCGACGCCGATGCGCTGGCCAACGTGGGCGGCGACCCGCCCCGAGCTGCTGGGCCTGTTCGCCATCGCCGCCGCGCTCGCCGCCGGCGCGCTGCTGACGCTGCTGCCGGAGCGCCCGCCGGTGCTCCGTACCAACGACCGCGCGGTGGCGGCCACCGACGCGGGCGAGGGCGTCATCGGGACGATCGCCACGGGCTACCGGATGCATGCGTACCCCGCCGGCGCCGGCCCCCGGACCCTGCGCGACAGGGTGGCCGTCGCCGCCGGCTCCGGCGTCCGGCTGCCCGCCGTCCTCCTCCTCGACGGCTCGCGGTACGCCCTGACGCAGGTGGACGGCGCCCCCCCGCGCTTCCGCGGCGCCGCCCGCCTGACGGGGTCCTCGCTCGTCGCCGGCGCCACCTACAGGGTGAACCTCGGCTACGCGGACGGCAGCAAACTGTTCCCCGACACGCTGCACGAGCAACGCTACCAGTGCGGCCTCGCGCCGTGCCCGCGCATCGGGCGCGAGCCGCTGGTCGCGGCGCTGCTGGGGCTGGCCCTCGGCGCGCTCGCGACGACGGCGGCGACGATGCTGCAGCCGTTCTCGCCGCGGCGCCGGACGCGGCGGGAGGCGGGCGGCGTCCTCGCCGCGCTGATCGCGCTGAGCGTGGCGGGCGGCGCGATCGCGTACGAAATCGACGCCCCGGCCCTCGCAGCGGCCCCCGTCTTCGCCGCCGCGGGCGCGGCGTTCGCGTGGCGGGCCGACCGGCGGCGCGCCGGGGACGACGCCGGCGACGGCGGCCTGCTGCCCGACGCCGAGATCGAGGCTGCCCTCGAACGCGGGCAGGGTGACGGCGACCGCTGGGTGCTCGTCGCCGGCGCGGCGGCGTCCGGCAAGAGCGCGCTCGTCGGGCAGATGATCGCCGCCGCCCTCTCCGGCGAGCAGTTCCGTCCGCACGCGCCCCCCCGCCGCTCCGAGGAGCGCGTCGGCGCGCGCGTGTCCGAGCTCAGCATCCGCGACCGGAACGGGGGCAGGGCGAGGCTGTGGTTCTGGGAGTCGCGCGACCTCGAGGCGGCGGACCGCCTTCCGCCGCTGCGCGACTTCGACGGCGTCGTGCTCGCCGTCGATCCGACGCGGGCGGCGGCGGTCGCGGACACGTTCCCGCCCGGCCTCGCCCCCGGCGGCGAGCCGGTGGACGCCGATCGCGAGGTGCTGCGGCTCGCCGAGGCGTTCGCCGAGCACGGCGCGCCGCGCGGAGTCTGGGCCGCCGTCACGAAAGCCGATCTGATCCGCTTCTCGGTGGCGGACGGCTTGCTGACGTTCCCCGTGCACACGGGGCCGGAATGGCACGACCAGCTGTCGACGCTGCCGCTCTACTCCGGCGAGCAGACACGGAGGGGGCTGGCGGACCGCCTCGGCCTCGGTTGCCTCGCCCGCGAGCACCGTCCGGCCTTCGCGTGGAACAGCGGCAGCCCGTACCTTGCGTACTCGCCGGCGCGGGCCGTGAGCGGACGCCCGCCGTTCGGCGGCAGGGACCTGCTCGGGAGCATCCGCGATGCGCTGCTGTGACGGGAAGGGCACGCCGTGACGTCCGACGCGACCGACCCCGCGGACGCCCCGGAGTCCGAGGCGACGCCGCCCCGCGACAGCCGCGGCCGCTTCACGCCGCGCGAGAACGCCGAGCCGGACGCGGAGGACGCGCCGCAGGCCGACGCGGAAGCCGACGCCCGCGAACGCCGGGCAAGGGCGCTTCGGCCTCCGCGTCCGCTGCCTCCCCCGCCGGACGCCGCCCCGCCGCCGGACGCACCCGCGCCCCCCGTGATCGAGGCGCCCCTGCCGCCGGACGCCCCGCCGCAGATGGTCGCCGCGATCAGCATCGGCGACCGTCTGCGAGGCTACGCCAGGAGGCTCGCCGCGGCAGACGCGCGGCCCCTCGCCGCCGCCGTCGTGGACTATGCCGCCCGCGTCGACGGCGTCGCGCGCGGCGATCTGTCGCCCTCGGCGGGCGCGAACCCCTCGGCGCTGACGCCCGCGCTGGTGGGGGAGGCGCTGGGGCACAGCGGCTTCGCACGCGCCGTCGAGATCATCCGCAACGCGCTCATCTTCACGCCCGTGCTGTGGACGTGGATCGGGTTCTGGAGGGCGAGCGCGGGATACGCCGACAGCGACGCCGAGACGCTGCTCGACCACTGGCTGAGCAGCGGACTGGACGAGACGCTGATCGGCGCGATCGGCGCGCTGGCCGCGATCGTCCTGGCCACCCTCGTGCTGGGCTTCCTGCGCTGGCAGACCGAGCGGGAGCAGGCGCGCACCGCTCGCGAGTTCGCCGCGCTGCTGGCGGAGGCGGAGGGCGTCGGCGCAGGGCGGCGAGCCGACGATCCGCAGGAGGCGATCGCGGCCTTCGCGAGCGCCGGCCGCTCGCTGACGGACGACCTGCGCGCCGTCGGCGGGACGCTGACGGCGGCCACGCGGCCGCTCACGGACTCGGTGGACATCGCGCGTGCGGTGATGGCCGACGTGGCCGCCGCCGTCGAGCGGCAGCAGGAACAGATCGCCGCCATCGCCGCCTCGCTGGCGGGCGTCTCGCAGGTCGCCGACCGGCTCGGCGCGCTCGAGGCGTCCTTCGCGGCGGCGCAGGACGCGACGAAGGAGAGCGCCGCGGCCCTCGACCGCATCCGCGCGAGCCTCGATCCGCGCACCGAGGAGCTCTCCCTCGCCGTCAACCGCGTCGCCGATCTGGCGTCGAGGATGGAGCGCGCCGCCGATCAGATCGCGCGCGCGACGGAGGACTACGGCAAGTCGCTGCGAGGCTTCGCCGACGGCGCGGAGCAGCTCGGCGAGGCCGCCCGCACGATGAACGCCGTCGCCATCCGCCTCCGCGACGACATGGCCGCCTCCCCGTGAACGACGAGGGCATCGGCATCGCCGGCTGGCTGCTCGCCGACCTCACGCTCGTGCTGGCGCTCATCTTCCTCGCCCTCGTCCCCGGCCGCGCGGCCGAGCCGGAAACGCCGATGCCGACGCCGACGCCCACCGTCACCGCCAGCCCGACCCCGACGCCCACGCCCGAGGCGCTGCCCGATCCCGGCCTGCCGCAGGCCGACTTCGGCTTCGACCAGCTCGTGCTGTCCGGGATCGGCGGCGACCACTCCACGGACGCGCTCGCCCCGGAGATCGCCGGGGCGGGGGTGCGCCCCGGCCTGAGCAAGAGCGACGAGGACGAGGAAAACCCCGACACGGAGGGTACGGGCGAGGCGTGGCTCCGGCAGAAGCAGGAGCAGTGCTGGCGCATCGCACTGGTCGAAACCTTCTCGCGCCCCCTCGACACCGGCACGAGCCGGTTTCTGGCGGGGGTCGAACTCTCCAAAGCGGTGAACGAGGCGCTGTTCGCCTGGCTCGGCGAAAGCGAGGCTGGCCCGCCGCCGAACGGGGGCATCTTCTACGGCGGAGCAGGCGCCGTGCAGGAAGAGAAAACGGCCGCCTACTACGACAGCTTCGGGAACCTCGGAGCGGACAGGCGGGAAGCGCGGATCAACCTCTTCTTCGTCAAGGATCAGGCCTGCGACCCCTCGCCGTAGCGGGGCGCGCGACGCCTACCGCCGATCGGCGTCCTCGCTCTGCTGCCGCTCGCGGATGTCGATGTCCGTCGCCTCGACGCGCTCGCCGAGCCACCGCGCGCGGCCCGATCCGCCGCGCGCCACGATCGGTCCGAGGACGCCCCAGCGCAGCGTCAGCGCCCGCCCCGCCTCGTCGCCGGGCGCGCGGCGCCACACGAACGCGCGCCACCGCACGATGCCGATCAGCCGCCGCTCCTCGTTCGGCACGGCGAGGCGCACCGGCGGCGTCCTGTCTCCGTCGCGGTTCCAGACCTTCGGGCTGTGCACGGACACGGCGCTGACGAGCACGAGCGCGCCGAGGATCGCCAGCAGGTGCAGCGCCCAGCCCCACCACGGCTCCAGATCGAGGAACACGGGGCCGCTCACGCGCACCCGCTCGCTCGCCCCGTCCTCGACGACCGAGGACTCCACATACCAGTGGCGCTCGGCATCGCCGCCCGGCAGGCCGGAGGTCGGCACGGTCAGGCCGAGGGGCGGCGGGCCCGCCGCCGCCGCCACGCACGTCTCGCAGCCGCGGATGTCCGCCGTCGCCTCGATCGGTTCGCCGCAGTCCGCGGAGTCGATCGTCACGCGCTGGGGGGCGGCCTCGCGGAAGCGCACGGGCGGCAGCGGCGGCCACGCGAGGCGCGCCGTCATCCGCCAGCGCCGCGCCTCGCCCGGCTCCCCCTCCCACGAGGCGGTGAAGTCCACGCACGAGGGGGGAGGCGGCGGGGGCGGCGGCTCGGGAGTCGGGACGGGCGTGGGCGCCGGCGTGGGCGTCGCGGTCGGCTCGGTGGCGGCGAGGAAGGCATCGAGCGGCGCCCACCCGACCTCGATGTCCTTGCGCGGCGTGCGGAGGGAGAGCACGACTGTGTAGCCGCCCTCGGCCGCGTCGGCGGCGGCGGGCCGCGCGATGCCCGGCGCGGTCAGCGCGAAGCGCACGCGGCCGCCCTCGTGGGTCAGCCGCGCCTCCGCGCCGGCCACGGGCGCGCCGTCGCGGCGCAGCTCGACACGGTACGGCTGCCGCTCGGCGGACCGCACGTGGATCGGCTCGTGCGCGATCAGACCGAGCGTGAGGCCCGAGGCGTCCCAGCGCACCGGCTCGATCCCGAAGAGCGCCGGATCGTAGTCCACGAGCACCAGCTGCGAGCGGGGGCCGTCGCTGGTCAGCGTCCAGCGTCCGTCCTCGGGGCGCGCGAAGCGCCAGACGTGCGCGTTCGGGACGGGCGCCGAGAACTGCGGCGGGCGGTCCGCGGAGCGCCAGCGGTCGCCGGTGGCCTCGTTCGCGGCCTCGGTGATCGTGTCCTCCGCCACGCCGTTGATCTGGAAGCCGACCGACACCAGCCCGCCCGGCACGTCGCAGGTGTACGGCTCGTCCTCGACCGCCTCGCAGAGGTCGACCGTGGGGAACGCGCCGAGGATCAGCACCGCGAGCTCGTCCGGGTTCACGCTCCGCACCACGAGGTCGTCGCAGTCCCGCTCGTGCTCCACGAACTCGCCGCAGCCGACGGCGCGCTGCCAGTAGGGTTCGACATCATCGAACCACAGCCCCCCCTCGTCGAGGCCGATCACGATCAGATCGGCGGGGCTCTGCGCGCGCAGCGCCGCCCACGTCGCTGCGAGCGAGCACAGGTACTCGTCGCCGTCGGCGGTGGCGAAGCCGGCGGCGTCCGCGCAGGCCGAGGCCGGCGGGTCGCCGTCGAGGCGGAGCGAGGAGACCTCCGGCGCCGGGCTGCCGTCGGTGATCAGCACGACGAGCCGCTGCCCGTCCGCGGCGGGCGGTTCCGGCCCCACATCGGCATCGTCGAGGAACCCCGGGGGCAGCTCGCAGCCCGCCGCCGGCCCGGGCTCCCTGCCCGTGGCCATCGCCCACGCGCCGCAGAGCGCCGCCGCGAAGTCGGTGCCGCCCCTCGGCTCCGCGCGCAGCCGATCGGCGAGGCCCGGCTCGAGCACAGGGGACGGCGGGAACAGCGCCTCGACCGCAGCCCTGTCCCCGCGGGCGCTGCCGAACGAGAGCGCGCCGATCTCGACGGTCCGCCGCTCGTCCGCCGCGCCGAGGAAGCCGCGCAGCACGCCGATCAGCCGCCGCACGCCCTCGACGCGCTGCTTGTCGGGGTCGGAGGCCGGATCGTCCCCGTCCCCGAACATCGAGACGGAGTTGTCGATGGCGAACACCGCGCGCGTGGCGGGCGGCGCGGCGGTCTGCGCCTCGCCCGCGCGCGGCGGGGCCGACGCGAGCGCGGCGGCCAGCAGCGCGAGCAGCGCCGCCCCCGCGCCGAGGCCCGCGAGCGCCCCTCGCCGCGTCGCCAACGGCGCGCCCGCCCTACGCGCCCGTCGCGTCGAACGGGCGCAGCGGCTCGCCGGCCGCGCCGCCGCCGCCCGCGCCCGCCGACAGGTGGGTGCGGCGGATCGCCTTGCGCTCCTCGCCGGCCAGCAGCCGCCGCATCGCGCGCTCCCAGCTCGACCGCACCGCGGCGTCGCCGTTCGCCATTGCCGCGAGGTCGCCTTCGAGCACCGCCAGCATCGCTTCGGCGTCGCGGTCCACGTCGCCGCTGTACCACCCCTCGATGACGCGCCTCTGGATAGCGGCCACGCGCGCGGGATCGCGGGCCCACGTGTGTACCTGCGGCTCCGATGCCGGGAAGGGGCGGAAGCCGACGTCCGCGCCGGCCGTCAGCCTCCTCCCGTCGTAGCGCATGAACTCGACGAACGTGTCGAAGTCGATCACCGCCGCGCGGCCCGCGCCGAACGCCTCGTCGGCGACGTTGCCCCTCTGGCGCGACACGAGCGGCATCGCGTCGCCGTCGTCGCCGATCACGGTGACGGTGCGCGCCTCGGGGCCCGTGCCATCCTCCCGCGAACGCAGCCAGTCGCGATGCCGCAGCAGGTAGAACAGCTCGGCGTAGGTCGGCCCCTGCATGTCGAGGTCGCACCCCAGCAGCCGCGCCACCACCGCCGGCGCGAGCGGCTCGACGGGCCGAAGCGCCAACTCGATCTTCGTCGCGGCGAGCAGTTCGGGGATGACGGTGAACGCCCTTCCTTCCGCCGTCACCTTGGGCGGCAAACCGGGCGTCACCCCGTAATAGGTGTCCTTCGCCCCGTCATTCCCGATGACTTCCTCGGCGTTACCGATCACGCCCGGCGCCCACGGTTGCGAGCCCGGGTCGGCCCACAGGTCGAGGAACACGATTTGCTCGCCGAGCGAGGGCACGACATGGCCCTGGTTGAGATACCCTCTGAGCAAGGCCTGCTGGGTGCGGTCGAGCGTAGGCTCATCGAGAGCCTTCGCGAGGTCGGCGCGAATCGCCTCGCTGCCCGTGTAGACCCGCTGCTGTCCCGCACCGGCACTCTGGGACCTGAGGCGCACCGACGGTTCCTGCGCCTGATCCATGTTGATGTTCGCCAGCCTCGACGCGAGGCTCCTGAGCGCTTCGTCGTCACCTTCGCAGTGGAGCAACGCTTCGTGGAACGTGTTGGGCAGTGCTGCGCCGAGCCGCCACTGGACGAGCGACCACGCCGCATCTTCCCACCGGCCCAACGACTTCTTGGCGGCGTCCTCGCCGACACGCCCCTCGGCAGCGATGGCCCGGTAGAGGTCGGCGACATCCTCGGCGGCTTGCTCGAAGCCACCCATGTCGCCTCCGTCGGCGTGCTCCAGTCTCATGCGCAACTTTCCTGCCGCCGCCACCCTGATGCGGCTCCGCAGCTCCGGCCCAATCTGCTTGGTCAGATTCGGGTCGTCATTGAGGCAGACCCCGATTTCCGCACGGACATGCCGCGCAGCCCGATCGCTGCTGGTCACTCGGCTGGTCGCGCGGTCCTGAAGGCCCTTATAGACATCGTCGAGTCTCTTCACCTCTGCCCGCGCCTCTGCGATGCGCTGGCGCAGCACTTCGAAGAACGACTCGCCTTCGCCACGCAGCTCCTGCTGCAGCCAGCGCAGCGCGCGCACGCGGTCGCGGTCGCGGTAGGCGGCGATCAGGGCGTCCTCTGCGGCGCGGCGCACGCTGGCTGTCGTCGCCGCTTCGACGCGGCTGCGGAGCCGCAGGTGGAACGTGAGCTGGCGGGCACCGATCGCCAAGGCGACAACCACGATCCACGGGATGAAACGCGAGAGGCCGCCCGCGAACTCGGGGATCGCATCCGAGATCGGATTTGCGGCGATCGCTGCGACCACGCCGACCAGCGTCGCGACGCCCAGCGCCAGCAGCCTGTCGAGTTTCGTAGCGGTCGCATCCCGATCGTCAGGCTTCTCGAACTTCTCTTCCTGCCGCTGGACGCGGTCGTTCGCTTCCTCGACAGCGCCGACGGGGAAGAGATCGTCGGACTCGAACCGGCGCGTGTACTGGATGGCATCCCGTTCGAGGACGTCGAGCATCTCCAGCACCTCGCCCGTGGCGCGGGGCTCGCCACCGCCGGACGCGCTGAGCCACCTCCCGTACACCGTCTCCCGCAGCCACCGGTCGAAGGCCGCCTGCTCATCCCGCCGCAGCGCGGTGACGGCGTTGCCCATGCTTCGCTGGTTGTCGTTGTCAGACGACCGCAGACTCCCCACGACCTGCGCGACATACTTCCGCCAGCCAGCTTCGTCCGAGTCGTAGTTGCCACCGCGGATGTCCGTGCCGCGCGGGACGGCGTCGTAGCGGCGGAGGGTGGCGGCCTGCTGGACGGCATTGGTCAGGTCATCCGCGTCGATGCGGGTGACGTGGCCGTCCCGCCTCGCCATCGCGCCGTCACGTTGGGCGTAGAACCACGCGCCGAGCGGCCTGTCGGTATCGGCGCCGACGTAGCCGAGCAGCGAGACCTCGTCGCTGGCGGCGCTCGCTCCCGCGTATGCGGCGGCGGGCTCGCGCAGCGAGCGGTAGGCATCCTCCAGCACACGGAACACGATCCGGTTCTGAAGGCGCAGTTTGGGGTATTCGATTGCCGTCATGGCGCCTACCCAGCGCAGGGGCGAAGCGCCAGTAGCGCCGTCGAGGGCGTTAGCAGCTTCGTTAGTGCTGAGCACCCGCAGCAGCGGCTCAGCCTCGCGGAAGGCGTCGTCGCGCTGCTCAATGGCCGTTCCGCCTCCACGCGCCCTGCCGCCGAACCAGTAGATGCGGTGGAACAGACGACTGCCCCCCGGTCGGTAGATCAGTCCGTCATCGGCCATAGGGAGTTGGCGAATCGGGAACTCCGTCGCCGTGTCAACCTCATGGAAGAAAGCAATCTCGCGTAGCAGCGCGTAGGTGCCGGAGAGGCCTCTTGCCCGGATCTCCTCACGCTCCGTGGCCCCGCTGAGCACACTCGTGAACGCCGACGCGGTCACGGCCACGAGATTGATCTCCGAGTCCTGATACTGCCGCTTCAGCCAGAGGGCGAGCGGGATCACCATACCGGCGCCCGTGCCGCCGGCCGTCGACGTCACGAGGTTGATGCGAGGCGGATTGCCATCCTCGCTCTCTTCCCTGACCCGATTGTCGATGTGCCGGCGCAGATCGTTGCCGGGACCGGCGCCCGCCAGCGCGAACTTGCTGTCGAACATCATGGAGAAGACCGCGAGGCCGTGTGCCCGCAGCGCGTAGAGCCCCTCGTCGGGTTCCGATTCTTCGGCGCGGATGCTTTCGCCGATCGACACGAGCACCTGGTGCTCGGGCGTGGTCTGCGGTCCCGGCTTCCCGGCGTCGAGGGGAGGGCCGAGGCCCCGGCCCGGGCTGAGCGCCACCCATTCCCCCGCGAGCTGTCGCACGCCCTCGGTGGTCCGCTCGCCGACGGAGACGAAACCGCGCAACTGGACTCCCGCCCGCGTCGCAGCGTCCAGATCGAAGGCGACCGGATCGCCGATGTGCTCCCTCATGTGGGGGTAGAAGTCGCGGCTGTCCTGGATGTCCTCGGCGATGAACTTGCCCGTGCCGCCGAGGAAGATGTTGACCGCTCCCACGCTTGCCTCCCGATGCCTACCGCAGGTTCGCCAGTTCGGCGATGGAGATGAAGACCGCGAAGCCCTGCTGCGACCCGCTGTCGTCGGAGCGCAGCGGGACGAACGACGCCACGCCGAGGGCGGCCCCGCACTCGTCGACGAGCGGGCCGCCGCTCATGCCCTGCTGGACGCGGGCGTCCACCTGCACGATCGCGATGCCGCCGGACTCGGCGACGGCCGCGATGTTGCCCTTGATCACCAGCGGGTCCGGCCACGCCGAGGGATCGCCCTCGAGTCCGTCGTCGACCTGCGACCACGGGTAGCCGAGCGCCCGCGCGTCGCGTCCGCCGTCGCCGGACGCCGGAGCGCGTCCGGTCAGCGCGCCCCCGATCGGTTCGGCGCGCAGTTCGGCGAGGTCGCGCAGCGTCACGCCGGGGGTCTCCGAGAACTCTCCCACGCGCCCGGCCTCGGCCGTCATCAGCCGATCCTCGGCCGCCGAGAGGATGCGGATCGGGTGCTGCAGGCGTCCCGCGTCGTCCTGGATCACGTGCGCGGCGGTGACGTAGCGCCCGCCGCCGACGTGGAAGCCCGTGCCCCGCGAGGAGCCGCCCGCGAACACCCGCACCACCGCGCCGCGCACCCGCTCCAGCTCCTCGCGGAAGTCGCAGGCGTCGGGGTCGCGCGCCTCGGGCGCGGGCGAGGGCGTCGCGGCGGGCGTCGCCTCGTCCGCGGCGGGCGAGGGCGAGGCGGCGGGCGAGGGCGTGGGCTGCACGGCGCCCGCCCTCGCGGCCGGCGAGGGCGTCGCGGTCGCGGCGGGGGCGTCGGCCGCGTCCTCGCCGCCGCCGGAGAGCTGCACGGCGGCGAACACGACGACGGCGACGACGACGATGACCGCGTCCTCCCACGAGGGGCGCACGAACGTCGGCATGTCCTGCCCTCTCCCTGTCGGGCTGCCGGGATGCGCGCGGCCTCGAGGCGCGGCGGGGCGTCGGCGCGGCGCATGGTAGCAAACCTGCCCGCCGTGCGCCCCCCGGCGGGCGGCGGGGCGGCGCTACGCGCCGTCCCAGCCGCGCTCGCGGAGGCGGGCGGCGAACTCGGCCTCGCTGAGGACGGGGGCGCCCAGCTCCTCGGCCTTCGCGCGCTTGGAGCCGCCGCCCTTGCCGGCGACGACGTAGCTGACCTGCTTCGTCACGCCGCCGCTGACGCGCCCGCCCAGCTCCTTGATCAGCCGCTCCACCTCGTGGCGCGACCAGCGTTCGAGGGCGCCCGTGACGACGACGACCTCGCCGTCGAGGGGGCCGCCGCGCGCCGTCACCTCGTCGTCCATCCGCACGCCCGCCGCCGCGAGGCGGTCGAGCTCCGCCGCGTGCTCCGGATCGTCGAGGTGCTCGCGCAGGGAGCGCGCGACGACCGGGCCGACGCCGTCGATGGCCTCGATCGCCTCGAGCGAGGCGGCGCGCAGGGCGGCCATCGTGCCGAAGTGGACGGCGGCGTCGCGCGCCGTCTCGCCGCCGACGTGGGGGATGCCGAGGGCGACGAGCAGCCGCCGCAGCGGGCGGCCCTTGCTCTCCTCGATGCGCGCGAAGAGGTTGTCGAGCGTCTTTTCGCCGATGCCCTTGAGCGCGAGCAGCTCCTCGCGGCGCTCGCGGAGGGCGTAGAGGTCGGCGGGGCCGCGCACGAAGCCGAGCTCGGTCAGCCGCGCCGCCAGCTGCTCGCCGAGGCCCTCGATGTCCATGCCGCCGCGCGAGGCGAAGTGTTCGACGCCGCGCGCGACGCGCGGCGGGCAGCGGCGGTTGGGGCAGCGCACGGCGGCGCCGTCGTCGTCGCGGGCGACCGCCGTATCGCAGGCGGGGCAGCGTTCGGGCATCGCGAAGGCGGACAGCTCGCCCTCGCGCCCCTCGCGGCGCGCGGGCACGGGGCCGACCACCTCGGGGATGACCTCGCCCGCGCGGCGCACGATCACGTCGTCGCCGACGAGCACCCCCTTCGCCTCCACCTGATCGGCGTTGTGCAGCGTGGCGACGCTGACGCGCGCCCCCCCGACGACGACCGGTTCGAGCACGGCGAAGGGGGTGAGGACGCCCGTGCGGCCGACGGAGACGCGGATGTCGCGCAGCCTCGTCACGGCCTGCTCGGCGGGGAACTTCCACGCCGCCGCCCAGCGCGGCTCGCGCCCGACGACGCCGAGCTGGCGCTGGAGGCCGAGGTCGTCGACCTTCACCACCACGCCGTCGATGGCGTAGGGCAGCCCGTCGCGGCGGCGCTCCCAGCTCTCGCAGAACGCCGCCGCCTCCTCGACGTCCTCGAAGCGGGCGGCCTCGGGGCTGGTGGGGAAGCCGGCGCCGCGCATCCACTCCAGCGCCGCCCACTGGCTGGGCGGCGGCTCCGCGCCCTCGACCCACCCGACCTGGTAGAGGGCCACGTCGAGCCGACGGCCCGCCGTCACCGACGGGTCGAGCTGGCGCAGCGAGCCGGCGGCGGTGTTGCGCGCGTTCATGTAGAGCGGCTCGCCCGCCGAGGCGCGCTCGGCGTTGAGGCGCTCGAACTCGGCGCGCGGCATGAACACCTCGCCGCGCACCTCGAAGGCCGGCGGCGCGCCGCGGCCGACGGCGAGCGGGATGGCGCGGATCGTCCGCAGGTTGGCCGTGATGTCCTCGCCGCGCAGCCCGTCGCCGCGCGTGGCGCCGGCGGCCAGCCGCCCGCCCTCGTAGACGAGCGAGATCGCGAGGCCGTCGATCTTCGGCTCGCAGACGAGGGCGACCGCGTCCGCCTCCAGCAGCCGCAGCACGCGCGCGTACCACGCGCGCAGCTCCTCCGCGCCGAAGACGTTGGCCAGCGACAGCATCGGCTCGCGGTGCTCGACGGCGGCGAAGCCCTCGGCGACGGCGCCGCCGACGCGCTGCGTCGGCGAGTCCGGCTCGATCAGCGCGGGGAAGCGCGCCTCGACGGCGGCGAGCTCGCGGACGAGGGCGTCGAACTCGCCGTCGCCGATCTCGGGGTCGTCGAGGACGTGGTAGCGGTGCTCGTGGTAGCGGACGGCGGCGCGCAGCTCCTCGGCGCGCAGCCGGGCCGCCTCGAGCTCGCGTGCGGTGTCGGCGGTCGCCATCCCGCCGCCGAGTATACCCGCGCCGCCCCCGGAGGCCGCGGCGCCCGCCTCGCGCGGGGCGCGTCAGCCGCCCTCGTCCTCGGCGTCGGCGTTGCCGCAGATGACGCCGGGCGGGCACGCGCAACTGCCGGGCACCGACGGGTCGCACGGCGGGAGCGGGATCAGCTCGAAGTGGGCCTTGGCCGCCTTGTCGCCGTTCATCGTGACGCGCGCGGTCGCGGACGCGCCGCTCGCGGCGCCCGACCACCCGACGAAGCGGTAGCCGGGGTTCGCGGTCGCCCTGAGCGTGACGCGGTCGTTGTGGGCGTAGGCCGCCTTCCAGGGCGTGCGGGTGACGCTGCCGTGGAGGTAGCCGCGCGCCGTCTTCGTCACCGAAACGGACAGCGTGTAGGTCTTCTCGAACGTGGCCGTGACCGACACGGTACCTGTCACGGTGACGCGCGCGGTCGTGGACGTGCCGCTCGCGCCGTTCGACCACCTGACGAAGCGGTAGCCGGGGTTCGCGTTCGCCGTGAGCGTGACGCTGTTGCCGTAGTAGTAGGGGCCGGCGGGGCTCTTGGTGACGCTGCCCCATGCGGTGTTGGGCGACACCGTGGCGTTGACTGTGTACGGAATCTTCTTCCCTTCAAGCGAATGCGGGCAGTACGCCTTGTTGCCGTCCGCGTCGGTGGACAAGGTGGAGAAGAGCCATGCTCCGGCTCTCGGAGGCGTGCCGCTGACGACGTGGGTCGGGGCGTCGAATGCGAGCCACGTTGGCCTGCCCGTGCCGTCCGAGTAGGTGATGGTTCCGCTGCCGTTCCTGGCCGCCGACAGCGTCTTGCTGCTGCTCCGTCCGACCTCGAACACGAAGGTGCTGCCGTCGCACGCAAGCGTCGACTCGAAGTAAGCCGTGACCGACCGGTCGCTGCTCATCGTGACGGTGCGCTCGCTCGCGCCCGTGCCCGTGCCGTCTCCGGACCAGTGCGAGAAACGGTACCCCGGCTTCGGCTCGGCCTCGGCCGTCGCTTCCGTCGAGGAGTCGCAGTCCACCGTCGTGCCGCCGCTGACCGTGCCGCCCTTCTGCGGCGACGCATGCACCGTCAGCGTGCACCGCTCCGGCGGCGGATCGGGCGGGGGCGGCGTCGGAGCCGCGGCAACGGTGACATAGAAGGTGATGGAGGCCTTGTCGCCGTGGGTGTCGGTGGCGGTCCACGTGTGCATGGTGCGCGCCTTCGTGACCGAGGGCGCGCCGCTGACCGCGAAGTTGGTGCGCGTCACGCCCGACGGGAGGGCCGGCGACAGGCTGTAGGTCAGCGTTCCGTCGCCGCCCGTCGCCGCGGGCAGGGTGAGCGAGACCGACGAACCCTCGGTCCACGACTGGTCGCCGACGCGGCTCGTGCCGAAGGACGGCACGCGGTGGGTGAACGCTGGCGAAAGGGCGCTCCACGCGCCGCAGGCGCCGGTGGCGACGCGCGGCCCCGGGGTGCCCGCCGCGCCGCCGACGCCGCCGGAGCCGCCAGCGCCGGTGGTGAGGCAGCTTTGCCCGCGCACCCAGTAGGTCCCGCCCGTCCGTTGCCCGAACGTCGCCGTGTGCGGCCCGGCGGACGCCGAGGCTTCCGCCGTGATCGTCGCGACGAGGGTGCAGCCCGCCTCGCCGACGGTGCAAGTGGAGCCGCTCGACTTGTAGAGATGGAACCGCGCCGCGCGGATGGACCTGAACGACACGCCGAGGGCACCGCTGGCGGAGACGAGGCCCAGCTCCGCCGGCGGGTGGATGTGGTGGATCGCGGGAGTGAAGTCGCTCCACGCGCCGCAGTTGTCAGCGGGAACCCCGCCCGGCCCAGGGCCGCCGGACCTGCAACTCCGCGCTCGTGCCTTGTAGGCGCGTTCTGGTTGCAAGCCGAATAGGGTCGGGGACTCCGTGTTTTCGCCCGGAGTGGCCCTCGTAGCCGGTTGCGGCACGGTCGTCAGGGCGTCGCAAACGTCGCAGAACTGGCCATCCATGTCCGCTTGGTAGAGTGCGAACTCGTGCCATCCGACGTCCGGTATGTCGACCCGGGTGTAGTGCACGCCCAGTTGGCCGTCGCGGCTGCTCTTGAGCGCCAGCCCGGTCGGAGGCGCGATGTGGTCGATCGTGTCCGACCAGCCGCTCCACGCGCCGCAGCCGTTGCTGCCGCAACCCTGCCCGCGAGCGCGGTACTTGCCACTGGACCACGGCTCGTTGCCGGAACGCCTCTCGAACGTTGTCGTATTGGACGCCGACGCTGCTGCCGCCGTGCCGTCGTGGACGCAGCTGCTGGCGTCGGCGTTGCAGAACGTGCCGCCACCGTCCGCCTTGTAGAGCTCGAACCGGACATTGTCCGACGAGTCGAATTCCAGCGTCAGGGCGGAGCCGGATTTGAGGCTCAGATTCGTCGGGGGGCAGGTGGAATTCGTCCCGGGTGCGGCGTACAGGGGCGGCTGCGTCGTGCGGTCCGAGATCTTCCACAGCCACATCGAGGAGGAAATGCAGTGATAGCCGCCGTGCCCCTCGTCGTTCCCGTACGGCTGTGCGATCCCGGGACACCTGATGTCGTTCTCGAAGTTGTCGCTGTCATGGCACTCGAGGTGCAAATGCACGCCCGTGCCTGCGTCCTTGCGATCGTCCCTGTGCGGCCACACGGTCTGCGGGGACCCCTCGGGATTTTTGACCTCTTGATGCAGATGCGGTGCGGTGCTGTCGCATCCACTGCCATCAGTCCAGTTCTCCAACCCATGCAGATCGCTCAGGGATTGAAAGGCATGACTATTATCACCGGCTTCAGGATTATTGTAATGAGGCCACGCTATTTCAGCGACCTTCATGCGATCTTCTGTATCCGGCAAGTCGTACAGGACTCTCTCCACGATTTCTGGCGGAGGCATGGCGACATGCGTGTAATTGATTTCTGCTATGACTATGCCGTTATTGAACACTTCAGCAATGACTTTTCGGCAACTAGTGGTTTTCGAATCGTAGCCCATAAATCTAATCTTCAAATCCTTTGCTCCGGCAACGTGCCTGAAGGATGCATACACGGGATGCTTTACAGTTGCCAACCAGCTAGCCATAATTTCCAACCAGCCAACCGGGACTTGGTACCGGCGAAGATCAAGCGCCGCTCCCTTGTCAAACAGGCCGCCTGCCACACAGCTGCCGGTATGCCAGCGGCACGTCACGTGCAGGTTCGCAAAACCGCTCTCCGGCTGGACGCCGCTGAGCACGTCGATCTCGTAGGTCGAAATTGCGCCGCTGGACTGCGCCACGGCCGATCCCGGCTGCGTCCGTTCGCTTTCCATGCGAACGGCGGGAACGAGCGCGATCGTCAAGGTGAGGAGGAACGCACAGATGAAAGCCAGATACTTGTTCATTGCCCGTTTTCCAAGAGGCTGCGCGCGATTGCGATCGTCGGTTCCACGTTGTGGCCACGAAGCGCCGTTTCGCGTCCATGGACGGTATAAAGGATACCGGTGCTAGCGTCAAAGATTTGTACTGTGGTGGTAGCTCCCGGCGTACGGCTGGTGGCAGCTCCCGGCGTACGGCTGACTGGAGCATAGAAAACTAGCGCCCAGCGGCCGTCGATGATGCGCGTTTCGTGAATACTCTCTCCGTAGTTCAAAACCATTTTACGGTATGGCCAGTCATCCAGACGGCCTACGTATATCGTGGCCGCAAAGTATCCTTCCGCACTGGCGTAGGTCGCCGTGTATCCGTCGGTGGGCGCATCGTGCGGGCCAGTCGCCGCCGAGGAGAACCGCCATCCGGCAGGCACTGTCGGCTCGCGCCAGCGCGGGAATTCCCTCGCGACGGCGATATCGGTCGTGTATGCGTCGGCTCTGGCCGTCACCGGATCCCCGCTGACTGTGTAGGCAACCGGTTCCTCGATTTCGCCCTCCCATTCCCAAGGCGTCAGCAGCCACGGCCCGTGCCGCACCGGCGCATCGATCACGGTCGCGGGAATGACCATGGGCGCGGCCTCATCGGCGCCGAGCACGGCGGAGGCGCCGACGGCGCCGGTGCACCCCGTGCCGGTCGCAGCGTAGGTCATCCACTCGACGGGGAACTCCCAGCGCCCTGATCCCGCCGAGGGCCGCACCGGCGGCCCCGTCACGCGGTAGCGCACCCAGCACTCGGGAGCCTTGCGCCACTCGAAGAGGTCGCCCTCGGAGACGGCGCCGAACTCCGGGGCCCACGACGTGCCGCCGGCGTCGGTCTGGTGGACGCGCAGCGTGGCCGCCTCGGAGCGCAGCCCCTCCCACGTCGCGATCACCGCGGGCGGCGCCTCCGCCTGCCCCGAGGGGCCGCCGCCGCCCTCGTCCGCGCCGCCCCCTGCGTCGAGGATCGCCCAGCTGCCGGCCGAGGCGACCGCGCCGGTGGCGTCGAGGGCGTTGTAGCGCAGGCACCACGGCAGCCCGAGCTCTGCCAGGTCGTTGTTCCAGCGGTTGCCCGGCGCCACGTCCTCGAGCGGGGAGGGGACGCAGCCCGTCAGCTTGTTCTGCGCCAGCCGCACCTCGCGCAACCGCGGCAGCCTGCCGATCGAGCGCGGGATCGGCCCCGTCAGCGCGTTGCCGCGCAGGCTCAGGACACGCAGGTTCGTCATCCCGCCCAGCCACTCCGGTATCCCGCCGGTGAGCTCGTTGCCGCGCAGGTCGAGGCGCGACAGGTTCGTGCCGCCGAGGTCGGGGATCACGCCCGTCAGCCGGTTGCCGGTGAGGTGGAGGCCGGCCAGGCTGCGGATGTTCCCGAACCCTTTGGGGATCGGCCCCGTCAGCGTGTTGCGGCCGCCGGCGTAGAACTGCACCAGCTTCGAGAGGTTCGCCAGCTCGGGCGGGATCGGGCCCGTCAGGTAGTTGCGCGCCCCGAAGTGGAGGTGCACCAGCTCGGTCAGCCCGCCCAGCCAGTGCGGGATGACGCCGTCGAGTCCCCTGTTGCGGAGGTGCACCCCGTCCACCCGCGGCGGGTCGCCGTTGACGCCGACGCCGTCCCACTCCGTGATGGGCAGGTCCTCGCTCCAGTTGAGCGGCGCCGTGCCGCGCAGCGGGTCCCGCGCGAGCAGCAGCAGCGCGCAGTCGCGCACCAGCCCGTGGTTCGTTTGCGGGTCCGGCACCGCCACGCCCTTCGAGCAGGCCGCGGTGTAGCGCGCGGGGACGCAGGGACCGCCCTCGGAGGCGGGGACGGGCTTCGCCGGGCAGTCCGCGGGCGCGAGGCCGGAGGCCTCCAGCTCCAGGGCGTCGCGCCACTCGCTCTCCGAGGCCCGCGCGAGCGGCGGCGCGTGGACCGCGTTGCCGGTGTCGCACCACGTCATGTCCGCGGGCAGGTGGCGGGCCTTGCCGCGCAGCCCGCCCGGCGCGCAGCCCGTGAGGCCGTCGTTGAAAGCGAAATCGGCGAGCGTCAGCGCGGGAGCCGTGCCCAGCGACGCCGGGATCTCCCCGCCCAGCAGGTTGCTCGCGAAGTCGGCGGTCCGCAGCGTCGCGATCCCGCCGATCGCTTCCGGGATCGAGCCCGTCAGCCGGTTGCCGCGCAGCACGAGGGATCCCAGCGCGTCCAGCCGCCCCAGCGCGGACGGGATCGCGCCGGCCAGTCCCCGCTGGCGCAGGGCGAGGCCGGTGACGCGCGGCGGCGTCCCCGCGACCTCGACGCCCTCCCACTGCGCGAGCAGCATCGAGGGTCCCCAGTCCAGCTCGGCGCCGGCGTCGCCCTCGAGCGCTTCCTTCGAGGACAGCAGCGCCTCGCAGTCGGAGGCGAGGCCGGGGCGCGATGCGCGCTCCGGCACGGTGACGCCGTTGGCGCAGGCCGACGACGCGGACGCGGGCGTCGCGCAGTCCGGCAGCCCGAGCGCCGAGAGGTCGTGCCCGGCGAGGGCGGCGGGCACGCAGCCGGTCAGCGAGTTGCCGAGGAGGTGCAGCACGCGCAGCTTCTGCAGCCCGCCCAGCCAAGCGGGCAGCGGACCGGTGAAATCGTTGCCGCCCAGGTGCAGGATCGCCAGCAGCGGCAGCCCGCTCAGGTCGGGGAAGGGGCCGCCCATGCGCGTGCTGCTGAGCCAGAGGTGGCGCAGTCCCGTGAGGTTCGCGAGTTCCGGCGGGAAGCCGCCGGTGAAGCGGTTGCCGCCGCCGGCGTAGATCTCGTGCAGGTTCGTCAGCTTGCCGATCTCGCCCGGGAACTCCCCGGTCAGGCGGTTGACGCCGAGGTGCAGGCTCCTGAGGCCGGACAGCTCGCCCAGCTCGGCGGGGACGCTGCCGTCGAGGCCGGCGCCGCGCAGCCCGAGGCCGTCCACGCGCGGCGGGCTGCCGCCGACGCCCACGCCGCGCCAGTTCGCGATCGGGACGCCCGAACTCCAGTTGAGCGATGCGGTGCCGCGCAGCGTGTCCCTCGCGCGCAGCAGCACCGGGCAGTCGACGACGAGGCCGGGGTTGGCCCCGGGGTTCGCCACCGCGACGCCATTGCGGCAGCCCTTCTCCGGTGCGGGCGGCGGCTCCGGCTCGGGTTCGGGCGTCGGCTCCGGGTCGACGACCGCCGGCGGCTGCTCGCCGCCCTCGCCCTCGGCCTCGCCGGGGCCGGGGTCGCCGGGGCCGTGTACCCCGCCTTCGGTTCCGTCGTCTCCCGGCTCCGGCGGCGGCTGCGGTCCGGGGCCCGCGTCGTCGCCGAGGCCGCCGTCTCCGGGTCCGCCCGTTCCTTCGTCCTCCCCGGGGCCCGTGCCGCCCGGTCCGGGGCCGCCTTCGCCCTCCGTGCCGTCGCCGCCCTCGCCCTCGTCGGCGACCGCCCCGGGACCGGGCGCTCCGGGTCCGGGTCCCGCGTCGTCGCCGAGGCCGCCTTCACCGTCGCCGGTTCCGCCGCCTTCGCCGGGTCCCGTTCCGGGACCAGCGCCGGGCCCCGCGTCGTCGCCGAGGCCGCCGCCGGGCGGGGGAGCGCCTCCGGGTCCGGCGTCGTCGCCCATCCCCGGGCCGAAGCCCGGTCCCGCGTCGTCGCCGAGGCCTGGTCCCGCCATCGCGGGCGCCGTCGCCGTCGCGCCGCTCTCCGCCGTCAGCCTGCCGGGGCCCGCGCTCGCCCTCACCAGCACCACGAGGGCGACCACCGCCAGCGCCGCCAGCACGCCGAGCGTCACGGGGACCACGTAGGGCCTCGCCGCGTTCACGCGCGCTCCTCCCGCGGGCGGCAACCCTATCACTTTCCGCGGGGCGCCCGCCGCGAGCAGACCGGACGCGAGCGCGCACCGGACGGCGGCCCGCCGCCGGAGCGCGCGACGAGGGCGAGGACGGGCGCGGCGAGGATGGGCGCGGCGAGGACGAGGGCGAGGCGGCGAGGACTCAGACGGCGGCGCCGGTGGCGAAGAGCAGGCCGCGCGCGAGCACCTCGCCGGCCAGCACGGCGCCGACGGCGATGTAGAGCAGGCCCGTCGCCGCCATCATGCCGCGGATGGCCGCGGCCCTCCACGCCAGCCACGCCAGCGCCGCCGGGAACGCGAGGCCCACCAGCACGCGGAACCAGAACGCCGGGTTCTCGCCCAGCCCCACGCCGAACGCGCCCTGCGTCAGCGGCGCCTCGCGCACCGGCGCCAGCGCCGCCGCCGCCGCCAGCGCCGCCTGCGCCGCCAGCGCCCCCAGCACGGCGAGCGACATCCGCTCGAGCGGCTCCTTCGGCAGCCCCGAGTTCGTCAGGTACCAGTGCCCCCAGCTCATCGCCATCATCGAGCCGCCGAGGGCCGCCGAACCCGCGATCAGGCTGCCCAGCACGCCCGCGTACGACCACGCCGGCGGCGCCACCAGCGCCGCGAGGATCGCGAGCGCCGCCGCGCCCGCCGCCGCCCCGGCCCGCCCCGCCAGCCGCGCCGCCCGCATCCGCCCCGCGAACGCCGCCGCGAGGTGGACGGCGGCGATCGCCGTGAACGCGATCAGCGCCGCCCGCAGCGCCCCCAGCGCCTCCGGCCGCAGCGTGAAGCCGTCGATCTCCCCGGCCGGCGCGATCGCGAACGCCACCACCGCGGCCAGCAGCGCCGAGGGCGCGGCGATCGTCCCTCCCAGCTGCACGTACCCGTCCGTGACCTGCCCCCGCCGCTCGAACCACGCGACGAAGACGAGCGAGCCGACGGCAAGCTCGGCCAGCAGGATCAGCACCGTGTAGGGCAGCGTGGCGGCGCTCACGCGGGCGAGCGTGGACGCATCGGCGGCAGCGGTCAACGCGCCCGCCCGCCGCCGGCGGCGGCCCGCGGCCGCGCCGTTGACAGCCCCGCCGCCGCGCGCCGACGATCGCGCCGTGCCGCACTCGGCGCGCCGCCGCGATCCCGGCCGGCGCTGGCTGCTCAAGGCCCTGCGCGAGACCGCGCACGAGATCGGACGCCTCGCCTCCGCCCTGCCCGGCGAGGCGCTGCACAGCCGCCCCGGCGCCTCCGGCGTCGGCGAGGCGTGGACGGCGATCGAGGTGGCCTGCTTCCTGCGCCACTCCGAGCGCGAGGACCTCGCGGCGGTGCGCGCCGTGCTCGCGCGCGACGGCGCGCCCCTGCCCGAACGCCGCGCCCACCTCGCCCCCGGCGAGGGCGCCTGCGGCCGCCCGGACCTCGGCGAGCTGCTGTGGGGCTACGCCGAGGCGCGCGAGGAGCTGCTGTGGGAGATCGAGCTGGCGGGCCGCGAGTGGGAGCACGCCGGCGTCCACCCCCACCGCGGCGCGATCGCCCTCGCCGCCTGGGTGCGCGAGATCCACGAACGCGACCTCGAGGCGCTGTGGAGCCTCCGCCGCCTGCGCGCCGACGCCGCCGCCCCCGCGTAGCGCGGCGCGCAGACCGCGATCTAGGTGTCGAACAGCCCCGCCACCTTTTCGGCGAGCTCGATGGCCAGAGGGCCGTACGCGCCCGTCTGGCGCAGGATCGTCGCGGCGAGGGCGCGCAAACCGGCCGCCGAGGACCGTGCGAGCGGCTCGTCGGCGAGATTCCCGCTGTCGACGTAGCGCTCGACCTGCCCGAGCAGGGTGTCGGCGGCGCGAGCCGTCTCCCTGATACCGTCCGGCGCATCGGCGTCGTCGGCGATTCGACGGAGGATGCGCTGAGCGTCGCGGATGCGCTCCGGCTCGTTGTGCAGCGTGTCCTTCGCGACGGCCCACGCAGCATCCGAGAGGTCGAGGTAGTCGGACGGGCGCACGGACATGGACGACAAGGCAGTGGGAGCGAACGCCGAAACCCAATCTGCGCTGTCGGTCGTAACGACATCGATCATCCCAGCCCGCTGGAGCGCCACGAGGTCTCCCTCGTGCACTCTTATCGATTGTTCAAGCGCCTTGTGCCTGATCCGTGTCCTGTCGTGCACGCGGAATTCGCTGTGGTCCTGGTCATACGCCGCGACGATCTCCGCGAGCAAGGCCTGCTGGTGCGGATGCAGCGACAGCCTATCGACGGGTTGCATTCGGCCTCCCGGTTGCGCTTCCAGCGTAGCACGGCCATTCTGTCGCCGCAGCCGGGGAGGCGCCGTGACGCAGCCGCCGTTCGACGCCGCCGCGTTCGCCGCCAAGTGGGGGGACAACGCGCGGCGCGAGAGCGCATCCTCGCAGGAGCACTTCATCGACCTCTGCCGGCTGCTCGGCGCGCCCACGCCCAACGAGGCCGACCCCGCCGGCGCGGACTACGCCTTCGAGTACCCCGCCTCGCGCACCAGCACCGGCGGGCGGGGCAGCGCCGACGTCTTCCGCCGCGGATTCTTCGGCTGGGAATACAAGGGCGCGCACGCCGACCTCGCCGCCGCCTACCGCCAGCTGCTCGACTACCGCGAGAGCCTCGGCAACCCGCCGCTGCTCGTCGTCAGCGACATGGACGCGATCGAGGTCCGCACCAACTTCACCGACACCGCGTCCGCCGTCCGCCGCGTCGCGCTCGCAGACCTCGCCGCCGGCGGCGACCGCGCCGCCGAGGCGCTGCGCGTGCTGCGCGCCGTCATGGAGCGCCCCGAGGCCCTGCGCCCCGAGCGCACCCCCGACGAGGTCACCGCCCTCGCCGCCGCGCGCTTCGCCGAGGCCGCGCGCTCGCTCGGCGAGCGCGGCCACGACCCCGAGGCCGTCGCCCACTTCCTCAACCGCGTGCTGTTCTGCCTCTTCGCCGAGGACGCCGGGCTGCTGCCGCACGGCATCCTCACCGGCCTCGTCGAGTCGCGCGGCGGCGACCCCGCCGAGTTCGCGCGCGGCCTCGGCGACCTCTTCCGCCTCATGTCCGACCGCGAGGCCGGACGCTTCTTCGGCAACGACCGCGTCGAGTGGTTCAACGGCGGCCTCTTCGACGACGCCGGCGTGATCGAACTCGACCGCGAGGAGCTGCGCGCCGTGCGCGAGGCCGCGGCCCTCGACTGGTCGCAGGTCGAGCCGGCGATCCTCGGCACGCTCTTCGAGCGCGGCCTCGACCCGGCCAAGCGCGGCCAGCTCGGCGCGCACTACACCGACCGCGCGAAGATCATGCTCGTCGTCGAGCCGGTGGTGATGGAGCCGCTGCGCCGCGAGTACGGGGCGATGCGCGAGCGCGTCGAGGGGCTGCTCGCGGGCCGCGAGCCGGCCCCGCTCACGCGCGGGGGCCGCCGCCGCGAGCGCCTGCCCGCGTGGGAGCGCGAGGCCGAGGCCGAGTGGCGCGCCTTCCTCGGCCGCCTGCGCGCCGTGCGCGTGCTCGACCCGGCCTGCGGCAGCGGCAACTTCCTCTACGTCGCCCTGCGCCTGCTCAAGGACCTCGAACGGGAGGCCATCCAGTGGGGCGCGGAGCGGCTGCGCGTCAGCGGCGAGTTCCCGCAGACCGGCCCGCACAACGTGCTCGGCATCGAGCTCAACCCCTACGCCCGCGAACTGGCCGGCGTCGCCATCTGGATCGGCCACATCCAGTGGATGATCGACCACGGCTACGGCCACCCCCGCGACCCCGTGCTGCAGCCCCTCGACCACATCGAGCTGCGCGACGCCGTCCTCGCACGCGGCGAGGACGGCTCCCCCGTCCCCGCCTCGTGGCCGGAGGCCGAGTTCGTCGTCGGCAACCCCCCGTTCCTGGGCGGCAAGCGGATGCGCGCATCGCTCGGCGACGGGTACGTCGACGCGCTGTTCGAGGCGTGGGACGGCGCGGTCGCGCGCGAGTCCGATCTCGTCTGCTACTGGCACGAACTGGCGCGGCGGCAGATCGCCGGCGGAGCGGCGAGACGCGCCGGTCTGCTGGGCACGAACTCCATTCGCGGCGGGCCGAACCGCCGCGCGCTCCAGCGTATCAAGGAGAGCGGCGACATCTTCATGGCGTGGTCCGACGAGCCGTGGACCGTCGAGGGCGCAGCGGTGCGCGTCTCGATCGTCGGACAGGACGACGGCTCGGATGAACGGCGCACGCTCGACGGCGAAGCGGTCGATGAAATCCACGTCAACCTCACCTCCGGCGTCGATCTCACGCGGGCGCTGCGGTTGGACGAGAACGCGGGCGTCTCCTTCATGGCCGACACGAAGGGCGGCGCGTTCGACATACCGGGCGAACTCGCGCGCGAGATGCTGCGCCAGCCGATCAACGTCAACGGACGCCCGAACGCCGACGTGGTCGTGCCGTGGGTCAACGGCATGGACATCACCCGCCGTCCGCGCGACATGTTCATCGTCGACTTCGGCGCGGAGATGACGGAAGCCGAAGCAGCCGACTACGAAATGCCGTTCGCGCATGTCGAGGAACATGTCCGGCCCATTCGCGCGCAGAACAGGCGTCAGGCGTATCGGGATTACTGGTGGCGGCATATGGAGCCGCGACCCGCGATGCGCGCAGCCCTCGCGCCGCTGCCGCGGTTCATCGTCACGCCGACAGTGGCGAAGTATCGTCCCTTCGCTTGGCTTGCCGCACCAACGCTGCCCGACCACGCGCTCATTGTGATCGCCCGTGACGACGACTACGTTTTCGGCGTGCTCCACTCGCGGGCGCACGAACTGTGGTCGTTGCGGCTGGGCACGACGCTCGAGGATCGCCCCCAATACACGCCCACCACCACGTTCGAGACGTTCCCGTTCCCGTGGCCCCTCGACACGCCGGAGGGGGCGCTGACGGCGGAGCAGTCGCGGCGTCGCGAGGCGATCGCGGAGGCGGCGCGGGAGCTGGACGGGGCGCGGCGGCGCTGGCTGCATCCGCCGGAGCTGGTGCGCGAGGAGGCGGACGCGCACCCCTCGCTGCCCGCGCGCCTGCTGCCCGCGGACGAGGACGCGGAGCGCGAGCTGCGGAAGCGGACGCTGACGGCGCTCTACAACGCGCGGCCGGCGTGGCTGGCGCGCCGCCACGACGCCCTCGACGCGGCGGTGTACGCGGCCTACGGCTGGGACGCGGCGCCGCCCCCCGGCGACGAGGCGCTGCTCGCGCGCCTGCTGGCGCTCAACCTCGCGCGCGGCGGGGGGTAGGCCGCGCGTGCGTGCTACCCTCGGCGGGCCGCCGGGGAGCCGGCGGGGGACGGAGCCGGCCGTGGACGTACGGGATGCGATCGCGAAAGCCAAGGAGTACCTGACCCTCGTGTACGCCGACGAGAACATCTCGAACGTCGGTCTCGAAGAAGTGGAGTTCGACGAGAGCCGCCTGAAGTGGAACGTCACGCTTGGCTTCTACCGGACGTGGAGCAGCCCTCCCCGGAACGCCCTCGCCGCGACGCTGCAGGGCCTCAACGCGCCCCGGCGTTCGTACAAAGTGCTCCGCATCGACGACAGGGACGGCAAGGTGGAATCGGTCAAGGGGCGCTTCATGAAGGAGGACGCTGTCTGATGCCGCCCTCCGGATACTTCGTCGACGCCAATCTGCTGGTGCTGCTCGTGGCCGGAAGCGTCGATCGCCGGATCATCGCCAGGCACAGGCGGCTGCGCGAGTTCACCGAAGAGGACTACGAGGCGCTGATGGAGTTCGTCGGGCAGGCGAACGCCGTCTTCGTGACGCCGAACACGCTGACCGAGGCCTCCAACCTGCTCGCTCAGCACGAGGATCCCGAGCGCATGCGGCTGCTCGCCGGGCTGCGGGTGCTCATCGAGGAGAGCGAGGAAGTCGTGGTGCGGAGCGCCAGGGCGTCGGCCGGCGAGGATTACCTTCGCCTGGGGCTGACCGATGCCGCGCTGCTGGATGCCGTTACGACCGACACGCCGGTGGTGACTGCGGACATCGAGCTGTACCGCGCGGCGGCGCGAAAGAATCCCGATGCGGGGGTGAGCTTCCGCCACTTGCGCGCCTGAGCATGGTGGGCGCGCGTCCACCCGCGCGGCCCGGCGGCGTCCGTCATCGGGCCGTGTCCCCGCAAGCGCCGGCGCGCCGCGCCTCGCCGCCGCGTCGCGGGCTGCCGTAGACTGCGCGCCATGTCCGGCCTCGCAGCGCTGATCGCGAACCTGGCGGGGAACGGCGACCTCGGCCAGAGCGAGATCGCCACCCGCATGTGGGCCGTGCACCCGATCCTCGAAGCGCTGGGGTGGCGTCTGCACGCCCCCGATGAGTTCGTGCCGAAGCACCCGGCCGCGGGCGGCAGCCCGTACTACTGCCTCCGGGGCGGCGGACGCACCCTCGCGCTGATCGAGGCCCGGCGCGCCGGGACCGATCTGGCGGGCGAACGGCAGCGGATTCCGGCCTCCTCCGCGGAGGAGGACGCGCCGCTGGCGGCGCTGACCGACGGGCTGACATGGCTGTTCTACCTGCCGGAGCGGATGGACCCCGACGACCCGCAGCCGTTCTTCCGCGCCGATTGCCGCGGGCAGGACCCGGCGCGCGCCGCCGCCGGCCTCGAGCGGTTCCTCGGCCGCGAGGCGTCGCTCGGCGGGGGCGCGCTGGCGGCGGCGCGGGACGAGGCCGGCAGGCGCGAGCGCGCGCTGGCGGCGCTGGACGCCGCATGGGAGCACATGCTGGGCGATCCCGACGGGCTGGTGCGCGATCTGCTCGCCGAGACCGCGAGGGAGGCGGGCGCCGAACCCGATCGGGAGACGCTGTCCGACTTCCTGCGGGCGAAACGCGAGGACGACGCGCGGCGCCAGCCCCGGCGCGACGCGCGCCGCGGGCGTCGGCCGGCGGCGAAGCAGGCGGAGGACCCGCCCCGCGAGGCGCTGGACACGTCGGACCCCGCCGTCTTCAAGGGTCGCCGCCCCTCGGCCTTCCGGCTCGGCGGCCGCCGCCACGCCATCGGGAGCTGGCGCGAGCTGCTGCCCGCCGTCTGCGGCCTGCTGGCTGGGGACGACCCCGCCGCGTTCGTCGAGCGGATGTCGCGGCTGCGCGGGCAACCGCACTTCAGGGATGGGTCGCAGTTCTCCGACGCCGACGACTGGATCGAGATCGGCGGCACTCGCCGCTACGTCTACGTGAACATCACGGCGGACCACGCCGTGGAGCGCGCCCGCCGCGTCGTCGAGGCCGTCCGCGGGCGGCGGGAGGCCGCGTCCTTCCTCGTCGAGGCGGAGCGGACGCCGCAGGCCAGGCCCCGCGCCGCGCCGCCCTCGCCGCGCGGCCCGGACTACCGGGGGAAGAAGCCGGCGGCGTACTGGCTCGACGGCGCGCGCCGCCCGGCGGCGCGCTGGATCGAGGTGCTGGCGGGCGTCTGCGATCGGATGGCGGAGGAGGCGGGCCCCGCGTTCGGCGAGCGCGTGGCGGAGTTGCGGGGCGCCGTCCGCCCGTACTTCAGCGAGGACCCGTCCCGCCTGCACCACCCGCTCCGGCTGGAGCACTCGAACCTCTACGCGGACGGCAAGTTCAGCGCCAACGACAGCGTGCGGCTGGCGCGCCGGGTGATCGAGGCCGTCCGCGGCCCGCAGGGCGCCGACTCCTTCCGCATCGAACTCGCGGAGTAGGCCGCGCGCGGCGCCCACCGGGCCGCGCGCGGCGCGCGCGTAGGGGGCGGCGTCGCTACGCTGTCGGCGCGCGCGGGCGGAGGGCGCCGTTGGCCGGGGACGCTGCGCCGGAGCGCGCCGACGGGGGAGCCGGGGGCGACACGGGCGCCGCGGCGTTCGCCGCCCTCGTCGCGGGGCTGCCCGAGCAGGCCGCCGAGGCGTGGGACGCCGGCCGCGCGTGGGCCTCGGCGCTCGCGCCGGCGCCGCCGCCCCGCCGCGTCGTCTGCGCCGGCATGGGCGGCTCCGCCGTCGGCGCCGGCATCGCCGCCGCCCTCGCCGCCTCCCGCTCCGCCACGCCCGTCGAGGTCGTGCGCGACTACGAGCCGCCCGCGCTCGACGGGGCCTCGCTGTTCGTCGCCTGCTCCTTCTCCGGCGAGACCGAGGAGGTGCTCGCCGCGTGGGAGGCGGCGGGCGCGGCGGGGGCGGCGCGGGCCGCGATCACGACGGGCGGGACGCTGGCGCGGCTGGCGGCGCGCGACGGCGCTCCGGCCTTCGCCTTCCGCTTCGGCGGGCCGCCGCGCACGGCGCTCGGCTGGGGCGTGTTCCCGCTGCTCGCGCTGCTGCGCCGCGCGGGCGCGCTCGCGCTCGGCGACGGCGAGGCGGCGGCGGCGATCGCGGCGCTGGCGGCCTGCCGCGACGCCTCGGCCCCGCACGCGCCGGCGCCGGACAACGAGGCGCGGCGCCTCGCCGGGCGGCTCGCGGGGGGCGCGCCCGTCGTGTTCGGCGCGGGCGCGCTGCGCGTCGCCGCGGGGCGCTGGGCGGCGCAGATCGCCGAGAACGCGGGCCAGTGGGCGTTCGCCGAGGCGCTGCCGGAGGCCGACCACAACCTCGTGGCCGGCTTCGCGCGCCCGCCCGGGGCCGCGCGCCTGCTGCGCGCCGTGCTGCTCGACGCGCCCTCGTCGCACCCGCGCCACCGCCGCCGCGTGGCGCTGACCGCGCGCGAGCTGGAGCGCGCGGGCGTCCCCCGCGAGGTCGTGCGCGTCGAAGGCGCGGGCGTCCTCGACACGGCGCTGCGCGCCTCCTACCTCGGCGACTGGGTGTCGTACTACCTCGCGCTGGCCAACGGCGCCGACCCCCTCGACGTGGCGCCGATCGATCGCGTGAAGGCGGCCCTGCGCGAGCCCGCCGAGGACGGCTGAGGGCGGCGCCGAGGGTGTCCATGCGGAAGCCGCGCCAGCGTTCCGCGACGAGACACCTAGTTCCAGATTGACTAAACTATCGGTGAGCGCTAGGCTCACTGTAAGCCAAATCATATCGTCGGTGAGCGGCCAATCTTCTCCTCAAGGGGTGCTCATGGCCAAGATCGGACTGCTGGTGATGCTGCTCGGTGCAGTGGCGGCCATGAGCGTCTCCTTGGCGGCGGCGCAGAGCAACGAGACCGAGACACGCATCACTGCCCGCCGACTGACGGACGGGCGTGTCGAGTTCGCGTTGAACGAGCAGCAAGCCGACGGCGGCTGGGGTGAGCGCATCCTGCCGTCCCGCCGCTACTTTCCGGCGAACGCGACCGTGGACGCTTGGCTCGTTTCCTCGCCTGTTCTCGTCAGCAGGATCGAGGTTCGCATCGCGGCTCGTCGGCTGACGGACGGCCGCACCGAGTTTGCGCTCCAGCGACGCGACGGCACAGGGTGGAGCGGGCACATCCTGCCTAGGTTGCGGTTCTTCCCTGCCGACAGCCGGGGTCGCTGGCTCAACTCCTCGCCCTTCGTGGTGGAGCGCACCTATCCGTTCGAGGGTTCTGGTGATATTTTCTTCACTGCTCGCGATGAGTTCACCGATGATCTTCGAACCACCGTTTATTCGAGAAGCGGAGATAATTTGCTGGTCGTTGCGTGCGGTGAAGGGCAACTTCTCACTGGTGTCACCGGCGAAGATGTTCCACCAGCGACATCAGGGGGCAGCATACGGTACTCTGGAGGGTAGACTCCAACTCAGCGGTAGAAGAGGCTTGGGATGGTTCTCCTATGGCCACTAGTACCTTCGATCTAGATCTCTACAAGCAGCTGCGTTACGGCCAGTCTGTCATCTTTAGAATCTCTGGCTGGCGATCGTCTGAAACCGTTCGCTTTGACTTAGCTGGCATGTTCGACACACCCGCGCAGTGGAACATCGACAACTGCGGTAGGTACTAGCTGGGTCGGGCCGCGTTAGTGTATGACCCACAATGGACACGTGCGGGCGGGACACTGGATACCCGGGGCTGATTTAGCCCTCAGCTCCTGTCGCGGTAGCGGCGGGGAACCGGACGCCGCCACGGAGCGCCCCTCACCCACCGGCCGGCGGCGGCTGAGGGCGGCGGCCCGAACGAGGGTGTAGGCTGCGCGCGGAGGAGCGCGATGGCGGACGAGCCCACGTTCGAACGCGGCGACGAGGTGTACCGCGCCGGCGACCGCTCGCGCCGCGGCATCGTCCGCGAGGGGCCGCGCGCCACGGCGAATGCGACGCAGTACCTCGTGCGCTGGGACGGAGGCAGCGAGGCGTGGGTCCCCGCCGTCCAGCTGGCGGCGCCTGAGCCGGAGAGGCTCGGCTGGGCCTCGCGCGGCGACTTCCTCGCCGACCTCGTGCTGCTCAAGTTCTTCCACGAGTTCTCGGACGTACTGTTCTCCATCGGCTCGTCGCGCACGCAGTTCCTCGTCTACCAGTTCAAGCCGGTGCTGCAGTTCGTCCGCCAGTCCTCGCACGGGCTGCTGATCGCGGACGAGGTCGGCCTCGGCAAGACCATCGAGGCGGCGCTGATCCTGCGCGAACTGATGGCGCGCGGCAGCGTCGAGCGGTTGCTGGTGCTCTGCCCCGCCAACCTCCGCCGCAAGTGGCAGAGCGAGTTGCGGCAGCGCTTCGGCGTCGAGTTGCGCGAGATGCGCGCGCAGCATTTCCGCGAGATGTCCGAACAGTTCGAGCGGGAGGGGTACTGGCCCGGCTTCTACGGCGTGGCGTCCCTCGAAGGGCTGCGCGCCACCGACTTCGAGCGGACGATCGAGGAGACCGGCGTCCAGTTCGATCTGGTGATCGTCGACGAGGGGCACCACCTGCGGAACCCGGCGACGCGCAGTTTCGCCCTCGGTGAGATGCTCTCGGACCAGTCCGACCACATCCTGTTGCTCTCGGCGACGCCGATCCAGACCGGCCAGCAGGACCTCCAGAGCCTGCTGCGCCTCGTCAACCCGGCGGAGTTCCGCGCGGCGTCGCTCGACGACCTCGACACGCTGCTCGAACCCAACCGCTACGTCAACGCAGCGATCGCCCGCCTCTCGCGGCCCCGCCCCGACCTCGCCGAGGTCGCCGGGCAGATGCGCTCGGCGCTGGGCACGCGGCACGGCGCGAGCTTCGCGGACAACGACGTGTTCATGTCGTGGCTGCGGCGCATCGAGGACCTGCGCGAACTGACGCCCGAAGCGACGATCAGCCTGCGGCGCGACCTGCAGCGGATGCACACGCTCGCGCCCTACTACACCCGCTCCCGCAAGCGGGAGGTCGAGGAGACCGCCGAGCGCACGGCGCAGGTGATCACCGTATCCCTCTCGCCCGCGGAGCAGGAGTTCTACGACGCCTGGGTCGCGTTCCTCATCGAACGCTCGATGGCGCTCAACCCCGGCATACCTCCCGGCTGGAACATCAACATGTACGAGCGCATGGCAGCCAGCTCGCTGCAGGCCGCGCACCGGAGGATGGACGACCTCATCGCGGGACTGGCGATCGGCGACAACTACGAGGGCGAAGACCCCGATCAAGCCGGCGACAGCGGAGACGCGCCAGCCGATTCGCCTTCGCTGCGGGACGCCATCGAACGCATCGAGGCAGCCGCTGCCGATCTGCCGGAGCAGGACTCGAAACTCGATACGTTCATCGAGTTGATCGAAGGCCTCCTCGCCGACAAGCCCGAGCGCAAGATTCTCGTCTTCACGTTCTTCAAGTCCACGCTGCGGTACCTGCGCTCGCGGCTCGGCGGCGCCGGCGTCGGCTGCGCGGCGGTCTCGGGCGACGACGGGCCGGAGCGGCGCGCGGACATCATCGACGGGTTCCGGGAGAACGGCGATCTGCATGTGCTGCTGAGCACCGAAGTCGGAGCCGAGGGTCTGGACTTCCAGTTCTGCGACGCCGTCGTGAACTACGACCTGCCGTGGAACCCGATGCGCGTCGAGCAGCGGATCGGGCGCATCGACCGCTTCGGCCAACGCGAGCCGCGTGTGATCGTAGCGTCCTTCTTCGCCGGAGAGACGATCGACACGCGCATCCTCGAACGGCTCTACGAGCGCATCGGCGTGTTCGAGCAGTCGATCGGGGAACTCGAACCGATCCTCGGCCCGGAGATCTCGGAGCTGCAGGCGGACGCCCTCACGCGCGGGCTGACGCGGGAAGAGCAGGAGCGCCGGGCCAATGACTCGGTGCTCCGCATCGAGCAGCTGCGCCGGGACACGGAAGAATTCGAGTCGGCGCGCGCGGAACTCATGGGGCAGGGCGACCTGCTGGGACAGGAGATCGAGAACACCCGCTCCTCGGGGCGCTACGTCTCGCCGGCCGAGGTGGAGGCGGTCGTGCGGCGCTGGCTCCGGCGCGTGGACGAGCGGCGCGGCACGCTGGGGCCGACGCGCCGCGAGGCGGTGTTCGACCTCGAGATGCCGGACATCGGCATCGCGCGCGTGCGCCAGTGGATGGCGGGTCAGCGCATGGGCCATCCCGACGCGCAGCGGCTCCTCCAACGGATCGCCAGCGAGCGGCACGCCTGGGTGACGTTCGAGAGCGAACTCGCCCGCGAGTACGAACGGCTCCCGTTCCTCCACATCGGGCATCCGCTCGTCCGCACGGCGATCGACGAACTGGGGCGCGAGGACCCGCCGGGCTGGATCGCGCGCGTCGGCTGCTTCGCCCTGCCGATGGAGGCTGCGGACGACAAGGCGCGCGACGGAGCCGCGCTCGCCGTCTACCGGCTGGGCGTCAACGGGCTGGAGTCGCGGCACACGATCCTGCCCGTGGCCGTCTCCCTCGGCGCGCGCGAGGCCCTCGATCACGGCGCGGGCGACATGCTCCTCGGCGCGTTCGCGGAAGCGCCCGAGGCGGAGCCTCCCGCCTCGGTGGGCGAGGCCGCGATCCTCGCGATCGAGCAGACGGCATACGAGCAGGCGGAGAGTCGCCGGCGCGAGATCGAGGAGCTGGAGCGCGGCCAGCAGGCCGCCCGCGTCGCCGTCCGCAAGGCGACGCTCGAACGCACCTACGGCGCGCGCATCGAGCGCGCGGACGAACGGCTGGCGGGCGCCACCGACGAACGCATCAGGCGGATGCACGCCGGACGGCTCAGGAACCTGCAGGCCGAACTCCAGCAGCAGATCGGCGAACTGGACGCGACGCGCGAGCCGTCCGCCGAGATCGAGTTGCTGGCGATGGCCGTCTTCGCGCCCGCGAACGGACGCTGACGCGCCGCCACGAGGACCCGGCGCGCCGAGCTCGGCCGGCGCCTGCTCCCCCGGCGTGCCGGGCTGCCGCCGGGCGGACGCCGGGCGCGATGTCGGCTAGAATCGGCGGGCCGACCGCCCCCGCGACGGCAGGAGCCGACGCTGACCATCCGGCCGATCCGTTACCTCGGCGATCCGGTGCTGCGCCGCCGCGCGAAGAAGGCGCCGCGCGTCGACGATTCGATCCGGCGGCTCGTGGACGACATGATCGAGTCGATGTACGCCGCCGACGGGGTGGGCCTCGCCGCGCCGCAGATCGGGGTGGGGCTGCGCGTGATCGTGCTGGGGATGCCGGAGGAGGAGCCGCTGGCGATGGTCAACCCGGTCGTCGTCAAGCGCTCCGGCGAGCGCCTGCTGGAGGGCGAGGGCTGCCTCTCGGTGCCGGGCTACCGCGGCAGCGTGACGCGCTCGCGGCGCGTCGTCGTCAAGGGCCTCGGCCTCGACGGCCGCGAGTTCCGCCTCCGCGCCGAGGACAACCTGCTCGCGCAGGCGCTCGAACACGAGGTGGACCACGTCAACGGCGTGCTCTACGTCGATCGCCTCGCGGGGCCGGAGGGGCTGACCAAACTGGAGGGCGGCGCCTGGGTTCCGGCGGCGGGGGGCGGCGAGCGGGCCGCGGGCGGCGGCTGATGGAGATCTTCCTTCCGCTGGTCTTCGTCGTCGCGGCGTTCTACCTGATCCTGCTGCGTCCGGTGATGCGCCAGCAGCGCCTGCGCCGCAACGACCTCTCGCGGCTGGGCGTCGGCGACGAGGTGCTGACGAGCGGCGGCTTCTACGCGATCGTGCGCGCCATCCGCACGCGCGAGGACGGCCCGCAGGAGATCGCGCTCGAGGCCGCCCCCGGCGTCGAGCTGCGCGCCACCCCCGAGGCGATCCAGCGCGTCACCCGCCGCGCCGGCGAACCCGCCGGGGGAGACCCCGCCTAGTGCCCGCGCCCGCCGCCGCCGCCCGCCGCCGATGAACCGCTACGCCCCGCTGCTCGGCGTCCTCGCGCTCGCGGCGGTCTCGCTGTGGGTGGTGTGGCCCTCGGAGCCGGGGCGCTGGCTGCCGGGCGTCGTGCCCTGGCCCGAAGGCCGCGGCGTCAGCGTCGGCGGCTTCGAGCGCGAGACGATCAGGCTCGGCCTCGACCTGCAGGGCGGAAGCCGCCTGCTGCTGCGGGCCTCGCTGCCCGAGGACGCCGAGGGCGACATCGACGACGCCATCGACGGCGCGCTGCGCGTGCTGCGCCGCCGCGTCGACGCCTCGGGCGTGGCCGAGGCCGAGGTCACGCGCCAGGGCGCGACCAACATCTCGATCCAGCTGCCGGGCCTCGACCCGGAGCAGGCGCGGTCGCTGCTCGGCCGCACGGCGCTGCTGCGCTTCTGCGAGACGGCGTCCGGCCTCGGCGGGGGCACGCCCTGCGACGCGGGAGGGCAGTGGGTGCAGGCCGTCGCGCCCCTCGACGGGGAGCCGGCGGCGCTCACCGGCCGCTTCCTGCGCCCCACCGCCTTCGTGGGGGCCGACCCGCTCGGCAGCCCGATCGTGCAGTTCGAGTGGACGGGCGAGGGCGCCTCGCTGTCCGAGCCGATCACGCGCCGCCTGCTCGGCCAGCCGCTCGGCATCTTCCTCGACGACGAGCTGCTGTCGGCGCCGACGGTGCGGGGCGTGATCTCGAACCAGGGGTCGATCTCCGGCATGTCGCTCGAGCGCGCGCGCGAGCTCGTGATCCAGCTCAACTCGGGCGCGCTGCCCGTCCAGCTGACGGTGCTGCAGGAGCAGGAGGTGGACGCCACGCTCGGCGAGGACTCGGTGCGGCGCTCGGTGCTGGCGGGCGAGATCGGGCTGCTGCTGGTGGCGCTGTTCATGGTGCTCCACTACCGCGTCCCCGGGGCGCTGGCCGCCGTCGCGCTGCTCGTCTACACGCTGCTGACGATGGCGGTGTTCAAGCTGATCCCGGTCACGCTCAACCTCGCCGGCATCGCGGCGTTCGTGCTCTCGGTCGGCATGGCGGTGGACGCGAACATCCTGATCTTCGAGCGCATGAAGGAGGAGCTGCGGGCGGGCCGCGCCCTCCACGCGGCGCTCGACGCCGGCTTCGCGCGGGCGTGGTCGTCGATCCGCGACTCCAACGTCAGCACGCTCATCACCTGCGTGATCCTGTTCGTCCTCGGCGGGGCATCGAGGTGCCCGGCCTCGGCGCGTTCGACGCGCCGCTGGTGCAGGGCTTCGCGGTGACGCTGGCGGTCGGCGTACTGCTCTCGATGTTCTCGGCGATCACGGTGACGCGCACGCTGATGAAGTCCCTGATCGGCACCCGCGTCGCGCGCTCGCCCGAACTGCTCGGCGTCGACGCGCCCCCGGCGGCGGGAGCGGCGGCGGGCGCGCCCGGCGCGGCGGGAACGTAGGGGGCGCGCGTGCGCTCGCTCGACCTCGTCGGCACGCGCCGCTGGTTCTTCGTGTTCAGCGGGGCGCTCGCCGTCGCCGCGCTGGTGCTGCTCGCGATCCCGCCGACGCTGCGGCCGGGCATCGAGTTCACGGCCGGCACGACGACGCTCGTGCGGTTCGAGCGGCCGGTCGCGCAGTCCGCGCTGCGCGACGCCTACGCCGGCCTCGACCACCCCGAGGCGCGCATCCAGTCCACGGGCGAGCGCGAGTACCTGATCCGCACGAGCGAGCTGCGCGTCCCCGACAGCGCCCTGATCGAGGTCAACCCCGCCGCCGCGGCCGGCTCCGCCCCTCCCCCCGCCGAGCTCGGCGCGCTGCGCCTCGGCGCCGCGGGCGAGGGCGGCGAGGTCCCGCTGCGCGTCTTCCGCTTCGGCGAGGTCTGCGACTTCGGCGAGGAGATCGCCCGCTTCCCCGCCGGCACGGAAGCCGTCGTCTACGCCGAAATCCGCGACTGCCCCGCCCCCGCGAACGGCGAGGACAGCGCAGGCAGCGAGGACGCCACGGACACCGAGGACGACGCGACTGGCGAAGCCGGCCTGCCCCCGATCGTCGCCTACCGCGTGCAGGTCGGCGGGGCGGACGGGACGACGGGCTTCGTCGCGCCCGCCGACACGCACGGCTTCCGCGCCGCCGGCGAGGACGCCGCGGACGGCGAAGACGCCGCCGGGGCGGACGGGGAAGGCGCCGAACCCGAGCCCGACCTCGGCGAGCGGGGCGTGATCGAGCGCGCGCTGGAGGAGCGGTTCGGGCCGTTCGAGGTGCTGGAGTTCGCTTCGGTGTCGGCGGTGGTGTCGCGGCAGGCGGTGCGGAACGCGACGGTGGCGGTGGTGGTGGCGGCGCTGTTCATCATGGGCTACATCGTGTTCGCCTTCTCCGGCGTGCCGCGCCCGCTGCGCTACGCCTCGGCGGCGATCGTCGCGCTCGCCCACGACGTGATCCTCGTGCTGGGGGCGTTCTCGCTCTTCGGCAAGGTCTTCGGCACCGAGATCAACCTGATGTTCGTGACGGGGCTGCTGACGATCATCGGCTTCTCCGTGCACGACACGATCGTGATCTTCGACCGCGTGCGGGAGAACGTGCGGCTGGCGCCGGCGGCGCGCTTCGCCGACAACGTCAACGCGGCGCTGGTGCAGACGCTGGGGCGCTCGATCAACACCTCGGTGACGCTGGTGTTCACGATCCTCGCGCTGCTGTGGCTGGGCGGGCCGACGATCCGCGCGTTCCTCGTGGTGCTGCTCGTGGGCGTCGTCGCCGGGGCCTACTCCAGCATCGGGATCGCCGCCCAGGTGCTCGTCGCGTGGGAGGAGGGCGACGCCTCGAGGCTGCTCGGCCGCTTCCGCCGCCACCCCCCCGCGGAGGAGCCTGCGGGGGGCTGACGGGCGCACGGGGAGGCCGCCCACCACGGCCAGCATCCGCGCCGACGGAGCGCACACCGACTATCATGCACCGCATGATGGAACCCGTCGCCTTCACGCCCGATCAGGAGGGCTGGAATCGCCTGATCGCCTACGCCTTGCGCTGCGTCGAGGCGGAATCGGCGCGGGCGATCGCGCCCCTCGACACCAGGCCCGGCGATCCGCCGTGGTATCCGCTGCGCGGCCCCGAGGCGCTGGTGACGGGGCGCGCCGACTTCGTGCGGGCCCCTGCGGAACTCGCCAGACGACTCGACGGCCGGCGCACCGACCTGCCCGAAACGATCGCCTGCGGCTGGCCCGCCGTGGTGACGCGCAACCCCGATACGGGGCGCCTCGGCGTCGCGCCGCTGTTCGTCGTCTTCGCCCAGCCGGACCGGCGCGACGGCGCATGGACGCTCGCTGCCACGACGGAGCCGGAGTTCAACCTCGCGGCGCTCGCCGCCTCGCCCGAAAGGGCGGCGCCGGCGGCCGAGATCGCCGCGCTGCCACTGCCCTTCGGCGATCCCGCGGCATTCGCGAAGGTTGCAGTCGAGGCTGGGGTGCGGCTGGGGTTCCCGGACGCGCGCGGCCAGTCGTTCAATCCCGACGAGACCGCCGCCCTCGCCCCTGCCGCCCGCCCCGGCGTCTGGAACGCGGCAGTCGCGGTGATCGCGGACCGCGCCGGCTTCTTCCACCAGCTCCATCGCGAGCTGCAGACGCTCTCGGCGGTGCCGGACTGGCACGGAACGGCGGCGGCGCTGCTGATCGGAGCGGAGGGCGCGGCGCGGCGCGAGCCGAGCAGCCCTCTTGCCGCGCCGCTGCGGGTCAACCGGTCGCAGCGCGAGGCGCTCGATGCGATGCGGACAGAACCGCTGTCCGTCGTGATCGGTCCGCCCGGCACGGGCAAGACGCAACTGGTCGCGAACGCCGTCGCCAACGCCTGGCTCGACGGCGAGACGGTGCTCGTCACCTCGACCAACAACGCTGCCGTCGACGTCGCCGCCGAGCGGGCCCGGCGGGATATCGCACCGGGCCTGCTCGTGCGGACCGGCAACCGCAACCTCAAGACGCAGGTGGCGGCACAGGTGTCCACCGCCGCGTCGTGGGCGCGCTCGCACGACGGGCTTGCGCCGGACGCGATGCTGCCCCGTTTGACGCGCACCGCGAGGGAACGCCAGGCGCTGACCGCGCACGCCGACGCCGTGAGCGCGCTGGAGCGGGAACTGCTGCGCGCCGCCCAGAGGCACCAGGAGGCGTACGGTGAGTGGCGCCGGGCCGCCGCCAGGCTCTGGCCGGGAAACGGCGCACGACTGGAACGGGCAGCCCTGCTCGCGGAATGGATCGACGGCGGGCTGCGCGCAGCCGCCGAGAGCGTGGAAGCGGCCAGCGAACGAGCCGCCCACCACCGAGGCGAGACCGCCGAGCCGGCCGACGCGGCCCGCGCCGAGGCGTGGCGCGCCGTGGATCGCGCCGCTTCGGCGCTGTGGTCCGGCGGCGACAGCCGTGCGCCCGCGCCCTCGGGCGGCGACGCCGAACGGCTCGCGCGCAAAGCTTCCCGCCTGGAGACCACCTTCTGGTTCCGCCAGAGGCGCCAGCGCGCCCTCCGTGCGAGGCTGCAGTGCGCGGATGGCGCCCCGATGCGTGAGATCGGCGCGTGGGCGCGCGCCGTCGAGGAGTGGCGAGCGCGGGAATCGGACTGGGCGGCGTGCGATGCCGAACAGCGGCGGCTCGACGGGGAGCACGAGGCGGCGCGAGCAGAGATGCGGCTGGCGGCCGCGCGCTCCGGCGCCGAGGCGGACGCGACGGCGATCGCCCTGTGGCGGCAGGCCGGGCTGCTCGCATCCGGGATCGGTGACGAGATCGCGAAGCTGAACGGGGAGTTGCGCGTCCTGACCGGGGACGCGCGAAGCGAGCGTCCCGAAGCCGTAGAGCCGGCCGATCGCGAATGGACCGAGGCCAGCCGCGACACCGTCCGCGCGACCGTCGCCGAGTGCATCTCCAGGGCGGAGCCCGGTTCCGTTCCCGCATTCTCCAGCGTGTCGCCGGCGGCGGCGCCGTTTGCCCATGCGGTCAAACGCGCCATGTCCGTCTACCGCGGCTGGGCGAGCACCAGCCTGTCGCTCGCGGGCAACTTCCCCCTCGAAGCCGGGCTGTTCGGCTTGGTTATCGTCGACGAGGCCAGTCAGTGCGGCGTCGCCAGCGTCATCCCCGCCGCCTACCGAGCGAGGCGGCTCGCCGTCGTCGGAGACCCGAACCAGCTCCGTCCGATCGCCACCGCCGGAGCGGCCGTGCTGCGCCGCATCGCCCGCGAATGCGATCTCGAAGAAGACAACCTGCGGGAGCGCGGCCTCCATCACCGGGACGGATCCGCCTACGGAGCATTCGAGTACGCCCTGCGCTCGCAGCGCCTCCGGCAGCCCCATCTGCTCAGCGAGCACTACCGCTGCCATCCCCATATCGCAAAGTGGTTCAACGAAGCGTTCTACGGCGGCGAGCTGGTGGTGCTCACCGACACGTCCGGCTTCGGCGGCGGGCGGGCGCTGACCTGGCGCGACGAAGACGCGGAAGCGATCAGGCCGGAACGCGGCGGCGGCTGGGTGAACGATGCACAGGCGAAAGCCGCCGCCGACATGCTGCTCGAACTGATGGGCGGCGACGAGGACGGCTTGACTGCGGCGGTGGTCACGCCCTACGCCGCGCAGGCCGACCTGATCGAGCGCGAGGTGAAACGCCGCATCTCCGAAGAGCGGCTGGCGGAGGCCGATCTCGTGTGCGGCACGGCGCACAGGCTGCAGGGCGCGGAGCGCGATGTCGTCGTCTTCTCGTCGGTGTTGTCGCCGTCCATGCCCGGATACGCCGCCGCGTGGATCGAGCGGGAGCGCCACCTGCTCAACGTCGCGGCGAGCAGGGCGCGGCGCACGCTGGCGGTGATCGGGCATCCCGGCATCGACGCCGGGGCCAGCCCCACGCTGTTCGCGCTCCGCGAGCACATCAGGAACGTGACCGAGTCGGGGACGCGGGGACTGGCTCCTGCCGCGTTCGCGGTCACCGCGTCGGGCGCCGAGAAGCTCGCGTTCGAGGCAATGCGGGCGAGAGGTCTGAATCCCCTCGCCAAAATGACGGTGGGCGGGTACGAGCTCGACTTCGCGCTGATCGACGGCGGCGCGCGGCTGAACGTCGAAATCGACGGCAAGCACCATGCTGACAGGGGCGCCGACGGGGCGCGCGACGCCGCTCTCGCGGCGGAGGGCTGGCGCGTGCTGCGCCTCCCCGCGTGGCGCTGCTACTCCGAACCGGACGCGGCGGCCGTCGATGTCGCGCAGGAATGGGAGCAGGCGCGGCGGCGGTTCCGGATGACGTAGGAGCGCCGGCGCGGCGCGCTCAGTTCGGCGGCGGCGCCAGCACGCGCGCGTCGCCGCGGCGCAGCGTCACGCCGTCGCGGTCGAGGCGTTCGAGCAGCGCCTGCGTGGCGCGGCGGTTGGCGCCGAGCGCGTCGCGCGCCTCGGCCAGCGTCACCTCGCCGCGCGAGGCGATCAGCGCCCGCACCGCCTCCGCCGCCTCCGCGAACGCCGCCGCCGCCAGCAGCACCCCGTCGCCGCAGTCCACGATCTCGCCGCGCTCCTCGAGGTAGCCCGCGAGCTCGGGATCGAGGTCGAGGCGCGGCGGGCTCGCGCCCGCGGCGGCGAGCGCGGCCACCGCCTCGGCGGCGGCGCGGCGCTGGGCGGCGGTGGGCCGCGGCTCCCACTCCGCCCGCCGCACGCCGCCGCCCGCGGCGACGATCGCCGGCGCGAGCGCGGGCAGCACGGCCTCGAACGCGCGCGCGCCGAGGCCCAGCCGCGCCCGCATCTGCCCGGCGGCCATCGCGCTCCGCAGCGGGTGCTCGCGCTCGTGCGCCTCGAGGGCGCGCGCCGCCGCAGCCCGCAGCCGCGCCGCCCCGGCGCCGCTGATCCAGCGCGGCTCCGCGCCTCCGGGCGGGCCGCCCGGCGCGCCGCCGGCGGCGGCGCCGAGCGCGATCGCGTCGCCGCGGGCGGCGAGCGCGCGCAGCGCGGCGGCGGCGTCCTCCGCGTCGAGGCCGGCGCCGCCCGCGACCTCGGACGCGGTGGCCGGCTCGGCGCGTTCGAGGGCGGCGAGCGCGGCTTCCTCGGCACTGCCCGCGGCGAGCGCGCGCAGGCGTTCGGCGGCGGCGGGATCGGTGCGGCGCCGCCGCGCGGCGTCGATCGCGAGCACGCGCCCGCCGCCCAGCGTGCGGTCGGAGACGCGCAGCACGAAGCGGTCGCCGGGCGCGGCGGCGATCGGCGGCGCGAGCGCGATCTGCCCCCACGCCTCGCCGCCGCCCTCGCCGCCCGCCGCCTCGCCCTCGCCGTACAGGCGCAGCCGCCCGCGCGTCTCGGCCGCGCCGAGGTGGACGGTGACGCGCAGGTTGTGGCGGAGCGCGCGGCCGGGCAGCACGCGCAGCGCGGCGTCGACGGTGCGCGCCGGGCGCAGCTGGCCGGGCGGCGCGAGCGCCTGCCCGCGCCGCAGGTCGGAGGTGGAGACGCCCGCGAGGTTGATCGCCACGCGCGTGCCGGGCAGCGCCTCCTCGACGGCGCGGCGGTGCGTCTGCAGGCCGCGGATGCGAGCCGTCGGGCCGTCCGGCACGGCCTCCAGCGTCTCGCCCGCGCGCAGCCGCCCGTCGAGCAGCGTGCCCGTCGCCACCGTGCCGAAGCCCGGCATCGTGAACACGCGGTCGACGCCGAAGCGCGGGCGGCCCGTGTCGCGCGGCGCCGGAACGCCGTCGAGCGCCGCGTCGAGCGCCTCCCGCAGCGCGCCGAGGCCCTCGCCCGCCGCCGCCGAGGAGCGGACGAGCGGCGCGCCCGCCAGCGCCGTCGGCGCGAGCAGCTCGCGCACCTCCTCCTCGACCAGCGCGAGCCACTCCTCGCCGGGCGCGAGGTCGGTCTTCGTCAGCGCGGCGACGGCGTGCCGCACGTCGAGCAGGTCGAGGATTTCGAGGTGCTCGCGCGTCTGCGGCATCACCCCCTCGTCGGCGGCGACGACGAGCAGCGCGAGGTCGATCGCGCCCGCGCCGGCGAGCATGTGGCGCACGAAGCGGACATGCCCCGGCACGTCGACGATCGAGACCTCGCGGCCCGAGGGCAGGGTCGTCCAGGCGAAGCCGAGCTCGATCGTGAGGCCGCGCTCGCGCTCCTCGCGCAGCCGGTCGGGGTGCGTCCCCGTCAGCGCCTCGACGAGCGCCGACTTCCCGTGGTCGACGTGCCCCGCCGTCCCGATCACGAACATGCCGCGAGTGTAGCGGCGCGCCCGCGCGCGGGCGCGCCGCGCGGGCGCGGCTACTCGATGGCTTTGGCCAGCCACACGATCTCGTCGAGCTTCTCGACGGCGGCGGCGTAGGGCAGCGACGCCTCCTCGCCGGACTCGGTCAGCAGGTGCATGACCGCCGATTCGAGGATGTATTCCTCGGTCTCGCCGAGGCGTTCGTAGATGGGGTAGTCGGTGTTGAGCACGATCGAGCGGCCTTGCTCCGAGTCGCGCCACTGGCTCCGGCCCGCGCGGCCGAGCTGGTCGAACTCGATAGGGGGCACGTTGCCTCCGTAGCGGCGGAGCAGCCTGCCCACGGCGTCGTCCGGCGGCTCCGTCCGGTTCGTCGGTTCGGACCGCGAGTCGCCGCCGCGCGGCGTCCCGCGAGGCTGCTCCGGGGACGAAGGCGGCTTCCTGCCTCCCTCGCGATCGGCTTCGCCTGCGAGAACCTGCCCCAGAGCACTCGATCGTTCGCCCAGCTGCTTGAGGGCGGCGGCAATGCGCCGCCGCACGCTCGCGGCGCGCTTCCGCTGCTCGCGCGAGATCGGACGCGCGTCGCGGAGCTGGTTGAGTTCGGCGACGAGCGGCCCCATGCGTTCGTACATGAACTGCTCGACGGCCTGCCACTCCGGCGAGTCCCTGTGCCACCCCGTCTTGGTCGTGTTCGGCCGGACGCCCTCGACGTGGATCTCGCCGAAAAGACGCTGCAGGGGCCCTCGCCCCCCGAGGTAGTGGCCGAACTCCTCACCCTCCGTGATGGTGCGCCCGTTGAAGACCGTGCGGATGCCAGCCTTGATCGAAACGCCCTTGCCAGCGGGTAGCCGGTCCCGGTCCGTGACCCAGATGCGGCCCCTCACACGCACGCCGCCATCAAGTTTCTCGCTCGGAATCCCGGCAGGCTCGAACGACGCCGAGACGGGAATGTCGAGCGGCGCCACCTCGTCTCCGTTGAGAACGATCGAACAGTCGCCTTTGTCGATCAGCGCGCGGTAGATATTGGCCAGCCTGGTGGCCAATATCTGCTGGTCGAACCGGTGCGGTTTCAGCCCGCGCAGCGTGACGCAGGTGAACCCGACGCTGTCCTGCGCCGCCAGGCCGCTCAGCGCATCCGGGAGGCGGTCCGGCGCGAGCGCCTCGGGCTCGCCGCGGAACAGGTCGGTTCGCGATCCCCAGCGCGGGTCGGCGAAGCGCCAGATGTCGTGCTCTCCGGCGCGGCGGCAGATGATTTCGAGACCCTCCGCGAGGTAGATGGCCGCGAGCTTCCCGCCGACGTGATACTGGCCGATGTCCGTCGTGGCGTGTTCGTGGCCCGTCCCCCATCCGATCCACTCGGCCAACCCCTTGGCGTTCATCCCCTCGCCGCCGTGGTCGAGCACGCGGATGAGGCCGTTCCGCTTGTCGATCCGCTTGTCGATCGTGACCTCGACCGTCAGGCGGCGGCCCCGCCGGTAGTCGAACGGGTTGTCGATCAGCTCCATCAGCGCCTCGGACATCGAGGAGTACTGGCTCGCGAACGCAAGCAGCGCCTCGCGCCCGATGGATTCGCTGATGGTCGCCATACCGTCCCCCGCCTCCGTTCCGACCGGGCGGAAGCCGCGCCGCGCGCCGCGCGCCGCTGCTCCGCCTCGCGTGCCGGATGACGCCCGGAATATACCGCGCCGGCCGGGAGCGCCCGCAAGCCCCCCGCCGCGCTTGCCGCGCGCGCCGCGAGGGGCCACGCTGCGCGGCGCTTCTTCTCCCGTAGTCTTGGGGGCCAGCCGCGTCGGCGGCGCGGGAAGGCGGTAACGGGCGCGGTGGATGAGGCGGCGCGGTGGTATCTGGCCTCCGTGGCGGTGGGGGCGGGGGGGCTGGCGCCGTCGCTCGCGCTGTTCGGCGGGCTGCGCTCGGGGGGCGTGCTGCTGGCGCGGCCCGTGGGCCTCGCGCTGCTCGCGCTCGGCGGGTGGTGGGCGGGGTGGATCGGCCTCGCGCCGTACGGGACGGGGACGCTCGCGCTCGTGCTGGCGCTGCTCGCCGCCGCCGGGGCCGCCGCGGCCTGGCGGCGGCCCGCGGCCCGCGAGGCGCTCCGCTCGCGCTGGCGGCTGCTGCTCGCGGGCGAGGCGATGTTCCTCGCGATCTTCGCCCTGCTCGCGCTCGCCCGCGCGCTGGCGCCCGACGCCGCGGGCACCGAGAAGCCGATGGACCTCATGCTGCTCGTCGCCGCGCATCGCGCCGAGGCGATGCCGCCGCCCGATCCGTGGCTCGCGGGCGAGCCGCTGTCCTACCACTACCTCGGCCACCTCGCGGCCGACGCGGCCGGGCGCCTCGCCGGCGCGGGGCCGGGGATCGCGTTCAACCTCGCCGTCGCGCAGACGGGGGCGATGGCGGGGCTGGCGATCTTCGGGCTGGCCGGCGACGCGCTCGCGCTCTCGCCGGTGCGCCGCCGCGCGAGCCGCTGGATCGCGGGCGCCGTCGCCGCCATCGGACTGCTGTGGATCGCGCCGCTGGCGGGCCTGCTCGACGCGATCAGGGGCAGCGGCGGCGGCATCGACCCCGGGCGGCTGCTGGGCGAGTGGTGGTGGTGGTGGGACGCGACGCGCGTGCTGCCGGGGCCGATCGCCGAGTTCCCCGCGTTCTCGCTGCTGCTCGGCGACCCGCACGCGCACCTGTTCGCGCTGCCGCTGGCGCTCGCCGCCGCCGCGCTGGCCCTCGATGCGTTCGCGGGCGGCGAGGGGGAGCAGGGCGGCTGGCGCGATCCGGCGCGGCGGCCAGCGCTGCCGCTGCTCGCGGGCGCGCTGTTCGCCGCGCTGTGCCTGACCAACGCCTGGGACACGCTGACGTACGGCGCGCTGTGGTGCGGCGCCGCCGTGCTCGCGGGGCGGCGCGCGGGCCGATCGTGGCCTCGCGCCGCCGCCGGGGCCGCGCTGCTCGTCGCGCCGTCCGCCGCGGCGGCGCTCGTCCTCGCCGCGCCGTTCCTCGCGAGCCTCGACGCCGCGCCGACCGGCCTCGCCCTCGTCACCACCGAGGCGACGGGGCCGGGGGAGTGGCTGCTGGTCATGGCCGCGCCGCTGCTGCCGCTGGCTGCGGCGGCGCTGCTGCTGCGCCCGGGCGGAAGCGCGCCACACGCCCTCGGTGCGGCCGGGCTGGCCGCCGCGGCGATCGCGGCGTGGGCGCTCGCGCAGGGCCTCGCCGGCCACGGCTGGGCGCTCGGCGAGCGCGGCGGCGGCTGGCTGCTGCTGGCGGCGCTGGCCGCCGCCATCGGCGCCGCCTCGGCCGCGGCGGCGCGCGCCGGCGCGCGCCGCGACCGCGCGCTCGAGGCGTGGCTCGCGCTCGCCGCCTTCGTCGCCGCGCTGACGCTCGCCCTCGAGCTCGTCAATATCGAGACGCTGCTGGCGGGGCGCTTCAACGCCGTGTTCAAGCTGTGGTACCACCTCTGGACGCTGGCGGCGCTCGCGGGCGGCGTCGCGGCGGCGACGGCGTTCGATCGCGCCGGGTGGCGCGCGCTGCTCGCGCGCCGCGCGCCCGCGCCGAGGCTCGCCGCGGCGGGCGGCGCCCTCGCGCTGGCCGCGATCTGGGCCGCCTCGCTGCTGTACGCTCCGGCGATGGCGCTGAGCCGCGCGCACGAGGGCCAGACGAGGGGCCTCGACGCGCTCGCCCACCTCGAACGGCGCGATCCGGGGCTGGCGGCTGCCGTCGCGTTCGCGTCGGCGGAGCTCGACCCGGCGCGGCACGTGCTGCTGCAGGCCGTGGGCGAGTCGTTCAGGTCGGGAAGCTACCTCGCGGCGGCGAGCGGCGTCCCGACCGTGCTCGGCTGGCCGGGCCACGAGGCGAGCTGGCGCGGTCCCGAGGCGCTCGCCGGCCGCGCGGAGGCGGTCGCGCGGCTCTACGCGCTCGGCGCGACGCCCGAGGCGGCGCGGCTCGCCGCGGCGCACGGCGTCACCCACGTCTACCTCGGACGCGAGGAGCGCGCCCGCCACGGCGCCGGCGTGGCCGCCCGCTTCGAGGGCTGGCCCGTCGCGCACGAGGCGCACGGCGCGCGCATCGTCGCCGTGCCGCCTGCGGGCGGGCGGTGAACGCGCCCGCGCGCGCCCGCACGGCGCTGGCCGTCGCCGCGCTGGCGGCCGCGGCCCTCGCCGCGCGGCTCGCCGACCTCGGCGCGCGGGCGATGCACCACGACGAGTCGCTGCACGCCAAGTTCGCCTGGGACTTCGCCGGGGGCGGCGGCTACGTCCACGACCCGCTGATGCACGGCCCGCTGCTGTTCCACGTCCTCGCCGGCCTCTTCGCCCTCTTCGGCGCGAGCGAGACGATCGCGCGGCTGCCGTTCGCGCTCGCCGGCGCCGGCCTCGTGCTGACGCCGCTGCTGCTGCGCCGCAGCCTCGGCGAGGCGGGAACGGTCGCCGCCGCCGCGTTCCTCGCGATCTCGCCGGTGCTGCTCTACTACTCGCGGTTCGCGCGCAACGACCTGCCCGCCGCGCTCTGGACGGTGCTGCTGTTCGCGGCGATCTGGCGCTACCGCGAGGACGGGCGCGAGCGCTGGCTCGGCCTCGCCGCGTTCGCGCTGGCGCTCTCGTTCGCGACGAAGGAGACCGCCTACCTCGTGGCGGCGGCGGCGCTGCTCTACCTCAACGCGGCCCTCACCGCCTCGCTGCTCGCGGAGCGGCGCCTCGAGGGGCTGGGCCGGCTGCGCGCGGGCGTGGCGCTGTTCCCCGCCGCGTGGCTGCTGGCCGCGCTGTGGAGGCCGCTCGCGCCGCTGCGGGCGCGCCTCGGCCTCGGCGGCGCGCTGCCGCGCGAGGGCGACCTGCTGGTCGTCGCGGGCACGCTGACGGCGCCGTTCCTCGCCGCCGCGCTGCAGCTGCCGTTCCCCGCGCTCGGCGAGCCGGACGGCGAGCGCTACGCCGAGGAGCTGGCGCTGGCGGCGATCGCGGCCAGCGCCGCCGCGGGGCTGCTCTGGAACCCGGCGCGGTGGCTGCCGCTGGCCGCCCTCGCCGCGCTGGTGACGCTGCCGCTGTTCACGACGTGGTTCACCAACGCCGACGGCTTCCTGTCCGGCTTCTGGGGGCAGCTCGACTACTGGATCGCCCAGCAGGACGTGCGGCGCGGCCAGCAGCCGGGGTTCTACTACCTGATGATGCTGCCGCTCTACGAGTTCCTCGCGCTGGCCCCCGCGCTGATCGGCGGCGCGTGGCTGCTGCTGCGCGGGAACCGGCTGGCGAGGCTGCTCGCGTGGTGGTTCCTCGCGATGTTCGCGGCGCTCTCCTTCGCGGGCGAGAAGATGCCCTGGCTGAACGTGCACCTCGCCGTCCCGCTCGCGCTGCTGGCGGGGCAGGCCGCCGGGGCGGCGCTGCCCGCCGCCGCCAGGCGGCTGCGCGGCCCCGGCGCCGGACGGCGCGCGTGGACGGCGGCGGGCGCGGGCGCGGCGCTGGCCGCGCTGCTGCTCGGCGTCTCCCTGCGCGCGGCCTTCGAGGTTTCGTATCGCCATCCCGACACGCCCGTCGAACCGCTGATCTACACCCAGACCTCGCCCGACGTGCCCGCGCTCGCGCGCGAGATCGAGGCCTACGCCACATCGAGCGGCGCGCCGGTGTTCGTCGATACGACGTCGGCGCTGACGTGGCCCTGGGCGTGGTACCTGCGCGGCCTGCCGGACGTGCGCTACCTGCCGCCCGACGCGATCCGCGAGGGAGCCGCCGCCGAGGAGAGCGCGGTGCTGATCCTCGAACGCTCGTCGGCGCAGCCCGGCTGGCCCCCGCGCGACGGCTTCGAGGAGCGCCCCTACCGCCACCGCTGGTGGTTCCCCGAGCACGGCTACAAGGGCGCGTCGTTCGGGAGCCTGCTCGCCGCGCTGCGCTCCGGCGATCTCCTCGCCGACTGGGCGAGCTTCCTCGCCGACCGCACCGGCGAGGACGCCCTCGGCGCCCTCCACGGCGGCGTCTGGTTCCCCGCCGCCCCCGGCGGGTGAGGTGAAGACAAGGCTGCGCGGCGCGGGCTGACCCCGGCGTGCGGCGTTACGGCGACGCCTGCCCGTACGCGTCCCCGCCCCAGCAGGTCACCTCGCGCGCCACGGTGAGGGCGCACGAGTGGTGCTCGCCCGCCTCCACGGCGGCGTAGCGGCCCAGCGGGGCGTTGGTCTGGCCGGATGCGTTCAGTCCCCAGCAGACCACGGCGCCGTCGGCGGTCAGGGCGCAGGCGTGGAACGCGCCGCCGTCGATGGCGGCGTAGCGGCCCGGCGGCGGGTTGGACTGCCCGTACTCGTTCCGGCCCCAGCAGACCGCCGCGCCGTCGGAATCCAGCGCGCAGGTGTGCCAGTCGCCTGCGCTGACGGCGACGTACTCGCCCGACGGCGCGTCAGTCTGGCCGTACCTGTTCCGTCCCCAGCAGACCACGGCGCCGTCGGCGGTCAGGGCGCAGGTGTGGTACGCGCCTCCGACGACAGCGGCGTAGCGGCCCGGCGGCGGGCTGGATTGGCCGTTCCCGTTCCGTCCCCAGCAGACGGCCCTGCCGCCCGAAGTCAGCGCGCAGTTGTGCCAGTCGCCTGCGCTGACGGCGACGTACTCGCCCAGAGGCGCGTCCGACTCTCTGTTCTCGTTGACGCCCCAGCAGACTGCTTCGCCGTCTTCGGTCAGGGCGCAGGTATGCCACGCGCCGCCGCTGACGGCGGCGTAGCGGCCCGGCGGAGGCGCCGACTGCCCGTACATGTTCCATCCCCAGCACACGACCTCGCCGTTAGCGTCGAGGCGGCAGTTGTGCCAGTCGCCGACGGCGATCGACGCGGTGCGCGCACCGACCGTCAGGGGCGACGACGCCAGCCATGCCCCGTCGCTTGCCGCCGGGAAGAAACGGTTGCGAGGGAGTCGCCGCACGCCCCAGCCGCCGTCGGCAGCCCGTTCCTGGAGCGCGAACTCGACCTGGCCGTCGTTCAGCCTCCTCGCGGCGATGCGTACTTCGGCGTCTCGCGTCGTCAGGGGCGACGAGGCGAGCCACGCCTCGCGGCTGTCCGCCGGGAAGTACCGCCTCGCGGGCAGCCGCCGCTCGCCCCAGCCCCCCCCCCGCGGCCCGCTCCTGGAGCGCGAACTCGATCCTGCCGTCGGCCAGCTGCCTCGCGGCGATACGCACCTCGCCTCCGTCGGCGGCGGCAGGCGCCGCCGCGAGCAGTCCCAGTACGGCGGCGGCGGCCACGGCCACGAGAACGGCGAAGAACCTGCAGCGGGTGCGGCTCATGGATGCCCCTTCGATCGTCGGGCGTCGCATCATACACGTCCGCGCCTCGCGCCGCATCGCGAGGCTCAGTCGAACAGCAGCGGGTCGACGTCGATCGACCAGCCGGAGGGGACCTCGACCTCGCGCAGCGCCTCGGCGGGATCGGGGGCGCGCAGGAGCAGCGCCCAGCGGTGGCGCCCGCGGCGGCGCGCGATCGGCGGGGGGGCGGGGCCCAGCACCTCGGCGCCGGGCAGGGCCGAGGCGGCGCGGCGCAGCGCGGCCCTCATGCGGTGCGCCTCCTCGGCGGCGTACTCGCGGCGCTCGTGGGCGAAGACGAGGCGCGCGAGGCGCTGGAACGGGGGGTAGCCGAACTCGGCGCGCCACGCCAGTTCGTCCTCGAAGAAGCCGTCGGCGTCGTAGGCGGCGGCGGCCTCGACGGCGCGGTCGCCGGGGGCGAGCGTCTGGATCACGACGCGCCCGTGGCGTTCGGCGCGGCCGGCGCGGCCGGCGACCTGCGTCAGCAGCTGGAAGGTGCGCTCGCGCGCGCGGAAGTCGCCCGCGCGCAGCCCGTAGTCGGCGAGCACGACGCCGACGAGCGTCACGAGCGGCAGGTCGAGGCCCTTCGCGATCATCTGGGTGCCGACCAGCACGTCGGCCTCGCGGCGCTGCATCCGCCCGAGGATCGCCTCGTGGTCGGCGGGGCGGCGCGCGGTGTCGCGGTCCCAGCGCAGCACGCGGACGGCGGGGAAGAGCCGCCGCGCCTCGCGCTCGACGGCCTGCGTGCCGGCGCGGGCGGGCCGCAGCGCGCTTCCGCACTCCGCGCAGCGCCGCGGGACGGGGCGCGAGCGGCCGCACTGGTGGCAGACGAGGCGTCCGCCGCGCGCGCCGGCTTCGCCGCCGGGGTCGTGCAGCGCGAGAGCCGCGTCGCAGCCGGAGCAGGACGGGGAGTGGCCGCGGGCGCAGAGCAGGAAGCCGGCCAGCCCGCGGCGGTTGAGGAACAGCAGCGCCTGCTCCCCGCGGTCGAGGGTCTGGCCCAGCGCCGCGGCGAGCTCGCCGGAGAGCAGCTCGCGCGCGCCGCGCACGTCGACGACCGAGACCTCGGGCAGCTCTTCGGCGGGCCAGACGCGCGCGCCGCCGCCCGGCTGGCGCACGGCGCGCAGGCGGCGCGGCAGGTCGAGGCGCGCGATGCGCCCCTCGGCGGCCTCGAACCAGCGCTCGGCGTCGGGGGTGGCGGTGCCGTAGACGACGGCGGCGCCGGTCAGTTCGCCGAGCTTGCGGGCGACGGTGCGCGCGTCGTAGCGCGGCGCGGGGTCGTGCTGTTTGTAGGTCCACTCGTGCGCCTCGTCGATCACGATCAGGCCGAGGGCGGGCTGCGGGGCGAAGATCGCCGAGCGCGGGCCGATCACGACGTCGAACGCGCCCGCGGCGGCGCGCCCCCACTGGTCGTAGGCCTCGCCCGGCGACAGCCCGGAGTGGAGCACGCCGACGCGGCCGGGGAAGCGTTCGGCGAAGCGCCGCACGGTCTGCGGCGTGAGCGCGATCTCGGGCACCAGCACGATCCCGCGCCGGCCGCGCGCGACGGCGTGCGCGAGCGCGTCGAGGTAGACCTCGGTCTTGCCGCTGCCGGTGACGCCGCACAGCAGCAGCGCCGAGCCGTCGGCGCGGTCGATCGCCGCGCGCACGGCGGCGCCGGCCTCGCGCTGCTCGTAGGCCAGCTCCGGCGGCGGGCGGGCCGCCACGTCGAGGTCGCGCAGCGGATCGCGCTCGTCGAGCACCTCGGCGACGGCGACCAGCCCCTCCCCGCGCAGCGCCTCGAGTGCCTCGCCGGCCCCGGCCCCGAACTCGCGCGCGAGGCCGGCGACGCGCGGCTCGGCGGCGGGATCGGCGGCGAGGCGTTCGAGCAGCGCCGCGCCCGCGGCCTGCGCGCGCGTGCGCGTCAGCGCGCGGATGCGCGCCTCGGCGTCATCGGGCGTCATCGCCAGCCGCACCTCGCGGCGGCCGTCCGCCTCCAGCCAGCCCTCGGCGATCATCGTCTCGACGGCGGGCGCGCCGCGCGCGGCGCGCGCGAGCTCGTCGAAGGCGATCGCCTCGCCGCCGGCGTCGAGCAGGGCGCGCAGCGCTCGCCCGCGCCGCGAGGCGCGCCGCCCCTCGATGCGCGAGGCGTACTCGCGCGCGCGCTCCGGCGCGACGGCGAGGCGCACCACCTCGGCGACGCGGGGGCGTCCGCGCGGGCGCGCGAGCTCGTAGCGGCGCTCGGCGAGGCCGCGCGCGACGAGCGCCCGCAGCGCGGCGTCGAAGCGGCGCGCGCCGATTCCGGCGCGCAGCGCGGCGGCGTCGAGGGGCGTCTCGCCGAGCCGGTCGTAGAGCAGCCGCTGGGCCTCGGGCAGCGCCTCGGGGGGCGGGGCCGGGCCGCGCGCGACGAGGGTGCGGGGGCGCTCGCCGGCGCCGGGCGGCAGCAGCAGCGCGTGCGACTCCCACGGCGGCGCGCGGTAGTAGCCGGCGATCCACGAGGCGAGCGCGAGCGCGACGGGCCCCAGCCGCGGCGCGCCCTCGACGGGCGGATCGAGGTCGCGCGTCTTCTCGTCGGGGTAGCCGGGCAGGTCGAACGGCCCCTCGACGACGACGCCCTGCAGCGTGCGCCGCCCGAACGGCGCGTGCACCACCTCGCCCGGCGCGGCCTCGCGGCCGGGCGGGACGCGGTAGGAGAACGTCATGTGGGTGGGGCGCCCGTCGTTGACGGCGACGCGGACGAAGCGCGCCCGGCTGCTGGTCATGGCCCGATGATAGCGAGGCGGCGCCGGACGCCGCGGGGCGGGCGGGCGCTACGAGCGGCGCGCTTCCTTGACGCGGGCCGCGCGGCCGGTGCGCCCGCGCAGGTAGTAGAGCCGCGCGCGCCGCACGCGCCCGCGGCGCGTCACCTCGACCTTGTCGATGCGCTTGCCGTTGAACGGGAAGGTGCGCTCGACGCCGACGCCCGAGGAGAGGCGACGGACGGTGAAGCTGCCGTTGTGGCCCTTGCGGACGCGCAGCACCGTGCCCTCGAACACCTGCGTGCGCTCGCGCTCGCCCTCGACCACGCGCACGTGCACGGCGACGTTGTCGCCCGGGCGGAAGCCGGGGATCGTCTCGTTGCGGGCGGGCGCGAGTTCGCGCAGGTCGAGGCTCATCGTTCGGCTCGCGTCGGCGGTCGGGGCGGGTCGGCGGCCAGTCTACGGCGGCGGCGGGTTGGCGTCGAGCCACGCGCGGTCGCCGTCGCCGAGGGCGGCGGCGGCGAGCAGGTCGGGCCGCCGCGCGCGCGTGCGGGCGAGGCGCTGGCCGCGCCGCCAGGCGGCGATGCGCGCGTGGTGGCCGGAGAGCAGCACCTCCGGCGCGGCCCAGCCGCGGAACACGGCAGGCCGCGTGTACTGCGGGTACTCCAGCAGGCCGTCCTCGAACGACTCCTCCGCGAGCGCGCCCTCGCCGCCGCCGAGGACGCCCGGGACGCGCCGCGCCAGCGCGTCGAGCAGCAGCAGCGCGGGCAGCTCGCCGCCGGAGACGACGACGTCCGCCGCCGACACCTCGACGTCCACGAGGTGCTCGCGGACGCGCTCGTCCACGCCCTCGTAGCGGCCGCAGACGAGCAGCAGGCGCGGGAGGGCGGCCAGTTCGGCGGCGAGCGCGCGGTCGAGGCGGCGGCCCTGCGGGGTCATCAGCACCACGGTCGCGGGCGGCTCCGCCAGCGGCTGGATCGCCTCGACGGCGGCGAAGATCGGCTCCGGCTTCATCACCATGCCGGGGCCGCCGCCGAACGGGTAGTCGTCGACGGTGCGGTGGCGGTCGGCGGTCCACTCGCGCAGGTCGTGGAGCAGCACCTCGACGAGGCCTGCGTCGATCGCGCGGCGCAGGATCGTCTCGTCGAGGGGTCCGCGGAAGACGCCCGGGAACAGCGTGAGGACGTCGAAGCGCATCACGGGGCCGCCGGCCCGGCGTGCGTGCCGGGCGGGGCGTCGCCGGCGCCGCCGGCGAGCTGGGAGACGGCGTGGGCGAGGACGGGCAGCACCGCCTCGAGGTTCTCGCGCGCGCCGCGCTCGCTGCCCGGCAGGTTGAGGATCAGCGTGCGCCCGCGCACGCCGGCCACCGCGCGCGAGAGCATCGCCGACGGCACGAGGGCGATCGAGGCGGCGCGCATCGCCTCGGCGAGGCCGTCCACGCGGTAGTCGAGCACGGACTCGGTGGCCTGCGGCGTGCGGTCGCGGGGGCCGAGGCCGGTGCCGCCGGCGGTGACGGCGAGGGCGGCGCCCTCGCCGTCGCACTGACGGCGCAGCCAGGCGGCGACGGCATCGGGGTCGTCGGGCAGCACGTCGGGGGCGGCGGCGGCGAAGCCGGCGGCGCGCAGCAGCGCGGCGACGGCGGGGCCCGCGGTGTCCTCGATCGTGCCTGCGGCGGCGCGGTCGCCGACGGTCAGCACGGCGGCGCGGGGAGCGCTGCGGGGGGCGCCGGGTTCGCTCATGGGGGCCTCCGGGGAGCGATCGTAGCAATCGCCGCGGGGGGTGTTGCCATCGCGCGGGGGAGCGTGGTAGAGTTCCGGCGCGAAGTGGTGAGAGATGGGGAGCATACCCATCCCATCCCAGCGCGGGAGAGCGCCGTGCACCTCTACGGAGCGTTCGAGCACTCGCTGGACGGCCGCGGCCGGGTCGCGATCCCGGCCGTGTTCCGCCGCGTGCTGCACGAGGGCGGGGTGCTGCGGCCGGGGCAGGACGGCTGCCTCGAGCTCTACAGCCGCGAGGCGTTCGCGGACGAGACGGCGCGGCGGCTGGGCGACTCCGGCACGCGCCGCATCGGCGACCGGCGGCTGCGGCGCTCCTTCCTGCCCGAGGCGCAATCGGTGGACCTCGACGCGCAGGGCCGGATCGTGATCCCGCCCGACATGCGCGAGCGCGCCGGCCTCGACGGCCGCGTCAGCCTGCTCGGGCTCGGCGACTACGTCGAGATCTGGGACCCGCAGCGCTGGGGCGACGAGCAGCGGCGCGCGGCCGCCGAGGCCGCGGCGGCGGAGGCGGAAGCGTGAGCGCCCCCGCCCCCGCCCCCGCCCACGAGCCGGTGATGACCGCCGAGGTGCTGGACGGCCTCGCCGTCCGCCCCGGCGGGCGCTACATCGACGCCACCGTCGGCGCCGGCGGCCACGCCGCCGCCATCCTCGAGGCGGCGCGGCCGGGCGGCGCGCTGCTCGGCATCGACGTCGACCCGCAGGCGCTGGCGCTCGCGCGCGAGCGGCTGGCCCCCTTCGGCGAGGCCGCCGTGCTCGCGCGCGGCGACCACCGCGACGTCGCCGCGATCGCCGAGGGGCGCGGGTTCGGCGAGGCCGGCGGCGTGCTGTTCGACCTCGGCGTCTCGTCGCTGCAGCTCGACGCGCCGGGGCGGGGCTTCTCGTTCCGCCGCGACGAGCCGCTCGACATGCGGATGGACCCCGACGGCGGGGTCACGGCGGCGGACGTCGCCAACGAATACGGGGAGAGCGAACTCGCGGACGTGATCCGCCGCTACGGAGAGGAGCGGCGGGCGAAGGCGATCGCGCGGGCGATCGCCGAGCGGCGTCCGCTGCGGACGACGGGAGACCTCGTCCGCGCCGTCGAGCAGGCCGCAGGCAGGGGCCGGGAACGTCATCATCACCCCGCCACTCTGACGTTCCAGGCCCTGCGGATTGTGGTGAACCGGGAGCTGGACTTCCTGGCACACACCCTCTTCGCCGCCTGCGGCCTGCTCGGCGGCGCGGGCGCGCGCATCGCCGTGATCGCGTTCCACTCGCTCGAGGATCGCATCGTCAAGCAGCACTTCCGGCGCGAATCGCGCGACTGCGTGTGCCCGCCGCGGACCCCCGCCTGCACGTGCGGGCACCGCGCGACGCTGCGCGAGGTCACGCGCCGCCCCCGCAAGCCCGCCGCCGCCGAGGTCGCCCGCAACCCGCGTGCGCGCTCGGCGCGCCTCCGCGTCGCGGAGGCGCTCGGGGCGGAGGCCGCCGCGTGATCGCCCTCCGCGTCCCGGGACGCGGCGCCGCTCCCCCCCGGCGCGCCGCGCCCCGGGACGCTCCCGCCCCTCCCCCGCCGCCGCCCGCTCCGGCGCCGGCCCGCATCCGCCGCAAGGCGGCGATCGTGCTCCCCAGGCCGCGCAGCAGCGTCTTCGGGCGTCTGCTGCGCGGCGTCTCCCTCATCCTCGCGCTCGCGGCGCTCGCGGGCGTCACCGCCGCCGGCTCGCTGCAGGTGCTGCAGAGCAGCCGCACCGCCGCCGCCGGCTACGAGGTGCGGACGCTCGAACAGCAGCGCGACGCGCTCGCCGCGCAGGCGCGCCTGCTCGAGGCCGACATCGCCCGCATGGCCAAACTCGACGCCGTCCACGACGCCGCCGTCGAGCAGCTCGGCATGGTGCGCCCCGGCGATCCGGTGCGTATCGCCGTCGGGGTGCCCGCGCCGGGCGTGGTGCCGATGCCGGAGCGCTACGTGCGCCCCGCCCCCGACCCGCCCGGCGCGCTCGCGCCGTGGTGGGAACGGATGCTGCGGAGCCTGCCCGGCCTCGACTGAGCGCGCGGCCGGCGGGACGCGCCGCGCCGCCTGCGGCGGCTTCGCGGCGCGGCGAGGAGGACGCTCGTGCCCACCGGGCAGCCCGACGCCGGCCGGCCGGACCACCTCACGTGGCGCCACTGGGCGCTCGCGTCCCTCGTCGCGCTCGGCCTCGCCGCGCTGCTCGTCCAGCTCGCCCGCATCCAGATCGTCGACCACGACCGCTACATCGAGGAGGCCGCCGCCGCCCGCCTCGGCGCCGCCATCGTGCCGGCCCCGCGCGGCGCCATCCTCGACGCCACCGGCTACCCCCTCGCCACCTCGATCGACACCTGGGACGTGTACGTCGACTCGTTCCTGTGGCGCGACCGCGAGCGCGCGATCGCGTCGGCGGAGCGGCTCGCCGCCGCGATCGGCCTCGAGGCCGGCGCGCTGTACGAGGCCGGCACCGCGCGCGAGATCGGCGACGTGCCGGTGCTGCGCCAGCTGGAGTACGAGCAGGGCCTCGCGCTGCGCGAGGAGGGGCTGTGGGGCGTGCGCCTGCTGCCCGGATCGCGACGCCTCTACGCCGAGGGCGACCTCGCCGGCCCGCTGATCGGCTACGTCGGCCTCGACGGCAACGGGCTGTGGGGCGTCGAGGCCGACTTCGACCACGTGCTGCGCGGCGAGGCCGGGCGCGTCTCCGGCGAGCAGGACCCGCTCGGCAGGCCGATCGCGTTCGTGCCGCCGGCGCGGCGCGTGCCCCTCGGCGGCGGCGACGTGCAGCTCACCATCGACCGCTTCATCCAGGCCATCGCCGAGCGCCGCCTCGCCGAGGGCGTCGAGGAGCACGAGGCGACGGGCGGCACGGTGATCGTGATGGAGCCGCACAGCGGCGCGATCCTCGCGATGGCCTCGCTGCCGGCGGTGCGGCTCTCCGGCGTCGACCTCAACGCCGCCGACCTCGGCGTGCTCGTCCGCAACCGCGCGATCATGGACCTCTACGAGCCGGGGTCGGTGTTCAAGACGCTGACCACGGCGGCAGCCGTGGACCTCGGCCTGATCACGCCGGAGACCACCTACGTCGACGAGGGCCAGGTCGAGGTCGGCCACAGCCGCATCCAGAACTGGGACCTCGCCGCCTACGGCGAGGTGACGATGACGGAGTACCTCCAGCGCTCGCTCAACACCGGCGCGGTCTGGATCGCGCAGCGCACCGGGGCGCAGGACTTCTACCGCTACCTCGAACGCTTCGGCATCGGCGAGCTGACGCACCTCGGGCTGACGGGCGAGGCGGCGGGGCTGGTGCGCTGGCCCGACGATCCCAACTGGTATCCGGTGGACCTCGCGACGCACTCCTACGGGCAGGGGCTGGCGGTGACGCCGCTGCAGGTGATCGCGGCGGTCAACGCCTTCGCCAACGGCGGCAAGCTGGTGCAGCCGCAGATCGTCTCGCAGGTGGCGGCGCGCGACGGCGTGCGCCGCTTCGGGCCGGTCGTCGTGCGCCAGGCCGTGACCCCGCGCACCGCCCAGACGATGGCGCGCATGATGCTCGACGTGGTCGAGGGCGTCCCCTACCACCGCGCCCGCGTCGACGGCTACCGCGTGGCCGGCAAGACCGGCACCACGCTGATCTCCAGCCGCGCCGGCTACGACTTCGAGACGACGATCGCCTCCTTCGCCGGCTTCCTGCCGTACGAAAGCCCGCGCGTCACCGTGCTCGTCAAGATCGACCAGCCCGGCGGCGAGTCCAACCTCGGCGGGCTGGTGGCGGCGCCCGTGTTCGCCCGCATCGCCGCCGACATCATGGAGTACCTCGACGTGCCGCCCACGCAGCCGCTGGTGAGCGCCCCGTGAGCGCCCCGATCCTCGACGCCGCCTTCGCCGGGCGCGCGCTGGCCGGCCGCCTGCGCGAACGCCGCGGCCCCGCCGGCGCGCGCTTCGCCCGCGCCGTCGTCGACTCGCGCGAGGCGCGCGAGGGCGACCTCTTCGTCGGGCTGGCGGGCGAGCGCCGCGACGGCGGCGACTTCGCCGCCGAGGCCGCCGCGCGCGGCGCGAGCGGCCTGCTGCTGGGCGCGCCCCCTGCCGAGGCCGCGGCGATCGGCGACGCGGCGCTGTTCGTCGCCGACGACCCGCTGGCGGCGCTGCAGCAGCTCGCCGCCGCGTGGCGCGCCGCGCTGCCCTCCACCGCCGTGCTCGGCGTCACCGGCAACACCGGCAAGACCACCACCAAGCTGATGGCCGCCTCCGTGCTCGCGGGGCGCTTCCGCGTCCAGGCCACCGAACTCAACCGCAACAACGAGATCGGCGTCCCGCTCTGCCTGCTCGAACTGCGCCCCGACACCGAGTGGGCGGTGATCGAGCACGGCATGTACGCGAGGGGCGAGATCGCGCAGCTCTGCGAGTGGACGCGCCCGCGCATGGGCGTCGTGCTCAACGTCGGGCCCGTGCACCTCGAACGCGCGGGCTCGCTGGAGGCGATCGCGCGCGCCAAGCGCGAACTCGTCGAGGCGCTGCCGCCGGACGGCGACGCCCTGCTCCACGCCGACGACCCCGCCGTCGACGCGATGGCTCCGCACACCGCGGCGCGCGTGACGCGCTTCGGGGCCGGCCCCGGCGCCGACGTGCGCGGCTCGGACGTCGAGGGCTACGGCGCCGACGGCTTCGCGTTCACGCTGCGCGCGCGCGGGCGGGAGCGGCGCGTGCGGATCGCGCTGCCGGGCGCGCACCTGCTGCCGAACGTGCTCGCCGCCGCCGCCGCCGGCCTCGCCGCCGGCATGGGCTTCGGCGAGGCGTGCGACGGCCTCGAGGCGCTCGACGTGCCGCTGCGGCTGCGCGTGCGCGCGCTGCCGGGCGGCGTGACGCTGCTCGACGACACCTACAACGCCGGCCCTGCCGCCACCCTCGCCGCGCTCGACCTGCTGGCCTCGATGCCCGGGCGCAGGCTCGCGCTGCTCGGCGACATGCTGGAGCTCGGCGAGCTGGCCGACGCCTCGCACGCCGAGGTGGGGCGGCGCGCGGCGCGGGCCGCCGACGCGCTCTTCACCGTCGGCGCGCTGGCCTCGCGCATCGCCGCGGCCGCGCGCTGCGGCGGCCTCGCCGGCGCCGCCCACCTCGGCGCGAAGGAGGACGCGGCGGCGGCGCTGCTCGGCGCGCTGCGCCCCGGCGACGCGCTGCTCGTCAAGGGATCGCGCGCGCTCGCGCTGGAAACCGTGGTCGAGGAGATCGAGGCCGGCCTCGCCGCGCGCGCGGGCGGCGGAGGGGCGGGGCCGTGACCGAAGCGCTGCTGACCGGGAGCGCGGCGTTCGTGCTCGCCCTGCTCGCGGGCGGGTCCGTCGTGCGCTGGCTGCGCCGCCAGCGCATCGGCAAGGCGATCTCCGAGGAGGGCCCCTCGACCCACGGCGTCAAGGCGGGCACGCCGACGATGGGCGGGCTGCTGATCTTCGGCACGGTCGCGCTCGTCACGATCCCGACCAACCTGTTCGACCGGCTGAGCATCCTGCTGCCCCTCGGCGTCGTCCTCTCCGGTCTGGTCGTCGGCGCGCTCGACGACATGGGCACGCTCGTCGATCGCTTCCCGGGCCGGCGCGAGCTGAGCTGGCGGCTGAAGCTGCTGTACCAGCTGGGGCTGGCCGTGGCGGTGGCGCTGATCCTCTACTTCGCGCTGGAGGCGCGGAGCGTGAACGTGCCCTGGCTGGGCGGCTACGAGCTGGGGCTGTTCTACATCCCGATCGCGGTGGCGACGGTGATCGCGACGACGAGCGCGGTCTCGATCACGGACGGCCTCGACGGGCTGCTGGGGGGCACGGCGGCGGTCGCGTTCGCGGCCTACGGGATCATCGCGTTCCTGCAGGGGCAGGCGTTCCTCGTGACGTTCTCGTTCACGGTGGTGGGGGCGCTGCTGGGGTTCCTCTGGTACAACGCGCACCCGGCCTCGCTGTTCATGGGGGACACCGGCGCGCTGCCGCTGGGCGCGGCGCTGGCGACGCTCGCGCTGATGACGGGGCACTGGCTGCTGCTGCCGATCGTCGGCGTCGTGTTCGTCGCCGAGGCCGGCTCCACGCTGATCCAGATCGCGTACTTCCAGACGACGGGCGGCCGGCGGTTCTTCCGCATGACGCCGCTCCATCACCACATGGAGCTGATCGGATGGAGCGAGCCGCAGGTGGTGCTGCGGTTGTGGCTCTTCGCCTTCGCGGGGGCCATGGTCGGCGTCGCGTTGGCGCTGGCGGTGTGATATAAGCGTGGACGGGAACCGCGAAAGCGCTTTCGCCCATGCGCGGAATCTCGAGGGAGCCCGCGTGACCGTCGTCGGCCTCGGCATCGAGGGCATCGATCTGACGCGCTTCCTCGCCGCCCGCGGCGCGCGCGTCACCGTCTCCGACGCCCGCCCCGCCGAGGCGCTCGGCGAGGCGCTCGCCGCCGTCGGGGGCCTCGCCGAGGCGTTCGACCTCGGCGCCAACCGCGAGTCCGCCCTGCTCGGCGCCGACTGCGTCTTCGTCTCGCAGGGCGTGCCGCCGGACCTGCCCGCGCTGCGCGCCGCCCGCCGCGCCGGCGTCCCCCTCTCCTCGATGACGCGGCTCTTCCTCGAACTCTGCCCCGCGCCCGTGGCCGGCGTCACCGGCTCCTCCGGCAAGACCACCACCACCGCCCTCGTCGGCGCCATGCTCGAGGCCGAGGGCGCCGACCACGTCGTCGGCGGCAACATCGGCGTCGGGCTGCTGGGGCTGCTCGACCGCATCGCGCCGGACACGCGCGTGGTGCTGGAGCTGTCGCACACGCAGCTGCAGTCGGTGGACCGCAGCCCGCACGTCGCGTGCGTGACGAACGTCACGCCGAACCACCTCGACGCCTGGTCGTGGTCCTCGTACGTGGGGCTGAAGCGCCGCATCTTCGAACACCAGCGGCCCGGCGACACGGCGATCTTCCACATCGACGACGAGGTCGCCGCCGGCTTCGCCGACGAGGCCCCCGCGCTGGTGCGCTACACCTCGGTCGAGCGGGCGCTGCCGGGCGACGGCGCCACCGTCTCCGGCGGCTTCGTCGTGCGCGTCGAGGACGGCCGCGAGCGCGCCGTGATCGAGCGCGCGGCGATCCCCCTGCGCGGCGCCCACAACGTCGCCAACGTCGTCAGCGCCGTCGCCGTCTCCTCCCTGCTCGGCGTCGGCGACGAGGCCGCGGCGCGCGCCGTGCGCGGCTTCGGCGGCGTCCCCCACCGCCTCGAGGAGACCTCGCGCGCCGGCGGCGTGACCTGGGTCAACGACTCGATCGCGACGACGCCGGAGCGCACGCTCGCCGGCCTGCGCTCCTACGGCGAGCCGATCGTGCTGCTGCTCGGCGGGCGCGACAAGCGCCTGCCGCTGACCGAGCTGGCGCACGAGGCCGCCGCGCGCTGCCGCGCCGTGATCGGCTTCGGCGAGGCGGCTGCGACGTTCCTCGAGGCGGTGCGCGCCGCCCGCGACGGCGACCGCCCCGCGCTGCGCGAGGCGGCGGACGTCGGGGAGGCGGTGGAGGCCGCCGCCGCGCTCGCGCGGCCCGGCGACGTGGTGCTGTGCTCGCCCGCGGGCACGTCGTTCGACGCCTACCGCAACTTCGAGGAGCGCGGAGCCGCGTTCCGCGCGGCGGTCGCCGCCGCCGCGGGCGAGGGCGCCCCGTGAGCGCCGCGCAGGCCGCCGCCGCGCCGGCCGCCCCGGCGCGCGGCCGCGGCCCCGACTGGGTGCTGCTGACGATCGTGGTCATGCTCGTCGTGATCGGGCTGATCGCGGTCTACTCCTCCTCCTACGCGATCGGCTACGCCATCTACGGCGACTCCGACTTCTTCATCAAGCGGCAGGCGATGTGGGCGCTGATCGGCGGCGGCGGGATGGTCGCGGCGATGTCGATCGACTACCGCTGGCTGATGCGGCTGAGTCCGCTGCTGATGCTGGCGGCGCTGCTGGGCCTCGCGGCGGCGCTCGTGCCGGGCATCGGCGCGGGCGTCGAGGGGGGGCCGTCGCGCTGGATCGCGATCGGGCCGATCAGCGGGCAGCCGAGCGAGCTCGCGAAGCTGGCGGTGATCGTCTACCTCGCCGCGTGGCTGGCGGCGAAGGGCCCGACCGTGCGCGACCTCGTGCTCGGCGTGGTGCCGTTCGTGGGCATGGTCGGGCTGGTCACGGCGCTGGTGCTGCTGGAGCCCGATCTCGGCACGGCGCTGCTGATCGCCGCGGTGACGGGCACGCTCTTCTTCGTCTCCGGGGCGCGGCTCACGCACCTCGTGGCGCTGGTGGGGACGGGCCTCGCCTTCACCGCCGGGTTCGTGCTCGTCGGCGGCTACGGCATGACGCGCATCCTCTCCTTCACCTCGGCCGAGTCCGATCCCGAGGGCTTCGGCTTCCAGACGCTGCAGATGCTGGTGGCGCTCGGTTCGGGGGGCTGGACGGGCCTCGGCCTCGGGGTGTCGCGGCAGAAGTTCTTCTACGTCCCCGCCGCCCACACCGACGGGGTGATCTCGATCATCGGCGAGGAGCTGGGGTTCGTCGGGGTGACGCTGGTGCTGCTGCTGTTCGCCCTGCTGCTGTGGCGGGGGCTGCGGATCATGCAGCGCGCCGCCGACCCGTTCGGCTCGCTGCTGGCGGCGGGCGTGCTGACGTGGATCGCGCTGCAGGTGCTGATCAACGTCGGCGGCGTCACGCGCTCGATCCCCCTCACCGGCATCCCGCTGCCGTTCCTCTCCTACGGCGGCTCCTCGCTGGCGATGACGCTGACCGCGATCGGCGTGCTGCTGTCGGTCTCGCGCCACGCCGCGCTCGACGACCCGGCGCTCGAGCCGCCCGCGCGCGGCGTCGTCACCGTCACCGGCCAGCCCCCGCCGGCGGAGGGCCGGCCGTGAGCGCGCGCGGCGGCAAGGCGGCGATCCCCCTCGGACTGGCGGGCGGCGGCACCGGCGGCCACGCCTACCCCGCCGTCGCCGTCGCCGAGCGGCTGCGCGAGCGCGAGCGGTTCGAGTTCGTCTACTACGGCACGCCGCACGGCCCCGAGCGCGCCGTGGCCGAGGCCGAGGGCTTCGCCTACCGCGCGGTGAGCGCCGCGCCGGTGCGCTCGCGCTCGCCGTGGCGGATGGCGCGCGGGGCGCTGCAGATCGCGCGCGGCTACCGCGAGGCGCTGCGGCTGCTCGAACGCGACGCGCCGCGCGCGATCTTCGCGACCGGCGGCTACGCCGCCGCGCCGGTCGGCCGCGCCGCCGCGCGGCGCGGCATCCCGCTGCTGCTGTTCCTGCCCGACGTGCGCCCCGGCTGGGCGGTGCGCGCGCTCCAGGGCAGGGCCGCCGCCCTCGCCTGCGCCGTCCCCGAGTCGCTCGGCCGCCTGCGCTCCCACGCCGTCGCCACCGGCTACCCGGTGCGGCGGCAGTTCCTCGCCGCGGAGCGCGAGGAGGGCGCGCGGCGCTTCGGCCTCGACCCCGCGCGGCCGACGCTGCTCGTGACCGGCGGCTCGCAGGGCGCGCACCACATCAACCGCCTGATCGCGGGCGCGCTGCGGCGGCTGCTCGAACGCACCCAGATCATCCACGTCGCCGGCCGCGCCGAGGAGGCCTGGCTCGCCCGCGAGCGCGACCGCCTCCCCGACTGGCACCGCGCCCGCTACGCCCTCCGCGGCTACACCGCCGACATGGCTTGGGCGATGGCCGCCTCCGACCTCGCCGTCGCGCGCGCCGGCGCCTCGGTGCTGGGCGAGCTGCCCGTCGCCGGGCTGCCCGCGATCGTCGTCCCCGGCGGCTTCTCCGACCAGCGCGCCAACGCCCGCCTGCTCGCCTCCCGCGGCGCCGCCGCCGTCCTCGCCGGCGACGCCGTCGAGCGCCTCGAGGGCGAGATCGTGCGCCTGCTCGACGACGGCGCGGCGCGCGCCGCGATGGCCGAGGCGATGGCCAACCTCGCCCGCCCCGACGCGGCGGAGCGGCTGGCGGGCACGCTCGAGGAGCTGGCCGCGTGATGGCGCTCACCCGCCCGAAGGGCGCGGACGGCGCGGCGATCCCGAAGCGGGTGCACCTCGTGGGCGCGGGCGGCGTGCACCTCTCGGCGATCGGCCAGATCCTGCTCGCGCGCGGGCACGTCGTGACCGGCTCCGACCTCGCCGCCTCCGGCTACGCGCAGCGGCTGCGCGAGGTCGGCGCGACGATCTACGAGGGCCACTCGCCGGCCAACCTCGGCCGCGCCGAGCTGGTCGTCGCCACCGCTGCGGCGGCCGGCGACAACCCGGAGCTGGAGGCGGCGCGCGACCGCGGCGTGCCGGTGGAGAGCCGCGCCGGGATGGTGCAGCGGCTGCTGCGGGGCCGCCGCGTGCTGGCCGTCGCCGGCAGCCACGGCAAGACCACGACGACCGCGCTGACGGCGCTGCTCGCCGAACGCGGCGGCCTCGACCCGCTCGTGCTGCTCGGCGGCGACGCGCCCGACCTCGGCGGCAACGCCCGCGACGGCGACGGCGACGCCGCCGTCGTCGAGGCCGACGAGTACGCCGAGGCGTTCCTCGAATACGAGCCGCAGATCGCCCTCGTCACCAACATCGAGCCGGACCACCTCGACTACTACGGGACGCCGCGGCGGCTGCGCGCGGCCTTCGGCGCCTTCGCCGAGCGCGTGCGCGAGGACGGCACGCTGTTCGTCGGCGCCGACTCGCCGTGGGCCGCCGAACTCGGCGCCGAGCGCCGCGCCGCCGGCGCGCGCGTCGAGCGCTACGGCCTCGCCGCCGAGGCCGAGTGGCGCGCGACGCAGGTGCGCCCGGGCGAGCGCGGCGGGCTGTCCGCGCTCGTGCTGCTGGAGGGCGCCGAACTCGGCCGCATCGAGCTGCGGACGCCGGGCCGCCACAACGTCGCCAACGCCCTCGGCGCGCTCGCCGCGGCGATGCGCGCGGGCGTCGACTTCCGCAGCGCCGCCCAGGCCATCGCCGAGTTCCGCGGCACGCGCCGCCGCTTCGAGGCCCACGGCGAGGCCGGCGGCGTCGCGCTGATCGACGACTACGCCCACCACCCCACCGAGATCCGCGCGACGCTCAGCGCCGCCCGCCAGCGCTACCCCGGACGCCGCCTCGCCGCCTGCTTCCAGCCCCACACCTACTCGCGCTCGCGCTACCTGCTGGATGGCTTCCGCGGCTGCTTCGACGGCCTCGACCTGCTGTGGGTGCTGCCGACCTACGCCGCGCGCGAGACGCCCGAGGCCGGCATCGGCGGCGAGGCGCTGGCCGCCGAGATCGCGCGCCCCCGCGCCCGCTACGCCGCCTCCTTCGCCGAGGCCGCCGACGACGCCGCCGCCGCCCTGCGCGCGGGCGACGTCTTCCTCACCCTCGGCGCCGGCGACGTCGACGCGCTGCTGCCGCTGCTGCGCGAACGCCTCGGCGGGGGCGGCGAGGCCGCGGACGGCGAGGACGCCCCGTGAGCGCGCGCACGGACGGCCGCACGACGCTGGCCGTGATCTTCGGCGGGCGCTCCCCGGAGCACGAGGTCTCCGTCGTCTCCGCGCGCTCGATCATGCGCGAGGCCGACACCGGGCGCTTCGAGACCGTCCCCTTCGGCATCACCCGCGGCGGCGCGTGGCTCGCCCCCGCCGAGACGCGGCGCCGCCTCGAGGCGATCGCGGCGGGGCGCGGCGGCCACCTCGGCGACGAGTGCGCCGCGGGGCCGTTCGCGGCGGCGGGCGTGCTCGCCGAGCTGTCGGCGGCGGACGCCGCCTTCCCGATCGTGCACGGCCCCACCGGCGAGGACGGCGCGCTGCAGGGGCTGCTCGAACTGGCCGGCCTGCCCTACGTCGGCTCCGGCGTGGCCGCCAGCGCGATCGGCATGGACAAGGCGCAGATGCGCGCCGTCTTCGCCGCGCACGGCATCCCCCAGCCCGCCTACCTCGTGCTGCGCGGCGCAGCCCTCGGCGCGCCGTCCGGCGGCCCCCCGCGCGAGGCGCTCGCGGAGGCCGAACGCGCCGTCGGCTACCCCTGCTTCGTCAAGCCCGCCAACGGCGGCTCCTCGATCGGCGTCAGCCGCGCCGCCTCGCGCGAGGAGCTGGCCGGGGCCGTCGCCCTCGCCGCGCGCTACGACCGGTCCGTGCTCGTCGAGGAGGCGATCGGCGGGCGCGAGGTCGAGTGTGCGATCCTCGGCGGCGAGGAGCCGCAGGCCTCGCCGCTCGGCGAGATCCGCCCGCGCGAGGCGTTCTACACCTACGAGTCGAAGTACGGGGAGCCGGGCGCCGAGCTGGTCGTCCCCGCCGCCCTGGACGGAGCGGCGGCGGAGCGCGTGCGCGCGATCGCGGTCGAAGCGTTCCGCGCGATCGGCGCCTACGGCCTCGCGCGCGTCGACTTCAAGGCGACGGACGGCGGCGACGCGCGGGTGCTGGAGATCAACACGCTGCCCGGCTTCACGCCGATCTCGATGTACCCGCGGCTGTGGGAAGAGGCGGGCGTCGGCTACGCCGAGCTGATCGCGCGGCTGATCGGGCTGGCGCTCGAACGCCGCGCGGAGGAGCGGGCCCGTGCCTAGGCCGCAGCTGTGGCTGGGCAGGCCGCGGAAGCGGCCCGGGCGCCACCCCGCGCTCGAGGAGCTGGCGCGCGGCGAGCGGCGCTACCGCGTCGGGCGGGTGCCGCCGCCGCGGCCGCGGAGGCGGCGGCCGCGCCTCGGCGGGGCGCGGCTGTGGCTGCGCCTCGCGGCGGCGGCGCTGGCGCTGGGGCTGTCGGCGGGCGCGGTGTTCGGCGTCCACGCCCTGCTCTCGGGCGAGGCGCTGCGCGTGCGCGAGATCGACGTCGCCGGGGCCGCCGTCGCCGACCCCTACGCCGTCGCCCGCGCCGCCGACCTCGGCGGGCGCTCGCTGCTGGCGATGGACGCCGACGAGGCCGCGGCGCGCGTCGCCGCCGCCCTGCCCGAGGTGAAGGCGGCCTCGGTGCGGCGCGTCTGGCCGCGCGGCGTCGCGATCGAGGTGATCGAGCACCAGGGCTGGGGCTACTGGGAGTCGGCCGGGCGGCGCGCCGTGATCGACGCCGACGGGCTGGTGCTGGAGCACGGCCGGCCGCCCGCGCCGGACGCGGTCACGATCGTCGAGAGCGACGGCACGCTGCCGCCCCGCGCCGGCGACGTGATGGACGCCGACTCGCTGCGGGCGGTGACGCGGCTGAGCGCCGACGCGCGCTCGCAGCGCCTCGGCGTCAGCGTGCGGCGCTTCGAGTTCCGCCGCGACCGCGGCCTGATCGTGCGCGTCGAGGACGGCCCCGACGCCGTCTTCGGCGACTCCCACAACTACGAGTTCAAGATCGCCGCCTGGGGCGCGCTGCTCGACCGCATCGAGCAGGAGCCGCGCGAGGTGCGCGAGATCGACCTGCGGTTCGGCCGCTACCTGGTGATGCGCTGATGGCGAACCCCACCTTCGCGGCGATCGACGTCGGCACGACCAAGATCACCACGGTCGTGGCCGAACTCGCCCCCGGCCAGGGCATCCGCATCCTCAGCGTCGGCGTCGGGCCCTCGCAGGGCATCAACCGCGGGATGGTGGACAACATCCACGCGGCGATGGAGGCGATCGCCTCCTCGGTCGAGCGCGCCGAGCAGGCCTCGGGCACGCGCATCCTCTCCGCCCACGTCGGGATCAAGGGGCCGCACGTCTCCTCGATGAACTCGCGCGGCATCGTCGCCATCGCCGACCCGCGCCAGGCGATCACCGCCGCCGACGTCGACCGCGCGATCGAGAGCGCGCGCATCGTCAACATCCCCAACAACCGCGAGGTGCTGCACGTCGTCCCCCGCTACTACGTCGTGGACGGCCAGGACCACGTCGCCGACGCCCGCGGCATGTTCGGATCGCGCCTCGACGTCGAGACGCACGTCGTGACGGCGGGCAGCTCGGCCATCCACAACCTGCTGCGCTGCGTCGAGGGCGCCGGGGTGCGCGTCGATTCGCTGATCCTCGACTCGCTGGCCTCGGCGCAGGCCGCGGTCAATCCCGGCGAGCTGGAGCACGGCGTGGCCGTCGTCGACATCGGCGGCGGCACCACGGACCTCGCCGTCTACGTGCGCGGGGCGGTGGCGCACACGGCGGTGCTGCCCATCGGCGGGGCGCAGATGACGGGCGACCTCGTGGTCGCGCTCCGCATCCCCCAGCCCGCCGCCGAGCAGGCCAAGCGCGAGCACGGCCACGTCATCCCCTCGCTCGTCGAGGAGGACGAGACCGTCGAGGTCGACGCCTTCGGCGCCGAGGGCCGCAAGGACGTGCCGCGCCGCCTCGTCGCCGAGGTGCTGCAGGCCCGCACCGAGGAGCTGCTCGAAATGGTGCGCGCCGAGGTGCGGCGCGGCTCCCCCGAGGAGCTGCTCGCCGCCGGCGTCGTTCTCACCGGCGGCGCCGCCTCGCTGCCCGGCATCGACCAGCTGGCCGAGGAGGTGCTGCAGCTGCCCGCCCGCGTCGGCCGGCCCCGCCACCTCACCGGCCTCTCCGACCTGCTGCACGACCCGGCCTACTCCACCCCCGTCGGACTGCTGCGCTGGGCGCTGCGCGAGCAGGAGATCCTGCTCCGCCCCGCCCCGAGGCCGGCCTCGCGCTCGCTCACCGGCCTCGTCCGCAAGGTCGCGCAGCTCGTGCGCGTGATGCTGCCGCAATGAACCCGAGGGATCGCAGGGAAGGAACCCGACGATGACCCACGCCGCCGAGGATCGCTCCGCCGGGATGCGGGCCGGAGCCAGCCCCTCCCTCGACGCCTCCACGCTCTTCGACTACCTCGAACAGGCCCGCCGCGGCGACGCTCCCTCCGCCGCCGCCGGCCCGGGCAAGGCGATGCTGCGCGCCGTCCCCACCCCCGAGGAGGCGGCCGCCGCCCCGCCGCCCTCGGCGGCCTCGCCGCCCGCGCACGCCGCCCCCGTCTCCGAGTTCGACGTGGAGTACCCCTCCCCCGCCGCGGCCCCGGCGCCCCCCGCGGGCGAGCCCGCGAGCGACGCGCACGCCGCCGAGGCCGAGGCCGAGGCCGCGACGCCCCCCGCCTCCGAGGGCGGCGGCGACGGCACGCCGCCCCTCGCCGCGGAGGCGCCGGCGGACACCCCCACTGACGCCGCCGCCCAAGACGCGGCGGACGCGGACGACACCGCCGAACCCGCCGAGGCCTCGGCGAACGGCGAGGTCCCGGACGGCGAGGTCCCGGACGGCGCGGGGGACGCGCGGGGAGCGGAGCGGAGCGAGGCGCCGGAGGGAGGCTCCCCGATGCCGAACCAGTACGACACGCTGCCGCCGATCAAGGTCGTCGGCGTGGGCGGGGGCGGCTCCAACGCCGTCAACCGCATGATCACGCAGCGGCTGCCGGGCGTGCAGTACGTCGCGCTCAACACCGACATGCAGGCGCTCGACGGCAGCCTCGCCGAGGTCAAGGTGCGGATCGGCGACCGCCTCACGAAGGGCCTCGGGGCCGGCTCCGACCCGCTGCGCGGCGCGCGCGCCGCCGAGGAGTCGCGCGAGGAGATCCTCGACTCGATGCGCGGGGCGGAGATGGTGTTCGTCACCGCCTGCCTCGGCGGCGGCACCGGCACCGGCGCCGCCCCCATCGTCGCCGAGGCCGCCCGCGAGCTCGGCGCCCTCACCATCGGCGTCGTCACCAAGCCCTTCGCCTTCGAGGGCTCGCGCCGCCGCCAGCAGGCCGAGGAGGGCGTCCGCGACCTCCACGACAAGGTCGACACCCTGATCGTCATCCCCAACGACCGCCTGCTCCAGCTCGGCAACGACGAGGTCTCGCTCAGCGACGCCTTCCACATGGCCGACGACGTGCTGCGCCAGGGCATCCAGGGCATCAGCGAGCTGATCACCATGCCCGGCGTCGTCAACCTCGACTTCGCCGACGTGCGCCGCATCATGCAGGACGCCGGACCCGCGCTCATGGCCATCGGCTCCGGCCGCGGCGAGCAGCGCGCCGTCGAGGCCGCCCGCGAGGCCATCGCCAGCCCCCTGCTCGAGGTCGACATCACCGGCGCCACCGGCGTCCTCTTCAACATCACCGGCCCCCCCAACCTGCGCCTCCAGGAACTCAACAACGCCGCCCGCTGCATCGCCGAGGTCGTCGACCCCGACGCCGAGATCATCTTCGGCACCGCCATCGACGAGGACCTCGGCGACGAGGTGCGGATCACCGTCGTCGCCACCGGCTTCAGCGCCGTCCGCCAGCCCGTCGGCGTCCTCGCCGACGGCTTCGCCGACGAGGCCCAGCGCCTCGCCGACCTGCCGCCGGAACCGGGCCTCGGCCAGCCCGAGGCGCTGACCGAGTCCGACCTGCCGACGTTCCTGCGCCGCACCTTCCCGATGCGGTAGCGCCCCCGCCGCGCCGAGGGGTCTCCCGCGCGGAGGCCGCCCCGCCGCGCGGGGCGGCCTCCGCGGGCTTGGACACCTTCGCCAAAACCTGTGGACGGCGGGCGTTGTCCGGCCCCCGCCGCCGGTATCTACTGCGGCGCACGCCCCAAGCGCCTCCCCCCTGGGATACCCGCCTACCGATGCAGTGCCCGACCTGCGGCCACGGCCAGACGACGGTCGTCGACCACCACCCCCGCGACCACGGCGTGCGGCGCCAGCGCGCCTGCCCCGGCTGCGGCCTCCGCTTCGCCACCTGGGAGCAGGCCCAGACCGCCCGCGTGCTCGTCCGCAAGCGCGACGGCCGCCGCGAGGAGTTCCGGCGCGAGAAGCTGCTCGCCAGCCTTCGCCTCTCCGCGCGCAAGCGCGACCTCGCCGCCTCCGCCATCGAGGCCGTCGCCGACGACATCGAACGCCGCATCGCCGGCGCCGGCCGCGACGAGGTGCCCAGCCGCGTCATCTGCGAGATGGCGATCGGCCACCTCCGCATCCTCGACCCCATCGCCTACATCCGCTTCGCCTCCGCCTACCGCCAGTTCGTCTCGATCGACGACATGCTCGACGAGCTCGACCGCCTCGAATACAGCCCGGCCCCGCCCGCCGAGCAGCCCAGCCTGTTCGAGGAGCTGCCCCCCGCTCCCGTCCCCATCGCCAGCGCCCCCTCGGCCGTCGCTGCCGCCGCCGTCCGCTGACGGCGGCGCCGCCCGCGCGACGCGCCCGCGCGGGCGGCGTATGATGCGGCGCACCGAAAGCGAAGAGGAGGGCAGCCGTGGACTGGGCAGACTCGGCGGAGCAGGGCGCGTTCCGCGCGCAGGTGCGGTCGTTCATCGAGGAGCGCCTGCCCGGGTACTACCGGCAGCGCGCCGAGGAGATCGACTCGGCCGGCGAGCACGACTGGCAGGCCGACCTCACGATCGGCGACGACGCCGCGAAGGCGGCGGCGAAGCAGTGGGCGGACGCCCTCGCCGAGCGCGGCTGGGGCGCCCCGCACTGGCCGCAGGAGTACGGCGGCGCCGGCCTCACCAGCATGGAGCAGTTCATCTTCAACTCGGAGATGGCCTACAGCGGCGCGCCGCCCGTCGGCGGCAGCGGGATGCGGCTGCTCGGCCCGACCGTGCTCGTGCACGGCACCGAGGAGCAGAAGCGGAAGCTGCTGGCCCCCACCCTCAACGGCGACATCCTCTGGGCGCAGGGCTTCTCCGAGCCGGGCGCCGGCTCCGACCTCGCCTCGCTGCAGACGCGCGCCGTGCGCGACGGCGACGAGTACGTCATCAACGGCCAGAAGATGTGGACCTCGGCCGGGCACAAGGCCAACTGGATCTTCGGCATGTTCCGCACCGACCCGGACGCGCCCAAGCACCGCGGCATCTCGTTCTTCGTCATGGACATGAAGACGCCCGGCATCTCCGTCCGCCCCATCGTCTCGATGGGCTTCCGCCACGCCACCAACGAGACCTTCTACGAGGACGTGCGCGTCCCCGCCGACCAGATGATCGGCGAGGAGAACCGTGGCTGGTACGTCGGCATGACCCTGCTCGACTACGAGCGCTCCGGCATCGGCGGGGCGATCGGCAACCGCCAGTTCATCGACCGCATCATCGAACACGTCGGCACGCCCGAGGGCGCCTCGCGCACCGAGCACGGCGGCCTCGGCCGCGCGCGCGCCGAGCTCGCCGAGCATTACGTCGCCTCCGAGGTGATGTTCAACCTCTCCTTCCGCGTCGCCTCGATGCAGGCCCACGGGATGCTGCCCAACTACGAGGCGTCGATGGGCAAGATGTTCTACACCGAGCTGCGCCAGCGCGTCGCCCGCACCGGCATGAAGGTGTTCGGCCTCTACTCCAACATCTGGGACGGCGAGGACCCGCGCGCCCCCGCCGCCTCCGAGGCGACGCAGACCTACGTGCACGCGGTGGTGCAGACCATCGCCGGCGGGTCGAGCGAGATCCAGCGCAACATCATCGCCACGCGCGGCCTCGGCCTGCCGCGCGGCTAGCCGCGCACGGGGCGGCGGCGCGCCCCCCGGGGGCGCGTCGCGCGTCCCGCCGCCGCCGTCCGGGGGAGCGCCGTGCAGCGCCCCGTGATCCTCGTCGCCACGCCGATGGAGGCGGACCTGCTCGCGCGCCTCGAGGCGGCGGGCGAGGTGCGCCGCCTCGACCCCGCCGCCACCGCGGAGGCGCTGCTCGAGGCCGCGCGCGAGGCGAGCGCGATCGTGATGTCGCCGCTGCGGCCGGTGGACGCCGCCTTCCTCGACGCCGCGCCGCGGCTGCGCGCGATCGCCGGCACGGGCGTCGGCTACGACCACTTCGACGTCGATGCCGCCACCGCTCGCGGCGTCGCGATCTGCAACACGCCGGGCGTGCTCGACGCCGCCGTCGCCGACCTCGCGACGGCGCTGATCCTCGCCCTCGCGCGGCGGCTGTTCGAGTTCGCCGCCTACGTCCGCGGCGGCGGCTGGAGCCGCCGCGAGCCGCGCCCGCCGCTCGGCCACGACGTGGCCGGCCGGACGCTCGGCGTGATCGGCTTCGGGCGCATCGGCCGCGAGGTCGCCCGCCGCATGGGCGGCCTCGGGATGCGCGTGCTCTGGCACGACACCTACGCCGAGGCCCCGCCGGACGCCCCGCCCGCCGAACGCCGCCCCCTCGACGGCCTGCTGCGCGAGTCCGACTTCGTCACGATCCACGCCGACCTCAACGCGGGCTCGCGCGGGCTGATCGGCGCGCGCGAGCTGGCGCTGATGCGCCCCTCCGCCTACCTCGTCAACACCGCGCGCGGCGGCATCGTCGACCAGGCCGCGCTGCGCGAGGCGCTCGAGGCGGGGACGATCGCCGGCGCCGCCCTCGACGTGTTCGAGGCCGAGCCGCCCGACCGCGCCGACCCGCTGCCCGCCCTCCCCAACGTGATCGCGCTCCCCCACATCGGCACCGCGACCGAGGAGACGCGCCGCGCGATGCGCGAGCTCGCCGTCGCCAACCTCCTCGCCGTCCTCGCCGGCGACCCGCCCCCCGCCGTCGTCAACCCCGAGGCCCTCGCCCCCCGCGCGTCGTAGGCGCGGCGGCGATCGGGGTCCGCCGCCGGCGAGAGGCCGTGCTAGGATGCGCCGGCGCCGGGGAGGCTCAGGCCGTGAAGGCTGACACGCTGTCGCTGCGGGAAATCTTCTCCAAGGACGTGCGTTACGTCGTGCCGGAATTCCAGCGCGCGTACGTCTGGAACGAGGAACGCCAGTGGGAGCCGCTGTGGGAAGACATCCGCAGCGCCGCCGAACGCTACCTCGCGGAAAGCGATCGGGCCGGCGACCACTTCCTCGGCGCGATGGTCGCCCAGCAGCGGAAGTCCCGCGCGCGCGAGATCGAACGGCGGGAGGTGATCGACGGGCAGCAGCGGCTCACGACGCTGCAGCTGCTCCTCGACGCCGCCACGGCCACGTTCGAGGAACTGGACTGCGGCGAGCAGGCCGACCACCTGCGCCCGCTCGTGCACAACCGCGACGTCTACGCCAGCAGGGACGCGGACCTCGCGTTCAAGGTCTGGCCGACGGAAGAGGACCAGACGGCGTTCCGCCACGCCATGAGCCGCGAGGCGACAGACAACGGCGATCTCAAAGACCATCTCGTGATTCGGGCGCACACGTACTTCCGGGAAAGGATCAGCGAGTGGCTGCGGGAATCGGAGCCGCTTCCGGACAGGGCGGACGCGCTCCACGAAACGCTGTCCGAACTCTTGCGCCTCGTCGTGATCGATCTGGACGACGACGACGATCCCCATGTGATCTTCGAGACGCTCAATGCGCGGGGCACGCCCCTGCTGCCCTCCGATTTGATCAAGAACTACCTCCATCGATCCAGCGAACGACCCGATCTGATTCAGCAACGCTGGAAGCACTTCGGAAACAAATGGTGGAAGAAGGAGATCGGGCAAGGCCGGCTCCTCCGCCCGCGCGTCGACGTCTTCATCAACTACTGGCTCATGATGCGTACGAGTCAGGAAGTGGCGACCGCCCGCGTGTTCGACAGGTTCCGGGAATACGCCGAACAGCGCGGCGAATCCGGCAAATCCGCGGAGGACATTGCCGCCGATCTCGAACGGGTTGGCGGGAAATACCACGACCTCGAAGAACTGAGGGACGATTCGGCGCTCGGCGCGTTCCTGCACAGGTGGCGCGTGATGCAGGCCGGGGCCTTGACGCCCACGCTCCTGTGGCTGCTTTCGCACGACGCGATCGGACAAGCGCGGCTGGAGCGGAGCATCCGGGCGCTTGAGAGCTGGCTCGTGCGCCGCATGGTCTGCCGGCTGAGCACCCGCGGCTGGGCCGACATGTCCCATGAGCTCGTCCTCCGGCTTGAGGAGGCAGGGCCGGAGCGGGCGGACGAGGCGATCGTGGCGCACTTCGCGGAGCAGGACGCCGAGGCCACGCTCTGGCCCAACGATCGCCGCCTGACGGACGCCTTCGTGTCCGAGCCGCTCTACACCCGCCTCACGCGGGGGCGCCTGCGGCTCGTGCTCGAGCGCCTGGAGGAAGAAATCCGCCCCGACAAGGCGGAAATCCAGACGCACGGGTCCCTCACCGTCGAACACGCCATGCCCCAGGCATGGCATGAGCACTGGCCGCTGAACGCGGAGCCGAACGAACGCGAGGAAGCGAAGTACCGGCGCGAAAGCGCCGTCCACACCATCGGCAACCTCACGCTGGTCACGCAGAAACTGAACACGTCCGCCTCGAACGGCCCGTGGGAGCGAAAGCGTGAAGCGCTCGACGATCACAGCGCGCTCTTCCTCAACAAGGACCTGCTCCGCTACGCCGGCGACGAGTGGGACGAAGCCGCCATCAAGGAGCGCGGGCGGCGGCTCGCCACGCTGGCCGCCGCCGCGTGGCCGGCGGCGGACGCGATCTGACCTCGGCGGACACGCCCTCAGCGCAGCGCGCCGCCGTAGGGCGGCGCGCCGACGGCCGAGGCGGCGGCGGCCAGCTGGCGCCACGTCGCGTCGTCGAGGCCGATGCCGGCGGCGAGGCGCTCGGCCTTGCGGCGGCGCTCCGGCTCGCCGGGGATCAGCACCTCGTCGTGGCCCTCGGCGAAGGGGGGCTGCTTCACCCACTCGACGACGGCGGAGAGGGCGCGCTCGAAGGGGCCGCGGCCGGCAAAGCGGCCGGGGTCGAGGGCGAGCATGAAGAGGGCGTTGCCGCCGACCTCGTCGCCGGGGCGCGTCGCGTCCGCGGGCATGAGCGCGCCCGCCAGCAGCTCGACGGCCAGCGAGAGGCCGAAGCCCTTGTAGCCGACGGGGCCGCCGAGGGGCAGCAGCGCGCCCGGCGTCCCCGCCGACCCCGGCGGGTCGCCGCCGTAGAGGTCGAGCGGGTCCGTCGAGGGCCGCCCCTCGCCGTCGACGATCCAGCCGGGCTCCAGCCGCGTCCCGCGGTTGCGCGCGACGCGCACCTTGCCCTCGGCCCCCACCGAGGTCGCCATGTCGAGCACGAACGGCGCCTCAGGGTCGGCGGTGGGGGCGGCGATCACGATCGGGTTGGTGCCGAGGCGGCGGCGCGCGCCGCCGTGCGGGGCGACGAGGTGGCCGCCGCCGTGGAGGTTGACGCAGGCGATGGCGATCATGCCCTCGCGCGCCGCCTGCTCGCCGTAGGCGCCGATCCGCCCGGCGTGCCCCGAACGGCGCGCGACGGCGGCGCCGAGGCCCTCGGCGCGCGCCTTCGCGACGGCGATCGCCATCGTCTCGCGCCCCACCACCTGCCCGAAGTTCCACCCGCCGTCGACGACGGCGGTGGTGGCCGTCTCGCGCTCGACGCGCGTGGGCGCGCCGGGGCGGTAGCGGCCCTCGATCGCGCGCTGGACGTACTGCGGGGCGCGGATCACGCCGTGCGAGTCGTGCCCCGTCAGGTTCGCCTCGACGAGGTGCGAGGCGACCTCGGCGGCGTCGGGCGGGGGCGCGCCGGCGGCCTCGAACACGCCCGCGAGCCAGGGCGTCAGCTCGCCCGCGGCGACGACGGGCACGGCCTCAGCCCCCGGCCGGGGCGGCGCCCGTGCGCTCGCGCACGGCGCGCAGGTCGGCGCCGGCCTGCCGCCGCATGAAGGCGACGTCCTGGCCGAGCGTGACCATGCGGAAGCCGGCGGCGAGCCACTTCGAGGCGTACTCGACGCTGCCGGTGTGGCAGCCCGCGGCGACGCCGCGCCGCTCGCAGGCCTCGAGGATGCCGAGCACCGTCCGCTGGTGGCGGGGGTCGGGGTTGTCGCCCACCGGCTCGAGGCCGAGGGCGTAGGCGAGGTCGGAGGGGCCGACGTAGGCGCAGTCCACGCCCTCGACGGCGAGGATGGCGTCGAGGTTGGCGAGCGCCTCGGCGGTCTCGATCATGCAGATCACGGCGATCTCGCCGTTGGCGCCGGCGGCGTAGTCCTCGCCGGCGTAGAGGCCGGCGCGGGCGGGGCCGAACGAGCGCCCGCCGGCGGGCGGGTAGCGGCAGGCCCACACCGCGCGCTCGGCCTCGGCGGCGTCGTTGACGAGGGGGACGACGACGCCGTAGGCGCCGGCGTCGAGGGCGCGCATCAGCGTCGGCGGGTCGTTCCAGGGGACGCGCACGAAGGGCGTCGTGGCGGTCGTCGAGATCGCGCGCAGCATCGCCACCATGTCGGCGTAGTCGATGAGGCCGTGCTGCATGTCGACGCACAGCCAGTCGAAGCCCGCGTGCGCCATCGACTCCGCGACGTGCGCCGAGGGCGCGCCGAGCCAGGCGCCGACGGTGGGCCGGCCGTCGCGCCACGCGCGCAGGGTGGCGTTGGGGCGCATCGCGATCTCCTCTCGCCGCCGCCCGCTCAGCGATCCCAGCGCGAGCGGCGCGCCTCCATGTTCGAGTGCACGTCGATCAGCACGGTGCGGCCCTCGGCGTTGAGCAGCCGCGCGCGGTCGAGGGCGGGCCGCAGCGTGGCGGGGTCGCGCACCTCGATGCCGGCGGCGCCCATGCCCTCGGCGATGGCGGCGTAGTCGCCGGTCATGCGCGAGACGCCGTAGCGCTCGCGCGCGGTCGGGAACCCGCCGGGGTAGGTCGCCATCCCGCCGTTGTTGAGCACGACGGCGGTGATGGGCGCGCCCGCGCGCACCGACGTCTCGATGTCCATCCCCGACATCCCGAACGCGCCGTCGCCCATCAGGCAGAGGCAGAAGCGGTCGGGGTGCGCCAGTTTCGCGCCGATCAGCAGGGGGATGCTGAACCCGAGGTGCGTCGTCTTGCCCCAGCCGACGTAGCTGTGCGGCGTCGTCGCGGTGTAGAAGGGCACGATCGAGTCGCGCGGCGCGCCCGCGTCGTGCGTGACGATGCTGCGCTCGCGGTCGAGCGCGCGGTCGATCTCCGCGATCACGCGGTAGGTGTTGATCGGCGTCTCGTCCGATTCGAGGAGCGGCGTCCACTCGGCGAGCCAGCGGGCGCGGTCGGCGGCGACGGCGGCGGCGGTCGGCGCCGCGTCGCGCGGCGCCTCGAGGCGTTCGCGCAGCTCGGCGGTCAGCGCCGCCACGGCGAGGGCGGCGTCGCCGGGGAGGGCGACCTCGGGGGCCTCGTCCTTGTGGATGTCGTCGATGGCGACGGTGTTGTGGATGAGGCGCGCGCCGGGCGGGATCGCCTGCCCGTAGCCGGTGCGCGTGAGGCTCGTGCCGAGCGCGAGCAGCACGTCGGCCTCGCGCAGGCGGCGGTGCGCCGCGAGCGTGGTCGTGCCCGCCCCCGCGCCGAGGGCGAGCGGGTGGCGCTCGTCGAACGCCGACTTGCCGGGCATGGTGGTGAAGACGGGCGCGGCGAGCAGCTCGGCCAGTTCGCGCAGCCCCTCGCTGGCGCCGGCGGCGAGCACGCCCGCGCCCGCCCAGATCAGCGGGCGCGCGGCGGCCAGCAGCAGGCCGGCGGCCTCGCGCACGGCCTCGGACGGCGGGGGCTGGCGCACGAGGGCGGGCGGGCGGTAGCCGTCGAGGACGCTCGCGGGCGCCTCGCGCGCGCAGACGTCGGCGGTCAGCTCGACGACGACGGGGCCGGGCGGGCCGTTGCGGAGGGCGTGGAAGGCACGGCGCATGACCGCGCCGATCTGCTCCGGCGCGTAGATCGCCTCGGCGCGGCGCGTGAGGCCGGCGTACTCGCGCACCGCCGAGAAGTTGGGCCGCACGGCGATCCGGTCGAGCGGCGCGCCGCCCGGCAGCACCAGCACCGGCACGTTGTCGGCGAAGGCCTGCGCGATGCCGCCGAGGCTGTTCTCGGCGCCCGCCTGCGACTGCACGGCGGCGACGCCGAAGCGTTGCCGGCCGCTGGTGCGGCTGTAGCCGTCGGCGGCCATGATCGCGCCGCGCTCGTGGCGGAACGCGATCGGGCGGATGCCCTCGCGCGCCGCCGCCTCGATCAGCGGGTTGCTGGGGTAGCAGGCGATCCACTCGACGCCCTCGCGCCCGAGGATGCGCGCGATCGCCTCAATGCCGTTCATGCGCCCTCCGCGCGCCGCGCCCGCCGCGATGGTGCGCCCCGCCGCGCGCTGGCGCCACCGTCCGCGGCGAGAGGGCGCCGTGTGCGACCGCCTTGTGGCGGCGCCATGCCGAATGTGATAAACGATACCGGCAGGCGAGGTAGCCAGCCCTTCGGGCTGAGCCTGTGCGGAGGGAACCCCGATGGTCACGATCACCGCCAGTCACGAGGCGAAGCTGAGCCTGCACCGGATCGCGACGGCGCGCACGCGCGCCATCCACAACAACGAGCGCCTCTACCGGGCTGTCGTCGAGGTGATGGAGGCTGACCGCTCGGAGCTGCAGATCACCCCTCGCGAAGAACTGAAGCGCCGGGCGTGAGCAGAGGGCGCCGCTCCTACCGAATCTATCTCCATGAGCGTGCCCGGGCGTTCTACGAATCGGCTGACGCGGAGACGCAGGCGAGGCTTGACCGCATCTTCGACCGGCTGGAGGAAGATCCCTACCCTGACGGCGATACGAAGTTTGACTACACGCGATACCTGCCCAGTGTGTGTACGGCGTATGGCGACGAGGACTTCGAGGTCGTCTACCAACTCGTCTCGCACGACAGCCCGAACTGGGAACACTGGCGCATCGAAATCATCGAAATCGACCATGCGTCCCCCCTCGACTTCGGGGACGACGGCTAAGGGCGCGCTACCCGTCGCCGGCGCGCCTCGCGGCGACGATCCACAGCGGGTCGGCGCCGGGCGGCGAGCGATCGAGGACGCGAGGCTCGTCCCAGCCCGGCGTCAGCGCGAAGTACGACCCGACGAGGCGCACCCGATCCCCGGGCGTCAGCGACTGCCAGATCGCGACCGCCTTCTGCGGGAACATGCGGTGCGAGATCGCGACCGCGCAGAGGCCGCCCGGCCGCAGCACCCGCCGCACCGATGCGAAGACCTCCAGCGGCCGCGTCAGGTACTGCACCGAGACCGCGCACACCACCGCGTCGAACTCCCCGTCCGCGTACGGCAGCACGGGGTCGCGGTTGAGGTCGTGCACCGCGAAATCGTCGAGGCGCGGGTTGTCCTCGAGCTCGGCGCGGTTCATGCCGAGGCCCGACACCCGCCCGCAGGCGAGGTCGTCGGGCAGGTGCGAGACCCACGACGACATCAGGTCGAGCACGCGCGCGCCCTCGGCGATCACCTCGCGGTAGAAGCCGGTGAGCGCGCGGATCGTGGCGCGGTCGATGTGCTGGACGAAGCGCGGCTCGCGGTAGAAGAGGGCGTCGTCCGCCTCGTCGGCGCGGCGGAAGAAGTGGGCCGGGAAGGGGCCGCCGTCCGCCGCCGCCATGCCGCGAATCCCGTCCGCGCCGCCGCCGCGTCAGTAGTAGAAGCGCGCCGCCTCCGCCTCGAGCTCGCGCCGCTCGCCGGCGTCCAGCGGCGCGAACGCCGAGGCGGCGGCGGCGTTCTCGGCGACGCGCGAGGGGTGGCGCGCGCCGGGGATGGCGACCGAGACGCCGCGGTTAGACAGCACGTAGCGCAGCAGGTTGGCCGCCGTCAGCGACCCCCCGTAGCCCTCGGCGATGCGCCCGCGCATCGCGCTCGTGCGCCCCGAGCCGCCGAGGGGCCGCATCGCGATCACGCCCACGCCGCGCTCCGCCGCGCGCTCGATCAGCGGCGCCGTCTCCGTGTAGTACGCCGAGTACTCCAGCATCACCGCCGCGAACTCGCCGCTGTCGATCGCCAGCCGCAGCACCTCGAGGCTGTGCGAGGAGACGCCGACGTGGGCGATCAGCCCCCGGTACTGCGCGATGCGGAGGCCCTCCAGCGCGCCGTCCTCGCCCGTGACCTCGGCCCACGCCTCGGGCGTCGAGATGTCGTGCAGCTGGTAGAGGTCGATGCGCTCCGTCCCCAGCATCGACAGCGAGCGGTCGACGTCGCGCTGGCTGCCGTCGACGCCGTGGCTGAAGGTCTTGGTGGCGACGACGAAGTCCTTGCCGCCGCGCGCGCGGATCTCCTGCCCGATCAGGTACTCGCTGCCCGCGTACTCGCGCGCGCTGTCCACGAAGTCGACGCCGAGGTCGAGCGCGGCGGCGAGCGTGGCCGGGCCGTCCGGCGAGGTGGGCGTGTCCATCGCCCCGAGGCCCAGCGCGGCGACCTCGACGCCGGAGCCGCCGAGCGCCCGCCGCTCGATGCCGGACAGCGCCGTCCTCCCCTCGCCGCGTCAGGGCGCGCCGCGGCCCGGCGCGTGGCCGAGCGGCGCGCCGCAGTCGGGGCAGGCGAGGCCCGGGGCCTCGCCGCCGCCGTCCGCGGCGGGGGCGCGCTCCAGCACCTGGCGCGCGCGCGAGCCGTCGCGGTAGACGGTCACGCCCTTGCAGCCCAGCTCGTGCGCGCGCACGAAGATCGCCCGCACCTCGTCCGCGTCCGCCCCGTGCGGGATGTTGACGGTCTTCGAGACCGCGAGGTCGGTGTGGCGCTGGAACGCGGCCTGCATCGCGAGGTGGCTCTCCCAGCCGATCTCGTGCGCCGTCGCGAAGCGCCGCCGCTCCGCCTCCGGCACCGCATCCCGCTCCGCCAGCGACCCGCCCGCGGCCAGTTCGGCCATCAGCGCGGGCGAGTGGAACCCGCCCGCGCGCGCCGCCTCCTCGAACGCCGGCGAGACCTCGGGCAGCGCCGTCCCGTCGCCCATCCGCCGCACGTGGGCGAGCGAGTAGAGCGGCTCAATGCCGGGCGAGGCCCCGGCGACGATCGCGATCGTCCCCGTCGGCGCGACGCACGTCCGCGCCGCGTTGCGGTAGCGCGGCCCGTCCGCGTAGATCGAGCGCCCGATGTTCGGGAACGCTCCCTTCTCCTCGCCCAGCGCCGCCGAGGCCTCGTCGGCGGCCTCGCGGATGGCGCCCATGAGCCGGCCGGCGAGGGCCAGCGCCTCGGCCGAGTCGTAGGGGACGCCCTCGGCGATCAGCAGGTCGTGGAACCCCATCACGCCGAGCCCGATCTTGCGGTTGCCGCGCACGGCCGAGGCGATCTCGGGCAGGGGGTAGGGGCTGGCGTCGATCACGTCGTCGAGGAAGCGCACGGCGACGGCGACGGTCTCCGCGAGCGCGTCCCAGCGGTAGCGCCCGCTGGCGGCGTCGCGGAAGCGGGCGACGTGCACCGAGCCGAGCGTGCACGCCTCCCAGGGCAGCAGCGGCACCTCGCCGCACGGGTTCGTCGCCTCGATCGCGCCGAGGACCGGCGTCGGGTTGTCGCGGTTGATCGCGTCGAGGAACACCATCCCCGGGTCGCCGCTGCGCCAGGCCGAGCGCGCGGCCTCGCCGAGCAGCGCGGCGGCGTCGGCCTCGCCGCGCGGCTCGCCCGTGCGCGGGTCGGCGAGGGCGAACGGCCCGCCGCGGGCCGCCGCCGCCATGAAGCCGTCGGTCACGGCCAGCGAGAGGTTGAAGTGCTGCAGCGGAGTGGGCTGCAGGGGAGGGGGCTGGAGGCCGGATGCGCCGCCGTCCTTGGCGTGGACGAAGGCGCGCACGTCGGGGTGGTCGACGCGGAGGATGCCCATGTTGGCGCCGTCGCGCTTGCCGCCCTGGGTCACGAGCCGCGAGACGTCGTCGTAGTGGCGGAGGACGGAGACGGGGCCGCAGGCGGCGCCGTGGGTGGAGGCGATGGAGTCGCCCTCGGGGCGCAGGCGCGAGAAGTCGAAGCCGGTGCCGCCGCCGTACTTCTGCACCATCGCCGCCGCGCGCGCGGTGGACATGATCGACTCCATCGAGTCCTCGACGGGCAGCACGAAGCAGGCGGCGAGGGTGCCGCTCCCGGCGCCCGCGTTCATCAGGGTGGGCGAGTTGGGCAGGAAGCGCAGCGCCGCCAGCTCCTCGCCGAAGCGCCCGGCCCACTCCCCGCGCAGCGTCGGCGTCGGCTCGGCGGCGGCGACGGCGGAGGCGACGCGCGCGAACAGCCCCTCGGGCGTCTCGGCCAGCGCGCCGCCGGCGTCGCGCAGCAGGTAGCGCCGCTCCAGCACCGTGCGCGCGTTGCCGGTGAGCGCGGGCGCGCCGCCGCGAGCCCTCGTCGCGACCATCGTGCGCCGTCCCTCCCCGCCGCGCGCCGTCCGCGGCGGCGCACCGACCAGTATAGCAGAACATGCGTACCCGCGCGCCCCGCCGCCGCATCGCCTCGATCCTGCCCCTCGCCGCGCCCGCGAGCCGGGCGAACCGCACGCGCCCGCGTGTCATACTCGCCGCCGCGCCCCGCGCGGCTCGCGGGGACCGCCGAGGAGGCGCGCGTGGCCGGCGCCGGCACCGAGGCCCCGCCCCCCGGACGGCGCGAGGACGGGGCGCGCCCGCGCGCGGGCCGCCTCGACGCGCTGCGTATCCGCGACTTCCGCCTGCTGTTCGTCGGCACCGTCAGTTCGGGCTTCGGCCAGTGGGCGCAGATGATCGGCCTCAACTGGCTCGCCTTCGTGCTCAGCGGCGAGTCGGCGACGCAGCTGGCGCTCGTCGCCTCGGCGGGCGGCGCGGCGCGGCTGCTGTCCGGCCCGGCGATCGGGGTGATCCTCGACCGCTACCACCGCCGCAGCGTGCTGGTGTGGACGACCCTGATCAGCGCCGCGAAGGGCATCGCGCTCGGCGCGCTCGTCCTCGGCGGCGCCGTCAACATGCCGATCGTCTACGCCTTCGCCGTCCTCGAGGGCGCCGTCAGCACCATGAACCAGAACACGCGGCAGGCCTTCGTTTACGACGTGACGACCGAGGGCACGCTCGCCAACGCCGTCGCCCTCAACTCGATCGCGCAGAACCTCGCGCGCATCGCCGGCCCGCCGCTGACCGGCATGATGATCGGACTGCTCGGCACCGCCTCGCCGTTCCTCTTCATCGGCGTGGTGATGTCGATCTCGACGGCGTTCACGCTGCCGATCGGGCGCGGCACGCGCCAGGCCGCGCCCGACCGCGAGCATCCGCTGCGGAGCCTCTGGCTGGGGCTGCGCTACGTCGGCGGCGACCGCGCGATGCTGGGCCTGATCCTCACCTCGATCGTGCCCGCGCTGACCGTCTACCCCTACGTCCAGCTGCTGCCCGTGTTCGCCGAGGAGGTGCTGGACAGCGGCGCGACGGGCTACGGGCTGCTGGCGGCGGCGATCGGCTGGGGGTCGTTCTCCGGCCTCGTGGCGCTCTCGATCCACGGCGAGGTGCGGCGCAAGGGGCGGGTGCTGCTGCTGTTCTTCACTGGCTACGTCGGCTCGCTGGTGCTGTTCACGCAGTCGGACACGCTGGCGCCGGCGCTGGTCTTCCTCGTGTGCGCGGGACTGTTCCACGGGGTGGCGATCACGCTGGCGCAGACGCTGGTGCAGATGCTGGCGCGCAACGACATGCGGGGCCGCGCTACCTCGCTGTTCGCGATGGGCTTCGGCCTGATGCCGCTCGGCGCGCTGCCGATGGGCCTCGCGATCGACGCCTTCGGCGCGCAGCGCGCCGTCGGCGGCTTCATGCTCGTCTCGCTCGCCTTCTTCGTCTTCCAGACCCTCTTCTGGCGCTCCCTCCGCGAGGCCTGACCCCCGTTCCGCTCCCCCCCGCAACGTGCGATCATCGCCCGCACGACGGGCCGGGGGCGCACGAGCGGCCGAGGGCGCGCGGCGCGGCGACGGAGGCGACGGTGGAGCTGACCGCCGACGAGGTGCGGCGCATCGCGCGGCTGGCGCGCGTCGCCCTGACCCCGGCCGAGGTCGAGCGCCTCCGCGCCGAGCTGGGCGGTATCCTCGCGCACTGCGAGGCGCTCGGCGGCCTCGACACCGAGGGCGTCCCGCCGACGGCGCAGTCGTTCGACCTCGTCAACGTCGAGCGCGACGACGAGCCGGCGCCGTCCGAGCCGCCGGAGCGTGCGCTGGCCAACGCGCCGCGGCGCGAGGGCGGCTACTTTCGCGTGCGCGCGGTGCTCGACCGGGACGCGCCGTGACGCCCGCAGCCGGCGGCGGGGGCGCGGCGATCGACCTCGATCGTCCGGCGCACGAGCACGCGGCGGCGCTGCGCGCGGGCGAGTACGGCGCGCGCGACCTCGCCGAGGCTGCGCTGGCCCGCATCGAGGCGCGCGAACCGGCCATCCACGCCTACGTCACCGTCACCGCCGGCGAGGCGCTGGCGCAGGCCGACGCCGCCGACGCGCGGCTGCGCGCGGGCGACGCCGCGCCGCTGACCGGCATCCCGATCGCCCTCAAGGACGTCCTCTCCACCCGCGGCGTCCGCACCACCGCCGGCTCGCGGATGCTCGAGGACTTCACCCCCCTCGCCGACTGCACCGCCGTCGAGCGGCTGCGCGCGCAGGACGCCGTCTTCGTCGGCAAGACGAACATGGACGAGTTCGCGATGGGATCCTCGACCGAGCACTCGGCGTTCGGGCCGACGCGCAACCCGTGGGACACGGAACGGGCGCCGGGAGGCTCCTCGGGCGGCTCGGCGGCGACGGTGGCCGACGGCGGCGCGCCGCTGGCGCTGGGCACCGACACCGGCGGCTCGATCCGCCAGCCGGCGGCGCTGACGGGCGTCCTCGGCCTCAAGCCGACCTACGGGCGCGTCAGCCGCTACGGGGTCGTCGCCTTCGCGTCGTCGCTGGAGCAGGTGGGGCCGTTCGGGCGCGACGCGCGCGACGTGGCGACGCTGCTGCAGGCCATCGCCGGCCACGACCCGCGCGACTCGACGACGGCGCCCGAACCGGCGCCCGACTACCTCGCGGCGCTCGGCGGAGGCCTCGACGGGCTGCGCGTCGGCGTGCCGCCCGAGGCGGCCTCCGCGGGCGTCGAGGACGGCGTGCGCGAGGCGTTCGAGCGCGCTGTCGGCGCGCTCGAAGCGGGCGGCGCGCGCATCGACCGCGGCGTCTCGCTGCCCTCGCTCGACGCGGCGCTGTCGGCCTACTACATCATCGCCCCGGCCGAGGCGTCGGCGAACCTCGCGAGATACGACGGCGTCAAGTACGGTTACAGCTTCCGCGAGGGCGCGTCGATGTGGGACGAGATGGAGCAGACGCGCGGGCGCGGGTTCGGGGACGAGGTCAAGCGCCGCATCATGATCGGCACCTACGCGCTCTCGGCCGGCTACTACGACGCCTACTACCGCCGCGCCCAGCAGGCGCGCACCGTCATCCGCCGCGAATTCGGGGCCGCCCTCGCGCGCTGCGACCTGCTCGCCACGCCGACCTCGCCGGGCGTCGCCTTCCCCCTCGGCGCGAAGCTCGGCGACCCGCTGGCGATGTACCTCAACGACCTGTTCACCATCCCCGTGAACATCGCCGGCTTCCCCGGCCTCAGCGCGCCGTGCGGCTTCTCCGAGGGGCTGCCCGTCGGCCTCCAGCTGATCGCCGCCCCCTTCGGCGAGGCGACGCTGCTGCGCGCCGCCCACGCCTACGGCGAGGCCACGGGCTGGCACCGCCGCCGCCCGCCCGAGCACGGCCTCGACGGCGGCCCCGGCGGCGGCGAGGCCGCCTCGTGACGCCGCAAGCGGCGGCGGGGCACGAGGCGCGGCGAGGGCGCAACTCGGCCACCGTCTCGGCGCTGCCCACCTCGGGCATCCGCCGCTTTTTCGAGATGCTGGACGCGGCCACGGGCGTGATCTCGCTCGCCGTCGGCCAGCCCGACTTCCCCACCCCCGCCCAGATCACCAACGCCGCCTCGGAGGCGATGCTGGCCGGCCACACCGGGTACACCAGCAACTACGGCCTGCCCGAACTGCGCGAGCGGCTCGCCGCCCACCTCGGACGGCTCTACGGCGTGGAGTACGACCCCGCGCGCGAGCTGATGATGACCACCGGCGTCTCCGAGGCGCTCGACCTCGCGATGCGCGCGCTCCTCGACCGCGGCGACGAGGTGCTCGTGCCCGAACCCGCCTACGTCGCCTACCAGCCCGTCGTGCTGCTCGCCGGCGGGCGTTACGTGGCGGTGCCGACCTCGCCCGAGGCGGAGTTCGCCGTCACCGCGGAGGCGCTCGAGCAGCGGCTCACGCCGGCCACGAAGGCGATCCTGCTCGGCTACCCCTCGAACCCCACGGGCGCCGTGCTCGGCCGCCCCGCGATGGAGGCGATCGCGCGCTTCGCCGCGGAGCACGACCTGTTCGTCGTCGCCGACGAGCTCTACGACCGCCTCGTCTACGGCGTCGAGCACGTCTGCTTCGCGGCGATCGAGGGGATGCGCGAGCGCACGGTGCTGCTCGGCGGCTTCTCGAAGGCCTACGCCATGACCGGCTGGCGGCTCGGCTACGCCGCCGCCCCCTCCGCCGTGCTCGAGGCGATGATGAAGGTGCACCAGTACGTGATGATGTCGGCCCCCACCGCCGCCCAGTACGCGGCGATCGAGGCGCTCGACAGCGGCGAGGAGGACGTGCGCGGGATGCTCGCCGAGTACGACCGCCGCCGCCGCATGATGGTCGCGCGCCTCAACGCGATGGGCCTCGCCACCGTCGAGCCGCGCGGCGCCTTCTACGCCTTCCCCGACGTGCGCTCGACCGGCCTCGACGACCTCGCCTTCGCCGAGGCGCTGCTGGAGGAGGAGCGCGTGGCGATGGTGCCCGGCTCGGCCTTCGGCGAGAGCGGGGCCGGCTTCGTGCGCGCCTGCTACGCCGCCGACTACGACGACATCGCCGAGGCGATGGACCGCATCGAGCGCTTCGTCGCGCGGAGGCGGGCGGACGGCGGCGCGCCGTGACCTCCCCGCCGCCTGACGAGGGCGGCGACTTCGTCCTCTCGATCCGCAACGTCCAGGCCCGCCCCGGCGAACGGCCCGGCGAGCTCGAACTCGACATCGAGACCACGCGCGGGCGGCTCGCCGCCACGCTCCACCCCTGCGAGGGCAAGACCGGCTGCGCCGTCTACCTCGGCGGGGCCGGCGAGGGCGGCTCCGACGGCCCGGCGGACGCCGTCTACCTGCGGCTGAGCCGCGAGCTGGTGGCGCGCGGCGTGACATCGCTGCGCCTCGGCTACCGCGAGCCGGGCGAGTTCACGGAGTGCGTGCTGGACGCGCTGGCGGCGTGCTCGTTCCTCAAGGGCATCGGCGCGGAGCGGGCGGTGCTGGTGGGGCACTCGTTCGGCGGCGCGGTGGCGATCAAGGCGGGCGAGCTGGCGCCGCTGGCCTCGGCGGTGGCGGCGCTCTCCTCGCAGCGCCACGGCACGCAGGAGGTGGAGCGGCTGGGCAAGCCGCTGCTGCTGATCCACGGCTCCGCCGACCGCGTGCTCCCGCCCGAGGCGTCCGAGGACATCCACCGCCGCGCCCGCGACCCGAAGCGCCTCGAAATCCTCGAAGGCGGCGGCCACGGCCTGCGCGAAGTCGCCTCCGAGGTCCACGCCCTGCTGTCCGCCTTCGTCGCCGAAGCCGCCGGCGACCCCCCGGAGGAAGAGGGGGAGGCGTAGCCCCCCGGCGGAACGCCTGCCCCGGCCGCGAGCGCGTCGGCTGCTGCGTGTCCTCTTCACTACGCCCACCCGCCGCCCGCCCGCGAGGCGGCGGCGGGGTCTCGCGCGGGAGCGGGGCAGCGGCTACGATCGGGGGGCGCTCCCTCCCCGCTTCGAGGAGCACGGCGATCAGCGAACCGGCGGCCCCCGCGACGGCGCCCGAACGACCGCACGAGGCGGCGCGCGGGCGGGAGCAGCCGGACGCGGCCCGGCTCGGCAACCCCAGCTTCGTGTGGCGCTTCGGGCAGGCGCGGCGGCTCGCCATCGTCGAGCGGCACGCGCCGCTGGCCGGGCGGCGCGTGCTCGACCTCGGGTGCGGGGTGGGCGAGTACGTGCGCGCCTTCGCGCGCGCGGGCGCGCTCGCCTTCGGCTGCGACGTGGAGCGCGCGCGGCTGGCCGAGGGGCGCGCGCGCGGCGCCGGCGGCCTCGCCGCGGGCGCCGGCGAGGCGTTGCCCTACGCCGGCGGCGCGTTCGACGTGGTCGTGCTCAACGAGGTGATCGAGCACGTGGCGGACGAGGCGGCGACGCTGCGCGAGGTGCGGCGCGTGCTCGCGCCCGGCGGCCGGGCGGTGATCTTCGCGCCGAACCGGCTCTACCCGTTCGAGACGCACGGCGTCTACCTCGGGCGGCGCTACGTGTTCGGCAACATCCCGTTCGTGAACTGGCTGCCGCGGCGCTGGCGCGACCGGCTGGCGCCGCACGCGCGCGCCTACGGCGCCGGCGACTGGCCGCCGCTGCTGGAGGCCGCGGGCCTCGAGGCGGTGGCGAGCGGCTACGTGTACCCGGGGTTCGACAACGTCGCGGCGCGCTGGCCGCTGGCGGGGCGGATCGCGCGGGCGCTGTGCTACCGCGCCGAGGATTCGCGGTGGCGGCGCTTCGGGCTCTCGCACCTGCTGGTGCTGCGCGCGCGGGGCGAGGCGTGACGGCCGGCCGGCGCGCGGTGCGGCGGCGCTCGCGGCGCCGCCGCGCGAGCGGCGCGCGGAGCGCGGCCGCCGCCTCCCGCTTCCGGCGCTGGCTGTGGCTGGCGGCGGGCGTCCTCGCGCTGGCCGCGACCTCGGGCGCCGCCGTGGCGGGCGGGTCGGCGCTGTACGGGAAGCAGAAGTACGACGAGTTCGTCTCCGCCGTCGCCCCGCCCGAGGAGCTGCTGGCGACGCTGCCGCGCGGCGGGGCGCGCATCTACGACCGCAACGGCCTGCTGCTCTACGAGTTCGTCGACGAGTTCGGGGGGCTGCGGCGGCCGGTGGCGCTGCGCGACATCTCCGAGTGGGTGGTGCTGGCGACGGTCGCCACCGAGGACGCCTCGTTCTGGGAGAACAACGGCCTCAACATCCGCGGGCTGGTGCGCGCGGGCATCGAGAACCTGACGCCGCTGGGCGACTCCGACTTCTTCGAGGGTTCGGGCGGCTCCTCGATCACCCAGCAGCTGGCGAAGAACGTCTACATCCCGCTCGAAGAGCGCGCCGAGCGCACGATCGAGCGCAAGCTGCGGGAGGCGGCGATCGCCCTCGAACTGACGGGGCGCTACACCAAGGAGCAGATCCTCGAGTGGTACCTCAACTCGATCTCCTACGGCGGCGTCTACGTCGGGATCGAGGCGGCGGCGGAGGGCTACTTCGGCAAGCAGGCCAGCGACCTGACGCTGGCCGAGGCGTCGCTGCTGGCCGGCATCCCCGCCTCGCCCGCGCGCTACGACCCGATCGCCAACCTCGCCGTCGCGCGCGCGCGCCAGCACGAGGTGCTGACGCTGATGGTGCGCCACGGCGCCGTCAGCGAGGCCGATGCCGCCCGCGCCCGCGCCGAGGAGCTGGTGTTCAAGGCCAACCGCTTCGAGATCGAGGCCCCCCACTTCGTGCTCGGCCGCGTCGCCCGCGAGCTGCAGCTGCGCTTCGGCGAACGCGCCCTCTACGAGCACGGCCTCGAGGTCGTCACCACCCTCGACCTCGGCCTCCAGCGCGAGGCGCAGCGCATCCTCGAGGAGCGCATCGCGGAGTTCGAGGAGTCCTCGAACGGCCGCAACGGGGCGCTGCTCGCGCTCGACCCGGCGACGGGCCAGATCCTCGTCTACGCCGGCAGCCGCGACTACTTCCGCGACGACATCGAGGGCCGCAACGACAACGTGATCTCGCTCAACTCGCCCGGCTCCGCGCTCAAGCCGTTCACCTACATGACCGCCTTCATGGAGGGCTGGAGCACGGGCCACGGCATCCTCGACACGCCCGCGCGGGTGATCGACCCGGCGACGGGCGGCTTCTACGAGCCGCGCAACCCCAGCGGCGACTTCCAGGGCGCGATCTCCGCCGCCGACGCCCTCGGCAGCTCGCTCAACGTCCCCGCCTTCAAGGCGATCCTCTTCGCCGGCGTCGACAACACGATGGCCGTCTACCGCCAGGTCGGCATCACGACGCTCGACAACCCGCTCGGCTACGGCCCCTCGCTCACCCTCGGCGGCGTGGACGTGACGCTGGAGGACATGACCTACGCCTACAGCGTGCTCGCGAACGGCGGCGTCATGCGCGGCCAGGCCGCCCTCGAGGGCTACGACCCCGGCGAGCGCACCCTCGACCCCGTCGCGCTGCTGCGCGTGACCGACGCCGACGGCGAGACGCTGTACGAGGCCGGCGCGCCCGAACGGCGGCGCGTCGTCGGCGAGAACTTCGCCTACCTCGTCACGGCCGTCCTCTCCGACCCCGACACGCAGTGCATCACCTTCGGCTGCGGCGGCCTCCACCTGCCCGGCCGCGCCTCGGCCCAGAAGACGGGCACGAGCGAGCCCTACAGGAACTCGCGCGCCATCGGCGACACCTGGGCCCTCGGCTACACCCCCCAGCTCGTCGCCGGCGTGTGGGCGGGCAACGCCGACAACTCGCCGATGGTGAACATCGACTCGACGCGCATCTCGTGGCGCTCGTGGCGCGATTTCATGACCCTCGCCCACGACCGCCTGCGGCTCCCGCCCGCCGCGTTCGAGGAACCCGGCGGCGTCGAAAGCGTCGAGCTGTGCTGGCCCTCGGGCCGCCTCCCCACCCCCGACTGCCCCGACCACGGCCGCTACGAGGGCCTGTTCGCCGAGGAGGTGCTGGCCGGCGGCGACGAGGAGGATCGCGAGCGGCTGCTCGACACCTGGTGGCGGGAGGTGGACATCGACACCCGCTCCGGCCTGCTGGCGACGCCGGAGACGCCCGCCGCCTTCGTCTCGCGCGAGCTGCGCCTCGTGCTGCCGGAGCAGGAGGTCGGGGGCTGGAAGGGCCTCGCCGGGTGGGCGGAGGAGACCGGCCTGACGCGGCTGCTGGCGCCCACCGAGGACTCGGACGAGGCGCGCGCGCCGCTGCTCGTCCGGTCGCCCGCGCCCGCGCAGACGGTCTCCGGCACGGTCCGCGTCCACGGACGGGCCGACTCGCCGGGGTTCCGCTCCTACAGCGTCGAGTGGGGGCGCGGCGACGACCCCGACTCGTGGGTGCTGCTCCGCCGTTCGGAGCAGCCCGTCGCCTCCGGCGAGCTCGCGAGCTGGGACACCTCGCCCCTCACCGACGGCCCCTACGCCCTGCGCGTGCGCCTCGATGACGCCGAGCGCGGAACGCTGCGCTACCGCGTCCCGATCACGATCTCGAACGGCGAGAACGCGGCGGAGTACGACACCGCGCCCTACGCCCTGATCGAGGCGCCGGCGCCGAACGCGACGGTCTCCGGCGTCGTCGCGATGGAGGGCCTCGCCTTCTCGCTGCAGCTGCGCGAGGTCGTGATCGAGGTCGGCGCCGGCCTCCGTCCGGCAGCGTGGACGACCATCCGCCGCGACGACCGCCCCAGCGTCGTCGGCCCGCTCGGCGACTGGGACACGACCGGCCTCGAGGACGGCGTCCACACCCTCCGCCTCACCGTCCGCGACGCCGTGCAGGGCGACGCCGTGACCACCGTCCCCGTCGTCGTCCGCAACGGCAGCAGCGGCGGCGGGGAGTAGCCCTCCGCGCTACCCGCCGCCGTCCCGCAGCGAGGCCAGCAGGCGCTCGACGGCGGCGCGGTCGGCGGCGCCTCGCATCAGCTCGAGGAAGCGCGCGAGCGATCCGGCGCGCTCGCGGATTTCGAGGATCGCCGGGCCGAGGGGGTCGGTCGCGTCGGGACGGTCGGCGTAGGAGCCGTAGAAGGCGAACCAGGCCTGGTTGAGGCGGCGGATGCGGACGCCGCGCTCCGCCAGCTCCAGCCGCGTCTCCTCCATCCGCCGCTCCGCCTCCGCGATCCCGCCGTCCGCCAGCAGCGCGTCCACCTCGAGGCGCAGCGCGCGCAGGACCGCGGCGCGATCGGCGGCGGGCGCGGCGTTCGAGGCGTCCGGGGCGCCGGGCGGCGGCGGCGAGGGGTCGCCGAAGCGCGCGATCGCGGCGTCGCGCAGCTCGTCGCCGACGACGTTGGCGACCGTCTCGTTGATCGTGAGGGCGTCGGGGCCGCCGCCGAGGAAGAGGGCGCGGCCCAGCGGGTAGAACGCAAGGTAGTGGTGCACCCACTCGTGGGCGGCGGTGCCGACGAACGCGCGGTAGCCGGCCGTGTCGCGCACGATCGCGGGATAGGTCGCCACCCCGCCCGTCGGCACGGCCAGCGCCGAGATCGAGGCGTCGCGCGCCTCGGCTTCGCGCTCGATCGCGGCGAGCGCCGCCGCGCCGAGATCGGCCCGCAGCAGGCGGCCGCCGGCGCGGCGGATCTCGGCGCGCGGCGAGACGACGAGCAGGCGCGGCGACCCCGCGATCTCGATATCGACCGGCGGCCACACGGCGAGCGGCCCCGGCAGCGCGAGCGGGAAGCCGATGCCGGCGTCGCGTATCACGGCGTCGAGGCGGCCCTCGATCGCCGCCTCGGCTGCGTTCTCGAGCGCGCGCCCCTCCTCGCCGTCGCGGTCGGAGAGGGCGAAGTAGCGCGCGAGCGCCTCGTCCGGCGCGGGGTCGCCGCGCGCGGGCGCGCCGAGGGCGTACAGCCACTTGTTGGCGGACGCCGCCAGCTCCCAGCGCAGGAGGTCGAAGCCGTCGCCCGCGCGCGCGCCGCGCAGCGCGAACAGCCCCAGCCAGAGGCCGAACGCCACGGCGAACACGGCGACGCCCGCCACGAGGGGATGCGAGACCCGCACCGCTCCACCGTACACGCCCCGCCGCGCCGCGCGGCGGACGGGCGCGCACGCTTGCGGGCGGGGCGGCCTATCATCGGGGCATGGCCGCCGTGGACGAGGGGACGCCGGGGCGCGGGGCGCGGTTCGCGGCCGCGGCGCTCGACCTCGGGGCGCTGCTGGCGCTGCTGGCGATCGCCGCGATCGCCGCGGCGGGCTGGCTGCTGGCGCGGACGGCGTGGGGACGCCTCGACGCGGGCGCGGCCGACGCCTGGGCCGCCGCCGCCCTGCTCGCCGCCTGCGTCCCCGCGTGGAGCGCGTGGCAGCTGGCGCGGCTGCGGCGCGCGGGCGCGACCTTCGGCGAGGCGCGGGCGGGCCTCGCCGTCGAGGCGTCCTCGGTGCGGCGGCGGCTCCTCCGCTTCGCGCTGCACCCGCTCTCCGTCCCCGTCTGGGGCTGGCTCGCGCTCACGCTGCTCGTCTCCGGCCTCGGCGGGCCCGCGCTCGCGCTGGCGGCGCTGTGCGCGATCGCCGGAGCGGTCGCCTGCCTCGGCGGGCTGGCGGCGCTGGCGCTGGCGGCGGCGAGGCCGGGGGCGAGGGCCCCGCACGACCTGCCGGCGGGCACGCGGCTGGCGCGCCGCCGGTGAGGGAGCGCGATCCGCTGCCGCCGATCGCGCCGCCCCGCTTCGGGGACGACGACTGGCGCGGAACGCCGCCCGGCCTCGGCGAGTTCGCGCCCGGGGCCGGCCTGCGCGACGTGGCCGGCTGGATCGCCGCCGCGCTGCTCGCCCTCGCGCTCGCGGGCTGGATCGCCGCGCTCAGCGCGGCGCAGGCCACCAGCGAGGAGGCCGCGCTGCCCGCGCTGGAGCGCGCCGTCGCCGTCCTCGCCGAGATCGACGGGCTGCTCGGCGTCCACGCCGCCGCCGTCGCCGGCGAGGCCGCCCGCGGCGGCGAGGTCGCGCTGCCCGGCTTCCCCCTCGACGTGCGCGCGCCCGCCGCCGAGGCTGCGTCGCCGCGACGGCTGCGCGCCGCGCTGCTCGCCGAGGCCGCCGCGCTCGTGCGCGCCGAGGGCAGCGCCGCCTTCCGCGACGAGGACGGCGACGCCCCCTCCGTCCCCCGCCTCACCAGCGCCGGCCTGATGCGCGAACTGCTCGACGGCCTCGCCGCGAGCGGCCACGAGCGCTGGGCAGGTTACGTCACCCCGCTCGGCGCGCTGAGCGCGCTGCTCGCCGCCGCCGCGCTGCTGCTCGCGGTCGGCCTCGGGCGCTTCGTGCGGCTCGGCGCCGTCGCGATCGCGGCGGCGGCGCTCGTGCTCGCGCCCGCCGCCGCGCTCTGGTTCGGCCTCGGCTTCGTCGGCGGCGACGACGCCGTCGGCGAGGAGGCGCGCGCGCTCGCGCGGGCGCTGCTCGGCGGCGTCTTCCGCAACGCCCTCTGGCTCGCCGGCGCCGGCCTCGCCGTCGCCGTCCCCGCCGCGATCCTCGACCGCGTGTTCGAGGACTCGCCGCGCCTCGCGCGCGCGCCCCGCGCGCCGGACGCAGGCGGGGAGCCGACCGCGTCCGATCGTTGACGCTGCGCCAGCCTCTGGCTAGCGTGCGGCAGGGAGGCATCCATGCGCCGCAGCCCCCGCGACTTCGGCAAGCCGCTGGCCCTCGGCGCGCCCGAACCGCCCGCCGCCATCCCCGTCGCGCCGACGCGCTCGCTCCACTTCTTCGACCCCTCGAACGAGCGGATGCGCGCGCGCGTGCCGGACATGGCCGGGCGCGTCGACGTGCTCGTCGGCAACCTCGAGGACGCCATCCCCTCCGACCGCAAGATCGAGGCCCGGCGCGGGCTGATCGAGGTCGGGCGCGAGGCCGACCTCGGCGACACCGCGCTGTGGACGCGCGTCAACAGCCTCGACAGCCCCTGGGCGCTCGACGACCTGCTCGAGCTGACGGCGGCCCTCGGCGACCGCCTCGAGGTGATCATGCTGCCGAAGGTGACGGGGCCGTGGGACATCCACTACGCCGACCAGCTGCTCGCCCAGCTGGAGGCGAAGCACGGCGCCGCGAGGCCGTACCTGATCCACGCCGTCCTCGAAACGGCGGGCGGCGTCAACCGCGTCGAGGAGATCGCGCAGGCCAGCCCGCGCGTGCAGGGCATGAGCCTCGGCCCGGCCGACCTCGCGGCCTCGCGGCGGATGAAGACGACGCGCGTCGGCGGCGGCCACCCCGGCTACCTCGTGCGCGCCGACCCCGACCCCGGGGACGCCGAGGCGCCGCGCCCGAGCGCGCAGCAGGACCTGTGGCACTACACACTCGCGCGCATGGTCGACGCCTGCGTCGAGGCCGGCGCGCTGCCCTACTACGGCCCGTTCGGCGACATCGCCGACCCGCTGGCCTGCGAGGACCAGTTCCGCGCGGCGTTCCTCATGGGCTGCGTCGGGGCGTGGACGCTGCATCCCAACCAGATCGCCATCGCCAACCGCGTGTTCAGCCCTCCGCCCGACGAGGTGGCGTTCGCGCGCCGCATCGCCGACGCGATGGGCGACGGCTCCGGCGTGGTCATGCTCGACGGCAAGATGCAGGACGACGCCACCTACAAGCAGGCGCAGGTCATGATCGGCGTCGCCCGCCTCATCGCCGGCCGCGACCCCGAACTGGCCGCCCTCTACCGCCTCGACGAACCCTTGCCCGAAGCGTAGCGATGCGCCGGAGGGCGGCGGCGGCGTGCACGGCGTTCGCGGCGGCGCTGCTGGCGGCGGCCGCGCTCGCCGCGCTCCCCCCGATCGGCGGGGGAAGCGCCTCCGCGCAGGAGGCGGACTGCTTCGGGCGGCCGCTCCTGCCGGGCTACACGCTGGCCGCCTTCGCCGGCGGCGGCCTCGCGTGGCTCGAACACTGCGCCGCGGCGTTCGGCAGCCGCGTCCACGCGACGGGCGAGGACGGCGCGTGGCTCACCCTCGATCCCGGCGCCGGGGGCGAGGCGAACGCGGCCTTCCGCGCCCGCTTCGCCGGCGGCGCGGCGGCGGGGACGCCCTTCCTGCTGGAGCGGAGCCCGGCGCTCGGGCTGACCCTGCGCGCGCCCGGATCGTTCGAGGGCTACACGCTGTTCGCGCCCCGCCAGGGCGTGATCTACCTGATCGGCCACGACGGCCTGATCGCGCACCGCTGGACGGGCTTCCCGATGGCCCGCCCCATCAACGCGCGGCTGCGCGAGAACGGCAACCTGCTGCTCCAGCTGGCCAACCGCATCTGGGAAATCGAACCGGACGGCGACACGGCGTGGGAGTACGAGTACGACGGCGACGGCGGCGTGCATCACGACTACCTGCTGCTGCCCAACGGCAACCTGCTCCTGCTGGTGGGACGCGCCAAAACCCCCGAGGAAGCCGTCGCCGCCGGCGCCGACCCCGATCTCGTCTCCCCGCAGGGCCTCTCCTACGAGGCGCTCGCCGAGGTCCGGCTCGACGGGACCCGCGGGAAGGTCGGCGGCGAGATCGTCTGGGAGTGGTCCATGTGGGACCACCTGATCCAGGACTTCGATCCGTCCAAACCCAACTACGGCGACGTGGCCGGCAACCCGCAGCTGGTGGACCTGAATTTCGGGCGCCAGCGCGACCCCGCCGACCCCGCCTGGATCCACGCCAACTCGATCGACTACCACCCCGGGCTGGACCAGATCGTGATCTCCGCCCGCAACTTCAGCGAGATGTGGATCGTCGACCGCGGCACGACGACGGAGGAGGCCGCGGGCCACGCCGGCGGCGCCGCCGGCAGGGGCGGCGACCTGCTGTACCGCTGGGGCAACCCCCGCGCCCACCGGGCCGGAACCGCCGCCGACCAGCGGCTCTTCCGCCCGCACCACATCCACTGGATCGCCGACGGGCTGCCCGGCGCCGGACACGTCCTGGCCTTCAACAACGGCGACGAGTTCGAGGGCTACGCGCGCGGCTGGTCCTCCGTCGTCGAGCTCGCGCTCCCGGCCGAGGGCTCCGGCTACCGCCTCGCCGACCCCGCCACGGTCTGGACCTACGCGGGCGATCCCCCCTCCGCGTTCGCCTCGCTCCGCCTGTCGGGCGCGCAGCGGCTCCCCAACGGCAACACCCTGATCGCCTTCGGCGTCGAGGGCACGATCTTCGAGGTCACGCCGGACGGGGACACCGTCTGGCGGTTCGTCAACCCTCACGCCCGCAGCGGCCTCCACCACCGGGGGCACGGCCACCGCATCGGGCTCAGGCGGGCGAACCCCGTCATATGGGACAACCTGCTCTACCGCGCCATTCGCTACGCGCCCGACTACCCGGGGCTGGCGAGCCTCGACCTGACGCCCAAAGGCACGATCGAGCTGCCTCCCCCCGCCGACTGGTACGCCGCCGTGACCGCCGCCGAACCCGCGGCGCGCGGGGCGTTCGGCGTCTACCGCGACGGCCGCACGCTGACCTACGTGCGCGAGGACTGCGCGCCGGAGGACACCGAGGCCCTCTTCTTCCTCCACGCCTGGGCCGCCGACCCCGGCGATCTCCCCGCCGGGCGCCGCGCGGCCGGGTTCGAGGCCCTCACCTTCCCGTTCGGCGACCGCCACTCCCGCTTCGGCGGGACGTGCATGATGGAGTTCGAGCTGCCGGACTACGCGCTCCGCTCCGTCCGCACCGGCCAGTACGACGACAGCGGCCACCTCTGGGACGCCGAGTTCGCGCTCGGCGCCGAGGCGTGGCTCGCGCGCTTCGACGCCCTCGCCGCCCGCGAGCCGGACGCGCGGGGCGCGGGCTTCGCGCTGCGCCTCGAGGGGCGCACGCTGACCCTCGCGCGCGAGGGGTGCTCGGCTGCCGACGTCGCGGACCGCTTCTTCGTCCACGCCTACGCCCCGGACGGCGCGCGCGAGGCGATCGACTTCTGGTTCCGCGAGCGCGGCGAGCGCCACGGCGACCGCTGCCTCGCCTCGGTCCAGCTGCCGTCCACCGCCCTCGCGCGCGTCGCCGCCGGCCAGTACGACGACACAGGCCACCTCTGGGAGGCCGCGCTCCCCATCGGCGAGTAGCGCCGCCGCCCGCCGTTGACGCGCGGCGGCGAGCCCCGACAATGCGAGGCGTGATCCGCGCTCTCGCCGCCGTCCGCCGCCGGCTCCGCCCCATCCCTCGCCGCGAGGCGGCGCCGCTGGCGCTGCTGCTGCTCGCGCTGTCCTCGGCGTTCGTGTTCGGCAACGACCGCTCGCAGTTCTACCGCAAGGGGGAGCACAACGTCTCCATCCAGACGCTGGAGATCGCCGCGAACCTCTCCGCGGAGCACGGTTTCCTGCAGTTCCGGTCGCGGAGCCTGGACCGCTCCGGCGAGCCCGCGTACGCCGTCTACAACCGCTTCCCGATCGGCTCCGCGGCTCTCGTCAGGCTCGCGATCCTGCCCTTCGGCGACGACGCCCCCAGGCAGATCATGGCGGCGCGGCTGCTCATGCTCGCGCTCTTCGCCGCCGCCGCCGTGCTCGCGCACCTGTCGCTCGCGCGGCTGCTCGGCGACCGCCGGATCGCGCTCGCGGCCACGCTGCTCGCCTTCTCCTCGTACTGCCTCCTCTTCTACAACGACATGGTCTCGTCCGAGGTCGCCAGCCTGTTCGGGGTCATGCTGGCGTTCCACGGCATGGTCCTCTTCGCGCAGGAGGGGCGCTTCCGTCAGCTGCTCGCCAAAACCGCCGTCGCCCTCCTCCTCGGCTGGCACGCCGCGGCGCTGGTCGCGGCGTTCGTGCTGCTCGGCCTCGCGTCCGGGGCGCGGCGAACGCGCGGCGGCGGGGGCGCCCGCCCCGATGCGCGGCGGGCGCCGGGCGCGCCCGCGCGCAGCCGCTACCTCGCCTGCGGCGCGTTCGCCGCGCTCTGCTGCGCGCTGATCCTCGGCTTCAACCTCGGCAACGAGTACCGCGCGCTCGGCGGCGAGGTCGCGCCGACCGATCTGCCGTCCGTCCAGTCCCTGCTGCGGCGCACCGGCGCCGACGCGGCGCAGGCGCGGGTCGTCGGCTGGCCCGCGTTCCTGCGGGGGCAGTTCGGCGCCGTCGGCCAGCTGGCGATCCCGTTCGCCCTCCTCGATCGCGCCGACCTGTCGCAGCCGCACCTGATCCTCGGGCCGCCTCCGGCGCCGGCGGCGTGGCTCGCGGCAGCGGGGGCGGCCCTCTTCGCCGCCTGCCTCGCCGGACTGCGCTTCCTGCCTCACCGCACGCTGTTCGCGGCGCTGCTGCTCACGGGCTGGGCGTGGGCGATCCCGTTCCGCGGCTCGGCCGCGTTCCACGAGTTCGAGGCGATGTTCCACGCCGGCGTTCCGCTGGTCTGCTTCGCGCTCGCCCTGCTGGGGCTGCGCCGCGTCCTCGGGCCGCGGCGCGCCGCCCGCGCGCTGCCCGCCGCCGCCGTGGCCGCCGCCGCGCTGTTCGCGCTCTCCGCGTGGGACATGAGCGCCGTCGGCCACCGCGCCGAGGCCGCGCAACGCCAGCGCGAGGCGGCCGCGGACCTGCGCGCCGTGCGGCGCATCACCGAAGGCGGCAGCATCTTCCTCTACCCCAGCAACGGCGCGCTGAGGCAAATGGGGCCGGTCTACCGGCTCGCGGGCAGATACCTGCAGGCCACGCCGATCGAGGACTGGGACAGGGTTCCCCCGCTCGACTACGCGCTGCTGCCCGCCGACTACGGCGGCTCCCTGACGCCGCAGAACCGCCGCGTCTTCCTCTACCGCTTCGACGCCCTGCCCAACGTCCACGCCTCGATCGCGGCGCGCGAGCCCGCGCTGCGCTCCGGGTTCGACCTGTACCTCGACGAGGGCGAACGCACGCTCACCCTTGCGCGCGAGCCGTGCACGGGCGCGGACACGCGGCACGCGCTCTTCCTCCACGCCGTCCCCCTCGACGCGGGCGACCTGCCCGCCGAGCGCCGCGCCGAGGGCTTCGAGGCGTTCAGGTTCGGGTTCGACGCGCACGGCGTGCGCTACCGCGACCGCTGCTTCGCGCGCCTCGCGCTGCCCGGCTACCCCCTCGCCGGCCTCCGCGCCGGCCAGCTGGCGGGCGGCGGCCTGCCTCCCGTCTGGGAGGCCTCGCTGCCCGTCGAGGACTCCTCGTTCCCCCGTGGCGCCGCCAGCTGGTACGAGGACGTCACCGCCGCCGGGCCGGCGGCCCGCGGGCCGTTCGGCGTGTACCTCGAAGGTCGCGCTCTGACCTGGGCGCGCGAGGACTGCGCCGCCGCGGACACCGAGGCGCCCTTCTTCGTCCACGCCTACGCCGCAGACGCGAGCGACCTGCCCGCCGAGCGCCGCGAGGCCGGGTTCGAGGCCCTCGGCTTCGCGTTCGCCGACCGGGGCGTGCGCTTCGGCGATACGTGCATGGCGCGGATCGCGCTGCCCGACTACGCACTGCGCTCCGTCCGCACCGGCCAGTACGACGCCTCGGGCCACCTCTGGGACGCCGAGTTCGCGCCCGGCGCCGAGGCGTGGCTCGCGCGCTTCGACGCCCTCGCCGCGCGCGAGCCGGACGCGCGGGGCGCGGGCTTCGCGCTGCGCCTCGAGGGGCGCACGCTGACCCTCGCGCGCGAGGGGTGCTCGGCGGCCGACGTCGCCGACCGCTTCTTCGTCCACGCCTACGCCCCCGACGGCTCGCGCGAGGCGATCGACTTCTGGTTCCGCCAGCGCGGCGAGCGCCACGGCGACCGCTGCCTCGCCTCGGTCGAGCTGCCGCCCTCCGCCGTCCGCGTCGCCGCCGGCCAGTACGACGCCTCGGGCCACCTCTGGGAGGCCGTGCTCGCCATCGGCGAGTAGTCCCGCCGCCCCCGCCGTTGACGCGCGGCGGCGCGGTACGATGGCGGCGTGAGCACCTCCGCGCCCGCCTCCGACGACTTCGCCCTCGCCGCGCGCGCGACGCCGCTGACGGCGATCGTCCGCGCCGAGATCGCCGAACGCGGGCCGATCACCTTCGCGCGCTTCATGGAGCTCGCCCTCGGCCACCCCGAGCACGGCTACTACGCCCGCGCCGGCCTCGCCTGGGGACGCGAGGGCGACTACGAGACCTCGCCCGAGGCGCACCCGATCTTCGGCTACCTCTGGGCGCGCCAGATCGAGGAGTGCTGGCGGCGCCTCGGCGAGCCCGCCGCCTTCGACCTCGTCGAGCCGGGCGCAGGCTCCGGCGCGTTCATGGCGGCGATGCTCGACTGGCTGCGCGAGCGCGCCCCCGCCTGCTACGCCGCCGCCCGCCCGGCGCTGCTCGACGCCCACCCGCGGCGCGTCGCCGAGCAGCGCGCCGCCCTCGCCGCGCGCGGGCACGAGGCGCGCCACGCGCTCCTCGCCGACTGGCTCGCCGAGCGCGGGCAGGCCGAGGGCGTCGTGATCGCCAACGAGCTGTTCGACGCCTTTCCCGTCCACCTCGTGGAGCGGCGCGGCGGCGAGCTGCGCGAGTGGCGCGTCGCCGCCGACGGTGGCGGCGGGCTGCGGTTCGAGCTCGGCGAGGCCGCCGCGCCGGCGCTCGCGGCGCACTTCGCGCGGCTCGGCCTCGAGCCCGGCGAGGGCTGCCGCGCCGAGGTCTCGCTCGCGGCGATCGCGGCGATGCGCGGCATCGCCTCGCGCCTCGGGCGCGGCTACCTGATCGCCATCGACTACGGCCACGAGGCGGAGCGGCTGTACGCGCCGTGGCGGCGGATGGGCACGCTCGCGGCCTACCGCCGCCACTCGCCGCAGCCGGACCCGCTGGCGCTGCCCGGCGAGACCGACCTCACCGCCCACGCCGACCTCACCTCGCTGGCGGCGGCAGCGGCGGAGCACGGCTTCGAGGCCGCGCCCCCCGTCAGCCAGGCCGAGGCGCTGATCGCCCTCGGCATCGGCGAGCAGCTGGAGGCCGCGCGCGCGCGCGCCGCCCTCGACGTGCTCGCGTGGGCGGAGGCGCGCCGCGCCGCCGATACGCTGCTGGCCCCCGCCGGCCTCGGCCGCGTGCGCGTGCTGGCCGCCGCGCGCGGCGCGCCCCTCGGCGGCCTGCGCTGCCTGCGTGGGGTGGGTTGAGGGAGCGGCGCGCGGCTGCTAGAGTGCGCCGAACTTCAGTACCGCTCAAGGGATAGCGCGGATACCGGGCGGCAGGTTGCGATGGCGCTGATCAGTGACGTACAGGGCGTGTTTCGCGTCAGCGCCGACGATGCGGCGGGTGCCCGCACGGAGACTGGCGACGGCGAACGCGACGCCCTCCACGCGCGCTTCAGGGATCGGCTGGTGGTGCGGGACGAGCTGACGCGGCGGCTCGTCTCCTACCAGGGGAACAAGCAACAGCCCGGTCTGCGCTGGCTGCGCTACAAAGAGGGGTTCTCGGCGGAGCTGGTGCGCGGCGCCCTCGCGGAAGCCGGCGGGCCGGTGCTCGATCCCTTCGCCGGCATCGGGACGGCGGCGCTGGTCGCGGGCGGCGCGGGCCGCGAGGCCACGGGCATCGAAATCATGCCCGTCGGCGTGCGCGCGGCGCAGGCGATCTCGCTCGTGGCGAACGGCGTGCGGCCCGCGGCGATCGAGGCCGCGGGCGTCGCGCTCCTCGACGCGTCGCGGGGGCGCGCGTCCGTCGGCGCGTTCCGCTTCCCGCACGTACCGATCACCGAGCTGGCGTTCCCGCCGGAGACCGAGCGCGCGATCGCGAATGCCCGGGCGTTCCTCGCGCGGATGGACGAGGGGCCGCTGCACACGATCCTTGACGTGGCGTGCATGAGCGTGCTGGAGGACGTGAGTTACACGCGCAAGGACGGACAGTACCTGCGCTGGGACGATCGCTGCGGGCGCGACCTCCGCGGCGGTATGCACAAGGGCCCCATACCCTCGTTCGGGGAAGCGCTGGAACGGCGCCTCCGCGAGATCGCCGAGGACGCCCCGGCGCTCGCCGAACGCTACGGCGGCCAGCCGCCGCGGCTGGTGCAGGGATCGGCGCTCCGGGAGCTCGCCTTGCTGCCCGATCGCTCCGTCGGCCTCACGGTGACGTCGCCGCCCTACGCCAACCGCTACGACTACACCCGGACGTACGCGCTGGAGCTCGCATGGCTCGGCTACGACAAAACGGGCTTCGGCGCGCTGCGGCAGGCCCTCATCAGCGCGACGGTCGAGAACCGCTCGAAGGAGGCCCTCCTCGAACGCGAGTACCCGAGGGCGGACACGCTCCGGCAGGCGCGGTCCGCCGTCCAGTCGCAGGCAGCCCTGCAGGAAGCGCTCGGCGCACTGATCCGGAGCCGATCGGAGCTCGGCAACCCGCACGTGATCCGGCTCGTCGCCAACTACTTCCTCGAAATGGCTGTGGTCGTCGCCGAACTGGCGCGCGTCACCATGCCCGGAGGGCGCGTGGTGATGGTCAACGACAACGTGCAGTACCACGGCGAGGAAGTGCCGGTCGACCTCATCCTCTCGGACATCGCCGAGTCCTGCGGCTTCGAGTGCGAGGAGATCAGCGTGCTGCCTCGCGGCAAAGGCAACGCGAGCCAGCAGATGGGACGCTTCGGGCGCCGCGAACTTCGCAAGTGCGTGTACCGCTGGCGGATGCCGGAACGCCCGTGACCGGCGAACGCCGCACCGAGGAGGCGATCGACCGCGCCGTCACGATCGCGAGGAGACTCGCGCAGGGCGACGACCTGCGAATTCGCGAACGGATCGAGGCCTTCGGCGGCGAGGCCGACTACTCGAACCGCGAGTCGCTGGCCATCCAGTCCGACGCTTGGGATCGGGTGCTGCAGGCCGGCGTCGAGCCGCGTCTGGTGTTCGCGCACCCCGCCGTGCTGGAGGCCATGCCGGATGCCTCGATCCACTATCGCGGCATCGCGCTGCTCCCGCTCAAGCGAGTCACCGAGATCGTCGGCTCGGTGGAGCAGTGGGAGCGCCGCCCGGCGAGAGCCCGCGTGGGCCGCGAGAAGGCCCTGCGCGTGGCCCGCCTGTACAACGCCGTCATCAGTTCGATCATCCTCGACCACACGGAATGGACGGCCGAGGACGGCTACCGCAACGTGCTGGCGACGATCGGCATCACCGCGGACGGCGTCATCCGCAATCTCATCGGCCAGCGGGGGGAGCAGGAGATCAGGCGGCGGATGATCGCCTGGATCCGCGAGCACGACCTGCTGGCGAAGGACGACCCCGGAGACGACAGCGCCGAGTGGGGCCTCAGACAGGGCGTCCTCATGCGGTTCGGCACGGAGCCGGATATCGGATTCGAGCGGAACGGGCGGCTCGTTGCGCTCATCGAGATCAAGGCCGGCAAGGACCCCGCCGGCGCGCTGGAGCGTCTGGGAGCCGTCAAGAAGACATTCGACGAAGCGCCGGCCGGCTGCCGCAACTTCCTCGTTGCCGGCGTCGTCACCCCCACGATGCGTGAACGGCTGGAAGAGATGCGGATGGAGCGCGACTACGACATGGACCGGTTGCTGCTCAACGAGAACAGCTGGGCCGAATGCATGAACGACATCTTCCACCACGCGCTGCGGATCGCGCCAGACGTGCTCCCGCCCGGCGGCGCGCGCGCCTGACGCCCCGCCGCCGTCGGCGCGCCGCCCCGCGCCCATCCCGTATGATCGCCACGAGGCGTGCGCGCAGACCGGGGCGGAAGGCGGCGCGGTGGACCGGCGGCGGCAGGCGGCGCATCGAGGGGGCGCGTGAGGCTGGGGGGCGCGCTCGCCGCCGTGCTCGCGGCGCTCGCGCTCGCCGCGTGCGGGGGCGAGGGCGGCGCGGCGCGCGAGCTCGACTTCTCGGCGCGGGCGGTCGGCGAGGCGTTCGACCCCGCCATGCAGCCGCAGGTCGTGAACTCGGCCCTCGCCGTCGGGCCCAACCGCATCACGATCGGGCTGTTCAACGCCGACCGCGAACTCGTGCAGGACGCCGAGGGCGTGCTGCGCCTCTACCGCCTCGGCGAGGACGACCGCGGCGCCCTCGAGGGCGAGTACCCGCTGCGGCGCGCCAGCATCGCCGCGCAGGAGACGCACGAGCACGCCGGCGACGGCGCGCACGAACACGGCGAGGAGCCGTTCGCCACCGTCTACGTCGCCCGCGCCGACCTGCCCGCCGCCGGGCGCTGGGGCGTGGCGCTCGCCGTCGAGGCCGGCGGGCGGCGCTACGACCCGCTGCTCGCCTCGCCGGTGACGGTGCTGGAGCGCACGCCGGAGCCGGGCATCGGCGACCCGCTGCCCGCCAGCACCCACCTCACGCTGCGCGAC